>NZ_FNCC01000038.1 GCF_900100955.1 Lentzea fradiae | reverse complement strand
GCCCATGCGGTAGAGGATGTTCGCCATCAGCGCCTCGTTCTCGCCCTGCTTGGCGAGGTCGAGCGCCTGGCCGAAGTGGTTGCGGGCGGAGTCCATCAGGCCCGTGTCGAACGACGTCCAGCCGGCGAGGTTGTGCAGGTCGGCCAGCGCGACGTAGAGGCGCTGGCGCACGATGTCCGTCGAGCTCGCACCGAGCATCTGCTGTCCCCAGGACAGCTGGGCGACCACGGCGTCGCGGCACGAACCGCCGCCGTACTGGTAGTCGAGGGCGCGCAACGCTCGCGTCGCCGCCTCGACCTGGCGCACATCGGTCATGCCGATGCGGCCCGGAGCCGGAGTCTGTGTGGGGTGGGAGACCCACGACCCGGAGTCCGCTCCGAACACGGCCGCGCCCACTGTCACGGCGGCGGCGTGCGCGAGGAACTTCCGACGCTTCACCGACTCGTCCTCCTCAGGATGGGGTGAGTCCGCGGTCGCGGCCACCCGTACTGCCGTTGTCTCGTCATAGGCGAGACCCATGTATCCACGTGGGACACCCAGGCCCATGGCGATCCTCGTCAGGACGTCGTAGGCCATGACCTGACGTCCCTTGAGGATCTCCGAGACCTCGGACTGCGACTGCCCGGTGAGCGCCGCGATCTGGCGCTGGGACACGCCGTGGCGGCGGAGCAGCCGGTACACCGAGCTGATCTCCCGCCGAGCCAACGCGTCCCGCATCTCCTGCTGGTCCCACACCTCGGCGGGAATAGGAGAGCCCTGGGAGCTCATGGTGTTCATCGCGCACCCTCACAGTCCGTTGGGCGTCATCGGCAGACTAGGGGCAGGTCCCCGAGCCCGAGAAGTCCTCTTCGGCGAGGCTGATCGGCCCTGCCGAACACCGCTTACCGCTCACCGTAAGAGTCCCACCGGTCAGCGCTGTGACGTCCCGTTCCGACATGAATCATCGCAATCTGGAGTCCGGTAAGCGAGTGAGCACGGAGAGGAACGGTCGATCAGATGGACAGCTCCTCCACGTACTCCACCTCCATTGTGGAGACGGGTGACACCGACTCCACATGGCGCGGCACGACCGGGCAGCGTCGGACGTGGCAGATCAGCTGCGGCGACGTGGTCGACCGGGACCGCCAGCTCACCGTCAAGGTGGTTCAGGGCCAAGTGGTACTGGTCGGACCCCCCGGTGAGACGGCAGTCTTGTCCTACGACCAGCTCGTACAGCTCAGGGCCGCGCTACGCGAAGCCGCCGACCAGGCGGAAAGGTGACGGTGACGTTTCGATGGACGCGATCCTCGGACAGGTTCTTCGCAACGCTGTGTGGGAACGCCTCGACCTGCTCACGGAGCTGGCGAGCCGCGCTGACGCCCCGTCCCTGCTGTCGGTGGCTCGATCCGAGCTCCCTCGGCTGACCGAGGGATGGCGTGCTCTGCTGGCAGCGCACGAGCCGGACGAGAAGGGCAACTGCCCCGAGTGCTCCGGCCGTTGGCGCCAGCAGAAGTCGCCGTGCTCGGTGTGGCGCGCCGCGTACGAACACCTGGTCGCGGGCGGTCTCGCCCCGCGCCCGGCTCGCCACCTGCGCGAGGCTCCGGTGACCCCTCCTGTCACCAGGTCCCGCCGCGCGGTGGCTCGAGCCCACTAACGGGCGTTTGCGACCGACCTGGCGTCCCCCCGACACGACCAGGTCTGCAAACCGCCTACTGACCGGTGGCCCGCGATGCGCGAACCCCCGACCGCGACATCGCGGGCCCCGGTCAGCTCACCCAACTCCACAGATTCCCGCGGGCCGGTGGCGTGCACCTTCCCTCCCCGACCGGCACCGGTCCGCGGTCACCAACCTCGGCCCTTGTCTGCACCTCCCGCGCAGGCGAGGGCCGATTCCATTCCGCTCCCCACGCGCCCCTTTTTTAGTACGCGGGGCCCCCGCGTACTCGTAGAGCGCACGAAAGCGCCCCGCGTGCTTGCCCCGAACGGGTGGTCAGCGGTGCGTGCCGGTCTTCCAGGCCAGGTACGAGGTGAGGCCGGGGAAGAGCCGGCCGGAGACCTCGAACGCCTTGAGCTGCCACGGGAACAGGTGCTCGGCACGTTCCTTCACCACGGCGTCGACGATCGCCTTCGCGCACCGCTCGGGCGTGACGGTCGGGATCATCAGCCGGGCGACCGCCGGGATCCGCTCCTCCGCGCCGGGGTTGTTGGTGAAGTACTCGCTGGAGACCTTGCCGGGCACGACCTCGCTCACGCCGACGCCGGTCCCCCGCAGGTCCTGCCGCAGCGAGGCGGTCAGGCCGCGCAGCGCCCAGCGCGCCGACTGGTAGCCGGCGCAGCCGGGGATCGCCAGGCGGGACACCGGCGAGTTGACGTTGACGATCCAGCCGGAACCGCGCGTCCGCATGGCGCCCAGGTACTCCCTGGTCAGCAGCAACGCCGCCACGTACGGCACCGCGGTCATCAGCCGCAGCTCGTCGGCGGAGGTGTCGTCGAGGAACAGCCAGCGGCCGACGCCCGCGTTGTTGACCAGCACGTCGGGGGCGGGCACCTCTTCGGCGAGCGCACGGATCTGTTCGGCGTCCGCGAGGTCCGCCACGTGCGCCGACGCCGAGCCGCCGGCGTCCTTGATCCGCTTGACCTGCTGGTCGAGCAGCTCGGCGCTCCTGGCCACGAGGTGGACGTGCGCACCGTGCCCGGCGAACCGGACCGCGGTGTCCGCCCCGATCCCCTGCGACGCCCCCGTGACCACGACCTTCTTGCCCGCCAGTTCCATCAGACCACCGATCGCACTCGACTCATCAACACCGCCGCCAGCGTCGTCGCCAGCGCCGAGACCGCGAACAGACCGCGGTAGCCCCCCAGGTTGGCCAAGATCACCGCGGCCAGCAAGGGAGCGATGACCTGCGGCAACGCGTTGGCGACGTTGAGCACGCCCAGGTCTTTCGCCCGGTCGGTCGCGGTCGGCAGCACCTGGGTGAGCAGTGCGATCGCGACGGCCCAGTAGATGCCGAAGCCGACGCCGAGCAGTGGCGCGGCGACCAGGGCGCTCGTCCACGTGGGCCACACGACCAGCAGCAACGCGGCGAGCGCCATCACCGCCGCGGCGAGGTGGACGTACGGCTTGCGCCGTCCGGTCCGGTCGCTCCGTGCGCCGAACAGCACCGCTCCTGCGGCGAGCGCGACACCGTAGAGCGCCATCAGCACCAGCAGACCGTCCTCAGGAGACGGGTGGTGGACGACGTCGCCGAGGAAGAAGAGGAGGTAGAGCGTCCCGAGCGCGTTGCCGAGGTTGATCATGAGATGACCGCACCACGCCCAGGCGAAGTCGGGGTGCTCACGCGGCGAGATCCAGAACGTCGGCGTGACCGGCTTCGCGACGAGCCGCGTGTCCGGCGTCCGGAAGACGAAGAACAGCGCGCCGGTCACCACGATGACCGCGCACGCCAGGTACCCGGCGGACAGGCCGCTGACCAGCAACGTCACCACGACGGCACCCATCACCGTGCCGAGCATCTGGCTGATGCCGATGAGTCCGCCGACCTGCGCCCGCTGCGCGACGGGCACCCGGTCGGGCACCGCGGAGGTGAGCGCGGCGAGCATCCCGCCGATGCCCGCCTGCACGAGACACCAGCCGATGGTCATGACCAGCACGGACGGCGCGTTGGCGAGCACGCCCAGCCCCACCGCGCCGACGGCGGCACCGCCGACGGTCCACGGGTGGCGGCGGCCGAACCGGGACGTGGTGCGGTCGCTCAGGAACCCGATCAACGGCACGACCAGCAGCGAGACCAGGGCGCCGACACCGGTGACGATGCCGAAGACCAGCTCCTTGTTCGCCTTGTCGAGCAGCTCGGCCTGCTGCGGCAGCAGCACCTGGATCGGCGCGTAGAGCGCGAGCCACAGCCCCAGGTTCGCGACGAACAGCCAGGCCATCCAGCCCCGCCGGACCCGGACGACCGGTTCGGCCAGCGCCTCACTCACCTCTGATCACCTTGCGGTACCAGTGGAACGAGTCGCGCGGCGTGCGGACCTGCGTCTCGTAGTCGACGTGGACCAGGCCGAAGCGCTGCGAGTACCCGGCCTCCCACTCGAAGTTGTCGAGCAGCGACCACACGAAGTACCCGGCGGCACCGGCCGCCCGCGCGGCCTTGAGGTGTTCGTCGAGGTAGGCGACGCGGTCGGTGTCGTGGACCTCGTCCGGGAAGCTGCATCCGCTCTCGGTCACGTACACCGGTGGCAGGTCCGGGTGCCGCTCGCGCAGCGACGAGATGACCTCGGTCAGCCCGGCGGGCACGACCGGCCAGCCGAACCCGGTGCGCGGGAACTCGTCGATCTCCACCAGCTCGAACGGCAGCGGGTTGCCCTCGGACGGCGCCTTGAGCCGCGTGGGGTTGTAGTAGTTGACGCCGTAGAAGTCGAGCGGCTGGTGGATGACCCGCAGGTCACCGTCCTGGACCGGCAGCAGGTCGGCGACTGCGTCGGGATATCGGCCCGACAGAAGTGGGTCCGCGTACAACCAGTTGTGGATTTCGCTGTACGACTCGGCGGCTGCTACGTCACCGGGGGTCGCGGGCCACGCTGGCGTGTGGTTGTTGGCCGTGCCCACCGCCCGCGCGCCGTGACCGCGGAGCACCTCGACGGCGCGGCCGTGGGCGAGGTTGAGGTGGTGCGCGGTGGGCAACGCGTCGAAGAGCAGCGTCTTGCCGGGGGCGTGCTCGCCGATCGCGTAGCCCTGCAACGTCACCATCGCGGGTTCGTTGACCGGGATCCACATCTCGACCCGGTCGGCCAGACGGTCGGCGACGAGCGCGGTGTAGTCGGCGAACCGGTCGGCGATGTCCCTGCCGAGCCAGCCGCCCTCCTCTTCCAGGGCGAGCGGCGTGTCCCAGTGGTACAACGTGACGACCGGAGCGATGCCCGCTTCCACCAGCGCGTCCACGAGGCGGTCGTAGAAGTCGAGCCCTTCGGTGTTGGCGGGTCCCTTGCCGGTGGGCTGGATCCTCGGCCACGCGATCGAGAACCGGTACGCGTTCACGCCGAGCCGCGTCATGAGCGCGACGTCCTCACGCCACCGGTGGTAGTGGTCGCACGCAACGGAAGCGTTGTCGTTGTCGTGTACCGGAGTGAACTCGTCCCACACGGAGGGGCCGCGGCCGCCGGCGTCGAACGCGCCCTCGATCTGGAACGCGGACGTGGACACTCCCCACAGGAAGCCGCTCATCGACCCTCCAAATGTGAAACTTGTTCGGATCGTAGGCGTGTTCGCTGGTTCAGGGAAGTGAAAGCGCCGTGCAGCAGGCAAGATGGAAGAACCCGAACCACTGGGAGTCGCCGTGACGAGCACCACCCCCCTTCGCCGTCAGCCCGTTCAGCAGCGCAGCGCCAAAAGAGTCGAGCGCATGCTCGAGGCGTGCGCGACCCTCATCGACGAGGTGGGCTACGACGGCGTCACCACGACGCTCATCGCGGAGAGGGCGGGTGTGGCGGTCGGTTCGCTGTACCAGTTCTTCCCCGACAAGAGAGCCGTCGTGCAGGCGCTGACCCTGCGCAACGTCGACAGGTTCTCCCAGGGCATCACCACGAAGCTCGAGCAGGCGACCCTCGAGCACTGGTGGGACGCCGTGGACACGGTGTTCGACGTCTACGTGACGATGCACCGCGAGATCCCCGCGTTCGGGAAGCTGCACTTCGGCGACGTCGTGGACATGCGCCTGCTCGACGACCGCCGCGACAACAACGCCGTCATCTCGGACAAGATCGCCGAGCTGATCGCGGAGAAGTTCGGCATCCCGATGGGCGAGGTCGGCCTGCCGATCGCGATCGCCGTCGAGGCGGCGGACGCCGTGCTCAAGATGGCGTTCCGCAACAACCCCAACGGCGACCCCGCGATCCTGGGCGAAGCGAAGGCGCTGGTCAGGGGCTACCTGTCGTCACGCCTCCCGGCCTAGCCGAAGTTGCGGCGCTCACCGCGGTAGGTGGGCACCGTGCGTTCGATCCGGTCCCCCCGCACCAGGTGCACCTCGTCGAAGCGTTCGAACAGCTCCCCCGCCTTGGCGTGCCTCATCCAGACCCTGTCACCGATCTTGAGCTGCTCGGCGGCCTTGCCGGTGACCGGCGTCTGCACCTCGCCCGCACCCTCCAGGCCGAGCGTCTTCAGGCCCTCCGGCAGGTACGGCGACGGCTGGCGGTCGGGCGTGGGCGTGCCGGACGCGATGTAGCCACCGGCGAACAGCGTCGCGGTGCGCTTGGTCGGCTTGCGCACGACCGGTAGCGCGAACAGCGCGGCCGGGTCCGGCTTGAACGACTGGTAGGCGTCGAAGAGCGTCGGTCCGAACAGGCCGCTGCCCGCCGCCAGCTCGGTGACGGACGGGTCGGTCGCGGTCAGCTCCAGGCTGCCGGTGCCGCCGCCGTTGACGAACTCCAGGTCGGCGACCTGACGGACAGCGGCGACGACGGCCGTGCGCCGTTCGATCAGCTCCGGGCCGGACCTGCCCTGGATGAACCGGATGCCGAGCGCGCGGAACGGCTGTCCCGGCGGGTTGTCGCCGAGTCCCGCGATCTGGCCCTCGTAGGCCATGACCCCGACGAGCCGGAAGCCGGAGCGGCGGGTGATGTCCGCGGCGAGCGAGCGGGCCTGCGACACGGTGTGGACCGACGAGCGGCGCGGGCCGATGTGGACACCCGGCAACGGCCGCCACGACACGTCGAGCTCCAGGCAGACCCGGATGTCGGCGTGCGGGCCGATCGCCGCGTCGACGAGGTCGAGGTGCTCCAGCGAGTCCACCATGATCGTGACGCGCTGCCGGGCGACCTCGTTCGCGGCGAGCTTCTGCAGCGCGGCGCGGTCGGCGGTCGGGTAGGCGACGAGCAGGTCCTCGCTGACGTTCTGCTCGGACAGCCACAGCGCCTCGGCGAGCGAGTAGCACATGACCCCGGCGAACCCGGGGCGTTCGAGCGCCCGGCACACCAGGTCGCGCACGCGGATCGACTTGCTCGCCACCCGGATCGGGTGGCCGGCGGCACGACGGGCGAGGTCCGCCGCGTTGTGGTCGAAGGCGGCGAGGTCGACTATCGCGAACGGAGGATCCAGGTCCTTCGTCGCGGCGTCGAGTCGGGTTCTGCGCATGGTCTGACGGTACGTCGTGAACCCTTGAAACGTGAAGAGCTTTCACTTACGTTACTCGCAGGTCACACCTTTCTCCGGAGGTTCGCGTGTGGACGAACTGGGCCAAGACGGCGTCCTGCACCCCCAAGCGCGTCCTCCACCCGGCAGGCGCGGACGAGATCTCCGCCGCCGTCACCTCGGGCGGCCGGGTTCGGGTGCGCGGCAGCGGCCACTCGTTCAACGACATCGCCGTGGCCCCCGAGACCGCCATCGACCTCGACCGCTGGACGGGCATCGTCCGCGCGGACACCGAGACCGGCCTGGTGACGGTCCGCTCCGGCACTCCCCTGCACGTCCTCAACGCCGACCTGCACCGCCTCGGCCTCGCCATGCCGAACCTCGGCGACATCGACGCCCAGACCGTGGCCGGCGCCCTCTCCACCTCCACCCACGGCACCGGCGCGAAGCTCGGCGTCCTCGCCACCGCGATCGAGTCGCTGGAGCTGGTCCTCGCCGACGGTTCGATCGCCACCTGCTCCCGTTCCGAACGCCCCGACCTCTTCGACGCCGCCCGCGTCGGCCTCGGCGCGCTCGGCGTGATCAGCACCGTGACGCTGCGCTGCGTGCCGTCGTTCGTGCTGCACGCCTGGGAAGGACCGGGCCGCCTCGACGCCGTCCTGGAGCAGTTCGACGACCTGTGCGCCGTCGAGGACCACGTCGAGTTCCACTGGTTCACCCACTCCGACCGCGTGATCCTCAAGCGCAACAACAGGATCGGCGAACCCGCGCGCCCGCTGTCGAAGCTGCGGCAGACGTGGGAGTACGAGGTGATGGAGAACGCCGCGTTCGGCGCGGTGTGCAAGGTGGCGAAGACCTTCCCCCGCCACACCAGGCGCCTCAACGAGCTCTGCGGCGCACTGATCTCCGAACGGTCCTATTCGGACTACTCGCACAACGTCTTCGTGACGCCGCGGCGCGTCCGGTTCACCGAGACCGAGTTCTCGATCCCCCGCGAGTCGCTCCTGGACGTCATCGCCGAGCTGCGCGCCGTCGCGAACAAGATGGGCGACCGCGACGCGCTGATCGTGCCGTGCGAGGTGCGCGTGGCACAGGCGGACGACATCTGGCTGTCGACGGCGAACGGCCGCGACACCGCGTACATCTCGATGCACCAGGCGCTCGGCATGCCCTACAAGGCGTTCTTCGACGCCTACGCGCGCATCGCCGCGTCCGTCGGCGGACGCCCGCACTGGGGCAAGATGCACGACCTGACCGCGACCGAGCTGCGCCCGCTGTACCCGCACTTCGACGACTTCCTGCGGGTGCGCGACGAGGTCGACCCCGGCCGCACGTTCGGCAACGCCTACCTGGAGCGCGTGCTCGGCGCTTAGCCCGTCCCGCGAGTGTGCCTGAGCGTCGCGCCAGAGGCTCTGTCCACCGCTCCCCGCCCACCCGTCCGCGTGTCATCCGACCAGCGGTCGCCGCCTCCTCTGCGTGACGTGGCTTTAGTACGCGGGGGCCCCGCGTACTAGTGGAAGGTACGTAGGGCCCCCGCGTTCCCGGCGGGAAACGGACGAGAGGGGTGAGCGGGGTGGGGGGTTGCGGACAGTGCTGCTGGAAGCTTGCTCAGAGAATCGCGTGTACGGCCTCGGCGACCGGCGTCTCGCCGTTCGTCAGCTCCAGCGTCTTGCCGATCGTGCCGGGAGCGTTGAGCAGCTCCGCGATCACCGCGGCGACGTCCGCTCGCGTGACGGACCCCCTCGGCAGCTTCGGTGCGGCCAGCGTGACCAGGCCGGTGGGCGGGTCGTTCACCAGCTGACCCGGCCGCAGGATCGTCCAGTCGAGGTCGCGCGGCCTCAGGTCGTCCTCCGCGAGCTTCTTCGCCTTGAGGTACGCGGCGAAGTCCTCCGGCACGTCCGGCGAGTCGGCTGCCTCGATGCCCACCGAGGACACCTGCACGAACCTCCGCACCCCCGCCTCGACGGCGGCGGAGGCGAACAGGGCGGCTGCCCCGTAGTCCACTGTGTCCTTGCGGGCTGCTCCCGAACCCGCCCCGGCGCCGGCGGCGAACACCGCCGCGTCGGCACCGTTCAGGTAGGAGGCGACCGAGTCCAGGTCGGCGGACTCCAGGTCGCACAGCACCGGAACAGCTCCGGCGGACTGCACATCGCTGAAATGATCGGGGTTGCGGACCAGAGCTGTGGCGGCGTCCCCACGGGTGGCCAGCTGCTGCTCCAGAAGCAGCGCGATCTGCCCGTGTCCGCCGGCTACGACTACTCGCATGGTCCGACGGTAGATCAGGAAGCGGTGGCCAGCACCTGCGCGTAGACGAGCTCGTTCACCCAACGGGTGATGGCGGTGTCCTCGGCGGGGACGCTCTCCTGGCGGCCGGTCACGTCGACCGAGAGGTCCTTCTCGTCGTCGGCCAGCAGCACCGAGACGCCGTAGCGGCGGACACGGGGCAGGCAGTTCGCCAGGTAGTCGTGCGAGAACGCGACGGACTCCGGCAGGACGGCCGCGGCGTTGCCGTAGCGGGCGAAGGGAACCGCGGACGCGAGCGCGGTGCGCCAGTGGCGGGCGACGGCCAGGACGCCGACGATGCGGACGGCGGCGGGCGGGACGCGGCCTTCCATCTCCGGCCACACCCACGTGGAGACGGTGGTCTTGTCGGCCTCGGGAGCGGCACCCACGCACACGCGCTCGGCGTGGGCGTCGGCCAGCAGCTCGGCCACGACGACGACCTTGCGGCCCATGAGCACCATCTCGGGGAGGGCGACACCCTGCCAGCCCAGGCGGATCGCCGCCGCTGCCGCCAGCTCCTCGACGGACGCGGGCAGTTCCGGGACCGGGACCGGGGTCGTCGACAGACCGTTCGAGCTGTCGAGGGCCGCGATCCTTGCTGGGGTGCTGCTCACGCCAGTGCCTCCTCGTCACCCGCGGCGGGCGATCCGCCGCGTTTCGACTCGTGCTCCGGATAATGAGTAGCAGCAAGCACGCGGCCCGCTCCCGGGTCACAGGGCCCCCTGCGATCGACGGCGCCGACCGGTCGGTGACCGGTCGAAGCAGGCCGCGGGGAGTTCGGTCCTACGGTGCTGCCGTCTGGGTGACGCTGCGCCGGATGGACGTACCAAAAGCCCTGGTCGAACCGGGTGCATCACGCGTGGCTGCAATTCACCGCACGGTGGTGGGCGGCACCGTTCGCCGACCGTTCACCGCGCCAGAACGACCACCTGCATGACGATCACTGTCTTACCCGGACCTCGACCAGCGAAAACATCGGCCGCCTCGCGCAACGGCACGCGGCGGGCGATCGGCACCTCCAGCTCGCCGGCCAGCACCATCGCGGCGAGCCGCTCCAGGTCCTCCCGCGATCCCTTCATGCCGAAGTTCTGCGACGGGTCGGCGGAGACGTAGTTGGTGTTGAACGCCAGCGGCGCGTAGCGCGCGTTCGCCTCGAACGACGAGCGGTCGGTGCTCACGAGGTCGATGAGCGCGTCGGCCTCGACGAGAGAGTCGCCACGGCGGATCGGGATCACCCGCTTGCCTGCCGCCTCGGCGAGCTGGACGGTGAACGACCCCACGCCGCCGGACGCACCGACGACCAGGACGCTCCTCGCGTCCCCGAGCGCCTCGACCAACTGCAGCGCCGTCATCCCGGCGGTCGGCAGCGCGGCGGCGACGGCGGGGTCGAGCCCGTCCGGGATCGGGGCGAGCGCGTTGCCCTCCGGAACTGTGACGTACTCGGCATAGGTGCCGACGCCGACGGGCTTGTGGAAGAACGTTCCGAAAATTCTCTCCCCGGACCCTTCCACCACTCCCGCACCATCGGTTCCGGGAACCAGCGGGAAGCGGTGTTCCGCCGAGCCGCGGAACATTCCACCGACGACTTTCCGGTCGAACGGGTTCACGCTCGCGGCGAGGAGCCGCACGGCGAGCTCACCCGGCCCCGGCTCGGGCCGCGGCAGCTCCACGACCTCCAGCTCCGCACCGAAGTCGGCCGCTGCCAGCGCCCACATGCTCGCCCCCCGAACGAGTGACAGACATCACCTGTTGGATCAACGAATCCGATCCTGCCGATCAACGAAAGAACCCCCCTCGCGATTCCGCGAGAGGGGTTCCTTCTGTCTTTCGATGGGCAAGGGGGGAGTTGAACCCCCACGTCCTTTCGGACACACGGACCTGAACCGTGCGCGTCTGCCATTCCGCCACTTGCCCCTGGAGACGTTGAGAACACTAGCACGCGTCCAAACCAGGTTCCTAATCGCCCCCTGTAGGCGTCCCCGCGCCCGGATACGATCGGGGTGGGAGCCCGTCCGAGCGGAAGGAGTCGACATGGGTCTGCAACGCTTCGAGCGCAAGCTCGAGGGCCTGGTCGGCAACAGCTTCGCGCGCGTGTTCGGAGGCAGTGTCGTGCACCAAGAGGTGGCACAGGCACTGCAACGGGAGGGTGAGAGCAACATCCGCGAGCTCGCGGGTGGCAGACTGCTAGCCCCCAACCACTACAAAGTGTTGCTCGGCGCCCAGGACCACGAGCGTCTTGCGGGCGACGAGCAGGATGAACTACGCATCACCCAGCTACTCGCAGAGGGCCTGCGAGCGCACCTGGCCGAGTCCGGATGGGATACCTATGGTGACGTCGTAGTCTCCCTGGAGCGCTCCGAGGCGCTGCACACCGGACAGTTCCGAACCAGCTCGTCCGTCGACCCCGACGTGAAAGCGGCCAGCCGACGGTCAGCACCACCTCGCACCGCAGGAGACCGATCCATGAGCCAGCCTCCCGGCTACGGACAAGGACAGGGCCAGCCCGGCCAGGACCCTTATGGTCAGGGCGGCTACGGCCAGCAGGGCTACGACCAGGGTTACGGCCAGCAGGGCTACGGCCAGCCTCAGCCCGGCGGGTACGACCAGGGTTACGGCCAGCAAGGCGGCT
>NZ_FNCC01000042.1 GCF_900100955.1 Lentzea fradiae | reverse complement strand
CCCCGTCCGCAGCACTCTGACCAGCACGTCCGTCGGTCCGGGGGTGGGGTCCGGGACGTCGGTCAGTTCCAGGCCAGGCCCGGCGGCGACCTTGACGAGAGCCTTCATGCGGGAAGTCTCACCCCTTGCCGCTTGTGCAGTCCATCAGGACTTTCTGAAGTTCTTGTGCAGCTCAGCTTCATTGGCGATGTTCCGCACCATGCCGCCGAACACCACCCCGTGGAACGGCCAGACCACCCACCAGTAGAGGTGCCCGGTCAGGCCCTTGGGCACGAACACGGCGCGCTGGCGGTAAGTGGACCCCCGCCCTCCGTCGCTCGCCACTCGAAGCTCCAGCCACGCCTTCCCCGGCACCTTCATCTCGGCCCGCAGCCGCAGCAGCCGGCCGCGTTCGAGCTCCTCGACCCGCCAGAAGTCGAGCGCCTCCCCGACGTGCAACCGGTGCGGGTCCCGCCGCCCGCGCCGCAACCCGACCCCGCCGACCAGCCGGTCCATCCAGCCCCGCACCGCCCAGGCCAGCGGGAACGAGTACCAGCCGCGCTCACCGCCGATGCCCTCCACGACCTCCCACAGCCGTTCCGGGCTCGCGGTCGTCCGCCGCTCCCGTTCGTCGGTGTAGACCGAGCCGCCCGACCAGTCCGGGTCCGTCGGCAACGGCTCACTCGGCGCCCCCGGCAACGACGCCCCCGACCAGCGCGTCTCCACGTCCGCGTTGCGCACCTTCGCCAACGCCAGCTCGACCGCCTTGTCGTATCCGGCGTTCTCACCGGGCAGCACCTCGCGGACGTCGTTCTCCCGGCACACCACCTCGTGCACCAACGACTCGATCAACGGCTTCGCGATCGACCGCGGCACCGGCGTCACCAAGTTGACCCAGTGCGACGACAACCCGGGCGTCAACAACGGCACCGGCAACACCCGCCGCCTCGGCAACCCGGCTACGCGCGCGTAGCGCAGCATCATCTCCAGGTACGTCAACACGTCCGGCCCACCGACGTCGAACGTCCGGTTCGTGTTCTCCAACGTCGTCGCATCGACCAGATACCGCAGCACGTCCCGCACCGCGATCGGCTGAATCCGGTTGTGCACCCACCGAGGCGTCACCATCACCGGCAGCCGTTCGGTCAGGTACCGCAACATCTCGAAGCTCGCCGACCCCGACCCGATGATCACCGCGGCCTGGAGCACGACGGCATCGACCTTCGACCGCAGGAAGACCTCACCGACCTCCTTGCGCGACGCGAGATGCGGCGACAGCTCGACGTTCTCCGGGTGCAACCCGCCCAGGTAGACGATCCTGCGCACACCAGCCCGTTCCGCGGCCCCTGCCGTGTTCTCGGCGGCCTTCCGGTCGGCATCCGCGAAGTCCTTCGAGTGCAGCGAATGCACCAGGTAGTGAACGACCTCGACGTCCCGCATCGCCTCGTCGAGATCACCGAGCACGTCCCCGCGCACGATCTCGACCTGACCGGCCCACGGAACGTCCCGCAGCTTCTCCGGCGACCGCACGAGACACCGGACCTCATGCCCCTCGGCCAGCAGCCTGGGAACGAGCCGTCCGCCGAGGTACCCGGTCGCACCGGTCACGAGACACCGCATGCCCCGATCCTGCTGGCTGAACGCCTCCACCGCAGATCAGCGGCGGTCACCCACCGGTTCGGGCCCCGAGGCGCACGTCGCCCACCCGCGGCAACCGAACGCACCGCAGGCCCCGGGGCGTGCTCGCGCAGGGGTACCCCCGGCCTGGGATCCCCTCGCATCCCAACGTACTCACCAGGTCCGACAAGATCATCCAGCCGACCGGAGCGCCCAGAAGCGGCCGACCCTCCAGACCGTTGCCCGGACCGCCGACCACCCCGAAGCGGCACTCGACCCGTCAGCCGGCCCCTCGACCAACTCGCCAGGACCTACCGCCCCAACTCCTCGACCGACTTCGCCCGGGACCGGCGCCCCCCAACCCCCACAATCCAAGCCTCAGCGCTTGCGCTTGATCACCACGGTCCCGCCCCGCACCGACCCCTTGATCTGGAAGTGCGGGTTTCCGGCCGAGCTGTGCACCTTGTCCTTCAGCTCCCCCGCCGTGACCTCGACCGCGTCGATGTTCACCGACGACCCCGCCGGCACCAGCAGCTTCACCGTCCCCAGCGACACGTCCAGGTCGATGTTGACCACCGGCGGCACGTCGGCGGCGGTGAAGTCGAGGTTCGTCGTGCCGAGGGTGTTGCGGATGACGAGCTCCTGCGGCACCACCCAGTGGCCCTTGCGGGTCGTGGTGCTCATCGTGTTCTTCAGCTCGGTGCGGGCGCGCGCTGCCTCTGTGTTGACCATGCCGGGCAGGTCGACCAGCACCGCGTTCAGCTCGGCCCTGGTCTTCGCGCCCAGTGCGGTGTCGGTGCGCACGGTGAACTCGTCGAGCGTGATCATGCCCCGGCCCACCGCCTTGTTCAGCAGGCCGACGACGTGCTCGCGCTCGGCGTCGGACACTCTCAGCTCTCTGGGGCTCAGCTCCGTCATTTCCCTGCCTCCGGTTCGGCGTCGAGACCGTGCTCGATGGCATAACGCGCCAACTCCACCCGGTTGTGCAGTTGGAGTTTGCGCAAAGTCGACTGAACGTGGTTTTCGACCGTGCGGTGGGAGATCACCAGGCGGTTCGCGATCTGCCGCGCGGTCAGGCCCTTCGCGACCAGTCGCAGGACCTCGGTCTCGCGGTCGGTCAGCTGCGGCTTCTCCTCCGCGTCGTCGGGGGCCGCCGCCATGCGCCGGTACTCGCCCAGCACCAGGCCCGCGAGTCCCGCGGTGAACACGGCGTCGCCGGCGGCGGTGCGGGTGACCGCTTCGACCAGTTCCTCCGACGACGCGGACTTCACCAGGTAGCCGGAGGCTCCCGCCTTCACGGCCTGGAGGACGTCGTCGTGTTCGCCGGACGCGGACAGCACCAGGACG
>NZ_FNCC01000005.1 GCF_900100955.1 Lentzea fradiae | reverse complement strand
CGCATCCCGCTCTCCACGTCCCGAGCCCCGAGCCCCGAGCCCCGAGCCCCGAGCCATCGTCCGCCAGCCGCCAGCCGCATCCACGGGCCCACGTCTCACCGGTCCGCGTCCCGCCTGCCCCACATCCCGCCGGTCCACCGCCCGCTCAACCCGCGTCCCTCCACGGCCGTGCCCCGCACAAGCGTATCCCGAGCCGCGCCCCGCCCGAGCTGTCCCGCGCCACATCCCACGCACGCCGTGTCCCCAGGCAGGCCGCATCCCCGCTGACACCATGTCCCCTGCCCAGCCGCGCCCACCGAGGCGGCGGCCAACTCCCCCACCGCACTCCTCCACGCCCGCCCCGAAGCGAGCGCCGTCACCCGAACCGGTGAATGCCGATCCCGTTCTGCCCCAACGAAGGCGACGGGGCCCGACATTGTCAGACCCCGTCGCTAACGTCCTTCCCGAGCGCTCAAACAGGGCGTCGCAGCACCTGGCAGAACATCGCGTCGGTTCCGTGCAGGTGCGGCCAGAGCTGCACGTGCGGCCCGTCCCCGAGGTCCGGAACTCCGGGGAAGAGCTCGCGGGTGTCCAGCACCTCGGCCCCGGTCTTGCGGGCGACGTCCGTCACGATCCCGACGGTCTCCGAGAGATGAGGTGAGCACACGACATAACCCACGACGCCGCCAGGTCGCACCAGTCGCAACGCCTCGGTGAGCAGCTCCCGCTGCAGCTTCGTGAGCGTGCCGACGTCGGTGGGCTGGCGCCTCCACCGCGCCTCCGGGCGCCTGCGCAGTGCACCGAGACCGGTGCAGGGCGCGTCGACGAGCACGCGGTCGAACGCCCCTTCGACGAAGTCGGTCTCGCGGCCGTCGGCCACGTGCACGGTCACCGGCAAACCCGAGGTGATCTTGCGCACGAGCTCGGCGCGGTGGGGTGCCTTCTCGACGGCGATCAGCTCGCCGCCCTCGAGGCCGACCAGTGCGGCCAGCAGAGCGGCTTTGCCACCAGGACCGGCGCAGAGGTCCAGCCAGCGGTCGTCCGTGCCCTCGATCGAGGCGCGCGTGAGGGCCAGGGCGCACAGCTGGCTGCCCTCGTCCTGCACGTTGGCGAGGCGTTCCCGGACGGGCTCGAGGTCGCCCGGGTCGCCCGCCCCGGCTTCCAGGTGCACGCCGTAGGGCGAGTACGGCGCCACGTCGCCACCGGTGATGGCGGCCAGCTCGTCGGAGCTGACCTCGCCGGGACGTGCCACCAGGTGCACGGCCGGCCGGGCGTCGTCGGCTTCCAGGGCCCGCTTCAACGGCTCGTCGCGGCTGCCCAGGGCTTCCGCGAACGCTTGCGCGATCCAGCGCGGGTGGGCGTGGGTGAAGGCCAGGTTGCCGACCGGGTCGGCGTCCGGGTCGGGCGCGAGCTCGTCGACCCACGCCGCCTCGTCCTGCTCCGCGACCCGGCGCAGGACGGCGTTGACGAAGCCCGCGATGCCGGACCCGAGCTCGGCGCGGACGAGGTCGACGGTGGACGCGACCGCCGCGTGCGACGGGATTCGCGTGCGCAGCAACTGGTACGTGCCGAGTCGCAAGGCGTCGAGAGCCGAACCGTCCACTTCGGACAACGGCCGGTCCGAGCACGCCTCGATGACGGCGTCGAGCAGCCCCTGCGCTCGCGCCGCGCCGTAGGCGAGCTCGGTGGCGAGGGCCGCATCACGGCCGGTGATGCGGCGTTCGCGAAGCATCTGCGGCAGAACGAGGTTCGCGTACGCGTCGCGCTGGCGCACCGCTCGCAACGTCTCCAGCGCGGCCAGCCGCGCCGGGTCCTCGACAGGCGGCCTGGCCGGTCCGGTGCGCCGGCGCGGCGGGTGTGGCCTGCGCGGCCCCGACGGCTTGGAGGCGCCCCGCGAGTAGTTGGTCATGCGCTGTACTCCACTACTTCGGGCTCCCCTGCTTCGGCGCGGACGACGCGCGCCGGGTTCGTGACGGCTGTCAACGGTTCGCGGACGTGCACCACGTGCGCGCGGTCAGACATTGGGCCGGCGCACACATGCACGCCGTCGGGCATCCAGCCCGCGTGCGGGTGCACCACGTGCGCGCGGCCAGGGATTCGGCTCGCGTGTGCGTGGGCGGGCGTCCGGCTCGCGTGTGCGTGCGCCGTTCGCGCCTGCGTCCGGGCAGGCGCGGCGATGGCGCACGCCCTGGTCCGGGAACGCCTCATACGACGCGCTCCCCGGCCTCGATGCGGACGCCGCGGGCCCAGTCGGTGGCGGCCATCCGCTTCTTGCCCTGCGCCTGGACCTCGCCGAGGGCCACGGCGGTGGTCGCTGTGCCCACGAGAACGCGCTTGCGTTCGACGAGCACCTCTCCCGCGGGCAGCTGCACGTCGTCCACGGGGGTGACGGGGCCGAGCTTCAGGCGCTCGCCCCGGAACTCGGCCCACGCGCCGGGTTCGGGCGTCACGGCGCGGGCCAGGCGGTCCACGGCGGCGGCGGGCGTGGTGAAGTCGAGGCGCGCGTCCTCGACGGTGATCTTCGGGGCGTAGGTGACGCCGTCGGAGGGCTGTTCGACGGCGCGCAGCGTGCCGTCCCCGATTCCGTCCACAGTGGACACCAGGAGGTCCGCGCCCGAGATCGACAGGCGGGTGAGGAGGTCACCGGAGGTGTCGCGCTCGCGCACCTTCTCGGTCACGACGCCGAACACCGGGCCGGCGTCGAGCTCCTTCACGATCCGGAACGTCGACGCGCCCGTGATGTCGTCGCCGTTGCGCACGGCGGCCTGCACCGGCGCGGCGCCGCGCCACGCGGGCAGCACGGAGAAGTGGAGGTTGACCCAGCCGTGCTTCGGCACGTCGAGGGTGCGCTGCGGCAGCAGGTTGCCGTAGGCGACCACCGGGCAGAGGTCGGGGGCGAGTGCGCGCAGGCGGTCGAGGAAGTCGGGGTCGCCCGCCTTCGCGGGGGTCAGCACCTCGATGCCGTGCTCGTCGGCGAGAGCGGCCACCGGCGAGCGCTCCAGCCTGCGGCCACGGCCGGAGGGGGCGTCGGGGCGGGTGACCACGGCGACGACGTCGTGGCGCGAGGAGTCGATGAGGGCGCGCAGCGAGGGAAGTGCGACCTCGGGCGTGCCGGCGAACACGAGTCGCATGGTCAGCTGGACCTGCCGAAGAGTGGGTGCGGGCTCTGCTTCAAGGTGGGAACCGTACCGTCGAACCAGTCGGCGCGCCGGATTTCCTTCATCGCCAGCTTGCGCGTCTCGGCGTCGAGGCGGTCGAGGAACATCACGCCGTCGAGGTGGTCGGTCTCGTGCTGGATGCAGCGCGCCAGGGTCTCGGTGCCCTCGACCTCGACCGGCTCGCCGTGCATGTTCCAGCCCTTGGCCACCACGTGCAGGTGGCGCTTGCAGTCCCACTGCATGCCGGGGATCGACAGGCAGCCCTCGGGGCCTTCCTGCATCTCCTCGCCGACCACGTCCCACGTGGGGTTGACGAGGTGGCCCGCGAAACCGTCGCAGTGGTAGGTGAACACGCGCAGCCCGACGCCGAGCTGAGGCGCGGCGAGTCCCGCTCCGCCCGCGTCCTGCATCGAGTCCCACAGGTCCTTGACCAGGGTGCGCAGTTCCTTGTCGAAGTCGACGACCTCGACAGCGGGGGTGCGCAGCACCGGGTCGCCGAACAGACGGATGGGTTGGACGGTCACGCAAAGCTCCTCGTGGTGGACTGGAGGTCAGTCTACGAGGAGAGCGGTCAGTGTTCGGACGCGCTGCCGAGGAAGATCACGCTCACCAGCGCCGCGAGGAAGTGGCCGGTGAAGCGCAGGGCGGTCAGCACGGGCCGCAGCAGCGCGTGGAAGTCGAGGTGGGCTGCCGGGGCGTGGGTGACAGTGGTCGTCGTCATGCCGTCAATGGTGCCGTTCCCGCAGGTCAACCCACATCGGTCTGCGGTAGCGGGGCGGCATCGGCCCGAGGTGGGAAGATCACGCGCCGCACTCGGCCGAAAGGTGGAGTCCGGCGGATCGTGTGGCTGATGTCGCCGACGCGGCTGATACGGCTCGTGCGGCGGATGCGGCCAAGCCGACCGTCCCGGATGGGAAGCCGCGTACGCCGAGAGCCAACCCACCCCTGGCCGGGGGCCGAACCGGGGCCACCGGGTGGCGAAACCGGACCCGCCGAGTGCCGAAACCGGGGCCGCCGGGGCGGGCATCCCCTCTGAGATGGGCGTCCCCTCCGGCGGGGCGCCCCCGAGGGTGGTGGGCGTCCCCGAAGGGTGGTAGGCGTCCCCGGCAAGTGGTGGGCGTCGCTCGACGGTCCGGCCCCTGCGCGAGTCCGCCCGCGAAGCACCCTGTCCTCGGCCGGAGGCTGACCGGCCGGAGTGCGAGGGCTCGCCGCTCCAGCCGGTCAGCTGACGGACTGACGTGCTCAGCCCACCTTCACGACGCGGGCCGCTCCTCCGCCGCGCCGGGTCGGTTCGGCTACCGCGCGCCAGCGGCCGTCCTTGGCGCGTTCGACGGCCGTGGCGGCGCCGATCTCGGCGTTCTGGCTGAACCTGTGTCCGATGGCCTGCAGGCCCGCGGTGCTCGCGGCGGCGAGGAACCCCGCCTCGGCCGGGGTCGTGGCCGCGTTGCGCTGGGAGGCGCGCGGGGCCGCCACCGCGTCGAGCAGGGACAGCTCGCGGTCCAGGCGTCCGGTCAGGATCTGGATGACGGTGGTGATGATGGTCGCGCCACCCGGTGAGCCGACGGCCAGGACGACCTGGCCGTGGTCCAGCACGATCGTCGGGGCCATCGACGAGCGCGGGCGCTTGCCGGGGCCGGGCAGGTTCGGGTGCGGGACGCCGGGGGTCGGTGCGACGAACTCGAAGTCGGTGAGCTCGTTGTTCAGCAGGAAGCCGCGGCCGGGGACGACGATGCCGCTGCCGCCCTCCGCCTCGATGGTGAGGGTGTAGGCGACGACGTTGCCCCAGCGGTCGGCGACGGTGAGGTGGGTGGTGCGCTCGGCGTCCTCGCGCTGGGCGGAGAGGCCCGCGGTGGCCTGGCACGGCTGCGGGTTGCGCGGGTCGGCGGCGGGCTGCGGGGCCGGCAGGACGGCGTCGGGCTTGATCAGGCACGCGCGGGTGTCGGCGAACTTCTGCGAGAGCAGGCCGTCGGCCGGCACTCGGGAGAAGGCCGGGTCGCCGATCCACCGGAGGCGGTCGGCGAAGGACAGCTTCGACGCCTCGATGAAGCGGTGCAGGTACTCGACGTCGGTGGCTTTCGAGAGGTCGGTCGACTCGAGGATGTTGAGCGCCTCGCCGACGGTCGTGCCGCCGGACGACGGGGCGGCCATGCCGTAGACGTCGAGGCCGCGGTAGGTCGTGCGCGTCGGGTCACGGCGTTCGACCTGGTAGCGGGTCAGGTCGGAGAGCTTTATGTCGCCGGCGCGGACGTTGCGGGCAGAGCCGGGGACGACCGGGGGCTTGCGCACGGCGTTGACGAGGTCGCGGCCGATCGCACCACCGTAGAGCGACGCGAGCTCGGTGCGGGCCAGTTCGCGGTAGGTGTCGGCGAGCTGCGGGTTGCGGAAGGTGCTGCCGACGGCGGGTGGCTGACCTCCCGGCAGGTAGAGGTCGCGGGTCGAGGTGAAGTCGGCGAACCGGGCGGCGTTGTTGACGATCTGCGTGTTGAACGTCTGGTCGACGAGGAAACCGCGGCGCGCCAACGCTTCCGCGGGCGCCAGGGCCTCGCGCAGGTTCAGCGTGCCCCACTTGCGCAGTGCGAGCTGCCACGTCTTGGGCGTGCCGGGAACGCCGACGGACAGGCCGCTCGTCATCGCCTCGGAGAACGGCAGCGGGGCGCCGTTCTCGACGAAGAGCTGGTCGGTCGCGGAGCGCGGGGCTGTCTCACGCCCGTCCAAGGTGGACACGCGACGGGTGCGGGCGTCGTAGTACATGAAGAACCCGCCGCCGCCGATGCCCGCGGAGAACGGGTCGGTGACGCCGAGCGCGGCGGCAGTGGCGACGGCGGCGTCGACGGCGTTGCCGCCGCGGCGGAGCACGTCGAGGCCGATCTGGGACGCGTCCGGGTCGACACTGGAAACCGCGCCGCCCCACCCGACCTGCTCGGGGACGCGCGGTGGTGGTTCCGCCGCTCCTGCCTGGGCAGGAACGACCATTACGACGGAGAGTGTCAGTGCGGCAACCGTTCGCAACATGCCAGAACTTCTACTCCGTTGTGACCGGATGGCAACACCCCCTGCCGTGGGCCTATGGTGCGGGCGTGTCGATCGATCTTGACCAGTTGCGCACGGATTTCGCGAACACCCCGCTCGACGAGGCCGACCGCGAGGAGGTTCTGCACCTGTTGCTGCGCGAGCGGCGCGAGGGTGACGCGGACCTGCTGCGCCACCTGCTCGCCCAGGAGACGGCCGCCCACCGCGAGGGCTGGGGTGTCAGCGAGGCGCTCACGCTGGCGGCGCTGCTGGTCGCCGAGTCCGGGCGGGAGGAGGACGTCTGGGCGTTGTGGGACGCCAAGAACGCCTCCTTCGACACGATGGCGGGCCTCGACGGCTTCCTGCTGTTCCCCGCGGGCATCGCGGGCACGACGGCGCACGTCATCGCGCAGGAGCAGCACCCGGACCGCACCGACCTGATGACCTACATGGCCGAGTACCTCGGCTACGAGAAGCTCACCGACGAGGACATCCGCGAACACGTCGCGGGCCTGCGGTCCCACTTCGAGAACTGAGCCGGAACCGGGCCCGGCGGCGTCAGAGGACCTCCAGCGGGTCGAGCTTGATGCGCACCAGGTCCTGTTCCTTGCGGGCGGTCCGCACGGCCTGTGCCTCGGCCAGCACGGCGGCGAGCTGACGCCCCTCGGCTCGTGAGACGCGCACCAGCGCCCGTTCCTTCGTCTCGTCCTCCCCCAGCGGCACCGGCCCGAGGACCTCGCCGGTCGGTGGCAGGTGCAGCTCGTCGAGCAGCGCGTTCACCGCGTCCGGGGTGCCGTCGACGGTCGCCATCCGCACGGCGGGCGGGAAACCCAGCTCGGTGCGCGCGGCGAGCTCCGTGGCGGCGTGCCACACCGGGTCCCACCGCACGAGCGCCTGCACCGGGGTGAGCGCCGAGTCCGCGATGACGACCACGCGCCCGTTGCCGGGACGCACCAGGCCCGCCGCCGTCATCCAGCGCCGCAGCGCCTCCTCGGACGCCCGCAGGTCGGCGCGGCCCAGCAACGCCCAGCCGTCGAGCAGCAGCACGGCGCCGTACCCGCCTTCGGCCACCGGCTCGGCCCCCGGCGTCGCCACGACCAGCGCGGGTTTGCCGGGCACCTGGCTCAGCACCTCGTCGGCGCCGCTGGTCCGCACCGGGAAGCCGGGGAACGCCCGCCCGAGCTCCTCCGCGGTGCGCCGGGCCCCGATGATCTGCCCGCGCAGCCGGCGCGACCCGCACGTCGGGCACCGGAACCCCGCCTCGGTCGCCGCGCACCACCGGCAGTAGGCGGGC
This sequence comes from Lentzea fradiae, assembly GCF_900100955.1. GTDB lineage: Bacteria > Actinomycetota > Actinomycetes > Mycobacteriales > Pseudonocardiaceae > Lentzea > Lentzea fradiae. The sequence continues at coordinate 511,669 of NZ_FNCC01000005.1, read as the reverse complement.
TTGGGCAGCCCGTCCTCGGTGCCGCCGGGCAACGCGAGCGGTCCCGCACACCTCCGGCACCGCGCGGGCCCGCGGCACTGGCCGCACGCGAGCGCGGGCACGTAGCCACGCCGCGGGACCTGGATCAGCACCGGCGAGTCGGCGAGCGCGAACCGGGCGGCGTCGAAGGCGATGGACGGCAACCGGGCAGTACGCGCGGCCGGGTCCTTGACGTCCTGCCACTCGTTGTCACCGACAGACACCACACGAGGCGCGACGGCCCGAAGCGTCTCGCGCGACGCGACGATCTCGTGCGCCCAGCCGGTCTCGACCAGCAGCTGGGCCTCCGCGGTCCGGGCGAACCCAGCGACCAGCAACGCCGCACCGCTCATGTGGGCACGCTGCACCAGCACGTCGCGCACGTTCGGGTACGGCGACCGCGGCTCGACGTGCAGGTCGTCACCGTCGTCCCAGACGACCAGCAGCCCGGGGTCCTCGACCGGCGCGAACGCCGTCGCACGCGTGCCGACGACGACCCGCGCCACCCCTCGCCGCACCGCGAGCCAGCGCTTGTAGCGCTCCGACGGCCCGAGGTCGGCCGCCAGCGTCACGACGCCCTCGATCAGCCGGGAGCACGCCTCGCTGACACGGGCGGAGTCGCGGTGGTCCGGCACGACGATGACGACGCCACGCCCGGTCGAGGCGACCGCGGCGGCGGCTTCCGCGAGGCGGGCGGGCCAGTCCTCGGCGGGCAGGGCCTGCCAGACGGCGTGGGCGGGGCGGCCCTCGCGGAGGGCTTCGAGGTACTTGGGGCCGCGGGGGTAGCGGGCCCAGGCGTCGGCGGGGACGGGTGGGAGCTGGGACCGCGGGGGGTGCGACTGCGGGGGGTGGGGGTCTGACGAGTGCTCACGCCGAGGTTGGCGGGCGGCTGGCTGACTGGCGGGTGCCTGGCCGGCGAGTGACTGACCAGAAGGCGGGTGGTCCGCTGGAGGCTGGTCTGTCGCTGGATGACCGGCGGGTGGCGAACCGGCGGACGACTGGTCGGCGGACGACTGGTCGACGGACGGTGCGGTGGTGGACGGTTGGGCAGCCCGCGGCTCGGCCGTTGCCGACTCGGTGGAGGACGGCTCGGTGGAGGACGGCTCGGCGGAGGACGGCTCGGCGGAGAACGACTCGGCTGGGAGCTGGTCAGCCGGGTGCGGGGAGGGTTCGGCGGAATCGGGGGATGGGGCGGTCTCGGTCGTTGCGGCGGGTGAGGGCGCGCCGCCGGAGACGGTGCCGGTGGGTGTGGTCGCGGTGGCGTCGGAAGGGTCGGCGGCACCGGTTGATGTCTTGGCATCAACTGATGCACGGACACCGGCAGGCGTGGCGGCAGCGAGTGGCGCCTGAGTCTGCGCGGCCGGCTCGGCCGAAACCTCGGCCGCCATCCCGGGTGACTCCGCGGGGGGTGCTTCGCTCACCCACGCCGGTACCTGCGGCAGAGGGGCCGGTTCGCCGGACGGGGCGGCTTCGGCTCTGGCGTGGCGGGGTGGGATGGCGAGGCGCAGCACGTCGATCATGCCGCCCGCGTACCTGTCCGCGACGGCGCGGGCCAGGGCGGCTATCTCGGGCGCCAGGACCGGCTCCGGGGAGACGACCTTGTCGAGGAAGGCGAGTTTCTTGCCGTACTCGGAGCTTTCGGCTCGTTCCAGGAGGTAGCCGTCGACCAGCTGGCCCGCGAACCGGACGCGGACGCGGCAGCCCGGTACGGCGGCTTCGTCCAGTTCGGACGGCACCAGGTAGTCGAAGGGGCGGTCGAGGTGGGCCAGGGGCACGTCCACCACGATCCGGGCGACCGGGAGCGACGGTGCGGGGACTCGTTCCCCTTTTCTCGCTCCGGTCTGCGCGCGCATACCCCTGGTGTATCAGACACCCCCGACAGTCACGCGTCACACCCATGCTGAACAGGTCTGTGGTTAGCGTTCGGGCAACGCCCTGTTGTGACGCTTCGGTTCGCAAGCAAGACCGTGCGGACGAGGGGAAACCATCATGAGACTGCGCATTGCCGCCGCGGCGCTCGCTGTCGGGCTGTGCACCGCTGGTGTCGCCCAGGCGGACGACGTGCCGCCGCAGTTCGAGAACAGACCGGCGCCGGCCGCCTGCTACAACGCCGTGTCCACGATCGTGGGTGCCGGGCTCATCGTGGGCGGGCCCGGTGCGGACGTCATCGTCGGCAGCAACGGGCCGGACGAGATCTGGGGGATGGGCGGCGACGACGTCATCCTCGGGCTCGGTGCGGACGACGTCATCCGCGGCGGGGACGGCAACGACCTGGTGTGTGCCGGTGGGGGTGACGACGAGGTGCAGGGCGGGCCTGACCACGACACCGTCTACGGCGAGCCCGGTGACGACGACATGCTGGGCTGGGACGGCATGGACCTGCTGGCCGGTGGCGCGGGCTTCGACCGGGGTGACGGGCAGGCCGGGCTCGACTTCTGCCCGCCGTCGACCGAGGTGGCCGTCAGCTGCTGACGGCGGTCTGCCGCAGCAGGATCTCGGTGGCGGGGTCCGGTCTGACGCAGAGCTCCCGCAACGAGGCCAGCACGCGCGCACGGACCTCCGTCGTCCTTTGTGGATTCCGTGCGCGCAGTGCCGCGGCCAGCGCCAGCCGGTGGGCGCGGGGGTCGAACGGTTCCAGTTCCAGCGCGCGTCCGGCCAGGCTGCCCGCCTGGGCCGGGTCGCCGGTCACGAGCCTCAGCTCGCCCAGTTCCACCAGGTTCTCGACGTGTCTCGCCCGGAGGCGGCCGATCTCGGCCTCGCACAGGTCCGCCAGGTCCGGCAGCGGGTCGCCCCGCCACAGGGCGACGGCCTGGTCGAGCTGGTCCGCGGCGCTCAGGTCGTGGAACGACCACAGGTCTGCGGTCAGCAGCCCGCCCCGGCTGAGCCTGATGGTGTCGCCGTCGGCGCGCAGGCAGTAGCTGGCCTCGCCGCCGGCACGCTCCGGCTCCAGCAGCCGCCGGAGGTGCGTCAGGGTGACCCGCAGGTTCCGCGCGGCACCGGCGGGGTCCAGGTCCGGCCACAGCAGGTCGACGGCCTGCTCGCGGGTGACCACCGGACGCAGGACGAGCAGCCCGAGGAGCTGGCGGACGCGGGCTCGCCGCAGTTCCGGCGCGTCCACGGCCACACCGTCGCGGGTCACCCGCAGGGGGCCGAGGACCTCGACGCCGATCGGGTGGCCGGGCGGCGCCGGGACGGTCGCGAGCAGTTTCGCGGCTCCGGCGGCGAGATCCGGGTCTTGGGCGAGGTCGCGCAGGCGCCGGTGCACGGCCGGTCCGACGCGGTCCGCGAGCCAGGCGCCCAGCTTCGTCCTGCCCGCCGCCGCGTGCCGGCAGGCGAGTTCCAGCGACCACGGCAGCGGCAGGAAGCAGAGGGCGTGCTCCTCCGGCAAAGTTGGCCGCAGATCGCCTCTTCTGGCACGGAGGAACGCCCGGCCGGCCGCCAGGGCACGGCGGTGGGACGTGCCCAAGTCCGTGTTGTCCCAACGGTCTCTCAGCTCGTCGTTGAGGACGTACCCGAGTGTGAGGAACCGACGCAGGTGCCGTTCGGCGACCTTGACGTCCACGGGCCACCTCGCCAGGTGCCGCTTGTAGAGGTCACGCGCGAGCTCTTCCTCACCTCGCACTACGGCCACCGCCGCGTGTGACGCACACGCAAGCACGGCGTCGCGTGGATTCTCCTGCTCTCCAGGGAGTTCGGCGGTGATCTCCCCGAACGACGCGGCGATCACCGTGTGCAGTGCACGGGCTACGAACTCGTCGCGCGCCGTGCTGTCCGGATCGTCACCTTGGAACTCGACGGCTTCCCCGTCGAACCACCTCGCCGTGGCCGCGTGGCGCGACGCGAGGTCGTCGTCCAGCATCCGTTCCGCCAGTTCCGCGGCGTCCTGGCCACGCCCGCACATCGACAGGCAGTGGACGTGGAACCGCGTGGTCGACACCGCCAGCGCCCTGGGCACCTCCGCGACGGGCGCCAGGGCGAGGTGGACGAGTGCCTCTTCCGGTTCTCCCGCCATTTCCGCCGCCACCGCGGAAACGCTGTGCCGCACCAGCCTCAGCACCGGCGAGTCGGTGTCGAGCCGCTGTGCCCTGCCCGCCAGGTCGAGGAGCCGCACCAGGTCTCCCCGCGAATGAGCGGTGATCACGGCCTGCCCCAACGCCGCTGCCGCACCTTCGTGGTCACCGGCGTCGAGCAGCCGGGCGCACGCCCGGTCGACCAGGCCGTCGATGGACGGATCACCGAAGTCGACGGCGTGTGACACCGCTGCCTTCAGCAACAGGAACGCGGGTTCGCCGGCACGGTCGGCGGGCACCGCTTCCAGCCACCGCCGGGCCGTCGTGCACGGCAGCACCGACAGGGTGGTCCGCACCAGGTCCACCGCCAGGCGGGCCAGCAGGTCCCAGTCCCCTGCGCGGCAGGCGATCCGTCCGGCACCGGCCAACTCTCCCCGCGCCACCAACACCTCGACGGCCTTGCCGCGCAAGTGGTCCGTGCGCGTGAGGCCCGACCACAGGTCGTGCGCGCGGTATCTGCCGTCGTCGAGGCGGTTCACCAACGGCACTGTCTCCGCCAGGCGTTCGAGGTCCACCGGAACTCCTGCCACGGAACCGACTTCGTCCTCGGTGGCGCAGCCCAGAACGACCAGTGCCGCCAACGCCGTCCGCATCGGCCCGGACAGGTTGCTCAGCACCTCCTCGGCGGCGTAACGCCACGACGCGGAACGGCCCGCGGTGAGGGAGAGCCGGATGAGCGCGGGCCAGCCGCAGAGGTCGTCGGCAGGGCGGCGGCCGAAACTCCGTGCCAGCGCGGCCGTTTCGGCGTCGGTGAACGCGAGGTCGCCCGTCCTGACCGCGACCACGTCACCGGCCGCCTCCCTCCTGGCCAGCGGAAGAGCGGGGGCGCACCTGCCGGAGAACACCAGGTGCGCGGTACCGGGCAGGGCTCGGACGACGTCCGCTAGCAGTGCGGCGCCGGGTGACCCGTCCGGGAGCTCGTGGACATCGTCGAGGAACAGGCAGACGTCGAGCGGCGCTGTCCGCCGCAACGCCAGTAGCACTTCGGGCGCACCGGGGTCACGGCCGGAGTCACCGAGCGCGTGCAGGATCGCGTGCGCCAGCCGGTTCCCGTCCGCGTGGTCGGGCAGGCACGTCACCCAGGCGTCCACGCCGCGGGGCGCGAGCAGGTTGGCGCGCACGGACTGCGCCAGCGCCGTGGTCTTGCCGAACCCCGCCCCGGCGGTGACCAGGGTGATCGGGCGCGACCAGCGGCACCTCAGCCGGTCCACCAGGCGCGGACGCGGCAGCTCGACGTCGAGCGGGCGCGGCACCGCGCGCAGACCCGCCGTGTTGTCCTCCCCCACGCACAGCGGAGCCGCCCGGTCTGCCTCGAATACGCGGAACGGCCCGCCTCCTGTGAGGAAGCGGGCCGTTCCGGTGGTGCGGTGGTCAGGCTCCGGCGGCGCTGCGCAGTGCCGCCGCGCGGTCCGTCGACTCCCAGGGGAGGTCGACGTCGGTGCGGCCGAAGTGGCCGTACGCGGCGGTCGGGGCGTAGATCGGGCGCAGCAGGTCGAGGTCGCGAATGATCGCGGCGGGCCGGAGGTCGAAGACCTCGGTGATGGCCTGCTGGATCTTCTGCGGGTCGACGGTCTCGGTGCCGAACGTCTCGACGAACAGGCCGACCGGGGCCGCCTTGCCGATGGCGTAGGCGACCTGGACCTCGACGCGGGACGCGAGACCGGCGGCGACCGTGTTCTTCGCGACCCAGCGCATGGCGTAGGCGGCCGAGCGGTCGACCTTCGACGGGTCCTTGCCGGAGAACGCGCCGCCACCGTGGCGGGCCATGCCGCCGTAGGTGTCGACGATGATCTTGCGGCCGGTGAGGCCCGCGTCGCCCATCGGACCGCCGATGACGAAGCGGCCCGTCGGGTTGGTCAGGAGCCGGACGTCGCTCGTGTCGAGGCCGAGCTCGTCGATCTCCGGGCCCACGACGTGCGTGCGGAGGTCGACGCCGAGCAGCTTCTCGAGGTCGATGCCGTCGGCGTGCTGCGTGGAGATGACGACCGTGTCGAGGCGGACCGGCTGGTCACCCGCGTACTCGATGGTGACCTGGGTCTTGCCGTCCGGGCGCAGGTACGGGACGGTGCCGTCCTTGCGGACCGCGGTCAGGCGGCGGGACAGGCGGTGCGCCAGCGCGATCGGCAGCGGCATGAGCTCGGGCGTGTCGGTGCACGCGTAGCCGAACATCAGGCCCTGGTCGCCTGCGCCCTGCTTGTCGATCTCGTCGGCGGCGCCCTCGACGCGCTCCTCGAACGCGGTGTCGACGCCCTGCGCGATGTCCGGGGACTGCGCGCCGATCGCGACGTTCACGCCGCACGAGTGGCCGTCGAAGCCCTTCGCGGACGAGTCGTAGCCGATCTCCAGGATCTTCTCGCGGACGATCGTCGGGATGTCGGCGTACGCCTCGGTCGTCACCTCACCCGCGACGTGGACCTGTCCGGTGGTCACCAACGTCTCGACGGCGACGCGGGAGCGCGGGTCCTTGCTCAGCAAGGCGTCGAGGATCGAGTCGCTGATCGCGTCACAGATCTTGTCCGGGTGTCCCTCGGTCACCGACTCACTGGTGAACAGCCTGCTGCTGTGCTGGCTCACGGACACTCCTTCTTCACGGGTTCGGGCTGTCGAAGTCTACTGAGGTTGCGTCAAGCGAGCGGTAACTGCGTCCCACACAGCGGACGCCACTTGCGTTTTCGGGCCGTGCGGTATAGCGATCTCCGAGCCGTCCGGGGACAGCAGCCAGCCCGCGTTGTCCTCCTGCTCGAACGCCTTGCCGTCGCCGACCGCGTTCAGCACCAGCAGGTCGCAGCCCTTGCGGCGCAGCTTCGCCCGTCCGTAGTCGAGCACCGACGTCGTCTCGTCGCCGGTCTCCGCGGCGAACCCGACGACCAGCTGTCCCGGCCTGCGCGCGGCGACGAGCTCCACCAGGATGTCGGGGTTCTTCGTCAACGCGATCGGGTCGGGGTCGCCGTCCGTCTTCTTGATCTTGTGGCCGGTGAGCGACACGGGCCGGAAGTCGGCCACCGCGGCCGCCATCACGACGACGTCCGCGTCCGCCGCGACCTCGTGCATGGCCTCGCGCAGCTCGACGGCGGAGCCGATCCGCACGAGGTCCACTCCCGCGGGCGTGGCCAGGTCGGCGGTGTTCCCCGCCACCAGGGTGACGCGCGCGCCGCGCTGGGCGGCCACTCTCGCGAGCGCGTAGCCCTGCTTGCCCGACGAGCGGTTGCCGATGAACCTGACCGGGTCGAGCGCCTCGCGGGTACCGCCCGCGGAGATCGCGACGTGCACGCCTTCGAGGGTGCGCGGCAACGCGCCGGGCTGGACCAGCAGGAGGCGGGCCAGCTCGACGATCTCGGCGGGGTCGGGCAGGCGTCCCTTGCCGGTGTCCTTGCCGGTGAGCCGGCCGGACGCCGGTTCGGCGACGACGACGCCGCGGCTGCGCAACAGCGCCACGTTGTGCTGCGTGGCCGGGTGCTCCCACATCTCGGTGTGCATCGCGGGCACCAGCAGGACCGGGCAGCGCGCGGTCAGCAGCGTGTTCGTCAGCAGGTCGTCGGCGAGGCCGTGCGCGGCCTTCGCGATGAGGTTCGCGGTCGCCGGGGCGACCACCACGAGGTCGGCGTTCTGCCCGAGCTTGACGTGCGGCACCTCGTGCACGTCGTCGAACGGGTCGGCCGAGACGACCTGGCCCGACAGCGCCTCGAACGTGGCGGCGCCGACGAACTTCAGCGCGCCCTCGGTGGGGACCACGCGCACCGAGTGACCGGACTCGGTCAACCGGCGCAGCACCTCGCACGCCTTGTACGCGGCGATGCCCCCGCCAACACCCAGAACGATCCTGGGCTTGTCGGGGGCACCGGCGTCAGATGAAGCGGAACTCAACAGCACTCCTGTAAGGAACGACCGAGCGAGGCCAGACCTCACAGGGACGAAGCCCCGCGAAACCCGCGGACCACGCGCCAAGGGATTCGAGGCCGCGCGCCTCGGGAAAACACCGGGACCCCGCAAGCCGCGCGCCCCGGACGACCACCGGAACTCCGCGGGCCGCACGTCCCGGATGACCACCGGAACTCCGCAGACCGCACGTCCCGGAAAACCACCAGGCCCCGCGAGGCGCGCGTCCCGGATGACCACCGGGACACCGCAAGCCGCGCGTCCCGGATGACACCCCAGGGGGTCCGGGGGCGAAGCCCCCGGCCGGGGTGTGGGGGCTGGGCCCCCACAGGGCACTGACCGACGAGCCAGGTCTGCGCTTTCCGCAGACAGACCTCACCCCGAGTCGGTCACTCGCCTTCGGTGTGCTCCAGAAGACCGGCGTGGATCTCGCGGAGCGCGATCGACAGCGGCTTCTCACGCGGACCCGGCTCGACGAGCGGGCCGACGTACTCGAGCAGGCCCTCGCCGAGCTGCGCGTAGTAGTCGTTGATCTGGCGGGCACGCTTCGCTGCGTAGATCACCAACGCGTACTTCGAGCTCACCTGCTCAAGCAGGTCGTCGATCGGCGGGTTGGTGATGCCCTCCGGGGAACCGGTCAGGGGACCGAGCTCGGTGTGGGTGATCACTTTCAGACTCCTGAATTTCGTGGTCCGACCATCAAGGATAGCAAGTCGGCCGCGGCCGACCGCACGTCGGCGTTCACGACGACCTCGTCGAACTCCTTCTCGGCCGCCAGCTCCTCGCGGGCGATCTCGAGCCGGCGTTCGACGACGTCCGGATGTTCGGTCCCCCTGCCGGTCAGCCGGTCGACCAGGTGCTCCCAGGACGGGGGCGCCAGCATGACCAGCTGCGCTTCCGGCATCGCCACGCGGACCTGCCGCGCGCCCTGCAGCTCGATCTCGAGCAGGGCGGGGCGGCCGGAGGCCAGGGCCTCTTCGACGGGCCTGCGAGGGGTTCCGTAGCGGTTTCCGGCGAACTCGGCGTGTTCGAGGAACTCGCCGGCGTCCACCATCTGCTGGAACTTCTCGTGGTCGACGAAGTGGTAGTGCACCCCGTCGACCTCGCCCGGCCTCGGCTTCCTGGTGGTCGCCGAGACGGAGAAGTAGACGTCGGGCTGCTGCCTGCGCAGCTCCGCCAGGACGCTGGACTTGCCAACGCCCGACGGCCCGGACAAGACGGTGAGACGGGGGCGGGCGATGCCCGCCCCCGTCCCGGTGCCAATCACTCTCCGCTGAACTCGGAGAGCAGGGCCTTGCGCTGACGGTCACCGAGACCGCGCAGGCGACGGCTGGGAGCGATCTCGAGGCGCTCCATGATCTGCTGCGCGCGCACCTTGCCGACGCCCGGCAGGGCCTCGAGCAGCGCGGACACCTTCATCTTGCCCAGGACCTCGTCGCTCTCGGCGGCCTTGAGCACGTCCGTCAGGGTCGTGCCGCCGCGCTTGAGGCGCTCCTTGAGCTCAGCCCGAGCGCGACGAGCGGCAGCAGCCTTCTCCAGCGCTGCGGCTCGCTGCTCCTCGGTAAGCTGGGGAAGAGCCACGATTTCCTCCGTGGTGTGGATTCTTTTCGGATCGGTGCCGCGACCGTACCGACCGCAATTGCCTGGGGACAACGTGACCCAGTCAGGTAAATCTTCAGCGGTCATGAGTGATGCGGCGGGTGGTAGTAGTACCAACACCCTCCGGCTGCCTGATCACTGCCTCCGGCAACTCGTCGCCCACGTTACGTGTGCTATGAGGCCGGTGACCAGCGGGGCAGCCGGTGGGCTGGACCCTACCAACACATGTTTGCCCAGGTGAGCGCGCCACACCCCAAAAGTCGCGGCGCGCCCTCCCTCAGAGGCTCTCCTGAACCCTCCGCACGGCGCTGACCAGCGACGATACGTCGGGGCCATGCCTGAGAACATCTCGTGAAGAAGTCGGAAAGACGTTGCGCATGTCGGTTCCGAAGAGCCGTTTCAGATCGGTCACCGAGCCACCCTGAGCGCCGAAACCGGGCGCCAGAACCGGCCCGTTGAACCCCGCGAGGTCCGCATCCGTTTCCCCGATCGTGGCACCCACGACGAGACCGACATCGCCGCACGGGGAAATGCCGGAATTCCGGACCGTCGCGAAATCGATGATCGTCTGCGCGACCGTTCGCCCGTCCGGACCAACCGCGCGCTGGACCTGCTCCCCCTCGGGGTTGGAGGTGAGCGCGAGCACGAACACGCCGCGGCCGTTCTCCCTGGCCGTGTCGAGGGCGGGCTGCAGCGACCCGAAGCCCAGGAACGGCGACACGGTGACCGCGTCGCCGGCCAGGGGCGAGCCCTCGGCGAGGTACGCCTGGGCGTAGGCGGCCATGGTCGAGCCGATGTCGCCGCGCTTGGCGTCCACCAGCACCAGCGTGCCGGAGTCGCGCAGGTCCGCGATGACGCGTTCCAGCACGGCGACGCCACGCGACCCGTATGCCTCGAAGAACGCCGCCTGCGGCTTCACCATCGACACCCGGCCGCCGAACGCCTCCACGGCGGTCAGGGCGAACCGTTCGAGGCCCTCCGCGGTGCGGGAGAGGCCCCAGGCGTCGAGCAGGCTCGGGTGCGGGTCGATGCCGACGCACAGCGGTCCGTGCGCCTGCGCGGCCTTGGTGAGCTTGTCCCCGAAGGTCATGCGTCACCCCTCAGCGCGGCCTGCAGGGCCTGCAACGGCTGCACGCCGATGTCGCCCCGGATGAGCGCCTCGATGCCGTGCACGGCCGCGGCGGCGCCCTGGATCGTGGTGACACAAGGGATGTCCTTGGCCACCGCGGCGGTGCGGATCTCGTAGCCGTCCACGCGCGGGCCGCTGTTGCCGTACGGCGTGTTGAAGATCATGTCGATCTCGCCGGCCAGGATCATGTCGACGACGTTGCCCTCGCCCTCGAAGTGCTTGCGCACCTCGGTGCACGCGATCCCGTTGCGCTTGAGCACCTCCGCGGTGCCCGAGGTCGCGAGGATCTGGAACCCGAGGTCCGCGAGGCGCTTCACCGGGAAGATCATCGCGCGCTTGTCGCGGTTCGCGAACGACACGAACACCTTGCCGGAGGTGGGAAGCGAGCCGTACGAGGCCGTCTGCGACTTCGCGAACGCCTTGCCGAACGACGAGTCGATGCCCATGACCTCGCCGGTGGACTTCATCTCCGGGCCCAGCAACGAGTCCACGCCGTGGCCCTCGGGCGTGCGGAAGCGGTGGAACTGCATGACCGCCTCCTTCACCGCGACCGGCGCGTGCTCGGGCAGGTGGGCGCCGTCGCCGGTGGCGGGCAACAGGCCCTCGGCGCGCAGGTCCGCGATCGTGGCGCCGAGCATGACGCGGGAAGCGGCCTTGGCCATCGAGACCGCGGTCGCCTTCGACACGAACGGCACCGTGCGCGACGCACGCGGGTTCGCCTCCAGGACGTACAGCACGTCGTCCTTGAGCGCGTACTGGACGTTCAGGAGGCCCTTCACGCCGATGCCGCGTGCGATGGCCTCGGTGGAGCGGCGGACGTTCGCGATGTCCGACGCGCCCAGCGTGATCGGCGGCAGCGCGCACGACGAGTCGCCGGAGTGCACACCGGCTTCCTCGATGTGCTCCATGACACCGCCGATGAACACCTCTTCGCCGTCGCACAACGCGTCGACGTCGATCTCGATGGCGTCGTCGAGGAACCGGTCGACCAGCACCGGGTGCTCGGGCGTCACCTCGGTCGCGCGGGCGATGTAGCCCGACAGCGACTCCTCGTCGTACACGATCTCCATGCCGCGCCCGCCGAGCACGTAGGAGGGACGCACGAGGACCGGGTAGCCGATCTCGTCCGCGATCTCCTTCGCCTCGTCGAACGACGTGGCGGTGCCGAACTTCGGCGCGGGCAGCCCGGCGTCGGTCAGCACCTTGCCGAACGCGCCGCGGTCCTCGGCGAGGTGGATCGCCTCGGGCGTGGTGCCGACGACGGGCACACCGGCGTCGGACAGGCGCTTCGCGAGGCCCAGCGGCGTCTGGCCGCCGAGCTGCACGATGACGCCCGCGACCTCGCCGGAGCGCTGCTCGGAGTGCACGACCTCCAGCACGTCCTCGAACGTCAGCGGCTCGAAGTACAGGCGGTCGGAGGTGTCGTAGTCGGTCGACACCGTCTCCGGGTTGCAGTTGACCATCACCGTCTCGTACCCGGCCGCCCGCAACGCCATCGCCGCGTGCACGCACGAGTAGTCGAACTCGATGCCCTGGCCGATGCGGTTCGGGCCGGAGCCGAGGATCAGCACCTTCGGCTTCTCCCGCTGCTCGGCGACCTCCGACTCGGCGTCCGGGTCGAGCTCGTAGGCGGAGTAGTGGTACGGCGTCTCCGACTTGAACTCGGCCGCGCACGTGTCGACCGTCTTGTAGACCGGGCGCACGCCGAGGCGGTGGCGCAGCGCGCGCACGCCGTCCTCACCGGCCAGCTCGGGGCGCAGCACGGCGATCTGCCGGTCGGACAGACCGGCGCGCTTCGCCTTGCGCAGCAACGGCTCGTCGAGCACCGGGGCGTCCAGCAGCTCCGTGCGCAGCGTGCCGAGCCAGGCGATCTGCTCGATGAACCACGGGTCGATCCCCGACGCCTGGTAGACGTCCTCGATGGACGCACCGAGCCGGAGGGCGCGCTCGACCGTGTACAGGCGGCCGTCGTGGCCGCGCTTCAACTGCTCCAGGACCGACTCGAGCGTAGTGCCCTCGGGATCGGGCCGCGTCCAGAAACCGACCGATTTCGTTTCCAGCGAACGCAGCGCCTTGCCCAGCGCCTCCACGAAGTTGCGGCCGATCGACATGGCCTCGCCGACCGACTTCATCGTGGTCGTCAGCGTCGGGTCCGCGCCGGGGAACTTCTCGAAGGCGAACCGCGGCGCCTTCACGACCACGTAGTCGAGCGTCGGCTCGAACGACGCCGGGGTCTCCCCCGTGATGTCGTTGGTGATCTCGTCGAGCGTGTAGCCGATCGCGAGCTTCGCGGCGATCTTGGCGATCGGGAAGCCGGTCGCCTTGGACGCCAGCGCCGAGGACCGCGACACGCGCGGGTTCATCTCGATGACGACCATGCGGCCGTTGTCCGGGTGGATCGCGAACTGGATGTTGCAGCCGCCGGTGTCGACACCGACCTCGCGGATGACCTGGATGCCGACGTCGCGCATGTGCTGGTACTCACGGTCGGTCAGCGTCATCGCGGGCGCGACCGTCACCGAGTCACCGGTGTGCACGCCCATCGGGTCGATGTTCTCGATCGAGCAGATGACGACCACGTTGTCGTTGCGGTCGCGCATGAGCTCGAGCTCGTACTCCTTCCACCCGAGCACGCTCTCCTCGATCAGCACCTCGGTGACCGGCGACTCCTCCAGGCCGATCGACGCGAGCCGCTCCAGCTCGTCGGGCGTGTGCGCCATGCCGGAACCCAGGCCGCCCATCGTGAACGACGGCCGGATCACGACCGGCAGGCCCAGCTCGGCGACGGTCTCGCGGACCTCCTCCATCGAGCGGCACACAGCCGAACGCGGGACCTCGGCGCCGATCTTGCGCACGATGTCCTTGAACATCTGCCGGTCCTCGCCGCGCTGGATCGCGTCGATGTCGGCACCGATCAGCTCGACGTCGTACTTCTCCAGCACACCGCGCTCGTGCAGCGCGATGGCCGTGTTCAGCGCCGTCTGGCCACCCAGCGTCGCGAGCACCGCGTCCGGGCGCTCCTGCGCGATGACCTTCTCCACGAACTCGGCCGTGATCGGCTCGATGTAGGTGGCGTCGGCGAACTCGGGGTCGGTCATGATCGTCGCGGGGTTCGAGTTCACCAGGCTGACCCTGATGCCCTCCTCCCGCAGCACCCGGCACGCCTGCGTGCCGGAGTAGTCGAACTCGCACGCCTGACCGATGACGATCGGGCCGGAGCCGATGACCAGGATGTGCTTGAGATCGGTCCTCTTGGGCATCAGCGGGCGTCCTTCATCAGGGTCACGAACTCGTCGAAGAGAGGCGCGGCGTCGTGCGGGCCCGCGGCGGCCTCGGGGTGGTACTGCACGGAGAACGCCGGCGCGTCGAGCAGCCGGACGCCCTCGACGGTGCCGTCGTTGGGGCAGTAGTGCGACAGCACGGCGCGGCCGAAGTCGGAGGAGAACTCCTCGCCCGGCGTGCCCTCCAGCGCGAACCCGTGGTTCTGGGAGGTGATGGCGACCTTGCCGGTGGCGACGTCGATCACCGGGATGTTGATGCCGCGGTGGCCGTAGCGCATCTTGTACGTCCCGCGGCCGACCGCGCGGCCCAGGATCTGGTTGCCGAAGCAGATGCCGAACAGCGGCAGCCTGCGGCCCAGCGCCTCCTGAGTGAGGGCGACGGCGTGGTCCTGCGTGGCCGGGTCGCCGGGGCCGTTGGACAGGAACACCCCGTCCGGGCTGACCGCGAGGATGTCTTCGAAGGTGCTGGTCAGCGGCAGGACGTGAACCTCGATGCCGCGGGCGGCCATCATCCGCGGGGTGTTCGACTTGATGCCCAGGTCGAGCGCCGCGACGGTGAACTTCTTCTCGCCGATCGCCTCGACGACGTACGGCTTGTCGGTCGTGACGTCGACGGCCAGGTTCGCGCCGAGCATCTGCGCCGAGGTCTTGACCTGCTCGACCATCGACGCGTCGTCGGTGAGCGCGGAGCCGGAGAACACCCCGGCGCGCATCGCGCCCTGCTCGCGGATGTGCCGCGTGAGGGTGCGGGTGTCGAGGCCGGAGATGCCGACGACGCCCTGGTTCGCGAGTTCCTCGTCGAGGCCGCGGCGGGACCGCCAGTTCGACGGCGTGCGCGCGGGGTCGCGGACGACGTAGCCCGCGACCCAGATCTTCTTGGACTCGTCGTCCTCGTCGTTCCAGCCCGTGTTGCCGATCTGCGGTGCGGTCTGCACCACGATCTGGCGGTGGTAGGAGGGGTCTGTCAGGGTTTCCTGGTACCCGGTCATGGCCGTGGAGAACACGACCTCGCCGAGCGAGACGCCGGTCGCTCCGTACGCCTCACCGCGGAAGACGCGACCGTCCTCCAGCACCAATGCCGCGTTCGTCACGCCTTGCCCTCCGTGTT
The DNA here is from genome assembly GCF_900100955.1 of Lentzea fradiae. Lineage (GTDB taxonomy): Bacteria > Actinomycetota > Actinomycetes > Mycobacteriales > Pseudonocardiaceae > Lentzea > Lentzea fradiae. The sequence goes on along the minus strand of NZ_FNCC01000005.1, from coordinate 496,588 downwards.
CACCGGGTTCTGGCCGAGTGCGGCCACCCATTCCTCGTAAACGTCCTTGTCGTCACCGCGGAAACCGGTGTCGAACAGGTGTCCTTCGTTCTCCCAGCGGACCACCAGCAGGCCCGCCTCGCTGAACATGACCTTCCCGGCGAGCCCGCGGTCGGTGCGGGCGTCGCGGACGGCGCCCGCGGGGATGAAGATCGGCGACGCGCCGGTCCGGTCGATCGCGACGCCCTCCGGCACGAGGCTCAGCGTGGCCTCCGCGCGGTGGCCGATGTCGCCGACCTGGACGCGGTCCTGCCAGTTGCCCGCGTTCGTCGTTCCGATGTAGACGCCGGTGGTCTGGAGCCTCGCGGCGCCCAGGTTCTCCGGTGTGGCCGGGAACTCCGGCAGATCGGCCTGCTGGCGCTGGCGTCGCTTCCAGCCGTGCCACATCCCGTAGACGCAGAGCGCGAAGAAGGCGAGGCACAGCAGGACGAGCAGTACGCGGGTCATTCCGCAATCCTCCCCGCCTGTGCGGTGACGCGGCCACGCAAGATGGTGGCCATCACCGCGCCGGTCAGCTCCATGCCTTCGAACGGGGTGTTGCCCGCGATGCTCGCGAGCTCCGCTCCGTTCACCGTCCACGTCGCGTCCGGGTCGACCAGCACGAGGTTCGCGGGCTCACCGGGCTCGATGGGACGGCCCTGGTCGGTCAGCCCGGCGATCTCGGCGGGCTTCTCGCTCATGACCCGCGCGACGCCGCGCCAGTCGAGCAGGCCGGTCTTCACCATCGTCTCGACGACGATGCCCAGCGCGGTCTGCAGCCCGAGCATCCCCGGCCGTGCGGCCGCCCACTCGCAGTCCTTGTCCTGCACGGCGTGCGGGGCGTGGTCGGTGGCGACGCAGTCGATGGTGCCGTCCGCGAGCGCCTGGCGCAGCGCGTCGACGTCGGAGCGCGTGCGCAGCGGCGGGTTGACCTTGTTGACCGGGTCGTAGGTGGACAGGCGGTCGTCGGTCAGGATCAGGTGGTGCGGGGTGACCTCGGCGCTGACCTTGGTGCCACGCGCCTTGGCCCACTTCAGGACGTCCGCGGTGCCCGACGTGCTGACGTGGCAGACGTGCAGCCGCGCGTCGACCTGCTTCGCGAGCAGGCAGTCGCGGGCGACGATCGACTCCTCGGCGGCGGCCGGCCAGCCCTGCAGACCGAGCCGTGACGCGTTCTCGCCTTCGTGCGCCTGCGCGCCGACGGTGAGCCGCGGCTCCTCGGCGTGCTGGGCGATCACGGCACCGAGCGACTTCGAGTACTCCAGCGCGCGGCGCATGATCAGCGGATCGTGCACGCAGTGGCCGTCGTCGGAGAACACCCGGACGTTCGCCTTGGACTTCGCCATCGTGCCCAGCTCGGCGAGCTTCTCGCCCTTGAGCCCGACGGTGACGGCGCCGACCGGGTGGACGTCGACCAGGCCGACCTCCTGACCGCGGCGGGCCACGTGCTCGACGATGACGGCGTTGTCGGCGACCGGGTCGGTGTTGGCCATCGCGAACACGGCCGTGTACCCGCCGAGCGCGGCGGCACGGGAGCCCGTCTCGATGGTCTCGGTGTCCTCGCGGCCCGGTTCGCGCAGGTGGGTGTGCAGGTCGACGAAGCCCGGCAGCAGGACCGCGCCGTTGCCTTCGATGATCTCGGCGTTCTCGTCGGTCCCCTCCACGATCACGCCGTCGCGGATCAGCAGGTCGACCGGTTCACCCTCGCCGTAGGGCCGTACTCCCTTGAGAAGCAAGGGGTTCACGCGTTCTCCTCCTCATGGGCAAGCAGGTGGTACAGCACGGCCATGCGCACGTGGACACCGTTGCGGACCTGCTCGGTGATGGCGGCTCGCGGGCTGTCGGCGACGACGGAGGCGATCTCCATGCCGCGCAGCATCGGGCCGGGGTGCAGCACGACGGCGTGGTCGGGCAAGAGCTTCAGGCGGCGCTCGTTGAGGCCGTAGGCGATCGAGTACTCGCGCGAACTCGGGAAGAACCCGCCGGTCATCCGCTCGGCCTGCACGCGCAGCAGCATCACCGCGTCCTGGCCCGGCAGCTCCGAGTCGATCTCGTGCGACACGGTGACCGGCCAGTTCTCGACACCGGTGGGCAGCAGCGTCGGCGGTGCGACGAGCGTCACCTCGGCACCGAGAGTGGTGAGGAGGTGGACGTTCGACCGGGCCACCCGGCTGTGCAGCACGTCACCGACGATCGCGATCCGGCGGCCGTCGAGGCCGCCGAGGCGGTCGCGCAGCGTGGCGGCGTCGAGCAGCGCCTGCGTCGGGTGCTCGTGCATGCCGTCGCCCGCGTTCACCACGGACGTGCCGGTGTGCTTGAGCCAGCCCGCGAGCCGGTGGGCGGCGCCGGAGGCCGGGTGCCGCACGATCACGCAGTCCGCGCCGGCGGCCTGCAGGGTCAGCGCGGTGTCCCGCAGCGACTCGCCCTTGCTCACGCTGGAGCCGGAGCTGCTGACGTTGATCACGTCCGCGGACATCCACTTGCCCGCGATCTCGAACGACACCCGCGTGCGGGTGCTGTTCTCGTAGAACATCGTGATCACGGTGCGGCCGCGCAGCGTCGGCAGCTTGCGGACCTCGCGGCCGAGCAGCGCCTGCTTCAGCCGGTCCGCGGTGTCGAGGATCGCGATCGCCTGGTCGCGGTCGAGGCCGTCGGTGGAGAGCAGGTGCTTCACTTCAGCACCACTCCGTCGCGGCCGTCGAACTCGTCGAGCATCACGACGACGTCCTCGGTCTTGGAGGTGGGCAGGTTCTTGCCGACGTAGTCCGCGCGGATCGGCAGCTCGCGGTGACCGCGGTCGACCAGCACGGCGAGCTGCACCGCGCGGGGACGGCCGTGGTCGCGCAGGGCGTCGAGCGCGGCGCGGATCGTGCGGCCGGAGAACAGCACGTCGTCGACGAGGACGACCAGCTTGTCGTCGATGCCGCCCTCGGGCAGCTTCGTCGTCTCCAGCGGCCTCGTGGGGCCTCTGCGCAGGTCATCGCGGTAGAGGGTGATGTCGAGCGTGCCCTCGTGCACCGTGCGGCCGGAAAATTCGGCGATCTTAGCGGCCAGACGGCGTGCGAGGGGGGCTCCTCGGCTGGGAATACCCATCAAGACGACGTCGGGTGCGCTGGGTGCATCGAGAGCGGTCTTCTCGATGATCTGATGGGCCATTCGGGCGACGGTGCGCGCGACGTCACCGGCCGACAGGATCTCGCGATCCCCGGCCGGATCCGTCGCGCCACGTTGACGTGACGCCACGGCTGGACCTCCTTCCCCGCCTCACTGGACGGGTCCTTAAAGGACGTCGGACACCTGGTGACAACCAGGCTGACCTGCACGGTATCACCTGGCGACGGTCAGCCGTCCGAGTGGTGTCGCCCGCGTGGCGAGCGTCTCGTACCGAGATCAGCTTGACCTGCCGACCACGGCGAGTAATCATTACTCTGCGTATCGATCTAAGCCTCCCCGGAGCACTCCAGTACTGCTGACGGGGCGAATGAACGGAGAACCGCCACATGGGCGACTACGCCAAGGCGCTGGGGGCCAAGCTCCGCGCTATCCGCCAGCAGCAGGGGCTGTCCCTGCACGGCGTCGAGCAGAAGTCCGGCGGTCGGTGGAAGGCCGTGGTCGTCGGTTCGTACGAGCGCGGTGACCGCGCGGTGACCGTGCAGAAGCTGGCCGAGCTGGCCGACTTCTACGGCGTCCCCGTCGCCGAGCTCCTCCCGGAGGGCCGCGTGCCGTCGGGTGCCGAGCCGGCGACCAAGATCGTGATCAACCTCGAACGGCTGCAACAGCTGCCGGTCGAGAAGGTCGGCCCGCTCGCCCGCTACGCCGCGACCATCCAGTCGCAGCGCGGCGACTACAACGGCAAGGTCCTCTCGATCCGCACCGAGGACCTGCGTTCGCTCGCGATCATCTACGACATGACGCCGGGCGAGCTGACCGAACAGCTCATCGACTGGGGTGTCCTGCCCCCCGAGGCACGACCCGCGAAGGAAGACTGAGCTTCCGTTCTCGCAGGTGATGGCCCCCTCGACGTCCCGTCAGTCGCCCTGCGGACGCCGAGGGTGACCATTGCCGCGCCAGCCTGCCGGGCTCCGCGACGTGCTCGCCGTCCGTGATCACCCGGACCGCGGCGATCTTCCGCTCGCGCACGGTGAACGCCGCCCGGCTTCCACTTCGGACGGACACCGGCCGAACCGGGAACGTGTCCCGGATCGCAGTGGTGATCCTCACGCGAGCAGCGAAGCCAGCTGGTCCTGGTCCTCGATCACGTGAATCGCGACGACCTGTCCGTTCCGGACGGTGAACGCCATCGCCGAGACGGGTGCACCGCCGACCCGGCTGATGAAGCCCGCCTCGCCACCGATGACCGCGAACCGGATCTCCGCCGTCGCCGCGAACCGGCGGAACAGGCGGGCCCGTTCGGCCACGGCACGGCCGCCGATGATCTCCAGAGCACCGGCGCGCAGCACGACATCCGGGTGCAGCACCGCCACCAAGCCCTTCAGGTCGCCCTCACGGGACGCGGTGAGGAACGCCCGCACGACCTCCCGCTGCTTCGGCAAGTCGACGTCCGGAACCGGACGGTCCTGCACGCGTCGGCGTGCCCGCGAGGCGAGCTGGCGAGCGGCGGCGGGCGTTTTGCCGATCAACGGCGCGATGTCGTCGAACGGCACCGCGAACATGTCGTGCAGCACGAACGCCAGCCGTTCGTCGGGCTTGAGCGTGTCGAGGACGATCAGCATCGCGAGCCCGAGCTCGTCGGACGTCACCGCCAGGTGTTCCGGCTGCTCGGCGGTGTCGATGACCGGGTCCGGCATCTCGAAGGCGTGCTCCCGCCGGTCGCGCAGCATGCTCAGGCACACCCGCGCGACGACCGTCGTCAGCCATGCCGCCGGGTTGTCCACCTCGCTGGTGTCCGCCCGCTGAACCCGCAGCCATGCCTCCTGCAGCGCGTCGTCCGCCTCCGTGAACGACCCGAGCACGCGGTGGGCGACGGCGCGCAGCCGCGTGCGCTCCTGTTCGAACTGCGCGAGCACAGCGTCCCCCTGTGAGCTGAACCACACCCTGTCACGTTTTCCGGTGCCACCGGGTCGACGGGGCAACGAACACCTCAGGAGGGTAACCATGAAGATCGTCGTCACGGGTGGCACCGGAACCCTCGGCCGGCACGTCGTCGGCCTGCTGCGCGAGACCGGTGCCGGGGTCACGACCCTGAGCAGGCACGGCGACATCGCGTGCGACCTGGTGGCAGGAGACGTCCCGGCGATCCGGGCCGACGTCGTCGTGCACCTCGCGGGCGGCCAGAAGGGCGACGACGTCGCGACCCGCAACCTGCTCGCGGCCTGCGACGACGTCCGGCACCTCGTCTACATCTCGGTGATCGGCGCGGACACCGTGCCGCTGGCGTGGCTGCGGACCAAGCTCGCCTGCGAGGAGGCCATCGCCGCGTCGGGCATCCCGTTCACCGTCCTGCGCGCGGCCCAGTTCCACGACCTCGCGCTCACGATGGTGCGCGGGCTCGCGAAGCTCCCGGTCGTGCCGGTGCCGGGAATGCGGCTGCAACCGGTCGACGTCCGCGACGTCGCCGAGCGGATCACCGCGCTCGCCCTGGGCGAGCCCGCCGGCCGGGTCGCCGACCTCGCAGGCCCCGCCGACTACGAGCTGAAGCAGCTGGTCAGGGACTACCTGGCGACCGCGGGCAAGCGACGCGTCACCGTGGGGCTGCGGCTGCCGGGCAAGGCCGGCAGGGCCTACCGCGACGGCCGCAACCTCACGCCCGACGGCGTCCGCGGCACCCGCACGTGGGAGGAGTTCCTGGGCACGGCTCGGTAGGCTCCTGTCAGGTGACCACTTCCGACGCGGGCCTCCTCGCCGACCGCACGCCGCTGCCGTCCGATCTGGACTCCCGGCTGCGCGACCACCTCACGTTCCTGATCGAGGTGGACAAGCTCAAGACGGTGCTGCGCCAGTCGCCTCTGGCCGCCGCGGACCGGCGGGAGAACGACGCCGAGCACTCCTGGCACCTCGCGCTGATGGTGATGACCCTCGCCGAGTACGCCGACGAACCGATCGACGTCGGCCACACCATCAAGCTCGTCGTGGTGCACGACCTCGTCGAGATCTACGCGGGCGACACGCCGTTGTACGACGCCGAGGCGGGCGTGAGCCAGCAGGAACGCGAGGAGGCCGCCGCCGGACGGCTGTTCGGGCTGCTGCCGGAGGACGCCGGACGCGCGATGCGGGCGTTGTTCGACGAGTTCGAGGCGAGCGAGACGCCGGAGGCGCGGTTCGCGAAGGCCATGGACCGGTTGCAGCCGTTGCTGCTCAACTGGATGGCCAAGGGCGGCACCTGGCGCACTCCCGGCGTCACGGCGAACGACGTGCGTGCGCGCAAGGCCGTCATCGGCGAGGCATCGGCGCCGTTGTGGGACGCGGCTCGGCGCCTGATCGACGAAGGCGAACGGCGGGGCTGGTCCGTCAGCGCACCACCCGGTACGTGACGTGCGTGAACGCCTCGCCCGCCCGTGACGCGACCTGCTCCAGCCGCAGGCCGGGCACGCCGTCGAACAGGCGCGTGCCCGCGCCGAGCGTCACCGGCACGATGCGCAGCCGCAGCTCGTCGACCAGCCCGGCGGCCAGGTACTGGTTCACGGTCGTCGCACCGCCGTGGATCGAGATGTTCCCGTCGCCGGGCACCTCGCGGGCACGCTCGAACGCGGCCTCGATGCCGTCCGTGACGAAGTGGAACGTCGTGCCGCCCCGCATCGGCTGCGGGGCGCGCGGGTGGTGGGTGAGCACGAACACCGGGCCGTGGTAGGGCGGTTCGTCGCCCCACCAGCCGTTCCACGGGCGGTCCCACGCGCCGCGGACCGGGCCGAACATGTTGCGACCCATGATGAACGCCTTCGTCTCGGCGAGGCGGTCCGCCTGGTAGCGCTGCTCGGCCGGATCGTCGTACCAGGCGTGCAGCGTGCTGCCCCAGCCGTCACCCCCGTCGTCGCCGAACGGGCGTTCCTCGGTCTGGCCGTGCCCGGCCGCGAACCCGTCGAGGGAGATCGAGAGGTCGCACGTCACCTTGGTCATGCGGACACCTTGCCCGAACACGCCGACGGCCGTCCTCCCGTTGCCGGAGGACGGCCGTCGCGAAGAAGAGCTACAGCACCGCGCGCAACTGGTCCGCGATCACGGCGATGCGACCCAGCACACCGTTCACGAACCGCGGCGAGTCGTCCGTGGACAACCCCTTGGCGAGCTCGACCGCCTCGTCGATCGCCACCGCGTCCGGCACGTCGGCCGCCCACAGCAGCTCGTAGAGGCCGATGCGCAGCACCGCGCGGTCGACCGCCGGCATGCGCTGCAGCGTCCAGCCCTCGGCGTGCTCCGAGATGAGGTCGTCGATGCGGGCGCGGTTCGCCGTGACACCTTCGACCAGGGAGACCGTGTAGTCGTTCACCGGGGGTACGTCCGGCGACCCGACACGTTCGGCCAGCAGCGTCACCGGGTCGGTGCCCAGCAGGTCGGCTTCGTAGAGGAAGTCGACCGCGCGCTTGCGGGCCTTGCTGCGTGCGCCCATTACTTTTCGCTGACGCGGCCGAGGTAACGGCCGTCGCGGGTGTCGACCTTGATCTTCTCGCCGGTCGTGACGAACAGCGGGACCTGGATCTCGGCGCCGGTCTCGAGCTTCGCGGGCTTGGTGCCACCCGTGGAGCGGTCGCCCTGCAGACCGGGGTCGGTGTGCTCGATCACGAGCTCGACCGACGTCGGCAGCTCGATGAACAGCGGCACGCCCTCGTGCGTGGCGACGACCGCCTCCTGGTTCTCCAGCATGTAGTCCGCGGCGTCGCCGACGGTCTCGGCCGGAACCGGGATCTGGTCGAAGGTGTCACCGTCCATGAAGATGAAGTCGGTGCCCTCCTTGTAGAGGTAGGTCATGCCGCGCTTGTCCACGGTGGCGGTCTCGACCTTGGTGCCCGCGTTGAAGGTCTTGTCGACGACCTTGCCGGTCAGCACGTGCTTGAGGGTCGTGCGCACGAAGGCGCCACCCTTGCCGGGCTTGACGTGCTGGAACGCGGTGACGGTCCAGAGCTGGCCGTCGAGGTTCAGCACCAGGCCGTTCTTCAGGTCGTTCGTGGTGGCCACGGTGGAGTTTCTCCTGTGTAGGACGGGGGCGTCAGACGACCACGAGTTCTTTCGTGGTCAGGGTGAGGAGCTCCGGCCCGCTCTCGCGGACCACGAGGGTGTCCTCGATGCGGACCCCGCCCCGCCCCGACAAGTAGACGCCGGGCTCGACGGTGACCGCCATACCGGCCGAAAGTGTACCGGCCCCCGCCTTGGACAACGCCGGTGCCTCGTGGATCTCCAGCCCGACCCCGTGCCCGAGGCCGTGCACGAACTCGTTCCCGTGCCCGGCCTTCTCGATCACCTCGCGCGACGCGCGGTCCACGGCGCTCACCTCCACGCCCGGCCCGAGCGCGGCCCGTCCCGCCGCCTGCGACCGCGCGACCAGGTCGTACAGGTCGCGCTGCCAGTCGGCCGGCTTGCCGAGCACGAGCATGCGCGTCATGTCCGAGTGGTAGCCGCCGACGAGCGCCCCGAAGTCGAACTTGATGAAGTCGCCCTGCTGCAGCACCGCGTCCGTCGGCCGGTGGTGCGGCACCGCCGAGTTCGCGCCGAACGCCACGATCGACGAGAACGACGGCCCCTCCGCGCCATGGTCGAGCATGCGGCTCTCCAGCTCCCGCGCCACGTCGCGCTCGGTCCGGCCCGCCCGCAGCCCGCCGTGCCCGATCAACGCCGCGAGCGCCCGGTCCGCCGCCGCGCACGCCATCCGCAGCGCCTCGATCTCGGTCTCGTCCTTGACCAGCCGCAACGTCTCGACCAGACCGCCGGCCCTGACCAACTCGGCCTGCCCGGCGGCCTGGAGGAGCCCTTCCAGCCCGTCGACCGTGACGTGGTGGCTCTCGAACCCGACCCGCCCCTTGGCGTTCTTCACGAGCGCCACGTCGCACGGCCGGTCGACGACCCGGCGCAGGTCCGGCACCTGCTTCGCCGACTGGGTGAGGTACCGGCCGTCCGTGCAGAACACCGTGGCGTCGTCCCCGTCCGCGCCGACCAGCACCGCCGCGTTCGACCCGGTGAACCCGGTGAGATACCGGACGTTCAGGAGGTTCGTGACGAGCAACGCGTCGAGGTTCGCGGCCCGGAGCTCGGCGCGCAGGGCGGTTCGGCGTGCGGCGTAGGACGACATGCTCCGCAGCGTACGGCCAGTCCTAAGCTGTCCGCATGAGTCCTTGGTTCGTCCGTGCTTTGTGGATGGGGCTCCTGCACGGCGCCGTGCAGACCGGCGTCGCCGCGGTGGCCGTCCGCAGCCCGGAGGCGGCCTCGGTCCGCCCGATCGCGCTGGCCCTGCTGGTCGTCGCCGCGCTGCTCTGGGGAGCCGTGGACGCGCTGCGCGGCCTGGACGGGCGCGGCATGCAGTGGTTCATCGCGGCACTGGTCGCCGGGCCGTTCGCCGGTGCGCTCGGAGTGGTGGGGTCCGCGCTGCTGGTGGACCAGACCGGGCAGGAGGCGCTGTGGGTGGCGCTGACCGGCGGGGCGGCGTTCACGGCGTTGCTCGTGCTGGTACCCGCGGGGGCCGGAATGCTGGTGGGTGGGCGGTTCGCGGCCAAGGAACCGGCCCGCGACTAACCGGTCCCGTGGCCAAGCCCTGCGGGGCTCACGGGGTGGCGACCAGTTCGACTTCGAAGCCGTCGTCGTTCTCCAGGAACGCGGCGTAGTGGTCTTCGCCTCCGGCGTGCGGGTGGCGGTCGGCGAACATCAGGTGCCAGCCGCGGGTCGTCGCCTCCTCCGTCAGGCGGTCGACGTTCTCCCGCGAGCCCGCGTGCAGGGCGAGGTGGTTGAGGCCCGCTTTCATACGATCGTGTGGACCTGTGAGGGCCGGGGACTGCTCGACCACCACGTAGGTGTCGGCGTGCTTCCAGCTCACGCCCGCAGGCCAGCGCTGGTGCTCGGTCCAGCCGAGCTCGGTGAAGAGCCACCCGATCGTGGCTTCCGCACGGGCCAGGTCGGGGACCCAGAGCTCGACGTGGTGCAGCATCGGCTTCCTTCGTTCTAAGTCAACCTCTGTCCCTCAACTGAATGAGGAATGTCCAGTAATTGGCAATTCATTGACGATCAACTGGGACCGACTGAAGCAGTTTGCGGTGGTTCCATGTTGTTCATCCCCACCAGGAATTCCAGCTAAGGACGGCCATGACCGACGAGTTCCGCACCCACAACAGCGTCTCGGGCGAGGTCGGCGCCAACAGCGCGGTGGTGCAGCTGCACCACGTGGGTGGAGACGTCCTGTTCATGACGAACCCGAAGCAGACGGCGCACGCGGTACGCACGCGGCCCGACGCGAGCACGATGGAACAGGTGATGCTCGCCGCGACCGCGCTCGCGGCGGTCATGCTGCTCGGCTGGCGCTACTTCTTGAGGGCCAGCCAGCGCAGGGCGAGCTGATAGCCCTCCACGCCCAGCCCCGCGATGACGCCGTTCGCCACCGCCGAGATCACGCTGTGGTGCCGGAACTCCTCGCGCTGGTGGATGTTCGAGATGTGCACCTCGACCAGGGGCGCGGTGAGCTGGGAGCACGCGTCGCGGACCGCGATCGAGTAGTGCGTCCAGGCTGCGCCGTTCAGGACCACGGGGGTCGAGGTGTCGGCGGCGGCGTGCAGCCACTCGACCATCTCGCCCTCGTGGTTGGTCTGGCGGACCTCGACCTCCATGCCGAGCTCGCGGCCCTCGGCCTCGCACAGCTCGACCAGGTCGGCGTAGGTGGTGCTGCCGTAGACGTCCGGCTCGCGGGTGCCCAGCCGGTTCAGGTTCGGGCCGTTGAGCACCAGGACCTTCACAGCATCACCTTTCCGGTTCCGGTGGTGGGTTCGGCGGCGACGGCCGAGTACGCGGCGGCGATCAGGGACGGGTCCGGGCCCTCCAGGCGGCCCGGCTTCGCGAGGCCGTCGAGGACCACGAAGCGCAGGACGCCCGCCTTGTTCTTCTTGTCGACCTTCATGCCTTCCAGCAGCTGCGGGAGGGCGTCCGGGTCGTAGGAGGTCGGCAGGCCGAGCAGCTGCAGGACGCGCTTGTGGCGGTCGGCGGTCTCGTCGTCCAGGCGGCCCGCGAGGCGGGACAGCTCGGCGGCGAAGACGAGGCCCACGCTGATCGCGGCGCCGTGGCGCCAGCGGTAGCGCTCGCGGCGCTCGATGGCGTGGCCGAGGGTGTGGCCGTAGTTCAGGATCTCCCGCAGGGACGACTCGCGCAGGTCGTTCGTGACGACGTCGGCCTTGATCTGGATCTTGCGGCGGACCAGCTCGGCGAGGACGTCGCCGGTCGGGTCGAGGGCCTTGGCCGGGTCGGCCTCGATCAGGTCGAGGATGACCGGGTCGGCGATGAAGCCGCCCTTCACGACCTCGGCCATGCCGGCGACGAGCTCGTTGCGGGGCAACGTCTCCAGCGTGGCGAGGTCGACGAAGATGGCGTCCGGCTCGTAGAACGTGCCGACGAGGTTCTTGCCCGCGTCGGTGTTGATGCCGGTCTTGCCGCCAACGGCCGCGTCGACCATGCCGAGCAGCGTCGTCGGGATGTTCACCAGGCGCACGCCGCGCATCCACGTCGACGCGACGAAGCCCGCCAGGTCGGTGACAGCGCCGCCGCCGAGGCCGACGACGACGTCCGCGCGCGACAGGCCGATCTTGCCCAGCACGTCCCAGCAGAAGCCGGCGACCGCGAGGTCCTTGCCGTCCTCGGCGTCGGGGACCTCGACGCGGTGCGCGTCGGCTCCGACCGCCTTCAGCTCGTCGACCAGCACCTTCGCCGTCTCGGCGAGGGTGGGCTGGTGGATGATCGCGATCTTGGCGGTGCCGCTCAGGAACTCGACGATGTCGCCGAGCAGGCCGCGGCCGAGGACCACGTCGTAGGGCCGCTCCGCGGCGACCCGGATGCGGACGGGCTCGGTCATTCCCCAACTCCCTCGATCACCGCGTCGACCACCTGCTCGGGGTCCAACGAGTCGGTCAGCACCTCGACCGTCGCGACCTCGCGGTACAACGGCAGGCGGGCGTCCAGCAGCGCCTTGAACGTGGCGCGCGGGTTCACGCCGGACAGCAGCGGCCGTGCGGACGACAGGCCGGTGCGGCGCACGCCCTCGGCCATGCCGACGTTCAGGAACACCACCGTGTGCTCGCGGAGGCGTTCACGGGTGGCGGCGGACAGCACCGCTCCCCCGCCCAGGGCGAGGACGCCCTCGTGCTCCACCAGCGCCTTGGCGACGGCTTCTTCCTCCATCGCGCGGAACGCGGGCTCGCCGTCGTCGGTGAAGATGTCCGAGATCGGCTTGCCCGCCAGCTCCACGATGTCCGCGTCGACGTCGCGGAACGGCACGCCGAGGCGGGTGGCCAGCAGCTCGCTGACGGTGGTCTTGCCCGCACCGGGCGGGCCGACCACGACGCAGCGCGGGCTCACATGCCCTCCCAGCGGGCTTCCAGGGCCTTGAGGTAGGCGTGGGCGTTGCGGCGCGTCTCGTCGAGCGAGTCGCCGCCGAACTTCTCCAACGCGGCCTCGGCCAGCACGAGCGCCACCACCGACTCCAGCACCACGCCCGCGCGCGGCACGGCGCAGACGTCCGAACGCTGGTGGATCGCGACGGCGGGCTCACCGGTGCGGACGTCCACAGTGGACAGTGCGCGCGGGACCGTCGAGATGGGCTTCATCGCGACGCGGGCGCGCAGGACCTCGCCGTTGGTGATGCCGCCTTCGAGGCCGCCGGCGCGGTTCGAGCGGCGGGTCACGCCGACGGGGCCGCTGCCGCGGTCGATCTCGTCGTGCGCCTGCGAGCCCCAGCGCTGAGCGGAGGTGAAGCCGTCGCCGATCTCCACGCCCTTCATCGCCTGCACGCCCATCAGCGCGGCGGCGAGACGCGCGTCGAGGCGGCGGTCCCAGTGCACGTGCGAGCCGAGGCCGGGCGGCAAGCCGTAGGCAAGCACCTCGATGACGCCGCCGACCGTGTCACCGGCGTCCTTCACGGCCTCGACCTCGGCGACCATCGCCTCGGTGCCGCGCGGGTCGAAGCAGCGCGTGGGCGACTCGTCGATCGCGGCCAGGTCGTCGGGCGTGGGCAGGGCGGCGTCCTCGGGGGTCGCGGCCTTGCCGATGGACACCACGTGGCTGAGGATCTGCACGCCGAGCAGCTGCTGCAGGAACTGCCGCGCGACCGTGCCGAGCGCGGTGCGGGCGGCCGTCTCACGGGCGGAGGCGCGCTCCAGCACCGGACGGGCCTCGTCGAAGCCGAACTTCTGCATGCCGGGCAGGTCGGCGTGGCCGGGACGCGGGCGCGTGAGCGCCTCGTTGCGGCCGGTCGGCTTGAGCAGGCTCGGGTCGACCGGGTCCGGCGACATGACCGTCTGCCACTTGGGCCACTCGGTGTTGCCGATGGTGACGGCGATGGGGCCGCCCTGCGTCCTGCCGTGGCGGACGCCGCCGAGGATCTCGACGTCGTCCTGCTCGAACCCCATCCTGGGCGAGCGACCGAACCCGAGCCTGCGGCGCCCGAGCTGGGCGACGAGGTCCTCGGTGGTCACCTCGACACCGGCGGGCATGCCCTCCAGGACGGCGACGAGAGCGGGGCCGTGTGACTCTCCAGCGGTGATCCATCGCAGCACGTTCACAATCCTTTCACAGCGTCGCGAGGACCCAGGTGGCGGCCAGCAGCCCCGGCCCGTGGGGCACCCGGCGGGCGCGGGTCAGCGCAGCGACGCCGAGCGTGACGACGCTGGACAGGATCGCCGCAGGTAGGAGCGACGGCAACGGGAGAGACGCGCCGAGGCCGACCGCGAGCTTCACGTCCCCGCCGCCCATGAGCGCGGGTCTCAGCCGCCGGACGGCGAGATGAGCGCCTCCGAAAACTGCCGCTGCCAGGGCCGCTTCTCCCAGCCGGTGGGACTGGAGCAGCAGGAGCGCGGCGGCCAGCGGGAGGGTGAGCACGTCCGGCAGCCGGTGGTGGCGCAGGTCGACGAGCGCGAGCACGACGCCGAACCACGCCAGCAGGTACGACGAGGGCGGCGCGTCGAGGACGGCGGCGACCGTCCACAGGGAGCAGAGGACGAACGCGGGCGGGACGGTGGTCATGACGACCACCGTCCCGCCCGAAGCCGCGTCCGCGAAATTCCGGCCTGTCGTGAATGGTCCGTTCACGACAGGTGGTGGCTCAGCGGGACCAGTCGAACAGGGCGTCGTTCTCCGCCACGTCCACGTCCAGCGCCAGGTCGCCCAGGACCTCGGCGGACGCGTCCAGCGCGACCACCGGGCAGATCGGCGCGAACCCGGCCGCCTCCACCTCGGCCGGGTCCCACGTGACGATCCGCTGGCCCGCCCTGACCTGCTCGCCCTTGACCACGTGCAGCTCGAAGCCCTCGCCCTTGCGCCGCACGGTGTCGATGCCCAGGTGGACCAGCACCGCGGCGCCGTCGGCGGTGGCCACCACGAACGCGTGCGGGTGCAGCGTCACGACGACGCCGTCGACCGGGGAGACCACGTCCGCCTTCACGCGGGCAGGCTCCACCGCGACGCCGGGACCGACCATCGCCTGCGCGAAGACCGGGTCGGGCACCTCCGAGAGCGCAACCACGCGGCCGGCGACCGGGCTGCCCACGCGCAGGCTCACAGGAGGTCCTCGATGTCCGACGCGAGGGTGTCCGCCTCCGGCCCGACGACGACCTGGACGACGTTGCCGGAACGCATGACCCCGTGTGCCCCCAACGCCTTCAGCGCCTTCTCGTCGACAACGGACCCGTCCTCGAGCTCGCACCGCAGACGGGTGATGCACGGCTCGATCTCGACGATGTTGTCGGCGCCCCCGAGGGCGGTGATGATCTTCTGCGCCTTCTCGTCAGCCACGTTCGTACCTCTCGTTCCCGTAACAGCGGTTGACACCCGCTCGGTGCGCGGAGCATTCTCCCGCACCAACTGGTCTAGACCGGAAAGTACCACTGGGAGGAGGTGAGCGAATGCACGAGATCGTGGAGGGGCCGAAGCCGAAGCACGCGCAGCTGCGAGAGATCCTGCGCAGGCTGGCCGAGCAGGACCTCGCCCCCGGATCGCCGATCCCGTCCGAGCGCGACCTCGCCGAGCGGTACGGGGTCTCCCGGATCACCGTGCGGGCCGCGGTCGGCCAGCTGGTCTCCGAAGGGCTGCTCACGCGGGCCAAGGGCCGCGGGACGTTCACCGCCCAGCGGCGCTACGACCTGCAGCACCTGCTGAACTCGTTCACCTCGGACATGAAGGCGCGCGGGCTGGAACCGAGCACCGAGGTGATCAGCGCGGGCCAGGCGGTTCCCGGTTCCAAGGCATCGTTGGGGCTCGACCCCGACGAGTACGCCTATCGCGTCGTGCGGCTGCGCATGGCCGACGGTGCGCCGCTGGCGTTGGAGACCGGTTGGTACAGCCCGCACCTGCTGCCCGAACTGGACCGCTGCGACCTCAGCGGATCGCTCTACGAGCTGTTCGCGGCCAAGTACGGGATCCAGCTCGACCACGCGCGGCAGACCGTCTGGGCCGAGACCGCCGACGCCGAGACCGCGAAGGCGCTCGACGTCCGCAAGGGCAGCCCGCTGCTCGTGTTCCGCCGGGTCGCCAGCTCCGAGGGCAGGCCCTGCGAAGACGTTACTTCCTGGTACCGGGGCGATCTCTACCAGGTGACCATGCAACTGGACCGGACCGTCCCGGGGACCGGACCGAACTCCGCCAAGGGAGGTACCCGATGAGCACGGACGCCGCAACCGGTGGTCGTGAGATCAAGGGCCTCGCCACGTTGCAGCGCTTCGGTCGCAGCCTCATGCTGCCGATCGCCGTGCTGCCCGCGGCAGGTCTGCTGCTCCGCTTCGGTCAAGACGACCTGCTGGGCAAGGACGGTCTCGGCTGGAATGCCGTCGCCTCCGTGATCGGTGCGGCGGGCGACGCGTTGTTCAGCAACCTCGCCCTGCTGTTCGCGGTCGGCATCGCCGTCGGGTTCGCCCGGCGCGGTGACGGTTCCACCGCGCTCGCCGGTGTCGTCGGCTACGTCGTGCTGACGAGCGTCTTCAAGGCGATGTCGCCGCTCGTGCTCGACCAGCCGACCGATCCGGACGCCAAGCCGGAAGTGATCAACTACGGCGTTCTCGGCGGTATCGTCGTCGGTGTCCTGACCGCCCTGCTGTGGCAGAAGTACCACCGCATCAAGCTGCCGCCGTACCTGGCGTTCTTCGGCGGCCGCCGGTTCGTGCCGATCGTCGTCGCCGGTGTCATGACGATCATCGGGGTCCTGCTCGGCCTCGTCTACCCGTGGTTCGACGCCGGCCTGACCGCCGTCGGCGAGTGGGTCACCGGCAGCACGATCATCGGCGCGTTCATCTACGGCGTCGTGAACCGCCTGCTGATCCCGCTGGGCCTGCACCACATCGTCAACAACGTCGTGTGGTTCCAGTTCGGCGAGTACGAGGACAAGACCGGTGACATCCCGCGCTTCCTCGCGGGCGACCCGTCCGCCGGCACGTTCCAGACCGGCTTCTTCCCGATCCTGATGTTCGCCCTGCCGGCTGCGGCACTCGCGATCGTGCACACCGCGCGCCCGAGCCAGCGCAAGATCATCGGCGGCATCATGGGCTCTGCCGCGCTCACCGCGTTCATCACCGGTGTGACGGAGCCGCTCGAGTTCGCGTTCATGTTCGTCGCGTGGCCGCTGTACCTGATCCACGCGGTGCTCACGGGCACGTCGCTCGCCATCTCGAACGCGCTCGGCGCGCACGACGGCTTCTCGTTCTCGGCCGGCGCGATCGACTTCGTCCTCAACTGGAACATCGCCCAGAAGCCGTGGCTGCTCATCATCCTCGGCCTGATCTACGGAGTGGTGTACTACTTCCTGTTCCGCTTCGTCATCACGAAGTGGAACCTGAAGACTCCGGGTCGCGAGGACGACGAGTCGCCGGAGGCCGACGAGAGCGTCGTCGGCGGCCGGGGCGAGTCGGCCACCACGCGGACCGACGTCCGCGAGCCGAAGACAGACAAGTAACCAGCTCTACCGGGAGGAACCATCATGGCCGAGCGACGGGTCACCGTGGCCAGCAAGGTCGGGCTGCACGCCCGCCCCGCCGCCCTGCTGGCGAAGGCCGCCGCCGACCAGCCGGTCGCGGTCACCATCCGCAAGGACGGTGGCGAAGCCGTGGACGCGGCGAGTGTGCTGGGTCTGATGACCCTCGGCGCCATGCACGGTGACGAGGTGGTGCTCAGCGCCGACGGGGACGGAGCGGACGCCGCTCTGGACGCCGTCGCCGAGATGATCGCCACCGACCACGACGCCTGAGTCGTGCTCCGGTCGTGAGCGGTCCCGGTCTTTCCGGCCGAGACCGCTCACGACCACCCCGAAGTGCCCGACGACCCCGGCGGTCACCACGCCCGAGAGCACCGAGGGCGTGGCGCCGGGGTACGTCGCCACCAGCCACACCCCGCCCACCGCGAGCGCCGGCGAGACGATCATCCCCGCTGTCCACTCGCGGGCCAGCAGGAACGCGATCGTCGAGACGAGCAGTGCCGCGCCGAGCGTGTCGCTGAACCGGTGCCAGCCCAGCGACACGGTCTCCGCCGCCACCGCCCCGGCGGCGAGCGCCCCCGGAAGCGCCACGAACAGCGCGAACCGCTTCGGCACCGCCATCGTCACCGCGACCACCGACGCCACCGCGGCCGTCGTGTGCCCGCTCGGGAAGCTGTTGTGCACCAGCACCGCCTCGTCGTCGAGCGGCGGACGCATCAGCACGTTGAGCTTCAGCACCTGCGCGAGCAGCACCGAACCACCGAGAACCACCAACGGCCGCAACGACTTCCGTCGCGCGAACAGCACCACGAGGGCAGCGGCGACCAGGATCGCCATGTCCACGTCGGACGCCCACGACCGTTGCAGGGACAGCTCGGGCAACGCGGCGTTCTCCGCCTTCTGCCCGAACGTCGTCCACACCAGCGCGAAGTACGTGAAGAGGAACCCCAGCAAGCTTCCGGCCATGAGACCGAGGTTCCGCGCGCCGCTCAACGGGAGCGTCCACGGCATGTCATGGTTCCGCTACAGAACCGCCACGGTCGCTGTGACCGCCCGGATAATGGAGTCCGTGGCGATGGTCTTGCTGGTGGAGGACGACCCCGCGGTGCGTGAAGGGCTGGGGCTGGCGCTGCGCCGTCAGGGACATGACGTGCGAGCGGCCGGAACGGGTGAGGAAGGCGTCGACAAGCTGCGCGACTCCCGTCCCGACATCGTCGTCCTCGACATCATGCTGCCCGGCATCGACGGGTTCGAGACGTGCCGCCGGATGCGCATGCAGGCCGAGGTGCCGATCATCATGCTCACCGCCCGCGGCGACGACTTCGACGTGGTGGCGGGCCTGGAGGCGGGCGCGGACGACTACGTGGTCAAGCCGGTCGAGCCGCGGGTGCTGGAGGCCCGCATCCGCGCGGTGCTGCGCCGGACCGTGTCCGAGCCGTCGAACGTCGAACGCCACGGCACGCTCGTCATCGACCGCGCCGGGCTGCAGGTGCTCAAGAACGACGCGAAGGTCGCGCTGACGCCCACCGAGCTGAAGCTGCTGCTCGAACTGTCCCGCACCCCCGGCCGCGTGCTGACCCGCCAGCAGATCCTCGAAGCGGTGTGGGAGCACGACTACCTCGGCGACTCCCGCCTGGTCGACGCGTGCGTCCAGCGGCTGCGCGCCAAGATCGAGGACGTGCCGTCCGAACCCCGGTACGTCCACACGGTGCGCGGCTTCGGTTACCGCTTCGGCCCCCGATGAGGTGGGTGCCGCGCGGCCTGAAGCCCAGGCTGATGGCGGCGTTCCTGCTCCTCACGGTGCTGGGCGCGGCGGGGGCGGCGGGAGCCTCCTACGCGACCGCCCGCACGTTGCTGCTGGAGGACGCGCAGGACGGCTTCATGAACCCGCTGGTCGACGACGTCCGCGACTACGCGCTCAGCCTCACCGTCCCTCCCGCGCAGCAGGACCTCGACGACTTCGCCACGTACCTGCGTGGCAAGGGAGTCGTGCTCTACGAAGGGATGCGGTCCCGTGGCGGCCCCGATCCGTCGTTCATCCCCGAGGAGATGCGCGCGGCGCTGAAGAACAGCGTCACGGTCCTCTGGCAGCGCCGCGACGACATGGCGGAGCCGTACGTCGTGATCGGCATCCCGTTGCTGCGCGGAGACGGCACCCGGACCGGCGTCGAGGTGTGGGCGGTGACGGGTCTGGGCAGCACGGAGAGCGCCATCAACAGCTTCGCGACCGCGGCATGGGTCGGCGTCAGCCTGGTGCTGCCCCTCGCACTCGGCCTGGCCCTCCTCACCGCCCGCGGCGTGCTGCGCCCGGTGCGGCGCCTCGGTGCCGCGGCCCGCGCCCTGGGTTCGGGACGGCTCGACACCCGCGTCGACGACCGCGGCTCCGACGAGCTCGCCGACCTGGCCCGCACGTTCAACTCCGCCGCCGAGCAGCTGGAAGCCTCCCAGGCCGCCTCCCGGCGGTTCGTCTCGGACGTGTCCCACGAACTGCGCACGCCGCTCACCGCGATGAGCGCCGTGACGGCCGTGCTGGACGAGGACGCCGAGACGCTGCCACCGGACACGGCCGTCGCCGCCCGCCTGGTCTCCGCCGAGACCCGCAAGCTCACCCGCCTGGTCAACGACCTGATGGAGATCTCCCGGTTCGACGAGGGCGGCAACGTCCTGGAGCTCGACGAGTGGGACATCGGCACGGCCGTCCGCGACACCCTGGCCGCGCGCGGCTGGGCCGAGTCGGTCGAGGCCGTGCTGCCGGAGGGGATCGACGGCGTGGTGGACCGCCGCCGCTTGGACGTCATCGTGGCCAACCTCGTCGGCAACGCGCTCAAGCACGGCGGCGCCCCGGTCCGCGTCGAGGTCAGGCCCGGCGGCGTCATCGAGGTGTCCGACCACGGGCCCGGCATCCCCGCCGAGGCCCTCCCCCACATCTTCGACCGCTTCTACAAGGCAGACACGGCCCGCTCCCGTTCCGAGGGCAGCGGGCTGGGATTGGCGATCGCATGGGAGAACGCGCGCCTGCACGGCGGCACGATCGACGCGGCCAACGGGCCCTCCGGCGGAGCGGTCTTCACCTTGCGCTTGCCCTGGTGACCCTCGCGGCCTGCGGGGTGCGCCCGACCCCGATCCTCACCGGCGGCGACGCCCCCGTCATCTCGTCGCACGAGCTGACGGTCTTCCTGGTGTCGGCCGGCCGCGACGCGCTGGTGCGGCGGACCAGGACCTACTCCGGCACCGTCGACACCGCGACCGCCATCAACCTGCTCGTCGCCGGGCTGACCGAGGAGGAGAAGAAGCTCGGCCTGGTGACCGAGGTGCCCGCCTCGTCGGAACGGGTCTACGCGATCTCCAACGTCATCGTCCTGCCGGAGGCCATGCTGGAGCTGTCCCGGTGGGCGCAGTTCCAGCTGTACTGCACGGCTGTGGCGAGCCGGGCGAAGGTGGAGGGGGTGCCGGCCACGGGCATCGAGTGCCCGTGACGGCCTAACCTCGCCTGGCGAGTTCCGCGGCCAGGGCCTCGCGCATCACGTCCTGCGGCGCGGGCTTCCCGGTGAACTGCTCCACCTGACCGAAAGCCTGGTGCAGCAACATGTCCAGGCCCGTCGCGAGCCGTGCGCCCGACTCCTCCACGGCCGAGGCCACCGGGGTGGGCCACGGGTGGTAGATCACGTCCAGCACGTACGGGGCCCGCGCCAGCGCCGGGGCCAGTGGCACCGTCGCCTCGGCGGGCACGGTCGACACCAGGACGTCCGTGGCGCCCGCCAGCAGTGGGAGGTCCACGGAGGACAGTTCCAGCACCTCGGCCTCGACGCCGACCCGTGCCGCGGTTTCGACGGCCTCGGCGGCGCGGGAGGAGTCCCGCACCACCAGGGACACCGACTTCACGCCCAGCTCGGCGAACGCGGCCAGCGCGGCCGTCGCCGTGCCGCCCGCGCCGAGCACCACGCCGCTCGTCCCGCCGGAGAA
This sequence comes from Lentzea fradiae, assembly GCF_900100955.1. Classification (GTDB taxonomy): domain Bacteria; phylum Actinomycetota; class Actinomycetes; order Mycobacteriales; family Pseudonocardiaceae; genus Lentzea; species Lentzea fradiae. The sequence goes on along the minus strand of NZ_FNCC01000005.1, from coordinate 475,515 downwards.
ACCCTTCTCCCGCAACGCTCCCACGACGCCGTCGACGTCGGTGCAGTCGGCGTGCCAGCCGGAGCCGGTGCGCACCAACGTGTTCGCGGCGCCCACGGCCGAGGCGCGCGGGGTGACCGACGACGCGAACGCCAGTGCCGCGCGCTTCGTCGGCATCGTGCAGGAGAGGCCGACCCACTCCGGTCCCAGCGAGGAGACCAGAGCGGGCACCTCCGCCTCGGCGCACTCCAGCCGGGTGTAGGAGATGTCGAGCCCCAGCGCGGTATACGCCGCGTTGTGCAACACCGGCGAGAGCGAGTGCTCGATCGGTGAGCCGATCACCGCTGCCCTGCGCACTAGTACACGCCGTCCCGCTGGGCCTTCTGGTCGTTCGCGTTGTGCTCCTCGAACGTCGTCGCGAAGCACGAGTCACCCTTTTCGTGGCACTTCACGAAGTAGATGATCTCGCCGCCCTCCGGGTTCATCGCCGCGGCGATGGCCTGCTGCGACGGCGAGCCGATCGGGGTGGGCGTGAGGCCGAACGACATGTAGGTGTTGTACGGGCCCGGGGTGTTGCGGTCCTGGTCGGACGTGCGGATGTGCGGCTGGTTGTTCTTGTAGTTGATGGTCGAGTCGAACTGCAGCCTCATCGGCTTCTTCAGGCGGTTGTAGATCACCTGCGAGACCTTGGTGAAGTCCTTCTCGATCGCTTCCTTCTCGATGAGGGACGCGATGACGAGCACCTCGTACGGCCGGAAGCCGGTGTTCACGGTGCCGCCGGGGATGCCGAAGCCCTGCATCTTCTGCGCCGAGGAGACGATCACGCTGCGCAGCAGCTCGACCGCGGAGACACCCGGCTTGACCTGGTACACGCCGCGCATGATCAGACCTTCGAGGCGGTACTGGGGCTCGGCGCGCGCCACGTCGGCCAGCGCCCAGTCCGGCACGCCGAGGGCGACCGGGTCGGTCTGCTCGGCGGCGGCCTTCACCTCGTCGGCCGACAGGCAGGTCTTCTGGCCGTCCTTCTCCGTGCAGCTCGCCGCGGCGAGCAGGGAGTAGATGCCGGGGACCGTCTTGTCACCGGCCTTGATGTCGGAGAGCTTCGTGCCGCCGATGATCTGGACCGCGGGGACGCGCGTCTTCGGGTCGATCATGCGGGCCACTGCCTCCGCGCCCGACATCTTGGTCTTCATGAGGTAGAAGCCGGGCTGGGTCGACAGCACGCGGGCGTCGGTCTGGCTGGCCGCGATGAAGGCACCCGCCGACGCGACCACGTCGTTGTCGTAGAGGGTGGCGGCGATCTGGCTGATCACGTCGCCGTCCTTGACCTCGACGATCTTGTCGGCCTCTCCGCTGCCCGCGTAGTCCTCGTACGACCCGATGCTGCGCAGCTCCCGGTAGCCGTAGTAGGCGCCGCCCAGGCCCACGGTGAGGACCATCGCGACGACCAGCCACAGGACCGTCTTCTTGCGCTTCTTCGCCTTGGCGCGTGCCCTGTCCCGCTCGCGATCGCGCTTGAGCGGACGTCGTTCATCCACGTCAGGGTCGGTGAACAACCCGAGATCGTCGCTCACACCTCGTCCTTTCGGGCGGCCACGAAGCGTGCCCGTGCGTCCAGCCAGGATTGCAGGATCTCGACAGCGGCGGCCTGGTCGACCACGGCACGCTGCTTCTTGCCTTTCACTCCTCGTTGCGCCAGCACCCGGCTCACCACGACCGTCGTCAGGCGCTCGTCGCAGAGCCGGACCGGCACCGGGCTGACCCGGTCCGCCAGGGCGGCAGCGTACGCCGTCGCCGCCTCCGCGGCGGGACCGTGCCTGCCCGCCAGCGTCTTGGGCAGGCCGACCACGACCTCGACCACGTCATGCTCGGCCACGAGACGTACGAGCTCGGTGAGGTCCGAGCCGCGCTTCTCGTCCCGTTGCAGGGTAACCAGCGGAGTGGCCAGGAAAGCACCCGGATCGCTGAGGGATGTTCCCACGCGAACCGACCCGACGTCGACGCCGAGCCTCCTGCCGAGGCCAGGGTCGTCGGCGCCGGGTGAGTCGGCGCCGCGCGGGTCAGCGCTGTTCAAGCACCTTGTCCAGTTCGTTCGTGAGGGCCGTGATGGCCTCGGGAACACCACCGGGGTTGGTACCGCCGCCCTGGGCCAGGTCCGGCTTGCCGCCACCGCGGGCGGAGATGGCCGGGCCGAACACCGGGACGAGCTTGCCGGCGGCCAGGCCCAGGTCGCGGGCGGCGGCCGTGGTGGCCACCACGAAGCTGACCTTGTCGCCGTCGACCGAGAACAGGGCCACCACGCCGGGCTTGGTGCCGAGGCGGTTGCGGACCTCGCCGCCGAGGGTGCGCAGGTCGTTGCCCGACACGCCCTCCAGGCCGAGGGCCACCAGCGACAGGCCGCGCACGTCCAGGGCCTTCTCGGCCAGCGACCCGGCGTTGCCGAGCAGCTGGGCGGCACGGACCTTCTCGAGCTCCTTCTCGGCGTTCTTCAGGCGCTCGACCAGGGACTCGATCCGCTCGGGCAGGCCGTCGGAGCCGACCTTGAGCAGGTCGGAGAGGTTCTGGACGATGGCGCGTTCCTTGGCGAGGAAGCGCATGGCCTCGATGCCGACGTAAGCCTCCAGGCGGCGCACGCCGGAGCCGACCGAAGATTCGCCCAGCAGGGTGATCGGACCGATCTGCGACGAGTGCTCGACGTGCGTGCCACCGCAGAGCTCGCGCGACCAGGGGCCGCCGATCTCGACGACGCGCACCGTCTCGTCGTAGGTCTCGCCGAACAGGGCCACGGCGCCCATGTCCTGGGCACCGGCCATGTCCGTGTAGACGACGGAGACCGGCAGGTCCTTGCGCACGGCGAGGTTCGAGACCTCCTCGATCTCGCTGCGGGCCTCGGCCGACAGGCCACCCGTCCAGGCGAAGTCGAGACGCAGGTAGCCGGGCTTGTTGTACGAACCGCTCTGCAGGGCCGACGGGCCGAGCACCTGGCGCAGGGCGGCGTGCACGACGTGCGTGCCCGAGTGGCCTTGGCGGGCGCCGATGCGCCACTCCTGGTCGACGCGGGCCTCGACCTGCTCGCCCTCGGCGATCTCACCCGAGCGGACGCGCACCTGGTGCACCCACAGCTTGCGGGCGACCTTCTGCACGTCGAGCACCTCGAGCTCGGCGTTGCCGGTGACGATCGTGCCGGCGTCGGACTCCTGGCCACCGGACTCGGCGTAGAGCGGCGTGCGGTCGAGGACGACCTCGACGATGTCGCCCTCCCGAGCCGACTTCACCCGCTGGCCGTTGAGCACGATGCCGCGCAGTGTGGCCTCGGAGGCGAGCTCGGTGTAGCCGGTGAACTCGGTCGGGCCCTGTTCCAGCAGCTCGCGGTAGACGGTCTGGTCGCCGTGGCCGGTCTTCTTGGCGGAGGCGTCGGCCTTGGCGCGGGCGCGCTGCTCGGCCATCAGCTTGCGGAAACCGTCCTCGTCGACGGAGAGCCCGGCCTCGGAGGCCATCTCCAGCGTGAGGTCGATCGGGAACCCGTAGGTGTCGTGCAGCTGGAAAGCCTTGTCACCCGGCAGGGTGGCGCGGTTGTCCTTCTTCACCTCGGCGGCGGCGTTCTCGAAGATCCGCGAACCGGCGTCGAGGGTGCGCAGGAAGGTGTCCTCCTCGGCCTTGAGCACCTGCTGGATGCGGGCGAACCCGCTGACCAGCTCGGGGTAGGCCTCGCCCATGGAGTCGCGGACGACCTCGGCGAACTGGCGCAGCACCGGCTCGGTCACGCCCAGCAGGCGCGAGCTGCGGATGATGCGGCGCAGCAGGCGGCGCAGCACGTAGCCGCGGGCCTCGTTGCCGGGCGTGACGCCGTCGCCGACGAGCAGCACACCGCTGCGGGCGTGGTCGGCGATGACGCGGAAGCGGACGTCGTCGGTCTCGTTGTCGCCGTACTTGCGGCCCGACAGCTCCTCGGCCTTGTTGATGACGGCGCGGACCAGGTCGGTCTCGTAGACGTTGTCGACGCCCTGCAGCAGGTAGGCGACGCGCTCGACGCCCATGCCGGTGTCGATGTTCTTCGACGGCAGCTCGCCGAGGATCGGGTAGTCCTTCTTGGCGCCGCCCTCGCCGCGGATGTTCTGCATGAAGACGAGGTTCCAGATCTCCAGGTACCTGTCCTCGTCGACGACCGGGCCGCCCTCCTTGCCGTAGGCGGGGCCGCGGTCGTAGTAGATCTCCGAGCACGGGCCGCACGGGCCGGGGACGCCCATCGACCAGAAGTTGTCCTCGACGCCGCGGCGCTGGATGCGCTCCAGCGGCAGGCCGGCGATCTTCTGCCAGAGCTCGATGGCCTCGTCGTCGTCGAGGTAGACCGTCACCCAGATGCGCTCGGGGTCGAACCCGTAGCCGCCCTCGTCCTGGGACTTGGTGATGAGCTCCCAGGCGAGCCGGATGGCGTCTTCCTTGAAGTAGTCGCCGAGCGAGAAGTTGCCGGCCATCTGGAAGAACGTGAGGTGGCGCGTGGTCTTGCCGACCTCGTCGATGTCCGGCGTGCGCACGCACTTCTGGATGCTCGTCATCCGCGGGGCCGGCGGCGGGGCCTCGCCGAGGAAGTACGGCTTGAACGGCACCATGCCGGCGTTGACGAACAGCAGGTTCGGGTCGTCGAGCAGCAGCGAGGCGCTGGGGATGTACTTGTGCCCGGCGTTCTCGAAGTGCTCGCGGAAGCGCTTGATGATCTCGTGGGTCTGCACGGGAAGGTCCTTGTGTGTTGCTGGGAGGTTGTCAGGGCACGCGTACGAGGCGAACGACTAGTGCTTGCCGTTCGCCCTGGGCGCTCGACGCCCCGGCGTGAATCCCGTCTGACGTTCCACCGTCTCCTGCAACTCCTGCTCGCGTTCGGTCATGCCCGCGCGCACCTCGGCCCCGAAGGACCCGATGGCGCCGGCGAGTTCACGCAGACCTTCACCCACGTTAGCGCCGATGCCGGCCGGAGTCGCCTGCTTTGTGACCTCGGAAGCCTTCTTCGCGACGAAGAGACCGGCCGCGGCACCCAGCCCGAACCAGAAGAGGCGGCTCATCGCGAACCCCTCCTCGACCGGCGCCTGCTGTGCTTGTTCGGCTGCTCGGCGGCCTTGCGGCGCGCCTTGACGGCCTTGCTGACGCCGTAGGACAGCGCGGCGGCCTTGACCAGCGGGCCGCCGAGAGTGGCGGTGAAGAGGCTGGTGAGCGCCGAGACGTTGCCGGTGACGGCGCGCGCGTTCGCGGTGATGCCGTCGACGCGCTCCAGCTGCGTGTTCACGTGCGTGAGCGTCGTGTTGGCCTCGGAGAACAACGGGTCCGTGTTCTCGTGGGCCTTGCGCATCGCGATCGTCGCCTCGTCGAAGAAGCGCGCGGCCTTGAAAGCCGGGATCGCCAGCAGCAGCACGAGCAGCACGAAGGCACCGGCGGCGAGCCACCCTGGCGACACGGATCCTCCTGGTGAACCGGTGTTCTGGCTTGGTTGGGCATGAGATTACCGGGTGGGTCCGACACTCCACCGGGCGGCACCAATTGTTGATCTTCGTCGCACGTGACGAACGTCCCGGTGCGGGAAACGTACGGGACCGGACAAGTTCATTGACGCGACGCCGTCACAGCCTGTGCAATACCAGTCACTCAGGGGGTTGACGCCGCCGTCCCGCTCCCCGGCCCAGAGCAGCAACTGGAGGCTTCGTGAAGCCGGTGTCGCACCTGGACTCCTACCGCAGGCACGCGAGAGCCCAGGCACCGCCCGTCCCCGACCTCGGCGCGCCCTGGGAGGCGCGGCTGGCCCGTGCCGACGGCCACGACCTGGAGCTGGTCCACCGCTGGAACCAGGCGCCGCACGTGGCGGCGTTCTGGCGGCGGGCCTGGTCGCTGCCCGAGTGGGAGCGCAGGCTCGCCGAGCAGCTGGAAGGCGACGACGTGCGGCCGCTGCTGGTCTGCTGGCACGGCCGCCCCGTGATCTACGCCGAGCTGTACCGCGCCGCCCGCGACGCCCTGGCGCAGTGCTACCCGGCCCGCCCGCACGACCTGGGCCTGACCCTCGCGGTCGGCGAGCTGGCGCTGACCGACCGCGGCCTGGTGCGGACGCTGCTCCCCCGGCTGACCGACGCGCTGTTCGAGGCGGACCCGCACTGCACCCGCGTCGTGGCCGATCCGGACGTGCGGAACCTGCGCGCGATCAGGTCTTTCGAGGCGGGCGGGTTCGTGGCGGTGGACGAGATCATGCTGGCGGGCAAGCTCGCCCTGCTGATGGTGTGCCGCCGCTGACTCCCCGCGGGGGCCTTTCGTACTGTCTGACAGTACGAAAGGTCCCCGCGTGCGCGGCGCGACCGAGGCCGGCGCGGCAGGGGCGGGCGCGGCAGGGGCGGGCGCGGCAGGGTGGGTGGGCGCGACCGGGGTGGGCGCGGCGGGGTGGGTGGGCGCGGGTCGGTCAGAACGCGGTGATGTCCCGCGGGGCGCGTTCCTTGCGGGTGAGCGCGCGCACCACGTCGACGGCGCGGTGCCTGTTGAGCGACATGCGGGTGAGCAGGTCGATGACGGTCTCGTTGACGTGCCGCGGGAACTCGGGCGTGTCGACGCCGGCGCTGACGGCGAGGTCGTCGGTGTGCACGACGATCTCCATGAGCCTGCTGACCAGGTACTCGTCCAGCGCCACCGCCCACGGGCCCCAGTGCGGCATCCGCACGGGGCGGTCGGAGGTGGTCCGCAGGGCCGCGGCGAGCTGGTCCAGGGTCCGTTCCAGCTCGGCGGACAGGGCGGCGGGGCCCTCGGCGGCCAGCTTCTCGCCGCCTTCGCGGATGCGGGTGTGGAAGTCGGAGTCGACGTCGAGCTCGGTCCAGTTCGCCCGCGCGTAGTGCTCCATCAGCGGCACGACCGGTTCGTCGCCGACGGGTGCGGCGAGCATCGACGGCAGGGGCAGCGCCTGGTAGGCGAGGTGACCCGCCAGGCCGCTGACGCCGAACTCGGGGAGGGCGCTGGGCTGGTCCCAGCGCGCGGCGACCTGGTCGTGGCGGAGCAGCTCCAGCGCGGTGCGGACGGCGGTGAGGTAGTCGTCTCTGATCGTCACCGGCCCGAAGCTACGCCGATCCCGGCCGCGGGTCCGCCGGATTTGCGCGGCGCAGGGCCCGTGCGGGGATCATGCCCGGGTGAGCACAGCCGAGGAACCCGTCGTGCGGGACGCACAGCCGGAGGACGTCGCGGGGATCTGCCTGTTCGGGGAGAAGCACATCCCGGCCCACTACGCGCCCCTGATCGGTGAGGAGGCCGCCCACGACCAGGTCAGGACGTACTGGAACGAGGCGCACGTGGCCAGCGCGGTGGCCCGTGGGCTCGTGGTCGTCGCGGAACGGCAGGGCGAGGTCGTGGGGGTCGGGCAGCGCGGTCCCGGCCATGTCATCTACAAGCTCTACGTCCACCCCGAGCTGCGCGGGCACGGGCTCGGGCCGCGGCTGATCGACGCGCTCTGCGCGCACATGGACGCGGAGGTCGTCCTCATCGAGCACTTCGTCCAGAACGAACGGGCCGGCGCGTTCTACGAGCGCGAGGGGTTCACCGTGCAGCGGGTGGAGAACGGCATCGTGTGGCGGTCGCGTCCGCTCACTCGCCTCTGATCACCCGGCGCAGCTTCGGCAGCCGCTCGGCCACCGCGCGTTCGGCGCCGCGGGACGTCGGCTCGTAGTAGTCGCGGCCCACCAGGTCGTCCGGCGCGTACTGCTGCGTCACGACGCCCTCCGGCACGTTGTGCGGGTAGCGGTAGCCCTGCGCGTTGCCGAGCTTCTTGGCGCCCGCGTAGTGCCCGTCGCGCAGGTGGGCGGGGACGGCGCCGATCGCGCCCTGCCGGACGTCCGACATCGCGGCGTTGATCGCCGTCGTCACCGCGTTGGACTTCGGCGCGGTGGCGAGGTGGATCGTGGCCTGCGCGAGGTTCAGGGCGCACTCGGGCAACCCGATGAGCTGCACGGCCTGGGCGGCGGCCACGCACGTCTGCAACGCCGTCGGGTCGGCCATGCCGATGTCCTCGCTGGCGTGGATGACGAGCCGGCGGGCGATGAACCTCGGGTCCTCGCCCGCCTCGATCATGCGCGCGAGGTAGTGCAGCGCGGCGTCCACGTCGGAGCCGCGGATCGACTTGATGAAGGCCGACGTCACGTCGTAGTGCTGGTCGCCGTCGCGGTCGTAGCGGACCGCCGCCTTGTCCACCGTGGACTCCAGCAGCGTCAGCGTGATCACGCCCTCGTTCGACGCGAGCGCCGAGTCGGCGGCGGCCTCCAGCGCGGTCAGCGAACGGCGCGCGTCGCCACCGGCCAGCCTGATCAGGTGGTTCTCCGCCTCCGGTTCCAGCACGACGGACCCGCCGAGACCGCGGTCGTCGGACACGGCGCGGCGGATCACCGAGCGCACGCCCTCATCGGTCAGCGACTTGAGCTGCAGCACCAGCGACCGCGACAGCAGCGGCGAGACCACCGAGAAGAACGGGTTCTCCGTCGTGGCCGCGACGAGCAGCACGATCCGGTCCTCGACGGCACCGAGCAGGGCGTCCTGCTGGGTCTTGGAGAACCGGTGGACCTCGTCGATGAACAGCACGGTCGACTCACCGGAACGGACCAGGCGCCGCTTGGCCTCGTCGATGACCGAGCGCACCTCCTTGACGCCCGCGGACAGCGCCGACAGCGCCACGAACCGGCGCCCGGTCGCCTTGGAGACCAGGGTCGCGAGGGTCGTCTTGCCGGTGCCGGGAGGGCCGTAGAGCATCACGGACGCCGGGGTGGCGCCCTCGACCAGGCGGCGCAGCGGCGCGCCCGGCCCGAGCAGGTGGTCCTGGCCGACGACCTCGTCCAGCGTGGCCGGACGCATCCGCACAGCCAGCGGGGCGTTGGCCGCGATGCGCTCGGCCTTCTCCTCGTCGGTCGCGCCGAAGAGGCCCTCGTCGAACAGACCTTCGCTCATGCGTTCGAGCCTAGGACATGTGGGAGGATCGCGTTCCGTGCCCATCCCCCGCGCCGTGCTGCTCGCCGGACCGTCCGGCTCCGGCAAGTCGACCCTCGCCGCCCACCTCGGCTGGCCCGTCCTGCGTCTCGACGACTTCTACCGCGACGGCGACGACCCGCTGCTGCCCCGTGACGACCACGGTCGCGCCGACTGGGACGACGTCGGCTCGTGGAACGCGGACAAGGCCCTGCTGGCGATCATCGAGCTGTCCGAGACGGGCAAGGTCGAGGCGCCGGTCTACTCGATCAGCGAGGACCGCGCGGTCGGCACGCAGACGATCGAGCTGGGCGACGCGCCCGCGTTCATCGCGGAGGGCCTCTTCGCCGACCTGCTGGTCGGCGGCGCGCGCGAGGCGGGGGTGCTCAGGGACGCGATCGTGCTGGCGCCGAGCCCGCCCGTGACGTTCCTGCGCCGGTTCGCCCGCGACGTCGCCGAGGCCCGCAAGCCGGTGCCGACGCTGGTGCGCCGCGGCCTGCGGCTGATGCGCGAGCAACCGCAGGTCGTCCGGCGGTGCGTGGACGCCGGGATGCGACGCACGACACCCGCCAGGGCGCGGACCGAGCTCGTTTCGTGATCAGCACGCCCGGTGCGGGCGAACCGCGTCTGGAAGGATGCCGTTCACACCACGACCGGGGGTAGCTATGTCCGAAACGCCCGGCTGGTCCTCACCCGACCAGCCCAACCAGCCCCAGCAGCCGCCGCAGCCTCCGCCCGGCTACTACGCGCCTCCTCCGCCGGGGGCGGGGCCGACGATCAAGCCCGGCGTCATCCCGCTGCGCCCGCTGGCGGTCGGCGAGATCGTCGACGGCGCGATCACGACGATGCGCCGGTACCCGAAGCTGATCATCGGTGCCGCCGCGGTGGTCGCCGCGATCACCCAGATCATCGGGCTGCTGGTGCAGCTGCCGTTCCTCAACGACGTCACGGCGCTCGCCACGCTCGACCCGAACGCGATGACGGACGAGCAGATCGTGGAGCAGCTGCAGAGCTCCGTCACGGGTCTCCTCGGCGGCACGCTGCTGGGCATCCTGCCGGTGCTGTTCGGCACCGTGTTCCTGTCCGGCTTCGTCACCGTCGTCGTCGGTCACGCCGTGCTGGGCGAGCCGGTGACGTTCGCGCAGGCGTGGGAGGAGTTCAAGCCGCGTCTGCTGCCGCTGGTCGGCGCGACGCTGCTGTCCGGCGTGCTGATCACCGTCGGCCTGGTCTTCTGCCTCATCCCCGGCGTCTACCTGTACGTGCTGTTCGCGCTCGTCACGCCCGCGCTCGTGCTGGAGCGCTGCGGTGTCGGCACGGCGTTCGGCCGCTCGAGGACGCTGGTCAACGGCGCGTGGTGGCGCACGTTCGGCGTCCTGCTGCTCACCATCGTGATCAGCATGGTGATCAGCTGGATCGTCAGCCTGCCGTTCGGCATCCTGGGCGCGGCGGCCACCGGCTTCAGCGCCGACCCGGCCGCGGCGCTGAGCATCGGCTCGCTGCTGCTGTCCACGGTCGGCGCGATCATCGCCTCGACGATCACGCTGCCGTTCAGCGCCGCCGTCACCGTGCTCCTGTACGTCGACCGCCGGATGCGCGCCGAGGGCATGGACATCGAACTCCAGCGGGCCGCGGGACATGGTGGCCTCTGACGTTCCGGTGGATCCCGGCCGCGACGAGGCCAGGGAAGCGGCCGTCCGGGAGCTCAGCGACCCGGCGTACCTCCCGGACGAGCCGAACCCGCTGCAACGCGCCCTGAACTGGGTGCTGGAGCGCCTGAACGAGCTGTTCGCCGGAGCGGGCGGAGTCAGCGGCATCACCGCGGTCACGGTTCTCGTCGTGGTCGCGGTGATCATCGTCATCGTGGTCCGGTTGCGCGCCGGCCGCACCGCCCGTGCCCTGCGCAGGGGCGGCGCGGTGTTCGGGACCGCGACCCTGACCGCCGCCGAGCACCGTGCCGCCGCCGACCGCGCGGCCGAGGCGGGCGACCTGGCGGAGGCCGTGCGCGAACGGTTCCGCGCGGTCGTGCGGGAGCTGGAACAGCGCGGTGTGCTCGACGCCCGCGCCGGACGCACCGTCGACGAGGTCGCCTTCGAGGCGGGGCAGGCGCTTCCGGCGCTGGCCGCGGACCTGCGCGGGGCGGCGGTGCAGTTCGACGACGTCTGGTACGGCGGCAGGCCCGCGACCGAGGAGGGCTACCGGCGGCTGGTGTCGGTCGACGGCAGGGTGCGCGGATGACGGCGGTCTCCCCGGACGCCCGGCGGATCTGGGCGGCGGCGCGCGCTCCCCTGCTGATCGGCGTGGTCATCCTGTTCGCCGCGGCCGTGATCACGTTGCTGCGCGGTACCGGCGAGGGCGGCGCGCTCGACCCGCGCTCGTTCCGGCCGGAGGGCAGCCACGCGGTCGCCCGGCTGCTGGAGCAGAACGGCGTGCGCGTCGAGCTGACCGACGACGCGTCCGCTGTGGACGGCGCGACGCTGTTCGTGACGCACCCGAACCTGATCGCCCCTGACCGGCTCACCGAGCTGAGCCGCCGCGCCGCCGCCACCGTGCTCGTCGCCCCCGCGGGCGGTGTCGGACAGGTGGCGCAGGAGACCCGCGAGCCCGGTTGCGCGCTCGCGGCGAAGGCCGGGGCGGCGACCAGCGGCGGGTTCGTCTACCAGGGCGAACAGCAGTGCTACGACTCGACGTTGGTGCGCACCGGCACCGTGACGGCGATCGGCCACGGCGCGATCTTCACGAACGGCGAGCTGGACGCCGAGGGCAACGCCGCGCTCGCGCTGTCGTTGCTGGGCCAGCACGAACGGCTCGTCTGGTACATGCCGTCGGTGGCCGACCGGGCGCAGCAGAAGTCGCTGACCGACCTGGTGCCGGACGGCTGGAAGTTCGGCGCGCTTCAGCTCGGCGTCGCGGCCGTGCTGGTCGCGCTGTGGCGGGCGCGGCGGCTGGGCCGGGTCGTGCCCGAACCGCTGCCGGTCGTGGTGCGCGCCGCCGAGACCGTGGAGGGGCGTGCGCGGCTCTACCAGCGTTCGCGTGCCTCCACCCACGCCGCCGCCGTGCTGCGGCAGGCCGCCCGCGACCGGCTGAGCCCGGTGCTGGGCCTGCCCGCGGGCGAGGACCCGTCCGACGAGATCGCCCGCAGGACCTCGCGCCCCGTGGCGCAGGTGCGGGCGTTGCTGCACTCCGAGGAGCCGGTGGACGACCGGGGTCTGGTCGCGCTGGCCTCCGAACTCGACGCTCTGGAGAACGAGGTTCGCAAGGGATGACTGTCACCACAGAGGAAGCACGCACGGCGCTGGTGGCGTTGCGCACGGAGATCGGCAAGGCCGTGGTGGGCAACGACTCCGCCGTCACGTCGCTGATCCTCGCGTTGCTGTGCAAGGGACACGTGCTCCTGGAGGGCGTGCCGGGCGTCGCGAAGACGCTGCTGGTGCGGGCTCTCGCGCGGGCTCTGGACCTGTCGACGACGCGCGTGCAGTTCACGCCCGACCTGATGCCCGGCGACCTGACCGGCTCGCTGGTCTACGACTCGCACAACGCCGCGTTCTCGTTCCGCGAGGGTCCCGTCTTCACGAACCTGCTGCTGGCGGACGAGATCAACCGCACGCCGCCGAAGACGCAGGCAGCGCTGCTGGAGGCGATGGAGGAACGGCAGGTCTCCGCGGACGGCCAGACCCGCCCTCTGCCGGCGCCGTTCATCGTCGTGGCGACCCAGAACCCGGTCGAGTACGAGGGCACCTACCCGTTGCCCGAGGCGCAGCTGGACCGGTTCCTGCTGAAGGTGACGATGCCGCTCCCGGCCCGTGAGCACGAGATCGACGTGCTCACCCGGCACGCGAGCGGTTTCGACCCACGTGACCTCTCGGCGTTGTCGCCCGTCGCGGGTGCCGAGCACCTGGAAGCCGGTGCGGCGGCCGTGCGCGCGTTGACCGTCGCACCCGAGGTCATCGCGTACGTCGTCGACGTGTGCCGTGCGACTCGTGAGTCTCCGGCGGTGCGCCTGGGCGTTTCTCCGCGTGGCGCAACGGCTCTGCTCGCCGTCGCACGCGCGTGGGCGTGGCTCTCGGGCCGCGACTACGTGACGCCCGACGACGTGAAGGCACTCGCACGGCCCGCGTTGCGGCACCGCTTGGAGCTGCGCCCGGAGGCCGAGCTCGAAGGTGTCACGGCGGACGGCGTCCTGGACGGCGTGCTCGGCACGGTCCAGGTGCCGCGCTGACGTGGCGCTCACGGGCCGCGCGGGCCTGCTCGCGCTCATCGGCGTCCTGGTGGTGGGACTGCTCATGCCGTCGTGGCAGGGCATCTTCGTCATGCTCGGCGTTGTGTTGCTGTGCGTGGCCGTGGATCTGGTGCTCGCCGCTGGCGTCCGACGGCTGACCTTCACGCGCGCAGGAGCGACCTCGGTGCGCACGGGCGAGTTGTGCACAGTGCAGCTGACGGTGCACAACCCCGGCCGTCGGCTGCGTGGCGTCCTTCGTGACGCGTGGGCCCCCTCCGCCGGTGTGGTGGCGGACAGGGTGCCTCTCGACGTGCCCGCAGGTGGCTCACGTGTGCTGTCGTTCGAGCTACGCCCCGTGCGTCGAGGCGACCGCACGGCCGACCGTGTGACCGTGCGTTCCCTCGGCCCGTTGGGCATCGCGGCACGACAGGGTTCACACCAGGTGCCGTGGACCGTGCGCGCGCTACCGCCGTTCCACAGCCGTCGTCACCTACCCGCTTTGCTGGAACGCCTTCGAGAGTTGGACGGCCGTCGCGCGTCGTTGATCCGTGGCGCCGGCACGGAGTTCGACTCGTTGCGCACCTACGTCATCGGCGACGACGTGCGTTCGATCGACTGGCGTGCGTCTGCCCGTTCGTCGGACGTGGTGGTGCGGACGTGGCGGCCGGAACGCGACCGCCAGGTGACGATCGTGCTCGACACCTCCCGCACCTCGGCGGGACGAGTCGACGGCGTGCTGGGTGGCCTGCCACGCCTCGACACGTCCATGGACGCCGCGTTGTTGTTGTCCGCCTTGGCATCGCAGGCGCGCGACCAGGTCGACTTCCTCGCGTTCAGCCACAAGGTCCGCGCCTCGGTGCCACGCGCCTCCCTGCCTGTGATGGTGCAGGCGATGGCACCGCTGGAAGCGGAGCTCGTGGAGTTCGACGCCCGCGGCGCCGTCTCGGAAGTGCTGCGCCGAGCCTCACGCCGTTCGTTGGTCGTGCTGCTGACGTCACTGGAACCGTCGATCGAGCACGGACTCCTGCCACTGCTGCCGTCACTGGCCGCACGACACCGTTTGCTGATCGCGTCCGTGTCCGACCCGGCGGTGCACGCGATGGCGTCCGGCCGTGGCGACCTGGAATCCGTATACGCAGCCGCTGCCGCAGAACGCACTTTGGCCGAACGCCGCCGTCTCACCGCATTGCTCGCACGGCACGGAGTAGAGGTTGTGGACGCACTGCCCGATGAACTGCCGCGCGCTCTCGCGGACCGCTATCTCTCGTTGAAAGCCGCCGGAAAGCTCTGACTTGTACCGGCTCCAAAAAGTACTTCTTTCGGGCCTGTTCGGACGGAAACGATGGGCGGAAAGTGTTGCCGCGCCTAGGTTCTGCGCATGCCACGACGAACGTCCAGCGTGGTGGGCCGGGAGTTCGGCAACGGCGTCCGCGCCGCCATCGACCAGACCCGGATGACCCACCGCAAGATCGCCCAGATGCTCGACTGGGACGAGTCCAAGCTCTCCGACGTGGTCAGGGGCAAGGGCGGGGTCACCGAGACCGAGGTGCTCCAGCTGCTCGCCTTCTGCCGCGTGCCTCCCGCCGAGGTCAAGCGCCTGATCGCCCTGTACCGGGAGACGCGCGAGAACGGGTACCTGAAGATCCCCGAGAACGGCGTCCCCGACCTCGTCCGCAGCCTCGTGGAGCAGGAACGCGAGGCCAGCGTGATCACCGTGTGGTCGATGAACCTCGTCCCCGGCCGCCTCCAGACAGCCGACTACATGCGTGCCATGGTCGCGGGGGCGGTGCGTTCGAAGGACGTCGACTATGAGGAGGTCATCGCCGCCCGGCTCGCTCGCCGCGAGTTGTTTCACTGGAGCCGCGACTTCGTGTTCCTCATCCACGAGCAGGCGCTGCGGCTGCCGATGGGAGGTCCGGAGGTGATGCGCGACCAACTGCTGCACCTCCTCGCGATGGCACAGCGGTCCTACATCACCGTGAGGGTCGTGCCGATCGCCAACGGCGCACATGCCTGGATCTCGGGTTCGTTCATGCGGCTCGAGTACGACAAGTTCGAGCCGGTGATCTACCTCGAAGGCGAGAGCTCCAGCCTCTTCCTGGAGGACAAGACCTCCCTGGCGAAGTACGCCGAAGTGTTGAAGCTGCTCGACCGGCAAGCCTTGGATGCGGAACAATCGAAAGAGCTGATCAACAGCATCCTGCCCTGAGGAGTCGCACGTGATCTGGCGCAAGAGCAGCTACAGCATCAACTCCAACGACTGCGTCGAGATCGGGCGGGGCGTGGGCATCCGCGACAGCAAGGCACCCGTCACCCACCTCCCCGTCGCACCGGCGGCCTGGTCCGCGTTCCTGCGCACCCTCAAGCGCTAGACGGTCAGCACGATCTTCCCCCGGAGGTGGCCGCGCGCGGCCCGTTCGTGAGCGGCCTGGGCGTCCTTCAGCGCGAAGGTGCTGTCGATGCCGACCCGCAGAGTGCCGTCCTCCAGCAGGCGGCCGATCTCGGCGAGCTGTGCGCCGTTCGACCTGACCTGGGTCAGGGTCACCGTGATGCCCAGGCGGGCGTTCTCCTCGTCGTCGAACTCGCCGAAGTACACCGGGTAGAGGGAACCCCCGCGCTTGATCGTCCGCAGGAAGCGCCTGCTGCGGGGGCCGCCCACGCAGTCGAGCACCAGGTCCACGTCGCGGACGACCTCCTCCGGGGCGACCTTCGTGTAGTCGATGAACTCGTCGGCGCCGAGGTCGCGCAGGAACGCCTCGTGGTCGCCTGACGCGACGGCGATGACGCGTGCGCCGCGCCACTTGGCCAGTTGCAAGGCCAGGTGGCCGACGCCGCCCGCGGCGCCGTTGACCAGGACGGTGCTCGTGGTGTCGAGCGGTGCGGGGGTGTGCTGGGCCTCCTGGAACGGTGACGGGTGGTCGTGGCCGAGGTCGATCAGGTACTGCCAGGCGGTCAGGCCGGACATCGCCACGGCGGCGGCGTGGTCGTGGCTGACGCCGGCTGGTTTGCGGGCGAAGTCCGTGGCGGGGGCGGTGACGTACTCGGCGTAGGCGGCGCCTTGGAGGGTCTTCGGGAAGTTGAGCATCGCGAAGACCTCGTCCCCGGCCGCGAAGCCCTCGACGCCTGAGCCCAGGTCCTCGACCACGCCCGAGACGTCGGTTCCCGGGATCAGGGGCAGGGTGACCGGCGGTTTCAGCTCGTCCGGCACGCCCGGCATGCCTTCGCGGGCGTACCAGTCGGGCGGGTTGGCGCCGATCGCGCGCATCCGGACGAGCAGTTCGCCCGGGCCCGGTTCCGGCTTCGGCGCCGTCTCGTAGCGCAGCACCTCCGGGCCGCCGTACTCGTGCAGGCGGACGGCGTTCATGGTCGATGACGACACGGGTTTCTCCAGATCAGGCGCGGTAAACTGCGAAGTGAGTCAGAGACCCGTTTTTCCGGGTCACTGACCCGAATATACGGGTCAGTGACCCGCTTGAGCAAGGAGTGCGATGAGGGCGGACGCGAAGGCCAACCACGACCGCCTGCTCGCCGTGGCCGGGGACGTCATCACCGAGCAGGGCACCGAGGCGTCGATGCGCGACATCGCGCGGCGGGCCGGGGTCGGGCTGGCGACCTTGCAGCGGCACTTCCCGAGCAAGGAGGCGCTGCTCGAAGCGCTGATGCGGTCCAGCTTCGACGAGCTGACCGAGCGGGCGGCGCAGGTCGAGGACGGCAACGCGCCCGACGAGGCGCTGATGCTGTGGCTGCGCGACTTCATCGCGGTGTGCACGAACTACCGCGGTGTCGTGTCGGCGATGGTGCAGGCGATCGAGGACCCGGAGTCGGCGCTGCACGAGTCGTGCGTCGCGATGCGCGGGTCCGGCGCGAGGCTGCTCACCCACGCTCAGGAGTCGGGTGCCGCCCGCACGGACCTCGACGGCGCCGACCTGTTCGCGCTGGTCTCGTCGCTGGTGTGGCTGAGCGACCAGCCGGGGCTGGAGAAGCGCGCCGAGCACCTGTTCGACGTGGTGATGGGCTCGATCGTGACGGGCCGGTCCTGACCGGCGCGGCCGGGCTCAGACGGTGACGGGGGCGACGTCCTCGCGTTCGCTCGCCTCGACGTCGCCGGTCTCGCCCTGCCGCGCGGCCCGCCTGCCGATGACGAACACGTAGAGCAGGAACAGCACCTCGGCGACGACCCCGATGCCGACGCGCGCCCACGTCGGCAGGCCGGACGGCGTCACGAACCCTTCCAGCACACCGGACACCAGCAGCACCACGACGAGTCCGAGCGCGACGGCGACCACCGAACGGCCTTCGGCGGCGAGCGCGGCGGCACGGGTGCGCGGGCCGGGGTCGATGACCTGCCAGCCCAGCCGCATGCCGATGCCCGCCGCGACGAACACCGCCGTCAGCTCCAGCAACCCGTGCGGCGCCAGCAGCCCGAGGAACAGCCCGCCGCGACCGGCGCCGAACATCAGGCCGACGCCGAGGGCGACGTTCACGGCGTTGCTGAGGAGCAGGTAGATCGGCGGGATCGCGAAGAGCACGCCCAGCAGCAGGCAGGCGGCGGCGATCCAGGCGTTGTTCGTCCACACCTTCGCGGCGAACGACCCGGCCGGGTCGCTGGAGTAGTACGCCTCGTAGGCGCCGCCCTCCTTGGTCATCTCGCGGATCTCGTCGGGGGCGGCGATGGCGGCCTGCACGTCCGGGTTCGTCGCGATCCACGCCCCGACCAGGGCAACGACCAGGTAGAACGCGAGGCCCGCCGGCACCCACCAGCGCCAGCCCAGGTAGATCGCGGCGGGCAGGCGGTGGGTGAAGAAGCGGGTGACCACGCGCCACGCCGGGGTGTGCGCGCCGGTCAGCGCCGCGCGGGCGCCCGCGACGAGGGACGAGAGGCGTTCGACGGTCGCCGGGTCGGGGGCCTGGCTGCGCACGGTCGACAGGTGCGTCGTGACGCGCTGGTACAGCTCGACCAGCTCGTCCGCCTCGGGACCGCTCAACCGGCCCGAGCGCTTCACGAGCTCGTCGAGGCGCTGCCACGACTCGCGGTGGCGGCCGATGAACACGTCGAGATCCACGATCAGTCACACTATCCGGGTGGGGGACCTGGTCACCGGTGAAGCCGTAGTTCTGGACCTGCGCGTGGCGAAGCTCGCGAGCAGGGCCATCGCGTTCGTGTTCGACGTGGCCGTGCAGTTCGGCCTGCTGCTGCTCGTGTTCCTGATCTCTCCCACCGACTTCGACAGCGCGCTGCAGACGGCGTTCGCGCTGGCGCTGACGGTGGCCGTGATGATCGGCTACCCGACGGCGGTGGAGACGCTGACGCGCGGCCGGTCGCTGGGCAAGCTGGTCATGGGGCTGCGCGTGGTGCGCGACGACGGCGGCGCGATCCGCTTCCGGCAGGCGCTGGTGCGCGCGCTCGGCGGGTTCGTCGTCGACTTCTGGATGCTCGGGCTGGGCGGCGCGGTCGCGATGTTCGTGTCGTTGTTCTCCGACAAGGGCAAGCGGGTCGGCGACTACCTCGCGGGCACCGTCGTGATCCACACGCGGGCGCCGAAGAAGGAGGTCGTGCTCGCCGGGATGCCGCCGGAGCTCGCGGAGTGGGCGGCCGGCCTCGACCTGTCGCAGCTGCCCGACGACCTGGTGCTCGCGGCCCGGCAGTACCTGGGCCGCCACTCCGAGCTGAGCGAACGGGCCCGGTACGACCTGGGCGTGCGGCTGGCGGACGACGTGGGCGCGGCGATCCGGTCGCCGCGCGCCCCGCAGACCGACCCGCACCCGTACCTGGCGGCGGTGCTGGCGGAACGGCGGCGACGCGCGGGAGGCTGAACCGGCTTCAGAGCCAGTCCGCCTCGATCCCCTTCGCACGCAAGGCTTCCAGCGTCTCCTCGTTGCCCGAGTAGAACAGCGTCATCGACTTCAGGTTCGGGAAGTGCCGCACGTCGGCGTAGTCGGCGATGTCGAACAGGTTGTCCTCGCCGTCCCAGTTCGGCGCGATCTCCAGGTAGATCTCGTTGCCGCCGTCCATCTCGATCTCGGTGATCTTCTCCGCCAGCTCGGCGGGGACCTCCAGCGCCTCGAAGTAGGCCAGCGCCTCGGGCACCGCCTCGAAGCTGCCGTCGTCGTAGGTGAAGCCCTGCTCGGCGGCGTACTCGCGCAGGTCGAACTTCGGCAGCAGGTCCTGGTTGTACATCAGCTCCTGCACGACGGCGAGCTTGAAGTTCAGGTCGGCGAACGGAATCGGCTGGCTCATCCCCGAACCATAGGTGACGCATGGTTCGGAGAAGTCACCCGGCACCGGCCAGCCGCAGCCGCTCCTCCCCTTGCTCCCGACCGGCACCAGCCCCGGCGGTGACGCGTTGGCGAACGCCGCCCCGGCCGCGCCGGCGATCGCGGCCTCCGGCTGGCAGCCGAGACTGTCCCAGTCGTGCACGGCCAGCACCTCGCCGTCGTGCCAGCGCAGGTTCTGCGCCTCGAAGTCCAAGTGCCCCAGCACAACCGGCAACCGGGTGGCCAGGAGCCGTTCGCTCTGGTCCCGTGCGTCGAGGAAGCCGATCGACGGCCACGGCCCCTGATCGGTGTGGTCCCACCGGGACCAGCGCGGGTTCGGCAGCGGCGGTCCGACGTGGACCTCGGCCAGCGCCGCCATGAGCCGGGCGAACACCTCGGCGTAGCGGCGGGCGGCAGAGGGCGTGGAGCCCAGCAGCATCTCGCCGCCGGGGATCGCCGCTTCGGCGTGCACGGCCAGCCCGCCGACCCGCACGATCGGGGTGATCGGGCGCGGGCAAGGGAACCCGCGTTCGGCCAGGACCGCCTGTGCTGTCAGGCAGGAGTGGGCGCGGCCGTCGTCCTCGCGGGCTTTGACGTAGACCTCGCGTCCGTCGGCGAGCCGCACGCCGTGGACCGAGGAGAGCGAGGTCCGCGAGTAGAACACCTCGGCCGGTGCGCTTCCCGGCCAGGAAGCGCACCACGCCCGCAGGTCCGGCGTCACGCGCCGAGGAGTTCCTGAAGCAGCAACGGGTTCATGTAGTCGTCGTAGCGCGCGATCTCGCCGTCACGCAAGTGGATGATCCCGATGGCGGTGAACGTGTAGTGGTCCTGCTTCACCTTGGACCAGCCGCGGTGGGTGATCTCGGTGACGATGACGTCCGGGTCGTCGGTGAGCCGGGTGATCGCCTCGACGTGCTGGACCTCGATCCTGTCGCGGACCCGTGCCCCTCTCATCTTGTCGAAGTAGGCGCGGATGGCGTCGCGGCCCTTGATCTCCGGCTCCTGGAACGGTGCCGGGAACCGGTAGGCCATCACGCCGTCCTCGGTGAACATGTCGGCGAACGACTCGTGGCTCTGCTCCCCCGCCACCTGCCTGCGGACGTGCTCCACGATCTGTGCCGGTGTGCGTCCCACGTCGTGCCCCCATCTCTAGAATCGGAACGGTGACCCCGGTTATGACGATGCGGAACGCACGCCCCGGTTGGCAACGATGAGGGCCGATGCCGCGCGAAATCGCGAGAAGGTGCTGGTGGCGGCACGAGAGCTGTTCGCGGAGAAGGGCTTCGACGTGCCGTTGGACGAGATCGCGGCGCGGGCCGGTGTCGGTCCCGGCACGGTTTACCGCCACTTCCCCACGAAGCAGGCGCTGTTCCAGGCCGTCACGGACGCACGCGTCTCCGCCATGATCGCGTCCGCCGCCGAACCCGCGGACGACCCCGGCGAGGCGCTGTTCGCGTTCCTCGCCAGGATGGCGGAGGAGGCGTCGGCGAAGCGGGACCTGTCCGACGCGATCACGGTGCCGTCAGAGCTGCGCGACAACCTGCACGCCGCGCTGGGCGGGCTGCTGACGCAGGCTCAGGAGGCCGGGGCCGTGCGTCGGGACGTCACGACGAAGGACCTGGTGTCGTTGATGAAGGGGCTGTTGCAGAGCCTGCACGACGGCGCGAACCCCGCCGTGCTGCTGGAGATCGTGCTGACCGGGCTTCAGTCGAGCCGGAAGCCGTAGGGCAGCTCCAGGCGGTGCCGGGCGAGCAGGTCGGCGTCGGCGAGGATCTCGCGGGTGGGACCGTCTGCGACGACCACGCCGTCGTCGACCAGCACGCTGCGCGGGCAGAGCTGCAACGCGAACGGCAGGTCGTGCGTGACCATCAGCATCGTGCGGTCCAGCGAGAGCAGCAGCTCGGCCAGCTCGCGGCGGGCGACGGGTTCGAGGTTCGCGGACGGCTCGTCCAGCACCAGGATCTCGGGGTCGCAGGCCAGCACGGACGCCAGCGCGACGCGGCGGCGCTGACCACCGGACAGGTGCAGCGGCGAGCGGCCGGCGACGGACTCCATTCCGACGGCCCGCAGCGCTCGCGCCACCCGGTCGTCCACGTCGGACATGCCGAAGTTGCGCGGCCCGAACGCCACGTCCTCGGCCACGGTCGGGCAGAACAGCTGGTCGTCCGGGTCCTGGAAGACCAGGCCGACGCGGCGGCGGATCTCGCGCAGGTTCTTCTTGGTGACTTCGAGACCGGCGATCGACACGGTGCCGGAGCCGCCGGAGTGCACGCCGTTGAGGTGCAGGGCGAACGTCGTCTTGCCTGCGCCGTTCGGGCCGAGCACCGCCACCCGCTCGCCGCGTTCCACCCGCAGGTCGATGCCGTAGAGCGCCTGGTGGCCGTCGGGGTAGGCGAAGGCGAGCTTCGAGACCTCCAGCGCGGGCGCGGCCGGGGTCTCCGGCACGATCGTCGCCGAACCTCCCGCACTGCCCGTCCAGCCGCGCGACACCATTGCGAGGTGCACCCTCTCTCCGCGTTCGTAGGACCGGATGAACAGCGTGCCGACCGCGCGTGCGGTGGCACCCGCCTGCCACAGGAACCGCGGGTCGTCACCGCGGGAGATGCGGGCGACGCGCATCCGTTTCGCCTCGCCCACCACGACCTCGCCGTAGCGGAGCATCAGAGTGGCGATCATGACCAGCGGCGCGGGCACCCGCAGGGTCTGCAGGCCCTTGAGCAGCTCGCCGGGGGCGGTGGTCGCGGCCAGTGTGAGGCTGACCAGCACGCCGAGCGTGCCCTTGGCCAGGATGTTCCAGCCCGCGAGCGTGCCCTCGACGGACACCGAGAACCCCAGGAAGTCGGTGCGCGGGTCCGTGCCGAAGATCGGCAGCAGGAACGCCAGCACCACGAACGGCACCTCGATGACCGCGCGCTTCACGAACCACAGCGCGGGCACCCGTGCCACCGACCACACCGCGACGATCAGCAGCAGGTAGAGCCCGAACAGCGGGAACCACGTGCGCGGGGTCGCCACGACGCCCAGCACCGCCCCGAACGCCACCAGGATCTTCACGTGGGGCGCGAGGCGGTGCACCGGCGAGTCGCCGGCGTGGTGCAGGACGTCGTGGGCGCCCGCCATCAGACGTTCGTGCGCTTGCGCAGGAACCAGAACAGGCCGAACGACAACGCGAGCACGACGACCACGCCGAGGATGCCCGCGAGACCGGTGAACGCGTCGTCGCCCCCCACGGCGTAGTCGGCGAACACGGTGTCCGACAGCGGGTGTTCCTGGGCGTGCTCGGCGATGCCGGTGTCCTCGACGGTCTTGTCCAGGCCGTCCGGGTCGCCCGAGGCGAAGTACGACAGCACGCCCGCGATCAGCAGGGACACCACCGCGAACCCGATGAAGAACTTCTTCACGACCGCACCTCCAGCGGCTTGCGGCTGCCCTTGAGCAGGTGGACCAGGTCGGGGCGGATCGCCGCGACCGACGTGACGGTCACGGCGGTGATCAGGCCCTCGCCGATGCCGATCAGCGCGTGCAGGCCCCACATCAGCAGCGCGACCTTGCCGATCTCGACCCCGCCGACGCCGCCGATCGCGTACTCGACGACGAAGCCGGTGGCGGCGACCAGCGTGTTGACGAACGCCGAGGTGAACGCGACGGCCGCGAGGCCGCCCTTGCCCCGTTCGGCGACCTTGCGCAGGGCAACGGCGACGAGGAAGCCCGCGGCCGTGCCGATCAGCGCCATGTTGGTGACGTTCGCGCCCAGCGCGGTGAGGCCGCCGTCCGCGAACAGCAGCGCCTGCACGACCAGCACGATCGTCACGCACAGCGCCCCGACGTACGGGCCGACCAGGATCGCCGCGAGCGCGCCGCCGAGCAGGTGGCCGGAGGCGCCGGGCAGGATCGGGAAGTTGATCATCTGGACGGCGAAGATGAACGTGGCCACCAGGCCCGCCATCGGCGCCGTGCGGTCGTCGAGGTCGGCGCGGGCCTTCACCAGCGCGAAGCCGACTCCCACGGCCGCGATGACGAGGAACACGACCGAGACCGGCGCGTTCAGCAGACCGTCGCTCATGTGCATGGCAACAGGTGACATGTCTGATCACGCTAATTGCCCTGGCTCGGCTGTGGCTAGAACTGTGCAACAACAATCTCACTGCAGGAAGGAGGTGGTTCTCACGCGGTCACACCCGGTGTTGTGACAACTGACGCCTCGTCACCACACCCCCGTCTGCCGTAACGTCCAAATTCGAACATCCGGGTGAACTGGGGACTAGTGGGGTGCGCGGTGGACCTTCAGCACTGGCTCAACGAGGCGCTGGCCAACCACGAGAAGTGGACCGCCGAGTACGGCTCGTTCACGCCGCACTCCTCGCTGCAGGTCGATCCGACGCTCTTCGGCTCCGCGCTCGCCGAGCTGCAGGACCGGCTGCGCGACAACTACCCGTTCTTCCACCCGCGCTACGCGGGCCAGATGCTCAAGCCGCCGCACCCCGCGGCCGTCGTGGGCTACCTGTCGGCGATGCTGGTCAACCCGAACAACCACGCGCTCGACGGCGGTCCCGCGACCGCCACGATGGAACGCGAGGTGGTCGCTGACCTGGCGACGATGTTCGGCTACGGCGAGGGTCACCTCGGCCACCTGACCTCCAGCGGCACGATCGCGAACCTGGAGGCGCTGTTCGTCGCCCGGTCCCTGCACCCGGACAAGGGCGTCGCCTACTCCTCCGAGGCCCACTACACCCATTCGCGCATGTGCGGGGTGCTCAGCGTGGAGGCGTTCCCCGTCGCCGTGGACGGCCGCGGACGCATGGACCTGGACGCTCTCGAAGAACTCCTGAAGACCGGCAAGGTCGGAACGGTCGTGGTCACGCCAGGAACCACCGCATTGGGTGCCATCGAACCGGTGCATCTCGTGCTGGACGTCGCACGCCGTTACGACGCGCGGGTGCACGTGGACGGGGCGTACGGCGGGTTCTTCACCCTGCTGGCGGGCACAGACCTGGCTCCGGAGCCGTGGCAGGCCATCGCCTCGTGCGACTCCGTGGTGGTCGATCCGCACAAGCACGGCCTCCAGCCCTACGGCTGCGGCGCCGTGCTGTTCCGCGACGCCTCCGTCGGACGCTTCTACCTGCACGATTCGCCGTACACCTACTTCACGTCCGACGAGCTGCACCTGGGCGAGATCAGCCTGGAGTGCTCACGGGCCGGGGCGGCCGCGGCGGGCCTGTGGCTGACGCTGCGGCTGCTGCCGCTGACCCGCGACGGGCTGGGCGAGGTGCTGGCGGCGGGACGGCGCGCGGCCGTGCGGTGGGCGTCGATGATCCGCGAGTCCGAAGGGCTGGAGCTCTACCAGGAGCCCGACCTGGACATCGTCACGTACTTCCCCCGCACGACCCCGCTGAGCCTGTCGGCCGTGGACGCCGCGTCCCACCGGGTGATGCAGACCGGCATGAACGCCGCCGTCGACCCTGTCTTCCTGAGCGTGGCACGGGCGTCGAAGGCGGCGTTCGCGGCGCGGCACCCGCGGGTGGAGGCCGACGCGGACGGGGCCAGGGTGCTGCGCAGCGTGCTGATGAAGCCGGAGTCGGAGGACTACGTCGACACCCTGCACGCGCGGGTGTCGAGCCTGCTCTGAGCGCCGCTCTCCGCGGCCCCGGACCACCGGCAACGCCGAAACGGGCGACTCACCCCCGGTGAGTCGCCCGTCCGGCGTGCCGTCAGCCGTGCTTGGCCCTGCGGCCAGAACGGCGCGGCGGCAGCGGCGTGTCCCCGCGCAGGTCGAGCCGGCGCTGCTCGCCGTTGGCCTCGAGGTGCGTGACGATGCGGCGCAGCATCTCCGCCAGCGACTGGGCCTCCGACGAGGCCAGCGGGCCGGAGACGAAGACCTCCTCCTCGTTGAACTTGGGGAAGAGGTCCGCCATCAGCTCCTCACCCTCGGGGGTGAGGCGCAGGACGGCGAGGCGGCCGTCGGTGGGGTGACCGAGGCGTTCCAGCAGGCCCCTGGACTGCAGCGTCTTCGCGACGCCCGTCAGGGTGCCCTTGGAGATGCCCGCCTCCTCGGCCACGTAGCGCGTCTCCATCTCGCCCCAGATCCACACGACCCAGAGCACGACGAAGCCGGTCCAGGTCAGGTCACTGGTGCGCAGCACCGAGTTCTCGAGGTGCTGGCGGATCGCGGTGGCGGCGCGGTGGACGTTCGAGATCGCCGCCATCTGCTCGCGATGCAGCGGCACCGAACCGAGCTTGGCCTGGACGGCCTTCTCGGTCTCGGCAATCGTGTGGTGACCAGACAACTCAAAGTCTCCCGTGCTCGAGCTCAGGTGTTCCCGGCACAATACTTGCGGTTCCGAACTATGTCTGTGATGTGGCCCGAGTCGGTCCGCAACCACTTTGATCACGATCCCACATCGTGCATGATCTCGTGACGGTCGTCACCCGTCCAGTTACGGACTGTTGCACGGTGGTGGACGATGAGTGCGGAGGCCCCACCCGGGACCGAACGCGGTTCTCACTCCGCGGACGGGTCGATAGCGTGCGTCCCTAGACGTTATCCCCTCCGAGCCAGCGACACACTGTGCCGGAAAGGTAGTCCGACGTGGTCGGTGAACAGGTGACACGGGAACTCGCGGCGAGACTGGGCGAGGACGGGATCGACGTGGTGCGGGTGGTCTTCCCCGACCTGCTCGGCACCGACCGCGGCCGTGACGTCCTCGTGGAGCATCTACCAGCGGTGGTGCAGCGCGGACTGTCGTTCTGCCGCGCCGTCTACAGCACGACCCCCGGCGGCGAGACCACCGAGAACGGTGGTGTGCTCGACGCCGGCCTGCCCGACGTGATCGTGGTCCCCGACCTCGACACGCTGCTGCCGATCCCGTGGGAGCCGGGGGTGGCGTGGTGCATCGGCGACGCGGTCAGCCCCTCCGACGAACGGCCGGTCGACGAGTCTCCGAGGCAGGTGCTGCGCCGCACACTGGAGATCTTCGACACCACCGGGCTGCAACCCGTGATAGGCCCGGAGCTCGAATATTTTCTCTGCGAACCCGACGAAGACCGCCCGAACGGGTGGCGTCCGTACTGTGACGAACCCGGCAACGTCTACGCGACGGGCCGCCGCGGCGACTCGGACGGTCACCTCCTGCGCACGCTGCGCACGCTCAGCTCCGCGGGCCTGCAGACCACCGGAGGCAACCACGAGTACGCGGGCGGCCAGTTCGAGATCAACCTCGTCCACTCCCCCGCGATGGACGCCGCCGACCGCGCGTTCCGCTTCAAGACGAGCGTGAAGGAGCTGGCCAGGCGGGAGGGCAGGCTGGCGACGTTCATGGCCAAGCCGTTCAACGACGGCGGCGGCTCCGGCTTCCACCTGCACCTGTCCTGCCACGAGCGGGACGGCCGCAACGCGTTCCAGGCGGCGGGCACCTCGCACGGCCTGTCGGACGAGGCCCGCTGGGCCATCGGCGGCATCCTCAAGCACGCCCCGGCGCTGGCCGCGCTGCTCAACCCGACGGTGAACTCGTACAAGAGGTTCGGTCCCGACTCGCTCGCCCCGTGGCTGATCGACTGGGGCCTCGACAACCGAAGCGCGATGCTGCGGGTGCCGGCCGAACGCGGCGAGACGACCAGGCTGGAGCTGCGGCTCGGTGACGCGAGCGCCAACCCGTACCTCGGCATAGCGGGCCTGCTGGCGGCCACCTACCTGGGCATCCGCGACCGGATAGAGCCGCCGCGGCCCTCCGCCGGGTACGGCTACGACCCGTCGAAGGCGCCGACGCTGCCCGCCACCCTCCCCGACGCGCTGGCCTACCTGGAGGAGGACACGGCGATGGTCGAGGTGCTGGGCAAGGACTTCGTGCGGTCCTATGTGGACTTCAAGTGGGAGGAGGTGGCCCGCTTCCAGCGGTTCGTGACCGACTGGGAGTTCACCGAGTACGCGTACCACCTATAGTTCACCCGCGATGACTGCACTCACGGACCGGCTCACCTCGATCGCCGACGAAGACGAACTGTTCGACACCTTCTCCCACTGGGCCGCCGAACGCGGCCTCGCGCTGTACCCGGCGCAGGAGGAGGCGGTCATCGAACTCGTCTCCGGGGCCAACGTCATCCTCAGCACCCCGACCGGGTCCGGCAAGAGCCTGGTGGCCATCGGAGCCCACCTCGTCGCCATGGCCGGCAACCAGCGCAGCTTCTACACCGCGCCGATCAAGGCGCTGGTCTCGGAGAAGTTCTTCGCGCTGTGCGAGGTGTTCGGCCCGGAGAACGTCGGCATGATGACCGGCGACGCGAGCGTCAACGACCAGGCGCCCATCATCTGCTGCACCGCGGAGATCCTCGCGAACATCGCGCTGCGCGACGGGGCGGACGCCGACGTCGGCCAGGTCGTGATGGACGAGTTCCACTTCTACAGCGAGCCCGACCGCGGCTGGGCGTGGCAGGTGCCGCTGATCGAGCTGCCGCAGGCGCAGTTCCTGCTGATGTCGGCGACGCTCGGCGACGTCACGTTCTTCGAGAAGGACCTGACCCGGCGCACCGGCAGGCCGACCGCGGTGGTCCGTTCGGCGCAGCGCCCGGTCCCGTTGAACTTCCAGTACGTCTCCACCCCGCTGCACGAGACGATCGAGGACCTGCTGCACGGCCGCGAGGCGCCGATCTACGTCGTGCACTTCACCCAGGCCGCCGCGCTGGAGCGCGCGCAGTCGCTGATGAGCGTCAACGTCGCCACGAAGCCGGAGAAGGAGGCGATCGCGACGACGATCGGCAACTTCCGGTTCTCGTCCGGCTTCGGCAAGACGCTGTCGCGGCTGGTGCGGCACGGCATCGGCGTGCACCACGCGGGCATGCTGCCCAAGTACCGCCGCCTGGTCGAACAGCTCGCGCAGGCGGGTCTGCTGAAGGTCATCTGCGGCACCGACACGCTCGGCGTCGGCATCAACGTCCCGATCCGCACGGTCGTCTTCACGGCCCTGTCGAAGTACGACGGCACGCGGACCCGCATCCTGAAGGCGCGCGAGTTCCACCAGATCGCGGGCCGTGCGGGCCGCGCGGGCTACGACACCGTCGGCACGGTCGTCGTGCAGGCGCCCGAGCACGAGGTGGAGAACCTCAAGGCGCTCGCGAAGGCGGGCGACGACCCGAAGAAGCGCCGCAAGGTCGTGCGCAAGAAGGCGCCGGACGGGTTCGTGTCGTGGAGCGAGTCGACGTTCGACCGGCTGGTCGGCGCCGAACCGGAGCCGCTGACGTCGTCGTTCCAGGTCTCGCACGCGATGCTGCTGAACGTGATCGGCCGCCCCGGCGGCGGCGCGTTCCAGGCCATGCGGCACCTGCTGGAGGACAACCACGAGGACCGCTCCAAGCAGCTCAAGCACATCAAGCGCGCGCTCGCGATGTACCGGGCGCTGGTCGCGGCGGGCGTGGTCGAGCGCGACGGCGACGACTTCCGCCTGACGGTCGACCTTCAGTTCAACTTCGCGCTGAACCAGCCGCTGTCGCCGTTCGCGCTGGCCGCGATCGAGCTGCTCGACCGCGAGGCGCCCGGCTACGCGCTGGACGTGCTGTCGGTGATCGAGTCCACTTTGGACGACCCGAGGCAGATCCTGGGCGCGCAGGAGCACAAGGCGCGCGGCGAGGCGATCGGCGCGATGAAGGCCGAGGGCATCGAGTACGACCAGCGCATGGAGCTGCTCGACGAGGTCACCTACCCGAAGCCGCTGGCCGAGCTGCTCGACGCCGCGTTCCTCACCTACCGCCGCGGCCACCCGTGGGTCGGCGACTACTCGCTGTCCCCCAAGGGCGTCGTGCGCGACATGTACGAGCGCGCCATGACGTTCACGGAGTACGTGTCGTTCTACGGCCTCGCCCGCTCCGAGGGCCTCGTCCTGCGCTACCTGGCCGACGCCTACAAGGCGCTGTCGCAGACGGTGCCGGAGGAGGCCAAGACCGAGGAGCTGCAGGACCTGATCTCGTGGCTGGGCGAGCTGGTCCGCCAGGTCGACTCGTCGCTGATCGACGAGTGGGAGAAGCTCACCAACCCCGACGCCCCCGCCGAAGAGGTCCGCGTCGACCTGCCGCCCGCCGTCACCCGCAACGTCCGCGCGTTCCGCGTCCTGGTCCGCAACGCCCTGTTCCGGCGCGTGGAGCTGGCCGCGAAGCGCGACTGGTACTCCCTGGGGGAGCTCGACCACGAGTCGGGCTGGACGGCCAAGGAGTGGATGGACGCCCTGGAGCCGTACTTCGAGGAGCACTCGGACATCGGCACCGGCCCGAACGCGCGCGGCCCGGCGTTCCTGATCATCAACGTCGAGCGCGAGCGCTGGGTGTGCCGGCAGATCTTCGAGGACCCGGCGGGGGACAAGGACTGGGGCTTCAACGCCGAGGTCGACCTGGCCGCGTCGGACGAGCTGGGCGAGGCGGTCGTGGTGATCACGGACGTCGGCCGGCTCTGACCGGAGCGCACGAGCCGGACGTTCGACGTAGTGGCGGCCACGCGCCGTCCGAGAGAACGTCCGGCACCGGTTCGTCGAACGGTCCACTATTTCCTGCGCGACGCGTGCAAAAGAGTTAATTCGCTTGACGAGAACTCGAGCCCGCTAACGCAATGCGTGATTTCTGCGACCCAGGACACACCGGATCGGCCCAACACCTCCGGCCCCACCTGGCCCACCACCACCCGAGAACCGGCAGAACCCCGCGACAGGTGGCTAAACGGCGCCTGTTGAGACAAAGTGGCGAGTTATTGACCACGGGAGCGGCGTTCGGGCAACATCATTGCGCCGGACTACCGGTGTCGAGATATGGTGTCGCCCAGTGGGGGAAATGTTCGCACTCGTCCTCACCCGCTGTCGCGATACGACGGGAGGATTGAAGTGGACCCGGCACTGGACGCCGTGCGCGCCCGGTTGGCGGAGATCGTCGCGTCACCACCGGAGAACACCGACGACCTCGTCGACACGCTGAGCGGTCTCGCCAAGCTCTCGGACCAGTGGTCCGAGGCCATCCAGGCGTTGCGCGCTCCCACCAGAAGGCTCGTCGGACCGGCCGCCGCGGCGTCCGTGAGCGTGGCCGCCCGCCGCGCCGAGGAGTCGTTCATCGAACTGGAGATCACCTTGGGTGACGCCCTCGCGGCGCAGCCCCGTGCCGTGCGCCAGCCCTGAGAAACCTCCGCGCTAAAGCCACCGGCACCGCCGGGCGAACTGTTTTCACCCGATTTGCGTCTGGCATTCGAGACACATCCGTTCGGGGGGTATCCGCGTCTCGTCACGGTGACGGATGATGCGGCCGTTCGGGTACGACCGACGCGGAGGGGGTACCTCGCGGTGCGCACGTCCGACGGACGGACCCCCGTGGCGGATCACCCTCCGTGAGGGGGCATGATCGCGTATCCGACGCCCTCGGCTCACCGGCACGAACGGACAGGTCGCGGTCCGATCGCCGCCACGTGAGGATCGGCCGTACACAGTTTGGACTCGATCTCGAATGACCTCTGGTCTGCCCTGCCCCATCTGCGAGGGGCCGGATCGACGTGGCAGCCTCGAACGCTCCCTGAGGGTGCTCGCCGTCGACGACGAGGCCCCCGCGCTGGAAGACCTCGTGTACCTGCTGCGCTCCGACCCGCGCATCGCCCACGTGGAAGCGGTCACCGACGCCACCAAGGCGCTGCGGGTGCTGCACCGGGCGATGGACGCCGGTCAGCCGCTGGACGCCGTCTTCCTCGACATCCGCATGCCGGGGCTCGACGGTCTCGACCTCGCCCGCGTGCTCTCGCGGTTCGCGCAGCCGCCACCCATCGTGTTCGTGACGGCGCACCAGCAGCCCGCCGTGGAGGCGTTCGAGCTGAAGGCGCTCGACTACCTGCTCAAGCCCGTGCGCCAGGAACGGCTCGCCGAGTCCGTGCACCGGATCGTCCACGAGGTGCTCGACTCGCGCGGCACCTCCGAGCCCGCCGCCACCCCGGCGCCCCAGCCCGCCGGCGGCACGCCGCCCGAGGTCGGGGACGAGGTCATCCCCGTCGAGCTCGGCGGCGTCACCCGGTTCATCCGCCTCGCCGACATCCGGTACGTGGAGGCGCACGGCGACTACGCCCGCCTGCACACCGCGACGGGCAGCGGCCTGGTGCGCGCCGCGTTGAACGGGCTCGAAGAGCGCTGGCGCAGCGCGGGGTTCGTCCGCATCCACCGCAGCCACCTGGTCTCGCTCGGGCACATCGACGAGATGCGGCTGGAGGACGGCCACCTCAGCGTCACGATCGGCGGCGCCGTGCTGCCGGTCAGCCGCCGGCACGCCCGGCACCTGCGTGCGCTGCTCGTGCGCGGCACCCGGCCCACCACCGCGCCCGGTCCCACGGGTCCCGCCCCCGGTTCCACGGGCGCGGCGCCGCCGCGGAACGGGCTCGGGTCGTGACGGCACCGCCACCACCCCACCGGCCCCCGCAGCGGCCGACCCAGCGCGTGGTGGTGACCAGCCCGCGCACGCGTGCACCCCGTGCGCGCCGCCCGTACTCCGGCACGCGGGAGATCAACGAGCAGAGCGAGCTGGGCGCCGTCTACATGCGCACGCTGATCGGCGCCCAGCGCCGCCTCGGCCTGTCGGTGTGCCTGGTGACGTGCGGCGCGCTCGCCCTGCTGCCGCTGCTGTTCACGATAGAGCCCGAGCTGGGGAAGTTCCGCGTGTTCGGCCTCGGGCTGCCGTGGTTCCTGCTGTGCCTGGCGACGTTCCCGATGCTGGTGCTGGCCGGCTGGTTCTACGTGCGGCAGGCCGAACGCAGTGAACGCGAGTTCGCGGAGCTGGTCGAACGCCCATGACGAGTGGGTACGCCGTCGTCGCGGTGATGGTCGTCGTCCTGGGCACGATCCTGGTCGGCGCCTACGGCCTGCGCGTCTCCCGCACCACGTCCGACTTCTACGTCGCCTCGCGCACCGTCTCGCCGTGGTGGAACGCCTCCGCGATCGGCGGCGAGTACCTGTCGGCGGCGTCGTTCGTCGGCATCGCGGGCCTGATCTTCGCCTACGGGCCGGACATGCTGTGGTTCCCCGTCGGCTACACGGCCGGGTACCTGGTGCTGCTGACGATGGTCGCGGCCCCGCTGCGCCGCTCCGGCGCCTACACGCTGCCCGACTTCGCCGAGGCGCGCTTCCGCTCGCGGGTCGTGCGCGGGGTCGCGTCGAGCCTGGCGCTCGCGATCGGCTGGCTGTACCTGTTGCCGCAGCTGGAAGGCGCGGGCCTGACGCTCAACACCGTCACGGGCGCACCGGACTGGGCGGGCGCGCTCGTCGTCACCGTGGTCGTGACGGTGAACGTGATGTCCGGCGGCATGCGGTCGATCACGTTCGTGCAGGCGTTCCAGTACTGGCTCAAGCTCACCGCGATCACCGTGCCGATCATCTTCCTGGTCGCGGTGTGGCAGGTGCGCGGCGCCGACTCGCTGACCGAGCCGGAGTTCCCGTCGTTCCGGCAGGACACCGAGGTCAGCTTCCAGCGCCAGGCCACGATCCACGCCGAGCAGGAGATCGTCATCCGGGGCACCGGCGTCGTCGACGGCGAACGCCTCGAGGACCGCGAGCTCCTCCTGACCAGCGGCTACCACCGCATCGACGGGGGATCGAAGTTCACCTTCCCGAAGGACGCGCCGGTCCCCCACCTGTCGACGATGGCCCACAACACCAACGAGTCGTGGTCGCTGCCCGCGTCGAGTGGCGCGGACTTCCCGCTGTACGGGGCGTACTCGCTGATCATCGCGACGTTCCTGGGCACGATGGGCCTGCCGCACGTGATCGTGCGCTTCTACACCAACCCGAACGGCACGGCCGCGCGCCGCACGACGTTGATCGTGCTCGGCCTGCTGTCCGTCTTCTACCTGATGCCGCCGATCTACGGCGCGCTCGGCCGCGTCTACACGCCGGAACTGCTGATGACCGGCCAAACCGACGCCGTGGTGCTCGTGCTGCCCACCCGCATGATCGACGGCATAGGCGGACAGCTGCTGGGAGCACTGGTCGCGGGCGGCGCGTTCGCCGCGTTCCTCTCGACGTCGTCCGGCCTCGTCGTGTCCCTGGCGGGCGTGCTGTCGCAGGACGTGCTGCGGCTCGGCGGCGTGCGCGGGTTCCGGATCTCGGCCGTGCTGGCGTGCCTCGTGCCGCTCGCGATGACGTTCGTGTCGACGACGATGCCGGTGGCGGACATGGTCGGCCTCGCGTTCGCCGTGGCCGCGTCCTCGCTGTGCCCGTTGCTGCTGCTCGGGATCTGGTCACCGAAGACGACCACCATCGGCGCCGTCGCCGGCATGCTCGCCGGAGGCGTCCCGGCCCTGACCGCGGGACTCGTGACGATGTTCACCGACACCGGCGACTCCTGGTACGAAATCCTGCTCTCGCGCCCAGCCGCGTGGACCGTGCCGCTGGGCTTCACGGTCATGTACGTCGTGTCGTTGGCCACCCAGAAGCACGTTCCGGCAGGGGTGCAGCGCACGATGGTCAAGCTCCACGCCCCGGAGAACCTCGGTCTGGACGGCTCGGGCTCGTCCTCGTCAGGTCAGGAACGAAGCTAGAAGGTGACCATGCACGACTTCCTCACCGCGGCGGCGATCCTGGTCGTCGGCGGAGTCGCGGTGCTCGTCCTGTGGCGGGGCACGCGCACGAAGCACGCCCTCTCGACCGAGGCCCAGCGCGTCACCTACGAAACCCTGCACACGGCCTGGTCCGCCGCCCCTCCCCTACGAGCGGGCCTGGTCCCCGACGCGGCGAAGAAGTCGGCCCGCCACCTCCGCACCCTCCTCGACACCCCGGCACTGGCCCTGACCGACGAGACAGAGGTGGTCGCCTGGGAAGGCGTCTCAGAACACCACGCCGCCGAAGCCATGACCCAGGCCGAGGACGTCTTCCTGACCGGCCGCACCCAGGCGTTCGACATCGGCTGCACCGAACCGAACTGCCCGATCAACTGCGCCGTGGTCGCCCCCCTGACCGTCGAGGGCCGAGTGGTGGGCACCCTCGCCGCCTACTCCCGGGAAGCCTCGGCGGGCCTCGTCCGCGCCACCAACCAGGTAGCCCGCTGGGCAGCGGGCCAACTGGAACTGGCCGAGCTCGACCGCTCCCGCACCCGCCTGGTGGAAGCCGAAGTCCGCGCCCTACGAGCCCAGATCTCCCCGCACTTCATCTACAACTCGCTCTCCGCCATCGCCTCGTACGTCCGCACCAACCCGGAACGAGCCCGCACCCTCCTCCTGGACTTCGCCGACTTCACCCGCTACTCCTTCCGCCGCCACGGCGACTTCACCACCCTCGCCGAAGAGCTCCGCTCGATCGACCAGTACCTGGCCCTCGAACGCGCCCGCTTCGGCGAACGCCTGACGGTCACCCTCCAGGTGGCCCCCGAGGTCCTGCCGGTCACAGTCCCGTTCCTCTGCCTGCAACCCCTGGTCGAAAACGCGGTGCGCCACGGCATGGAGGGCAAGGTGGAACCGGGCCACATCCAGATCTACGCCAACGACGGCGGCGCCGAAGCCCACATCACCATCGAGGACGACGGCATAGGCATGGACCCGGACAAGCTCCGCCGCACCCTGGCAGGCCAGGTGGACGAGTCAGCGGGCATCGGCCTGGGCAACATCGACGAACGCCTCCGCCGCGTCTACGGCGACGAGTACGGCCTGGTCGTGGAAACCGCCCTGGGCCTGGGCACGAAGATCACCGTGCGGGTGCCGAAGTACCAGGCGGGCATAAACGGCATGTGAGCCCGCCCGGCGCACGACGCGACCGGATCGCGCGGCCGGGCCAAGGGCGGCCGCGCGGCGCGGCTCGGGCGGGCGGCACGGCTCGGGCGGCACGGCTCGGGCAGGCGGCTCGGCTCAGGCGGCACGGCCCAGACTCGGTCAGCCCGGTGTGGACCCAGGCCGGGTCAGCCCAGTCTCGCCCTCAAGCCCGGCAGCCCACCCACCCCCAGGCACGCAAAAGCCGGGGAACACCCTTCGCAGGACGTCCCCGGCACGAGAGCGACGAGCGTCAGCCGGCGGCCTTGGCCGCCCGCCGGTCCGCCGCGTCGAGAACGGCGCGGACCCAGTCGAGCTCGTCGGTCCCGCAGGCCCCCTCGGCCGCGGCCCTCCTCAACCGCACCCACAGCCCCAGGTCGGTCCACTCCTGGAACCGGCGGTGCACGGTGGGGACGGTGACGCCGAACGACGCGGGCAGGTGGCGCCACGCGCATCCGGAAGACAGCACGAACACGATCGCGGTGAAGACCGAGCGGTTGCTCACCCTGCCCCGGCCACCGCCCTGCCTGCGGACCTTGGCCGGTGGGATGAGCGGTTCCACGACCGCCCACAGGCTCGGGGACACGAGGCGCGCCGCGAGCTGGTCGATGACGTCGCCCCTGCCGGTGTCGGCCGGCTGCTCCGGCCACGACGAGGCGCGGGTCCAGGACTCCTGCCGCGCCGGGTCGGCGGGCCGGGCGTCCTGGCGGGCGGACTCGGCGCGCTGACGGGAGCGGAGCAGCGTGGCCAGGGCCGTGTCCTCGGCCGTGGTGCGGCGCTGGGGGACGGCGTAGCCCTGGTGCTGGGCCCTCGCGATCTCGGCGCCGACGGTGCGGCGGAACGACGGGTTGTTCACGAGGCGCGGGTCCACCGGCTGGCCGTAGCGCGTCGGGACCTGGCCCTGGCGCGGGGGTACGGAGCGCTGAGGCACCTGGCGGGGCGGGACCTGCCGCGCTAGCCGCGGGTCCGGGGTTCGTGCGTACTGCGATTCGGTCATGGTGTGGTCCTCCGCCAGGACTTTTCCGTCAGGTGACAGCACTCACCGTAGGAAGGTGATCATGGAACAGGTAAGAGGACGGACCGCATGAGGCGATGAACGGACGGGAGGCGGCGACGCACGGCCATTCCAAGTGAGACGAGTGGTGCACTGTCTGCGACGAACGGATAACCGGTCGTGTCACGCTTTCCACCATCGGGTGATGTCGCCGAACGGTCGCCGGGCGGTTGTCGTGATCTTCGCGTTGACGGTCGGGTTACCGTCCGGAGGTGAAGCTT
This sequence comes from Lentzea fradiae, assembly GCF_900100955.1. GTDB lineage: Bacteria > Actinomycetota > Actinomycetes > Mycobacteriales > Pseudonocardiaceae > Lentzea > Lentzea fradiae. The sequence goes on along the minus strand of NZ_FNCC01000005.1, from coordinate 439,093 downwards.
TGGGCCACCAGCGACCTGCACGTCACCTACCAGGACAACCGTCACGTGGTGGAGGCGGTCGTCGCGCCGGACCCCGCCGACTGGTTGATCGTCGCCGGGGACATCGGCGAGAAGTTCGCCGACGTCGAATGGACGCTCACGCAGCTCAGCGCCAAGTTCGCCCGAGTGGTCTGGTCACCGGGCAACCACGAGCTGTGGACGACCAAGGACGACCCCAACCAGGCGCGCGGCGAGGTGCGCTACAAGCAGCTCGTGGAGCTGTGCCGCGGGCTCGGCGTGCTGACGCCGGAGGACCCGTACGCCGTGTTCGAGGGGGACGGAGGGCCGGTCACCGTCTGTCCACTGTTCCTGGGTTACGACTACTCCTTCCGGCCACCAGGTGCCACGGACGTGGAATCCGCTCTCGACATCGCGCGCCAGGCGGGTGTCGTGTGCACGGACGAGTACTTCCTGCACCCGGACCCGTACCCGTCGCGCGACGCGTGGTGCCGGGCGCGGGTGGCGGAGACCGAAGAACGCCTCGCGCAGGTGAGCGGGCCGACGGTGCTGATCAACCACTACCCGCTCGTCCGGGACCCCACGTTCGTGCTGCGCTACCCCGAGTTCGCGCTCTGGTGCGGCACGGCGCTGACCGCCGACTGGCACAAGCGGTTCAACGCGGTCGAGATGGTCTACGGCCACCTGCACATCCCGCGCACGACGCACTACGACGGCGTGCGCTTCGACGAGGTCTCGCTCGGCTACCCGCGCGAGTGGAAACCGCGCGGCACCACCGGGGTGAAGCTGCACGACGTCCTTCGGGAGCTGTGAAGGTGCTGGAACAACTCCTCCCCCCGCCCATCGCGGCGGTGGAGCGCTACGACGACGCCCAGCCGGCCGACCTCTTCCCCGAGGAGGAGGCGCTGATCACCAACGCGGTCGCGAAGCGCCGTTCCGAGTTCGGCACGGCCCGCGCGTGCGCCCGTGACGCGATGCGGCGCCTCGGCGTCGAACCCGTCGCGATCCTGCCCGGCCCGAAGCGCGAGCCGCAGTGGCCGCCGGGCGTCGTCGGGAGCCTCACGCACTGCACCGGCTACCGCGCCGCCGCGCTCGCCCTGGACACCGACTACCGGACGATCGGCATCGACGCCGAACCGCACGCCCCCGCGCCGGACGGCGTGCTCGGCGCGATCGCGATCCAGGCAGAGCTCGACCGGATGCCCGGCCTGCGGGCCGAGGACCACAAGATCTGCTGGGACCGGCTGCTGTTCAGCGCGAAGGAGTCCACCTACAAGGCGTGGTTCCCCCTGACCCGGCGGTGGCTGGGCTTCGAGGACGCCGACATCACGCTGTCCGCCGACGGCACGTTCCACTCGCGCGTCCTGCTGCCGGACACCCCGATCGCCGGGTTCCGCGGGCGGTGGCTCGTGCAGGGCGACGTGCTGGTCACGGCCATCGCGGTGCCCGCATGACGTCCGACCGGCTGACCAGCCGGAAAGCCGGGGGTGTCGGGCTTGATCAACCGGGGTAAGGAGTGGTGGGCTTAACGCTCGACCGCCGGGAGGCCACCATGGGCGAGGACGTCGCGAAGCACGAGTTCACGCGCGAGGACCGCACGCGGTACCGCACCAAGGTGCGGCGGTGCCTCGACGTGTTCGCGCGGATGCTGCGCGAGGCGAGGTTCGACTTCGAGCGGCCGATGACCGGCCTCGAGATCGAGATCAACCTCATCGACGAGAACGCCGACCCCGCGATGAAGAACCACGAGGCCCTCAAGGTCATCGACGACCCGGACTTCGTGACCGAGCTCGGCCAGTGGAACATCGAGATCAACGTGGCACCGCGCCGCCTCGCGGGCGGCGGCATCACCTCGTTCGAGGAGACCGTCCGGCGCAGCCTGAACTCCGCCGAGGAGAAGGCGCGCGAGGTCGGCGCCCACATGGTCATCAACGGCATCCTGCCGACCCTGCGCAGCAAGCACATCTCACCCGACCTGCTGTCGAGCAACCCGCGCTACGCGCTGCTCAACGAGCAGGTGCTGGCCGCGCGCGGCGAGGACCTGCAGATCTCCATCGACGGCGTCGAGCGCCTGCACCTCACGTCCAGCTCGATCGTGCCCGAGGCGGCCTGCACCAGCACGCAGCTGCACCTGCAGGTGTCGCCGGAGCAGTTCCCCGCCTACTGGAACGCGGCGCAGGCCATCGCGGGCGTGCAGGTCGCCGTCGGCGCCAACTCGCCGTTCTTCCTCGGCAAGGAGCTGTGGCGCGAGACCCGCATCGCGTTGTTCCAGCAGGCCACCGACACCAGGGGCGACGAGCTCAAGGCCCAGGGCGTGCGGCCGCGCGTGTGGTTCGGCGAGCGGTGGATCAACTCGATCTTCGACCTGTTCGAGGAGAACGTCCGCTACTTCCCCGCGCTGCTGCCCATCACCGATGAAGAGGACCCGCTGGCCGTCCTCGACAAGGGCGACACGCCGACCCTCAGCGAGCTGAAGCTGCACAACGGCACCATCTACCGCTGGAACCGCCCGGTCTACGACGTCGTGCGCGACAAGCCGCACCTGCGCGTCGAGAACCGCGTGCTGCCCGCCGGCCCGACCATCGTCGACACCCTCGCCAACGCCGCCCTGTACTTCGGGCTGGTGCGAGCCCTGGCGGAGGACGAGCGTCCCCTGTGGTCGCAGATGAGCTTCCAGGCCGCCGAGGAGAACTTCAACGCCGCCTCCCGCAACGGCATGGACGCGCAGATGTACTGGCCCGGTGTCGGCACCGTGCCGGTGGTGGAGCTGGTGCTGCGGCGACTCCTTCCTCTCGCGCACGAGGGGTTGATCCGGTGGGGCGTCGACTCGGCCGAGCGGGACCGGCTGCTCGGGGTGATCGAGCAGCGGTGCCTGAGCGGCATCAACGGCGCGACCTGGCAGGCGCGCGAGTTCCACCGCCACTACGACCACTCGCACCTCGACCGGGCCGACGCGCTGCGCACGATGCTGCGCACCTACGTCGACCTGATGCACGCCAACGAGCCCGTGCACACCTGGCCGGTGACCGGGGCCTGAGCCCGGCCAGGCTCGCCGGGGGAGCTTCCGGTGGGAAGCGACCCCGGTGAGGGCAACCTGGTGAAGGCAGCCCGGTGAGGTGCCTGCCAGGATGCGTCCAGGCAGGGAGCAGCCCCGAAGGGCACTGCCGAACAGCAAGCAGCCCGGCAAAGCCCCACCAACCGGCCAACCGGTCGGCAAGGCCCTACAGACGCCAACCGGTCGGCGAGGGACCACCGGCTACCAGCAAGCGAGCCGTCTCGGCGGCGCCCGCGACGGGCAAGCCGATGGATGGCCTGCGCGTCCAGCCAGGCGACTGCTCAAGCAGGCACCCACCTGAACGGCACGCACGAGCCACGCACTGCGTGGCTCGTCGTCCTGACGGGCGACAAACGCAAGCAACCGAACCCGAGCAACCGAGCGCACCGCTCGGACAAGCCGCCCGTGAGGCGACAGACCCGAACAGCCCGGCACACCCCGGTGGCCGGACCACGGCGACCCGAGCGGACAGGCGTGACCGAACGACACGCAGGTGCCACAAGAGAGGCAGGCCGGTCTCCGGCGGCGCGGAACGCGCGAAGGAATCAAGGGCGGCCCGCCACGTCCACGCGTCTGGACGCCGCAACCACCGACGAGAAGACCATAGCCGCTCCCACCGACAAGAACGGCCCATCGACGGTCAGAGGACAAATTCGGGCGACCAGGACCACCCGTGTGGGGCATGCTCAAGCTCTGATGAGATCCACAGTCACCGTCACGCCGGCACAGCTTCCGGAGGTGCTGCTGCACGTCGCCGTCGTCCGGCCGGTCTTCCTGTGGGGAGCACCGGGGATCGGCAAGTCGTCGCTCGTCCGGAAGTTCGCCGCGGAGCTGGGGCTCGAGTGCGTGACGTTGCTGGGCACGCAGCTCGCGCCGGAGGACCTGATCGGGGTTCCCGAGCTGGTGGACGGGCGGTCGCGGTTCGCGCCGCCGGAGTCCCTCGCGCGGCGTGACCCGTACTGCCTGTTCCTGGACGAGCTCAACGCGTCGAGTCCTGAGGTGCAGAAGGCGTTCTACTCGTTGATCCTGGACCGGCGGATCGGGTCCTACGAGCTGCCGAAGGGGTCGATCGTCATCGGGGCGGGCAACCGGGCCGTCGACAACGCGCTGGCGCGGCCGATGGCGTCCGCGTTGGTCAACCGGATGGTGCACGTGCACCTCAGCGCTTCGGCGAAGGACTGGCTGGCGTGGGCTCGGGAGAGCGGGATTCACCCGTGGGTGATCGAGTACCTCACGCAGCGTCCTGATCACCTGTGGAGTGCGGCGCCGAAGACGGAGGAGACGTTCTCGACGCCTCGTGGCTGGCACATGTTGTCGGACGCGTTGCACTCGTTCGGTGACGACATCTCCGAGGACCTGCTCGGGGTGCTGGCGTTCGGGACTGTCACGGCGAACCACGCGTCGATGTTCAAGGCGTTCGTGAAGACGGTGCGGCACGCGTACGGGTTGGACGCCGTGTTGCGCGGTGAGGCTCGCTGGCCGTCGGCGCCGCAGGACCGCGACCTGCTCTACTTCCTCGCCGAGGCGTTCCGGGCCCGGCTGGTGAAGGAGCTGCCGCACGACAAGGCGCACGCGCCGGCCGCGGGCAAGCAGCTCGCGCACCGGGGGAAGGCGTTGTTGCTGGAACTGGCCGAGCTGTCGCTGGAGATCGCGCAGATGGTGATCGCCGCGGACGACGACGGGAACCCGGTGCTGCCCGCGTGGTTCCTGGTCGAGGTCACCCGGGATCTGCCGCGACTGGTCGCCGCACGCTCATGAGCCGCCGCGTGAAGGCCGATCCCGCCGTGGTCGCGTTCGAGGCGGCGAACAGGCGGATCAGCGGGCACCCTTTGTTCGCCGCTCTCGGCACGTACGTGCGCAGGACCTCCGATCACCCGTGGGCCGACATCTCGCTCGACGGCCTGCTGATCGCACATCCGACGCGCAGGGCATCCGAGGACGAGTGGGCGTGGGTGTTCGCGCACTGCCTGCTGCACCTGGGGTTCGGCACGTTCGACTGCGGTGAGGTGCTCGACTTCCAGCCCGCGTTGAAGTTCGGGACGCGGCCGTCGTCGTGGGAGCCGGACCGGTGCGTGCGCGGCGGGGCGTCGGCGGACCCGGAGAAGTGGGCGCGGCGGTTCGCCGCCGGGCTTTCGAACGCCGCGGTGGCCGCGATCGACGTGGCGGGTGGTGCGCGGTCGTCGCTGACCGACGCACGGCCGGCGAAGACGGAGTGGGACCTCGCGCTGGGCTGGTTCGTGTCGAACTACCCGCTGCTGGGGGCGCTGGCGTCGACGATGACGGTGGTGGCGGACGCGGAGCTGGCGCGCGGCTGGGACATCTCGATCGCGGCGGTGTCGGCGGCGTCGGCGGAGATCTACGTGAACCCGCTGGCGGGTCTGAGCAGGCCGGAGTGGCGGTTCGTGCTCGCGCACGAGATGCTGCACGCCGCGTTGCGGCACGGCGACCGGGTCGGCGGCAGGGACGCGTACCTGTGGAACGTGGCCGCGGACTTCGTGGTGAACGGCTGGCTGGTCGAGATGGGGGTGGGCACGCCGCCTCCCGGTGTGCTGCACGACCCGGAGCTGGGCGGGTTGTCCGCCGAGTCGGTGTACGACCGGATCGCCGTCGACCTGCGGCGGTACCGGAAGCTGCTCACGTTGCGGGGCAAGCAGGGCGACCTGCTCGGTGAGCCGTTGCGGGGGCCGGCGGACAGCACGGACCTCGACGAGTTCTACCGGCGGGCGTTGCTGACGGGGCTGAGCTACCACTCGTCGTCGCGCGGGCTGCTGCCCGCCGGGCTCGTCGAGGAGATCCGGGCGCTGGAGCACCCGCCGCTGACGTGGGACGCCCGGCTGGCGCGGTGGTTCGAGGAGTTCGTCCCCGCCGCGGAGAAGCGCCGCACCTACGCCCGTGCGTCACGGCGGCAGGCGTCCACGCCGGACATCCCGCGGCCGGGCTGGGTGCGGCCGGAGTCGCTGGAGTCACGGCCGACGTTCGGGGTCGTGCTGGACACGTCCGGTTCGATGGACCCCCGGCTGCTCGGCAAGGCGTTGGGCGCCATCGCCTCCTACGCCGCCGCACGGGACGTCCCCGCCGCACGGGTGGTCTTCTGCGACGCGAGGGCGTACGACGCGGGGTACGTCCCTGTCGAGGACATCGCGGGCAGGGTGGAGGTGCGCGGACGCGGCGGAACGGTGTTGCAGCCCGGAATCGACCTGCTCGAACGCGCCGACGACTTCCCCGCCACCGGACCGGTTCTCGTCATCACCGACGGAGGGTGCGACGTGCTGAGGATTCGGCGCGAGCACGCGTTCCTGATCCCGGCGGGCGCGCACCTGCCGTTCCGCGCCCGTGGTCCCGTGTTCCGGATGTCCTGATGGAGATCGCCTGCGACGAGTCCGGCTCCGAGGGCGAGAAGCTCGTCGGCGGCGTCACGGCGGTGTTCGCGCACGCCGCGGTCCGGTTCTCGCACGAGGAAGCCGAGGCGTGCGTCGCGGAGCTGCGGGAGATGATCAAGTCGCCCGCACAGGAGTACAAGGCGAACCACCTGCTGCGCCGGAAGAACCGGTGGGTGCTGCTGTGGTTCCTCGGGCCGGACGGGCCGCTCGCGGGACGGGCGCGCGTGCAGCTGGTCGACAAACGGCGGTTCCTGGCCGCTCGGGTGCGGGCGGAGTTCGGCGCGGTGACCGGGCCGTTGGAGCTGTACAACGACCTGCTGCGCGCACGGGGACCTCGCGGGGCGCTGGACCCGTTGTTCCCGGCGATCCTGCGTGCCGTCGCGCAGTGGAGCGGGCCGGTCTCGATCGTGCACGACCAGCAGCTGTCGTTGACGGAGGCCCGGATCGGGCAGCTGCGGCGGCTGGCGCCCCGGCTGCGCAGCCTGACGCTCGCCGACTCGCAGCACGACGCGCGGGTGCAGGTCGCCGACTTCCTCGCCGGGATCGCCCGGCGGGTCGCGGAGGACGAGCTGCACGGGCGCCCGGACAGGGAGGTGATCGAACTGCTGATGCCGTTCGTCGCCGGAGAGAGGATGTGGAATGCCTGACGCGCTCTTCGCCGACCCGAGGCTGGCTCGGCTCTACGACGCGTTCGACGGGCCGCGTGACGACCTGGACCTGTACCTGGCGATCGTCGCGGAGCTCGGCGCCCGGTCGGTGCTCGACGTCGGCTGCGGCACGGGCGTGTTCGGCGCGCTGCTGGCGGACAGGGGCATCACCGTCGTCGGCGTGGACCCGGCACTCGCCTCGCTGGAACTGGCGCGTGCCAAGAGCTCCGAGGTGACGTGGCTGCACGGCGACGCGACGACCCTGCCCCCACTCCAAGTCGACCTGGCGACGATGACGGCGAACGTGGCGCAGGTGTTCCTCGGCGAGGACTGGGAGGCCACGCTCGGCGGTGTGCGCGAGGCGTTGCGGCCCGGCGGGCACCTGGTGTTCGAGTCGCGGCGGGTGGAGGCCAGGGCGTGGGAGGGCTGGGCGGAGACGACCTCGCGGGTGGTGGACGGCGTGCACGAGCGGCGGGAGATGCTGGGCGTGGACCTGCCGTTCGTGTCGTTCCGGCACACGTACCGGTTCGCGGACGGCACGGAGGTCGCCTCGGACTCGACGCTGCGGTTCCGGTCGCGGGCCGAGATCGAGGCGAGTCTGGTGGCGTGCGGCTTCGAGGTCGCCGACGTGCGCGACGCGCCGGACCGGCCGGGACGCGAGGACGTGTTCGTCGCGGTGAAGGTCAGCTGAGATCCACTGTGGACTAAACAACGGTGGTGACATCAACCTGCCGGACCGGCTGCAGCTAGCTGTCCGCCGGGGCTCTGTGACCGCCGTGAGCCGCGTGCCAGATTCGGGGCATGCCTGAGAACGAGCAACGCTTCGACCGCGTCGGGAAGCTCGACATCGTCGTCCAGAACGTCGCGTCCTTCCGCGTCGATCCGGCGTCGCTGGCTCGGCCGGACCGGTCGCTGGTGCTGGTCTGCAGCCCCGTCAAGGAGAAGATGCTCCGCGACCGCGGCCGGGCGGACGTGTTCGACGAGGTCGTCGTCACGTCGGACTTCACGCCCGACGCGCTCGCGAGTGTCGTGCAGGCGGTCGTGGAGAGGCGGCCGGGTGAGGTCCGGCTGCTGTGCCACGACGAGTACGTGCTCGGCGCGGCGGCGGCCGTGCGGGAGAAGCTCGGCATCCCCGGTGACCGGCCCGCGGACGTGCGGGCGTTCACCGACAAGCTCGCCATGAAGGCGGCGCTGCCGGGCATCCGGATGCCGCGGCACGTGCGGTGGGACCAGGAAAGCTTCAGCCGCGACCCCGACGGCTACGTCGCCGGTGTGCTCGGCACCGTCGGCCTGCCCGCGTTCGTCAAGCCGGTCAACGAGTCCGGCGCGGTCGGCGTGGCCCGCGTCGACTCGGCGGAGGAACTGAGGGCCTGGGCGGAGAACTCCGGGCCGTGGGAGTTCGAGGTCGACGAGTTCGTGCGGGGCACGCTCTACCACGTCGACTCGGCCGTGCGGGCGGGCGAGATCGTGCACGTGCACGTCAACCAGGACCTGTACCCGTGCCACGAATACGCGGACGGCAAGGTCAACGGCTCGTTCACGCTCCCCGACGACGACCCGGTGGTGCCGGTTCTCAAGGCGTTCAACGAGGAGGTGCTCGCGACGCTGCGGGACAAGCCCCGTGACGGCGTGTTCCACCACGAGATCTTCCTCGATCCCTCCGGTGAGCCGGTCTTCCTGGAGATCGCCGCACGGGCGCCCGCCGCGCTCATCCCGATGACCGGCCGCATCCGCTGGGGCGTGGACATCGAACAGGCGCTCTTCACGTTGCAGCGCGGAGAGCCGTTCGTGCCGCCGGCCGGGTACCGGGGCCCGTTCGCCGCGTACGTGTACTTCCCGAAGAAGGCGGGCACCGTCGCCGGACTGCGACGACCCGCGATCGTCTCCGACCACCGCTGGACGTGCAACGTGCGGCCGGGCGACCTGCTCGGCGACGCCACCGACATCCGCGACTTCGCCGCGTCGGTGCTGCTCTGGAACGACGACTACGCGGCGCTGCGCCGCGATCTCGACCTCCTCGACGCCGCCACGGTGCTCGAGCTCGTCTGATCCCGCTCTCACCCCGAACGGCCGGGCGCCCTGCCCGTCCGTCGCCCCACCCTGGAGGAAAACGGTGAAGTTCATCGACTACGGCTTCGTGTTCACCCGCGAGGAGTCCGAGGCACTGGGCAAGGTGCTGCTGGACGTCGAGTCGCACCCCTACACCGACTACGACAAGTTCATGCACGAGCTGTCGCAGCTGCGCGACGACCGCAAGGTGCCGGCGCGGTTCGTCGACTTCTGCGAGACCTCGATGCTGCGCGACTTCGCCAAGGAGCCGTTCGTGGTCATCGGCAACGCGCCGATCGACCCCGACCTGCCGCGCTTCAACGCCGCCGACCCGGTGCGCGAGAAGTACCAGCTGAAGAAGACCTGGGTCGCCGAGGGCTTCCTCGGCATGTACGCCCTGCTGACCGGCACCGAGATGATCGGGCACCTGAGCGTCAACGACGGCGACTTCTTCCACGACATCTACCCGAAGGAGTCGATGTTCGACACGCAGTCCCAGAAGACGCTGAAGACGCTGAAGTTCCACCGCGACTTCACGAACCACTTCGTGTGCCCGGACTTCGTGAACACCCTGACCCTGCGCGACACCCCGGAGAACGAGGTCTACTCGACGTTCACGGTGACGCGGCACGCGGTCGAGGAGCTCTCCGACCGCGACGTCGAGATCCTCAGCCAGGAGCGGTTCTACACGCCGTTCGACGACGTCTCCACGACCTCGATGGAGCTCGGCCGCGCCAAGGACCACCCGGTGCTGATCGAGGGCCAGGGCGCCAAGGTGTTCGAGGGCCGCACGGAGGGCCTGGACGAGGAGGCACAGGGCGCGCTCGACCGCTTCCTGGCCGCGCTGCACAAGCGCAAGCAGGTCCGCATCTCCCGTCCCGGCGACTCGGTGACGTTCTCCAACCACCACGTCATCCACGGCCGTGAGGTGCACGAGATCCGCGACATCGAATCGCTCAAGCAGCGCTGGCTGCTCAAGACCCACAACGTCTACAGCCTTCAGGCGTTCGAAGGTTTCTTCCTGCCGGAGCGCTTCGGCGTCGTGAACGGCTGAGCGTCGTGATCGTGGTCACCGGGGCGGGCCGCGGCATCGGCGCCGCGGTCGCCCGGCGGGTCGCCGCCGCCGGGATGGCCGTGTGCGTCAACTACCGCGCCAGCAAGGACTCGGCGGAGGCCCTCGTGCGCGAGATCTCCGAGGCGGGCGGCACGGCGCTCGCGGTGCGCGCGGACGTGTCGGCGGAGGAGGACGTCCACGAGCTGTTCGAGACGGCCACCGCCACGCTCGGCCCGGTGACCGCGCTGGTCAACAACGCGGGTACCACCGGAGGACTCACCGGGCTGCTCGACCTGGACCTCCGGCAGGCGGACGAGGCGTACCGGACCGTCGTGCGCTCCACCCTGCTGTGCACGAGGGAGGCGGCCAGGCGGATGGCACGCGGCCGGGGCGGCTCGGGCGGTGCCGTGGTCAACGTGTCGTCGACCGGTGCCCGCACGGGTGGCGGCGGCGAATGGGTGCACTACGCGGCGATGAAGGCCGCGGTCAACACGTTCACCTGGGGCGCGGCGCAGGAGCTGGCGGCGGAGGGCATCCGCGTCAACGCCGTCGCCCCTGGACTGGTGCAGACCGATCTGCACGAGGACAACGGTGTGCCGGACCGGCCGGCGCGGCTGCGCGCCTCGGTCCCGCTCGGCCGGATCGGCACACCGGACGAGGTGGCGGAAGCCGTGTGGTTCCTGCTCTCGCCGGCGTCCTCCTACACCACCGGAGCCGTGCTCGAAGTCGGCGGAGGCCGGTGACCTCCGCTCACCACCACGTCTGAGGAGTCCACCATGGACAGTTCGACCCTGCTCGAACCGCACACCGTCGTCGGCCTGCCGACGGCACCGCACGTGATCAGCCGCGGCGAGGGCGTGCGGGTCTGGGACACCGAGGGCCGCGAGTACGTCGACGGCGTCGCGGGCCTGTGGTGCGTCACGCTCGGCTACAGCGAGCCGCGCCTGGTCGAGGCCGCCAGGCGGCAGCTCGAACGGCTGCCGTTCTACGGTTCGTTCAACCACCGCACCAGTGACGTCACCGTCGCCCTCGCCGACGACCTGACCTCGTTGTCGCCCATCCCGATGGGGCGGGTGTTCTTCGGCAACTCCGGGTCCGACGCCAACGACAGCGCGGTCAAGTTCGCCTGGTTCTACCACTGTGCGAAGGGCCGCTCGCACCGCAAGAAGATCCTGTCCCATCACCGCGGCTACCACGGCGCGACCACCGCCGCCGGGTCCGCCACCGGGCTCGCCCACATCCACAACGGCTTCGGCATCCCGCTGCCGGGCTTCCTGCGGCTGCACACCCCCGACGTGCTCTCCACCCAGGCCAACGGCCTGTCGGACGAGGAGTTCGTCGACTGGCTGATCGACGAGCTGGAGCTGCTGATCAGCGAGGAGGGGCCGGACACGATCGCCGCGTTCATCGCGGAGCCGATCCTGGGCGCGGGCGGGCTCGTCATCCCGCCGGACGGGTACTACGAGCGCGTCCAGGAGGTGCTGCGGCGGCACGACATCCTGTTCATCGCCGACGAGGTGATCACCGGGTTCGGCCGCACCGGCTCGATGTTCGGCACCACCGAGTTCGGGCTGCGGCCGGACATGGTCACCGTCGCGAAGGGACTGTCGTCGGCGTACCTGCCGATCTCGGCGGTGCTGGTCTCCGGCGAGGTGTGCGAGGTGCTCGCGCGGGGCTCGCAGGAGATCGGGTCGTTCGGCCACGGCTTCACCTACTCCGGTCACCCGGTCGCGGCGGCGGTGGCCAGGGAGACGCTCGCGATCCTGCGGGAGCGCGACATCCCCGGCCGGGTCAGGGCGGCGGCGCCGGTGCTCACCAACGCGCTCGACAAGTTCCTCGGCGCCCCGCTGGTGCGCGACGTCCGCACCTACGGGCTGCTCGGCGGCGTCGAGTTCGACGCGGCGGCGTGCGGGATGCGGCCGGGCGAACCGGGCAGGGAGCTCGTCACGGCCGCGGCCGAGCACGGCGTGCTGCTGCGGTTCGCCGGTGACACCGTCGTCTTCGCGCCCCCTCTGGTCAGCACCGACTCCGACCTGGAGGAGATGGTCGACCGCTTCGCGGCGGCCTACCGCACGTTCCTGTCCGCGCAGGGTGTGCGGGACTGAGCGGGAGGTCGACATGGCGATCGGCATTCTCAGCACCGGTTCGTACCTGCCGCGCAGGGTTGTGACGAACAAGGAGCTGGAGTCCCTTGTGGACACGACCGACGAGTGGATCGTCCGGCGCACCGGCATCCGGGAGCGGCGCAGGGCAGCGGACGGAGCCGCGAGCTCGGACCTCGGCACCATCGCCGGGATGCGCGCGCTGCACGCGGGCGGCCTGAGCCAGCTCCAGATCGACGGCCTGGTGGTGGCCACCTCCTCCCCCGACTACATCCAGCCCGCGACGGCGTGCGTGCTGCAGGCCAAGCTCGGCATGGGCGCGGTCACCGCGTTCGACGTGTCCGCCGTGTGCACCGGCTTCGTCTACGGCCTCACCGCGGCCGTCGGCATGATGCGCGGGTTCCCGCAGCAGTACCGCAGGATGCTGGTGGTCGGGGCGGAGGCCTACAGCCGCATCCTGGACCACAGCGACCGCACCACCAGCGTGTTCTTCGGCGACGGCGCCGGCGCGGTGGTGCTCGGCGAGGTGCCAGACGGGTACGGCGTGCTGTCCGCGCACCTGATGGCCGACGGCACGCAGGCCGAGGTGGTCGGCGTCCCGGCGGGCGGCAGCGCCGAACCGGCGTCGCACCGGACCGTCGCGGAACGGCGCCACTACTTCCACATGAACGGCCCGAAGGTGTGGGACTTCGCCACGACCGCGCTGCCCACCGCGATCAAGGAGGCCCTGATGCAGGCGGGCCTGGGCGTCGAGGACGTCGGCCTGATGATCACGCACCAGGCCAACGCGCGGCTGATCGAGGCCGTCGGCAGCGCCGTCGGTGTCTCCGCGGACAAGGTCGCGCTCACCGTCGACCGCTACGGCAACACCGCCGCGGCCTCGGTGCCGATCACCCTCGACGAAGCGCTCGCCGCGGGCCGGGTGCGCCGCGGGGACGTCGTCGTCCTCGCCTCCGTCGGCGGAGGGATGACCGCGGGCGCCGTGGTCCTGCGCTGGTACTGACCCCCACCACATCGAACGACCATCCCGTGCCGGCAGAAAGGCTTCCCCATGTCCATCGCACTCATCCAGCCTCCGACGCTGTCGCTGGACGACCAGTTCGCCGAGCTGTCGCGGCTGATCGTCGCGCCCAGGGCCGGACGTGCCTACGAGGCGGAGACGTTCGACCGGATGTCGTGGCGGCAGCTCGCCGACCACGGCCTGTTCAAGATCGGCGTGCCGCACGAGCTGGGCGGCAGCGGCGGCAGCTGGCGGGACCTCGCGGTGGCGATGGCCGGGGTGGCCAGGGGCAGCGACGACCTCGGGTTCACGCTGTCGCTGATCGCGCATGTGGGCCTGGTGCGCGCGCTGGTGCTGCACGGCGACGAGTGGGCGCACAGGCACTTCCTCCCGCCGCTGCTGCGGGGAGCGGTCGGCGCGACGGCGCTGACCGAGACCCGTGGCGGCTCGGACGTGGCACGCACCACCACGGCCGCCCGCCGGACCGAGGACGGCTGGCGGCTCAACGGCGCCAAGAACCACATCACCAACGCGCCGGTGGCGGACCGCGGCCTCGTGCTCGGCCGCGTCCCCGAGCTGGGCAAGCGGGACATCACGCTGTTCCTGGTGAACTTCCGCTCGCCCGGCGTGCGCCGCGGTGTGCAGGAAGAGCTGCTCGGCCTGCGCACCAGCCCGACCGGGCCGCTGCGGTTCGACGAGGTGTTCCTGCCGGAGCAGGCGATCCTCGGCACTCCTGGCGACGGCCTGCGGACGCTCTACGACGTGATCAGCTTCGACCGCGCGCTCTACGGGCTCGTCGCCGCCGCCTACCTGGAGCCGCGGCTCGACAGCGTCCTCGACTTCGCCGAGCGCCGGGAGGCGTTCGGGTCGGCGATCATCGACCACCAGTACGTGCAGGGCAGGGTCACCGACATCCGCGTCACCATCGAGGTGGCACGGGCGGTGTCGCTCGCGGCGATCGACTCCCTGGTCGACCGCGACCCCGAGGCGTCCCTGCGCTGCTCGGTGGCGAAGCTCGTGGGCTCGGAGGGCCTGGTCGAGGCCGCGACGAACCTGATGCGGCTGCGCGGTCACGTCGGCTACATGCGCGGCGACAGCACGCGGGACGTGCAGGACGCGCTCGGCACGCTGATCGCCGGTGGCACGTCCGAGATGCAGCGCAAGAACATCATGAACCAGATCAACGCCCTGCGGGGTGCGCGATGAGCGGGCGGTTCACCGTGGGCGCGAGCGCGGTGCGCGAGCACGTCGTGCGGGACCGGGACCGCGCGACCGCCTGGGAGAACGACCTTCCGGTGCTGGCCACGCCCGTCCTGCTGTGGCTGGCGGAGGTCACGTCGATGCGGGTGGTCGAGGACGCGCTGGAGCCCTCCGAGATGACCGTGGGCTTCGAGCACGACGACGCGCGGCACCTCGGCGCCACCCCGGAGGGCTGGACCGTCACGGTCACGTCGACGCTGTCCGAAGTGGACGGGCGAATGCTGAGGTTCTCCGTCGAGGCGCATGACGGCGTGGAGGTCGTGTACCGGGGCACGCACGTGCGCGCGGTGATCGACCGCGAGAAGTTCCTGCGCCGCTTCGAGGAGAAGGCGGCGCGCTCATGACCGCCGTCGCCGCTCCCCCGGCCGCGCCGCCGTCCCGGCTGCCCGGTGCGTTCCGCTGGCTGTGGGCCAGCGCGGGCAGCGCGACCTTCGCCGACGGCGTCTACCAGGTCGCACTGCCGATCGCGGCGCTGCAGCTGGGGGGCGGACCGGCCGCCGTGGCCACCGTCTACACGGCCGCGCGGCTGCCGTGGGCGTTGACGGCACTGCACGCGGGTGTGCTCGTCGACCGGTTCGACCGCCGCCGGATCATGGTGCTGGCGAACGTCGTGCGCACCCTGATGCTGCTGTGCGGCGTGGCGGTGGTCGTGTCCGGCGGGAACGTGCTCGCGCTGGCGGCGATCGCGTTCGTGCTCGGCACCGCCGAGACGGCGGGCGACACCGCGATGCACAGCATCACGCCCCGCGTCGTCGGCAGGGAACAGCTGGAACAGGCCAACAGCCGGATGCAGGCCACCGAGCTCGTGACGCGGTTCCTCGTGGGCCCCGCGATCGGCGGTCTGCTCGCCGGCATCGCGCTCGGCGTCTCGTTCGGCGCGGTCGCCCTGCTCTACACGGCAGCGGCGATCTCGGCGGTCAAGCTGGTGACCCGCCGCGAACCCGGTGTGGCGCCCGCGAGGTTCTCGGTCCGTGAAGGGCTCGCGTTCCTGTTCACCCGGCGCAGGCTCGCGGTCTACGCGCTCGGCGTCGGGCTGGTCAACGCGGGCTACGCGGCGTTCCAGACCGCGCTGCCGGTCGTCGCGCTGCACGACGGGCCGCTCGGGCTCACCGCCGCGCAGTACGGGTTGCTGATCGGGACGTCGGGCATCAGCGGGCTGGTGCTCGGCCTGGGCGCACCGGCGCTGGTCAGGTGGCTGGGCAACCGCGGCACGTTGCTGGTGGGCCAGGGCGTGCTGGCACTGGGCATCGCGACGGCGGGTCTCACACCGAGCCTGCCGCTCGTCGTCCTCGGCGTCGCCGCCACCGGGTTCCTGGTGCTGGGCAGCGTGATCACGGTGTCCTACCGGCAGCGCGCGGTGCCCGACCACCTGCTGGGGCGGGTGACCGCCGCGTACCGGCTGCTCGCGTTCGGTGGCCTGCCGCTGGGGTCCGCGCTCGCGGGCGGGCTGGGCGCCGTCTCGTCACCGCGAGTGGTGCTGGTCGCCGCCGGGGTGCTCGTTCTCATCGCGGGCCTGGGCATGGCCGCGGTGACGCCGTCGGAGAAGGAGTCATGACCACGACACCGGAACGCGTCCTCGGCGGCGCGACGCACGACCTCGCGGCGCTGCCGGAAGCGGTGCTCGGCCGCATCGACGCGACGGACCACCTGTACGCGTCACGGCCGTGGCTCGCGGTCGAGGAGCAGGTGGCCGGCGTTCCGCCGTTCTACGTGTGGTCGGCCGGTGGCGGTTTCGCCGCCGCCTACCACTTCGACGAGCGCAGCAACCCGTGGCCGATCGCCCGCCTCGACCTGTTCCTGGAGGCGGCCGGACGGCCGTCGGCCGACGTGCTGCCGTGCTACCTGCTCGGCGGCAGGCGGCCGGGGCACAGCCGGTTCCCGGTGGCCGACGGGCCTGGCCGGCTCGGCGAGCTGACCTCGTTGGTGGGCAAGGCCGCCGAGGCGGCGGCGGACCTCGGCGCGGCCACGATCGCCGCGCTCTACTGCGACGACTCCGATGAAGAGCTGGCTGAGGCGTTCCGGGCGCACGGCGGGGTCCGCGTGCCCTCGCACGCCACCTATCGCCTCGAGCTGCCAGGTCCGTCCTATGAGGACTGGCTGCGGTCGTTGCCGCGCAAGCAGAGGACCAAGGAGCTCGCCGACCAACGCAAGCTCGGCGACGCGAACGTCACCTACGACGTGCGCCCGCTCACCGAGGCCGACGTCGACTGGATCGTGCCGCTGGAGATGGGGCTGTACCACAAGTACGGCAACGACTACCGGACCGGCGAGGCCGCCGGGCTGCACCGCGCCTACCTCTCCTGCCTCGGGCCGGACGCGCTGCTGGTCGAGGCACGCCGGGACGGTGAGCGGGTCGGGTTCGCCTCGGTCGTCCGGCACGGCACCTCGGCGTTCGTGCGGCAGGCGGGGTTCGACGACGCCGCCACCGCCGGTGCTCCCGTCTACTTCGGCGCGGTGTTCCACACCGTCGTCAGGTGGGCGTGCTCCGCCGGTGTGCGCTCAATCGACCTGTCGATCTCCGCCGGTCAGGTCAAGCGGCGCAGGGGCGCGGTGGAGCTGCCGCGCTCGGCGTGGGTCGTGCCGCTCACCGCCGCGGCGCGCAGGACGCTGGCCTGACCATGACCACCCTGCTCGCGCCGCCCGCCCGGTTCACCGCGCTGGTCACCGCCGTCTCGGTGTCGGCGTTCGGGAACTTCCTCAACCTCGTCGCGCTGGCGCTGTTCACCTACACGGTGACCAGTACGGCGTGGGGACTCGGCCTGGTGATGGCCGTCCGGCTGGCGGCGGGGTTCGCGGGCGGCCTGGGAGCGGGCTCGCTGGTGCGGCTGCGGGGGCTGCGGCGCCTGATGGTGCGGGCCGACCTGGCGCAGGCCGCGGTGATGACCGGGCTGGCGCTGCTGGGTCCGTCCGCGGGGCTCGCGGGGCTCGTCGTGACGGCGCTGGTGCTGGGCGCGGGCAACGCCGTCTCGAACGTCTGCGTGCGCGCCAGCGTCCCGGACCTGGTGCCGGACGGCGAGAACGCGCGTTCCAACGGCAGGCTGGTGACCTGGCGGGCGCTGGCGGTGATCACCGGGTACGCGTCGGCGAGCACGATCATCGCGTTCGGCGGGTTCGGGCTGGCCTTCCTCGTCAACGCCGCGTCGTTCGGGTTCTCCGCGTTCGTCGTGTCGCGGTTGCGGTGGGACGAGTCCCTGCCGCCCGTGCGCGAACCGTCGGCACCCTCGCTGTCGTTGCTGCGAGCCGCCGGTCCCGCCATCGCGGTGCTGGTGGCCGTGCGGGCGGCGGACGCGTTCGGTTCCGCGTCGCACAACCTGTCGCTTCCGGTGCACGCGTCCGCCGTCGCGGGTGCGGACGCGGCCGTGTTCATGAGCGGCTTCTGGGCGTCGTGGGCGGTGGGCGCGTTCACCGCGCGGTTCGTCGCGCCCCGGTTCGCCGGCAGCACCACCGCGTTCGTGCTGGGCACCTGCGTGATGTCCGCGTCGTTCGTGCTCGCGTTCACCGGCCCGCCGTGGCCGTTGCTCGTCCTCGTCATGGTGTGCGCCGGTTTCTCCGACGGCCTCACCGAGATCGTCTACACGTCCCGGCTGCAGGAGGTCCCCGGTGACCTCCGGGTGCGCCTGTTCGGCCTGTCCTCGACGGCGGAGACCGCGGGGTTCGCGTCCGGGACGCTCGTCGCCTCCGCGTTGCTGCCGTCGTTTCCCGTCCTCGGAGTCGTCACCGGGTTCCACGCCGCCGCCGTCCTCTGCGCGCTCGCGCTGGCGCTGGTGTCCCGTCGTCTCACCTGACTGTGGAAGGACCGTCATGGCCACCTCCCTGTGCCACGGACCCGAGCTGAGGTTCACGGCAGAAGACGCGCTCGACCTCGCCACCGCGCTGCGCCGTGCGGCCCGCCGCTTCCCCGGCTCGCGGGTGGTCACCGTGACCTCGGCGGGAACGACCTCGACCACCTACGCCGAGCTGCTCGCACGGGCGACGGACCTGTCCCGCGACGTCCGGCGCGGTGACCGGGTCGTGCTGGCGGACCTGCCGCTGGAGGAGTTCTTCCCCGCGTTCTGGGCCTGCGTGCTCGGCGGGGCGGTGCCGGTGCCCGTGTTCGGCGGGCGCGAGGTCCGGCCGCTCGGGCCCGCCGAGGACGGTGAGGCGCTGGTGCTCCTGTCGTCCGGGAGCACCGGTTCGGCCAAGGCCGTCCCGCTGACCCAGCGCGGGCTCGCCGAGTTCGCGGTGGGAGCGCGGGAGAGCCTCGGCCTGCGCCAGGACGAGACGACGCTCAACTGGCTGCCGCTCGACCACAGCGGCGCGTTGCTGCTCTACCACCTGCTGCCGGTGTTCACGGGCGCCACCAACGTGCACGTGGAGACCGACCTCGTCACCTCGGAACCGTTGCGGTGGCTGGACCTGCTGTGCGAGCACGAGGCCCGGCACAGCTGGGCACCCGCGTTCGCGTACCGGCTCGTCGCCGACGCCGCCGGGGACCGTTCCTGGGACCTGGCGCACGTGCGGTCGCTGGTCAGCGGCGGCGAGCAGATCCCAGCCGGGCTGATGCGCCGGTTCGCCGCCGTCACCGGGCTGCCGGAGTCGGTGCTGCGGCCCGCCTGGGGCATGACCGAGACGTGCACGGGCATCACGATCGGCCGTTTCTCCGACGGCGTGCACCGGGTCGTGCGGGCCAGCCTGTCCGGCGACCTGGAATTGACCGACGTGGACGATCAGAGGCCGTGTGTCGAGCTCGTTCCGGTGGGGCCGCCAGCTCCGGGAGCGTCCGTGCGGGTCGTGCGCGGCGGAGAAGTGCTGCCGGAGGGCCGGATCGGGGCGTTGCAGGTGCGGTCGGCCCGCGTCACGCCCGGCTACCTCGGCGGAGAGAGGTCCGGCGAGTGGTTCGGCACCGGCGATCTCGCGTACGTCCTGGACGGGCAGGTGGTGATCACCGGGCGGGCCAGGGACGTCGTGATCGTCAACGGGCACAACCACTACTGCCACGAGATCGAGGCCGTGGCGGTGGACGCGGGCGCACCGGTGGGCTGGACCGCCGCGTGCGGTGTGCCGAACGCCCGGCTGGCCACCGAGGACCTCGTGCTCGTCATCGGATCGAGCGCTCCGGTGCCGGTGGAGGAGATCCGCGCGGCCGTGTTCGCGCGGCTGCGGCTCCCGGTGGCACGGGTGGTCGTCGTCGATCCCGCGCGGTTTCCGCGCACGGGCGGCGGCAAGATCCGCCGGGGTGAGGCCCGCCGGATGCTCACCGACGTCCGCACGGTGGTGAGCGCCGCCGTCGAACGGGTGGCGGGTGCCCCGGCCGTCACCGGCAAAGCCTTCTACGACCTGGGACTCACGTCCGTGGCGCTCGCGCGGCTGCGCACCGAACTGGAGCGGGACCTCGGGGTGTCACTGCCCGCGACCGCGTTGTTCGCGCATCCGTCGGTGGACGCCCTGGTCCGCTACCTGGAGGGCGACCGGCGGGCACCCGAGGCATCGGCGCCGGCCGGGACGGACCACCGGATCGCCGTGATCGGCATGGCGGCGCGGCTGCCCGGCGCGGACGACGTCGCGGCGTTCTGGGAGAACCTGCGGGCAGGCCGGTGCTCGATCGCCCGGTTCGACGCGCCCGGCAGGGTCGGGGCGATGGGCACGATCGCCGACGCGGACGCGTTCGACCCCGAGTTCTTCGGGATGACACCGGCCGAGGCGGCGTCCACCAGCCCGGCACACCGCCTGTTCCTGCAGGAGTGCTACCGCGCGCTGGAGAGCGCGGGATGCCTGGACGCACCCGGACGAGTCGGCGTGTTCGCGGGCTCCGGCATGCACCTCTACGGGCACCAGGCCGGGCTGCCGGGCGCGGACGTGCCGGCCGCGATGCGGGCGGCGATCGGCGCGGAACCGGACTTCCTCGCCGCGCGGGTGGCGCACCGGCTCGGCCTGACCGGGCCCGCCATCGGCGTGCAGACGGCGTGCTCGACCGGTCTGGTCGCGGTCCACCTGGCGGTGCAGGCGCTGCTGACCGGTGACGCCGACGTGGCGGTGGCCGGTGCCGCCGCCGTGCACGTGCCGCAGGACGACGGCTACCTCGCCCATCCCGGCGGCATCCTGTCGCCCGCCGGCGCGTGCCGGCCGTTCTCGGCGGACGCGGACGGCACGGTCGGCGGCAACGGCGTCGCCGCGGTCGTGCTGAAGCGGCTCGACCGCGCGCTGGCCGACGGGGACGCCGTGCACGCCGTCATCCTCGGCACCGCCGTCAACAACGACGGCGCGGCCAAGGCGGGCTTCACCGCGCCGAGCGTGTCCGGGCAGGCCGAGGTGGTGCGGCTGGCGCTGCACCGGGCGGGCGTCGACCCGTCCTTGGTGTCCTATGTGGAGTGTCACGGCACCGGGACGGCGCTGGGCGACCCGATCGAGGTGGCCGCGCTGCGCGAGGTGTACCCCGGTCCGGTGCGGCTCGGGTCGGCCAAGGCATCGGTCGGGCACCTCGACACGTGCTCCGGTCTCGCCGGGCTGATCAAGACGGTGCTCATGCTGGAGCACGGCGAGATCGTGCCGACCCCCGGCGTCGGAACGCCGAACCCCGCGCTCGACCTCGGCCCGTTCTCGATCACAGCCCGGGCCGGGACGTGGGACGGCGTCCGCCGGGCGGGCGTCACGGCGCTCGGCGTCGGCGGCACGAACGCGCACGTGGTGCTGGAGCAGCCGCCGGTCGTCGCGAAGCGGTCCGCACGCCGGTCGGTGGTGTCGCTGTCCGCCCGCACCCCGGCCGCCCTCGCCCGGTCCGTCTCCGCGCTCAGGGCTCACCTGGCGAAGCACCCGGACCTCGCGGTCGCCGACGTCGCCGCCACGCTCGCCGCCCGTCCCGTCCACCCGCACCGGGCGGCCGTGGCCGCCTCGACCACCGCCGAACTGGTGGACGCGCTGGACGCCTCCCCCGGTTCTCCCGCGGACGGTCCGGTGGTCTTCGCGTTCCCCGGCCAGGGGCAGGCCCGTGCGGGCATGGCGGCCGGACTGTACGCGGAGCACCCCGTGTTCCGCGCGGTCATCGACGACCTGTCCAGCCTCACCGACCTCGGCGCGCTGCTCGACCCCGCCGCCGAACTTCCCGTGCAACCGGCGACGTTCGCCTACCAGGTGGCGCTGGCGGAGCTGTGGCGCTCGTGGGGCGTCGAGCCCGACCTCGTCGTGGGCCACAGCATCGGCGAGTACGCGGCACTGGTCGTGGCGGGCGGCCTGTCCCGGCACGACGGCCTGCGGCTGACCGTCGAACGGGGCCGCCTGACCGGGTGCACGGAACCCGCGGGCATGGTCGCGCTGCACGCCACCCGCGAGCAGGCGCGCGCCGTGGCCCGGGCAAGCGGTACCGACCTGGCGGTGGTCAACGGCGTGGTCAGCCACGTGCTGGCCGGTTCGGTGGACGCGATCGAGGAGGCCGCCGCCCGCGCCGGTGTGCCGTGCACGCGCCTGGGGGTCGACAGGGCGTTCCACTCCAGGTTCATGGACCCGGCGGTGGAGCCGTTGCTGCGCGCGGCACGGGACGTGCGGCTCACGCCGTTGCGCCTCCCGCTGGTGCGCGGCGTCGACGGCGCCCGGCTGGCGGCGGGCTCGGTAGTCCGCCCCGAGCACCTGACCGAGCATTTGCGCCGCCCGATGCGGTTCGACCTGTGCCTCGCGGAGCTGGGGGACGCGGGCCCGCGCGTCGAGATCGGCCAGGACTCGGTGCTGTGCCGGCTGGGCCGCGCCGGCCACCAGGAGGCGGCCTGGATCGGCGGCCCGCTGCCGGACGCCGTGGCCGCCGCGGTGACGGCCGGGCTGGACGTCGACCTGTCCGCGTTCGCGACGGGCAGGCGGATCTGGCTGCCGGGCTACCCGTTCGAGCGGAACCGGGTGGAGACCGGCCGCCAGCCGGAGCGGCCGGCGGTGCGACCGGCGGAGATGGTCGTGCCCGCACCGCGCGGGCAGGGCCGGGACGTGCTCGGACGGGTCTGGGAGCTGGTCGCGGCACGTCTCGGGCTCGCGGGTGAGCCGCGGGTGGACGAGACGTTCCTGGCGCTGGGGGCCGACTCGCTCGCGTTGATGGGGCTGGCCGGGGAGATCGAACGCGACTTCGGCGTCCGGGTGACGGTGAAGGACCTGTTCACCGTTGCTCCCACGCCACGGGCCGCCGCGCGGCTGGTCGCGCGAGGTGGCGGGGTGACGGCCGGGGAGGGCGCGGTGCCGCGGCCTCGGACGGAACTCGCCGAGCCCGTGACCGAGCTCGCCGTGGCCGAACCCGTCGCCGCCGATCCCGCGCTCCCCTGCGGGCCGTGCGACTTCAGCCTGTCCTTCTTCGGCGACTACCCCGACGAGGCGCACCGCGACAAGTACGGGCTCGTGCTGGCCGCCGCCGAGTTCGCCGACCGGCACGGCTTCCACGCCGTGTGGTTGCCGGAGCGGCACTTCAACTCGTTCGGCGCGCTCTTCCCGAACCCGTCGGTGCTCGCCGCCGCCATCGCCGCCCGCACCGAGCACGTCCGGCTGAACGCCGGATCGGTCGTCCTGCCCCTGCACAACCCCATCCGGGTGGCGGAGGAGTGGTCCGTCGTGGACAACCTGTCCGGCGGACGGGTCGGTCTCGGGTTCGCGAGTGGCTGGCACGCCAAGGACTTCGCGCTCGCCCCCGACGCGTACGCACGGAACCGCGAGCTGATGTACGAGCACATGGAGACCGTGCGCGCGTTGTGGTCCGGCGAGGACGTCACCGCGGCGTCCGGTACCGGTGAGCCGGTGTCCGTGCGGTTGCAGCCGCGTCCGCTCCAGGACCTGCCGCCGTTCTTCACCGCCATCGCGGGGAACCCTGACAGCTACGTCAAGGCGGGCAGAGCCGGGATCGGCGTGCTGACGAACCTGATGACGCAGTCGGTGGACGACCTCGCCGAGAACATCGTGCGCTACCGGACGGCACGAGCAGAGGCCGGGCACGACCCCGCCGCCGGACGTGTGGTCGTGCTGGTGCACACCTACCTCGGTGCCGACGGTGCCGTGGCGCGGGAGGAGGCACGGGAGCCGTTCCTGCGGTACCTGCGGTCGTCGCTCGCGCTCGCCGGGCAGGCGCAGAGCCTGGGGCTCGCCGAGATGCCGTCGGCCGACGAGGACTTCGTGCTGCGCCAGGCGTTCGAGCGCTACACCGGGTCGCGGGCGCTCATCGGGTCCGTCGACGAGGCCGCGTCGGTGGCCCGCGCACTGGTCGCCGCCGGGGTGGACGAGATCGCGTGCTTCGTAGACTTCGGCGTGGCCCCGGACCGGGTGCTCGAAGGTTTGCGGCACCTGGACGAACTGCGGCACCGGAACGCACTGCGCCACCCCGGCGAGTCGCGAGCGCGACCGCTCCCCCGGCTGCCGCTGACCCCGGCCGAGCAGCGGATCTGGTTCATGGACCGGCTGCGGCCCGGCACGGGCGTCTACCACGAGCCGAAGCTGGTCAGGATCGACGGCGCGCTCGACGTGGAACGGTTCCGCGACGCCGTGCTCCGGGCCGCCGGACGGCATCCGGCCCTGCGGACGGTCTTCCGCGCCGAGGACGGCGTGCCGTTCAAGGAGGTACGGCCGGAGGCGGAGGTGCAGTGGGCGTTCGAGGACGGCACCGGGCTCGACGAACGCGGCGCGGTCGCGAGCATGGCGGCCGAGGCGGCACGTGTGCGGTTCGACCTCGCCACCGGCCCGTTGCTGCGGCTCGTGGTGCTGCGGCTCGCACCGGACCGGCATCTGGTGCACGTGGTGGCGCACCACATCGTGTTCGACTCGGCGTCGACCGGTGTGCTGCTGCGCGAGATCGCCTCGCACTACCAGGGCGTGACGCTGCCACCACCGGTACCGCCGCCCGCCTGCGGACCGGGCGGTGACCTCGGCTACTGGCGCGACCTGCTCGCGGGCTCGCGTCCGCTGAGGCTGCCGGCCGACTTCCCCGCACCCGCCGAGCCCACGGGTGAAGGCGCGGCGGTGACGCGGGAGTTCCGTGCCGTGCCGCGGAACCCGGAGCTGGGTGCCACGCCGTTCATGGTCGTGCTGGCGGCGGTGAGCGCGGTGCTCGGCCGCCGGGCGGGTGAGCCGGACGTCGTCGTCGGCACCGCGATCAGCTCGCGGCCGAACGGCGCGCGGGACGCGATCGGGCTGTTCCTCGACCTGGTCCCGCTGCGGATCGACGTCTCCGGCACGTTCCGCGAGCTGCTCGGCAGGGTCGTCGCCGGCACGCTGGCGGCGTTCGAGCACCGCGGTGTCCCGTTCGACGAGCTGGTGGCGGCGGTCAACCCCGGCCGTGACGCCGAGGGTGTGCCGTTGTTCCGGGTGCTCGTCGAGTACGAGACCGAGGAGCCGGTGGACTTCGGGCCGCTGACGGCCACCGTGCTGGACCCGCCGATCAGCACGTCCGTCCACGACCTGTCGCTCTACTTCACCGAGAGCGCCGACGGGCTGCGCTGCGTCGCCGAGTACCGCACCGATCTGTTCGAAGCGGCGACGGTCAGCGGCCTGCTGGCGGACATCGGCGACGTGCTGGACGCGGTCGCGTCCGATGTGGACAGCCCGGTCGCCGAGCTGACGGCGGCGGGCGCGCGGGACAGGGCAGCGATCGAGTCGTGGCAGGGGGCGAGCGTCCCCGACCCGGAGGTGTGCCTGCACGAGCTGGTCGGCGACTCCGACGACATCGCGCTCACGGGCGACTGGGGCAGCTGGACCTACCGCGAGCTGCGGGCGCGGGCGGACGAGATCGCGCAGGCGCTGGGGCCGCGGCGCGGTGAGATCGTCGCGGTGTCGCTGCCGCGCGGACCCGAGCTGATCGCGGCCCTGCTCGGCGTGCTCACCAGCGGCGGCGCCTATCTGCCGATCGACCCCGGACTGCCGGCCGCGCGAAGCCGCCACCTCATCTCCGACAGCGGAGCGCGGGTGCTCCTCACCGCCGGCGAGTCCACACTGGACGCCGGGGAAGTCCTGCGGGTGACCGAGATCGAGGCACCGAGGCACCGAGTCCCGCTGCCCGCGGTCAAGCCGGACGACCTCGCCTACTGCCTCTACACCTCCGGCTCGACCGGCAGGCCGAAGGGCGTGCTCGTCGAGCACCGCGGACCTGTCAACGTCGTCCGCTGGCAGCTGCGCCAGCACCGTCCACTCCGGACTCTCGGCTGGACGTCCGCCGGGTTCGACATCAGCGTGCAGGAGATCTTCTCCACCCTCGCGTCCGGTGCCGCGCTGGTCCTCGTCGACGACTCCGTGCGGCACGACCACACCGCGCTGGCCGGGGTGATCAGGCGGCACCGGGTCGAACGGCTGCTCATGCCGTTCACGCCGCTCAACGCGCTGCTGGAGTCCGGGCTGTCCGCCCCGTCGCTGCGGGTCGTGCTGTGCTGCGGCGAGCCACTGGTGCTGACGCCCGCGCTGCGGTCGTTCTTCGCCGGCCACCCGGAGTGCGTGCTGCACAACCAGTACGGGCCCACCGAGGCGTCGATCATCGTGACCGACCACCCCGTGGACACGGCGCACGGTCCGGTCGCGCCCCCGATCGGACGGCCGATCGACGGGGTGCGCGTGGCCGTGACCGACGACGGTGTCCCCGTGCCGGTCGGGGCGGTCGGCGAGATCTGGCTGGGCGGGCCAGGGCTGGCGCGGGGCTACCACGGCCGCGAGAAGGAGACCGGGGCGGCGTTCGTCCGCGACCCCGCGACCGGCGAGACCTGGTACCGCACCGGTGACCTCGGGCGGTGGCGGGCGGACGGCTCGCTCGTCTTCCTGGGGCGTTCCGACGACCAGGTCAAGATCCGCGGCAACCGGGTGGAGCCCGGCGAGACGCTGCACGCGTTGTGCGGGCTGGCGGAGGTCGCGGACGCCACCGTCGTCGCCCGTGCGGACCGGCGCGGTGAGGCGGAGCTCGTCGCGTACGTGGTCCCTGCCGCCGAGACGCCGGACCTGTGGGCACGTCTCGCGGCACTGCTGGGCGAGGTGCTGCCGTCGTACCTGGTCCCGACCCGCTGGGTGGCGCTGGACCGGCTGCCGCTGACCGCGAGCGGCAAGGTCGACCGGGCCGCGCTGCCGGAACCGGAGGCGGCTCCCGCCGGTGAACGGCCCGCCACCGCGGAGGAACAAGCCGTCCACGACCTGTGGTGCGCCGAGCTCGGCGTGCCGGAGGTGCCGGTGACGACCGGGTTCTTCGAGCTGGGCGGGCACTCGCTCGCGGCGGTCCGGCTGGTGGACCGCGCCGGGACGCAGCTGGGCGTCAGCTGCACGATGGCGGACTTCTTCGCCGAGCCGACCGTGCGCGCGATGGCCCGGCGGCTGCACCAGGCGCCGCTGACCGCCACCCAGGAACGCCTGTGGCGCAAGCACACCGCGTTCGGCACGGCCGTCTACAACATGGCCTACCGGGTGGACCTCGCCGGTGACGTCGAGCCGGACCGGTTGCGGCGCGCGGTGAACGGGCTGGTCGAGCGGCACGACGCGCTGCGGGTGCGGGTGTGCGGGACGCCGCCGCGGCAGGCCGCCGGGCCGGTGGAGGAGATCGCGCTGCCGGTCGAGCGGCCGGATGACGTGGACGGCTGGTGCGCCGGTCTGGCCGGGCGCCCGTTCGACCTCGGGACGGCGCCGTTGCTGCGGTGCGGCCTCGCCCGCACCGGTTCGGGCTGGGTGTTCGTGCTCGTCGTGCACCACCTGGTGGCCGACGGCGCGTCGATGCCCCTGCTGTGGCGGGACCTCGCCGCGCTCTACCGGGGTGAGGAGCTGCCCGCGGCGCCGAGCTTCCTCGGCCTGGTGCGCGACCGGCAGGACCCGTCGGCGCGGGACCTGGAGTTCTGGCGGCGCGAGCTGTCCGGGGCCGAGGTGCGCTGGACGCTGCCAGCCGACCGGCGGGGGCGCGCGTCCGGCAGGGGCGCTCTGCACCGCGAGGCGTTGCCGGCGGGGACGTGGGCGGCGCTCGCCGAGCGGGCCCGCGCGGCCGGGACCACGCCGGTGGCCGTGCTGGCGGCGGGCTTCGCGCGGTGGGCGGGTGAGCTGATGGGCACCGACGACGTGGTGCTGCCGCTGTCCTGTGCCCGGCGCACGGGGGCGACCGGCGAGGTGGTCGGGTTGCTCGGCGACGTGGTGCCGGTCCGCGTCCGGCTCGGTTCGGGCGCACTGGCGACGGAGGTCGGCAGGAGCCTGTTCGCCGCGCTCGACCACCAGGACGTGCCGCTGCCCGACGTGCTGGCGTCGGCGCTGCCCGGCGACGAGCCGGCGACCCTGCCCAACGTCCTCTTCACCGTCGTGACCGGCCCGCCGCCGGAGCTGGGCCTTCCCGGCGCGCGGGTGACGCCGCTGCACGTCGGCGGATGTGCGCGCAACGATCTCCACGTCGTCGTCGAACCCGGCGGAACCGAGCCATCGGTGCACGTCGAGTACTCGACGGACCTGTTCGACGCGGCCACGATCGCCAGGTGGGCGCGGGAGATCGTCGCCGCCCTCACCGGTGACCAGGCTGGTGACGCGGACCAGACCTGCGCACCGCGGCGCGCTGTGCAAGCATCGGGCGGTGCTGCAGGTGTGCCTCAACGGGGCGTTGCCCCGCTCCGCGTCCGACCATCTGCCCTTCACCCCCGGCGAACTGGCTGAGGCCGCGCGGGCCGCGGTGGCGGAGGGCGCCCACGACATCCACCTCCACCCCAAGGACCCTCAAGGCGAGGACACGCTCCTGGCGGAGCACGTCGGCGCGGCGGTGCGAGCCGTGCGCGCCGCCGTGCCCGGGGTGCCGGTCGGCGTGACGACCGGCGACTGGGTCGACCCGTCCGCGCACCGCCGCGCCGAGCTGATCCGGTCGTGGACGGTCCTGCCCGACCACGCCTCGGTGAACTGGCACGAGGACGGCGCCGTGCTCATCGCGGAGACCTTGCTGGACGTCGGCGTGGGCGTCGAGGCCGGCCTGTTCTCCGGCACCACCGGCCCCAAGCGGTTCCTGGCCTGGCCGGGGGCACACCGCGTCACGAGGGTGCTGGCCGAGGTCACCGACACCGATCCGGCGACGGCGCTCGTGACGGCGCGGGAGCTGCTGGAGGAGCTGGCAGGGTTCGGCGGGTCCGTACTGCTGCACGGTGAGGGGGCCGCCGCGTGGGACGTGGCGCGGATGGCCGTCGAGCGCGGCCTGGACACCCGGATCGGGTTGGAGGACACCCTCGTCCTGCCCGGCGGCGACCCGGCGGTGAGCAACGCCGACCTGGTCAGGATCGTGGCGGGCTACCCCAGCCGATGATCGGGCGTTTGAGTTCGCGCCATTGGTGGTATCCACGGACCTAAAGGATTCGGGGGCAGCCGATACATAGCATTCGGGGGATGCCGATGACCGTGGAGCAAGTCCTGTCCGAACTGGGCATCACGGCCGTCGAGGAAAGGCTCTACCGTTTCTTCCTGAGAAATCCGAATTCCGGGCTCGATTCGGACGGGATCACATTCGACACCGACCACGACGAAGTGGACAGAGCCTTCGAGAGACTGAAGGAGCTCGGGCTGGTCCGGCAGCACCCCGATCGCGGCGTCGTCGCGATGGAACCGGTCGTCGGAATCGAGAAGCTGATCGAGCGCCGCCTCCAGGCGCTGAACGAGGAGCTGCGCAGGGTCTCCGCCGTGCGCAAGGCCATCCCGCTGCTGCTGGAGGACCAGCAGGCAGGCCGCCGCAGCCCGGTGTCGTCGGACATCGAACGCATCGAGGGGCTCGACGAGATCCGCGCCCGTCTCGACGATCTCGCCTTCTTCGCGCACCGCGAGGTGATGGCGATGCAGCCGGACGGCCCGCTGTCCGCCGCGTACATCGAGGCCGCCCGGCCGCTCGACCTGCGGTGCCTGCGCCGCGGCGTCCGGATGCGGACGATCGTGCTGGACGAGGCCGTCGCCGATGACCGCACGGAGAAGTACGTGCAGGAGCTCGTCGCGCTGGGCGCGCACGTCCGCTCGGTCACGCACTCGATGGAACGGATGATCATCTACGACCGTTCGGTCGCCGTCGTCCCGATCGACCCCGGCAACAGCGCGCGGGGCGCGTTGATCATCCACCAGCCCAGCCTGGTGACGAGCATGATCGCCCTCTTCGACCGCGTGTGGTGCGACGCGCGGCCGGTCGAGGCCGCGGAGGCGGCGCCGGGGGCGGACGAGCACCTGCGGCTGGTGGAGAAACAGATCCTCACGGTGCTCAGCACCTCCAGCAAGGACGAGATCGCGGCACGCGAGATGGGCATGTCCGTGCGCACGTTCCGCAGACACGTGGCCGACCTGATGACCCGGTTAGGCGCATCGAACCGTTTCCAGGCCGCACTTCTGGCCAAAGATCGCGGCTGGCTGTGACCTTGTGAATTCATGCGGCAGCATGCTGCCGACACGGAGCAGCATGCTGAAGGCGGCGGACCTACCGGCTCCGAGCCGGCGAATGCGAATGTCTTCCTGTCCAACACAATCCGCCATCGCACACCGGGGGAAGACATGTCGTTCCACATCGCTCCGCGCCGCGAAATCGTGACCGCTGTCGCAGGTGTCGCTTCGGGCGTGGCAGTGTTGCTGAGCGCATTCGTCGTCGGGGAGAGCAACGGCTGGCAGGCCGTCGGGACCTTCACCGTGAGCTCCGAGTGCACCGACAGCAACGGCTGGCAGTGCGACTGACGGCCCACGTCGGCGACCGTGCTGCCGCACGGAGGCCGGTGACGCGAAGACCCGGGTGACAAGACCGTGTATACGCGAACCTTCCAGGTGACGCTCCTGGCGCGGACCCCGACGGTGTCCCGCAACGCCTCGATCGCGGCGGCGCGGCTCATCTCGCTGCTGCCTCCCGGCTGGACCGGGCGGATCGGCGACAGCGTGGAGGGCACGGTCCTGGTCATCGAGTCGGCGGTCCCGGTGGGGGCGGGCACGGCACTCGCCGTCATCACGTCCGCACTGGCGGACGACACGTTGCGGGACTGGGAACTGGGAGGGTGCAGACCGCTCTGAACGACGGGGCGGGAGCCGTGGTCACGGCTCCCGCCCCGCCTTCCGTCAGCTGACGAGGGCGGGCTGCTTCCACGCCTGCGCGAGCCACGGGAGGATCCACGGCAGACGGTCCGCCACGGCGTCGTGCAGCACCAGGACCATCCGCCCGGAGCGGCCGGGGCCCGCGTCGAGCCACACCGCCTGCACGAGCACGCCGGTGAGCGGGTCGAGCGCCGCCTCCGCGTCCGCGAGGGCGGCCGGGGTGGCGGCGACGGGGTCCGCGACCTCGCGGTGCGCGAAGCCGGATCGGCACAGTTCGGGATGCAGCTCCACCAGGGACTCCACGGCGGCGGCCAGGCGACCCGCGCCCAGCCCCGCCCGAACCTGCACCGTCATCGCTCTCACATTAGGAGAGCCTAACCTAGGTTCCACTTCGGGTCGCGGCCACTGAGTCCCAGGACACGGTCCAACGGAGACGCGTCCGAGCCGACCTCCACCGCGGCTCCGAAGAGCGAGCCGTCGCGGTCGTCGGGGCCGATCGACGACACGAAGCCGTGGACGACCTGGAGCAGGTCCTCGTCGACCGCGAAGTCCTGCCCCGTCGCACGGGCCAGGTCCCAGCCGTGCAGGACGACCTCGTCCAGCGCCACGGCCGCCGCGACCTCACCCGGCAGGTCGACGCCACCCGCGGCGGTCATGCCCTCCCACGCCGACGGCTCCCGGAAGGCCCGCGCCAGCTCGTCCAGCCGCCGCGGCACCGACTCGCGGAAGTCGAGCGGCAACCGAGCCGCGTCACCGGAGGCGGCTCCCTCCACCGGGGTCTTGCGCGCCGCCATCGTGAACGCGTGCGCGAGGCCGTTCACGTGGTCGAGCAGGTCCCCCACCGTGTA
This sequence comes from Lentzea fradiae, assembly GCF_900100955.1. GTDB lineage: Bacteria > Actinomycetota > Actinomycetes > Mycobacteriales > Pseudonocardiaceae > Lentzea > Lentzea fradiae. The sequence continues at coordinate 407,738 of NZ_FNCC01000005.1, read as the reverse complement.
GTCGGGGCACGGCGTCGGCGCCTTCAGGTCGCCGTCCGTCACGTTCCGCACGACCTCCGCCAAGCGGTCCGTCGCGGGTGTCAGGTCGAACATCAGTACCCGTCGCCTCCCCAGAAGGTCTCTTCGAGCGTGTCGGCCGTGCCCGCGAGCAGGTGCAGCGGGTCGGTGAACTCGTGGATGTCGAGGTCCTTCAACGGCAACGAGTGCCGCACGATCACGTGCTCACCCATGATCGCGAGACCGCACGCGACGGTGGAGCGCCCGACCTCCTCCAGCACGCGGCGGAGGTCCACCTGCGAGGCGAGCCCGCACGGCGAGGCGATCTGCACCCACTCGTGCTGCTTGTCGAGCACTTCCCTGACGATGATCACGACCTGCGTGCGCTCGTCGTCGTCCTCGTCCTCCCCGAACGTGAAGAGGATCCTCAGCTCATCGCCCTCGTCGTGGATGACTTCGTACTCGGATCGGACGTAGTCCCGGAGATCTCCCCAACTTGCCATGACGCAACCCTACTGGCCGAGATGGCCCAGAGACCCGCGACGAGCACGGCGGCCACCTCCGCGATGACCAAGATCCTCTCGATGTAGCCCAACGGGAACACCCGCCACCACCGGACGTCGGACACCGCCGCCAGCACGATGGCGTACAGCAGCGGCATGAACGCGACGACGCTCAGCAGACCGGACGCCATCGTCCACCGGGCGTGCCGTCCCCAGACGCGGTCGCGCAGCCACGGCCGGGCGAGCAGGATGATCGCGATGGGCAGGCTGACGAACGCGAGCATGCTGCCGAAGCGGTGGATGCCGCCGCTGACCTCGTTGGTGCCCATCGCCCAGTTCGTCTTCGGGAACGCCACCACGATCAGCAGCCCGGCCGACCACAGCGCCAGCGCGACGGCCCCCGGCGACCGCCACCGGGCGATGCCCTTGCGGACCAGCGCGGTCAGGATCGCGAGCGACCCGAACGCCAGCAGCAGCACGGCGACGTCGAAGACCGGCCGGTAGTCGCCCAGCGCGTACTCGCTGATGGTGCGGCGCATCGACCCGACGGTGAGGTCGAGCAGCCCGACCATGGCCACCGTGACGACGACGGCGAGCGATCCGCCGGTGGCGGCGAGACGAGGAATCAGCACAGAACGGTCAACGTGGGGCCCGTGCTCCCGGGTTCCGCGCTTCAGGAACCCGACAGCAGCCGCTCAGGCCACGCTCAGGGGCTACCCCAGCGCCTCCGCCGCCTCGGCCGCGACGGCATCGGCGACCGCGTTCAGCGCCGGTGAGTCGAGCTTCCACTGCTGCCAGTACAGCGGCACGGAGATCGACCGGCCCGGCGCGAGGTCGGCGAGGCCGTCCACGACCTGCTGCGGCGGCACCATCCCCCAGCCCAGTCCGGCGACGACCGCCCGTACGTACACCTCGGACGACGGCACGTAGTGGCGGTGCTCTGCGGCGCCACGGCCACGGGTCAGCGTGCGCACGAACCGGTCCTGGAGGTCGTCGTTGCGGTCGAACACGACCACCGGCGCGTCCGGCAGCCACGACTTCAGCGGACCGTCCTCGTGCCGCTCCACGAACGACGGCGCAGCCATCGCGGCGTACCGGATGGCGCCGAGCTTGCGCACCGAGCACCCCGCGACCGGTTCGCGCGAGGACGTCACCGCCGCCATCACCAGGCCCTGGCGCAGCAACGTCGTCGTGTGGTCCTGGTCCTCGCGGTGCAGGTCGAACGAGATCCGCAGCGACGACGGCACCCGTTGCAGCGCGGGCAGGAACCAGGTGGCGAGCGAGTCGGCGTTCACGGCGATCGGCACCCGCACCACGGCGTCGTCACCCAGCGCCACCGCGAGGTCCTGGTCCAGCGCGAGCAGCTGCCGCCCGTACCGGACCAGCACCTCCCCCGACGGCGTCAGCCGCACCGGACGGGCCCGCACCAGCAGCACGCGGCCGGTCCGCTGTTCGAGCGCCTTGACCCGTTGCGAGACGGCGGAAGGCGTGACGTGCAGCAGGGAGGCCGCGGCGTCGAACGTGCCCGCGTCGACGACCGCGAGCAGCGTGCGCACCAGGTCCAGGTCCATCACGACTGCTAATGCTACGTAAGAATCTTTAGCTGGTTTCAGGTACGACGGGTTCGTACCGTCGTGGCGTGACTGACCTGCTCCTCGGTTTCGGGACCATGATGACCTTGATCGTCGCGATCGGGGCGCAGAACGCCTTCGTGCTGCGCCAAGGACTTCGCCGTCAGGCCGTGGGCAGGGTCGTCGCCGTGTGCGCCGTCTCGGACGCCGTCCTGGTCGCGGTGGGCGTCGCGGGGTTCGGGGTGATCGTGCGGCAGTGGCCGCAGGTGGTCACCGTCGCCGCCGTCGCGGGCGGGGTCTTCCTGCTGGCGTACGGGTTCCTGGCCGCGCGGCGGGCGTTCCGGCCCTCGGCGATGACCCTGTCCGGCGCGGCGACGGGCAGGCCCGTGCTCACGGCGCTGGCGTTGACGTGGCTCAACCCGCACGTCTACCTCGACACGCTGCTGCTGCTCGGCTCGATCGCCGCGGGCAGGTGGCTATTCGGCGTCGGTGCCGTCACGGCGAGCGTCACGTGGTTCGTCGCGCTCGGGTTCGGCGCGCGGCTGCTCAGCCCGCTGTTCGCGAAGCCGCGCGCGTGGCGGGTGCTCGACGGCGTGATCGCCGCCGTGATGATCGTCCTCGGGGCCGGCCTGATCGCCGGGTCGTGAGGGGCCTCAGCCCAGCTTGACGGCCTGCGGCAGCCCGGCCCGGTCCGCGACCGGCCACTCCAGCGGGTCGGGCCCGAGCTTCACGAGCTCGGCGACCTGAAGCCGGGACCACGGCGAGATCTCCCGCGTGCCGTCGAGGACGTCGGAGGCGAACTTGCTCCACGCCACCCGTTCGGTGGAGTCGACCTCGTCCGGGTTCGGCGTGGGCTCGTCGTCGGTGAGGACCCGGAACACCGGGCACATCTCGTTCTCGACGACGCCGTCCATCTCGGCGCGGTAGCGGAAGGCGGGCAGCAGCAGCTCGGGTGCGGAGACCGCCATGCCCAGCTCGTCGCGCAGCCGTCGCAGCACGGCCTGCGCCATGTCCTCGCCCGGCGCCGGATGCCCGCAGCAGGTGTTCGTCCACAGCCCGGGGAACGTCTTCTTGTGCAACGCGCGGCGGGTGAGCACGGTGTTGCCGGACGAGTCGAAGACGTAGCTGGAAAACGCGAGGTGCAGCGGGGTGTCCGCGTGGTGCACGACGGCCTTGTCCTCGACGCCGATGGCCGAACCGTCCTCGGCCAGGAGGACCACCTGTTCCACAGTCACGTCCCCACGTAATCACACCCCGGCCAAGATCGGGTAATGAGACGCTCCACCGCGCGACCAGCGGGACCCGAGGTGGCGGGGGTCACCCTGGGAGCATGACATCCCCGTTCGCTCAGGCTCACACCATGTTCCTGGTGCTGGTCAGCCCGACGGGCCGGTACTCGATCTGGCCCGCGGTGCTGCAGGTGCCCGCAGGCTGGCAGGTCGTCCACGGAGTCGCCTGCCGGCAGTCGTGTCTCGACCACCTCGGCTCGCTCCGCGACGACCTGCCGGCGGCTGCCTGACAGGACCTGCCTCAGTTCAGGACGAACGTCCTGATGCTGCGGGCGGGCAACTGGGCGTTGAAGGTCCCGTTGGACATGCTGAAGTCGTTGTAATGCGCGAGGGTCGCACTCGCGCTCGTCAGCCAGGTCGAGATCGGCGCGGAGCTGATGTCGCGGACGGTGAACACGTGGTCCACCGGTGAGGTGTTCTTGTTGACGGCGACGATCACGACCTTGGACCCGCTCTTGAACGCCGTGATGTAGACGTTCGACTGCGGGTTCGCGGTCGCGGTGATCCGCTGGTAGCCGGGGCGCACCCACTTCGAGAAGTGCGCCATGTTGGCGCCGCGCTTGCTGATCTGCCCGTCCTCGCGCATCGGGCCGTACGAGCGGCGGATGTACCACCACACGTAGGTCTGGAACCGGCCGTACACGAGCGCGCGGTGGATGTGCTCGCCCACGTCGAGCGCCTGCGGCCACAGGTCGGCCGAGTCGGAGCTGTTCGGGTGGTAGACCTCGGTCATCCACAGCTCCTTGCCGCCGCCCTTCTGCTGGAACAGCGGGTACGGGAAGTCCGCGTTCTGGGTGCCGTAGAGGTGCGCGCCGATGATGTCCACGTTCGCCAGCGCGGCGGCGTCGTTGAGGATGGGGTCGGAGAGGTTCTTGCGGTATTGGAACGACTCGGGGGCGATGACCCTGGCGTTGATGGAGCCCGCGTTCTCGCGGAGGAACCGGACGATCTCACCGGAGGTCCACGCCGTCCATTCGTGCGCGTAGTCCGGTTCGTTCTGCACCGAGATCCCGTACAGGTTCACCCCATTGTTCGCCATGAACGCGACGAAGTCGTTCAGGTGCTGCGCATAAGCGCCGTAAGAGGAGTAACGCAGCCGCTTTCCGCCTGAAAAGCTCTCGGTCATCGAGGCGGGCGGGTTCCACGGCGAGGCGATCACCTTGGCCCCGAGCTCGACCGCGCGCCGGGCCGTCGCGACCTCGCGGCTCCAGTTGGCGCGGTCCTCGTGGACGGGGATGCGCAGCACGGTGAACCCGAGCTGGCCCGCACCGTTGCCGAACGCCGTTTCCCGTTGGGCGGCGGTGAGATCGTTGATCCAGACGGTGTGGTTCATCCCGCCGAAGCCCAGGATCGTCTGCTGCACGTTCGACGGCTCGACGAGCACCGAGCTGGCCGCGGAAGCGGGCGTCGCCCCCACCGCCAGCACCGGCAGCGCGGCACCCGCCGCCAGCAGGGTCCGCCGCCGGAAAGGCTGCGCACCCGCGGTCTCCGAATTGTCTCGGCTTTCGGTCATGACATCTCCAGGAAGTCGACATCGCGCAGGGTTCGGAACACTTCGGAATGCCTGACCGGTCAGCAAGTATCCGGAGAACTCCCGGAAACAGTCGTAACAGTGCCGCGACACGCAGTCAACTCGAATTGTCGATCGACTGCGTCGAATTTACCCGCCATTCGACACAGTCGATCGGTCGAATTCCTCCTAGAGCAGCGTGATGTAGCCGCGCTTGGCCGCGCCGCCGTGCTCGTCGTCGCCCGCGAAGGACGCCGTGAAGCCCTGCAGCAACGTCGCCAGCCCGACCAGCAACGGCACCTGCGCGTCGCACGCGGCCTTGCCGGACGTGTTCGTCGTCGCGGTGCACAACGGCGTGCCCTTCACCGTCTGGAACACGACCTTCCGCCCGGCGACCGGTGCACCGGTGTGCTTCTCGGTCAGCGTGGCGTCGAGCCCGCGCAGCGTGAACCCGAGCAACCGCAGCTGCAACTGGGCGTGACCGGCGGCGAGCTTCGACGGGGCGGGCGGCACGAAGCTCACCGCGATGCCCACCGGGTGCTCGCCCACGGCGATGGTGCCGGTGACGGTGTCCGTGGCCGTGTCGATGACCGAAACCGTGCCGCTGCCGTAGTTCGTGACGTAGAGGCCCGCGCCGTCCGGCGTGATCGCCACGCTGATGGGCCGGTCACCGACGAAGACCTTCCGCAGCTCGGTCATGGAGGTCAGGTCCACGACCGACACCGAGTCGAACTCGCTGTTCGTCACGTACGCGCGGGTTCCGTTCGGCGCCAACGCGATGCCGTGTGGCGTGAAGCCGACGCTCGCGGTGCCGAGGACGGTGCGCGTGGCGACGTCGATGGCGGAGACGGTGTCGGAGCCCTTGTTCACCACGTACATCCGCGTGCCGTCCGGGGACGCGGCGATCGCGGTGGAGGCCCTGCCCACCGGGATCGTGGTGGCGACGGCGTTGGTCGTGGTGTCGATGACCGAGACCGCGCTGGCGCCGGGGACGTCGTGCGTGACGTAGACGGCCTTGCCGTCGCGCGTGACGACGACGCCGTCCGGGTTCTGGCCGACGGTGATGGTCGCGGTGACCGTCAGCGTGGCGGTGTCGACGACGGACACCGTGCCGTCGCCGTAGTTGGTGACGTAGACGAAGCCGCCGCCGGGGGCGACCGCGACTCCCGCCGGGTGGTTCCCGACGGGGACGGAGCTGTCGACCGTGTTGGTCGGCGTGTCGATGACGGTGAGGGTGTTCTGCACGGTGTTCGTCACGTAGCCGCGGGTGCCGTCGAACGCGACCGCCGCCATGTACGGCGAGTTGCCGCCGCTGTCGGCGATCGTCTCCGACACCGCGCCGGTGGCGATGTCGAGCACCGACACCCCGCCGCCGTTGTTGGCGACGTACCCCAGCACCCGGCCGGCGGGAGCCGCCGAGGCCGGGGTCACCACCAGTGCCGTGGTGATGGCAGCCGCCATCACCAGTGGGCGTAACCGCATGTTCAGTGCCTCCTGGCGCGAGTCATCCCCGACCCACCACCACATCGCGACCGGACCAACGGGCGTTAGCCTCTTCAGCCGTCCGGCCGAACGCGGGCATGATGTGATCCAGGTCACTGCAACACGGGTGCCGCGGGGAGCCAACAGGGGGCGTGATGTTCGCGGAGCTGTTCGACGAGCACGCCCTCCCCTTGCACCGATATCTGGCGCGACGGGTCGGCGTCGACGTGGCCGACGACCTCGTCAGCGAGACGTTCCTGGCCGCCATGCGCGCCGAGGAGAACTACGACCGGGAGAAGGGCAGCGCCGTCGGCTGGCTCTACGGCATCGCCACGAACCTGTTGCGCGGTCACGCGAAGCGCGAGGCCCGCCTGCTGCGCACCGCCGAACGCTACGGCGTGGACCTCGGTGTCGCGGAGTCGCTGGAGCACTCCGTCGTCGCCCGCATCGACGCCCGGTCGCACCTGCGGCGCATCGCCGGCGCGCTGGCGAAGATGTCCGAGGCCGACCGCGACCTGGTCCTGCTCGTCTCGCTCGCGGGGCTGAGCGTCCAGGACGCGGCGGAGGCGCTGCGGCTCAACCCCGGCACCGCGAGGTCCCGCCTGCACCGCCTGCGCGCCAAGCTGAAGGAAGTGGAACATGCGTGACGTGCTGGACGACGACCTCGCCGAGCTCTACCCGGTGCCGCCCGACGACGAGGTCCGGCTGGCCCGCCTGCGCGCGCGGCTGTTCGAGGAGGAGAAGCCGCGCCGCCCCTCCCGCTGGCTGGGCGCCGCGGCGGCGGCCGTGACGGTGGTGCTGCTCGCCGGGCTGGTGGTGGTGCTGCGTCCGCTCGACCGGGAGGCACCCGCGACGCTGCCGACGAAGCCCGCCACGTCGCTGCACGAGGCCGCCACGGCGCTGGAGGTCACCGAACGGCCGGCCGCCAAGTACCGGCACGTCAGCTACCTCGCCTGGGAGGTCAGGGGAGCCTCGGACCCGTTCACGTCGTCCGCGTTCGAGTGGAAGATCGACGTCTGGCTGCCGACCGCCGCCGACGAGATGGTGGTGATCTTCCGCGAGCAGACAGGCGCGCGGCGGCACGTCGCGGGCGCCGTCCAGCCGGACCGGCCGCTCTACGGCGAGCTCGAACGCGGCCCCCAGCTGTGGCAGTCCTTCTGCTCCCGCACGCCGTGCCGGGAGGTCGGCATCGGGCAGTCGCCCGGCGCCGACCCGGTGCGGGCGCTGGACGAGGTGGCCGCGGCGATGCTGTCGCCGTTCACGACCGTCGAGGAGAAGGCGGCGCTGTACCGCGGGCTCGGCGAGACGCCGGGGATCACCTGGCGGGACGGACAGGTGTTCGCGGAGGGCGCCAGGACCGTCTACACGATCGACCCGGTGACGGGCGAGGTGACCGGCTTCGAGCAGCGGCACGCGACCGACCTGCGGGTGCCCGCCGACACGGTGACCCTCTCGGCGTCCATCACCTACGAGTGGACCGATCAGCGCCCGTCGTAGGACCGCGGCAGGTACCAGGCCAGGGCGGCGCGCAGCTCGGCGACCTCGCGCTCGCGCCGCCGCCTGGTCCGCTCGTGGGCGACCGGGAACACCCGCACACCGCCGTGGTGCGCCCCGAAGAACCGGCGCGGCGCCGGGTCCTTCAGCCAGACGACGACCCACGGCCGCTTCTTGTGCGGCACGACCCGCACCCGTGCCAGCTCGTACCACCAGTACTGGTGGAACTTGCCGTTGCGGGTCGTGGCGATGCCCTCGCGGCTGATCTCCACGACGATCTTGCGGCGGGCGGCGGCGCTGAACAGCCGCACGGCGCGCACGACCAGGACGCAGAACGCGGCCAGCGCCAGCAGCTGCGTGGCGCCGTTCGCCTGCGCGGCCGGGTCGGCGATCGCGGCGGCGAGCAGCGCGGCGGCCAGGTTCACCAGGCCCCACGACAACGGCACGAACCGCGACGTCGAGAACGTCGCGGCGGCGGGCGTCATCGGCGCGGGGATCTTGCTGGTCGGCGGCTTCTGCGTGGTGACCTGCGAGAGCAGCCGCGTCACCTCGGTCGGGTCCGGGCGCTTGGCCGGGTCGCGCTGCATGCACTTCTGCACGAGCGGGCGCAGCGACTTGGGCACGCCGTCGATGTCCGGCTCGCCGTGAGCCGCCTTGTACAGCAGCGTCGCGGTCGGGCCCTCGCCGAACGGCCCCTTGCCGGTGGCCGCGTAGACGAGCACGGCGCCGAGCGCGAAGACGTCGGACGGCGCCGCGACCTCCTGGCCGGTGATCTGCTCCGGCGAGAGGAAGCCGGGCGTGCCGAAGACCATGCCGGTCTCGGTGAGCGCGGTGTGCTCCATCGCGCGGGAGATGCCGAAGTCGATGACGCGCGGGCCGTCCGCGCCCAGCAGGACGTTGGACGGCTTGAGGTCGCGGTGCACGAGCCCGGCGCGGTGGATGGCGGTGAGCGCCTCGGCCAGCCCCTCGGCGAGTCGTCTCAGGTGGTGCTCCGGCAGCGGGCCGTGCCGCTCGATGGCTTCCTGCAGCGTCGGGCCGGGCACGTACTCCGTGGCCATCCACGGGCGGGGCGCGCGCGTGTCCGCGTCGACGACCGCCGCCGTGCCGGCGCTGCCGACCGCGCGGGCCATCTGGACCTCGCGGCGGAACCGCTCGCGGAAGCGCGGGTCGTCGGCCAGCTCGGCACGGGCGACCTTGACCGCGACCTGCCGCCCGTCGCCCGCTTGCCCCAGGTAGACCGTTCCCATGGCACCACGACCAAGCCTGCCCAGGAGCAGGTAGTCGCCTATGCGCTGTGGTTGGTCCACCTTCACCGGATCGAGGGTAGCGGGAACTCGGGCTCAAACCTCACATCTGAGTAGATCTACGTATCGTTGTCACCCATGGGTCGGACCCGCTTGTACCGCAACGGCGAACTCGCCGGCTCGGGCTTCCCGGTCGCCGACGTGGCCGGGCACCTGGAGGACGAGTCCTCGGTCGTGTGGTTCGACCTCTGCGCGCCCTCCGAGGACGAGATCACCCTGTTGCGTGACGAGCTGGGCCTGCACGAGCTGGCGATCGAGGACGCGTTCACCGAGCGCCAGCGGCCGAAGGTCGACCGCTACCCCACCCACCTGTTCCTCTCCGTCTACGCGGTCCGCTACGCCGGGCACGAGATCAGGACGTGCGAGGTCGACGTGTTCGTCACCCGCAACGCGCTCGTGACGGTGCGCGAGAGCGAGGACTACGACCTCTCGGGCGTGCAGCGGCGGTGGGACAGCGCGCCCGCGCTCGCGTCGAGCGGTGTCGGGTTCCTGCTGCACGGCCTGCTCGACGACGTCGTGGACGGCCACTACGCCGCCGCCGAACAGCTCGACGACGACATCGAGGCGCTCGAAGACCGCATCTACGACGAGAAGCCGCACGTCGGCCGCAAGGCGTTGCAGCTGCGGCGCGCCCTCGTGCAGCTGCGGCGCGTCGCACTGCCGATGCGCGAGGTGCTCGGCACGCTCCTGCACCGCGAGCACCAGCTCGTGGACGACGTGATGATGCCGTACTACCTGGACGTCAAGGACCACACGCTGTTCACGGCCGAGCTGACCGAGTCGATGCGGGAGCTGGTCACGAACCTGCGCGAGGCCGAGGTGGCGGTCCAGGGCAACCGGCTGAACTCCATCATGAAGAAGGTCACCAGCTGGGCCGCGATCATCGCGGTGCCGACGGCGATCTCGGGCTACTACGGCATGAACGTGCCGTACCCCGGCTTCGACCAGAGGTGGGGCTTCTGGGTGGCCACCGCGGGCATCCTCGGCCTCTCCTGGTTCCTGTACGTCATGTTCAAGCGCCGTGATTGGTTGTGAGACAGGCTTGAAGATCCACCTGACCCGCCGCGCGGAGCTCGCGGTCATCTCGATCGACGCTCCGCCGCTGAACCTCTACTCGCTCGACCTCGACGCCGAGTTCCACGACGCCCTGGACGAGCTGGGCGACGCGCGGGCGTTGCTCGTCAACGCCTCCGGCCGGGTCGTGTCCGGCGGCGTCGACGTGGGGCTGTTCGCGGCGCAGGAGTACCGCGAGGACGCGCAGGCGCTGTTCGACCGGATGCTCCTGCTCCCGCACCGCATCGCCGCGCTGGAGATCCCGACCGTCTTCGCCGCCCACGCCCTGTGCCTGACCTGGGCGTTCGAGGTGGCGCTGGCGTGCGACCTGGTCCTGGCCGCCGAAAGCGCCCGGTTCGGCCTGGTGGAGAAGGTCGTGGGCCTGACGCCGACGATGGGCGGCACGCAGCGCCTGGCGGCCCGCGCGGGCGTCGGCCGGGCGAAGGAGCTGGTGATGACCGGCGACCTCTACGACGCCGCGACGCTGGAACGCTGGAACGTCGTGAACCGCGTCCTCCCCGACGAGGGCTTCGCGGCGGAGGCCGAACGGTTCGCCGGAGCACTCGCGACCGGCCCGACCCGGGCGCATTTCGCGACCAAACAGGTTCTCGCACATTTCGAGAACGGCGGCGTTCCCGCCGCGGACGCGGCCGTCACGACCATCGCGTCCGCTTTGTTCGAGACCGAAGATCTTCCGCGCGCCGTCCACAGCTTCCTCACCGACGGACCGGGCCGCGCGACATTCACCGGTCGCTGATCTCACACATCAAAAAATCATATGGCTCGTTCACCGAACCGTGATCTACCTGCCCACACGCGCTGAGGCATTCCTTCCGGGCAGGAAGACGATGTTGTGGCACAACGAGTTCCGCTTGACTCCACTCGTCGTGCCGTGCATCGTGCTGACCGTTCAACGGCCCCCGGTACAAACTCCCCCGCACGAGTCTGTACACATTCCGCAACGGCCGACGACACAATCAGCGAGTTCACGGTCCCCCGTCGTGAACACGCGTGGAGGTAGAACCAGCCGTGAAACTGAGATTGGCCGTACTGCTGACCGGCGGTGTCCTCTCGCTGGCCGCCTGCGCCCCGACCCAGGCGGGCCAGCCGACACCGGTGGCCGGCAGCACCATCGCCACCTCGACCAGCACCACCGAAAGCTCCCCGCCCCCGTCCAGCAGCAGTTCCCCCGCCCCCAGCAGCTCCACCACCGCACCCCAGTCGGCGACGAACGGCCCCGTGAAGCCCCCGGCCGCCCAGCCCGCACCGGCCGGCTCCCCCGGCTGGAAGCTGACCCAGTCGAACACGGGCCTGGCCGCCGTCGGCCTGAGCTGCGACGCGCTCCCCGTCTACACCGGCCCCGCCTCCCCCGCCGCGGGCACCGTGATCTCGGGCAAGCGCATCGAACAGCCCCTGGTCCTCTTCGCGGGCAACATCACCGTCGAGAAGTCCTGCATCCGCCCGCTGAAGCTCGGCGAGGCCGCACCCCTGGTCACCACGAACGGCCCGTGCGGCAACAACTCCTGCCAGGTGACGAGCGCCCCGGTCACCATCCGAGACTCGAACATCGACGGCTCCAAGCTCTCCGCCTCGACCATCGCGAAGTCGTGCGCCTTCCTGGGCATCGGCACGCTGCAACGCAACTACATCACCGGCATGGGCTCCGGCATCTGCTTCTACAACACCGGCAGCTCCCTGAGCGGCCTGGCGGAAGGCAACTACGTCCGCGGCCTGCGCACAGCGGGCGACGCCCACAACGACGGCGCCACCGTCCGGGACTTCCCCCTGACCCGCAACCCTGGCCGGACCCTGACCTTCCGCAACAACCGCATCGACTGCTCCACCGGCCAGGACACCGGCGCCCTGTTCATCCAGACCTACGGCGGCGACATCGACAACGTCACCGTCGAGGGCAACCTCCTGGAGGGCGGCGGCTACCAGCTCGGCCTGGAGTCGAGCCACGGCAACCAGTACGGCCGCAACATGAAGTCCATCAACAACCGTTTCACCGGCTCCGGCTGGGGCGCCGCCTACGTCACCGCCAACGGCGTGGGCTACAAGTGGGCCGTCTGGCAGGACAACCACCTGCTGGACCCGAACGCCCCCGACGCCAAGGGCAAGCCCGCCGGCACCCCCTGAGCACCTGACCGGCAGCCTCGTCCCACCGCCGTCCTGTGCGGGAACGCGGGGGCCCCACGTTCCCCGTGAGGAAACGTAGGGCCCCCGCGTTCCCTTTCGGCCCGGTCTTCCGCGGCCGGTACACGAGGGTGTTTCGCGTTGTTGAACCGGCAGGTGGGAAGCGGGCGGGGAGAGTCAGTCGTTGTCCCTCAACTGCATCCACCGAGAACTCAACGAGTCCCAGATCTCCTGATATCGGACGAACATCTCCCGAATCCGCTCCTCCTCCACCTCCTCCGCCGGTGTGGAGGCGATGTAGTACCCCAGGTCGTCCTCCAGCCGGTGGAACCGGTGCGACGCCTCCTCCATCAACACCCACAACGACCGCCAGGCGAAGAACGGCTCCAATGCGGACACCACCGTCACGACCGCCACCAGGGCGAACGCGGTGCCGGTCCAGGGGTCGAGGTTCTGCAGGCCGAGGATGATGGTGGACACCGCCGAAAGCACCAATGTGGTCAGTCGGACCACCACGGACCTCAACCGGAAACCATGTTTCCTGGAACGCGCGTAGTCGTGTCCACGTGAGATCTGCGCGCGGAGGTGGTGTGCGAGTTCCAACGGCTTCAGGCCGGACGGCAAGTCGGTCACGCACCGCAGATTAGTTTCCGGGTACGTTTTCCGGTGTGCAGTTCGCAGGACCGAGAACCTTGCTCGCGATTCACGCCCACCCCGGCGACGAGTCGACGTCGACCGGGGGCATGCTCGCCCGGTATGCCAGGCAGGGTGCCCGCACCGTGGTGGTGACGTGCACCAACGGCGAGTTCGACGACGCTGCGAGTGGTGCGGTGCCCGGTGAGTTCGGGCACCACCCGAAGGCGGTGGCGGCGCATCGGCGGGCGGAGCTGTACGCGGCTTGTGACGCGTTGGGGATCAGCGACCTCGAACTGCTCGGCTACCACGACTCCGGTGCGGCCGGCGAGGTGCCGCAGGGCGGGTTCTGCACCATCCCGGTCGAGACGGCCGCCGGGCGGCTGGCTTCCCTGCTCGAACACTTCCAGCCGCAGGTGGTGGTCACGCACTACAGCACGCATCGCGACCACGTGCACGCGAACCGGGTGGCGGCGCTCGCTGTGCAGCGCACCGGTATCCCGGCCAAGCTCTACCTGACGGCCGTGGACGGGTCGACGACGATCGACATCGCCGAGGTCGCGGACGTGAAGCGCAAAGCGTTGCAGTGCCACGCCAGCCAGCAGCTGCCGGGGCAGTTCTCGTTGCGGGAGCACTACTTCCGGAAGTTCGACGTGACGGACGCGCCGCTGCCGGAGTCCGATCTCTTCGCGGGCATCACGACGAGCGGGCCGGACCTGCCGCGGTGGTCGTGAACCACCGCGGCGGGTCCGCACTCAGCGGCGGCCGAGCGACGTGCAGGTGAAGCCCGCCCGGCGGATCACGTCCGGGTCGAGGATGTTGCGCATGTCGACGACGACGGGCCGGCGCACGGTCTCGGCGAGCCGGGCCCAGTCCAGGGAGCGGAAGTCCGGCCACTCGGTCAGCACGACGAGGCCGTCCACGTCCTTGGCCGCCTGGTAAGGATCGTCCACAACGGACACCGAGCCGAGGTCCCTGCCGCCGGGCAGCGCCGGGTCGTAGGCGACCAGGTCGGCGCCCGCCTGCTTGAGCATCGCCGCCACGGCCAGTGCCGGTGAGTCGCGCAGGTCGTCCGTGCCCGCCTTGAACGTCAGGCCCAGCAGGCCAAGGCGGACGTGCGAGAGCGAGCCGCCGCGCTTGCCGGTGACGGCGAGGCGGACCTTCTCGACCATGCGCTGGCGCTGGCGCTCGTTGGTGTCGATCGTGGCGCGCAGCAGGCGAAACTCGAAGTCGGCCGCGTCGGCGACCTGGAGCATCGCGTGCGTGTCCTTGGGCAGGCACGAACCGCCCCAGCCGGGACCGGGGTTGAGGAACGCCTGGCCGATGCGCTTGTCGTAGCCCATGCCCTCGGTGACGTCGGTGATGTTCGCGCCGAGCCGTTCGCACAGCTCCGCGACCGCGTTGACGTACGAGAGCTTCATGGCGAGGAAGCAGTTTGCCGCGTACTTGACCATCTCGGCGGACGCGGCGTCGGTCAGCACCGTCGGCGCGCCGAGGCGGGCGTAGAGGGCGGCGACGCGTTCGGCGGCGTCCTGCTGGTCGCAGCCGACGACGATGCGGTCCGGGTTCAGGAAGTCGTGGACGGCCGTGCCCTCGCGCAGGAACTCGGGGTTCGACACGACGGCGACGTCGTCACGCCGCAGCAGCTCCGCGGTGCGCACGGCGGTGCCGACGGGCACCGTCGACTTGTTCACGATCACGCAGCCGGACGGCAGCAGCTCGCGCGTCTCGTCCACAACGGACTCGACGGCCTGGAGGTCGGCGATGCCGCCGACGCCCATCGGCGTGGGCACGCAGAGGAAGACGACCTCGGCCTCCGTCACCGCGGCGGACGCGCCGAGCACGAACGACAGGCGCCCGGACGCGAGGCCCTCGGCCACCAGCTCGGCGAGGCCCGGTTCGAGGATGTCGACCTCGCCGCGCGACAACCGTTCGACCTTCTCGGCGTCGACGTCCGCGCAGACCACGCTGTGGCCCAGCGACGCCAGGCAGGCGCCGGTGGTCAGGCCGACGTAGCCGGTGCCGACGACGGCGATCCTTCTGACGAACATCATTCTCCCGTCCGGGTCACGGCGAACGCGCGGAGCGCGGCGTCGTCGCTCACGTCGATCATCTTGTTGCCCCACTGGTCGGTGCCCGGCCCCAGCTCCGGCCTGCCGCCGGGGAACGGGCCGCGCGAGGCGAAGCCGGTGAGGCCGTCGAACACCGCCACGTAGTTCTCGGCCTGCGGACGCCAGTCGAGCTCGGCCTCGCAGCGGCGGCGGCCCTCGAAACCGAGGCGTGCGCGGCGTTCGGCGTCGTCGAGCAGGTCGAGCAGAGCCGTCGTGAACGCCTCGACGTCACCCGGCTCGACGTAGACGGCGCAGTCGCCGGCCGACACCACGGTCTCCGTCAGCCGGTACGAGACGACCGGCAGCGCGTAGGCCATGTATTCCATCGTCTTGTTCATGGTGGACACGTCGTTCAACGGCGACAGCGGGTCCGGCCCCAGGCCGACCGACGACGTCGACAGGTAACGGGTGATCTGTTCCGGCCCGACGCGTCCGGTGAACTCGACGTACGGGTCCAGTCCCCATGCGGTGGACTGCTTCTTCAGGTCTTCGAGGCAGTCGCCGAAACCGAGCAGCGCGAACCGGACGTCGGTGCGCCTGCGGTCGAACACGACGCGGCGAGCGACCTCCAGGACGCCGTCGACGCCGTCCTGCGGCCCCATGATCCCCAGGTACGCCACCAGATGCTTGCCACCGCGCCGCAGCTCGTCCACGCATTCGACGGGACGCATCACCGTCGTGTCCGGGCCGGAGCGCACGACGGAGGTGTGCTCGGGCGGCACGGAACCGCGCGTCCACGCGATCTTCTGGTACGAGGTGTTGGTCGACGTCACCCGGTCGGCCGTGCGGAACGTCCTGCGCTCCAGCCACTTCAGGACCCGGTACTGGAGCTTGCCCGCGACGCCCTTCGGCTCGCCGAAGCGGGACAGGAACACCTCGGGGTTGAGGTCGTGGTGGTCGAACAGGAACTTCACCCCGCCGAGCCGCCACAGCAGTGCGAGCGCCCAGTAGGTGTCCGGCGGGTTGCACGCCTGCATGACGTGGAATCGCCTGCGGGCGCGGACCTTCACGCTCAGCAACGCCGTGCGCACCCAGCAGTACAGGAACTCCCACGCATAGCCCAGCGCGCCTTCTGCTTGCGGCGGCGGAGCGTACTTGTACAGGTGCACTCCGTCGAGCACCTGGTACGCGGGATCACCCGGACCCTTGGGGCAGATCACCGAAACCTCGTACCCGGCCGCGGTGAGAGCGCGGCATTCCAGCCACACCCGGCGGTCCAGCGGCACGGGAAGGTTCTGCACGATGATCAACACGTGCGGAGATGACGTCACGTGTTGGTTCTCGTTCGGGAGGGCCGAACGGTTACAGCTGGGCCGCACTTCGTAACGACAGTTCGGAAACGCTCGATGTAGCGGGCACAAGCCCGAGTGCGAGGAGCGGTTGTGGAGCGGTCACCTGTCGCGGTGGTCATCGTCACGTACCAGAGCGAACAGGTCATCGCGGGATGCCTGGACTCGCTGCCCGATGACGTCAGGGTCATCGTCGTCGACAACGCCTCCACCGACGGAACTGTGGCGGCCGCCACTCGCCCCGGCGTGGAAGTCCTGCGCAGCCCGGTGAACGCCGGGTTCGCGGCGGGGGTGAACCTCGGCATCAAGGCCGCGGAAGGTCACGACGTCCTCGTGCTCAACGCCGACATCCGCCTGCACCCCGGCGCCCTGGAGGCGCTTCGCGCGGTGGACCAGCCGATCGTCGTGCCGCGCGTGGTCGACGAGAGCGGCGCGTTGTCGCACTCGCTGCGCCGCAGGCCGCGGGTCGCGGGCGCGTTCGCGGAGGCCCTGGTCGGCGGCGGCCGTGCCGGCCGGATCGGGCTGGGCGAGACGGTCACCTCCGCGCTCGCCTACCAGGGCGCCCACGCCGCCGACTGGGCGACCGGCTGCGCGTGGCTGGTCAAGCGCGAAACCGTTGAGCGGTACGGCCTTTTGGACGAACGGTTCTTCCTCTATTCGGAGGAGACCGACTACATGCTGACCGTCGGCGGCGTGTGGTTCGAGCCCCGCGCGACGGTCACGCACATCGGCGGCGAGGTGTCCACGAACGCCCGGCTGTGGTCGATGCTCATCACGAACAAGGTCCGGCTGCACCGCGAGCGCCACGGCCGGTTCGCCGGGTTCGGGATGTGGCTCGCGATGGTGGTCAACGAAGGGCTCCGCGCGGCGTCGCCGAAGCACCGCACCGCGTTGAGGAGCCTGTTCGGGATGCGCCGCTGGCCGGAGGAGGTCGCCTCCGAAGGGCCGAGCTACCTGTGCTTCTCCGCGCAGGACTGGTGGTACCACAACCGGGCGCACTCCGACTTCCAGCTGCTGCGCCGGGTCGCCAAGCACCGCAAGGTGCTGCTGGTCAACAGCATCGGCCTGCGCATGCCGTCGCCGGGCAAGAGCACGCAGTTCCTGCGCCGGATCCTGCGCAAGGCCAAGAGCGTCGCGATGCTCGTGCGCCGTCCGGTCCCCGAGACGCCGAACTTCTACGTGATGACGCCCGCTCCCCTGCCGTTCTACGGCAAGCCGTGGCTGCGCAAGCTGAACTCCGTCCTCGTCCGTGCCCAGGTCCGCGCGGTGTGCTTCTTCCTGCGGATGGGCACGCCGGTCGTCGTCGCCACGATTCCCACGGCGTGGGACGTCGTGCAGCCGATGAAGACGAAGGGCCTGGTGTTCAACCGCTCCGACCGGCACTCCGCGTTCCCCGAGGCCGACCAGGGCACGATCGCCGCGCTGGAGAACCAGCTGCTGTCCAATTCGGACACCGTGCTGTACGTGAGCCGGGCTCTGCAGGACGAGGAGTCGGCGCTGACGGGTGAGCGCGCTCACTTCCTCGACCACGGCGTGGACGTCGACCACTTCACCCGCCGCACCGAGCTGCCCGCGGACATCGCGTCGATCCCGGGGCCGCGCATCGGGTTCTTCGGCAGCCTCGACGACTACCTGGTGGACTTCGACCTGATCGAACGGGTCGCGCAGGAGTTCCCGGACGCGTCGGTCGTGCTGATCGGCGACGCCACCTGCTCGATGGAGCGCTACGAGAAGTACCCGAACGTCCACTGGCTGGACTTCCGCTCCTACGAGCAGATCCCCGGCTACGGCTCCGGCTTCGACGTGGCGCTGATGCCGTGGCTCGACAACGACTGGATCAAGCACGCCAACCCGATCAAGATGAAGGAGTACCTCGCCCTCGGCCTGGCCGTGGTGTCGACGGACTTCCCCGAGGTCGCGCGCTACGGCGACGTGATCCGGATCGCCAAGGGCGAGGCCGACTTCGTCGACCAGATCCGCCTCACCCTCAAGGACGGCGGTCTGAAGACCCCGTCCGAACGTCGTGCGGCCGTGCTGACCGCTTCGTGGGACTCCCGTGCCCGCGAGCTCATGCAGCTCGCGGAAGGGCAGAAGTAACCCATGTGCGGAATCGCAGGCATCCGGCGGTTCGACGGCGCCCCCGTCTCCCGTGAGCTGCTCGCCGAGATGGCGAAGCGGCTGCACCACCGCGGCCCTGACGACAGCGGGTTCTGGGCGGAGGGCTCGATCGGCTTCGCTCACACCCGGCTGTCGATCATCGACCTGGCCGGCTCGCCGCAGCCGATGGCGGGCGCGTCCGGCACGACCACGATCGCCTTCAACGGCGAGATCCTGAACTACCGGCAGCTGCGCGAGGAGCTGGACTACCCGTTCCGCACGAACGGCGACACCGAGGTGCTGCTGGCGCTGTACGAGCAGCACGGCCCGGCCGCCGTGACGAAGCTGCGCGGCCAGTTCGCCTACGCCCTGCACGACGCGAAGACCGGCGAGACGCATCTCTTCCGCGACCGGCTGGGCATCCTGCCGCTGTACTACTACGCCGACTCGGCGATGTTCGCCTTCGCGTCCGAGATCAAGGCACTGCTGCCGGCGATCGGCACGGCCGAGGTCGACACCGAGTCGCTGCACGACTACCTGGCGCACCGGTCGGTTCCGGCACCGCACACGCTGGTGCGCGGGGTCAGGAAGGTGCCGCAGGGCCACCACCTCGTCGTCTCGGCGTCGGGCGAGGTGCGGACGGAGCCGTACTGGGAGCTGCCGCGCGAGTCGGAGGTCCGGCGGGTCAGCCCGCAGGAGGCCGTCCGGCTGGTCGACGAGGCGCTGACGGCGTCGGTGCGCGACGCGCTGGTGGCGGACGTGCCGGTCGGCGCGTACCTGTCCGGCGGCGTCGACTCGTCGCTGATCACGGCACTGGTGGCGCGCGAGCGCGGCGGCGCGGAGCTGCACACGTTCTCCGCCGGGTTCGGCGACCCGCGGGTGGACGAGCTGCACTGGGCGGACAAGGTCGCCGGGATCGTCGGCAGCGAGCACCACAGCGTGGTCGTGACGGCCGACGACTTCCGCGACAGCTGGGCGAAGCTGTCCTGGCACCGCGACGCGCCGCTGTCCGAACCCGCCGACGTGGCCGTGTTCCGCCTCGCCGAGCTGGCCCGCAGGGACGTGAAGGTCGTGCTGTCCGGTGAGGGCAGCGACGAGCTGTTCGGCGGCTACCCGAAGTACCGCTTCGCCCAGGCCACCCGGCTGGCGGGCGTCGCGCCGTCGGCCGCGTTGCGCCGCCTGGAGAAGGCGCTCCCGGCCTCGAAGGCACGGCTGGGCATCGCCCTGCGCGCCATCGGCGAACCGACCTACGCCGAACGGATGCGCGGCTGGTTCGCGCCGTTCACGCTCGCCGAGCGCGCCGAGCTGCTGGGCGGCCCGGCGACCCGGTCGGTGCTCGCGCCGTACGAGAACGGGCGCGGGGACGCGTTGCGGCGCATGCTCTACGCCGACTCGCACACCTGGCTCGCCGACAACCTCCTCGAACGCGGCGACCGCATGTCAATGGCCGCGTCGCTGGAACTGCGTCCGCCGTTCCTCGACCACCGCGTCGCCGAGCTCGCGTTCTCACTGCCCAGCAACGTGAAGGTGCGCGGCGGCACGACCAAGTGGGTCGTGAAGGAGGTGGCGCGGCAGCACCTCCCGGCCGACATCGTCGACCGGCCCAAGTCGGGCTTCAAGGTGCCGCTCGACGCCTGGTTCCGCGACGGGTTGCGGGACATGGCCTACGACCTGCTGACAGGACCCACGTCGTTCGTGGGCAGGACCTTCGACCGGGCCGCGGTGAGGTCGCTGCTCGACGGCCACGACTCGGGAGACCGCAACGAACAGCCGCGGATCTGGACGCTGCTGTCGCTGGAGGTCTGGCACCAAACGCTCAGCTGGTAGGACATCTCATGTACGTCGCCTCGTCACGCCCCGCCAAGACCGACTTCCGCAAGCGGTTGCCCGGCACGGTGTTCGCCCTCGGCACGGTCAGCCTGCTGACCGACGTCTCGGCCGAGATGATCACCGCGTTCCTGCCGGTGTACCTGCTGTTCACGTTGCAGCTCGGGTACGCGCAGTTCGGTCTGCTGGACGGCATCTACACCGGTGCCACGGCCGTGCTGAGGCTCGTCGGCGGCGGCGTCTCCGACCGGTTCCGCAGGCCGAAGGCCGTCTCGGCCGCGGGCTACGGGCTGTCGGCCGTCACCAAGCTGCTGTTCCCGCTGGTGGGCGCGTCGGCGTTCGGCATCGGCGCGCTGATGGCCGCCGACCGCGCGGGCAAGGGCATCCGGACCGCGCCGCGGGACGCGATGATCTCGCTGGCCACGCCGGAGGACCGGCTGGGCGCGGCGTTCGGCGTGCACCGCAGCATGGACACGTTCGGCGCGTTGCTGGGCCCGCTCGTCACGTTCCTGCTGCTGGCCCAGATCGGCATGGTGCCGGGGCCGATCTTCGCGGTGTCGGCGGCGTTCGCGGTCATCGGGCTGATCGTGCTGGTGGCATTCGTGCGGGAACCGAAGGCGGAGAAGCCGCCCAAGGGGCCGCGGCCGTCGTTCCGGGCAGGGCTCAACCTGCTCACCGACAAGGGGTTCCGCCGCACGACCGTCTCCGCCGGCCTGCTGGGCCTCGCCACGGTGTCGGACGCGTTCGTCTACGTGCTGGTGCAGAAGGCGACGAACATCTCACTCGGCTACCTGCCGCTGCTGCCGCTCGGCACGGCGATCGTGTTCCTGGTGGCCGCCGCGCCGCTCGGGAAGCTCTCCGACAAGGTCGGCCGCTGGCGGATGTTCCTGGCCGGGCACGCGTTGCTGCTGGGCGTGTACGCGCTGCTGTTCATCCCGGAAGGTGGGATGGGCGTCGCCATCGCCGCGTTGCTGCTGCACGGCCTGTTCTACGCGGCCACGGACGGCGTGCTGTCGGCCAAGGTGAGCGAGACCGCACCGGAGTCGCTGCGGGCGTCCGGGCTGTCGGTCGTGCAGACGGGTCAGGCGCTGGGACGGCTCGTGTCGTCCGTCGCCTTTGGACTCCTCTTGCAGTACACGAGCGTCTCAACTGGCGTCGCGGTGGCGCTGGTAGCACTCACCGCGACGCTCATCGTCAGTTACGGCATCAACCGCGAGCAGCCAGCTTCTGCTTGATCGTCTCGAAGCCGTTCTTGCCCAGCACCTTCATGGCCGCGTTCTTCGCGGCGACGCGGCCCGAGTCGCGGAGGAACCGCACCGGCTGCGCCACCAGGCGGTCCTGGGCCACCGCGCGCGCACCCGGCGTGGACACGTCGTCCAGCGCGTCGCCGAACGCCGCCCGGTACGGCTCGGGCGACACGAGCCGGCCGCGTGTGCGGTTGGACACGTTGTTGCCGTGCACCACCTGGAGCCACGCGGGTGCGCCACCCAGCTCCACCACGGGGAAGTGCAGGTGCATCTGGTTGTGCCAGTGCGCCCAGCACGTCACGGGCTCTTCCCACGACTCG
This sequence comes from Lentzea fradiae, assembly GCF_900100955.1. Lineage (GTDB taxonomy): Bacteria > Actinomycetota > Actinomycetes > Mycobacteriales > Pseudonocardiaceae > Lentzea > Lentzea fradiae. The sequence goes on along the minus strand of NZ_FNCC01000005.1, from coordinate 385,875 downwards.
CGGACCGACACGAACGCGTTGTGCCGGTCGACCCGGTGGTACAGGCCGCCCGGCGACTTGATCAGGCCGTTCACCAGGTAGTACGCGGCGGTCGTCGTGGGCCGGGGCGCGGCGCAGAGGCGTTCGACGAAATCGACGGCGAGACCGTCGTCGTTGTCGAGGTTCGTGGTGATGAGCTCGGAGCCGGTGGCGGAGAACAGCGACCGGATGTCGGAACGAAGCTCCTGCCGCGAGACCTCCGCGCGGTACACGGGCGTGTAAGCGTCACCGTGTGAGGCGATCCGGTCCTTGAGCCATTGCGGTGACTCGGGGTCGAAGTAGATGAGCCACCGCGTCCGTTTGTCGGTCTGCGCCAGCACCGATGGCAGGCAGTAGCGTTCGAACAGGGCGACGCGTTCGGTCAGCCACCCCTCCTTCGCCCGGATGTAGCTCTCGGCACCTTTGGACGGCAGGTTGAAGCGCGTCAGGATGACGTGGTCGGCCATGACTCCCCTTCTCCGGGCACAAGGGCGTGTATCGGAGTCCTGTTCGATGAGAGTCGCGCCTGAGGTGGTTCCTGGCGGTGCGGCCGGACGACCCGCATACCGGTGTTGTATGTGGGTCGTCCGGCCGCGCCCCCAGGGGCCGCGTCAGGCCCGACTATCGCGGACTTGGACTTCGATGCACGCCCTTACATCGCTTGATGGGACCCGAACGTTGCGCGCTAACGGATCGGAGCCGATACCGATACCCAGGGTGTGCCAACGCTTCCCACAGTGGACGTCGTGATCCCCTGTTACAACTACGCCCATTTCCTGCCGTCGTGCGTCCGCAGCGTGCTGGACCAGCCCGGCGTGGACGTGCGGGTGCTTGTGATCGACGACACGTCGTCGGACAACACGCCCGAGGTGATGGCCGAGCTGATGGCCGCCGACAAACGCGTCGAGGGCTACCGGCACGAGGTGAACAAGGGGCACATCGCCACCTACAACGAGGGCCTGCTCGACTGGGCGAGCGCCGACTACACGGTGCTGCTGTCCGCCGACGACCTGCTGGCGCCGGGAGCGTTGCAGCGCGCCGCCGCGGTCTTCGAGCAGAACCCGGACGTGGGCATGGTCTACGGGCGCGTCGTGTACTACAGCGACCACAACGCGTTGCCCAAGGTGACGCAGTTACCCACGACGACCAAGGTCTGGCGCGGCGAGCAGTGGATCGAGAACCGGTTCCGCAGCAGCCGCAACGTGATCTCCTCGCCGGAGGTCGTCGTGCGGACGAAGGTCCAGCAGAAGGTGGGCGGCTACCGCGCCGACCTGCCGCACGCGGGTGACCTGGAGATGTGGCTGCGCATCGCGGCCGTGTCGGACATCGGGTACGTCAGCGGCAAGCCGGCCGCGTACTACCGGGTGCACGAGAACTCCATGATGCGCACGACGTTCAAGTCGGTGTTCGCCGACCTGGAGCAGCGGCGTGACGTGTTCGACCTCGTGCTGGAGCAGAACCCGGGCCTGCCGCGGCGGTTGAAGCCGTTGGCGCGCAAGGCCATCGCCGGTGACGCGCTGTGGCGGGCGGTGCGGCTGCACGACCGCGACCAGCTCGACGGCACCGAGAAGGAGCTGCTCGACTTCGCGCGGGAGACGTACCCGGCGCTGGAGGAGCTGCCGGAGTACCGGGCCCTGCTGCGCAGGCAGCGGTTCAACCCGCGGCTGCTGAGCCGCACCCAGCTCTTCCTTGCTCCCCACGCCTACAAGCGGGCGAAGCTGTGGGTCGGGACCCAGCGGTGGAAGTGGCGGGGCGAGTGGTGAGCGCCATCGACCAGGAACCCGGCTCGAAGGACACCGGCGCGGGCAACACCGCCCAGCTCGAAGGCCGCGTCTCCTCGGCCATCCGCTGGAGCGCGATCAACTCCCTGTTGCAACGCCTCGCCGCCGTCGGCATCAGCATCCTGCTGGCCCGGCTGATCGCACCCGAGCAGTTCGGTGTGTTCGCCGTCGCACTCGTCGTGCTCAACATCGTGCTGAGCGTGTCCGAACTGGGTGTGAGCGCCGCCCTCGTGCGCACCAACGACCCGGTCGAGGAGATGGCGCCGACCGTCACGACGCTGTCGCTGGCGTCCGGCACGATCCTCGCGCTGATCTGCGTGGTCGGCGCGCCCTGGTTCTCGAACGCGATGGACGCGCCGGAGGCCACCGGCGTCATCCAGCTCATGTCGATCGCCCTCGTCATCGCCGGCGCGTCCGCCGTGCCGGGGGCGATGATGCAGCGCAACTTCCGGCAGGACCACAAGTTCTACGCCGACACCGCCGCGTTCGTGGCCGGTACGGCGGTCGCGGTGGTGCTCGCGCTGATGGGGTTCGGTGCGTGGAGCCTCGCGTGGCAGCGGATCGCGCAGAACCTGTCGGCCGCCGTGATCATGTTCTGGCTCACGAAGGACCGGTTCCGGCCGGGCTGGAATCCCACGCAGGCCAAGGAGCTGCTCGCGTTCGGGCTGCCGCTCGCCGGGTCCAGCCTGCTGATCTTCGGTGTGATGAACGTCGACTACATCGTGGTCGGCGCGCTGCTCGGCACCGTGCCGCTGGGCTTCTACCTGCTGGCGTTCAACCTGGCCAGCTGGCCGGTCGCGGCGTTCTCGGCGCCGGTGCGCAGCGTGTCGCTGGCCGCGTTCTCGAAGGTCCGCGAGGACCCCGAGCTGTTCCAGCGGTCGTTCGGGCGCGCGCTGGGCCTCCTGGCGCTCGTCACGGTGCCCGCGTGCGTGCTGCTGGCGGCACTGGCCGAACCGCTCATCCGCGTCGTCTACGGCGAACGCTGGGCCCCCGCGGCGGCCGCACTGGCGTTGCTGGTGCTGCTCGGCGCGGTGCGGGTGGCGCTGGAGCTGGGGTACGACTTCCTGGCGTCCGCGGGCCGGTCGCGGGCGATCCTGTGGATCCACCTCGTCTGGCTCGGCGCGCTGGTGCCGCTGCTGGCGCTCGGGGCGCACCTCGACGGCATCCGCGGCGTCGCGGCGGCCCACGTGATCGTCGCCGTGCTGGTCATCACGCCCGCGTACCTGGTCACGTTCCGGCCCTACGGCATCCGCGCCGGGGCTCTCGGCGCGCGGCTGCTGCGGCCGTTCCTCGGCGGTGTGCTGATGGTCGCCGTGGTGCTGGGCGTCCGTTCGGTGATCGACAGCGAGCTGCTGCAGATCCTCGTGGGCGGTGTGCTGGCGTGCCTCGCCTACGCGCTCGTGGTGTTCCCGCTGCGACACGAAGTCCTTGCCGTTCTGAAGAAGAGGGCCACCGCGTGAGACGGCTGAGACAGGTCACGAAGATCGTCCGCGAGCAGGGGGCGAAGCAGCTGGGCGCCCGCCTCGTCAGCGCCGCGTCCCGCCGTCTCGGCGTCGAGGGCGAGGACCTGCCGGTGCGGCTGGAGGACGTCCGCAAGGCCGACGTCGAGGCGCACCGGCCTGTCGTCGTGCCGCCGATCCCTCCGGACGGCAGGCTGACCGTCAACTGGGTCACCACTCCCCCGTCCAAGGGCTCCGGCGGCCACACCACGATGTTCCGGCTGATCCGGCACCTGGAGTCGGCCGGTCACACGTGCCAGCTGTACCTGTACGACACGTTCGGCAACACCGCCGCCGACCTCGAACCCCGCATCCGCGAGGCGTTCCCCTTCTTCCGGGGCACGATCCACGACGTGACCGACGGCATGGCGGACGCGCACGCGGTGTTCGCGACGGCGTGGATCACCGCCTACCCGGCGTTCAACGACCCTTGCCAGGGCAAGAGGTTCTACCTCGTGCAGGACTACGAGCCGTGGTTCTACCCGCAGGGCGGCCTCTACACGCTCGCGGAGAACACCTACCGGATGGGCATGCACGGCTTCACCGCCGGGCGGTTCCTCGCCGACAAGGTCCTCGACGAGCACGGCATGCCCGCCGACCACTTCGACTTCGGCTGTGACGCGGACCGGTACTCGCTGCGCGGCGAGAAGCGCGACGGCATCGTCTTCTACGCCCGGCGCAAGGCCCCGCGGCGCGCGTTCGAGCTGGGCCTGCTCGCGCTGGAGCTGTTCGCCGAGCGGCACCCGGACCTCAAGATCCACGTCTACGGCGAGAAGATCGGGCAGCTCGGCCCCCAGTTCGTCGACCACGGCCTGGTCACGCCCGACGACCTCAACGACATCTACAACCGCTGCTTCGCCGGTCTGTCGCTGTCGATGACGAACGTCTCCCTGGTGCCGCACGAGATGCTCGCCGCCGGATGCATCCCCGTGGTGAACGACGCGCACTTCAACCGCGTAGTACTGGACAACGACCACGTCCGGTACGCGGCACCGACCCCGCACTCGCTGGCGCGTGCGCTGTCCGAAGTGGTCACATCGCCGGACTTCGACGCGACCGCACGCGCGGCCGCGTCCAGTGTGGAGGGACGGTCCTGGGATGCGGCGGGACTCGAGCTGGAGAAGGTGCTCGGCCGCGAGCTGGCTACGTGACGGGCGACGGCGAGGTGGCGTCCGGGATCAGCACCCGTGCGGGCTCCGAGCCGTCGGCGGGGGCGACGTGAACGGCGGGCAGCCTCGCGTCCTTCGGCACGGCGGCGAACGCCACCTCGGTGTCGCTGAGCCACGTCGTCTGGTCGTCGATGCCCGCGGTGCCCGGCAGCCGCTTCTCCTCGTTCGTGGTGAGGTCGAGCACAGCGAGGTCCCACGGGCCGAGACGGCCGATGCGCTTCTTGTAGGCGATCTTGGTGCCGTCCGGGGAAAGCGAGGGGCACTCGGCGTCGCGGCGCAGCGACGTCACGGACTTCGTCTCCAGGTCGCCCTTCACGAGCCAGGTGAACCCGCCGCTCGCGATCGTCGCGTAGAAGGTCCGGTCGTCGGAGGCGACGGTCAGGCCCCAGTAGTTGACGTCACTCGCGGTGAGCACGGAACCCTCCACAGTGGCCGTGAAGTGCTCGATCGACTCCTCCGTCGCACCGGTGCGCAGGTCGAGGTACCCCGTCCTGGTGGAGAACCCGCCGGGCACCGCGTACGAGTCGCCGCTCACGAAACTGGTCCACGTCACCAGGTTCCCGGTCACCGAGACCTTCGCGCGGCTCGGGATGCCGGGCAGCGGCACGGTCCGGAACGGCTTGCCGTCGCGGCTCACCTCGGCGGCGTAGGACGGGCCGGGGCCGGACAGCTTGAGGCAGACGCTCGTGCCCGCGGCGGCGAAGAAGCGCTGGCAGGCGATGTCGGTCGGGCTGCGCGTGCCGCCCGCCAGCTTCTCGACCCGGTGCTGGCCGCCCGCGAGGTCGACGAACAGCAGGTCACCGGCCCTGGCCTCGGCCACGGGCTCCGCGTCGGCGGAAGCCGGTTGCTTCGCGTCGGTGGCGGCCGTGACGACGTACGCCGCCGTTCCGCCGATGACCACGAGAATGGCCGCACCAGCCACGGCCAGTCGTCGCACACGCATTCTGCCTCCTGGATTCCCCTCCTTCATCGCCGCCGCGCTACCGGCTGTAACAATCGGCAGCTCACCCCGATTTTCCTGGTGGGCGATAGCCTGCGAACATCTCGTTCGCAAGACCGAGCCGCGGATCGGGGATGTTGATGGACTTCTGGGGAACCGTACGAGTGCTGCGGCGGCGGTGGTACATCGCCCTGCCCGCAGTGCTGCTCACCGGTGTCCTCGCCCTGTTCGTCTACGTCAGCGTGCCGACGCGGTACGAGTCGAGCGGCGTGCTGGTCCTCACCTCCCCCGCGGCCGGTGGCCGCTACTCGGAGAAGACCAAGCCCGAGGACGTGGTGAAGGTCAACCCGCTGCTGCAGTTCGACGGCAGCCTCACCACCACCGCGCAGATCCTCACCCAGATCCTCGGCGACCCGAAGACGGCGGAGGAGCTGGCGGGCGAGGACTCGACGTCGACCTACACCGCGAACACCGGCCCGGTGGGCGGCCCGTTGCTCTTCGTGACGAGCGAGGCCGACTCGGCCGAGGAGGCGGAGGGCCTCGTCGGCAAGGTGCTCGAGAAGACCGTGAACGAGCTGGCCGCGCAGCAGAAGGCGCTGAACGCGCCCGAGCAGACGTTCATCACCGCGCAGGTCCTGGTGAAGCCCACGACGGCGTCGGCCAAGATCGGCGGCAAGGTCCGGTACGTCGGCGCGGCGACCGTCGTGCTGCTGCTGCTGACGCTCGCCTCGACGTTCGCCGCCGACTCCGTCCTGACCAAGCTGAAGCGGCGCAAGGAGAAGGAGTCCGGCGCGGCCCCACCGTCCGAGAAGGACGCTCCGCCGCCGCCCCCGCCCTCGCACGCCCCGCCGTCGCGGCCCGTCCCCGGCGGCAACGGCAACGGCCAGCCCCCGCGCCCGCAGGGCGGCGTCCCGAACGCCCACCAGAAGACGGTCATCATCCCCGCACCCAAGCCGAACCCGGCATGGCCGACGAAAGACGACTGACCCAGCAGCGCGCCGACGGCGCCACGCTCGTGATCTTCTACGTGCTGGCGCTGCTCGTCGTCCCCGCCCGGTTCACCATCGCGTTCGTCCCGATCACGCTGCCACCCGCGCTGTTCGTGGCCCTGTGCCTGGCGGTGCTGTGGTTCGCCGCGCACCTCGTCGACAACCTCGGCCTCGCCAAGGGCCGCAACACCGTCCGCACGCTGTTCGCCGTCTACGTGCTGCTGCACCTGTGCACGTACGCCCTGGCGACCCGCCGCTACCTGCCCGCCGACGAGCTGTCGGTGTCCGACTCCGCCCTGATCAGGGTCGTGGCGATGTCGGCGCTGGCGGTGTTCGTGATCGACGCGGTCCGCACCACCGACCGCCTGAGCCGCGTGCTCAAGATCATGGTGGGCTGCCTGACGTTCGGCGCGTTCATCGGCCTGATCCAGTTCGGCCTCGGCCTGGACCTGGCGTCCTACGTGACGCTGCCCGGCCTGCGCGTGCAGGACAACGGCTACTCGGCGCTGGAGTCCCGGTCGATCTTCTTCCGCCCGGCGGGCACGGTGAACCACCCCATCGAGTTCGGCCTGGTCTGCGTCTTGGGCGTCCCGTTCGCCGCGCACTTCGTCTTCCAGGCCCGCGACCGCGGCGAACCGGCCGGCCGCTGGTGGGCGGCGCTGTCGCTGCTCAGCCTGATGTCGATCCTCTCGCTGTCCCGCACGGCGATCCTCGGCCTGGTGATCACGGGCATCGTCCTGGGCCTCCTGCTCCCCCGCCGCCGCGGCCTGCCGCTGCTCGGCGTGGGCGCGGTGTTCCTGGGCGGCGCCTCGGCCGTCGTGCCGGGCCTGTTCGGCACGGTGACGTCGATGTTCTCCAACATCGAGGACGACCCGTCGTTCCAGGGCCGCACCAAGGACTACGACGGCGCGTGGATCGAGATCGCCAAACACCCGTGGCTGGGCCGCGGTTTCGGCACGTTCCTGCCGTCCAAGTACACGATCCTCGACAACCAGTACCTGCTCACGATGATCGAGAACGGCTACCTGGGCCTTCTCGCCTTCGTGCTGCTGTTCCTCGGCGGCATCTTCGCCGCGCTGCGGGCCCGGTCGCTGTCCAAGGACGAGAACGTGCGCGGCATCGCGGTGTGCCTGGTCGGCGCGATGCTGACGTCGGCACTCGGCGCGGCCACGTTCGACCTGCTGAGCTTCAGCGTCGCCACGGGGATGGCGTTCCTGCTGCTGGGGGTGTCGGGGGCGTTGCTGCGGATAGCGCGGCAGGAGGCCAGGCAGCTGGTCAGCTCAGCCAGGTGATCAGCTGCCGCCACGCGGGAGTGGAGAAGGCCAGGACCTCGCCGGACGGGTTCTTGGAGTCACGGACGAGAGCGTCGCGGGTCAGCGACACCTCGACGCAGTCGCTGTCGGTCGTGCCACCGCTGTAGCTGCTCTTCCGCCACGTCCGGTTCATCCTGGTCTCCTCGGGTCGGCTGGCCATTGGTCAACTCAGCCAGGTGATCAGCCGCTGCCACGCGGGGGTGGAGAAGGCCAGGACCTCGCCGGACGGGTTCTTGGAGTCACGGACGAGAGCGTCGCGGGTCAGCGACACCTCAACGCACTCGCCGTTGCCGTCACCATCGCTATAGCTGCTCTTGCGCCACGTGCGACTCATCCTGGTCCCCTCGAAGTCGGCTGACGTACCCCATCAGCATGCTCCGAGATCGTTCCTCGTCCAAGGCCACTGCATCCAACCGCTCGAACTGCTTCCGGCTGTCGGCGATCGCCGCGCTGTCCTGAGCGAAGACTTTGGCCAGGTCGGACTCGCAGTAGGCGACCGGCGCCGCCTTGTCGAACTCGAACAGCGTGCACTTCGACCGCATGGCCACGCCGTTGGCATCAGCAGGCACGATTCGCAGGACGTGTGAGCGATGCAAAAGACGGCGGCACTGCTCCCACATCACCACGTCATCGCCTGGGTGCACGCGCAGAGCCAACTCGTGCAGGTAGAAGGTGCACTGCGGGCGGTGAACGCGCCGCCAGATCGTCTGCCGTCCCATCCGCAGCTCGACGTACTCATCGATGTCATCTTCAGAGACGCGTCCAGCTTCCCTGAACAACGCACGCGTATAAGACCGCGTCTGCACCAACCCGTGCACGGTCAGGACGTCGTACGAGGTGATCTTCGTGGCCGTCGACTCAGCCATCGTGATCGTGCGGAGGTTGTCGTTGACCAGCACGATGTACGGCTCGAAGGCGTGGCGGTAGCGGCTGCTGAACTCTTGCAAGTAGTCCAGGTCCTTGCCGCACGTCGCGAGGTACTGGGCGAGGTCGATCTCGGAGGCGCGGGCCTTGCCGTTCTCGATGTTCGACACCTTGCTGGGGTCCCAGCCGAGCTGGGCGGCCATCGCACGGCCGCCCAGCCTCGTGCAGGTCTCGCGCAGCCTGCGCAGCTCGTCGCCCAGGTCCCTGCTGTACGCGGTGGAGATGATCGCGGTCATCTCCGCGACGGTAGGTGTTGAAGCGGCTCCAACCGATTACTCGTTCGGGCGAAAACGTCCGGTGCCGCTGAGTACGCGGGGTCCCCGCGTACTAATCACGCGTACGCGGAGACCCCGCGTGCGGCACGGCGAGCGGGGTAGCGGCACCTGATCGGGTGGTCAGGTCTGCGGCACGCCGAGGTCGGAGAGCACCTTCTGGAGTTCGTCCGGGAAGTAGCGGTGAGCGCCCGTTTCGTCGTGGTGCGCGACCGCTTGGAAACCGGTCGCCTCGCTCCACCAGTACACCAGCGGGCTGAGCTGGCGCTCCTCGCCGCTGTCCTCGTAGTTGGCGCCGCTGAGGAGTGCCATCTCGTGCACCGCCGAATCCACGCCCGCGGCGTTCGAGCTCCGGATGGCGTAGAAGAAGAACTGGTTGCGCGCGGGCATGGAGACGAGCGCGCCGTGCGGCTCGACGGCGGCTCCGGTCACTGTCTCGATGACCCACGGGAGGATCACCGGGAGGGAGCCGACGTAGACCGAGCCGTGCCCGAAGTAAACGCCCTCGACCTCCATGAAGTCCTCGGGCAGCTCCCGCGAGAGGTTCTCCAGGCCGGCGTTCCAGAGCTGCTCGAAACCGTGCTGCCGCACGTGCTTGTCCGTCATGACGGAGATGTACTCGGGCCCGTCGAACGCGAACGCCCACAGCAGGCCGGGTGCGACCACCTCGGCGTAGCCCGCCTTCTCCGCCACCCCGCTGTCCGCGGCGGCGAGCCGCACGTAGGTGCGCGGGAGCACGTCCTCGGTCGGGCCCTGGAGGTCGGCGAGGTTGGAGAGCTCGGCGGGGTCGGGTTCCGCGAAGGCGATGAGGACGATGAAGTGGTCCTCGATGAGATCCGGCCACTCCTCGTCCGGACTGCCGGCGAGTTTGCGGGCCAGCGACTCGAAGCCGAACTCCCACTGCTCGGGATGGGTGACCTCGACGTGGTCCTGGTGGACCACGATCTGCATGTCCTCGAACGCGGGGCTGTGCTGGACGAGGTGCCGCATCCGTTCCTGTTGTGAGGGGGTCAGTAAATGCACCGCCGGGACCTTACTGACGTCTCCGGCGGCGCGTCCGCGATTTCGCCGAAGTCAGCCGAACCGCACGCCGACGTCGAAGAGCACGTTCTCGAAGTCGTCCGAGTAGTAGGTGGTCATGCCGGTTCCGTTGTGGTGCCCCACGGTTTCGAAACCGTTGGACGCGCTCCACCAGTACACCCGCGAGCTGAGCTGGTAGGCGCTCTCCGAGTAGCACTCGGCGGCGAGACGTCCGATCTCCTCCATCGCCGCCAGCACGCCCTCGGTGCCTTCGTTCCCGATGACGTAGAAGAGGAACTGGTCACGCGCGGGCATCGCGACGAGTGCGCCGTGCGGCATCTCGGTCAGTCCGGTCACGGTCTCGACGACCCACGGGAGGATCAGGGCGAGCGAACCGACGTAGTCCGAGCCTTGCAGGTAGTGGACGCCGCCCGCCTCCATGAACCGGTCCGGCAGCTCCTGCGAGAGGTTCCGCAGGCCGGCGTTCCAGAGCTCCTCGAAGCCGTGCCGCCGCACGTCCTCGTCCTTCATGACGGAGATGGACTCCGGCCGGTCGAAGGCGAGCGTCCACAGCAGGCCGGGCACGATCTCCTCGGCGTAGGACGCCACCTCCGCCACCCCGCTGTCGGTGGTGGCGAGCCGCACGTAGGTGTGTTGCAGCACGGACTCGGTGGGACCTTCGAGGTCGGAGGTGTCGGTGGTCGCGAGGGTGAGCACGCGGCGGAAGTGGTCGTCGACGAGGTCCGGCCAGTCCTCGGCGGGGGTGCGGGCGAGGGTCGCCGACAGCGTCTCGAACCCGAGCTCCAACGACTCGGGCTGCGTCACCTCGACGTGGTCCTCGTGGACGACGATCCGCATGCCGATGAACGCAGGGCTGCGCCGGGCGAGGTGCCGCATCCGGTCCTGTTGTGAGGGGGTCAGTAGATGCACCGCCGGGACCTTACTGCGATCTCCGGCGGTGCGTCCGCGGTTTCGATCATCACGTCACCAGCAGAGCTGTCCGTGACCCCCGGTTCCACGAACGCCCCACTTTCGTGTTCCCCTCATGTCACGCGGGGGCCCCGCGTGGCCTCTGTTGGTACGCGGGGCTCCCGCGTACCGAAAGCCGGGCACGCGGAGGCATTGGGCTCACCTGGGTGGATGACACCTGGGCGTGTAGGTCGGCCAGCGGACGGACGGAACCTCACACTGCTTTCAGGCCGTCCGGTGTCTCCTCGTGCCGCGTGGCGCACTCGGGGCACGCGAGGTCGTCGGACAGACGGACGCCGCACGCGCAGACCCAGCCCTTCACGACGGCCGGGTTCCCCGCGACGAAAGCGTGGGCGGGCACCGAGCGCGTGATGACCGAGCCGGCCGCGGCGAAGGCGTGTTCGCCGATCTCGGTGCCGCACACGACGACCGTGCCCGCGCCGAGGGTGGCGCCACGGCGGACCAGGGTGGTTTCCAGAGCGTCGCCGGACTTCTTGACGTGGGCGCGAGGGCGGAGGTCGTTGGTGAAGAGCACGTTCGGGCCGAGGAAGACGTCGTCCTCGCACGTGACGCCGTCGAAGACGAGTGTGCCGTTCTTGACCGTGACGTTGTTGCCCAGCACCGCCCGCGACTCGACGAACGCGCCGTCGCAGATGTTGCAGTCGCGGCCGATGCGCGCGCCGGGCAGGACGTGGGCGAACGCCCAGACGCGCGTGCCGTCGCCGACGTCGTCGGACTCGCACAGGCCCTTCGGGTGCACGCGGACACCGGTCATCGCAGGGCCTCCGTCAGTGCCTCGACCACGCGGGTCTGCTGTGCCTCGGTGATCTCCGGGAACAGCGGCAGCGACAGCAGTTCCGCGGCCGACTGCTCGGCGACGGGGAACGAGCCGGACAGGTGCGCGAAGGCGCCCGTCTTGTGCAGCGGGGTCGGGTAGTGGATGCCCGCGCCGATGCCTGCGGCGTGCAGGGCGGACAGGACGCGGTCGCGGTCGGGGACGCGCACGACGTAGAGGTGCCAGACGGGCAGGTTGCCGTCCATGACGACAGGGGTGCGGACGCGTTCGACGGAGGCCAGCATGTCCGTGTAGCGCTGGGCGGCGGCGCGGCGGGCCTGGTTCCAGCCCTCCAGGCGGCGCAGCTTCGCTGACAGGACAACGGCTTGCAGCGTGTCGAGGCGGCTGTTGAAGCCGAGGACCGGGTGCTCGTACTTGCGCGGCGAGCCGTGTTCGCGCAGCAGGCGGACGGACTCGTTGACGGCGTCGGACGTCGTCAGGACGGCGCCGCCGTCGCCGTACGCACCGAGGTTCTTGCCGGGGTAGAACGAGGTCGCGGCGGCCACGCCGAGGCCGCCGACGGCGACGCCGTTGCGGCGGGCGCCCTGGGCCTGGGCGGCGTCCTCGACGACCGGCAGGCCGTGCGGCAGCAGCTCGACCGGGGCGGCCTGGCCGTAGAGGTGCACGGGCACCACGGCCTTCGTCCGCGAAGTGACCACAGAGGACACTTGGGTGACGTCGATCAGGAGCGTGTCATCTGTGCAGTCCACGAGCACGGGGGTCGCGCCGCAGCGGGCGACGGCCTCGGCCGTGGCGATGAACGTGTTGGCGGGCAGGACGACCTCGTCGCCGTGGCCGACCCCCAGTGCGCGCAGCGCCAGCTCGATGGCGTCGGTGCCGTTGGCGACGCCGATGGCGTGCGGGACCTCCTGGTAGGCGGCGAACTCCGACTCGAACCTGGCGACCTGCGGGCCGTTGATGAAGGCCGTCGTCTTGAGCACCTCCGCCCAGCCGTCGGCCACCTCGTCGGCGACCTGCTCGTGCTGGGCTCGCAGGTCCACCAGCGGAATCTCGATCACGCGCTCTCCCCAAGCAACGGGCGGGCCGGGACACCGGCCCACGTCTGACCCGCGGGCACGTCCCGCAGGACGACGGCGCCCATGCCGACCACGGCACCGGCGCCGATCCTCACTCCCTCGCGCACCATCGATCCCTGTCCCAGGTACGCGGACTCCCCCACGAACACTCCCCCGCCGAGCGAGGCGCGGCCGGCGAACGTGACGCCGTCCGACACCTCGTCGTCGTGGGTGATCAGCACGTGCGGCATCGCCACGACGTGCCGGCCGACAGAAAGGGGGGTCGTGATCACGACCCCCGCGAGCAGAACCGTTCCGGCGCCCAGGGAAGCGCCGGACGTGACGGCCGCCGGGTGCACGACGGTCGCCCATCGTTCGTCCGGCAGGTCCAGTGTGGACACCAGGTTGAGCCGGGACAACGGCCGCCGCGCGTTGGCGATGCACGCCACGACGGCCGCGTCCGGGTGGTCACCGATGCGGTCGAGCCCGCCCAGCACGGGCACCCCGTCGACCAGGGTGCCGTGCAGGGCGGCGGAGTCGTCCAGCGCCCCGACGGGGTTCCAGACGTCCGGGAGGAGGCGGACCGCCGCGAGCACCTCGCGGGCGAGTCCACCTGCTCCGATCAGCAGCAACGGTCTGGTCACTCGAAGACCACGTCCACCCAGTAGTTGGAGCCGCCGTAGCTCGACGCCGGGAACCCGGAGCCGGCCGTGAACACACCGGCCGAGGCAGTGGCTGCCAGCGGCGGCGAGGTCACCGAACCGAAGTATCCCGGCGTGACGGCGTAACGGCCCACGGTGGTCGTGTACGAGGCCACGTACGTGGTCCCGGCCGTGATCTGCACCGGCTGGTCGAACACGAGCGTCTGCCAGCCCGTCTCCGTCTCGTTGGTGAACGTGCCGGTCGCGAGGCGCTGCCCGTCCTCGGTCCAGAGCGACCCGGTGTGGGTGCCGGTGTTGGCGGCGCCCTTGTAGAACTTCACCCCGGTGATCTGGCCGTTGGTGCCGGAGGTGAACTTCACGCCCAGCTCGTACGGGCTGGTGTCGTCGGAGGAGGTCTCCGTCGGCACCGTCGCGCCGCTGAACAGCGAGCACGGGCACGTCTGCGTCGTCGCCGACGTGAACGACCACGTCTGCGGGCTCGCCATCATGTTGCCGAACGTGTCCGCCATCCTGACGCTCACCGAGTACACAGTGGACGCCGCGAACCTCGCTGCCGGGGTGAACGTGACCATCCGCGAGTCCGGTGAGAGCGACAGCGTGCCGGCGATCTTCGCGCCACCGGGGTCGGTGACGGTGAACTGCGCGCCGGTCAGGTCGACGGGCTCGTCGAACGACGCGGTGACGGTCGACGTCAGCTCCACCTCGGACGCGCCCGGCAGCGGGGTGCGGCTTTGCAGCACCGGGGCGTCGTTGTCGGCATTGGGCTGGTAGACGACGTCGACCCAGTAGTTGCTGGAGCCGTAGGTCATCGTCGGGAACCCGCTGCCTGCCGTGAAGACGCCGTTCTGCTCCTGCAACCCGGTCAGCGGGCCGGAGTTCACCGGTCCGGTGCCGAAGTAGCCGCTGTTGACCGCGTAGTGGCCGGTGGTGGTCGTGTACGAGGCGGTGTAGGTCTGCCCCGCGCTGACGATCACCGGTTGCGAGAACGTCAGCGTCTGCCAGCCGGTCGCGGTCTCGTTGGAGAACGTGCCGGTGGCCAGGCGCGTGCCGCTCGCGTTCCACAGCGAGCCGGTGTGCGTGCCGGTGTTGCCCGCGCCCTTGTAGAAGCGGACGCCGGTGATCTGGCCGGACTGGGTCGGGCTGAACCGCACACCCAGCTCGTACGCGCCGGAGTCGTCGGCGGCCTGCACGTCCGGTGTCGTCGCCGTGCTGAACATCGAGCACGGGCAGGTCGGCGTGGTCGTCGTCGTGAACGTCCACTCCGCGGCCTCCGGCATGGCGATGCCGTTGGCGTCCGCGATGCCGACGTGCGCCTTGTACTGCGTGCCGGACACGAGCTTGCCGGACGGCGTCCAGGTCACCGTCTTCTGGTCGCCGGACAGCGACACCGAGCCGGTCAGCTTGGCGCCCTTCGGGTCCAGCAGCCAGATCTGCGCCGACGCGGGGTCGACCGGTTCGCTGAACGTCACGGTGAGAGCGCTCTGCAAGCCCACGTTCGTCGCGTTCACGGCCGGAGTGCGGTTCGTGATCGTCGGCGGCGTGGTGTCACCGTTGAGGCCGTTGCGGTAGATGACGTCGACCCAGTAGTTCGTGGCGTTGTACGACGAGTCCGGGAACCCGCCACCACTCGCGTACTTGTAGACGCCGTTCGCGCCATCCGTGCCGTTGGGCAGGGCGTGCAGCGACTTGTAGTCCGCGCCCTGGCCGTTGAAGAAGCCGGAACTGACGGAGTAACGGCCGTTCGGTGCGTAGTACGACACGACGTAGGTCGTGTTCGCCTGCACCTGGACCGGCTGGTTGAACATCAGCTTCTGCCAGCCGGACGTCGTCTCACCGGAGAACGTGCCGGTCGCGAGGAGCAGGCCGTTGGCCGTCCACAGTGAACCGGTGTGCGTGCCGGTGTTGCCGGTGCCCTTGTAGAAGCGGACGCCGAGGACCTCGCCCTTGCCGTCGAAGCGGACCTTCGTGCCGACCTCGACCGGGTTCGCGTCGCCCGCGTCGACGACCGCGGGGGAAGCGAAGTCGTCCCAGATCGTGCACGGGCAGGCCGCCGGCCTGGGCGAGCCGGTCGTGAACGTCCAGCTCGTCTGCGCGGACAGGTTGCCCGCCGTGTCGGCCGCCCTCATGGTCACCGTGTAGGCCGTGGCCGCCGCCAGTGGCGCGGACGGCGTGAACGTGATCGTGCGGGCGTCGTTGGAGATCGACTTGGTTCCGGTGACCGCGCCGTTCGGGCCGGTGACGGTGACCTGCGCCGAGCTGAGCGTCACGTTCTCGTCGAACGTGCCGGACACCGCGGCGGTGAGGGCGACGGAACCGGCGTCGGCCACCGGGGACTTCTCCGTCTGCAGCGGGGCGCGGGTGTCGGGACCGGGGTCCGGTGCCCACACCACGTCGACCCAGTAGTTCGTGTGGTCGAACGTGCTGTTCGGGAAGCCCGCGCCGAAGCGGAACACGCCGTTCGGCCCGTCCACACCGGACATCAGCCCGGTGATCGGCTGCATGTACGCCTGCTGCTGGTAGAACCCGCCGGAGTCGTACGCGAAGTGACCGGTCGGCGTGAAGTACGAGACGATGTAGGTCGTGTTGCCCTGCACCGGGACCGGCACCGGGAACAGCAGCGTCTGCCAGCCGGTCGCGGTCTCGT
Organism: Lentzea fradiae; assembly: GCF_900100955.1. Classification (GTDB taxonomy): domain Bacteria; phylum Actinomycetota; class Actinomycetes; order Mycobacteriales; family Pseudonocardiaceae; genus Lentzea; species Lentzea fradiae. The sequence continues at coordinate 369,824 of NZ_FNCC01000005.1, read as the reverse complement.
TGGTGAACGTACCGGTGGCGAGCAGGTCACCGTTGGCCGACCACAGCGATCCGGTGTGCGTGCCGGTGTTGCCCGTGCCCTTGTAGAACTTGACGCCCCGGACGTAGCCGTCGGTGGCGGCCCGCCACTTCGCGCCGAGCTCCAGTTGCGAGCTGTCGTCCGCGGAGGTGACCTTCGGGACCTCCAGGCCGGAGAACATGCCGCACGGGCAGGTCTTGGCGCCGACGCTCGGGGTCGCCGAGACGGGTGAGGAGAGGTTCAGCGAGTCGTCGACAGCGCGGACCCTGAGCTGCGCCGTGCCGGACTGCGACGGCGTGTAGGTGTAGCTCCACGTCGTCTGACCGGCCTGCCAGTCCGCGTAGTGCCAGCGGTTGCCGCCGTCGGTGGAGACCTCGACGCCCGCCACGCGGCCCGCAGCGTCGATCACGGTGCCGCCGAAGGTGTAGGGCTGGCCGACCGTCGACTGCGACGGCAGGTTCGTGATCTGCACGCCCGGTGGCGCGGTGTCGGTGATGGCGCCGGAGATCGTCAGCTGGTCCGGTCCCCACAGCTGGTAGGGCTGCACGCCCATGTCCGCGAGGAAGTTGACCGTCGCCTGCTTGATCCGCTTGTCCGACGTCGGCGTGTTGGTGAGGAACGCGTGCTCGTCGTCGACGCCCCACGCCCACTGGACCGTGCCCGCGCCGAACACCAGCGCGCCGGACGGGGCGCGGTAGTAGGTGATCGCGTGCGTCTCGGTGCTGGAGCCGTACTCGTCGCCGTAGTTCTTCAGCGCGTAGTAGCCGTCGAGCTGCACCGTGGTGCGCGACATCTGGGCGACACCGGCAGGCTGGAAGCCGTTGTCGTACACGGTGTTCCACTCGTAGCCGAGCGTGCCGGGCTCGAACGTGTAGGTGGAGCCCGCGGTCATGCTCTGCAGGTCCGTGTTGCGCCAGAGCCGCATCTTGCCGTAGGCGGCCGGGACCTGGAGCGAGTCGTCACGCCGGCCGTTGACGGTGAACATGTTGCCGAGCAACGCGTTCTCCGGCCTGCCGCCGTCCTGCGGCGGGCTGTAGCGCGGGTCGCGCCACGTGCCGGTCCACGTGTTCTCGCCGTCGTTCTGCGTGCCCTTCGTCTCCTTGTAGCAGACGATGGTGCGCCAGTCCGTTTGGGACGAGTCGATGCTCTTGGCGTACTTGGTCTTCCAGAAGATCTCGTTGCCGGTGAGGAACGCCATGTGCACGCCCGCGTCGCGGGCGGCCATCACGTTGTTCCACTGCTCGTTCGACCAGTACTCGTCGTGGCCGACGGCCATGAAGACCTTGTGGTTCTTGATCAGGTGACCGCGCCGCGCTGAGTCGACGTCGGTGGTGTAGCTCAGGTCGTACCCGTTGCGCTCCAGGAACCGCAGCATCGGGTACTCGGCGTTGAAGATGAAGTTCTCGTCGCCGTCGCCGCCGGTGTACGGGCGGTTGTAGCTGACCTTGTACGAGCTGCCGCCCTGGCCGGGGCCGTCACCGAAGTAGAGGCTGTTGCCGCCGTAGCGGTTGTAGGCGACCCAGGTGGCGTCGGAGGTCTGGAAGAAGATCTTCGAGGTCGAGCTGTCGTCGCGGACGACGAACGCCATCTCGTTCTCGGCGCCGGTGTCGTTGCGCGTCATGCGCACGTAGTAGATGCCGGAGACCGCGTTGGACGGGATGGTCCAGGTGAGCGAGACCGCCCAGTTGCCGCAGTCGATGAGGGCGCTCTCCTGCTCACGCAGGCACGGCGGCTGGTTCTGCGGCGTGTTGCGCTGGACGGTGCCCATGTAGCGGGCACCTTTGCCGTTGTACCAACCCATCCGGTAGATGTCGAGCTTGTACGACGACGCGGACGTCAGCATCTTGAAGCTGACGGTCTGCCCGACGTTGTAGCTGATGTCCGTGGTGTAGCCGAGGATCGCGTCGTCGCGGTAGGTGGCCTGCCAGTTGTCGGCACCGGCCTGGGTGTTCTCGCACGCGACCTTGTTGGTGACGGGGAAGTCACACGGAGCAGCGTTGGCGTTGGGTGCGTTGAAGACGCCGAGCGCGAAGATCGTCGATGCGACTAAGGCCGCGATCACAAGCAACCGCACGAGACGCGACTGCTGAGCCACCATGGGGTTTCACCTCTCGAACGGGAGTTACCGTGTGTGATCCGCGCACTACGCTGGACAGCACAGGGCTGCTACTCCGAACGTCGGCGATCCGGTCAAAGCTGTTACGTGTCAACGGAAGAAAGTGCTGGTGTTTCCGAAATTTTTATGGTTCCACCACGGACGGTCAGTCAGGATGTGTGGAGCGTGTCCGCCAGCGCCGAGACGACCTTGTCCTGTTCGGACTCCGTCAGCTCGTGGAACAGCGGCAGGATCACGGTCCTGGCCGTGAAGACCTCCGTCACCGGAAGCGGTGCGCTCGGGTGTCCGTCGTAGGCGGGCTCCAGGTGCGAGGCCATGATCCCGCGCCGCGCGCTGACACCGCGTTCGGCGAGTCCCGAAAGGACCTGGAGCTGGTCAGGGCCGTCCTCCGGCAGCCGGATCCAGAAGGACTGGTAGTTCGTCGTGCCGTACTCGGGATCGGTGACGGCGCTGACGCCGATGCCGTCCAGCAGCTCGTGGTAACGCGCGGCCAGCTCACGGCGACGGGCGATCACCGCGTCCATTCTGGACAGCTGCACGAGACCGACGGCGGCCTGGATGTCGGTCATCCGGTAGTTGAACGCCGTCTCCAGGTACTGCTCGATCACCGCCGACCCGCCGTGGTGGCGGTCCGCCGCGGAGACGCTCATCCCGTGCTCCCGCAGACGCTTGAGCCGAACGGCCCAGTCGGCGTCGTCCGTGGTGACCATGCCGCCCTCACCGGTGGTGAGGAGCTTGCGCGGGTGGAACGACCAGGCGGCCAGCAGCGCGCCCGCCCCGACCGGCTTGCCCTTGTAGGTGGAGCCGGACGCGCAGGCGGCGTCCTCGATGACCGCGATCCCGCGCGGTTCGCACAGCGCCTTGATGGCGTCGACGTCCGCGGGCACACCGGCCTGGTGCACGACCATGACCGCGCGGGTGCGATCGGTGAGGACCGGTTCCACGGTGGCCGCGGTCAGGTTGCCGGTCTCGGCCTCGATGTCGGCGAAGACCGGGGTCGCGCCGACGTAGCGGACCGAGTTGGCGGTGGCGATGAACGACAGCGACGGCACGACGACCTCGTCACCGGGACCGATGCCGAGGACGTGCACCGCGAGGTGCAGGCCGGTGGTGCAGGACGACACCGCGACGCCGTGCAGGGCGCCGACCGACGCGGCGAAGGACTCCTCGAACTCGCGGACGCGCGGGCCCTGGGCGACCCAGCCGGACCGCACGGCCTCGGCGGCCGCGAGTGCCTCTTCTTCGCCGAGGAACGGCCGCATAACCGGAATCACTGTTCAACCTCTTCGCTTCGCGGACGAACGTGCGTGCTGGGGATGGCGGTGCAGGTGCGGCCGCGACGCCGCCGATCTGGGGGAATCGGCGGCGTCGCGGCCGCGGTTCAGGGGTGGAGCGGCTCTTCGCCCGCCGACGTCAGGCGCCCTGCTCCGCGGCGGTCTTCTCGGCGGCGGTCTTCTCGGCGGCGGTCTTCTCGGCGGCGGTCTTCTCCGCGCGCCACCACGCGACGAGGTCGCGCAGCCCGCCGTCCATCTCGATCTCGGGCTTCCACCCGAGCTCGGCGGCCGCGAGGCTGATGTCGGCGAGCCGGCGCGTCACGCCGTTCACCTTGCGCTCCCGGCCGTGTTCCAGCGGCAGGTTGGAGTCCATCGCGGCGAGCAGCGCGAGCGCGAGCTCCTTGAGCGAGGTCTCCTGCGAGGACGCGATGTTGTAGACCGTGTCCGTGACGGGCGCCTTGGCAGCGAGGATGTTCGCGCGGGCGATGTCGTGCACGTGCACGAAGTCCATCGTCTGCGCCCCGTCACCGAAGATCAGCGGTGACTTGCCGTCGGCGATGCGCTCCATCCAGCGGATGAGCACCTCGGTGTACAGGCCGTGGACGTCCATCCGCGGGCCGTACACGTTGAAGTAGCGCAACGCCACGTAGTCCAGGTCGTACATGGCCTTGAAGCTGCGCAACATGCCTTCGTTGAACGCCTTCGCGGCGCCGTAGAAGGTGTCGTTGTTGTACGGGTGGTGCCGTTCGTCGGTGGGGAACGACTCCGCGAGGCCGTAGATCGACGCCGACGACGACGCGACCACCTTCTTCACCCCGGCGGCAGCGGCGGCCTCCAGCACGGTGAACGTGCCGTCGACCAGGCATTCCAGCGCCAGGCGGGGTTCCTCCGCGCACTGCGTGATGCGGATAGCCGCGAGGTGGAAGACGAGGTCCACACCCTCGGTCAGCTCCCGCACCAGCGCCTTGTCGTTGATGTCGCCTTCGACGATCTTCACGACGCCGGACTCCAGTGCCGCGGCCAGGTTCTCCCGGCGGCCGCGCACGAAGTTGTCCAGCACCACGACCTCGGCGGCGCCGGCCGCGACCAGCTGGTCCACCACCGCGGAGCCGATCGTGCCGGCGCCACCGGTGACGAGAGCACGCTGCCCGGTGATCGGCTGCGCGAGCTCCTTCTGGGCGGTCATGAGGAAACCCTGCTTTCGACTTGTTGAACGGGAACGAACGAGCCGCCGGAGCGCAACGACTCCGACGCGGCCTCCAGCACCGCCAGCACGCGCAGACCCGCGCGGCCGTCGGTGAGCGGGGGGCGCTTCTCCGTGATCGCGGCGGCGAACTCGGCCATCATCGTGCGCAGCGCCTCGCGTTCGACCAGCGCCGGCGCCACCATGTCGCCGGTGCGGTAGGAGATCTTCTGCTGCTCCACCGACCGGTCCACGCCCCGGTCGTAAATGGACAGTCGCTGCGCCGGGTTGTTGTCGTCCCACACCACCGTGCGCTGCGAGCCGCCGATGACCATCGTGCGGATCTTGGTCGGCGACAGCCAGTTGACGTGCACGTGCGTGATGGCGCCGTTCGACAGGCGGACCGTGAGGTGGCCGACGCAGGCGACGCCCGCGCCGATCGGGTCGGAGCCGTGGGCGGCGACCTCCACCGGGCGCACGTCGTCGGGCAGGATCGCCTCGAAGATCGAGAGGTCGTGCGGGGCGAGGTCCCACAGCACGTCCACGTCCGGCTGCACCAGCCCGAGGTTGATGCGCACCGAGTCGATGTACTGGATGTCGCCGATCTCGCCGCCCCGGATGATCTGGCGCAGGTGCTGCACGGCCGAGGTGTAGGCGAACGTGTGGTCCAGCATCAGCGTGAGGCCGCGCTGGTCGGCGGTCTCGACGAGCTTGAGGCCGTCCTCGAAGTTGGCCGCGAGCGGCTTCTCCACCAGGACGTGCTTGCCCGCCTCCAGCGCCGCCAGCGCGACGGGCAGGTGCGTGGCCGCCGGGGTCGCGATGGCGACCGCGTGGACCTCGGGGTCGGCGAGCACCTCGTCCAGCGACGCCGTGGCGCGCACCGTCGAGTACTCCCCCAGCACGCGGCGGGCCTTGGCGAGGTCGAGGTCGCACAGGTACCGCAGCCGCAGCGACGGCGTGGCCTGGGCGTTGCGGACGAGGTTCGGGCCCCAGTACCCGGCGCCGATGACAGCGATTCCAACCACAGGTGAGGTCCCCATCAGTAAGCCCCCTGCCCGCCGAAGACGGCGCGGAAGGTCTTCCACATGATCACGAGGTCGAGCGCGAGCGACCAGTCCTCGACGTAGCGCAGGTCGAGCCGCACCGACTCCTCCCACGACAGGTCGCTGCGCCCGCTCACCTGCCACAGGCCGGTCAGCCCCGGCTTCACGAGCAGCCGGCGGCGCACGTCGGAGGAGTACCTCGCGGTCTCCTCCGGCAGCGGCGGGCGCGGTCCGACGAGCGACATGCTGCCCGCGAGGACGTTGAACAGCTGGGGCAGCTCGTCGATCGAGTACCGGCGCAGGAAGGAGCCGACCTTGGTGATGCGCGGGTCCTTCTTCACCTTGAACAGCAGGCCGTGCCCCTCGTTGGCCTCGGCCAGCCGGGCGCGCAGCGCGTCGGCGTTGGTGACCATCGTGCGGAACTTGATGATCGTGAACGGCGCGCCGCCCTTGCCGACCCGTTTCTGGCGGTAGAAGACGGGGCCGCGGCTGTCGATCATCACGAAGGCGGCGACGGCGAACATCAGCGGGGCCAGCAGGAGCAGCAGGAGGAAGGCGCCGACGCGGTCCACGGCCTCCTTGACCAGGCGGCGGAACCCGCTCAGGGCCGGTTCGCTCACGCGCAGCAGCGGCATGCCGAGCACGGCGCTCATGTGCAGGCGCGGGCCGGCGACCTCCATGAGGCCGGGCGAGACGACCATCTCGGCTCCGGAGCCTTCGAGGGCCCAGGCGAGCTGCTGGAGACGGCGAGGTGTCCAGTAGGCGTCGGGGGTGACGGCGACGATGCGGTAGCCGCCGCGGCGGACGTGCTCGGCGAGCTCGCGCAGCTGGCCGACGACGGGCACGTCCTCGACCACGGTGCCTTCACGGCCGCGGCCGTCGATGGTGCAGACGGCGTCCACGCGCCAGCCCAGGTGGGCGAGGCGGCGGGTGCGGTGGATGAGGTCCTCGACCGTCTCCAGGTTGCCCGCGGCGAGGACGGAGAGCAGGAAGCGCCCTTCACTGCGGCCGCGGTGCAGCGGGCGGCGAAGGAGGTAGCGCATGGGGAACGCGACCAGGGCGATCGCGGGGACTACGACGAAGACCCACAAGCGGGCGCCGGGGATGTCGACGGCGAGCGCTCCGAGACCGAGCGCCACGACGGCACCGAACAAACCCCGGCCGAGTCTTCGGAACTCCTCCGCGCCCTGCCCGAGGACGGCCGGAGTCCACACGCGGTTGATCGCGAGCGACGCGACCACGAGAACCACTGTGAGTACGTCCAGCAGCACGAGGGAAAGCGGCCCGAAGGCCGCGTGACGCATGCTCATGACCGCACCGGTGGCGATGACCACCAGCACCACGGTCAGCACGTCGGCCGTGATCACGGCGTAGCGGTAACGGCTCTCCCAGCGGGCGACGGGAGGGTGCGTAGGTCTGTGTGCGGTCAGCGGATTGAGCGTGGAGCGCGTCCCGTCGACATCACGGGCCGCGCGGACCTGCTCACTCATCGTTCTGATCTCCCCGGCTCAGCGGCGATTTCGGACATGCACATACGCAGGTCACCCCGAAGACCTTTGGATTTCCGATCTCCGGCAGGGCGACAGAAGGGCTCGGCCACCGGAGCTCGCAACCGGTGATTCGCCCCGTCCGGCACCGGTGTTACACGACGGCGAAAAAAGTTTGCCCTCGGTGCGAATAGTGGACGTGACTCCCGTCTCACCCACCGGGAAACGGTGGCGCACAAGACGAATCCTCATGTCCACAAGGGACATAAAAGGGGTCTATGGCTCGCGCGAAATAGCGCAGGAGAGCCCGCCGGGCACTAGGCCGAACGTCTGCAAAATTGCATGTTCTTGCGGCTGAACGGAGTAATGAGCTACGGCCGGACGGAAATGCGGACCTCGTCGGTTCCGACCACCACGACGTCGCCCGCGCGCAGCTGTGCGCCGCGGCGCAGCTCGACAGCGCCGTTGACGTGGACTTCCCCGTCCTCGATCAGCTCCTTGGCGTGCGCGCCGTCCTCGGCGAACGCCGCCAGCTTGAGGAACTGCCCTAGCCTGATCGGCTCTTCGGAGATCTCCACCGTCCGCATGAGCGCATCATCTCAGTAGGGGGCACCCCACCGCGCGCTCGGGGGCGTTCCCCACCGCGTTCGGGTGACGGAGCAGCCACGCTGAGGTGCATGAGAACTTCTTGGGGGTACACCGCCTGGCTGGCGGTGTCGGGACTCGTCTGCGCGGGCATCACGGCCTTCGCCGCGAGCGCGTACGTCACACTGGACATGGACCAGGCAAGACCGCCGCTGCACGGACCGGTGCACTACGGGCTCCTGGTCGCGCACATCTTCACCGGAACGGTCGCGGTCCTCACGGGTGTATCGCAGTTCTGGCCGGGTCTGCGCGCGAAACACCCGCGCGTGCACCGGGTCATGGGCCGCGTCTACTTCGCCGCCGTTCTGCCGTCGTCGGTGCTCGGCCTGGTCTGCGCGCAGCTCGCCCTCGCCGGACTGGCGTCGGCCGGGCCGTTGAGCGTGCTCTCGGTGCTGTGGTTCGTCAGCGCCGTGCAGGGGTTGCGGACCGCCCGGCGGCGCCGGTTCGCCGCGCACCGCGTCTGGATGATCCGCGGGTTCGCGCTGACGGGCGCCGCCGTGACCGGCCGGCTGTGGGGCCTGCTGCTCGGCGGCCTGCTGCCCGAAGCGGACGGGCTGATGGTCTTCGTCACCGCGAACTGGCTGTCGTTCGTGGTGAACCTGCTGGTCGCCGAGTGGTGGATCCAGTCGCGGGGCTACACCCGCACCTTGCCCTCCGCCGCGCTGAGCCCGAGCATCTCGAGCAGGTCAGCGCAGTCGAGCGCGTCCGTGGCGTGACAGGCCACGGTACGGGCGGCCTTGCTGTTCTGGATCTCGCTGTGCTCCTTCTCCAGAGCCTTGGCCTCGGCAAACGTGCCGGTTTCCGGCTCGGCGATCGCGGGACGCGCCCAAGTCATGTCGTGCCTGCTTCCGCATCGGGGGATGAGGCCATCATGACAACGGGACCACCGAAACACCAGAACTTGTGCTTTCCGTAATCAGCCGTCCACACAGCGTGCAATCGCCGAAAGCGTTTTCCTGGCGCCGAGTTGATCATTCGGCGCCAGGATTTCGCTTTACCTGCCGTACCGCAGCACGGACTCCACTTCGGTCACAAATGCGACGAGCCGTTCGTCGTCCACGTCGTCCGGCGTGGGACCGTCCACCGCGAGACGTTGCAGCGCGACGGACGTGGTCGCGCTCTCCCGTGCCAGGCGGCGGAATCCGAACGTGGCCTCGTAGAGCGCCATCGCGGTGCCCAGCGCGGCCAGGGTCGTGGCGGCGAAGCCCCACATCGCCCTGCGCGGCCCGTCGGCCATCCCCACCGCGGCGGCAGCGGCGGCGGCGATGAAGCAGGCCGCGGACACCGCGACCGTCCACGTGCGAGCGGAGGAGTAGCGCTTGCGGCCGCGTTCGAAGTGCTCGAGCCGGTCCTGGAAGCGGTGGCGCAGGTAGGCGTCGACGAACTGGGCCTGGCGCTGCTTGTCGCTCATGTCCTGACCACCTCGTGCTTGCGGTCGCTGACCGCGGCCTCCAGGTCCGCCACCTTGTCCTGACGTTCCTCCTCGGTGCCCGGCGGCGGGGACGCGAGGTGCGCGAAGTACAACGCCCGCAAGCGTTCCGCGCGGTAGCGGGCGGCGAGGTACTTGTCGAGCGACTCCCGCTTGCGCGCCACGATCGTGATGGCGGCCGCGAACGCACCACCGGCCACGACCAGGACACCGGGCCACGGCGTGTCCTTGAGCCACGTCTGCAGAGCGGCGAACACTGTCGTGGTGAGCCCGCCCGCGATGGCCAGCACGGCCATCAGCCGGTAGCGGTTCTGCTCCACGTCGGCCTGCGCGTCGAGCTCGTGGAACGCGGGCGCCACGACCTGGTTGGCGTCGTGGATCGCGTCGGCGAGCAACGGGTAGGCCACGACGAAACCGGGGTCCACGAGCGGGCGCGGTTCCGGCGCCCGGTACCGCAGGCGCGGCCAGATCCTCGGTGGACGGACGGGCTTCTCCTTGCCCAGCAACCGTTCCAGCGCGGTGACCGCCTTGCCGGCACCCTCGTCGACGTGGACGACGAAGATCCTGCCGCTGCGCACGAGCACCGCCAGGTCGCCGGTGAGGTCACCCGTCGCGATGCGGTCCGCGAGTCCCCCCGTCCCGGCGAGCACCAGCAACGGGTTGTCGCCGCTGAGGTGGTCGACGACCTCCTTCTCGTTCTCGCCTCCGATGACGAGAGCGACCACCGGCTTCTTGTGCCGGACGGCGTCGATCGTGCGGAACAGCACCGGTGTCGCGTCCGTCCACTCCGAACCGGGGACGATGACGGCGACGCTGTGGTGGGGCTCCAGCGCGACCTGGCCGTTGGTGGAGGTCTCGGTGAGGTCGTGCACCTTGCTGCTCGGCGCGACACCGACGACGACGGGCCAGCGTTGCTCGCACGCCTGCAAAGCCATGCCCAGCAAGTGGACAACGCCTCTGTCGGTGCCTTCGGTGACGAACACGGCGCCGTTGCGCGCCGCCGTCACGACCACGGATCTGAGCACGGGCAACAACTTCGCCGCGAGATCCGTCTCGATGTCCTGTGTGGAGCCGAAGACCGAGATCACCGCCCGGCCCCTGGGCAACCCGAGGGCCTTGGGTTTGATGTCGGCGTCCGGCTCGGACAGCCGTTTGACTGTCGGGCCGCCTGCTGTGGGCATGCCGCGCACGATAACGCCGTGATCGTCGGAGGAGAAGAGGCCGTTAGACGCCATCCTCCTCGTCGAGCGGGACCTCCTGGTGCTGCTCGTACGCGTCGGCCTCGTTCGCCTCCAGCGGCGCGGCGCCGGACGGCTCCGCGGGCTCCGGGACGACCTCCTGCCGCTGCTCCTGGACGTCGGCGTCGGGTGCTTCAGGGTTCATGTCGTGCGGTTTCCCTCCCGCACGCCCTTCCACACCTGCCGGACCAGCTCGCCGAGGTCGCTCAGGTCGTCCACCACCGCCCCGGCGCCCGCCTCGCGGAGCTCGCCGGGCGTGTTGCGGCCGGTGGCCACCGCGACCACCCGCACCCCCGCGTTCAGAGCCGCGCGGACGTCGTGCGGGGTGTCCCCCACCAGCACGACCTCGTCGGCGCCGAACGGGCGCAGGTGCCGGGCGCGGTCGCGGGCGAGCGTCACGAGCCCCGCGCGGTCCAGGTGCTCGTCGCCGAACGCGCTCACGTCCCAGTCGACGAGGTGCGCCAGCCCGACGGCCTCCAGCTTGAGCAGCGCGACGCTGCGCAGGTTCGCGGTCAGCACACCCTGGTGCACCCGCGGGTCGGCCGCGAAGTGCTCCAGCGCCCGCAGCGCGCCGGGCAGCACGGTGGCGTGGTCGGGCAGCTCGTGGCGGCGGCTGTGGAACGAGCCGGCGAGCGCGTCGGCGAGCAGCCGCGACGACTCGTCGGTGTGCTCGATGCCGTGCTCGCGCAAGATCTCGGCGATGACGTCCAGCTCGGTGCGTCCGCCCAGGTCGACGGGGCCGCTCAGCTCCCTGCCGAACGCGTCCCGGAACGCCAGCCGGTACATCCGGTGGCCGAAGCCGCGCGCCGTGATCAGCGTGTTGTCGATGTCCCACAGCACCAGCAGTTCAGGCCCGGTCACCGGACCACCACCCCTCCACGCGTAAAATTCCTGCTCATGACCTCGATCGACCCCGCAGAGCTGGAAGTCTGCCTGCGCGTGCTTGCCCAGGTCGAGGACCTGCCCGCGGAGCACGAGGACGCGGTGCGCGTCCGCCGGGCCACCGCGAAGATCTTCAAGGCCGCGAAGAAGTTCCGGAAGTCCGAGCGCAAGGCCGCCATCGTGGCCAACGACCGGGCGGTGACGGCGCTGACCGCCACCGGCTCGCCCGACCGCATCGACGACGAGACGCAGGGCCTGCCGCTCGTGTCGAACGCGCAGGGCGCCACCGCCGGCACGCTGATGCGCGCGCGTTCCTGCTACACGTGCCGCACGCGGTTCGTCGAGGTGGACGCCTTCTACCACAACCTGTGCCCGTCCTGCGCCGCGTTCAACCACGCCAAGCGCGACGCCCGCACGGACCTGACCGGCCGCAACGCGCTGCTGACCGGTGGCAGGGCGAAGATCGGCATGTACATCGCGCTGCGCCTGCTGCGTGACGGCGCGCACACCACGATCACCACCCGCTTCCCCAAGGACGCCGCCCGCCGGTTCGCCTCGATGCCCGACGCGGCCGACTGGATCGACCGGCTCAAGATCGTCGGCATCGACCTGCGTGACCCGTCGCAGGTGCTGGCGCTCGCCGACGAGGTCGCCGCCCACGGCCCGCTCGACGTGCTGATCAACAACGCCGCGCAGACCGTCCGCCGCTCCCCCGGCGCCTACGCGCCGCTGGCCGCCGCCGAGCACGAGGCGCTGACCGGCGACGCCCGCCGCCCCGAGCTGATCTCGTTCGGCGGCCACGGCCAGCTCGCCCTGCCGGGCACCGCCGTCCCGGAGGCGCATTCCGTCACGACGCTCGCGCTGATGGCCGGGTCGAAGGACATCGACGCGGGCGGCCTGGTGCCCGACACCGCGGACACGAACTCGTGGGTGCAGAACGTCGACGAGGTCGACCCGGTGGAGCTGCTGGAAGTGCAGCTGTGCAACTCGACGGCGCCGTTCCTGCTGATCTCGCGGCTGCGCCCGGCGATGGCCAAGTCGTCGCACCGCCGCAAGTACGTGGTGAACGTGTCCGCGATGGAGGGCCAGTTCTCCCGCGCCTACAAGGGTTCCGGCCACCCGCACACGAACATGGCCAAGGCCGCGCTGAACATGCTGACCCGCACCAGTGCCGAGGAGATGCTGCACAGCGACGGCATCCTGATGACCGCCGTCGACACCGGCTGGATCACCGACGAGCGCCCGCACCCGTTGAAGATGCGCCTGGCCGACGAGGGCTTCCACGCCCCGCTCGACCTGGTCGACGGCGCGGCACGGGTGTACGACCCGATCGTGCGCGGCGAGGCCGGTGAGGACGTGTACGGCTGCTTCCTGAAGGACTACGCCCCCGCCGCCTGGTGACCCCTGGCCGGCGCCCTCCGCTGACCGCCGTCCTTCAGGGGAACGCGGGGGCCCTGCGTTCCCCTGAAGGAAACGTAGGGCCCCCGCGTTCCCCGGCAGAGCTGGTGACGCACGCGTCCGGGGTACCCGTCGGACGCACCCGAACGAGCCGTTTCGTCACTGAGCAGGTCTATTTGAACACCTGTTCGAGTACTCATTTGTCATGAGGACTGTGTGGCGGGGAGCACTTCGGTTCGGGATGACGACGATGACGGTCCGGCTGGTCTCGGCCGCGACCGAACACCGCAGCAGGATGCACCTGGTGCACCGCGAGGACAGCGGGCGCGTGCGGCACCAGCAGGTGTGCGGCGAATGCTCGCTGCGCCTGACACCTGACGACATAGGGCGCGGCTACGAGCTCGAAGACGGGCGCATCGTGCAGATAGACCCCGGCGACCTGCCGGCGCCGGAGGACGGCGTGATCGACGTCCAGCAGTTCGCGCCGCAGGGCGACCTGGACCCGGTGGCGCTGCACCGGCCGTACTACGTCGAGCCGGACGACCTGGCGGTCAGGTCGTACGTGCTGCTGCGCGAGACCCTCGAACGGACGAAAGCCGCGGCGATCGTGAAGTTCGCGCTGCGCGGACGCGAGACGCTCGCCGCCATCCGCCCACAGCATGGTGTTCTCGTCCTGCACACGCTTCTCTGGCCCGATGAGGTCCGTGAGCCGCACTTCGCGTTCCTGCACCGGGACACCGAGGTGCGGACCGGGGAGCTGGCCGCCGCGGCGGCCCTCGTGCGGGCGCAGACGCGTCCGTTCAAGCCGCGCGACTACCCGGACACGCACCACGAGGCGTTGCTGCACCTCGTGGAGGCGAACGTCTGAGGACCTCGCCGCCGGGCCGTGCGGGGCCTGGCGGTACGGGTGGACGACCCGCGTCCCGGGGATGGACGCGGGTCGTCCGCCCGTGCCGCCAGGAGTCGCGGTGCGGGGCTCTCCGCCGGTCTTGCGGCATGATCGTGGTGCCGGGTGAGTTGCCGCCACCGCGTTCGAATGGGGAACCGTGAACGACCAGCGCACCACTGCCTTCCACTGGGCGGCCCTGACCGCGATGTGCGTGCAGGCGGTGGCCGCGTGGGTGAGCCGGCCCGCCACCGAGATGAACCAGGGGCACTACCTGCTCATCGCCCTGACGGCGCTGGTCGCGCTCGCGGTCAACGCCGGCACCGTCGGCCTGCTGGGATGGCAGATCTCGAAGAAGCGGGGTCCCGACGGGGCGACGGCGGCGGCCGTCCTGCCTTCCCTGGCGTGGCACGGCTTCGCGTTGCTCGTGGGCACCGGTGTCCTGAGCCGGGAGCTGCTCTTCTGGGTGAACGTGGTGCCGGAGTCCGCGTTCAACGTCGCCTACCACGCGGTGCTGGGTACCGTATTCGCGATCGTTCTCGTCGTCTCGCTCCTGCGCCGGCGAGCCGGGGTGCCGCGGCGGGCCGTGGTCGAGGGAGCACTCGCCTCTCGCGGGTGACGCGCCTCCCGGTTCCGCCGGACCGGCGCACTACCATCGGTCCCCATGCTCGTCAGCCCGTCCGACCTCGTCGACCTGCTCGAATGCGAGCACCGCAGCCACCTGGCGCGTGCGGAACGGCGGGGCGACCCGGCTGAGCTGCGCCGACGGGCCGCGCGGACCGCCGAGGAGATGCGGGCGGGCAAGGACCTCGTCGAGGACGCCGTGTTCTTCGACGGCACGTTCCACTGCTCGGCGCGGACGCTCGTCCGCACGCCGGAGGGCTATGAGCCGTGCGACGAGGCCGGTGAGGCGACTCCGCTGGCCGTGCTGTCGCTGGTGGCGGCGGCGCAGGCGCTGGGGGCCGAGCGGGCACATCTGATCGTGGACGGGCGGCGCACCGCGTTCCGCGTCGCCGACTTCGCGCCGTTGCTCGGGCGGTTGAAGAACCGCCTCGCGACGCCCGGCCCCGCGCCGGAGCGGTCGTGGGGTGAGGTGCGGGCGGCGTGCACGGGGTGCCGGTTCGCCCGTCATTGCGCTTCCGGTCGCGAGGAGGCGCGGGACCTGTCGCTGGTGGCCGGGTTGCGGGCGGACCAGCGACGGAAGCTGGTTTCGGTCGGCATTGAAACCATCGACGCGCTTGCGGAGACCGAGGAGCGGCCCGCCACGCTCTCCCCCGCCAGCTTCGCGGCGCTCGCGGCGCAGGCGCGGTTGCAGGTGCGGCAGGAACGCACGGGCGTGACCAGCTACGAGGTCGTCGCGCCGGAAGCGCTGGCGGTGCTGCCGGAGCCCGCCGAGGACGACGTGTTCCTGGAGGTCGACGGCGACACGTTCCGGACGCCGGGCTGGCAAGGGACGTTCGCGGAGTTCGTCGAACGGACGCCCACCGGCACGGTCTACCACTTCACGCCGCACGACCTCACCGGCCGGGCGGCGCGCAGTGCCACCAAGGAGTCCGAAGTGGACGAATTGGTGCGGCGGTGCGTCGACCTCGGCGCGTTGACGCGGCGGGCGCTTCGGGTGTCGACGCGGGAGTACACGCTGCAGGCGTTGAAACCGTTGCTGGACGACGAGAACCCCACGCGCGGCATTCGCGACCTGCTGGTGCGGGTCAAGCACGAGCACGAGGTCGAGACGGCGCCGCCGCCGGAGCGGGACGAGGCCGCGCTGGAGAAGGCGGCCGAGCGGGCGCGGCGGATGGCGGCGCTCACCGAGCCGTTGCTGGCGGAGGGGCACACGCTGTTCGCGGCGACGGTCGGGTACCACCGGCGGGAGGCCAGCCCCGCGTGGGGCGACTTCTTCCGGCAGGCGAGCGCGCCGATCTCGGACCTGGAGACCGACTCGAACTGCGCGGTGCCGATCACGCTCAGGGCCGAGGACTGGGTGCCGCCCAAGGGACGGGTCCGCACGCACAAGCGCGAGGTGAAGGCGCGGATCGACCCGGAGCGGCCCCACCCGTTCGGCAAGGACGAGCAGGTGCGGCTGCTCTACCCCGGCGGCGTCACGCGCCCGGCCGTGGTGGCCGACGACAACCCGTACGAGCTGGTGGTGACCGAGAGCGCGGCGCAGGAGCACGGCGACCTGCCGCTCGCGGTGCTGCCGGGCAGCCCGGTGCCCGCGTCGCCGAAGGACGAGGCCGTCGCGGAGCTGGCCGAACAGGCCGTGCACCTGCTGCCGCTGCTGCCCCGCAACCCCGGCATCGACCTGCTGCTGCGCACCCCGCCCGCGCAGCCGCTGCCGCAGCACCCCGACGTGGTGCAGGCCGTGATCAAGGCGGTCGACCAGCTCGACGGCGGCACGCTCGCGGTGCAGGGGCCGCCCGGCGCGGGCAAGACGTACCTCGCGACCAAGCTCGTGAAGCACCTGATCGACCAGGGCCAGACGGTCGCGGTGACGTCCACGTCGCACAAGGCCGTGGAGAACGTGCTGTCGTCGGTCGACCCGGACATCCCGATGGCCAAGCGCCACAAGGGGAAGAAGCCCGAGGAGGGCGTGCCGTGGGACCAGCCGAAGGACAACGGCGCGCTGGCCCGCTGGCGTGAGGAGCACCCGCAGGGACACCTGGTCGGCGGCACGGCGTGGACCTTCTCCAACGCCGTGATCAAGGCGCAGCCGTTCGACGTGATGATCATCGACGAGGCCGGTCAGTTCGCGCTCGCCGACGCCGTGGCGGTGGCGACCGCGGCGCGCAACCTCGTCCTGCTGGGCGACCCGCAGCAGCTGCCCCAGGTCGTCCAGGGCGTCCACCCACCGGGATCGGACGCATCCGCCCTGGGCCATTTGCTGGGCGACGCGGACGTCATTCCGGAGCATCTCGGCTATTTCCTGGCCGAGACCAGAAGAATGCACCCGGCCGTCTGCGAACCTGTTTCGAAACTTTCTTACGCCGGATTGCTCCGTTCGCACGAGTCCGCGTCCGAACGGAGTATCGCGGGCATCGAGCCGGGCATCTACCTGCGGGAAGTCGATCACCGCCACAACATCACGTCGTCCACAGAGGAGGCCGACGCGGTCGTGGACACCGTGCGGCGGCTAGTCGGTCGCACGTGGACGGACAACGGCAGCTCACGGGAGCTCACCGACGCGGACGTGCTGGTGGTGGCCCCGTACAACCTCCAGGTGCGGGTCATCCGCAGAAAGCTCGCCGAGGCGGGGTTCGAGAACACCCGCGTGGGCACTGTGGACCGCTTCCAGGGCCAGGAGGCACCCGCGGTCGTCATGTCCATGACGTCGTCGTCCACCGTGGACCTGCCGCGTGGCCTGGACTTTCTTTTGTCACGAAACAGAATCAACGTGGCGCTCTCGCGCGCCCAGGTGCTCGCCGTGATGATCTGCTCGCCCCGCCTGCTGGACGCCGACGCGCGCGGAGTCGAGCAGATGCGCTTGGTAGCGGGGGTCATCGGATTAACAGAAAACATGCCGCGCTATCCGTGGTGACACCGCAACGTTGCCATACGGTGACCTTTCGAGCGCTATGGATTGCTAGCGTGACGCGATTCACCCGGTCGGGTGATTTAGTAGTTCATTGTGTTTGAACCGCCAACGCACCAATGCAGAGCAGGAGTTTCCATGGCAAGCAGAGTTCTCGGCGCGTTCGCGGTGGCGGCGACCGCGACCCTCGCTTCGCTGGCGCTGGCCACCCCGGCCAGCGCGCACACCCCGGTGTCGTCAGCGGAGTGCGTCAAGGACAAGGCTGTGCTGAAGGTCAAGCTGACCCAGTACGCGGGCGGCAACAAGAACACCGTGCTGATCAAGGACGGTGACACGGTTCTGGCCGACGAGAAGTTCGGCCAGAACTGGGGTGTTCAGGTCGGCAACAAGCTGGAGCCGAAGACGTTCGAAGCGGACGGCACCGTCGGGCACACGTTCACCATCAAGGTGACCGCGTCCGACGGCAAGCAGTACAACTACGAGAAGACCCACACGACCCCGCCGTGCGTCAAGCCGACCACGACGACCACCACGAAGCCGGTGGAGACGACCACCACGACCCCGCCGGTCGAGACGACGACCCCGCCGGTCGAGACCACCACGGTCTCGGAGTCGACGGCGCCGAGCACCTCGGTTTCGGAGGAGCCCTCGTCCTCCGAGGCTCCGTCGACCACCCCGGCCCCCGCGCCGGGTGGCAGCACCCCGGACGAGCCGCTCGCGTCCACCGGTGCCGCCCCGATGGTGATGCTGCTGTCGGGCGTCGGCCTCGTGGGTGCCGGTGCCGGCACCCTGCTGTTCCTGCGCCGCCGCCGTTCGGCGTGAGCTAGCTGAGTGAAGGGACGGGGGCGGCCGAGGAGGCCGCCCCCGTTCTGCTTGCTAGAGAGCCAAGGCGTCGGACGGGCCTTCGCCGTCCCCGATGAACCACTCCGTGCCGAACGCGAGCGCGAACGTCTCCTCGTCGAGCGACAGGAAGAACGAGTCCTCGGTGATCTGCGAGGCGTGGGCGCGCATCGCCTTGCGCTTCACGTCCAGGTACTTCCGGACGTCGACACCGACGTTGATCTCGGACTCCGGCACGCCGTCGTCGAAGACGTCCGGCACTTCCATCCCCGCACGCCGGTGCGCCTCGATGATCTCCGACCTGCGCGCCATCGCCTGGTAGACCTTCGAGGTCCCGGCGATCTCCGCCGCCCGCCTGCCGACGCGGTGCACCTGGATGTGGTCGGGGTGGCCGTAGCCGCCGAAGCTGTCGTAGATCGTGAGCACGTCGGCGTTCTCCTCGGTGAGGATCGCCGCGAGCCGGCGTGCCGCCTCCTCGGCGTCGGCCGTCCAGAACGAACCGGGCGCGTCGTTGAGGTCGTCGCCCATCATCCCGGAGTCGCGGTAGCCCAGGAACTCCACGCGGGCCGCGCCGAGCAGCTCGGCTGACGCGTGCGTCTCGGCGACCCGGCGTCGCGGCAGGTCCTCGCCGGGCTCCAGGAAGTCCGGGACGAGGCCCGCCTCGCCGCGGGTCGCGACGACGAGCACGACCCGGTGTCCCTCTTCGAACGCCTTGCGCATCACGCCACCGGTCAGGATGCACTCGTCGTCCGGATGCGCGTGGAACGTCACCAAAGTCGCCATGATCGCGACGGTACCCGCGGAACGTGAACGGGCGGCGCCTCCACTGGACTGGGGAGGAGGCGCCGCCCACGGCGAACCCGCGGAGCTATCGCAGGGTCAGGTTCCAGGAGTCGACGTACCCGGTGTCACCGGAGTAGACGTCCTGGACCCGCAGCTTCCACGTGCCCGCCGCGACCTCGGACGAGGCGTTGACCGTGTAGGTCGCCACCACGTTGTCCGCACTGTCCGAAGAGGACGAGTTCTTCAGCCGGTAGGCGGTGCCGTCCGGCGCGACCAGGTCGATCACCAGGTCGCCGCGGTAGGTGTGGACGATGTTCACACCCACCTTGGTCGCCGAGGAGGCGTTGCCGGACAAGGTCGAGGTGATCGAGGACGTGACGGCGGCGCCGCGGTCCGGGATCGCCACGTCCGTCGTGTTCTCCAAGCCGGTCGACGGCGCCGAGTCCACTGCCGCGACGGTCTTCGCCGCGTCGGCGAGACCCGCGCCGCAGCCGCCGGAGCAGGTGCCGGGCAGCGCGCGGGCGTTGATCTTGATCAGGTCCTTCACCTGGGCCGGGGTCAGGGAGGGCTTCTTCGCGATCAGCAGCGCCGCGAGGCCCGCGATGTGCGGTGCCGCCATCGACGTGCCCTGGTACGGCTGGTAGTTCTCCGCTCCGGGGGTGGTGGCGCCCGCGTTCAGCGTCGACCAGATGCCGTTCTGCGGCGTGGTGATCGTGCCGGGGGTGTCGGTGCCGCGGCGGGTCTCGCCGCCGGGTGCCGCGATGTCGATGCGGGTGCCGTAGTTCGAGTAGAACGCCTTGTTGCCCTCACGGGACGACGCCGCGACGGTGATGACGCCGTTGCAGTTGGCCGGGGTGAAGTTCGCGACGTTCAGGTTCGAGTTGCCGGCCGCGACGACGACCGTGGTGCCGCGGTTGACCGCGCCGTTGATGGCGTTCTGGTAGGTCGTCGAGCAGGACGACTGGCCGCCCAGCGACATGTTGATGACCTTGGCGGGCGTGGCGTTGGCGGGGACGCCGCTGACCGTGCCGCCAGAGGCCCAGGTGATCGCGTCGGCGATGTCGGAGGTGGCGCCACCGCACTTCGCCAGCACGCGCAACGGCTGGATCTTGGCGTCGTAGGCGATGCCCGCGATGCCCTTGCCGTTGTTGGTGGCGGCGGCGATCGTGCCGGCCACGTGCGTGCCGTGCCACGACGACGACTGGTCGGAGGCGGGCACCGGGTTGCCCTGGGCGTCGACGCCGCACTCACCGCGCGCCACCCAGTCGCCTTCGTCGGCAGGGTTGGCGTCACGGCCGTTGTTGTCGCGGGCACGGGCCGAGTCGGACACGAAGTCGTAGCCCGCCACGACCTTGGAGGCCAGGTCGCTGTGGGCGACGTAGCCGGTGTCGATCACGGCGACGGTCACGCCCGCGCCGGTGCTGCTGTTCCACGCGCCGGGCACGTTCATGCCCGCGGTGGCCTCGAACAGGTCCCACTGGCGGGAGTACTCGGTGTCGTTCGGGTCGGCGAACGGCTGCATGAGCAGGTCCGGCTCGACGTAGGCGACATCGGGGTCGTTCTTGAACGCCTGGATCGCCGCGTCGGCATTGGCGGTCTTCACGCCGAGGTTCACGACGACGGCGCCGCCGGACATGCGGCGGTGCAGGGACTTGCCCTTGCTGCGCACGTCGTCCGAGGCAGCGGAGTCGGACATCGCTTCGGCGGTGCCGGGCTTGTAGCCGACGATCAGCCGTTCGAACGGGCGGGCCGCCTGGGCCGGGCCGGGCTGAGTCGAGTCGGGCTGGGCCTGGGGCTGGGCGGGAGCCGCCCCGGCGGGGGTGACGATGCTGAGCACGGCGGCGGACACCGCCGCGGCGCACAGGCTCGTGCGTCGCAATCCGGTCACGTGAGGTCCTTCCACGCAGGGCCTCCGCGTGCCGTTGAGGGCGTCAGGGTTCTGAACCGGCTGCGGAGGTGACGAGGACCGTAAGTCGGGCCACACCCGCGAAGACAGGTCTCGCGGAGACCGATTGGCGACAGTGGCGTGTTCACGACACCCCGGTTGCCCCGAATGGAGCAGAATGGCGCCGTGTTCGGACATCTGGGCGTCTCGCCGGAGCTGACGGCGGTCTACGAGCTCCTCGTCACCGGCGGCAGCCGCACCACCGACGAGATCGGCGTCTCCGGCGCCCAGCTGCAACGGCTGCGGGAGCTCGGCGTGGTCCGGCACCTGCCCGGCGACGTGTGGCAGGCCGTCGCCCCCGACCTCGCGGTCGAGGCGGTGATCGCGGCACGCGAGGAGGAGCACCGCCGGGCGCGGGCGGACGTCGGCCCGTTGATGGAGCTGTACCTGCGCAACCGCGACGAGGAGCTGGCGGACAACGCGTTCGTCGAGGTGGTGTCCGGCCGGGACGCCGTGCTCGACCTGTGGCGGACGCTGCTGCGCGGTGCGCGGGAGGAGGTCCGCGTGCTCGACCAGCCGCCCTACCTCTCGCCGCAGGAGGAGCACGCCGTGCTGGAGGACTCGACGCGGCAGCGCGACGTGCGGTGGCGCGTCGTCTACGACCGGTCCGCCGTGGACCTGCCCGGCCGCGTCACCGAGATCATCGAGCTGGTCGCGGCCGGCGAACGGGCGCGCGTCACGCCGACGCTGCCGTTCAAGCTGGCCGTCGTCGACACGCACGCCGCCGTGCTGCCGGTCGTCAACGGCGACGTGATCGACAAGGTGCTGCTGGTCCGCCCGTCGCCGTTGCTGGACGTGCTGCGCTCGACGTTCGAGCTGTACTGGGACAAGGGGATCCCGTTCAGCCCCGGCGGGATCTACGCGGCCGAGTCCGGTGTGGACCCGAACCTGCTCGGCCTGCTCGCGGCCGGGCTGACCGACGAGTCGATCGCGCGGCAGCTCGGGCTGGCACCGCGGACCGTGCAGCGGCGGGTGCGGCAGCTGATGGACAGGTGCGGCGCGCAGACCCGGTTCCAGGCAGGGGTGCAGGCGATGCGCCGCGGCTGGCTGTGAGGCGGGAACCGTGGACGGCACCGCACATCGGCCATCTCAAGACGGCTGACAACCTTTTGATCATCGCCGGCCTCTGAACAGGTGCACGCGTTTTCCGATCACTAGGGGGATTAATGCGCATGCACAAGGTGATGGCGGCCGCTCTGACGGGACTGGCCCTCGTGGGTCTCGCCGGCACGGCCTCGGCGGACACTGGCCTCACGTGGCCGCCGCAGGACGTCACTCCGGTCCACAAGACCAAGGCGGAGCTGGAAAAGCAGGCCGCCGAGTTCTCCGAACGCCAGGAGAAGACGTTCCCGCGGACCTTCCGCGGCGCCGCGGACGTCACTCCCGGCAACTGGGGTGGCGAGTCCGAGGGCGTGTTCGACGGCATGCAGTACATGGGCAACGTGGTGTCGTTCCGCTACCGGGGCGAGGACACGCAGGTCTACACGCAGGTCAACGCCCCCGGTGAGTTCGTGGACTCGCCGGAGGAGCTGTGCAAGCGCGACAAGTGCGTCGGCGAGTTCACCGACCACCGCGGCGGTGTCACGGTGCTCACCGAGTTCGAGCCGTTCAACATCGCGGCGGCGTACAACTTCCGCCCCAACGGCGAGGTCGTGTGGGCACAGGCGTGGCGTGCTGACGTGTACCCGCAGCTGGCGGCCGTGGCCTCCGACCGCGCGTACACCTTCACCAGGTAGTCGCTGACGGGCGCTTCCGGTCCAGTGCCGGAAGCGCCCTTGCAACCTCCCACGGCTTTGCGGGCGTTTGTGTCCTCGTAAGCAAGCAAACAACCGCTTGGGGGAAACATGCGCACAGTGATCGCGATGGCTCTCGCAGGACTCGCGCTCGCAGGACTGGCGGGCACGGCCGTCGCGGACGTGACACCGATCCACAAGACCAAAGAAGAGCTCCAGGTGATGACGGAAGCGTTGTCAGCGCACGAAAGCACGACGTTCCCGCTGATCTTCCCCGGCGCCGAGCGCGTCACGCCGGGAGCGTGGGGCGGTCTGGCGGCGGGCCTGTTCGACGGGATGCAGTTCGTGGGCAACCAGATCAGGTTCACGTACCAGGGCGACCGGTACACCTCCGTGTACCTGGAGATCTTCGCCCCCGGCTTCCGCACCGACTCCCCCGCGCAGGTCTGCGAACGGACGAAGTGCGTCTCGGTCGAGGACGACCTGCTCGGCGGCGTCGTCGTGGTCGCGGAGGACGAGGAGTCCAGGACGCAGCTGGTGACGAGCTTCCGTCCGAACGGCGAGGTCGTCACGGCACAGGCGTGGCGGCTCGGCCTCGGCACGGAGCTCACCGCGGTCGCCACCGACCGCGCGTACACCTTCACCGGGTAGCGAACCGGTAGCAGGCGAGCGGGCGCTTCCGGTCGTGGTGCCACCGGAAGCGCCCGCTCCCCTCAACCGGTGACCTTGCGCGCGGCCACCAGTCGTCCTTGCGCGAAACCGTCGACGCGCACTTCCTCGCCGGTCGTGGTCAGCGGCACGGTGTGCACGCCGTCGGCCACGTCCAGGGACGTCATGGGGCGGCCGTCGACGTAGACGTCCACCCGGTCGAGGTTCACGGTGTCCAGTGAGACGGTCGTGCCGTCGACCGCCACGCCCAGCCTTCGCACCGGCTGCTCCGCCAGCAGCTCGCCCGCCCGTGCGAGCAGGTCCACGTTGCCCTGCAACAGGTCCGCGCGCGTCAGCTTGTGCTGGTGCGTCGGCCGCACGCCCAGGTCCTCGACGGGCGTGCCGGCGAGCTTGCCGACGCGCAACGTGCGGCGGATCGACACGCGCATGTTCGCCTTGTTGGGCAACGGCTTGTACGGCGACTCGGTGTCGCCGGGCGCCGGGATCTTCAGCAGCGTCATCAACAGGCCGTGCGTCCACACGTTCGCGCCGCCCGCGCCGGTGTTGTCGTCCACGCCGAGGATCGGGCCCAGCTCGTGGTCGGCCCAGCCCGCCGCGAAGATGTCGGTCGCGGAGTAGCAGCGCGCGTCCGTCACGAGCACGACCGGGCCGTGGTAGGTCTGGCCCACGGCGTTCGCGCCCTCGACCGGCGTGATGGTGTGCGAGCAGGAGAACGCCTGTCCCGTCTCGGTCGACGAGTCGAGCGAGGGGAACCACGGGCCCAGGTCGATCTGCCCGGTCGGGTCGTCCGCGTGGCGGCGGCAGATCCGCAGGTTCAGCGGGGTGCTGAGGAACTGCACGGGTTCCGGGTCGACGCGGCGCGGGGTCATGGTCTGCAGCAGGAACTCCGAGGCGAAGATGTGGCCGCCCCCGTTGTCGCGCACGTCGACGATGAGCCCGTTCTGCGGCAGCAGGGCCGCGAGCCGCACGAACTCGGCGAGGAACGCGTCCGGGTCGTCGACGCTGAACGTGAAGATCCGCAGGTGCCCGAACGTGCCGGACGGCGTCACGACCGGACGCGCGCGGAACACGCCGGGCATCGTCGTCGGGACGTCCTGCGTCCCCATCGCGACGGCGCCGCCCGCGGCCTCCGCGCGCACGACCTTGGGCGCGTGCAACAGCTTCTTGGCGCGCGCCTTCTCGTCGGAGTCGAGGTCGACGCCCTGCGCCGCCGCGGCCGGGGACAGCGAGTCGACGTCGGTCATCGGCGGCAGGTTCTCGGTGACCTGCCACTCGACGCGGACGTCCTCGCGCGTGCCGTCCTCGCCGCGGTAGGTGACGACGACCCAGTCCTCGTCCGGCGGGAGCTGGATCACCAAGGGGCGCAACGTGAGCGACTCCAGGCCGCGGGCGAGGTTCGCGGCGGTGTTGCTGCCCGCGAAGACCGCGCCGTTCAACGCGACGGCCCGCGCGACCGGCGTGCCGTTCCAGTGCGTCACCTCCGTGCCGACGGACAGGCCGTCGAAGCCTTCGACCACGCGGGTGACGAGGTACTGCTCGGTGCCGTCCGCGGCGAAGCACCGCTCCAGCTGGAACGGCAGGAAGGCGATCTTGCCCGCGAACGGCGCGGGCAGCAGGTAGTTCGTGTGCAGGTCGCGCACCGAGTGGAAGGTGCTCGACAGTTCGCGGTGGAACTGCCACTCGGGCTCGGCCGTGGCGTCGGTCTGCCGTTCGAGTCTGGCTCTCAGGACTCTGAGGCGTTGCACCGGGTTCACCGCGTGCATGGCGACCTTCAGAGGCAGATGCGCGTAGTTCTGCTCCAGCAGGACGAGCGCCTGGTCGACGATGAGCTTGCGCTGCGCCAGGGTGAGCGTGCCCGCGGTGGCCAGGAACTCGGCGAGTCCGACGGAGTTTGCGACGTTCGGGTGAGCTGTTGTGGTCATGGTGGGGCCTCCTTGCCAAGTAGAGGCTTCCGCAGGCGCCGGGATACACCCTTTTCACCCGTTCGGCCGCTAACCGGCGGCACCTCCATGACGACAACCGGAGTAAAGGGAGGCCGGCGATGAGTCCACGCGTCCTGGAACTGCGCATCCACGGCGTCAACAACACACCCCCGACGGCGATGCTGGCGCTCCCCGACCACGCGGTGGAGCAGTTCCGCGGCGACCGGTTCGGCAGCTTCTGGCGTCCCCGGCAGGACAAGCTCGCCGACCTGCCGCCCGACCACCCCGGCCGCGTGCCCGCCGAGGTGCGGCGGGAGGCGTACTCGTGGGGCGGCATGGCGCGCAGCAGCCCCGGTGTTCCCGGCAGCGGGGTGCCGTCGGTGCTCGCGAACGCGCTGGGGCGCGTCGGATGGGCGTTGCTGCTGCCGTTCGGGCTCGCGAACGTCGCCTACTGGTCGCGCAAGCTGCCGGACGACTCGGGAACGGCGCGGCGCGGAGTCTGGTGGAACAACGGACGCGGTGCGGCCTCCACCCGGTTGTTCGGGCTGGGCCTCACGATGCTGCTCGTGCTCGCCGTCTGCGAGGTGGCCGTCGACCTCTACGCGGTGCAGTGCTCGCTGCCGGGCACCACGTGCAGGCGGCTGCCGGAGTTCATGGACCTGCTCGGCGGCCCTCCGCAGCACGTCCGGGTGCTCGCCGCGTCGGCCGTGCCGGTGGTGCTGCTGCTCGGGTTGATGGTGCTGACCTCGCTGGCGCGCAGCCGGTACGAGATGACGGCGATGCGGCGCGTTCCCGAGCCGCGGCCCGGCGTCGTGCTCAGCCGGCCGTCCATGTGGGAGGGCAGCCCGCGCATCCGGCGGCTCACCCGGCTGCACATCGCGGCGGGGTGCTGCGTGGTGGTGCTGGTGACGAGCGCACAGCTGTGGCGGCACGGCTTCTTCCTGGCCCTCACCGTGCTGGCCGCCGGGGTGCTGGCGGTCGTGGTGGGCAGGGTCGTGGTGACCGCGGCGGACTGCCCGGACGTGCCGTCCCACGAGAAGGGCGGGCTGTGGTCGTGGCTGCTGATGGTGTCCGCGGTGGTCGTCCTGGTGGCGCACGGCTTCGGGCTCTACGGCTTCGCGCCCGTCTTCACCGGACCGCTGTGGCTGGCGTCATGGGGTCCCGCGGTGGTGACGACGGCGCTGCTCGGCTCGGTGCTCGCGGCGTGGTCGTGGCGGCGCAACGACGCCAAGGGACCGTTGGTGCTGCTCCTGCTGTTCGTGGCGTTCATGGTCGCCACGTACTGGGTTCCGCTCGCGTGGGCCGGCGCCGCCGCGTCCGGCGGCGCGCTGGCGTGGCGGGCCCGGCCGCGCATCGGTGACCGGTGGCAGGCGTGGCACGGCGCGGGACCCGGTGTGCTGCTGGGACTGTCGCTGCTCACCTCGGTGATGTCGTCGACCGTGCTGGTGCTGACGTTCCGGGGCTGGGCCGGGACGGGGCTCGTGGCGCCCGCGTTCTACTCGTGGTTCAGCGCGGCGTTCGCCTGCGCGCTGGTCCCGCTGGTGCTGCTGGTCCTCGCGCAGGCAGCGGTGCTGCTGAAGCGGGTCGTGCCGCCCGCGGTGCTGGACGACGACGCCTCGGTGCTCGTCGTGCGGGCACGGCACGTCGTCGCCGTCGCGCACCGGGCCGAGAACGTCGTGGGGGTGCTGTCCACGCTGGGCGTGCTGGCGGTGGCGCTGACGTGCTACCTGACGTTCGCCTCCCCGGAATGGGCCCGGTGGGAGGGCGTCACCTGGGTCGTGGGCAAGGGCGACTGGGTCACCGGCCTCGCCGGGGTCGCGGTGGTCGGGTCGTTCGTCGGCGCCGGGATGCTCACCAACCGCAGGCCGCTGGGACTGCTGTGGGACCTGATGTGCTTCCTGCCGCGCACCGCCCACCCGTTCGCGCCGCCGTGCTACGCGGAACGGGCCGTACCCGAGATCGCCGACCGCACCAGGGAGTTCCTCGACGAGTCGGAGTCGAACCGCGTGGTGCTCTCGGCGCACAGCCTGGGCGCCGTGCTGGCCGTGGCGGCGCTGTACGCGTTGCCCGCCGGATACCTCGACCGTGTCCAGTTGCTGACATACGGCGTGCAGCTGCGCCCGTACTTCGGCCGGATCTTCCCCGAGCTGCTGGGTCCCGCCGTCCTGGGCACGCCGCCGGTGCGGGCGGGCGCGATGTTCTCGTGCGACCCGTGGCGGCGTGCTCCCGGTCCTGCCGGGGGTTCCGGGCTCAGCGCGCTGCTGGAGGGGCACTGGATCAACCTGTGGCGGCGCACCGACTATCTCGGTTTCCCGGTGCACGGCTGGGCGGAGAACACCGTCGACCGCCGCGCGGGCGAGACCGGCGGCGCACCGGACAAGGTGGAGACCCACAGCGACTACCACCTGTGCGCCGCCTACCGCGAGGCGTTCGCGGAGCTCGTCGCGAAGCCCCGGTCACCCGTTCGTGGCGGAGAGAGGAATGGGAACCTGGAGGACAGCTGACCCAAGGAGAACCATGCGCACGACCGTGGCTGCCCTCGCCGGAGCCGCTCTGCTCACGCTGCCCGCCTGCTCGGACTCCGGCTCCGCACAGGACGTCCCGGCGTCCGGCCCGTCGGCCTCCACCACGTCGACGACCACCACTCCGGTGGCCGAGACCGCGGTGGCGGCGCCCGCCGAGTCGGGTGAGCAGCCCAAGGGCATCACCCACGACGTGGGCCGGGTCCCGCCGGGCGCCAGGATCTCCACCTCCTCGTCCGTCTCGAATGGACGGACGACGGTCGTGCTGCGGGTCTCCGGCCTGCTGCCGGGCACCCGGTACGGCTCACACGTGCACACCAAGCCGTGCGGTGCCGCGCCCGCCGACTCCGGCCCGCACTACCAGCACGAGAAGGACCCGGTGACGCCGAGCGTCGACCCGGCGTACGCCAACGCGCGCAACGAGATCTGGCTCGACCTCACCACCGACGCGCAGGGAGCGGGTTCCGCGTCGTCGACCGTGGCCTGGGAGTTCCGCCGGGGCGAGGCGAACTCGGTGGTCCTGCACGCCGCGCACACCAGCACCGAGCACGGCAAGGCCGGCACCGCGGGCGACCGCCTCGCCTGCCTCACCGCCGCGTTCTGACCTCGCGGGTCCCTCAGCCCACCGGCCACACCCGCAGCGCCAGGACGCCGTGCCCGGCCACCTCACCGCCGAGCGGTCCCGGCGTGGCGGGCAGCTCGCCGTTCCACAGGCCGAGCACCCGGTACGACGCGGCGGCGGGCACGCCGATCTCCGCCGCCGTGACGGGCGTGGGTCCGCGCCCCGGTTGAGCAGCGTCACCACCGGCCCGCCGGACATGCCCTTCACCCCACACCTCGGTGTCGCCGTCGCGGCACAGCCTGCGGCCCTGTCCCTCGCCGAAGTACTGTCCGTAACGCCCCACCCCGCCCGCGACTCTCTTTCGTGTTTCCCGTCGGGAACGCGGGAGCCCCGCGTTCCCTCCAGTGATACGCGGGGCCCCCGCGTCCTATAGCCACGTCACGTTGAGGAGGGGGTGAACACTGGCGGATGACACTCGGGCGGGTGGGCGGGTGGGCGGGCGGGAAGGGAACGGCGGGACGGCACCTCTGGCGCGGCGCCCAGCTGTTCCTGCCTATCGGCGGACCGGCCACTCCCGGAGCGCGCCAGCGGTGCCGTGCGCTAACAGGGCCAGGACAGGGCGACGCCTCCGGTGAAGTCGCGGTCCGGCTGGGGTTCGAGCACCGCCGCGCGCACCAGGTTGAGCGCCTCGTAGCGCATCCCGGCCCGCCGCACGAGGCCGCGGACGACCAGATCGCGCAGGTCGCCGTGCGCCCTGTTCTCGATCACGTCCACGAGCCTGCGCCGCCCGTCCTCGTCCAAAGTGGACAGTGAACGGCGCAGCGCGTCGCGCAGGTGGGCCGAGGTGGGGTCCACCGGGTTGGCGCGCAGGCGTTCCAGCAGGTGCTGCGGCGAGTACACCATGAACCAGCCCGCCGCGAACTCCAGCGCCGACGGCAGGCCGTCCAGCTCCTTGACCAGGCCGGTCAGCGCCGCCTGGTTCGCGGGCTCCGCGCGGAACCCCGGCCGCACCCGGTGCACGTGCGTGAGGAGCAGCCGCACCGCCGCCTCGTCGGACAGCGGCGACAGCGGGAACACGTGCTCGCCGGGCAGGCCGGTCGGGGCCAGCGCGGTCACCAGGACGCGCAGCCGGGGGTGCTCGGCGAGCAGGCGCGGCTCCGGGCACCGGTCGGTGACGAGGACGGTGTCCTGGTCGTCGTCGGCCGACGGCGGCGAGGCCGGGTGCCACAGCACCGACCAGCCGTGCCGGAAGTGCAGCTCGCCCGCGGCCTCCAGGGCCAGGCGGGTCTTGCCGACGCCGCTCAGGCCGGTGATGGTGACCAGCCGCCGCTGCCCACCCGCCGCGCAGCCCGACAGCAGCGCCACCAGCGCCGCCGTCTCGACCTCCCTGCCCACGATCGCCCCCGCCGGTGCCGGGGGTGCGGCACCCGCTCGCGCCGCCGTCCGCCCGCCGGCCTTCGCCAGGTCCGCGCGGCTGGTCTCGTCCAGCCGCAGGCCCTCCGCGAGCAGGCGCACCGTCTCGGCCCGCGGCGTGCGGGTGCGCCCGCACTCCAGGTCGCGGATCGCCCGGACGCTCACCATCGCGAAGTCCGCCAGCTGCTGCTGGGTCAGTCCCGCGCGGATCCGGTGCGTGCGCAGTAGTTCGCCGAAGTCCCTCATCGCCGTTCCTCCTCGGCACTGAGTGTCGGGGCGCGGGCTCGAGCGGAACATGGGTGGCGGACCCCCATATTCGCCCCGCGCGCAAATCTGGGGGATTCGCCCCCATGTGCGGGTGCGCGGACCCGTGTCAGGTTCTTGCCGTGACCTCAGCGCCCGAGACGAGCACAGGTGAGAGCTGGAGAGCGGCCTTCGCGCACGCACTCCGGCCGCTCGTCGACGCCGCGCGCACCGAGATCGCGCCGCCCCTCGACGCGATGTTCGCGGAGCAGCTCGGACGGCGGCTCGTCGCCATCGCGGCGCGGACGCTGGTGCTGGAGCTGCACCGGGCGCGCGGGACCCTGGTGAGCCCGACGAGCGAGGAGCGGTTCGTCGAGTTCACCCGCACCCTCGACCTGTCCGGCCTCTTCCGGCGCTACCCGGTGCTCGCCCGGCTGCTCGCCCAGGCGTGCGAGCAGTCCGTCGCCGCGCACCGCGAGCTGACCGAGCGGCTGGCACGCGACCGCGAGGACGTTGTCGCCACCGTCTTCCAGGGCCGCGACCCCGGCGAGCTGGTGTCCGTGCGGACCGGCCTGGGTGACGCGCACCAGCAGGGCCGGACGGTCGCGGTGCTGACCTTCGAGTCGGGCGCCAGGCTCGTGCACCGGCCGCGGCCGGTCGAGCTGCACGCGCGGTTCACCGGCCAGCTGCGGTGGTTCTCCGCGCGGACCGGCATCGACTTCCGCACGCCCCGGATGCTCGTCAGGGACGGCTACGGCTGGCTGGAGCACGTCGAGCACGAACCGTGCGCGGACGTCGCCGGGGTCGCCGAGTTCTACCGGCGGCTGGGCGCGCTGCTCGCCCTGCTCTACGCCCTCGACGGCACGGACATGCACTACGAGAACCTGATCGCGTGCGGCGACCAGCCGGTGCTCGTGGACGTCGAGACGCTGTTCCACCCGACGTCCATCCAGGACAGCGACCCGGCCGCGGCGGCGCTGGTCAGGTCGGTGCACCGGACGGCCCTGCTCCCCCACGTGCTGCTGGGCGACAACGGCGCCGCGGACGTGTCCGGCGTCGGCGGGGACCACGGGGTGCCGTCACCGCTCGACGTCGTCGACTGGGCCGACCCGGGAACGGACCGGATGCGCCTGGTCCGGCGTCCGAAGGAGTCGACGGGCGCCGGGAACCGGCCGGTGCTGGGCGGCGTCCCCGCCGAGCCCGCCGACTACCAGGACTCGCTGCTGGCGGGGTTCCGCACCGGCTACGACGCGATCGTGGCGCACCGCGACGAGCTGCTGCGGCTCGTCCGCGAGGCGGCCGACGACGAGGTGCGGTTCGTGCCGAGGGCGACCCGGCAGTACGCGAAGCTGCTCGACGAGTCGACGCACCCGTCCGTGCTGGCCGACGCGCTCGACCGCGACCTGGCGTTCGGCGTCCTCGTCGCGGACGACCCGCTGCTCGACCGGCTCGTGCCGTTCGAGGTGGCCGACCTGTGGCGCGGCGACGTGCCGCTGTTCACGTGCCGGCCGGGGTCGCGAGACCTGTGGACCGCGTCCGGGCTCCGGCTGCCGGGGATGCTGCCGGAGCCCGGGCTGCACGCCGTCGAACGCAAGATCACGACGATGAGCGAGGTCGACCGGCACGACCAGCAGTGGGTCGTCACCGCGCTGCTGGCCTCACGGCCGCGGCCCGTCTCGCACCACTCCGGCGCGGCGCTGCCGGGCCACGTCGCCGCCGTCGACCCCGACCCCGCGCGGCTGCTCGTCGCCGCGTGCGGGATCGCCGACCAGGTGCTCGCGCACGCCGTCACCGGCGGCGACCGGGTCAACTGGATCGGCCTGGAGCTCGTCGACGACCGGCACTGGACGGTGCAGCCGCTCGGCGCCGGTCTGTCCAACGGCTACACGGGCGTCGCGCTGTTCCTGGCGGAGCTGGGCGCGCTGACCGGTGCCGCGCGGTACGTGGACTTCGCGCGCAACGCCTTGCGGCCGTTGCCGTCGCTGCTGGAGGTGTTCGCCGAGGAGCCCGCGCTGGCCGCGCTGGCGGGCGGCGGCCTGCACGGTCTGGGCGGCATCTGCCTCGGCCTCGCCCGGCTCACCCCGTTGCTGGAGCTCGACCCCTCGCTGCTCGCGAACGCCGTCGCGGTGATGCCGCGGGAGGACACGGCGACGGGCGTCGTGGACGGGGTCGCCGGCTCGCTGGCCGCGATGCTGTCCGTCGGCACGCCGGAGGCGCTCGACCTGGCCCGTCACTACGCGACCGTGCTGCGGGGCTCGGCCGCCGCCGCCCACGGCTTCGCGCGGGGCAACGCGGGCATCGGGTGGGCGCTGCGGCGGTACGCGGAGGCCCTGCACGACGAGCCCGCGGACGTGGCGGCGACGGCGTTCCTGGAGAGCGACGCGATCGACCCGACCGACGTCGGCTGGTGCACCGGCCTCGCCGGCGTGGCACTGGCCCGCGGCGACGACCGGCTGGCCGGGCTGCTCGCGTCCCGCGAACCGTTGCGGGACATGAGCCTCTGCCACGGCGAGCTGGGCGTCGTCGAAGCCCTCTCCGCCCACCACCCCGGTGCCGCCGCCCGGCGCACCGCCCTAGTGCTGGGAGCGCTGGACGAACACGGCGCGCGGTGCGCCACCCCCGGCGGCGTCCCGTCGCCCGGCCTGCTCACCGGGTTGTCCGGCATCGGCCTCGGGCTGCTGCGCCAGGGCTTCCCGGTGCCGTCCGTCCTCGCTCTCGAACCCCCACACCGAACCAAGGAGTGCATCAGATGAACGAGTCCCTGCACCACTCGGACGCGCAGCCCGAGGCCGAGGACGCGATCGGGGAGATGGAGCTCGCTCCGACGGTCTTCGCGGGAGCGAGGGCACGCGCCCTGATGGGCCTGACCCTGGCGGCGACGGCGTTCGCGTCGATCGTCCCCACCCTGTCGGACACGACGGTCAGCATCGACTGACCCCGGCCTCCGCCGAGCACGTCCCCCGGCGCCGCCCCCACGACCACCGCCGGTCGTGGGGGCGGCGTCGCTCTGCGTGCACGACCGTGCCGAAACCGTGACAGCGCAGCACTCTCACGTCGAATACCCCTGGGCAGCCGATAGGGAGAAGCAAACGAGACAGTTAGGGTCCACACATGCAGACCCGAGCGCCTCACCTGGTCGGCCGTGATCGAGAGACCGCGGCACTCACCGGGGCCCTGGGACGCACCGGACAGGGGCGTGGTGGCGCCCTCTTCCTGACCGGCGAGGCGGGGATCGGCAAGAGCCGGCTCGCCAGGTACGCGGCCGGTCACGCCTACGACGAGGGCCTGCGGGTGCTCAAGGGCCGCGGCACGACGATCGGCCCGATGGTGCCGTTCCGCCCGCTCGCGGAGGCCCTCCTCGGCCTGTTCCGCGGCGACCCTCCCGACGACGCGGAGCTCGGGCCCTACAAGCCCGTGCTGGGCACGCTGATCCCCGACTGGCAGGACCACCGCTCCACCAAGGAGTCGATGGTCGTGCTCGCGGAGGCGGTGCTGCGGCTGCTCGCGTCCGTCGGGCGCAAGACGCCGGTGCTGCTGGTGCTGGAGGACCTGCACGAGGCCGACGCCGAGACGCTCGCGGTCGTCGACTACCTGGTGGACAACCTGGAGGACCAGCCGGTCCTGCTGCTCGCCACCATCCGCACCGAGCCGGGACCGGCGCTGGAGCTCGCCCACCGGGCCGCGCAACGGGGTTCCGGCGGACTGCTGGAGCTGCACCGGCTCTCGCGGCACGAGGTCGACCAGATGACGGCCGCGTGCCTGGAGAGCGCCGGGGTGCCGCAGGAGCTGACCGATCGGCTGTGGACGGACAGCGCCGGCAACCCGTTCATCATCGAGGAACTGCTGCACGGCATGGTGAGCGGCGGCCTGCTCGTGTCCGGCGCGCGCGGCTGGGAGGTGCTGGGCGAGCTGAAGCTGCCCGTGCCGGCGGCGTTCGTGCGCAGCGTCGCGCACCGCACGGACCGGCTGGGGCCGCAGGGGCGGGAGGTGCTGTCGATCGCGGCGGTGCTGGGCCACCGGTTCCCGCTCTCGGTGGTGCAGAAGGTGACCGGCACCGACGACCGAGGGCTGCTCAGCCACCTGCACGCCGGCGTCGCCGCGCAGCTCGTGACACCGGACGAGCCCGCACCGGACTGGTACGCGTTCCGGCACCCCCTCACCGCGGACGCGCTGCTCGCCCAGCTCACCCCCGCCGAACGCGCGGACCTGTCGTCGCGCACCGCCGACGTCGTCGAGGAGCTGCACCCCGGCCTGCCCGGCGACTGGTGCCCGCTCGTCGCGAAGCTGCGCCTCGACGGCGGGTCACCGGCGCTGGCGGGCCGGTTGTTCGCGGAGGCGGGCAGGCGGGCGCTGGCCGGTGGTGCCGCCGGGTCGGCCGTGACGCTGCTGGACCGCGCGCAGAGCCTGCTGGCGGGCGAGGTCGCCGAACGGGCCGACGTGCTGGACGTGCTGCTGCCCGCGCTGGCCGAGACCGGCGAGTTCGAACGCGCGTTCGCCTTCGACCCCGCTCTGCTGCCGGGGCTGGACGCTCCTCGCCGCGCGATGCTCCACACCCGACTGTCCAAAGTGGCCTATCTCGCCGGACGGTTCACCGAGGGCGTGGAGCAGGTGCGGCACGCCCGCACGCTGCTCGGCCGGGACGTGCCGGACGAGCTGTCCGCGCAGCTGGACGTCATCTCCGCCTACCTGACGCTGAACATCCCGAGCCCCGGCCGGATCGCGTCGGCGGCGGGGCTCGCGAGGCAGGCCGCGCTGTCCGCGGACCGCGCCGGGCTGCCCTCCGTGGCGTGCGAGGCGTGGCAGCTGCTCGGGATCATCGCGCGCGAGCAGGACATCGACGAGGCCACCGCGTGCTTCGGCAGGGCGCTCGCGCTGGCGCACGAGCACCACATGCCGATCCAGCACATCTACGCGATGGTCCGCCTGGCGGGCAACGAATGGCTCGCGCACGGCACCACCGCCGCGCTGGACCGCACCTACGCCGAGGCGTACCAGGCGGGCGCGATCACGGTGGCGCACAACGTGGAAGCCATCCTCTCGCTGCAGCTGGTGCTCACCGGCCGCTACGAGCAGGCGGCCGAGCAGGTCGAGACCTGCCTGCAGGCCGTGGAGCGGCTGAAGATCCACGCGCTGACCCGGTACCTGCTGATGGTGAAGGCGACGCTGCACGCGCACCGGGGCGACCGGGCGGGCACCGAGGAAGCCTTCGCGCGGTTCGAGGCGGTGGCGCGCAGCGGGACGCAGGAGTACCCGCTCTGCTACGGGCTCGCGCTCGCGTTCTGCGCGCTGCTGGAGGAGAACCAGCCGCTGGCCGTGCAGGAGATCGACCGGGCGCTGGCGTTCGAGTCGCAGAACCCCACCACGTTCCACCTCTCCGGCACGCACGGCACCCGCCTGCTGCTCGGCGTGCTCGACGGCCGCTTCGGCTGGGAGGAAC
Source organism: Lentzea fradiae (assembly GCF_900100955.1). Taxonomy (GTDB): domain Bacteria; phylum Actinomycetota; class Actinomycetes; order Mycobacteriales; family Pseudonocardiaceae; genus Lentzea; species Lentzea fradiae. The sequence goes on along the minus strand of NZ_FNCC01000005.1, from coordinate 334,627 downwards.
ACCGCGTGCTGTCGGCGATCTCCGCCTCGGAGATGCGGTGGAACCGGCAGTTCACCGACCTCGCGCACGCTGTGCTGCTCGGCAGGGACGGCCGCTACCAGGAGGCGGCGGAGGCGTTCAGGAGCGCGCAGGAGGCCGCGGCACCGTACCCGCTGGCGCGGCACCTCGGCCTGCGGCTCGTTGCGCCGGAGGCCGAGGGCTGGGGCGACCCGGTGGGCTGGCTGCGCACCGCGGAGGAGTACTTCCACGAGGCGGGCATCCCGGCCGTGGCGTCGGCCTGCCGCGGGCTGCTGCGGCAGGCCGGTGTGCCCGTGCAGCAACGCCGCACGGGCACGGAGCAGGTGCCGCGGCAGCTGCGCGGGCACGGTGTGACGGTCCGGGAGTTCGAGGTGTTCGTGCTGCTGGCCGACCGGATGGGCAACAAGGCCATCGGGACCCGCCTGCACATCTCCCCGCGCACGGTGGAGAAGCACGTCGCCTCGCTGATCGCGAAGACCGGTCAGCCCGACCGCGAGTCCCTGTCCGCGTACGCCGCCGCGCTGAGCCGCTGACGTTCCCGCTTGAGCCGCGCCTCGTGCTCGTGCCGCCTGCCGCCACCGAGCTGGTCGCGGGCGTCACGGGTGACCTGGCGGAAGACGTCGTAGTAGGTGTCGTCGAACTGCTCCACGACCTCGAAGGTCCACTTGCCCGGCAGCACGTTGCGGCCGAGCAGCTCCCGCTGCACGCGGTCGGCGTGCTCGTGGTGGCCCGCCTCGCGCAACGCCGCGATGGCGTCGTCCAGCAGGAAGTCGGCGGTGCCGGTGAGCTGGTGGAACGAGTAGAGGTGGCCACGGGCCCGTTCCACGGTCTCGAGCGCCTTGCCGAGCTTGCCGAGCGCTTCGGTGGTCTTGTCGTCGTCCATGCCGAATGGAGTACCCGGAGCGCGTTTGTGTCTACCTTCGCCGGGTAGCCGCACACCGACCAACGTTCACGACCAAACTTCCGAGGTGAGACCGATGGTCGAAGTCGCAACGCGCACGAAGGTCCAGCAGGCCGCGTTAGCCGTGGCGGCCGTGTTCGCCCTGGTCGGCGTGCTCGGGTTCATCCCCGGCGTCACGACGGACTACGACAAGATGAGTTTCGCGGGCCACGAGTCCGGGGCGATGCTGCTCGGTGTCTTCATGGTGTCGATCCTGCACAACATCGTGCACCTGCTGTTCGGCGTCGCCGGGTTCCTGATGGCGCGCACGGCGCCGGGCGCGCGGGCGTACCTGATCGGCGGCGGCGCGGTGTACCTCGTGCTGTGGCTGTACGGTCTGGTCATCGACAAGACCAGCGACGCGAACTTCGTGCCGCTGAACAGCGCCGACGACTGGCTGCACTTCGTCCTCGGCGTCGGCATGATCGGACTGGGAGTCGCGCTTGGCAAGCGTGCCGCAGTGCGCTGACACGGTCGGCGTCGAAGAAGAATTCTTGCTCGTCGACACGGCGTCCGGCCGCACCACGGTGCGCGCCGACGCCGTGCTGGCGCGCGTGGCGGACACCGACCTGACGAAGTTCCACGCCGAGCTGGCGGGAACGCAGGTCGAGGCCGCGACCGGGCCGTGCACGTCCGTCGCCGCTCTCGGCGACGCGCTGCGGCTGGCCCGCAAGACGCTCTCCGAGGCGGCCGCGGAGCTCGGGCTCGGGCTGCTCTCCCGCGGCACCCCGCCGAAGCCGTCGAAGCAGCCGATCGTGAGCCGGTCCAACCCCCGGTTCCGCCGGGTGCTGGACACCTACGCGGGTGTCGTCGAGCACTACGAGGCCAGCGGGTGCCACGTGCACGTCGGCGTGCCGGACCGGGAGACGGGCGTCCGCGTCCTCAACCACGTCCGGCCGTGGCTGCCGACGCTGCTCGCGCTGTCGGCCAACTCGCCGGACCGCGGCTACGCGAGCTGGCGGATGGTCCAGCAGTCCCGCTTCCCCGGTTCCGGGGTGGCGCCCGAGTTCGCGACCGCGGCGGAGTACGACGCCGCCGTGGCCAGGCTGGTCGCGTGCGGCACGATCGTGGACACCGCCCAGACGTTCTGGCTGGCCCGGCTCTCGCCGAAGCTGCCGACCGTCGAGTTCCGCTGCGCCGACGCCGCCGAGACGGTCGAGGACGCGGTGCTGCAAGCGGCGCTGAGCCGCGCGCTGGTGCACACGGCGTGCCAGGGCGACAAGCTGCCGCCGGTGCGTGACGACGTGTGCGCGGCGGCCGTCTGGACGGCCTCCCGGTACGGCCTGGACGGCCCCGCCGTCGACCCGTGGCACGAACGCCGGGTGCCCGCGACCGCGCTGCTGGAACGGCTGGTGGAGCACGTGACACCGGCGCTGGCCGGACGTGGCGAGCTCGACCTGGTGCATGAGCTGGTGCAACGGCGGGTATGACCCGGAGGTGAAGCTTCCCACGCCGCGCGGGCCGTTGTCCGAGTCCGTCGTTGACACGCTGAGCCGGGACCGCACCGGCCGCACGCTCCCGTTCGCCGTCGCGGACCCGTTCGGCGAAGACCTGACGATCGCCCTGCACGTGCTCTACGAACTGCACTACGGCGGCTTCGAGGGCGTCGATCCCGCGTGGGAGTGGGACCCGGAGCTGCTGCGGCTGCGCGGTCAGATCGAACACGCGTTCCTCGGGGCGCTGCGGGCCGGTGTGGCCGGAGGCGACGACCTCACGGCCGAGCTGGAGGCCCTGCTGGTCGAGCACGTGCCCGGCAGCGGCGTCTCGCACCACCTGCGGGACGAGGGCACCTGGGACGAGATGCGCGAGTACTTCGCGCACCGGTCGGTCTACCACCACAAGGAGGCCGACCCGCACGCGTGGGTGATCCCCCGGCTGCGCGGCACCGCGAAGGCCGCCCTGGTGGCCGTCGAGTTCGACGAGTTCGGCGGCGGCAAGGCCGACCGGATGCACTCGCGCCTCTACGCGGACCTGCTGGAAGGCGCCGGCATGTCGGCGGAGTACCTGGCCTACCTCGACGACGTGCCCGCGCCCGCCATCGCGATCGTCAACATGATGTCGCTGTTCGGCCTGCACCGGTCGCTGCGCGGCGCGCTCGTCGGGCACTTCGCCGCCGCGGAGATCACCACGGCCCCCAGCGCGCAGCGGATGGCGCAGGCGCTCGACCGGCTGGAGGCCGACCCGCGCTGCGTCGAGTTCTTCACCGAGCACATCGAGGCCGACGCCGTGCACGAGCAGATCATGCGGCGGGACGTCATCGGGTCGCTGCTGGAGCAGGAACCGTCGCTGTGCCCGGACGTGGTGTTCGGCATCCAGGCCACCGAGCTGCTGGAACAGCGGCTGGCGGACCACCTGCTGGCGTCGTGGCGGGCCGGCGAGACGTCGCTGCGCAAGCCGCTGCTGTGACGACGCGAAGCCTGGCCACGTCCTCCTGAACGCGAAACGGCCGGGGCTGCGCGCCCCGGCCGTTCTCAGTTCTTGTCGTCGCGCACTCTCTTGCGGTGGCTGGTGTCGCAGAACGGAAAACGCTTGCTGCGGCGGCAGGCGCACACCGCGACCACGAACCTGTCGCTGGTGTGCGTCACGCCGTCGTCGGTCGTGAGCGTCACCGGTCCCTCAACGAGCACCGGCCCGTTCGGCACCACCGTCACCTTGCGGGCGTTCTGGCCGGTCACCCCGGATCACCACCAGTTCCTCGTACCGCTGACCGGGCTCGATCAGACCGTTGCTCTCCAGGTAGTCGATCCGCCCCCGCATGACCGGGCCGAACGGGATCGAGCGGCGCTGCACCACCGACGCCTTCAGGCCGCAGTCGCGCAGCTGCCGCAGCGTCGTGTCCACTCCGCACAGTGCGGAGTGGACCATCAGCAGGACGCCGCCGGGCACGAGGATGTCGTACATCCTGGCGCACAGCGGATCGAGCAGCTGGCGTCCGTCCAGGCCCGCGTCCCAGGCCCTGGCGGGGCCCGTGGCGGTGCAGGCGCTCGCCGCCGGGACGTACGGGGGGTTGGCGAGGACGAGGTCGAAGCTCTCGTCCGCGACGACCTCCAGCGCGTTGCCGAGCCTGACCCTGACGGGCATCCGTTGCAGGACGGCGTTGACCCGTGCGGTCCACACCGCACGCCGGGAAACGTCCACACCGGTCACCTCCGCGGCGCCCGCGCGGATCGCCGCGATGGCGAGCGCGCCGGTGCCCGTGCCGATGTCGAGCACGCGGGCACCCGCGGGGATCGCGGCGGCGTGCATCGCCTCGACGAGGAGGTCGGTGTCGTCTTGTGGCGCGTACACGCCAGGTGCTCGTAGCAGCCTCACCCTCGTGGAGTCCCCCGTCGAATTGCCTTGAAACAAGCGTTTTCAACCACTTTTCGCGGGTACACGAGGATGTGCTGACCACCGTGTTCCGCCTGCTGGCCAAGACGCGCGGCGCTCGTGCGCTGCACCCGCGCGGGGTGTGGCGGACCGGCGAGCTGCGCGGCGGCGTCCCGCCGTTCCCGGCGGAGGCCACCGTGACCGTGCGGCTGTCCAAAGGGGCCGGTACCCGTCCGGGGTGGCCGGACGTGCTCGGCCTCGCGCTGCGCGTGCCCACCGAGTCCGGCGACTGGGACCTGCTGCTGTCGAGCACCGGCACCGGGCGCTGGTCGCGGCTGGTGCCGAGGTTCGTGCGGCGCTGGCGCGACGCCCGCCTGGGCACGCTGGCGCCCTACCGCTACCGCGGCGAGCTCGTGTGGTTCATGGCCGTGCCCGACGACCGCGAGGTGCCCGTCCGGTTCGCCGTCCACCGCTCCGGCGGGGACACCGGCTGGCAGCGGGTCGCCGAGCTGACGCTGCACCCCCTCGGCCCGCACGCCCGCGACGACGACGTGCCCGTGGCGTTCGACCCGGTGCGCACCCGGCCGGCCGAGCTGGAGCTGGCGCCGCGCTGGCTGGCCGTCGCGCGCGAGAAGGCGTACGAGGGCAGCCGGCGCGGACACCGGGGGTCATGACCTCAGCTTGTCGTACGCCAGGTTGAGCGCGTCCGACGCTGCGACGGCGGTCAGCGCCGTCGCCACCAGCCTGGTGAGCCGCGGCGCGAACACCAGGCCCGCCGTCAGGCCGCTCGCGATCCACACGCCCGCGCAGAACGGGCAGGTGATGAGCTCCCCGATCGCGTGCTGCGCCGGGTGGTCCTTGCGCGGCGACTCCTTCAGCTCCGCGTGGCCCGCCGGAGCCTCGTAGCGGGTGAACGGGGCCCTCAACGGGCTCGTCACCGCCTCCTTGGTGAGCAACCGGCTGGCCTTGTGCGTCGCGACGGACACCAGTGCCGTGTCTCCCAGGGAGAACCCGTCGGGCAGCCGGGCGCCGGTGAGGCGCCCGACCGCCGAGACGGTGCCCACGAGGACGGCGTAGCTGCCCATCGCGACGAGGTAGCCGGGCAGCGGCCTGCCCTCCCCGTACGCCTTCCAGATGCGCTTCACCCGCTCGTACCCCCCGCGTTCTTCTCGTTTCACCACGGATCGCGAGTACCCGTCAGGACTCGGCCGAACCCGGCTCGGTCATGGTGCGCATCATCTTCGCCTTGACGGGGTCCGAGGCGACCTTGCCCGCGACGGCCTGCACCTTGTTGCGCAGCGAGCCCGCCACCACGTGGTCGTCGCCCTTCATCAGCGCCTCGAAGCCTTGGCGCGCGACCTCCGCCGGGTCGTCCAGGTCGCTGTTGGCGACCTTCGTGTCCTGCATGCCCGCGCGGTCGAAGAACTCCGTGTCCGTCGGCCCCGGCATCAGCGACGTCACCGTGACGCCGGAGTCGCGCAGCTCCTCCCGCAGGCTCTGGGCGAACGAGGCGAGGAACGCCTTCGACGCCGCGTAGACGGAGTGGAACGGGCCCGGCCCGGTGGCCGCGATGGAGGAGGTGAAGAGGACCTTGCCCTCCTTGCGCTCCACCATGTCGCCCAGCAGGCGGTGCGTCAGGTGCACGGCCGAGCGGACGTTGAGGTCGATGATCTCCAGGTTGTCGTCGAGCGAGGTGTCGCGCGCGAAGTCCCCGCCGACGCCGACGCCCGCGTTCACCGCGAGCACGGACACCGGCTGGCCCTTCGCCCGCAGGGCGCTGACCACCGTCTCGACCCCGTCGTAGGTGGTCAGGTCGGCGCGCACGGCCTCGATCCGCACTCCCCCGCAGCGCAGCGCGAGCTGGGACGCCGCGTCGGACACCCTCTCGTCCTCCGCCACGACCACGACGTCGAAGCCGTTGTCGCCGAACACCTTCGCGAGCTCGTACCCGATTCCACTGGACGCACCGGTCACCACGGCAAGCGCATTCACAGGCGTTTCTCCTTCCGGTTCGACGACCGGATACCCGTGGCCACGCGGTCGATGCGACATCGGCCGAAAGTCCGATGCAACCCCTACGGGTCATGAGGTGTCCTTATCAACAGTTGGTCTAAACGACATGGGGGACGTTCGTGCGCAAAATTGTTCTCGCGCCGCTGTGCGCGCTGGTCACGATCGGTGTGGCTGCGTGCAGTCCGTCAGGTCCCGAGCAGACCAACCCGGAGCTGGCCCCGCGCGGCACGACGATGACGAAGGTCAAGCCGACGAGGCAGGACCTGACGACCAAGCTGACCATCGCGGGCAAGGTCGAGATGAACCCGACGTTCGGGCTCGTCGCCCCGGTCGCGGGCCAGGTCAGGTACTTCGACGTCGCGACGCCCACCGCCACGCCGACCAAGCCCACCAGGGTGGCGACGGTGTGGAAGGACGGCGCGCCGCACTACGTGGAGGCGCCCGCGGGGTCGACGTTCGGCGGCCGGCTGGTCGACGACAAGGCGACGGTGACCGAGGGAATGCCGGTCGCGTCGGCCAAGCACGTGGGCTACGCGCTGGTCGGCGACATCGACGGCACGCAGGCGTACAAGATCAGCGGTGCGCTCACCGACGTGACGGCGCAGATCAAGAACGGGCCCGGCCCGTTCCCGTGCACCGTGCTCGGCACCGTCGCCGCGCTGCCGCAGGGCACCGTCCCGGAGAAGCCCACGCAGACGCCGGAGACCAGGACGCAGGGCACCGGCGAGCAGCAGGCTCCCCCGCAGCAGCAGCGCAACGAGGAGCCGCAGCAGCAGCCGACCTCGCCGACCGGCCTGCGCGTCGTGTGCACCGCTCCCGCGGACGTGCAGATGATCAACGGCGCCACCGCGTCGATCGAGGTCACCACCGGCAAGTCCGCGCAGGCGCTGGTCGTCCCGGTCGAGGCCGTCGCGGGCCAGCAGGGCAGGGGCAAGGTCGACGTGCTGCAGGAGGACGGCACGCGCCGCACCGTCGACGTGGTGCTGGGTCTCACCGACGGCAAGGTCGTCGAGGTCAAGTCCGGTCTCACCGGCGACGAGGAGCTCGCGGTGCCCGGCCCGAACCTGCCGGAGCCGAAGCAGGGCGACGACGCCAAGCCGGCCGGGTCGTGATGACCGCGCCCCAGATGACCGACGCGACCGAGATCATCCGTCCGCAGGCACCGCTGCTCCAGCTCACCGGCATCACGAAGGTCCTGAAGGGGCAGGAGGAGCCGCGCACCATCCTGTCCGGTGTGGACCTCACCGTCCACGCGGGCCAGAGCGTGGCGATCCTCGGCCGCTCCGGCTCCGGCAAGTCGACGCTGCTGAGCCTCATCGGCCTGTTCGACCGCGCCGACTCCGGCGAGTACCTGCTGAACGGCAACGACATCACGCGTGTCGCCGAACGCAGGGCGGCGGCGCTGCGCAGCGCCGAGTTCGGGTTCGTGTTCCAGCGCTTCTTCCTGCTCAAGCACCTCACCGCGGCGCAGAACGTGGCGATGGCGCTGGTGAACGGCCAGGGCTGGTCCGCGCGCCGCAAGCGCAGGCAGCAGGTGATGGAGGCGCTGGAGCAGGTCGGCATCGCGCACCTCGCGAAGAGCAAGCCCACCCGGCTCTCCGGCGGTGAGCAGCAGCGCGTGGCGATCGCCCGCGCCCTGGTCCGCAAGCCGCGGATCATCCTCGCCGACGAGCCGACCGGCGCGCTCGACACCGAGACCGGCAACCTCGTCGTCGAGGTGCTGCTCAACACGACCAGGCAGGGCTGCGGGCTCGTGCTGGTCACCCACGACCACGACCACGCGCGCAAGATGGGCCGCGTGCTGGAGCTGCGCGACGGGCGGTTCAACTGATGTTCTCCGGCAAGTTCCGGTCCGCCGTGGTCATCGGCGGACAGGGCATCCGTGCCCGGAAGCTGCGCACGTTCCTGTCGATGGTGTCGCTGTTCCTCGGCGTGCTCGCGATCGTGACCGTCCAGGCGGGCTCCGAGATCGCCGAACGCGCGATGCTCACCGACGTCGAGCTGCAGTTCGGCAAGGACGGCACGCTGACGGGCTACATCCCCGGTGAGAAGGGCGCGACGGGCATCGTCGAGTCCACGCTGCGGGGCCGTGACGACGCGGTCGCGATGATCAGCTCACGGGCGGTCATCGGCGAGCCGGGCGTGCGCCCGATCAACGACGGCGGCATGCCGTTCAAGTACGCGGGCCAGGGCCGCGGCGACTACGGCCCGCGGGTGTTCTGCGACGAGAACGGCTGCGAGGAGGTGAAGGCGGAGGAGAAGAAGCCCGACGGCCAGGCCATCGACGTCTCCCTCGTCGCGCTCACCGGCGACATCCGCCCGTTCAAGCCGTTCCGCCCGGTCTCCGGCAGCTGGCTCGACTTCACGAGCGCCCCGTCCCTCGCGCCGCGGATCGTGCTGAACGAGGAGGCCGCGTTCGGCCTGAACACCTACAAGGTCCCCGGCGAGATGATGATCACCGGCGCGTCGCACCACGTGACGCCACAGATCGTCGGCGTGGTCGCGGACGGCGACTCCTCCCCGCGGGTCTACATGCGGCTCGACGAGCTGCGCACCTGGATGCCGACCACGGTCGAGCCCACCAGGGCCCAGCGGTTCCAGGGCGGCGGCACGAGCCTGGAGGTCTTCCTCAAGCCCGGAAGCGACGAGCTGGTCCGGCTGCTGCAGGCCAAGCTGGTCGGCGCCGGCATCTCCCAGGACCAGCTGCACTTCAACACGATCGACCACAAGGAGCGGATGGAGTCCCAGCTGAAGATCATGCGGCTGATCTTCCTGGGCATGGCGTTCCTGGTGCTGCTGATCGGCGTCGCGGGCATCCTGAACGTCGGCCTCGCCACCGTCGGCGAACGGGTCGAGGAGTTCGCCCTGCGCCGCGCGGTGGGCATGTCCCGGATGCTCCTCGCTGGCATCGTGCTCGCCGAGACCCTGCTCACCGGCCTGCTGACGGCGGCGATCGCGATCGGCGCGGGCGCGGCGGGACTGCAGGTGGGCCTCATGCTGTTCGGCAGCCGCTTCCCGTCGCTGGAGGGCACCACGTTCCCGTGGGAGGCGGGCGTCGCGGGCGTCATCGCGGGCCTGGTCGCCGGTGTGCTGGGCGGGCTCATCCCGGCCGTGCGGGCGGCGCGGATCCCGATCGCCACGGTCATGCGGGCATGAGAGACCTGCGAGCCTGAGTCCTTCCGGCTCGTTGCCCGCGAAGCCCCGGACCGCGCGGGAGAGGCGGACCGGGGCTTCGTGCCGTTCGCAGGCGCTCAGCCGTTGAACTCGTCCGGGTTCGGCCCGATGCGGCCACCGCGGTCCAGAGTGGACAGCGCGGCCAGCTCGGCGTCGTCCAGCTCGAAGTCGAACACCTCGATGTTCTGCCGGATCCGCTCCGGCGTGACGGACTTCGGGATGACGACGTTGCCGATCTGCAGGTGCCAGCGCAGCACGACCTGGGCGGCGGACTTGCCGTGCCTGGCGGCGATCTCGGTGACCACCGGGTCGTTCAGCAGCTCGCCGCCCTGGCCGAGCGGTGACCACGCCTCGGTGTGGATGCCGTGCTCCGCGTGGAACGCGCGCAGGTCGGCCTGCTGCAGGTACGGGTGCAGCTCCACCTGGTTGACCGCGGGGGCGACGCCGGTCTCCTCGACCAGCCTGCGCAGGTGCGCGGGCTGGAAGTTGGAGACGCCGATCGCGCGGACGCGGCCCTCCTCCCGCAGCTGCACGAACGCCTTCCAGGTGTCGACGTAGAGGTCGCGGGCCGGGGTCGGCCAGTGGATCAGGTAGAGGTCGAGCACGTCGAGGCCGAGCCTCTTCATCGACTCGTCGAACGAGCGCAGCGTCTTGTCGCGGCCGTGGTCGGCGTTCCAGAGCTTGGTGGTGACGAAGATGTCGTCGCGGTCCACATCGGACTGCGCGATGGCCTTGCCGACGCCGCTCTCGTTGCCGTAGGCGGCCGCGGTGTCGATGCTGCGGTAGCCCGCCCGCAGCGCCTCCGCGACGGCGGGGGTGGCCTCGGCGTCGGGGACCTGCCAGACGCCGAAACCGAGCTGGGGCATGGTGATGCCGTTGGTGAGCTTGACGTTGTCCAAGACAGTTCCTATCTGGTGTTCACGGGATCAGCGTCGGTGCGGTGCCGCCGTCGACGCGCAACGCGGCACCGGTCGTCGCGGACGACAGGTCCGACGCGACGTAGGTGATGAGGTTCGCCACCTCGTGGGGGCGGATCAGGCGGCCCAGCAGCAGGGTCGGACGTTCCGTGCGGACGAACTCCGCCTCGCCGCCCTCCCCCACGCGGTCGCGGATGAACTCCTCGACGCCCGGCGTGAGGGTCGGGCCGGGCAGCACCGAGTTCACCGTGACGCCCGTGCCCTTGACCTCCTGGGCCATGCCGCGGGAGATCGCCAGCTGGGCGGTCTTCGTCATGCCGTAGTGGACCATCTCGGTGGGCGTGAAGACGGACGACTCGCTGCTCACGAAGATCACCCGGCCCCAGCCGCGGCCGACCATGCGGGGCGTGTAGTGGCGGGCGAGCCGGACGCCGGACATGACGTTGGTGTCGAAGAACCGCTGCCACTCGGCGTCGTCGATCTCGAACACCGGCTTGGCACCGTAGATGCCCAGGTTGTTGACCAGCACGTCCACGTCCGGGACCTGTCCGACCAGCTCGGCCACGCCCTCGGCGGCCGAGATGTCGGACGCGACGCCGCGCACGTCGCCGTGGGCGCTGAGCTTGCCCACCGCCTCGGCCACGCGCTCCTGCGAACGGCCGCTGACGACCACGCGCGCACCCGCCTTGAGCAGGGCTTCCGCGGTGGCGAAGCCGATGCCCGCGGTGGAGCCCGTCACCAGTGCCGTGCGTCCCGACAGATCCATTGTTCTCCCCGGTAGACTTGTTGAAGACGATTACAAGCGTACGCAATAGTTGCAGACGCTGTCTATTCGAGGAGGGTTGAGCCATGTCACTGGACGACGACGCCGTCCAGACGCGCGCGCAGGGCTGGCGCACGCTCGCGGCACTGCACGCGCGCATCGAGGACCGCCTCGAACGAGCGCTGCAGAAGGCCCACCAGCTGTCGGTCAGCGAGTACACCGTTCTCGACGTCCTCAACCGTCAGGACGGTTTCCACCTTCGGATGAACCAGCTCTCCAACGCGGTCGTGCTCAGCCAGTCGGCCACGACGCGGCTCGTCACCCGGCTGGAGGACCGCGGCCTGCTGGCGCGCTACCTCTGCCCCACCGACCGGCGCGGCATCTACACCGAGGTCACCGAGCAGGGCCACGCGCTGCTCGCCGCCGCCCGTCCCACGCACGACGAGGTGCTCGCCGCGTCGCTGGAGGAGGCGGCCGGAGTGCCCGAGCTCAAGCCGCTCGTCGACGCGCTCGCCAGGCTGTAGCCGCACCACTCGTTCGGACTAAGGTGCGTCCCATGCCCGACACGCAGTACGAAGACCTGCTCCGCCACGTCCTGAAGGAAGGTGTGCGCAAGCAGGACCGCACCGGCACCGGCACCCGGTCGATCTTCGGCCACCAGCTGCGCTACCCCCTCGCCGCCGGCTTCCCGCTGGTCACGACGAAGAAGGTGCACTTCAAGTCGATCGCGTACGAGCTGCTGTGGTTCCTGCGCGGCGACTCGAACGTGCGGTGGCTGCGGGAGCACGGAGTGTCCATCTGGGACGAGTGGGCCTCCCCCGAGGGTGAGCTCGGCCCCGTCTACGGCGTGCAGTGGCGTTCGTGGCCGACCCCGGACGGCGGGCACGTCGACCAGATCGCGCAGGTCCTGGAGACGCTGCGGACGAACCCGGACTCGCGCCGCATCATCGTCTCCGCCTGGAACGTCGGCGAGATCCCGCAGATGGCGCTCCCGCCGTGCCACGCGTTCTTCCAGTTCTACGTGGCCGACGGCAAGCTGTCGTGCCAGCTCTACCAGCGCAGCGCCGACCTGTTCCTGGGCGTGCCGTTCAACATCGCCTCCTACGCCCTGCTCACGCACATGATCGCCGCGCAGACCGGGCTCGGCGTCGGTGACTTCATCTGGACCGGCGGCGACTGCCACATCTACGACAACCACCTGGAGCAGGTCGAGCTGCAGCTCAGCAGGGACGCCCGCGAGTTCCCCACGCTGAAGCTCGCCCAGGCACCCAGCCTGTTCGACTACCGCTACGAGGACTTCGAGGTCGTCGGCTACGACCCGCACCCCGGCATCAAGGCGCCGGTGGCGGTGTGATCGGCCTGATCTGGGCCCAGGCGGCCAACGGCGTGATCGGCCGCGACAACGCCATCCCGTGGCACGTCCCCGAGGACATGAAGCACTTCCGTGAGACGACGGCGGGCGCGGCCGTCCTCATGGGCCGCCGCACGTGGGAGTCGCTGCCGCCGCGCTTCCGCCCGTTGCCGGGCCGGCGCAACCTAGTGCTGTCGCGCACGCCGCAGGAAGGCGTGGAGACGTTCGACTCGCTGGAGAAGGCGCTCGCGGACGTCACCGGCGACGTGTGGGTGATGGGCGGTTCGGCCGTCTACGCGGCGGCGCTGCCGTTCGCCGACCGCGTCGAGGTCACCGAGATCCGCGAGGAGTTCGAGGGCGACACCTACGCGCCTCCGGTCGGCCGTGAACCGGTCAGCGTCGGCAAGTGGCGGGAGTCGAGCAGCGGGCTGCACTACCGGTTCGTCCGCTACTGATATAGCCAGCCCAGGCTGTTCAGTTTAGGCTGGCTTTCATGACGGATCCGGCCGAGCTGAACCAGCGGCTGCGCGTGGTCACCCAGCGGCTGCGGCGCAGGCTGCAGAACGAGTCGTCGGTGCGGGACCTGACCGCCCCGCAGGCGTCGGCGCTGGCCCGGCTGCTGGTGCTGGGCGAGCCGTCGACCGCGAGCAGGCTGGCGGGCGCGGAGAACGTCAAGCCGCAGTCCATGGCGAAGACGCTCGCCGCCCTGCACGAGCAGGGCCTCATCCGGCGCTCGCCCGACCCTGACGACGGGCGGCGCACCCTGATCAGCCTCACCGAGGCGGGCCAGGCCGCCGCCAGGGGCGCGCGGGACCACCGGCTCGGCTGGCTCACCGAGACCCTCGCCCACCGCTTCACCGACTCCGAGCGGCGAGTGATCGCCGAGGCCGTCACGCTGCTGGAGCGCGTGGTGGACGAATGAGCGGGTTCGACCGCCGCCTGATCACCCCGCTGGTGGCGGGCGCGGTCCTGAACCCGGTCAACACGACGATCCTGTCCGTCGCGCTGGTGCCGATCGGCCTCGCGCTCGGCGAGCCGCCGTCCGCCGTCGCGTGGCTCGTGACGTCGCTCTACGTCTCGACGGCGATCGGCCAGCCGGTGGCGGGCCTGCTGATCGACCGCTACGGCCCCCGCAGGCTGTTCCTGCCCGCGACGGCACTGGTCGGCGTCGCGGGCGCACTGGGCACCGTCGCCCCGAACCTCGCCGTCCTCGTGGTGGCCCGCGTGCTGCTCGGCCTCGGCACCTGCGCCGGCTACCCCGCCGCGATGCGCCTGCTGCGCGACGAGGCCGACCGCACCGGCGAGGACAGTCCCGGCGGCGTCCTCACGATCCTCGCCGTCGCCACCCAGACCACGGCGGTGATCGGCCCGCCGCTCGGCGGCGTCCTGATCGACCTCGGCGGCTGGCGCACCACCCTCGCGATCAACGTCCCGCTGGCGCTCGCGGCGTTCGTGCTGGGCTGGCGCCACTTCCCGCGCGACCGCGCCCCGCGCCGCCCGCAACGCACCCGGTCGTTCACCCTGAGCGGCCTGAACGCCCCGCTGCTGGTCACGTACTTCCGCGCGATGCTGTCGAGCGTCGTCGCGTACGGGTTCATCTACGGGTTCACGCAGTGGCTGCAAGCGGGCAGGGGGTTCTCCGCCGGTGAGTCGGGCCTCGTCCTGTTACCCCTGTTCGCCACCGCCATCGTGGTCGCGGCGGTGTCCGGGCGCAGCGAGGCGTTGCGCGCCCACCTCGTCCTGGGCTCCGCCGGGCAGGTGGTCGTCTGCCTGCTGATGCTCACCCTGACCCCGGCCAGCCCGCTGTGGCTGATCCTGCTGGTCACGCTGGTCAGCGGTGTGCCGCAGGGCCTCGTCAACCTGGCGTTGCAGCACGCCGTCTACCGCCAGGCCGACCCGGCACGCGTCGCCGGCTCGACGGGCATGATGCGCACGTTCCTCTACGTCGGCGCGATCGCGGTGGGCGCCGTGCAAGGGGTGGTGTTCGGCGACCGGGTCGACACCGACGGGCTGCGGGAGCTCACCGCGGTGCTGCTCGGGGCGAGCGTGGTGTTCCTGCTGGTCAACGTGTTCGACAGGTCGCTGAGCCGACCACGGGAGTAACCAGTAAGCCGAGGTCCACCGACCACACGGGGAGGACGAACCCCTCGTCGGTCTCCGGCCAGAAGCCGGAGAGGTAGTTCTCGACGATCCCGGCAAGCGGCGCGTCCGGATCGACCTTCGCCCCGAACGGCAGCGTCCGCCTCGTCACCGAGGCAGTCGAGCACCGCAACTGCAGCGCCTGCGCGTCGTACCAGACGTAGAACACAGCGGTCCTGCCCATCGCCGCCACACGGGCACTCAGCAGGCGCGCGGTCTCCTCGAACGCGGCGACGACGTCCGCCACCGATGGCGACTCGCCCTCCGCGGTCCCGAGGATCCACATGTTCTCCATCGCGTGCTTGTCGACGTCCCGTCAAGCACCAATCGCGATCGTCGCGCAGCGGCGATGAACACCCCGGCCCGGCGAGGCAGTGGGCGAGACGAGACCACCGACTCAACCGGCGAGGTCACCGACGCCCCCCGAACTCCCACTCGTACACCTCAACAGCGTCATACCGCCCGGCTGTCAGCACGCCACCCGGGTCATCCGACCGCACCAACGCCGCCGTCCCAAGCCACGCCACACCGTCGTCAGACAGCAGCGGCCCATACGCGACCAACTCGTCCACCCGGCGCGGCACCAGATCCGCAGGCTCTCCCTCCCCGAACCCGAGCACGAGGTGCCCACCACCTTCACGACCGCCGGGAAAGTCCCACATCGTCCGCCCGAGCACGTTGCGCCACCGGCGCAGCAGGACGTCCCGGTAGGCACCGGCCTGGTAGCACGGCTCGTCGAAGGCGAACGCCCGCGCCGCCGCCGCACTGGGCACGTCCACGACGTGGACGCTGCCGGTGAGCACGCCGCCGGAGAACGTCGGGCCGCGGGCGATCAGCTCGAAGCGGTCCATGTAGGACCAGTGCTCTTCGAGCAACCGCTGCCGCAGCGGCATCGACCCCGGCCGGTCCCGGTGGTGGCAGAGGAACTCCACGGCTACCGGCGCCGCGCCCGTGCGTGCCACGCCTCCACGATCAGCTCCTCCAGCTCCCCCACCGCGATGTGCTCCAGCCGCACGAGCACCGCCGGGTACCCGTGGAAGTGCGGCGTCGTGAAGTAGACGGACCCGTCCGAGGCGAGCAGCGCCTCCTTGGCCCCCAGGTCCGGCACCCGCGCCGCCAGGATCGGGCCGGACGGCGCGGTGGGGCCCAGTGCCGCGAGGTCGGTCCCTCGCAGCGGCCGTTCCCAGACGAAGAGCTTCTCCTTGACCCGCCAGTCGACGACGCCCTCGCGCACCCGTTCCGTCACGTCGGGCATGGAGGTGGCGATCCTGTGCACGTCGTCCCAGGTGGCCATCGCGAAGCTCCTACAGGTGGTCCGGCGGACGCTGCTGCTCGGCCAGGAACCGTTCGAACTCGGCGCCCAGTTCGTCCGCGCTGGGGATGTCGGTCGTCCCCACAGTCTGGATGAAGGCGTCGTACTGCCGCTCGAGCGCTTCCACCACCTGGGCGACCTCCTCCGACTCCGCGACCTGGCGGTGGATCTCCGCGTCGGCGGTCTGGGCGGCGTCGATCAGGGACCCGATCGGCAGGGCGAGGCCCGTGGCGCGGGCGACGGCGTCGAGCAGCGTCACGGCGGCCGTCGGGTACTGCGACTGGGCGAGGTAGTGCGGCACCTGGGCGGCGAAGCCCATCGCGTCGTGGCCCGCCTGGCCGAGGCGCAGCTCCAGCAGGCCCGCCACGTTGCCGGGCACCTGCACGCGGTTGAAGAACGGCTGGTACTCCGAGACGAGCTCGGGACGGGTCGCGTGGCCGATCACGTTGAGCGGCCGGGTGTGCGGCACGCCCATCGGGATGCCGTGGAAGCCCAGCGTGAGGCGCACGCCCCAGCGGTCGACCAGCTCGCGCACCGCGACGATGAACGCCTCCCACGAGCGGTCCGGCTCGGGACCCTTGAGCAGCAGGAACGGGTGGCCCGCGCTGTCCCACAGCAGGTGCACGACCAGCTCCGGGGCGGCGTAGTCCTCCCAGTGGTCGGTCGCGTAGGTCATCAGCGGCCTGCGGGACCGGTAGTCGATCAGGCCGTCCACGTCGAAGCGGGCGATGACGCGGCTCTCCAGGGTCTCCAGCAGGTGCTCGGCGAGCAGCCGTCCCGCCGCTCCCGCGTCCATGAAACCGTCGAAGTGGTGCAGCAGCACCGTGCCCGTCAGGTCCGGCACCTCCGAGTCCACCTCGTACAGGTTCTCCGGGTCCACCGCACGCCTCCTGAAGCAATCGTTCCTGTCTTGTCCAAGCCAACCATGTGGACACGGAACTGATTCCGCACGGGTCGATTAGCCCATACGGACCGTGTGCGCGCATCACCCCACGGGTACTCCCACGCGGTGTACAGGCGCTGGATCACGCGTGGAGCTCTGGTCGCGGCCGTTCTCGTCGTGCTCGGCGCGGCCGTGTTCGCCTTCGGGCAGCTCAAGCCGTTCGGCTCGGCCGGCGAAGAGGAGACGATCGACCGCAGCCAGCCCGCGGTGCTGAAGTCGGTGCGCGACCTCAGCCAGTTCCACGCCGCCGCGGGCGAGTTCCAGGTCGTGCTCGACATCGAGAACGACGTGAAGTGGGTGCCCGCGGCACTGGCCGGCGAACGGACGTTGTTCGTCGCGGCCGGATCCGTCAACGCCTACGTCGACCTCGGGAGTCTGCAGGACGACGGTCTCATCGTGTCACCGGACGGCAAGTCCGTCGAGATCCGGTTGCCGCAGCCGCGGCTGGACAGGCCGAACCTGCACCACGACAGGTCTTACGTCTTCAGCCAGGAACGCGGCCTGATCAACGACCTGCAGGCGCTGGGCGGAGCCCCTGACCAGCAACGGTTCTACGTCGCGGCGGAGGCGAAGCTGGCGGAGGCGGCGAAGTCGTCGGAGCTGCTCGAGCGCGCGGAGGACAACACCCGCGTGATGCTGACGGGGATGCTGCAGTCGTTGGGGTTCCAGGTGAAGGTGACCGGCGACTGACTCGCGCGAACCGGACGGGGCCCTCGCCGCGAACGTCAGGCGGTGACACGACCTCTCCGGGATAGGATCCGCCGGTGGAAGACGATCTGATGGCGTGGGCGCCCGCTCCGGGCGCCGGGCGGGCACCCGAGATCGCGCTGCCCGGCTACAGCGGTTTCCGCGTGATCGCCCAGGGCGGCGAGGGCACGATCTACCGGGCCCGCCAGGACGGTCTGGGCCGCGACGTCGCCGTCAAGGTGTTGCAGGTGACCGACCCGGCCACGGTGGCGAGGTTCCGCCGCGAGCTGGCGATCACCGTCGAGCTCGGCCGCCAGCACCCGCACATCGTCACGGTCCTCGACACCGGCACGCTGCCCGACGGCCGTCCGTGCATCGTCATGGAGTTCCACGAACGCGGCTCGCTGCACGACCGGCTGCGCGCCCTGGGTCCGTTGCCCGTGCAGGACGTCGTGTCCGCGGGCATCGCGGTGGCGGACGCGCTGGCGTTCGCGCACGGCCAGGGCATCCTGCACCGCGACGTGAAGCCGCAGAACGTCCTGGTGCTGCCGACTTCCTACGTGCTGGCCGACTTCGGCATCGCGCGCGGCGCCGACGCGGGCCACTCCGCGTCGCTGCAGATGGTCAGCTACCGGCACGCCGCGCCGCAGATGATCGAGGGCGCCACGCCGTCGTTCGCCGACGACATCTGGTCGCTGGGCTCGACGCTGTTCATGTTGCTGGAGGGCAAACCCCCGTTCGCCTCCGACAACCCCGACGAGGACACGCTGCTGTCGTACGTCGGCAGGGTGAGCACCGCGGAACCCCGTCCGCTGACCCGGTTCGACGTGCCCGCGTCGCTCGTCGCCGTCCTCAACCGCTGTCTGCGCAAGGACCGCGCCGACCGCTACAGCTCGGCGCTGGAGCTGCGCGACGCGCTGATGGCGGTGCGATCCGGTGCCGCGGTGTCCGTTGTGGACCCCGACTCGACGGCGATGCTCGGCGAGCGCGTGGAGTTCTTCCCCGAGGGCCCCACGGAGGCGCCCGGCTTCGGCCCGCGCGGGTACGTTCCCGAACCGGAGCCCGAACCCGCCCCGGAACCCGAGCCCGACGACTCCTGGCAAAGCCGGCTGGAGGACCTGACCTACCGGCGGCACGACCTCCCGGCCGCGCCGCCCGCACCTCCTCCGGTCGCGGTGCTGCCGACCGTCGGCCTGCCGCCGCCGGAGCCGATGACGGCACCGGTGCGCAAGGCCAGGCGCGGCGGGCTGCTCGCGCTGCTGGGCGTCGCCGCGGTGACCGCCGGTGTCGTGGTCAGCCTGCTCCTCGCCCGCCCGGACGACCGTCAGCAGGCGCAGCCGCCCGTCACCACCACCACGACACTGCCCGTGCCGACCTCGGAGACCGCCGACGCGGGACCGCCGCCGAACAGCGACCCGAGGTTCATGCCGGTGCTCAAACGCGCGGAGTACCGCGGGAAGACGATCGAGCTGGAGTGGAGCGACCCGAGCGACGGCGGGGCCGAGTTCGTCGTCATCGACGTGACCGGCGAGAAACCGGTCGCGGTGACCAGGGTGACCGGTGGCGGCACGCAGTACGTGATCGACGACGGCGGCGGCGCGCGAAGGTGCTTCCAGATCGCGGCGTTCGGTTACAGCGGGGAGCGCGGCAGCTCCGCGAAAGTCTGCGCCACCAAGAACTGACGTTTCGAGACCCCGTTGTTGCGCGTGCACGGACTGGCGTACGGTCCCCGGCGTGCAAAGCGCTCGTTACGCCGGCCCTCCGTTGTTCGCCCGTGGACACAACCGCCGAACAGTCGCGCTGGCAGCCGTTCCGCTCGTCATCGGGATCGGGATCGGGCTGCTGATCGGGGGTGGCTTCGACTCCCCGACACCCCGGGGCACGGACACAGCGGCCACACCGCGCAACGAGCCCGTCCAGCTGGAGTACAGCGACATGCCGTGCGACCCCGGCTCGTCCGTCCTCGTCCTGCACTCGCTGGAGGGGGCGATGTCGGCGGAGGAGGTCAAGGTGCTGCTGGACTACGAGGCGCTGTGGGTGCGGTACCGCTCCGCCGCGAACCCCGCGCTGCGCGACCAGAGCGCGTTCCTGAGCAGGCGGGACGACGTCTGCACCGCCATCGTCCCCGACGACACCCGGTTCGCCCAGTTCATCTGGGTCGGGCCGTTCCCGTCGGTGGTGGCGCCGGGGTTGTGCGACGCGCTGCTGAAGGTGCCGGGCCGCAACTGCATCGCCGCCCAGGTGGTGCGCTGACCCCGATGGCGCGCTGACCCCGGTGCGGTTCGTTCCGTGCCGTACCACCAGCCGCGGTTCCGTCCAAGCACGCTCCCAGAAACAGCGCTGTCCGTAACGCCCCACCCGCTCGCGACTCTCTTTCGTGTTTCCCGCCGGGTACGCGGGGGCCCCGCGTACCTTCTGCTCGAACGCGGGGCCCCCGCGTCCTATAGCCACGTCACGCGGAGGCAGCGGTGAACACTGGTGGATGACGCGCGGGCGGGTGGGAAAGGGAGCGGCGGGCCAGGGCATGTGGCGCGGCGCTCAGCGGCGGGCCAGGGCAGCTGGCGCAGCGGTCAGCGGCGGAACAACGGCCTCGGGTCGACCGCCCACACCAGGCGGCGCCACCAGGAAGCCTTGTGCCGCACCGCCTTGCCCACCTGGCGGGCGAGCTGCCAGCTGTCGTCCCGCCGCACCGGCCGGGGTCCGAAGGCCGCCTCGTCGACGAGCACGGCGAGCCGCTGCCCGGCGTCGCCCCAGTCGCGGCCGACGTCCGGCACGGTGCGGCTGGGCCGCGGCCTGAGACCGGCGAGCTGCAGCGAGTCGAGCACCTCGTTCCACGCTCCCACCGGTCCGGCTGCCCGCAGCCGCAGGCGGCGTGACGTCCGCGCCACGTAGAGGACGAGCAGCACCAGCACGGGCGAGAACACCCAGAGCGGGAAGCTCCCCGGCTCTGCGGGCGCCGCCGCATCCGGTCGCACGGCCGACGGCTGCACCAGCGGCGGCACCGACGCGAGCGTGGTCGGCGTGGGCTTCGCCGTGGTGGACGCGAGCCGGTTCAGCACCTCGCGTTTGGACGCGGCGCTGGGCCCGCTGTCGTTGCCCGACACCGGGTCGAACGGCACCCAGCCCCAGCCGCTGAAGTACACCTCCGGCCAGGCGGTGGCGTCGGCGGCGCGCACGATCCGTTCGCCGTCCTGCTCCGGCACCGGCTGGAACCCGACGACCACGCGCGTCGGCAACCCGACCGCCCGTGCCAGGACAGCGAAAGCCGACGCGAACTGCTCCGCGGTGCCCGCTCCGGCCCCGGACTCGCCTTCCGCGCCGAACAGGAACGTCTCCAGCCGCGCGTACGACGACCCGACCGGCGCCTCGGCGTCCGGGCGCCTGTTGAGACGCACGACCTGTTCCAGCGCAACGGCTTTCTCGTACGCCGTGCGCGTGTTGACCGTCGCCTGCCGCGCGTACTCGGCCAGGGTGAAGGGCAACCGCGGCAACGCCGTGTACCTGGTCGCGTTCGCCGGGACCTGGGCCTCGGCGAGATCGGCGTCGGCGGGCGTCTCCACGACCCCGCGGACCGTGTAGCTCAGGCCGGTCCGGAGTCCCTCCGCCAGCACCAGCGACCCGCTGTCCGGGTCGACCATGGCGTTGCTGAGCGACACCGCCTGCGGCTTGCCGACACCGGGCAGCCACTCCCCCTGCAACCCCGTGATCCGCAGGTCGGCGCTCGCGTCCCGGAACTTCCCTCCAATCGGCAGGTCCGGCGGGTCGACGACGCCGAGCGGCCCGTAGGTCGCGGCGGCCTCCCAGGACGCGCCGGTGTAGCGGCTGAGCGTGACCAGGCGCACCGGGACCTCGGGGCCGCGCATCCGGAACAGCTCCGCGTCCCCCTGCGCCGCCCACGAGGCGAGCTGCGGCAACGGGTTCGTGATCGCGATGTTGGTGACCGGCGGCTTGACGAGCTTGCGGGGCTCGAAACCGTTGGTGGGCAGGACGAACGTCAGCAACGTCAACGCCGCCAACGCCGTCGCGAGCACCGCGGGCGGCACGACGGGCCCGCGCCGGTCGATGATCACCCAGCCCAGCGACAGCAGGACGACGAGCGCCAGCGCGACCAGCCCGTACCGGTCCGCACGGCCCGTCGTCAGCAACGCCGCCGACACGTACAGCACGGCCACGCCGAGCGCCGGCACGAACAACGCCGTGCCGCGCTTGGTCACCGACAGCACCGTCGCCGTCGAGACACCGATGATCAGCAGCAGGCCGGACACGAGCAGCTCGGGCGTCGCCGGGGCCGGGCGGGCGGCGGTGAGCAGGCGCGGCACGGTGTCCAGCAGGACCCAGGCCGGATCTCGCTCGGGAGACGCGCCCTTGGCCGCGAAGAACCCGCCCGTCATGGCGAGCACCATGACCGCGAGCCCGGCCAGGCCCGCCGGGACGAGCCGGGTGAGCGACAGGGCCAGGAACCCGGTGAGGGCCGCGAGTCCGAAGTAGACGGTCGCGCCGTCCCAGGCTTGGGCCAGCTGGAGGGAGGCGACGAGGAGGAGGGCGCAGACCCACGCGTACTTCAGCACGGGCCCGCCTCCCGGTGAGAGCCCGCCTCGGAGCCGGCGCGCGTCCGCAGAGCCGCGGCACCGCGACTCGGCGCCACCACCGCCGCACCACCGCGCCCCGGCGCCATCCGCGTCAGCCTCATCGCGCCACCACCGCGTTCCACGAGTCCACCAGGTCCTCCGCCCTGGTCCCGCTGAGCACCAGCACCGACCCGGCCGCGCCTGCCGGGCGCTTCTCGTCCACCACCAGCAGAACGCCGAACGCGGCGCGCCCCGCCTCCAGCAGCAGAGCGGGGACCGCCGTGCCGCTCACCACGGCCACCACGTCCAAGTCGCGCACCGGCACGGTGGGGCGGCCGTCGGTGTCCCGCAGCTCCAGGTCGGCCAGTGCCGCGAGGATCGGGGCGGAGTCCTGGTTCTCCTCCAGGTCGGTGCCGCCGGACGACGTCAGCAGCCGCACCGGGTGGCCCTGTTCCAGCGCCGCGGTGACCAGGGACGCGGCCACCTCGACGGCCTCCTCGAAGCGTTGTCCGTCCGAATAGGACGAACGGGTGTCGTCCAGCAGGACGGCGAGGTGCGGGCGGGCCGGGTCGGCGTCCTCGCGGATCATCAGCGTGCCGGTGCGCGCGGACGTCGCCCAGTGCAGGCGCCTCAGGTCGTCGCCCGGCACGTACTCGCGCAGGCCCACCAGGTCCGTGCCGCCGCGTTCCACGCGTTCGTCGGCGCCGACCTGGCCACGGCGGGCGCCGGAAGGCAGGCCGCGCACCGGCAGCACGCGCGGTACGACGCGCACCCGCACGACCTCACCGAGCACCGTCCGCGCCTGGGCCAGGCCCGCGACTCCTTTGCGGCGCAACGTCAGCGGGCCCACGTCGAAGACGCCGCGGCGTTCGGTCGGGATGGCGTAGTCGACCGCCTCGACCGTGCCCGGCTTGAGCAGCGGCACGTCCACGGACATGGGCGTGCCCGCGACCATGTCCACCGCGTCGAGCGCCACGGGCCAGCGGCCGGTGGCCGACAGCTCCAGGCGTCCGCTGCACCGGGCGAGCCGCGGCACGGTGCGCGGGCGGACGGTGCGCGACACCGACAGCGGTGAGGCGACCAGGACCGAGACGGCCGAGGCGACCACCAGCGCCGTGAGCGCGAGGCCGAACGCGGCCATTCCCGCATAGCGCCACCACAGGCCCACGCCGAGCATCAGCAGGCCCAGCACCGCCGCACCGGTGCCGCGCAGGGTGAGTCTCATGGTGCCGTGGAGCTGGGTGCCGCCGGCTTGGGCACCGGCACGCGCGAGAGCACGTCGGCCAGCACCTCGGACGTCGTCACCCCCGCCAGCACGCTCTCCCTGGTGAGCACCAGGCGGTGCGCCAGCACCGGGTCGGCGATGTCCTGGACGTCCTGCGGCACCACGAAGTGCCTGCCCTTCGACGCCGCGTACACCTGGGCGCAGCGGACCAGCGTCCGCAGGCCGCGGGTCGACGTGCCCAGGCGCAGCCGGTCGTCGGTGCGGGTGCCCGTGCCCAGGGCGGAGATGTAGTGCAGGATCGGGTCGGCGACGTGCAGCTGCGCCAGCCGTTCGCCGAACGAGCTGACCTCGCGCGGCGACGTCACCGTGCGCACGTCGGCGATCTTGCCCGCGCCGCTGCCGGGCCGCAGCACGTCGAGCTCGTCCTCGGCGGACGGGTAGCCGATCGACGTGCGGATCATGAACCGGTCGAGCTGCGCCTCCGGCAGCCGGTACGTGCCGTCGAGGTCGATCGGGTTCTGCGTCGCCACCACCAGGAACGGGTCGGGCACCGCGTGGCCGACGCCGTCGATCGTGACGGTCCGCTCCTCCATGACCTCCAGCAGCGCGGACTGCGTCTTCGCCGCGGCGCGGTTGATCTCGTCGGCCAGCACGATGTTCGCGAACACCGGGCCCGGCCGGAACCGGATCTGGCCGGTCTGCGGGTCGTAGACGGACGTGCCCGTGACGTCGGACGGCAGCAGGTCCGGCGTGAACTGCACGCGCCGGGAGATGCCGCCCAGCGCGCCGGCGACGGCCCGCGCGAGCGTCGTCTTGCCGGTGCCGGGCACGTCCTCGAGCAGCACGTGGCCGCCCGCGAACATCGCCACCAGCACCAGGTCGACCACGTCGCGCTTGCCGCGCACCGCGGCCTCCACCGCGTCGCCGAGCCGCGTGTGCAGGTCGCGGAACGCCGAGACCTCACCGGTGTCGATCACTTGTCCTCATCCCTCCGAACACCGATGCGCAGCAGGAACGCGCACACCAGCAAGCCCAGCCCGCCCGCGCCCATCGGCGCGGTCTCCACCGACGCGGGCATCCTCTTCGGGATGCAGTTCGGCTTCCCGTTGCACTCGTCGTAGGTGAAGTTCAGCACCCGCGCGGCCGAGTCGACCTGCCCGGCACCGCTCGCCGCGAAGGCGCGCACGACGATCGAGTTGCTGCCCTCCTCCAGGAAGACCGTCGCCGTCGTCGCGTTGCAGGCGATGGGCTCGCCGTACCCGTACGTCTTGTTCACCAGCTCGCAGCGGCCGTTGTGGGTCGCCCAGTCCGCGGGCGGCGCGAGCGTCAGGGTGCGCGTCTGCATGAGACGGCCGCCGCTGGCCCCGGTGATCACCGTGGCGCCCGCGGTCGGCAGCGACGGCGGGGGCGGCGTCGTGGTGGTCGTCGGTGGCGGCGTGTAGGGCGGGGTCGTCGTGGTGGTCGTGGGCGGCGGGGTCGTCGTGGTCGTGGTGGGCTGCGGGGTGTTCGGGGGCTTCGTGGTCGTGGTGGCCGGTGCGGTCACCGTGAACGCGGCCATGCCCGCCGCACCGGCCTGCGTGGCGGTCGACGCGCGCACCGTCACGTCCAGCCTGCCGCTCGTGCAGAACGTCGAACCCGCACAGGGGATGGAGAGCTCGGACGACGTGCCGGCGACCTGGGCGGAGACCGTGCCGCCGCTGAACGAGCCGGAACCCGTCACCGTGTAGCCCACGACCGGGTCGGCCGACGCGGCCGCGGTCCAGCTCACCGTCACGACCAGAGCGGAGGAGCTGCGGGACTTCTCGCGCACCGTCACGCCCGCGGGCGCGGCCGGACCGGCACCGCCGGACGCCGACGACGGCGGCGCCGTGGTCGTCGGAGGCGCGACCTCCGTCGTCGAGCCGTTGCCGTTGTTCGTGTTGCCCGGGTAGCGCGGCGGCTTCACCGGCTCGCTCGGGTTCGGCGGCGGGGGCGGCGGCGGGGGCGGCGGCACGGACGGGGGCGGCGAGCGGTCCGGGTCCTTCACCGGCAGCTCGGGGCTGCGGATCGTGAGCGAGCGCGTCGCGCCGTCCGGGTCGACCAGCACGCCCGTCGACGAGCCCGGCACGTTCACGAACAACCGGCCGTCGTCGAACACCAGCTCCGGGTCGGACCCGCCGGACGTGCGGATGTCGTCGCCGCCGCGCTTGCCGCCGCGGTCGAGGATGATGACCTTGCCGGAGCCCTTGCACGGCACGTAGACCTTGTCGCGGAACACCGCGGGCCGCCCCGGTTTCGGGCAGCCGTACGCGGTCACGTCGACGCGGAGCACCTGGCCGTCGACGACGAGCACGACCACCGACGAGTCCGGCACCGACGCGGGCACCAGGTCCGTGGGCGCGCGCTGGGCGGCGATCACCTCGGCGTCGGTGCGGTCGGTCGACCTGGACACGTCCGCGCCGGTGCCGTCGCGCACCACGACACCGCCGTCGAGACCGATCAGCGTCACGCCCTGGTCGTGCGGCACGAGAACGGTGCGCGGCCCGGCTCCCTCGACCTGCCGGTGCGAGCGCTCGCGGAACCGCTCCTCGTCGTCCAGCCAGTCGAGCGAGCGCAGCGTGCCGCCGTGGTCGACCAGCCACAGCACGCCGCCCTCGTCCACGACGGCGTCGGCGAGGGGCTGCCCCGCCTCCCACACCGACCCGATGTCGGCCAGCGTCAGCGGGTCCGCGGTGTGCACGGTGCCGGCGGCGCGGTCGACGACGAACACCATCCCGTTGGACACCAGCACCTTGCTCGTCGCACCGGGCGGCGCCTGGCGGCGGCCGGACGCGAGCAGCGTGGCGAGGTCGATGACGGTGATCTCGCCGGTGCGCCGGTTCAGGACGATCAGCCTGCCGTCCTCCTGCGCGATCTCCAGCTGCGAGTCGGGGCCGCTGATCTGCAGGCGCGTCTGGGGCTTGCCGGACACCGGGTTGACCTGCACGACCTCACCGCGCTGGTCGTCGCCCAGCCAGGTGAGCCCGTCCGACACCGCCACCGACGTGCGGGAGATGCCCTGCCCGAGCGCGGCGCCCGCGAGCACCAGCACGCCGAGCAGAGCGGCGACGAAGCTCGCCGACTCCCGTCCTCCCCCGGAGACGACTCGCCCGATCCGGTGCCACCAAGTCATGAGCGCCCCTCCCTCGCCGCCGGGATGCTAACCCCCGCCTAGGACAGCTTCGGACGGCGCACGGTTCCCGGTTCGCCCGGTCAGCCAGGTGGCCGACATCAGGAAAACCTATGAGGCAGCCGGACAATCCACAGATCCTTGATGACGCTGCCCCGATCCGCTCAGCGCGCTCCGCCGAACAGCCCACTCGCGACACGTCCAAGTCTTGCTCCGCGCGGTGGGCCGCACCTGAATAAAGTGGGGAACATGGAGATCCCCGGCATGGGACTGGCCAGGCAGGCACTCGGCGCCGCGATCGAGACGACGGCCGCCGCGGCGGCGGTCCCCGGCCGCGTGCTGAGCCTCATCGGCGAGGTCGAGCAGCTCGTCCGCAGGGTCAACGGCACGATCGACGCGGTGGACGGCGTCGTCGCGAAGGCCGAGGACCTGGTCGACAGGACCGGCAACGTGGTGGCGGACGCCGAGAAGGCCGTGGACGAGGTCCGCGCGATCACGGCGGGCGCCGCCGACATCACCGAGGGCGCCGCACGGGTCGTCGCGAAGGCCGACCGCACCGCGCAGTCCGCCGGTGAGCTGATGGACGTCTACGGGCCGCTCGCCCAGCGGGCCCACCCGCTCGCGCAGCGGTTCGTGGAGGAGCTGTCGCCGCAGGAGGTCGAGGCGGCGATCAAGCTGATCGACGAGCTGCCGGTGCTCACCGAGCACCTGACCAGCGACATCCTGCCGATCCTCGCCACCCTCGACAAGGTCGGTCCCGAGCTGCACCAGCTGCTCGAGGTCACCAACGACATGCGCCAGGCGATCCTCGGCATCCCCGGCTTCGCGTTCATGCGCCGCCGCGGCGAGAAAAAAGAGGAAGAAGAAGGTGTGACAGTCGTCGAAAACGGGTAACCCCGCCGCCATGACGGCTCACGCGCGCGCGGACCAGCTCACCTGGTGGCTGCTCTGCACCACCTTCGGCCTGCTGGCGGCCACGAACGCCGGCCTGGCGATCACGGAGAGAACGACCTGGCCCTACGCGCTCACGGCGCTGATGGCCGCCGCGAGCGCGTGGTGTGCCAGACAGGCCCTCAGACCTGCCCCGTCCGCTGGTGCGTCACGTTCGAAGGCGCCCCGGACCGGAACGTTCGAACCCGGAACGTCGCGGCTTTCTCGTCTGGGAGCGTGACCAGCCCGAACGACGTGACTCAGCAGTTCCGCACGCCCGGCCTGACCTCGACCAGGTAGCCGTCCTCGTCCGACGCGCGGTCCTCCCGGGTGACGAGATCCCGTTCGCGTGCTCCATCCCCGATCCCGAGCTTCCCGGACGTGCCGAGGCAGCACGTTTCCCAGGGGCGGTATCGGCGCCGTAGCGGATAATGACCGGGGTGTTCGACCTCCACCGGCTGCGCCTGCTGCGCGAGCTCTCCCAGCGGGGAACGCTCGCGGCGGTCGCGCAGGCGTTGAACTACAGCCCGTCCTCGGTGTCGCAGCAGCTGTCCCTGCTGGAGAGCGAGGTCGGCGTGCCGCTGCTGGAACCGGTCGGGCGGCGGGTGAGGCTGACGCCGCAGGCCGAGATCCTGGTGCGGCACACCGAGGACGTCCTCACCCGGCTGGAGCGGGCGGAGTCGGAGATCGCCTCGTCGCTGCACGACGTCACCGGCACGCTGCGGGTCGCGACGTTCCAGACCGCCGCGCTGGCACTGATCCCGGCGACCCTCGCCCGCATGCGCGACGCACACCCGGCGCTGCGCATCGAGTTCCAGGTGCTCGACCCCTCGGAGGCGTTGTCCGCCTTGAACGCCAGGGACTTCGACCTCGTCTTCGCCGAGGAGTGGCCGGACCAGCCGGAGGCGCGGTTCGCCGCGCTCGACTACCGGGAGCTGCACCGGGACCCGATCCGGCTCGCCGTCCCGCGTGGCCTGCCGGTCGAGGAGATCGCCGGCTACCCGTGGATCATGGAACCGCCGGGCTACCCGCAGCGCACGTTCAACGTGCACTGGTGCCGCCACAACGGTTTCGAGCCGGACATCCGCTTCTCCTCGACCGACGTGCTGGTGAAGCTGCGGTTCGTGGAACGGGACCTCGCGGTCGGGCTCATCCCGGACCTGGTCTGGTACGAGCGCGAGGTCACCGTCGACCTGCACGAGCTGCCGGTGCCGATGTCCCGGCTGCTGTTCACTGCGGCACGGGCAGGACGAGGTCCTCATCCCGCCGTGCGGGCGTTTCGCGAGGCGCTCGCGCTGGCAGTAGCGCCGCTCCAACTCCGGCCGTGATCACCAGCGCCACGCCGAGCAGCGACACCGCGCTCAGGTGCTGGCCGAGCAGGACCGCTCCCGCCAGCGCCGCCGCTGCCGGTTCGAGCGCGAGCACGACGCCGAACGTGCTGGGGCGCAACGACTTGAGTGCCCGGATCTCCAGCGTGTAGGGCAACGCGGACGCGAGCAGCGCGACCAGCGCCCCGAGCAGCAGGATCTTCGGCTCGAACAACGTGGCACCCGCCGTCGACAACCCGTACGGCAAGGTGAGCGCCGCCGAGATCAGGCTGGCACCCGCGAGCCCACCGGTGCCGAGCCCGGCCGTGGCGATCTTGCGCCCGGCGAGGATGTAGCAGGCCCAGAACACCGCGGCGATCAGCGCGAGGGCGACGCCGACGAGGTCGAGCGCCGCGCCGGTGTACTCCCGCACGCCGAGGACGCCGATGCCGGCGAGCGCCAGCGCGACCCAGACGAAGTCCCGCGCCCGGCGGCTCAGCACCGCCGCGAGCCCCAGCGGCCCGAGGAACTCGATCGTCACGGCCACACCGAGCGGAATCCGGTCGAGTGCGAGGTAGAACGTGCCGTTCATCCCGGCCATCGTCATGCCGAGCACGAGCGTCTCCGGCCGGAACTTCGGCCGCGCCACCACCGCGAGCATCAACGCCGCGATGCCGAGCCTTAACGCCGTGGCTCCCGGCGCGCCGATCTCCCCGAAGAGCCGGCTGGCGAACGCCGCACCGACCTGCAGGGAGATGACGGAACCGAGAACGAGGAAAACGGGCATGCGCACAGCCTTGTTGACCAGGTCTCTTCGGTACAGCGCATGTTTGCGAGCGATATCGTTCGGATTTTCCGAACATTTAGACTGGCGGGTGCGATGAGACGCAAACCCTCCTCCCCACTCCCCCAGCGCAACGGCCTGGACGCGGCCCGGTTGAAGCTGCCCGCCGAGGGCCCGTGGCTGCTGCTGCGCGACCACCTGGTGGAACGCCTGCCGCGCGTGGCTTCGGAACGCATCGCCGAAATGCTGCGTGACCAGCGCATTTGGGGCACCTCCGGCCCGTTGGGCATCGACGCGCCGTTCGTGCCGGACAGCTACATCTGGTTCCACCGGGACCTGCCCGTCGAGGTGGAGGTGCCGTTCGAGGTGGGCGTGGTCCACCGGGACGACGACATCGTGGTGGCCGACAAGCCGCACTTCCTCGCGACCATCCCGCGGGGGCAGCACGTGATGCAAACCGCACTCGTGAAGCTGCGCGACCAGCTCGGTTTGCCCGATTTGTCCCCTGCTCACCGCCTCGACCGCGTCACCGCCGGACTCGTGCTGTTCGTGGTGCGGCGGGAGCTGCGCGGCAAGTACCAGACGATGTTCCGCGACCGGGTGGTCACGAAGGAGTACGAGGCGGTCGCGCCGTACGACCCGTCGCTGGAGCTGCCACGCGTGGTGCGTTCCCGGATCATGAAGGAACGCGGGATCATCACGGCGTTCGAGGTCGACGGCGAACCGAACGCCGAGACGCACGTGTCCCTCGTGGAGCACCGCGACGGCCTGGGCCGGTACCGGCTGAAGCCGTTGACCGGCCGGACGCACCAGCTGCGGCTGCACATGTCGGGGCTGGGCGTGCCGATCTTGAACGACGACTTCTACCCCGTGGTGCGGGAACGCCCGCTCGACGACTTCTCGTCGCCGTTGCAGCTGCTGGCCCGCACGTTGTCCTTTGTGGACCCGGTGTCCGGAGTGGAGCGGTCGTTCACCTCGCGGCTGGAGCTGTCCGCCTGGTCATGAGACGTGGGTGCGGACGGTGTTGATCGGCCGCACCTTCCAGAGCCTGCTCATCCGCTCGTGCAACCGCTGCGCCAGGGCGCTCGTTCTCGGGTGGGTGTCGGTGAACGTCGCCACCACCCGCGTCCGGTACAGCAGCCGGGCCCGTGCGGTGGCGCTGTACCAACGCCAGTCCTCGTCGAGGACCCTCGCGAGGTGGTCGGTGCCGTCCCGCTCCGACCTCGGCACCAGCGCGTCGCCCTGCACCAGCCACCGCACGCAGGCGTCCTCCAGCCCTTCCGTGAAGCCGCGTTCGGCGAAGTAGACCTGCTCCGCGGCCTCTCGCAGCCCGCGCGGTGTCTCCGTGACGATCGCGCAGGTCGGGAAGCCGATGCGGAGGTAGACGAGCTCCGTCAGCCCGTCGCCGAGCGCGGCGCCTTCCAGGTCGATGAACCGGGCGCCCCGCTCGGTGTAGAGGTCGTTGCCGGGGCACGGGTCGCCGTGCAGCAGGTCGAACCTCCCGGTGTCCTCGAAGGTCAGCTCGGCCTCGGCACCGCCGATCTCGACGCCGAGCGCCCGCGCGAACCGCAGGAACGGCGCGGGGTCCGGGATCTCCTGGCGGGGCAGGAGTCCCGCGTGCTCCGGGCCGGTCGCGGCGTGCAAGCGGGCGAGGCCGCGGGCGTAGTCGACCACCCAGTCCTCCCGCGGCGGATCGGACCGGAGCCGTTCGAGCACCACGGTCCGCGTGTCCTCGTCCACGTCGAGGACACGCGGGACCACACCGGTGTGCGCGGCCAGCCGCAACGCGGTGACCTCACGGGAGAAAGCGGCCGCATCGCCGATGACCTGCTTGACGATGCGACCGCCGTCCGCCCAGACCTTCGAGCGCTGACTGCTGGGGAGGCGCTTCACCCTTCCAGTATCAGGCCAGTGTCAGCGCGTACAGCTCCACCCGCGGGTCGTCCGGCAGCGTCACCGAGCGCACCGTCTTGGTGGCGTCCAGGCGCAGCGACTCCCCGAACAACCGCACCGGCGGCCCGTCGACACCCTGCCCGGCCTTGATGCGGTGCGGCATCTCCAGCAGGGTCGGGCCGCCGTTCGCCCAGTCCGGCACAGAAGTCACCACCTCGGCCGAGGTGCCGTCGGTGTACCAGACCGTGAAGGCGGCCGGCACCGGGCCGTTGTGCGACGCGCCCACCAGGTGCAGCCAGGAGAACTGGCCGGGCGGCAGCAGCAGGCCCTGGCCCCGCGCCTCCACGAAGTTCGGCGCCGTGCCGGTCGGATCCGGTGCCTGGTAGGTGATGCCGCCCCACGTCACGGGGCCCTTGGCGGGCATCAGGGCGGCGTCGTAGCTCCAGCCGCCACCGTCGAAGTTCCCGGACTCGGTGTCGTCGACCGTGGCCGTGCCGTCGTGGTTGAGCTCCGGCGTCAGGTCGATCGAGCACGTCGACTGAGCGCACAACGCGGCCGGTTTGACCTCGATCACGGCCTTCAGTGCGATCGACTCGACCTGCACGGAGACCTCGTACGCACCGGGTGCCGCTCCGGCGGGCACGGACAGCGTCACCGGCACCGTCTTCTGCGTCGGCAGGTGCCGCGACACGATGGTGACCGGCTTGGTACCGCTCACCTTCCAGCCCGCGGGCGCGGTGACCTTCGGACGGACGGTCGTCGCGCCCGGAGCCTGCGCGAGCACGTCGAGCTGCAACGTCAACGACTGCGCGGTTTCCGAGGACGGGACGACGATCTCGGTGTTGCGCAACGACGCCGACAGCGCCCGCCGCGAGTCGGCGTTGCCGTCGTTCAGCGACGGCGGCTCGTCCGACTTGCCGGTGCCCCACGACGACGGCTTCGACGACACCTGGTGGACGAGCTTTCCGCCGCGCTGCAACGAGGTCCACGACAGCCACGTCTTCTTCACGTCACGGCCACCGAAGGAGACGCTCTTGATGTACCGGTTGGTGTCCGAGACACCCTTCGCCGTCACGGTCAGCGTGCCGCCCTGCTTGCCGTACTGTCCGATCCGGACGGTCGCCGACTCGAACTGCGGCGACGACAGCGCGAGGAAGTCCGCGCCGTTGAACGTCGGGTACAGGCCCAGCGACGAGAAGATGTACCAGGCCGACATGGTGCCCAGGTCGTCGTTGCCGGTCATGCCGTCCGGCCCCGTGGTGAACAACGTCATCGCGGCCCGCACGACCGTCGCGGTCTTCGACGGCGTTCCCGTCCACAGGTACATGTAGGGCGCGAGCAGGTCGGGTTCGTTGTTCGGGTTGTAGGTCGGCTTGCCGTAGTAGTCGTACGGCTCGGTGATCCAGTCCTTGCGCGCCGTGCCCTCGGGGTCGACGAGCAGCTTGTCGTAGACGAAGAACGAGTCGAGGCGCTTCTCGGTCTCCTTGCGGCCGCCCATCAGCGACACGAGGCCGGCCGGGTCCTGCGGCACGAGCCACTGGTACTGGTAGGCGCCGCCCTCGTGGAACTGGTGCCCCGCGTCGACGGGGTTGTACGGCGACACGAAGGTGCCGGCGGTGGTGCGCGGCCGGAACTGGCCGATCGAGGAGTCCCACAGGTTGCGGTACCACTGGCCGCGGTCGGCGAACATCCGCGCGTCGGACCGGTGCCCCAGCGCCTTCGCCATCAACGCGAGCGACGCGTCCGCCGCCGCGTACTCCAGCGTGGCCGACGCGGGGTGCGCACAGTCGTTGTCGCCGCCCTTGTGCGCGCAGTCCTCGCCCAGTTCGAGGCCGGACGGGATGTAGCCGCGGTCCTGGTAGTAGGTGACGCCCGAGCGGCCGTTGTACGGCGAGCCGGCGGGCGGCAGCGACGTGGCGTTGGTGCGCAGGAGCTGGTAGGTCTCCTCCTCGAACCCCTTCAGCAGGCCCTTGGACCACGCCTCCACGAGGAACGGCGTGACCGGGTCACCGGTCATGATGTTGGTCTCCGACGAGGCCAGCGCCCAGCGCGGCAGCCACCCGCCGTCCCGCCCGCTCGCCACGACCGACAGCGCGACGTCCCTGGCGACCTGCGGTTCGAGGAGCTGCAGCAGCTGGTTCTGCGGCCGGTAGGTGTCCCAGAGCGAGAAGTTCTGGTACGGCGTGTAGCCCTGCGCGGTGCGGACCTGGTTGTCGAAGCCCATGTACTTGCCGTCGACGTCACCGGCGAGGTTCGGGTGCAGCACCGAGTGGTAGAGCGCGGTGTAGAACGCGACCTGGCGCTCCCGCGGCCCGCCGGACACCTTCACGGCGTCCAGCTGCTTCTTCCACACGTCCTTGGCCGCCGCCGTCACCGCGTCGAAGTCGTAGGAAGGCGCCTCCGCCGCGAGGTTCTTCCGGGCTCCCTCGATGCCGGTGTAGGACAGGCCGACCTTGAGCACCACGTCGCGGTCGGTGGTGGCGTCGAACGTGACCCACGCGCCGTTCCCGCCCTCGCCCGCGGCGTCCCGGCTGCCCGGCGTGGGCGTGGTCCCGCGCCACGACCCGAACGACGAGAACGGCCGGTCGAACGACGCCGTGAAGTAGACGGTGTGCTCGTCCTTGCCCGCGCAGAACCGGCCGTTGCGCACCCGGCCCTCGATGGTCCGGTCGCCGACGACGTGGATCTCCGAATCGAGCACCGTCTGGTTCGACTTGCCGGTGTTGAACAGGACGTTGGCGGCGGCCGACGACGGGAACGTGTAGCGCTGCCACCCCGTCCGCCGCGTGGCTGTGAGCTCCGCGTCCACGCCGTATCGAGACAGCCCGACGCGGTAGCGGCCGGGTTCCGCATCTTCATCCGAATGGCTGAACGCCGACTTGTAGGCGTTGATGTCAACGTTGTCAACGGACCCGACCGTCGGCATGACCGGCAGCTCGCCCATGACGCCGCAGCCCACGCCCGACAGGTGCGTCTGCGAGAACCCGTAGATCGAGTCGGCCTTGTAGTCGTACCCGCCCTGACCTCCCGTGTCGGGGCTGACCTGCACCATTCCGAACGGCACCGAGGCGCCGGGGAAGGTGTTGCCGAAGTTCTGCGTCCCCACGAAGGGGTTCACCAGGGACGAGGGGTCCTCGTCCGCCTGAGCCGCTTGCGCAGGAACTGTTAACCCGAGTAACAGTCCGACTACAACCAGTGTCCGCATAGAGGGCAGTATCGTCCGAAACCCCGCTGTCCCGACACCCCTTCACCCGATGACAACGGGACATGGTGGGGACCGGTGGAGTAAGCATCACCCATGCCCGCACAGCTGAACCACACCATCGTCCACGCCTCCGACCAGGCCCGCTCCGCGCACTTCCTGACCGAGATCCTCGACCTGCCGGACCCGGTCCGGTACGGACCGTTCTTAGTGGTCGAACTGTCCAACGGCGTCTCGCTCGACTACCTGACGTGGCGCGGCCCGATCACCGCCCAGCACTACGCGTTCCTCGTGACCGAGGACGAGTTCGACGAGGTCTTCGGCCGCATCGAGGCGCTCGGCCTCGGCTACTGGGCCGACCCGCACCACTCGCAGCCCGGCCGGATCAACCGCCGCGATGGCGGGCGCGGCGTGTACTGGGACGACCCGGACGGGCACGGCCTGGAGATCATCACCCGCCCGTACGGCTCCGGCGGCGCGTAGCCCCGATTGCGCGAGGACGAACGCTCCCTTGCCGAGAACGCACTTGTCGTCCCCCCCGGCACGTGCCTAGTTTCGGAAGTGCGGCAGTCGCCGCGTCTCGGTGAATGAAGAGCGAGAAATCCTTGTGCAGCAACACATCCCTGGGTACCCCCATGCCTGCGTCAGGGGAGCGGGGCTCTTCGCCCGTGTGCTTGACCTGTCAGAGGGGCAGGAACGCGTGCTGGCACGGGAACCGGGGCGGCGGTTCACCGACGCCAACGCGCTCGGCGACGGGCCGATGAACTGGCTGACGGCGCTGGGCCTGGTCGGCTCACCGGCATGTCTCCGGGCCGCGTCCGCCGAGATCGTCGTCGGGCCGGCTCACCCGTCTCCGGAGGGAAACACCATGACGAACCACCCCCGCCCCGCGACGACGGGCGGCGGCCCGTGATCGACTGGCTGCGGCTCGCGGAGTCGCTCATCTCCTCGCCCTGGCTGTACGCGGTGCTGGCGGCGGTGTCCTTTCTGGACTCGTTCCTGCCGCTGATCCCGAGCGAGCCGGTCGTGATCGTCGCCGGGGTGTACGCCGCCACCGGCCAGACGGACATCGTGCTCGTCATCGCCGCCACCACGGCCGGCGCGTTCCTCGGCGACCTGCTCCCCTACTCCGTCGGACGGCTCCTCGGAGAGCGCGTCCTCAAGCGGCTGCCACCGGGCTCGAAGCGCCGCGCGGCCCACGACTGGTTCGCCCGCGAGCTCGACGCCCGCGGCGGTTTCGTCCTGGTCACCACCCGGTTCATCCCGGTCGGGCGCTACCTCGCCACGCTGTCCACCGGGCTCGTGCGGTACCCCGTCGGCAAGTACGTGCTGTTCGTCGCGTTCGCCACGGCCAGCTGGAGCGCCTACACCGCGCTGACCGGCTACCTCGGTGGCGTCGTGTTCCAGGAGAACACGCTCCTGGGGATCGCTGTGGGCGTCGGGCTCGCGTTCGTCGTCACCGGGTTCATCGAGCTGGTGCGGTACCTGCGCCGCCGCACGGTCACCGCCGCGGTCGGCGACTGACACCCACCTGCTCGGGAGCGGTGGCCATGATGTGCCTGGCCCGTTCACGCAGCAGCTGGTGCGCGCGGTCGTGGTGGTTGCGCGGGTGCCAGGCCATCCCGGCCGTGACCGGCGGCAGCTCGAACGGGATCGGGAACGTGCGCAGGCCGAGCGCGCCGACCATCCGCCGGCCGAGCCTGGCCGGCGCGACGCAGACGACGTCCGTCTCCCGCGCCAGGAACAACGCCCCGGCGAACGTGGGGACCACGGCCGCCACGCGCCGGCTCAGGCCGAGGTCCGCGAGCCGCTCGTCGATCGGGCCGCGGACCCGGCCGCGCCGCGACACCACGATGTGGTCGGCGGCGGCGAACTGGTGCGCTGTCACGGTTTTCGCGCTCGCGAGCGGGTGGTCCGGCCGCACCACGCCGAGCAGGGTGTCGGTGAGCAGCGTCTCCGAGTGGATCTCCGAGTCGCCCGCCCGGATGTTGCCGATCTCCAGGTCGACCAGGCCCTCGCGCAGCGCGGGGGTGTTCTCCAAATTCTCCGGCCGCAGGCGCAGCGAGATGCCGGGCGCCTGCTCGCGCAAGTCGTCGATCAGCGACGGGATGAACGTCGTGGACAGCATGTCGGTGACCTGGAGGTCGAACATGCGCACGGCGGTGCGCGGGTCGGCGCTCGTGGACGGTGCGAACAACGCCCGTGCCCGCGCGGCGACCGCGTGCACCTCACCGCGCAGCTCCAGGGCACGCGGCGTCGGCACGAGGTCGCGTCCCGCCCGCACGAGCAGCGGGTCGTTGAACGCGCGCCGCAACCGGGCCAGCGCCCTGCTCATCGCGGGCGCCGACGTGTGCAGTCTCGCCGCCGCCTTCGTGACGCTGTTCTCGGCGAGTAGCGCGTCCAAAGCCTCGATCAGGTTCAGGTCGACGTAGTCCACGCGCCGATTATCACATGCGCAACTTACAGCTACCAGCATTGCACTGGAGTTAATCCACTCCGGACCCTAGCGTCGTTGCCAGCGGGGAGGAACCCCGTGGCACACAAGGAAACGAACGAGGAACCAACTGATGCGGGCTGTGGTGATCGGTGCCGGGATCGTGGGTCTGACGACCGGACTCGCGTTGCGCCGGGCAGGGGTGGACGTGGTGCTCTACGAGCACGCGCCGGAGATCCGGGCGGCGGGAGCGGGGCTGGGGCTCTGGGCCAACGCGCTGGCGGTCTACGACGACCTCGGTGTCGGCGACCGGGTGCGCGCCATCGGCAAGCCCAGCGAGATGCGCTTCCACAACCCCGCGGGCGAGGTGCTCGACACCCCGGGGTTCGACGCGGACGACCACCGGTACCTGCTGGTGCACCGGGCGAAGCTCAACGACCTGCTGGCCGACGAGGTGGGACGCGGGAACATCCGGCTGAGCACCGGGTTCCGCGAGTACGAGGAGCACGCGGGCGGCGTCACCGTCCGGCTGACCGACGGCGGCGAGACCGAGGCCGACCTGCTCGTCGGGGCGGACGGCGCGTACTCGGCGGTGCGGGCGCAGCTGGTGCCCGGCACCCCCGCCGAGGAGCACCGGGGCCACCACGCGTGGCGCGCGGTCATCCGGGACACCGCGACCGAGGTGCTCGCGAACCGGCTGGTGCTGGGCCACAACGGTTGCCGCGGTGGGTATCTCAAGACCCACGACGGGAGCGTCTACTGGCTGGTGAACCAGTTCCAGTCACCGCCGCTCACCGGGACCCGCAAGGAGCAGGCGCTGGAACGCGCCCGGTTCCTGGAGCAGGACGGCCTGCCCAAGGTGCTGTCCGCGCTGATCGAGGAGACGCCGGAGGACGTGATCCTGCACAACCAGGTCATGCTCGTGCCGCCGCTGCCGCGCTGGGTCTCGGCACGGGTCGTGCTCGCGGGCGACTCCGCCCACGCGATGTCCCCGCACATCACCGCCGGGGCGACGCTGGGCATCGAGGACGCGGCCCTGCTCGGTGAGCTGCTCGGCGCGACCGACGACGTGCCCGCCGCGTTGAAGACCTACGAGGCCGACCGGATGCCGCACTACGCGCACGTCGCCGAGCTGTCCGCGGCGGTCGAGCACGCGCCGACGCCGGAGGAGTTCGCGCAGCGCTACGCCGCGTTCAGCCACTGGATGATCACCCCGGAGGCCGCACGCGGATCGGTGCGGGCATGACGTTCCACGTCGAGGTGGACGTCGCCGTGCCGATGCGTGACGGCGTCGCGCTCGCGACCAACGTGTGGCGCCCGGAGGGACCGGGGCCGTTCCCCGTGCTGCTGGTGCGCACCCCGTACGGCAAGGACGACGCCGGGACGTTCGGAAACCCGAAGCTGCCGGACGTGTTCGCGTTCGTCGAGGCGGGTTATGCGGTGGTGGCGCAGGACGTGCGCGGAACCTCGCGGTCGCCGGGCGTGTTCGTCCCGAACGTCCACGAGGGTGACGACGGCGCCGACACGCTGAGCTGGATCGCCGGACAACCTTGGTGCGACGGCGAAATCGGGATGTGGGGCGGGTCGTACATGGGCTTCACGCAGTGGCTCGCCGCCGTGCGCGACGTGCCCGCGCTCCGGGCGATCGCACCGGTGATGAGCTCCGCCGACCTGTACCGGGCGCCGTGGTACTCCCCCGGCGGCGCGCTGTCCCAGGACGCCGTGCTGACGTGGGGAACCGCGTCGGCCGTGCGCAACCTGCGCCGTGCCAACGGAAACGAGGACGACCTGCGCACGCTTGCGTCCGGTTTGGACGATCCCCGGTCGTTGCACGAACCGCTGCCGCTCCACGACCGCCCCGCCATGACCCGGCACCTGCCGTGGGTCCGCGACGTGCTCGACCACCCCGAGCGTGACGCGTTCTGGCAGGAGGTCGCCGCGATCGACCGTTGCGGGAGCATCACCGTGCCGGCACTTCAGATCGGTGGCTGGTACGACGTGTTCATCGGCGAGACCGTGCGGTCGTACCGGAAGATGCGCACCCACGGCGGCAGCGCGGCGGCCAGGGAAGGCCAGCGGCTGGTCATCGGCCCGTGGGCGCACTCCGACGGCGCAGACCTCGGCACGTTCCCCGACCGCTCGTTCGGGCTCGCGGGCAGCATCAAGAACGCCGATGTCACCGAGGAGCACCTGCGGTTCTTCGACCGCTGGGTGCGCGGCCGCACGGACGTCCCCGCCGGTCCGCACCGGGTCCGGATCTTCGTCATGGGCGTCGACCGGTGGCGCGACGAGCCGGACTGGCCGCTGCCCGGCACCCGGTACCGGGACTTCTTCCTCGGCGGGACCGGCCGGGCCAACACGTCCTCCGGTGACGGCGTCCTGACCCGCGAGGCCCCTCCGGCGGAGGCGGCGGACACGTTCCTCTACGACCCGCGCCGCCCGGTTCCGACGCTGGGCGGCACCGTGCTGGCGGGCGCGCCCGGTTCGTATCCCGGCCCGGCCGACCAGTCGTCCGTCGAGACGCGCGAGGACGTCCTCTGCTTCACCTCCGCCGCGCTGGGCCGCCCGGTGGAGGTGACCGGGCACGTCACGCTCGTGCTGCACGTGTCCAGCTCGGCGCCGGACACCGACTTCACCGGCAAGCTCGTCGACGTGCACCCGGACGGCCGGGCGATCCTGCTGTGCGAGGGGATCCAGCGCGTCCGCTACCGCGACTCGCTCACCCACCCGGCGCCCGTCAAGCCCGGCACGGTGGTCGAGCTGACCCTCGACCTGTCGGTCACCTCGAACGTCTTCCTGCCGGGTCACCGCATCCGGCTGGAGGTCTCCAGCAGCAACTTCCCGCGCTACGACCGCAACACCAACACCGGCGGCGCCATCGCCGCCGACACCGACCCGGTCGTGGCGGTCAACCGGGTCCACCACGGGCCGGCCCACCCCAGCCGTCTCGTGCTGCCGCTGGTCGAACGCGACACGACGGGATCGGAGACACTGGCGTGAGCACACCGGAAGATCTCGCCGACCACCTGGCCATCACCGGCGTCGTCGCCGCGCTCGCCCACGCCCAGGACGACCGGGACTGGGCGGCGTTCCGGCGGTTGTTCGCCGACGAGGTCCTGCTCGACCTGTCGACGCACCACTTCGGCAGGCCACCGGCGACCGTGACGGCCACCGACCTGGCCGAGCTGGCGAGCAAGACCCTCGACGGCTTCGACAGCACCCACCACGCCACGTCGGCTCCGTTGATCCGGCTGACGGGCGACCGGGCCGAGTGTCGCGTGCACGTCGTCGCCTACCACCACGTCCCGGCGGATCCCGGCGTCGTCGGCTTCTGCACGATGCGCGGCCGGTGGGACCTGGAGCTGCGCAGGTCCGGTGGGCGCTGGCTGGTCAGCGGCTGGGCCGTGCGGCGCACCTGTCCGTGGGAGGGCTCTCCCGCCGTCTACGAGCTCGCCGGGCAACGCCTGCGCGCCATTGAGGAGAACCGCTGATGTTCTACGAGATCCGCACCGAGCACGCCCGCACCGGCATGGGCCCGGAGCTGGCCCGGTACATGGACCGGACCGTCATCCCCCTGCACCGGGAGATGGGGATGACCGTGGTCGGGTCCTTCACCGCGACCGACGACGAGGACACGTTCGTCTGGGTGCGGCGCTTCGAGAGCCCGGCCGACCGCGAGCGCGTCCTCGCGGCCGTGCACGGCCATCCGCGGTGCGCCGCCGTGGCCGACACCGTGTCCGCGTTGGTGAGCGGCCGGGAGACGACCGTGCGGCTGACGCCGACGCCCGGTTCCGGGCTGCGCTGACCAGACGGGTTCACCCCGTAGAGGTATAGACCAACTCTTGTGCTCGGAGTCGTTGCCTGCCACCGTGAGAGCGGTAACACGAAGTGGGCGCGCGGAACCCTCCCCGCCCCGCTCACCGTGCCGCCGGGCGTTGCCGCGCTCGCGCCCGGCTCCGGACTGATCTTCAGCGGTGTCAACGGTTCCCGGTTTCCGCGCACTGACACAGGACAGGAATAGGTCTAGACCCTTGACTGGTCTGGACCACTACTGCCAACCTCGGCAACGGATCACCTCCGTGGTCCCGACGCAGACACCAAGG
Source organism: Lentzea fradiae (assembly GCF_900100955.1). Classification (GTDB taxonomy): domain Bacteria; phylum Actinomycetota; class Actinomycetes; order Mycobacteriales; family Pseudonocardiaceae; genus Lentzea; species Lentzea fradiae. The sequence goes on along the minus strand of NZ_FNCC01000005.1, from coordinate 293,467 downwards.
AGTGACCCTTGCTGAGAAAACGCATCTTGGCGTCTCTGGCGGCGGGTGTGATGGCAGCGGCGCTGGCCGTCATCTCACCGACCGCCTCCTCACAGGCGGAAGTCTCTGCACAGGCGTGCACGTTCACCGACTGGGTCCAAGGTCAGTGGTACACCGCCGGTTCCGTCGTGAGGTTCGAAGGCAACTACTACGTCGCCGAGCACGACAACCCGGGCTACAGCCCGGTGATCTCCACCTGGTACTGGGAGCCGACGAGCTGTGACGGCGGCGGCGGTGGAGGTGGCGGCGGCACCTGCGCCAGCGCCACCGACTGGGTCGCCGGACGGCAGTACTACACGGGCAACATCGTGCGGTACAACGGTTCCCACTACATCGCCGAGCACGACAACCCCGGCTACGACCCGGTGATCTCCACCTGGTACTGGGACCCGTACAACTGCGACGGCGGTGGCGGCGGAGGTGGCGGCGGCAGCTTCGTCGTCAGCGAAGCCCAGTTCAACCGGATGTTCCCCGGCCGCAACAGCTTCTACACCTACCAGGGCTTCGTCGACGCGGCGCGCACCATCCCCGCGTTCGCCACGACCGGCAGCGACACGGTGAAGAAGCAGGAGGCGGCCGCGTTCCTCGCGAACGCCTCGCACGAGACCGGTGGCCTCGTCTACATCGAGGAGATCAACAAGAACAACGACCTCTGCGACGAGAGCCAGCCCTACGGCTGCCCGGCCGGCACCTACGCCTACTTCGGCCGCGGTCCGCTCCAGCTGTCGTGGAACTTCAACTACAAGGCCGCGGGCGACTACCTCGGGCTGAACCTGCTGCAGAACCCGTGGCAGGTCGCGCAGAGCTCCACCACCGCGTGGAGGACGGCGATCTGGTACTGGATGACGCAGCGCGGCCCCGGCTCCATGACCGGGCACGACGCGATGGTCAACAGCGCCGGCTTCGGCCAGTCGATCCGCAGCATCAACGGCGCACTGGAGTGCGACGGCCGCAACCCGGCCCAGGTCCAGAGCCGCGTGTCGAAGTACCAGGAGTTCACCGGGGTGCTCGGTGTGGCTCAGGGTGGAAACCTGTACTGCTGATGAACCACTAGGACTTGAGCTGTCCTTGTTCGGTCATAGCTTCACTGCATGACCATGGAGATCGACGACCTGCTGCGCGAGCTGAACGACCAGCGCAGGACCTTCCGCGTCACGATGCGGGGCCTGACCTCCGCCGACGCGGTGAAGCGCACGACCGTCAGCGACCTCACGCTGGGTGGGTTGCTCAAGCACCTCACCTGGTGTGAGCGCGGCTGGACCCACGTCCTGACCGAGCAGCCGGGCACCCCGGACGGGATGCTCGACGTCAGCCAGTACGTGTGGCCCGGCGGCGACTTCGAGCAGCTGCTCGCGTCCTACGACGAAGCGGTGCGCGCGACCGATGAGGCCGTGCGCACCGCTTCGCTCGACAAGCTGGTGGCGATGCCGTCCGCGCCGTGGGACCCGGACCCGGAACCGATGTCGGTCCGGCGGATCGTGCTGCACGTCCTGCGCGAGACCGCGCAGCACGCGGGCCACGCGGACATCATCCGCGAGACGCTCGACGGCCAGTCGACCACGGCCCACCTGTACGAGTCCTGAGCCCGCGCGGGGGACCTCAGCACGCTTCCGCACGTGCTGTCCGTGACCCCCACCCCCACTCACGACTCTCTTTCGCGTTTCCCCTACCGCACGCGGGGCCCTTTCGTACTGTCTCGGCGTACGCGGGGTCCCCGCGTACTAAAGCCACGTCACGCGGAGGAGGCGGGAACCGCTGAGTGGGTGACACACGGGCGGGTGTGCGGCGGGCGGGTGTGCGACGGGCGCAGGCGGGACAGAACCTCTGGCGCAGTGCCTAGGCGGCCAGCTGCTCCTTGACCTGGGCGAGCGACGGGTTCGTGAGCGCCGTGCCGTTCGGGAAGTGGACCGTCGGCACCGTGCGGTTGCCGCCGTTCACGCTCATCACGAACTCCGCCGCACCCGGCGTCTCCTCGATGTTGATCTCGACGTACTCGATGCCCTCGCGGTCGAGCGAGCTCTTCAGGATGCGGCAGTAGCCGCACCACGAGGTCGAGTAGACGGTCAGCTGGTCGGGAGCCATCAGGCGCTCTCCTCGGCAGTTCGGACGAAGTCACCAGTGTCAACGCGCGACCGCGGGCACTTCTTCCCGAGGTGCCCGTGTGCCGCGCGCCACTGGGGGACGCCGATCGTCAGGTAAATGTCAGGTCCATTCCCGCACCCGTGCGCAAGCATGGTTCCACATGCCACAAATTCTTCAGGCGTGCATTTGGTCGTGCATTCTTTCGAATACTCTCCCCCATTCCAGTCACCCAATCGGCAGACCGTCACGACGAAGGGTTTCCGATATCGTCTGAATTCCGTCGCCGCGCCGCATCACCAGAAGAGAAAGGCTGGTCATGTTGAAATCGGTGGCGGCAGCCGCCCTCGTCTTTTCCGCGATGCTCACCGCACCCGCGCACGCGGCCGCGGACGTTCCCGACTACGTGACGATCGACGTCGTCACCGTGAACGGTTCCGGCTGTCCCGCCGGCACCGCGGCGGTCGCGGCCTCCGACGACCGCACGGCGTTCACGGTCACGTACAGCCAGTTCCTGGCCCAGGCCGGTCAGGGCACCAGTCCCACGGACTTCCGGAAGAACTGCCAGCTCAACATCAGAGTGGGCTATCCGCAGGGCTTCACGTTCGGCATCGCCCAGGCCGACTACCGCGGCTTCGCGCACCTGCAGGCCGGTGCGACGGGCAGCGAAAAGGGCAGCTACTACTTCCAGGGCATGTCCGAGGGGACGAGCCGCACCCACACGTTCACCGGGCCGAAGAGCGACAACTGGCAGGCGACCGACCACGCCGACGTGGCGGAGGTCGTCTACGCGCCGTGCGGGGAAACCCGGAACCTGAACATCAACACCGAACTGCGGGTGAACGCCGGAACCACGTCGAAACCGGCGAGTTTCATGACGATGGATTCCACCGACAGCAGTGTCAGCACGCAGTACCGGTTCTCCTGGTTGCGCTGCTGAGCCAGAGGCACCCTCTGCCGCCGCCGTTCACCGCAATCCCAGACGGAAAGGTGCCCCATGCTCACCACCCTGGCCGCGGCCGCGCTCGCGATGTCGACCATCGTCTTCCCGCCGGGAGGTGCCCCTCTCGACACGCCCCCGCCGGACCACATCACCATCGACGTCGTGACGATCAACGGCTCCGGCTGCCCCGCGGGCACGGCCGCGGTCGCCGTGAGCCCGGACAACAAGGCGTTCACCGTCACCTACAGCGAGTTCATGGCACAGGTCGGCCCCCAGGCCCTGCCGACCGACTTCCGCAAGAACTGCCAGCTGAACCTGCGCGTCAACGTGCCGTCCGGCTTCACCTACGGCATCTCGTCGACCGACTACCGCGGCTTCGCGCACCTGGAAGCCGGCGCCACCGCCCTGGAGAGGGCGAACTACTACTTCCAGGGCATGTCGCAGACCGAGTACCGGCAGCACAACTACGCGGGCCCGTTCAGCGACGACTGGCAGGCGACCGACACCAACGACATCGCCGCGATCGTCTACCACCCGTGCGGCGAGAAGCGGAACTTCAACATCAACACCGAACTGAGGGTCAACGCCGGCACGTCCGACCGGACGAAGACCAGCTTCATCGCGATGGACTCGACGGACGGGTCGATCGAGACGACGTACCACTTCGCGTGGCTGGTCTGCCCGCCCCCGAGGTAGGCGGCCAGGTGCCGGGCGTCCCGCTCACGGGGCGCCCGGCACGTCCGCGGCGAGCGTGGCGGGGCGCGCCGTCACGCCGCCCCGGCGTCAGATCAGGAACCGGTACGCCGTGGACCCCGGCTCCACGTGCTGGATCCGCAGCGGGGACTCCTTCATCCGCCCCCACAGCAGGTCGTAGTCCTCGCGCCGCCCCAGCTCGATGCACACCAGCGCGGCCCCGGTCTCCCGGTTGTCCCGCTTCACGTACTCGAACTGCACGATGTCGTCGTCCTTGCCGAGCACCTCGTCGAGGAACCGCCGCAGCGCGCCCGGCTCCTGCGGGAACTCCACCAGGAACCAGTGCTTGAGGCCGCGGTGGATCATCGAGCGCTCGACGACCTCGGCGTAGCGGGAGACGTCGTTGTTGCCGCCGGAGAGCAGGCACACGACCGTCGAGTCCGGTGAGACGGACAGCTCCTCCACCAGCGCGGCCGACGCGAGAGCGCCCGCGGGCTCGGCGATGATGCCGTCGATCTGGTACAGCTCCAGCATCTCGGTGCAGACCGCGCCCTCGGCGACGGTGAGCAGCTCCGCGCCGCTGTCGCGGATCATCGGGAACGTCACCTCGCCCGCCCGGCGGACCGCGGCGCCGTCGACGAACGAGTCGACCTCGGGCAGCGTCACGGGCTCGCCCGCCTGGACGGCGGCGATCATGCTGGCCGCGCCGGCGGGCTCGACGCCGATGATGCGGGTGCGCGGGAAGCGCTCCTTGAACCACGTGCCGACGCCGGACAGCAGGCCGCCGCCGCCCACGGGCACGATCACGACGTCGGGGGCGCCGCCGAGCTGCTGGACGATCTCCAGGCCCACGGTGCCCTGGCCCGCGACGGTGCGCGGGTCGTCGAAGGCGGGGACGAGGGTCGCGCCCGTGCTCTGGGCGTACTCCTTGGCGAGCGCGGCGGCGTCGTCGTAGGTGTCGCCGTCGACGATCAGCTGCACCATGCCCTGGCCGAGGGCGGAGATGCGGTCGCGCTTCTGGCGCGGCGTGGTGCGCGGCACGTGCACGCGGCCCTCGATGCCGAGCCTGCGGCACGCGTACGCCATGCCCTGGCCGTGGTTGCCGGCGGACGCGCACACGGCGCCGCCGAACGCGAACTCGGTCTGGCAGAGGAGGTTGAAGGCGCCGCGCAGCTTGTACGAACGGCCGACCTGGAGGTCCTCCCGCTTGAGCCACACCCGCGCACCGGTTCGCTCGGACAACCGCTGGTTCACCTCGAGCGGCGTCGTGCGTGCGACTCCGCCCAGCCGTGCTGCGGCCGCGGACACCTCATCAGCGAAGGACATGTCACAACATCTTCCGTGAACGACTCGGGTCTGGCACGCGTACTCCTGGAAGGACAGGGGAGGTGCCGGTGTTTCGCCTAGTGGGCGTGGTAGTGCTGTTGCTCATCTTGCTTCCTGTGGTCCCGGCGCACGCCCACGGTGCGCCCACCGACCCCGCGAGCAGGGCCTATCTCTGCTCACCCGGCCGGCCCACAGCATCATCCTCCCCTTGCCGGAGCGCCATCGCGGCGGGGTTGCCGTCCAAGGAGTGGGACAACATCCGGCTGGCGGACGTGGCGGGCAGGGACGCGGCGCGGGTGCCGGACGGCAAGCTGTGCAGCGCCGGGATCGAGCGGTACGCCGGTCTCGACCTGCCGTCGGAGCAGTGGCCCGCGACGAAGCTCACGGGCACCGCCTTCACCTACCGGGCGACGATCCCGCACCTGGGCTCGTTCCGCTTCTACGCGACCCGCCCCGGCTACTCGCCCGCCCGGCCGCTGCGGTGGGCCGACCTGGAGCAGTTCCTGTCCGTGCCGTCACCACCGCTGGTCAACGGCGCCTACGAGTTCCAGGTGCGGCTGCCGCGGGACCGGGTCGGCAGGCACCTGATCTACACGGTCTGGCAGAACACGGACACGCCCGACACCTACTACTCGTGCACGGACGTCGAGATCGCCCCCGCGGCACCGGCGACCACCCGGCCACAGGCCGCAACCCCGGCACCGTCCACACCGGAAAGCACACCGGAAGGCACACTGAACAGCACGCCGGAGTCGAGCACGCCGCGTCCCGTCCCCGTCGCGTCGGCCACCGGGGAGCCACCCTCGGCGACGACGCGGCTGGGACTGTCGGCCGGCGCCGCGGCACTCGGCGGCCTGGTCGTGCTGGGCGGTTTCCTGTTGTGGCGCAAAAGAATTCTGTGAACGTCCCGGTCCCTGGCAGGTCTGGACCACGACTACGCTGAGCGGCGGGCGCGCAACCCTGCGACACGAAGGTGTGCCCGTATGGCTCGAACGATCCTGGCGTTGCTCGCGCTGGTAGCCGCGACGCTCGTCCCGGCCGGTGTCCCGGTCGCACAAGCCGCCCCGTTCAAGGTCCTGGCGTTCTACAACGGCACCTGGGACGCGGCCCACATCGCGTTCGTCAAGGAGGCGAACCCCTGGCTGACCCGCGCGGGCCAGGAGAACGGCTTCACCTACGAGGCGACGACGGACTGGAACCGCCTCGCCACCCTCACCCCGGCGCAGGCGCAGGTCGTCGTCTTCCTCGACGACGCCCCGACCGGCGCCGCCGCGCGCACGGGCTTCCAGCGGTACATGGAGGCCGGTGGCGGCTTCTTCGGGTTCCACGTGAGCGCGTTCACGCAGAACGCGAACGAGTGGCCGTGGTACCACAACACGTTCCTGGCCAAGGGGAACTTCGTCAGCAACACGTGGGGTCCGACGACGGCGGTGCTCAAGGTCGAGACGCGGAACCACCCGTCGACCGCGCGGCTGCCGGAGAAGTTCACCTCCGCGGTGAGCGAGTGGTACAGCTGGGACCGCGATCTGAGGCAGAACCCGGACGTCCAGGTCCTCGCGAGCGTCGACCCGTCGAGCTTCCCGCTCGGCACCGACCCGGACCAGCAGTGGCGCAGCGGGTACTACCCGATCATGTGGACCAACAAGAACTTCAGGATGGTCTACGCGAACTTCGGCCACGACGCGATGGACTACGCCGCCAACAGGCCGTTGTCGTCCACCTTCGCGAGCCCGACGCAGAACACGTTCCTGGTCGACAGCCTGCTCTGGCTCGGTGGTGGCACTCCCCCGCCGCAGGGCGAGTGGAAGACGGCGGTCAACCGCGGCAACGGCAAGTGCGTCGACGTCAGGGCGGCGGGCGTGTCAAACGGGACGGTCGTGCAGCAGTACTCGTGCAACGGCACCACGGCGCAGCAGTTCCGCGCGGTGGCGACGTCCGGCGGCTACTCGCGGCTGGAGCACCGCAACGCCCCGGCGAAGGTGCTCGACGTGAGCGACGTGTCGATGGCGGACGGTGCGGGCGTCCACCTCTGGGACTACGTGGGCGGCGCCAACCAGCAGTGGCGCGTCACGACCGGGTCCGACGGCCACTCCACCCTCACGGCACGCCACTCGGGCAAGTGCCTGAGCGCGCCAGCGGGCTCGGCCGACGGAGTCCAGCTCGTCCAGGCGACCTGCGACGGGTCGGCGGCTCAGTCGTTCCGGCTGGGCTGAGACCCGGCGGAGCCGGACTGCGGCCACGTCACCGTCACGCGTTCCCCCGGCCTGCCGTGCGCGGCGGCCGGGCGGGACGCGGCCAGGAAGCCGTACATGTCGTTGAGCTGGTGCAACGCCTGCACCGCGTCGCGCCACACCGGGCAGGGCCACGCGCGGTGACGCCCGTACCAGGTGCGGCACGACTTGCACCGGTGGCGCTCGTTCGGCTCGTGCACCCGCAGCAGGCTCCGCCACCACGGCAGCGCCTCGCGCAGCCGGTCGCGCAGCTCACCCAGCTCGTGTTCCGGGGCGTCCGTCCGCGCCAGCTGGTCCATCGTCTCGTAGACCACGTCGATCACGGCTTGGTGGAAGGCACCCTGTCGTTCAGCCAGCGCCATGGTTCGACACCTCCGCGACCTGGTGAACGGCTGGGCTGACGCGGCTGTTCCCGGTGACGCGAACACGCTCCCCGGTTGAGACGGCCACCGCCGGAGTCTATGTTGGGGAGGAGCGGGGTATCAACTGGCGAAAATCCTTCCCCTCAGGTTCATATTTCCCTGGGTGGAGACGACGACTACGGGAGCCTGGCGATGGCGGGGGAACGGTCCCTGGCGGACAGGCTCAACCACCTCTTCGCCCGCTACACCGCCCGCTCCGGGCAGGAGTACAGCAACGAGCACGTGGCCGCCGCCATCGCGGACACCGGCGTCACCATCTCCCAGAGCTACATCTGGCAGCTGCGCAAGGGCAAGAAGGACAACCCGACGTTCAAGCACCTGCAGGCGCTCGCGGGCTTCTTCGGCGTGCCGGTCAGCTACTTCTTCGACGACGAGGTCACCGACCGCGTCGACCAGCAGCTGGAGACGCTGCGCGACCAGCGCAGCAGGCTCGACGAGATCGCGTCCCGCAGCGAGGCGCAGCTCATGGCCATGCGGGCGGGCGAGCTGTCGCCGGACCGCCGCCGCCTCGTCATGGAGCTGCTCGACGTCGTCTACCGGCAGGAGCAGGCCGAACGCCGCGAGGGAAGATGACCTGTGGCCGAACGCGATCTGCGCAGGCGGTGCCGCCGCCTGTTGAACGACCTGGGCATCCAGCCGCCGCTCGACGTCGCCGAGCTCTGCCGCCGCGTCGGTGAGCAGCGCGGCAGGCCGGTCCGGCTGGTGGCGCACCCGATCCCGGTACCGGGCCCGTACGGGGTGTGGATCGCCACGGCGTCCGCCGACTACATCGTGTACCAGCGGGAGACGTCCAAAGCGCACCAGAACCACATCATCCTGCACGAGCTGGGTCACCTGCTGGCCGGGCACACCGGCGACGAGCAGGACAACGCCGTGCTCGAGGGCCTGTACCCGGACCTCGACCCGGAGGCGGTGCGGCGGGCGTTGCGGCGCACCTCCTACGACACCGAGCACGAACGCGAGGCCGAGACCGTGGCGACGATCATCCTGGAGTGGGCCTCGGTGCTGGACCAGGTCGCGCCGCGGGCCTCGGAGGGTCCCGCGCGCCGCATGGCGTCCTCGCTCGCCGACCGGCTGGGGTGGCTCTGACGTGGAGTACCTGAAGGAGACGCAGGGCATCGTCGCGTACTCCGCGCTCGTCGTGGTGCTGTACCTGCTGGTCCGCCGCCCGCACGACCCCCGGCTGCGGTCGGTGACGGCCCTGGTGGCCGGCTGGGCGGTCGGCTACCCGTTCGGCCGGTCGGCGGCGCGCGGGCAGTGGTTCCTCGGCCTCGACCCGATGGTCTGCCAGCTCGTCCAGCACGCGATGCTGCAGGTGGGCGTGTACGGCCTGATCTGCTTCTTCCTGTACTCCGCGCTCGACGACGCGGCGGCACGGCGGCAGGTGCTGCTCAAGCTCGTGCCGCTGGCGCTGTGCATCGGCGTCATGACGTGGTGCGTGCTCTCGATCCCGGACGACCTGCGGGTGGCCGCCGCCCGCGTGCCGAACTCGCTGGGCGGCGGGCCGACGGGCGTCCTCGCCATCACGGTCTTCTACAGCCTCGGCAACGGCTACCTGCTCTACGGCTTCGCGACGATGTTCGTGTGGGCCCTGCGTTATGCCCGCGGCGCCGAACCGCGGCTGCGCAGGGGCCTGCTGACCACCTCGGTGGGCCTCGCGCTGCTGGTGCCCGCCGACGCGATCTTCGTGTCGTCCAACGTGTCCCGCTACTTCGGCGAGCCGCTCCCCCGCTGGCTGCTCACGACGGCCGTGTGGTTCCTGCTGCCGGGCGTGGTGCTGTGCGTCGCCGGAGTCGTCTACCCGGTCCTCGCGATGCGGCTCGCCGCCACCCGGCTGTGGCTGCGGCACCTGCGCGCCTACCACCGGCTCGCTCCGCTGTGGACGCTGCTGCACCAGTCGTTCCCGGAGGACGCCCTGCACCGGGTGCCGTCCCGGCGCGACGCGGTGTCGTTGCGGGGCGTGCACCGGCGCTACTACCGGAGGGTGATCGAGTGCCGTGACGGGCTGGTGCGGATCAGCCCGTACGTTGCCGAGACGCCGGAGGAGCTGCCGCTGGCCGAACGGCTGCGGGCGGGGCTGGAGACGCGCAGGTCGGGTGCGGTGACGCTGCGGCGGCCGATCGCGCTGGCCGTGCCGGAGTCCGACGGCATGGACGCGGACGTGCGCGAGCTCGAAAAGCTCGCGGCCTCGTTGCGCTGAGCTTATGGTCCGGTGGTGGACCTGCCCGTGATGCCGCCGGTGAAGCCGATGCTCGCGAAGTCCGTGCCCGGGCTGCCGCGCGGGGACGGGCTCGCCTACGAGCCCAAGTGGGACGGTTTCCGCTGCGTCGTGTTCCGCGACGGCGACGAGGTCGAGCTGGGCTCGCGCAACGACAAGCCGCTCACCCGCTACTTCCCCGAGGTCGTCGAGCTGCTGAAGCGGGCGCTGCCGCCGCGGTGCGTGGTGGACGGCGAGATCGTGCTGGTCACACCGGACGGGCTGAGCTTCGACACGTTGCAGCTGCGGCTGCACCCCGCCGCCTCGCGGGTCCGCAAGCTGTCCGTCGAGACGCCCGCGAGCTTCGTCGCGTTCGACCTGCTGGCCCTCGGCGACGACGACCTGACAGGACGGCCGCTGGGCGAGCGGCGCGCGGAGCTGGAGAAGGTCGTCACCGAGGTCCCCGGCTGCTACCTGACACCGTCCACGACGGACCCGGAGGTCGCGCAGGACTGGTTCACCCGGTTCGAGGGCGCCGGGTTCGACGGTGTCGTGGTCAAGGCCCTGGACGGCGTCTACGAGCCGGACAAGCGGGTGATGTTCAAGGTCAAGCACGAGCGGACGGCCGACTGCGTGGTGGCGGGCTACCGGCTGCACAAGGACGGCGAGACCGTCGGGTCGCTCGTGCTCGGGCTCTACCAGGACGGCGAGCTGCGCAACGTGGGCGTGGCGAGCAGCTTCACCGCGGCCAGGCGGCGGGAGCTGCTCGACGAGCTGGCGCCGCTGCTCGGGCCTGCCGGGCACCCGTGGGCGGAGTGGGCGACCTACGAGGGTCCCGGCATGAACAGCCGCTGGAACCCCGGCAAGCAGCTGCAGGTCGTGCTGCTGGAGCCGTCCCGGGTGGCCGAGGTGCGGTACGAGCACGTGCAGGGCGGCCGGTTCCGGCACACCGCGCGGCTGGTGCGGTTCCGTCCGGACAAGGACCCGCGCGACTGCACGTTCGAGCAGCTGGAGGAGGTGCCGCCGGCCGAGCTGGACGCGCTGTTCGGCGAGGCGGAGCGGCGCCGGACAATCGAACCGTGAAGGTGATCAGGCGGAACGGCACGCACGAGATCGAGATCCAGCGGTCGCGGTTCCTGTGCCACGTCGAGCGCGTCGCCACCGAGCAGGAGGCGGCGGAGTTCTTCGCGCGGATCCGCAAGGAGCACTGGCAGGCCACGCACAACTGCACGGCGTTCCGCACCCGCGACACCCAGCGCTCCTCCGACGACGGCGAGCCCGCGGGCACCGCCGGGGTGCCGATGCTGGAGGTCCTCACGCGCCGCGACCTCGTCGACACCGCCGTGGTCGTGACCCGCTACTTCGGCGGGGTGAAGCTCGGCGCAGGCGGCCTCGTCCGCGCGTACGGGCGGGCGGTGTCGGAGGCGGTCGACGCGCTGGGCACGCTCACGCGGGAACGCCACGAGACGCTGCTGCTGGCCGTCGACCACGACCAGGCGGGCAAGCTGGAGAACGCGCTGCGCGCCGCCGGGTACCACGTGGCGGACGCCGAGTACGGGCACGACGTCACGTTCACCGTGCACACCAGGGAGCCGGAGGCGTTCGAGGTGTGGCTCGCCGCGCAGACCGGCGGCTCGGTCGAGGCGATCCGCGGCGAACCCGTCGACCTCGACCTCTGACCCTCCCGCGCGGGGGTCAGCGGGAGAACAGCGCGTCCAGCGCGGCCTGGCTCTCGTCGTCGGCGGCCCGGTGGACCACCAGGAACTGGCCCGGCTCGACGCGGTCAGCGCGATCGACCTCGGCTACCCGCACACCCTGCTGTCCGGTGGCGGTGATGAAGGCCGGCCTGAAGATCCAGGGGCGCTGAGAACGGCTGTGGCGCGCTTCCCCTGCGAGGGAAAGCGCGCCACAGGTTCACCGCGGGGTGTTACGTGCAGGGCAAGGCGTCCGGGTCGTCACCCGCCTGGGGCACCCACCGGATGTTCGCGAACGACGCCTGGAACGCGCCGTCGGTGTAGACCAGGAACGGCGTGTTGACGTTCTCCAGGTCGAGCCCCTTGCCTTCGAAGCAGGAGACCGGGATCTTGATGGTCGCCTTCTGGCCGGCGGGCAGGTCGCGGAACACCTGCGTGGCGTCGAACTCGGCCAGGCACGGGTACACGCAGTGCGAGCTGATGACCGTGCGGTTCACCGGTGCCGAGTGCACGATCACGTCGAACTGCACGGCGCCGTTGGCGTTGCCGTACCCGCGCAGGTCGGCGACCTCCGGGCTCTGCAGGTACACCTGTCCGGGCCCGGTGCCGGTCCACGTCGTCTTGAGCGCGTCCTGCTGGACGTTGACATCGGACTGCACGACGTTGATCTCGGCGTGCGCGGCCTGGCCGTCCGGGCCGATCTCGGTGCCGCCCCAGTTCTCGGGAGAACCGATCAGGCTCTTGTACGGCGCGATGTCCGTGCGGTTGAAGATCTCCAGGTCCTCGGTCGCGGTGCCACCGCCGCCACCGGTGCACTGCGCGCCGGGGCTGGTCTCGTCGAGCCTGCCGACGTTGCCCGTCTGCCAGTCGCGCAGGCCGTAGCCGAGCTTGAACAGCGGCTTCTTGGCGGGCTCACCGGGCAGCGCGGGGCACGCCTCGCCCGGCCACGAGTAGGACAGCGTGCCGCTGAACCCGTTGTGCTTGCCCTGGATCAGCAGGTCGGCGATGCCCTGGCCCTCGGTGCCCGGCAGCCAGGCGGCGACGAACGCGTCGGAGCGGTTGAGCTCCTTGTTCATGTACAGCGCACGGCCGCCGACGTAGACGGTGATGACCGGCTTGCCCTTGCCGGACACCTTGTCCAGCACGGCGAGGTCCTGCGGGTGCAGGCGCGCGGCCTCGAACGACCGCTTGCCCAGGTCACCGACGCCCTCCGCGTACGGCGTCTCGCCGATCACGGCGATGACCGCGTCGAACTTCGACGGGTCGACACCGTCCGCGGTCTCGGCGAACGTGACGTTCTTGGTGCCGAGGGTGTCCTGGATGCCCTTGAGGATGCTGGTGGCGTTCGGGAAGTCGTCGTTGGTGTTGCCGGTGCCCTGCCACGACAGCGTCCAGCCGCCCGTCTGGTTCGAGATGTTGTCCGCGCTCTTGCCGACGACGAGGACCTTGCTGCGCTTGGAGATCGGCAGCACGCGGCGGTCGTTCTTCAGCAGCACGGCGGACTCCCGCACGGCCTCGCGAGCGAGCTCCTTGTGCTGCAACGCCTTCTGCTTGCCAGCGTGGTCGCGCTTCGACGGCTTCGGCGCGTCGAACGTCCCGGCGCGCAGCTTGACGCGCAGGATGCGGGTCACCGCGTCGTCGATGCGGGCCATCGGGATCTCACCGGACTGGACCTGGGCGATCGTGTTGGCGATGAACGCCTTCCAGTCGGACGGGACCATGATGACGTCCATGCCCGCGTTGATCGCCTGCGGGCAGCTGGCGTTGGTGCAGCCGGTGACCTGCCCGATGCCGTTCCAGTCGGAGACGAGCAGGCCGTCGAAACCCATCTTCTCCTTGAGGATGCCGGTCTGCACGTACTTGCTGCCGTGCACCTTGCCCTCGTCGATGACGTCGTTCGCCCAGCTGTTGAACGAGATCATCACGGTCTGCGCACCCGCGGCCAAGGCACCGTAGTACCCCTGACCGTGAATGTTGATCATGTCCTTCTCGGAGGCGGCCGTGACACCCTGGTCCTTGCCGCCGGTCGTGCCGCCGTCACCGATGAAGTGCTTGGCGGTGGCGATCACGCCGTCCTCGCCGATGCGCTTCTTCGCGTTGTCCTGCAACCCCTTGACGGCCTCGAACCCGTAGGCGCGGGTGATCCGCGGGTCCTCGGAGTAGCCCTCGTAGGTCCGGCCCCACCGGTCGTCCTGCACGACGGCGAGCGTCGGCGCGAACGCCCAGTCCTGCCCGGTCGCGCGGATCTGCTCGGCGGTGGCCTCGTGGATGTCCCTGACCAGGCACGGGTCGTGCGCGGCGCCGAGCCCGATGTTGTGCGGGAACACCGTCGCACCGAACACGTTGTTGTTGCCGTGCACCGCGTCGATGCCCCAGATGACGGGGATCTTGGTGCGCGTGGCCTTCGACGCCTCCCAGTAGGCGTCGGCGAGCGCCAGCCAGTCCTGCGGGGTGGCGCGCTTGTTGTTGCCGGGCCAGCTGCCACCCCCGTTCAGCACCGACCCGAACCCGTAGGTCGTGACGTCCGCGGGGGTGATCTGGCCGATCTCCGGCTGCGTCATCTGGCCGACCTTCTCGGCCAGCGTCATGTCCTTCAGGATCGCCTTGATCCTGGCCTCGTCCTTGCGGTCGCCGTCCAGCTGGCTGTCGACCTTCGGCCAGTCCTTCAGCGTCGGCAGGGACTTCTCTATTCGGGCACACCCGTGCTCGGTCTTCGGCTGCCCGATCACCGTCTGCTCCGGTCCGTGCCGTTGCGCCTCCTGGGCGACAGCGGCGGGGGTTGCGCCGGCGGCGAGCGTCAGCCCCAGCACTGCGGCGAGAGAGCTTCTCCAATGCATGACGCGATCCTCAACGGCGTGTTACGTCCGCGTCAATGGGAACGCTCTCATGACTTTGTTCCGGAATGTTCGGGACGAAGGGCTCTTGCCGGGCTCGGGGTGGGGGTGGGACCGGGCTGGTGAGTTGGTCCTCTGGAGGGAAAGCGAAAGCCCCGGTCCCTGCGGGACCGGGGCCGTGCGTCGGGCGTGGGGGTCAGGCGGTCAGGGCGCGGACGCGGCGCAGGACCTCGTCGGTGCCCAGCGTGCGGGCCACGGCGTGCAGGTCGGGGCTGGCCTTCGAGCCCGTCAGGGCCACGCGGATCAGCTGGGCCGCCTCGCGGATGGAGCCGGGGTAGGCGTCCGGGTTCTTCTTCAGCTCCTTGGGGTTCGGGGCGAAGCCGTGCTTCGTCGCGAGCTCGCGGATCTGGTTGAACCACTCCTTGCCGTCTTCGAGGTCGGCGTAGCCGTCGGCGAAGTCGGCGGCGAACGCGGCGATCAGTTCGGGAGCCAGGCCGCCGAGACGTTCGTCGGTGCGGTCGGTCACCAGCTCGAAGAGGGACGGGAAGAAGAAGCCGTAGGCCGGGCGGAAGTCGGACCACTTGCGGAGGTCCTTGCGCGGGTTGGCCACCTCGGGGCCCCGTTCCACCTGGAGGGCGGCGAGGGCGATGTCGCGTTCCTCGGACAGGAGGGTGACCAGGGGCTGGTCGTAGGTCTGCGCCCAGTCCGAGATGCGGGAGATGATCTCCTCGCCGGAGAGGGTGGCCACGTAGTCGGCGCAGATGTCGTCGAGCTTCACGAGGTCGACCAGCGGGCCCGCCACGCCGCACTCGGCGAGGGAGATCGGGGCCTGCAGGGCCTCGGTGAGGGGAAGCTCGGCCAGGCGGGCGTTCACGAGGCCGCGCAGGTAGTACTGGACGGCCTCGGCCGGGAAGCCCGCCTCGATGAAGTACTCGACGGACGCCTCGGGGTCCTTGCGCTTCGACAGCTTGCGGCGGGAGCCGCCCTGCTGCTTCATCAGCGGGGCGATGTGGGCGTACTCGACGCGGTCGAAGCCGAGGGCGTCGAACAGCTGGAGGTGGGTCGGGACGGAGGAGATCCACTCCTCGCCGCGAACCACCAGGTTCACGCGCATCAGGTGGTCGTCGACGGCGTGGGCGAAGTGGTACGTGGGCAGGCGCGGGGACTGGTCGGACGCCTTGAGGATGACGACGTCGTTGCGGTTGGCCTCGTGCTCCAGGTCGCCGCGGATCGCGTCGGTGAACCTGGTGCGCTCGCCCGCCTTGCCCGGCGAGCGGAAGCGGACGACGTACGGGCGGCCGGCGTCCAGGGCCTCCTGGACCTCCTCGGCGGTCTTGTCGCGCCAGATGGCCCAGCGGCCGTAGTAGCCGGTGGGGAGCTTGGTCGCCTGCTGGCGCGCGGTGATGTCCGCCAGCTCGTCCTTCGTGGCGAAGCAGAGGTACGCCTTGCCCTCGCGCAGCAGCTCGCGCACGTAGGTCAGGTAGACCTGCTCGCGCTTCGACTGGTGGTACGGGCCGTAGGAGCCCGCCTCATCGGCCTCGTCGGGCTCGATGCCGAAGTACTTGAACGCCCTGGTGAACTGCTCGACGGCGCCGGGCACCTCGCGGGCCTGGTCGGTGTCCTCGACGCGCACGATGTACGAACCACCCGACTGGGTGGCGAGGTCGCGGTCGATCAGGCCGACGTACAGGCCGCCGATGTGCAGGAAGCCGGTCGGCGACGGGCCCAGACGGGTGACCTTCGCCTCCTCGCCCAGGCCGCGCGGCGGGTACTGCTCCTCCCAGAACGACGGCTCGGGCAGGTCCGAGGGGAACAGGGCGTCGACGACGGCACGGTCGAGCATCGCTGATGGTCTCCAAAACCGGGGAAAGAAAGTCCTCCCAGGTTATCAACGCACCCCCTCGGGGAACGCCCTGGGCATGAAGGCAGTCACTTGGCACGGCAAACGCGACGTCCGGGTCGACACGGTCCCCGACCCGGTCCTCAAGGACCCCGACGACGTCATCGTGAAGATCACGTCCAGCGGCATCTGCGGTTCGGACCTGCACCTCTACGAGGTGCTCGGGCCGTTCCTCACCGAGGGCGACGTCCTCGGGCACGAGCCCATGGGCATCGTCGAGGAGGTCGGGCCGCAGGTCACCGCCCTCAAGCCCGGCGACAGGGTGGTGATCCCGTTCAACGTCTCCTGCAACCACTGCTTCATGTGCGAGCAGGGCCTGCAGAGCCAGTGCGAGACCACCCAGGTCCACGAGCACGGGTCGGGCGCGTCGCTGTTCGGGTACACGAAGCTCTACGGCCAGGTGCCCGGCGGGCAGGCCGAGTACCTGCGGGTCCCGTTCGGCAACTCGCTGCCGATCAAGGTGCCGGAGGGTCCCGCTGACGACAGGTTCGTCTACCTGAGCGACGTGCTGCCGACCGCGTGGCAGGCCGTCGAGTACGCGGACGTGAAGGCGGACCAGACGGTCGCGGTGCTCGGGCTCGGGCCCATCGGCGACATGGCGTGCCGGGTGGCCCAGCAGAAGAACGCGCGGGTCATCGGCATCGACCTCGTCCCGGAGCGGCTCGCCCGCGCCAAGGCGCGCGGGGTCGAGACGATCGACCTGCGCGACGCGGGCAAGCGACTGACCGAGGTCGTGCGGGACCTCACGGGCGGGCGCGGGCCGGACGCGGTGATCGACGCGGTCGGCATGGAGGCGCACGGCGCACCGGTCGGCAAGATCGCCCAGCAGATGACAGGGCTGCTGCCGGACGCGGTGGCGCAGAAGTTCATGAAGGAGGCCGGCGTCGACCGGCTCAAGGCCCTCTACAGCGCGATCGACCTGGTGCGCAGGGGCGGCACGATCTCGATCGTGGGCGTCTACGGCGGCATGGCGGACCCGCTGCCGATGCTGACCATGTTCGACAAGCAGATCCAGCTGCGGATGGGTCAGGCGAACGTGTGGCGCTGGGTCCCGGAGATCCTGCCGCTGCTCACCGACGACGACCCGCTGGGCGTCGACGACTTCGCCACGCACCGGCTGCCGCTCGACGCCGCGCCCGGAGCGTACGAGACGTTCCAGAAGAAGGCGGACGGCATGGTCAAAGTGCTGCTCAATCCTTGATCGGCCTATCCTGCCGGGCATGGCCAAGTACCTCGACGTCCATCCGGTCAACCCGCAGAAGCGCGCCATCGACCAGGCGGTGCGCATCCTGCAGGAGGACGGCCTGATCGCGTACCCGACCGACTCCTGCTACGCGCTCGGCTGCCGCCTGGGCAACAAGGACGGCATCGACAGGATCCGGGAGATCCGCAAGCTCAACGACAAGCACCACTTCACCCTGATGTGTGAGAACTTCGCCCAGCTGGGCCAGTTCGTGGTCGTCGACAACGCGGTGTTCCGTGCGGTCAAAGCCTCCACGCCGGGCGGGTACACGTTCATCCTGCCCGCCACGAAGGAGGTGCCGCGCCGGATGATGCACGCGAAGAAGAAGACGGTCGGCGCGCGCATCCCAGACCACGTGGTGACGCAGGCGTTGCTGCAGGCGATGGGCGAGCCGCTGCTCACGTCGACGCTGCTGCTGCCGGACGAGGAGGAGCCGCTGGTCGACGGCTGGGAGATCAAGGACCGGCTGGACCACGTGGTGGACGCGGTGATCGACTCGGGCGAGTGCGGCACCACGCCCACCACGGTGGTGGACTTCTCCGGCGGGGAGGCCGAGATCGTCCGCTACGGCGCGGGCGACCCGACCCGGTTCGAGTGACGGTGACGGGAACGCGGGGGCCCTGCGTTTCCTCGGAGGGAACGCGGGGCCCCCGCGTTCCTCACGACACGACCAAGGCGTAGTCGGCGTCGGTCGCGGAGGTCTCCACGTGGCCGTCGACGTTGACGGCGGTCGCGATCACCTCGATGGTCCAGGTGCCCGCGGCGGCCGTCTGGATCAGCACGTTCTCCACGGTGTCGACGGTGTTGGCGCTGCCGCCGGAGGTCGACCAGTTGCCCGCGAGCAGGCCGTTGTTGCCCCAGTAGACGGTGCCGTCGGGGGCGGTGACCTTCAGCGTGAGGTCGTTGACGAGTGCCTTGAGGGCGTTCGGCGAGCCGGCCGGGTCGGTGTAGGCGAGCGTCGCGCGCAGCGGCTGCTTGCCGTCGGCGGTCACGGTGTACCTGCGGGTCTGGCCGGTGGTGACGAGGTCGGTCTCGTTCACCAGGACGGGCAGCTTCCAGCCGCCCGCCTTGGCGCGGTCGTACAGGTTGCGCACGGACGCGGTGCCCCAGCCCTGGTGCGTGCGGGTCTGGTCGTGGCCGGTGCCGAGGAACGGGTGCTGGTCGGCGGTGTTGATCAGCAGTGCCTTCGCGGTGGCCGCGTGCGGGCGGGACGCGAAGACGTCGCGGTTCTTGCCGGGACCGCCGTCGAACACGCCGTCGGCCCACATCTGGAACAGCAGGCCCGCGTTGCCGCAGGTGATCGGCGTGGCGCCGGAGGTACCGCCGAACGAGGTCGTGTAGGACGTGTTGCTGCTGGACGACGTGGTGTCGATGCGGTCGTAGAAGTTCGACAGCTCCGGCTTGATGCGGCCGTCGGCGGCGGGCCCGATCGACGCCCCGCCGTTCCACTTGTCGTCGGTGCGGTCGGCCGTGTTGTAGTGGTAGTGGCCGCCGACGGACAGCACGTTCTTCGCCCACGCCTGCGGGCGGGAGCTGCGGGTGCCCGCGTTGCTCTGCGACTGGCAGATCAGCAGGTCGGTGTCGAACACGATGCGGTCCATCTCCTGCGAGACGGAGGTGTAGGACGTGGTGAGCGCGGAGCCCCAGCTGTTGGACTGGAAGACCGCGCGGTAGCGCCCTGCCGGGTCGACGAGCTCCTTGGCGAGGGCGTAGCGGTCTCCGGTCTGGTAGACGGCGGTGATGCCCTGGCCCTCGGGCAGCAGGCCGGTGTGCGCGGCGGAGACGCCGGAGGCGAAGATCTGGCCGTAGGTCGAGGTGCCGTGCGAGGTGCTCGTCGAGTTCGCGGTGTGCTGGAGCGCGGGCCTGGCCTGGAACTCCTGGTGCGTCAGGCGGAAACCGCCGTCCATGACCTCGCCGCGCACGCCCTGGCCGCGGTAGCCGCCGACGGCCTCGACGTAGTTGGCGCCGGACGACTCGCGGGAGATCGCCATGTCGGTCTCCGGCTCCGACATGGGGTCGATGGCGAGCACGGCGGGCAGCTCGGCGAGCCGCGCGGCCTGGCCGGGGTCGAGGACGGCCAGGATGTGCTCGCGGCTCGCGGAGACGACGGTGACCTCGCCGCCGAGCGACCGCACCTCGGCGGCGACGGCCTGCTGGTCGCGCGCGTCCTGCTCGACCAGCGTCACCAGGTAGGTCGCCGTGCCGCCGAGCGCGGCGACCTTCGGCTGCGCCCGGAAGGGACGCACGTCCCGCACGTAGCTCAGCCGGGAGACGCGGGCCGTGCTCGTCATGCGGGCGACGTAGGTGCCGTCCTGGACGAACGCGCCGAGGCGCACCCCGAGGCCCTGCAGCTGGTGGCGCTGGGCGTCGGACAGGGTGGTGCGGAACTGGAGCAGGTAAGCGCTCTCCGCCGGGGCGGCGACGGCGGGGACGGCGCTGACCAACGCGAACGCGGATAATGCCGAGACGAGTGTGCGCAGCAAGGAAACCTCCATCGGCAGGGGTGGCGAGTGACCGGAGGGCGTCACTGCCCGTGATCAGCACGTTACCGTCAACCACCAGAGGCGGTCACCGCTCGATCGGCGGTGGTCACCACGTGGGCGCGAGGGCTGCCCGATCGGACACGCGCATTCCTTTCACCCGGATGGTGCATCCGGAGTAACGTCCGGTCAGGTATGCCCGACATGATCCGGGAATCAATTCCGCGCGGAGGACGGATGCCTGTGTCTCCTGAGCAGCTGATGGAAGAACTGCGCACGTTGTGCCGCGGGCGCGGTGTCCAGACGCCGGGTATCGACCTGCACGTCGGTCCCGCGCTGCGCCAGGTCTGCGGCCTCGTGGAGTCCGACGGCGCGGAAGCGGTGAGAACGAAACTGCAGGGCTGGGTCACGAACGCGGTGCGCGGTTTCCCGGTGGAGGTCCGCAACGCCGTTCTCGCGCCGCTCGGGCTGCACGAGGAAGCGCAGTTCCGGTTCCTCAACGAACGCATCGAATGGCTCGCGCGGCAGCAGGACCGCGGTGCGCGCACGGTGCGCAGGAGGATGGACGCCGGACTGCAGCGCCTCGTCGAGGTGGCGCTGCAGCCGGCGGGTTCGACGACGCACGTGGCGCCGTCGGAACTGTGGCACGTCAAGGAGTTCGACGCGCTGTTGAAGCTGGACGGTCCGACGCCCGCGTGCACGGAGCGCCGGACCGTGGTGGCCGACACCGACGGTGTCAACGAGATCGCGTGGTCCATCACGATCCCCTCCCCCACGCCCGATGGTGCTCCAGGGGATCTGGACGTGGAGGTGTTGCACGGGGTCGAGCTCATCGGCCACGAACGTCCGTCCCCGCGGCGCATCCTGATGAAGCTGCGGTTGCCCCGACCCCTCGACGCAGGACAAACGCACCAGTTCGCACTCGAGGTGCGGGTACCGCGGGGACAGTCGATGCGTCCGACCTACGTGTTCTGGCCGGAGCGGATGTGCGAGTCGTTCCGGTTGCGGGTCCGCTTCGACCGGGACGACCTGCCGGAGGCGGTGTGGCGCGTGGAGGAAGCCCTGGCGCGCGACACCGACGACCTGACGCCCTGGCCGAAGTCGCTGCCCGTCGACGAGATCGGCGAGATCGACGTCTCGTTCCCGCATCCTCGTCAGGGCCGCGGCTACGGCGTGCAGTGGACGCCACGCGGCTGACCTCGCAAGGTCAGTGGTGCTCGGATCAGAAGTTCTCGCAGAAGTGCGGTTCCACGGCTGACACCTCCCTCGATGTTTCAGGGAGAACCGCGGCCCGAAAGCGTCAGACCACCGAGACCATGAAGAAACTGCCGATCACGAAACCCACGAAGAGGCAGATCGCGGCAACTTTCACGACCGTGGTGAGTGAGCAGATCATTCTCATCGAGAAATTCACCTTCTCATTCTGACTGGCTTTCGGCCCGAAGTTCTCGCCGATGCACCAAGAGTGGCTTTCCGCCGGTCGAATGAGAACGGGTTTCCTGTTTCATGCTGAATGAGGAAACCCGGTGGACGCGCTATTTCCCGGTGGTGCGGCGCAGCGCCATCACGAGCAGCGCGTGCGAGCTGCCGGCGTGCGGCAGCATGCCTTGGCGGACGAGGTCGAGCGCGCGGCGGAACGGCATCGTCCGCACGCACAGGTCGGCTTCCCCCGGCTCCAGCGACGCCTCGCCCTGGGTGAGCCCGGTGGCGAGGAAGATGTGGTCGACGTGGTTGCTGAGGCTGTCCGCGCCGTGGATGCGGCCGAGCGGCTCCCACGTCGACGCGCGCAGCCCCGTCTCCTCCGCGAGCTCGCGGCGGGCCGCGGCCAGCGGGTCGGCGTCCGTGTCGTCGACGGCGCCGCCGGGCAGCCGCCACTCGGTGCCGCCGTGCGTGTAGATCCACTGCCGGGTCAGGACGACCTGGTCGTCGTCCTGGATCGCGAGAACCGTGACCGACGCCGGCGCCACGACGTGGGTGTAGGTGCCGTGCCCGCCGTCCGGCCTGACGACGTCGTCCGCGCGCACCTCGAACCACGGGGACCGGTGCACCACGTTGGTCGTCAAGCGCTGCCAGACCATCACCACACCAGCCGCCTCGTCGAACCGCGTCATCACCATGACTCACATGGAACCACCGCGAACCGGTTCACTTACTCCCAGTTGATCGTCAATGAATTGCCAATTCGTGGACATTCCGCATTTGCGCGTTTCCCCCCGTCCAGACTGCCGTGGAGGGGGTGAAGGCCGTTGTCGCCCACGTTCGCACAGGAGGTTCGCCGCCTGCGCAACGAGCGCGGGCTGTCACTCAAACAGATGACCGATCTGGTGCCGTACAGCAAGGGGCACCTCAGCAAGATCGAGAACGGTCAGGCTCCGCCGAACCCCGAAATGGCCAAGGTCCTCGACAGCGCGCTGCACGCGCAGGGCGCGCTGATCGAGCTGGCGGACGCCCCGGCGCGGCCGATTCCCAGTGACCACGCCGCGCTGCTCACCTACGACTCGATGTTCCACCACCACCGCGCGCTCGGTCACCGGCTGAGCCCCGAGGTGGTGCTGGTGAGCCTGCGCCCGCAGGTGGACGCGCTGAGCGACCTGGCGCGCTCGGCCCGCGACCCCGGCCTGAGCCGCGGGCTGTGGCTGATGGCGTCGCGGTTCGCCGAGTACGCGGGCTGGATGGAGCAGGAACGCGGGGACGACGCGTCCGCCGCCGAGCTGACCAGGCTCGCGGTGCAGTACGCCGCGAAGGGCGGCGACCTGGAGCTGGAGGCGTGGTCGCTGGTGCGCGCGGCGGAACTGGCGCTGTACAAGGGAGATGCCCGCCAGACGGTCGACTACGCCCGCCGTGCCGGGAAGTCCCGTTCCACGGCCGTGCAAGCCGTTGCGGCGCAACGGGAAGCGCAGGGCTACGCGCTGGCCGGCGCCGGGGTCCGCTGCGAGGAGGCGCTCGACCGGGCGGACGAGCTGCAGCGCACCGTCAGCGAGTCCCGCTACGGCACGACCAGTCTGGTGGACCAGGTGGCGGTGGTCCGCGCCTGGGCGTTCCACGACCTCGGCCGGCACGCGGAGGCCGCCGAGATCCTGGACGTCCAGGTGCCGCTGATCGCGCCCACCGCCCTGCGCGCCCGCACGCGGTTCGGCCTGCGCCGCGCGCTGGCCCACGCCGAGGCCGGCGAGGTCGGCCACGCGTGCGAGCTGGTCGCGGGAATGCTCGACGACATCCGGCAGGTGCAGTCCGCGACCGTGCACATCGACCTGACGGCGTTCAGCAAGCTGCTGTCGCGGCTGCGTCCCGCGGCGGGGCGCGAGGTCTCGGGCGAGATCAAGGAGATCCTGTTCGCCTGACCGGTCACCCGGCGGCCCTGCGGCCCTCCCGCTCCAGCGCGTCGGCCATCTCCAGCCACGCCTCCGCGCACCCGCGTGCCATCTCCGCGACGAGCTCCCGGCAGTGCGAGGGCATCCCGGCCACGATCGGGCGCCACTCCCCCGAGGTCACCGCGTGCGCCTCCAGCCAGCGCAGGGTCGCCCGCCCGTTCTCGGTGAACCGCAGCGACGGGTCGCGCCGCAGCACCGGCAGCGTCGCGCCCGGCACCCGCACCTCCGTCCGCGGATCGGGGACGACGGCCCGCTCCGCCGCCCGCATCCGCTCCGGCACGGGGTCGAGCCCGGCGCTCAGCCGGCGCCGCACGTCGCGGACGGTGCCCGGCGACACCCCGGCCAGCCGGGCGACGTCGCGCAGCGAGGCCCCCGGCCGTTCGGTGAGCAGCCTCCCCGCCGCCCGCCTGCCCGCGGCGGAGTTGACCGGGCGGATCTTGCCGTCCCTGCCGATCCGCACCGCGGCCTGGCCGCCGACCGCCCGTCGCAGCACGCCGACGGACTTCGCCGCGAGGCCCGTCGCCGCCGCGATGGCGCGGTCGGACCACTGCGGGTGCGAGCGCAGCAACCGGCGTGCCGCGGCCTCGCGGTCGGCGGTGGCCAGCGTCGGCAGGTTGAGCGACACGGACAGGGCGAACACGTCCTCGGCGGGTCCGTCGACGTACTCGGCCTCGACGGACCGGCACCCGCGCAGCAGGGCGGCCCGCACGCGGTGGGTGCCGTCGACGACCTTCATCGTCGGCCGGTGCACCACGATCGGTGGAAGCGGAGCGCCGGACGAAGCCAGTGCGCGGACGAACTCGTCGTCGCAGCCGCCGGACCTCGGTGAGTCCGCGGGGTGCAACGTGTGGATGTCGACGAGCATGCGAAACCAAGCCCCCCAGGCTGACCGTCCGCGGATCCCCCATTCGCCCGCGGTCGATCCCGGTAGGTTAGCGACCGGTCACCGAGAGCGCCACTCGATCGCGGGACACACGTCCATGACCATGCGCAGCCCGGCGTCCTTGGCGCGCCGGTACGCGTCGTCGTCGACCACGCCGAGCTGGAACCACACGGCCTTGGCGCCGATCGCGACGGCCTCGTCGGCGAACTGGCCCGCGTCCTCCGACCGGCGGAACACGTCGACGACGTCGACGGGGAACGGGATGTCCGCGAGCGTCCGGTAGCCCTGCTCGCCGTGCACGGTCTCGGCGGACGGGTGCACCGGCACGATCTTCTTGCCGCGCTGCTGAAGGAACCGGGCGACGCCGTGAGCCGCGCGGGACGGGTTGTCCGAGAGGCCGACGATGGCCCAGACCCGGGTGTTCTCGAGGATCCAGTCGACGTCTTCGCGCATACCTCCAAGCCTAACCTCGCCCCTGATTTGTGACGCCGCTCACATTGGGGCAGGGTCTGTCGAAAGCGCCACCAGCCGATCGACGCGTGGGTAGGAAGGCACCGGACAACCCCCAGCCAGAGGAGATCGAGATGCGGTTCATGGTCATCGTCAAGGCGAACGAGGACACCGAGAACGGCGTCATGCCGACGGCCGAGGAGCTCGCCGCGATGGGCGACTACAACGAGGAGCTCGTGAAGGCGGGCGTGATGCTCGCGGGCGACGGCCTCTACCCGAGCGCGAAGGGCGCGCGGGTCGCGTTCGACGGCAAGGGCGCGACGACGGTCACCGACGGCCCGTTCGCCGAGACCAAGGAGCTGATCGCGGGCTTCTGGATCTGGGAGCTGCCGTCGCTGCGGGACGCCGTGGAGTGGCTGAGGAAGGCGCCGTTCCAGTCGGGAGAGGTCGAGATCCGGCAGATCCACGGCCCCGAGGCGTTCGCGGACATCGCGACGCCGGAGACCGTGGCCCAGGAGGA
Organism: Lentzea fradiae; assembly: GCF_900100955.1. GTDB lineage: Bacteria > Actinomycetota > Actinomycetes > Mycobacteriales > Pseudonocardiaceae > Lentzea > Lentzea fradiae. The sequence continues at coordinate 268,162 of NZ_FNCC01000005.1, read as the reverse complement.
CCGCATGCGCGAGCAGCTCGCCTCGAAGAGCGGCCGGTGAGCCTCAGCGGCCGCGGCGGGTCTTCGCGCGCTTGGGCGGCGGCTTCTGCTGCCGCCGGGGCGCGGACGCCCGCGGCGGCTGCTTCGCGCGCGCCGGTTCGGCCTGCGGGCCGCGGGTGCTGTTGACCGTGCGGCCGCGGACGATGCCGATCATGTGCTCGACCAGCTCGGGGTTCTCGTCGCGGATCGGGAACGACAGCGCCACGCGCGACTGCGGCGCGTCCGCGAGCGGCGTGTAGGCGAGGTCCTTGCGGTGGTGCAGCCGGGCCAGCGACTGCGGCACGACCAGCAGCCCCACCCCGGCCGCGACGATCTCGACGGCGTCGGCGGTGGTCTCCGGCCGTTCGACCGGCGGCTGTCCCGGCACCGACTCCCACTCCAGGGTGTCGTCGAGCGGCTGCCACAGCACGTGCCCCGCCAGGTCCTCCAGGGACAGCTCGTCCGCGAAGTCGTGGTCCTTCGGGTGCACGACCACGGTCGTCTCGGTGTAGAGCGGGATGGCGTGCAGGTCCTCCCGGTCGCCGGGCAGCCGCAGCAGCGCGGCGTCGGCCTCACCCGACCGCACCTTCGCCGCGGCCTGGGCCGCGGGCACCTGCACCAGGGTCAGCGGGGTCTGCGGCAGGCGGTCCTGCCAGACCCGCGCCCACTTGCCCGGCGTCACGCCTGGGACGTACGCGAGCGTGAACGATCCGGTCACGTGCCGAGGCTACCGGACGAGCCCGTTACCCTTTTCGCATGAAGTCGCAGCAGACCATGAAGCCCGCCACCGCCGCGAAGAAGCTGGGCGTGTACCTCGAGGCGACGCCCGAGGAGTTCCGGGCGGGCGTCGTGTCGCGCGACGAGCTGACCGAGCTGCAGGCGAACCCGCCGGAGTGGCTGCGCGAGCTGCGCCGCAACGGCCCGCACCCCAAGCAGCTGATCGCCCAGAAGCTCGGCATCTCGACGTCCGGTCTCGCCCGCGCGGGCCTCACCGAGGCGCTCACCACCGACCAGATCAACGCGATCAAGGACGAGAACCCGGACTGGCTGGTGCGGGAGCGCGCGACCTACAAGGAGTTCCGCGCGGAGGAGGCCCGCCTGGCGGAGAAGGCCCGCCTCGAGGACCAGGGCTGACCCCGCCCGCGGGGAGCGTCCTCAGAGCTCGATGACGACCTTGCCCCGCACGTGCCTGCCCGCCTGCAGCTCGGCCGCGCGGCGGATCTCCCCGACCGGGAAGCTCGCCGCCAGCGGGACGCGCAGCCGTCCGGAGGCGACCAGGTGCGCCATCGCCGCCAGGTCCTCTGGCGTGGCGTCGGCACCGTTGGCGGCCCGCACGCCGTCGACCTTCGCGGCGATGGTGCAGATGCGGTCGTCCGGGACACCCAGCTCCCGCGCGGCCCGCACCACCTCGGTCCCGTGCAGGTCGATGGCCGCGGTGACCCCGCCGGGCGCGAGAGCGCGGACCCGGTCCGCCAGGCCGTCGCCGTAGCTGACCGGTTCGGCGCCCAGTTCGCGCAGGAAGCCGGCCGAGCCCGGTGAGCCCGTCCCGATCACGCGGGCTCCCGCGAGCCGGGCCACCTGGACGGCGAACACGCCGACCCCTCCCCCGGCGCCGCCGACCAGCACCGTGTCGCGAGGGCCGGGGCGGACCGCGGCGAGAGCGGCGGCGGCCGTGCGTCCGGCGATCGTGAGGGTGGCGGCGGTGCGGTCGTCCACACCGTCGGGGGTGTGGTGGACCTCGTTGGCCGCGACCCCGGCGGCCAGGTCGACCACCACGTAGTCCGCGACCGCGCGGGACAGCGCGCCCCCGAACACCCTGTCCCCCGGCGCGAACCCGGTGACGCCCTCGCCGACCTGGTCGACGACGCCCGCGTAGTCGGTGCCGAACCCGGCCGGGAGGCTCAGCCCGAACCGCGTGGCGGTGTCCTCGTCGGCGGTCATGATCCAGTCCATCGGGTTGAGCCCCGCGGCGGTGACCCGCACGCGGAGCTGGCCGGGGCCCGGCCGCGGCACGGGAACCTCGCGGACGTCCAAGGACTCGAGACCTCCGAAGGTGTCGAGCAGCACCGCTCTGCCCGACGCGCGGTGGTTCTGCGACATGTGCGTCCCCCTTCTCGGAACAGCGAAACGGACTATGCTCCGCTTATTCGAGACTAACACAACCGGAGCGTGATCCGTTTTGACCGAGGACGAGACGCGCGGCCTGCGGGCGGACGCGACCCGCAACCGCGACCAGCTGCTCGCGGTGGCGACCCGCATGTTCGCCGGAGCCGAGGAGGAGCCGTCGATGCGGTCGATCGCGCGCGAGGCCGGCGTCGGCATCGCCACGCTCTACCGGCACTTCCCCACCAAGGAGTCGCTGGTCGACGCGATCTACCGGGACCAGGTCGAACGGCTGACGACCGGCGCGGGCGAGCTGCTCGACCGGCTCGCCCCCGCCGCCGCGCTGCGGCGCTGGACGGACCTGTTCGGCGACTGGATCGCGACCAAGAACGGCATGCTCGGCACGTTGCGCGCGATGGCCGAGTCGCCGGACTTCGCACACGCCGGGACGCGGGCCGCGCTGCTGGCCGCCATCGGCACGATCCTCGACGCCGGACGGGTGGCGGGCGACCTCCGCCCCGACGTCTCGGCCGACGACCTGGCCGACTTCCTGATCGGCGTCTTCACCGTGGCGCCCCGGCCCCGCGACGAGGCGAAGGCCGGTCGCCTGCTCGACCTCCTGATGGACGGCCTGCGGCCGCGTTAGCCGAGGACGAAGGGGATCTCCAGGTCGCCCAGCTCGGCCCGTTCGCGCTCGGTCGCGGCGCGCCGTCCCGTGCCGACCAGCAGCACGTCCACGTCGGAGAAGCCGGAGGGAAACGGTCCGGCGATCCGTTCGAGCGTCTGACGGCACCGCGCGAGCGCCCTCGGCGGCGGCCCCTCCAGGTGCGGCAGGTGCGCGACCAGGTCCAGGTGGTGCAACGTCCACTCCCAGACGTACGCGCCGAGATACCCGGACGTGCACAGGACCATGTCCCCCGTGCTGACCTTGAGCGTCGGGTCGGCCAGCTCCGCCGCGCGCAACGCCGCCTGACCCACGTCGTCGACGTGGTGCTTGAGCAGCCACGGTTCCCCATACGCGGCGGCGAGCCGCACGGTCAGCGCGGACAGCGGGTCGTCCGCCGGTGCGTGCGACACCCGCCAGTACGTCACCTCGTCGTGCGTCACCGGGTCGGCGGTGGGCGTCACCAGCGTGATCAGCACGTCCTGCGCGTCGGTCACCAGGTGGCACACCAGGTCGCGGACCAGCCAGCCCTCGCACCCGGACGGCCGGTCGAAGTCGTCGTCGGTGAGCTCCCCCACCGCTCCCAGCAGGGTTCCCAGCGCAAGCGGAAAGAGGTCCACACCCGCAAACTACAACGACCGAGGGCCGGCGAACGGTTAGGTTGGTGGGCATGGGCAAGTCCCCGGCTGTGGAGCTCGAGGTGGAAGACCGCGTCGTGCGGATCTCCAACCCCGGCCGCGTCTACTTCCCCGCACGCGGGGAGACGAAGCTGGACCTCGTGAACTACTACCTGTCCGTCGGCGACGGGATCGTCCGCGCGTTGCGCGAACGGCCGTGCATGCTGCACCGGTTCCCCGAGGGCGTCACGGGCGAGAAGGTGCACCAGAAGAGACTTCCGAACGGCGCGCCGCCGTGGGTGCGGACGGTGCGGGTGCACTTCCCCCGCTACAACCGGCACGCGGACGAACTGTGCGTCACGCACCTCGCCGACGTGATCTGGGCCGTGCAGATGTCCACTGTGGAGTTCCACCCCTGGAACTCGCGCGCGGCGGACACCGAGAAACCGGACGAGTGGCGCATCGACCTCGACCCCGGCCCGGACTGCTCGTTCGACCGCGTCCGCCGGGTCGCGTTGGTGGTGCAGGAAGTTCTCGACGAGCTCGGTGCGACGGGGTTCGTGAAGACGTCCGGGTCGAAGGGGCTGCACGTCTACGTGCGGATCAAGCCGGAGTTCGGTTTCCATGACGTGCGCAAGGCGGCGTTGGCGTTCGCGCACGAGGTCGAACGGCGGGCGCCCGGCGACGTCGAGACCACGTGGTGGCGCAAGGACCGCGACCCGTCGCTGGTGTTCGTGGACTACAACCAGAACGCGCGCGACCACACGATCGCCTCGGCCTACTCGGTGCGCGGCTTCCCCGAGGCGACGGTCTCGACGCCGGTGCGGTGGGACGAGATCCCCGACGCCGACCCGCGCGACTTCACGATCGCCACCGTGCCCGCGCGCTTCGCCGAGCTGGGCGATCTGCACGCGGGCATCGACGACGCGGTCTGGTCCATCGAGCCGCTGCTCGAGTGGGCGGCCCGCGACGAGCTCGAGGTGCCCGATGAACACTAGCCCGATCAAGTTCTCCTCGCTCGACCAGCCGCTGTTCGGCGGGCTGCTGAAGGGCGACCTGGTGGAGTACCTGGAGTTCGTCGCCGACCGCTTCGTGCCGGTGCTCGCCGGGCGGCCGTTGTCGGTGTGGCGGGTGCTGCGCGGCCAGGACCCGTTCATGCAGAAGAACGTCCCGAAGTACACGCCGGGCTACGTGAAGACGGTCGAGGTGTGGGCGGAGGCGTCGCACCGGCAGATCCGCTACGCGTTGTGCGACGACGAGCAGACGCTGATGTGGTTCGCGAACCAGCGCGCCGTCGAGTACCACGTGCCGCTGTTCCTCGGCGACCACCAGACGCACCTGGTCCTCGACATCGACCCTCCGGAGGGCGCGGACTTCTCCGTCGTGGTGCAGGCGGCGTTCCTGGTCCGGGAGGCGCTGGCGCCGGCGGGTCTCGAAGGTGCGGTGAAGACCAGTGGTGCCAAGGGAGTGCACATCTTCGTGCCGCTGGAGAAGCACGACCCGGACGACGTCGCCGCGGCCACCCGCGCCCTGGCCGCCCGAGCCGAGAAACTCGGCCCGGCACTGGCCACCACCGCGTACATCCGGGCCGAACGCGGCGGAAAGGTGTTCCTGGACTCGACCCGCGCCTGGGGCGCCACGGTGGTCGCCGCCTACAGCCCCCGGCTGCGTGAGGGCCTGCCGATCTCCTTCCCGGTCCCGTGGGACTCGCTGGCCGACGTCACCCCCGCCGACTTCACCGTGCGGTCCCGTTTCGACGGCGACCCGTGGACGTCGCTGATGCCGGAACCCCAGCGCCTGCCCGCCGACCTGGTCGCGGAAGGCCACACGATCCCGGTGGCCCGCGTGGTCGCGATGCACGAGGGCAAGCGCCGCAAACTTCAGCGGGAACGCGAGAAGTAGGCGACCAGCGCCGCCGCCAACGGCAGCACCACGTGGGCAACGGTGGTGAACGACGGCTCGTTCGCCGACACGTAGGCGTTGGCCTGCACCAGGATCACCCCCGCGACCGTGACGACCCCGGCGAACCGGGCCGGTCCGGTGGTGGCCGCGGCGATGAGCGGGACGACGACCAGCCCCGCCAGGCTTGCGTGGTGGACGTAGGCAGGGGCCTCGGCCGACACCGTCATGACCGCGTCCAGCAGCAGGAGAACCGGCGCTATGGCACTGGCCCACGTCTTGTCCAGCCACTGGCGGTAGGCGGCCAGGCAGACCAGCGCCGCCACGACCACGATCAGGGTGATGTCCTCCCCGTCGTCACCGATCGGTGTCAGGTCGTGGGCCGAGGCCGCGACCACGTACACGCCCACCGCCCCCAGCAGACCGGCCGCCATCGCGAGTCGCTGTTTCGTGCCGGCCACGGCCACGGCCAGGGCCACCGCGGCCAGGCCGAGCGGTGTCCAGGAGGTGGTGTCGCCGCCGCTGAGCAGGCCGGTGGTGGCGGCCAGCAAGCCGAGCGCGGCGCCTGGGACCCACGGGTGGTCGCGGCAGGTGAGTGCGAAGACCGCGGCTGCCAGAGCCCACGGCACCAGGTCCGAGACCGGGGCGGCGTACGGGATGAAGCCTTCGCTCGGCCTGGTCATGTAGCCGAGGACCAGGAGGGTGAGGGCCAGGCCCGCTGCCAGGCGCGGGAGGGCGGTCATGAGTGAGGCGGGGAGGGCTGTGGTGTGCGGGGGCTGGCCCGTGGCGTGCGAGGGCAGGCCGGTGACGTGCGGGGGCAGGCCGGTGGCGTGCTGAGGCCGACCGGTGGCATGCGAGGGCTGGCCGGTGTCCGGTTCCGAGGCGAGGAACGCTGCCCGCCCCTCGCCGTGCGGAATCGATTCCGCCTGGTCCCCCTCCGGGGAGGCCGGAGCCCCCACTCCCATCGTCTCAGGCGGCACCGACAGTTTTCGCGACTCGACCGGCCGTCTCGGTACCGGTGGTGTGGTGGGCGTTGACGAGGCCGCGGGTACTTTCTCCCCGAGTGCCTTGCGGGCTGCGGACGGTTTCGCTTCCACTGCCGCGCGTGGTTTCGTCTCCTTGGCCGCGGACTCCCTCAGTGCCTCCCGAGGCACGGGCGGCCCCTCCTCCAGCGCCTCCCTGGCAGCGGCCGCCACCATCCGGCTGTCGTCGTCCACCAGCCGCCGCAGGGCGAGCCGGGCCGCCAGCGCCCGTCCCTCGTGCGCCACGGTGAGCAACCGCCGCAGTTCCGGCACCGCGCCGGCCCGCACGCCGGGCAGCGAGTGGTCGACGGCCTCCTGGAGTTCCGAAGGCAGGGGCACGGGCACCGTCACGGGCAGGGCGCGGCGGGCGATGCGGAGGTCGCCGCGGACGTCGAGCATCCACTTGCCGGGGGTCTGGTGTGGTGTCACGCGGCGGACGCGGTCGTAGACGTACTCGTACAGCTCGTCCAGGCCCACGTGGCCGTCCTGGTCGCGGTCCGCCTCGCCGGTCGCCAGGCCCTCCACCAGTGCCGCGGTGAAGACGGACGGCTCGCCTGCCGAAGCGTCGGTGATGGAGGAGCCCTCGAAGGCGTACTCGACGGCCGAGGACGCGGTGATCACGGCACGGCCGCTGCCGCCGAACTGTTCCTGCAGGCCGACCGGGCCGCCCGCGCGCGCGACCATGCCGCGGCCGAACGCTCCCGAGTAGCAGCAGTCGAGCAGGAGCACGACGCGGCGGGAGCGGGAGCGGTTCATGCGGCGGGCCACGAAGTCGGCGGAGACGGCGGTGCCCGCCAGGCGGGACAGCTTGGTGCCGGTGGTGGCGAAGTGCAGCTCGCCCGCCTCGTCCTTCACGCCGTGGCCGGAGAAGTGCAGGACCAGGAGGTCGTCGGGGGCGCGGTCGGCGAAGAAGTCCTCGACGGCCTCGTTGATCTCGGCCGCCGGTGCGTTGACCAGGGTGCGCACGTCGAAGCCGCCGATGCGCGGGTCGCCGAGCACCTCGGCGAGCCGGGCGGCGTCGTGGGCCGGGGCGCGCAGCGCGGACAGGCCGGGGTCGGCGAACTCGTAGCTCGCGATGATCAGGGCGTGGCGGCGAAGGTGGCGGCCGAGCCAGGCGCGGCGCGCGGCCAGCTCCTCCTCGGTGGGGGCGCCGGTCAGTTCGAGCGGGTCGCCGTCGGCCTCGACGGTGACGGACCGGTCGCGGCGGCGGCCGAGCCACGCCGAGACGGCGTTGATGAGCGCGGCCAGGACGGCGGACTGGGAGATCGTGGTGAGCACGGTGCCGATCTCGGCCGGGTCGAGGGCCTTGGCGCCGCCGACCCGCTCACCGGGCGCCTCCGACACGGCGACCAGCTCCCGCAGCTCCGTCCGCAGGAACGCGGTGAGCTGCTCGATCCGCTCGCCGTCGGCGCCGTCCTCGTGCACGCGCAGTGTGACGTCGGTCATAGCGGCCTCCCTTACACCTGGAGGTCGCCCGCCGGGCACCGGGCATTACGACGGGTCTGAGCCCCGCAACGCCGCCCACCACAGGCCGAGCACCGCGGCGACGACGGTCGCCGTGATCCAGCCGGTGAAGCCGCTGCCGTCCAGGTAGGCCCAGAACAGGCCGACGAACGGCGCGGGCACCATGAACACGGCGTCCACCCGCAGCTGGGCGCGCAGGCCGTGGGGCGCGCGGGTCTGCGGGTCCGGCTGCGCCGGGTTGTCCTGGCGACGGCCGCGCGGGTGCTTCGTGACGACGCGGCCGGACGGGTAGAGCGTCACGCCGTCGACCACGGCGACGCGTCCGCCGCGCAGCTCCGCCTCGACCGGAGACGGCAGCGTCACGAGCACCGGGTCGTAGTAGACGGGCAGCCAGCGCTCGGTGGGGCCCTCGATCTCCAGCCACGACCGCACCATCAGTCCCGACTGCAGCCGGATGCGCCGCACCTGCACGGTGACCGGCGACGACCGCGCCGCGCGCACGGCCAGCACGAGCCGCAGCGCGCCGGCGACGAGCACCAGCACCGCCACCGCGGTGGCGAACGAGACGCCGCCCAGTGCGCGGTCGGTCTCCAGGAACAGGTCGGAGCCGGGGATCACGGCGCGGGACGGGTCGGACGGGTCGAACGCCACCTGCGTCTGCCGCCCCACGATCCGGTCGCCGCTCTCGTACGGGACGCGCGCGGACCCCGACGGCCAGCGGACCTCGACAGCGCCGCCGTCGAACGACTCGACCGTGCCGACGTCACGAGCGGTCATGGCCGACAGCGCGGCCCGTCCGTCCGAATAGGACAGCCAGGAGAACACCGCGACGACGAGGCAGACGACCAGCACCATCGCCGTGGCGAGCAGACCGTGGCGCAGCGCGCGGACCCGGGAACGCAACAAGACACAGCTCCAAACAAGGAAAAACGGCCCGGCGGAAAGCCCGCCGGGCCGTTCGACACCCTAGCTGCACGTCACTCCGTGAAGCCCATGTGGATGTAGTCGTACGGACGGTTCGCGTACGCGACGGCGCCGAAGTTGGCGACGGTGCTCTTCACCGCGACAGCGCCCGGCTGCTGGTACAGCGGCAGCTGGTGGCCCAGCTCCCAGATCTTCTTGTCGGCCTCGTTGGCGAGCTCGAGGCGCTTGGTGTCGTCGAGCTCCTCGACGGCCTGCTCGAGCAGCTTGTTGACCTCTTCGGACCCGATGCGGCCGTAGTTCTGGTTGGTGCTGGCCGGGTCGAGGTAGTAGATGCCCTTGCTGTCCGAGATCGGCTGGGCGGAGGCCAGCCAGCGGAAGCCGGTCATGTCGAAGTTGCCGACGTTGACGTACTGCTTGAAGAAGTCGGTCGACGGCACGGCCTGGATGTCGACCTTGGCGCCGACCTCCTTGAGCTGCGACTGCACGAGCTTCGAGATCTGGTCGGAGATGGGGTTCGGCGTCGGGATGACGAACCGGACGACGAGCTCCTTGCCGTCCTTCTTGCGGGTCTCGCCCTCGAGCTTCCAGCCCAGCTCGTCGAGCTGCTTCTTCGCGGCTTCCTTGTCGAACGACGCGACGGCCGAGTTGTCCTTGTAGCCGGCCGAGCCCAGCAGGAAGAAGTGGTTACCGGTGACCTGCGCCTCGCCCTTGAGCATCTGGCCGAGCAGCGCCTTGCTGATGGTCTTGGTGTCGATGCCGCGCATCAGGGCGACGCGGAGCTTCGGGTCGTTCAGGATCGACGACTCGGCGCCGTTGAAGGTGATGTGCGAGTAGTCCGGCGTGACCGCCTGGCGGATCGCCACACCCTGCATCGACTGGGCACGCGTGAAGTTGTCGATGCTGGAGCCGATGTCGAAGAAGTCGATCTGGCCGTTGGCGAGGGCGTCCGCGAGGGCGGTGCGGTCGACCTGACGGAACGTGATCTTGTCGAGCTTCGGCTTCTCACCCCACCAGTTGGCGTCGCGCACGACGCTCACGGTCTTGCCGGTGCGGTCGATCGTCTCGATCTTGAACGGGCCCGCGGTGATCTTGGGCTCGTCCGCCCAGCCCTTGTTGAACGCCTCGGGCGTGGAGGAGAGGGACTTCGGGTAGAGGGGCGAGAACAGGCCCTTCCACTCGGCGAACTTCTTCTTGAAGGTGACCTTGACGTCCTGGTCGGACGCGCCCTTCTCGACCTTCTCGATGTCCTCGTAGCCGGTGGTGCCCGCGACCTCGTAGGTCTTGTCGGCCCCGTTGAGGGACTTCCACATGGCCTCGAAGTCTTCCCACGACAGCGCGGCGCCGTCGGACCACTTGGCCTTCGGGTTGATCTTGAACTCGAGGACCTGCGGGTCGGTGGACGCGAGCTTCGCGTCCTCCAGGTAGTCCTTGTTGATCTCGATCGTCGCGTCGGGGTTCTGCTTGAACAGGTTCGGCATGAGCGTGTCGATCATGCGCCGGCCGTCGGCGTTGGTGCCGTCGAGCTGGTTGTAGTTCCAGTTGTCCGGCAACTGGTCGACCGGCCAGCGGAACTCGCCGCCGTCCTTGACCTTGGACGCGTCCTGCGGGTTGATGTCCGCCTGACCGATCGTGTTCTCCGCGCCCTTCAGGCCGGAGTCACCACCGTTGTTGCTCGGGCCCCCACACGCGGTAAGCGTGAGGACGACCGCGGCCAGCGCGGACACTCCCACCGTGGTACGTCGACTCACTGTCGTGAACCTCCCTCGTGCCCGGACACCAGTTGCCGGGAACACTGTTCCTTCGTGCTCGCAGGTTGTTCTCTGAGGCGACGGATGCTCAGAGGACCTGACGGATCTGGGCGAAGTGGCAGGCGGCCTCGTGGTCTTCCGCCTGCCGCTCGCGCGGCGGTTCCACCTCGATGCACTGGCGCTGCTTCTCGGGCGGCAGCGACGCGTGCAGGAAGCACCGGGTGCGGAACCGGCAGCCGGACGGCGGGTTCGCCGGGCTCGGCAGGTCGCCGGTGAGGATGATCCTCTCCCGCTGCCGTTCCTTGACCGGGTCGGGGATCGGGATCGCCGACAGCAGGGCCTGCGTGTACGGGTGGCGCGGCGTCTCGAAGACCGAGTCCACCTCGCCGATCTCGATGATCTTCCCCAGGTACATGACGGCCACCCGGTCCGCGATGTGGCGCACCACCGACAGGTCGTGGGCCACGAACAGGTAGGCGAGGCCCAGCTTGGACTTGAGCTCCTCCAGCAGGTTGATGACACCCGCCTGGATGGACACGTCCAGCGCCGACACCGGCTCGTCGAGCACGACGAGCTTCGGTTCGAGCGCGAGGGCCCGCGCGATGCCGATGCGCTGGCGCTGACCGCCGGAGAACTCGCCGGGGTAGCGGGAGAGCTGCTCGGGGCGCAGGCCGACGAGCCGCATCAGCTCCGGCACGCGCCGGTTGATCTCGTCCTTCGAGAACCCGTGCACCTGCATGGGTTCTGCGATGCAGTCGTGGATCGTCAGGCGCGGGTCGAGCGACGCCATCGGGTCCTGGAACACCACCGACATGTCGCGGCGGATCTCGAAGCGGCGCTTGTTGTCCACCTCGGCCACGTTGGTGCCCAGCACGGAGATCTGGCCGCCCATCGGCTTGTGCAGGCCGAGGATCTCCATCAGGGTCGTGGTCTTGCCGCAGCCCGACTCGCCGACCAGGCCCAGGGTCTCGCCCTCGCGGACGTCGAACGAGATGCCCGACACGGCGTGCACGGTGCCGACGCGGCGCTTGAACACCACGCCCTTGGTCACCGGGTACTCCTTGACGAGCTCGTCGAGGCCCAGCACGACCTCGCGCTGCTCGCGCGGGATCTTCGCGACCTCGGGCTCGTCGGCCACCTCGGCGCCGAAGATCTCGACGGCCGCCTCCGCGCCCTCCGCGTCGGTCGCCGCGATCTCGTTGGTGCGGATGCACGCGGCGGCGTGCTCGACCGAGCCGTCGACGTCCAGCAGCGGCGGTTCCGCGGTGTGGCAGGCGTCGACGACCATCGGGCAGCGCGGCGCGAACGGGCAGCCGGGAGGTAGGTCCGTGAGCGACGGCGGCTGGCCCTTGATCGGCACCAGCGCCTGCTTCTCGCTGACGTCGAGACGCGGGATCGAGCCGAGCAGGCCGAGCGTGTACGGCATGCGCGGCTGCTGGTAGATCTCGTCGACCTTGCCCTTCTCCACGGCGCGGCCCGCGTACATGACCATCAGGCGGTCCGCGAACCCGGCGACGACGCCGAGGTCGTGGGTGATGATCACGATGCCGGCGCCGGTGACCTCCTGCGCCGTCTCCAGCAGCTGCAGCACCTGCGCCTGCACCGTCACGTCGAGCGCGGTGGTCGGCTCGTCGGCGATGATCAGGTCGGGGTCGTTGGCGATCGCCATCGCGATCACCGCGCGCTGCCGCATGCCGCCGGAGAACTCGTGCGGGAACGCCTTCGCGCGTTCCGCGGCGTTCGGGATGCCGACGAGGTCGAGCAGCTCGACCGCGCGCTTCGCGGCGCCCTGCTTGGACACCGAGCCCTTCTTGTGCACCAGGATCGCCTCGGCGATCTGGTCGCCGACGGTGTAGACCGGCGTCAGCGCGGACAGCGGGTCCTGGAAGACCATCGAGACGCGGCGGCCGCGGATCTTCGACAGCTCCGCGTCGCCGCGGCCGATCAGCTCACGGCCCTGGAACTTGATGGACCCGGTGATGCGCGCCGAGGACGGCAGCAGGCCCATGACGGCGAGCGAGGATACGGACTTGCCGGACCCGGACTCGCCGACGATGCCGAGGACCTCGCCGGGCGAGACGTGGTAGCTCAGGCCGCGGACGGCCTGCACGCGGCCCGACTCGCTCGGGAAGGACACGTGGAGGTCCTCGACCTGCAGCACCGGTCCCTCGACGACACGGTCTGCGGGCGTGTCGAACTGGAGCTCCGAGGTGGTCATCAGGCGGCCTTCTCCTTGGTGTCCTTCTTCTTCTCCTTGCGGCGCACGCGCGTGGAGGTGGGGTCGAGCGCGTCGCGGAGCCCGTCGCCGACCCAGTTCACCGCCAGCACGAACACGACGAGGAAGCCCGCCGGGAACAGGAACAGCCAGGGGAAGGTCGTCGCGGACTCGGCGTTCACCCCGATGAGCGTGCCGAGCGAGACGTCCGGCGACTGCACGCCGAACCCGAAGTAGCTCAGGCCGGTCTCGGCGAGCACGGCCGAGCCGACGTTGATCGTCGCGTCGATGATGAGCAGCGACGCCATGTTCGGCACGATGTGCTTGGCGATGATCTTGCGCGCCGGCTGGCCCATGAACTTGGCCGCCTTCACGAACTCGCGTTCCTTCAGCGTCAGCGTCATGCCGCGCACGATGCGGGCGGTGATCATCCACTGGAACGCCGCGAGCATCAGCACCAGCAGGAACCACGACTTGCCGCGGAACCACGGGCTGAGGATCGCGATGATCAGGAACGACGGCAGCACGAGCAGCAGGTCGACCAGCCACATGAGGGCCTTGTCGGCGACACCGAGGAAGTAGCCGGCGGCGGCGCCGACGACCGCCGCGACGGTGGTCGAGATCAGCGCCACGAGCAGGCCGATGATCAGCGACTTCTGCAGCCCGCGCATGGTCAGCGCGAACATGTCGGTACCGATCTTGTCGGTGCCGAAGATGTGCTCGGAGTAGGGCGGCTCCAGGAACGCCGTGTAGTCCTGGGTGTCGTAGGTCCACTTCGACAGCAGCGGGCCGATGAACGCCATCAGGTACATCCCGACGATGATCACCAGGCCGACGAGCGCCAGTTTGTTGCGCGCGAAGCGGATCAGCACGAGCCTGCCGCGCGTCATCGCCTTGCCCGGATCGGGCGCCGCGTCGACGGGGCTTCCGGAGGCGGCGCCGGTGGTTCCCGCCGAGTCGCCCTCGTTGAGGATCACGGTCACGTCGTCACCTTGCCTAGTTCACGCGGATTCGGGGGTCGAGCGCGGCGTACAGCACGTCGGCGAGCCAGCCGGAGAACAGCACGCACACGGCGACGAAGAGCGTCACCGTGGCGGTGACGTTCGTGTCCTGCGCCGAGATGCCGGTGACGAGCCAGTCACCCATGCCGAACCAGCCGAAGATCCGCTCGGTGAAGGTGCCACCGACGACGAGCAGGCCGAAACCGAACGCGAACAGGGTCGCCATCGGGATGAGCGCGGTGCGCAGGCCGTGCTTGAACAACGCCTTGCGGCGGGTCAGGCCCTTGGCCTGGGCGGTGCGCAGGAAGTCGCTGCCGAGCACGTCGAGCATCGACGAGCGCTGGTAGCGGCTGTAGTAGGCGATCTGGCCGAGCGCGATGGCGAGCGTCGGCACGATCAGGTGCTGCAGCCGGTCCCCGAGGTGCTCGAACCAGTTGCCCTGGAAGCCGGGGGTGGACTCACCGACGAAGATCAGCACGTTCGAGCCGATGGAGTCGTTGATCCCCTGCGCGCCCATCTTGAGCAGCGTGCCGAGCACGAACACCGGCGTGGACAGCAGTATGAAGCTGAACAGCGTCGCGAAGTAGTCGCTGAACTTGTACTGCCTGATGGCGCTCACCACGCCGAGCAGCACGCCGAAGCCGATGCCGATCGTGATGCCGAGCAGGAACAGCCTCAGACTCACGCCGATGCGCCTGCCGAGCTCGTCGGTGATGGGCCGGTCGGCGATGGTGCGGCCGAAGTCGCCCTGCACCACCCCGCCCATCCAGGTGACGAACCGCTGCGGGATCGGCTGGTCGAGGTGGAGGTCTCGTTTCTTCGCCTCGATCGACGCCGCGGGCGGCGGTGGGTTGCGTTGCTGCAACACCCCGATCGGGTCAAAGGTGGCGGAGGCCAACGTGAACGCGAGGAACGTCGCCACGAGGGCGAGCACCACGTAGTTGACCAACCGCCGCAACAGAAATCCGGCCACCCGTGTTCAGTCCTCTCCCCGGCTGGTTGCAACGTCGGCGCACTGGATTGCAGTGGACGAGGTGCACGAGATTAACCGCCGTTCCGGCGGACCGCCGCCCACCCCCCACCCATTACGGGGGAGGCCCGCTGACCGGGCCATAGTCACCCACGCGTGGCTGGAAGACAGCCCGATCAGTCACATCAACAGTTGACTCTCGGCGATTGTGTGTCCAAGCGTGACCATTGTGCGGCCGTATCGCCGTATTCACCGTCAAGTTCCTGTCGGCACACCGATGCAAGTACGCATCCGGGTGAATGCAATGTCCGATAGGTGTGGGACAAGCGTCGCAATGCGATCTTATTCTGCCGATCACGCTGCGAAGCGCCGCGTGCGAGCAGTGTTACTGCATCGATGCGGACCAGGCCGTTCACCTGACCAGCGGAGCAACCACTGGGCCGGAAGGCGTGAAGCGCGTCACAACGGATGGAGCAGGGGACGTGACGTGGCTAACTCGTCCGCCAGAGCCTGCCGCCCGCGATGACGAACACCTCACCGCCGACGGTCTCGGCCGCGACGACCTCCCCGCTGGGCCCGTCCGCGGGCCGTTCGTCCTTTTCGGACACCAGCCGCACACCGCCGTGGTCGACGAACAGCGTCGGGACACCGCGGACCGGCACGGGCGCCACCAGGGGCTGGTCGTCGCCGACCGGGACGTCCGGCACGGCGAGCCTCGTCCACTCGGGGCCTGACCACCAGGCGAGCTTGCCCTTGCTGCGCCCCACGACGTGGCACGTGCCGTCCCAGCACCGGGCGGCGAGCGCGGCGTCGCCGTCCGGGAGGGTCGCCGTGGTCCACGTCTCGCCGTCGAACCGCCAGACGGCGGCGCTCACCACGCCCTTGGCGATCTGCCAGCCGGTGACGATCGCGCCGTCACCGTCCGGCGCCACGCCCAGCGGGAACCGCAGCAGCTCCTGCGAGCTCTCCAGCACCGTGCCCGCGGAGGGCTGGCGGGTCCACGTGTCGGCGGCGTAGGTCCACACGGCGATGTCCAGCCCGGCCTTGGCGCTCTCCCAGGTGCCGATGATCAACGGGCCGCGCTTCGTCCGCACCGGCCCGATCAGCTCACCGGCGCCGTAGCCGCCGAACGTGCTGAACGCCTGCGGCTTCTCGGTGATCTGCCGCGCGTCCCCGGTCCAGGCGCTCCACCGGACGTTGCCGTGCGCGCCGCCGCGCTGGCCGCCGACACCGGTGATCGTCGTGCCGTCGGAGGTGATCCCGTACCAGTGGGCTTCCCTGCCGTACGGACTGGCGGGCGTCAGCCGGGAGTTGCCGATCACGCCGCCCTTGTCGCGCGTCACGAGCTCGGGGTGGTCCGACGGCCGCGTGCCGATCACGAGCGAGTCGCCGTGCGCCGCGAGGGCTTCCGGCGGCGCGGACAGGTCGACGGCGGTGAACCGGACGGCGTCGTCCGCTCCGCCGGAGGAGCAGCCGGTGAGAACGAGCAGAACCGCGAGCGTCAGCCTCCGCATGCGCGCCAGTATGACGACATGCGGCCGGCCCCAGGACAGGTGTTGCACTTCTCGGAAGACCCGGCGATCGCCCGCTTCGTCCCGCACGTGGCGGCGACGGCGCGGCAGGCGGAGCCGTACGTGTGGGCGGTGGACTCCGCGCACAGCCCCGGCTACTGGTTCCCCCGCCAGTGCCCGCGGGCGATGGCGTGGACGGGCCCGGGGTCTTCGGACGCCGACCGCGACCGGATCATCGGGCCGGGCTGCGGGACGCGGGTGCACGCCGTCGAGTACGGCTGGCTGGAGCGGATGCGGACCGTGCGGCTCTACGCGTACCGGTTCGACGCGGCGGCGTTCCGGCCGTTCGGCGACGACGGCGCCTCGGTGGTGGCGACGGAACCGGTGGTGCCGCTCGGTCCGGCCGAACGCGTCGGCGACCTGTTCGAGCTGCACGAGGAGGCGGGGATCGGGCTGCGCGTGCTGCCGAACCTGTGGCCGTTCTGGGACGAGGTCACGCGGAGCTCGCTGGGCTGGAGCGGCATCCGGTTGCGCACCGCGCTGCCGCGGCCCGGCTGAGTCCGGCGGAAGCCTGGTAAACGTGGAGGCATGGGACTTCTCAGCGGGATGATGGGAAACGCGTCGAAGCTCGACCCGCGGTCCGCCGCGAAGGAGTTCGGCAGGCTGCTCGCGCAGGGCGAACCGGTGCACGCGGCCTACCAGCTGGTGCGCGACTCGTTCGTGTTCACCGACCGGCGCCTGATCCTGGTCGACAAGCAGGGCGTGACGGGCAAGAAGGTCGAGTACCACTCGGTGCCGTACAAGGCGATCACGCAGTTCTCAGTCGAGACCGCCGGGCACTTCGACCTCGACGCGGAGCTCAAGATCTGGGTCTCCGGCCACGACACGCCGATCTCCAAGCAGTTCGGGAAGGGCGTCGACGTCTACGAGGTGCAGGCACTGCTCGCGACGTTCGTGTCCCGGTAGCACCGCCTGCGCGTGCAGCGCCACGGCGACCTCGGCCAGCGCGACGAGCAGGGCCGTGGTGAGGTGGCCGGTGTCGAGCAGGAGGTTCGCCGCGGCCAGGAGCCCGGACGCCACCCGGCCGCGGAGCAGCACGCGCAGGACGGTGGCGGTGCAGCGCGTGGTGGACATCTCGGTTCCCTCCCAACGGTTTTCGCTCTCACAGACACGTCGAACGACACCGTCCTGTTTCGACACCACGGAATAAAAACCTTGTCGCACAACGAAATCCCCCGCAGCCGCCAAGGCTGCGGGGGATTTTCTCCGTCAGGGCTAGCGGGGCTGGAGCATCGGGCGGAACTTGTCGCGGTAGGCCCACGCCAGCCCGATCTCGGCCAGCACCACCAGGATCGCGATGCCGAGGCCCGACGGCTCCAGGAACACGTGGATCAGGAAGATGTTGACCACCATCGGGGCGAGGATCGCGAGCGCCAGCGGCACGAACCGGCCGGCCAGCAGCAGCACACCCGCCACGACCTGGACGCCGGAGGCGAGCTGCAGCATGTAGCCGGTGGCGTACAGCGCGGCCGTGAACGCCACCCCGTCCGGCGCCATCGTGGCGGGATCCGGTGCGGGCATGAAGTTCAGGAACCCGTTCAAGCCGGTCACGGTGAACAGCAGGCCGGTCAGCACGCGGGTCACGAGGGTGGCGTGCCGGGCGAAGGCCGGCCTGCGGGTGGTGCGGGGAGCGGCGGCGGTGGTGACGGACGCGGTCATGTCGGTTCCTCCTGGGCTGTCGTGTCCTTCCACTGATGCGTCGAACGGGCACCGCCCCGGATCGACACGACACCGGAAAAATCTTGAGGAACTTCGTCCCCGCAGGTCAGACCCCTGACCGTGCCGCGCGGACGTGCTCGGCGACCGGACTGAGCCGCAGCCAGCGGGGCAGGCCGCGCACCACCCAGCGCGCCCCGGTCAGCTCGACCGTGCCCGCGCGGACGGCGTCGAGGAGCTCGAACTCCCCCTCCCACACCCGGTAGAGCGTGGCGATGTCCGACGACAGCACCGCGTCCACCTCCAGGCCGGGGTCGGTGTAGCAGATGGAGGCGTCGCCGGGCTCCACGACGAGCCAGAACGTGCGGCGGCGGTCCTGGACGCGGACCTCGACGGTCGCGCGGCGGGTCAGCGAGCCGGTGTCGACGCGGCCGTGCATCCACCACATCAGCACCTCGGGGTCGAGCTCCTCCGCCCGCGGGTCGCCGAACGCGTACCGGGCGCCCCACTCGGCGAGGCTGAACACCAGCGGCCGCAGCGCCTCCCCCGCCGGGGTGAGCGCGTAGCCGTCGCCCGTGCGCCCGACGAGGCCCGCGGCCGTGAGCTGGCGCAGGCGCCGGGACAGCAGAGCGCGCGAGAGCCCCGGCAGGCCGTGGGAGATCTCGTTGAAGCGCGAGGCACCGTTCAGCATGTCCCGCACGATCAGCAACGTCCACCGGTCGCCCAGCACCTCGACGGCGCGGACGATCGGGCAGTACT
Source organism: Lentzea fradiae (assembly GCF_900100955.1). Taxonomy (GTDB): domain Bacteria; phylum Actinomycetota; class Actinomycetes; order Mycobacteriales; family Pseudonocardiaceae; genus Lentzea; species Lentzea fradiae. The sequence continues at coordinate 249,531 of NZ_FNCC01000005.1, read as the reverse complement.
GCGCGTAGGTCCTCACACCCGGGAACTCCGCCGCGGCGGAGGTTTCGTTACCGCCGCGGCGGTTCACTTCCAGAACTACCCGCGGGGGTCGCGCGTTCCTACGTTCGTCCCATGACAACACTCGACACACCCCGGCTGACCGGCACCTTCCCGGTCGCCACCGGGGAGGACGACACCAGGTTCACCGAGATGGCGGCCCGCATCGGCGCGGTCGCGGCAGCACACGCCTCCGGCCACGACCGGGACGCCACGTTCGTGAGCGAGGCGTACGAGGCGATGCGCGAGGAGGGCTACCTCGCGCTGGCCGTGCCCCGGGAGCTGGGCGGGCACGGCGCCACGATGCGCCAGGTCTGCCACGCGCAGGCCGAGCTGGCCCGGCACGACGGCGCCACCGCGCTGGCCGTCACGATGCACCTCTACCTCACGCTCATGCAGGACTACCGCAGACGCAAGGGCGCACCGGACGCGGAAGGCGTGCTGCGGCGCGTGGCGGCGGAGGACCTGGTCATCGCGACCAGCGGCGGATCGGACTGGCTGTGGCCGACGACCACCGCGACCCCCGCGGACGGCGGGTTCCTGGTCAACGGCCGCAAGGCGTTCTGCAGCCAGTCGCCGCGGGCGGACGTCATCGCCACCTCGGCCGTCCTCGGTGACGAGGTGCTGCACTTCAGCGTGCCGCTGAACGCCGGCGGCGTACGCATCGAGGAAACCTGGGACACCCTCGGGATGCGCGGCACGGCCAGCCACGACGTCGTGATGGAGAACGTCTTCGTGCCGGAGGGCAAGATCGCCGCCCGCCGCCCGTACGGGGAGTTCGGCGCGCCGCTGTTCGCCGCGGTGGTCCACTTCGCACCCGTGTGCGGCGCGACCTACTACGGCATCGCGGCGGGCGCCCGGGACGTCGCCGTGCGGTCGACGGTGAAGAACGCCGCCCGGCAGATCGGGCTGATGGACTACAAGCTGCGCACGTCCTGGTGGTCGCTGATGGGCGCCGTCGACGACCTCGGCGACGACTACACGGCAGGTCCCGAGGCGGTCACCACCGTCATGCTGGCCAAGCGCCAGGCCGTCGTCGAGGCCGTCGAGGTCGTGAACCTCGCGATGGAGGTCCTGGGTGGACGGTCGTTCTTCAAGCGCTCCCCGCTCGAACGCGCCTACCGCGACGTTCGCGCCGGAACGTTCCACCCGCTCACACCGGAGGCCACACTCGTGTACGCGGGCAAGGTCGCACAGGGCGATCCCGGTGTCACCGAGTGACTTCGAGTGGTAGGCGCGCCAAGGCTTTGCGAGGATGCGAGCCCGTCTACCCAAGGAGCGATCCCGGTGGCCACACGTCTCAACCCCTACCTCAGCTTCGACGGCCACGCCCGCGAGGCGATGGAGTTCTACCAGTCCGTCTTCGGCGGAGAGCTGAAGGTGAACACCTTCGGCGAGTTCGGCATGCAGGACACCCCGCAGGCGGACCAGGTCATGCACGCCCAGCTGGAAACAGACGCCGGCTACACGATCATGGCCTCCGACACGCCGCCCGGCGCGGAGGTCAGAACCGGGTCGAGCATCACGGTGTCGCTCTCGGGCGACGACGAGGTGCTGCGCGAGTACTTCGCCAAGCTCGCGGAGGGCGGCCAGGTCGGCACCCCGCTGGAGAAGCAGATGTGGGGCGACGAGTACGGCGACCTCGTCGACAGGTTCGGCGTGCACTGGATGGTCAACCTGGGCTGACCGCGGTGGCCCCGTTCCGCGTGGTGGCGCATGATTGCCGACCATGAGCGAGCGGCTGCGAGGTGTCGTCGACCGGCTCGGGGTCCTGCCTGACGACCGGGTGCTGGAGGTCGGCTGCGGGCAGGGCGTGGCCGCCACGATGGTGTGCGAACTGCTGACCACCGGGACGCTCACCGCGATCGACCGCTCGGTGAAGATGGTCGAGGCCGCGACCCGGCGCAACGCCGCGCACGTCGCGTCGGGCAAGGCCGAGTTCCTCATCGCCTCGCTGGAGGACGCGAACCTCGGCGACCGCCGGTTCGACCTGGTCTTCGCCGTGCGGGTGGGGCTCTTCCACCGCGACCCGGGCCGCGCGCACGCCCTGGTGAGGCCGTGGCTCGCACCGGGCGCCCGCGTGCTGTCGTTCTTCGACGTGCCGGTCTGAGCGCTGCGCCGGACGCCTTTTCCGCCTTTGCCCGTCACACCCCCGCCGTGTGTCATCCGCCAGTGTTCACCGCCGCCTCTCCGTGACGTCGCTTTCGCACGCGGGGGCCCCGCGTACGCCCTGATAGGACGAAAGGGCCCCGCGTGCGGTAGGGGAAACACGAAAGAGAGTTGCGAGCAGGGCGGGACGTTACGGACAGCATTCGTCGAAGGGTGCTTGGTGGTGCGTCACGGCCTCACTGCTGGATGCGGCTGAACAGGTCGGTGATCAGCTTCTTCGACGGCTCCACGCCCGCGGGTGAACGCACCTCGACCAGCGTCCTGCCCCGGCGCGCGCCGACGGTGTGCTGGGTCGTCTCGGAGCCACCCGCCGTGGCCTCGTACGCCTCGTCCTCGAAGCCCTCGATCGGCTTGGCGCCCTCCGGCTTCGCCCCGGCGACCGTCGCGGGCGTGGCGTTCGTCGTGAACCGCACCTCGACGGGCATGCCGGAGCCGACGTACGTGCACGTGGTCACGGCCTTGTCGACGGTCTCCCGCTGGCCCTGCAACCGCAGCCCGAGCGCCTTGCCGACGACGGACGAGTTGGCGTTCGCGCAGTTCGGGCCGGTGCCGGCGGGCTGGTCCACGGTCGTCGGGGCCTGCTGCGTGGTCTCCGGCGCCGCCTCCGGCGTGGAGGTGCAGGCGGCGAGCAGGAAAACGGCGGCGAGGAGGGTGAGGCGCACACCGGTACATCGGGCCCTCCCCGCCACGGTGTTACCCCTTGTCGCACGCGTCGAGAGTGATCTTCAGGATCTCGTCGACGCGGGCCTGCCAGTCGGCTTCGGCGACCTCGCCGTTCAGCACCGCCACCGCGGCCAGCGTCACGGTGCCCTCGACGTCCGCGGTCAGCACCGGGACGTGCACGACCGGGGAGAACGCCGTGCCCTGCGGCGCGGTCCTGCGGTCCTCACCGGTCCAGCCGCACACCGCCACCAGCGACGACGGCAGGTCGGTGGCCCAGCCGGTCAGCTCGGCCCTGGTGCCGGGAGGGGCGCCGATGACGCGGTGGATGCGCAGCTCCTGGTCGTCCCAGACGGCCGTGACGCTCTCGACGCGCAGTCCCGGGACCATCACCTGGTCCGCGTCGAACACCGGGCGGTGCCAGGAGGCGGCCCAGTTGTCCCGCGCCCCCAGCGGGTGGATGCGGCGGCGCACGCTGCGGTCGCCCCGGTGCACCAGGGCGAGGTGGTTGTCGGCGACGTTGTGCCGTGCCGTCGGGCCGGTCGCCGTCGAGTAGGCGAACCGGCTGTAGAGCGGGTCGTCGTCGGTCGCGTACTCGCCCTCGAACGGGCGGACGTGGTCGCTGCCGTGGTTGTGCAGCCTCGTGACGCCGTTGTGGCGCTGGATGAGGAAACCCGGGCCGGGCAAGGCGAGCGTCCGGTCGGAGTCGTCGTCCTCCTCCTGCGCCGTCCACAGTGGATGGTCTGGTCCGGCGAGCAGGCAGACGAACGCCTTGGACGCCCAGTACGGCGAGGCCGGGCCGGAGTAGGGCTGGAGGCTCGCCTCGTGCGGGCCGTGCCAGCCGAGGCTGAGCAGGCCGCCGGTGAGCGCGCCGCGGTCGAGGAAGTACTCGAGCGTCCTGCCGATGAGAACGCGGGAGTGGCCGGGGCTCAGCGGCGTCTCCCCGGTGACGGCGCCCAGCGCGACGGCGGTCGCCGCGGCGAACCGGTAGGTCAGCGACCGGCCGAGGTAGAGCGGGGCGCCGTCCGCGCCGAACAGCAGGGAGAAGCTTTCGAGGTGCTCCCGGAGGCGCGTGGTGATCGGCTCACCGCCGAGGTGCGCGTCCAGGGCCGGGTACAGGTGCAGCGCCCAGCCGTTGTAGTGGTCGAACGCGCGGCCGTCGCCGTCGGAGTACCAGCCGTCACCGGCGTACCAGCCTTGGAGCAGCTCCATCGCGCGCTGCTTCGCCTGGCGCGTCTCGTCGTCGCCGCGTCCCGCCGCCTCCAGGAACGAGGCCACGGTGTACGGGAAGAAGTACCAGTTGTTCGCCGCCGGGACGTGCCGCAGCGCCTCGCGCAGCCACGCCTCGGCGCGGTCCTGCTCCTGGCAGGAGAGCCGGTCCCACAGCCACGGCTTGGTCAGGCGCAGGCCGAGCGCCACCGACGCCGACTCGACCATCGGCTGGCCGACGTCGAAGATCGCGGGCCACCGGCCGGACGTGCCCGCGACCAGGCCCGCGGCGTAGCGCTCCAGCCAGTTGTGCGGGTCGTCGCCGTGCGCGGTGCGGAACGCGGCGGCCAGGAACGTCCGCGCGTAGCCCTCCAGGCCGTCCGACCGTACACCGCTGTGCGACGGCCTGCCGGGCAGGTCGAGGAACGCCCGGTCCGGCGAGGCGTGCCGCCAGGCGGCGCCCAGCAGCGCGTCCGCCGTCCGCACCCACTGCTCACGGCCGATGCTCACGCGATGTGCTCCCTTCGCCCGGCCGGCACGGGCGTCCGGAACGGCTCCCCCGCCGCCCACCTGCGGACCTCCGCGAGGGCGTGGCGGCCCAGGCGGACCCATTCGTTGCCCTGCGAGCCCGCGAGGTGCGGCGTGATCAGAACGCTGTCGTGGTGCCACAGCGGGTGGTCCGGCGGCAGCACCTCCGGGTCGGTCACGTCGAGCACCGCCCGGATGCGGCCCACTTCCTCGGTGAGCGCCTCCTGGTCGACGACCGCGCCGCGGGCGGTGTTGACCAGCACGGCGTCGTCGCGCAACGACCTCAGCAGCTCGCGGCTCACCAGTCCCCTGGTCTGCGGCAGCAGCGGCGTGTGCACGCTGACGATGTCGCTGCGGCGGAACAGCTCGGTGAGGCCAACGGACTCGGCACCGTCCACTTCGGTCACGAACGGGTCGTGCACCAGCACGTGGAAATCGTAGGGCGCGAGCAGCTCCACCACCCGGCGCCCGATCATCGACGCGGACAGGATGCCGACCGTGGTGCCGTAGTTGCCGACCGAGTCCGGCACCCCGTACACCGAGAACGCCTTCGCCTCGCGGTACTCGCGGGCGCGTTCGAGGACCCGCTTGCCGCTGAGCAGGATCATCGCGACGGTGTACTCGGCGACGGGCAGCGCGTTGGCCTGCGCGGCCGAGGAGACCGCGATGCCGCGCTCCCAGCAGGCGTCGGTGACGAACCCCTTGACGGACCCGGCGGTGTGCACGATCGCCCGCAGGCTCGGCAGCCCCGCGAGCACCTCCTCGGTGATCGGCGGGCAGCCCCAGCCCGTGACGAGCAGGTCGACGTCCGGAACACCGTCGAAGCCCTCGTGCACGGCGCCGAAGTCGCAGACCTCCCGCAGCTCGGCCAGCACAGGTTCGAGGACGGCGGACGCGGCCTCCGCCGACATCACCCCCGCGGCCCTCACCGGACGGCTCCCGCGGTCAGGCCGCCCCGCCAGAACCGTCGCAGGGAGCTGAACGCGTCGATGACCCGCTGATCACCGCGCAGGGCGGACCAGAACGTGATCTCCACCGGACCTCCGGCACCGAGGCGTGGCGCCAGAGGTGCCGGGAGACCCGCCGCGAGGAACGTGCGCATGCCCCGCATCCTGATCGCCTGATCGGTTTGTCGTCAAGAAACGCTCAAACGCTCAGTCGATGCCCGGATCTTCAGCTCGGGCAGCAGCTCGACCCGCTGAGGCGTCGTGTCCCCGGTGCGGAGCTGCCGCACCAGCAGCTCCGCGGCCACCCGTCCGACCTCGGTCTTCGGCGGCGCGACCGCCGTGAGCGGAATGCTCCCGAGCGCCGCCACGACGTCGTCGTAGGCCACGACCGAACACCGTCCGGGCACGCTGATCCCCGCCTCGGTCAGCTGCTGGACCAGCATCAGCGCGTCCACGTCGCCGTGCAGGACCGCCGCCGTCGCCCGGTGCGCCCGCAGCACGCTCACCAGGCCGGTCTCGGGCGAGCTGCGGACCGTGATGGCGTCGTCGAGGCCGGCCGAGATCTCCGCGAACGCGCTCCTGAGCGCTCGCGCCGTCGGGCTGTCGTCGCGCGCGGCGAGCACGATCCGGCGATGTCCGAGGTCCGTCAGGTGCCGCACCGCGAGGTGCATCCCGTACCAGTGGTCCGAGCAGACCGAGCTCATCGCCCGCAGCCGCCCGCCGGGCCGCCGTTCCATGAGCACGGTCGGCACCCCGGTCTCGGCCAGCCACCCGTCCGCGGCCTCCTCGTCGGGCCCGCGCCACCGCGGCGCGATCAGCAGCCCCTGCACCGGCTCGCTCAGCGCCCGTTCCACGATCGGCCGTTCCGCGCCCTCGACCTGCGGCGCGATGTGCAGCACGACCCGCATCCCCGCCTCTTCGAGCGCGCCGCGGGCCCCGTTCATCGTCTCGTACAGGTAGGTGTGCCGCTCGGGCACGACCAGCGCGACCGTTCCGTTCGGCGCGGGCCGGGGCGCTGGCCGTGTGACCGGCGCCAGCGACCGCGCGACCCCGTGCCCCCTGCGCAGCTTGCCTAGCCGGGCCAGCTCCTCGACGTCGCGCCGGATCGTCACGATCGACACGTCGAGCTCACCGGCCAGGTCGCTCACCTTGACCGTGCCCCGCGACTCGACGACGGCCAGGACGCGCTGACGCCGGACATCGCTGGACTCGCGCATGGGGCCGCCTTGTTCGTTTGAGCGTTTCGCGGGAGCATAACGGTCCTCCGGCGCCCCAGCTGAAACGACTCTCAGCGAACGACGGCTAGTTTCGGGCGCGAGGGGGCGACATGAAGATCGTGATTCCGGGTGGTACCGGCCAGGTGGGCACAGTCCTCCGCCGGGCACTGACGGCGGCGGGCCACCAGGTGGTCGTCATCAGCCGGTCGGGCGGCGTCCGGTGGGACGGCGTCACGCTGGGCGGCTGGGCGAAGGAGATCGACGGCGCCGACGTCGTCGTCAACCTCGCCGGCCGCAGCGTGAGCTGCCGCTACACCGCCGAGAACCTCCGGCAGATGATGCGGTCGCGCGTCGACTCGGCGCGGGTGGTGGGCGAGGCGATCGCCAAGGCCGACGACCCGCCGCGGGTCTGGCTCCAGATGAGCACGGCGACGATCTACGCACACCGGTTCGACGCGCCGAACGACGAGGAGACCGGCGTCCTCGGCGGGCGCGAGCCGGACGTGCCGGGGTACTGGGCGTACAGCGTCGAGATCGCCAAGCGGTGGGAGGCGGAGCTGGCCGAGGCCGTCACCCCGCACACCCGCAAGGTCGCGTTGCGGACGGCGATGGTGATGAGCCCCGACCGCGGCGGTGTCTTCGACTACCTGTCGTGGCTCACGAGAGCGGGGCTCGGCGGGCCGGTCGCCGGCGGGCGGCAGTACGTCTCGTGGATCCACGACGAGGACTTCGTGCGGGCCGTCGAGTTCCTGGTCAGGCAGCCCGTCGAGGGTGCCGTCAACCTCGCGTCGCCCCACCCGCTGCCGCAGCGCGACCTCATGCGCGGCCTGCGCAGCGCGTGGGGCGTCCCGGCCGGGCTGCCCGCGACGCGGTGGATGGCGGAGGTCGGCGCGTTCGCGTTGCGGACGGACACGGAGCTGCTGCTCAAGAGCCGTCGAGTGGTGCCGGGCAGGCTGCAGGGGGCAGGATTCGAGTTCCACTTCCCGAACTGGCGGAAAGCGGCGCAGAATCTGGTCGAGCGCAGGAGGTGACATGCCCAGGACCAACGACGTCGGCGGGCTCGACGGGTTCGGCCCGGTGCTGGAGGAGCTCGACGAGCCGCCGTTCCACGCCGACTGGGAGGCGCACGTCTTCGCGATGAACCGCGCGCTGATCGGGCGCGGCATCTACAACCTGGACGAGTTCCGGGACGCCGTCGAGCGGACGATGACGCACGAGTCGTCGTACTACGAGAACTGGTTCCGGGCGATCGAGACGTTGCTGCGCGAGCGCGGCCATGTCTGAGCGGCGCACCGGCGAGCTGGTGCGGACGTCCACTGTGGACCCGGACCACCACACGCGGCTGCCGCACTACGCCCGCGGCAAGACGGGCGTGGTCGTCGGCGAGGACGGCGTGCACCCGCTCGCCGACCTGAGCGCACAGGGCGTCCACCGGCCACAGCAGGTCTACCTGGTGCGGTTCACGGCGCGGGAACTGTTCGGGCACGGCGACCACAGCGTCACGCTGTCCCTTTGGGAGGACTACCTCAGCGATGAGTGACGACCACGACGACTCGCCGATCGCGGCGCGGGTGCGGGAGCTGGAAGCGGCCCTGGAGGAGAAGGGGCTGCTCGACGCCCAGGAGCTCGACCGGGCACTGGAGGCGTTCACGAACCGGGCGTCGCCCGCCAACGGGTACCGCGTGGTGGCACGGGCGTGGACCGACGAGGCGTTCAAGGCGCGGTTGCTGGAGAACGCGAACGAGGCGTTGCCCGAGCTGGGGCTGTCGATGGGTGGTGGGCTGCAGGTGCAGCGGCTGCTCGTCGTCGAGAACACCGAGAGCGTGCACAACGTCATCGTGTGCACGCTCTGCAGCTGCTATCCGCTGTCGCTGCTCGGCCCGTCGCCCACCTGGTACAAGAGTCCCGCGTACCGGTCGAAGGTCGTGAGCCACCCGCGCGAGGTGCTGGAGCAGTTCGGGCTCACGCTGCCCGCCGGCACCGAGATCCGGGTGTGGGACGCGAACGCCGAGACGCGGTACATGGTGCTGCCGCGCCGTCCGGAAGGCACGGAGCACCTGTCCGAGGAAGAGCTCGCGGCACGGGTGACGCGCAACGGGCTGATCGGCACCGCGGCCGTCTGACCGCGGTGCCGTGCCGCGGTTACAGCGTCTTCATGATGTCGTCGATCGCCTTGCCGAGCTTCGCGTACTTCTGCGTGTACAGCACCGGGAACACGCCGGGCGGGTCGGCCGGGCGGTCGGCGTCGACGTAGTCGGTGCCCAGGTTGCAGAACACGACGACGACGTACTGGCGGTTGTCCCTGCCGCGGAACGACTTCACGATGCCCGCGTCGGAACCGGTCGTGTCGACCCAGCCGGTCTTGTGCGCGAACGTCACCTCGGCGGCGTCGTTGCACGGGCGGACGTCGCGGTCGTAGACGGCGTCGCCGACGGTCACGGTGCCGTCCTGCTCGATCCAGCGCGCCGGGACCGTCTGCCGGATGCCCTGCACCGGGTAGTCGCGGCCGCACCAGTTCGAGGTGGACAGCATCTCGTTGTGGCCCTGGTCGGCCAGCGTGCGCAGGAAGAACTCGCGCGAGGCCGGTGACAGCTCGTCGCGCGTGACCTGCCTGCCCTGCTCGGTCGTCCACAGCACGCCCGCGCCGCCGTTGACCAGAAGCAGGAGCTTGGCGGTGTCGAGGCCGCTCATGTTGGAGCCGAGCCAGCGCCCGCCGTTGCCGGGGATGGTCTCGGTGACCATCAGGGTCGGCATGCCGAGGTCGGCGAACGTCCGGTTGACCTCGTCCCACGCGTTCAGGTCGTGGATGAGCTTGATCAGCGAGCAGGTCGCCTCGTTCTGCGACTTGGTGATCATCTCGTCGAAGTGCTGGCGGACCTTCTTCACCGTGGGGCCGCCGCACGCCTCGCGCACCGGGTTCGGGTCGTAGGCGTAGTCCGCGTCGAGGTCGACCCTGCCCTGGTCGGCGAGGCGCAGCACGCCGAAGGCGACCATCAGCTTCAGCACGGACGCCGGGTAGGGCGAGGAGAAGTCGATCGGCGCGTTCTCGCGGCCCGGCAGCACGTCACGCGTGCCCTTGCCGCCGTTGACGTCCCACTCGGTGTCGTCCCACCAGCGGTAGCGGACCTGGTCGGTGGCGAGCTCGCGCGGCTTGACCGGCACCACCACCCCGTCCGGGTGCTGGGGGCTGAGCAGCACGTTCGCCACGGCCTTGGGCCGACCGGCGTGGTCGAGCTCGATGACCGCCGCGTCCATGTTCGGCGTCTGGTGCAACGGCTTGCCCTGCTGGACCGCCAGCACGCGGGCCTTGGCCGCCAGCTCGGCGGGGCTCGGGTCGTACTTCTCGCGCGGGCCCGCCACCCGTGCAGCGCCGGGCTCCGGTGGCGTCAGGTCGATGACGTCCTTGAAGTTCTGCGCGGCGATCGCCTCGCGCAGGCGTTCCGCCAGGGGGCGGTGCCCCGGTCCGGCGGCCGCGGCGGGCGTCAGTGCCGCGGCGGTGATGGTGAGCGCTGTGCACAGCGCGGTGAACCGCTTGAGGTTCATCCACTCCCCCAGTGAGTGCGTGGTCGGGACGGACATCGATCTTGCAGTACCCGGTGGATCGACGCAGGGGACGCGATCCGGGTTGCTTCACCCGTCCGAGTCACCGTCTCGACTGGACGTCCGCCGGCACGTTCTCGACCGACCGCACGGACCGCGACGCGACCATCCCGGCGGTGGCGAGCAGGTAGAGCGCCGCACAGCCGAGCAGGGTGGCGGGGATGCCCGCCGCGTGCGACACCGGCCCGACGGCGAGCTGCGCCAGCGGAATCGCGACGAACGACCCGAGCATGTCGTACGAGTACACCCGCGCGAGCTTGTCGGCGGGAACGTGGTGCTGCAACGAGGTCTCCCAGGCCACGCCGAACTGTTCGAGCCCCAGCCCGCACACGAACGCGGTGACCACGAGCAGCCAGGGTTCCGGGTGCACCACCATCACGACCGGCAGACCGGCGAACGCCGCCACGCACGTCACCCCGAGCAGCAGCAGGCGCCGCACCCGGATCCGCATGGCGACGAACGCGCCGGCGACCATCCCGGCCGTCTGCGCGGCCAGCACGAAACCCCACGTCTCACGCCCGAACGTGCTGTCGGCCAGCACCGGGCCGAGGATCATCAGGCCACCCACGTGCGCCGCGTTGACGAACGTGAAGGCCAGCACCACCACCCACACCCACTGGCGCGACACGAACTCCGTCCAGCCGGCCTTCAGCTCGGCCAGCACCGGCGGCTTGTGCGCGGGACGCACACCGGGCACCCGCACGAACGCGAAGAACACGCCCGCCAGCGCGAACGACAGCGCGTCGACCGCGAGACCCCAGCCGGGACCGGTGAACGCGACGAGCAGGCCACCGAGCGACGCTCCCCCGATGTTCGCGGAGTTCACCCCGAGGCGCAGCAACGCGTTGGCCCGCAACCGCACGTCCGGCGGCACGGTCTGCGGTACGAGCGCCGACGAGGCGGGCAGCGCGAACGCGCCGGACATCCCGTTGACGGCGGACAGCACCACGAGCCACGGCACCGAGACCGACCCGGTGAGCACGAGTGCCGCGACCAGCGCCTGGCTGGCCGCGCTCACGGCGCACGACCCGACGAGCACGAGGTGGCGCGGCAGCCGGTCGGCCACGACCCCGCCCCACAGCAGGAAGGCCACGTTGGTCAGCGACCGGGCCGCGACGACGATCCCCAGCGACGTCACCGACGACGTCAGGTCCAGCACGGCGAACGCGAGCGCGATCGGCGCCATCGCGTTGCCGATCACCGTCGTGGTGCGGGCCGTCAGCAGCCAGCGGAACGCCGGATGCGCCAAAGGCGCGAACATCTCCCCCATTTCGAGCACCGTACAACGCGACGCGGGAGCCGCCCGGCCCCCAGTGGACCGGACGGCTCCCGGTCATCGCACCCTGCGGTGCGATGCGGCGATGACCACCGCGGCGGCGACGGTCACCACGTTCTTCAGGATGTACTGGGCTTCGAAGGACGCCCGCAGCGGAGCGGACCACATCTCGGCCGGGAACAACACCAGCGGTGTCGACACCAGCAGGACGTGCCCGATCAGCAGGACGGCGCACGAGCGCGGTGCGCGGAAGCTCAGCAGTACCAGTGCGATCCCGATCTCGGTGATCGCGGCGCTCAGCCGCGCGAGGTCCCCGTGGACGATCCCGAACGTCAGCGCGGACACGGTGCGGTCCACGAGGTCCTCGGCGGGGCTGCCACCGGGGAACAGCTTCAGCACCCCGAACCAGAGGTACACGACCCCCAGCCCGATGCGCAGCAGCGGTGTCCCGGCCTCACCGGCGAACCGGGTGAGGCGTTCCTCGGTGGTCTCACGGCTTGTGACATCCGGACGTGTCATCGTTCCTCCCTCTCCTGTCTGACGGCCACCACACGGTCAGACAGGAGGCGCGAGGGAAGATCCGGGCCGGGTCCCGGCCCGGATCGGCTCAGCCGGATCAGCCCTGGGGGTCTCCCAGCGGGTTCAGCAGGTCGGCCTTGCCCTCGAACGCGAACAGCAGCAGGTCGACCATGCGGAACGTGCTGGCGTCCGGTCCGAGCGTCGGCCGCCAGTACGGCGAGCGCACGATCGAGATCCGGCTGCCTTCGATCGCGCGGTGGAAGACCTCCGCGGTGATCCGGCCGCCGACGCCGCCGAGCCGGCCGACGCCGACCTCGGCCTCGCGCAGGACGTAGAACCACAGCGGCGTCTCGGCGACCAGCTTCGCCCGCTGCTCCTGCGACAGGCCCTCGACGACCGCGCCGCCGTTGCCGGTCAGGATCTGCTCGGCGGTGAGCGGCTCCACGCCGAAGAGCTCGGCGAGCTGCTGCCCGGTGGCGAGCTCCATCATCGAGGCCCTGCTCAGGTTGCGGAACGCGAGGTTGCGCTCGATCTCCCGGAACGTCGTGCCGCGGCCGCCGAACGTGCCGGCCGGCAGCTGCGTCAGCGGGTTGACCAGCAGCGTGTCGATCCGCTTGGTGACGTTGCCGCCGCCGAACTCCTGCGGTGCCGCCAGGTCGTCCCGCTCGGCCTCGGTGAAGTCGTAGAGGCGGCGGAAGTCCGCGATCCAGTTGCTGGGCAACGTGAAGATCGGGCCCCGGTCGACGTCGTCGAGGTCGGCGGGCGTCTGCGAGCTCGGGTCGAAGTTGCCCGCCACGCCGGTGAACGTGAAGAGCGCGAACAGCGACGCGATGCCGCCCGGTCCCGTCGAGTTGAACACCCGGTTCCACTGGTACGCGCCGCGGACCTGGCTGTGCCCGAAGCGGTAGGAGGCCACCGAGAACTCGATCGGCATGGTCGGCGAGTTGTCCCGGTTGTAGTACTTGCCGGGCACCTCGAAGAACCTGCGGCCGTTGGTGAAGACGTCGTCGACGATCGCGGGGTCGACCACGCGCGGCAGGAAGTCGGTCTTGAGCATCCACTGGTAGTGGCGCACGACCAGCTCCTTGGCGGCCCGGAACAGCCGTTCCCCGCTCAGGCCGGTGAGCGCGAGCTCGTCGACGACGCGGTTGTGGAACCGGATGAACGCGAGGTGCGTCTGCGCCACCACGAGGTTCTCGTCGTTGCGGGCGTCGGGGATCAGCGGCAGCCGCCGGTCCGCCGCGGTGCCCGCCGTCCCGCCGCGGCGCGGCAGGTCGAAGCCCTCGAACGGGACGTTGGTGCCCTCGTCCGGGAACGGCACGGGCGTGGTGGTGCCCGTCTTGAGCTTCACCCCGTCCTGGTCGTAGAAGACCTGGTCGTCCTTGTCGCGCGGACCGCGGCCGTAGACCGAGTCGAGGTCCAGCGCGGGAGACCGTCCCTGCAGCAGCTCGTCGAGGTTGACGTCCTGGCCGAGCTGCGTGTCCGTGCGGTCCATCGTGAGGTCGTGGTCCACGAACTGGCCGAGGTAGGTGAACCCGGCCGGGACGGCGGGTTCGTCGGCCTGCGGGACGGCCGCGGTGATCGCGGACGCGAGGGCGACCCGGATCTCCTCGTCCGTTCTCGGCCCCTTCGGTCCCAGTCGCGAGAACCGGAACCTGCGCAGCTCCTCCAGCGTGGAAGGCTGGCGCGTGCTGGCTTCACCCCTGTCGTCGAACTCCAGCACACCTTCACCCACGACGAAGAAGCTGTCGCGCACGTGCCTTTTCATGTTTCCCCCTGTTTCCCCTCTACCAGGCGACCTGTTCCCCAACAAGCACCTGCCCCGCCGCCAAGTCTCCGTACGGACCAAATTCGCGTCGAAGCTTTTGGCGACAATCAAAAGGTGGTCACCGAGCGGATACGGCAACGGCGGGGTGTCTTCGCGGACAGGGGGCGGTCCGCGAAGCCGGGCGCCGCGACCGCGCGGTACCGGCACCCCCTGGACGGGCTACGGCGAGAGGGTGGTTTGCGGCCCGCGCCGAGTGGGTACCGCTACGAAATGCTCGAAGTCACGGTGACCCAGTCGTCACCTGCGTCCACCCTGATCACCGTCTCAGGTGAACTGGCAGGCTCCGGCTCGGAGAAGCTGCTGGCCCGGCTCGACCGGCTCCTCGACCAGGGACACCGCTACGTGGTGCTGGACCTCTCGGCCGTCACGTTCTGCGACTCCAGCGGGGTGAGCGCGCTCGTGCGCGGCCACGCCCGCGCGTCCGGTGCGGCGGGCGGGCTGCGCCTGTCCGCCGCCTCGCCCCAGGTGACGAAGGTGCTCGAACTGTCGGGGCTCGCCAGAATGCTCGGACTGAAGTCCACAGTGGACACAACAGCGGAGCGCGTCAGGTCGTGATGACGACCTTGCCCGCGGTGTGCTCCCGCACGAAGGCGACGCACGCCTCACGTCCCTCGTCGAGGGTGTAGCGGCGGCTGATCGTCGCGGTCAGGGCACCGCTGACGGCCAGTTCGGCGACGTCGCTCATGTCGCCGAACTCGCCGTCCAGGTCGAGCACGAACTCCTGCTCGATGTCGTCGCGGACCGGCTCGGCGGGCGGGTAGACGATGCTCAGCAGCTTGCCGCCCGGCCGGACCGCCTCGACCGCCGGGGCGATCCGGTCCGCTTTCAGCACGAGGTTGAAGACCGTGTCGACGTCTTGGGGGTAGGCGTCGCCGTACCCGATGACCTCCGCCGCGCCAAGACCGCGCAGCAGCTCCACGTCGGCCTCGGTGGCCGTGGCGATGACATGCACGCCCGCCGCCGCCAGCAACGGGACGAGCGCCGTGCCGACACCGCCGGTGGCCCCGATGACCAGCGCGGTCTGCCCCTCCTTCAGCTTCGCCTTGCCGATCAGCGGCAGCGCGGTCATCCCCGCCGTCGCCAGCGCGGCGGCGTCCGCCGCGTCCAGCCCGGGCGGGCGGTGGGCCAGCACCGGCGCGTCCGCCTCGAACACCGCGTACTCCGCGAACGCCCCCGTGCTGAGCGACGGCCTGGTCTTGCTCGCGATGGCCCTCATGGCCCGCGGCACGGCGGCGCCGAAGATCTCGTCGCCCACCGCGAACGCCGTCACGCCCGGCCCCACCTCGGTGACCGTGCCGGCGAAGTCGTTGCCCGGCACGTGCGGGAACTCCAGCTCCACGCTGCCGCGGTACGCGCCGCCGGGCAGGACGACGTCGGTCGGGTTGATCGACGCGGCGGCGATGCGGACCTGGATCTGCCCCGGCCCGGGACGCGGCACCGGAACCTCCGCGACCTGGAACTCCTCCGGCTGGCCGTACCCCGTCGCGACAACTGCCTTCATCTCGTCCTCCTCCATAAACGGACCGTGCGGTCACTTTCATCCTGCACGAAACGGACCGCGCGGTCAACTTGCTAGACTGCGGACGTGTCTTCGCGCGCCGACGCCGTCAGAAACCGCGAGCTGCTGCTCTCCGCCGCGGCCGAGGAGTTCGCGGAGAACGGCGTGGACGCGCCGATCTCGGCGGTGGCCCGCAGGGCGGGACTGGGCAAGGGCACGGTGTTCCGCCACTTCCCGACCAAGGACGACCTGGTCGCCGCCCTCGTGGTCGACCACGTCACCCGGCTCGTCGACCTGGCGAACGACCTGGTCGGCGCCGAGGACGCGGGCGCCGCCGTGCTGGAGTTCCTCAGCTTCGCCGCACGTCAGCGCCAGCTGCTCGACATCCCGTTCCTGGCCCACGTCTCCGACGAGGTGGCGGCGCGCAAGCAGGGCGAGCTGGAGCGGGCGATCACCGCGCTCGTCGACCACGCCCGCGAGCAAGGCGCTCTGCGGCCCGACGTCACCGGGATCGACGTGATGCGGCTGATGTGCGTGCCCAACGAGATCATGAGGAACCTGCCGGACGCCCAGCCCGACCTGTGGGAGCGCTACCTGGCGATCGTGTTCGACGGGCTGCGCCCCGAGGGGGCCCACCCGCTGCCGCACCCGCCGGCCGCCTGAGCGGAGGTGCCATGATGGCGGGGTGGAGTCGACGCGCATCGACCGCTGGCTGTGGGCGGTCAGGCTGACCAAGACCCGCCCGGACGCCGCCCAGGCGTGCCGGGGCGGTCACGTGCGCATCAACGACAAGCCCGCGAAGCCCTCCACGACCGTGGTGCCCGGCGACCAGGTCCGCGCCCGTGTCGGCGACAAGACCCGCATCGTCGAGGTGGTGCGGGTGATCCAGAAGCGGGTCGGCGCGGCGGACGCGGCCACGTGCTTCATCGACCGCACTCCCCCGCCCCCGCCGGACATCCCGGTGGCACGGCGCGACCGCGGCGCCGGACGCCCGACGAAGCGGGAACGCCGCGTGCTCGACCAGTTCCGCGCCCGCTGACGCCGGTTCAGACGAGATCGGCCAGCTCCGTCAGCGACGGCCCCAGCGGCAGGTCGACCCGGTGCGACGCCACCGGGTCGCCGCGCGTCTCGCCGCGGTTGATGATGACGACAGGGATTCCGGCCGAGGCGGCCCTGCGGACGAACCGCAGCCCGGACATGACGGTCAGCGAAGAGCCCAGGACCAGCAACGACCGTGCGCCGTCGACGAGCGAGCAGCACTGCTCGACGCGCGGGCGCGGCACGTTCTCGCCGAAGAACACGACGTCCGGCTTCAGCACGCCGCCGCAGTCCGCGCACGGCACGACCCGGAACCCCCGCACCTGCTCCTCCGGCAGGAACACGTCACCGTCGGGGTTGACCTCGTCGGTCGTGACGGCGAAGTCCGGGTTCGCTTCGCGCAGCCGGTGGTCCAGGTCGAGCCGCGGCGTGACCCGGCGGCAGTCCAGGCAGATCACCCGGTCGAGGCCGCCGTGCAGCTCGACGACGTCCGGCGTGCCCGCGGCCTGGTGCAGGCCGTCGACGTTCTGCGTGATCACGCCGCACAGCCGCGGCGACAGCCTGGCGACGGCGTGGTGGCCCGCGTTCGGGCGGGCCTGCGCGATGGTGCGCCAGCCGACGTGGCTGCGCGCCCAGTAGCGCCTCCTGCCCGCCTCGCTGCCGGTGAACTCGTCGTAGGTCATCGGGGTGTGCTTGCGCAGGGACCCGCCGTCGCCGCGGTAGTCGGGGATGCCCGACTCGGTGGACAGGCCCGCGCCGCTCAGCACCAGCACACCGCCCCGCTCGACGATCGGCACGACGTCGGCGAGGGTGGAGGTGCGCGGCAGCGACGGGCCCGGGTTCGTCCAGGTCAGGGTGGGCCTTGTTCGCACCTCACCAGCTTACGTACCGCTGCCGCGGCTCGGCCTCCGTCGCGGCCACGGTGCCGCTCGACGACGCCGTGACCAGCGCGAACCGCCTTGACCACCGCGCAGCAGAAGCTGGTCGCCCTGCATCGACGCCGGGCTCACGACCCAGCGGCGACTCCGGCAGGGGCTGTGCGGACCGGGCTGCCCGGCCCGCACTGCCCCGGACCCGTCAGCTGAACGTCTCCGCGAGCAGCTGCGCGGTCTTGACCAGCAACGGCTCGTCGGCGCCGCCGTCTGGGTCGCTCTCGCGCGTCGACAGGGTCGCGATCACGATCGGCGCCCGGCCGGGCGGGAACGCGATGCCGACGTCGTTGGTCGTGCCGTACGAGCCGCCGCCGGTCTTGTCGCCCCAGCCCCACTCCGCCGGCAGGCCGGCGCGGACGCGGTTGCCGCCGGTCGTGTTGGCCAGCAACCAGTTCGTGAGCTGCTCGGCGTCGGGGCGGTCGAGCGCGTGGCCGAGGGTGAGACGCGCGTAGCTCTGCCCGATGGCGCGCGGCGAGGTCGTGTCGGTCCTGCGGCCCGGCTCGGCCGAGTTCAGCTCCGGCTCGTAGCGGTCGAGCCGGGTCACCGGGTCACCGATCGACCGGGCGAACCGGCTGATGGCGGTCGGCCCGCCGAGCTCGCGCAGCAGCAGGTTGGCCGCGCAGTTGTCGCTGTAGGTGATGGTCGCCTCGCACAGGGCGGAGACCGTCATGCCGTTCGCGAGGTTCGCGGGCAGCCCGGTGATCGGCGCGTACCCGGACTTGTCGGCCTCGGCCTGCGTGTACGTGATCACCTTGCCCAGCAACGACCCGTCCACGTCACGGCGCAGCACCGCGGCCGCCGCCAGCGTCTTGAACGTCGAGCACATCGGGAAGAGCTCGTCCGCCCGGTGCAGCACCGTGCGGCCGGAACCGGTGTCGAGCGCGAACACGCCAAGACGGGCGCCGTGCCGTCGTTCCAGCTCGCGCAGCCTGCCCGTCACCGGTGACGCCTGCGCGGCGGCGGGCACCGCCACCGCGAGCACGGCTCCCGCACCCAGCGCCAAGGCCGCACGTCGGTCAATTCGCAACGTCTTATCCCCTTCGCGTGAAACCTCTCCACAGACCAGGACGCGCGAGAGATCAACCGGTTGTCATCCGATCCGGCGCCAGCACGCGAGGAAGGTCAGCGCGGCGATCAGCGACCCGGCCGACGCGAACGAGCCCGCGCCGAGGTAGACGACCCACTCGTCGGCGTCAAGTCCTTGCCGTGCCAGCGGAACACCCCACAGGATCACGCCGAGCACGAGCGAGACAGCGGCGACCAACGACCAGAAGACAACCAGAACCACCCGGCCGACTCGCCGCGGCCCGTCATAGACCTGCAAAGATCCTTTCCTTTGCAGCCAAAGAGAAGCCAGCGCGGCGACAGCCAGGGCGATGCCGTCGGCTGCGAGCGTGTCGCTGAGCCGGTGCCACTTCGCCGTCAACGTGTACTGGCCGATCGCCGTTGCCCACGGCAGCACGAAGAACAGCATCACACCGCGCCACTTCCACGGCACGACGATGACCGCCGCAAACAACACGGTCATGGCGATCGTCGTGTGTCCACTCGGGAGGCTGTTGTGCGCGTAGTCGCCGGTGACCTCGACCAGCGCCGGTCGTGGCAGGACGAACCGCTTGAGCACCTGCACGACCAGCTGCCCCGCGACGATCACACTGACCGCCGCGACCGTGAGGTCCCAACGCTTCCTGAGCACGCCGACGAGCGCCACGGCCAGCACAGCCGCCGCCAGCGAGTAGACGGTGATCTGGCCGAGCGCGGCCCAGGCAGCGTCCGTTTCGGACACGTCGTCCTGGTCGACACCACGCAGCGCCGCGTTCTCGATGGTCTGCCCGGTCCTCGTCAGCACCGCGAGCACGTACACGACCGCGGCGAAGACGAACCCCGCCGCCGCGACCACGGGCCACCGTCGATAGTTCACGGCGCCGACTCTGCCGCCGTTCGGCCTACCGCGCAGCGCGAAGATCGATCCACTCCGGCACGCCGGGCTCGGGAAGGTGCGCGGGCGGCAAGCCCGCGAACGGCTACTGGCCGGACGTTCTCAGCGCCGCGGGTCGGTCGCCGCCCAGCCGGGCGCGATCCGGTCCGTGGCCTCGGGGTCGACCGCGTGCCGGGCGACGTGACGTCCCGGCTTCTTGCCCATCATCATGATGACGACGGCCGCGATCAGGCCGACCGTCGCGAGTGCCGCCGCGACCGCGCGGGCGGCCGGGTGGTCGAGGACCAGCGTGCTGATCGTCAGCGCGAGCACGATGGCGGCGATCGGGCCGATGACGGCCATGTCCGACCGCTCCTCCTGCTCACCGGCGACCTCGACCGGCATCGCGGCCGGGCGGGCCACGGGCACCCTCGTCGTCGGCGCCTGACTCCCCGGCACCTGACCCGCGGTTGCCTGGCCCAGGGGCACCTGCCCACCGGGCGCGTGGCCCTGGGGCACCTGCCCCGCGGGCACCCGCGTCACGGGCGCCTGGACCTCGATCGTCTCGAAGTCCCCGTGCCGTTCGTGGGGCTGGGGCCGCAAGCCCGGAGGAACCGTCACGCGAGCCATGCTGCCCGACACAGGCGCGTCGCCGCAAACCTCGCAATCCGGTCTGCTACGTGTTCCCCTGTAACGCCAGGGTCGGTCAGGGAGGTTCGTCATGTGCCGGTGGCTTGCGTACTCGGGTTCACCGGTGCGGCTGGAGGAGCTGCTCTACGCGCCGGCGAACTCGCTCGTCATGCAGTCCAAGCACGCCCGGCTGGGCGCGACGGCGGTCAACGGCGACGGGTTCGGCATCGGCTGGTACGGCAACGCCCCCACCCCCGGCCTGTTCCTGAGCACCGAACCGGCGTGGAACGACCGCAACCTGCGCGAACTGTCCGCCCAGATCACGGTGGACCGGGTGTTCGCGCACGTCAGGGCGTCGACCGGCGGCGCGGTGCAGCGGTCGAACTGCCACCCGTTCCGCCACAAGAGCTGGCTGTGGATGCACAACGGCCTCATCGCCCAGTTCCCGCTTCTCCGCCGCGACCTCGCGATGGCGGTCGACCCGGAGCTGTTCCCGCTGATCGAGGGCTCGACCGACTCCGAGGTCATGTTCTACCTGGCGATCAGCTTCGGCCTGGAGCAGGACCCGCCCGCCGCCGTGGCGCGCATGGTCGGCTTCGTCGAGGACGTCGGCAGGCGCGCGGGCATCGAGTACCCGATCCAGATGACCGTCGCCGTCACGGACGGCTCGACCACCTGGGCGTTCCGCTACTCGAGCCGAGGCAAGTCGCGGTCGCTGTTCCACAGCACCGACGTGTCGACGCTGCGCCGCCAGTACCCGGACAACCCGGCCCTGCACCACCTCGGCGACGACTCCCGCCTGATCGTGTCCGAACCCCTCGGCGACCTGGTCGGGGCGTGGCAGGAGGTGCCGGAGTCGACGTGCGTGGTCGTCCGGACAGGCGTGGAAGAGGAACTGCTCCCGTTCAAGCCATGACGGAGTCCACTCTCGACACGACGGTGTCGATGCCGTCCATGTCGTCAACATGTTCGTCAACCTCGTCAACATGTCAGTCAATGTCGCTGTCAACGTCATCAACGTCGTCCACATAGCCGTCAACATCGCCACCGAGGCCGTCGTCAACGTCGGAAGTCGGTCCAGTCTGTTCGCGACACTAGGATCGGTCGGGTGTTCGTGAAGCTGTGTGGCCTGCGCACCGAGTCCGACGTGGCCGTAGCGGTCGAGAGCGGAGCCGACGCCGTCGGGTTTGTGCTCACCGCCAGTCCCCGCCGCATCGACGCCGATCTGGCGCGCACGCTCGTCGCGGCCGTACCGGACCACGTGCTGACCGTCGCCGTCGTGCGCGGCATCCCGGCTGAGGAGGCGGGCGAGCTGGCGCTGAAGACCGGCGTCGGCGCGTTGCAGCTGCACGGCGACTACCCGAAAGAAGCGTTCGACGAGCTGGCCGGTCAGCCGTTCCAGCTGGTCAGGGCCATCGCGCTCGGGCCGGGCACCGACGTGCGCACGGGCGCGTTCGGCGAGGACCTGCTGCTGATCGACTCGCCCGTCGCCGGCTCCGGCGAGCAGTGGGACATCACGCGCCTGGACGAGAACCGCCCGACGGGCCGGTGGCTGCTGGCGGGCGGCCTGTCGCCGGAGACGGTCGCCAACGCCGTCACCGCCGCCCGGCCGTGGGGGGTCGACGTGTCGAGCGGCATCGAGTCGAGCCGCGGCGTGAAGGACCACGGCCGGATGCGCGAGTTCGTCGCCGCCGCCCGCGCCTGATCACTGCGCTCGCCACCCGAGCACGACAGCGACACCCCGATTCCGCCACGCCAGGCCACCTCCCAGCCTCGCCATGCCAGCCTCGCCACATCACCACCGCCAAGTCACCGTCCGCCCGCCGCCACCGCAGGTCGCCAGGCGGCGCGGCCAGCTCGGAGAAGATCAGGTCGGCGTCGCGGTTCTCCGTGCTGCCGTTCGCCGAGGTCGCCGGTGTGCGGACAACGACGTCGTGCGGGCACTGGACGTACCGGTCATCCTGGCGTGACCCGCACCGTCCGAAGTGGACTCCGGCGGCCCGCGTCTTGACTCGCGGCGGCCCACCGGTCACGCTGCGACCCGTGACGAGCCTGGCTGAGGAGCACGTCAAACCCGCGGTGCGCTGGGGCATCGGCCACGCCCTGCCGCGCACGGTGATGCGCCTGGCCGCGCGCCGCGGCGACCTGCAGGGCCGCATCACCGTCGAGGCGTCCTCCGGCGCCGACCTGACCGGCCTGTTCGACGAGATCCGTGCCCGCGGCCCGCTCGCCCCGACCAGGGTCGGCCACACCACGACCCGGCACGCGGTGGTCAAGGCGCTCCTGGCCGACGACGCCTTCGTGACCGCCCGCCCGAGGTTCGGCGCCGGCATCCTCGGCAAGCTCGCCGCGTGGTCGGACACGGACGTGATGCACCCCGTCCGCCCGCCGTCGCTGCTGGCCGTCGAACCACCGTCGCACACCCGCTACCGCAAGCTGGTCACCAGGGTGTTCACCGCCCGCGCCGTCGAGCAGCTGCGCGCCCGCACCCAGCAGATCGCGGACGAGCTGCTCGACGACCTCGCCCCGGCGAACCCCGTCGACCTCATCGAGACCTACTGCGGCCTCCTGCCGGTCACCGTGATCAGCGAGATCCTCGGTGTCCCGCAGAACGAGCGCGCGACGGTCCTGGCCCTCGGCGCCGCCGCCGCACCGAGCCTCGACCTCGGCCTGCCGTGGCGGGTGTTCCGCAGCGTCGAGTCGGGCCTGAACACGTTCGACGCGTGGCTGAGCCGCCACCTCGACGCGCTGCGCCGCAACCCCGGCGACAACCTGCTCAGCCGCCTGATCACCGCCCGCGAGGACGGCGAGGGCCTCACCGAACGCGAGCTGAAGGCCACCGCGGGCCTGGTGCTGGCCGCGGGCTTCGAGACCACCGTCAACCTCCTCGGCAACGGCATCGCACTGCTGACCAGCCACCCCGGCCAGCTCGCCACCGTCCGCGCCCGCCCGGAGCTGTGGAGCAACGCGGTGGACGAGATCCTCCGCTTCGACGCACCGGTCCTGCTGACCGGCCGCATCTGCGCCCGAGACACGACGCTGGCGGGCGTCCCGGTCCGCCGCGGCCAGCTCGTCACCACCGTCCTGGCGGGCGCCAACCGCGATCCCGAGGTGTTCGAGAACCCGCACGAGTTCGACGTCACCCGGGCCAACGCCCGCGACCACGTCTCGTTCGGCGCGGGCCGCCACTACTGCCTCGGCGCGCAGCTCGCCCGCATGGAGGGGGAGATCGGCCTGCGCACGATCTTCGACCGCTTCCCCGACCTGACGCCACTGGCCGGGGCACGACGGCGGCCGACCCGCATCCTGCGCGGCTTCGAGACCCTCCCCGCCCGGCTGGGCGGCCCCGGCGCGAGCTGATACCCGTTCCCCTGTCCGTGCTGGTCGTGGCCACCGGCCACCGATGGCCGGTCACCTGGCCTGGCCACCGGCGCCCCGCCGGCTCCACGATCGGCCGCATGCCGACGAGACTCCGCACCGCCGCCGAGCGCGGAACGATCCTGCTGACCACCCTGGCCGTCGCCCTGGTCCTGTCCAGCCCGTACGTGCGGGCGGACGAGCCCGCGCCGCCCCTGCTGACGGACGGTTTCGGCATCACGGTCACGGACCAGCCGCAGTGGGTCGACGACCAGCGCCGCACGTTCGTCTTCAGCGTCGCCACGGACCAGGTGCCGACGCCGACGTTGTTGGAGGGGCAGGAGCCCGGAAAGCACAAGGTGGTTGTGACGCTGCCGTCGAGTTACGACCCGAGCGCGCGCTATCCGGTGCAGTACTACCTGCACGGGCATCCGGATCGGCCGGACTCGGCGTGGAACCGGCGTGTTGTCGAGAAGGCGACGGAGGGCGTGCCGCTGATCACCGTGCAGCCCAACGGGAGCGGGCGCGGGTGGTACTCGAACTGGGTCAACCCCGGTGCGGCCGGGCCCCAGAACTGGGAGACGTTCCACCTGGACCAGCTCGTGCCGTTCGTCGACGCGAACCTGAACACGATCGCGTCCAGGGAGGGCAGGGCGATCGTCGGGCATTCGATGGGCGGGTTCGGCGCCATGCACTACGCGGAGCACCAGCCTGACCTGTTCCACGCGGTGGGCAGCTTCTCGGGTGGGCTCGACCTGCGGAACTCCGAGATCCGGGCGGCCATCACCGCCACGCTGGTCAACCCGGCGTCCGGCACGCCCACGGTCAACGTGGACGCGGTGTTCGGGCCGCCGGTGTGGCCGTTCGACGGGGTGTGGAACGCGCAGAGTCCCGCCCACCACGTCGGGTCGTTGCGGGGCATGAAGGTCGCGCTCTACACCGGCAACGGCGGTGATCTCACGGTCAACCCGATCCAGGCGGTGCTGGAGAACCGGGCGCGGGAGACGGCGCTCGTGACCGCCGCCAACCTCACGGCGAACGGCATCCCGTTCCACTTCGCCGACTACGGCGACGGGAGCGGCTGGGCGCCTGGCTGCACGGGCAAGCACGCCGAGGAGCCGTGTGTTCAGGCGGACATGAACCACTTCGTCCAGTTGCTCGCGCAGGGCTTCTGACGTGCGACGTTCGGCGTGAGCTGAACGGGGCATCTTTGCGGCGCCGCGTCCTGAAACCCCTCCGGGCTCCTCTAAAGGCGTGACGGGCCCCTGCACCCGCGCATCACGCGTGGGCATCGCCCGCTAGAAGTGTGGAGGAACAGTGTTTCTGCGTTCACGTTCACGCCTGCGCACCGCGGTCATCGCCGCGGCCGTGGGCGCTGGTGTCCTGACGGCGGCATCTCCCGCCGCCGCGGCACCTCTTGCGGGCACACGCGCGTACCTGGTGATCACGGCGCCGGGGGCTACGGCCGGCGCCGTGCAGGCGGTCGCGAGCAACAGTGGCACGGTGTGGACCACTTACGACGCGATCGGCGTCGTCGTGGCGCACTCGGGTGCGTCGGACTTCGCGACCAGGATGCGTGCGGTCAGCGGGGTGCAGAAGGTCGGGGCCACGCGCACGTCGGACGTTCCCGCCGAGGCGGCCAACCCGCCGGTGCCGTCCGCGCCTTCGCAGGCTTCGCCGGCCACCAGTGAGCCGGTGCGGACGGACATGGCGCAGATCGGCGCCGACCGGGCGTGGGCGGTCAACAAGGGGTCGTCCAGCGTCACAGTCGGGGTGCTGGACACGGGGGTCGACGACCTGCACGACGACCTCAAGGACAACTTCGACGCCGCCAACTCCGCGTCGTGTGCTTACGGCAAGCTCGACACGCGCGTCGGATCGTGGCGGGACACGGGCACGCACGGCACGCACGTCGCGGGCACGGTCGCGGCGGCGAAGAACGGGCGTGGTGTCGTCGGGGTGGCTCCGGGCGTGAAGATCGCGTCGGTGCGGATCGCGGAGAACCCGAGCGGGCTGTTCTTCCCCGAGAACACGATCTGCGCGATGGTCTTCTCCGGTGACCGCGGCTTCGAGGTGACCAACAACAGCTACTACACCGACCCGTGGCTGTTCAACTGCCCGGACAACGCCGACCAGGACGCGATCCTGGAGGGTGTGAAGCGGGCCGTCGCCTACGCCGAGGGCAAGGGTGTGCTGCACGTCGCCGCGGCGGGCAACGAGAACTACAACCTCGCGAGCAAGACGCGGGACACCACGAGCCCGAACGACTCGACGCCGGTGCAGCGCAACGTCACCAACTCGTGCCTGAGCATGCCCACCGAGGCTCCGGGTGTGGTCAGCGTGTCGTCGATCACCTCGTCCAACGGCAAGTCGTCGTTCTCCAACTACGGCACCGACAAGGTCCACGTCGCGGCGCCCGGTGACAGCGTCTACTCGACGGTGCCGGGTGGGCGGTACGGGTCGAAGTCGGGGACGTCGATGGCCTCGCCGCACGTCGCGGGGGTGGCGGCGCTGCTCAAGTCGGTGAACCCGGCTGCGACGCCCGCCGACCTGCGGGCCCTGCTCGCGGCCCAGGCGGACGACCTGAGCTGCACG
This sequence comes from Lentzea fradiae, assembly GCF_900100955.1. Taxonomy (GTDB): domain Bacteria; phylum Actinomycetota; class Actinomycetes; order Mycobacteriales; family Pseudonocardiaceae; genus Lentzea; species Lentzea fradiae. The sequence goes on along the minus strand of NZ_FNCC01000005.1, from coordinate 223,574 downwards.
GACAGCCGGTGCAGCGGCACCACGGCGAAGAACAACTTCTTCGGTGAGGGCCGGGTCGACGCGTTCGCCGCCGTGGACACCGGCACGCCCGGCGGCGGCACGTCGTTCGAGAACACGGCCGACGTCGCGATCCCGGACGCCGGTGCGGCGGTGACCAGCCCGATCACGGTCTCGGGCATCCCGGGCAACGCCCCCGCGATGCTCAAGGTCGACGTGAACATCGTGCACACCTACCGCGGCGACCTCGTCATCGACCTGGTGGCACCCGATGGCACCACGTTCCGGCTGAAGAACAGCGGAAGTGACTCAACCGACAACGTGATCGAGACCTACACGGTCGACGCGTCGGGGGAAGTCTCCAACGGCACGTGGAAACTGCAGGTCCGGGACGTCGCGCGGCTCGACACCGGCTACGTGAATTCCTGGAGGATGACTTTCTGACCGGCATTCGGACGAAAATCCGGCCGGGCGGCTAACTCAGGTCCCCACCACCAGCGATAGCAGTGACGTGGAACCCGACCTGTGGTCGATGGCCGAGCAGGCCCTCGACGAGCACGAGCACGACCTGGTCCTCGCCCGGCTGGCGGGGGCGGTCGTGCAGCCCGGCCAGACCGCGCGCCTGGCCAGGGGTGAGCGCGACGTCGTGTTCCTGCTGCCCGACCGGCTCGTCCTCGTGCGGCCCGACCCGTTCTGGTCGGGGTCCTACGAGCGCGAGCGGATCATGCGCATCATGCTCGCCGCCGGTCACGTCCAGTTCGACGTGACCGGCGGCGACAGCGTCGAGTTCTGGATCGACACCGAGCTCTCCCCCGCCGAGCCGTTCATCGAGCAGGCCCGCACGTGGCTGTCGCCGAAGAAGTCGTCGTCGGGCGGGGCGATCGTCGCGTTCGGGCTGGCGGTCCTGCTGGCGCTGCTGTTCGTCTCCGGGCCGCTCGACCTGATGCCGGAGGACGACCGGCTCACGGTCCGGTCGAGCTGCAGCGACTTCCTCCGCGCGGACGGCGATGAGCAGGTCGACCTGCTGCGGCAGCTGTTCGGCCAGGTGGGCAGGCCGGACGAGGCGGAGAAACCGATCACGCTCGACGCGTCGCGCCGTCACTGCGGCGAGCACGGGTCGTCCACGCTCGGGTCGCTCCTCACGGGCAAATGACACCTACAGTGCTGGCATGTTCGACACCCGCCAGCTCGAGGTCTTCGCGACGGTCGCCAGGACCGGCTCGTTCAGCGCGGCCGCGCGGGCGTTGCACTGCAGCCAGCCCGCCGTGAGCCAGCAGATGCGGGCGCTGGAGCGGCAGGTGGGCGGGCCGCTGTTCGTGCGCACGGGCCGCGGCCTGCACCTCACCGAGGCGGGGCGGATCCTCGCGGAACGGGGGTCGAGCCTGCTCGACCTGCTGTCCGCGACCCACCAGCAGGTGAGCGCGATCGCCACGCACGACATCGGCACGATCCGGATCTGCGCGTTCCCGAGCGCCAACGTCGCGCTGGTGCCCGCGGCGGCGGCGATCCTCGCCCAGGAACGCCCGAACCTGCGGCTCGAGCTGGTCGAGGAGGAGCCGCCGGACTCGTTCTCGCTGCTGCGCGCCGGTGAGGTCGACCTGGTGATCAGCTTCAGCTACGCGGGCGAGCCGCTGGACGACGCGGCCGTCAACGGGATGCTGCGGGTGCCGCTGCTGCGCGAGCCGCTCGCGTTGCTCGTCCCGACCGGTCACCGGCTGGCCGGACGGGGCCGGGTCGCGCTGGAGGAGACGGCGGAGGAACGCTGGATCGCCGGGTGCGTGCGGTGCCAGCGGGCGCTGCACCAGGCGTGCGGCGCGGCCGGGTTCACCCCCGACGTCACCTGCTCCACCGACGACAACCTGGCCATCCAGAGCCTCGTCACGGCCGGTCTGGGCGTGGCGCTCGTGCCGCGGCTGCTGCTGTCGTTCCTGCAGCACCCCGGCCTGACGGCGGTGGACGTGGAGTCGGCGGCGGAACGCATCACCGCCCTCTACACCTGGCCCGACCTGATCCGGCTGCCGATCATGCGGGCCACCGTGGACGCGCTCATCTCCGCCTCCGCCGCCAAGGCATAAGCGCGCCTTATGGGGCTCCAAGGAATGGCCATCTACTGCTGATAGGCCGCCCCCGCCACCGTTACGGTCATGGGGATCACCAGGACCACTCCGCGCACGACCGACTCGGTGCTGCCCGGACTCGCCCTGGTGGCGGCGGGTGTCGCGATCGCGATGGTCGTCTCCCTGCTCCAGCCCTCGATCAGCGCGCTGACGGTCGCGGTGCTGCTCGGCGCGGTCGTCGCCAACGCCGTGACGCTGCCCGCCTCGGTGGGGCCCGGCCTCCGGGTCGCCGGTCGGCGGCTGCTGCGGCTCGGCGTGGTGCTGCTCGGGCTCAAGCTCGTCTTCCACGACGTGCTGAAGCTCGGTTACGAGATCCTGCTGCTCGCGGTCGTGGCCGTGGTCGTCACGTTCGTCGTGACGCGGTGGCTCGGCCGGGTGCTCGGGGTCGGTGAGGGCCTGTCGCTGCTGATCGCGACCGGGTTCTCGATCTGCGGCGCCTCCGCGGTCGCCGCGATGAACAGCGTGCGCGAACAGGACGAGCAGGACGTGGCCAAGGCGCTCGGCCTGGTCACGCTCTTCGGCACGGTCGCGATGTTCACGTTGCCCGCGCTGTTCCCGGTCACCGGCCTCTCGCCCACCCAGTACGGGGTGTGGGCGGGCGGCAGCGTGCACGAGGTCGCCCAGGTGGTGGCCGCCGCCGGGCCGGTCAGCGGCGCGCTCGCCATCGCGGTCGCGGTGAAGCTGACGCGGGTGGTGCTGCTCGCGCCGATGCTCGCCGCGGTGAGCTTCGCCGAGCGGCTGAAGTACCCGGCGACGGGACAACGGCCGCCGCTCGTGCCGATGTTCGTGCTCGGCTTCCTCGCGATGGCGGCGGTGCGCGCGACCGGCCTGCTGCCCGACGCCGTGCTGACCGCGGCGACGTTCGTGGACAACGTGCTGCTGGCGGCGGGCATGTTCGCGCTCGGCACCGCGGTGCGCCTGCGTTCCCTGCTCCGCTCCGGCCCGGCCGTGCTGCTGCTGGGCCTGCTCTCCACCGCTCTCATCGTGGTCCTGGTGCTGACGGGCACGGTGCTGATCGGCTGACCTGACGTTCCTCATGAAGGAGGACCCGCTCATGACGCACAGCCTGCTCTCCCCCACGGCCACGCTTCTGGTGGGCTCTCTCCGCGAGGCGACGACACGCGGCGGTGACGACGAGACCGTCGCCGCACGGGTGTCGCGCACGCTCGCCGGGCACCTGACCGACCCGTTCCTGCTGAGCGCCGCGCAGCGGGAACCCGACCCCGACGCCTACCGCCAGCACGTCCTGCACGTCGAACCGGACGGCAGCTTCTCGGTCGTCGCGCTGATCTGGCTGCCAGGTCAGGAAACCTGCATCCACGACCACGTGTCGTGGTGCGTCGTCGGCACGTACGTCGGCGAAGAGGAGGAGACCACCTACCGGGTGCAGGACGACCGGCTGGTCCCGTTGCGCGTCAACAAGACCCCGGAGGGCGTGGCGTCCTACCTCGTGCCACCCGGCGACATCCACAAGGTGTGCAACAACTCCGACTCGCTGGCGATCTCGATCCACGTCTACGGGGCGGACATCGGCGTGCTGGGCACCAGCATCCGGCGGCGGTACGACCTGCCCGTCAGGCAACGGTGATCCCGCGCTCGATCGCCCGGCAGGCGAAGCCGACCAGGCGGTCGGGCTTGACCCGGTTGATGCGGGCGCCCTGCAACAGCAGGTCGTCCGCGAGGCCGATCAGCGTGTCCCACACCCAGTGCGGCATGGCCGGGTCGTCGGTGAGCTCCTGCCCCGTGTGGGCGGCGGCCTCGGTCAACGCCTTCGCGAGCGCCTTGAGCGTCTTGCGGTAGTCCTGCGCAGGCCCGGTGACCTCCTTGCCCCGGCGGCCACCGGAGAGCACCTTGGCCTCCCACTGCGCCGCGGACCGGCCGAACCGCCGCCAGAACTCGGTGACCAGCGGCTGGACCTCCAGCAGCACGCCGACGACACCCAGGCTCCTGTCGACCGTCGCGAGCGCGCGCCGCAGCTCCTCGTGACGCCGTTCCATCAACGCCGCGAAGACGTCCTCCTTGCCGGAGAAGTACTGGTAGACCGTGCCGGAGCTGACGCCGGCGCCGACCGCGACCGCGCGCATGGTCAGTCCCGCGTACCCCTGCTCCTCCAGGATCAGCTCGGCCGACGACAGGATGTCCCGCCGCCTGCCCTCCGCATCACCCCACGCCGTCTGCTCGGTGCTCACCGGGGCAGCATAGGTTGAACAACGTTCAGAAGCATATTGAACGTTGTTCGGTTTGGCCCTACCCTCGATGGCGTGGACCACCTCGACGTCCTGGAAGCCGAGAGCATCGACATCTTCCGCGAGGCGGTCGCGGAGTCCGGACGGCCGGTCCTGCTGTACTCGATCGGCAAGGACAGCTCGGTGCTGCTGCACCTGGCGCGCAAGGCGTTCCACCCCTCGAAGCCGCCGTTGTCGTTGCTGCACGTGGACACCACGTGGAAGTTCCGCGAGATGATCGCGTTCCGCGACGCCACGGCCGCGGAGCTCGGGCTGGAGCTGATCGTGCACCGCAACCCGGACTGCGTGGCGGCGGGCATCAACCCGTTCGACCACGGCTCCGCCCTGCACACCGACCTGTGGAAGACCCAGGGCCTGCGGCAGGCGCTCGACGAGCACCGGTTCGACGTGGCGTTCGGCGGCGCGCGCCGGGACGAGGAAGCCTCGCGGGCCAAGGAGAGGGTGTTCTCGTTCCGCACCGCGCAGCACCGCTGGGACCCGAAGAACCAGCGGCCGGAGCTGTGGCGGCTCTACAACACGCGGGTCTCTCCCGGCGAGAGCATCCGGGTGTTCCCGCTGTCGAACTGGACCGAGCTGGACGTGTGGCGGTACGTCGAGCGTGAACGGATTCCGGTGGTGCCGCTGTACTTCGCGGCCCCACGGCCCGTGGTGGACCGCGACGGCCTGCTGATCATGGTGGACGACGACCGGATGCCGTTGCCGGAGAAGCCGCGCCTGGAACTGGTCAGGTTCCGCACGCTCGGTTGCTACCCGCTGACGGGCGCGGTGCGCAGCGAGGCCCGCACGGTCGCGGAGATCGTGGAGGAGATGCGGACCGCGACGACGTCCGAACGCCAGGGACGGCTGATCGACCACGACCGGTCCGGGTCGATGGAGCGCAAGAAGCAGGAGGGCTACTTCTGATGGAGCTTCTGCGGTTCATCACCTGCGGCAGCGTCGACGACGGCAAGAGCACCCTGATCGGCCGCCTGCTGTACGAGTCGAAGCTGCTGTACGCCGACCACCTCGCCGCGCTCGAAGCGGACTCGCGACGCGTCGGCACCCGAGGCGGAGACCTGGACTTCGCCCTGCTCGTGGACGGACTGGCCGCCGAACGCGAACAGGGCATCACGATCGACGTCGCGTACCGGTTCTTCGCCACCGAGGCCCGGCGGTTCATCGTCGCCGACACCCCCGGCCACGAGCAGTACACGCGCAACATGGTCACCGGCGCGTCCACGGCCCAAGCCGCGGTCATCCTGCTCGACGCGCGCAAGGGCGTGCTCGACCAGACCCGGCGGCATGCCAGGATCGTGTCACTGCTGGGCATCCGGCACGTCTTGCTGGCGGTCAACAAGCTGGACCTGCTGGGCTATTCGCAGGAGGTCTTCGAGAGCGTCCGCGAAGAGTTCGCGGAGTTCGCCCGCGAGCTCGACTTCCACGAGATCACCTGCGTGCCGATGTCCGCGGCCGAAGGCGTGAACGTGGTCGGACTCAGCGAGCAGACCCCGTGGTACGACGGGCCGACGTTGTTGCGGTGGCTGGAAACCGTCGACACCGGCAAGACTTCGGACGGACCGTCGCGGTTCCTCGTGCAGTGGGTCAACCGGCCGGACTCGACGTTCCGCGGCCTGTCCGGCCGGGTCCTGCGCGGCACGCTGGAAGCCGGTGACGAGGTGTGCGTTGGCGGCCGGAAGTCCACTGTGGAGCGCGTCGTCACGATGGACGGCGACCTGGCCGAGGCTCCGGCGGGGTCGTCGGTGACCGTCGTGCTGGCCGATGATGTGGACGCGAGCCGCGGTGACGTGGTGGCAGCCGCGGACGACCCTCCCGGCGTCGCCTCGTCGTTCCAGGCACGGCTCGTGTGGCTGCACGAGTCCGGCCTGCTGCCCGGCAGGCAGTACCTCGCGAAGATCGGCGCCCGCACGGTCGGGTTCACCGCCGCCAAGGAGCTGCGGCTCAACGAGATCGGCGTGGGCACCGTGCACTTCGACGCGCCCGTGCCGTACGAGAGCTACCGGGTGAACCGCGACCTGGGCTCGTTCGTCGTGCTCGACCGGCTCTCCAACGCCACGGTCGGCGCCGGGATGATCGACTTCGCGGTGAGCCGCACGGACGTCCACCGGCAGACCCTCACGGTCGACAAGCGGGCGCGCGTCGCGCTCAACGGCCACCGGCCGTGCGTGGTGTGGCTGACCGGGTTGTCCGGCGCCGGCAAGTCCACGATCGCCGACCTGGTGGAAAAGGCGCTGCACGCCGAAGGCAGGCGCACGTTCCTGCTCGACGGCGACAACGTCCGGCACGGCCTGAGCTCCGACCTGGGGTTCAGCGACGCCGACCGGGTCGAGAACATCCGCCGCATCGCCGAGGTCGCCGCGCTGATGGTGGACGCCGGGCTGATCGTGCTCGTCTCGTTCATCTCGCCGTTCCGGGCGGAACGGGCGTTCGCGCGCGGCCTGGTCGACGAGAACGAGTTCTGCGAGGTGTTCGTCGACACGCCCATGGAGGTCGCGGAACAGCGCGACCCGAAGGGCCTGTACCGCAAGGCCAGGCGTGGCGAGCTGCCGAACTTCACCGGCATCGACTCCCCCTACGAACCACCGGAACACCCGGAGCTCCGGCTCGACACCACGGTGGTGAGCCCGGAGGCGGCCGCCGAGGCCGTGGTGGCGAGGCTGCGCACGCTCGGCGTCTGTTGAACGTTGTCCGGAATGGTGTAGCTTCAGCTAGAACACGTTCTAGATTCGGGAGGAACCCGTGCCGGACGAGACGTGGTCGCGGTTCTGCCGGGCGCTGGAGCAGGCCGGTGACGTGGTGCTCTCCGGGCCGGACACACCGCTGGACCGCGCCGAGGGCCACCGCTACCTCGCCCGGCTCACCCGCGAGATGCTGTACTCCTGCCTGGACAACGCCGACCCCGACTTCCCGCGCTTCCACGAGCTGGACCTGGTCAAGATCGGCGCGGACAACCCGGACAACGTCTACCTGTCCGCGAACGTGCGCGGCGACCGCACGTACCGGATCACCGGCAGGCGCGGCACCATCGCGTACTTCAGCATCGGCTCGAAGGCCAACCGGTACGCCAAAGACGGCACGTCGGCGTCGACCGGCGAGCTGTCCGACGCCGACCTCACCATCGGGCCGGACGGCACCGTGGAGATCATCGCGAGCGCCACCGAGCACCCCGGCAACTGGCTGCCGCTGGCCCCCGACTCGACCGGGCTCGTGGTGCGCCAGACCTACCTCGACCGCACGTCCGAGGAGCCCGGCTCGTGGCACATCGAGCAGGTCGGCGGCCCGGACGCACCGGCGGACCTCACGCCCGAGTTCCTGGCGAAGGCGCTGCACCGCGCCGCGATGTCCGTGCACGGCACCGCGGCGACGTTCGCGCAGTGGACCCGCACGTTCATGGCCCGCCCCAACGAGCTGCCCGACTTCGGCCAGGAGATGTTCCAGCGCGCCGGAGGCGACCCGGAGATCTTCTACCTGCACGGGTACTGGACGCTGCGGCCCGGTGAGGCGTGGGTGGTCGAGACCGACGTGCCGGACTGCCCGTACTGGAACTTCCAGCTGGACAACTGGTGGATGGAGTCGCTCGACCACCGCCGCCGGACCTCGGTCAACAAGCACACCGCCACGCTGTCGCCGGACGGTCGCCTGACGATCGTGGTGGCCGAGCGCGATCCCGGTGCCGGCAACTGGGTCGACACCTGCGGCCACAGCTCCGGAACGGCGTTGCTGCGCTGGCTCGGCGCCACCGAGCACCCGATCCCGAAGTGCCGCGTGGTGCCCCTGGAGGAGGTCCGGTGACGGTCACCACCGAGCTGGACGTGTCCGAACTGCTGGACATGGCGTGCGCGAAGACCGGTCTCACCGACTTCGGCGACGACTGGTTCCGCGAACCGCTCGGCGCCCTCGTGCGCAGCCTCAACACCGAGGCCGCGCTGTCGTCGACGGGCCTGGAGCTGACCAAGCACCGGCTGACCGCGTTGCTGGCCGATCGGTTGCGGCTGTGGGAGTTCCAGCGCGCCACCCCGTCCGTGCTCGGCGTCGAGGTGCAAGTGGCCGCCGAGATCTGCGGCCTGCCGCGCACCGGGTCGACGTTGCTGCACCGGCTGCTGGCCGCCTCGCCCCAGGTCACGTCCACGCTGTCGTGGGAGGTCGCCTACCCGCTGCCGTTCCCCGGCGAAGGTCCTGACGCGGAGCCGCGCAAACGCCGCGCGCGGGAACGGATGCGGATGTTCTCGCAGCTCTCCCCCGATTTCGGCGACCTGCACACCGTCGTGTGGGACGGGCCGGAGGAGGACGTGCTGCTGCTGGACCGGACGTTCGTGTCGATGAGCTTCGACTCGTTCTACCGGGTGCCGTCCTACGGCGACTGGCTGCGTTCGGCCGACCAGCGGCCCGCGTACCGCGAACTGCGCGAGTGGTTGCAGGTGTTGCAGTGGCAGAACCCCGCCCGCTCACTGCCCTGGGTGCTCAAGTCGCCGCACCACCTGACCGCCGTCGACACGGTTCTGGACGAGTTCCCGTCGTGCAAGATCGTGATGACGCACCGCTCGCCCGTCAGCGCCGTGCCGTCGTACGCCTCGATGGTGCGCGCGATGTCGTCCCAGTACAGCTCCCGGGTCGATCCCGTCCACATCGGACGGTACTGGTCGCGGCGGTTCGCCACGACGTTGCGGGACTTCGCCTCCGCCCGTGCGGCCCGGCCCGGCCGGTTCGTGGACGTGCGCTTCACCGACACCGTCGCCACACCGCTGGAGGTCGCACGCCAGGTGCTCGGCGCGCTCGGCCTGACCGCCGGACCGGCCGACGACGCGGCGTTCGAGACCTACCTGGAGCGGAACCGCGCCGAACGGCACGGCACGCATTCCTACGCGCCGGAGGACTTCGGGCTCTCCGAGGAACAGCTGCGGCGCGACTTCGCCTTCTACACGGAGGTCTACCTGTGATGCTTCGGGACGAGGTCGTGGTGGTCACGGGCGTCGGCCCCGGCCTGGGGTCGAAGCTGGCGGTCCGCGCCGCGGCCGAGGGCGCGAAGGTCGTGATGGCCGCCCGGTCCGGCGACGTGATGCGGCAGGTGGAGAAGGACGTCGCCGCCGCGGGTGGTGAGGCCGTGGGCGTGCGGTGCGACGTCCGGCGCACCGAGGACGTCGCGGCACTCGTCGAGACCGCCGTCGACCGGTTCGGCACGATCACCGGACTGGTGAACTCGGCGTTCGGGCACCCCGGCTTCTTCGACCTGCTGGACACGCCGGAGAAGGCGGTGCGGCGGTCGATGGACATCATCCTGTTCGGGGCACTGAACGTGACCCGCGCGGTCGTGCCGCACATGAAGGCGGCAGGACGCGGTTCGATCGTCAACATCGGCACGATGACCACCCGGAAACCGTTGCGCGGTGAGGCGGGCTACGCGGTGGCGAAGGCGGCGATGGCGACCGCGACCAAGTTCCTGGCCTTGGAGCTGGGCGAGCACGGCATCCGCGCGAACCAGGCCGTGCTCGGCTGGTTGGACGGGCCGGGCGTCCGCTACTACCTGAAGCTGACCGCGGACGCGCGCGGAGTGTCCGAACAGGACGTCTACGACGAGATCGCCGCCCGCAACCCGCTGGGCCGCATCCCGGCCGACGAGGCGTGCGCCGGAGCGGTGCTGTTCCTGTTGTCCCGCTACGCCTCCGAGGTGACGGGCGCGGTGCTGGACGTCAACGGAGGGGAGCACATGCCGGCATGAGCGCACTCCTGGTCGAGTCGGTGACGGTGGAGATCGAGGCGCCCGCGCCCTTCGTGTGGGACGTGCTGCTCGACTACGCCCGCTACCCGCAGTGGAACCCTTACACCACCGCGGTTTCCACGACGTTGGCCATCGGTTCACCGATCGACCTGACGCTGCCGAAGCCCGACGGTTCGGCGGGGACGTGGGTGAGCCGGGAGTACATCCGGGTCGTGGAGCCACCCCGGCTGTTGCGGTACGACACCGGGGACACGTTCCCCGGGCTGCTGGGCGTGCGGGACCAGGTGATCACGCCGCTCGGGCCCGCGCGGTGCTCCTACCGCACGTTCGAGACGTTCACCGGGAAGTACGCCGAGGCGGTGTTCGCGACGCAGCGGGAGTACGTGCGGAACGGCTTCGACTCGGTGGCGCGGGCGTTGCGGGACCGGGTGGTGGAACTCGTCGCGGCGCGGTGAGTAGTTGTACCGATGACGGCCGCTCCCGGCACCGGCACTCTCGAACGGTGACCGAAATCGACCGTGGCAAGCTCGCCTCGCTGGCCGGCTTCGCCACCCCCGCCGTCCTGCTCGTCCTCACCGTCGTCGCCCTGGTGGACAACACCTTCGGCTGGCAGGGCGGTGCCTACGTCGTCGCGTTCTTCTGGGTCGCGCTCGGCTCCGCCCTCGCCGGTGGCCTGGTCAGGGCCGTGGCGCCCGGTCCGTGGCGGTCCGCCGGTTCCGGGATGGCGCTCGCGGGCGCCACCGGTGTCGCGTTCTTCGTCGTGCTGGTCGCGGCCTTCCTCTGGGCGATCTCGACCTTCACGCCGTAGCTGCGGCCTGCGTGAGACCGCGCTGCACCAGGCCCAGCGCCCTGGCCAGCTCCTCGCGGTGGCATTCGAGGACGCCGTCGGTGGCGCCACCGACGGCGGCCCGCGCGAAGTCGTCCGTCGCCACCCGCAGCACGCCGGTCATGGCGGAGGCCAGGACCCGCACGTCGATCGTCGCCGCGGACTGGCCGAGCCGGCGGCCGAGCACCTCGGCCAGCGCGTTCTCCGCCCGTTCGTGCAGCATCAGGTAGACAGCGCGCAGGGCCGGTTCGTCGTGGGTCAGGCGCACGACGGCGAGCACGGCCTCCACGTCGTCGGGCGACGGGCCGGTGACCGGGGTGTAGGCGGCGCGCAGGTGGTCGAACAGCTCCAGGTCGGCCGGCCAGGTGCGCAGCACGGCGCAGAAGGCGTCGACGCTCTGCGTGAGCAGCGGTTCGACGCAGCTCTCCTTGTGCGGGAAGTAGCGCCAGAACGTGCGTTCGGAGACGCCCGCGGCCTGGGCGATCTGCTCGCCGGACGTGGCGGCGACGCCCTGGGAGGCGAACAGTCTCACCGCGTGACGCGAGATGTCGAGGCGTTGGCGTTCGCGCTGCTCGTCGCTCACGGGCGGCCTGCCCCTACGCGGCTTTTCCGGCACAACGTCCTTCATCGGGCGATTCAACCACGCCCCCAGCCGGACGAGATTTATTGGCAGCATCTGCCAGAAAGCGCTACGGTCAGTGCATGAGCATTGACGCAGAGCGCCTGCAGCTGCCGCTGCCCAGGCCGAACGTCCTCGAACTCGCTCCCCTCTACGAGGTGCTGCGACGCGAGGCGCCCATCGCTCCCGTCACCACGCCGGCGGGGGATCCCGCGTGGCTCGTCACCCGCTACGACGAGGTGCGCCAGCTCCTCGGGGACAAGCGCTTCGGCCGGTCGCACCCGGAACCGGAGAAGGCGTCCCGCATCTCGACCGCCGCCGTCCAGGACGGCCCGACCGGCGACTTCGAGACCGAGGAGGCCGACCACGCGCGCATGCGCAGGCTGCTGACCCCGGCGTTCTCCGCCAAGCGGATGCGGATGCTGGGCGAGAACATGGAGGAGCTGGTCGACGGCTACCTCGACGCGCTGGTCGCCCGGCACGAGACGACCGGCGTCGTCGACCTCAACCGCGGCCTCGCGTTCCCGTTGCCCGTCGCCATGATCTGCCGCCTGCTGGGGGTTCCCGAGGAGGACACCGAGCTGTTCGCGTCGCTGTCCGAGCGGATGGCGGGCACCGCGATCGGCGACGAGGCGCAGAAGGCCCGCGAGGAGTTCTTCCGCTACATGATCGGGCTCGTCGAGAACAAGCGCGGCGCGCTCGGCGAGGACGTCATCTCCGATCTCGTCCGCGCGCAGAGCGAGGACCCGTCGTTCGACTACGCGGAGATGGTCAGGCTGTGCGTCGGCCTGCTGTTCGCGGGCCACGAGACCACGGTCAACCGCATCGGCCTCGGCGTGCTGTTCCTGCTCACCGAGCGGTCGCGGTGGGAGGACCTGGTCGCCGACCCGGAGGGCCGCGTGGACGCGGTGGTCGAGGAGGTCATGCGCCTCGGCGCGCCCGGCGACCTCGGTCTCCTGCGCTACGCCAAGGAGGACGTGGAGATGGCGGGCGTGACGATCCGCGCGGGCGACGCGCTGGTGCTGTCGATCAACGCCGCCAACCGCGACGCCGGCGTCTACAGCGACGCCGAGTCGTTCCGGCCCGGCCGCCCGGAGCGCACGCACCTGGGCTTCGGCCACGGCGCGCACTTCTGCATCGGCGCCTCGCTGGCCCGCACGGAGCTGCGCGTGGTGTTCGCGGCACTGGCCAAGCGCCTGCCGGAGATGCGGCTCGCCAAGGGCGTCGACGAGCTGGAGGTCCGCGCCACCCTCACCGGCGGCGTGACCGAGCTGCCCGTCACCTGGAGGTCGATGTGAAGGTCTCGGTGGACCTGGACAAGTGCGTCGGGGCCGGGCAGTGCGTCCTGACGGCCGACGACGTGTTCGACCAGCGCGACGAGGACGGTCTGGTGAAGCTGCTGGACCCGAGCCCGCCCGGTGAGCGGCTGGCGGACGTGCGGCTGGCCGCCGAGATGTGCCCGGCGTCGGCGATCACCGTCGAGGAGTGAGACCAGGGGCGGACGGCTACTCCTTCATGATCGGCTCCGCCACCTGAGAGCCGTCCGCCTTGCCGACGAAGCAGTACACCATGCGGTTCGACACGCGGTAGCCGCTCAGCGTCTTGACCTTCCAGGACTCGGCGGTCGGGATGACCACCCAGTACCGCAGGGACTTCTCCTTGTCCTCGCCCTTCACCTCGCCGGACAGGAACTTCCGCGTGCACCCGGCGCCGCCGACCCGCGTCAGCTCCTCGGCACCGGGGTACGGCACGTCCTCGTTGATCTTCGTGGTGGCGGGGACGACGGCCAGCAGCTCCACGTCGTGCGGGGCGTAGCAGCCGACCTTGTGCTTGAGCTCCATCTTCGGCGCGCCCTTGGCGGGCACCCAGGTGAAGCACGCCTTGGGGATCGACAGCAGCGAGTCGCCCTGGATGTCGCCGTCCGGGCCGAGGGTGAGCACCGGCTGCATCGCCGCCGAGCTGACCGGGCCGTCGCCCTGCCGGCCGTCGGTCTGACCGTTGACCTGCTGGCCGTTGGTCTGGCCGGTGCCGAGGCCGGTGGTGAGGTCCGTGCTCGCGAGCCACGGCCTGACCACCGTGACGAACAGCAGCACCAGGGCGCCGCTGAGGACCAGCGGGAGCACCGTCGCGGACAGGATGACGCCCGTCTTGCTCTTGCGGGGTGACGGCTCGGGCACCGGTGGCGCGGGGACCGGGTGGGGGCCCCAGCCGGTGGGCGGCGTGTTCGGGCCTGGCTGGACCGGTGGCGACGGGACGGGGCCCGAGACGCGGTGCGGCGTGACCGGGCCGGAGTTGCCCCGGTTCGGCGTCACAGGGCTGGACGTGACGGGGTTGCGGGTGACCGGGCCGGAGGCGACCGCGGTGGGCTTGGGACGCGGGCGGGCGTCGCTCAGCCGTGCGGTCGGCTGGGAGCCGCCCAGGGGCGTGGTCAGCTCGGGGGCGGTCCCCGCCAGTGCCCGCTCGACCAGCCGCTGCGCCCGGTGCGCGTCCATCCGCCGCGCCGGGTCCGGCTCCATCAGCCCGGTGATCAGCTCCCCCAGCGGGCCGGTGACCTGCGGCAACGGCCGTTCGTTCATGACCGCGATGATGGTCGCCGAGGTCGTGGACCGCTCGAACGCCGCGCGGCCCTCCACGGCGTAGAACAGCGTCGCCCCCAGTGCCCACAGGTCCCAGGCGGGCGAGGCGTCCCCACCGGCGAGGCGGTCCGGCGACATGTAGGCAGGCGAGCCGATCAGCGTGCCGGTCGCCGTCAAGCGGGGGGCGTCGAGCGACTGCGCGATGCCGAAGTCGGTGAGCTTCGCGGTCCCCTTGGCGGGCACCATCACGTTGCCGGGCTTGACGTCGCGGTGCACGACGCCGGACGAGTGCGCGGCCTCCAGCGCCGCCAGCAGCTGCCCGGCCAGCACGGCCGCGGCGCGCGGGGTGAGCGGGCCGGAGCGCTCGACCAGGTCGTCCAGCGTGGGAGCGCTGATCAGCTCCATCACGATGAACGTCTGGTCGTCCTCGGAGATGAGGTCGTAGACGGTGACCACGGCCGGGTCGCGCAGCTGGCTCGCGATCCGCGCCTCCCGCAGCACCCGTTCCTGGTAGACGGCGCGTTCGGTGGCGGGGACGTTGTGAGGCAGCAGCAATTCCTTCACGGCCACCTCGCGGCCGAGGACGGTGTCCTGGCCCAGCCACACGGCCCCCATGCCGCCCCTGCCGAGCTCGCGGACCAGCCGGTAGCGTCTGTTGCCCACCTCGCGCATGCGCGGAAGTGTCGCAGCCGATCATCCCGGCGATGTCACCCGGTCCGGTGACGTCAGGGCACGCGGGTGAACGCGGCCGGGTAGAGCCAGCTGCCGGGCGTGTTCTCGGCGGGGTTGGTGTAGTAGTCGCGCACGGCCGCCACGTACTCCTCCACGCTGATAGCCCCGTCGCCGTCCATGTCGAGGTGCTCGAACGCCGTGACGCACTGCTCGTCGGTCAGCCCGCGCGCCTTCAGCAGCACCCGGAACTCGTCCGCGTCGACCCGCCCGTCGCCGTTGGTGTCGGCGATGTCGAGCAGGGACTGCACGACCTCCAGCAGGTCGACGTTGATCGGCCCGCCCTCGACGAACGCCTCGATCATCGCGCCCCGGTACTCGTCGGGCCCGATCCGCCCGTCCCGGTCGGTGTCGCAGTGCTCGGCCAGCATCTCCCAGAAGCGGTCGTACGCCTCGACCAGCTCGCGTCCCCGCTCCGACGACGCGGGCTCCCCGAACGCGCGCAGCAGCCGGTTGGCGAGCGCGTAGACGTCCGCGAGCTCGATGACGCCGTCGCGGTTGACGTCGTAGTGGGCGAAGGTCGAGTCGATCCTGTGCTGCAGCACCTGCTTCATGACCGGCACTGTGGTGACACCATGTGTCGGGCGCAACAGGCATCCCACTCCTGGGTGGTGTTGTTCAGCCGTCTCCGCGATGCCGTTATTGTTATACCGGCACCCTGATGGAGGAAACACGTTGATCGAGCTCAAGTCGCCCGCGGAGATCGCGCGCATGCACGTCACCGGCCAGTTCATCGCGGAGGTGCTCGACGAGCTCTCCGCCAAGGCCGCGGTGGGCGTGAACCTGCTCGACCTCGAACACCACGCCCGCCACATGCTGGCCGAGCGCGGCGCCGAGTCCTGCTACTGGGACTACTCGCCGTCCTTCGGCAGGGGCCCGTTCCGCAACGTCATCTGCCTCTCCGTCAACGACGCCGTCCTGCACGGCCTGCCGAAGAGCTACGTGCTGCAGGACGGCGACCTGCTGAGCATGGACATCGCCGTGAGCATCGACGGCTGGGTGGCCGACTCGGCCGTGTCACTCGTCGTCGGCACCCCCAGCGAGCAGGACCTGCACCTCATCGAGACCACCGAGGTCGCCCTGGAGGCCGCGATCGAGGCCGCCCAGCCGGGCAACCGCCTGGGCGACATCTCCGCGTCCATCGGCGAGATCGCCGCCCAGCGCGGCTACCGCTGCAACCTGGAGTTCGGCGGCCACGGCCTCGGCCGCACCATGCACGAGGCCCCGCACGTGCCCAACAACGGCCGCCGCAAGCACGGCATGAAGCTCAAGCCGGGCCTGACGATCGCGATCGAACCGTGGCTCGCCGCGACCACCGACAAGATCCTCTTCGACGACGACGGCTGGACGCTGCGCTCGGCCGACGGGTCGCGCACGGCCCACTCCGAGCACACGGTGGCGATCACCGAGGACGGCCCGCTGGTGCTGACCCGCCGCCGTTCCGAGAACAAGGAGTCCTGACGCGGCAAGCCGCTACGGCTCGCCAGGCACGTGCACCCAGCCCTTGCACTCCTCCCCCGCGACCTCGACCCGAGGCAGCGGCACGAACGCCCGTTCGTCGATCCCGTCGTAGCCGTGCCTGATCACGGACCGGTGGATCTGGTCCGACACCACGAGCACGAGGTGCTCTCCGCGATCTTCGAGGATGAGAGCCGTGAGCAGACCGGTGGCGATGTCGATGTCCTCACCGAACCACCCCAGGTAGTCACACGTCACGTCACCGGGGTGGATCACGACCTTGAGCCGCAACGGATGAGGCCGCACGGCGTTGTGCTCCTCGAGCAGTTCGCGCAACCTGGGCACGAACCTGGTCAGCAGCAACGTCTTCGGAATCCGGTCGGTGGGACGGATCAGGACCATCAGGTGACCGCCGCGGTCGACGTACGGGTGCCGGAACTCGGGCACGACCTCGCTGTCCACGAACGCCTGCTCGACCAGCGTGACCATGGCGTCGCGGAAGTAGGCCATCATCCAGTTGCCGCGGGTCGTCGCCGCCATCCCCACGGCGACGATGATGCGCTCACACGGTTGAATCGACAGGGCACTCATGGCTCCCGCCTCCTGACCATCTCGAGCGTGGAGGAACGGGCACTGATTCACCCAGACGAGCGGTGAACTTCAGTTAATTTCAGTTGATCTAGCTTTCTAGCTATAGTTCAGGGTAAAGGCTAGCCTGAAGTACAAGCAATAGCCTATGCAGCGCGTGCATATCCACCATCGAGTGACTGAAACCCGCTGTAACTGTCGCGCCGGCTTCCGCGATGCACCAGTATTGCCAAGTCCTTGCACTGAAGTTCAGCTGAAGGATGTGATGGCGTGGCCTCCGCATCACAGGACCCGGCACTGCAACTGGCGAGGCGGCTGCGCTCGTTGCGCAAGCAAGGCATGCGGGGCAAGCGCATCACGCAGGAGCAACTGGCCGAGGCGTTCGGCGTCAGCGTTCCGCTGATCTCGTCGTGGGAACGTTCGGCCGACCCGACACTGCCACCTCCTCATCGGCTGGAGGCGTACGCCACGTTCTTCGCCACCGGCCGTTCGGTCGAAAGAAGGCCGTTCCGGCTGCTCACTCAGCTCGGCGACGAAGAGCAGACCGCCAAGGACTCACTGCTGAGCGAGCTCAACGACCTGCGGAACCGGGCTCTGGACGAAGCCGGGGCCGACAACAGGCACTCGTCCAGAGACGACCTGTGGCGCTTCCCCCTCAACGAGGACGTCACGATCGTCTGCTCCGAGCTGCCCGAGCGGGTGTTGCAGGACCGCCCGTCCACGGATCCGGAAGATCCGGACTTCGTGGCGCTCTACCGCTACTCGGACCTCGACTCCCTGCTCGAGCTGCACGGGCACATCCGCGCGACGAACCCCGACAACGACGTGTACGTGCGCCCCGGGTCGTTGTCGTTGGAAGCCGTCGCCTACACGAGTCATCTGGTCCTGCTGGGCGGCGTCGACTGGAACCAGGTCACCGCGGAGATGCTGCACCGCATCGACCTGCCGATCCGCCAGCAGGAACGCCCGGACGACTCGGACGTCGGCGGTTTCCAGGTCGTCGAGGACGGAGCGCTCAAGACGTTCCGCCCTCTGTTGCGCACGAGCGAGGGAAGGCAGGTGCTCGAGGAGGACATCGCACACTTCTACCGCTCACGGAATCCCTTCAACCTGGAGCGGACTGTCACGATCTGCAACGGGATCTTCTCGCGGGGAGTTCTCGGCGCGGTCCTCGCCCTGACCGACCGCCGATTCCGTGGCCGCAACACCACGCACGCGCTGGACCGGTTCGCGGGCAAGCAGAGTTTCAGCATCCTCAGCCGCGTACCGGTCGTGCAGGGTTCGGTCGTGACGCCGGACTGGACAAACCCCCACAACATCTTGCACGAATGGGCTATGTGACCCCTTGACCACCACCTCACCGTTCCACTCCGAGCACCACCACGGTTCACACCGCGATCTGCTCGACAGCGCACCCGAGACCGCGTCCCGGGCGCACGTGGACGCGATCATCGTGCCGACCATCCGCGGGGCGCGCGTTTTGAGGCACGCCATGAGCTTGGCCAGCCGTCTCAAGAGCGTGCTCGTCGTGCTGTGCAGCGGCAGTGACACTTCCGCGCCGGCAGTGGCCGCGTTGGCAGCTACTACCGGCGCGGAAGTGCTAGCCCTCGACGTGGGCTGCACTTCGGCGCGGCTGCTGCCCGAGTTCAAGACGACCACCGGGCTGGAGAGGACGAGACTCAGGCACCACAGCGACCTCAGCCTCAAACGCAATCTCGGGTTGCTCATCGCCCGGCTGGCAGGCTGGGAGAGGATCGCCTTTTTGGATGACGACATCCACGTTCCCGACGCGTTCGACCTCGAAAGGGCCGCGGCGCTCACCGGTGACTACGCCGGAGTCGGCCTGCGGATCGGCGGGTACCCGGACAACTCCGTCGTGTGCCACGCCTATCGGGAGGCCGGCGGCCCGCAGGACACGTTCGTCGGCGGCGGCGCACTCGTGGTGCGCACAGGTTCGACGTCGTCGTTCTTCCCCAAGATCTACAACGAGGACTGGTTCTTCCTGCTCGGCGGCGAGAAGCTCCGCCCGACAGCGGTCACCGGGCTCGCGCTCCAGCAGCCGTACGACCCGTTCAACCTCGACGAGCGGGCACGGATGGAGGAGTTCGGGGACACGATCGCCGAAGGGCTCTTCTGGCTGCTCGACGAGGGAAGGCCGCTCACCGACGCGAACGCGACGTACTGGAGCCGCTACCTGGACAAGCGGAGGAAGTTCATCGTCCAGACGATGAACATGGTGCGGGAGGCCGAGGTGGATCCCGGACGGAGGTCCAAGATGCTCGGCTCCCTCACGGCGGCCTGGGGACGTTCGCAGTACATCCGGCCCCAGTGGTGCAGCGATTACGTGCGTGCCTGGCGTGAAGATCGACAGGTCTGGCGTGAGCACCTCGAGCGCTACGGCCACAACTGCTGCGACGGTGACCTCGACAAGGTCAGGGCCGAACTCGGCCTCAAGCACAAGAGCACGTACCTACTCGGTCAGCCTCTTGACCATGACGTTGCAGATCTCGAAGCGTTCGGGGCTGTCGACGTCGGCGGGCGAGTGGCACTTGACGGTGGGATGGGGCCATACGTGATACCCAAGCCTGGTGTACAGCCTGGCAGCAGCGCGGTTGCGCAGCTCCACGGCTAGGGCGACCTTCGTGAAGCCGCACCGGGTCAGGAGGTGCTCGGCGGCGCCGATGAGCCGGGTCCCGATGCCCTTGCCCCGGTGGTCGCGGTGCACCTCCAGGTGGGTGATCAGCGGCGTCCCCGGCAGGTGCTCGCGGATCTCCGGTTCCTCCGCGACCTCCAGCCACAGGTAGACGACGCCGACCAGCAGTCCCGCCTGCCAGGCCGTCAGCAGTACCCCGTCACCCCTGGCCTGGCGGGCGAGGCGATCGGCGAAGTACCCGTTCTGCCTCAGTCGCGAGGTCAGCGACGCGAGGTCGTCGGGCCGGGCTGGTCTGATGGTCAAGTCGCGCATGCCACCCCTGCACCAGGTTACCGAACCGGGTGACACGAGCGGTGAGGTCCATTGTGGACGGACGGGTTCGCGATCACCGTACCCTGAGGGCATGGCCTCGGTGTTCGTGAACTACCGCGTCCAGGACCAGCCCGGATACGCGACGCTGGTCCACCAGGCGCTGGCCCAGCACCTGGGTTCCGGCCAGGTGTTCCTCGCCGCCCGTTCGATCCGTCTGGGCGACGACTTCGTCGACCGGGTCTTCGACACGCTCGGGCGGTGCCGGGTGCTGATCGCCGTCATCGGCCGTCAGTGGGGGGAGCTGCTGGGTGAGCCGGGGACGGACTGGGTGCAGCGGGAGATCGGTGTTGCCTTCTCCCTTGGAATGCGGGTGATCCCGGTTCTCGTCGAGGACGCCGAGGTGCCCGCGGAGGCCGAGCTGCCCGGCGGGATCAAGGCGCTCGCACGGTGCCAGCACCTCCGGTTGCGGCACTACACCATCGAGGACGACCTGGCTCATCTCGTGCGCGAGCTGCGCAACCTGTTGCCGCACCTCGCCGATGACGCGCGGGCGTCGGGGGCGGCGGAGGTCTACCGGGTGGGTGGGAGCAGGTGCGAGTTCGGGATCGTGCCTGGCGACATCCTCCGGTGCACCTCGGCGGACGTCTGGGTCAACAGCGAGAACACCGACATGAGGATGGCTCGCACGACCGACTTCAGCGTGTCGGGCATCATCCGGTTCTGGGGGGCCAGAAGGGACCAGGGCGGTCAGGTGGTCGACGACGTCGTGGCGGTCGAGCTGAAGGGGCAGGTCGAGCGGCGGCCGGTCGCGCCTGGCAGTGTTTTCGTCACCGGCAGCGGCGAACTTGCGCGCAGCCACGGTGTTCGGCATGTGGTGCACGTTGCGGCGGTGCACGGGGAGCCTGGTGCCGGTTATCGGCAGGTGGGTGATGTCGGGGCGTGCGTTCGGAATGTGCTCGCTGCTGTGGAGGGGATGGCGGAGGCGCGCAGCGTTTTGTTTCCGTTGCTGGGTACGGGAGCGGCGGGGGCGGATGTCATGCGGACCGTCGAAGCCATGATCCCGGCGGCGGTCGACCACGTCGTCGACCACCCGGAGTCGCGGCTGCGCCGGATCTTCTTCCTCGGCTACACGCGCCGTGAGCAGGAGGCGCTCGCGGTGGTGTTCCAGCGGCTGGCTCTGGTGCCTGTTTCTGGACAATAACTCGCCACCGCAAGGCGAAGGCGGGCCGAGGAGGTAGCTTGCCCGCAGTAGTGCGTTGCCGGAACGGGACCAGGGTGACCATCGAACCGACTGACACCGTCGTCGTGCTGACGGCTTTGGAGAGCGAGTACGCCGCGGTCCGGGACCTCGTCGAGGCGCCCGCGGTGCACCGTCACGCCGCCGGCACGCGGTTCGAGGTCGGGCGGGTTCCCGGTGGTGGTGGACGGGTCGTGCTGGCGGTGGCGGGTGCCGGCAACGCGCCCGCCGCGGTGCTGGCCGAGCGGGCGATCGCCGAGTTCCGGCCACGGGCGGTGCTGTTCACCGGGATCGCCGGGGCGCTGCACGACGACCTGGAGCTGGGCAGCGTGGTGGTCGCGACCAAGATCTACGGCTACCACAGCGGGTTCGAGGACCACGCGGGGTTCCGCGCCCGTCCTCAGGCGTGGGACGCGGACCACGAGTTGGAGCAGATAGCGCGGCACGTCAGCCGCGGGAGCTCCTGGCACCGCGGGCTCTCCCCCGTCTCGGCCGTGCGGTTCCGGCCGATCGCCGCGGGCGAGGTGGTGCTGAACTCACGTGAGACACCGCTGGCGGACCAGCTCCGGCGCAACTACGAGGACGCCGCGGCTATCGAACAGGAGAGCGCGGGCACAGCGAAGGCCGCGCAGCTGAACCGGGCGCCGTTCCTGGCGGTGCGCGGGATCAGCGACAAGGCCGACGGGCTCAAGTACGAGACCGACGGTGCGGGATGGCAGCCGGTCGCCGCCCGCAACGCGGCGGCCTTCAGCATGGCGGTGGCCGCCGAGCTGCTCGGCACGGCACCTCGGGCGGTCGCGGCTCGCCGGGTGAGCGGGCCCGTGAACGTGAGCTGGCGGGCGGACCTGACCGGCACGCGGTCGGCCGTCGAGCGTTGTGCCGTCGAGGTGCACCTCGTGCCGTTGGACGACTACGGCAGGCTGGCGGCCCCGCGGCTGGACCAGGTGCCGGGCGTGCTGTCCGACCACGGCAGGGCGCGCGGGCTGTTCACCGGCACGGAGAGGCTCACCTCCGACGTGGTCGGCGAGGCGGCGTGGGTGCGGTCGCCGCCGAGCCCGGACGGGCACAGGGGGCTGGCCGTGCACCGCACCGGGCAGCGGTCGGCGTGGCTGCCGCTGCCCGGTGACGCCCGCGGGCCGGTGCTGGACCGCGACGAGCTGCACGCCCGGATCGAGCGGTCCCTGCGCTGGCTCGCCGAGCTGGCCGGGCTGCCCACGCCCGCGGCCGTCGTGCTGGCGGCGGGGCTGGAACCGGCGGCGGGACTCGCCGAGAGCCGCGCCGGTGGCTTCTGCACCGCTGCGCACCTCCGAGTGCTGTCGGAGGAGGCGGTGCCCCTCCCCGTGCTGCTGGACCGGGCGGGAGAGGCCGCGGAGGACCTCACCGCCCGGTTGCACCACGCCTTCCGGCGGGCCTGCTGAGTCCTACCGGCCGTAGTCGACGAGCTCCACCAGCAGTCCGGTCGCCGGGCCGAGGTGCGCGAACGCCACCCGCAGGCCCGGACGGCCGCCCTGGCACGGTGTCTCGTCCACCAGGATCGCGCCGCGGTCCTGCAGGGCGGCCAGGTCCGCGTCGATGTCGTCGACCTCGAACGCCACGTGGTTCAGGCCGGGGCCGAGGCGTGCCAGGTGGCCGTGGACGGCGGCGTCCGGGCGGGCAGGAGCGACCAGCTCGATCGAGGTGGTGTCGCCGGGGCACTGCCAGAACGAGGTCGCCACGCCGTAGGCGGGTACGTCGTCGGCGTAGGTGTGCTTCAGGTCCAGCAGGGCCAGGCTCGACGCCGCTGCCGCGAGGTCAGCGGTGACCAGCCCGACGTGGTCGATGCGCAGGATCACGGCTTCCCCTGTGCTGCCGCGATGGCGGTGACCAGGCCGCCGACGTCCTTGATGGCGAAGTACTCCTGGAGGTCCAGGCGGACGGCGAAGTGCTGCTCGATGCCGGTGAGCAGGCGCAAAGCGTCGTAGCTGGTCCAGTTGGCCAGCGCGTCGAAACGCGCTTCGGCCGAGATGTCCTCGGGCGGCAGGTCGGTGACCTGGCCGACCAGGTCGGCCACCCCGGTGAAGACCTCAGACATCGGCTGACTCCCTTTCGAACGCGACGAGGTTCGTCCAATCCGGACCGATCTGCGGTCTCGGGACGAGTGGCAGGGTGAAGCGGTTCTCGGTGACGCGGGTGAAGCCGGCGTCCGGGTAGAAGGCGGCGGCCGCCTTGTTGCGGCCGGTGGCGGTGAAGTCCGCCTCCAGCCGGAGGGCGCCCGCCTCGGCGGCACGGTCGGCGATGTGCTGGGTGACGGTGTGCTCGACGCCTCGGGTGAAGACGCGGCAGCTCATCACGAAGTTCTCGATGAGCCAGTGGTCTTCGTGCTTCGAGACCCAGACCCCGCCGACGATGCCCTCGGCGCCGAAGCGGTCGGCCACCTCGAAAACCAGCACGAGGTGGTCGTCGGACGCGGCCATCTCGCGGGTGCGGGACTCGGGGTGGGAGGCGCCGGTCATGGTGAACTGGTTGGTGCGCTGGCCGAGCTGGACCAGGCGCGGCAGGCTGAACTCGTCGGCCTCCCGCACGGAGACCTGGATCTCCAGGCTGCGCAGGTAGTCCCGCACCGAGCTGAACGAGCCGGCGAACTCGGTGCGTTCGGCGCGGGCCTTGTAGAGCTTGGTGCGGTCGCGGTCGGTCGCGGTGGTGGTCAGCACGTCGAAGGAACCGTTGCGCTGCAACGCCGTCACGTGGTCGGCCGGGTCGCCGTCCAGGTGCACGACGGTGACCTCGGGGATCGAGCCGCGGACCAGCTGGGTCTCGAACGTGCTGTCGTCGGCGAAGACGAAGCTGTCGAGGCCGAGGTTGAGCTGGGCGGCGAGGCCCCGGATGTTGTGGTCCTTCGGGTCCCAGTTCACCGCTCTGGCGGCGATGTCGTCCGGACGGATCACGAGGTCGGGGTGGTGGTTGAGGACCTCGTCGACGATCGTGGCCTCGTTCTTGCTGCACAGGGCGAGGACCACGCCCTGCTTGCGCAGCTGGACGGCTCGGCGCTGCATCTCGCGGAACGCGTTGCCGGGGTAGAGCGGGCCGATCTGGATGCCGCTCGGGCCGTCGTCGCCGACGACGCCGCCCCACAGCGTGTTGTCCAGGTCGAGGACCAGCACCTTCTTGGCCAGGCCGAGGAACGCGCCGCAGAAGTTCGCCGCCTCCGCCGCGTAGACCGCTTCGACCTCGGGCGTCCAGGCGGAGCTGGCGAACCGGTACAGGCGTTCGTCGCGCAGCCGGGCCGGGGTGTCGACCAGGTACGCCTCCAGGTCCAGCGCGTGCACCCCGGGACGGCGCAGGGCCATGCCGAGCAGGTCGCTGTTGAGCTCGCGCCACGTGCGACCGAGCGCCGCGCGTCCGTCGAACGCGACGACGCCGCGCATCTCGACGGGCGACAGCGGCACGGTGTGCACGAGCACCGCGCTGCCGGACCGTTCGGTGAACGCTCCGACGAGGTTGTCGAACATGGCGTAACGGCCGCGGACGGCGGTGCTGAACGCCTCGGCGTCGTCCCAGGCCGAGGGCACGAACCAGTCGTCGTGCAGCAGGCAAAGGGTGATCTGCGGCGCGAACGAGGCCAGCGGCGAGTCCGGGTCGCTCAGGTCGGTGGCCAGCTGGTCGAAGCCGGACACGTGGATCTCCGGCGCGATTCCCTTGCGCAGCAGGGCGACGCGCAGCAGTGGTGCGACCGCGGCGGCGGTGAACGTGCCGGTGACGGCCACGCGCAACGGCTTGAGCTTGCCGAGCAGCTCGGCCGGTACCTTCGCGAGCAGGCGTCCGGCCTCGACGAGCGCCGGGACGTCGGTCAGCGTGCCGAGGTCACGCAGCAGGGCCGGGTCGGCGGTGGCGTCCGGCTGGCCGAGGCCGCGGATGCGCGCCAGAAGTTCTTTGGTCTCCATGATTCCCCTCAGATCGCCAGGAGCGTGCAGAGCCAGTGCATGCCGCTGGCCGTGCTGGTCAATGCGACGACGTCGCCGTCGGTGAGCTGGTCGGTGGTGAGGCAGTGCTCCAGCGAGATCAGCTGGTCGGCGCAGCCGACGTGCCCGTGCGCCTGCGCGATCTCGGTGTTCGTCCACTCCGGACCCATGCCGAGGTCCTTGGCCAGCAACGTCATCGCCGGGACGCTGTCGTGCAGGTGCAGGAGCTTGCGCAGGTCGCCCGGCTCGATCCCGGCGCGCCGGCACGCCCTGCGCACGACCTCGTGGTTGTTGGTGCGGATGGTCGAGACGAACTCGAACATCTTGCGGATGTCGCCCGCGAAGAACTCCTCCAGCCGCTTCTGCGGGCTCTTCACCCCGACGACCTCCTGCCCGGTGAACGGGCGGGCCGCGGCTCCGGCGTCCATCATCATGAAGTCGGCGTACCGGCCGTCGCTGATGATCTCGGTGGTCAGCCACCGGTTGCGCGGGTGGTCGCGCCGCACCACGGCCGCCGCGGCGCCGTCGGAGAAGATGCTGGTGTTGATCTCCATGCGGTTCCAGTAAGGCTCGCACACCCGGTTGGCGCCGATGACGAGCGCGGTGCGGTAGTCCGGGTGGGTGGCGAACTTGCCCGCGACGACGTCGAACGCGGCCACTCCCCCGCCGCACGCCTGGGTCAGCAGCACGTTCTCCGAGCCGCGGGCGCCGATCTTGGCCTGGGTGGCGCCCGCCGCGTCCCAGTAGAGGTGCTCGGACAGGTCGGACATGGCCAGCACGAGCAGGTCGACCTCGTGCGGCTGCACGCCCGCGTCGCCGAGCGCCTTGGCACCGGCCTCGGCGGCGAGGTCGGTCAGGCCGACGCCGTCGGGGGCCCGGTGGAACGTGCGGTAGCCCCAGCCCAGCACGCGGTCGACGTCGGCGGTGTAGTCGGGGGCCGCGGTGGCGACGTCGACGGGGTCGCCGAGCACGTGCCCGAGCGACACCACTCCGAAGTGGACGGTCATGCGATCTCCTCGACTCTCGCTCCGGCGTCCGCGAGGAACCCGGCGGTGATCTGGTTGTGCGGGGTGCGGCGGTGCCGGAAGGCGATGTCGCCGTGCTCGTCGCGCACCCACTGGAGGACGGAGTCCTCCACGCCCTTGCCGAGCACGACGCAGGACAGCGAGAAGACGTCCACGACGCCCTCCGCGCTGATCCCGACGGCGCCGCTGATGCCGTAGTCGCCGAACTTGTCGCGCACGCTGACCGCGAACACCTCGCGGTCCCCGGTCAGGTCGAGCTCTCCGGTGCCGAGCGTGAAGTCCTTGGCCCTGGCCACGACCTCGGCCACCTTGGCGGCCGAGTCGGGCGTCACCGGCGCGACGGCGACCTCGACGTCCAGCCCGCCGATGAAGTCGACGAGCGACAGCGCGGGCCGGGTGGTGGTGCGCCCGGCGCGCCGTGGTGCGGCCTGCGGGGGCGGCAGGCGGTCCAGCAGCCCTGACCGCACCAGTTCGTCCCGCCACGCCTCCGGCTTGGTGCCCAGCCGCAGCAGCACGGCGGCCCCCGCCGGCACCCCGGCGCGTTCCGCCACCGCAGCGACGTCCTCCTGCCCGTCCCGGAACTCCAGCCGGGCACCGGACTCACGCAGCCACCTCACCGGTTCGTCCGACCCGTCCCGATCCACCACGACAACGCGGGGCGTCACGCCGTAGACCGCCCGCAGCACACCGGCCACCCGCGCGCCCAGCTCGGCGAACACGGCCTCGGTGTACGGGATCTTGGCGAACTTGAACATGACGGCGTGGTGGGCCTTGTCCGTGCCGACCGCGCGGACAGCCTGTTCGGCGTCGACCACCCAGGCGTCCGGCCGTCCGGCCAGCTCCGCCCGGATCGGCTCCCGCACCTCGTGCGCCGTGGCGGCCACCCCGGCGGCGCGGCCGTCGTCGAGGTGCCCGAACGGCCGGTCCTCCGGCACGGCGGGCAGCACGACGACCAGGAACGAGCCCCAGCGCCGGGCCGCTGCGCAGGCCGCGTCGACCGCGGTGTCCAACTCCTCGCCCAGCTCCTCGAACCGGGGCGCCACCACCAGCACGTCCGGCCGCGCGGCCGCCATCACCGACGTGTCGTCCAGGCACTGCTGCACGATCTGGTTGAACGGCCCCGCGGTGAAGGAGACCGGCAACCCGGCTTCGTGCAACGCCACGCCCACGTACGGGATCAGCGGGTCGATCGTGTAGCTCGCCAGCAGCCCCACTCGCACCACGGGCTCGGCGCTTTCCCTGGCGATCTCCTGCCAGCGGATGCGTGCGTCCATCAGACGTCGACCCCCTTGGCCCGCAACACGCCGCGAACGTCGCGGACGGTCCGCGCTCCGGCGATCTCCTCGTAGTCGAAGGACAGGCCGTAGGTCTCCTCCAGCATCACGATCAGCTGGATGTGCCGCATGCTCGTCCAGCTCGGCAGCGTGTCCTGCCCCGCCTCGTCGGTGACGTGCGCCGGATCGACGTCCAGCGCGCCCGCCACCACCTCCGTGAAGGTCATGACCGTCCTCTCAGGCTGAGCGGGCGCATGTCCGTCCACACGCGACCAATGTGCGCGAGGCACTCCTCCTTGGTGCCGCCGAACCCGGTGTCGCGCCAGCCGGGCGCGTTGTTCTTGCGGGCGGGCCAGAGCGCGTACTGCTCCTCGTCGTTCACCACGACTCGGTGCGTCATGAAGATCTCCCCCTTCACTGTCAGTCGGCCAGCGCGGGCTGGCGGTCAAGCGGTCCGGGCTCCGGCTCATGGTCGGGCACGAGGGTCTCGACCTCGCGGACGTTGCGGCTCAGCAGACCCGCGACGCCGACACCCGCGCCGAGCACACCGACGGCCACGAACAGCAGGCCGATGCCCGATCCCGGTCCCGTGCCGACGAGCCAGCCGAACGCGTCCGCGAGCGCCGTGTCGCCACGCATGGCGGGTTCCAGCACCTTGTCCACCAGCGGGCCGGCGGCGGCGAAGCCGATCGGGACCGAGAGGTTCTCGAAGAAGTTGCGGGCGGCGAAGACGCGGCCCTGCACGGCCGGGTCGACCTTCTCCTGCCAAATCGTCTGCGCCAGGCCGTCGATGAACGGGATGGTCAGCTCCACGAAGAACATCGCCGCGGCCCACGCGATCAGGCCGTCACCGACGCCGTAGAGGATGCGGCCGACGATGCTGAACACCAGGATCGCGCCGAGGACCACCAGCATCTTGCGCCGCGGCGGCCGCATGAAGGCCAGCATCGTGCCACCCAGGACACCGCCGACCGCGCCGATGCTCTGCACCAGGCCGAGCGTTCCCTCGTCGCCCATCGTGCGGGCGAGCACCAGCGGCACGATCAACGCCCACGCGAACGCGGCCAGGAGACTGATGGAGAACAGCACGACCTGCACGGCGAGCAGCGGTGGCCGCTCGACGATGTAGCGGAAGCCGAAGACGCAGTCCTGCCAGAAGCTGCTCTTCTCCCGGTCTCCACCGGGCACTCGCGGGATGTGCACGACGAGCACGGTGACGATGGCGGCCACGTAGGTGAGGCCGTCGAGCAGCAGGATCGCCTCGATGCCGGTCAGGCTGAGCAACGTGGCGGCCAGTGCCGGAGCGAAGATCACCGGGAGGCTCTTGACGGACCACATCATCGCGTTGGCCCGCAGGAACTTCCCGCGCTCCATCATCAGCGCGATGGTCGCGCCGATCGCCGGCCCCTGGATCGCGAGCAGCGCGCCGGTCAGCACGTTGACCAGGTAGAGGTGCCAGAGCTGGGTCGAGTCCGCGAGGAACAGCGCCAGCAGGATGAACGTGACGGCGATCGAGCCGATCTCGCTGATGATGATCGAGACCTTGCGGCTGAGCCGGTCGACCAGGCTGCCGGCCAGCGGGCTGAACAGCACGGTCGAGCCGAAGCCGCAGAACATCATCAGCGCCATCGCCGTGGCCGAACCGGTGTGCTGCCACACCCAGATGCTGAGCGCGAAGTTCGTCATACGGGTGCCGAGGGCGGACAGCAGCTGTCCCGCCCACATGATCGTGAAAGCGCCGAATCCCGAAGGCTTGGCCATCATGCCGTCCTGTTCTTGTCCACGAGCCGGCGGAGCAGCTCTTCGATCCGGCCGAGCATCCGGTGCGCGGTCTCGGGCAGGTACATCTCGGTGCCGTAGTTCATCTCGACGCGGATCCGGCCGCCGACGAGCGACCCGACGACGTCGATCCGGCCGGGCCAGACGGTGCCGGGGTCCTGGAGCACGCCCAGCTCCTCCTGGCAGAGGCCGAACAGCTCGTCGGCGCTGGAGAGGTCGGTGAACCCGAACGCGCCCGCGTAGTTGACGGTCAGCTGCGGGTTCGGCGTCTCCAGCCGCTGCCGCACGGCCGGGTCCGGGTGGTTGTAGCGGAGCAGGCCGTAGCCGAGACCGTTGACCGGCACCTGCCCCAGCTGCCGCGCGAGCGACACGACCGCGTCGGTGTCGGCGCCCTCGGGCAGGGTGAGCCGGACCGGGTACATGACCTGGAACCAGCCGACGGTCCTGGACAGGTCGAGCCCGTCCGCCAGCGCCTCCCGGCCGTGGCCGGTGGTGGCGATCGTCCACTCGCGACTGCCATGCCGTTCGGCCGCCATCCGGACGGACGCCCAGACCAACAGGTCGCTCACCCCGACCTGGTGCGCCTTGGCCAGCTCGCGCAGCCGTGACGTCGTCTCGGCGTCGATCGTGGTGTGGATGTCCTTCATGACGCCGAACGTGTTGACGCCGGGGAGGTCCGGGGTGATCTCCTCGGCTCCGGGGGCCTGGCGTTCCCAGTACTCCAGCTCCGCCAGCGGTCGCGGGCTGCGGGCGTACTCGTCGACCACGAGCGCCCAGTCCTTGAACGACGTGGTCTTCGCGCCCAGGTCGACCGGCTGCCCGGCGAGCACCTGGCGCAGCGCGTTCTGGAAGTCCTCCAGAACCAGGCTGCGCGAGACGCCGTCGGTGACCAGGTGGTGGCAGATGACCATCACGCGGTCGGGGCCGTGCCCGCCGAGTCCGAAGTGGACGACCTTGGCCAGCGGGCCGCGTTCGAGGTCGAGCGTGGGGTGCACCTCGCCGAGGTGGTTCTCGATGGCCTGCTCGCGGTCGGCGGCACCGGAGACGTCGAACGAGACGAACGGCATCGCACCCTCGACCGGGCCGTGCGTGGCGTACCAGTCGATGCCCTCCCGGCGGAACCGGAGCCGCAGCCCGTCGTGGTGGGCGACGAGCGCGTTCGTGGCCTGCTCCAGCTGCTCGGGGGTGGCCGGGACGCGCAGTTCGAGGTAGTAGGGGTGGTTGAAGTGCGAGGGCGAGGCCATCGACGTGGCCAGTGCCTCGAAGAACCAGCGCTGGGCGCCGGTGGCCGGGAAGTCGCCCTCGACCGGCCCCTGGTCGGCGACCTGCTGCGGCGCGGTCGCCGCGCACAGTTCGGCGATCGTGCGCTTGGCGGTGAGCTGGGCCGGGGTGAACTTGATGCCCGCCTGGTTCGCGAGCCACACCACCTGGATCGCGGTCATGGAGTCGCCACCCAGCTCGAAGAAGTCGTCGTGCGGGCCGACCTCGTCCAGCTTCAGCACCTCGCACCACACGGCCGCAAGCGCTTGCTGTTCCTCGGTCATCGGCACCCGCAGCAGCTCCGCGACCGTGCGCTTGGCCGTGAGCTGCGCGGGCGTGAACTTGATCCCCGCCTGGTTCGCGAGCCACACCACCTGGATCGCGGTCATCGAGTCGCCACCCAGCTCGAAGAAGTCGTCGTGGACGCCAACCTCCGAGACCTTCAGCACGTCCTGCCACACGGCCGCGAGCGCGCGTTCTTCCTCGGTGCGCGGAGCTTCCGTCCGGTGCTGTGGCTCTTCGGGCAGTTCGCCGAGCGCCAGCCGGGCCAGTGCGGTGCCCAGCACGACGTCCTGCTCACCGGTGGCCGTCAGCAGGTCGACGACGGACACCGAGGGGAACCGGCTGGCCAGGCGGTCGGCGGCGTGGCCGAACACGCCGGGCCACGGCACGTCCGAACGCTCCGACGTCGCCAGTACCGTCAGCGCCGCACCCGTGCGGTCCGTCCACCGTTCGATCGCGGTGCACAGCCGGGCGAACGCGAGCTCGAACCCGGCGACGCCGCCCTCGAACAGGTCCTCCCAGCGCAGCACCAGCGCGGTCGTCTCCCCGTCCAGGCCGGCTGCCGGGTCCAGCAACGGGCGCAGGACCTGGCCGGGCGGTGTGGTGCGCAGGGTGAGCGGGTGGCCGAGCTTCGCCGACCAGTCCGACACCACGTCCAGCACGGCGTCGGCGGGGCGGGACGAGATGACACTCAGCGACTGTCCGTCCACAACGGACTGCGCGACGACGATCTGGGCGTCCGGTTCCCCCACCAGCTCGCCAAGCTGCGCGACGAAGCCGTCCAGCAGCTCGGTGGCGCCGCCCGGGGTCAGCAGGTCGGCGCTGTACTCCAGCGTCGTAGCCAGCTCGCCGTGCTCGGTGGTCAGGGTGAGGAACAGGTCGAAGTCGAGGCTGGTGACCGGCACCTCCAGCGGTTCCACCGCGAGGCCGGGCCACGACAGGGCCTCCTCCGGCAGGTCCGCGTAGTTGAACGCGCACTGGTAGACCGGGTGCCGCCCCTTCTGCCGTGGCAGCACGTGCGCGACGCTGGAGAACGGCACGTCGGCGTGCCGGTAGCCGTCCACCATCGCGCGGTGCACCCGTTGCAGCGCCTGCCGGAACGTGATCCGCCCGCCCAGGTCGACACGGATCGGCAACAGGTCGGTGAAGCAGCCGACCAGGTGCTCGACCTCCGGGCGCGGCCTGCCTTGCTGCGGCACGCTCAGCACCACGTCCGGTTGGGCGCTGCGCCGGTACAACACCACCGCGTACGCGGCGAGCAGTGTGGCGAACGGCGTGCTGCCCTCGGCACGGGCCAGGTCCTTCACCGCGTCCGCGACCCGGTCCGGCACCGCGGACGAGATGCGTCTGGTCTCGTTGCGCTCGGGGCGTTCCGCCGGCAGTTCGAGCTGTGAGGGCGCACCGGCGAGGTACGTACGCCAGTGGTCGAGGTGGGGCGCGAGTGCGTCGTCCGTGAGCAGGTCTTGTTGCCACGCCGCGTAGTCCGCGTACTGCACCTCCAACTCGGGCAGCTCGCCCCCGCTGTAACAGGCGGACAGCTCCGCGAGCAGCACGCCCCAGGACGTGTTGTCGCAGACGATGTGGTGCATGCCGAGCAGCAAGTGGTGCTCGTCCACACCTGTACGAACGAGCCGGACACGCAGCAGCGGGCCGTTCTCCAGGTCGTAGACGTGGTTGGTGTGCTCTCGCAGGAACTCCTCCGGCGTGCCCTCGGCTTCGGGCAGCCAGCAGCCGAGCGACGGGTGCACGACCATGACCGGCCGTCCGTCCTGCTCGGTGAACGTCGTGCGCAGAATCTCGTGCCTGCGCACCACTTCCGCCACCGCAGACCGAAGCGCCGGGACGTCCAGTGCGCCGCGCAACGCCACCGCGAACGTCGTGTTCATCCGGGTCGTGGCGGGATCGAGCTGCGTCGCGGCCCACATGCGCTGCTGGATCGCCGAGAGTTCGAGGGCCTGGGAGCGCGACACCGGCGACAGCGGACGCCCGGTCTCCCGGGGCTCCTCGACGAGCTCGGCCAGCGCTTCGACGGTCGGGTGGGTGAACAGGGCGTGCAACGACACGTCGACGCCGAACTCCGCGAACACCTTGGACAACAGCTGCGTCGCCAGCAGCGAGTGGCCGCCGAGCGCGAAGAAGTCGTGCGTGACACCGACCTCCTCGACCTTCAGCACCTCGCGCCACACGGCGGCGAGCCGCTCTTCGGTCGGGGTGCGCGGCGCGACGGGCGGGGTGTCCACCGCGACGGCCCTGACGGAAGGCGCGGCACGGGAGGCCAGCGACGCCGGGTCACCCAGCGCGGTGTCCAGCAGGTGCAGGCGCCCGGTGGACGGGTGCAGGGCGCGGGTCAGCAGGATCGCCAGCGCGGCGAACATCTCGGGCGTGTACGGGACGTGCCCGAGCTTGTCGGCCTGCGGGTCGAACGCGGTGCCGACCGGCAGCGTCTGTGCCCAGTCCGCGAACCACACGGCGTGCACGCCCTCGGTCTGGTCCGCGAGCACCGCGAGCCGGTCGTCCAGGTGCCCGAACGGCTTCTCGGACGGGCACACGACCAGGTACAGCGGCGCCGAGGACTGCTGCCGGTACGCCTCGACCGCGGTCTCCAGCTCCCGCCAGGACGCCTCGACGGCGTCACCGTGCCGCAGCCAGTCTTCCCAGCGCAGCAGCACGACGTCGGCGAGCCGACCGTCGTCGCCGCGCAGCAGGTGCTGGACGGTCTGCCCGTACGGTGCCAGCTCGACGTCGACCGGCAGGCGCAGCACGCCGTGGAGCACGTCCAGCGGCTCGCGCAGCGGGTCGGCGGTGAAGGTGGCCGCGACGGAGATCCGGTCCCTGCGCCGCAACGGCCGGTCCGCCACCAGGTCGGTGAGAACGGCGAGGAACCGCTCACCCAGCTCGGCGACCGTCTCCTCCAGGTACAGGTCGGCGTTGTAGCCGAGCACCCCGCGCAGCTC
Source organism: Lentzea fradiae (assembly GCF_900100955.1). GTDB lineage: Bacteria > Actinomycetota > Actinomycetes > Mycobacteriales > Pseudonocardiaceae > Lentzea > Lentzea fradiae. Next base: position 189,991 of record NZ_FNCC01000005.1, on the reverse strand, counting down.
ACCGTCCACTCGGGACAGCACCACGAACAGGTCGAAGTCCGTCAGGCCGTTGTCGACCTCGAACGGGCTGAACTCGACGCCGCGCGCCACCCGTGCCGCGGGGGCCTCGGTGAGGCTGAGCATGGCCTGGAACAGCGGGTTCCGGCTCGGGTCGCGCGGCGGGTCGACCGCCTCCACGACCCGTGCGTAGGGCGCGTCCTGGTGGCTGTACGCCTCGCTGATCGCGCGGTGGGTGCCGCGGACGACGTCGTTCACGTCGCCGTCCAGGTCGACCCGCAGCACCAGCATGTTCGCCAGCGAGCCGACCATGCGCTCCAGCTCGGGACGGCCCCTGCCGCTCACCGGCATGCCGAGCAGCACGCGTTCCTGGCCGATCAGGGCGGCGAACCCGCTGAGCACCACGGCGTTCAGCGACACGCCGAGGGCACGGGCCTTCGCCGCGAGCCGCTCGGTCAGGCCGGCCGGGACGACGAAGTGACGACGTCCGCCGGTGTGCGTCTGCACGGCGGGGCGGGGCAGGTCGGACGGCACGGTCGAACGGGCCGGGCTGCCGGCGAGCTTGTCCCGCCAGTAGGCCAGGTGCCCGTCCATCACCTCGGGGGTGAGCCTGCGCCGTTCCGCCGCCGCGTGCCGGCCGAACGTCGTCGTCAGCTCGGGCAGCGCCTCGCCGCCGTAGAACGCGGCGAGGTCGGCGCTGAACACGTCGGCCGACGCCGCGTCGAACACGATGTGGTGCGCGGTCACGAGGAGCAGGTGCTCTTCCTCGCCGAGGACGACGAGCCGGAACGCCACCAGCGGGCCGTTGCTCAGGTCGAACACGTGCCGCGCGTGCTCCAGTGCGACCTCGTCCGCCCTGTCCGGGTTCCCCGACAGGTCGGTGACGCCGATCGCGATCGGCACCGTGTCGTGGACCCGTTGCCGCAGCTCGCCGTCGCGTTCGAAGAACGTGGTGCGCAAGGCGGAATGGCGGTCCACGACCCGGCCGACGGCCAGTTCGAGGGCGGTGCGGTCGAGCGGCCCGGTCAGCCGCAGGCCGAACGGGATCGCGTAGGCGGGGTTGCCGGGGTCGAGGCGGTCGAGGAACCAGAGCTGTTCCTGGGTGAACGACACGGGCTGCGAGCGGTCGGCGTTGCGCAGCCGCAACGCGAGCAGCTGCCGCTGTTCCTCGGTGAGTGAGCTGGTCAGGTTGTCCGTCATGACTGGGAGATCTCCTGGGCGTCCCGCTCGCGGTCCAGTTCGGCCCGCAGCTGTTCCGGTGACATGTCGCGGATCTCGGCGAGCAGCCGGGCGAACTCGTCGTCCTCGTCCGGCCGCTGGGCACGCGTGCGGTCGAGCAGCGCGACGAGCTTCGCCGGGGTCGGCGCTTCGAAGATCGCTCCGGCGGGCAGCGCGACCCCGAGGTCGGCGGTGATCCGCGCGAGGATCTGGGTGGCCAGCAACGAATGCCCGCCCAGCTCGAAGTAGTCGTCGTGCGGGCCGATGCGCGCGACGCCGAGCAGCTCCTGCCAGATTCCCGTGACCACGGCCAGGTCGCCCTCGGCCACGGCTTCGGCCTTGACGGCGACGGGCTGGGCCTCGACCTGTGCCACGGCCTTGGTGCCGGGCAGGTCGATCCAGTGCCGGGCCTTCTCGAACGGGTACCGGGGCAACGGGACGCGGCGGCGCCGTTCGTCCGAGGTGACGGCGGCGAGGTCGACCGGCGCACCGGCGATCCACAGCCTGCCCAGCGCGGCGAGCACGGTGTCGAGGTCGTGCTTGTCCTCCCGCGGGTGGCGCAACGACCCGAGCGCCGCGTGTCCCCCGCTCGCGAGGTCGTGCTGACGCGCCAAGGTGGTCAGCACGTTTCCGGGACCGGCCTCCAGCAGGGTGACCGGTCCACCGGCCAGTGCCGTGCGAAGACCTTCGCTGAACCGCACGGCTTCCCGCGCGTGCCGGACCCAGTAGCCGGGGTCGGTCGCCTCCGGCGCCGTGATCCACGTGCCGGACACGTTGGAGACGAACGGGAGCACCGGCTCCCGCAGCTCGACCGCCCGCACTCGTGCGGCGAACTCGGCCAGCATCGGGTCGATCATCGACGAGTGGAAGGCGTGCGAGGTGCGCAGGCGGCGGCTCGTGACGCTGAGCGTCGCGGCGAACCGGTCGATCGCCTCGAACGTGCCGGCGACCGTGCTCAGCTTCGGTGCGTTGGCTGCGGCCAGGCACACGTCGCCGGGCAGCTCCAGCTCGTCGGCGCCCAGCGGCACCGACAGCATCGCCCCGGCGGGCAGCGCGTCCATCAGCTCACCGCGTGCCGTCACCAGGGTCAGGGCGTCCCGCAGCGAGAACACCCCGGCCAGGCAGGCGGCCACGTACTCGCCGACGCTGTGCCCGAGCATGGCGGACGGGCGGACACCCCAGTGCTCCCACAGCTTCGCGAGCGCGTACTCGACGGCGAACAGCGCGGGCTGGGTGAACCTGGTGCGCGCCAGCCGCTCCTCGTCACCGAGGACCTCGTGCAGGTCGAACGGCAGCAGCGCGTCGCACTCGTCCAGCACCGCGCGGAACACCGGTTCCTCCTCGGCGAGCTGTGCGGCCATGCCGGCGTACTGGGAACCCTGGCCGGGGAACAGGAACACGACGTCACCGCGTTCCCCAGCCCCGGTCCACGCCCCGGCCAGTGCCTCACCGGCCGAGGAACGGTCGCCCGCCACGACGGCCAGCCGGTGCCGCAACGCGCGGCGGCCGACCCGGAGCGTGTGCGCGACGTCCGCGAGCTCCGGGCCGTCCCCGGCGAGGTGCTCGGCGAGCAGGCGTCGGCTTTCCTCCAGCGCCTGCTCGGTCGCGGCCGACAGCACCAGCAGCTGCCGGGAGCGCGCCGGTCCCATCGGCTCGGGTGAGGGTGGCTCCTCCAGCACCGCGTGGGCGTTCGTACCGCCCATGCCGAACCCGCTCACCCCGGCCCTGCGCGGCGACGGCCACGGCAGCGCCTCGCGGTTGACGAAGAACGGGCTGTGCTCCAGCCCCGTCTCCGGGTTGGGCGTGGTGAAGTACGGGCTCGGCGGCACCACGCCGTCGCGGACGGCGAACGCGGCCTTCACGAACCCGGCGACACCGGCCGCCGCGTCCAGGTGCCCGATCAGCGCCTTGACCGACCCCAGCGCGCACGACGCGGGTGCGGGATCGAACGCCCGGGTCAGCGCGGCCACCTCGATCGGGTCGCCGAGCGGGGTGGCGGTGCCGTGCGCCTCGACGTACCCGATGGTCGACGGGTCCACTTCGGACAGTTCGTGCGCCGCCCTGATCACCCGTGCCTGACCGGTGACGCTGGGCGCGGTGAAGCCGACCTTGCCCGCGCCGTCGTTGTTGACGGCCGTGCCCTTGATGACGGCGTGGATCGTGTCACCGTCGGCCAGTGCGTCCTCCAAGCGGCGCAGCACCACGGCGGCGACACCGTTGCCCGCCACCACTCCGTGCGCGTCGGCGTCGAACGGCAGGCAGCGGCCGTCCGCGGCGAGGATTCCGCCCTCGGTGTGCTCGTAGCCCTCGTGGACCGGCGGCCTGATCGACACACCACCGGCGAGCGCGGTGTCGCAGTCGCGGCCGAGCAGCGCCTGGCACGCCACGTGGATCGTCACCAGCGACGACGAACAGGCCGTCTGCACGGTGATCGCGGGTCCGGTGAGGTCGAGGTGGTAGGAGACGCGGCTGGCGAGCGTGTCCTTGTCGTTGGCCAGCATGAGGTCGAGCGGCTGCAACCCGCCCGGCACGGCCGGGTTGCCCAGCAGGTGCCGCAGCAGGTAGGTGTTGATGCTCGCCGATGCGTAGACGCCGACGCCTTCCCCGTCGCCGAGGCGCCCGGCGTGTTCCAGCGCGTGCCAGGCGCACTCCAGGAACACCCGGTGCTGCGGGTCGAGCACCGCCGCGTCACGCGGGCTGTAGCCGAACAGCTTGGCGTCGAAGTGCTCGATGCCGTCCAGCGCCCCGCCCATCGGCACGAAACCCGGTTCGGCACGGCGATGCTCCGGTACGCCGGCGGCGTCCAGCTCCTCGTCGGTGAACCGGCGGACGCCCACCTCGCCTGCGAGCACGTTCGCCCAGAAAGCGTCCACATCGGACGCTCCGGGGAACCGGCCCGCCAGTCCGACGACGGCGATCTCGAACCCGGTGTACCCGGTCATGCCTTCCTCCCCCTGGCGAGCAGGGCTCCCCTGCCGCCGGACGCGCGGGACGCGGTCGTGCCGGTCCCGTCGAAGTGGGCAGCCAGCGCGCGGACGGTCGGGTAGGTGAACAACATGACCGTCGGCACCTCCCGCTCGAACACCTCCGCGAGCCGGCTGCGGGCCTTGACCAGGAGCACGGAGTTGCCGCCCAGGTCGAAGAAGTTGTCGTCGGCGCCGACCCGGTCCGTCCGCAGGACCTCGCGCCAGACGTCCGAGATCGCGCGCTCGGTCCGGTTGCCGATCGGCACCACGACCCGTTCGGTGCGCACCGACTCCGGCGCGGGCAGCGCGCGGCGGTCGAGCTTGCCGTTGGGGTTGCGCGGGATCGTCGGCACCTCGACAAACGCCGACGGCACCATGTACTCCGGCAACCCGCGCCGCACGTGTGCGCGCAGCTCGGCCGGGTCGATCCGGTGCCCCTGCCCGGCCACCGCGTAGGCGACCAGCCGCACGTCGCCGGGCACGTCCTCGCGGGCGATGACGACGGCCGCCCGCACCGACGGGTGCTGGGCCACCGCGGTCTGGATCTCGCCGAGCTCGATCCGGTACCCGCGCAGCTTGATCTGGTCGTCCAGGCGGCGCAGGAACTCGATCCGCCCGTCCGGCAGGAACCGCGCGAGGTCACCGGTGCGGTACAGACGCCCCGCACCGAACGGGTTCGGCACGAACCGTTCCGCGGTCAGCTCCGGCCGGTCGAGGTAGCCGCGGGCGACCTGCACTCCGCCGAGGTGCAGCTCACCGGGGATGCCGGCGGGCAGCGGCTCGCGGTGCTCGTCGAGGACGTACGCGGTGTTGCCCCTGATCGGCCGGCCGATCGGCAGCGGGCTCTCGGTCCCGTCGCACTCCGTCGACGTGATCCAGATGCTCGCCTCGGTCGGGCCGTAGATGTTGATGAACCGGCGACCGGGTGCCCACGCCGCCGCGACCTCGTCCGGGCACGCCTCGCCGCCCGCCATCAGCGTGCGCAGGCCGGGCACCAGCGCGGGGTCGGTCAGCCGCAGCACGGTCGGCGGCAGGCACGCCACGTCGACGCGCTGGGAGTTGATCGTGCGGGCGAGGTCGGGGCCGGGTTGCAGGTCGTGCTGCGCCGCCAGGACGACGGTCGCGCCCGCGCTCAGCGTGACCATGATGTCGGCCACCGACACGTCGAAGCTGAACGACGCGAACTGCAGCATCCGGTTGCCCGGCCCGATGCCGAGCATCCGCGCGAGCTCGTCCGCGAGGTTCGCCACGCCCCGGTGCGGCAGCATGGCGCCTTTCGGCTTGCCGGTGGAGCCGGACGTGTAGATGACGTACGCCAGGTCGTCCGGCTCGATCGTCCGGTGTGGACGGTCGGCGGGCAGGCCGGACAGGTCGGTCTCGTCCAGCGGCAACGCGTCGGCGCCGGGGAACCGTGCCGCGAACCGGTCCAGCGTCACGACCAGCCGCAGCCCCGAGTCGGACACCATGTACGCGAGCCGGTCTGCCGGGTACTCAGGGTCCAGCGGCACGTACGCGGCGCCCGACTTGAGCACGGCCTGTTGTGCCACCACGAGGTCGAGCGAGCGCGGCAGGCTGATGCCGACGAGGTCACCGCGCCCGATGCCACGCGAGCGGAGCAGGTGCGCGAGCCGGTTCGCCCGCTCGTCCAGCTCCCGGTAGGTCAGCTCCTGGTCCTCGAACACGAGTGCCACGGCGTCGGGTGTGCGGTCGGCGGACGCCTCGGTCAGCTCGTGCACCAGCACGCCGTCCAGCCGTGCCTCGGCGTGCGGGTTCCACTCGTCCAGCAGCCGCACCCGCTCGGCCGAGGTGAGCAGCGGCAGCCGGCCCACCGAGCACGACGGGTCAGCGAGCCCTGCGGTCAGCAGCACCTCCAGGTGGCCGAGCAGGCGGCTGGCGGTCTCCCGGTCGTACAGGTCGCTGTCGTACTCCAGCAGCCCGGTGATGCCGCCCTCGGTGGAGGTGACGCCCAGTTCCAGGTCCCACTTGGCGGTGCCCGAGTGCGCGGGGACGCGCCGCACGTCCACGCCGGGGAGCGAGAGCAGCGAGTGCTGGCCGTCCTCCATGCCGACGACGGTCTGCACGACCGGCTGGTGCGCGGTGCTGCGCGGCGGTGCGAGCGCCTCGACGACCCGTTCGAACGGCAGGTCCTGGTGCTGCTGGGCGGCCAGGGTCGTGTCGCGGACTTGGTGCAGCAGCTCCCGGAAGCTCACCGCCGGGTCGATCTTCGTGCGGAGGGCGACGGTGTTGACGAAGAAGCCTGCCGCGTCCTCGATCTCGACCCTGCGGGCGCCGACGTTCGTGCCGACGACGACGTCGTCCGCGCCGGAGTAGCGGTGCAGCAGGACGTTCCACGCGGTCACGAGAACCATGAACGGCGTGACGCGCTCGGCCAGGCAGAACTCGTCGAGCCGCTCCTTGAGCGACGCGGGCCAGGCGAACTCGACGGCGCCGCCGCACATCCGCATCACGGCCGGACGCGGGCGGTCCGTCGGCAGTCCGAGCACGGGCGGGATCCCGGCGAGCTGCCGGGTCCAGTAGCCGAGCTGTTCGGCGCTCTCCTGCCCGTCGAGCCACTCCGCCTGCCAGCGGCTGAAGTCGAGGTACTGCGCGGGTGCCGGGCCGAGGTGCTGTCCGGAGTAGACGGTGCTCAGCTCCGAGAACAGCAGCTGCGTGCTCCACCCGTCGCACACGATGTGGTGCATCGAGATCAGCAGCAACGAGTCCGTGGGGTCGAAGACGACGAGTTCCGCGCGCAGCAACGGTCCATCGGCGAGATCGAACGGCTCCCGCGCCGCCTCGGCGGCCCGGGAAACCGCGTAAGCGTCCCGATCAGTGACGTCGGCGTGCGTCACCACCAGTGAGAACTGCGGCTCCGGCAGGATCACCTGACGCGGGTCGCCATCGAGGTCCAGGAACACCGTCCGCAGCACCTCGTGCCGCAGGCCGAGCTCCACCAGCGCGGCCGACAACGCCCCCGCGTCCACGGGGCCGCGCAGCCGGAAGGCGTACGGCACGTTGTAGACGGGGCTGCCGGGGTGCAGCTGGTCCAGCAGCCACAGCCGCCGCTGGCCCGGCGACACCGGGTGCACGTTGAAGTCCTCGCCGTGTTCGGCGATCCGCGCGAACACGGCCGCGCGCTTCTCCTGGTCCAGCGCTCGCAAGCGCCGCAACACGTCCTGCACGATTTTTCCCCTTCTCACAGGTCGAGCAGGTCGGCGACGGAGAGCGAGGACCTGGCCCCTGCCCGGATCGCGCCCGCGGACACGGGTGTGGCGTCACGCAGCCGGTCGACCTCGGTCGCGATGCCGGCCACGGTCGGGTGGTCGAAGAGCGACCGCATCGGCAGCCGGACGCCGAGGTCGTTCTCGATGCGCGAGAGGATCCGGGCGGCCTTGAGCGAGTGCCCGCCCAGGTCGAAGAAGTTGGCGTCCCGCCCGACCGGCTCGGCGCCGAGGACCTGCCGCCAGAGGTCCGCCACGGCGGCCTCGGTCGGCGTCCGCGGCTCCTCCGGTGCCGCGGCCTCGACCTCCGGGTCCGGCAACGCCCGCAGGTCGAGCTTGCCGTTGCGCGTCAACGGCAACGCCTCCAGCGGCACCAGCGCGGACGGCACGAGGTAGGCGGGCAGCGCGTCGCGCACGTGCCGCAGCAGCTCCTCGACCTGGCCGGCACCGGCCCGTTCCAGCACGACGTACCCGACCAGGCTCACGTCCCCGGCGGCGTCCTCGCGCGGCACGACCACGGCCTGGCGGACGAGGCCCGAGCCGTGCAGGCACGCCTCGACCTCGCCCGGTTCGATGCGGAACCCGCGGATCTTGACCTGCCGGTCCGCCCGCCCGAGGTACTCGAACGTGCCGTCGGGCAGGAGCCGCGCGAGGTCACCGGTCCGGTAGAGCCGCGCGCCCTCCTTGCCGCCCAGGTGGTCCGGCACGAACTTCTCCGCCGTCAGCGCGGGGTTGCCGACGTACCCGCGGCCGACGCCGTCACCTCCGATGCACAGCTCGCCGACGGCCATCGGCGGGACCGGCTCCAGGTACTGGTCCAGCACGTACAGCTGGGTGTTGTTCAGCGCGCGGCCGAGCGGAACCCGGCCTTCCGCGCGTTCGCACTCGTGGCTGGAGGCGAACGTCGTGGCCTCGGTCGGGCCGTAGCCGTTGACGACGTGCTCTGGGCCGCCGGGGTGGGCGACCAGGGCGGCGACGGCGTGGGCGTCCGGCTGCTCGCCGCCGAAGACGAAGTACCGCAACCCGGACAGCGCGGCGGGCAGCTCGCGGGCCACGTGCATCGCGACCGAGGTGGTCAGGAACAGCGTGGCGATCTCGTTGGCGCGCAGCCACTCCCCGAGCGCGACCGGGTCGAGGGCGACGTCCTTGGGCAGGCCGACGAGCCGGCCGCCGTTGAGCAGCGCGCCCCAGACCTCGAACGTCGCGGCGTCGAACGTGGTCGTGGACGCCTGCGCGACCCGGTCGCCGGGCCGGAACTCGACGTACTCGGTGTCGCGGACGAGCCGGACGACGTTGCGGTGGCTGACGCCCACGCCCTTCGGCATGCCCGTCGAGCCGGAGGTGTACATGACGTACGCGAGGTCGTCGGCCGTGATTGTCCGTTGTGGACGGTCAGCCGGGCAGGTGAGGACCATCGCGGACAGGTCGACCAGCTCGACGCCCAGGTCCTCCTGACGGTCGGTGACCACGACGGCGGCCGAGGCGTCGGCGCACAGCGCCCGCAGGCGCTCGACCGGGTAGCCGGGGTCGAGCGGCAGGTAGGCGCCTCCGGCCTTGAGCACGGCCAGCGCGGTGACGACCCAGTGCACGCCGCGGTCCAGCAGGATTCCCACCGGGGTTCCGGTCGTGACGCCGAGGGTGCCGAGGTGGGCGGCGAGCCGGTTGGCGCGCTGGTCCAGCTCGGCGTAGGTGAGCCGCTGCGCGCCGAACTCGACGGCGACGTCATCGGAGTGCCGGTCGGCGGTCTCCTCGAACAGCTCGACCAGCGTGCGCACGGGGTAGTCCGTCGCGTTGTCGTTGAGGTCGTGGACGATCCGGCGGCGTTCGTCGGCGGAGAGCAGCGACAGGTTCGACAGGCGCGCGTCCGGGGTCGTCGTGAGCTGGCCGAGCACGGTGGCGAACCGTTCGGTCAGGTCGAGGACGTCCGCCCGGTCGTACAGCGCGGTGCGGAACTTGACCCAGCCACGCATCTCCCCGGATCCGGAGTCGGGCAGCTGCAGCTCCAAGTCGTAGAGCCCCTGGTCGCTGGTGCCCTGGGTGAACGTGAAGACGCACCCGCCCGCGGCCAGCGGACCGGCCAGCGGCGGCGGGGAGGCGAACACGACCTGGAAGACCGGGTGCCGGTCGCCGTCACCGGTCTGCCCGAGCGCCGCGCAGACCTCGTGGAACGGCACGTCCCGGTGGTCCAGCGCGTCCAGCACGGTGTCGCGCACGGCGGTCATCGCCTCGCTGAACGTCGGGTCCCAGCCGAGCTTCACCCGCAACGCCAGCATGGTCACGAAGTAGCCGACCAGGTCGTGCGTGTCGGCGTGCTCACGACCGGCGGAGGGCGAACCGACCACGACGTCCGGTGAGCCCGTCAACCGGTGCAGCAGCACGGAGAACGCCGTCAGCAGCACCATGAACGACGACGACCGGTGGGTGCTCGCGACCCGGCGCACGGCGTCGGCGAGCTCTTCCGGCACGACCAGGGGCAGGGCCTCGGCGCTGAAGTCCGGTGGGGCGGGGCGCGTGCGGATGGTGGGCAGCTCCAGCGGTGCGGGCAGGTCGGCCAGCGCCTCGCGCCAGTGCTCGGCGTTCCCGGACGGCTCGGCGATGTCGCGGTAGGCGACCGGCGGTCGCGGCAGTGCGACGACCTCACCGTCCACCGCCATCCGGTAGCAGCGCGGCAGCTCGTCCTGGAGCACCGCGACCGACGCGCCGTCGATCGCGATGTGGTGCACCAGCAGGACGAGCTGGTGGCGGTCGTCCTCCAGGCGCAGCAGGAGGACCCGCACCGGCAGGCCGGTCGAGAGGTCGATCGGGCGGGCCAGCTCGGCGGCGACCAGCGCCGCGGCACGCGCCGACCGTTCGGCGGGCGGGAGGTCGCGCAGGTCGCGTGCGGAAACGGAAACCTGCGCCTCCGGAAGGATTTCCGCGACAAGCTGCGTACCGTCGAGGTGGTAGCTCGTGCGCAACGGCTCGTGCCGGTCGACCACCGCGGTGAGCGCGGCGGCAAGTGCGTCGGTGTCGAGGTCGCCGGTGATGTCCACGTGCACCGGCACGGTGTTGAACGTGGCGTCCGGCGCGAGCTGGTCGGAGAGCCAGATCTGCTGCTGACCGCGGGTGGCCGCGGCGCGGTGCTCGGTCACTGCACACCTTCCCTGGCGGCGACGACCGAGGTCACCGCAGCCGGATCGTCTTGGAGGTAGAAGTGCCCGCCCGGCCGGACCACGAGGTCGAAGCCGGCGGTGGTGTGGTGCTGCCAGGCCGCGACGTCCGCGACGGACGCGAGCGGGTCGTCGGTGCCGGAGAACGCGGTGATGGGCACGTCGACGACGGCGTCCGTGCCGTGGAACGCGGCGCACACGGCGAGGTCGGCGCGCAGCGTCGGCAGGAGCAGGGCGAGCATCTCCTCGTGCGCCAGCAGGTCCTCGGGCACGCCGCCGAGCCGCGTCATCCAGGCCAGCAGGCCCGCGTCGTCGAGCAGGTGCGGCTGGTCGCCGAACGGCAGGCGCGGCGCCTTGGCCGCGGAGACGAACAGGTGCCCGGCCGCGTCACCGAGCCTGCGCGTCACGTCGAACGCGATGAGCCCGCCCATGCTGTGGCCGAACAGCGCCAGCGGTGCGCGGACCTCGGCCCTGACCGCCGCGGCGAGCGGTGCGCCGATGAGCGCCGGGTCGGTGAGGGCCGGTTCGGCGAACCGCCGTTCCCGTCCCGGCAGGACCGCGCACCACAGCTCGACGTCGTCGCCCAGCAGGCCGGGCCAGTCCCAGAACGCCGACGGCCCGCCGCCGGCGTACGGCACGCACACCACCCTCAGCGCCGCGTCCGGCCGGGGCCTGGGGCAGACCAGCCAGTCGCTTCCCCCATTTTCCTTCACGGGAGCCAAGTTAGGGACCGGCCCTGAGCGCACCCTTCCGGAATCCTGAGCGTGCTCTTACACCCGTCCTCAACTGCGCCAACGCAATCAGGGCCACCTCTGTGGACAGAGGTGGCCCTGATTGCGTGCCGGAAGCTCAGCCGGCCCTGAGGACAGCCGTGGGGGCGAAGAGGTCCGGTTCCACGGGACGGACACCGATCTCACGCATCTGCTCCAGGTACACCTGGTACCTCCGGCGAGCTTCACCGTGCCTGCCCGCGGCTCTGAGCGCCTTCACCAGACGTACGTGCGCGCTTTCGTCGTACGGGTCGAGCTCCAGCATCCGGATCAGGTACCCCACCTGCTGGTCGGGATCGCGCACCAGCTGGACGAGTGCGCGCAGCACTGCCGTGTAGCGGCCCTGCACTTCTTCCCGTGCCTGCACCGCCCACTGCTCATAGGGTTGCTCAGCCAGGAACTCGCCGACGTACAGCTCGTCGGCGGCGGTCAGCAACGACGCCGCCGCCTGGTCGCCACGGCGATGTGCGACGAGGGCGAGGTGCGCCGAGTCCAGGAACACTGCCACATCCAGGTGAATCAGGGACAGGTCGAGCGACACGGTGTCCCGGTCGGCGACGAGCGGCTCGGCGTCCTCGGGCAGTCCCGGAACGGAAAGCACCGTCCTCAACGTCGACAGCAGCACGGACAGCCGGTTCGCCGTGCGGTCCGAGGTGTCGTCCGGCCACAGCAGGTCCACCAACCGGGGGCGCGGCACCGGACGGCCGCGATGGGCCGCGAGGACCTTCAGCAGGTCCCTCGCCTTCCGCGACTGCCACGACGCCGTCGGCACGGCGATGCCGTCCCGCAGGACCTGGAACCAGCCGAGGGTCCGCACCACGATCCGCGCCGTGCGCGGCAGGCTCGCGCCGAGCACGTCGGCCATCCGTACATCGGTCCGGACTCCGTGACGCCGTAGCACGTTCTCGGGTTCCGCCGGGTCCGTGTCGTCCAGCCGGGCCGACGCCAGCTGCGCCGCCGCCGCGCCGACCGGGTCGCCCGCCGCGCGCCACACCACCGCGGCCTCGGCGAGCAGAGCCCCGCGGTCGGCCGAGACGACCGCCGCGAGCTGCAACGCGTCGGCGAGGCCCGCCCGGTCACCCCGGCGTCCGGCGAGCGCCCGCGCGGTGGCGGCGTCCGCCCGTGCCGTCTCGCGATCTCCCGCGAGCGCGGCGACCCAGCCGCGGGCGAGCAGCGCGGGCACCTCCCGCGACCGCAGCACCGCGCTGGTGGCGACGGCCTGGTCCGCGAGCTTGCCGGCGGTGGCCAGGTCGGTGCCGGCCACGACCCTGGCGAGCGTCGCCACGGCGAGCGGGTCGGAACCCGCGGCCAGCGCCTCGTCCAGGAACGCCTGCGCCTGACCGGGTTCGCCCCGGCGGCGGTGCACCTCGGCCCGCGTCACGAGGGTGCGCGGGTCCTGCCCGGCGTCCCGCAGCGCGGCGTCGAACCGGCCCAGCCGCACGTTCGCCAGCGCCCTGATGCCGCGGCAGTCCCGCTCGTGCCCGATCAGACCGGCCTGCCTGCCGAGCACCAGGACCTCGTCCACCTCGGCGAGTGCCTCCTCCGGTCCCGTCTCGGTGCGGAACCACGCCTGTTCGGTGCGGATCGTCAGCTCCAGCAACCGGTTGCCCGCCCGTCTCGCCCGCTCGACCGCCTGGCCGTAGTGGCGTTCGAAGGCGGCCCGGTCGCCGTCGTACCCGGCAAGCAGCCCGAACGCCTTGTCGCTCCAGGCGAACGCCGCGTGCCCGCCGCAGCGCCGGGCGGCCTCGGCGCACCGAACGGCCAGTTCCCGCGCGGTCTCGCATTGGCCGGTCTCGCGGAACCAGTGCGTGGCGAGCGACAGCAGCCGCACCACGTCCAGTGACACGACGTCGTCGAACACCGTGCGCTCGAACACCTCGACCGCGCGGCCGGTCTGCCCGGTGAGCGCGTACAGCTGGCCCATCCGCCAGGACGTGCACGGTCTCAGCTCACCGGTGGCCTGCTCGTAGCAGTGCACCGCCGCGAGCCAGTCACCCCTGTGCTGCAACGCGAAACCGCGGACGAGGTGCAGCCGGGGGTCTTCGATCTCCATCCGGTCCAGCGCGGTGAGAACCGCTTCCGCGTCACCTCCCGCGACGATCTGCTCGTCCCTCCGCAGCAACAGCTGGGTGACCAGGTCCCACCTCTCGGCTTCGACCAGGTGCCGCAACGCCTCCGCGTGCGCGCCGGTCCGTTCGCAGAACACCGCGGCCTTGACCCGCACACCGTCATCGGCGTGTTCCCTGAGCAGCGCCTCGCGCAGCGGTTCGACGACCGTCCACTCAGGACCCGTGACGAGGCCGCGCCGGGCGAGCTCCGGCAGCGTCTCGCGCGCGTCGGGGAACCCGAGCGCGACGCACAGTTCCGTGCGGGCCGACCCGAGCACGGCGATGGCGCGCACCAGCTCCCGCACCGGTTCCGGCTGGTCGGCGAGGACGCTCCCGGAGAGCTGTGCCAGCACGTCGCCGCTCTCCCCCGGCAACGCGCAGCCGCCGCTCAACGCCTCCCGGTACAGCGCGACGGCGGCGGGCCGGCCACCGGTGCGCGCCAAGATCATCGCGGCGTCGGGTCCGGCCAGCGCCGCCACCTCCCGTTCGGTGAACGCGAGCTGCCGCGAGTCGATCTCAGCGGCCCCCGGCACCGCGAACCCCAGCTCGACGCGGGTGAGCAGCACGAGGGTGAGCAGGGCGGGACCGTCCAGGCACAGCTCCTCGACCAGTCGCGCCGCTTCGCCCGTCAGCACGCCCGCGTCGTCGACCACGAGCACGACGGGCTCGTCGAGGTGGACGCCCAGCAGCCCGCGGACCAGCTCCGCGACCGTCGTGGCGTCACCGGCGGTGGTGGTGACCAGCTCGGCGGGCAGGCGCGGCAGCCGGTGCCGCAAGGCGCGCAACAGCTCCCGTGAGAACCGTTCGAGCGAGATGTCCGCACCGGGCACCGTCAACCAGCACGCGCGGCGCGTCTTCGCCCAGGCCGCGACCGCCGTCGTCTTCCCCCACCCGGCCCCCGCCTTCACCACGACCACCTCGTGGGTGGCCGCCGCGTCGAGCGCCGCGCTCAGCGCGGGCCGGTCCACCAGCCTTGCGGGTACCGCGGGCTGCCGCATGTTCGAGCACCACTTCCTCACCGGACGACCTGACCCCTCCAGTGCACCCGGCCCGTGCATCCGTGCCGCATCGGCGCCGGATGCACGGATGTCGGCGCAGGTCAGACCGCTGGTGCGACGACGGCGAGCGCCCGCTGGCCCTCTTGGGCGCAGAAGCAGCGCAGGCACGGAGCGCCGGGGTCGGCCAGGTGCGCGAGCGGGTTCTCGGTGTCCACCACGCCGGCCGGGTACAGCGCGACGGCGCGTTCCCAGTGCGTGCGCGCCCAGTCGTGGTCGCCGCGCCGTGCCGCGACGTGCGCCAGTCCCTCGTGCGCTCTGGCCCGCACCAACGGCAACGCCCCCGCCGCCCCGAGCTGCTCGGCCTCCCCGAGCAGGTCCTCGGCTTCGGACAGCCGGCCCCCGGCCAGGTAGGTCTCGGCCAGCCCGTTGAGCGCGTCACCCCTGGGTTCGCGCAGGTCCATCCGCCGCGTCACCGCCAGTGCCTCCCGGCCGATCTCGGTCGCCTCCGCGATGCGGCCGAGCCTGCGGTACGCGACTCCCAGCCACGCCAGCGCGATCCCCTCGCCCCGCCGCATCCCGATCCCCCGGCTGAGCCGCACCGCGCTCTCCAGCGCCTCGACCGCCTCGGCGTCCCTGCCGCGCGCCTGCGCCAGCCAGCCGATGTTGATCAGCACGATGACCTCGCCGCCCACGTGGCCGTCGCGGCGGTGCATCGCGAGCGCGTCCCGGAACCGCGCGTCGGCCTCGGCGTACCGGCCGAGGTTGCAGTCGATGACACCGAGGTCGATGATCGTGTTCGTCGTGGCCACGCGGTCCCCCGACGACCGGGCCAGCGCCGCAGCCTCGGCGAACGCGGCGGCCGCCTCCTCCAGCAGACCGGCCTGCCCCTGGACCGCGCCGAGCTCGCGGAGCCCTCCGATGACGCCGGTCAGGTCGCCGAGCTCGCGGCCGATCGCGATGGCCTGGTCGAGGAACTCGCGGACCTCGCCGTGCTTTCCCGCCTCCCGCAACGCGAACGCGGTCGCCTTGAGCGCCAGGGCCTCCCCGCGCCGGTCCCGCAGGGTCCTGGCCGCCTCCAACGCGTTGCGGGACAGTTCGAGCACGCCCGCCCGCTGCCCGGCACGGGACAGGTACGGCATGAGCAGGCACGGCAGCTGCCACGCGTGCGCGTGCCAGCCGTGTTCGCTCGCGTAGTCCGCCACCGCCACCAGGTTCTTGTACTCGGCGCGGATCTGGCGGACGTCTTCCTCCTCCGACCGCGACGGCGGCAGCTCCGGCGTCCGGCTCAGCTCCGGCTCGAACCCGCGCTGGCCCGGCTGGAACCTCCGGACTCGTACGTCGGCGAAGTGCAGGTAGTAGTCGAACAGCCGCTGCCGCGCACCGTCCAGTTCGGACGGTGAGTGCGCCTGGCCCGCGAGGTCGCGGGCGCAGTCGCGGACGAGGTCGTGCAGGCAGTACCGGTCGGCCGTGCGCTGCATCAGCAGGTTGCACTCGACCAGCTCCTCCAGCACGTCCTGCGCACCGGCCACGTCCACGCCTCCGAGCGCCGCTGCCGCGTACGCGTCGAAGTCGGCGCCGGGGACCAGCGACAGCAGCCGGAACAGCTCCTGCCGGTCATCGTCGAGGTGGTGGTAGGACAGCGCGAGGACGCCGGTGACGCTGAGGTCGTCCACGGTGAACGCGCGGGTGCGGTGCCGCGGGTCGCGCAACCGGCCGGCGAGCTGCGCGACCGTCCAGGGTCTGCGCCGGAACCGGGACGCGGCGATCCTGATCGCGAGCGGCAGCCTCCCGCACAGCTCGACGACCTCTCCGACGGCGTCCAGCTCGTCGTTCGTGCGCTCCTCGCCCGCGATGCGGCGGAACAACGCCACCGCCTCGGCGGCGGGCAGGACACCGAGCGACACCGGGACGGCACCCTCGATCGACATCAGGTGGCAGCGGCTCACCACGATCACGGCCGCGCCGGAACCGCCGGGCAGCAACGGCCGGACCTGGCTCGCGTCGGCCGCGTTGTCGAGCACGACGAGGACGCGGCGGTGCGCCACCTCGGTGAGCCACAGCTCGCGGCGCGCGCCGGGGTCGACCGGGACGTCCCGCGCGGGCACGCCGACCTGGCGCAGCAGCACCTCCAGCGCGGCACCGGTGGTCATCGGCGCGGTGCCCGCCGTGAAACCGCGCAGGTCGACGTAGCAGCGCCCGTCGGGGAACCTGTCCTGCAACCGGTGCGCCACGTGCACGGCCAGGGCCGTCTTGCCGATGCCGCCCATGCCCTCGACGGTGACGACCGGGCTCGTGGCAACGGCCTCGACCAGACGGTCCACTTCGGACTCGCGACCGGTGAAGTCCGGGACGTCGAACGGCAGCGGTGACCGCGGGCGTGCGACGGCTACCGGCTGCGGCCCGGGAACGGGCACGGCGACCGGCCGGTCGTCGAGCAGGGCGGCGTGCAGCTGCCGCAGCTCCTGGCCGGGGTCGGTGCCGAGCTCCTCGGCGAGCACCCGGCGGCCCTGCTCGAACACGGCCAGCGCGTCGCCGCGGCGACCGGCCCTGTCGAGCGCCCGCATCAGGGTGGCGCGCAACGACTCCCGCAGCGGGTGCTCGGCGACCAGGCCGGTGAGCTGTCCCAGCAGCGAGGTGACCTCGCCCAGCTCGAGCCGCAGCCCGGCGAGGCGTTCCACGGTCTGCAGCCGCTGTTCGGCCAGGCCGTGCGCCGCCGCGGTGATCGACGGCGAGTCGAGGCCCGCGAGCACCGGGCCCCGCCACAGCTCCAGCGCGCTCTGCAACAGCTCGACCGCCCGCGCCCGCTCTCCCCGCCCGGCCAGCGCCTCCGCCTCCCGGACCCGTGACCGGAACACGTCGGCGTCGAGCCCTCCCTCCGGCAGGTCGAGGCGGTAGCCGTGGGTGCTGGTGGTCAGCCGGCCACCAGCCCGCGTCACGGCCCTGCGCACCGCGGCGGCCGCGTTGCAGACCTGCCGGCGCGCGGTCTGCGGCGGGTCGTCCCACAGCTCGTCGACCAGCCTGTCGAAGGTCACGACGGCGCCGGTGCCGAGCAGCAGGAGCGCCAGCAGCTTCCGCTGCCGCTCGCCGCCGAGGGCGACGGGCCGTCCGGCGGCCCGCAGCTCCAGCGGGCCCAAGATGCGATATTCCATTCAGCCGCACGCTTTCCATCTCGGAGTACGACGAGTGGGGCCCGACGTTGGACACCAGCGGGTACCGCCGCGAGTTCGACAGTTATCTCCTCAGAGGCGCGCCGCGAGCCATAGATACGCCAGTTGCCCTGCACCGATTCAGCATCAGGTGGAATCACTGAGAGGAATCAACCGACCACACCCCGTCATGAGTTGACGACCCGGACAACGGGTGCCATATTCCTTGCCGCAGCGGCGGGGACGGGGAGGTTTCCGGCGCGACGACGAGGGGATCAAGAAAATGAGAAGTTCCAGCTTCTTCGGCATGCTCCTGGCAGCTGCCGCAATCGCGATCATCACCATTTCCGGAGCATTGTCGGACACCGCTCCCACTGAATCGGAGAAGAAGACGGCCCTGATAATCGGGCCGTGCACCACCGAGTGCTGACAATTCGCGGCAGCTCGTCGACATGAACGCCGGAACCCGTGCCGCGAAAGGCATGAGCTGCACCGCGGCCGCACTCGGGTTGCTGTTCCTCGCCGCCACCGCCGCCCAGCTGCCCGCCGGGCAGCGCGACACCGCCGCGCGGGAGACCTTCCGGCTCTTCTGGCCGGTGGGGATGCGGCTCTTCACCAACGCGGCGGAGCGCGAGTTCGTCGTCGCCTACCACCAGGCGGGCGGCGGCGCGTTCGTCCCGATCACCCGGACCGCGGGCGACCGGGACCACCTCGGGGGCCTCGACCGGGCCGGCTACGCCGACCTCGTCCGCCTGCTCGCGACGGTGGACCAGGTTCCGGACGCGCACTGGCAGGACTGCGCGGCGGCCGAGGTGTCCGGCTGCGCCGCCGCCATCGCGGCTGCCCCGAGAATGGCGCTGAACAGCCATTTCAAGCCGGGCACACCATGCGGGCCCGCGGTGTTCACCGTGGAGCGCCCCAGCCGTGCGGTGCCGGTGCGGCACGTCGTGCGCATCGCCGTCGTGGACCTGCGGTGCGCACCCCGGTAGACCACGCCCTCGCGTTCGAGCACCGGACCGCGCTGCTCGGTGCCGCCCGGTCGCTGGTCGCGGTGGCGGAGCTGACCGTGCTCGTGTTCACCTCGGACTCCGACCTCTTCCCCGCCGTGCCGGGCGGTCCGGCGGGGCCGCGGTGCGACGGGCTGCGAGGGCTTTCGCTGTGGTGCGCGAGCTCGTCTCCCGCCGCCCAGACGGTTTTCCGGGTCGTGACGATCGCCGCCCTGGTTCTCGCCGCGTCCGGCTACCGTCCGCGCTGGACGTGCGTTCCGCACTGGTACGCGACATTCAGCCTCGCCGCCGCGATCCACATCCCGAACGGCGGCGAGAACGTGGCGAGAATCGTCACCCTGCTGCTCATCCCGCTCTGTCTGACCGACGACCGGATCTGGCATTGGAGACGCCCGGACACACCGTTACCCGAATGACGGAAGGGCTCGGCCCTGGTGGCCCACTGGATGATCCGGTCGCAGGTGGTCGTGGTGTACGGACAAGCGGTCTGGACGAAACTCGTGGAACCGGAATGGCGTAACGGGACCGCACTGCACTATGTGATGCAGGACGCGTATTTCGGAACGACTTCCGAACTCGCACCACTGCTGCAATCAGGTTTCGTGATCGGGGTGGCCACCTGGGGAACGGTCGTCCTGGAAACGGCCATCGTGGTCTGCGTGCTCGGAAACTCCCCGCTGCGCCGGGCCGGTCTCGCGTGCGCCGTGGTGCTGCACGGCGGCATCGCCGTCGTGCTCGGTCTCGTGAGCTTCGGGCTGGTGATGCTCGGGTTCGTGGCCGCGGCGGCGAGCGGCCGGCACCGTCAACGGTGACCAAGATCGACTTGTGGCGTTTTTCCCGCCCGCCGGGTATCCATGCGGGTGGGCTGATCGCGGAGAGGGCAACGGAGGAACCGAACACCACAGGAGTCCGGATGTCCACAGGGGGCAGGAACCAGCTCGGCACCGACCTGGACGAGCTGCGTCTGCTGGCCGGCTTGTCCTACCGCGAGCTGGCGCGCCGCACCGGGTGCGCCCGCAGCACGTTGCACGACGCCCTGACCGGGCGTCGCTTCCCCAGGCTCGACACGGTTCTCGCGATCGCGCGGGCCTGCGGCGGCGACATCACCCGCTGGCGGCTGCGCTGGGTCGCCGCGTGCAGGCGGTCAGGCGCCGCGCACGGCCGCGACGACGTCGATCAGACCCAACTCACGGGAGTCGTGTGACCGCGGGTTGTCCCCCACCACCGCGACGAACCCGGCGGGGACGCGGGGTGCGCCACCCGCACCCCCTCGCTTCACTTGCGGCTGCTGCTCTTCGACGAGCAGCAGCCGTGGCAGCGGCCCACTTCTGGCACCACATCGCGTGCTCCGAGGCACTCACCGCGCGTTCGCACCAGAACCCCGGATTTAGCTCGATCGGGTCAGTGACCCGGGGTGCGGTCCGTGAATCATGGGAGGATGGGGAGCGACCAGTCCTTCTGGGGGATGCTCGAACAACCCGACCGCTCGGCGCTCGAAGCCGCCGCGACGCGCGTGCTGTTCCAGCCGGGGTCGGTGATCTGCCATCAGGGGGACAACTCGCGCAACGTGCTCCTGGTGTCACACGGCCGAGTGAAGGTCAGCCGGTTCGCCCTCACCGGCGAGGAGACCGTGCTCGCCGTGCGCGGTCCCGGCGAGATCATCGGCGAGCTGTCCGCGATCGACGGCCGCCGCCGGTCCGCCACCCTCACGGCGCTCGACCCGGTGCACGGTCTGCTCATCCACGCGCTGGCGCTGAAGAGGTTGTGCCGCAACCACCCCGGCATCTCGTGGGCGATGCTGCGGGTCGTCGTGTCCCGGCACCGGGCCACGGGCGAGCAGCAGGACCTCAGGACCGGCCCGTCGCTCGTCCGCGTCGGCGCGGTCCTGCTCGACCTCGCCCACCGCGGGGCCGACGACCTGATCGCCACCGTGCCGCTGAGCCAGCGCGAGCTGGCCGGGATCGCCGGCATCTCGCGGGAGACCCTGACCAGGGCGTTGAAGAAGCTGCGGCAGAAGGGGATCATCGTCACCAGCCGCACCAGCATCGAGATTCTGCGCGAAGACGAATTGCGGTCCCTGTGCGGGATCTGACCCCGCCGCGAAGACCGGTTTCGGTGTTGTGTGACATCTGACGCAGACGGACCCGTCCGTCAGGTCTTTCCTGGAACCACAACAGCAGGAAGAAGACCACTCACCCAGGAGCCGTCATGAAGCGTCACACTCTGCCGGAAACCGACTCCCGCAAGCAGATGCAGCGTGCGCGGCGCAAGCACACGGAACGGGTGGTCTACGCCGTCGTCTTCACCGCTGTCGAACTGTGGGCCGTCGTCGCCGCCGTGGTGCTGCTCGACGACAGCGGCGTGCTCGCCGTGGCTGTCGCCGTCGTGCTCTCGGCCGCGCTCATCGCCGTGTGGGACACCTGGCAGTCGATCCTCGCCAACGGTCGGGCGTTGCGCGGGTCGATGCCGGACACAGGTCCCACCGAGGGGATCGAGCCGGACCGCACGAACCTCGTGCGGCTCTGATCCCGGTGTGGCCGCGGCGTAGGGGGGCGCGGCCACACCCTTCCCCTCTTCTCGGACGGCGCCGCCCGGGGGCTCACACCGGCACGGGCTGCCCCACCAGCTGCCGCACGGCGTGGGCGATCTGCTCGGACGGCGAGCCGCTGCCGTAGGGGGAGGCGATCTCCCGCAGCGCCTCCCGGTGCCCGGCGACGTCGTCCAGCCACACCCGGACCGCCCCGCCCACCAGCGGGCCCGGCGGCACGAGGGTGCCGAACGTGCCCTCGATCTCCGGGCGTTCGGTGCTGCGCCGCACGACCACCACGGGCCGCTTGAGCACGCTCACCTCCTCCTGGATGCCGCCGGAGTCCGACACGACCACCGCGGAGCCGTGCGCCAGCGCCAGGAACGCCCGGTACGGCTGCGGCTCGACGACCCGGAGGCCGTGCAGCAGCCCGTCCAGCCCGAACGCCCGCACGCGTGCGGCGGTGCGCGGGTGCAGCGGCAGCACGACGGGCAGCGGCAGCGCGGCCAGCTCGCGCAGGATCGTCCTCAGGTTGCCCTCGTCGTCGACGTTCTCCGGGCGGTGGATCGTCGCGAGGACGTACCTGTCGCGGCGCAGGCCGAGGCCCGCGAGCACCGCCTCCTCCTCGCCGGGCCCCGGCTGCGCCTGCGCCAGCGCCTCGACGACGGTGTTGCCGGTGACGACGACCCTGCTGTCCGCGACGCCCTCGGCGAGGAGGTTGTGGCGGTTCAGCGCCGTCGGCGCGCAGCACAGGTCCGCGAGGTGGTCGATGACCACCCGGTTGTGCTCCTCCGGCATCGCGCGGTCGTAGCTGCGCAGGCCGGCCTCGACGTGCACCAGCGGCACGTCGCAGGCGTTGGCCGCCAGCGCCCCCGCGAGCGCGGACGTCGTGTCGCCCTGGACGATCACCGCCGCCGGGCGCTCCTGTGCCAGCACCTCGTCGACGGCCGCGACGGCGCGGCCGAGCTGGTCGCCCCTGCGCAGACCGCCCAGCCGCAGCTCGTGGAAGCCGCCCGGCTCCGGCACGTCCCTGCGGATGAGCGAGTACATCGAGCGGTCGTAGTGCTGACCGGTGTAGATCATCGTGCACGCGCTGCCGAAGTGGTCGACGAGCGGCGCCAGCTTGATCAGCTCGGGCCTGGTTCCGCAGACGATCGTCACGGTGGTCGTTTCCAGCACTGCGGCAAAGTACTCACCGATCTTGGCGTTCCCCGGCGTTCTCCGCCCACGTTCACTCGAAAGCGTTCACCGGGACATCGCTCGAAAGTGTTGGGGCACAGGCGTGTCGTAGGGTGCGCGCTCAGTCTGAGGCGCGCGCCGAAGCGTGTTTCGCCGAAACCAACGGAGAGTTCCGCGTGTCCGGTCATCTGGCGCTTGCCGTGTCCACCGTGCTGTACGGGCTGGGGATAGTCGCGCAGACCGTCGCCGCGCGCAGGGCGGAGGACCGTCCCGGCGCCGGCGTGGGGCTGCTCGCACGGCTCGCGGCCGACCGCCTGTACCTGCTCGGGTTCACCGGCCAGGCGGGCGGTTTCGCGTTCGCCTTCCTCGCCCGCGAGGAGCTGCCGCTGTACCTGGTGCAGGCGGGGTCGAGCAGCGCGGTCGGGCTCGCGACGGTGATCGGCGTGCTGCTGCTCGGCTGGCGCATCCGGCGGGTCGAGGTCGCGGTCCTGGTGGTGATGGCGTGCGGCCTGCTGCTGCTCACCGGGGCGGCGGCGCCGTCGGCCGCGCGGGAGCTGCCGCTGGTGCCCGCGTTGGTGGTGCTCGGCGTGGTGACGCTCGCGGTGCTCCCGCTGGCCCGCGCGTTCCGCTCCGCCACACCCCTGCTGGCGGGTCTCGCGTTCGCGGTCGTGGCCGTGGCGGCGCGCAACGTCGCCGGGAAGCCGGTGGCGGAGCTGCTGGCGCACCCGCTGACGTGGGTGATGGTGCTGGCCGCGTTCGCCGGGCAAGCCTGCCTCGCCACGGCGCTGCAACGCGGGTCGGCCACGTCGGCGGTGGCGTCGATGGACGCGACGACGGTGGTGGTCAGCTCGGCCGCGGGCCTGCTGCTGATGGGCGACGGGATCGCGCCGGGGCGGGAGTGGTGGGTCGGCCTCGGCGTGCTGCTGGTCGTCTCCGGCGTGCTGGTGCTCGGGTCCGTCGCGGCGCCCGCCCGTGAGCTCGTCGGCGCCGGGGGTGAGCGGTGAGGCCCGTCGCCAGCGTGTCGCTGGACCTCGACAACCTCTGGGCGTACCTGAAGACGCACGGCGACCCGGCGTGGGAGCGCAGGCCGAGCTTCCTGCCGTCCGCGGTGCCGAGGCTGCTGGACGTGTTCGGCGAGCACGGCCTGACCACCACGGTGTTCGTCGTGGGCGCGGACGCCGAACGCGACGACGGCGCCGGGGCCGTCGCCGCCATCACCGCGGCCGGGCACGAGGTCGCGAACCACTCGTTCGGCCACGAGCCGTGGCTGCACCGGTACTCCCCCGCCGAGCTGGACGACGAGGTGGCCCGCGCGGAACGGGCGATCGTCGCCGCCGGGGCGCCGAAGCCCACCGGGTTCCGCGGCCCCGGCTACAGCGTCACGCCGCAGCTGCTCGACGTCCTCACCCGCCGCGGGTACCGCTACGACGCGAGCGTCCTGCCGACGTGGATCGGGCCGCTGGCCCGCGCCTACCACAACCGCACCGCCGGACCGGACAGCGGCGCGACGGACCTGTTCGGCGGGTTCGGCAAGGTCAGGGCGCCGAACCAGGCGTACCGGTGGCGTGCGGGCGGGCTCGTCGAGCTGCCGGTCACCACGATGCCGCTGCTGCGGGTGCCGATCCACGGCGCGTACCTGTTGCAGCTGCACCAGATCTCGCCCCGGCTGGCCCGCGGGTACTTCCGCACGGCGCTGAGGTTGTGCCGTGCCACCGGAGCCGGGCAGTCGCTGCTGCTGCACCCGACGGACGTGCTGGCCGCCGCCGAGGCACCCGGCATGGAGTTCTTCCCCGGCATGGCCGTGCCCGGCGGCGAGAAGGTCGCACTGCTCGGCTGGGTGCTGTCGTCGCTGCGCCGCCACTTCGACGTGGTGGGCACCGGCGAGCACGTGGCCCGGCTCGACGGCACGGCGTTGCGCGAACGGGACCCGGTCGCATGTGGCTGACGACGCTCCTGCGCGTCCTGGCCTGCGGGACGGTCGCCCTGGCCCCGCTGGAGGGCTACCTGCTCCAGCTGCACGGCCAGCTGGCCAAGGTCGTGCCCGCCGCGTTGGTGGGCGTGTGGCTGGTGTCGCTGGCCAAGCACCGCAGGCTGCCCGCCCCGCATCCGCTGCACCTGCTCGTGGCGCTGCTGGCGGTCGTGCTGCTGACGACGTCGGCGGTGCACTCGGCCGAGCCGTTCACGCTGGAGTACCTGGTCCGCTGGGTGCCGTTCCTGGTCGTCGTGGTGGTGCTGGCGGACGTCGCCGCCCGGGAGGTGCCGGTCAGGGCGCTGCTCGCGGCGGCGGTCGCGGGAGCGGTCGTGGCGGCGGCCGGTGGGCTGTTCAGCCTCGCCACCGGCGAGCTGCGGGCCACCGGGCCGGTGGAGGACCCCAACGACCTGGCGTTCTTCCTGGTGGCCGCGCTGCCGCTGCTGGTCGCGCTGCCGGCGAGGGGCCGGTCCCGGATCGCGTTGCTGCTGCTGGGCGCCGTGCTGGTGGCCGGTGCGGCGGCGACGTTCTCGCGCGGCGGCGGCCTCGCCCTGGCCTGCGCGCTCACCTGGCTGGTGCTGCGCGGGGCGATCCCGGTCCGCGCGGTGCTCGTCACCGCCGCCGTGACCGGGCTGGCGGCGCTGGTGTTCGCGCAGACCGCCCAGGCCGAGCTGGAACGGGCGGTGCGGGAGAAGAGCCACATCGCGGGCACCAACGCCGACACCAGGGTGCTGCGCTGGCAGGCCGCCGCGCGGATGCTGGCCGACGGCCCGCTGCTCGGCGTCGGGCCCGGCGGGTTCCGCCAAGAGTACGTGGCGGCGTCGCGCAACGCGGAGATCGACGAGCAGAGTCCCGTGGCGCACAACATGTTCGTCGAGGTGGCGGCGGAGCTGGGCGTGCCGGGGTTCGCGGCGTTCACCGGCCTGGCCGCTCTCGGGTTCGTGGCGAGCGAACGGGCCGTGCGGGCGTACCGGCGCGAGGCGGTGGCCGTGCAGGCCGCGCTGATCGCCGTGCTGGTCGCCTCGGTCTTCCTGTCCGAGCAGTACTACCTGCCGCTGTGGTCGCTCGTCGCCATCGCGGTCGCCGTCGAGCAGCGAGCGAGGAAGGGGAGCCGATGCGCGTTCTCCACGTGATCAGCGAGATGGGTGCCGGTGGCGCCGAGGCTCTGGTGGCCGGGATGGCGGTGGCGGGCGCTGAGGCCGGCTGGGAGTCCGCGGTGGCGAGCGGTGGCGGGTTCCGCGCCGACGTGGTGCGGGACAACGGTGTTGCCGTGTTCGACGTGCCGGTGGCCCGCCGTTCCGCGCCCGGTGTCCTGCGGGCGGCGTGGGCGACGCGTGCCGCGGTCCGCCGGTTCCGGCCCGACGTCCTGCTGGCGCACAACGTGTCCGCGAGCCTCACGGCCAGGATCGCGGCGCCACGGCGTCCGCTCGTGACGGTGTTCCACGGTGTGGCGGAAGCGGACGTGGCCGGTGCCGTGAAGGTGCTGCGACGCGTCTCCGACACGGTCGTCACCGTCTCCGACGCCACCGCCGCGCGGCTGCGGAAGGCCGGGCTCACCGCCGTTCGGGTCATCCCCAACGCGGTCTTCCCGGAACCCGCCCTGACCAGCCGCGCGGCCGTGCGCGCGGCGATCGGCACCCCTGCCGGCGCGCCGGTCGCCCTGTGCCCCGCCCGGATGGAACGCCAGAAGCGGCACGACGTGCTGCTCGACGCGTGGGGGCTCGTCCCCGGCGACGCCGAGCTGTGGCTGGCCGGGGACGGCAGCCTGCGCCCCGGGCTGGAGGAACGGGCCAGGCGGCTGCACGGCGTCCGGTTCCTCGGCACCCGCACGGACGTGCGGGACCTGCTGGAGGCGGCGGACGTCACGGTGCTCACCAGCGACTGGGAGGGCATGCCGATCGCGCTGCTCGAGTCGCTCGCGGCGGGCCGCCCGGTGGTCGCGTCCGATGTGGACGGTGTGCGGGAGGTGCTGGCGGACGGCGGTGGCGTGCTGGTGCCGCGCCGCAGCCCCGGCCAGACCGCGAAGGCGTTGCGTGCGCTGCTCTACGACGAGAACGCGCGGGCGGCCGCCGCCCCGCGCGACGGTTCCGCGGACGCGCGGGCGTTGCTGAAGACCTACGACGAGCTGCTTCGCACCGTGCTGGAGCGACGGCGATGAAAGTCCCACGATCCGACCGTCCTGGAGGGACGATGAAGGCTCCCAGAGCTGTGGTCGAGGGGGTGCTGGCCGCGGTCCTGGCCGGTGTCCTCGTGCTGCTGGCCGTGGCGTCGCGCGACGCCGTCAGCGAGGGCAGGCTCGCCCTGCTGGCCACTCCGTCCACACCGGACAGCGCGCGGTTCGGCGAGGTCACCTCGCTCGCGGCGCCCGCGGTGGTGCAGCTGGTGCGCAGCCCGTCGGTGCTGGAGGTGGCGGCGGAGCAGGCGGGCACGTCGCCGCAGCGGCTGGCCAAGGCCATCTCGGTCGAGCTGGTGCCCGCGTCCGGTGTCGCGCGGATCTCCGTGCGCGCCGACTCCGCCGAGCACGCCGCGAAGGCCGTGTCCGCGGTCGCGAAGGCCGTGATCGACGCCGACCTGCTCGCCCCCGCCGCCCGCTTCCGGCTGGTCGACCCGCGGCCGGAGACGGCGGTCGTGAGCCCGGACTGGCGGCTCGCCACCGGGCTCGCGCTGGTCGTGGCGGTCATCGCCGGTGTCGCCACCGGCGTGCTGCGGCGCGGGACCACCGCGCGCTCGGCCCTCGCGAAGGCCGGTGTCGGCCACCCCGTCGTCGTGACGCGGGACGACGACCCCGCGCTCACCGAGCGGCTCACGGCGCTGTGCGTGGCCGCCGCCCGCCCGGTGCGGGTGCTGGCGGTGAGCCCCGAGCTCGCCGACCGGGCCGAGGAGCTCGCGCGGGCGTTGCCGGACAAGGCGTCCGAGCCTGGGGACGGCACGGCGGTGGTCGCGGTGGCCGACCGGCGCGGCAGGGACCTCGCTCCCGCCCTCGCGGTGCTGCCCGCGTCCTCCGTCCTGGTGGCGGTGGTGCTGGCGTGATCACGACGACGAACCGGTCCGGTCTCGCCAGGTCGATCCTCGTCGGCCTGGTCGCCCTCCTGGGCGCCGCCAGTGCTTTCCGCGCGCTGCGGCCGTCGTGGGAGGTGCCGCTGCCGACCGAGGCGAACCTGCCGGAAGAGCGCATGCAGGACTTCCGGGACGCGCTGTACTTCCCGATCAGGGAGTTCCTGGGCGGCGGCAACCCGTACGACCCCGCCGTGATGTTCGAGCACTGGCCGGTGCGCCAGAACTTCAACCTCTACCAGCCCTACCACCTGGTGCTGCACCTGCCGTTCGCGCTGCCGGAGTACCGGGTCGGCGCCGTCGCGTTCACGCTGGCCTGCCTGGTGCTGCTGGTGGGTCTCGCGGTGCTGGCGGCACGCGGGGCGCGGCTGCCGCTGGTCGCCGGGACCGTCGTGGTCGCCACGCTGCTGGTGACGAGCCAGGTCGGCAAGGCGCAGCTGTACATCGGCCAGGTCAACCCGCTGATCGCGGTGAGCGTCGCGGGCGCGTTGCTGCTGCGCGCGACACACCCCGGCTGGGCCTCGGCCGCGCTGGCGCTGGCGTGGCTCAAGCCCCAGTTCGGGCTGCCGCTGGCGGTGGTGCTGTTCGTGCGGGGAGACCGGAAGGTCGCGCTGCTGGGCACGGCGGCCGCCGCCGTGGCGAGCCTGCCGGTGGCCGCGCTGCTCGTCGTGCGCGGCGGCGGGGCCGGTGAGTTCCTCGACGTGATCTCCCGCAACCTCGCGTGGGCCAGCCAGACCGGCTACGGCGCCGTCGACTCGATGGCCGCGCAACGCGTCGACCTGCCCGCGGTGTTCTTCCGCACCACCGGGTGGCTGCCGCCGGGAGCCGAGCTGCTCGCGCTGTGCGGTGTCCTCGCGGCGACCGCGCTGCTCGCCCGCCGCCTCGACCGGACGCCGGACGGCTCCGCGGTCGCGGACGTGCTGACGTGCCTCGGCATCGTGGTCGCGCTGGTGCACCAGCCCGGTGACGTGCTGATCGCGGTGCCCGCCCTCGTCGCGCTGGCGGTCCTGTGCTGGCGGCGGCGGGCGGAGACGGCCTGGCGGTGGGCGGGGTGCGCGGCACTGCTGCTCGCGGTCCCGTTCGCGCACCTGTACTTCGTGGACACGGCGGTGCGGTCGGTGTTCGGGGCGAGGGCGAGCGTGACGCTCGACGGGCTGGCCGTCGTGGCCGCCTGGGCCGTGCTCGTCGTCTTCGCCGTGCGGCACGGCCGGCGCACGGCATGACCGACGTCGCGGTGCGGGGCTCGCTCTGGCTGTTCGCGGTGAACCTGCTGAGCAAGGGCGGCCAGATCGCCGTGACGCTGGCGCTCGCGGTGCTGTTCACCGAGACCGAGCTGGGCGTCGTCGCCCTGGTCGTCTCGGTGGTCAACATCGGCCAGGTCGTCCAGGCGATGGGGGTCTACGACGTGGTCAGCCGCACCGCGCGGGACCCGCTGCGGCTCGCCGGCACCGTGCTCACCCTGAGCGTCGGCACGGGAGCGGTCCTCGCCGCCGCCGTCGTGGCCGCGGCCGGGCCGATCGCCGCCGCCCTCGGCACGCCGGACGCCACCGGGCTGCTCCGGCTCGCCGCCCTGACCCTGCCGTTCACCGCGGCGGGCGGGGTGCAGATGGCGTTGATGCACCGCGACCTGGACTTCCGCCGCCGGATGCTGCCGGACGCCGGTGGGATGTTCCTCGGCGCCGCGGTCACCGTGACGCTGGCCGCGACCGGGGCCGGGCCGACGGCGTTCGTGCTCGGCCTGGTGTGCACGGCGGTCGCGCAACCGGTGCTCGCGGCCGTCACGGGAGCGCGCCTGCGCTTCACGTGGGACCGCGGCAGCGCGGCGGAGGCGGTGCGGTGGATCGCGGTCGTCGGACCCGGCGCCCTGATCGCCGTGCTGCTGGTCAACGTCGACTACCTCGCGATCGGGCACGTGCTCGGTCCCGAGGCGGTCGGCGGGTACTCGCTCGCGTTCCGGATCGCCTGGGTGCCGTACATCATGGTGGCCGTCGTGCTGGGCGGTGTGCTGTTCCCGATCTGCGCGGACCTGGTCCGGAGCGGACTCGGGGAACGGCTGCCGGAGACCGTGCACCGGTTCACCACCGCCGCCCTGGTCGTCACCGGCGGCCTGTACGTGGTGGTGGCGCTGCTGGCGGACGGGATCGTCGTGCTGGGCGAGCAGTGGGCGGGCGCCGCCCGGATCCTGGTGCTGCTCTGCGGGTACGGCCTGGGGCTGAGCCTGCTGCACGTCTGGTACCAGGCGCTGAGGGCCGCCGGGCACGCCCGCCAGTACCTCGCCCTGGAAACCGCGCACCTCGTCGCGTTGCTGACGGCGCTGGTGCTCACGACGAGGCGGGGACCGGAGGCGGTCGCCGTCACGCAGGTGGCCGTCGTGTGGCTGCTGGTCCCGGTGACGTGGCTGGTGCTCGCCCGCGCCGGACTCGCGCCGCGCCGGGTCGCCCGGCCGGTCGCCGGGGTCGTCGCGGGCGCCCTGCTCAGCCTCGGCGTGCGCCTCGCGCTGCCCGAGCCGTCCGGTGTCCTCGGCCTGGCCGGCACCGGGCTCGCGCTCGCCGCCGCCTACTGCGCCGTCGTCCTGCCGGTGAACCGCACCGTCCTCATCGGACTGAAGGAGCGCGCGTGAGGATCGTCCACGTGACCCAGCCGGTGGAGGCCGGGGTCGCGGTCGTGGTGCTGGACCTCGTCACGGCCCAGCGGCGGCGCGGGTGGGACGCCCGCGTCGCCTGCCCGCCCGGCCGTCTCGCCGACCAGGCGCGGCGGGCGGGGATCCCGGTCCACCCGTGGCACGCGACTCGCTCCCCCGGCCCCCGCACCGTCGGTGAGCTGCTCTCGCTGCGCCGGACGCTGCGCGAGATCGGCCCGGACGTGGTGCACCTGCACAGCTCGAAGGCCGGGCTCGCCCGGCTCGTGCTGCGCGGCCGCACGCCCACGGTGTTCCAGCCCCACCTCTGGTCGTTCCGCGTCGCCGAGGGGCTGCTGAGCCGCGCCTGCCGGTGGTGGGAGGCGCGCGCGTCGCGGTGGACGGGCCTGCTCCTGTGCGTGAGCGACGACGAGCTCCGCCTCGGCCGGGCCGCGGGGGTGACCGCGCCGGCCGAGGTGGTGTGCAACGGGGTCGACACGCGCCGGCTGTTCCCGAGGCCCAAGGGCGACGACACCCCGACCGCGGTCTGCGTCGGCCGCCTGGCCCGGCAGAAGGGGCAGGACCTGCTGCTGCGCGCCTGGCCGTCGGTGCGGGCGAAGGTGCCGGACGCCCGGCTCCTGCTCGTCGGCGACGGACCGCTGCGGAACGTCCTGCTGGCCGAGGAGCAGCCCGGCGTGCGGTGGCACGGCCACAGCGACGCGACCGCCGAGTTCTACGCGCGAGCCGACGTCGTGGTCCTGCCGTCACGGGCCGAAGGCATGGCGCTGGTTCCGCTGGAAGCCCTGGCGTGCGGACGTCCGGTGGTGGCGTTCGACGTGGAGGGCGTGCGCCACAGCATCGGCGACGCGGGCGAGGTCGTGCCGCCGCAGGACACGGAGGCACTGGCGCAGGCGATCGCCCTCCGGCTCGCGGACCCGGAGCTGGCTGCGGCCGAGGGCAAACGCGGCAGGGCCCGCGCCGAGGCGTTGTTCGACCGCGACCGCATGACCGACCGGATCGCGACCCTCACCGAGAAGCTGGTGGAAGGACGACCATGACACGGATCGCCTACCTGCTCACCCAGGACAGCGGTGGCCCGGTGGACGTCACCGTGCGGCTGGCTGCCGCGCTGGCCAAGTCCGGCGACGCCGAGGTGCGCGTCTTCGGGCCGCGTCCCCGCCGGGGCGCGGAGCTGCTCGACCCGTTCTTCGAGGAGATCCTCGTGCCCCGCAAGGGGGACGTGCGGGCGGCGCGCCTGGCCCGCGCGGCGCTCCGGTCGTGGCGGCCGGACGTCGTGCACGCCCAGGACCGGCGTTCCGGCCTGGTGAGCGCGGGGCTCTCCACCACCGGACCCAAGATCGTGCACACCTACCACGGCGTGCCCGACGACGTGGAGGAGCCGTGGTTCCGCGGCGTGCGGGGCGCGACGGCGCCGTCGGGCTACACCCGCGCGGTGCTCGCCGCCGACGCCGCCGTGGCGAGGGTCGTGCACCGGACCGTGGTGCCCGCCAGGGAGATGGCGCGGTTCCTGCGCGACCGGCTGTACGTGCCCCCGCACCGGATGACCCACATCGACAACTGCGTCGACGAGGTCACCCCCGACCCGCCCACCGGGCCCGTCCGGCACCTGGTCTTCGTGGGCCTGCTCGTCGAGCGCAAGGGTGTGCTGACCCTGCTGGACGCGCTGGAGACCTCGATGCCGGACGACGCGACGCTCACGGTCATCGGCGACGGTCCACAGAGGACGCAGGCGGAGGGCAGGGTCACCCGGCGCGGCCTCGCTGACCGCGTGCAGTTCCTCGGGTTCCGGTCCGACGTGCCCGAGCTGCTGCCGGAGCACGACGCGCTGGTGCTGCCGTCCACCATGGAGCAGCAGCCGCTCGTGGTCGCGGAGGCGATGATGGCGGGCAAGCCCGTGGTCGCGACGGACACCGGCGGCGTGGCGGACATGCTGGGCGTCTCCGGCGACGACCTGGCGCGGCCGGGGGACGTGACCTCGCTCGCGGCTCGGTTGCGCGACCTCTTCGCCGACCCCGACCCCGGTGCGACGGGGGCCAGGCTGGCGGCACGGGCGCGCGAGCGGTTCACCGCCGAGGTGTGCGCGCGCCGCCACCTCGACCTCTACCGCAAGCTCACGGGCCAGGAGCGTTGACCAGCACCACGGCGTCGGCGGGCGGCAGGTCCACCGGGTCGGTGACCGGCTCGCCCGCCAGGGTCACCAGACCCTCGGGCGGCTGGATCAGCGCGGAGGTCTTCGTCGGGTTCACGGCGACCCAGCCGCCGCTGAACCGGCGCGTCCACACCCCGCTCGTGAGGCGGGTGGCCGCCTCGACCGCCTCGCCGAGCCGGGTGTCCTGGTACAGCGACCAGTACGGGCTCCGGTAGTCGGGGTTCGCACGGGTCCAGCAGGTGTGGGGGCTCGCGAGAAGAGCGGCCGAGGCGTACCCGACACGTTCCTCCTGCTCGGTCTTCGTGTGCGTGATGAGCAGCAACCAGGACTCGCCGAGCGCCGCCTGGGCGCGCTGCTCCTTGAACTGGTTGCCCTTGAACGTGACCAGCTCGCCGGTGCCGTCGTCGCCGCGCAGGCCGAAGTTCTCCTCCATCGCGCCCGCGTAGCGCGAGTGCGCCGCCCAGCGGCCGGGGGTGAGCTGGGACTCCGAGACGTTGGGGACCAGCATCTTCCCGGCCTTCTCCAGGGCTTCCCCGGCGAGCGCCAGCAGGTCGTCGAGGCCCTCGCGCAGCACCCGGTCGGTCTCCCCGGCGTCGGCGGTGCCGGCGACCACCGCGGACGAGTAGTGCCGCAGCGAGCTGAAGTCGTTGTCCGCCAGCACCCCGTCCCAGCCCTCGCGGAGCACCTCGCCGACGACCGCGTCCACCCACGCCTGCTGGTAGGCGGGGTCCCACACGGCCGTCTGCCAGTGCAGCGGGTACCCGTTCCACTCGATGCGCCGCCCACCGGTGTCGAGGGCGAACCACTCGGGGTGGTCCCGTTCGGCCGCGAAGTAACCGACACCGGTGGGCAGGTAGCGGGCGTCACGGCTGCCCTCGACGGCGCCGGGGTAGTTCCGCACGCTGGAGAAGTCCTTGTACACGAGGACCTTCAGCTTCGGGTTGAGCTCGTGGAGCTTGCGCATGTGCGCCGTCTCCCACGCGTTGAGCACGACCACGTCGTAGCGCTTGGCGGCGGACTTGATCTCCCACGCCGTCGGCGAGTCGCCGATGGCGTACCACCAGGCGCAGGGCGCCAGCGGTCGCGGCGCCCGCGCGGTGCCGAAGGGCTCGGTGGCCATGCTGGCCGTGCACGCGCTCGAAAGGAGCACGAGAGCGACGGCGGCGAATCGACGAATCAGCGATTTCTCCGACAACACAACTCACCCGCTGTCATCAGTAGAATCCTCAGGTCGAGCCACAACGACCAATTCGCGATGTAGTAGTTGTCGTACCGGGACCTGTCGGCGATCGAGGTGTCACCCCGCAGCCCGTGCACCTGAGCGAGCCCCGTCAGGCCGGTCGGAACGCGATGGCGAGCCCAATATAGCTCGTGAATGGCGGAGAACTCGCGAACGAAACCCGGCCGTTCCGGGCGCGGCCCGACAATGCACATGTCGCCGCGCAGGACGTTCCACAGCTGGGGCAGCTCGTCGAGCGACGTGCGGCGCAGGAACCGGCCCACCGGGCCGACCCTGGAGTCGCCCACGACCGACCACTTGACCTGGGAGTCGTCCTCGCCGGACTGCCGGACGCTGCGGATCTTGTAGAGGACGAACGTGCGGTCGTCCATGCCGACACGGACCTGCCGGAAGAACAGCGGGCGGCCGCTCTCCAGCAGCACCGCGAGCGCGCACAGGCCGATGACCGGCGACAGCACGACCAGCGCGACGGCGGCGAGCACCAGGTCGGCGGCCCGCTTGACCCACCAGGTGGGCCTGCTGGTCGGGGACGTGCCCAGGCGCATCAGGGGGTAGCTGCGCAGCCGTTCGATACCGGGGCCGTCGGGGTGCAGCTCGTACATGCGCGGCACGACCAGCGTCGAGCAGCCCATCCGGTGGGCGGTGATGGCGGCGTCGACCAGCGGTGACTCGCGGGTGTGCGAGAACGCCAGCACGACGGTGCCCGCGCGCAGCCGCACGATGGCGTCGGCCAGGTCGCCGTCCACGATCTCGAGCTCCGGCGGCTCGCGGTCGGGGTGGGGGCCGGAGTCGGCGAACGCGACGGGCCGCAGGCCGAACTCGGGGTGTTCGAGCATGGTCCTGGCGAGGGTCACGCCGACCCGGCCCGCGCCCACCACGATCGTGCGGTCGCAGCGGTCGAACCGCTTGCGGCACCACCGGCCGAACCAGAACACGCACCACCTGACGGGCTCGATGACCAGCGCGAACGCGATCATCGCCCACTGCGCGGCGGCGAGGCCGTCCGCCGGGGCGCCCGCCACCAGGCCGACCCCGGTGAGCAGCGCGAACGCGAGCGCGGTGCTGGCGGCGGAGCGCGGCAGGTCCTGCAGCCACGACAGCCACAGCCGCCTGCGGTAGAGCCGCCACGCGCCCCTGATCGTGAGGACCGCGCCGGCGACGGCACCGCCCCACAGCCAGCCCACGCCGTGGTCGAGGCACACCGCCACGAGCGTCGCGCAGTCGGCCAGGACGAGCAGGACGGCCACCGCGTTCACCCGGCTGAGCAGGTCCCGGCGTGCCCTGGCCGGGCGAGCACCGGCCCGCGCCGGTCGTCTCGGGTGGGTGTCACGCGAGGGAACGGGTGCGGCCGGAACGGCAACCGCCGAAAATCGCCTCATGGAAGATCATCCGATCGAATGAGTATTGACCGCGGCACTGCGCGAAAGAGTGAGGGCGCTGCGAAAAATCATCTCTTCGGGTGTCAATATTCCCTCTTCAGTGTCTCGCTGAACGCAGTTGGTGAGATTTCGACGTGCCACTTGCCCTGAACACGACCAGGGTCGCCTCAAAAGCTTTAGCACGCCGTGTCAATAATTCACGCCACCAACCGCGAGCCACCGAAGAGGGGGCATTGAGTGAGAGTCGACGAACACGGCGCCCGGCATTCAGCCGAGGGTGCCGCCGTGACCGTGCCGGACGAGGTCCGCACGGGCGGCGACGTGCACCTCGTCCTCCCCGCCTACAACGAGGCGGCCGCGCTGCCGCGGTTGCTGCGCCGCGTCGCCGAGTCGGCCGTCGCCGGCCGGGTCACGGTCTGGGTGGTCGACGACGGGTCGTCCGACGGCACCGCCGACTGCGTCACGGACGCGCGCGGCCTCGACGTCCGGCTGGTGCGCCACCCGGTGAACCTCGGGCTCGGTCAGGCCGTCCAGTCAGGACTGAAGGCCGCGCTGGCGGTGGCCGCGCCGGAGCACGTCGTCGTCGTCATGGACGCCGACGACACGCACGACCCCGGCGTGATCCCCGTGCTGCTGGAGGAGATCGGCGCCGGTTCGGACATCGTGATCTGCTCCCGGTTCACCGAGGGCGGCGACGACTCGACGGCACCGCGCTCGCGCCGGCTGCTCTCCCGCGGCGCCGCCGTGGTGCTCGGCAGAGCGCTGAAGATCGAGGGCGTGCGCGACTTCACGAGCGGTTTCCGCGCCTACCGGGTGAGCCTGCTGCGCCGCGCCGCCGCGCACTGGGGCGACCGCCTGGTCGAGGAGCGCGGGTTCGCGTGCATGGTGGAGCTGCTGATGAAGCTGCGGCACTGCGAGCCGGTCGTCAGCGAGGTCCCGCTGAAGCTGCGCTACGACCGCAAGCCCGGCGCCAGCAAGCTCCGGCTCGGCCGCACGCTGCGCCAGTACCTGCTCCTGCTCACGCGTGACCGGCTCACGCCCGTCCCGGTCGGGAAGCTCTGATGCCCGGCCGCGTCGTCGTGGTCGGCGGGGGGATCTGCGGTCTCGCCACCGCGCACCGGCTCGTCCGCGAGGGCCTGCCCGTGACGCTGCTCGAGGCGAGCGACCAGCTCGGTGGCCTCGGCACGTTCTTCTCCTCGCGCGACCAGTGGGTGGAGCGCTTCTACCACTGCGTGATGCCGTCCGACTCGGCCCTGCTCGCGCTGCTCGGCGAGCTCGGGCTGGAGGACCGCGTGCGGTGGCGGCCCACGGGCATGGGCATGGTCGTGGACGGCGTCCACCGGCCGTTCAACTCCGCGCTCGACCTGCTGCGGTTCACGCCGCTGCGCCTCACCGACCGGGTCCGGTTCGGCGTCGTCTCGCTGCTGCTGCGCCGGCTCGGCGAGGGCAAGGACCTCGACCGGATGCGCACCGAGGACTGGCTGCGCGGCCTGTACGGCGACCGGGTCTGGCACCTGCTGCTCGCGCCGATGTTCGGGGCCAAGTTCGGCTCCGCCTTCGGTGACGTGCCCGCCCTGTACCTGTGGCAGCGGCTCGGCCGGGAGAGCAACTCGTCGGTGCGCGGCTACCCGGAGGGCGGCTACAAGAGCGTCATCGACGCCCTGCGCGCGTCCATCGAGGCGGGCGGTGGCGAGGTGCGCACCTCGGTGCCGGTGCGGCGGCTGGAGGCCACGCCGGACAGCGTCGTCGTGACGCTCGGCGACGGCGAGACCGTGCGGGCGCGCCACGCGGTGTCCACCGTGCCGCTGCCCGCGCTGCGCGGCATCGCGGACGAGGCCCTGGCGGCCAGGCTGCCCGACGTGCGGCTGCCGTACCAGGGCGTGGTCAACACGCTGTTCTTCCTCCGCAAGCCGTTGTCCGGCCACTACTGGGCGCCGGTGCTGCGGTCCGGCACCGACTTCGACGGCCTGGTCGAGATGACCCCGCTGACCGGTTCGGCGCGGTACGGCGACCGGCACCTGGTGTACGCCATGCGGTACACCAGCCGCGAGTCCGAGCTGTACCGCGAGGACGAGAGCGTCATCGCGCGGCGGTGGACCGACCAGCTGCTGAGCATCCACACAGGACTGACGGCCGAGGACGTGGACGAGGTCCGCGTCTTCAAGGCCCCGTTCGTCGAACCCGTGCACCCGCTGGGCTACCTGGCGGACAAGCCGTCCGTGGAGGTGCCCGGCACGCCGCTGCTGCTCGCCACCACGGCCCACGTCTACCCGAACGTCACCAGCTGGAACTCGAGCGTCGAGCTGGCCGGCACCGTGGCCGGCCTCCTCCTGCGCGACGCCAGGAGATCCCCGAACCAGGAGAACACCGCATGGTCAGCAGAATCGGCGCGGTGATCGCGGCACTCACGATCACCGCGAGCACCCTCGTCTCGTCGCAGCAGGGCCAGGCAGACCCGGCGCCGCTGCTGCCGGACCTCAGGCAGGCGCCCATCGGCTGTCCCGGTGGCTTCACCGGCGACCCGTCCACGTGCCGGGACTGGGACGTGTGCCTGGTGCGCGACGCGTCCGAGCCGCGCGGCAGGTGCGTGCAGGACGGCAAGATCGGCGCCGTGCGCCTGAGGTTCACCACCGCGATCGACAACGTCGGCGACGGCCCGTTGCTCCTGCACGCCCACCGCGGCACCACCCTCGTCTCGTCGATGAAGGTGCGGCAGGCGATCCAGTCCGGTGTGGACGGTTCGATCGCCCGCACGTACGAGGAGGCCCGGCGGGCGACCAGGGCCAGCGCCTACTACGAGCCCGCGCCGACGCACGAGCACTGGCACCTCCTGCACTTCGAGTACTTCCAGCTGCGCACGCCCGGCGGCGACGTGGTGGTGACCGACCGCAAGAACGGCTTCTGCATCGGCGACCGCTACCGGGTCGCGGACGACCTCCCGCACCGCCCCGCCGATCACGACTCCCCCGCCGGGCAGGTGGCGCGTCAGCTCGACGGTCACATGTGCGGGCACCACCACCCGTCCGCGAAGGACACGACGTTCGGGATCTCCGTGGGCTCCGGGGACGACTACCGCAAGGAGGTCGACTTCCAGTGGCTCGACCTCACCCGCGTTCCGTCCGGCGTGTACGACGTCGTCAACGTCGTCAACTCCGACCGCACGCTGCTGGAGAAGAGCTACGACAACAACGCGTCGTCGATCGCGATCTCCGTGCGGTGGCCGGGAGGAGCGGCCAAGGCGCCGTCCAGGATCGAGGCGGCGCCCGAGGTGCGGCTGCTGCGCAGCTGCCCCGGCGTGGACCGGTGCGCGGACGCGCTGAACTGAGCGGTACCGCTACCTGACACAAAACGAGGTACGTCCGGGACTCCCCGGACGTACCTCGTTTCTTTTGTACCGAGACAAACGGCCGCCATTCGGGGCGAAGTCGGCGATTGTCATTAACGTCCCGGTGTTCACTCTTTGAAACCAAATGCGGCCGCATAGCACAGACGCACTCAAACACACAATCCCGCCGATGATCAGGGAACAGTGGCGATGTCAATAGCCCTTGTGGTGCAACATTGATCACAGCGGAGAGTGGGCCGCACAACCCCTCTGGCCCTTGACCTGCCCATGTGGTGGCTTGAGAGAATTCACTTCGATTCCACCCCGTCTCGATTGTGATCCCCGCCTGATTCCCCCCGATCAGGAGCCCCATCTTGAGCGCGTCTGTCGTCTCATTACGTGATTTCGCCCTGGGTCAACTCAACAACCTGCTGCGCGCGGTCGGATTGACCAGGTCCGCGGAAAGCGCGAGAAAGCTGCTGGCCGACGCATTGGGTCCCGGCTCGGCACGCCCTCTCTCCCGCGTTCCGCAGTGGCCTTCCCAGGTCGCCGACGACCACTCCCCCGTCGAGTTCTCGGTCGCTTTGGCCAAGAACGAGCCCCCGGCGGTCCGGATGATCGTGGAGTCGCTCGCCGAACGGCCGGGCACCCGTGCCAACCTCACGGCGGCGCTCGACGCCCTCGACCGCATCGGCGCGGAGCACCCGCTGCACCTCGCCCGGCTGGAGCAGGTGCGCGACCTGTTCCTGCCCTCCGACCCGCAGGGCGAGTTCGCGTTCTGGTACTCGCTGATCGTCAACGCGGACGCCGCGCCGGGCATCAAGGTCTACCTCAACCCCGACGTGCGCGGGCGGGACAACGCGACCCCGCTCGTCCGGGAGGCGCTGACCCGGTTCGGTCTCGGCGCGGCCTACCCCGCGGTGGCCGCGCACGCGTTGCGCCGCGAGGGCCTGGACCGCTTCTCGTTCTTCGCGCTCGACCTCGTGGACGAGGCCCACGCCCGCGTCAAGACCTACGTGTCCCACGAGGACTCGGTCGTCGACGACGTCGTCATGGCCGCCTCCGCGACCCCCGGCACCGACACCGGCCTGCTGGCGGAGGTCGTCGAGCTCGCCTGCGGCGGCACCGGCCCGTTCACCCGCAGGCCGATGATGTCGAGCTACACCTTCCTGCCGGGCGACCACGACCGGCCGAGCGGCTACTCGCTCTACATCCCCGTGCGGGACTACGTGCCGGACGACCTGGAGGCGTGCGAGCGCGTGCTCGCGATCATGAACCGGTGCGGGCTGGACACGAAACCGTTCGTGCTGGCGCTGACGAGCATCATCCAGCGACCGCTCGCCGACGGCGTGGGGCTGATCGCCCACGTGTCGCTGCGGCTGGGCAGACCGCGACCGGGAGTCACCGTCTACCTGTCCTCGGAGGCGTACGACGTGACGCCCCCGCGCACCACCGCACTGTCCGGCTAATGGCGAGGCCCACAGGTCTCGCGCCGGCACTCAGAAAGGCAACGTTGTCTTGGAGCCGTACCGCATCAAGGTCGTCGAGCCCATCCCCATCACCACCCGCGACCACAGGGAGCGCGTGTACGCGGCCGCTGGGTACAACCAGTTCAACCTGACGGCCGACGACGTCACGATCGACCTGCTGAGCGACTCCGGCACCGGCGCGCTGTCCGCCGACCAGCAGGCGGCCGGGATGCGCGGTGACGAGACCTACGCGGGCGCGCGGTCGTGGTTCCGGTTCCGCGACGTGGCCGAGGAGCTGACCGGGTACCGGCACATCTTCCCGGTGCACCAGGGCCGTGCCGCCGAACGCATCCTGTTCGGCGCGCTGCTCAAGCCCGGGCAGCTCTCGGTCAGCAACACGCACTTCGACACGACGCGGGCCAACGTGGAGATCGTCGGCGCCATCGCCCGCGACCTCCCGTCGCCCGCCTTCTCCGACCTCGACAGCGACGCGCCGTTCAAGGGCGACATCGACCTCGTCGCGCTGGAGGAGGTGCTGTCGGGTCCCGAGGACGTCGGCCTGGTGCTCATGACGATCACCAACAACGGCGGTGGCGGGCAGCCGGTGTCGATGGCGAACCTGGAGGCGGCGAGCGCGTTGTGCCGCAAGCACGGCGTGCCGTTCATCCTCGACGCGGCGCGGTTCGCGGAGAACGCGTGGCTCGTGACGCAGCGGGAGGCGAAGTACGCCGGGCACAGTCCACGTGACGTGGCGAAGCTCGCGTTCCGGCTCGCCGACGGCTGCGTGCTCAGCCTGAAGAAGGACGGCATCGTCCACATCGGAGGGATGCTCGCCCTCAACGACACGGAGCTGGCCAAGCAGTGCGAGCTCCTGCTGATCGCCACCGAGGGGTTCCGCACCTACGGCGGGCTTTCCGGCCGTGACCTCGACATGTGCGCGCAGGGCCTGATCGAGGTGACCGACCCGCTGTACCTGCGGGAGCGGGCCGAGTCCACCGCGTACCTGGCCGAGTGCGCGCGACAGGCCGGTGTGGACAGTGTGCGGCCCGCCGGGGTGCACGCCGTCTACCTCAACGCGGCCAGGCTGCTGCCGCACATCCCGCCGAGCCGGTTCACCGGG
The DNA here is from genome assembly GCF_900100955.1 of Lentzea fradiae. Lineage (GTDB taxonomy): Bacteria > Actinomycetota > Actinomycetes > Mycobacteriales > Pseudonocardiaceae > Lentzea > Lentzea fradiae. Next base: position 149,362 of record NZ_FNCC01000005.1, on the reverse strand, counting down.
CACGCGCTCGCGTCGGAGCTGTTCCTGGCGGGCGGCATCCGGTGCGCCGAGGTCGGTTCGCTCTACCTGGGCGAGATCGACGGGAACGGCGACCTGGTGACGCCCGCGCCGTTCGAGCTGGTGCGGCTCGCCATTCCGCGCCGCGTCTACACGCGCAGCCACCTCGAGTACGTGGCGGAGACGCTCGCCGGGATCGCCAAGGCACCCGAGGACGTGCCCGGCTACCGGCTCGTGGAGGCACCGGCGATGCTGCGGCCGTTCCGGTGCCGCCTGGAGCAGGTGCGCTGACACAACGGAAGAGGCCGGCCCGTCGGGTGACGGGCCGGCCTCTTCTCGCAAGACGTCAGGCTTGGGCTGCCACGGTGTCGAGCCGGTGCATCGCGTGCTCGATCACGCACGCCAGCACGGTCTTGCACGACTCGCGGTCGCGGGCGTCGCACAGCACCAGCGGCACCGTCTCGGAGACGTCGAGCGCCTGGCGCATCTCCTCCGCCGTGTAGGAGTGGCTGCCCTCGAAGCAGTTCACGGCCACGACGAACGGGATTCCCCTGCGCTCGAAGAAGTCGATGGCGCCGAAGCCCGCGTCGAGCCTGCGGGTGTCCACCAGCACGACGGCGCCGATGGAGCCGAGGGACAGCTCGTCCCACATGAACCAGAAGCGGTCCTGTCCCGGTGTGCCGAACAGGTAGAGCACCAGCTCCGGGTTGATCGTGATGCGGCCGAAGTCCAGGGCCACCGTCGTCGTGTTCTTGCCCTCGACACCGGCGAGGTCGTCGATCTCCTCGCCCGCCTCGGTGAGCAGCTCCTCGGTCCGCAGCGGGGTGATCTCGCTGACCGCGCCGACCATCGTCGTCTTGCCCACGCCGAAGCCGCCGGCGATGACGATCTTGACCGACGTGGGGACGAGCGGCTCCTCGCGCCGTCCCTCAGATTGCACGGACACCATCGAGCACCTTCTGGAGTAGGTTGAGGTCCATCGGGACCGCGGTCCGCGACGGGTCGCGGGTGATCACGTCACCGCGCTGGATGAGGTCGCTCAGCAGCACCTTCACCACGACCAGCGGTGCGTTGAGGTAGGCGGCGACCTCCGCCACGGACAGCGGTTTCCGGCACAGCTTGACGATCTCGAGGTGCTCCACGGAGAGCGAACCCTGGTCGGAGGTCGTGCGGAGCGCCCGGACCTGGGTCGTGAGAGTCAGCTCGTCGCCCGCCGGCTTGGGCCTGGTGCGACCGCTGGTCATCGCGTAGGGGCGGACCAGGGGGCCCGCCGCCTCGTCGTACCACCAGTCCCCGGAGTGCGGGCTCATGACAGGCCGAGCGCGTTCGGGAGCCTCGGCGACGCCGCCGTCCTCGGCGCGGACGACAGGTAGCTGCCCACCCGCTTCACGAGCATGTTCATCTCGTAGGCGATCATGCCCATGTCCGCGTCCTCGTCGCCGACCACCGCGAGGCAGGCGCCCTGGCCCGCCGCCGTGACGAACAGGTGGGCGCGTTCCATCTCCACGATCGTCTGCCGGACCTGGCCGCCGCCGAAGTGCCGCCCGGTGCCCCTGGCGAGGCTCTGGAACGCGGACGCCATCGCCGAGAGGTGGTCCGAGTCGTCCTTCGACAGTTCGGGCGAGCGGGCGAGCAGCAGGCCGTCCGCGGAGAGCACCACGGCGTGGCGGGCGCCGATCACTCTGGAGACGAGGTCGTCCAGCAGCCAGTTGAGCTCGGGGTGCCCGCCGGTCTTGTCGTCCACTGAAATAGCCCTTTCGGTGTTCAGTCGTCCCACGATCGGTATCACGGTTCCACGACGTCGTCCGCCTGGCGGGCACTGCGCGTGCCCCGCTGGAAGGCGGACATGCCGTCGCGTGTGCGTTCCGCCCGTTCCTCGGCGTCGAACTCGCCGAGGTCGGGCATCGGCCGGAGCTCGTCGTTCGCGAGCTGCGGCACCAGGTGCTGCTGCCGCCTCCTGCGCGGCAGCTCCGGCCTGGCGTCCTGCCGCGTGTCAGCGCCGTCCGCGGGGTCGTCGGCCGGCCAGTCCCCTGCCGGGCGGCCGTCCCCCGGCGACAGCTCGAGACGGCCGCTGATCTCCGGTTCCCGCGGGTGGACGGCGCCGTTGCCTTTTCCCACACCCGCGCCTGCCCAGAACTCGTCGAGCTGGAAGGTCTCGGTGGGCTGCCGCGACGGGTCCTCGTGCGCCAGGTCGCCCTGCAGCGTCGGGTGGGATGCCTGCTGCAGCGTCTGCTGACGGAACGTCGGCTTCGGCATCTGCGCCGCCTCGACCTGGTCCACGGTGCCGGCTCCGCCGACGATGAGCTCCGACGGGATCAGGACGAGCGCGATCGTGCCGCCGGACGGGCAGTCCCGCAGCTCGACGTGGACGCCGCGGCGGGCGGCCAGCCTGGCGACGACGAACAGGCCCAGGCGGGACTCGCCGCGCAGCCTCATCGCCTCGAAGTCGGGCGGCGCGGCCAGCATCTCGTTGTGCTGCTCGCGGTCCTCGGCCTTGATGCCGAGGCCGTGGTCCTCGATCTCGATGACGAGGCCCTGCGGCACCTCGCTGCTGTGCACCTCGACCTGCGAGCGCGGCGAGGAGAACGACGTCGCGTTGTCGACCAGCTCGGCGATCAGGTGGATCGTGTCGGCGACGGCGGCGCCGACGAGCGCCACCTCGGGCACCGGGTTCACCTTCACGCGGGCGTACTGCTCGGTCTCGGCGACCGCCGCGCGCACCACGTCGAGCATGCGGACCGGCTTGCGCCACTGCCTGCCCGGCTGCTCGCCGGTGAGGATGATCAGGTTCTCGGCGTTGCGGCGCGCACGGGTCGCGAGGTGGTCGAGCTGGAAGAACGCGTCGAGGTGGTCGGGGTTCTCCTCCTCGCGCTCCAGCTTGTCCAGGATCTTCAGCTGGCGGTGCACCAGGCCCTGGTTGCGGCGCGCGATGTCGAGGAAGACGCGGTTGACGCCCTCACGGGTCTGGCTCTCCTTCACGGCCGCGGCGACGGCGGTGTACTGCGCGGCGTTGAACGCGTCGGCCACCTGCCCGATCTCGTCGTTGCCGTAGTCGAGCGCCGGGACCTCGGTCGCCACGTCGACGTGCTTGCCGTCGCGCAGCCGCTCGACGATGTTCGGCAGCCGCTCGTGGGCGAGCTTGAGGGAGTCGCTCTTCAGGTTGGTCAGGCGGACGATCAACGCCTTGTTGACCAGGCGGCTCGAGATGCGCACCGCCAGGAAGATCCCGATGATCACCGCGACGAGGGCGATCAGGCTGCCGATCAGCACCTGGGTGAACTTGCTCTCGCCGTTGGCCATCGCGATGTTGACCGCGCCGGTGGTCTGCTCCTGCACCAGCGTGGTCAGCTCGACCGACACGCCCCGGCTGGCCGCCTCCCAGTCCGCGAGGGCCACGGCGTTGCCGATGGGCCGCTCCGCGTTCTGGATCAGGCGGTTCTCGAAGTTGACCAGCTGCTGCCAGTCGGGGCTGCTGACGAGCTCCTTGTAGTGGTCGCGCACGTTCTGCAGCGAGTTCGGCTCGCTGGAGGAGAGGTAGGACCGGTAGCCGCCGACGAGCGTGACGTACTCGCGGTGCTCCTCCGGCGTGAACCGCCCGGCCGCGATCGCGCCGGAGGCGAGGGAGCTGGACCGCGACATCGCGTCGTTGGCGAGGAAGTACTGGAAGCCGGTGAGCGCGGCCTGCGTCGTCTCGGAGTCCGGGACGATGCGGGCCTGCGTGCTGAACAGCGAGGCGCCCGCGTCGAGGACGCTGTTGTAGAACCGGTAGACCTCGGACTTGAGCGCGTTGCCGGACTCGATCCGCTCGCGCTGCTCCGGCAGCTGGTCGAGCAGGGCGTTGAGCTTGTTGATCCCGTCGACGACCTCCTGCGGCGCCTGGGACGCAAGCTCGGCGAACGCCGACTTCATCGCCGAGACGTCCTCGTCGCTCTCCTGGTACTGCTTCAGGAGCGCGGAGCTGCCCGTCTCCTGCTTGCTCAGGCTCGTCATGGTCAGCTCGCGTTCCTTCTGCAACGACGCGAGCGACTTGACGGCGGGGATCGACGCGTCACGCGCGCCGGCGGCCACCAGCTGGAGGTACAGGCCCTCGAAGACCGTGTAGGAGGAGAACAGCGCCCACATCACCAACAGGACGATGCTGGGAACCACCACGACACCAGTGAGCCGGGAACGAATTGTCTTGTAATTCGTGTCCGGCACGTTCTTCTGCTTCACAACGCTCCACGACCACCCGAATTGGCGACGGAAAGATAGCACCGCTACATGAGCATGATCAACAGCGATGATCTTGAGGGGGTGTGTGCAGAGTACTCAGTCAGATGCACTCTGCAACACCCCCGTTCCCACTTCGCGGTCCACCACGGCACCCCAGGAACACGCTTTCCCAGGTAGCGGCGCCGCACGCGGTTTTTTCGAACGACGGCCGGAAACGTCGCAACTATTGCACCGACCCCCTGCGCAGGGTGCGCGAGGGCACCCGCGCGGGACGGACGGCGACCGGCCGTAGCTTTGCGTCACCGGCAGTTTGACAAAGACCGCGAAGTCGCGGCCGCAGAGCGAACGTGCGAAGCGGGCAATTCCTCGTTTGGTGATCATCGACACCACGCCGCGGAACTGCCGGCACGATCTTGCGCGATGACCCGGGAATGTTCTATCACGTCTCCCGGGCAGCGCTCACGCACGGCTCCGCGCGAACACGACGAGGGCGGCCCGCTGCCGGACCGCCCTCGTGAACTTCAGGTGAACTCGGTTTCGCACTCGCCGGGTTTTCCGCACCCGTTGAATCGCGAACCGATGAATCGCGACCGGCGTCAGTCCAAGGGATAGGTGCCGGGGTAGTTCACGGTGCACACCAGGGCGTCACGACGGGGCCGGCCGTCGGCGGCCTCCAGCTCGGTCGCACTGTGGAGGAAGTCCGAGTCCCGGAAGATGATCAGGTCACCCGGCTCGAGGGCGTCCTTGTGGATGATGGCGCCGGAGTCGTCGAGCAGCGTCGTCACCCCGCCGCCGCACGCCTTGTCGACGACGTAGACGACGATGAACTGCTCGCCGTCGCGATGCGGCCTGGTCACGACCTTGGAGCTGGTGCGGAAGAGGTTCACCCCGAAGGTGCCGCGCGTCTGCCGCTCCCGCACCGGGATGACGGAGAGGACGGCTCGCACCCACCGCACGAAATGCTCGTCGCGGGCGAGGTCGGTGCGCACGAACTCGCGCCGGCCCGCGTGCTCACCGCGTCCCTCGATACCGATGTCGTGGTGGCTGCGGATGGAGATCCGCCCGTCCTCCTCGCGGTCGTAGCGCAGCACGTCACGCGCGCGAAGCCGGTCTTCGGGGACGTCGTCGGGGTAGCGGCGAAGGTGTTCTTCGGTGAAGTAGCCGCGGTGGAACTCCTCGCGGAAGGTCCTGGGGATTCCCAGCTGTCCGTCGTTGGTCACGACGAAGCCCTCGGCCGAGAGCTTCTCGCGCACCGCGTCGATGGCGGGCACGACGGTATTCTGTTGAGTCATGCGGGCGTCCAGATCATGTGGCGGGTAGGTGTGGTGGTCAGTCCGCGAAAGCCGTGTCCCGCACGGACTCGATGAGGCGCCGCGTCTCGTCGGGACCGAGCGAGCTGCGCATCAGCTCGTCGTGGTGCTCGCGGTAGTTGGCGACTTGGCCGGCCGTCTCGATCGAGCCGAAGCCCGCATGTGTCTCCACATGGACGACGTCTCCCTCGGAGTCGTCGAACTCGAAGTAGGCCCACATGCACGTGCTCGTGAACGGCGGGGTCTGCGCGAAAGGCAACACCCTCAGCTCCACGTTCGGCAAGGTGGAGCGCTCGATCAGGTGACTGAGCTGCTCTCGCATGATCGCCGGGCTGCCCACCAGCTGCCGGATGCTCGACTCGTGGGTCACCGCGACCAGCTTCAGGCGGGGCATGCCGTCGCGGTAGTCGAGCGCGAGGCGCCGCTTGTGGCGCACCTCGAGCAGCTTCTCCAGCTCCGCCGGGCTGTGCCACGGCTCCATCCGTTCGTACAGGGCACGGGTGTAGGCCGTGACCTGGAGCAGGACCGGAAGCACCGGGATGGTGTACACCCGGATCACAGCCGCCTCGGCCTCCATCGCGACGTGGAGGTCGAGACCGCCCTTGATGGTGGGCAGGTAGCTGTGCCACCACTCCTTCTTGCTGGCGGCGCGCGTCCAGCGCATGAACTGCTCCGCCTTCACCGAGCCCTCGAGCCCGAAGTGGCGGATGAGGTCGCGGACGTCGCGCAGCGCGGGGCTGCCCTGCGCGGTCTCGAGCCGGGACAGCTTCGACTTGGAGATCATGAGGGCCTCCGCCAGGTCCTCGAGCGTCAGCCCCGCCTCTTCCCGCAGCCGCCGGAGCTCAGCGCCGAGCAGCTTGCGCGGCCTGACTGGTCCCTGGACCGAGGTCATGATCCCGCCCTCGCAAAGGTCTTCCCGGGATTCCTCGGATGGGATTCCCAAGATGCGGATCGTAGAGCCAACACCACTCGCGATTCCACCAGGGTGGCACATGCCCAACGCCTCGCTGCGCTCAGACCAGCCGGATGAACCCGAACAGACGCACCGCCACACGAGTGCGCACCCGCTGGCACCAGTCCCTAGGCCAAGCAGGTGGCGTCTTTGGGATATGCACCGTGGGAATTGCAGCGCGGGAGGCCCACCGATCAGACTTGAGGCGCAAGTCAGGTGCGCTCGAACAGCGCGCCTCTGCGGCCGCGATCCCAGCGGGGGGATTGGCATGGACGGCACACCTCTCACACCGCCGCGAAGCCGAGTCATCTTCGCGATCGACATGGAAGGCTCCACCACGAGGACCAACGCCGCGAAGGGGGTTCTGCGGCGCGCGATGTACACGATGTTCGAACAGAGCCTGCGGATCAGCGGCGTGCACGACGCCTACAGAGACCCGTTCGTGGACAGGGGTGACGGCGTCCTCCTGCTCGTCCACCCGGTCGACGAGGTGCCCAAGACGTTGCTGCTGACCAGCGTCGTCCCCCTGCTCGCGACGTTGCTGACCGAGCACACCCGGAGCTTCCCCGACGAGTGCCTGCGGCTGCGGGCCGTGCTGCACGCGGGCGAGGTCCACCACGACGGCTACGGCTTCTTCGGCGAGTCCATCGACGTCGCGTGCCGGCTGCTCGACGCCCCCGACCTCAAGCAGCGGTTCCGCGAGATCGCGGAACCGCTGATCCTGATCGTGTCCGACCACATCCACCGGTCCGTGGTGCGGCACGGTTACCAGGGCATCGACGAGGACAGCTACCTGCCGGGGCCGCTCGTCAGGGTGGGTCCGCACCGCTGCCGCGGCTGGGTCCACGTCCCGTCGGGAGACGACGAGCTGCACCGGAACGCGTGGCCGTTGGTCCGCGTGCACAGTCAGGCCGCGTTCTGCCCGGTGGAGGAGCCGCGGCCGTTCCCGCTGAGGCCGCCGGTCCTGACGGACGCCAACGAGTGGTCGGCCTAAGCACGCTTCCAGCACTGCTGTCCGTAACGCCCCGCCCCGTTCCCGACTCTCTTTCGTGTTTCCCGTGTAGGACGCGGGGGCCCTACGTCCCATGTACGGAAACGTAGGGCCCCCGCGTTCCCAAGCCACGTCACGCAGCGCAGGCGGGACCGCCTGGGTGGGTGACGCGCGGGCGGGTGTGTGGCGGGAAAGGGACAGAAACTCTGGCGGAGTGCTTGGCAGCTCGCGACGTTGCCGATGGGACTCGCGGCCAGACGGGCGGATCGCGGTGCCGCCCCTACGTCGCGAGACGCACCACTAGCACTTCACCCAGTAGCCGGGTGACGTCTGGCGGAGGCTGCTCGACGTCAGCGTGTTCCACAGCCCCAGGGCTTGGTTCGAGCCCAAAGCGTAGGTCAGTCCGAAGCTGGCGTACGCCCGCCCGGCGAGGGTGTGCGCGTAGTTCGACGCCGTGACGCACTCCGGCACGGGAGTGGGCGTGGACCCGTCGCGCAGTGCTTGGACCATGTTCACGACGGCGGTCATCTGCGGACCGCTCTTCAGCGGGTACTGCGCCGACTGGTAGCCCCACCAGTCCCAGCACCCGCGCGGGTTGCCCGCCAGGGTGGTGGCCTGCGGGTAGAGCACGATCATGTTGTTGGTGTCGGCGTACTCGTTGAGGAAAGCCTTGTCCATCAACGCGTTGCCGACCAGTCCGTAGTACTGGTAGCACCCGTGCAGGGTCACCATCAGCTTGCACGGGCCGGTCTCGCAACTCCTTGGCACGTAAGCGAAGCCTTCGCGTCCCATGCTGACGGACGCCGCGTTGCCGCCTGGCACGTAGGTGTTCTGGTCGAACTGCACGAGCTTGCCGGACAACGAGGACGCGGCCGGGTTCACCGAGCCGAACAGGTGGGTGAGCATGTCGCGCACGGGGTCGGTGGTACCGCATTTGTTGATGTACGGCGAAGATGAGGTGCCGCAGCTGTTCGGCCCGATCGGACTCACCCACGCGTGCCCCGCCGGGCTGCTGTTGTCGTAGGCGACTCGTGCGCCGAAGTCGCGGTAGTAGGTGGCGAGGTCGTTGTTCACGGCGGTCTTGACGGTCTGGTCGGCGGTGCCGTGGAAGAGCCACACCGGGTCGCCGGAGAGGTTCTGCGGCGGGTCGACCGTGCCGGCCGACGCGCGGGTGCGGGTCAGGGCTTCCAGCTCGGCGGGGGTCTTGCGCGGCAGGACCGTGTCCATGCACGCGGAGAGGGCGGTGCTGAGGTTGTTCTGGGCGCAGTCGTACGGGCCCGCGGAGAAGATGCCGGCGCCCTGGAACAGGCCGGAGTAGGCGACGTGCAGCTGGTTCGCCATGAAGCCACCGGACGACAGCCCGCTGACGTAGGTGGCGGTGATCTCGTGCTTGGTCAGGGAGCCGGGCTGCGGCGGGGGAACCGCCGCGACCGACATCGGCAGGGATGACGCGGCCAGGCCGATGGCCGCGCCGAGCGCCAGGAACACGGTCCTCACTCGCATGTGGTCGCCTCCGTCGTTGCAGGCAGGGACACCGAGGCTAGGACCCGGGCAGGCACGCGCACCACGTGGGCGACCACCACCCCGCGAGGCCGCCGAACGTCGGACGGCACCATTGTTCGGGCCCACCACGGAACTTATAGTGCGCGCGGACCAATTCGCCGCGAAACTTGTTGCAACTCTTCCCGGCCCCGTCCGCGGGCTGGTACGACGTGGAGTGAACCCCTGCAGCAAGGAGACAACGTGGTTTCCTCGGCTTTTCGCGTCCTCGTCACGGCCGTGCTGGCCGTCGCGCTGTGCACACCTGTGCAAAGTTTTGCGGCGCCACCCGGCAACAAGGACGTCACCGTCACCCTGTTCCAATGGCCGTTCGCCCGTGTGGCGACGGAGTGCACCAACGTCCTCGGGCCCAAGGGCTACGGGTACGTGGAGGTCTCCCCGGCGACCGAACACATCCAGGGTCCACAGTGGTGGACCTCCTACCAGCCCGTCAGCTACCGGATCGCCGGGCGCCTCGGCGACGAGAACGCGTTCCGGAACATGATCTCCGCCTGCCACAGCGCCGGCGTGAAGGTGATCGCCGACGCGGTGATCAACCACATGAGCGCGGGATCGGGCACCGGCACCGGCGGCACGAACTACTCGAAGTACAACTACCCCGGCGTCTACAGTGACTGGGACTTCCACTCCTGCCGCTCGCCGATCAACAACTACCAGGACCGCTACAACGTCCAGAACTGCGAGCTCGTCGGACTGTCCGACCTGGACACCGGCAGCGACTACGTGCGCGGCGCGATCGCCGGGTACCTCAACCGGCTGATCGGCATGGGCGTCGACGGCTTCCGCGTCGACGCGGCCAAGCACATGGCGGCGGCCGACCTCGCCGCCATCAAGTCGCGGCTGACCAACCCGAACGTGTTCTGGGTGCACGAGGTCATCTACGGCGCGGGCGAGGCGGTGCAGCCCGGCGAGTACACCGGGTCCGGTGACGTCGACGAGTTCCGCTACGCCTACGACATCAAGCGGATCTTCAACAACGAGAACCTCGCGTACCTGCGCACGTTCGGCCAGTCGTGGGGTTTCCTGCCCAGCGGCCAGGCCAGGCCGTTCGTGGACAACTGGGACACCGAGCGCAACGGCTCGACGCTGACCTACAAGGACGGGTCGACCTACACGCTCGCCAACGTGTTCATGCTCGCCTGGAACTACGGCTCACCGCAGGTCTACTCGGGCTACGAGTTCACCGACAAGGACGCGGGCCCGCCCGGCAACTCGGTCTGCTACAGCGGCTGGAAGTGCCAGCACGCGTGGACGCAGATCGCGAACATGGTGGCGTTCCGCAACACCGTCGCCGGCACCGGCGTGAACAACTGGTGGGACAACGGTTACGACGCGATCGCCTTCGGCCGCGGCTCCAAGGGTTTCGTGGCGATCAACCGTGAGACGTTCCCCGTCACGCACACGTTCCAGACGTCTCTGCCGACCGGGACCTACTGCAACGTCCAGGAGAACGGGTGCGCGCGCGTCACCGTCGACTCCTCCGGGCGGTTCACGGCCACGCTCGGGGGAGGTGTCGCGCTCGCGCTGCACGTGAACGCGCGGGGCTGAAAGCCTTTGCCCGCAAGGTCACCGGGCCTACGAGACGGTCCGGTGACCGGGCCTGCCGGAAGGCCCTCTGCGAGAAGGTGACCGGGCCCGCGGGAGGGCGGGGCCCGGCCACACACCGCCAGAAAGCTTCTCGACCAGCAGCCTGACACGAACCCCCAGGCACTGAACGGCAAGGCCGATCGGGCCCGCGCGAGGGCGGGCGGGCCCGATCAGGCTCCGCCGCAGGACTCCCTGACCACCAACCGGGTCGGCAGCACCAGCGGCGCCTCCGGCCCGGCCCCGGTGATCATCGCCATGATCGCCTTGGCAGCGGCCACGCCGAACCCAGGCTTGTCCTGCGACACCGTGGTCAGCGCCGGCTCCACGACGGACGCGATCTCGATGTCGTCGAAGCCGATGAGCGCCAGGTCGTCCGGCACCTTCAACCCGGCGGCACGGGCGGCGAGCAGGGCGCCCACCGCCATCTCGTCGCTGGCCGCGAAGATCGCGGTCGGGGGTTCGTCCAGCGCCAGAAGTCGTTGTGCGGCAGCGGTTCCGCTCGCTCGGTAGAAGTCGCCGGACTCGACGTACTCGGCGCGCTGGGGGATGCCCGCGTCGCGCAGGCCCATGCGGTAGCCCGAGACGCGGGCCTGGGAGGGCTGGTTGTCCTGCGGGCCGGTGATCATCGCGATCCGCTCGTGTCCCAGCGCGACCAGGTGGGCGACGGCGTCGCGGGCGCCGCCCGCGTTGTCCGAGGTGACGTAGGTGGCTCTGGGGCCTTCCACGGCCACGTCCAGTGCGACGCACGGGACTCCGGACTGCGCGAAGGTCCCGAACGCCTCGGCGTCGGAGCCGCTGTCGATCAGGACGAGGCCGCCGAGGTGGTGGCGGCGGGTCATGTTCACGTAGCCGACCGGGTCCGCGAGCGACGCGCCGACCTCGCGGGCGTCGCCGCTGGTCGCGAGCATCAGCAGGTGGTAGCCGTGGGCGCTGAGCGCCGACTTCAGGCCGATCAGCAGGTCCTGCAGGTACGGGTGGCGCCAGCCGGGTCTGCGGTGGTCGGTGTCCCACACCAGTCCGATCATCGTCGACTGCTTCGTCGACAACGCCCGCGCGGCCTCGTTCGGCCGGTAGTCCAGCTCTTTGGCGACCCGCAGGACGCGTTCTCGCGTTTCCGCCCCGACCGTTTCCGGCTGGTTGAAGACACGTGACACGGTAGCGACGGACACGCCGCAGAGCTGGGCGATCTCACGCCCGGTCGCCATGGGGCCTCCGTTTCACCGTAAGCGGTTACATCACGGTACGAGCTGCACTTTGCCTAGTCAAACGGTCGCCAAAGTTGATCTTGTTACCGTCTTGTTACTTGACCTGCGCCGTTAACCCGGTTGTCATAGTCGCCACACATCTCGTCCGGCGATTCTCAGCGACGCCGGTCCACGCGCTCGAAAAACCACCCTTTTGTGCTTCACCGCGCCCTAATTTCGTACGGAGGCCCTGAATGCGCCCCAAAGCACTCGCCATCGGCTGTTTCGCCCTGGCGACAGCCGTGGTGCTCAGCGGTTGCGGAAGTGACACCGCGTCCGGCGGCAAGACCAAGCTGACCATCGGCCTGTTCGGCAACTTCGGCTACGCCGAGCTGCTGAAGGAGTACGAGAGCCTGCACCCGGACATCGAGATCAGCGACCGCACCGCGTCGTACTCCGACCACCACAAGAACCTCGCGGCCCACCTCGCCACCAGCAGTGGCACCGCGGACATCGAGGCGGTCGACACCGGCTACATCAACCAGTTCAAGGCGACGCCGGACAAGTTCGTCGACCTCAACACCAAGGGCGGGGACCAGCTGAAGGACCGCTGGCTCTCCTGGAAGTGGGAGGGCTCGCTCAGCAAGGACGGCAAGCAGATCGGCTACGGCACCGACATCGGCGGCCTCGCGATCTGCTACCGCCGCGACATGCTGGAGGCCGCCGGCCTGCCCGCCGACCGCGACGCGGTCGCCGCGCTGTGGCCGACGTGGCAGGAGTTCATGGACACGGGCAAGAAGTTCCAGGAGAAGGCGCCCGAGGGCGTCAAGTGGTTCGACGGCGGCCCGACCGTCCTCAACGCGATCGTCGGCCAGGCGTCCGTCGGCTACTACGACAAGACCGACAAGATCGTCGTGGGCGAGAACAAGGAGATCAAGGACGCCTGGGACATGGTCGTCAAGGGCGTGCAGGACGGCCTCTCCGCGAAGCTGCTCTACTCCACCCCCGTCTGGAACACCGGCTTCAAGCAGGGCCAGTTCGCGACCGTGACCTGCCCCGCGTGGCAGATGGCGAAGATCAAGGACCAGTCCGGTCCCGAGGCCGCCGGCAAGTGGGACGTCACGTCGGTTCCCGGCGGTGGCGGCAACTGGGGCGGCTCGTACCTGACGGTGCCGAAGTCCGGCAAGAACGTGGACAAGGCCGTCGAGCTGGCCGCCTGGCTGACCGCCCCCGAGCAGCAGGCGAAGGTCTTCAAGAACGCCGGTCTCCTGCCCTCGACGCCGAAGCTGTACGAGGACCCGTCCATCGTGGACTACAAGAACGAGTACTTCAACAACGCGCCGATCGGCAAGCTGTTCACCGACGCCGCGAAGGCGCTGAACCCGCAGTACCAGGGCCCGAAGGCGGGCGACATCCAGACCGCGATCGGCAACGCCATGCAGCGCGTCGAGCAGGGCAAGCAGAACGGCGAGGAATCCTGGCAGCAGTTCGTCGGCGACGTCCAGAAGTAAGTGACGTCCTGACATGGTTCTGATGGACAAGACGACCCGCAGGCACCGCTGGGACACGAAGTTCTCGCCGTACGCCTACGTCACGCCGTACTTCCTGATCTTCGGTGTCTTCGGGTTGTTCCCCCTGCTCTACACCATCTGGGTGTCGCTGCAGCACCGCAACCTGCTCGACGAGGGCGGCGCGTACCTGGTCTGGTTCGACAACTACGCGACGCTCTTCGCGGACCCGTACTTCTGGAACTCCATGGGCAACACGCTCAGCCTGTGGATGCTGACCACGGTTCCGCAGATCCTGTTCGCCCTCGGCATCGCGGCACTGCTGAACCGCAAGGTCAGGACCCGCACGCTGTTCCGGATGGGCGTGATCCTCCCGAACATCACGTCCGTGGCGGCCGTGACGATCATCTTCGCGCAGCTGTTCGGACGGGACTTCGGCCTCGTCAACTGGGTGCTGGACCTGTTCGGCGCCGGGCAGATCGACTGGCAGGCGGGCACCGCCACGTCCCACATCGCCATCGCGGTGATGGTGGTGTGGCGCTGGACCGGCTACCACGCGCTGATCTTCCTGGCGTCCATGCAGGCCATCTCGCCCAGCCTCTACGAGGCGGCCACGCTGGACGGCGCGAGCGGCTGGCAGCAGTTCTGGCGGATCACCGTCCCGCTGCTGCGCCCGCAGATCATCTTCACGACGATCATCGCGACCACCGGCAACATGCGGCTGCTCGCCGAACCGCTGCTGTTCAACCCCGGCGCGGCCGCCGCGACCGGTGGTTCGGACCGGCAGTTCCAGACGGCCGCGCTGTACCTGTACGAACAGGGTTTCACCAAGTACGACTTCGGCTACAGCTCGGCGATCGCCGTCGTGCTCGCGATCGCCACGATCATCGTCGCCGGCTTCGGTTACCTGGTGACCAAACGGATCCAGACGGATTGAGGAACCCATGACCGCTGTGATGGATCCTCCCGCGCCGCCGGCACGTCCCACCGGTCCCGTGGTGAGGGCTCGCCGGATCGCCAGGCGCGTGGCCGGTCCCTGGACGTACGCGGCGCTGATCGCCGTCCTGGCCGGCTCCGCCTTCCCCGTGTACTGGTCGTTCGTGGTGTCGTCGCAGACGCCCGACGCGGTCGACTCGGTGCCCCCGGTCCTCGTGCCGGGCGGCCACCTGTTCGCCAACATCGCGCGGGTCTTCGACACCACGGACTTCGCCCTGGCGCTGATGAACTCCGTCATCGTCTCGGGCACGGTGACCGTGTCGGTGGTGCTGTTCTCCACCCTCGCCGGGTTCGCGTTCGCCAAGATGAAGTTCCGCGGCCGCAACGTGCTGCTGCTGCTCGTCATCGGCACGCAGGCCATCCCGACCGAGCTCGGCATCATCCCGCTCTACATGATGATGGCCGAGTTCGGCTGGGCCGGTGAGATCCACGCCGTGATCGTGCCCGGCCTGGTGACCGCGTTCGGCGTGTTCTTCATGCGGCAGTACTTCGAGCGGGCCATCCCGGACGAGCTGCTCGAAGCGGGCCGGATGGACGGGTGCCACTCCCTGCGGCTGTTCTGGCACGTGGCCCTGCCCGCGGCCAGGCCGGCGGCGGCGGTGCTCGGGTTGTTCACGTTCATGCAGGCGTGGAACGACTTCTTCTGGCCGCTCGTCGTGCTGGTGCCGGAGAACCCGACGGTGCAGACCGCCCTGTCCACTCTGGCGAGCGGCTACACCACGGACTACACCCTGGTCCTGACCGCCGCGACGATCGGCACGGTCCCCGTGCTGCTCGTGTTCCTGTTGTTCGGCCGCCAGATCGTCGGCGGCATCATGTCGGGCGCCGTCAAGGGCTGACCCTGCCAGAGGAGACTGTTGTGAGCTTTCCCGCCGGCTTCCGCTGGGGCGTGGCCACCTCGGCCTACCAGATCGAGGGAGCGGCCGGTACCGACGGCCGCGGTCCGTCCATCTGGGACACCTTCTCGACCGTTCCCGGCGCCGTCGCTTCCGGCGACACCGGGGAGGTCGCGGCCGACCACTACCACCGGTGGCCTGAGGACCTGCGCCTGATGACCGACCTCGGGGTCGACGCGTACCGCTTCTCCATCTCGTGGTCGCGGATCTTCCCCGAGGGCAGGGGCAAGGTCGAGCAGCGCGGCCTCGACTTCTACCGGCGGCTCGTGGAGGCGTTGCGGAGCAAGGACGTCGAGCCGTTCGTCACGCTCTACCACTGGGACCTGCCGCAGGCCCTGGAGGACCAGGGCGGCTGGCGCAACCGCGACACGTCCGGCTGGTTCGCCGACTACTCGGCGACCGTGCACGAGGCTCTCAAGGACGTCGTCTCCAAGTGGACGACGCTGAACGAGCCCTACTGCTCGTCGATGGTCGGCTACGCCGAGGGCCGCCACGCCCCCGGTGCCAGGGAAGGGCACGGGGCACTGGCCGCGTCGCACCACCTGCTGCTGGGCCACGGTCTCGCCGTGCAGTCCATGCGGGCCAACGGCGGCGAGGGCCAGGAGTTCGGCATCGTGCTGAACCAGTCCCCCACCGTGCCGGTAACGGACTCGCCCGCCGACGTCGCCGCGGCCGTCCGCCAGGACGTGCTGCTGCGCAGGCAGTTCACCGACCCGCTGTTCGGTGGCGAGTACCCGGAGGAGATGACGTCGATGTACGGCGCCATCACCGACTTCTCGTTCCGGCACGACGAGGACCTCTCGATCATCGGCCAGCCGCTGGACTACGTGGGCCTGAACTACTACTACCGGCTGCACGTGGCCGACGCACCGCACCGCGAGCCCGACCCGGCCAAGCGCACCGCCCACGACATCGGCGTGGACACGACGCAGCTGCCGGACGTGCAGCGGACGGGCATGGGCTGGCCGGTGGAACCGGTCGGTTTGACCGAGGCGTTGACGGACCTCAAGGCACGCCACCCGCACCTGCCTCCCGTCTACGTCACGGAGAACGGCTGTGTCTTCCCCGACACGGAGAACTTCGAGGACACGGACCGCATCGCGTTCCTCCGCGACCACATCGCGGCGGCGCAGGCGGCCACCGATGTGGACCTCCGCGGCTACTTCTGCTGGTCGCTGCTCGACAACTTCGAGTGGGCGCACGGCTACAAGCACCGCTTCGGGCTGATCCACATCGACTACCGGACACAGCAACGCACCCCGCGTGCCAGCTACCACTGGTACCGCGACTTCATCGCCGCGGCGCGGGGTTAGTCATTCAACGGCCGGACAGCTGCTCGCCGGAACCGTGAGGTCCAGCAGGTAGCTGTCCACGCCACCACGGGTGCACGCGGAACGCAGATAGGCGCCATGACCCCACCCCTCGTACGTCAGCAAAGCGGTGTTGTGCGGCGATTGCCGCTTGATGTTCACCGCCCAGGCGTACGGGGTGGTGGGGTCGTGTCTTGCGCTGAGCACCAGAACCGTCGGCGCACCGCTGATGTCCAGCCGGTGCGGCGGGTTGGCCGGAGGACCGGGGATACCGGTGCACGCCATGACCTCGTTGTGCCCGACGAAGTTCCCCCGCATGAGCGGCGACCGTCGCAGCTCCTCGGCACGCAGCCGTGAGTACTGCTGGAAGTTCTTGACGCGCAACGAGAAGTCCTGGCACACCGTCGCGCGCATCACCGACTCGTAGTTCGGTTCGAAGGCCAGAGCCCTCGCCGCCGGCGTTGCGGCCACCAGCTCGGCCGCCCACGGCCAGGCCGGGTCGCGCAACGCCAGGTACATGAGGTCGAGCAGCTCCTGCCTGCCTTCCCCCGCCCGGTCGAGCGCGGCCTCCCACGCGGCGAAGACGTCCTGTCCGTGCAACGGGCACGAGGCGGTGCGGTCACACCAGCGCGCGAACTCGACGAACGAGTCATCCGCCGCGGCCGCCCGGTCTCCCACGAACCGCGTGAGGTCCGCGCTGTGGTCCACCACGCTGTCGAGGACCATCGCCCGCACCCGGTGCCCGTACCGCTCGGCGTAGAGCTGCCCGAACATGGTGCCGTAGGAGATGCCGTAGTAGCTGATCTTCCGCTCTCCCAGCGCCTGCCGCAGCGCGTCCACGTCCCGCGCGACGAGGTCGCTGTGGGCGTTGTCGAAGATCGGCCCGCTGCGTTCACGGCACCGGGAGTTCGCCGTCCGGTTGAACCGCAGCAACGCCTCGAACCCCGCCTCGTCGGCCGGGTGGCTCGACGGCGCGCCGCTGAGCAGGTCCGCGCACCGGATCGCGAGGCTGCCGCCGGTCCCCCGCGAGTCGACGCCCACGATGTCGAACCGGGCCCGGAGGTCCTCGCTGAAGTACCGCGACAGCGCGAACTGCGCCGCCGACCCTCCCGGACCGCCGGGGTCCACCAGCAGCACCCCGGCCCGCCGCGCGGGATCGGTGGCGCGGTGCCGGGTCACGGCGAGGTCGATGCGCGGCCCTCGCGGCTCGTCCCAGTCGAGCGGCACGCTGAACGCCCCGCACTCCCCTTCGGCGTCCTCGGGGCACGGCCCCCAGGCGATCGACACCGGTCGCACCGGCTCCGCTGCCGCCGTGGCGGTGCCGAGCAGGAGGACCACCACAGCCAGCAATGCCCGCGTCATCGACCGCACCGGTGCCTCCGACCTCGCCGTGTTCGCTCTGGTTGGGTGCGCTTGCGCCCGCCATCATGCTGCAGATCGGCGACCCGGCTCCCTGTTGAGACGAGAACGGCCCGAACGGCGGCGTGAAACGTCCGGGCCGGCGGCGGCGATGGGGTAGGACGTGACCGGACCTGACCCGCGCGACGACAACAGGACGTGGACGCGCAACGAGGTGGGCGACAACCACGGCACGAGCGTCCAGACGGGTCAGGCCCACGGCGACGTCAACATCGGCCCGTCCACGCACACAACGGTGAGCCTCTCCGCCGTCGGCGTGGTGGTCGGCGCGGTGATGACGCTGGTGATCGGCCTCGTGGTGTGGAAGCTGGTCGCTGCCGGGGAAACCCCCGCTGTCCAGGCCCCTGCCGCCCAGACGCCCGCCTCGGCCTCCACCACCGGCACCCCGGCCCGTGGCGCACCGGCGAAAGAGGTGCACCTGCGACGCGGGACGGGCGTGGACGTCGACGGCGACGACCCCAAGGCCGGACGGGCGGACGGCGCCACCGGCGACATCGACCTCTACCTGAACGAGTTCAACCTCCTGTACGCCAACGGGAGCGACATCACCTATGACAGCGGCCCCGAACAGCAGGCGGAGGAACGGTGCCGTGAGGCCGCGTCCGGTGGCATGGGCGATCCCGCGGTGCTGGCGGCCGACGCGGGGCTGCAGTACTGCCTCGTCACGTCGGACAAGCGCGTCGCCTGGGTGCGGGTGACGAGCTCGACGTTGTCGTCCTTCGACTCCACCGCCTCCCTGACCTTCGTCGTCCGCACCTGGCCCGCCTGACGTCAGCCGGCCTGGACGAGGCGTTCCAGCACGGTGTGCGCCGGGGTGGCGGGCCTGCCGAGCAGGGTTTCCAGGGCGGGGTCGGTGACCGCGAACTCACCGGCCCTCGCGGCGCGGAACATCCCGAGCGTGAAGTCGGCGAACGCGGCGGGCATGCCCGCGGCGACCGCGGACTCCTTCCACTCCTCGTCGTCCACGACGACCCGCTTCACCGAGCGCCCGGTCAGGACGGTGACCACCCGTGCCACGTCGGCGAAGTCGAGCAGGCCGGGTGCGGTCAGCGGGGGCGTGACGCCGTTGAGCAGGTCCGGTTCCGTGAGCGCCACGACGTCGGCTTCGACCAGATCGGCGTGGGCGGTCCAGGAGACCGGGCCGTCCTCGGGCAGCCGGAGCTCACCGGTCCGCAGGGCGGCGGGCACGTAGTGCTCGAACGTGCTGGTGTAGAAGCCGTGGCGCAGAGCCGTGTAGTCGACTCCCTGTTCCCGCAGGTGCGCTTCCGTCGCCGCGTGCTCCCTGCCGGGTGAGAACAGCGAGCCGGGCGAGGCGCACTGGTGGCTGGTGTAGAGGACACGGGTGGCGCCCGCGCGCACGGCCGCGTCGATGGCGGCGCGGTTCGCCCCGGACGCCTGCGGCCCGCGGATGGCGGCCGAGACGACGAGCACCTGGTCCGCGTCCTCGAACGCCTTGTCCAGGCTCGCCGGGTCGGTGAAGTCGCCGGTGCGGACGCGCACGCCGCGCGCGGCGAGCCCGGCGGCCTTGCTCTCGTCGCGCACGCTCACCCCGACGGTGTGCGCGGGCACGAGGTCGAGCAGCCGCGCGACGACCTGAGAGCCGAGCCGTCCGGTGGCCCCGGTGACGATGATCATGGGTTTCTCCTCTGTTGAATCAGTGATTCGCGGTGAGGCTATCACTGATTCGGATCGACGACAGCAGGAGGCTGATATCGTTGATTCATGTCCGAGATGTCCGAGCTTCGCGCCGATCCCCGCGCCGCCGTCGTCGAGGCCGCGGCCGGTCTGCTGAGGGAGAGCGGGGCCCGCGCGCTGACGACGCGCGCGGTGGCCCAGGCGGCGGGCGTGCCGCAGCCGACGATCTTCCGGCTGTTCGGCGACAAGGACGGCCTGCTGGAGGCCGTCGCCGAGCACGTGATGGCGGGCTACGTCGCCGAGAAGGGCGGGCGAGCCGCCGGCGAGGACGGGGACCCGGTGGCCGACCTGCGCGCCGCCTGGCAGGCCCACCTCGACTTCAGCCTCGCCAACCCCGACGTGTTCACGCTGCTCGCCGGTCCGGGACAGGGCTCGGCCGCCGCGGCGGCCGGTGTCGAGGTGCTGAGGGCGCGGGTCGCGCGCGTGGCGGCCGCGGGACTGCTCGGCGTCCCGGTGGAACGGGCGGTCGACATGATCCGCGCCGCGGGCAGCGGTGCCGTGCTGACGATGCTCGCGAGACCGGCGGGTGAACGCGACTCGCGGCTGGCCGACTCGTTGCTGGACGCGGTGCTGGGCGCGATCCTGACGTCGGCGCCGGCGCCGCCCGTCTCCGAGCCCGTCGCGCTCGTGACGGCGTTCCGCACGGCGCTGCCCGGCCTCCCCGCGCTCAGCGAGGCGGAGCGGAGCCTGTTGTCCGAGTGGCTGTCCCGCACGACCGCGGAGCTCGAGAGCCGCGAGACAGGGCGGCCGTGACGACGGTGGCGGGTACCGTCCGCCGATCAACTGCGACCGGCACCCGCGTCTCCCCGTGGTCTGGTGCGGACGCGCGCCCCGACCGGATCGCGTCCGCAGTCGACAGTCTGCCGTCAACCGGCGCGGATCAACCTTGCGAGGCCCTTTCGATTGCCCTACTCGCGGTCCCGGCACACCGTGCAGTAGTGCGGCCCGAGGGCGCGGTCCGACCCGCCCCAGCCCGCGACGTTGGCCTGCATCCAGAGGAGGTCCCACGCGATCGGGCCGGTGCTGCTGGTTCTGCGGGACCGGCCGCAGCCGTCGCACACGAGAATCGTCCCCGTGCTGCCGTCGTCGGTGATCGGCATGCCCGTCACGCTGATGTCAGCCCTTCTCGTACCGCGACAGGTGCCGGCCGCCGAGAAGACGACCGGCACCTGACCTTCCCCGGAAACGCAGGCGCGGGCGTGCGCCGCCGACGGGTGGGCACCCGCGGCCGTAAGCATGCCGGACACGCCTCCAACACATGCACTGTGCAACCTTACGAACTCCTTCCGAAGACAGCGCCTTCACCCGTACGCGGTCACCATGACACCGTGATGGAGGCAGCGAATTGACCACCGAGGTAAAGCAGGACATGGACTTCTCCGTGCTGCTCGTCGACGACGACGAGCGCATCCGCCAGGCCCTCGGGCTCGCACTGGCCGACGAGGGCTTCACCGTCGACGAGGCGGTGTCGGGCGAGGACGCGCTCGACCGGCTCGACGAGGACTCGTTCGACGTGGTCCTGCTCGACCTGATGCTGCCGGGAGTGGACGGCCTGCAGGTGTGCAGGACGCTGCGCGCGCAGGGCGACCTGCCGATCATCATCGTCACCGCCCGCACCGACACGCCCGACGTGATCGCCGGGCTGGAGGCGGGCGCCGACGACTACGTGACCAAGCCGCTGGTCGCGAGCGAGCTGGCGGCGCGCATCCGGGCGCTGCTGCGGCGGCGCGGCGGTCCTCGGCAGAACATCTCCTACCGAGTGGAGGACCTGGAGATCTGGCCGGACGAGGGCGTCGTGCACCGCGGCGGCGAGGAGATCCGGCTGACCCGCACCGAGTTCCGCCTGCTCGCCGAGCTGGCCGCGGCGGGCGGGCGCATCGTCACCAGGGAGCAGCTGCTGCAGCGCGTCTGGGGCTACGACTACTACGGCGACACGCGGCTGCTGGACGTGCACGTGCGGCGGCTGCGCACGAAGGTCGAGCACAACCCGGAGGACCCGGTGTTCGTGCTGACGGTGCGCGGCGCGGGCTACAAGATCGGCCCGCCGCGGTGAGAAGGCCGCTGCGCCGCCCGTCGCTGCGGTGGCGGGTCGCCGCCGCGCTCGGGCTCGGGTCGCTGCTCGTCACCAGCCTGCTGGCGGTGGCGACCTGGAACCTCGCCTCGGACTACATGCTGCGCCAGCGGGAGCAGTCGGTGACCCGGCAGGCGCAGGTGAACCTCCGGCTGGTCGAGGACGCGGTGAGCAAGGGCTCCGAGGGCCTGACCGAGCTGCTCACCGGTCTCACCACCAGCCCGGACTCGACGATCATGCTGTTCCGCCGGGACGACGTGCTGACGAGCGGGCGGCAGGTCGACCCCGGCGCGGTGCCCCCGGCCCTGCTCGCGATGGCGCGCGACGGCACCCCCGCCCGGCAGCGGCTGCACGCCGACGGCATCCCGGTCGTCGCGGTGGTCCAGCCGCTGTCCGCGGGCCAGGGCATCTACGTCGAGCTGTTCCAGCTCTCCCAGCTCGACCGCACGTTCCGGTTCATCAGCGGCCTGCTGGTCGCCGGAACGGTCCTGAGTGGACTGATCGGCGTCGCGCTCGGCTCGTGGGCGAGCAGGCGCGCGCTCCGGCCGCTGACCGAGCTCACCGTCGCCGCGTCGCGCATCGCGGGCGGCGACCTCAAGGCACGGCTGCCCGACCAGGACGACCCGGACCTCGCGCCGCTCGCGAGCACCTTCAACTCCACGGCCGACGCGCTGCAACAACGCGTGCTGCGCGACGCGCGGTTCGCCGGCGACGTCAGCCACGAGCTGCGGTCGCCGCTCACGACGATGGTCAACGCCGCCGCCGTGCTCCGGCGCAGGCAGGCGGAGCTGCCCGGCACCACGGGCAAGGCGCTCGGGCTGCTGACGTCCGAAGTGGACAGGTTCGCGCGGATGGTCGTGGACCTGATGGAGATCAGCCGCGCCGACCAGGACGTCGACAGGGACGAGTTCGAACCGCTCGACGTGGGCGGGCTGGTGCGCGGCGCCGCTCCCCTGCTCCTGCCGCCGGACGTGGAGATCGTCGTCGAACCACCGCCCCCGCTGGTGCTCGGCGACCGGCGCAGGCTCGACCGCGTGATCGCCAACCTGATCGAGAACGCCGGGCGCCACGCGGGCGGCGCGGTCCGGATCGCCGTGCTGCACCGCGACGGCAAGGTGCGGCTGGAGGTCGACGACGCGGGTCCCGGCGTGCCGGAGGAGATGCGGGAGCAGGTGTTCGAGCGGTTCACCCGCGGCACCAGGGCCGGCAGCCGCGGCACCGACACCGGCAGCGGGCTGGGGCTCGCGCTGGTCGCCGAGCACGTGCGGCGGCACCACGGCCACGTGTGGATCGAGGACCGTCCCGGTGGCGGGGCGAGGTTCGTCGTGGAGCTCCCGGAGGTGGGCAGATGAGAACACCCGTCCTGGCCGTCGCGGCCCTGCTGGTGGTCGCCGCCTGCGGTGTGTCCACACAGGACGAACCGGAACCCATCGGCACCACGTCGGTGACCGGTGAGGCGCCGACCCCGGTGGTGACGCAGCGACGTCACTCGACCACGGTGCCGAGTTCCAGCACCTCCAGCACGCCCATGCCGACGACGGCGGGGGATCGTTAGCAAGTCGTCAGGTCAACCGGCGTGACATCACGGACAGGATGGGGAAAACCTGTCGGAAGGACCACGCTTTGACCCGAAGTCGCTCCATGCCCGCGGACGCGGAAGCCGTCTTCGACGTTGTTTCCGATCTCGACAACCTCACCACCTGGCTGCCCGGCTCCGTCGAGGTCGAGCTGTCCGGCCCGAACCTCATCAAGCTGTGGCTGCCGCGCCGCACCGGTGACCTGGAGGTCGAGCGCCGGATCGACATCGACTGGGACAGGTTGCGCATCCGCTGGGGCAGCGAGACGAACAGCAGCTGCTCGGGATCGCTGCGGGTGCTCCGGCTCGCCCCGGGGCGCAGTGCGGTCAGCGTGACCCTCTCGGGTCCACCGGGGACGGCCAGGAGCACCGTGAGCGCCTGGATCGAGGAGTCGCTCGAAGCGCTGGAGCTCGTCATTGCCACCGAACGGCGCAACGGTGGGATGGTGCACCAAGTCGCACGGTGTTGACGACACTCCCGTGCGGTACAACAGTCCCATGACCCGCTCCAAGGTCGGCACCAACGACGTCGATGCGCTCACCGACGCCGTGCTCACCGCGTCACGCCTGCTCGTCGCGATCTCGGCGCGGTCGCTCGCGGCGGTCGAGGAGACGATCACCCTGCCGCAGTTCCGGATGCTCGTCATCCTGGACTCCAGGGGGTCGATGAGGATCAGCGCGCTGGCGGAGCTGCTCGACGTCAACCCGTCGACCGCGACGCGCATGATCGACCGGCTGGTGACGACGGGCATGGTCGCCCGCCAGTCCAACCCGGCGACCCGCCGCGAGGTGGTCGTCGAGCTCACCGAGGAAGGCCGCCGCGTGGTGCGCGGGGTGTCGCGGCGCCGCCGGGCGGCGATCGGCCGCATCGTGGCGAAGATGCCGGAAGCCGAGCGGCAAGGGCTCGTGAGCGCGCTCGCGGCGTTCACGGACGCGGGCGGCGAACCGGCCGTCACGTCCGCCGACGCCGGCTGGATCTGACCTCCCGCCCGGAAGGTGCAGCGCGGGGCGGTCTCGCGCAGACTGTGCGTGATCACGCGCGAGGAGGACCCATGCCGGCGGAACCACCGGAGGCCGAACCCGACTACCGGTTCACGCTGGCCAACGAACGCACGTTCCTCGCGTGGATCCGCACGGCGCTCGGCCTGCTCGCGGCCGGGGTCGGCGTGCACCAGCTGCTGCCGCCGTTCGACCTGCCGCACGGCACCGCGGCGCTGGCGCTCGGGTGCATCGCGCTCGCCGCGGTCGTGGCGGCCACGAGCTTCCCGCGGTGGCGCCGCGTCCAGCACGCGATGCGGACCGGGCGACCGCTGCCGCGCAGCCGGATGGTCCCGCTGCTCGCCGGTGGGGTGCTGGTGCTCGCGGTGGCGGGCGCGGTGCTGGTGGCCGCCGGATGACCCGCGACCCCGGCCTCCAGCCCGAACGGACAGCACTGGCGTGGACCCGCACGGCGCTGTCTGCGGCCGCGTGTTCGTTGCTGCTGTTGCACGTCGCGGTGCGTCAGGGCGGTGGCCTGGCGGCCGTTCCGGCCGTGTGCACGGCGGCGGTGCCGGTGACGCTGGTCGTGCTGCGCCGGCGTCGGCACCTGGCGGCGACCAAGCCGCTGGCCCTCGGGCTCGTCGGCGCGCTCGTCACGATCGCCTGCCTGTCCGCCCTGCCACTCGTAGTGCACGGCCGGTGGTGAGCTCCGCTCCCCGGAGTGGACCGCGTCACGGCACAGGACGCCGCCGAGCGCCCAGAACCGTTCTCTCACAGGAAATCCACAGCTTCGATCACTCCACGGTGATGGTCCGGCGCTTCAGCGCTACCGGTCACGATGAGTAGTCGCACTGTCCGAAAAGTCGCTCTGGCCCGAAACGTGAACGCCACTTAGGTTAGCTTAGGCAAGCTTAAGATTGGTGGGACATGACCGCAGTTGACGAAGGCTTCGCAGCCCGCCTGAGAGCGGGCACGAGACAAGAGCACGAACACGCGGAGCAGTCGCGGTTCGTCGAGGAGCTGCTCGCCGGAAAGCTCGGACTGGGCGCCTACGCGGGACTTCTGGGACAGAGCTACCTGTTCTACGAGGTCCTGGAGAAGGCGAGCGACCACTGGCGCGACGACCCCGCCGTGGGCGCGTTCGCGATCAGGGGACTGTCCAGGGTGGAACCCCTTCAGCAGGACCTCGCACACCTGCTGGGGCCGCAGTGGCACACGCTGCTCGACCCGCTGCCCGCGACGCAGTCCTATGTGGACCGACTGAACGAGGTGTGCTTCACCAATCCGCGGGCCTGGGTGGCACACCACTACACCCGCTACCTCGGTGACGTCTCCGGAGGACAGGTGATCCGCCGCCGCGCGCAGGAGATCTACGGCCTGCGGGACGACGGCGTGCGCTTCTACCAGTTCGACCAGGTCGGGAAACCCAAGCCGTTCCGCGACCTCTACCGCTCGCTGCTGGAGTCCGCACCCTGGACCGAGCAGGAGCGGGACGAGCTGATCGAGGAGGCCAACACGGCCTTCCAGCTCAACCGCGCCGTGTTCGCGGACCTCGCCGGCGTGTACTGCTGACTTTCCTTCTCCCCCAGGGTTTCCAGCGTCGGGAACCCTTCTTCGACGTGCCCGCGGGTTGGTACGAACAGTGAGACGCAAGTCTCGTCCACGCCTCGCGGATCGTAATTTAGGGTTGGCTAACCTAACTTGTGTTGGGTCGCCCGACTCCAGGAGTGATCTCATGCCAAGACCGACAGCCGCGAGAGCGGTCGCCGCGGGTGCCGCGGCACTTCTCGCGGCCTCCGCCCTCGGTTCCTCCACCGCCTCCGCCGCCCCCGCGACCGTCACCGGCGCGACGTTCACCTGGGGCATCAGCGGTTACGCCCAGGTCGGTGTCTTCGGCCCGTGGACGTACAAGGACCTCACCGGCAACGCCTCGGTGCTGCTCGGCACGACGTCCGGCGGCAGCCAGACCGAGTACTCCGTGAGCCCCGTGCCCGCGACCTCGATGCCGCCGTCGTCGCCGCAGAAGACCCCGAACGCGGTGAAGTTCACCGGTGGCACCGGAACCGTCGACCCGGCGACCGGCGCCGGCACGCTGTCCTTCACCGGCAGCTACACCGTCAACGGCTACCCGGCGCAGTTCAAGGCCCCCGACGAGGTCTACCGCGACCCGGTGGTGACGGTGGCCGCGGACGGCTCCGGTTCGCTCAGCGCCGAGTTCAGCCTCGGCGCCGGCACCGACCAGGCGGGCAACCCCACTCCCGCGCAGGACTTCGGCCGCCTGACGCTGTTCCGCTTCGAGCCCGGTGCCGTCTCCGGCCTCACCTCGTCCGGCTTCCGCGTCACGCCCGCCTACCAGGGCGTCGAGGTCGACGTCGCCGGCGGCACCGCCCAGACCCGGGAGTGCGCCGGCGGCACCGGCTGGTGGGGCTCGTGGGCCCCGGAGTTCGTGAACACCGTCCCGGCGTCGATCCGCCCGCACTTCTACTCCACGGGCTGCGGCGGCAACCAGGACTACAAGGCGCCGCTGCCGATCGACCTCGGCTACACCGTCGGCACCACACCGGGTGAGCCCGGCGGCTCCTCGGACGCCGAGCAGAACATCCGGGTGACCGTGCCGGAGACCGTCGAGCCGGGCGAGTTCGTCTGGACGATCGACGGCGGCAACGGCCTGGTCAGCCTCGGCACCGCGACGCAGGCCGGTGACCACTACCTGGCCACGGGTTCGATCAACCCGGTCCGCGTCACCGACACCCGCGCCGGTGCACCGGCCTGGTCGGTGTCGGCGCAGGTGAGCGACTTCTCCGCGGAGGGCAGGTCGTTCGACGGCAAGTACCTCGGCTGGACCCCGAACGCCTCGGAGAACACCGGTGGCGCGGTGGCCGGTGCCGCCGTGGCGTCGGGCTTCGACGGCGGCCAGGGCCTCAAGCAGTCCGCGACGCTCGGCAGCGCGCCCCTGGACCACGCGTCCGGTTCGGTGCTGCTGGGTGCCGGCCTGGAGCTCAAGGTGCCGGTGAGCGTGGGAACGGGGACGTACGACGCGACCCTCACCCTGACCGCGCTGAGCTGATCCCGGTCGCGTGGGCGCGGTCACCACCGCGCCCACGCACCGCTCCTCCCGACTGGACCCCGCCATGCCTCGCTTCCTCGCCGCGCTCACCGCGGTCCTGCTGGCCGTGGTCGCGCTCCCGCCCACGGCCTCCGCCCAGAACGTCACGTGGGGCGTGCGCCCCGCGGACAACGACCTGGGCGCGGACCGCCCGAACTTCACCTACTCCGTCGCGCCCGGCGCGGTGCTCAGCGACGCGTTGACGGTGACCAACCACGAGCAGCGCGCGCTGACCTTCGGCGTGTACGCGGCCGACGCGTTCACCACCTCCTCGGGGCAGCTCGACCTCCGGCCCGCGGGTGAGACACCGACCGGTGCTGGCTCGTGGGTCCGCTTCGACTCCCCCACCGTCACCGTCCCTTCCGGACAGACGGTGGCCGTTCCGTTCACCGTGACGGTGCCCGCCGACGCGACGCCCGGCGACCACAGCGGTGGCGTCGTCACGTCGTTGCGCGTCGAGGCCGAGTCCGGCATCACCGTCGAACGGCGGCTGGGCGCGCGCATGCACCTCCGCGTCGCGGGCACTCTCACGCCCTCGCTGGAGATCCGCGGCACCGAGGTCGAGTTCGACGGCACGCCCAACCCGGTCGGCCGGGGCACCGCGCGCGTCACCTACACCGTCGTCAACTCCGGCAACGTCCGGCTGAACGCGCGGCACTCGGTGCGGATCGAAGGGCTGTTCGGCCTGTTCGGCACCGACGCGGCGGTGGAACCGCTGCCGGAGCTGCTGCCCGGTGAGAGCGTGACCAGAACCGTCACCGCACCGTTGTTGCCCGCCGGCCGCGCCGCCGCCACGGTCACCGCGACGCCGACCGTGGCGGGCGGGTCCGAGCTCGCCGCGGTGACCGGCATCGGGTCCGATGTCGCACTGCCCTGGGCCACCGTCGTGTGCCTGCTCCTCGTCCTCTGCCTGGTGCTCGCGCTGCGCGCGCAGGCGCGGGCCAGGGCCGCCGAACAACAGCGCCGGATCGACGACGCCGTCGCCGCCGCATTGAAGAGGAAGTCGTGATGCGTGTCCTCGTGCTCGTGGCGCTGCTCCTGCTCACCGCCTGCTCCAGCCCGCCAGGCGGTGAGCGCGCAGACGCGGCGGAGGCGGGAGAACGGCCGCCGCTGTCGGAGCTGACCCCGCTGGAGAACCCCCGTGCCCACGAGGGGCCGTCGACCGCCCTGGTCGCCGACGCCGACGTCGTGCCGGTCGAACGTCCCGTCCCGGTGCTGCCGGTGACCGTGACCGACAACCAGGACACCGAGGTCACCGTCACCTCGGCGGACCGGATCCTCGCCCTCGACGTCTCCGGCACCCTGGCCGCCACGGTCTTCGGGCTCGGCCTCGGCGACCGCGTCGTCGGGCGCGACGTGTCGACCGGCTTCCCGTCCGCACGGCACCTTCCGCTCGTGACGGTCAACGGCCACCAGCTCAACGCCGAGGCGTTGATGGGCCTGAAGCCGACCGTCGTGCTGACGGACACCACCCTCGGCCCCTGGGACGCCGTGTTGCAACTGCGCGACGCGGGCGTCCCCGTCGTCGTGCTCGACCCCAAGCGCGACCTGTCGGCCAACGCGCCCATCGTGCGGGCGGTCGCCAAGGCACTCGGTGTGCCGGACACCGGCGAGAAGCTGGTGCGGCGCATGGAGTCCGAGATCGCCGAGACCATCGGCCAGATCGGCAGGCTCGCCCCGGACGACCCCGCCCGCAAGCTCCGCGTCGTGTTCCTCTACCTGCGCGGCCAGGCGGGCGTCTACTACCTGTTCGGCAAGGGCTCCGGCGCCGACTCGCTGATCCAGGCGCTCGGCGCGGTCGACGTCGCCACCGAGTCCGGCCTGGACGGCATGAGGCCCATCAACCCCGAGGCGCTCGCCAAGGCGAAACCGGACGTGATCCTGATGATGACCGACGGACTGAGGTCCGTGGGCGGGGTGGACAACATGATGTCCGTCCCCGGCGTGGCACAGACCCCCGCGGCGCAGAAGAAGCGGTTCGTCGACATGGACGACTCCGTGGTGCTCGGGTTCGGACCGAAGACCGCCGCCGTCCTCGACGGCCTCGCGAGAGCCCTCTACGCGCCATGACCCGGAAACTGACCCGTGAGATCACGGACGACCTGGCCCTGTCCCGCAAACGCAAGCGCACCAGGGTGATCGTGCTGTTCGCCGGGCTGACCGCGGCGCTGGTCGTCGTGTCGGTCGTGTCCGCGGGCGCCGGGCAGTACGGCATCCCCGCGCGGGACGTGCTGCGCGTCCTCACCGGCGGCTCGCTCGAAGACCCGTACGCCGAGGGCGTGCTGTGGGCCGTGCGCTTCCCCCGCGTGGTGATGTCGCTGCTCGTCGGTGCGACGCTCGGCGTGTGCGGCGCCCTGATGCAGGGCACGTTCGGCAACCCCCTGGCCGAGCCCGGCGTCGTCGGGGTGTCCTCCGGCGCGGCGGTGGGAGCCTGCCTCTCGATCGTCTTCGGCTGGACGTTCCTGGGCGCCTTCACCACCCCCGGCATCGCGTTCGCCGCCGGGCTGCTCACGACCATCGCCGTCTACACGCTGTCGCGGTCGGGCGGCAGGACCGGCACGGTGTCGATGATCCTCACCGGTGTCGCCGTCAACGCCATCGCGGGCGCGCTCGTCGCGTTGCTGATGTTCGTCGGCGACCAGTCCGCCCGCGAGCAGATCGTGTTCTGGCAGCTGGGTTCCGTGGCGGGCGCGCGCTGGCCGTACGTCTGGGTCGTGCTGCCGCTGGCGGCCGTCACCGCCGTCGTCGCGCTCGCCGCGGCCCGGCGGCTCGACATGCTCTCGCTCGGCGACCGGCAGGCCCGCCACCTCGGGGTGAACGTCGAACGGCTGCGGCTGGTCGTCACGTGCGCCGTGGCCGTCGGCGTGTCCGCGGCCGTGTCGTACTCCGGGATCATCTCGTTCGTCGGGCTGGTGGTGCCGCACCTGGTGCGGATCGTGATGGGGCCGGGCCACCGGGTCCTCGTGCCCGCGAGCCTGGTCGGCGGCGCCGTCCTGCTCGCGTGCGCGGACCTGCTCGCCCGCACCGTCGTCTCCTACGCCGACCTGCCGATCGGCATGGTCACGGCGCTGGTCGGCGGGCCGTTCTTCTTCTGGCTGCTGCGCAGGACCAGGACCAGTGCGGGAGGGTGGGCGTGATCAGCGCGGTGAACGTGAGCGTCCGCCTCGGCGGGGCGCTGCTGGTGGACCGGGTGTCGGTCGAGATGGTGCCGGGCGAGGTGCTCGTCCTGGTGGGGCCCAACGGTGCCGGCAAGTCGACGCTGCTCTCGGCGATGGCGGGCGACGTCAAGCCCGCGTCGGGTTCCGTGCTGCTGGACGGCATCCCGCTGAACGGCTGGAAGGACGTCGAGGCCGCGCGCCGCCGGGCCGTGCTGCCGCAGCACAACCCGCTGGCGTTCCCCTTCGACGTCCGCTCCGTCGTCGAGATGGGCAGGGTGCCCTGGTACGGCACGCCAGAGGAGGAGCACGACGACGAGGTGATCGCGGCGGCGTTGCGGCACACCGGGGTCGCGCACCTGGCCGACCGCGCCTACCCGACGCTGTCCGGCGGCGAGCAGGCGAGGGTCGCGCTGGCGCGGGTGCTCGCCCAGCAGACCCCCGCGATGCTGCTCGACGAACCGACCGCGGCGCTGGACCTGCGGCACCAGGAGCTCGTGCTGTCCCTGGCGCGGCGGCGCGCGCGCGAGGGCGGCGCGGTCCTGATCGTGCTGCACGACCTGAGCCTCGCGGCGGCCCACGCCGACCGCGTGGCGGTGCTCGCGGACGGGAAGCTCGTCGCGGCGGGCCCGCCGGAGCAGGTGTGCACCTCCGAGCTGCTCAGCGACGTCTACCGGCATCCGGTCGAGGTCTTCCCGCACCCGAGCACCGGTGTCCCCGTCGTGCTGCCCGTGCGAACCAGAGAGGAATGACGATGTCCCGCACAGCAAGAGGTCTCGGCGTCCTGGCCGCGAGCGCGGTCCTGTGCGCGCTGCTGCCGGGAACGGCGCACGCCGCGGCCCAGGTGAGCCTGTCCGTGACCACCGCGGACCCCGACTACGCCACCAACGTGACGTTGCGCGGCACCGGTTTCCAGGCCGTCGCCAAGGCGCACGGCGGCGTGTACATCACGTTCGGCTGGGTCGCCGACGGCGCGTGGCAGCCCAGCAGGGGCGGCTCGGCCGGTGCCACCTACCGGTACGTGCAGGACACCGAGGACAAGAACAACAAGGGCTACCAGCGATATGTGGCGTTTCCCGGCAGCGACACCGCGGCCAGCGCCAACGGCGGCGTCATGAGCGCGGACGGTTCGTGGTCCACCAACATGGTCATCCCGGGCGCAAGGTTCCGGGCCGTCGACCGCGCGGGCAACACCAGCGAGGTCGACTGCACCAAGGTGCGCTGCGGCTTCATCACGATGGGCGCGCACGGCGTCGTGAACGCCAACAACGAGACCTTCACGCCGGTCCGGTTCGCCGCCCCCGCGGGCACCGCGAACCAGCCCGGCACCCAGGCCCAGGCCCCCGCTCCCGCCCAGCAGCAGCAACAGGGCACCCCTCAGCAGGCCGGTCAGCCCGCCGCCAGGGCCGCCACGGTCAGCAGCGCCACCGGCGTCGTCGAGGCAGGCAGGGAGGTCACGGTCACCGGTACCGGCTTCGCCGCCGACGAGCAGCTGACCGTGACGCTGGGACCGTCGAAGATGTTCCTGGCCCCGGCGAAGTCCGACGCCGCCGGAGCCGTCTCGCACACCGCGACCATTCCCGCCGACGTGCCCGCCGGGGCCTACACCCTCGACCTCACCGGAGCGTCCTCCGGCGCGGTCGGGTCGGTGCCCCTCACCGTGACGGCCGCCGCGGCCCAGGCAGCACCCCAGCCCGTCGCCGCCGAGTCCTCCACCTCGGACCCGGTGCCGTGGTGGTGGGTGGCCGCCGGCGCCGCGTTCCTCCTCCTGATCATCACCGTTCTTTTCCTGCGCAAGCGGAAGAAGGTCGAAGCATGAGCGTCCCCGTGCTCGCGAGCCTGGTCCTCCTGGCCGCCCAGGGCCCCGTCACCACCACGCCCACCACCACCAGTGCTCCTCCCCCTGGCCCGTCGAGCAGCGTCACCACCACGGCTCCCTCCAGCACGAGCAGTCCGGCCACCTCCAGCAGTCCGGCTCCGAGCTCCACGCCCGAGGTGGCGGCGAGGACCGCCGCCGAGTCCTGCGAGCTGACCCCGGACAACGTGCGTTCCGGAGAACTGGTGTGGGGCTTGAAGAAGAGCTTCCGTCAGTACGTCGGGATCGGCCTCGGCGGGGCGGTGGGCAACTCCATCACCGCGACCGGCGGCGCCACCATCACGGCGCTGGACGAGATCGTCGTCGACGGCGTCGCGAACCCGAAGGGCGTCGCCACCGGCGCCTACCGGTTCACCTTCGACTCCGCCGACTACACCTCGCCGACGCGGTTCACGGCGAAGTTCCGCGGCACCGTCACGTTCTCCTACCCCGGCCACCTGTTCTCG
Source organism: Lentzea fradiae (assembly GCF_900100955.1). Taxonomy (GTDB): domain Bacteria; phylum Actinomycetota; class Actinomycetes; order Mycobacteriales; family Pseudonocardiaceae; genus Lentzea; species Lentzea fradiae. The sequence goes on along the minus strand of NZ_FNCC01000005.1, from coordinate 116,534 downwards.
CTGATCGTGTCGAACCCTCAGGTGTCCACAGCGGACGGCAAGAGCGTGGTGCACGCGGACATCGAGCTGAAGGCGTCGGAAGGCGCCCCCGCCGCTCCCGCGAACCTGCCCGGTGTGGAGTTCGGCCGGCTGACGACACCGGCCGCCACCCCGGCCGACGGCCTGCTCACCTGGAAGGACGTGCCCGCCACGCTGGCGAGCTCCGAGGCGTTCGGCGGCTTCTACAACGCGGGCACGGATCTCGACCCGCTGACGATGCACCTCGGTGCCGACTGCGCCGCCGTTCCCGCACCGCCGCAGGAGGCCGTCGTGACGCCTCCGGCCGCGCAACCGGCCGAGAACCTCGTCCCGGACGTCCAGTTCCGCCCGGACGGCACGTCGGCCCCCGCCCTGGCCTCGACCGGTGCCGACGTCGAGCACACGCTGTGGGCCGGTGTCGTCACGCTCCTCGCGGGACTGGCGTTCGTGCTGGCCGCCTACCGCCCGCGCACCCGCACCCGACCGTAACCGGACGAGCGAAGAGCCCGCCTCCCAACGGTTTCCGGGAGGCGGGCTCTTCGCCTGTCCACACGCGAACGAAAAGCCCGCCTCCGCTCCGGGAGGCGGGCTTTCTCGTGCGGCGCAGGAGGAACATTCGGTGTGGGAGCCGGGGCGCGCGTCGGGGCAAAGACCGGGGGGAACGCGCGCCCCGGCACAGATGGCGTTCCTGGAAGGGAACAGGAACGTCACCCGAGTGTGGCGCCTCCGTCGAGCACCTGGACGGTGCCCGTCAGGTACGACGACTCGTCGGAGGCGAGGAACAGGGCGAGGTTGCCCACGTCCCGGGGTGTGCCGAAGCGGCCGAGCGGGATGCCGGCGAGCTGGACGCGCTCGCGTTCCTCCCGGTCCGGCGCGGTGGCGAGCATCCGCTGGATGGCCGCCGTGGCGATGGTGCCGGGGCAGATCGCGTTGGCGCGCACACCGCGGCTCGCGTAGTCGCCCGCGATGGCCTGGGTCATGCGCGCGACGGCGGCCTTGGCGGCGCCGTAGACGCCGAACCCCGTCTTGTGCACCACCACGCCCGCCGAGGCGATCGTGACGACCGAGCCGCCGTCCCGCATCAGCGGCACGAAGGCGCGGCAGGTGTCGAAGACGCTGCGGGCGTTGAGGACGAACATGCGGTCCCAGTAGTCCTCGTCCGCGTCGAGCACGGGCGGGTACTGGGTGAGCGTGCCGCCCGCGTTGCACACCAGGACGTCGACGCCGCCCCACTCGCGGTCGATCCGCTCCGCGAGCGCGGCGATGCCGGGCCGGTCGGTGACGTCGAGGCGCGCCGCCTCCAGCCTGCCCGGCACGCCGGGGCCGGCGGGGGCGACGGCCGAGGGGTCGAGGTCGGCGGCCAGCACCGTGGCGCCCTCCTCCAGGAACCGGCGGGTGATGCCCTCGCCGATCCCGGCGGCGGCGCCGGTGACGACCGCCCTCTTCCCCGCGAGCCTGCCCGCCACGGTCAGTGACCCCTGGCTTCGATGCCGAGGTCCTGGGGAACCCAGGACTCCCAGGCGATGCGGCCCCAGTCGAGGTGCCAGCCGACCTGCGTGTACCAGGCGCCGGTGATCTTGGTGGGGGCCAGCTCGCCGACGGCCGACAGCGCGGTCTTGGGCAGCTCCAGCTGGCCGCGTCCGCCGTAGATCCAGTCGAGCCGGAACGAGCCGCCGGTCTCGTGGTGGATGACCTGCTTGAGGGTCGCCCGCCCCTTCTCCGGCATGACGATCTTGCGGACCGCCAGGTAGCCGCCCTTGAGCGGGAGGTCCTTGGCCGTGGCGTGGGAGTCGATCGTGACACCGGCGGACATCAGCGTCTGGCCGCGCCGCACGATCTCCGAGTACGCGAAGTTGCCGGTCTCCTCGACCTCGCGGTGGTCGCACATCAGCTTCGGGCGGCCCGACACCTCGCGGCCCGCGAGCATCGGCTCGTCGGCGGAGGTCCAGATGTACGGGATGTAGTTGGCGACGATGTCGTCCAGCCGCGCCTGGAGGATGATCGCGCCCTCCAGGAAGTTCAGCGAGGTGGGCGTCTGGCGGTTCGCGCCGATGAACGCGAGCGCCCTCGTGCCGGGCTCCCACACGAGCGGGGCGGGAATCGCCTCGGCCATCGCCTGCTCGTCGGCCTCGAACTCGACGAGGATCATCCGGCTGCGCTCCATCGGGTGCGCCGGCGCGGTGTAGGGCGACGAGTTGAACGGCGCGCTCCACCCTTCGGGGCGGCCATGGGGTGCGTCGACCGGCTCGAGGTCGTCGCTGAACGGGGTGATTGACATGGACATTACGCACTCCTTGACGTCTGCGCTGCCGGTTTCATCCTCCGTCGCCGCCCTCTACGTCCCGTCTACACAGGACGGTCGGCGGTGCTCACGAGGACCTCAGTGCAAGTTCACGCCGCCGTCGACGTTGATGGTCTGTCCCGTGATGAACGAGCTGGCGTCCGAGGCGAGGAACACGACCGCCCCGACGAGGTCCGCGGGCAGCTCCGGCCGGGGGATGCAGCGCGCCGCGATGGCGGCCTGGTGGCCGGGGAGCTCCTCGGCGGGCGGGTCGTTCACCGGCCGCACGTCGACGAAGCCGGGGTGCACCACGTTGACGCGGATGCCGCGGGCGCCGAGCTCTCTCGCCGCCGCCTTGGTGAACGCGTTCACGCCGCCCTTGCTGGAGATGTAGGGCGCGAGGTTGCGCGCTCCGTTGAGCACGGTGCTCGACCCGATGTTGACGACGCTGCCGCCCTGCCTGGCAAGCCACGGCAGGGTTTCCCGCACCATCAGGGCGGGACCGAGGACGTTCACCTTGAGGGTGGTCATCCAGTCGTCGACCGAGAACGTCTCAAGTGGACGGCGGTGCGCCTCCGAGAGGAACGCCGCGTTGTTCACGACGACGTCGATGCGGCCCCACCGTTCCGCCACCGCGGCGACGCAGTCCCGCACCGAGTCCTCTTCGGACACGTCGAGCGCGAACCCGTCCACGACACCGGCATCAGGGTCGATGTCCGCTGCCACGGCACGGGCTCTGCCGACGTCGAGGTCCGCCACCGCGACGTGCGCGCCGGCCTCGACCAGGCCGCGGGAGAAGGCCCTGCCGAGCCCGCCCGCGCCACCGGTCACGATCACCGTCCTGCCCGCCAGCGGCGGGGAGAGGCGGTCAGCTGAGTTGGTCATCCTGTTGTCCGTCCTGCTTGTCCTCGCCCTGCCGGCGCGAGCGCCACTCGGCGATCCGCCGGGAGCGCTTGGCCGCGCGCAGGGCCGCCTGGTTGAGCCTCTGGTGCCGCACCCGCGGGTCGGCGGCGAACATCAGCAGGTCCGCGGCGAAGTAGGCGAGCATCGCCATCGTCGCGACGACGACCACGAAGCCCTGCGCCACCGGGAGGTCCGAGCGCAGGACGCCCTCGACACCCCACTGGCCGAGGCCCTGCCAGTTGAAGACGCGCTCGATGATGGCGGCGCCACCGAACAGGTGGGCCAGCACGAGGCCGCTGACCGCGATGGTCGGCAGCAGTGACGCCCGCATCGCGAGCACGATGACGGTGGGCTTGCCGATGCCCAGCGAGCGCGCGTAGTCCGACGACTTGCCGTCGAGCACCTCGCGCAGCGTCGCGCTGATCGTGCGGGCGAAGATCACGCAGTTGCTCAGCCCGAGGGCGAGCACGGGCAGCACCATCATCTCCACGCCGCCGGAGACCGCCTTGGCGTTGCCCTCCAGCAGGCCGTCGACGACCATCGACCCGGTCACCGTCTCCGGCGGCAGGATGCCCAGCGGCAGCTGCCCGACCGGGGCGGGCACCAGGCCCAGCAGGTAGAAGAACACCAGCGAGCCGACGATGCCGAGCACGAAGTCGGGGATCGCCTGCAGCATCGACACGACGCCGTCGGTCACCCGGCTCACGGGCCCCTTCGCCGTGGCGATCACGACGGCCAGCAGCACGCCGATCAGCCACGCGACCGCGAAGCCCAGCAGCACCAGCAGCACCGTGGGCAGCACGCGCTTGCCGAGGTCGTCGAGCACCGGTGTGCTGGTGTAGTACGACGCGCCCATCGACCCGGAGAACACGTCGCCGACGTAGTCGAGGTACCGCGCGAAGAGGCTCTGGTCGAGCCCCAGCTCGGTGTTGAGGCGCGCCACCTCCTCCTCGGTCGCGAACGCGCCGAGGAGCGACCGCACGGGGTCGCTCGGGACCAGGTTGACGAAGAAGAAGCTCATCGTCAGCACGACGAAGGCCGCGAACGGGATGAAGACCAGCCTGCCGAGCACGTACCGCAGGCTGCTCACCCGTGCGCCCTTCGGCGCCGCCTTCCCGGCAGGTCCGGCCGGCGCGGCCGCGTCCGCCTCAGCCGGCGGGGTGGTCTCCCGCTCGGCGTCCCGCACTGTGCTCATCTCGGCTCCTGACATCCGCTTCGATCGCTGGGGCCCTGCCGTGGACGGTCAGGTGACCGGGCGGAAGTCCATCGCTCCGCCGTGGCTGATCCAGACCAGCGCGCCGCCCGGTGCGCGCGGCGGCGACTGGGGCGTCCCCGGCGGCTTGCACACGTAGCTGCCGGGCCCGCTGGTCTCGGTGTCGGTCTCGATCGTGCCGGTCAGCACCAGGCACTCCTCGAACGTGCTGTGCGCGTGCCTGCCGTGCGGGCTCACCCAGCCGGGCTCGAACCGCACGAGCAGGCTGCAGTCGCCGCGACCGACCTGCCAGCGCAGCGGCAGCCGGGCGAGCCCCGCGCCGCCGTTCCCGCCGGCGACCTCGACCCAGCTCCGCTCGCGCGGGTCGATCTCCAGCTCGTCCATCGGCTCGGCGGTGGCGGGCAGGGTGCGCCGCAGCAGCACCGCCGGCTCGGCGGCGGACACGGCGAGCGAGCCCGACGCCCTGACCGTCCGGTAGGCGTGTTCCGGCCACGAGGTGCCGGACCTGTCGCACAACCGCCCCGACACCAGGAAGTACTCGGCGTCGTAGCCCGGCACCCCGAGCTCCGCCACGGTGTTCGCGGGCAGCGACCACAGCATCGTGGTGCACCCGGACTCCGGGTCCTGGGTCAGCACCCTCGGTCCCTCGACGCCCTCGGCGTCGGCGAGCGCCCGCGGCAACGACACGTACGGCCTCATCGTCTGCACCCCCTGGCCGGCCGGGGATCGGCCGGATCTGACTCGACATCCGGATGTGGCTGGCCACCGCCTGGAGTCGGTGACGACTCGGCTCTGGTGGCGATGACCGTAGGACCGGCGGCTCTACGCGGTCTCTACAACGCGGTCTCCACGACGCGAGCGCCGGAGACGCGGCCCCGCCCGTTGGCGGACGGGCGGGACCGCGTCGCGCGCCCGTGACTCCCGCAGAACGGGCACGTTCTCAGTGCTGCTTCGACAAGTGCTGTCCGTAACGCCCCGCCCAGCTCGCGACTCTCTTTCGTGTTTCCCGTCGGGAACGCGGGGGCCCCGCGTTCCCTCCAGTGATACGCGGGGCCCCCGCGTCCTATAGCCACGTCACGCAGAGGAGGCGGTGAACACTGGCGGATGACACGCGGGCGGGCGGGGAAGGGAGAGGAAGGGAGCGCGGGACAGGACCGCCAGGGCAGTGCTCAGTGCGGGGTGACCCGCACGGGGAGGTGCTCCCAGCCGCGCAGCCAGTTGGAGTCGAGCTTGACGGGCTCCCCCACCAGCTCCACCGACTTCACCCGCCGCACGAAGGCGCTCAGCACGGCCGTCACCTCGGCGCGGGCGAGCATCTGCCCCACGCAGGCGTGCACGCCCTTGCCGAAGGTCAGGTGGCCGTTGGCACGCCGGGTGATGTCGAACCGGTCGGGGTCCTCCCAGCGGCGCGGGTCGTGGTTCGCGGCGTTGACGCACACGAGGACCTTCTGGCCCGCGCCGAGCGTGACACCGCCGAGCTCCACCTCGGTCGCGGTCGTCCTGCCGAGCAACGGGCCGGGGGTGGCCCAGCGCAGCGCCTCCTCGTAGGCGTTGCGCGCCCGTCCCGGCTCGGACTGCAACAGCGCCCACTGGTCCGGGTTCGTCATGAGCGCGTGGAGGGTGAGCCCCATGCTGTACATGGTGGTGTCGACTCCGGCGCCGACGAACGTGCGCACCAGCAGCGCGGCCTCCTGCTCGGTGACCGTGCCCTCGTCGGCGGCCGCGTAGATCCGCATGCCGATGCCGTCGGGGTCCAGGTTCTCGCGCAGCACGGCGGTGGCGGCGTAGTCCACGGCGGCCTGGGCGCGTTCGGCGGCGCGCCGGTAGCGCTCGTTGCGCGGGCCCATCGCCTGGAAGTTCAGCTCCGAGTACGGCAGCAGGTTCTCCCGGCCCTCCGGGCTCATGCCGACGATCTCCGGCACCACCGCGAGCGGGTACGCCTGGGCGAGGTCCTGGGCAGCGTCGAACTCCCGGCGCTCCACCAGCTCGTCCACCATCTGGGCGGCGCGTTCCTCGAAGTGCTCCTGCAAGGTGCGCACCATGACGGGCGACAGCACCGAGGCGATGACCGAGCGGTACTTGGTGTGGTCCGGCGGGTCGGCGTCGAGGACGGGGCTGGGCGCGCGCCAGTTCTCCTTCTTGCGCGTGTCCAGCAGGCCGGTGCCCGCGGTGTTGGTGAAGGATTGCCAGTCCGTGACGACCTGCTCACCCTCCGCGTGCCGTCCTGTCGCCCACACCCCGTAGCGGGACAACCACACGACGGGAGCGGTCTCGCGCACGGTGGTGTCGAAGTGCTCGCGCTCGTGGATGGTCTCGTCGGAGAACGGGTCGAGGTCGAGCTCGACCGCTCCCGTGCTGGCAGTCTGCGGCATCCGTCCTCCTGACGGCCGATGGGATCGATCCACTGTGGTCAGTACTGGCGTTCGGGCAGGTCCAGGACGGCACCGTCCACGTCGGCCGCGGGGACCTGGCAGGCCAGCCTGCTCGCGTCCGTGCGCGGCACCGCCGTGTAGCCGAGGGTCTGCTCCTCGGCGAACTCCGGCGGGTCCAGGCGCGCGAGGTGCTCCTCCGGCACGAACACGTGGCACGTGCCGCACGAGGCCGAACCGCCGCACTCGCCGACGATGCCGTCGACGCCCGCGCGGACCGCGGTGTCCATCACGGACTCCCCGTGCTCCGGTTCGAGCTCGATCACGTTGCCGTCTGCGGATCTCAAGCGGAACATCACGGAGCCCCTCACTACCCCCGGCGACTGTGCGTACAGCACCGGTCACTCTGCTGAACGGCGTAATCTGTCGTTACGCCGATGTGACCCAAGCATCGCGGCGACCGATCTACATTCGGTCGACAGGTGTGGCCGACCAGCCGCACCACCACCGCCGCACGGCTGCGCACCATCCGCCGCCGCCGCGCCGAGCCCTCATCCCGGGCGCACCGAGAAGATCGCGAACACTGCCGATCCGGCTGATGTGCATGGAGGGGCGTTGCGAAGAACCACATATCCGCAAGCAGAAGTGACGTTCGGTCACGAGGTACGGGCAGGCCGGTGGGACGCGGTGGTGTTCCCCAGGCTCCCGCGCGTGGACCCGGCGCTGGCGTCGGCGCGGATCGTGGCCGTGGAAGCCCCCTCGGGCTACGGGAAGACCACGTTCGCCAAGGAGTTCACGCCGGAACACCAAGGCTCACCCTGGGTCTGGTACCGGCTGCGACAGGCCGACCACGTTCCGTCGACGTTCCTGCGGAACGTGTTCCACGCCTTGGCACGGAGGCACCCGGAACTGACGGGTGTGACGTTCCCGTTGGGGGACGAGGCGAATCTCGACCAGCTCGCCGACCTCGCACGCGCGGCCCTCGCGCGCGTGCGGGAGCCGGTGCACCTCGTGCTCGACGGGATGCACGTGCTGGGACCGTCCGGCAGCATGACGACCCTGCTGGAGGTGCTGGCGTTCCCCGCCCGCACGCAGAGCCGGCTGGTGTGCCTGTCCCGCTTCCTGATCGACCTGCCGTGGACGGCCGAGTCCTCGCACGACCGGTTCGTCCTCATCGGACCCGACGACCTCGCGTTCACGCCCGAGGAGACGCAGCAGGTGCTCGCGGCCAACGACCGGCGCGTGAGCCGCCGGGTCGCCGTCGAGCTCACCGCCGACCTCGACGGGTGGCCGTCCGCGATCCAGGAGATCGCCGCCTCCCGCCGCCCGATCCACGTCGCGTTGCGGCGCCTGCTCGAACACCGCGCGCCCGTGCTGCTCGGCACGAAGCTGATGGAGGACCCGGAGCTCGCGGACTTCGTCCAGCGCACCTCGTTGATGCGCGAGCTGGAACCCGCGGTGTGCGCGCACGCGTTCGGCCCCGCCGCCGGTGCCCTGCTGGTCTCCGCGCCGCGCGTCAACTCGTTCGTCCTGCCCGTGGGCAGGCAGGGTGTGCGCGTCCGCTACCACCGGGCGCTCGCGATCGTGCTCGCCGACATGCTGCGCGCCAGGGTCGGTGTCGAGGGTGTGCGGGACGCGCACCGCACCATCGCGCAGGCGTGGCGGCGTGAGGGTGACGAGGCCGAGGCCGTGCACCACCTGATCCAGGCGGGCGACTGGTCCGAGGTCGCGGACGCGCTGCGGGAACGCGCGCCGCGGATGGTGGAGCAGGGCCGGATCAGCGAGGTCGGCGAGTGGCTCGCGGGCCTGCCCGAGTCGCAGCTGCGGGACAACCCGGCGCTGTCGCACATCGAGGGCATCGTCGACATGCACAGCGGCTACCTCACCGAGGCACGTGCCGCCTTCCTGCGCGCACGGGAGAGCTACGCGCGCGAGGGCAAGGCCGCCGAGGCGTCGCTGTCGGCCTACTGGCTCGCCAGCTCGACGCTCAACCAGCCGATCCGGCCGCGATCGGACCACCCGGTCGCCCCGATCGACCCGCACGACCAGTGGCAGCCGTTCGTCGACCTGTGCGTCTGGCAGTCGTTGCTGCTCGCGAACCGCGACGAGGAAGCCGAGCGCATGCGGCGCCGGGCGACCGAACACCCGCAGGCGCAGTCCAACCTCCCGTTCACGGCCTACCACGCGGCGGTCGACGCGGTGTACGGGCGACGGTGCGACGGCGACCTCACCGGCGCGCTGAACCAGTTGCAGGTGTCTGCGCGGCTGATGGAGCGCAGCGACCCGCTGAGCCGCCTCCCCGTGGTCCTCGCCTACGGGGCGCTGGTGCTGTGGGACCTCGGCCGGCCCGACGAGTGCCGCGAGTGGGTGGAACGGGGCCGTGAGGCCGCCTCCGAACGCGGCATGACCAAGTTCAACGCCGGGTGGTTCGACCTGCTGCAGGCGCGGCTCGACCTGCGCGAGGGCCGGGCGGAGCAGGCACGCGCCCTGCTCGGCACGCTGCGGCGGCACCAGGCCGACGGGATGTTCATCTGGCGGGCGCACCAGCTCGACCTGCTCGCGGCGGAGATCGAGCTGGCCTGCGCCGGGCGGGACGCCGACCTGCGGCTCGTGGAGACCGCCCACGAGTCGGCGCTGGCGTTCGGCTACCGGCACGAGATCACCTGGACCCGTGCCGAGCTGGCCGACGCGCTCGCCGCCGCCGGGCACCGCGACGAGGCCGCCCGTTTCGCCGCGCTGGCGCTGGAGGACTGCGAGAAGTCCAACCGGCACCTGGCGACGCGGGCACGCCGGCACGTCTCCGCTCCCCCGCCCGCTCCCGCCGAGCCGGCCGCGCCGGTGGCCCCGAGGCTGGACGTCTCGGTGCTCGGCGGGTTCACGGTGATGCGCGACGGGACGCCGATGCCCACGGCGGCGTGGGGAAGACGAAGAGCCAGGCAGCTTTTCAAGCTGCTGCTCGTGACGGGACGCCCGCTGCACGTCGAGGAGATCACCGACCTGCTGTGGTCGCAGGAGAAGACCGCGGAGGCCGCGCAACGGGGCCTCAACACCGCGGTGTACTGGCTGCGCCGCGCGCTGGAACCCGATCTCGGCCGCGGCGTCGACTCGCGGTACGTGGTCTCGAACTCCTCGACGTACCAACTGGTCCTGCCTCCGGGTGACACGTGCGACCTGGTCCGGTTGCGCCAGGTGTGCGAGGGAGCCGAGGCGACGCGCGAGGAGCTCTCCGCGCTCTTCGACGCCTCCTGCCGGGAGCTTCTCCCCTCCGACCGGTACGAGCCGTGGGTCGAGTCCGCCGCGCACGAGCTGGTGCGGCACCGGCAACGCGTCGGCGCACGGTTGCTCGACCTCACCAGGAGATCGGACGATCCCGAGGAGGAGCTCCGGGTCATGGAACGGTGTTTCGACGCCGACCCGTGGCGGACCGAGCTCGCCCGTGACCTCATGCGCCGCTACAACGAACTGGGCCGCCACGAGGCTGCCCGGCTCGTCTACAACCGGATGCGGTCCGCCGAGCAGTAACCGTTTTTCCCGTGGCGGGCCGGTCGAAACCTCGACCGGCCCGCTTTCTCGTGCCCGGCGCCGTGTTTCGCGTCGGCTGGGAACGCGGGGTTTCACCCGCACGGAAACGACTCCCGGCGATTGTCGCGGCGTTCGCCGTCTTCCTAGCCTCGCTCATGCCCACCGTCCGGTGCGAGTGAGAGCACCGGACGTCGAGCGCAGGAGGACCCGTGGCTGACGTCGATCCCACCGTGGACTCGCCCGACGTGATCGTGGTGGGCGCAGGCCCCGTCGGTCTCGTCGCGGCACTGAAACTCGCCCGTGCGGGCCGGAGGGTCACCGTGCTGGAAGCCGGTGCCGAGCTGTCCGGCGAGTCGCGCGCGTCCACGTTCCACCCGTCCACTCTGGAGCTGCTGGAGGAGCTGGACGTCGCGGCCGAGCTGGTCCGCACCGGACTGGTCGCGCCGCTCTACCAGTACCGCAGGCTGGGCGCCGGTGTCATCGCCGAGTTCGACCTCGCGGCACTGGCCGGGGAGACGGCGTTCCCCTACCGGCTGCAGAACGAGCAGAACAACCTGACCCGCATCATCGCCGAACGCCTGCGCGAGTTCCCGCACGCGCGCATCGTCTACGGCTCACCGGTCGTCAAGGTCGAGGACGCGGGCGACCGCGCCCTCGTGTTCGTCGAGGGCGACGGCCGGGCGGCCAGCTGGACGAGCCCGTGGGTGATCGCGGCCGACGGCGCCAGCTCGGTCGTGCGCAAGTCGCTCGGCATCGCCTTCGACGGCATCACGCTGCCCGAGCGGTTCCTGGTGATCTCCACCCGGTACGCGCTGGAGGACGAGATCCCCGGCCTGGCCTGGGTGAGCTACCTGTCGGACCCGGTCGACTGGGGCGTGCTGCTGCGCACGCCGCGGCACTGGCGGGTGCTGGTGCCGGTCGGCGACGAGGAGTCCGACGAGGCCGCCGTCGCGCCCGCACGGGTGCAGGAACGCCTGAAGCGGCTGGTGCCCAAGGACTCCGACTACGAGATCGACCACGCGTCGCTGTACCAGGTGCACCAGCGGGTGGCGTCCACCTTCGAACGGGGCCGGGTGCTGATCGCGGGCGACGCCGCCCACGTCAACAACCCGCTCGGCGGACTCGGCATGAACAGCGGCATCCACGACGCCGTCGCCGCGGTCGACGCGGTGCTGGCCGCGCTGGACGGCGCGGACGCACGGCGGTGCGCCGAGGCGTACTCGCTGGTGCGGCGGGAAGAGGCGATGCAGGTCGTCCAGCGCGCCGCGCAGGCGAACTACGACCGGATGCAGGAACGCGACCCCGTCAAGCAGAAGGCTCAGGACGACCGGCTCGCCGCGACGGCGGACGACCCGGAGGCCACCAGGAACTCGTTGCGCCGCAGCTCGTTGATGACGTCGCTCGCGACGAGCACGCGGGAGCTGCGCCGACTCACCGACGCCGCCCGGCGCTCCCCCGCGTCACCGGGCAGACGGCTGTCCGAGCTGCTGACGCGGGGCCCGGTCGTGGCTCCCGGCTGTCACGACGCGCTGTCGGCATTGCTGGCGCGGCAGGCGGGGCACCAAGCCGTGTTCCTCTCCGGTGCCGCGCTGAGCATCGCCACGCTGGGGCTGCCCGACCGCGGCTTCCTCGGCCTCACCGACCTCGCCGCCCAGGTCGCCCGCATCACCTCCGCCGCGGCCGTCCCGGTCGTCGTCGACGCCGACACCGGCTTCGGCGGCGCCGAGCAGGCCGCCGAGACGGTCATCGCCCTGGAACGGGCCGGTGCCGCCGCGATCCAGCTGGAGGACCAGGTCTCGCCGAAGCGGTGCGGGCACCTGCCCGGCAAGGAGATCGAGACCACCGAGGCGATGGTGGCCAAGCTGGCCGCCGCCCGGCGCGTGCGCCGCGACGCCCTGCTGATCGCCCGCACCGACGCGCTCGGCGTCCTGGGCCTGCCCGCCGCGATCGACCGCGCCAAGGCGTACGCGGAGGCCGGGGCGGACCTCGTGTTCGTGCTGGGCGTCAAGGACGCCGAGACGTTGCGCGAGGTGCACCGGAACCTGCCGGGCGTCGCACTGGTGCTCGGCCGCAGCGAGGCCGACGAGCACGACGTCGTGCTGCCGCCGCGGGCCACGCTCGCCGACTGCGGCGTGGAGCTGGTGATCCAGCCCGTGTCCGCCCTGCTCGCCGCGGCCGCGGGCCTGCGGGACGCCTACGCGGCCACCGACGCCGACCGCGGGCCGGTCTCCGTCGAGCGCACCCCGTGGACCGAACTGACCGCACTTGTGGAGGAGTGACCCATGCCCAACATCGTGTCCCCCCGAGCCCTGATGGGGCTGATCGTGCCGTCGACCAACACCACGGTCGAGGCGGAGTACAACCGGATGACGCCGCCGGGGGTCTCCTGGCACGCGGGCCGCATCTGGATCCGCAACGAGGACCTGGCCGACGACGCGTCGTTCGAGCAGTTCCTCGTCGAGCTGCGCGAGGAGCTCGGCCGCGCGCTGCGGGACGTCATGACGTGCCGTCCCGACCGCATCGTGATGGGCATGTCCGCCGAGACCTTCTGGGGCGGCAAGGAGGGCAACGCCCAGTTCGAGGCGTTCGTGAAGGAGCGCTGCGACGGGCTGCCCGTCACCACCGGCGCCGGCGCGTGCCACGAGGCGCTCACCAAGGTCGGTGCCCGCAAGATCGGCATCATCACCCCGTACCAGCCCGTCGGCGACGAGCAGGTCCGGCTCTTCTTCGAGGAGCTCGGCTACGAGGTGCACGCGGTGCAGGGCCTCGCCTGCACGTCCGCCACCAACATCGCCGACGTCCCGGCCGAGGACGTCCGCAAGGCGTTCCTGGACGTCAACTCCTCCGATGTGGACGCACTGGTGCAGGCGGGCACGAACCTGCCGGCCGTCGAGGTGGCCGCACGGCTGGAGACCGAGATCGGCAAGCCGGTCATCGCGATCAACGCCGCCACCGCGTGGCACGCCCTGCGCACCGCGGGCATCGACGACCAGCTCACCGGGCACGGATCGCTGCTCGAACGCTTCTGAACCACCAGGCCGTGTCCCGCTCTTGTGGCGGGACACGGCCTTTCACACCGAGGAGGTCTCGGCGATGTCCGAGTCGAAGTTCCTGCACATCGGCGCTCTCACGTTGCGCGAGGACGTCACCGACGAGCAGAGGGCGGCCGTGGTCGACGGCCTCACCGGCCTGCGCTCCAGCATTCCGAGCCTGCGGTCGATCGAGGTGCACCAGGACCTCGGCCTGCGCGACGGGAACGCCGACCTGGTCTTCGTCGCCGCGTTCGACGACGAGCAGGGGTGGCGCGAGTACTCCGCGCACGAGGCGCACCTCGCCCTGGTGAAGGAAGTTCTGGCCCCCGTGCTGGCGGCCAAGGTGTTCGTCCAGGCCCAGTCCTGAGCGCGGACATGCCACAGCCCGGCCGGTCCTGCTCCGAGCCGGCCGGGCTGGTTCCCGCTCCTGTCCTGGCGGAAGCCTTCGCCGGGAGCGGAAATCCTTGGCGTGAAAGGGGTTCAGGCGGTGAAACGACTGGCGGAGGACTGCCGCTCGATCTCCCTGGCCGCGTTGATCAGCAGCCGCAGGATGTGGCCGCGGCGCATCGAGTCGGTGCGGTCGAGCGGGGCGGCCAGGCCGAGGACGCCCGCCACCCTGCCGTACCGCCGCACGGGAGCGGCCACTCCCCACACGCCGGCGTCGATCTCCTCGAAGCTCTCCGCGAAACCCGCGAGCGCCACGGCGTCCAGCGAGGCCGTCGACAACGGGCCGTGCCGCAGCGTGGCCAGGTCGTGACCGGTCCGCTCCAGGTAGGCCGCGCGTTCGCGGACCGGGAGGTCGGCGAGCAGCACCCGGCCGAGCGCGCCGCGGTGCAGCGGCATCGGCCTGCCCTCGCCGAACCGCATCCGCACCGGGCTGCGGGACTCCAGCTTGCGCACCGCGAGGACGTGGTCGCCGCTGCGCACCGCCAGCAGCACGTTCTCGTCGACGGCCTCGCGCAGGCGTGCCATCACGGGCAGCGCGACGTCGGAGATGACGTCCCGGCGGACCCGCGCGGCCTCGCCGAGCATCTCGACCTTCGACGTGAGCCGGTAGCCGCGCCTGCTGCCCGCCAGGAGGCCCATCTGCTTGAGCAGCCCGACGTGCCGGTAGGCCGTCGCCGTCGACAGCCGCAGCTCCGCGGCGATCTCCGCGACGCTCCACAGAGGACGTTCGGGGGTGAAGCAGAGCAGCACCGACAGCGTCTTGCGGCCGGTCTCGTTGCCTCTGGTCTCGATCAGTTCCATCGGTTCTCTCCTCACCAGGTCAGTGCCGCGGCGAGCAGCTCGCGGGTGTAGGGGTGGCTGGGCTGTTCGAGCACCTGGGCCGCCTCCCCCAGCTCGACCATGTCCCCGCTCGACATCACCGCGATGGTGTCGCTCACGGCCGCGGCGACCGTGAGGTCGTGGGTGATGAAGAGCCAGCCGACCGAGGAGCCCTCCGCGAGCTCACCCAGCAGCGCCACGATCTCCGCCTGCACCGACACGTCCAGCGCGGAGGTGGGTTCGTCGAGCACGAGCAGGGCGGGGTCGTTGACCAGGGCGCGGGCGATGGCCACGCGCTGCGCCTCGCCACCGCTGAGCATCCGCGGCGAGCGGTTCAGGTAATCCGTCGACAGGCCGACCGTGGTGATCGCCTCGGCGACCCGGTCGGCGACCTCCGAGCGGGACAGGTCGCGGCGGTGGATGTGCAGCGGCTCCGCCAGGACCGACGAGATCCGCGACCGCGGGTTGAGCGACTCGACGGGCTCCTGGAAGACCGCGCCCATCCGGCCTCGCACGGCCAGCAGGTCCTTGCGCGACATGCCCCGCGACATCGGGGTGCCGAGCACCGACACGGTCCCGGAGTCCGCGTACTCGACCCCCATGACGAGCCGGGCGATGGTGGACTTGCCGCTGCCCGACTCGCCGATGAGGCCGAGGCGGTGCCCCGCCGGCACCGACAACGACGGGCCCTTGAGCGCGTGCACCGCGCCTTCCGGCCTGGTGTAGGTCTTGCGCACCTCGTCGAGGCGAATCAGCTCGGGTTCCTCACGCATCGCAGCTCCTCCGCGCCCGGTGTCCGCCGTCCAGCTCCTGCCAGCCGGGAAGTCCTTGCTCGCACACCGTTCCCGCGCCGTGCCCGCACGCGTCGAAGAACGGGCAGCGGGCCGCCACGCTCTCCTCGGTCAGCCGCCGCTTCACCCGCGTGGCGGGACGGCTGGAGTCGGCGCGGCGCGCGGTCGACGCGGACAGCAGCGAACGGGTGTAGGGGTGGGACGGCGCGTCGAAGATCGCGGCCGACGGGCCGAACTCGACCATGACCGCGCCGTACATGACGGCGACGTGGTCGCAGAAGTAACGCGCGACACCGAGGTCGTGGGTGATGACGATGGCCGCGGCCTGGCGGGCGCGCACCGTCTCCGACAGCACGGTCAGCACCTGCCGCTGCACGCGCACGTCCAGTGCGGAGGTCGGTTCGTCCGCCACCAGCACCGACGGCGACATCGCCTGGGACAGGCCGATCACGACGCGTTGCGCCAGACCGCCGCTCAGCTCGTGCGGGTACGACCGCAGCACACGGGCGGCGTCCGCGATGCCCGCGGCCTCCAGTGCCGCGACACCCCGAGAGGTCCACTCGTCCTTCGGCACGCTGTGCGCGCGGAAAAGAGACGCGAACTGCTTGCTGACGCGGCGGGTGGGGTGCAGGGCGCCGACGGTCGCCTGCGGCACCAGGCTGAGCGCGGTGCCGCG
The DNA here is from genome assembly GCF_900100955.1 of Lentzea fradiae. Taxonomy (GTDB): domain Bacteria; phylum Actinomycetota; class Actinomycetes; order Mycobacteriales; family Pseudonocardiaceae; genus Lentzea; species Lentzea fradiae. Next base: position 100,463 of record NZ_FNCC01000005.1, on the reverse strand, counting down.
CAACGGGCGGCGTGCCCGCTCCGGCATGCCGACGAGCTCGTGCTCCTCGCCGTCGTGGCGCAGGACGACCGACCCGGTCGACTCGGCGTTACCCGGCAGCAGCTGCATGATCCCGGCGGCGGCGCTGGACTTGCCGGAGCCCGACTCGCCGACCACGGCGATGATCTCGCCCGGCTGGGCGCTCACGGTGAAGCCCGAGGTGCCGACGACCGTGCTGTGCCCGGTCTGGTAGTGCACGGTGAGGTCCGAGACCTCCAGCAGTGGTGCGGTCATCACGCGCTCACCTTCTGGTCGGCCGCGGCCTGACCGCTCGGCGCGCCCGCCTTGGAGATGCTGCGCGAGATCATGTTGAACACCAGCACGGTCAGGCAGATCGCGAGGCTGGGGAAGACGACCATCCACCAGCGGCCGTCGCCGAGCTTGTCGGCGCCCTCGCGGATGAACGCGCCCCAGCTCGGCTCGGGCGGCGCGGAGCCGATGCCGAGGTAGCCGAGCGACGCGATCGCCATGATGCCGAAGCCGATCGACAGCGACGCCTGGGCCAGCACGACGTTCGAGACGTTCGGCACGATGTGCCGCAGCGCGACCCTCCAGCGGGAGGCGCCCATCACCTCGGCGGCGAGGACGTACCGCTCGGTGCGCACCACCAGGGCGCTGCCGCGGACGATGCGCAGGAAGATCGGGAAGTTGATGACGGCGATCGCGGCGGTGAGCCAGAAGTTGACGCTGTCGCCCTCGGCGAGTGCGACGACGACGATGGCCACCAGGATCACCGGGAAGCTCTGGAACAGGTCCACCAGGCGCATGAAGCCCTCCTGGACGGGAGAGTGCCCGGAGAGGGCGATGCCCGCCGCGGTGCCGGCCAGCAGTCCGGCCAGCACCCCGGCGAAGGCGATCGGCAGCGTCGACAGCGAGGCCGCGACGACACCGGAGAACACGTCCACACCGGACTCCGTCGTGCCGAACCAGAAGTCCCCGCCGGGGGCCTGGTTGGCCGAGGAGAGCGCAGGAGAACGAGGATCGTGCGGCAGCGGCCCGAACGCCGCCCACAGCAGCACGAACGCGACGACCGCGCTGCCCACGGCCCAGCCCGGCACCGATCTGCGCGCACCGATCCTCATGAGTCCTCCTAGAGCGGGTGTGGCGGGTGGGTCAGGCGCAGGGCTTGAGCTTGCCGGCGCTGACCGCCATGTACGGGTAGGTCCCGAAACCGCAGATCCCCTTGTTGGCGACGTAGGCGTCCGACTCGTCGACCAGCGGGACCGAGTACATCTGCTCGTTGAACAGCTCCACGGCCTTGGCGGAGAGCGCGTCGCGCTCCGCGCCCACGGGGGCCTTCGAGGCAGCCGCGATCGCGGCGTCCAGCTCGGGAGACCCGTGCTTGGTGTAGTTCTGCGTGGTGGTGGTGACGTGGTAGGTCGACATGCCGTAGGCGATGTCGGCGATCGCGGCACCCTCACTGCTGAGGTAGGCGCCGTACTGGCGGTTGCTCAGCGCGGCCTGGAACTCGGCGTGGTTCGCGACCTCGCGGACGCTGACCTCGATCTTGAGCGGGCTCAGCATCTCCCGCAGCGACACCGCCAGCGTGGCCGGGTCGATGCGCTTGATCGACTGCTTGCTCGTCGCGATCTCCAGCTGGAAGCCGTCCTTGAACTCCGACTTCGCCATCAGGTCCTGGGCGGCCTTGAGGTCGAAGTCGTAGTTGTCGGACTTGACGTTCGTGAGACCCGGCGTCGCGGACGAGACGGGGCCCTTCGCCGGCTTCGCCACACCGTTGTAGACCAGCGAGGCGAGCTTGTCCCTGTCGATCGCCTTGGAGATCGCCTTGCGCACGTTCGGGTCCTTGAGGGCGGGAACGTTGGTCTCGTTGAGCTGCAGCACGTTCTGCACGTTCGTGACCGAGACCGTCGAGTGCAGGTTCGGGTCGTCCTTCAGCTCGGCGTAGGAGCTGTTGGGCACCGAGGACGCCCACTGCACCGTGCCTGCCTTGACGAGCTGGGTGACCTGCTGGGTGGCGGTCGCGAGCAGCGTCACGGTCTTGAACGCGGGCGCGCCCTCCCAGTACTTCTCGTTGGCCTGCAGCACCATCTGCTCGCCGGGACGGAAGTTCTTGATGTCGTACGGCCCGAAGCTCGCGGAGTTGGTGCGGGTGAAGTCGGTCGCCCACTTGTCCTCGGCGGTGGCGTTCTTCTCCACCAGCTCCTTGTCGAGGACCATCATGTACGGGAAGATCGCCGCCAGCAGGCCCATCGGGGTGTTGGACCCGTTGAGCCGCACGGTCTTGTCGTCGATCTTGGTGACCGGGTTCGCCATGTCCATCCCGGACACGGTCATGACGAACGTGCCGATCGGGTCCTTGGTGGCGACCATGCGCTCGTAGGTGAAGATCACGTCGTCGGCGTCGAGCTTGTTGCCGGCACTCGACTCGTTGTCGCGCAACGTGTAGACGATGCCCTCGGGGGTGCGTTCGAACTTCTCCGCGAGACCGGGGCTGTTCTTCTCCGGGTCGTTGATCTGCGAGTCACCCGCCGGCTGCTCGGCGTAGTTCAGCAGGGTCTCCCCGTACTGGATGCTCATCGTCTGCGTGACCGTCGGGTCCGAGGTCGGGATGAGGCTCTGGGGGATCACCGGGGTGCCCATCATCAGGCTCTCCGTGGAGACCCCTCCGGTGTCACTCTCGGCAGCACCACCGCAACCCGCCGCCAGCACCACTGTGGCGAGAACGGCGGCGACGGCTTTGGTCCGACGCATGTATCCTCCATCCGGCACGCCTGGGGTGCGTGCTCGCAACAAGGTTCAAGCTGTCCAACCGAGTGGCCCGTGGGCTGCCTCGGCGCGATCCGCGAGATGGTCAGATCTCGCGCGCGATCTTGTGGCCCTGGTACATCGCCTGGGCGATGCGGCGCGGCTGCACGCAGTCACCGATGCGGTGCACCTCGGGCAGGCGGTCCAGCACGGCGAAGTAGAGGTCCTCGTCGGGGACCTTGCCGCCGAGCACGACGACCGCGTCGACGTCCTCGATCACCGACTCCTCACCCGTCGCGGTCTGCAGGAACCGCACGGTGCGGCCCTCGACGGCGGTGGGCAGGCTCGTCGTGCTGATCGACGTACCGCCGCGCAGCACCCTGCCCAGCGAGGAGGCGAACTCCAGCGACGGGACGAGTCCGGGCGCGAACTGCGGGAACGGCGTCACGACGTGCAGCTCGACACCGAGGGCCGCGAGCTTCTCGGCCACGGCGGCACCCTCGTGCCTGCCGTCGCCGTCGAGGACGACGACCCGGCCGGAGATGGGCCGCTCGCCGGACATGACGTCCCACGACGTGTACAGGTCGGCCGTGTCGAACCCGGGCAGGTGCGGCAGGTCCGGGCGCCACTCGGCGAACGCGTCGCGCACGCGCGGCTTGGACCCGGTCGCCACGATCGTCACGTCGGCACCGGCCTCGACGAGGTCGTCGGCCGTGAGCCGGACGCCCAGGTGCACCTTGACGCCGTGCACCCGCAGCTGGTTCTTGAGGTTCTCGACGATGTTGCCGAACTCGGCGCGGTCGGGGGCCTTGGCGTGCCAGCGCACCTGGCCACCCAGCTCGCCGGCGGCCTCGTACAGCTCGACGTCGTGGCCCCGCGCGGCGGCGATCCAGGCGGCCTCCATGCCGGCCGGTCCGCCACCGACGACGATCACCCGCTTGGCCTTCTCCGCACGCCGCAGCCGCGACATCGCGAGCGTCAGCTCCCGGCCGGTGGCGGGGTTCTGGATGCAGGCGATCGGGCGGCCCGACGCGACGCGGGCGAAGCACTCCTGGTTGCAGGAGACGCAGTAGCGGACCTCGTCCGCGCGGCCCTGCTTGGTCTTGTTGATGATCTCCGGGTCGGCGACGTGCGCCCGCATCATGCCGACCATGTCCGCCTGGCCCTTGGCCAGCACGTCCTCGGCGACCTTGGGGTCGACGACGCGTCCGATGAGGAACGTCGGCGTGCCCGGCACCTCCGCGCGGAACTGGGCGGCCATGTCGCGCAGGTGCGCGGCCGGCTGCTGGTCCGCGGTCGGGATGGACCGCTGGTAGCTGTAGGGCGGGCGACCGGCGGACAGGTCGAAGAAGTCGACACCGGCGGCCTGGATCGCCTTGGCCACCTCGATGGTGCCCTCCAAGTCGAGGCCGCCCGGCGCGAACTCGTGCAGGCTGATGCGCACACCCACCGGGAAGCCGTGCGGCACGGCACCGCGCACGGCCTCCAGCGCCTCCAGCATGAAGCGCATCCGGTTCTCGAACGACCCGCCGTACTCGTCGGTGCGGAAGTTCGACAGCGGCGAGAAGAACTGGGCGGGCAGGTGCCCGTGCGCCGCGTGGATCTCGATGCCGTCGAAGCCGCCCTCGACGGCGTTGCGGGCGCACCGCGCGTAGTACTCGATCACCTCGGCGATCTCGTCGCGCTCCATCGCCTTCGGCGTCTCCCGGCCGGGGTGGCCGAACGGTGACGGCGCCATCGCGGCACCGGGAGCGTCGAAGACGGCCGGGTCGTGGATCGTGCCGGCGTGGTCGAGCTGCGCGAAGATGCTCGCCCCGTGGGCGTGCACGGCGTCGGTCAGCTTGCGGAAACCCGCCACCGCCTGGTCCGGCCAGCCGTGCAGCCACTTGACCGGAAGACCCGCGGCGCTCGGGTGGATCTCCAGCTCCTCCGGGATGATCAGGCCGATGCCGCCGCGGGCGCGCTCCGCGTAGTACGCGACGTGCCGGTCGGTGACGATGCCGTCGTTGGAGAACATCAGCGTCGCCGACGACATGAACACGCGGTTGCGGATCTGGTGCTGCCCGACCGTCACCGGTGTGAAGAGGTGCTCGAACGTCACGGTCTTCCTCCCGTCGAACTCTGGCGGAATCCTCCGCGCGAGTCCTCTACAGCAGCTCTACGAAAGTGGTTTCGGGTTTACGGCCGGACCACCGGCGCACCGGGACGCGGCGACGGCCTGCGCTCCCAGCCGATGTCCTCCAGGCGGTCGGAGAACGTCTCCTCGAACGCGGACACGAACGAGCCGACCGTCCACTGCGGCCGGACGAGCTCCGGCTCCCCCAGACGGGGGTGGGTGATGATCCGCAACGAGCGGCCGTCGAACCGGAGCGTCTGCCCCGTCATGGGCACGGAAAGATCGCTGAGCAACCACGTCACCAGCGGCGCGACCCGGTTCGGGTCGTCGTTCAGCGCGGAGCCGCCGGGACCGGTGAAGCCCTGTGGTGTCATGCCCGTCACGGCGATCGGGCTGACGCTGTTGACGCGCACGCCGGTGTCCGCGCAGTCCAGCGCCCACGCGTAGGTCGCCGACGCCACCGCGCCCTTGCACGCCGCGTACGTCGCCCTGCCGGTCACGCCGAGGGACACGCCGGACCCGATGTTGACCACGGAACCGCTGCCCCGCGGCGTCATCAGCGCGAGCGCCTTGGCTCCGCACAGCAACGTGCCGAGCACGTTGACGGACACCGCTCGCTGCATCCGCGCCGGGTCTTCCTCCCACGGGTAGGCGCCGTAGCCGATCCCCGCGTTGTTGACGAGCCCGGTGAGCGGGCCGAGGTCGGACTCGATCCAGTCGAACAGCTCCTCCACGGCGTCCGCGTCGCTCACCGAGTGCGAGCTGGTGTGCGCCGCCCCGCCCGCCTTCCGGATCGATTCCGCGGTCGTCTCCGCGCCCTCCGCGTTGACGTCGTTGACGATCACGGTCGCCCCGGCGTCGGCCGCGTGCTCCGCGTACGCCCTGCCCAGCCCGGCACCAGCGCCGGTGACCACGACGACTTTCCCCGTCAGCACACCGTTCGGCATCCGCTTCTCCTCATCAGCCATGTCGTGCCCGCGCACCGCGTCCCGGTGAGCGGGAAAACCGAAGGGGGCGGCCACCGTGTCCGGTGGGCCGCCCCCTGCTCGTGCCTGTCTCAGGAAGGGAAGTTCCCCGCGCGGGCGAGCGCGCTGGGGAGCTTCTTGCCCAGCTTCTCCTCCAGCCACACGGCCGCCGCGACGGTCTCCTCCAGGTCGATCCCCGTCTCCTGGCCCATGCGGGCGAACAGGTACGCGAGGTCCTCCGTCGCCACGTTGCCGGTGGCGGCCGGCGCGAACGGGCAGCCGCCCGCACCGCCGATGCTGGAGTCCAGCACGAACACTCCACTTTGGACAGCGGCGACCGCGTTGGCGACCGCCGTGTTGCGGGTGTCGTGCAGGTGCAGCCGCAGCACCGCGTCGTCACCGATGATCTCGTGCGCCAGCGCGAGCTTCGCGGTGATGTCGGTCGGCACGGCGACGCCGATGGTGTCCGCGAGCGCGACCTCGTCGGCGCCGGCGGCGTGCACCTGCCGGAGCACCTCGCCGAGCCGGTCGAGCGACACCTCGCCCTCGAACGGGCAGCCGAAGGCGGCACCGATGGTGACGGTGGTGAACTTCCCCGCCTCCCGCGCCGCCGCGACGAGCGAGGACGCGGTCTCGCACGCCTCCTTGGTCGTGACGCCCTGGTTGCGGCCGCAGAACGTGTCCGTGGCCACGACCACGACGTTGACCTCGTCCACCTCGCCCTTGAGCGCGCGGTCGAGGCCCCGTCCGTTCATCACCAGCCCCGCGTAGCGGACGCCGTCGTACCGCGGCACGGCGGCCATCAGCTCGTCGGCGTCGGCCATCTGCGGCACGCGCGACGGGTTGACGAAACTCGTGACCTCGACCCGTTTCGCCCCCGAGCGAACGGCTCTTTCGACGAGCTCCACCTTGTCCGCCGTGCTGAGTACGGTCTTCTCGTTCTGCAGACCGTCCCGGGGGGACACTTCGACGATCTCGATGCTCATCGTTTCTCCGCCAGGTAGCGCAGCACGTGCGACTCGCCGACGACCTCGCCGCACTTCGCCTGGATGTCGAACAGGTTCGTCTCCTGGGTCTCGGGCGTGCGGTCGCCGACCGCCTCCCGCACCACCAGCGGCACGAACCCGTGCTGCAACGCGTCGAGCGCGCTCGCACGGACGCACCCGCTGGTGCTGACCCCGGCGATGACGACGGTGTCGACCCCGCGCGCCCGCAACGCGGACGCGAGAGGCGTCCCGAAGAAGGCGCTGGGGTACTGCTTCACCACGACCTGCTCGCCGTCGGCCGGCTCGACCTCCGGCATGAACTCGCCGAGCGGGCCACCGCCGTCGAACAGCAGCCGCAGCGCCGGGACCTTGCGGACGAACAGGCCGCCGTCCACGCCGTCCTTGGCGTAGGCGACCCTGGTGTGCACGACCGGGACCCCGTGCCAGCGCGCGGCCGCGAGGACCCGGGAAGCCGAGTCCAGGCAGTCGCGCGACGGCAGCAACAACGGGCTGCCCTCGGTGAAGTAGGCCCGCATCAGGTCGATCAGGACCAGAGCGGGACTACCTCCTCCCGTCAGCGTCCCGTCGAACGGGTCGTCCGAAGTGGACATGTCACTCACGACACGACGGGCTTGAGCGGAGCCGGCAGACCGGTCTCCTCCAGCGCCCGTTCCAGGATCGTGGCCAGCTCGGGGCCGCGGTCGAACGTGGGCAGCGGACCGCGCGTGGACCGGACCTCCTCGCGCAGCTTCTCGGTGGCCTCGGTGTCGACCACGCCGTCCTCGTCGCAGACGACGCCGTAGCGGCGCGCGCCCTGCGCGGTGACGAGGCCGCGGCGGACCTCCAGCGCGACGAGCTCCGGGTCACGGGCGAGCGGGTCGCCCCAGCCGCCACCACCCCACGTGACGAAGTGCAGGAGGTCGCCCCGCTGCACCGGCACGTCGTGCACCTTGCTGCCCAGCACCTCGGTGGTGCCGTCGGCGCGCTCGATCCACTTGCGGCTGCGGGCACCCGGCTCGCCGCCGTTGACGCCCCACGGGTAGGTGAGCCAGCGGTCGTCGTGGATCGCGATCGTGCCCGGCTCCAGGAAGCGGTAGGCGACGTCCACGGCGTTGCCGCCGCGGTGCACACCCGCGCCACCGGTGTCGGCGACGGTCTCCCAGCGCTCGACGCGCAGCGGGTAGTACGACTCCAGGTACTCGCACGGGATGTTGACGAACGACGGCCACAGCGAGTGCCCGTCCGGCCCGTCACCGAGCGGACGGCCGGGGATGCCGCCGAACCCGATGGAGTACAGCTGGAACCACTCGCCCTTGCGGTCGCCCTCGCTGTAGTTGCCCGAGTACATGAAGTGCGGCGACGACGAGAAGCCCGCGGCGTTGAGCAGGTCGGGGTTCGTCTGGCCGAGCAGTCCGCCGAAGAGGTCGAACACGCGGCCGATGCCGTGGTTGCGCGCGTTGAGCGCGGCCGGGTACTTGGGCTTCCAGAACGACTCCTCCGGGATGATGACGTCCACCAGCGGGTAGAAGCCGTCGTTCCAGAGGATCTGCGGGTCCGCGACCGTGATCATGTAGATGCCGAAGAACATCCGCATGAGGTTCTCGTTGATGAAGTAGTTGATCGGGCCCTGGGCCTGCGGGCTCGACCCGCTGAAGTCCAGCGTGACCTTCTCACCGTTGCGGGTCAGGCTGAGCTTGAGCTCGTACGGGCCGTAGCCCAGGCCGTCGTCGCAGATGTAGTCGGTGAACGAGATGGTCTCGCCGTCCTTGAAGACGGCCTGCAGCAACACCTTCATCGCGCGGTAGTTGCGGTCGAGCAGCTGGTCCAGCGCCGAGTTGTAGGTGTGGATGCCGAACCGGGCGCACATCTCCTGCACGCGGCGCGCGGCCGTGCGGCACGCGGCGACGATGCCGTTGAGGTCGGCGCGGTTCCAGTCCGGCTTGCGCACCTGGTTGAGGATGATGCGCAGCGCGTCGTCGGCCAGCTCGCCCTTGCGGTAGAGCTTGAAGGGCGGGATGACCACGCCCTCCTCGAAGATGGTGCGCGCGTCGGTCGGCATGGACGCGGGCGTCTTGCCGCCGACGTCGGACATGTGGCCGAACATGGCCGACCAGCCGACGATCCGGCCCTCGAAGAAGATCGGGATGACGACCAGCCAGTCGTTGGCGTGGCTGATCGCGGCGCCGCACGAGTACGGGTCCGACGTCAGCAGGACGTCGCCCTCCTCGATGTCGCCGTCGAAGTTCTCCAGGAAGTCCGGGATGGACAGACCGAACTGGCCGACGACCATCTTGCCGTCGCGGTTGGCGATCAGCGGGAACTCGTCGTGCTGCTCGCGGATGCCGGGCGAGAGGGCCGTGCGGAACAGCACCTCGTCCATCTCGTAGCGGGCGTTGCGCAGCCCGTTCTCGACCAGGTCGAGGGTGACGACGTCGACGTCCACCTGCCGCAACGGTTCGGTCGCGGTTTCGATAAGCCGTGCCATGTCAGTTCTCCGTGATGGGCTCAGCGGTCTCGGCGACCGGACGGATGAGCAGGCTGCCACTGGCGTGCACCGCGGCAGCGTGGCCGGGGAGCACGAGAGTGGTGGAGTCCATCTCGGTGACGATCGCCGGACCGGTCACCACGTTGCCCGCGAGCAGCTTCGACCGCTCGTAGACGCCGGCCTCCACCTCGCCGCCCTCGACCCAGATGCGGGTGGTGTCGCGCAGGGCGGCCGACGGGTCCGTGCCGCCCTCGGCGAGCTGCGCGGAGGCGACCTGCGGGCGCGGTCCGTGCGCGGTGGCGCGGATCGTCACGACCTCGTGCTCGTTGTCGAGCACGAAGGAGAAGAGCCGCTGGTGCTCCACGTCGAACGCGGCGCGCAGGCTGCCGAGGCCCGCCCCGTCACCGGTGAACGCGTCGATGTCGACCTCGACCGGGATCTCGAAGCCCTGGCCGTGGTAGCGCAGGTCGGCCGAGTAGACGACGCGGACGTCGGCCTCGTCGACCTCCTGGTCGACCAGCGTGCCGCGGGCCTTGTCGCCCAGCTCGGTGAGCAGCGCGCGCAGGCTCTCGTCGGTGAACTCGCTGAAGCGGCGCACGAGCGTGCGGACGGCCTCGTCGCGCAGGTTCGTGGTCGCGTCGCCGTAGGCGCACAGCACACCGGGCGACGGCGGGATGATCACCGGCCAGGCACCGGTGAGCTTGCCCAGCGCGTTGGCGTGCAGCGGACCGGCGCCACCGAAGGCCACCAGCGCGAAGTCGCGCGGGTCGAAGCCCTGCTGCACCGAGACCAGGCGCAGCGCGCCGAACATGTTCTCGTTGACGATGTCGATGATGCCCGCGGCCGCGGCCTCGACCGACCCGAGCCCGGTGGCGTCGGCGATGGACTTGACCGCCGCCCGCGAGGCGTCGCGGTCCAGGCTGATCTCGCCGCCCGCGAGCTCGGTCGGCAGGTAGCCGAGCACGACGTTCGCGTCCGTCACGGTCGGCTCGGTGCCGCCGTTGCCGTACGCGGCGGGGCCGGGCGAGGCGCCCGCGGACTGCGGGCCGACGCGCAGCGCCTGGGTGAGCGCGGGGACGTGGGCGATGGAGCCGCCGCCCGCGCCGACCGTGCGCACGTCGACCGAAGTGGCGCGCACCTTCAGGTCGCCGACGTTGGTCTCACGGCCGATCCGCGGCGTCAGGTTCTGCACCAGCGCCACATCGGTGGACGTGCCACCCATGTCGAACGTGAGGAAGTCGGAGAAGCCCGCCTGCTCGGCCACCCAGGTCGCGCCCGTGACACCACCGGCGGGACCGGACAGCAGCAGGCTGACCGGGTTGTCGGCGGCGGCGTCGGCCGAGACCAGGCCGCCGTCGCTGCGCAGGATGCTGAGCTTGCCGGTGAGGCCGCCCTCGCGCAGCTTCGAGGCGAGGTTCGCCGTGTAGAGCTTCACCTGCGGCTGCACCGCGGCGTTGGCGACCGTGGTGATCGTGCGCTCGTACTCGCGCAGCTCCGGCAGCACCGAGGAGGACAGCGACACCGGGACGCCCGGCAGCTCCTCCGCGGCGATCTCGCCGACGCGGCGCTCGTGCTCGGCGTTCGCGTAGGAGTTGATCAGGCTGACGCTCAGCGCCTCGATGCCCGCCGTGCGCAGCTTCGCGAGCTGGGCGCGCACGTCGTCCTCGTCGAGCTTGTCGACCACCGAGCCGTCGGCCGCGATGCGGCCCTTGACCTCGACGGTGTTCTCCAGCGCCGCGAGCGGCTCCGGCTTGGGCCAGATGATCCAGCCCGCGAGGCCGCCGGGGACGAACGACCGGGCGATCTGGAGCACCTGGCGGAAGCCGTGGGTGGTCACCAGACCGACCTTGGCGCCCTTGCCCTCCAGGATCGCGTTCGTCGCCACGGTCGTGCCGTGGTAGACGGACGTGATCTCGGTCGGGTCAGCGCCCGCCACCTCGCACACGCGCTCGATGCCGCGCAGCACGCCGATGGACTGGTCCTGGGGGGTGGACGAGGTCTTGGCCCGGTACGTCTGGCCTGTTTCCTCGTCGATGAGAAGGATGTCGGTGAACGTGCCGCCCACGTCCACGCCGAGCCGGTAGGTCATTGTCGTCCTCCTCAGATGACACCGGCCGAGCGCAACGACGCCAGCTCGTCGTCACCGAGGCCGAGCAGATCGCGGTAGATGGCTTCGTTGTGCTCGCCCAGCTCGGGCCCGACGTGGCGGATGCTGCCCGGCGTGTCCGAGAGCTTGGGCACCACGTTGTGCATGGCGAACTCGCCGATCTCCGGGTGCACGAGGCGGACGATCGCCTCCCGGGCGGCGAAGTGCGGGTCGACCAGCATGTCCTTGGCGCGGTAGATCCGGCCGGCGGGCACGCCCTTGTCGTTCATCAGCTCGAGCAGCTCGTCGGCCTTCATCGTGGCCGTCCACTCGGCGATGAGGCCGTCGAGCTCCTCCATGTACTTGCCGCGCGCGCCGTGGGTGGCGTAGCGCTCGTCGGTGGCGAGCTCGGGACGCCCCATCGCGTCGGCGAGCCTGCGGAACACCGTGTCCTGGTTGGCCGCGAGGAGGACCATCTCGTCGTCGGCGGTCGGGTAGACGTTGCTCGGGGCGACGTTCGGCAGCGTGGTGCCGGTGCGCTCGCGCTGGTAGCCCGCGACCTGGTACTCGGGGACGAGGGACTCCATCATCGCGAGCACCGCCTCGTAGATGGCGGAGTCGACGATCTGGCCCTTGCCGGTGCGCTCGCGGTTGTGCAGCGCGACGAGCGTGCCGATGCACGCGAACGTCGCGGCCAGCGAGTCGCCGAGCGAGATGCCGGTGCGGGAGGGGGCGCGGTCGGGGTCGCCGGTGGTGTACCGGATGCCGCCCATCGCCTCGCCGATCGAGCCGTAGCCCGCGCGCTTGGAGTACGGACCGGTCTGGCCGTAGCCGCTGACCCTGGTGATGACCAGCTTCGGGTTCGTCTCCCAGAGCTTCTCGGGGCTCATGCCCCACCGCTCCAGCGTGCCGGGACGGAAGTTCTCGATCAGCACGTCGGCCTCGGCGATGAGCCGCGCGACGAGCTTCTGGCCTTCCTCGGTCCGCAGGTCGGCGGTGACGGACTGCTTGTTGCGGGCGACGACGGGCCACCACAGCGATCGTCCGTAGGGCCGCTCCCGGCCCCACTGCCGCATGGGGTCACCGTTGCGCGGGTCCTCCACCTTGATCACCTGGGCACCGAAGTCGCCCAGGAGCTGACCGCAGAACGGCCCGGCCAGCAGCTGACCGAGCTCGACGACCCGCAGATCAGCCAAGGGCATCTGTTCGCTCATCCGCCAAACCCCTCGTTGTATGCAACATCTAGCGGAGCGTGATCTAAGTCAACCTCCGACAAGGCAGAAGCTAGGTTGGCGATGACACCGTGTCAACGGTGAACTCACGGTTGCATACAATTCTCAGGATCTATTACCGTGCGTTCTCAATGAGCGACACGCTGAACGGACAGGACGGCCGGCACGCCGCCGACCACGCCTACCGGCTGATCCGCGACGAGATCCTGTCCGGGAAGCGGACGGGCGGGGACTGGCTGCGCGAGGGCGAGCTCGCCGACTCGATCGGGGTGAGCCGCACCCCCGTCCGGGAGGCCCTGCGCAGGCTCACCGCCGAGGGCCTGCTGACCTACGAGCGCAACAAGGGCGTGCAGGTCAAGGGCTGGGACGTCGCCGACCTCGACGAGATCTTCAGCCTGCGGACGGTGCTCGAACCGTGGGGCTGCAGCCTGGCCGCCGAACGCGGCACCGTCGACACCGACCAGCTCGACGACCTGGCCCACCGGATGGACGCCCTGGTCGTGGACGGCCACCCGGCCGACCTCGACCGGCTGACCGAGCTGAACAACCGGTTCCACCGGGCGATCCTCGACGGCTCGGGCAACACCCGGCTCGCGACGGTGCTGGCGTCGGTCGTGCAGGTGCCGATCGTGTGGCGCACGTTCGCCCACTACAACCCCGAGTCGTTGCGGCGCAGCCTCGCCCACCACCACGAGCTCGTCACCGCGTTGCGCGCGCACGACGGCGAATGGGCGCAGTCGGTGATGTGCAGTCACATCAAGTCGGCGTGGCACTCCATCCGCGAGCAGTCCGGGGCCTGAACTACGAGGCCGTGCGCCGGGCAGCCGCGCGCAGGAGTGCCGACCGGCCCTGGTTCGCGACCGACCACAGGTCGTGACCGCGCACCCGCCAGTGCGCCAGAAGTGCGTTCGCCGCCGCGAAACCGGTGGTGGCGGCCCGTTCCATCAACGCGACCGGCAGGTCGATGCGCACCAGGTCGCCCGCCAGCACCAGCGCCGGGTCCGAGGTCTCGACGGTGGGCCGCCGGGTGAACCCGCCGGGCGCGAACAACGGGCAGTCGTCGGCGAAGACGTGCTCCTCGTGCTGGATGCGCGCGTCGGCCAGCTCCGGGTAGACCGACCGCATCTGCTTCACGAGGTCGTGCACCACCTGGTCGTGGTCGGCGTGTTCCGGCAACGCGTAGGCGTGCAGCTCGATGACCGAGCCACCGGTCTTCTCCCGCCACACACGCGCCTCGTCCTCGAACAGCTCCAGCACGCTGATGTTGTCCAGCAGCTCGAACCCGCTCGTGCCGAGGAACGCGGGCCGGCCCGAGTGCGCCGGGCGGTCCAGCCACAGTCGGCTCACCAGGAACGGCGGCGCGGTGCGCAGCTCGCCGATCCGTTCACGCCAGTCCTGGTCCCCGAGCGACGGCGACGCCTCGACCAACCGGCGCAGTCCGCCGGTGTCCGCGGCGAGCACCACGGCGTCGGCCTCGACGCGTTCTCCGGTGGTGTGCACGGTGAAACCGTCCGCACCGCGGTCGACCCGTGACACCTCCACGCCCGTGCTCAGCTCGACCCCGAGGCCGAGCATCAAGTCCCGCAACGGGTTCCACAGCGTCGCCGGGTAGCTGTCGCGCGGCACGTCGAAGATCAGGCCCTCGCTGGAGCCGAGGAAGTAGATGTGGAACATCGTGACGAGCTCCGCCGCCGAGAGCTTCTCCGGGTCGGCGAAGAAGCTGCGGGAGAACACCTCGAAGGCGAGGTGCCGCGCGGCCTCCGGGAAGTTGATCTCGCGCAGGAACGTGGAGGCGTCGATCGCGTCCAGTTCCTCGTAGGTGCGCGGGATCGAGACGTCGAACAGGCGAGTGGCCGCGACGGGGTTCATCCGACGCAGGTCGGACAGCGTGAACGTCTTGCTGCGCAACACGAACCCGGCCACGTTCCACGGCGGCGTGCGCGGGATGCCCGCGAAGCTCTCCGCCGTCCCGTTCGCGTGCAGCAGCGGGTAGTCCTCGACCGGGCGCAGCACGCCGAGGTCCGGTGACACGCGCTGCAACAACGACCGGAGGTTGTAGTACTGCTTGAAAAACGCGTGGAAGCCGCGCGTCATCGTGTGCTCGCCGGTCTGCCAGCCGCGCAGCCTGCCACCCAGGTCCGCCTCGCGTTCGAGCAGCCGCACCGCGACGCCGCGTTCCGCGAGGGCGACCGCCGCCGTGACACCGGCGATGCCGCCGCCCACGACGACGACCCGCGGCGGTGGTCCCGGCTGCGCGGCCGACGGGCGGCCGGGGTGCGCGGGCAGCAGCAGCGCGTTGCGGTCGGTTCCGGGGCGCGCTGGGACTCGGGGCGAGGACGGCATTCCCCGATGCTGGCAGCACGCCCGGCGGTCCGCACGACGGACGGGGCGCGGCCCACGTCACGCCGAGCCGTCATGCCGACCTCACCGGGGGCACCTAGTCTGCGACCATGCCTCCAGCGACACTTCTCCCGCGCTCCGGGGTCCGTGCGGTGGCCGTCGCCGGGTGGGTAGCGGGCCTCCTCGTGGTCCTCGCGCAGATCTTCTACTCGATGACCGACCCCGGCGAGCGGCTGCCGGCCACGGTCCTGTCGGTGGTGGCCTTCGCCGTCGCGTCGGTGTGCGACGCGGCCTCCCGGTTCGGTGCGCGGGCGGCGGTCCGGCTGCTCGTCGTCGCGGGCGGTGGCGGCCTGCTGGCCGAGTACGTGGGCCTCACGACGGGCTTCCCGTTCGGCGACTACGCCTACACCGGCACGCTGGGGGCCGAGGTGCTCGGCGTGCCCGCCCTCGTACCGCTGGCCTGGGTGATGATGGCCTGGCCGTCCCTGCTCGTCGGCCGCGCGCTCGCGCGGCGGTGGTGGCTCGTCGTGCCGGTCGCCGCCTGGGCGCTCGCGTCGTGGGACGTCTTCCTCGACCCGCAGATGGTCGACGCGGGCCACTGGGTGTGGGCCCACCCCGACCCCGGGCTGCCGGGCGTCGGCGGGGTGCCGCTGACGAACTTCGCGGGCTGGCTGCTGGTGTCGGCGCTGATGATGTGGCTGCTGCACCGCGGCACGCCCGCCGCGTCCGCACGGGCCGGGCTCGACCTGCGGACCGGTCCCGCGCCGGTGCTCTACCTGTGGACCTACGGGTCGTCGGTGTGGGCGCACGCGGCCTTCTTCGACAGGCCCTGGGTCTCGCTGGTCGCGGGTGTCCTCATGGGACTGACGGCGGTGCCGTTCGCCGTGACGCTGTGGCGGACCCTGCGGTGATCGGAAAAGCGCTCGTGCGCGCCGCGGCGGCCGGTGCGGTCGCCGCCACCTGCCACACCTGGCTCAACGCCCGCCTGATGCGCGTCCCTCCGGCGCACCCCGGCGAGGTCGGCGAGAAGGTGTCGGTCTGCCTGCCCGCACGGGACGAGGCGCACCGCATCGGCCCGGCGATCCGGTCGCTGCTGGCCCAGGAGGGCGTGGCGGACCTGGAGATCATCGTGCTCGACGACGGTTCGTCGGACGGCACCGCGGACGTCGTGCGCGCACTGGCGGACGGCGACCCCAGGCTGCGCGTCGTCACGGGACGGCCGCCGCCGGACGGGCTGCCCGGCAAGCCCCACGCGTGTGCCCGGCTGGCGGCGGAGGCGAAGGGGGCGGTGCTCGTCTTCGTCGACGCGGACGTGGTGCTGGAACCGCACGCGGTCGCCGCCGCCGTGACGCTGCTGCGCGACCTCGGGCTCGGGGCGGTGTCGCCGTTCCCCCGCCAGGTCGCCGACGACCTGCCGACCAGGGTGGTGCAGCCGCTGTTGCAGTGGTCGTGGCTCACCTTCCTGCCGCTGCGGGTCGCGGAGCGGTCGTCACGGCCGTCGCTGTCCGCCGCCAACGGCCAGTTCCTGGTGTTCGACCGCGACGCCCTCGCACGGGCGGGCGGGTTCGAGGCCGTGGCCACCGAGGTGCTCGACGACATCGCGATCATGCGGGCCGTGCGCCGCTCCGGCGGCAGGGGCGTCGTCGTGGACGGCAGCACCGTCGCGACCTGCCGGATGTACGACGGCTGGACCGAGGTGCGCGACGGCTACACCAAGTCGCTGTGGTCCGCCGCGAGCAGCCCGGCCGGTGCCGCGGCGCTCGCGACCGGGCTCGCCTGGCTGTACCTGCTGCCGCCGCTCGCCGCGCTGGCCGGGTCGCGGGCCGGGCTCGTGGGCTACCTCGCCGCGGTGGCGGGCCGGGTCGTCACCGCCCGGCACACCGGTGGCCGCGCGTGGCCGGACGCGCTGGCCCAGCCGGTGTCGGTGGCGGTGCTGCTGGGGCTGCTCGGCCGGTCCTGGTGGGCCCGCCGCACGGGACGCCTCACCTGGAAGGGCAGGACGCTGCGAGGGAGTGACCGGCGTGGCTGACGTCGTCGTCATCGGAGCCGGGATGGGCGGGCTCGCCGCCGCGGCGCGCCTGGCCGCGCTGGGCCACCGGGTCACGGTGCTGGAGCAGGCGGAGACGCACGGAGGCAAGCTCGGCGTCCTGCGGCGCGACGGGTTCACCTTCGACACCGGCCCGTCGCTGCTCACCCTGCCCGACGTCTTCCGCGACCTGTTCGCCGCGACCGGCGCCCCGCTGGACGAGGTCGTCGACCTCGTGCCCGTGGACCCGGTGTGCCACTACCGCTTCCCCGACGGCTCGACGCTCGACCTGCCGCACACCGACCCGGCCGCCGCCATCGCGGAGGCGTTCGGGCAGGAGGCAGGGCGGCAGTGGCGCTCGCTCATGGCCGAGGCCGCCCACGTGTGGGACCTGGTGGAGGAACCGGTGCTGCGCCGCCCGTTCAGCGTCGGCGACCTGGTGCGCCGCTCGGCGAGCCCGCGCGACCTGATGGCGATCGCGCCGTGGCGCACGCTGCGGTCCCTGGGGCGCAAGCGGCTGACCGACCCGCGGCTGCGGATGCTGCTGGACCGGTACGCCACCTACAGCGGGTCCGACCCGCGCCGCCTCCCGGCGCTGATGTCCGTGGTGCCGTACATGGAGCAGCGGTTCGGCGGCTGGTACGTGCGCGGCGGCCTGCGGCTGCTGGGCGACGCCGTGTTCGAACGCTGCCAGAAGCTCGGCGTCGAGTTCCGGTTCGGCGCCAGGGTGTCCCGCGTCGAGACCGGCGCCGGCGGCGTGACCGGTGTGCGGCTCGCCAGTGGTGAACGGGTGGGCGCCGGCCTGGTGGTGTCCGATGTGGACGCCGAGCACCTGTACCGCGACCTGGTGCCGTCGCCGCGGCCGTTGCGGAGCCTGCGGCGGGTGCAGCCGTCGCTGTCCGGGTTCGTGCTGCTGCTCGCGCTGCGCGGGCGCACGCCCGAGCCGCGGCACCACCGCGTGCTGTTCCCCGCCGACTACGACGCCGAGTTCGACGCGATCTTCGGGAAGACGCCGGAGCCGGTGCGCGACCCGGCTGTCTACGTCTGCTCCCCCGACGACCCGGCGATCGCGCCGCCCGGTGACGAGGCGTGGTTCGTGCTCGTCAACGCGCCGCGGCACGGACCTGTCGACTGGACGGCGCCCGGCCTCGCCGAGTCGTACGCGGACCGGGTGCTCGGCGTGCTGGCCGCCCGCGGCCTCGACGTGCGCGACCGGCTGCGGTGGCGAGAGACCCGCACACCGGCCGACTGGGAGCGCGACACCGGCTCGGTGGGCGGGTCGATCTACGGCTCGTCGTCCAACGGGCCGCGGGCGGCGATGCTGCGGCCCGCGAACACGAGCCCGGTGCGCGGCCTGCACCTCGTGGGCGGGTCGGCGCACCCCGGCGGTGGCCTGCCCATCGTGACGCTGTCAGCCGCGATCGTCGCCGGCCTGATCGGGCCTGCCTGACCCGACCGGGTCGACCCACGGCCGCCCGGTCAGCTCGCGCCGCACGCCCACCGCCAGCTGCACCAGCCCGACGAGCGCGCAGACGCCCCAGACGACCGCGCACACCACGCCCCACGACCAGCCCGTGCCCGGAGTGCCGCCGGGGAACACGCCCGCGCCCGCACACGCCACGGCGGCGACGATGACGCGCGTCGGCCGTTCCGCCGCCGTGACGGCACCGGCCGAGCCCATGCCCACGACCTGCGCTTTCGCCCTCGCGTACTCGTGGAACATCAGCGCGGCGGCGAGCGCGGCGCAGCTCCAGGCCGGTGCGCCGAGCACGAACAGCACGGCCACCAGGCACAGGTCCGACAGCCGGTCCGCGACCGCGTCCACGACGGCGCCGAGCGGACGAGCCCGCCCGGTGCGCAACGCGACAGCGCCGTCCAGCCCGTCGAGCACCCCGCTGGCCACGACCAGCACCAGTGCCGCGAACGGCCACGCCACGGCCGCACCGGCCGCCGCCGCGGCGACCACCACGCCCGCCACGGACAGCAGGTCCGGTGGCACGCGGTCGAAGTGGCGGGCCAGCGCGTGCACGAACCTCAGCCAGCCCACCACGAGCCGGTTGCCGGACACGTCCTCGCCGTGCAGGCGGGACCAGCCCGCCACCGGGTCGTCGCGCTCGCCGTCCATCACCCCCCAACCCTATTCGCCCGTGTGGAACCGCGCGGGATCACACGCGCCGGCGGGATGAGACCACGCCGCGCCGGGTAACCGGAGGCCATGCCCCGGACCGGCCTCAAGGCCCAGCTCGTGTCGGTGACCAGACACGTCCAGAAGTCGCTGCACGGCCACGACCTGTCCTTGTGGACCGCGGGGCTGACGTTCTACAGCACGGTCGCCGTCGTGCCGGTGCTGCTGATCGCGTTGCGTGGCGCGGCGATCCTGTTCGGCGACGACATGGTCCGCGACGGCACGCTCCTCTTCGCCCGGTCGCTGACCGACGCGCACGACCCCGAACCCGCGCTGTCCGCGCTGACGAACGCCGCGCTGTCGGCGAGCTGGCCGCTCCTGCTCGCGATGCTGCTGCCCGCGAGCCTCTACGGCGAAGGGCTGCGGCGCGGCCTCGTCGCGGTCGCGGGCGAACGGGTGCGCGGCACCACGGGCTGGGCGGGCCGCCTGCGGTTCGTGCCGGTGCTCGTCGCCTCGCCGCTGCTCGTCTCGTTCCCGCTCGCCTTCGCGCCGCAGGTCGCGCCGCTCTACGAGGCGGGCGGCTGGCCGCTCGCGCAGGGCGTGGTGCTGTCGTTCCACCTCGTGCTGCTGCCCCTGTGGGTCGCGATCGGACTGGTGCTGGCCGGCACCGGCCCGTCCGCGCTGCCGCTGCGGGTCGTCGCCCCCGCCTCGTTCTGCCTCGCCGCGGTGCTCGCGGGGTTCCTGCACGGGTTCCTGCTGTTCCTCGCGATCCCGCTGGACTGGAGCATCCCGTTCGGCGGCCTGCCGTTCGTCGGCGACGCCGTGGCGCTCGCCCTCTGGCTGTTCGGGCTGCACTTCATCCTGCTGGCCGGCTACCGGATCGCGATCAGCGTCCACGCCACCACGCGGTCGTCCGCCCGCCACGAGCACAGCCAGGTGTGATGCGTCCGTCCCGTTCTTCCGGAAAGCTGGAGGGCGGACGCCGGTGGAGGAGGACATCGTGGGTACGAGGCTCGACGACGATTTCAAGGGCTTGGCCACGACGCTGAGCGCCGTCGCCCGGTCGTTGCAGGCGGAACCGGACCTCGGCGCTACCCTGCGGGCGATCGTCAAGGCCGCCGTCGAGTACGTGCCGAACGCGGAGCACGCGGGCATCTCGCTCGTGGAGCAGGGCAGGATCCGCACCGTCGAGCCGACCAGCCCGGTCGTCGAGACCGTCGACCAGCTGCAGTACGACCTCCGCGAGGGGCCGTGCGTCGACGCCATCGCCGAGCACGAGACGCTCCGCGTCGGTGACGTCGGCACCGAGCCCCGGTGGCCGTCGTTCGGCCCGGCCGCGGCCGCGCACGGCCTCCACTCGCTGCTGTCCTACCGGCTGTTCGTGACCGACAGGACCCTCGGCGCCCTGAACTTCTACTCCAGCCGCATCGACGCGTTCGACGACCGCACCGAGGCGGAGGGGCAGCTCTTCGCGGCGCACGCCGCGATCGCGCTGGTCGGGGCGCAGCGGGAGGCGCAGCTGGGAGTCGCGCTGGAGAACCGCGACCTCATCGGCATCGCCAAGGGCATCCTCATGGAGCGGCACGGCATCGACTCCGCCGCCGCGTTCCGGATGCTGGTGGAGGCGTCGCAGACGGCCAACATGAAGCTGCACCAGGTGGCGGCCTGGCTCGTGGAGACCCGCGGCCAGGACTGAGCCACCGTTACGGAGCAGGCACGGGCGCTCCGGCGCAGCTGCGCGTCGTCGTGCGGCCCGTGTCGAAGAACCGCACCACGTCGTCGGCGCAGGACCGGTCGTGCACGGTGCCGTGCTCGTCGTCCAGGACCGTCATCAGCTCACCGCCGACGCGCGCACGCATCTCGATCGCCCAGCCGATCGGCGTCACGGGTTCGTAGAGGTGCCCGACCAGCTGCACCTGGCTCGTTCCCGGCTTGAGGTCCCACGCCTTCCCCTGCGTCGGCCAGCCGACGCACATCCGTTCGTAGCTCGCGAAGCGGCCCACAGCGGGGAAGTTCGTGACGCGTTCCTCCCGGTGGCGCCACACGGTCTCGAAGTCGCGGGTGCTCGGGGAGTCGTTGCACAGGATCGCCGTCTGCGGGAACTGGTGGCTCCGGAGAAGACCCGCGTCCCAGCCGAGCCCGCCGGTGCGCCGCGGCGCGGCTGAAACGTCCCGGATGGACTTCAGCTGTGCGGCGACGTACGCCCAGTCCCGGCGCGGGTAGGCGAACATCTCGCTCACCGCGTCGCCGTCGACGACACTGCCGTCGGGCATCGTCCGCGGATGCGCCGTCACCTCGGCGCGCAGGTCCAGAAGTGCCTGCACGACAGCGGTCTGCGTCCGTCCGAGGTGGTAGACGGCCTCGTAGCGGGCGATCCAGGCGGCGAACTCGTGGAAGGTGTTCTCCCCCGCGGCGACCTGGCCGTCGTCCATCACCCGCACGTCGAGCACCGGCGGCACGACCGAGTCGAGCAGCATCCGGCTCACGTTCGCGTCGAACAACGTCCGGTACATCGCGCCGAGCCCGGTGCCCCACGAGACGCCGTAGTAGCCGATTTTCTTCTCGCCCAACGCTTTGCGGATGACGTCCATGTCCCGCGCGATGTTCTCGGTCGTCATGGACCGCACAAGATCCGGGTCGCGGTCGAAGCACTCTCGGTTGCGCGCCGCGTCGCGTTCGGCGGTGAACCGGGCGCGTTCCTTCGGCGACAACGCCGGATCCGGTTGTGTCCTATCGGGATCGCACTCGACCGCCGTGCTGTAACCGATCCCGCGCGGATCGAAGCCGACCAGGTCGTGGTGCACGCCGATGCCGCCCGCGTCGCTCTCGGCCAGCCCGAGCGGCATCGTGACGCCCTGCTGCCCGGGACCGCCGGGGTTCACCAGGATCACACCGGTCCTGTCCCCGGTCGCCTTGACCCTGCTGACCGCGATCTCGATCCGCCGCCCATCGGGTTTCGCGTGGTCGAGCGGAACCTCCACCATCGCGCATTCGGTGCGCCGGTCCTCCTGGTCCCATCCGGACGCCACCTCCGCGCACGGCTTCCAGTCGGTCCGGTGTGCGGCGAAAGCGACGGCGTCGGTGCACAACGCGAGCACGAAGCCCGTCACCACGGCCGCGGACAGTGTGGAGCGCAAGGGTTTCCTCCAGGTTCGGGATCTTGGTGCCGTCGAGGCTGCAACCAGGGGAAGTACGCGAGCAACAACCTGAGGGATGGCGTCGTGTCAGACCACGGGCTTACCCCGAGCTTCCCGACCGGCACGGCCGAACGGCGCAGGTACCGTGACGCCCGCGCGCATCCCGTTGAGGCACACAGAGTTCTCACAGATCCGGCTCACCGATCGCACAGACCGCGCTCACCACCGGCCCACCGCCGGTCCGTTAGACAGGTCTCGGTGGCGCGGAAGAGTCCCGCCACACCCACCGGCTCGACGAGACCGGCCCCCGTTCCTCCACGGCGGCCGGACGTCCCCGCACGCCTCCGACCTGAAGAGGACCGCCATGACCACAGCTCTGTCACCTCCGCCCACCCTGCGCAAGGGCGCCCTGGTGGCGCTCGGAACGTTGACGCTCGCCACCGGTGCCCTCGAATCGGTGGTGACACCGACGCTGCCTCTGCTGCAACGCGAGCTCGGCATGACGCGGTCCGAAGGCGCGTTGCTGAGCATCGTCCTGCTGATCACGGGCGCGCTCGTCACCCCGGTCGCGGGCAAGCTCGGTGACCGCTACGGCGGAAAACCCGTTCTGGTCAGGCTGATGTGGGTGGTGTGCCTCGGCGGCCTGGTGTCGGCGGCCGCGCCCAGCACGCCCGTGCTGCTGGCGGGCCAGGTCCTGCAAGGGGCGATGGTGGGCGCGGTCCCGTTGTCGTTCATCGTCGTGCGCAAGCACCTGCCCACCGGGAGCTCGAAGGTCGCCATCGGCGTGATCAGCGGGTTGTTCATCGCCGGGGGCATGGTGGGGACGCTGACGGCCGGGCCGGTCGCCGAGCAGCTGTCCCGGCACTGGATGTTCGCGCTGCCCACGTTCGCCCTCGTCGCCGCCACCACGGCGACGCACCTGCTGCTGCCGCAGGACCCTCCCGGCCGCGAGGACGGCGGCCGGATCGACTGGCCCGGTTTCGCGCTCCTGAGCGGGTCGCTCGTCACGCTCCTGCTCGTGCTGGCGCTGGCGGCGGACATCGCCTCGGCCCCGCTCGTCCTCGCGGGCCTCGTCGTCCTGCTGGCGGTGCTCGTCACGGCCTGGGTGGCCGTCGAACGCCGTGCCGCCGCGCCGATGGTCGACCTGCGGATGCTGGCACTGCCGACGGTGTGGAAGTCGTGCCTGCTCACGTTCGTGCTCTGCATCGGCACCTCCAGCGCGATCTACCTGGTCCCGCAGCTCTTCGAACTCTCCGGTGACGGCTACGGGTTCGGGGCGAACGCCACGCTGATCGGCCTCTACCTGATCCCCGGCGCGATCGCGGCCGTCGTGGCCGGACCGCTCGGCGGGTTCAGCGCACGACGCTTCGGCACACGAGGCGTCATCTCCGCCGCGACCGTCGTCATGGCGGCCTCCCTCGTCCTCGTGGCGGTCGTGCACAGCGAGGTCTGGCACCTCGTCGTCGCCAAGATGCTGATCGCGCTCGCGAGCGGCGTGGCCGTCACCGCGCTGCTGGCGAACACCGCCACGTCCGTCGACGAGGGCGACACCGGCATCGCCACCGGACTCGTGCTCGTCACACGCGTCCTGGGCTTCGCCGTGGGCGTGCAGGCGGGCGGCGCACTGCTCACCGCCGCGACCCCGGCGGGTTCCGACGTTCCCGCGGAGTCGGCGTTCGTCATCGGCTTCGCCGTCGCCGGCGCCATCACGGCGCTCGGCCTCCTCATCACCCGCACCATGAGCAAGGGAGTCACGCGATGACCGGCACCGGCCGACGCAAGATCCTCATCTCCGGAGCGAGCATCGCCGGTCCGGCGCTCGCGTTCTGGCTGCACCGCCACGGTTTCGACGTGACGGTGGTCGAGAAGGCCGCCGCGCCCCGCACCGGCGGCTACCCCGTCGACGTCCGCGGCACCGCACTGGAGGTCGTCAGGAGGATGGGCGTCCTGCCCCGCCTGCGGGACGTGCACGTGGACCTGCGCCGGATGACGTTCATCGACGAGCACGGCGACGAGGTGACCTCACTGCACCCCCACACCGTCACCGGCGGCGAGTCGGGCCATGACCTGGAGATCCGGCGTGGAGACCTCACCGAGGCGTTGCACGACGCGGTCCGCGACGACGTGGAGTTCCTCTTCGAGGACTCGATCGCCACCCTCGACCAGCACGCCGACGGCGTGGACGTCACCTTCCGCGCGGGCGGCAACCGTTCGTTCGACCTGGTCGTCGGCGCGGACGGCGTGCACTCGCACACCCGCGAGCTGGTGTTCGGCCCGGAGGAGCGGTTCCACCGGTACCTCGGCTTCAGCTTCGGCGTGTTCACCCTGCACGAGGAGCTGGGGCTCTCCAACGAGGCCGTCGTATGGAACGCCCCCGGCAAGGCGGCGGCGCTCTACAACTCCGGGAGCGACGAGACGCACGCGCTCATGGTCGTCACGCGGCCGGAGGTGCCGTACGCCGCGTTCCGCGACCCCGCGGCGCAGATCGAGCTGCTCATCACGTCGTTCGCCGGAGCCGGCTGGGAGATCCCCGGCATGCTCGTCGCTCTGCGCGACGCGGACGACCTGTTCTTCGACGCGGTCAGCCAGATCCACCTGCCCCGCTGGTCACACGGCAGGGTGGCACTGGTGGGCGACGCCGCGTACGCCCCGTCGTTCCTCACCGGCCAGGGCACCAGCCTCGCGCTCGCGGGCGCCTACGTGCTCGCGCATTCCCTCGCCGACCGCGACCACACCACCGGCTTCGCCGCTTACGAGTGGGGCGTCCGCGAGTTCGTGAGACTGAACCAGGCCCTGGTCGGCAGCGAAGGCGGCAGCACGCTCGTCCCCGCCACCGCGGAAGCCCTGGCACAGCGCAACGACGTGCTGCGCCACCTCACCGCCGCACCCGCCGGCGGCCATCCCGCCCACTCGGCCCTGACCCTGCCCGAGTTCGCCCCGGTTTCCTGATTCCCCGCGCGCCCACCGGAGTCTCCGACGGGCGCGCGGGCAAGACCTACTCGGTGAACATGGTGAACGACCGCGCCCGGTCAAAGCGCTTCGCCGCGAGGTCCTCGGCGCTCATGAGGAAGCAGCCGTAGTAGACATCGCTCTGCGTGGGGAACTGCGCGAGCGTCACCCACTCCCGGATCAGCCGGGCTTCCTCCTCATCGGTCACCCGCGTCTGCTCCTCCCTCGGCATGTCCGGGGTGGCTGCCAGGGCGTCCCTGAGGTTGTCGTACGCCATCTGCGTCCACGGGTCGTCGCTGCTGCCGACGTTGGAGCAGTACCCGCCGAACCGGAACGTGCTGTAGTAGCCCCGGCTCGGCCACAGCTCCTCCACGACCGCGCACAGCTCGTCGACGTGCTTCAGCAGGGCGAACTCCTGCTTGACCGACTCCGGCTCCCAGTCGACGTCGCGGTCCTCGATCCACTCCGGCAGGTCCGGCCCCACGTAGGCCGTGATCTCGAACTCCGGCTGGATGAAGGGGATGTTGTCGCAGAAGTGCGTCATGGTGTCGTGCCCGTCAGGCGCCGCCGCCACCTCGGTCTCGGTACCGGCCGGCACGTACAAGACCCGCGCGTAACCCGAGTCCGGGGAACACGCGTCCATGTCCTCCTCGTGGTGCAGGAAGAACATCAGCGTCCCGTCCTCGGGAAGCCCGAGCTTCTCCGCTCTGGGCAAGGCCGCGCAGTCGACGGAACCGATGAACGGCAACGGATAGCCGTTGCCGGGCCACTCCACGCCCACCGGTAACCGGGGAAGCCCGCCCATCCGCCCGACGACCTGGTCCCCGTCCTTCTTCGCCACAGCCCTGATCGCGAACCTGAGGTGCCCGGCGAACCTGCCGACCTCCTCCTCGGGAATCCCCTTGTCGATCGCGGCATTGCGAAACTGCTCGTAACGATCCATGACGCAGGATCATGGCAGACCATGTGAGACCGCTCTCGCACACGGTCCACTCAAGACGGATCTGTCCGGTTCCGCCACCACTTCCGTTGACCACCGATGAAACTGCCGTGAGAACCGCCCCGGCAAATCCTCGTCCGCAGTAGAACCCAGACCTCGCAGGTTGCCGGAACAGCAACTTTCCGTGCGTCCCAAGGCACTCTCGTCCGACACTGGCCAGGAGAACCTCAGGAGGCCGGATGACCACCCCCGTCACGTTCTGGGACAACGTCCACGGAACACCCCGAACCACCGCTCCACGACCGAACGTCCGTCTCATCGAGACCGTCACTGCCCTCCCACCGGGAGAGGCCCTCGACCTCGGCTGCGGTCAAGGCGGCGACGCACTCTGGCTGGCCCGCCAAGGCTGGCGCGTGACATCGGCCGACATCTCAGCGGTGGCAGTGGAGAAACTCACCACAGCGGCGGCAACGCACGGCCTGACCGACCAGGTCACCGCGCACCGGCACGACCTCCACGACGACTTCCCCACCGGCACCTACGACCTCGTCAACGCCCACTACCTGCACACCCCGTTCACCCTGGACCGAGCACAGGTCTTCAGAAAAGCCGCCAACTCACTGCGCCCGGGCGGAACCCTCCTCATCGTGGACCACGGCTCAGCCGCCCCCTGGTCCTGGGACCAGAACGCGCACTTCCCCACCCCGCGGGAAGTCGCCGCGGAAATCGACCTGGACCCGTCCACCTGGTCCACGATCCGGGCGGACTCCCCCACCCGCACGGCGACTGGCCCGGACGGCAGCACCGCCGAAGTCGTGGACCACGTCCTGGTCATCCGCAGGAACCCCCGATGACCACCAGGCGCGACACCCCACCACCCCGCACCGGCACCAGCGAAACCGAAGTGCTGCGCGGCTTCCTCGACTACCTGCGCACCGCGATCGCCGCCAAGCTCGCCGACGCCCCCGAACCCGCGGCCCGCACCCCGGCCGTCCCGTCCGGCACCACCCTGCTGGGCCTCGTCCACCACCTCACGTTCGTGGAACGAGCGACGTTCCTCGGCGAGGAGGTCACCGACTGGCCGGCCACCTTCCACCCCGCCGCCCACGACACCATCGCCGAGGTGACCGGCCGCTACCGGGAAGCCGTACGCCAGGCCAACGAGGTCCTCGACACCTGCCCCGACCTCGGCGCTCCGGTGCCGCGGCAGGGCAAACCGGGCCCCAGCCTCCGCTGGGCGCTGACCCACCTGATCGAGGAAACCGGCCGGCACGCGGGCCATGCCGACATCCTGCGGGAGCTCATCGACGGCCGCACCGGCCGCTGACCGGACGCGCTGCACCCCTCACAACAGCTTGTCCTGGGTGATCGGCAGGTCGCGAAGGCGCCTGCCGGTGGCGTGGTAGATCGCGTTGCCGATGGCGGCGGGCACGCCGGTGATCGGGGTTTCGCCGAAACCGCGCGCCCCCATCGCCGTGCTCGCAGGGTCGGGCTTGTCCACGAACAACGTCTCCACCTCGGGCGGTGCGTCCGCGTTCACGGGCACGAGGTAGGTGGACAGGTTCGGGTTGACCACGCGGCCGGTGTTGCGGTCGAACACCGTGTGCTCCATCAGCGCGTGGCCGATGCCCCACGTGACACCGCCTAGCACCTGGCCTCGTGCCGTGCGGCGGTTCATCACGCGGCCGAGGTCGTGCGCGGTCACGACTCTCGTGACCCGCACGGAGCCGAAGCGTGCGTGCACGCGTGCTTCGAGGAACACGACCCCGTAGGTGTGGCCGCCCTGGTTCAGCACGGTCGCGGTCCTCCGGACCGGTTCTCCTGCTCGGCCGACGACGGCGCGGTAGGTGTCGTGGCGGTGGCGGTCGCGGAGGTGGACGAGGCGGCCGTCACGGGTCTCGATCTCGGCTGGTGCCGCACCGAACAGCGGGGAGTGCCGGTCTGCCACGGCGAGGGCCACCACGGCGTCCCTGGCCGCTCGTGCCGCCTGGTCGACCGAACCGCTGATGCTCGGGATCGTGGCGGAGGCAGCGGACAGGCCAGCCGGGGGCAGTGCGCTGTCGCCGATCTGCGCCTGGACGTCGCGCAACGGCAGGCCCAGCGCGTCGGCGACGATCTGGGTGACGACCGTGTACGTGCCGGTGCCGATGTCCTGGGTCGCCAGCTGTGCCAACGCTTTTCCGTCGACGCCGACGGTCACCGACGCCGTGGACGGCATGGCGGCGAACGTGTGCGTCTCGGTGGCCATGCCCCAGCCGACGTACTCGTCGCCGTCCTTCGTGGCGCCGGTCCTCGGTTGCCGGCGGGCCCAGCCGAACCTTTCGGCCGCCATCGCGTAGCACTCGAGCAGGCGTTTGCTCGTGAGCCGCTCTCCGGTCTCCTGGTTGAACTCGGCGTGGTTGCGCCGGCGCAGTTCGAGCGGGTCGATGCTGAGCTGCCAGCTCAGCTCGTCGAGCGCCGTCTCCAGGCCGAAGTGCGACGTGGTCTCGGGCGAGCGCATGTAGCTGGACGAGGCGACGTCGAGCCGGACGCCCTCGTGCCGCACATGGAGGTTCGGGCACGTGTAGAGCCCGATCGTCGAGTCGCTGCGGTTGAAGACCGAGTCCTCGGTCGCGGTCAGCTGTGCGGTCGACGTCTCGGCGATGGCGGTCAGCCGGCCCTCACGGGTGGCGCCGATCCGCAGGTGCTGGCGGTACTCCGCGCGATGTCCCGCCGACGTGTACATCTGCGCGCGGCTGAGCACCAGGCGCACCGGCCTGCGTGCCACGCGGGCGGCCGCCGCCGTGAGGAGGGTGTGCGGCCAGCCCGGGCCTTTCGCACCGAACCCGCCGCCGAGGTACGGCGCCACCACCCGCACGGACTCCGGCGGCAGGCCGAACGCCGTCGCGACAACGGTTCTGGTGACCAGGACGCCTTGCGCCGACTCGAACAGCGTCACGCGGTCGCCGTCCCACCGGGCGGTGGTCGTGTGCGGCTCGATCGGGTTGTGGTGGCGGGTGGCGCTGGAGTACCGCGCCTCCAGCCGGACCGGTGCCTCGCGCAGTGCCGACGCCGCGTCACCGCGCCTGATCTCGTTGGGGCGGTCGCGGAACGGTTGCGGCAGGAATGCGGGTTCGCGCGCGTCGTCGATCACGACGCTCGGCTTCTCGGCGCGGTAGTCGACAGACACCAGCGCCGCACCCTCCTGTGCCTGTTCCAACGTGGTGGCCAGCACGATCGCGACCGGCTGCCCGACGTGGTGCACAGCCGTCCCCTGCATCGGGATGAACCTTTTGACGTAAGGGAAATGAGGCACGACCAGTTTCGGCAGGTCGCGATGCGTCAGCACGGCGACCACTCCGGGATGGGCCAATGCTGCCGAAGCGTCGATCCGCAGGACCTCCCCTCGTGCCACGGTGCTCATCACGAGAACGCCGTGCAGCGCGTCCGGGACGGGTTGGTCTGCCGCGTAGATCGCGGCACCGGTCACCTTGGCGCGTCCGTCGACTCTCGCGACGGACCGGCCCACCAGTTCGGTCATCGCAGGCCCTCCAGCAGCTCGGCCAGTGCGCGTTGCACCAGGTCCACCTTGAACTCGTTGTCGTGGCGGGGTTTGGCGTCGCGCACGAGAGCCCGCCCAGCGCGTGCGATCGTGTCCGCCGTGAGGTCTTTGCCTCGCAACACTTCCTCGGCTTCGGGCGAACGCCACGGCGTGGTTCCGATGCCACCGAACGCCAACCGGACGTCACGCACCCGTCGTTCGTTCAGCTCCACCGCGGCGGCAACGGACACGACAGCGAACTCGAACGTCGCACGGTCACGCAGCTTCAGGTAGCGCGACCGTCGCGCCATACCGGTTCTGGGCACCTCGACCGCGGTGATGAGTTCCCCTTGCCGCAACACGTTCTCGACGTGCGGGGTGGTGCCGGGGCGGAGGTAGAACTCGCCGATCGGAATCCGCCGCTCCCCTCCCGAACCCCGCACGAGCACGACAGCGTCGAGCGCGACCATGGCAACGGCGAGGTCAGACGGATGGGTGGCGATGCACGCGTCACTGCCGCCCAGCACGGCGTGACCGCGGCTCCACCCGTCGATGGCAGGACAGCCGCTGCCGGGAACACGCTTGTTGCACGGCGAACCGGAGTCTCGGAAGTAGCCGCACCTGGTGCGTTGCAACAGGTTTCCGCCGATGGACGCCATGTTGCGCACCTGCGGCGACGCGGACGCGAGCAGTGCCTCGGCGAGCACCGGCCAGCCGCGCCGCACCGAACCGTGCCCGGCCACGGCACGCATCCTCGCAAGCCCGCCGATCCGCAGGCCGGACGCGGTCTCGGTGACCCACGCCAGCTCCAGCCCGTTCACGTCGACGAGCCGGTCGGGACGCGTGACCCCGTCCTTCATCAGGTTCAGCAGGTCGGTGCCGCCCGCGATGAACGCGGTGCCCGGCCGGCCGCCCAGCCGCACCGCCTCGCCGGGGTCGCGCACCGCGGTGTACCCGAAGGACTTCACGACCTCGCCCCCTTGGCCGCGTCGGCCACCGCGGCGACGATGTTCTGGTAGCAGGCGCACCGGCAGAGGTTGCCGCTCATCCACTCCCGGATCTCCTGGTCCGACCCGGCGTGCCCCTCGTCGATGCAGGCGACCGCCGACATGATCTGCCCGGACGTGCACCCGCCGCACTGGAAGGCGTCGTGCCGGATGAACGCCTCCTGCACCGGGTGCAGGCGCTCCCCCTGAGCGAGCCCTTCGATCGTCGTGATCTCACTGCCCTGCCGCATCACGGCGAGCGTGAGGCACGACTTCACCCGCTCTCCGTCGACCAGGACCGTGCACGCGCCGCACTCGCCGCGGTCGCACCCCTTCTTGGTCCCCGTCAGCCCCAGCCGTTCCCGCAACGCGTCCAGCAGCGTGACCCTGGGCTCGACCTCGACGGCCCGCCTCTTCCCGTTGACGGACAACGTGACCACCGCGGTCTCCCCCGGCCCTGCCGCCACCTCCCCCGCTCCGGCGGCGACAGCCGTTCGCGGCGCGAGCGCCGCTCCTCCCGCGGTCACCGCGGCGGTCTTCAGCACGGTCCTGCGCGTGGGTCGCGCAGCACCAGTCGACTCAGCCACTTCCCCTCCCGACCCGAACCCGTTAGCGTCGTTACCACCATCTCCGTATCACCGGAAACATAACCCACCCCACCTATAACGGCAACAGGCATACGGATAACGCCGATATACGGCAGGAGCCCGCGCGACCACCCCGGCCCGACTCGGCCGGCACTTCGAACTCGCAGGTCAGGAACTAGACGGGCGGCCAGTTCCGCAGGGCGGCTTCGGCGACCCGCCGGAGGACCTCGTACTCCACGCCACCCGACGCCTGCACGGCCAACCCGTTCGCGACGGTCATCAGGTACCGCGCAATCAGCTCGGGATCGGCGTCAGCGGGCAGGTCACCCTCCTCGACGGCACGTTCGAACCGCTGACGCAGGTAGGTCACCCCGCTGTCACGCCAGTCCGCCAGCAGGTCGCGAACGGGCCGGCCGGACTCCCCGGCGGCGAGCGCGGCCTGCACACCAAGACAGCCGCGTGGACAGTCGGGACGGGTGTTGGCACGGACCGCACCACGCAGGAAGCCCTGCGCCACCTCAAGAGCGGTGGGCGCCCGCAACACCTCGGCGACGTAGGCCACCGGCCCGTCCTCGTACCGCCGCAACGCCTTGCGGAACAGCTCTTCCTTGTTGCCGAAGGCCGCGTACAAGCTCTTGCGGGAGATGCCCATCCGTTCGGTCAGATCGGTCAGCGAGGCACCCTCGTAGCCCTGCTCCCAGAAGACCAGCATCGCCTTCTCCAGCGCCTCGTCGGCGTCGAACTCCCGCGGCCTGCCGATCTGCACCTTCTCCACCTCCTCATCCTACGTCTTCTGCACCGATCGGTGCAGAAGTGCTACGGTTCGACTTATGCACCGATCGGTGCTTAAAAACGCGGAGGTCAGGATGGGCAGGCTGGACGGCAAGACCGCTCTCATCACCGGAGGCGGCACGCGGGGGATCGGCAGGGCCACCGCCGGGCGGCTGGTGGCGGAGGGCGCGCACGTGTTCATCACCGGCCGCCGCAAGAACGAGCTGGACGACGCCGTGGAGGTGATCGGCGAGAACGTCACCGCGATCCCCGCCGACATCACGGACGCCGACGACCTCGACCGCCTCTACGAGCAGGTCGCCGCCCGCGGCAAGGGCCTGGACGTGCTGTTCGCGAACGCCGCCACGGCCTCGTTCGCGACCCTCGAAGAGACCACAGGAGACCACTTCGACAGCATCTTCGACGTCAACGTCAAAGGCACGCTGTTCACCGTGCAGAAGGCGCTCCCGCTGCTCAACGAGGGCGCGTCGGTGATCATCAACGCCTCCACCACCGCCGACAGGGGCGCGGCGAGCTTCGGCGCCTACTCCGCGTCCAAGGCAGCGCTGCGGTCGTACACGCGGACCTGGGCGAACGAGCTCAAGGACCGGGGCATCCGGGTCAACGCCGTCTCACCGGGACCGACCGACACCTCCGGCATGACCGAGCTCGCGGGCGAGAACGCGGAGGCGTTCAAGGCGAGGGAGGCGGCCCGCATCGCCGCCAAACGGCTCGGCCACCCCGACGAGGTCGCCGCCGTGGTGGCGTTCCTCGCCTCGCCGGACAGCAGCTTCATGCTCGGCGCCACCGTCTACGTCGACGGCGGCGAGAACCAGATCTGAGCGGAGGCCGGTGTCCCGCACGACGCGGGGCACCGGCTGGATCGCTTGCGCAGGCGTCAAACCGCGGACGGCACCCTCACCGAGGACTTCATCGCCGACCCGAGGCGGATCGCCGAGACCAGGAAGAAGATGCCGCCGAGCGCCGCGTACCCGGCGACACCGGTCAGGGCGGCACCCGGCTGCGAAGCCATCAGGACGAACGACGTGCCGGCACCGACGGACAGGCCGCCGCTGAGGATCATGGGCCACTGGCCGCCCATCCTCCGGCGACCGACGCCGACGACGAGCTGGACGATGCCCGACACGATCGCCCAGGCACCCCACACCCGCAGGACACCGGGGACACCGGACGCCCCGGCGGCAACGGCGATGCCGAACGACGCCGCCAGGCTGACAGCGATGTTGACGTACAGGCCCAGCACGTTCTGGCTCCGCTTGGACGACCGCGCGTCGACCACGGCGGCGGCGACGTCGAACAGCGGGTAGAGCACGACCAGCGCGATGCCGACCGGCCCCAGCTCGGCGCCGGTCACGCCCACGAGGACGGCCCAGACGAGAGCGAAAGCAGCACGGACGAAGTACAACCGCCGCAAGGACGACGCGGTGGAACTGGTGGCAGTCACAGGATTCTCCTCCAGCTTCAGGCGACGGTCGCGTCGACGGTGACGGGGATGTTGCCGCGCGTCGCGTTCGAGTACGGGCACATCGCGTGAGCGGCCTCGACCAGCTCGTCCGCCGTCACCTGGTCCACACCGGACAGCTCGACGTGCAGCGCGGCACTCAGGCTGAACCCGCCCTCCGGCGTCGGCAGCACCTGCACCTCCGCTACGACGGCGGAATCGGCGATCGCGGTCTTCCGCTGCGCCGCGACAGCCTTGACGGCCGAGTGGAAGCACGACGCCCAGCCCGCCGCGAACAGCTGTTCCGGGTTGGTCGCGCCACCGGGGCCACCCATCTCCTTCGGGATCGCCAGACCGAGGTCGAGCAGGCCGTCGTCGGACCTCGCCCTGCCTCCTGCCCTGCCGTCGCCGGTCGAGGTGGCGATGCCGGTGTACAGGGGTGCGTTCATGACGGAAGTCCTCTCACGGATGACGAGACCGATCGTTCTATCTCTTCTCTCACCCTGACACCGTCATGCCCGCGCGTCAAGACCGAACGTTCTATCTCATTTTCTGCGGACAACCGTCACTCGGCTCGCTAGAGTGACTTTTGGTACCGATCCCGTCACGGAATGTGAGGCAGACAGGTGAGCACGCGCACGAGAGTGGCCCGCGGCGTCGCCGCGTTGTCGATCGCGGGAACGGTCGCGCTGACCACTCCCCCGGCCTCGGCCTCCGCCGACGAGTCGCTCAGCCGCTTGACCAGCTTCGTCGTAGAGCGCCTCCGGGTGAGCGACGACGTGGCGGCGGCCAAGTTCGGCACCACCTCACCGATCGACGACCCCGCCCGCGAACAGCAGGTGCTCGACCAGGTGCGGACTCAAGCAACCGCGCTCGGGCTCGACGCCGACGACGCGGCGGCGTTCTTCCGCGACCAGATCACCGCGAGCAAGGTGGTCCAGAGAGGACTGTTCGCGCGCTGGACGGCCCGTCCCGAGGAAGTACCCACTACCCGTCCCGACCTTTCCCTGATCCGCACCCGCCTCGACCGGCTGACGTCGGACCTGCTCGGACAGCTCAAGTCCACGGAGGACCTCCGGGCGCACCGAATTCCGTGCCGGGTCCACCTCGCGATCGCCACCGGTTCCGCGGCCGTGCTCGAACGACTCGACGCACTGCACCGCGAGGCACTCGGCACAGCGGTGCACTCGGTCTGCTGACCTGGGCGTCGGCCCATCCGCCGGCTACCGGCCACCACCGCCGGACCGCGTCGACGGTCGTGTCCGACCCGACGTCGAAGCAGAGCACGGATTCCGGTGCCCGCGTCCGCACGATGTTCACGAGCTTCTCGAACAGCGGCGTCAACGCCGGTTCGAGACGGACACCGGCGCGATCACGATGATGTCGCAACGCTCGCGGTCCAACGCCTCGCGCAGTACCTCCTCGGCCGCCGGTCCCCTGTCCAGCAGACAGGTCTCGAACTCCAGTCCGAGCCGGGCGAGCTCCGCCGCGGCCTTCCGCAGCCCGGCCTCGACCTACGCGGCCTCGACCTGCGCGGCGTCCACCGCCGGGAACGCCTTGCTCGGGGTCTCCGATGACCCGCGGGTCCAGCCCCACGTTCAGCACGGTGTGTCGCCAGGTCGATGGCGGACAGCTGCACTCGCAACGTGATCCAGCAGTCGTCAACGTCGAGACGATGCAGTCAACATTGATCCCGTGCAGTCAACGTCCAATCAACCTCGAATCAACATTGACTTGCCTCGTCAACGTTGACTGGACGTGTCGACCGCATCACCTCGAGGTCAGCCAAGTTTCGGCCAGCACCCCTGAGGTACCTCAGCAGAGTGACGCCATCAGAACGGAGCCATGCCTCGACCGGAGGAGAACCTGCTGGTGGCTGGCATGCACTCGACCTCGTCCCCACCGCACCCGACACCGGCAAGGTCCGGCGCTGGACCGAAGCCGTCCTCGCGAACCTGCACGAGGACGACCTGGTCGACGTGCTGCTGGTCGTCACGGAACTGGTCTCGAACGTGTACGACCACGCCAGCTTCCCCGCGCGCCTGAAGCTGCGCCGGTCAACCGACCCGTGCCTCGTCGCCGTCGTCACGGAGGACGCCTCCCCCGCGGCACCGCGGCTGAAGCAGTCGACGCCGGATTCGGTGCGCAGCCGCGGCATGGTCATCGTCGACAGACTGTCCCGGCGGTGGGGCGTGGCTCGGCAAGCGGTGGGCAAGCGCGTGTGGGCCGTCGTGCCGTGCCCGACGACGTCCTGACCTTCCCGCCTCCACCCTCGACGGCAGCCGCGTCGTCGACGCGCACCCACGACTCCCGGACTCAGCGCACCTGGTGACCCCACCACACGCCCCAGTCCGTCCCCGGAAACCAGTCTTCTCCAGAAAGCAAAAACGACGTGCCGGCCCGAAGGCCGGCACGTCGTCCGCTACTGCTGGACCTCAGTCCGTCAGTCGTCGATCTCCGAGTTGACGCAGGAGCCGCTGTCGTTGCCCGACAGGAGCGGGATCGCGATGACGTTGACGTCGAGGTGGCACAGGTTGATGTCGCTGAGGATGTCGGACTCGTTCATGTTGACCAGGCCGACCTGGTGGTTGTGCTCGTACTCGAAGTCCGAAACGCGGACCGTGTGGTCGTACTCGCCACCCGCGAACGCGGGGGTGCCGACCATCAGGAAACCCACGCCGACAGCGGCAGCGGCAACGAACTTCTTCAGTTCCATGATTTGCCCTTCTTCAAGTTGAGTACTCATCCGGACACTGCGGATCGACGGAGGAAACCGAGGACGGTCCCGCTCCGTCCGTCAACGACGCTCACCAGGAGCGCCGACTCACGTCAGCTCTCGTCGGGGTTTGCGCACAGCCCGCTGTCGTTGCCGGACAAGACCGGCACCGCGATGACGTTGACGTCGACGAAGCAGGCGTCGAGGTCACTCAGGATTTCGGAGTCGTCGAGGTGGGCGACTCCGGACTGCTGGGTGACGCCGACCTCAGGGGCATCGGCCGATGCCGAGGAACCGACACCGACGAACGCGCCCGCGACAGCGAGAGCAGCCCCTGCCTTCTTCAGCACGAAATCCCCTTAGATGAATGGTGTTCGGATTACAGAGGCGTGCATGCCGACCCACTGCAATCCTCGTGAACCTTAACCGAACAACGTGACCACACAAGCCATCTATCACGCGAATGCGTGAACAAGAACGAACATTCACACTATCGAGTTGAAAAGGCGGCTGTGCGACCTACAGGGGTCCTTGTTTCCAGGCGGGCGCGGGGATATGCGTCGTCACAGAACGACCACTCGTTCGTGGTACCACCGAGCACACCGACACGTTGGCGCACAAGGGCCTGCCAATCGACAGCAAGATCACCTCAGGTGACGGAATGCCAATCAGGTAACTCGTTCGATATGCCCCACCACGGTTACGGCGCGCGCAGAACGCCCGCATCGGAGGGCGGCTAACTACGCACGGCAAGTATTCAGCACCAT
Source organism: Lentzea fradiae (assembly GCF_900100955.1). Lineage (GTDB taxonomy): Bacteria > Actinomycetota > Actinomycetes > Mycobacteriales > Pseudonocardiaceae > Lentzea > Lentzea fradiae. Next base: position 63,522 of record NZ_FNCC01000005.1, on the reverse strand, counting down.
CGTCAGTCGAACGAGGAATTCTCAGTGCCTGTTTCCGAGCTACTGAGGTCGTGTGAGTCGTCGGACGGTGATGCGGATCATCGACCATCGGACCATGGCCTCGTGGTGGTGGCGTAGTCGTTCGTAGTCGCGGGCGCAGCGGCGGTGATTGGTGATCCAGGCCAGGGTTCGTTCCACCACCCATCGCCGTGGCAGCACGGTGAAGTGCGGCAGGTCGGGCCGTTTCACGATCTCGACGGTCAGCGCGAGGGTCTTGCGTGCCCAGTCGAGCAGGGTTCCGGTGTAGCCGCCGTCGGCCCAGACCAGCCGGACTCGACGGCCCGCGGCGGAGCGGAGGCGTCGCAACAGTGAGCGTGCGGCGATTCTGTCCGATGTGGATGCCGGGGTCACCAGTACCGCGATCAGCAGTCCGAGGGTGTCCACAGCGATGTGGCGTTTGCGTCCCTGGACCTTCTTACCCGCGTCGTAGCCGCGGGTTGATGTGGCCACGGTGGGTGCGGCGCGCACGGACTGGGAGTCGATGATCGCCGCCGACGGCGCGGCGGCCCGTCCGTCGGCCAACCGAACCCGGTCACGCAGCGCGTCCAGCAGCCGCTGGGTGGCGCCGGCCTTCTCCCAGGCGGCGAAGCGCTTGTAGACCGTGGGCCAGGGCGGGAAGTCGACGGGCAGTGCCCGCCATTTGATGCCGTTGTCGACCACGTAGAGGATCGCGTCGACGATCAGCCGGCGGCAGTGCTTCTCCCAGCGTCCGCCGTGACCGGCCAGGCACGCCGGGTCGGGCAGCAGTGGGTCGAGTTCGGCCCACTGGGCGTCGGTGAGGTCGGTGGGATACCGGCACGTCCGTCGACTGGGCTGATGGGTGGCGGCCAGGCGGCAACAAGCGGGACCCGCGGTGGAACCGCCCGCGGGGATCGGGCACGATAACAACGGAACTCCTGGCAGAGCGGCGCTTCGACAACGTCCGATCTACCAGGAGTTCCTTCGTCTGCCCACCACAGGGCACTCACCCGATCAAGCTCGGAAACAGGCACTCAGGACACCAGCGACAACCCGACACAGGAATGTTCGATCAACCGCGACAACCACCGCCCTGTTCGAAGAAGGCGGTGGTTGCGGGCCACGGCCACGCGGGCCGAATCAGTGTCGGCTGCCCACCATGGGCCGTCCGAACGTCAGCGCATCGACGGACCGGCGTCGCCGATCTTCGTCCGAACCGCCTCACGCAGTGCGGCCAGCGAGGGATGGGCAACCGCCGTCGTGAGCACCGGCGCACCGCGCACCGGTCCGGGCACCGGGTGGACCTCCGTCTCGTTCGGCAGCGGAACACCGGGGCAGGTGACGTCGCCGGGCCGCGAGTTGCGCAGCAGGAAGACGTTCACCATGCCGTCCACGCACGGGTTGCCCTCGAAGGCGTACTGGCCGTGGAACGGGCTGTCGGCGACCGACACGAGACTGACGCCAGGCGCCGCACGCACGGCGGACCTGCCCTGCTCGTACCCGGTCTGCGGGTCGAGCTCGGCCTGCACGACCAAGACCCGGCCGACGACCTCCGCAGGCAGCACAGATAGCTCCTGGCGAGGCGCGTCGGACCAGAAGGCGCACGGTTCGCTCAGGCCGTACTGCCAGCCGAAGAGCGGGAACCGCGGCCCCTGCCGGTCGGACAGCCGCCGGTACCAGGCCGCCGACCGGGTCGGCTGGTCACCGCACGCCACCGCATACCGCGTCTGCGGGAAGTACTCGTAGTCCTCCGGATAGTCGGCCAGCACGTTCGCCAACACCACCGGCGTCAGCGACGCCAACGGCACGCCGAACTCCGCGCGAGCCGCCGCGTCCAGCCGTGCCGCAAGACCGGACCCGGTCACCGTCGTCTCGATCTCCCCGTTCGCGCCCCGCACCCCCAGCACGAACACCAGCGCTCCCAGCACCCAGCGCAACGGGTTCCCCATGCCCGTGAAGATCCCGTCGAAGTTGTCGGGAACGGTGCCCGCGCTCACGAAGAACTCGCGGGCCCGCTCCCAGTTCACAGCGGCCTCCGCCGGCGTGGCGCCGACCTCCGGGAACTGCCGCGTCATCCACGGCACGAACGATCCCTCGAACATCCGCTGGTTGATCTGCGGCCACGCCTCGAACGCGGCCTGCAGGCGCCCCTGGAAGTCGACACTGGAGTCCAGCACCATCTTGCCCGCACTGCGCGGGAACAGCGACGCGTACTTGGCACCCAGCCAAGTCCCGTAGGAGTACCCCATGTAATCCAAAGTGGACTCACCGAGCAGCATCCGCAGCAGTTCCATGTCATGCGCGGTCTGCCAGGTGGTGAGGAACGGCGTGAGCGCGTCGCTCTGACACGCCTCCGCAACCGCGCGCGGCAGCTTCAGGTGCTCGGCAATGCTGCCCGCCGAACGGTCGCGCGCGTCGAGATCCGTGCGCTGCGAGAGCCGATCGGCAGGCACCTCACACGCCTCGGGCTCAGTGCCGCCCTCCTGCCCGGTGCCGCGCGGATCCATGCCGATCAACGCACGCCCCTGGTGCAGCTCCGGCTGCAAAGCCGCCAGCGCACCGGGCAGGGACGTGCCCTGGACACCGGGGCCACCGGGGTTGAGCAGCACCGAACCGGCGTGCTCCCCGGAAGCGGCGACCCGGCTGACCGAGACGACGAGGTCCCGTCCCGCGTCCGGTGCGGCCCAGTCCCTGGGCACGGTCATCAGCGCGCACTCCGCAGGCAGCGCATCCGGCTGCGGCGTGAAAGCACAGCTGCCCCAAAGCAGTTCTTGGCCAGCATAACGTTCGAACGGATCTGTCGACGCTCTCACCGGCACCGTCGTGACGGCGAGGACGAGCGCGGTGACGATCACGGGCACGGTGACGGCCGAACTGCGCACGGCGGTCCTTTCGGGACGGGGATCCGGGCGTTTCCCATCCGAGCAGGACCTTCGAAGCGCTGTCCACGACGTCTAGTACTTTCGGCCACCTACGAAAGTCGTTTCAGCACAACGAGACCAACGATTCGGCCTCACGATCATCCTCACCGGCGACGTGTCGCGGCGACGTTGGCGAACGGGAGCCGAACGCCCTCAAGCCAATCGAGACGCTGGCCTCACGATTGCCAGTTGAGACCGGAAAACGTTTTCCTGTCTGTATCGACAGGTCCTCCGACCTTGTGGGCTGGAAAGGTGATCAACGCGCCGCGGAACCCCGCACCCACGGGAAGGACCTGATGAAGCGAAACAGATCACGGCTCGCCTTGCTGTGCGCCGCTGCCATGCTCGTGGCAGCCGGCCCGGCGGTGGCGGCCCCAGACGAGGGGATGCGCCTGTACGAGGTGCACGCTCCTCTCGGCGCCGAGCAGGCGCTGTTCGCCGGCGGCTTCGACGTGATGGAGCACCGCGACGGCGACAGCCTGTACGTGCTGGGCGATGCGGGGACCGAGGCCGCGCTCAAGCGCGCCGGGTTCTCTCCCACCGGTGAGCAGGTGCTGCCGGAGCCGGCCGGTGGGGTCTCGGCCACCGCCGACACCTTCTACGGCGGGTACCGCACTGTCGACGCCCACTACCGGCACCTCGACCAGGTCGCGAGCGAGCATCCCGGACTCGCCACCGTCGTCGACTACGGCGACTCGTGGCTCAAGACGCAGAACCGCGGCGGCCACGACCTGAAAGCCATCTGCATCACCCGCAAGAACCAGGGTGACTGCGCTCTCACGCCCACCGCGCCCAAGCCGCGCTTCTTCGTCATGGGCCAGCTGCACTCCCGCGAGCTGACCACCGGCGAGATGGCGTGGCGCTGGATCGACCACCTGGTCGGCGGCACCGACCCGCAGGTCTCGGCCATGCTGGACACCACCGAGTTCTGGGTCGTGCCGATCGCCAACCCCGACGGCGTCGACAAGGTCGTGAGCGGCGGCGACTCCCCGGTGTCGCACCGCAAGAACGGCAACGACACCAACCACCAGGGCACCTCCTGCGGCACGGTGTCGCAGTCGCACTGGGGTGTCGACCTCAACCGCAACACCAGCTCGAACTGGGGCACTCTGAACGCCTCCGACCGGCAGTGCGACCAGACCTACCACGGCACCGAGCCCGACTCGGAGCCGGAAACCCGTGCGCTGCAGTCGTTGTGGCGTTCGCTCTACCCGGACCGCCGCGCGGCCGAGCCCGGTGCGCCCGCGCCCGGCGACACCTCGGGCATCGTGCTGTCGCTGCACAGCTACGGCAACTACGTGCTGTTCCCGTGGACCGGCGGCGACATCGACCGGCGGTCCGGCAACGACGCCCCGTTGCGCGACCTCGCCCAGGACCTGGCCGAGATGGCGGGCACCGGCTGGCAGTACGGGCAGTCCGGTCAGGTGCTCTACTCGGCGTCGGGCACCACGGACGACTGGGTGTACGACGAGCTCGGCGTGGCCTCCTTCGTGTGGGAGATGGGTTCCGGCCCCGAGGAGACCTGCGGCGGCTTCTTCCCCGCCTACTCGTGCCAGGCGGACTTCTTCTGGCCCAAGGCGTTGCCCATGCTGACGCACACGGCCCGCAACGCCGCCGCGCCCTACGCGCCGGTGCCCGCGCCGACGACGGAGTGCACGGTCCGCGACGACACCGACGTCCCGATCATCACCCGCACGCCGCCGGTCGTCAGGGAGATCACGGTGAGCGGCTGCGAGGGCAGCCCGCGGACCAACGCCCGCCTGGAGGCGCAGTTCAAGAACCTGCCGTCGTCGATCATGTCGCTGGACCTCGTCGCCCCGGACGGCACGACGTACAAGCTGCAGGCCAACCGCACGTCCACGGGGCCGACCCCGTTCAGCTCGATCGAGGTCGACCTGTCCCGCGAGTCGCGCAACGGCAAGTGGCAGCTGCGCATCCACGAGGTCATCTGGTTCGGAACCGGTGACCTCGACTGGTGGCGCCTGACCCTGTGACACGCCGGTCGCCGCCGGCCGTCAGGGCCGGCGGCGATCACGTTTCACGGCTGGGCGCCGGGCCCCCGGGAGGCCCTCGCCAGGCCACACGTGGCTCGCGATCCAGGCGATCAGCATGAGATAGGCGATCGAGAAGACGAACGTGCACAGCCAGCCGATGAAGACCTGGCTCTGCGACCGCACATCCGGCTGCAACGGCCTGTTGTGCCGCATGGCGTGGACGGCGTACTGCTTGCCGATGTCCTCGGGTGCGAGCCACCCCGTGACGTCCGACGTGTACGTCTCTCCGCTCGAACTGATCCTGACTTCGAGCTCACACTCGTGGTAGTAGCCGAAACCGCGCCACGCCACCGGACCGCGGCGCTCACAGGACTTCACCGTGGCCACGAGCCTCGCTTCCGCCAGGTCTCCTGGTTCGACCTGGTTGTAGAAGTGGTTGAAGATCGTGGCGGCGAGCAGGTAGCCGATCAGCGGGACGACGAGGGCGACGAGAACGCGCCGGAGAACGTTCACCTGCCCTGTTTCTCCTTCTCGGCTTCTTCCGCTTTCAGCTCGCGCCAGTCCTTCCAGCCCCGGTTGTCCACGATCTTGGCGCCCTCTTTGCGGAACTCCTCCACCATCGCGGGACCGATGTCCTTCGGGAGTCCGGTGACGCCGTCGACGACGACCTTCTTCGCACCCGCTCCGGCATCCCGCAGCATGGCGCCGACGGTGAAGTCCTGCGCCTTCCGCGCGAGGTCCGCCTTCGCTGCCTGCTTCAGCACGGTCACGAAGTCGTCGCCGCGCTTGGCCAGGTTGACGCTCGCGTTGGCCAGCACGTCGTCGAGCTTCTTGAACAGGCCACCGGCCTTGCCGAACGCCTTGGTGAGCTTGCGGCACCACTCGATGCACTTCTGCGCGTAGCGCACCGCCACCGGCACACCCTCGGCCACGGCGCCCGCGATGCCCGCGCCCAGCGCCGCCATCGCGGGCGCCCAGCGGAGGCAGATGCTGACCAGCTTGCCGATCGCCTCGGTGATCAGGTCGCGCACGATGTCGCGGACGACCTTGAGGATCGTCTTGCAGATCGTGATGAGGATCGACATCCCCCGCGCCGCGGTACCGACGGCGCCGTAGGTGTCCGCGCGGTCGGCACCGAACTCGCGGTACCTCGCGGAGTCCTGGCCCGCCCACTGCCCGGCGTCCTTGTCGACGGCGTTCTTGAGGTCGGTGGAGATCTCGTCCAGGTAGCTCGACACCGAGGACCACGTCTGCGCCATGCCGTCGAGGGTCTGCTGGTCGCCCGTGAGCCAGTCGAGCGGTTCCCTGAGGAAGCTGACGTGCTCGAACATCCAGCCGAACCCCGCGCTGACCAGGTACGCCAGCGGGTCGGTCAGCATCTTGCCGACGTCCCCGGCGGCGCTCGCGAGGTTGAGCAGCCCTTCCGCCCAGTTGCCGTCCGCGAAGCCGGTCACGGCTTCGCGGACGTCGTGGAAGAGGCCGGCCCCCTCCGTCGCCGGTGCGTCGTCGCCCGTGCGGACCAGGGGGTTCTTGACCGGCGCGGGCCCGATGCTCGGCGTGCTCACGAGTCACCCGTTCCGAAGCGACCGGCCTGCTCGTCCTCGTTGTTCGCGACGTCCTCCCGCCACGCCTTGACCCGCCTGTGGTGGTCGAGCGCGGCCTCGGCGGCGTCGTGGAGGGTGTTCATGGCCATGTGCTGCGCGGCGGAGCAGAGAGCCGCGAGCGGCATGCCGAGCAGGCCGAACGCCTCGGGGTTCGACGCCGCGCCGCCCGCACCGATGGCGGTGCCGATGCGGCCGCCGATCTCGTCGACGCGCTTGGCGTGGGCATCCATCTCGGCGAGGTCGATGCGGTAGTTCATCGCAGGATGCTCCCGCCACCGAAGTCGTCGTCGTCCTCTGCCGGGCGACGCCGCAGCGGGCTCGGCGGGGGCGGTGGCGGAGGCGGCGCGTCGTCCTCGATGGCACCCAGCCGGGGCTCCGTCGGACCCCAGCCGCCGGCGCCGGACCCGTACGTCTGAGGCGATGGCTGTGCGCTGCGCAGCTTCGCCATCATCAGGTGCATGGTCTCGGAGTCCTCGCCCACCAGGGGCGCCATCGACTCCTGCACCACGGTCGCGATGCGACCTTGCGCGGCTTGCAGCGTGCGCATGATGTCCTGGGCGACGGCCGCGCTGTCCTTGCGCTGCAACGCTTGCCCGAGCTCCAACCCGACGAGGTTGCCCGCGTCGTTGACGGTCACCGCGATCTGCCCGTCCGGACTGCGTTCGGTGACCTGCAACCGCGCGAGGTTCTCACGGATGGCGTCGCTCTTGGCCTGCGCCTGCGCCAGCTTGCCCTCGAACTGGCTGAGCAGCTGGTCAGGATCCATCACGTGGTTCCCCCGGGGACGTACATGCACAACGTGACGAACCATAACGGATCGTGATGCACCATACAGCCGATTCCAATACACCCGATAGGCTCATGGCGAGAAGCTGGAGCGCGCTGGTGTTACGAAGCCGCCATGCCTGGCGATAGGGCTTGCGACACCACAGCCGGTCAGGGGGAACAAGTTCGATGAAGGCGCTGTTCCGCGAGGTCAACTACCAGTTATCCAAGTTGCTCGCGGAGATCGAGGACGGCGACATCGGACTGCCCGAGATCCAGCGGCCTTTCGTGTGGTCTCGCACGAAGGTGCGGGACCTGTTCGACTCCATGTACCGGGGATTCCCGGTCGGGTACTTCCTGTTCTGGGAGAACCCCGCGGTGCCCACCGGCACCAGGCAGATCGGCACCAACGACAAGCAACAGGTCGCACGAAGGCTGATCGTGGACGGGCAACAACGCCTGACCTCGCTCTACTCGGTGATCAGGAACCGTCCGGTCGTCGACAACGAGTACCGGCAAATGCACCTGGCAATCGCTTTCCGGCCACGCGACCAGCGCTTCGCCGTGCCGGACGCGGCAATCCAGCAGGACCCCGAGTACATCAGTGATGTGTCGCAGCTGTGGTCCGGGCCCAAGTCCAGGCACCGGTTCCAGACCGAGTTCATCGAACGCCTGCGCGCCAACCGGGGTGTCAGCCACGACGAGGAAGACCGGATCATCGAGGCCATCGACCGCCTCTACGACCTCCGTGACTACCCGTTCACGGCGCTCGAGCTGTCGGCCAACGCCACCGAAGAGGAAGTCGCCGACATCTTCGTTCGAATCAACTCCGAGGGCGTCGAGCTCAAGCAGGCCGACTTCATCCTCACCCTGATGTCGGTGCACTGGGACGCCGGTCGCCGTGAGCTGGAGGCGTTCTGCCGGGCAGCCAAGTTCCCGAGCACCGACAAGCGGACGCCCTACAACCACTTCATCGAACCGAGCCCTGACGAGCTGCTGCGCGTCACGGTCGGACTCGGGCTGCGACGAGCGAGGTTGCAGGCCGTTTACTCGGTGTTGCGGGGCAAAGACGCGGAGACCGGGAAGCTGTCCGAGGAGGCTCGCCTGCGTCAGTTCGAGGTGCTGCGCGAGGCGCAGAACTTCGCCTTGGACCTCGACAACTGGCACGACTTCCTCGGAGCGCTGCGGCTGGCGGGCTACCGCAGCCGTTCGATGGTCACGTCCAGGTTCACCATCGTGTTCTCGTACGTGACCTTCCTGGTCGGCCGGCGGGACTTCGGCTTGAGCGCGCACGAACTTCGTCCCGTCATCGCCCGCTGGTTCTTCATGTGCACGATCACGGGCCGCTACACAGGCTCGTCCGAGAGCCGGATGGAACAGGATCTCCGCCGGTTCGCCGAGGCCAAGACCGGCGCGGAGTTCATCGGCGTGCTCGACGCGGTGATCGCCACCCAGCTGACGAACGACTTCTGGGAGGTGGCACTGCCCGACCTGCTCTCCACCTCCGCCGGCTACTCGCCCAGCCTTTTCGCGTACCACGCGGCACTGGTCTTGTTGGACGCCGACGTCCTGTTCGCACCCCTCAAAGTCGCCGAGGTGCTGGATCCGGCGTCGGGTTACAAAGGCGCGGCTGACCGATACCAGCTCTTCCGCCGGAAGTACCTCGAGTCGGAGGGCATCAAGACCGTGAGCCGCCAGAACCAACTGGCGAACTACGCGATGCTCCAGTGGCCGGGCAAGAAACCCACTCACGAGTCTCCTGTTGAGTACTTCCCCAAGCTGTGGGAGACCTACGTCCCCGCCGAACAACGTGATCGCACACGATTCCTGCACGCATTGCCGGAAGGATGGGAGCAGCTCGGATACGACGAGTTCCTCGAACGCCGGCGCAAGCACATCGCAACGGTCATCAAGACTGCTTTCGACAAGCTGCGGACGGGCACGGCGGCGGTCCCCGGAACCGTCAACAAACCTGTGTGGACGGGCCCCAGCGTGAAAGACCTTCTTCTCACCGAGGAGTCCGCGGAGGTCGAGTTCAAGCAGACGGGTGTGGGCAAGCACGCGCAGTCCGGCAAGTCGCATTACCCCAGCGACGCAGTGACCAAGAGCGTCGCCGCTTTCCTGAACAGTAGCTCGGGCGGAACGCTGGGCATCGGCATCTCGGACGACAAGAAGATCGTCGGACTGGACACCGACTTCCAGGTCAGCGGCATGGACATCGACAAGTACGTCAACGCGATCACCTCGGGCCTGATGAGCGCTTGTGGAGACAGCCCCATCACTCTGCACGTCAGGGCAAGAGCCGAGCAGACGGACGGGAAGTGGGTCGTCCTGATCGACGTGCATCCGTCGTCGAAGCCCGTGTTCACCCGCACGAGCAAAAGCGAAGAGGTGTTCTTCGTCCGCGCGAACAACACGACCAGGCAGCTGAGCATCGCCCAGGCGCACGATTACATCACAACCCGGTGGCCCTCTTAGTCGCCGAAAAGGCGGATTAGCCGCTGCTTGTCCGTCGTGTAACACCTGGCGTGCCATCAACGACCAGGTCATTGAGTGATGCACAGGTCAGCCCGGGGATTGCACGATACTCGTGAGTGGCTTCGTGCATCAGGCAGTAGCATCGCCGGCACTGCCGTGCAAAGCACTTCGGGGAGATCAACGTGGTATCAGCGGACCGGCCAGGACCACCCAAGCCCGGCCCGCCGCCCGCCCAGCGACGGTGGTTCCAGGAGCGGGTCTCGCCCTATCCCTGGGAGCAGGACGGTCTCGACCAGGTCAAGCGGCTCATGCCCAACGCCGAACCGCATCGCGCGTGGGCGACGTTCTCCTTCACCGCGGCTTCCGGCCGGATCAACGAGTGCGACCTGCTCATCGCGGTGCCCGGTGGGCTGTACCTGGTCGAGCTGAAAGGACACCCCGGCAAGGTCGTCAACAACGGCGACACCTGGAGCTTCCGCACAGAGGGAACCCACCGTCTCCGGACGCTGTCCAACCCGCTGCACCTCACCGACCTCAAGTCGAAGGAACTGAAGTCCCGGCTCGAGTGGGCTGCGAAGCAGCTGAACATCAAAGGCCGGGTCCCCCGGGTCGAACCTGTGGTCTTCCTGTCGGCTCCTGACCTGGAGTCGTCCCTCGACGAGGTGCAAAGCACGCGCGTGTACGCACGCGACGACCACGAGAGCGGGTTGCCGTGGATCTGGCGTGACCTGCTCAGCCGGCCACCTCACCGTGAGTCACAGCGAGTCACGGCCGACTTCTCCCGCAGGCTGCCCGACCTGCTCAAGAAGATCGGCATCCGGGTCTCCACCGCCCACCTGAGGTTCGGCGACGACTGGAGCCTCACGCCCGACCCCCTGGACGCCGGACCGACGTGGGAGGACCGGCTCGCCGAGCGGCGCGGCATGGTGCGGGAGGAAGGCCGGGTGCGGGTCTACCTCACCGCCCAGCAGGCCACCGAAGAGGCCAGGCAGTCGGTCGAACGCGCGGCCCGGCGCGAGTACCAGGTGCTGCAGGGCATCACGCACCGCGGCATCGCCCAGGCTCTGGAGATCCGCGAGCACCAGGGCGGGCCCGCGATCCGCTTCCGGCACCGGGCCAAGGACCTCCGGCTCGACTCGTATCTCGCTCTGCACGGCGAGTCGCTGACGCCGGAAACACGCCTGGACATGGTCCGCCAGCTCGCCGAAGCGGTGCGGTATGCCCACAGCCGCTCGCTCTACCACCGTGCACTCGCCGCTCGATCGGTGTACGTGTCCGCGAAGGACGACGGCTCCTCCCCCGTCCTGCAGATCATCGACTGGCAGAGCGCGGCCAGGGACTTCGACACGACCGGTCTGGGCTCGATCCTGACGTCGACCGGCGGCAAGCACGTCGCGGACGTCGCAGGCGTCTACCTCGCTCCCGAGTTCGACACGCCGTACGCCGATCCGGTGGATCTCGACGTCTTCGGCCTGGGTGCGCTCGCGTACCTCATCGTCACCGGCCAGCCACCGGCGACCGCACGCAGCGGCCTGGTCGAACGCCTGACGGCCGAGAGCGGGCTGCATCCGTACGCGGTGTCGGACAGCGTGCCCGACGTGCTGGACGACCTCGTCTACCGAGCCACCAGGGCCGACGTCGCGGACCGGCTGGACTCGGCCGACGCGTTCCTGGACGGTCTCGACCGCGTCGAGCAGGACTCTCCCGCACCGGAGACGAACTCCCAGGTCGTCGATCCGCTGGAAGCCGTCCCAGGTCAGCGCATCGACGGCGACTGGGCGGTCGAGCGAGTGCTGGGCACCGGCGCGACCGCCAAAGCCCTTCTCGTGGTCCGCTCGACAGACCTCGATGACGACGAACCACGCACCGAGAAGCGCGTCATCAAGATCGCACTGGACGAGGAGAAGGCAGAACGGCTCCAGAACGAGGCGCGTGCTCTGGAACTGGTCGGCGGTGGCGTCGTCGTACGCCTGCTGGGTGGACCGCGCACGCTTGGTGACCGCACTGTCCTCGACCTCGAGTACGCCGGTGACCGCTCGCTCGGTGCCCGGCTGCGTGCCGAGGGGCGCCTGACCTATCACGAGCTCGAGCGGTTCGGGGGTGACCTCTTCACCGCCCTGGACCAGCTCGCTGCCAAAGGCGTGCGGCACCGCGACCTCAAACCGGACAACTTCGGCGTTTTCCAGCGCGCCGACCGGTCGTGGCAGCTGATGCTCTTCGACTTCTCCCTGCACAACATCTCGGAACGAGTGGTCGAAGCCGGCACGACGGGTTACCTGGACCCGTTCCTCGGCACGGCCCGCCGCCCGGTGTTCGACGACCACGCCGAGCTGTACGCGGCGGCGGTCACTCTCCACGAGATGGCCTCCACGCAACGTCCGGTGTGGGGCGACGGGATGACCGACCCGCGCACCACCACCGACGAGACTCCCGCCATCGCAACCGACCTGTTCGAGGTCGCGCTGCAGGACGGCCTCACGGAGTTCTTCCTGCGCGCGTTCCACCGGGACGTCGACAAGCGGTTCGACACCCTGCGTCAGATGCAGGACGCCTGGCGCGCGATCTTCACCAAGGCCGACGCGGCGAGCCCCGCGACGACACCCGAGACGGTGGACATCGCCACCGATTCGGTGGACGAAGTCAGGGACGCGCACGCTCTCGCCGCAGACTTGAAGACCCCGCTCGATGCCGCCGGGCTTTCCCCTCGCGCGGTGTCCGTCGCGCAGGCGTTCGGCGCGACCACCGTGGGAGCGCTCCTCGACGTTCCTTTGCACCAGATCGCGAAGGCCCGCGGCGCTGGTGCGGTCATCCGCAAGGAGCTCAACCGGAGGCACAAGCAGTGGACGGCCGCGTTGCGCCGCCCTGCAGGGCAGGCTCCGCGCCGATCGGCCAAGGACCCGCTGCGAAGCGATGAGTTCTCGGAAGGCAGCCTCCTCACCATCGACGAGATGGCTGGTCTGCTGGCCCCGCCAGCAGGTCGCAAGGGGTCGTCGAAGTCGGATGTGCTGCGCCTGACGCTCGGACTTCCGGACGCTTCCGGTGTTCCTGCTCCCTGGCCTACCCAGGCTGAGGTGGCGAAACTTGTCGGCATCGCCCAGACGGGCGTATCCCGGCACCAGTCGGCGGCTGTCAAAGAATGGGCAGCTCAGTCCTGGCTTCGCGCGGTCCGCGAGGAGCTCGTGGAGACCGTCACGACTGCCGGCCGAGTGATGACAGCACTCGAGCTCGCCGCGGCCGTGCGCGCGCGGCATGGCGCAGCCAACGACACGCCGGAGCGCACCATCGCGAAGGCGCTCGCCGTGGTCCGTGCCGCCGTCGAGGCGGAAATCTGGAGCGGACTGCACTCGGCCGAGGAGGACGAGGGACCACGTCTGGTGGTCTTGCGTCGCGGCTCACGCGTGCTGGTGGCGTGCGAGTCGCTGATCGGCACAGAGGACCCGAGCGGCCCCGAACTGGCGGAGTACGCGACCGCCCTGGGCAAGCGCGCCGACGAGCTGGTCCAGCAAGATCCACTGCCAGGACGCGGCGTGGTGCTGCGTGAGCTGCGCGCCGTCAACCCACCGGAAGGCATGGCCCTGCTCGCCGACACCCGCCTGGTCAGCCTGGCCGCGGCGGTCTCGCAGAACGCGGCGGACTCACCCAGGCTCGAGCTGTACCCACGCGACCTGGAGCTGTCGAAGGCTCTGCGCATCGCACAGGCCGGCGCCGGCGTCCGCCGAGAGACCGGCATCTCCGTGGCCGACTTGATGAGCAGGGTCCGAGCCCGTTTCCCGGAACTGGTGGTTCCGGATCCGCCCACGCACGTCCAGGTCGCCGAGGCGCTGCACGCCGCAGGTTTCCCGCTGGAGTTCGACACCGCGACCAAGAAGTTCCGCCCGCCCGCACCAGACGCCGCCAGGCTGAGTTCGTCGACCGGCACGTCGGTGAGCGCCCACCAGCGCCTGCTCGCCACCGGCCACGACCCGTTCGCCCTGACCGAAGCCAAGCTGGCGGCGGCCGCGGACCGCGGTGGCTTCCTCGCACTGACGCTCCGCGGCAGCCACCTGCCCGGCGCCGCCGAGGCGATCGCACGCACCCACCCGGTGCGGCCGGTGGATCTCAACCAGGAGTTCCTGCGGGAGTTCCGTGCTTTGGTGGAGGAACGCGGCCAGGACTGGGGCAAGGTCCTCGGCGTGGACGCGCGGTTCACCGAGTCCGGCCAGATGTCCCCCGGCCTGGCGTCGTACGTCCGCGCCGCGTGGAAACGCGTCGAGGAGCGTCTGCTCGACTCCGGCAACGCCGTGCTGTTCGTGCACGACGCCGGCCTGCTGGCCAGATACTTCGACGAGGGCGGTCACGATCTGCTGACGAAGCTGCAGAACGCGGCCAGGAGGTCGACCGATGCGCCTCGCGGCCTGTGGCTGCTGTGTCCGGGCGAGTCTGCCGTTGACGGCGTCTCGCTCGACGGCCGGACCGTTGAGGTGCTGGGTGACTCCGAGCGTGTTGTGCTGACTGGCACCTATTTGGCTGAGCTTCGCGGTAGCGCGGCCTGAGTGAGCTTTGTGATGACTTCGATGGAGGGAAACGCAGCGTTGGCGACTCGACTGAACCAGGCCGAGCTGGTGAAGGAACTGCGCAAGCAGGTCACCATCCTGGAAGACGACCTGCGCATCCGCAGTGACGAGGTCGAGGAGTTCGCCAAGGCTCTTCGCGCTGAGTACGACGAGGCTTTTGAGGCTCGGCGCACTGCGGCCACTTATGGGGCTTGGCGGGATGAGCGGGTTACGCAGGTTGCTGCTGCGTGGGTTCTCGGGACAGTGTTCGTGCGGTTCTGCGAAGACAACGGGCTGATCGAGTGGCCGTTCCTGGCTGGGCCTGGGGAGCGGCTGGTTGATGCCGAGGAGCGGCACGAGGCGTTCTTCAAGGCGAATCCGCAGCTCAACGACCGTGACTGGATCGTGGAGGCCTTTGACCACCTCGCGTCCACGCATCCGACTGTGGCTGGGATGTTCGACAAGCGGTACAACCCGTTGTGGGAGATCACTCCGTCGTTCGAGGCGGCTACGGCGCTGATCACGTTCTGGCGGCGGCGCGGCGATGACGGTGAGGTTCGGTTCAACTTCACCGACCCTGAATGGGATACGCGGTTCCTTGGTGACCTGTACCAGGACCTGTCCGAGCACGCTCGCAAGACCTACGCCCTGCTGCAGACTCCGGAGTTCGTCGAGGAATTCATCCTCGATCTCACGCTGGAACCTGCGGTCGAGGAGTTCGGACTCACCGGGCTGCGCACCATCGACCCGGCCTGTGGCTCCGGGCACTTCCTGCTCGGGATCTTCACCCGGCTGTACAGCAAGTGGCATGCTGCCGAACCAGGAACCGATGACTGGACATTGATCCGCCGCTCACTGGAGTCAGTGCATGGTTGCGACAAGAACCCGTTCGCAGCCTCAATCGCCCGGTTTCGACTTCTGATTGCGGCCCTGCGCGTTGGCGGAAAACCCCAACTACGGAAGGCCGCCAACTTTCCGATCAATATCGCAGTAGGCGACTCGCTCATGCACGGCGCAGGAATTAAAAACGAGCAAATCAACCTACTCGAATTCACCAAAGAACACATTTATCGAACCGAAGATGTCAGCGAGTTCATCAACTCATGCGAACTGCTGAAGACTTCCAGCTACCATGCAGTTGTCGGGAACCCGCCTTATATCACGGCCAAGGATAAGCAGGAGAACGAAAACTACCGCGAGCGCTTCAGTGCCTGCGCGGGAACATACGCACTTTCAGTTCCGTTCGCGCAACGCCTATTCCAACTGGCTATCCGCAGGCACGGTTCAGATCGAAACGCAGGATTCGTCGGACAGGTCACCGCAAACTCGTTCATGAAGCGCGAGTTCGGCAAGAAGCTGATTGAGAAATTTTTTCCAACTGTCCATCTTACGCATGTCATCGACACGTCAGGCGCCTACATCCCAGGTCATGGCACACCAACCGTAATCCTTGTCGGGCGAAACCACATCAGTCGACCATCAGAGCAAGTTCGAGCCGTCCTGGGCGTCCGCGGAGAACCTTCACAACCAGCAAATCCGAGCAAGGGACTCGTCTGGACGGCGATCGCCTCCCAGACCAGCCGAGCAGGCAGCGAGTCCGAGTGGATCAGCGTGGAGGACGTCGAGCGCGCTTCCATTGCAACACATCCCTGGTCACTAAGCGGCGGAGGCGCAGGAGCCCTCCAAGCACAAATAGAAGCTTCAGGAACAGGCCGACTCGGCGATCAAGCGAGCATTGGCTTCGGCGCCGTAACACGCGCAGACGATGCCTACGCGCTTGGCAATGATACCCTGCGCCGAAAGAGCGTAGATCTCCAGCGACCAATGGTTGACGGAGAATCAGTCCGAGATTGGCGGACAGCCAATGCACTGACATTCCTTTGGCCATACGATCCCGAAGATCCCTCACTCACAGCAAAGATCACACCAGAGATCGAACGCCTACTGTGGCCGAACCGAACAATTCTACGAGAGCGAAGCGCGTACGGCCAGACACAGTTGGAACGCGGACTCAAGTGGTACGAGTACTCCATGTTCTTTTGGCGCCGATACGGCGGTCTCACCATTTCATTTGCCTGCGTCGCTACACACAATCACTTTATTCTCGATCGCGGCGGAAAGGTATTTAATCGACACGCACCGGTCATCAAGCTTCCCGAGGGCGCGAGCGAAGATGTTCACTTGGCCTTGCTTGGTGTATTGAACTCATCCATGGCGTGCTTCTGGCTCAAGCAGGTCTGCCACGGCAAGGGAAACGGTGGCGTCAACGAAGGTTACCGAGGAGATGACTGGGAGGAGTTCTATGAGTTCACGGGAACTAAGTTGCAGGAGTTCCCGCTTCCCCCGAGCCTGCCGCTGCCTCTTGGCCGTGAGATGGATAAATTGGCGCAACAACTCTCCCGATTGGAGCCATCTGAAACAGCTTACGCAGCAGCCCCTGTCCCGGACGCGCTTAAAAAGGCACGCGGCGAACACCGCCACATGCGTGCACGGATGATCACTCTTCAGGAAGAACTCGACTGGCAGGTCTACGGCTCGTATGGCCTGCTCAGCGAGAAGGAGACCGCCCAGCTCAAAGCATCTGACACCGACGCGGTGCCGGAAATCAAACTCGGCGAGCGAGCCTTCGAGATCGTCCTAGCCAGGAAAGTCGCCGCAGGAGAAGCCGAAACAGCCTGGTTCACGCGCCACGGCTCCACCCCGATCACCGAGATCCCGACCCACTGGCCAGACTGGTACCGCGACATCGTCCAGGCCAGAATCGACGTGATCGAAAAGCGCCGGGATATCGCCCTGATCGAACGCCCGGAGTGCAAGCGCCGCTGGGCCACAGTCCCCTGGGAAAAACGAGAAGCCGAAGCCCTGCGCAACTGGCTGCTGGACCGCTGCGAAAACCCAGACATCTGGTTCGCCCTACGCGACGGCATGAAGCAGCCGAGGGCGCTCACCGTGAACCAGCTGGCCGACAAGTTCCGCGACGACGCAGACATGCAGTCGGTCGCGCAGCTGTACGCCACCGACCACCTGGGCAAGCGCGACCTCACCCTCGCCCAGGTGCTGGAGCAGGTTGTGGCCGACCAACACGTCCCCTACCTGGCTGCACTGCGCTACAAGGACTCCGGCCTGCGCAAGCGCGCCGAGTGGGAGCACGTCTGGGAGCTGCAGCGCGAGGAAGACCGCACCGGCCAACGGCTCGACATCCCGGTGCCGCCCAAGTACGGCTCCGGTGACTTCCGCAAGACCAGCTACTGGTCCCAGCGCGGCAAGCTCGACGTGCCCAAGGAACGCTTCATCTCCTACCCCGACGCCAGCCCCGACTCCGACCCGACGCTGCTGCTCGGCTGGGCCGGGTGGGACCACAAGGACCAAGCGCAGGCGATCGTCAACACCGTCAACGACCGTGTCGAGCAGTCCGGGTGGGGCGCAGACAAGCTCACGCCGCTGCTCGCCGGTCTTCAGGAACTGATGCCCTGGGTGAAGCAGTGGCACAGCGAGTACGACGATGAGTGGGGCGGGAGCCCGGCCGAGGAGTACGAGGCTTACCTCAATGCGCAGCGGGCGACTCACCAGCTGAGCGAGGACGATCTGCGCAAGTGGCGACCTGCTGCATCGACGCGTGGCCGGCGAGCGGCGAAGAAGGGCTGATCGGCAGTGAGCACGACAGAGATGTTCCTCCGGGACGTCATCAACATCCCCGAGTCGGTGCACGCCGGCGACTTCAAGGTCGAGCTGTCCGGTGGCTTCACCGACACCGACGCCCGCGTCGCCGAGTACGTGGTCACCGATCAGCTCCAGGCCGCGTTCGCCAAGGCGCTGTCGATCGTCCGGGCCGCGGTCCGGGACGGCAGTTCGCATGCCGCTTATCTGCACGGGTCGTTCGGTTCTGGTAAGAGCCACTTCCTGACGGTGCTGCACGCCGTGCTGAACAACGAGCCGACGGCACGTGCCAAGCCCGGTCTGCAGCCGGTCATCGCCGAGCACGACGAGTGGTTGCGCGGCAAGAAGTTCATGATGGTGCCGTACCACCTCGTCGGTGCTGCGGACATCGACTCCGCGATCCTCGGCGGCTATGTCTCTGCGGTGCGCAGGTTGCACCCCAACGAGAAGACGCCGCCGGTGTACCGTGCGGACGCGATGCTGGACGACGCGCGGCGGCAGCGCGACTTCCTTGGCGATGACGCCAAGTTCGCCCAGTGGTTGGACAGCGGCAACAGCCATGCCGACGGTTCCAGCAGCTCTGATGACGACCTCGACGTCATCGATGCGGAAGCCGTGTCCAGTTGGACCACGTCCAAGCTCGACCAGGCATTTGCCGCAGCCGCGGGTGATCCGGTGCGTGGCGCGCTCGTCTCTGCGCTGTTGTCGGGGCCGATGGCGTCCTACGTGCGCGGCGCCAGTGGTGACCGGGACGCGTTCATCCCGCTGGAGAACGGTCTCGCGGTCGTCAGCCAGCATGCGAAAGAGCTCGGCTACGACGGGCTTGTGCTGTTCCTGGACGAGCTGATCCTGTGGCTGCAGGCCCACATGTCGGACCAGCAGTTCGTCAACAACCAGGTCAGCAAGCTGGTGAAGCTGATCGAGTCCGGTGACGCCAACCGTGTGCTGCCGATCGTCTCGTTCATCTCACGTCAGCGCGACCTCTCGAAGCTGGTCGGTGAGGACGTCACCGGTGCCGACGTGAAGAACCTGGAGGCGCAGGTCGAGTACCTCGCCGGCCGGTTCGACGTCGTCAACCTGGAAGACCGCAACCTCATCCCCATCATCAAGGAGCGTGTGCTCAAGCCGAAGCCCGAGGCCCAGGCCGCGCTCAACGACGCGTTCGCCGGGATCGAGTCGGCCAACGCGATGTCGCGGGACGTGCTGCTCGACTCAGGCGGAGCTACGGGTGCGACGTGGTCGGACTTCCGTGACGTGTATCCGTTGTCCCCTGCATTGCTGAACGTGTTGGTCGCTCTTTCCGGTGCGTTGCAGAGGGAACGCACGGGTCTGAAGCTCCTGCAGGAGATGTTGCGCCGTCGACGCGCTGACATGAAGCTGGGTGAACTGATTCCCCTGGGCGACCTGTGGGACGTGCTGTCGGACGGTACCGGCGAGGCGTTCACCGATCGGCTTCGCCGGGAAGCCGAGGCGGCACAGCGGTTCCACTCCAAGGTGCGCGCATATCTGCTGGAGAAGTACGGCAGCGAGACCGACCAGCGGTACATCGCGGACGACCGGCTGGTCAAGACGCTGCTGCTCTCATCTCTCACGTCAGAGGTGCCGGCACTGGCCAGGCTGACGGGTGCACGTCTGGCCGCGCTCAACCACGGCTCCATCCGCTCCCGCACCGTCGCGCCGGGCAACGTGGTCGTGAGCCGTCTCCGCGAACTGCAGGCCGAGTTCGGCGAGTTGCGTGCCGAAGGCGACGAAGACCCGGTGTTCGCGCTGCACCTGTCCGATCTGGACATCGAGCCGTTGCTGGACGCGGTCGGCGAGCAGGACCGGGTCGGTGCCCGCCGCGTCTGGGTGCGGGACCAGCTGTGGAAGGCGTTGGGGGTCAAGGACTCCGGCGAGTTCGTCTCCGAGCGGGAGGTGATCTGGCGAGGTACCCGCCGCACCGCCGAGTTCATCTTCGCCAACGTCCGCGACAGCCAGGAGCTGGTCGACGCCCAGTTCAGCCCCAGCGTGGACGGGCGGGTGCGGTTCATCCTCGACTACCCGTTCGACGCGCCGAACCACCACCCGAGCGACGACGCCGGGCGCGTCACCCGGCTGGTGCGTTCGGGCACCGAGGCGGCGACGGTCATCTGGCTGCCGCACTTCATGTCCGCGCAGAAGTCCGGGCAGCTGGGCCGCCTCCTCAAGATCAGCTACTTGCTGGAACGCGACAGGCTCGAGGACCACGCCGTTCACCTGTCCGCCGATGACCGTGTCCGCGTCCGGCACCAGCTCCAGGCCCAGAGGGACAACCTGACCTCGCAGCTCACGGCAGCGCTGCAACAGCTCTACGGCATCTCTCACGCCGAGGAGAGCACGATCGGCTCGGACGTCGGCGAGCAGGGGCACGTGATGACGCTCCTGCCCGCCCACAAACCGCGGCTCCACGGGGGTGCCGGGTTCGAGTACAACCTGCTCGAGCTCGCTGACGGGATGTTCGACGTCCTCTATCCCAAGCACCCCGATTTCGACCCGTCGCACAACCGCAAGCCGGTGACGGTGAGCGAGCTGCGCACGGTCTACGGCTGGATCGTGCGGGCGTGGGAGGGCGGACGGCGCGTCGTGGTCGACCGCAACCAGCTCGCGCTGGTCAAGCGGATCGTGCACCCGCTGGAGCTGGGCGAGGTGAGCGATGGGCCGCTGAACCTGTCCAACGAGTGGCGACGCCGTATCGAGCAGTACGCCGCGCAGCAGGAAGTGACAGGTGACCACGCTGTCGAGGACATCCGCCGGTGGATTGCCGGGCTCGGTTACACGGGGCTCGACAAGCCCGTCGCCAACCTGGTCATCGCCACCTATGCGCTGATCTCCGATCGCGCGTGGATGTTCAACGGCGGGCCGGCCGAGGCACCTGACCTGGACAAGGTCGGGCCTGGTTACGCACTGCGTGCGCAGGAGCTGCCCTCGGCCGAGGAGTTCGCGGCCGCGCGTGACCGAGCGGCCGCGTTGTTCGGCGTCCACACGCCGGACCTGTTGTTCGCCCGCAACGTCAACAAGCTTGCGGCAGAGGTGCGAGCGAAGGCCACGGAACTCGAGTCCGCGGTGAACGGCCTGCATGCTTCGCTTCAGAAGCATGCGTCGGCGTTGGGGATCTCAGCGCAGGAGGGCCGGGCGAAGACAGCTCGCGATGCTGCGGACTTGTTGGCTCGGCTGTCCGGTGCGCACGACGCGACCCCGTTGCTGCGGCAGCTCGTGAATGCGAACTACGACGCTTCCGACCAGGTGATCGGTGCTTCGATCACCTCCGCACCGTCCGTGCTCGCGGCCCTCGACTCCGTCGACTGGTCCCTGCTGGACTCCGTGCACGGGCTGGTCGGTCGCGGGGACGTGGGTGACCAGGCGGAGCGGCTGGTCGCCGACGTGCGGCAAGCCGCGGCGGACGACGAGTTCACCCGGGCTCTCGTCCCCGTGCTGGGGTCGGTCCGCCAGCGGGCTGTCGCACTGATCAACGAAGTCGCACGGAGGGCAGCGGCCGACAAGGCCGTCTCCGCGAGTGGGCCGGCTCAGGCCGCCCCGGTGGCAGGCCCGGCCGACGTGAGTCTGACGGGCCACGGCAACCCGCCTGTGTCCAGGACACCGCCGGCAGAACCGCAATCCGCCCCGTCCGGTCCCACCCGCGCCGCACGGGTCGTGCGGTCCAGCGAGGTGGAGCAGGAGCTCGCCGGGCTCATCGCGGACATGCAGAAGGAGATCCGCACCTACGCGAGTCGGCACCCCGGTGAGAAGATCGAGATCATGTGGCGTGTGGTGTCCGAGGAGAACGGATCCTGATGGGTGCTGTTCCTGAGGTGAACCGGCGGATCCTCGAGGCGTTGCTCGAGGCCAGGCTGCCTGGCGCGAAAGACCGCCGTCTGGTGCTCGTGCACGGTCGTTACGACCGGTCGTCGCCGAGTGAGTTCACCGTGCGGATCAGCGGCAAGTCCCGACGGGTCGCGGTGACCGACCAACCGTCCGTGCTCGGCATCGTCGATGCGTGGCGTGCACATCGGTCGGCGACTTCGGACACCGACGACGTGCTCGTCGTGACGACCAGCGTCGAGGACGCCCAGCTGGGCTGGGATCTCCGAGGACACGCGCTCGGCCGTGCCACCTGCACGGTCGACCGGGTGGAGATCGTGAAGCAGCGGTTCGGCGCGGTGGACGTGGACCCGCGCATCCGCCGCGAGCGTTGGCTCGTCGACGCTCTTCTCGACGCGGAGCCTGCCAGTGGGTGGCGCCGCTCGGGTCAGGTCTTGACCAGGGACGCCGCGGTGCGTGCCTTGATCGGCGCGCGGCTCGGCAGTGGAGATCTCGCTGAGGGAACTCTCGACGCCAGCAGCCTGTTGACGTGGTCTCGCAGCGTGGCGGGATCGGCATTCGCCTCCCTGCCTCGGTCCGAACAGGCCGGGCTGACGTCGTGGCTCACGGAGAAAGTCGGTGGAGCCGCGGTCGTGCTGATGTCCCTCGCCTCGGAGGGACGCGCTCAAGACGCCATGGCTCTGGGAGTCCTCGCCTCTGCCATCACGGCGCCTGATGCCTCCACGCAGACGGCTCTCGAGATCGGTCGCTTGCTCGGTCAGGTGCGTCCTCGCGGCAATGAGCTGACGGCCTTCGTCGATGCGGTCGAGGGAACTCTCGACCGCTGGGCGATCGAGGCGGCGAGTGGTGCCGCGCATGCCGCGATGGCCCGCCAGCAGGTTCTGGACGTCATCCGCCAAGCGGACGACCTGGCCGTCAGCGCCGACCTCACCGACGCCTTGGTCGGCAACCGCTTCTTGACGAGCAGTTTCAGCGCGCGGCTGCGCGTGCTCACGGCCGCGCTCGCCCGTGGTCGGCTGGAAGCTGCGGAAGCCGCCTTGGGCGGCGTCGAAGAGCATGCGCTTGCTCGCCTGTTCCCGGAGCGCGCCACAGCCGCGGCGACTGCTGTTCGCCTCGCCCGATGGCTTGCTGAGCCCGAGGAAGTGGTCGACTCCGTCGCTTCGGGGGTGCGTGCTCATCTCGCGGACTGGGGCTGGGTGGACCGGGCACTCGCGTTGTTGTGGGCTGGTGACTCGGTGCACGATCCAGTGGTCGGGCAGGCATACCGGTCGCTGTATGACGCTGTTCGTGCCCGTCGTGACAGGCTGGACGAGCAGTTCGCGAAACACCTCACAGTGTGGACCCAGAGCGCTTCCACTCACGCTCCGGGCGGATGCCTGCTCATCGAGGACGTTCTCGAACGAGTCGCATTGCCCCTGTCAGGTGCCGCGCACGCACCTCTGGTCATCGTGCTGGACGGCATGAGCAGCGCTGTCGCCACCGAGTTCGGCGAACAGCTGGCCGGTCGAGGCTGGAGCGAAGCGTCGCCACGGGTTGGAGAACGCACGTCGGCTGTCTCGGCCGTTCCCTCCGTTACTCGTGTCAGTCGAGCCTGTCTGCTCACCGGAGGACTCTCCAGTGGCGATCAGGCCACCGAGAGGAACGGTTTCGAGTCGTTCTGGCGCAAGCACCGCAAGAACGCCCTTCTGCTCCACAAAGGCGACATCGCAGGTCATGCCGGGCAACGGTTGGCGGAGCCGCTGATCGCTTCGCTGGCTGGGGATGACGTCGTCGCCGTCGTGCTCAACACCATCGACGACGCTCTGGATCACGGCCGTGAAGGCGACCGCACGGGATGGCGGCTCACCGACATCACCTATCTTGCCGAACTGCTGGACGCTGCCCGTGCCTACGCGCGTCCCGTCGTGCTCGTGTCAGACCACGGACATGTCCTCGACAGGACCCCTGCCGGTTCAGGCCCGGTTCCCGCGTCCGGAGTGCAGTCCGCACGATGGCGGACCGGCACACCGGAAGCCGGGGAAATCGCGCTGACGGGTCCGCGCGTGTTGGATGGCGCCGGCAGCGTCGTCGTCCCCTGGCGTGAGGACATCCACTACACGCCGCGAAAGGCCGGATACCACGGTGGCGCCGCACTCGCCGAGATGACGGTGCCTGTGCTGGTCTTCCTGCCCTCCGCGGATCTTTTGCCGTCCGGATGGCATCTGTTGTCACCTGAGATGGTGACGCCGACGTGGTGGCGCAGCACCACGGTGCGTGTCAAGCCTGTCCCCGGGCGCAAGAACCAGAAGCCGGAAAGCCGCAAGGAGGCGAAGGCCGCGGAACAGTCGGCACCACTTTTCACCGTCGAAGAGGCACTACCTGCCACGCCGACTCTGGGAGCATCAGTCGTCGCGTCGAAAATCTACGACGCGCAGAAGGCGTTTGTGCCGAAGGCTCCGAAGAAGCCGGAGGTCGCCGCCGTGATCGACAAACTGAGCGCAGCCGGCGGCCGGTGCTCACTCGCCGAGGCCGCCACAGCGGCCGGACGGGCTGGACGCAACCCGGAGTTCCTCGTCAGCATCCTGCAGCGGCTGCTGAACGTCGAGGGATACCCGGTGTTGTCCTCTGTGGATGGAGGGCGGACTCTGGAGCTCAACCTGCAGTTGCTGCGTGAACAGTTCAACGTGGAGAAGCCGTGACCGGGCCCGTCAGCGAGGCACGCCGCCGCGAGGTGATCGCAGCCCTGCGGCGTGGCACGGTGCCGCAGGCCGGTCTCGACCTCTTCGCAGTGGGGCTCGACCGTTTCGCACCTGCGATGGACGAGGACCTGGCAACGGTTGCCAAGGGCGGTGCGGCTTTTCACGCTGTCCGGGGCGAGTACGGGTCAGGTAAGACGTTCTTCTCTCGCTGGCTCTCCGAGAAAGCGAAACGGTCCGGGCTCGCCACCTCGGAGGTGCAGATCTCGGAGACCGAGACCCCACTGCACCGGTTGGAGACGGTGTACCGCAGGCTGACCGAGCGGTTGAGCACAGCCACGCATCGGCCCAGCGCACTCGGTCCCGTGGTCGACTCGTGGTTCTACACGCTCGAAGAAGAGGTGCTGGACGCGGGAGAGGTCGACGAAGACGACGACACCGCCCTCTCGGCCGCTGTCGATGTGTTGCTGGAGCAGCGGCTGGCCGAGGTGGCCCGCACCACCCCGGCCTTCGCGGCCGCTCTGCGCGGTTACCGACAAGCACGTGTCAACGGCGACCCAGCCACAGCGGAGGCACTGATCGCCTGGTTGGGCGGCCAGAAGTCGGTGGCCGCCTCCGCGCGTCGTACCGCGGGTGTGCGAGGCGATCTGGACCACTTCGCCGCACTGGGCTTCCTCCAGGGGCTGCTCACCGTGTTGCGCGACTGTGGCCATCCGGGCCTCCTGCTCGTCCTCGACGAGATCGAGACACTCCAGCGTGTTCGAGGGGACGTGCGGGAGAAGGGCCTGAACGCCCTTCGCCAGCTGCTCGACGAGATCGACGCGGGTCGTTTCCCCGGTCTCTTCCTCGTCATCACAGGGACACCCGCGTTCTTCGACGGACAGCAAGGCGTACAGCGGTTGCCTCCTCTGGCACAGCGCTTGGCCACCGACTTCACCACAGACCCACGATTCGACTCGCCCAGAGCCGTCCAGCTCCGGCTACCAGGTTTCGACCTCGACCGGCTGACAGAGCTCGGGCGCGCTGTGCGTGACCTCTACGCCGGTGTGGCTCGCAACGCGGGTCGGATCACTTCTACCGTCGATGACGCTTATCTCGGTGTTCTGGCGGCTGCTGTGACTGGTGAGCTGGGTGGCCGGGTCGGTGTCGCGCCCCGGGTGTTCCTGCGCAAGCTCGTGGCCGAAGTGCTGGATCGCGTTGACGAGCATCCTGATTTCGACCCGCGCGTTCACTACGCTTTGACGGTCACCTCCGCTGAGCTGAACGAGGTCGAGAGGAACGCCTCTGCCAGCGCTGGCGATGTCGAGCTGGATCTGCCGTGAACACCGGACTCGACGAGCTGAACCCCGTTCTGGTGCACCACATCGTCAACACGCTCGGATGGAGGTCGTTGCGGCCGCTGCAGGCCGAAGCAATCCGGCCCTTGATGGCGGGCAATGACGCAGTCCTGCTCGCCCCCACTGCGGGAGGAAAGACCGAGGCCGCTTGCTTTCCATTGCTGAGCGCGATGGAACAGCACAAGTGGACGGGTCTTTCGGTGATCTACGTCTGCCCGATCAAGGCACTGCTGAACAACCTGCTTCCACGACTGGAGTCCTACACGTCCTGGCTCGGCCGAAGGGTCGCGCTTTGGCACGGTGACACCACCCAGGCCGCCCGCCAGCGCATTCTGCGTGATCCGCCGGACATCCTGCTCACCACACCCGAGTCGCTGGAAGCAATGCTCGTCAGTGTGAAGGTGGAGCAGCAGCACCTGTTCGCTTCGTTGCGGACCATCGTCGTCGATGAGGTTCACGCGTTCGCCGGCGACGATCGGGGCTGGCATCTGCTTGCTGTCCTCGAACGGCTGACCAACGTAGCGGGCAGAGAAATCCAACGCGTCGGCCTGTCTGCAACCGTAGGCAACCCTCATGACTTGCTTCGCTGGCTACAAGGCTCAAGCAGGGGTTCACGAGCGGCTGAGGTGATCGCCCCGGAAGTGGTCGCCGCTCCAGCCCCTCCCGTGGCGACGGTCGACATCGAGATGGACTACGTCGGTTCGGTGTTCAACGCCGCAACGGTCATCTCGACCCTGCACCGCGGAGAGAAACGCCTGGTTTTCTGTGATTCCCGCCAGCTCGTGGAAGAGCTTGGTGCCGCTTTGCGCGATCTGAACGTGACTACGTTCTTGTCGCACGCGTCGCTGTCGGTTGACGAACGACGCCGAGCGGAGCTCGCGTTCGCAGAGGCGCGTGACTGCGTGATCGTCTCGACCAGCACGCTCGAGCTCGGTATCGACGTGGGCGACCTCGACAGGGTCATCCAGATCAATGCACCAAGTTCCGTCGCATCGTTCCTCCAGCGACTCGGGCGTACCGGCCGCAGGCCGGGTACCACTCGCAACTGCCTGTTCCTCGCCATCCAGCGTCACGAGGTGCCCTGGACGGCGGCACTGCTCCTGTTGTGGAGCCGCGGGTTCGTCGAGCCGGTGACCGCGCCGCCGCAACCACGACACATCGTGGCTCAGCAGCTGCTGGCGCTTGCCCTGCAGGAGAACCGAATCGGCTCTCGGCTGTGGGCCGAGGGCTGGAACGGCCTGGCACCGTTCGACCACAGCGCGACGCCGATCTTGAAATACCTGGTGGAGAACGGTTTCCTTGATCAGGACGGTGAGCTGCTGTTCATCGGTCCTGCTGCCGAGCAGAAGTTCGGCAGGCGGCACTTCATGGACATGACAGCGGTGTTCACCGCTCCGCCGCAGTTCACCGTCCTGCACGGACGCCGCGAGATCGGCCGCACCGATCCTGCTCTGCTGACCGAGAAGGTCGACGGACCGCGGCTGCTCCTGCTGGCAGGCCGCAGTTGGAAAGTCGGTTGGATCGACTGGAAACGGCGCCGTTGTTTTGTCGAAGAAGCGGAGCACGGTGGTAAGGCACGGTGGCACACGCCTGGCACCGGTGCGGCCTCGTTCGAGCTGACACGTGCCGTCCGCGAGGTTCTGCTGGGCGCTGATCCACCGGTGAAGCTGACCCGGCGGGCGTTGAGCGCGTTGAGCGACGAGCGCGAAGAGGCGGAAGCGCATGTGCACCCCGGCGGAACGCTGGTCACGAGAAGCAGCACCGATGTTCGATGGTGGACGTGGGCGGGATATCGCGCGAATGCCACCCTCGCCTCCACGCTGTCGGAACTAACCGACGAGAAGCAGCGAGTCGATGACGTGTCGATCCGCCTGCGCACGGATCTGACTCGTGAGATGTGGCGAGCGGCGACAAGTGATGCGGTTGCACGTCTCGTCCTGCCCGACGTTGACGAGAGGGCTCTGACAGGGCTGAAGTTCAACGAGGCGCTGCCACGGCATCTGGCTATGGCCACGCTGGCATCACGCCTCGCTGATCTCGAAGGGGCTCAACGAACGCTGGAAGAGCCGATCCGTTTCAACGTCGTCGAACGTCGTTGATCAAGGCAGAACCCGCACCGCACGAAGCGCTACCGGACGAGTGCCGTCACGGCGTTCACGGCTCGCTGAAGGTGCGGCTCCGCGCGGTCGGCGAGGTGCGCCACGGCCAGCTCGCTCGTCGCGGCACGGTCCGACAGGGGCACGTACACCACCCCGCCCAGCCGGAGCGCGGACACCGGTTCCGGCACGATCGCCACGCCGAGCCCACCGGCGACGAGCGTGACGAGGGTGGACGTCTCGTCGACCTCGTGCCGGACCGCGGGGTCGAAACCGGCGGCCCGGCACAGGTGCAGGACGGTCTCGAACATCACCGAGTCGCGGCGGCCCGAGTGCACGATGAACGGTTCGTCGCGCAGTTTCGCGACCGAGAGCCTGCGGCGGGATGCCAGGGCGTGGTCGGACGGGAGTGCCGCGACGAGGCGGTCGCGGCGCAGGACCTTCATCGCGATGGTGGTGTCGGCTACGGGTGGCCGGAGCAGCGCTATGTCGATGTCGCCCGAACGCAGGGCGCGGACCTGGTCGGGGACCAGCATCTCGCCGCGGAACGCGAAGTCGACGCCGGGCAGTTCGGCGGAGAGGCCGCGGGCCAGGGCCGGTAGGAGGCTGTAGGTCGCGGAGCCCACGCAGCCGATGGCCAGGCGGCCCACGGAGCCTGCCGCGACCCTTCGGGCCTCGTGACCGGCATCGTCCACGGCGGCGAGGATCTTCCTGGCCCGGTCCAGGTAGGCCGCGCCTGCCTCGGTCAGCTCCACGCGGCGGGTGGTGCGGCGCAGCAGCTGGACGCCGAGGTCGTCTTCCAGGGTGCGGATCTGCTGGGACAGCGGGGGTTGCGCCATGTGCAGGCGGGCGGCGGCGCGGCCGAAGTGGCATTCCTCGGCGACGGCGACGAAGTACCGCAGCTGGCGCAGGTCCATGGGTTCAGTCCATTGATATGGAGGACGTATCTATTGGTCATGATATTTGTACTTCACGATATCAAGCCGCGGACGTAGCGTCGGGGCTGTGAACTCCGCTTACCTGTACGCGGCGGCGCGCACGCCTTTCGGGCGGTTCAACGGCGCGCTGGCCGATGTCCGGCCCGACGACCTGGCGGCCGTGGCGCTGCGCGGTGTGCTGGCCAAGGCCCCCGGGCTCGACCCCGCCGAGATCGGGGAGGTGGTCTGGGGCAACGCCAACGGCGCCGGTGAGGACAACCGCAACGTCGGGCGGATGGCCGTGCTGCTGGCCGGGTTGCCGGTGAGCGTGCCCGCGACGACGGTGAACCGGCTGTGCGGGTCGTCGCTGGACGCGGCGATGATCGCCTCGCGGCTGATAGAGACCGGGGACGCGGAGGTCGCGGTCGCCGGGGGCGTGGAGTCGATGACCCGTGCGCCGTGGGTGCTGCCGAAGCCGTCACGCGGGTTCCCCGCTGGGGACGTGACCGCGGTGTCGACGACGCTCGGCTGGCGGCTGGTGAACGAGCGGATGCCGAAGGAGTGGACGGTGTCCCTCGGCGAGGCGAACGAGCAGCTGGCCGAGGCGTTGCGGGTGCCTCGGGACCGGCAGGACGCGTTCGCGGCCGAGTCGCACCGGCGGGCGGCGCGGGCGTGGTCCGAAGGTTTCTACGACGACCTGGTCGTGCCGGTGCCGGGGGTGGAGCTGGCCAGGGACGAGGGCATTCGCGACGGCAGCACGCCGGAGAAGCTGGCCGGGCTGAAGCCGGTGTTCCGCGAGGACGGCACGATCACCGCCGGAAACGCCTCGCCGCTCAACGACGGGGCGTCGGCGTTGCTGTTCGGCACCGAGGCGTTCGGCGACCGCGCGAACCTCGCGCCGCTGGCCAGGGTCGCCGGGCGCGGGTCGTTCGCGGTGGAGCCGCAGCGGTTCGGGATCGCGCCGGTCGAGGCGGCGGAACGGGCGCTGGCACGCGCCGGGATCGGCTGGGGCGACGTGGCGGCGGTGGAGCTGAACGAGGCGTTCGCCGTGCAGTCGCTCGCGTGCGTGGACGCCTGGAAGGTCGACCCGGAGATCGTCAACGCCAAGGGTGGCGCGATCGCGATCGGCCACCCGCTCGGCGCTTCGGGCGGGCGGGTGCTCGGCACGCTGGCACACCGGTTGTGCGAGTCCGGCGGACGCTGGGGTGTCGCCGCCATCTGCATCGGTGTGGGTCAGGGGCTCGCCGTCGTGATCGAGAACGTGCGGGGTGCGGCGTGACGACGGTGTGCGAGTCCACCGACGAGGCGGTCGCCGGGATCGAGGACGGGTCGACCGTCCTCATCGGAGGGTTCGGCATGGCGGGCATGCCGGTCGACCTGATCGACGCGGTGATCCGGCAGGGCGCCGAGGACCTCACGATCGTGTCGAACAACGCGGGCAACGGCGACACCGGGCTGGCCGCGCTGCTGGCGGCGGGACGGGTGCGCCGGGTCGTCTGCTCGTTCCCGCGCCAGTCCGACTCGTGGGTGTTCGACGGCCTCTACCGGTCCGGCCGGATCGAGCTGGAGGTCGTGCCCCAGGGCACCCTCGCCGAACGCCTGCGCGCGGCCGGTGCGGGGATCGGCGCGTTCTTCTGCCCCACCGGCGTCGGCACGCCGCTGGCGGAGGGCAAGGAGACCAGGGTCATCGACGGCCGCGCCTACGTGCTGGAGTACCCGATCAAGGGTGATGTCGCGCTGGTCAAGGCCCACGTCGCCGACCGGGTGGGCAACCTGGTCTACCGCAAGACGGCCAGGAACTTCGGCCCCGTGATGGCCACCGCCGCCACGACCACGGTCGTGCAGGTGGGTGCCGTGGCCGAGCCGGGTGACATCGACCCCGAGGTCGTCGTCACGCCGGGAATCTTCGTGGACCGCGTCGTCGTGGTCCCAGACCGAGCCGGAGCCACCTCATGACCGCACCGATCCGCGAGCACACCGGCAGGGGCCCGCTCGGCAAGGACGAGATCGCCGCCCGCATCGCGCGCGACATCCCCGCCGGATCCTACGTCAACCTGGGGATCGGCCAGCCCACCCTGGTCGCCGACCACCTCGGCCCCGGCGCGGGCGTGGTCCTGCACACCGAGAACGGCATGCTCGGCATGGGCCCGGCCGCGACCGGTGACGAGATCGACCCCGACCTGACCAACGCGGGCAAGGTGCCGGTGACGGAGCTGCCGGGGGCGGCGTACTTCCACCACGCCGACTCGTTCGCGATGATGCGCGGCGGCCACCTCGACGTGTGCGTGCTGGGCGCCTTCCAGGTCTCGGCGCACGGCGACCTGGCCAACTGGCACACCGGCGCGCCGGACGCGATCCCCGCCGTGGGCGGGGCGATGGACCTCGCCATCGGCGCCAAGCAGGTCTTCGTGATGATGACCCTGTTCGCCAAGGACGGCACCGCCAAGCTGGTCCGCGAGTGCACCTATCCCTTGACCGGGTTGCGGTGCGTCAGCCGGCTCTACACCGATCTCGCGGTCTTCGAGCTCGGTGCCGAGGGGGCCGTGGTCGTGGAGACGTTCGGCATCTCCTACGACGAGCTCGCCGCCCGGCTGGACGTGCCGTTGCGGGCCGCCTGAACCGCTTCCGGGATACGGGGACGGCAGGTGGTGACTGGCTCACCATGATCACCGCGTGCCCCGCTGCGGCACGACGACGGCGGTCACCACCAGGTCTTCCCGCTCGGGCAGGTACCGCACGCCGACGATGCAGCCAGGGCGCAGGTAGGGCAATTCCTCTGCGCCGATCAGCTTTTCGCTGACGTGGTCGAACGTGCTGCCGTCCGGCCTTCTCACCCGCAGCCCGACGATCACGACGGCCTGTCCGGCGCGGATGGCCCCGGTCGGTTCGAACGACACGACCTCGGCCTTGGTGCGCAGCCCGCGCCGGGCGACGTCGGCCAGTTCGGGGGACAGCGAGCCCTGGGCCACCTGCACGGCCAGCCGTGTCAGGTCGATGTCCTCGCCGTCGACGTCGAACGCCATCGCCACGTCGGTGCGTCCGTCGACCCGGTGGTGCACCGGCAGTTCCAGGCCGGGGTGCAGCTCCTCGACGATCTCCCTGTCCAGCAGGATGCGTTGCGTTCCGGTGAAACGAGCGCCTTGCGCGGTCGCCACGTCGAACGTCACGTCGTACTGCGGCACGCCGTTGACTTCGAGGGTGGTGCGTTTCATGGACCGCAGCGTTCCGATGCCGACCGGCAGGTTCACGAACTCCTTCGGCACCAACGAGTCGTCTTCGCCGCCCCACAGCCAGACCACGACACTGATCGCGACGATGAGCGCGATCACCCCCTGGGGACCGGCGGTCATGAGGTCTTCGCTGAACGAGGTCCACGCGTACACGCCGGCTGCCGACGCGATCAGGCCGCAGATTAGCAGGACTCGGCGCCACAACAGGCGGTTGCGTTCGGTCATGTCGATCTCCTCACCAGGTCATCGCCGGGACGCGCAGGCCGTGCGGCACCACGATCACGGACGTGGGTTGCGCGCCGGGCAGGTGCCGCACTGTCACCACCGCACCGACCTGGACCGCGGCGAGCGCGCGTTGCGGGATGTGTTGGCGCACCACGGTTTCATCGAACGACAACGCCAGATCCATCTCGGTGGCGCCGTCATCGACCACGCCGGTGGGTTCGACCCGCATCACCACGGCCTCGAACGCCGTGCCGTGCGCGAGCACGTGCCACTGGGCCTCGGTCAGCCACCCGGCGGCGAGGTCGACGCGTTGCGACAGCTCCTGCGCGGCCACGTCGTCCAGGCTGGCCGCGATCGTGACGAAGCCGTCGGTGGCGCCAGGACGGTGGTGCACCGGCAGCCGGGTGCCCGCCGTCAGCGTGCCGATCTCGTTGCGCCGCACCACGTGCCGGGCCTGGGCGCGAAACCGGTCGCCGTCCGGGGTGAGCACGTCGAGGCCGACCACCACGTGCGGCTCGTCGTTGACGGTCAGCCCGGTGGCGCGGACCGAGACGACCACGCCGACCGCCAGCGGCAGGTCCGCGAAGGACTTCGCCCGGCGTTCGTCGGTGTCGCCCCAGTCGACCAAGCCGAACACCACCCCCACGACCGCGATCCCGATCGCGAAGTACATCATCGGGTTGCCGCCGTCCCACCAGTCCCCGGTGACCCTGCCGAGCAGCACCCACAGCCCGACCAGGGCCGCGGTCATCAGCGTGAAGATCACCTTGATCGCCACCGGTCGCCCCCTCTCGTCGTCACCAGAGACCATGCTGCGGCCTCGGGCGGTGCCTCCCGATCACAACTTCCGGGCCGCCGGGCGCCGTTAAACTGCGGGTGATGACAGCGGACGGACCGGCAACAGCGCAGCTCACGGCGGCTTCGCCGCGTGCTCTGGTGATCGCCGAGGAGTGGCGGGAGCTGGGGGCGTCCGTCGCCGCGCTGAGCAACAGGGACGGCGGACCGCTGGCCAGGACCGTGAAGCTGGTCCTCGACCCGCTGGTGCTGCGCCCGGCCCTGCACCCGCACCTCGGTGGCGCCGTGGTGGCCGGTGAGCACGTCGGCGAGCTGCGCGCCCTGATCGCCGCCGCGGGACCGGCGCTGGCCGCGGCCGCCGCGTGGTTCGGTGTGCTCAAGCAGGCGCGGCGGCGGGCGCGGATCACCGGGGGCAACCCGCAGGACAGCTACTTCCAGCGCTGCTACGAGCTGGCGGTGACCAAAGGCCCGCCCGGACCCGACGCCGACCGGGTCGCCGACGCGGTGGTCGCCGAGATCCGGGACGCGGGCGGCGAGGTCACCGTGGAACGGTTGCGCGCCCACGTCACGGACCCGGCCACCGGCGCCGAGCTGGCCGCCCTGCTCGCGGCCGCGTGGACGGCCCGCACGCCGCCGCGCGGTCCGGCGCCGGACCCGGAGGCGGTGCTGGCGGCGCTGACCGACCAGGAGGTGTTCGACCGGCTGGTCGCGGCCGGTGCCGGCACGGCGGCCGCCGCCGGGCTGGAGTCGCCCGGTGTGGCCAGGGACCTCGGCCTGACCGGCCAGGACGTCCCGGCGCAGCCCGCGCTGGGGCACCGCGCGACGAAGCGGGCGATGCCGATGCCGTTCGACCGGTCGGTGTTCGAACGGCTCTTCGCGGCGTTCACGTCAGCGCGTCACCGCGAACGGATGCCTGCCGTCCCTGCGCTCGTGCGCGACGAGATCAGCCGGTGCGCCCAGCCGTGGCAGCTGGCGGAGGAACGCGGCAGGCTGGCGATGGCCGCGGGACGAGCGGCGAGCAGCGCGCTCGACCCGGCCGAACCGGTGACGGCACCGGCGCAGCTGCGGATGCGGCGGCGCTGGCAGCGCGAGCCGTACGTCCAGCGGGCGCTGCGGATGCCCGCGTCCGACGCCGGGGTCACCGAGGTGCGGCAGGCGTACCTGCGCCGGTTGTGGAGCCGCCTGCACGGTCGTGAGCTGCGGGCGGAGGACGTCGGGCAGCTGCGGGACCTGCTCGACGGGGCGCTGCGCTCGGTGATCCTGGACCAGCGCGACCGGGTCAAGGCCGCGCTCGCGGCGGGCACCGCATGACGGCCGTGCGCCGTGCCGACGGGGTGATCCGGGTCGGCTCCCTCCCCTCGCGACCCGAACGGACGGCGTTGGTCGAGGCACGTGGCGCACTGCTCGCCTGGGACGTCCTCGGCGACCCGGTGCCCGCCGTGGAGATCCACGACGCCGAGCAGGCCGCCGAGTGGCTCTGGGAGGTCTACGGACCGACCGCGGCGGCGGCGATCCTCGGCGACGTCACGGAGGTCGAGCTCGCTCTCCTCGGTGGTTCCGTCGAAGCTCTGGCGTGGTTGCGGTGGGCGCAGGCGTGGTGGCCCGCGTCGACGATCGGCGGCATCCCCGCGCTCGACCCGGCCTTGCTCGCCGCCGAGATCGCGGTGCACACGGCGGCCGTCGAACACCTGCTGGACGACGACGAAGCCGTGACACGGGCCTTGGCCAACGTCACCGCACCGGCGGGGAACGTCTCGGCGGAAGTTCTGGCCCTGTACGAACAGGTCGAGACCATCGCGGAGGACTTCGGCGTGACGGTGTCCCCGGCGGCAGCAAAACGGCGCGTGGAGTGGGCACTGGCCGCGGGCGAGGCGCCGTCGCGGGACGGGTTGCGGCTGCGGTCGGGTGCCACGGCGGTGGACTGGTCGCTGGTGCCCGCCGGAGTGCTCGACGCGGTGGCACCGGTGTGGTGGGAGGTGCGCCGGACAGCGGGGGCGACGGTGCTGTCCGTGTCCGTCGAGGCGGCGCCCGCAGCCAAGCCGGTGGACTTGCTCGCGCGGTGCGGGCCGGACCTTGAGGTGCCGCTGTATCCGGACGGCGGCGCGTTCGTCGGCGCCAGCGATGTCGATGCGACGTGGCTGAGCGAGGACATCGCGCCCGTTGTGTTCGCACCGCGTTTCGCCGACGCCGACAGAATCGGGGCACCGGTGGACATCGCGACGCAGACGGCCGTCATCGCCCTCGCCCGCACCCGGCTCACCTCCCCCGCCGCGAGCCTCACCGAACGCGAGGCGGGCCGCCGATGATGTTCACCGGTGACCCCGTTCCGCCGGGGCCTGACGACGGCCTGCTCACCGAGGCGGTCGAACGGCTCACGGCGGGAGACCTCGACGGGGCTCTGCCGTTGCTCCACCGCGTCGCCGACTCCTCCTCCGGCGACACGCGCGCCCGTGCGCTGAGCAACCTCGCCGCCGTCGCGCTCGACCGGGGCGATGTCGAGGAGTCGATCCGGTTCGCCCGTGCCGCGGTGGACATCGCTTCTCCGGACGTGCGTGAGGCCGCGACGGCCCGGCTGGGCTGTGCTCTGCTCGTGGCCGCCCGGTACGACGAAGCGCTCGCCGTTCTGTCCGAAGTGGACGATTCTGCGCTCGCCGCGCACACACGGGCGCGGGCCCTGGTCGCACTGGGCCGTCCCGCCGAGGCGGAACCCGCTGCCCGCGGTGCGCTCGACCTGGCACTGGTCACGGCTCCCGCCCTGGCACCGGGCGCTCTGGTCACGCTCGCCCTGGCCGTGCAGGCCACCGGCGACCAGGAAGCCGGGGAGCACGTCCGGTTCGCCGCCGAACTGCGCACCGCCGCACCGGCCCCGCCGGAACGCGAAGACCTGGCCCGGTTCGCGCTCGGCGCGGGTGACCTCGGCACCGCCGACCGGCACTACGACCTGGCCGCCGAGCAGTACGCGGCGCTCGGCATCGAGGTGCGGGCCGCGCACTGCCTCCTCGGACGCGCCGCCGTCGCGGTCCGGCGGACGCGGCTCACCAAGGCGAACCGGTTGCTGCGCAAGGCCGCCGAGGCTCTCGTGCGGGCCGGTGACGACCTGGCTCTGATCGAGTGCCACACGATCCACGGGCGGATGCTTCTCCAGGCCCGGCTGCACCGCGCCGCCGACGAGTCCTTCCTCGCCGCACGGGCGCTGGCCGTCGAGCACAAGGCGTGGCACGAGGTCGCCCGCGTCGACGCGGGCCGTGCCGAGGCGGCGCTGGGCTCGATCGGCAGGCTGACCCGCGGGTCCACCAGGGCCGAGCGGCTCAGGTCCGCGCTCAACCTCGCCCTGCCCGCCGCGCTGGCCACCGACGCCCTGCGCCACCGGTTCGCTCCCGGTACGGCACGGGAGCGGTGGGTGCGCTCGGTCGCGGACCCCGTGCTGGCCCTCGCCCTGCGGATCATCGCCGAGCTGGGGCTGACCGACCTCGCCCTGGAGGTGCTGGAGAACAAGGCGGCCGGTGTCGCCCTGGACACCGGACCGTCCACACCGGACTCGGAAGCGCTGACCTTCCGCTCCGCGTACCGGATGGCTGACACGGACGAGGAGCTGCCGTATGCGGCGGCCGCGTTGACGGCGGGTCTGCGGGGAGGACCGGACAGCGCTCCGGTCAAGGGGTTCGCCGTGCCGCCGGCGGTGCAGGCGATACCCTCGGGTGAGTCCCTGCTGGAGCCGTGGATCGAGGCGGCGCAGGAGCGCTACCGGCTCCCGGTCCGTTCGGCGGAACGGGTGCGGGCGTGGTGACGCGGCTGGACCTGCGTGTCGTCGACCGGTTACCGCGCGGGGCCAGGCCGGTGGTGCAGGTGAAGTACGTGGACGCGGGCGACCTCTACC
Organism: Lentzea fradiae; assembly: GCF_900100955.1. Taxonomy (GTDB): domain Bacteria; phylum Actinomycetota; class Actinomycetes; order Mycobacteriales; family Pseudonocardiaceae; genus Lentzea; species Lentzea fradiae. The sequence continues at coordinate 26,585 of NZ_FNCC01000005.1, read as the reverse complement.
TGACGTGGCGGTGGGAGCACGCGCCGGACGACCCGCGCGTGATGGTGCTCGACCGCGCCCGTGTAGGCCCTGTGCTGGACGATCTGACCGTCGCGCTGCCGTCCCCGCTCCCCTCCGAGACCGTGCCGGAGGCCCTCGACCGGGCCCTGCGCCACGGCGCGTTCGCCGACCGCGACCGGGAGAACGCTCTCTCGGCGGCGCTGGCCGCCGAGCTGATCCCGCATCCGCTCGCCGCGGAGCTCACCCTCCTGCTGGACCGCGGCACGCGCCCGCACCTGCGCATCCAGCCATCGCCGTCCACCGCGCACGTGCCGTGGGAAGCGTTGCTGGTCGACCACGGCACGCGGATGGTCGACGAAGTGGACGTCTCGGCGCTGCCGCCCGCCACCGTCCGGTACGCGCCCGGCAGGCGGGTGTCCGCGTGGCGGCCCGGTGGCCCGGTCGCCTGCGTGCTCGACCCGGTGGTGCCGGGGTTCCCCGACGACTCGGCGCTGGGCAGCGTCCTGGGCCCCGCGCCCGGCGCGATCACGGACCTGGTGGCACGGCTCGGCGACCGGCTGGTGCCCGCCCCCGGCGTCCGCCGTGCCGACATCACCCGTGACGAGCTCGTGGCCGTGCTCGGCGAGGCGGCCCGCCTGCTCTACGTCGGCCACGTCACCACCCCGGAGCACAGCCTCGACACCCGCCTGCACCTGAGCTGCGGCGCCACCAGCACCGGACGGGCAGGGCTGGTCCGCGCCCACCGCCCGGTGACCGCGGCGGACATCGTCTTCGGCCACCGCGCGGGCGAACCGTGGCCGATGCCGAACCGGGTCGCGCTGATCGCCTGCGAGAGCGGCGGTGAAACCCGGTTCGCCGAACCGCTGGGCCTGGTCGCGGCCGCGATCCACAACGGCGCCGAGTACGTGACGGCGACGAGGTGGACCCTGCCGACCGACGCGGGACTGCGCCGCTTCGCAGTGGGCGCGACCGAGACGACGACGGCGTTGCCGGAGGCGGTGGTCGCCGTCGACCACGCACACGACCAGCCCGACCCGATCGCGGAGCTCGGTGCGTGGCAACGGTCGAAGGCCGCGGCCTGGCAACAGCACGCCCGCATCGAGGACGCACCGGTGTTCTGGGCCGCGTTCACCACCACCCGGGGCTAGGACAGTCCACAATGGAACGTCCTCCCCGCTCCCCCGACCGGAGCGGGGAGGACATCGCTCACGAAGCCGGGCTGACGTCGATCAGGACCTTGCCCGTGACGCCGTTCTCCACCGCGCGGTGCGCCTCGGCGGTGTCGGCCAGCGGGAACCGGTGCACCGGAACTCCCCTGTCCTCGCCGAGCCGCAGCCCGCCGTCGGCCAGCGCCGCGTTGACGTCCTCGGCACCGGCCAGCAGCTTGTCCACGCCGACCGTGTACAGCACCAGGTACTGGTAGCGCACGTTCAGCGACACGTTCGCCATGAACTCCAGGCTGAGCATGCCGGTACCCCGGTCGTCGCCGTAGATCGCGATCGTGCCGCGGGTGCGCAGCACCTCCAGGTTCAGCTCGGCGTTCACGCTGGCCGCCACCTCGACCACCAGGTCGACGCCCTCGGGAGCGATCTCGCGGATGCGCGAGCCGAGCTGGGCGTCGGGGTAGCGCAGCACGTGGTGGGCGCCGGCGGCCTCGGCGAGCGCGGCCTTGGCGTCGTTGCTGACCGTGGTGACCACCACGGCCCCCGCCCACCTGGCGAGCTGGATGGCGGCGTTGCCGACGGCACCGGCGCCTCCGCTGACCAGCACGGTCTTGCCTTCGAGCGCACCGGGCGCGAGACGCGACGGGCCGTCCTCGCCGACCGTGAGCGCGCGGTGCGCCGTGAGCGCGGGAATGCCGAAGCCCGCGCCTTCGTCGAACCCGACGCCATCGGGCAGCGGGGCGAGCTTCTCGACCGGCAGCACCGCGTACTCCTGCGCGGTGCCCGCGTCAGGGCCGTAGGCGGCGGCCAGGATCAGCCAGACGCGGTCACCCACGGCGTAGCCGGTGACATCGGGCCCGACCGCGTCGACGACACCCGCGCCGTCCTGGTTGGGGACGGTCTCCGGGATGTCGGGCGCATCCGCGAGGACGAGGCCCGTCCTGGCCTTCCAGTCGGTGGGGTTGACGGCGGAGACGACCACCCGCACCCGCACCTCACCGGGGCCGGGTTCCGGCACGTCGCGCTCGGTCAGCGACAGGACTTCCGGACCGCCGTGCCGGCTGTAGACGACTGCTTTCACCGAAGATTTCCTTCCCAAAGCCTGGTTCGACCGCATTCGGGACAGCGCTGTCACAGCGGTGCCGCACCCCGGACAACCGGGGGATACCCCGGTTAATTCCCCGGCGCCGGATGTTTTTCCCGCGTTCACACAGCTGCGGTGCGGACCTCGGCGGGCCGCCGCGTCTTGGCCGTTGCGACCACGCACCAGCCGAGGAAGGCGAGGCCCAGCCACACGTAGCTGTTGCCGACCAGGTGCTGCCACCAGGTCCACGCCAGCTCGCGGTCGCCCGCCGTCGGGAGGAGCCAGTGCGGGCCGACGGCGAACGCCGCGGCGACCGCGACCCGCGTCCGGCCGCGCAGCAGCACCAGGGCGGGTGCGATCCACACCCAGTGGTGCGACCAGGACACCGGCGAGATCAGCAGTCCCGCCGCCGCGACGGCCACGAGCGCCGTGAGGTCGTCGCGGAGTCCTGGCAGCACCAGCACGGTCACCGCCACCACGGCCAGCGCCAGGACCAGCCACACGGACTCGGGTGCGCCGAGCCGGAACAGCAGGCCGCGCAACGACTGGTTGGCGCTGTAGGCGAGACCGCCGACGCGCTCCGGGTCGAGCATCGCGTGGAACCAGAACCGCTGCGACTGGCCGGGTGCGAGCAGCCAGCCGGTCAGGGCGCACGCCGCGAACGTCGCCACGACGGTCAGCGCCGGTCGCCAACGCTTGCGGCACAGGAAGAACAGCACGAAGACCAGCGGGGTCAGCTTGATCGCGGCGGCCAGTCCGACGAGCAGGCCGCGCGGCCACGGGGTGCGCGGCAGCAGGCAGTCGAGGGCGACGAGGCCGATCAGGACCAGGTTGACCTGGCCGAGGTCGAGGCCGCCCCGCAGCGGTTCGAGCAGCAGGCACAACGCGGCCAGCCCGTACGCGGCCTGCCCGTGCGGGGCGGCGGCACGGCAGGCGGCGACGAAGAGCGCGATGCCGGCGGCGGTGAACACTGCGGCGGCGACCGGCAGGGGCAGCGGGGTGAACGCGCTGAACAACAGCGCCGCGAACGGCGGGTAGGTGAACGGCAACCCGTTGGGCCCGTGGAAGTCCGCGGTGTACAGGTCCGTCCCCGACCGCCAGGCCGCGCCGCCTTCGAGGTAGACCCTCAGGTCCAGCACACCGGAACCGAGGCTCCGCACGCAGACCCAGACGAGGAGGCCGGCCGCGACGGCGGCGCAGACCCGCCGGGGGTCGCGCAGGAAGCTCACCGCGCCACCGCCCGGCGACGCCTTTCCAGCACGACCACACCGGCGGCGAGAGCGGCCGCCACCACGGCTCCCGCGCTGTTGTTGAGGAAGTCCTGCGTCTCGCACAGCCCGCGCCTGGTGAGCGGCTGCACGATCTCGATCACCGCGCTCAACGCCACCCCGGACACCGCCACCGCGAGCGGGCGCCGGGTCGCCAGGACCGCGCAGAACACCAGCGGCACGAACAGCAAGGCGTTCAACAGCTCCGCCGAGCCGTTCAACGAGAAACCGTTGAGCTGGCAGAACTGGTCGCGGCCCGCCCAGTCCGGCAGTGTGCGCGAGAACGTCACGCCCAGCACGACACCCAGTGAGATGCCCGCCAGCACCGACGGAACCGGCCTCCACCCGCACCGGACGGCCGCGAACCACCCGCCCGCGCCCAGCGCGACCGCTCCGAGCACCACTCCTGCCGCGATGAGCGGGTTCGAGAGCGCCTCGGAGATCTGCAGGAGCGCGTACCACGCCTCTTCCACCACAGCCCAGAACCTTTCGTCCACACCGAATCCGATGTGGACGAGCGTGCCGCCGGACGGGGTGCCGCCGGATCGGTCCGACGGCCACAAGATCATGGCCGTCAGGACAGGCGATCAGCGCGGGACTGGCCGGACGGCCACGGTCAGGTGGCCACCACGCGCGCGCGGAACGCCCACGCGACGATCTCGACGCGGTTGCGGGCGCCCACCTTCGCCTGCACCGACGCGAGGTACGCCTTGATCGACGACACGGACAGCTTCAGCCCGGCCGCGATCTCGTTGTTGCTCATCCCCTGCGCCACGAGGCGCACGACCTCCAGCTCACGCGCGTTCAGCACGTCGGACTCGGTGTTCACGACCGGCTGCGCCGAGCGCCGCAACACCCGTGAGACCACCTGCGGTGACACGAGGACGTCACCCCGCGCCGCCGACCTGACCGCCTCGACCAGCAGGCCCGGGCTCGCGTCCTTGGTGAGGAACCCGCACGCGCCGAGGTCCAGCGCCTTGTCCAGCACCTCGTCGGTGTCGAACGTCGTGACCACCACGACGCGGGTGTGCGGCACGAGCCGCCGCGTGACCTCCAGGCCGTCCAGGCCGGGCATCCGCACGTCGACCAGGCACACCTGCGGCTGGAGCTCGCGGGCCCGCTGGACCGCGCTGAGCCCGTCCGCCACGTCCGCGACCACGGTGACGTCCGGCTGCGCCTCCAGGATCAGCCGGAACCCCGCCCTGACCATGTCCTGGTCCTCGGCGATGAGCACCGGGATCACGCGGCCACCTCCAGCGGCAGCTCGGCCGTCACGAGCCAGCCCTCACCCGTGGCGCCCGCGAAGAAGCGCCCGCCCAGCTCGTGCACCCGCTCCCGCATCCCCACCAGCCCGAAGCCTCCCGAATGCGACGGCCGCGCCGACCCGTTGTCCACAATGGACAACAACACGGCGTTGGCCGTCAGCCGCACGTCGACCTCGACGCACGTCGCGTCACGCGCGTGCTTGCGCACGTTGGTCAACGCCTCCTGCACCAGCCTCAGCACCGATCTTCCCAGCTCCGGCCGGACGATCTCCGGCAGCTCGATGCTCATCTTCACGGGGAGACCGGACTTCTCCCCCAGCGCGCGCAGGTCGGCCGTGAGGTCGGTGGTGGCGGTCGCGGCCGAGGCCGCGGCACTGTCGTCGCGCAGCGTCCTGACCATCGACCGCATCGCTCCCAAGGCGTCCGTGCCGCCGTCCACGATCCCCGGCAGCATCGCGCAGGCCCTGTCCTTGTCCTGCTCCGCCACCACGAGCGCCGCCTGCGCCTGCACGAGCATGCCGGTCACGTGGTGTGCCACGACGTCGTGCAGCTCACGGGCCATGTCGAGCCGCTCGTCGCGCCGCGCCCGTTCCTCTGCCGCAGCCGCCAGCAGGGCACGTGACTGCCCCCGCATCCGCAACGCCACGCCGACGCACACGGCGGCGACCCCGACGAGCAGAACGAGCAGGACGTCGTCACCGACGGAGAAAGCGGAAGCCCGGCGAACCAGCGCGGCGTGGAGGGCGGCCAGTGTCACCGCCGCGACGCCCACCGCCGCGACCCGTGGACTCGCCTTCCGGACGAGCTCGACGACCAGCACGACGAGCGCCACCGCCTCGGCCGCGTTCAGCGGGGCGAACTGGAGGTCCGCCTCCCCGCCGACGCCGGGGCCTTTCTGGAAGAACGCCCGGCTGAACCCGATGAGCAGCCCGGTGACGACGAACACGGAGACGCCCGCGGTGACGGCCGCGACGACGGTGGGCCGCAGGAACGCCGCCGCCGCGCCGGTGACGGCGACCAGCGCCAGGACGGCGACCTCCCGGCCGCGCAGTGGCCAGGTGGCCGCGACCTGGGAGAGCAAGGTCGCCGTGACCGCGGTCGCGACCAGCAGCCCGTTGCGGAGTTCCGACACGTCCGCGATCGTACGAGCCGGGGTGGACGACCTGCCTCGCCCTTCCAGCCGAGGTGACTGGCCATCCGGCCAGTCCGGGCGAACGCACGGGAGCGGCGGCGACCCGGTCGTCGCCGCCGCTCCCGTGCGCCGTGCTCAGTCCTGCGCGAGCAGGTCCCGCAACGGGGTGTTGGCCTTGCCCGGCTTGGCGATCACCAGCGCCAGCAGCATGCAGGCGATCACCAGCGGCAGGCTCAGCGCGCTGAGCAGCACCGGGATCTCGACCGGTGGTCTGATCCCGCTCTGCACCGCCTGCGCGTCGAGCAGCGCCACGATCGCGAGCCACCCCACCGGCAGCGACACCAGGGCCGACCCGGCGGCGATCAGCACCACCTCGACCGTCAGCTGCCTGCGCACGGTCTTGGCCGTCGCACCGCTGAGCCGCAGCAGGGCGTTGGCGCGCTTGCGGTCCACCAGGCCCGACGCCAGCGACGCCGCGCCGATCAGCACGGCCAGCACGAACATCACCCAGGCGAACACCTCGAAGGCGCTGACCAGCCGAGCGGTGATGTTCGCGACGGTGTCGCGCAGGATCTGCTGCGTCACGACCCGTGACCTCGGGTGGGCGTCGGAGACGACGGCGGCCAAGGCGTCGCGGACGACCGCCTTGTCGGCGGAGGCGCCGACCCCGACGAAGAACGCGTAGACCTGGGTCGACCCGGTCAGCTCCGCGTACAGCTCGGGGCTCGCGATCAGCATGCCGCCGTCCGAAGCCGAGTCGTCGACCACGGCCTTGATGGTCACCGAGCGGTGGCCGGTGGGCAGCGGCAGGTCGAGCCGGTCACCGACCTCCACGCCCTGGGCGTCCGCGTAGTTGACCGACACGGCGATGTCGTCCTGGCCCAGCAGGGTCAGGACGTCCGCGGGGCCCTCGGTGACGGTGAGGCGCGAGAGGCGGTCGAGGTCCGACCGGGCCCAGCTCCACACCTGGACGCGGCGTCCGTCGAGCTCCAGGTAGGTGAACGAGAACGTGGTGACCGCCTCGACCCCGTCCACCGCGCGCAGCTCCTGCTCCAGCTCCCTGGGCAGGGTCTCGTTGCGCAGGTTGGTGCCCAGCGGCGCGGCCTGCACGTAGAGGTCGCCCGGCGTCCACCGCTCGACGGACGCGGCCACCTCGTGCCGGATGCTGCCCGCGACGCCGGCCATGCCGACCGCGGACACCACGGACACGGTGAACGTCACGCACAGCGCCGCGTTGCGCCGCCATCCCAGCTGCAGCTGCCTGCTCACGGCCAGCCGCACCGGGCCCGGCTCGCCCTTGCGCAGCGCCAGCCCGATGACGACCGGCAGCACGACGCTCAGCAGCGCCGCGCCGCCCAGCAGCGGCACCAGGCCCACCGACTGCACGAGCGGAGGCCCCAGCAGCACGACGAGCACCCCGGTGACGAGCAGGCCCGCCCCGAGGAGGAACGGCTTGCGCACGCCGCCCGGCAGCACGGCGACCTCGCCGCGCCCGGACACCGCCTCGATCGCCTCCACCTTGGTGAACCGCCGCACGCCGGACACCCACGCCGCGAGGAACATGAGCACGACCGCCAGCAGCGCGCCCAGTGCGGGCAGCTGCCACGGCGTGCCCGGGGTGACGGCCTGCTGGCTCAGGTCGGTGATCTGGCGGCTGAACGAGTCGAGCCTGCTGCCGACGAGCACGCCGAGCACGACGCCGATCGCGTAGCTGACCAGCAGGATCGGCACCATCACCGCGGCCGAGCCCGCCATCAGGTGCGACGTGCGCACCCCGGTCAGGCGCATCCGCGCGAGCGCCGGGCGGGCGTCGTCCAGCGCGAGCCGCCAGGTCAGGTACAGCACGACCCCCGCGGTGAGCACGGCGATGACCGCGAACATGGCGAGGATGGTCAGGAACGTCTGGAACGACTTGCGGTACCCGGACAGCAGGTCCTTCGGGTCCTTCACCGCGGCCGCGCCGTCGACGGCGGCCGTGGCGTCGGCGACCACGCGGGCCCGGTCCTGGCCGCGCTGGTCGACCAGGACCACGTCGGTGAACTCGCCGCGCCCGAACGCCTCCGCGACGACGGGGCGGGGCGCGATGATCACCGAGCCGCGGTTGGCGACCTCGCCGCGCAGGATCGCGGCGACCTTCCACGTCCGCACGTCGGTCGTGCCGCCGACGCGGATCTCGTCCCCCGCCTTGACGCCGCGTTGGTCGGCCCACGCGGCGGCCAGGTACACCTCGCCGGGACCGAGCGGGTGCTCGCGGGTCTGCTCGGCGAGGTCGTCGTCGACGAAGTCACCCAGCTCCGGCTCGACACCGAACACCAGCATCGGCGTGGTGGTGCCGTCGTCCTGCAGGCGGCTGGCGCTGACCACGAGCATCGAGGTCGTCGGCAGGCCGGTCCGCTGCCCGACCTCGTCGACGACCGACGGCGCCAGGCCGGCGGGGGCACTGGCCTCCACGGCGACGACCTCGTCGCGCACGGCCGTGATCGGCGCTCCCCGCAGGGCGTCGTAGACGGCGAAGTAGACGACCAGCACCGCGGTGGTCAGCAGCACGCCCGCGATGCCCGCGGCGATCGCCGCGGCCAGCCTGGCAGGCCGGAAGTACCAGCTCCGCATGAGGGAGCGGGACACCAGCATGGTCGCGTCCAGGGCCATCAGAAGACCCGTCCCGCCGCGCGCAGCGTGCCCGCCGTCATGGTGGCGACGACGTCGGCGCCCGCCGCCAGGTCCAGGTCGTGCGTGATGATCACGGTGGCCGCGCCGCGTTCCTTCACCATCGCGCGCAGCAGTTCCTGCACGCGCAGGCCGTTCTCCTCGTCCAGCGCGCCGGTCGGCTCGTCGGCGAAGACGATCGCGGGTTCGCTCACGCACGCCCTGGCCACCGCGGCGCGCTGCGCCTCGCCGCCGGAGACCTGCCCCGGCCAGCTGCGGGCCCGGTGCGTGAGACCGACCTCCGCCAGTGCGGCCCGCGCCCGTTCCAGCGCCGCCGAGAGCTTCACCCCGGACATGATCAGCGGGGCCGCGACGTTCTCCTCCAGGGTGAGCGTCGGGACCAGGTTGTCCTTCTGCAGCACGAACCCGATGTGCTCGGCCCGCATCCGCGCCATCCGGGGCTCGTCCAGCTCGGCGAGGTCCTGGCCGAGCAGGGTGATCCGGCCGCCGGTGGGCCGGTCCAGGCCGGACAGGCAGTTGGCGAACGTGGACTTGCCGCTGCCACTCTTGCCGACGATGGCCACGGTCTGCCCCGCGTACACCTCGAGGTGGCAGTCGTGCAGCACCTTCGTCACGGTCTCGCCGCGGCCGAACTCCCGGCTCACTCCCTCGGCGCGCAACACTGGGCTCGCGGTCACTCAACTCCCTTTCTGGGCAACGGACGACTTCTGATCGGCGGGGCGGGACCAGCGCAGCGCGCCGGGCGCGTGCGGCGGGACGACCGGCTTCGCGGGGGGCACCGGCTCGACCCGCCGGTAGCCGGTCCCCTGCGCGGGCCGCTGGTCGGTCTCACCGCGGTTGGGCCAGAACGCCATGGCGCGCTCGGCCTGCGCGGTGATGGTGAGCGACGGGTTCACGCCCGCGTCGGCCGTGACGGTCGAGCCGTCGACGACGTGCAGACCGGTGTACCCGTGCAGCCGGTGGTAGGGGTCGACGACACCGGTCTCGGGCGTCTCGCCGATCGGGCAGCCGCCGACGAACGGCAGGACCACCGGCACGTGCGCCAGTCCCGGCAGGGTGCCGGCCGGAACGCCGCCGATCCGCGCGGCGGTCCTGCGCACGACGTCGCCGACCAGCTCGGAGGTGACGGTGGGCAGCGCACCGGGGTCGGGGCGGGCGGTGAGCCCTCCCCGCGCCTTCGGCGACACGGTCAGCGTGCCCGCGCCGCGGCGCACCACGAACACGATGATCGACCGCTCGGACCACCGGCGGACGTTCAGGAACCGCGCGGCGGTGCGCGGGTGCCGCACGACCTGGCCGAGCCAGCGCAGCCAGCGCGGCGCCGTGCCCACCGCGTCGACGAACGGCGTCGTGGCGAGACCCATCGAGTTCGAGCCGCGGCCGTAGCGACCCGCCTGGACGAGGGTGTCCTCGTCGGGGCGGAACGCCGACGTGGCGGCCACACCGGTGCTGTAGTCGTCCTCCGTCACCTTCGGGGCGACGGCGGCCAGCAGGTCGGAGGGCGCCCTGGTGAGGCTGCCGAGCTTCGGCGAGACCTCGGTGAGCGCGCCTTCCCGCACCAGCCGGTGCAGCAGCCGCTGCGTGCCGAGAGCGCCCGCCGCGAACACGACCTGCTGCGCGGTGAGCACCTTCGCCGTCCGGCCGGGGAACCACGCCCCGGTCCGCACGGTGTGCACGGCGTACCCGGCGGCGCCGGTCCCGTCGAGCGGGCGGACCGAGCGGACGGTGGTCTGCGCGAGGACCTCCGCGCCCGCCTTCTCCGCCAGGTACAGGTAGTTCTTGACGACCGTGTTCTTCGCGCCGTACCGGCAGCCGGTCAGGCACTCGCCGCACTCCCGGCAGCCGGAGCGCTTCGGTCCCGTCCCCCCGAAGTACGGGTCGTCCACCTCCCGCGGCGGTCCGAAGTGGACGGCCACGGGCAGCGGCCGGAACGTGGCGCCGGCGCCCATCTCCTCGGCGACCGCGCGCACGGCCCGGTCGGTGGGTGTCGTCGTCGGGTTCACCGCCGAGCCGAGCATGCGCCGCGCCTGGTCGAGGTGCGGCGCCAGCTCGTCGCGCCAGTCCGTGATGCCGGACCAGGCCGGGTCGTCGTAGAAGCCCTGCCCCGGCTCGTAGAGCGTGTTCGCGAAGACCAGTGAGCCACCGCCGACACCGGCGCCCGTGGGCACGATGAGCGGGCCCAGCTTGCTCATGCGCTGGAACCCGCGCAGCCCGAGCTTCGGCGCGAACAGGTACTTCCGCAGGTGCCACGAGCTCTTCGGGAAGTCCGAGTCCGCGAAGCGCCACCCGGCTTCCAGCACACCGACCCGGTAGCCCTTCTCGGTCAGCCGCAGCGCCGTCACCGCGCCGCTGAACCCCGACCCGACGACGAGCACGTCGTAGTCGTGCCCGGCGGTGCTCACCGGACGCCGGCCGGGAGCCTCGGCGGCAGGAACTCGACGGTGCCGTCGAAGAGCCCGGTGAGGATGTCCTTCATGGACTCGGTCAGCACGCGGATCGCGACCGGGTCGATGATGCTCGCCAGGGTCGGCACGCCGAAGTCGAACTCGGCGTGGAAGGAGACGGCCACGTCGTCGCCCTCCTGGCTCACCCGCCACTCGCCCGCGAAGGTCTCGAAGTCGCCCGCGGTCTGGGTGAAGCGGCTGACGAGGCCGTCCCGGTCGAACTCGTCGAGCTCGGTCCAGCGCAGGATGCCGTTGCGGAAGTTCACCGCCCAGTGGCTCACGACCGAACCGTCCGCCGCGGCGGGCTCGATCTCGATCTCGCGCACCGTCTCGACGAGCTCGACGTAGCGGCCGAAGTCGATGACGGTCTCGTACACCTCGGTGGCCTGCCGGCCCGGCACGATGCCGTCGATCCGCACGATCTGCATGGCGTCCCTCCTCACCGGCTCGCCGGGAAACGCCCGGCGAGCACGGAAAACGCGCTGTCGAAGCCTGTGGTCACCTGGTCGAGGTCGTCCGCCGAGATCGTGGCGGGCGGCGTCAGACGCAGGACCCGTGAGTTGTTCATCGAGTGGTTGACGAGCACGCGCCCGTCGATGAGCTCCAGCACCAGCTCGCCTGCCAGGCCGGGGTCCGCCATCTCCACGCCGACGAGCAGGCCCTCGCCGCGGACCTCGGTGACGAGGTGCGGGCAGTGGCGCCCGGCGGAGTCGCTGACGCGCCGCTTGAGCTCCGCGCCGATCTTCGCGGCCTTCGCGACGGCGTCCTCCATGACGATCGCCTCGATCGCGGCCTTCGCGGCGGCGACCGCGATCGGCGCCGCGGAGAACGTGGAGGTGTGCAGGAACGGGTCCTTGTCGAACGGCGCGTACGCCTCGGCCGTCGCGACGGCGGCGGCCACCGGCACGACACCGCCGGACAGGCCCTTGCCGACCAGCATCACGTCCGGGGTGACGGTCTCGGTGCCGTGGCCCCACCAGCGCCCGAGCCTGCCGAGCCCGGTGAGGATCTCGTCGACGACCAGGAACGCGCCGTAGCGGGTGCGCAGCTCACCGAGCGCGGTGAGGTACCCCTCCGGCGGGAACACGACGCCTCCCTCGCCCTGCACCGGCTCGACGATGATGCACGCGGGCGGGCCGTCGCGCAGCGCCGCCTCCATCGCCTCGACGTCGCCGAACGGCACGGCGGTGACGTCGGGAAGCAGCGGTGTGAAGGAGTTCTGGTAGATCTCGCGGGCCGTGACGCTGAGCGCCCCGAGGGTCTTGCCGTGGTAGCCGTTGACGGTGGTGATGAGCCGCCGCCTGCCGTTGGCGCGCGCCATCTTGATGGCGGTCTCGGTGGCCTCGGTGCCGGAGCCGACGAAGTGGACCTTGGTGAGTCCCGGCGGGCACACGTCGACGAGGGTCTTCGCGGCGGCGGCGCTCACCGGTTCGAGCAGGAGCCGGGTGGCGACGGGGTTGGTGCGCACCTGGGTCGCGACGGCCTCGGTGACGTGCGGGTGGGTGCCGCCGAGGATGAACACGCCGTAGCCGGCGCAGTTGACGAACCGCTGCCCGTCGGAGGTGTGCACGGAGGCACCGCTGGACGCGGTCTCCCAGAAGCCGCCGAACATCTCGCCGAGCGAGGCGCGGCCGCGGCTCAGGTGGGTGCGGAAGGCGTCGAGGAGCTCGCGCTCCGACGGGAGCGCTGACTGTGTGGAGGTCATTGGTTCCAGGATTCGGTAACGAAGGGAGGGGTGCCCGTCCCTAGTCGATGCGGAGCGGGTGTCCCGCGTGGTAGCGCTCGAGGGAGGCCGCCGTGGACGTCCTCCCCGGCGGGTGGAACGCCAGCGCGTGCACGCTGGCCGCGAGGAGGCTGACGTCCGGCGACGACACGAAGGCCATGCCGCCGAGCAGCTCGACGGTCGTGCCGACGACCCGCCGGATCGTGCGCTGCATGGCGTACCGGGTGGTGAGCGCCTCGGCCAGGACGTCGTTGCCCGACTGGCCGGAGTCGACGGTCCAGGCGACCCGGTCGAGCGCGAGCGCGCTCGCCTCCAGGTCCGTCACCACGTCGACGCGCGTCGCGGTGTCGCCGCGACCGGACTCGAGCAGCCGGTCCACCAGCGCGCTGGCCGTGCCGAGGTAGACGGCGGAGACCAGCAGCGTGAACCACACGAGCCCGGTGGTGTTCAGGTCGTCGAGGTTCGTCTCCGGGTCGAGCACCGGCTTGATCATCAGCTCGTCCGGCACCAGCACGTCGGCGAGCACCACCTCGTCGCTCTCCGCACCCGCGAGCACGAGCGAGTTCCAGAACGGCCGCACCGTGATGCCCTCGGTGGCGGCCGGGATGACGGCGATGCCGAGGCTGCTCGTGCCGTCGTCCTCCGTCAGCGCCACGCTCGCCGTGATGAGGTCCATCGAGGCGGACAGGCTGCACGGCTTCTTGCTGCCGGAGACCAGCCAGCCGCCCTCGGTGCGGCGCGCGGACATCGTGGGCGTCAGCACGCCCTGGCCCGTGCGCCCCTCGGCGAACGCGCTGCTCATCATCCGCCGGTCGCGGGCGACCGCGTCGAGCAGCAGCCACTCGAAGCCGGTGCTGGTGGCGTTGAGCGTCACCAGGCTGGCCACCGAGAAGTTGTGCATCGTGGCCGCGACGGCCACGGACGGCGACCGGGTGGCGATGGCACGCGTGCAGCGCACCGCGTCGCGTGCGCCGGCGCCGATGCCGCCGTGCTCGGACGGCACCAGCAGCCCGGCCCCGCCCGCCTCGCGGAACGCGGCGATGCCGGGACCGCCGCGCCGCTCCAGCTCGCTGAGCGGCACCGCGCTCAACGCCTTGTCCAGTCCGGGAAGCAGTGCTTCCAGGGTGTCGTACTCGCGCCGCAGGAACTTCACAGCGCGACCTCGGGGGTTCCGGCGGGCGGCAGCGCGCTCTCGAACACCCGCGAACGCGGGGACACGTTCGTGGCGATGGAGATCGCCTGCAGGTGGCTGGTCCGCAGCATCGGGAAGTTGACCTCGCCGAACGGACCGCCGGACAGCCCGGTGCCGCCGTGCGTGGGCAGGCCGGGCACGAAGCCGAGGTGGCTGTCGTTGACCTTGAGGATGCCGCCGGAGCTCAGCTCGGCGCAGAACCGCTCGACGAGCGCGGAGTCCTCCGACCACAGCGAGTTGCGCAGCCCGTAGGGGTTGCCGTTCATGAACCGCAGCGCCTCGCCGAACGCGTCACCGGGCACGTCCACCCCGGGCACGACGATGGACAGCAGCGGGTAGAACGTCTCGCTGCGCACCGCCCGCAGCTTGTCCGCGCTGTCGTAGCCGTCGACCCGCACGAGGGTGGGCTGCAGGAACACGCCGGACGAGTCGGGGGTGCCGTCCTCCGCGATGCGCTGGCCGCCGTGCACCAGCTCGGCGCCCGCGGCCACCGCCTCGTCGAGGACGCTGAAGAACTCGGTGGTGCGCAACACCGGAGAGAGGAGCACGTCGGGGTCCTCCGGCCGGCCCGGCCGGATCTCGGCGACGATCGTCTTGACCCGCTCGATGAACTCGTCGGCGATCCGCGGGTGGGCGATGACGTACTTGGGCACCATGCAGATCTGGCTGGAGCCGTAGAAGCACTCCGCGACGGCCTGCGCCGCGTTGCCGAGGTCGGCGTCCTCCCAGACCAGCACACCGTCGTTGCCCGCGAGCTCCAGCACCGACTTCTTGCCGTGCTCGACGCAGCGCTTGCCGATCTCGATGCCGCGCTCGCTGCCGCCGAAGTACATGATGTCGTCGACGTCGTCGCTGGCGAGCCACTGGTCGAGCAGCACGTTCGGCACGCCGCAGACGATGTTCAGCACGCCGTCGGGAGCGCCGACGTCCTGCAACGACGGCACGACGAGCTCGCGCCACGCCCAGGCCACGCCGTAGGGGGCGCTGCGCGGCGCCTTCACCACGAGGCTGTTGCCCGCGATGAGGGCCGGCACGCCGAGCAGCGAGTTGGAGGCCGCCGCGTTCTGCGGCGGGCTCAGGCACACGACGCCGTCCGGCTTGCGGACCAGGCGGACCTCCCGGTCGCCGATGTGCTCCCGCTGCTCCATCATCCGCGCGTTGACGGCGAGCGTCTCCGGGGCCGTGCCCTGGATGACACCCGCGACCTCCCACTCGGAGAGCCTGCGGGGGTGGCCCTCGGCGACGAGGACCTCGATGAACTCCTCCCGGCGGGCGATGGCCCGCTCGTGGAAGAGCCGGCCGAACCGGAGCCTGGTCTCCAGCGGCATCGCCGCCCACGCGGGCTGCGCGGCACGGGCGGCCCGCAGCGCCTGCCGGCACTGCTCGGCGGAGGTCAGCGCGACGCGGCCGACGATGCGCTCGTCGGTGGTGTCGGGTTCACCGGCACCGGCCAGCTCGCGCTTCAGCCTGATGGCGCTGAACGCGTCCGCGAACAGGCTGGACGCGCGGATCGTGTAGATCCACTTGTCGGTCGGGACGTCCTGTCCCGCGATGTACGAAGGATATGTCTTCACGTCTTCACTGGTTCTGTTCGCAGGAGGTCGTTCAGAGGAGGCCCATGTAGCGCAGGCGGATGTCCTGCGTCTCCTGGGACCAGGTGGCGGCCGTGACCATGCGCTCCTCGGCGCTGGTGTCGACGAGCTTGCGGCCCGGCCAGACCTCGTAGTCCGGGATCAGGTGGCCCCACTCCTCCAGGCCCTGCTGGAACAGGCTCTCGCGCTGGAACAGCACCGGCTGCATCGGGAGGTTCTCCCACATCGCGCGGCCGCGGCCGATCAGCTCGAGGATGCGTCCCCGCTCGCCGGGCTGCTCCTGCAGGTGGCGCTTGACCACGCTGCTGCCCACGGAGAGGTGGCGGATCTCGTCCATGCCCGCGCCGCGCTCGATCTCGGCGCCCGCCGGGTCCAGCTCGGCCCACTTGCGCTCGCTCAGCTCGCCGAACGGCGCGAGCACGCCCTCGACGAGGACGGTGAGGATGATGACGCCGCCGTAGAAGTCGCGCTGGTCGCGGATCACGGTCAGGCCGAAGTCCTCCAGCGGGTCGAGCACGGACTCGATCGGCTTGCCCGCCACCGCGGTGATGGTGCTGTCGATCTCGGCCTCGGGGATGCCGATCTCGGCGAGGTGGTCGCGGAACACGCGGGCGTGCCGGGCCTCGTCGAGCAGCTGGGTGGCGAAGAACTCGGTGGTGATGCGGTCCGGCGCGAGGGCGACCAGGTGGCCGAGCGCGCGGGCGACCTTCTCCTCCGCGATCGAGCGGAAGGCGAACTCCTCGATGAGCGCGTCGCGCAGCGGGCCGGGCTTGAGCACCTGCTCGGGGACGTCGGCGCCGGGCGTGTGGCCGGTGGGGATGCGGCGCAGCAGCCTGCCCGCGACCTCGTCCAGCCAGTACTGCAGGTCGCAGTTCTCCGGCGTCAGTTCGAGGGTCCTGGCCCCTTCGAGCACGGGAACGGTGTTGTCCCAGTCGACTTCGGGCCTGATCGTGTTGTCCATCGGTGTTTCTTCCTCGAGATGGGATGTCAGACGGCTCTGGTGAGCCGGAGCAGGTTCCACAGCGCGGAGAGGGAGACGCCGCCCTCGAAGGCGACGTACTCCGGCTCGACGACGTGCGGCGCCCACTTGCGCTTGAACGCTTCCTGGGTGCGGGCGGGGTAGACCGCCTTGCCGTGCTCGGCGATCACACCGGTGACGCGGGAGACGACCTTGCTGGACGCTCCCGGCAGCTCGTTTCCGGCGGCCAGACCGGCGAACGGCGTGTGGCCGAGGTGCAGCCAGCCCGCGCCCTCCTCCTGGAACCGGAGCAGGGCGGTGACGTTGACCAGCTCGATCGTCCCGACGGGTGCGCCGGGGTCGCGGCGGGTCAGGTCGTAGAGCCACCCCGGCCTGCTGCCGAACGCCGGGGAGTAGGAGATGTAGGCGATCGGGCGGCCGGCGACGCTCGCCACGAAGACCCGGCGGTGGGCGGCGCCCCTGCCGCCCCGCTCGCCGATCATGAAGTCGAGCTCCTTGACGTGGCGGCCCTTGGCGCGCAGCCACCGGGCGTCGATCGCCGCGAGCGCGTCGTCCTGCCCGGTGCTCTCCTCGACGGTGACGCCGTCCCGCTTGGCGCGGGCGATGTTCTGCCGGACCTTGGCCAGCGGGCCGCCGCGCATCGTGAACCGTTCCAGGTCGACGCTGTAGGAGCGGCCGAGCTGGTTGACCACGAAGCCTTCCTCCGCGTAGAGGCCGGCGTCGCTCCTCGACAGCTGCACGGTGCAGATCCGCAGCCGCTCGCGTGCGGCCCACGCGCGGAACTCGGCCAGCAGGGCGGCCTTGTGCTCCTCGTGCGTGAGAGGACCGCACAGCTGCACGACGTGCCGGCCCCGCACCCGGTAGGCGACGGTGCCGGGCACGCGTTCGCCGCGGAAATGGCTGGTGTCCTGGTTGTAGGCCAGGAACCCGCTCGGGTGGTCGCCGTACTTCCGCAGCGACGTCAGGATCTCCTCGTCCTCCGCGGTGATCACGACGCGGCGACCTTCGGCTCCGCCCGGTCGACGCGCACCTGGCGCTGCGGGCGCTGCCCGGTCACCTGGGCCATGAACGCCTGGAACGCGGGCAGCGGCTCGGGCTCGAAGGCGATGCTGAACGGCTTGAGCGTGTTGCCCAGCAGGCCGCGGTCGGCGCACAGGTGCAGCGGGATGGCGAGCAGGGCCCACTCCGGGCCCGCGACCAGGATCCACACACCGACGATGGCCGCGGCCGCGAACCAGTTGTGCATCGTGTTGTAGAGGACGTAGTACGCCTTGTGGATCGGCCCGCCGCCGGCGCGCTTGAACGCGATCGCGCCGGGGTAGTAGCCGATGACGTCGATCGAGAAGAACAGCACGATGGCGGCCCACCACCGGATGTCGCCCAGGTGCGTCAGCATCAGCACCGCGCACACGATGAACCCGACGAGGTACTCGGCGCGCATGATCCAGTACGTCGCCTTGGTGTCGAAGTGGTTGACGTGGTCCACAGGAATCCTTTCGGGGCCGCCTCGGGAAGAGCGGGCGTGCGTCGGTGGGGTCAGGGCCTGACCGCGGACAGAGCCACGGCCGCGAGCCGCAGGGGCCCCGGTTCTGCGGCGAACCGGGTGAGCAGGCGGGCCGTGCGCTGTCCGGTGGCGTTGTTCAGGAACCACGGCGGCAACGGCATGACCGCCGCCTCGCCGTGCAGCAGCGACCGGGGTGCCGGGCGGAACGGGCCGGTCAGGACGGTGCGCTCGACGTGGTCGACGAGCAGCGCGTTGTGGGTGCGGCCGACGCCGCTGCCCGCGTCGTGCAGGTCGTGGCCGGGGAACGCGCCCCAGCCGACCCTCGGCGTGATGTAGCCGAGCGAGGTCCACGTGTTGACCGCGATGGCGCCGAAGCGCAGTGCCACCAGGGTCTCGTCGAACCTGGCGCCCATCGCCGCGCGGGTCCTCGGGTGGACGACGAGGTTGACGCCGAGCGTGCCGTCCAGCGTCGTGTTGCAGAAGTCGACGACGGAGCGCAGGTACTCCGGCGGCGTGCCGGGCAGTCGCACGACACCCTGCACGGGAGCGAAGAACTCCTCCCGGAACAACGGTTCCGCCGCGGCGTCCGGGTCGAGGGCGGGGATGAACAGCCTCCGGCAGCCGGTGCCCAGGTCCTCCGCGCCGGGATGCGCGGCGAGCGCCGCGTCCAGGCGGTCGTCCGTCCCGGGGTAGTAGCCGGGGCGCGACGGCGCGGCACGCAGGGCGGCGCGCAGCTCGGCGACGAAGACGTCGGCGTGCTCCCAGTCGGCGGGCAGCACCACGACCTGCGAGGCCGTGCAGTTGAACCCGCTGTTGTTCAGCTTCTGGGTGGCGGTGTGCCACGCCTGGTACCTCAGGTCGGCCGCGGTCCACGGGCCGGGCAGGACGACGGTGGCGCCGACCCCGCCCAGCTCGCTGGTGATGGGCTTGCTCAGCAACGGGGCGCGGCCGGCACCCGGTGCGGCGTCACCGAACACGATGCGGTCGTGGGCGGCGCGGCTACCCGTGATGTGCACGGTGGCGGTCCGGTCGTCGGTCACGAGCCGCGCGCCGACGTCGGCGCCGCCGGAGGCGAAGGCGACGAACCCTCGTTCGACGAACGGCGCGAAGACGTCCTCCAGCACCGGCTTGAGGTAGCCGTTGACCGGGCTGAGCTTGCAGACCGAGACCGCGTTGTCGTAGTAGAGCTTGTACAGCACGTCGAGCGGCGCGGTGGCCGACACGTTGCCGGCCCCGAGCACGAGCGCCGCGCCCCCGGTGACCTCGCGTGCGCGCAGCCGCCGGGCGACGCTCTCCCGCAGCTCGGTGCGCGTGACACCGGGCGTGGTCCACATCTCGGCGCCGAAACCGTTGAGCAGCAACCGGTCGGACAGGTCGTGGGGCAGCACGCGCAAGGCGAGCCTGCCGTCCGGGCGCTGCCGGACGCGCACCCGCTCCAGCGGGTCACCGCCGTCGGCGAGGACGGCCACGGTGCGCTCCAGGGCGCCGAGGTAGCCGAGCACGGCGTAAGGGCCGGCCAGCCACTCCTCGCTCTCCAGCGTCGACCCGAGCGGGATTCCCTTGCCCTCGCAGGACAACCGCACCCACTCCGGTGCCACGCGCGCGACGCGCTCCCGCATCCGCGCGAGGAGGTCGCGCTTCTCGGCGAGCGGCAGCGCGGCCCACTCCCCCGCCTGCCCGTGCACCGCGGCCAGCGGGTCGGACGCCTTGCCGTCAGCCGTGCTCACGACTGTGCCCCCTCGTCGTCCGAGACGTCGCGCCACCAGTCCCGCAGCCACCCCGGCAGCGGGCCGGGGACGCGGACCCAGCGGTACCGGTCGAGCTTCTGCCCCGCGTCCGCCGCGGTGTAGCGGAGCCGGGTGACCCGCTTGCTCGCGAGCTTCCCGGTCAGCTCGTCCATCGCGGCGGGCGTGTGCATGAGGTCGCCCTCGACGGACACGACGAGCACCGGCAGGTCCACACGCGACATGGCCTGCTCGTAGTCGAGGTCGGCGCCGGCGGGGGCGAAGCGGCCGGTGCGCGCGAACCGCGCCCAGTCGGTGATGACGCGGGCGGACTCCCTGCCCCCGAACCCGACCCTGTCACCGGGGAAGTAACCCCACGCCCTGCCCAGCAGGGCGGCGGTCTGGGTGCCCAGCAGCACCCGCAGGCCCCGCAGCCGCGGGTAGACGCGGTGGTGGGGGGTGCCGGACGCGATCAGGGCGAGCCCGTCGACGTCCGCCTCCGGCCTGCCTAGGTAGGCGGCGCCGAGCTGTCCGCCGATGCTGTGGCCGAGCAGCACGACGGGCCTGCCGGGGAACTCCCGCCGCGTCACCGCGACCGCCGCCGGGAGGTCGACCGCCACCAGCTCCTGCTGCCCGAACCGGGACGCGCGGGAGACACCGGGCGTGCTGCCGCCGTGACCGCGCAGGTCGCAGACGACGACCGGGGAGCCGGTAGCGGCCACGCCGCGCGCCAGCGGGTCGTAGTAGGTGGCGACGATCCCCATCGCGGGGACGACGAGGACGACCGGCGCCCTGTCGTCCTGCGCGGCCGGGTCGAACACCCGCAGGCCCAGGTGGTCCCGGTCGTCGACCGGGAGCACGAGCAGCCGCGCGTCGTCCGTGGTCACGTCACCGCTCATCGCGGGCACCCGCCCAGCGGTGCCGCCGCCGGAGCGGAGCAGAACAGGTGAACCACGACACGCCTCCACGGGACCAGGGCCTGACTGTGTGCAAGGACGAACGCGAGAACGTTCGGATAAGCAGATTCGCGCCGCGTGAACCAGGTCGAAGTCGCCGGACTCCCGGAATGGACACGACTGCGGGTCGCGGAGCACGTCAACCATAACCAAGGAAACAACCCGCCCGGACCGGCTCGCCGCGAATCGGACCACCTCGCGAACGCATTGGTCACCGATGCATTTCCGGGCGAGGCCCACCGAAACGGCGCCGCACGGACCGCCCAGACGTCCCATGATCAGCTCAAATGCTGTCGAAGCCCTGTCCGCGCGAGCCGGAGAACCCTGTTGAGACACGTCCAACGGACCCGAACAACATGAACGAAAGGGCACCTGAAAAGTTGTCCACACCATGCATCTGTGATTGTCTCGTTATATGACGTCCGCTCGACGGACGCGGCCAAACGGACGCACGACACGCGCAAGATCAACGCTCGCCACCACGTCAACCTGCACAAACAAGCTTTTTCAACATCATCTTCCCGCACGCTCCCGCCACAGCCGCGATCCGTCCCCCAGAGTGCGACCCGCCACCGGGGCGGCATTCCAAAAGCATTCCCCCTCTCCCCCCGCGACCTACGGAGGCACATTTACATCAACGACCGATGCATTTGAGCCACCAAATGAGATCACACAGCGCTCCCCACCAGGCCCCCGTCCGGGAAACCGCACCCGACCTCAAGCAAAAGAGCAGCTCACAACACCTGTCCAGGAATTCGCATTCGCGCATCGCCGCCACAGTGACGCGCATCACCCGATCATGGCCGTTAATATTCTGCCGTTACGTCCCGGCCCGTTTCTCGAATATCTTCCGCCACCGCTCGCGTTCGCATTCGGGTATCCGGCGCGGACTTCGCCCGTCGTTCACATGACGGGTCGCGAGCCGGTTGCTTTCGAACACCTCGGGCACCGGCTCTCACACCAGGAGTTCCCATGCGCGAGGTCGCCACCGCTCCGCTGCCCACCGAGCAGGCCACCGGCGGCCTGGCCGAGTTCGTGCACCTCAACGCCCAGCGGAGCCCGGCGTCCGTCGCGTTCCGCCGCAAGACGCGAGCGGGCTGGACCCCCGTGACCGCCCGCGAGTTCCGGGACGAGGTCGTGCGGGTGGCGCGAGGTCTCGTCGCGTCCGGGGTGCGCCCCGGCGACCGGGTGGTGATCCTGTCGTCGACCCGCTACGAGTGGACGTTGTTCGACTTCGCCCTCTGGGCGGCCCGCGCGATCTCCGTGCCGGTCTACGTCACCTCCTCCGAGGAACAGGTGGACTGGATCGTCGCCGACTCCGGGGCGAGCGCGGCGATCGTGGAGACCGAGCAGCACGAGCGCCTGACGCGCGGCGCGTTCGCCAAGGCCGGGCGCGACGCCCCCGTGTGGCGGATCGAGGACGCGGCCGGAGAGCTGGCGAAGACCGGTTCCGCGGTTCCCGCGCAGGACGTCCTGGCCAACCGGGCGGCGACGGAGAACTCCGAGGTCGCCACGATCATCTACACGTCGGGCACCACCGGACGCCCCAAGGGATGCGTGCTGACCCACTCGAACTTCCTCGCCGAGGCGCGGCACACGGTGGAGATGCTGCAGCCGCTGTTCAAGGCGGACGGCGCGGAGGCCGCGTCCACCCTGCTGTTCCTGCCACTGGCGCACGTCGTCGGCAGGATGCTCCAGATCGGCGCGGTGTCGGCGGGGGTCACCCTGGGCCACACCTCGCACGTCCGCGACGCGGTGGCCGACCTCGCCACGTTCCGCCCGACGTTCGTCCTCGCCGTCCCGTACGTGCTGGAGAAGATCTACCACGGTGCCCGGCAGAAGGCCCACGGCAGCGGCAAGGGGAAGGTGTTCGACGCCGCGGAGGACACGGCCGTCGCGCACTCGTCGTCCGCTTCGCCGGGACCCCTGCTGCGCGCGCGGCACGCCGTCTTCGACCGGCTCGTGTACCGCAGGCTGCGCGAGGTCCTCGGTGGCCGCTGCCGGTACGTCCTGTCGGGCGGCGCCGCGCTCTCGCCGAGGCTCGTCCACTTCTTCCACTCCGCGGGCATCACCGTGCTGGAGGGCTACGGGCTGACCGAGACCACCTCGACCGCCACCCTCAACACCCCTGACGCGTTCCGGCCCGGCACGGCGGGACGGCCGCTGCCCGGCATGTCGATCCGGATCTCCGAGGCCGGCGAGGTGCTGATCAAGGGACCGACCGTGTTCCAGGGCTACTGGAACAACGAGGAGGCGACCCGGGAGTCCTTCGCGGACGGGTGGTTCACCACCGGCGACCTCGGCCGGGTCGACGACGGCGGCTACCTCGTCATCACCGGGCGCAGCAAGGACATCCTGGTGACCAGTGGCGGCAAGAACGTCTCCCCCGGCATCATGGAGGACCGCGTCAACAGCCACCCGCTGGTGGGCAACGCGGTCGTGGTGGGCGACGGCCGCCGGTACGTGGCCGCGCTGCTCACCGTCGATCCCCAGCAGTTCGAGCTGTGGAAGCGGAACAGGGGCAAGCCGGCCGAGGCGACCGTGGCCGACCTGCGCGACGACCCCGACCTGCGCGCCGACCTCCAGGAGGCCGTCGACCTCGGGAACGCCGCGGTGTCCCAGGCGGAGTCGATCCGCAGGTTCCGCGTCCTGTCGGCGGAGTTCACCGCGGAGAACGGCTACCTGACGCCCTCGCTGAAGATCAAACGCGGGGTGGTGGTCGAGGCGTTCGCCGACGAGGTCGAGGCGTGCTACTCCGAGCAGGTCCCCTCGCGCTGACCCCGCCGCGACGGCCCTGGTCCTCTCCGGACCAGGGCTGTCGCGGTGCCCTACCTCCGCGACGCCACCGGGTAGGTGATGTGGGTGAAGCCGGGGAGCTCGACGAGCTCCGGCCGGTTCCCGTTGGCGCTCAGCTGGTCCAGCACGAACTGCATGCCGGCGGTCGCGATCTGCGCGCCGGGGTCCTCCATGACGTAGCGCAGCCTGGTCACGATCGCCCGCTTGTCGTCGACGGACCGGACGCGCGGCATGGCGTCGACCACCCTGGTGTCGGCGTCGACCACCGGCACCTGGTCGATGCGCTTCTCGAACGCCGGGTAGCCCGGCCAGATCACCCGGCTCATCTCCGCCGACGACAGGCAGCCGTACCAGAACTTGCGGTACTGCGCCTCCGCCCTGGCGGAGAACTCGCGGTCGGCGAGCTGCTCGGGCTCGACGGTCGGGGCGGACGGCGCGATGATCACCTTGGCCGGGTCGAGCCGGTGGCCGGAGGCTTCGTACAGCAGCGGGCACAGGTTGTTGCTCTGCCACGTCAGCCCTGCGCTCGGACGTCCGGCGCCACCGGCGACGATCACCATCAGCCTGGCCCAGTCGACGGACTGCTCGTGCAGCCACTTCAGGCTGCGGTGCAGCGAGTCCAGTGCCGACAGGGCGAAGGTGGCCGCCATCATGTCGTTGAACGACACGGGCACCGCGTCCGGTCCGTCGCCCTCGATCAGGTTCGCCCGCAGGTACTCGAAGTTCAGCAGCTTCGGGTCGCCGATCGCGCGTTCCAGGTAGTCCGCGGTGGTCGCGCAGGTGTAGTCGACGAGGTCGGTGATCTTCTCCTCGTGCCCGCGCCACGCGCTGACCGCGACCTCGTCACGCCAGTACGAGACGCTGTTGAAGTCCTGGACGACGCGGCACTGCGCGATGAGCTCCCTGGCGGTCTTCTTGCAGCCGAAGTCGCCGAGCTCGCGCAGCCTGGCCAGGTAGGGGACCGCGAGGCCGAGGTGCGAGACCGCGGTGATCTCGAAGAACCCCCTGGTGCCCTTGCGGAAGTCGACCGACGTGGGCGGGCGCCCGCCGCCGGGGAACAGCACCAGGTCGGTGCCGGTCGCGAGCAGCAACGGGGCGTCGGAGTGGGCGTCGCCCAGCCGCCGCTGCAGGGTGTGCCCGATGCTGTCTGGGGCGGAGGTGAACATCTCGAACAGCTTCATGAAGTGCGGGTTGGGCTGGTATCGCATCGAATCGTCCTTCTGGGTCAGGCGTTGTCGAGTGAGAGCTCGTAGACGACGCTGTCCTGGCGGAACCGCACGTCCGGGGTGAGGCTGTTGGCGACGACCAGGAAGGTCTTCCCGCCGGCTTCGAAGAAGCCCGCGTCCGTGCCGCCGAAGGTGGGGAACTCCTCGACCACCTCGAACTTCCCGTCGGCCCACTTGTAGAGCTGCGACATCAGGTCGGTCCTGGCGACGGGCGGCCTGCCCTCGATGAAGCAGACGCGGACGAGGAACAGGCCGCCCCCGTGGCGGAAGAGCGTGAACTCACGGCCACCGAGGCCACCGAGTGACTGGTGCGGCTCGAAGAGCTCACCGTTCCAGCGGTAGAGCGTCGAGTCGCCGTTGATGCACGCGAAGGCCAGCCACTCCTCGCCGTCCTGCGAGAAGTGCAGGAAGCTCCGGCCGAACTTCTCCGCGAAGGTCTGGTACGGGATGAAGGACTCGCCGTCCCAGCGGTAGACGACGCTGGGCGTGACGTGGTCCGCGTAGGCCAGGAAGTCCTGTCCGGCGATGCGGAAGTGCGCCCAGTTGTAGCCCCACCGTCCACCCAGGACCTGGAACTCCTTCCAGCGCCCGTCGACGCGTTCGAAGATGACCGAACGGCCGTGGCCCTTGGGCGTGAGACCGGGCATCGTCAGGCCCTGGGCCAGTGCCAGGAACTCGCGGTCGCCGATCGAGAAGTGGTGCCACTGCTTGGCTCCGAAGGTGGGCAGCGTCTCGTCGACGATCCACTCCCCGTCCTCGTCCTCGCGGTAGATGAGCGAGTGGACGTCGGTCTCGTAAGGACCTTGGCCGGTGCGGAGGTTGGCGAACGCCAGGTAGTGCTTCCCTCCGCTGTGGAAGGTCAGCGCGTCCTCACCGCTGGGCGAGGGCAGGCGGTTCACCTCGACGAACTGCTCGTTCTCCCAGCGGTAGACGATGGCGTCGACGTCGGCGTTGCCACCGTTCATGTCCGGTGCGCGTCCCGGCACGTCCTCGGCCAGCTGGGGAACGACGAGGTGCAGCCCGCGACTGGTGTGGAAGAGGTGCGCGGCGCGCGCACCGGACGTGGCGAGATGTTGGTGGACCGACAGGATCTTCGCGTTCGGGTGGCTTGGTTCGGTGTTGGACACTGATGCTCCTTGTCTCAAAGGCTGGATGGATCGGGGTCAGGCCGCCAGTGCGGTGACGGGCGCGGTGCGGCCCATCGCCTGTGCGTACAGCTCTTCGAACCGCTGCAACGTGGCGGCAAGTGCGTGACGGGAAATGATTTCCCTGCTGGCGGCGCCCATGCGGGTTCGCAGGGGTGCGTCGTGGACGAGGGTGTGCAGGCGCTGGGTGAGCTGGTTGACGTCGCCGGGTTCGAACAGCCAGCCGTTGCGGCCGGAGTGCACGAGGTGGGGCAGGGCCATGGCGTTGGCGGCGATGACGGGCTTGCCCGCGGCCATGGCTTCCATCGTGGCGAGGCTCTGCAATTCGGCGACGCCGGGCATGACGAACAGGTCGCAGCGGGCGTAGGCGTCGAGCAGCTCGTCCTCGGAGACGAAGCCGTGGAACCGAACCCGGTCCGTGATGCCGAGATCCTGAGCCAACTTCTCCCACTCGGATCGGCACGTGCCGTCACCGACGATCTCACCGACGGCTGCGGGCACACGAGCCAAGGCGCGCAGGAACTCACCAACGCGCTTTTCTTCATCGAGGCGGCCGACGAACAGGGCGGTGGGGCGGTCGTTGTGGGTGACCTCGCGCTGGTAGCGGGAGATGTCGATGCCGCAGGAGACCGGCAGGGCGCGTTCGGGGAAGCCGCTGTCGTGCAGCAGCTGCACGGCGCGGGGGGTGGGGGCGGTGACGATGTCGGCGCGGCCGAAGACGCGGG
>NZ_FNCC01000015.1:207059-224452 GCF_900100955.1 Lentzea fradiae | reverse complement strand
CACCCTTTGTGGGTTAAGGCCCCCAGCTAGACCACTGGGTTGATAGGCCAGAGGTGGAAGACCGGTAACGGTTGGAGCTGACTGGTACTAATAGGCCGAGGACTTGTTACAAAGACGCTACGCATCCACTGTGCGGTTCTGGAAGAACAACCAGGACCGATCGCGGCCCCTGCGGGGTTGCTGGTTGTAATTTCATAGTGTTTCGGTGGTTATAGCGTTGGGGAAACACCCGGTCCCATTCCGAACCCGGTAGTTAAGCCCTTCTGCGCCGATGGTACTGCACTGGTTACGGTGTGGGAGAGTAGGTCGCCGCCGAACTTCTTTCGAGAGGCCCCTGCGGGTCGAGCGCCACAAGCGCTCCCCGCGGGGGCCTTTTCGTACTGCTCACCTACGTCCTCAAGGGCGTCTGGGAGCGGGCGGTATACCTTCTACAACCATGCACAACGAGCAGCGCACCGCCCGGCGCTCCGCCGGCGTCGGACGTACCGCCGACCTCGCGACGAACCCGTTCCGCGTCGACAGGGACCGGGTCGCGAGCTCGCCGTTCTTCGCGCGGCTGGGCGGCGTGACCCAGGTCGTCAGCTCCACCGGGTCCGGGTTGCTCGTGCACAACCGGCTCACCCACAGCCTCAAGGTCGCCCAGGCGGCGCGGGCCATCGCGGAACGGCTCACGCACCGCCCTGAGCTGACCGCTGTGCTGGAGAAGCTCGGGGGGTGCGACCCGGACGTGGTGGAGGCGGCGGCGCTCGCCCACGACCTCGGGCACCCTCCGTTCGGTCATCTCGGCGAGCAGGTGCTCGACCGCCTGGCGCGGCACAGGTTCGGCCTCCCGGACGGGTTCGAGGGCAACGCGCAGTCGTTCCGCATCGTCACGACGACGGACGTGCGCGGGCCGAAGGCACTGGGGCTGGACCTGACCGTCGCGGTGCGCGCGGCGATGCTCAAGTACCCGTGGACGCGCCGCCAGCACCTCGGCATGGACGTCGCGCCGCGCGGTGCTTCGGAGCCGGAGGACATGCCGGGCACCGGCAGTTCGAAGTTCTCGGCCTACGTCACCGAGATGAACGACCTGCGTCAGTCGCGGGAACCGTTCGAGGGCCGCATCGAGTCGTGGCAGCAGACTGTCGAGGCGAGCATCATGGACACCGCGGACGACATCGCCTACGCGATCCACGACCTGGAGGACTTCCACCGGGTCGGTGTCCTGCAGCACGCGACGGTCGCGGCCGAGCTCGGCACGTGGCAGGCGCAGGCGCTCGACCTGGCGGGCCTGAGCGACGCCGAGCTCACCGCCGAGATCCGCATGCCGGGACGGTCGCTGGAGACGCTGCGCCGGCGCATGCACCTCAAGGACTCCTGGGTGATGAGCGACGAGGCGTTCATGCTGGCCGTCCGGAAGGTGAGCAAGGAGCTCGTGGACGGTCTGCTGGCGGTGCCGTTCGACGGCTCGGTCGAGGCGGAGCAGGCGGTCGCGGGTTTCAGCGCGAGGTGGACGCGCCGGCTCGTCGACGCGGTCGGCGTGATCGAGGAACCGACGCCGCGGTCGGGGCACGTGGTGCTCGCGGTGGCGCAGTGGCACGAGGTGCAGGTGCTGAAGTTCGTCCACCGGCGCTTCGTGTTGCTGCGTCCGGACCTTGCGTTGCACCAACGTGGACAGGCACGGTTGCTCAGCTCGCTGGTCGACGCGCTGGAACAGTGGGTGACCGACAGGGCCGAGGCGGATCGCTTGCCGCGCAGGCTGCACGACCTCGTCGAGCTGGCCGAAACGGAGTACGCCGGACTGGCCCGGACGGAGCCGTCCACATTGGTCGGCCCGACCGGTGAGGTGGCGACCGGTCCTGACGCGATCAGGGCGCTGGCACGCGGACGCGCCGTGGTGGACTTCATCGCGTCGCTCACCGACAACCAGGCGGCCGCGTTGCTGGAAGCACTATCCGGGCGAACCGGTCAGTTGTGGACGGATGCTTTTGTCCTGTGACGCTGTTCTGTGAAGTGTGATTGCGTCTGCTCAGTGGGAAGTAGCCCAATCGGATGCTGACTGTGATCACATGCGCACCATACGTTGGCGCCTCGACCGGGAATCTCCGGTCGCAGGCCGCGTGCTCGGGGGCACGCCAACGTTCGGGGGAGAAGCCCTGTGCGCCGATCTCGAAGAGGCACGACGTTAGTCACCGCAGGAACCGCAGTTCTTCTGGCCGCACTCACCGCCGTGACGCCCGCTTCCGCGGACCCGGTCAAGGCGTCGAAGACCATCACCGACCGCACCGCCGCGCAGATCGCCGCGTTGCAGAGCATCAAGAAGTCGCTCACCCCTGCTGAAGCCAAAGTGGACAGCACGCTGGTCGTCGAGGCCCGCAAGCGCACGCAGGCCGCCGCGACGAGCGCTCTTCCGCAGGTGCAGACCGGCGTTGCCGTGACGCCGCAGTCCACCACGCTCGTCGACATCCGCGCCGACAAGTACTCGGAGGACCTGGTCAACGCTGTCCGCGCGGCGGGCGGACAGATCAGGGCCGTGTCCCCCGAGCACCGCACGGTGCGCGCGGAGGTCCCTCTCGCGAAGCTCGCCCAGATCGCGGGGCGGTCCGACGTCTCCCGCGTGGAGGCAGGCAGCGACGCGATGACGCAGGACCTGAAGAACAAGCGGGACACCAAGTCCCGCAAGGCCGCTTCGTCCAAAGAGGACAAGGCGCGGGAGATCGAGCGCAGGCTCGCCGAGAAGCAGGTGTCGGTCCAGGCGGCCAAGGTCGCCGAGAGCGACAAGGCCCACAACGCGGAGGCCGCCCGTGACAGCTTCCGCGTGACCGGTGTCGGCACGAAGCTGTGCGCACTCTCCGACGGCATCGGCTCCCTGGCCGTGTCGCAGGCCGCGGGTGAGCTGCCGGCGGTCGACGTGCTGCCGGGTCAGGCGGGCTCCGGTGACGAGGGCACCGCGATGCTCGAGATCCTGCACGACATCGCGCCCAACGCGGAGCTCGGCTTCGCCACGGCGTTCAACGGTGACGCGAGCTTCGCCGACAACATCAAGAAGCTGCGCTTCCAGCTCGGCTGCGACGTCATCGTCGACGACGTCATCTACTTCAACGAGTCGCCGTTCCAGGACGGCATCATCGCGCGCGCCGTGGACGCGGTCGCCGCGGACGGTGCGCTGTACTTCTCCAGCGCGGGCAACCAGGGCAACGTCGCCGACGGCACCTCCGGCCACTACGAGGGCCAGTTCGTCGACTCGGGTGTGGGCGTCGGCAAGTTCGCGGGCACCGCGCACGACTTCAACCCGGACCCGAACGCCAAGCAGCTGTTCAACCCGCTGTCGAACTTCTCCGGCGACACCCCGGTCGTGCTGCACTGGGCGGACCCGCTGGGCCAGTCGTTCAACGACTACGACCTGTACCTGGTGAACGCCCAGGGCAACGTTGTCACGTTCAGCCAGAACAACCAGGACGGCGCGCAGGACCCGTACGAGCGCATCAACACGCCGAGCAGCTCGACGGGCACCCGCCTCGCGGTCGTGAAGTACCGCGGTGAGGACAAGTACTTCGCGCTGTCGCTGTTCGGCGGCCGGTTCGCCGACAGCAACGACGGACTCAAGAAGTACGTGACGCCGGGCACGATCCGCGGTCACGCCGCCGCCAACGGCGCGGTCGCCGTCGCGGCCGCCCCCGCCGCCGGCGCACTGCCGTTCGACCTCGAGCCCGGTGACCCGGCCAACCCGAGCGGCCCGTACCCCGGCGCGTACGACAGCACGCAGAAGCCGGAGCGCTTCACCTCCGACGGACCGCGCCGCACGTTCTTCGCGCCCGACGGCTCGCCTCTCGCCGAGGTGCGCCAGAAGCCGGACCTCACCGCCGCTGACGGCGTCACCACGTCGGTGCCGGGCTTCGCGCCGTTCTTCGGCACGTCCGCCGCAGCCCCGAACGCCGCCGCCATCGCCGGCCTGATCCTGTCCGGCAACCCGACGCTGTCGCCCGCCGAGGTCAGGGAAGCCCTTGTCACCACGGCGATCGACATCGTCGAGTCCGGTGTGGACAACCGCACCGGTGCCGGCATCGTGATGGCGGACGCCGCTCTCGCCTACACGGGCGCGTCGCCGCAGGCTTTGGCCCGCGCGCAGCAGCCGACGGTCGTGAACGACGCCGACGGCAGCAGCTTCCTCAAGCCCGGTACCACCGCGACCGTCACCGTCCCGGTGGCGAACAACGGTGACGGTTCCGCCGCGTCCACGTCCGTGGTCCTGACCACGACGGCCGCCGGCGTGACCATCGCGCCGCGCTCGAAGTACTACGGCAACATCGATCCCGGCCAGACGGTGTCCAACACCTACAAGGTGACGGTCCCCGCGACGGCAGGTCTCGGTTCCACCGTGAAGCTCGACGCGCGCGTGACCTACGCGGGCTCGACGTCGCCCACGACGAACTCGTTCACGCTCCGCGTGGGTGAGCCGTCCCGCGACTTCAAGACGTTCGCGTACACCGGTGCCCCGGTCGCCATCCCGGACAACGACCAGACCGGTGTGTCCATCTCGCTGCCCGTGACCGGTGTCGGCGCGGCGTCGAACCTGAAGTTCTCCGTCGACGGCTCTGCCTGCTCGTCGACCGAGGGGTCGACGACCGTCGGCATCGACCACACGTTCGTGGGCGACCTGGTCGGCACGCTGACCTCGCCGTCCGGCAAGACCGTGACGCTGTTCTCGCGGTCCGGCAGCAGCGGCAACAACATCTGCCAGGCCGTCTTCGAGGACTCGGCCACCAAGGCGTTCTCGACGGTGACCAGCGCCAACGCGCCGTTCACCGGCTCGTGGCTGGCTGCCGCGCCGTTGTCGTCGCTGACGGCGGACGGTGCGGACGGCACCTGGGTGTTCAAGGTCGCCGACGTCGTCTCGTCCGACCGGGGCTCGATCCGGTCGGTGACGCTCAGCATCGCCGGGTGGGTGTGACGCAGGTGAGCTCGTAGGTGAGTGGTGAGAGACCCCCGGCCCTCCAGGCCGGGGGTCTCTTGCTGTGGGCCGTGCTTAGAGGAGGACGGCTCGCTTCGCATCGCCGTGTACACGTCTGAGGGGCGCCTCCCAATCGGGAGGCGCCCCTCAGACGTGTACCGGGTGGGCTAGCGGTTCGGCCATTCCCAGCGGATGCCGAACACGCCCGGTCCGAACCCCAGGGCCACGGCGTGCACGCCGCCGCTCGAGTCCAGGGTCAGGTTGCGGCGGCGGGACGGGGTCTCGTCGCCTGCGGGGACGCTGTACTGCTGCACGCGGGACGGCAGGTTCGCCTCGTCGAAGCGGACCTCGATGACGTACTCGCGCACCGGGAGGCGGAACTTGCGTGCGAACGTGTTGTTGCCCTTCGGGGCGTGGCCCTCGGGAAACACCAGCTGGTATTCCATGATGAGGGTCTCGCCGCGGGTCAGCGGGCGTTCGAACATCATCTCCGCGACCATGATGTTGGCTTCGTGGTCGCGGGCGATGCGGCCGAGGTGGCAGTTGCGCACGTTCACGATCTCGGGGAGCACGTCGGACTCCTCGGTCTCGAACACGAGCGCCCAGCGGTCCGGGCCGTCCTGTTCCGCTCGCAGGATCTGGCGCACCCACACTGATTTCTGCCCGCCGTCGGCAGAGATCTCGATGCGGTCGTGCTGGCTGATCCTGCCGAGCTTCAGGTCGGAGGACGTGTCGACCTTGGAGAGCAGGTTCGCGACCCGCTCACGTCGTGCCCAGAGGGCGTCGATCGGCATCATCGTCGTCGGACGGCACCTGCGGCCACGGGGCCGTGGTGGGCCGAGCAGCGCCGACAGGCCCGACTGAGGTACGCCGAGCACCGACTCGAGGTGCCGGAGCGCCTCCAGCGACTCAGGGCGCTCGGGCCTTCGCCTTCCTGACTGCCAGTAGCTGAGCGTCGCGACGCTGATGGTCACTCCGCGCAGTGCCAACCGGTGCTGAATGCGGTCGAGACTGAGTCGGCTCGCCTTGATCGCCGCCCTCAACGCTTCGGGGAAAGGTCCCGTCGTCAAGAGTTGCGTAAGGCTGCCGTGGCCCGTTGAGTCTGTGTCGTCAACGGTCAGTGTTGGTCGACCGGCAGCAGTCGTCATGGTGACTCCCCGCTGTCATAAGATCACGCCCCAGTGACCCTACCCGCCCGTGAACACCGCTGGTCGAGACCGGATGGAGTCAATGGTTAATCCATACGGTTGATGAGTTCACGCTTTGGAGACTCATCTGTCAAGCGATTCGAACTCATCGGTAACTTCTTTGTGCGTTCACGCGGCGTGTTGAGATGGCTCTAGTGTGTGCACGGTGAACGACTCCGACGTGCTGACCTCCGTGGCCGGCGCGGTGCTCGGACCCGGCTCGCACGCGGTCGTCGACCTGCTCGACGTCGTGCCCGGTGTCCAGGTCGACGCGGTGCGGGCCACCGACGACCTCCTG
Organism: Lentzea fradiae; assembly: GCF_900100955.1. Taxonomy (GTDB): domain Bacteria; phylum Actinomycetota; class Actinomycetes; order Mycobacteriales; family Pseudonocardiaceae; genus Lentzea; species Lentzea fradiae. Next base: position 218,037 of record NZ_FNCC01000015.1, on the reverse strand, counting down.
CCCCGCCTGGCGTTCGAGGAGTCGCTCGCCAACATATTCATGCTCGCCCACGCGTCGTTGCGTCCCGGCGGGGTCCTGGTAGCCGCGGTGCCCGAGCTGGACCGGCTCGGTGCGTTCAGGCCCACCGCGCCGCCGCCCAAGGTGCACGGTGACCGGGTCACGTTGCAGCTGTGGGACTGGGCGCCCGACGGCCTCTCGTACGGGCTGGAGGTCGTGACGCTGCTGCGCCGCGAGTCGGGGTGGGAGATCTCCGCGTCCGCCTCCACGCGGCACCGGGTGCTCTCCGCCGCCGAGATGGACGCCGCGCTGCACGCCGCCGGGTTCACGACGGTCCAGCGGCTCGCGCCGGGGGAGAGCGGCTCGCGCGTGCCGGTGTGGGTGGCGGTCAGATGAGTCGCGTGCGGCCCGTTCCCGGTGGGCGGGCCGTCGAGGTCGAACCCGAACGGGTCGCCGGGTGGGTCGGCCGGTTCGCCGAACGGCACGGGGCCGTCGAGGTCCGCGTGACGGACGCCGAGGTATGCGTGGAAGCCGCGGACGGCGCGACGGCCACCTTCGCCACGCGTGGTGGCGCCACGCTGGACGAGGTCGTGGAGAGGCTGGCGGAGCCGCGCCGGGTCGGGCTGGTGCTCGTGCGGCTCGGTGGTCACAGCGTCGGGGTGGCGTTCGGCGGGCGGGTCGAGGTGTCGGCGACCGACCGGAAACAGGTGCACGGCCGCATCAGGGCGGGCGGGTGGTCGCAGCAGCGGTTCGCCCGGCGTCGTGAAGGACAGGCCCGCGTCGCGTTGCAGGCGGCGGCGGACGACGTGTTCCGTGTCCTCGTCCCGAGGCTCGCTCAGCTGGACGGTGTGGTCCTCGGCGGCGACAGGCAGGCGTTGGACGTCCTGCGCGACGACCGCAGGCTCACGGGCGTCTTCCGCATGGCGGGGGATCGCGTCATGGACGTCCCGGAACCCCGGCGAGCCGTCCTGGACGAGGCCGCTGAACGGGCCCGCTGTGTCGAGATCGTGATCCAGGACACACGGGCAACCGGATCCGGGCCCGTCCGCATGGATACGGGTGAGGGTGCCTGAACCTGGCACCACCGACCCGCTGGAGCCGCAAGTGCGCAAACGAATGGTGATCGTGGCCGGAGCCGTGGCACTGGGAGCCGTCGGCATCGCGGTGCCGGCGATGGCGTTGAACGGCGGCGGCAGCACCCCCGCGAACGCCCCGTCGTCCGTGCCGGTCACGCCGTCGCCCTCCTCGGTGTTGCCGACGCCGATCGCGACCACGCCGGAACACCCCTCGACCACGGTCGAGCCACCGATCGCGACGAGTCCGGACGCCACGACGCGGCCGTCGACGACCACGCGGGAGCCGATCGCGACGACGCCGGAGGCCACGCAGACCACCAGGCCGAAGCCGTCGCAGCCGGTCGCGACGACGCCGGTCGCCACGACCCCGCAGGCCCCGTCGCAGCCGGTCGCCACGACCCCGGCCCGTTGAGGAGCCACCGCTGAACTGGGAGGCCGAGTTCACCGACTGCTTCGACCGGTACGCCGACTCGATGCGGTTCACCGCGTTCTTGATGAGCGGGAGCTGGCACGAGGCGGAGGACGTCATGCAGTCGGCGTTCTTGAAGCTCTACCTGGCCGGTCCGAAGCTCGCTGACCGGACGGGGCTCGAACCGTACCTGCGCAAGATCGTCGTGCGGACGTTCCTCGCCGAACGCCGCAAGGTGCGCTGGCGCAGGGAGAAGCTGACGGACACGCCGCCAGAGGGCCTGTCCTCCGTTCCCGGAGCGGAGGACAGGCTCGTCCTGTGGCAGGCGCTCGGCGCGGTGCCCGCACGGCAGCGCGCTGTCCTCGTGCTGCGCTATTGGCACGATCTCGGTGTGGAGGAGACGGCGGCCGCGCTGAACTGCTCGACCGGCACGGTCAAGTCGCAGAGCAGCAAGGGCCTGGAGACGCTGCGGCGGAAGCTGGGGCCGGAGTTCGACCACTTGAGGCTGGAGGTGTGATGGTTCGCGAAGACGACCTGCGGGCGACTTTCTCCGCTCTGCACGCGGAGGACGCGCCGCCGCGTGCCGTCACGGCAGCCGACGTGATCCGGCGCGGCCGGACCGTGCGCACCCGGCGGCGGACCATCGCGGTGGCCGGGACGGGGCTCGCGACCGTGGCCGTCGTGGGCGTGGCGCTCGCGGTGCTGCCTCCCGCGGCGTCCCCTGAACAGCTGGACCCCGGGCCGTCCACGACGACGACGTCGCAGGTGCCGTCCACCACGCCACCTCCTTCGCCGAACTCCGTCGAGACGACGCCGTCGAGGACGCTGCCGGTGACCGTCACGCCGCCGTCGATCCCCGTCACGAACAACCCGGTGCCTCCGGTCGCGTCGGCTCCGCCGGAAACGACCACCACGGAGGTGGGCCGACCGGGGGCATCGACGCAAACCACGCCCGCCACGTCGCGGTGAGCGGCAGGATGCGGCGCCATGAACGCTCAGGTCCGCCTGGTCGAGGTCACCGACGCCAACCGTGACGCGGTGGTGGCGGTGCGGGTGCGTTCCGGCCAGGAGCGGTTCGTCGCGTCCGTGGAGCGGTCGTTCCTGGACGCGCGGGAGCATCCCGAAGCCGAACCGTGGTACCGCGCCGCCTACGACGGTGACGAGCCCGTCGGGTTCGTCATGCTGAGCTGGAACCTGACCCCGGGACCGGGGCTGCTCGGGCCGTACTTCCTGTGGCGGCTGCTGATCGGCGCGCCGCACCAGGGTCGCGGCTACGGCACCGCGATCCTGGACCAGGTCGTCGACCTGCTGCGGGCGGACGGGGCGACCGAGCTGCTGACCAGCTGCGTGCCGGGGGACGGATCGCCCCAGCCGTTCTACCTGCGCTACGGGTTCGTGCCGACCGGCGAGACCGACGAGGACGGCGAGGTCGTCCTGAGGCTGGACCTCGGCTGCTGACGGGCGGGACGCTGGCTCGCGACGATCGCGGTCAGCGCGAGGGCGAACCCGGTGAGCTGGACGGCGTCGAGCGTCTGACCGAGCACGACGACGCCGAGCAGCGCGGCGACCATCGGCGACAGCAGGCCGAGCATCGAGACGGACGTGACGGGCAGCGTGGTGATCGCGCGGAACCACAGCACGTACGCGAGCAGCCCGCCGACGATCCCCAGCCACAGGTAACCGGCCAGCGCGCCGAGCCCGATCGCGGGCGGCGCGCCCTCGAACACGAACGTGACGGGCACCAGGAACAGCCCGCCCGCCGTGAGCTGCCAGCCCGCGAACGCCGTCGGACCGGCCTGGGCGGGCCTGCCCCACTTCTTCGTCAGCGTCACGCCGAGCGCCATCGTCGCCGCGCCGCCCAGCCCCGCCAGCACACCGACCACGTCGAACCCGGCAGCGGGCCCGAGCACCACGAGCCCCACGCCGACGGCCCCCGCCACGCCCCACGCGAGCCGCCACGCCGACGGGCTCTCCTTCAGCACTCCCACCGCCAGCAATGCCACCACGAGCGGCTGCGCGGCCCCGAGCGTGGCCGCCACGCCGCCGGGCAAGCGTTCGGCGGCGATGAACAGGAACGGGAAGAACAGGCCGATGTTGAGCACCCCGAGCGCCGCCGCCCGACCCCACCACGCGCCGCGCGGCAACGTCTTCGTCAGCGCCAGCGCGACCAGGCCCGCGGGCAACGACCGGAGCAGCCCCGCGAACAGCGGGTGCCCGACCGGCAGCAGCTCGGTCGTGACCACGTAGGTGGATCCCCAGACGACCGGCGCGAACGCCGCCAGCGCGATGCCTCTGTTCATGTCCTCCAGTGTTCGACCGCCGGATCGATGAGTCCAACACATGCTTTTCATCCCATCCATCGCGATTCAAGATGGATCGGTGGAACTCCAGCAGATGCGGTACGTGGTGGCGGTGGCCGAGACGGGCAGCTTCACGAAGGCGGCACGGCGGTGTCACGTCGTGCAGTCGGCGCTGAGCCACCAGATCGCCCGCCTCGAACGCACGCTGGGCGCGCGGCTGTTCGACCGCACCAGCCGCAGCGTCCGCCTGACCCCGGCCGGCGCGGCGTTCCTGCCTTCCGCACGGCAGTGCCTCGACTTCGCCGAACGAGCGGAGGCGGAGGTCGCGGCGGCGGTGGGGGAAGTGCGCGGCCGGGTCACGATCGGTGTGATCCCGACCGTCGCGGCGGTGGACCTGCCGGCGGCGTTGAAGACGTTCCGGGAGCGATATCCACACGTTCGGGTGGCTCTGCGGGTGCAGCCGAGCCACGAGCTCGTCGAGCAGGTCCGGTCCGGTGCGCTCGACTTGGCGTTCCTCGGGTTGCCGGACGCTGTGCGCCCTACGGGCGTGCGTGGGCACGTGATGGCACACGACCGGCACGTCGCCGTGGTGTCGCCTTCACACGCCTTCGCCGAGCTCGATCAGGTGACTTTGCCGGAGCTGGCGGGGGAGCTGTTCGTCGACTTCCCCGCCGGGTCGCCGGGGCGGACGCAGTCGGACCGGGCGTTCGCGGGTGCCGGGCTGCACCGCGAGGTGGCGTTCGAGGTGACGACCGCGGAGCTGATGGCCGGGTTGATCCGCGAAGCGCTGGCGGTGGCCGTGCTGCCGTCGAGGTACACGCCCCGGTTGAGCGGGGTGACGACGCTGCCGGTGGTGGACGGGCCTTCTCGGGTGGAGCACCTGGTGTGGGGCGCGGGTGGGCTGACTCCCGCTGCCGCGGCTTTTTTGGACGTGCTCGGGGTCGCCGACGCTGCCGGTGCTGTTCAGGTCTGATTTCGCTGTCCTGAGTGGACGGTGGCTTCGTCGCGGCGGGACTCAGCCCGCTGTGCCGGTGGCGAGCAGCCCGCCGTCCACCCGCACCGTCTCGCCGGTGATCCACGAAGCGGCGTCCGAGCAGAGGAACGCCACGAGGCCCGCGACGTCCTCCGGCGTGCCGAAGCGCTTCATCGGGTACGCCTGCGTCCCTTCCTCCTCGCGCCCGCTCCACAGCGCCTCGGCGAACTTCGTCTTCACCACGGCGGGTGCGACGGCGTTCACGCGCACCTTCGGTCCCAGCTGCCACGCCAGTTCTTCGGTCAGACGGATCAGTGCGGCCTTGGAGGCGCCGTACGCGCCGATGACGCCCGTGGACCGGATGCCGCCGATGGACGCGATGTTCACGACGGCGCCGCCGTGTTCGCTCATCCACGCCTTCCACGCGAGCTGCGTGAAGCCGAGCGCTGCCACGACGTTGACGTCGAAGATCTTCCGGACGGCGTTGAGGTCGGCCTCCATCAGGAAGCCGAACTGCGGGTTGATGCCGGTGTTGTTGACGAGCACGTCGAGACTGCCGAACTCCTCGACGGTGCGCGCCACGACCTCCTCGCGCGAGGCGTCGTCGCCCGCGTTGCCCTGGATCGCCAGCACCCGGCCGCCCGTGTCGGCCTGGAGCTGCCGCGCCGCCTCGGCGAGCTGGTCGGCCTTGCGGCCGGTGATCGTGACGGACGCGCCGCGGGTGAGGAGCTCGCGCGCGATGCCGAGGCCGATGCCGCGGGAGGCGCCGGTGACCAGCGCGGCCTTGCCCGAGAAGTCTTCGCTCATGGCAGGTGAATCTATGCGTCCGGACACAGGTGGGAAATTCGATGGTCGCGATCCCGTAGAATCGGACGTGTGATCATCCTCCTGGAGTAGGCCGCCGAGTACGTGCCGTCCTTTTGCCGTACCCACCTACCGGAGTTTCTCTTGATCACCGCAACCGACATGGAGTTGCGCGCGGGCTCACGCATTCTCGTGAGCGGCGCCAACCTGCGCGTCCAGCCCGGCGACCGGATCGGCCTCGTCGGCCGCAACGGTGCCGGCAAGACCACCTCGCTGCGCGTTCTCGCGGGTGAGGGCGAGCCGTACGGCGGCACCATCACCCGCAAGGGCGAGCTCGGCTACCTGCCCCAGGACCCGCGCGAGGGCGACCTGTCCGTCATCGCCAAGGACCGCGTGCTGTCCGCGCGCGGCCTCGACCAGCTGCTCCGCGACATGGAGAAGGCCCAGTCGAAGATGGCCGAGCTGGTCGACGCCGACGAGCTCGAGACAGCCGTCCGCAAGTACGGCAGGCTCGAGGAGCGCTTCGCGGCGCTCGGCGGGTACGCCGCCGAGTCCGAGGCCGCGCGGATCTGCTCGAACCTGGGCCTGCCGGACCGCGTGCTCGCGCAGCCGCTGAGCACCCTCTCCGGCGGTCAGCGCCGCCGCGTCGAGCTGGCGCGCATCCTGTTCGCCGCCTCCGAGGCCGGTGTCGGCGCCAAGTCGAGCACGATCCTGCTGATCGACGAGCCGACGAACCACCTGGACGCCGACTCGATCACGTGGCTGCGCGGCTTCCTCAAGTCGCACGACGGCGGTCTCGTCGTGATCTCGCACGACGTCGAGCTGCTCGACGACGTCGTGAACAAGGTGTGGTTCCTCGACGCGATGCGCGGCGAGGTCGACATCTACAACCTCGGGTGGAAGAAGTACCTGGAAGCCCGTGCGACGGACGAGAAGCGCCGCCGCCGTGAGCGCGCCAACGCCGAGAAGAAGGCCGGCGCGCTGATGATGCAGGCCGCCAAGATGGGCGCGAAGGCCACGAAGGCCGTCGCCGCGCAGAACATGGCGAAGCGCGCGCAGAAGCTGCTCGACGGTCTCGACGAGGAGCGGCAGAGCGACAAGGTCGCGAAGATCCGCTTCCCCGCGCCCGCGCCGTGCGGCAAAACTCCTTTGATGGCCGAGGGTCTGAGCAAGTCCTACGGCTCGCTGGAGATCTTCACGGGTGTCGACCTCGCGATCGACAAGGGTTCCCGCGTCGTCGTGCTCGGCTTCAACGGCGCCGGCAAGACGACGTTGCTGCGGTTGCTCGGCGGTAGCGAGAAGGCGGACGCGGGCGAGGTCGTGCCCGGTCACGGCCTGAAGATCGGCTACTTCGCGCAGGAGCACGAGACGCTCGACCACAGCGCGTCGGTGTGGGAGAACATCCGCCACATGGCGCCGGACGAGCAGGAACAGCGGCTGCGCTCGTTGCTCGGCACGTTCCTGTTCAGCGGCGAGCAGCTGGAGCAGCCCGCGGGCACGTTGTCCGGTGGCGAGAAGACGAGGCTGGCGCTCGCCGGTCTGGTGTCGTCCGCGGCCAACGTGCTGCTGCTCGACGAGCCGACCAACAACCTCGACCCGGCCTCGCGCGAGCAGGTGCTCGACGCGCTGCGCCGCTACGAGGGCGCCGTCGTGCTGGTGACGCACGACCCCGGTGCGGTCGAGGCGCTCGAACCCGAGCGGGTGATCCTGCTGCCCGACGGCACAGAGGACCACTGGTCCGAGGACTACCTCGACCTCGTCCAACTGGCGTGATCTCCACGTCTCAAAGAACTACCGTGCGCGTTCTGTGATCAACTGTCTGTGATCGAATCGACCGTTCGGCGATCTCTTTGCTTGATCACCTGGCGTTCTGCCGGTTCCTGTTCGATCATTGCGACGACAGGGGCCGTAGAACGGCCCGACCTGCTCGTACGGAAGGCGGGACAAGGTGGCTGACCTGAAGAAGGGTGCCCGGATCACCGGCGCCACGCGGGACAAGCTGGCCGCTGACCTGAAGAAGAAGTACGAAAAGGGCGCGAGCATCCGGGCTCTGGCTGAGAGCACCGGACGTTCCTACGGCTTCGTGCACCGGGTTCTGTCGGAATCCGGCGTCACGCTGCGCGGTCGCGGTGGCGCCACCCGGACGAAGAAGAAGTAGCTCCGAACCAGACTGCTACTCTCCGGTAACTAGCTTCTAGTTCGCCGGAGGTAGGACTCATGCCAGTGCCCACCATCGACGCTGGTGTGCTCGAGCGCGGTGGCGTTCGGCTCGCGATCTCGGGGCCGCTCGCGACCATCACGCTCGATCGTCCCGACGTGCTCAACGCGCAGACGCCCGCCACCTGGCAGGCGTTGCGGCACATCGGCGAGCAGCTGGACCCGGACGTCCGAGTCGTGGTCGTCCGGGGTTCCGGTCGCGCCTTCTCGGCGGGACTGGACCGGCGGATGTTCACCGGTGAGCCGATCGACGGCGAGCCCGGCGGTCTCGGCGCGCTGCTCTCGGTGCCCGCGCAGGAGGCGGACGCCAAGATCGCGTCGTACCAAGCCGGGTTCACCTGGTTGAGCGACCCGGCACGCGTGACGATCGCCGCGGTGCAGGGGCATGCCATCGGCGCGGGTTTCCAGCTCGCGCTGGCGTGCGACTTCCGCGTGCTCGCCGAGGACGCGCAGTTCTGCATGGCCGAGACCGGGCTGGGCCTGGTGCCGGACCTCGGCGGGACGCTGCCCCTCGTGCGACTCGTGGGGTACTCGCGCGCGGCCGAGCTGTGCGTGACTTCGCGCCGCGTGTCGGCGGAGGAGTCGCTGCGGATCGGCCTCGCGAACTCCGTCGTGCCCGTGGACGGCCTGGACGCGGCCGTCGAGGAGCTCGCGGCCTCGGTGCTGAAGCACGACGCCGGCGCGGTGCGGGAGACGCTCGCGCTCATCGTGTCGGCGGCGTCGGGTGTCGACCTGCAGACCCAGACCGCCATTGAGCGGTCCGCCCAGCTGCGCAGGCTGGGGGCGTTCGCCGCCGCCATGTCCGCTCAGAGCTGAACCTTTTCGCGGCCCGAGCGGTCCGCGAAGGAATTGTCAGACCTCTGTGCTGTTCTAGTCAGCGTGGACGGCTACAGCTCTTGGCGATTCATGATGGGGGTCACCTCGGACGCACCGGCGAAGGTGCGCCGCGGCACCCTCCGGCGCGTGCTGACCTTCGCCCGGCCGCACCGGGCGAAGCTCGTGGTGTTCCTCCTGCTCACGGTGATCGCGTCGGTCCTGGCGGTCAGCACCCCGCTGCTCGCCGGCCGCGTGGTCGACGCGATCGTGGGCGGCTCGGCGCCGTCTGTTGTGGTGTGGCTGGCGGTGGTCATCGCGGTGATCGCGGTGGTCGACGCCGGGCTGGGGGTCGTCGAGCGGTGGCAGTCCACCCGGATCGGTGAAGGTCTGATCTACGACCTCCGCCGCGCCGTGTTCGGGCACGTGCAGAAGATGCCCGTCGCGTTCTTCACCCGCACGCGCACCGGCGCGCTGGTCTCCCGCCTGAACAACGACGTGATCGGTGCCCAGCGCGCCTTCACCTCGACGCTGTCCGGCTTCGTCACGAACATCATCCAGCTGGTGCTGTCCCTGGGCGTGATGTTCACCCTGTCGTGGCAGGTGACCGCGCTGGCGCTGGTGCTGCTGCCGGTGTTCGTGCTGCCCGCCAAGCGGATGGGCCGCCGGATGGCGGACATGCAGCGCGAGGCGTCCGCGCTGAACGCGTCGATGGTCACCCAGTCGACCGAGAGGTTCTCGGCGCCGGGCGCGACGCTCGTGAAGCTGTTCGGCCGGCCCGACCGCGAGGACGAGGAGTTCGGCGAGAAGGCCGCGAAGGTCCGCGACATCGGTGTCCGCACGGCGATGGCCACCCGCTGGTTCATGACGGGCCTGACGCTCGTGTCGGCGCTCGCCCAGGCCCTGGTGTACGGGCTGGGCGGCTACCTGGCGCTGACCGGCCACCTGGCAGCCGGTGCCGTGGTGTCGCTGGCGCTGCTGCTGACCCGCCTCTACGGGCCGCTGACCGCCCTGGCCAACGCCCGCGTCGACCTGATGACGGCGCTGGTGTCGTTCGAGCGCGTCTTCGAGGTGCTCGACCTGGAACCCATGATCAAGGAACGCCCCGACCCCCGCACCGTGCCGTCCGGCCCGGTCTCGGTGGAGTTCGAGGACGTCCGGTTCGCCTACCCGTCGGCAGACAAGGTGTCGCTCGCCTCGCTGGAGTCGGTGGCCACTCTGGACACCCGCGGCGGCGAAGAGGTGTTGCACGGCATCAGCTTCGAGGCGAAGGCGGGCCAGCTGGTGGCCGTCGTCGGCTCGTCCGGCGCGGGCAAGTCGACGCTGGCCTCCCTGGTGCCGAGGCTCTACGACGTCGACTCCGGCGCGGTGCGACTGTCCGGAGTGGACGTCCGCGACCTGTCCTTCGACTCGCTGCGGGGCGCCGTGGGCGTGGTGACGCAGGACGGCCACCTGTTCCACGACACGATCCGCGCCAACCTCGAGTACGCCTCGCCAGGAGCCTCCGACGACGACCTGTGGGACGCACTGCGCCGCGCCCGCCTCCTGGACCTCGTGACCTCGCTACCGGACCAGCTCGACACAGTCGTCGGCGAACGCGGCTACCGCCTCTCCGGCGGCGAACGCCAACGCCTGACCATCGCCCGCCTGCTGCTGGCCAAGCCACGCGTCGTCATCCTCGACGAGGCCACCGCCCACCTCGACTCGGAGTCCGAAGCGGCCGTGCAGGAAGCCCTGACCGAGGCCCTGAACGGCAGGACCGCCATCGTCATCGCCCACCGCCTGTCCACGATCCGCAACGCCGACCAGATCCTGGTCCTGGAGCACGGCGACATCGTCGAACGCGGCACCCACACCGAACTGATGACGGCCGAGGGCCGCTACGCGGACCTCTACAACACCCAGTTCGCCCAGCCACCCGCGGTAGGCGTGTTACCCACCCCGAAGTTCAGCGATCGCTCAGAGGTGGCCCCCAGCCACTGACCCCCATCGCTTCTGACCCCTGCGTTCGCGCCATGCCGCGCATGGGCGCGGGTGCGGCGGGTGTGTCGGCGCGCTGGGCAGGCTGGCAAGGCGGCTCGGTGAGGTTGGCTGAGGCCGGGCTGGCGCGAGCCGGGCGGGCGAGAGGGCTGGGCGGGCGAAAGAGCCGGGCGTGGCGCGCTGGGCGAGGTGGACTTGGCGCGCGGCAGGGGCGCAAAGGGCGGGTGGGTGAAGGGCGGGACGCGAGGCTGGGGGACCCCATTTGCCGCAAGCTGTCCCCGCCAACCGACACCCCGGCAACCGCACGCGCACCCCGTCACCGACCATCCGCGTCTGACCATCCGCGTCTGACCATCCGCGTCTGACCATCCGCGTCTGACCATCCGCGTCTGACCATCCGCGTCTGACC
>NZ_FNCC01000015.1:36418-207049 GCF_900100955.1 Lentzea fradiae | reverse complement strand
GACCATCCGCGTCTGACCATCCGCGTCTGACCATCCGCGTCTGACCATCCGCGTCTGACCATCCGCGTCTGACCATCCGCGTCTGACCGCCCGCGTCCGGCCACCAGCCGCTGCCCCTGCGACCGCTGCACCGGTTGCCATCCACCTGTCGCTGGTTGGCGACCGGTCGTTGGCCGCCTACACCGCCGCAGATCGCCGGCTGGCCGGCGACCGCTGCACCCGTCGCCGGCCACCTGTGGCGGCTCGGCGACCGGTCACTGGCCACTCACCAGCGTGGACCGCCCGCTGCCGCCAACCGAGGTCCCGACACCCACCCGCGCGCCCGGCCACCCGTGCCCGACTCACCCGTGCCCGGCCACGGCGGCACACCAACCAGCACCCGCCGCCGAGCCCGGTCTCAGCCGTTCGGCTGGGTGGCGGCTCCACCGCCCACCCCGTTGATCGGCTGATGTCCCGAAGATTCCCGCCCTGCCACGGTGGCACCACCACGGCGACCACCACAGGCGCCACAGACGCGGGGGAGTGGGATGACCAACGCAGGCATGAGCCGGCGCACGTTGATGGCGGGGGCGGGAGCCGTCGTGGCCGGAGGGGTGTTTGTCCAGGGGAGTGCGGTGGCGGCGCCGGCGGTGGCGGTGCGGATCGGGCCGGAGGACGTGCGTTACGAGAACCTGGTGCGGGGCAACAATTTCCGGTTCGTTGCGCGGCCTGATGAGATTCGGGTGCCGACGTCGACGGAGCAGGTTGTGCGGGCGGTTGACGAGGCTGTGCGGAGTGGGCGGCGGATCGCTGTTCGCAGTGGGGGGCACTGCTTCGAGAACCTGACGGCCGCGCCGGAGTTTCGGACGTTGCTGGATCTGTCGGCGTTGGACGAGGTCGGGTACGACTCGGCGAAGAAGGCGTTCGTGGTGCGGCCCGGGGCGACGCTGGGGCAGGTGTACCGGACGTTGTGCGCCGGGTGGGGTGTCACGATCCCGGGGGGTGGGTGTCCGGAGGTCGGGGCCGGCGGGCACATCGCGGGTGGTGGGTACGGGCCGTTGTCGCGCCGGTACGGGGCTGTGGTGGATCACCTGTACGGGGTCGAGGTGGTCGTGGTCGGCAAGGACGGGCGGGCGCGGGCTGTGGTCGCGACTCGGGAGAAGGACGATCCCCACCGCGAGCTGTGGTGGGCGCACACCGGGGGTGGTGGCGGGAACTTCGGGGTGGTGACGAAGTACTGGCTGCGGTCGCCGGGGAGCGGGGCCGTGTTGCCGCCGATGCCGCGGGCGATGGTGCAGCACGTGACGATCTGGGACTGGGGGCAGCTGACCGAGGAGAAGCTCGGCGGGCTGTTGCGGAACTTCGGGGCGTGGCACGAGCGGCACAGTGCGCCGGGGGTGCCGCAGGCCGGGTTGTACGGGGTTCTTGAGGTGCAGCAACGCAATGGCGGCATCGCGATGTTGTCCGTGCAGGCCGATGCGGGCCTGCCGGGCGTTGACGCGATGATCGACGAGCTGGTGGGGACGGTGGGGGCGGGGCTCACGCCGGTGTTCGAGCTGCGCAAGACCGTTCCGTGGCTGCACAAGATGACGTGGCCGGGCACCGGCGAACCCGGTGACGTGCTCACGCGGCGGTACAAGATCAAGGCCGCTTACCTGCGCAAGTCGTTCGACAACAACCAGTTGGCCGCGATCTGGCGTGGTCTCAGCGACCCGGCGGGGATGCCGGGCGGGAGCCTGTTGCTGGTCGGGTATGGCGGACAGGCCAACGCCGTCGCGGCGCACGAGACCGCGATCGCGCAGCGGGACGTGGTGATGAAGGCGGTCTACCAGTCGGTGTGGAGCGAGGAGCAGGACGATGCGGCCAACCTCGCGTGGGTGCGCGAGTTCTACCGGGACGTCTACGCCGAGACCGGTGGTGTGCCGGTGCCGGGCGAGGTCAACGACGGTTCCTACATCAACTACGCGGACGCCGACCTCGCGGACCCGGCGTGGAACACCTCCGGCGTGTCCGCGCAGTGCCTCTACTACAAGGACAACTATCCGCGGCTGCAACGGGTCAAGGCCCGGTGGGACCCGCGTTCGGTGTTCCGGCACGCCCTCGCGGTCGAACCGGGCTAGTCGTGCGACCCGCCCACGGGCCGGGCGGCACCACTAGATTGACCGGCGGGGGAGAGGAACGCGGATGAGCATTCCGGTGGCGCGATGGCCGTACGTCCTGCTGGTGGTGCTGGCGGCGGCCACCTTCATGGACCGGCGGCCGGAGCCGCTCGAGCTCGTGCTGTGCGCGGTGACAGCGGGCTGGCTCGCGGCCGGCATGGCGGCGTGGGTGCGGCCCTGGGTGTTCGGTGTGGGACTCACCGCGGTGACGGCGGCCCTGGTGGTGTTCAACCCGTTGTTCGGGTTCCTGACGCCCGTGCCGTACTTCTACGCGTTCCGCACGCTGACCTTTCCGTGGCAACCGGTTGGCGTTGCGGCGGTGGCGGTCGTGGCGGGTACGGCCCAGTCGTACGCGGTGGACAAGTCCACGCCTGTCGGCTTCGCGATCTGGGTCGCGGTGATGGCCGGTAACGCGGTTCCGTTGTGTGCCTTCGCCTTCTTCAACCGGCGGCTCGAACGGCAGGAGGCAGAACGGGCGCAGGCGCTCGCGGAGACGCGGGAGGCCAACCGCAGGCTTGCCGAGTCGTTGGCGGAGAACGCCGCGCTGCACGAGCAGCTTCTGGTGCAGGCGCGCGAGGCCGGGGTGCGCGAGGAGCGGCAGCGGATGGCGCGGGAGATCCACGACACGCTGGCGCAGGGGCTCACCGGCATCATCAGCCAGCTGCGTGCCGCGGACGAGTCGACGTGGCCTCGGCACGTCGCCGCCGCGACCGGCCTGGCGAGGGAAAGCCTTGACGAGGCAAGGCGTTCGGTCGCGGCACTGCGTCCGGAACCGCTGCGGACGGCGCGGCTGGGCGACGCGCTGGCCGGGGTCGCCGCCAGGTGGTCGGAGCTGCACGACGTGCCGGTGCAGGTCGTGACCACGGGTGAGGCGCGGCCGATCGCGCCCGAGGCGGAGTTCGCGTTGCTGCGGGCGGCGCAGGAGGCGTTGGCGAACGTGGCTCGGCACGCGCGGGCGGGCCGGGTCGGGGTCACGTTGTCCTACCTGGAGAACGAGGTCGCGCTGGACGTGCGGGACGACGGGCGCGGCTTCGACCAGGCCCGTGCCGAGGGGTTCGGGCTGGTGGCGATGAGGCAGCGGATCGAGGGGGTGGCGGGGACCGTGCAGGTCGAGTCGGAGCCCGGTGCGGGAACGGGCGTGTCGGCGCGGGTTCCGGTGACGGCGTGATCAGGCTGCTGGTCGTCGACGACCACCCGGTGGTCAGGGACGGGCTGACGAGCATGTTCGCCCGCGACCCCGGGTTCGAGGTCGTCGGCGAGGCGGGGGACGGCGCCGAGGCCGTGCGGCTGGCCAGGGCGTTGCGGCCCGACGTCGTCCTGATGGACCTGCGCATGCCGGGGGTGGACGGCATCACCGCCACCAGGGAGCTGGCCGGCAGCGGTGCGCACGTGCTGGTGCTGACCACCTACGACAACGACAACGACGTGGTGGCGGCCGTCGAGGCGGGCGCCACCGGGTACCTGCTCAAGGACGCGCCGCGCGACGAGCTCCTGCGCGCCGTGAAGGCCACCGCGCGGGGTGAGGCCGTGCTCGCCCCGGCCGCGGCGGCGCTGCTGATGAAACGGGTGCGGTCTGCGGCAGCGCCCGCGTTGAGCCAGCGGGAGCTGGAGGTGCTGCGGCTGGTCGCCGGCGGGGCGACCAACCGCGAGGTGGCGGCGGGGCTGTTCATCACCGAGGCGACGGTGAAGTCCCACCTGCTCAACATCTACGGCAAGCTCGACGTCGGCGACCGGGCCTCCGCCGTCACGGAGGCGTTCCACCGCGGCCTGCTGGTCCCGCGGGTCAACCCCTGAGCAACGCGGTCGTCGCGGTCAGCGACGCTCCGGCGTTCTCCACCAGCACCGCGAAACGCCACCCTGGTAGCGACGACCAGCCGTGTTCGGTGCCGCCGCTTGCCAGGACGCCCGCCACACCGACTGTCGTCACCGTGGCGAGCGTTCCGCTGAGCAGGAGCCGGGGCGTTCCGGTCAGCCGAGCTGCGGGATGCGGGTCTGGTAGTGGCGGAGCAGCTCGGCGTTGGCCGCGTCGCCGCCCTCGACGTTCGCGCTGCGCCACAGCGGCAGCCGCACACCGGACTCGGCGGCCTGGTCGACGAGCCGGACCATCAGCAGGTTCCACAGGAACGCCGTGGCGATCGTGGAGATGGCCGCGGTCACCGGCGCCTCCGCCGGGTAGGTCGAGTCGCCGGGCGGCACGAGGTTGTCGAGCACGACCGTCGCCACCTCGGCCAGCGTCACGCCCGCGCGGCGCGGGGCCTGGGCGCTGGAGGCCACGGACGTCACGGCGACCACCGGGCAGCCCGCGTTCGCGGCCTCCTGCGCCAGCTCGACCGGGTAGTGGTTCACGCCCGAGGTCGAGAAGACGAACAGCACGTCGTGCGGGGCCAGGCCCGCCTCGCGCAGGACCTCGCCGGCGAGACCGGAACGGCGCTCGGCCGAGGTGCTGCTGATCGCGCCGTGCATCGGGAGCAGCTCGGGGTGGTAGATCGGGCGGACGCAGGCGAGACCGCCCGCGCGGTAGAAGGTCTCGGCGACCGCCGCCAGCGAGTGTCCCGCGCCGGCGGTGAGCAGGGTCCCGTCCGCCTGGACGGCGGCGAGCACCAGTTCGGCCACGTCGTCGAGCGCCGCCGCGTTGTGCTGTTCCACGCGCGCCAGATGGGTGCGCACGAGAGTGCCGTAGTCGGAGCCGGTCACGGTGTCGGTCGTCATGCGGGTCAGTAGTACCGGATCGTCGAATTGCTCACCAGTAACCCGCGCACCACGAACCCCGATACGCGCGATACAGGGGCAACTGCGCGCGGCGGACTGGCGGTGGTTTTGAGCAGACGGCACTTCTTCTTCTGGGTGGGCCTGACGGCGGTGTTCGCGGGTGCGGGTGCCACGAACATCGCGCTGGCGGTGACCTACTCCGAGCTGTGGCCGGTGTGGGCGGCGCTCGCGCTGCTCGTCGTCGCGGGCGGATGTGCGCGCGCCGCCGTGCACGCCCGGCCTTAGCCGGACCAACCGTTGCGCACGCCGGTCCTAGCGGATCTGGCCGCCGTCGCGTCGTCGCAGGTCTTCCGGCCGGTCCACGTCGTCGCCGTCGGCCACGTCCGCGCACTCGACGTGCCGGACGGTGTTCGCCTTCAGGTAGTCCCGCGCGCCCTGGTCGCCCGCCGCCGACGCCACCACGCCGGGGAAGTGGTCGGAGCCGATCAGCACCGGATGGCCGATCTCGCCGTGGTAGGTGGCGCGCGCCAGCACGCCCGGCGCGGCGAGGTCCATCAGCCGGTGCAGCGCGGCGACCGTGACGCCGGGGGTGTCGACGGGCAGAACCACGACGGCGTCCACGATGCCGGTCGCACGCAGGCCCGTGCGCAGCGACGATCCCATGCCGGTGGCCCAGTCCGGGTTGTCGACGACCGTCACGCCGTCCAGCACGGCCTTCGCCCTGACCTCCGCCGCCTGCGCGCCGAGCACGACGACGACCGGGTCGCACCCGGCGGAGATGAGCAGCCGGGCCGCCGAGTCGACGAACAGCTCGCCGCCGAGCGGGACGAGGGCCTTGGGGGAACCGAACCGGCGGCCCGCCCCCGCGGCGAGCAGCAGACCGGCCACGCGCATGTCCCCGACCCTAGTTCAGGTGTTCCAGCAGGAGGGAGGACGTGGCCTCGGGGATCTCTTCCGGGATCCAGTGGCTGACGTCCTCGACCATCTCGAACCGGTACGCGCCCGTGCACCACTTCTCGGTCTCGAACGCGGCCACCGACCCGAACGCGACGTCCTCGGTGCTCCACACGTACATCGTCTTCACGCCGACCTTGTCCGCGGCGCCGTGCGGCTTGCCCGCGCGGTACCAGTTCAGCGCGGCCGTGAGCGCCCCCGGCTCGGACAGCCGCTGGACGTACTCCTCGACGTGCGAAGGCCGGACCCGCCACTCGAACATCTGCTTCAACGCGTGGGCGTCGTTGTCCAGCATCCGCTTCTCGGTGCTGCGCTCCCGCCAGTCGAGCATGTACTGCGACCGCATCCGCTGCTCCTCGTCGGTCTGCAGCGCGGTCTTCAACGCACCGGGGTGCGGCGTCGAGAACACCGCCAGGGAACGCAGCCGCTCGGGGTGCTCGATCGCGGTCCACCACGCGACCGCGCCGCCCCAGTCGTGCCCGACGAGGTCGAACGTGCCCCAGCCGAGCGCGTCGGCCATCGCGACGACGTCTCCGACGAGGTGCGTGACCGTGTACTCCGAGACCTGCTCGGGCCGCACGCCGGGGGAGTAGCCGCGCTGGTCGGGGGCGACGGCGCGGAAGCCGTTCACGCCGAGCACGGCGACCTGGTGCTCCCACTCGACGGCGGCCTCCGGGAAGCCGTGCAGCAGCAGGACCGGGCGGCCGTCCTCGGGACCGGACGCGATGGCGTCGAAGGTGCCCGCCTCGGTGTCGATGCCGATGTGTTCGATCACCGTTCGGACACTACTGCGTGAACGGTGCTCCGATCGTGCCGGACACGTCCGGGAACGGCAGTTCGGCATGGACTTCCGACTGGGCCATTAGGACCACGTTCTCCCTCAAAAGGGTGCTGCTCCTGCCACCCGCACGGACTTCGTGGTCCTCTTGGAAGCAGGCGGTATCAAACGGCTCGCTGCGTTCTCTACTTCAGTGAAGCCCAAGCGTCGCTGTAGTGGAGGAGGTCGCCGGGATGGTTCAGCCCACAGCCGTGCGGACCGGTGGTGGTGTCGCGGTCCTCGCGCCAGGCGAAGGCGCCGAGGTCTGGAGCCGGCCAACGGTTCCCACGCGCCGGAGGGTGCGCCAGGCACCGGTCTCCAACCAGTGGCTCGCCGAGGCGGAGTTCACCGATCTCGTCGACGCAGCGCTCGACGGGGACAGACGGGCGGTCGAGCACCTGCTCGGCCGCATCCAGCCGTTGATCGTGCGCTACTGCCGCGCGCGCGTCGGCGGCCGTGAGCGCACGCTGGTCTCGGCCGAGGACATCGCGCAGGAGGTCTGCGTGGCGGTGCTCGGCGCCCTGTCGAAGTACCGCTACGAGCCCGGCTCGTTCCTCGCCTTCGTCTACGGCATCGCCGCGCACAAGGTCGCCGACGCACGCCGCCGCGCCGTCCGCAACCGCGCGGAGGTCGTGCCGGAGCTGCCGGACTGCCCGTCCCTGGAGGACGGCCCCGAGCAGCACGCCGTCACCGGCGAGATGATGGCCCAGGTCACGCGCCTGCTGCACAAGCTGCCGCCGCGCCAGCGCGAGATCCTCGTGCTGCGGGTCGCGGTGGGCCTGTCGGCGGAGGAGGTCGCGCTGGCCGTCAGCTCGACGCCGGGCGCGGTGCGGGTCGCGCAGCACCGCGCACTCGCCCGGATGCGGGAGATGATCGCCGAGGAGGGCTGAGCAGCCGCCGGGTCTCTCGCCCGAACGGATTCGCGGGACGGCCTGGACTTCCTCAGGACCTGTGCGGAGCGGGCGTCCCGAGGTCGGTGAACGCCGCCACCAGCGCCGTCACCAGGATCGCCGCGCCGAACGCCAGCAGGGCAGCCGCCCCACCGGCCGCGCCCGCGAGGAACCCGCCGAGCGCGGGCGCCAGCGGCGTCAGCACGCGGGAAGCGAGGGTCGACACCGCGTCCACGCGTCCCATCATGTCCTCGGGCACCAGCCGGGAGTGCAGCGCGGAGACCGCCACGTTGATCATCGGTGTGACGACCGCGGTGACCGCCAGCGGCACGAACGGCCAGAGGACGCCGAACGGCAGCGCCATCGCGGTGGTGCAGGTGCCGAAGACGACCAGCACGGCGACCATCAGCTTGCCGGGGGCGAGGGTGACCCTGGGCGACAGCAGCGAGCCGACGATCCCGCCGATGCCGATGCCCGCGATGACCGCGCCGGTGTCCAGGCCGTCGCCGCCGCGTTCGGCGACGAGGGCGAGCACCGGGAGCATCGAGGCGCCGCCGAACAGGTTCAGCACGAGGAAGACGATCGTGAGGTTGCGCAGGCCGGTCTGCCGCCAGAGCCAGCGAGCCGCGTCCCGCACGTCCTGACGCATCCGGCGGCGGGGCTCGTGGCGTTCGGCGCGCGCGGGGATCTTGGCGAACCACGCGCAGATCGCCGCCGCCGCGAACGTGAGGGCGTCGGCGACGAACGGGACCGCCCGCCCGGCCGCCAGGAGCAGGGCACCGAGCGGTGGACCAGCGACCCGTGCCGCGTGGCCGCGGGCTTCCTCCTGGGCGTAGGCGGTGCCGAGCTGGTCCGGTGGCACCACGGCCTGGATCGCGGAAGTGCGGGCGGGGCCGGTGAACGCGGTGCAGACGCCGTCGACGACCGCCAGCACGACGAAGACGGCGACGTACGCGTGACCGGTGAGGACGGCGACGGCCAGCGCGGCGGCGGTGAGGGCCTGGCCGGCCTGGCTCCAGAACAGCGTCCTGCCCCGGTCCCAGCGGTCGACCCAGACCCCGGCGGGCATCAGGGCGAGCAGCAGCGCGGCGGCCCGTGCCCCGGCGACGACGCCGGGCAGGAGGTACGAGCCGGTGAGCGCGACGATCAGCAGCGGCGTCACCAGAGTGGTCATCGTGGTGCCGAGCTGCGAGACCGCGCCGCCGAACCAAAGCAGCTGGAACTGAACGTTCTTCCTGAGCGGAACCCCCACGACCGTCGTTTCCAACGCATGGTCGCCCGTGGCGGATGGCAGAGTTCACGCATGGCTGATGCGGACTACGACGTGTTGCTCACCGGCACCGTGTTCCTCGACATCATCTTCACCGGACTGCCCCGGCCACCGGCTCCCGGCACGGAGGTGTGGGCGGAGGGCCTCGGCTCGTGTCCCGGTGGGATCGCGAACCTCGCGGTGGCGTTGCGGCGGCTGGAGCTGAACACCGCGCTGGCGGCGGCGTTCGGTGAGGACGCTTACGGCGACTTCTGCTGGGACGTGCTGGCCGACCAGGAAGGCGTCGACCTCTCCTACTGCCGCCGGTTCTACGGGTGGCACTCGCCGGTGACCGTGTCGATGGCGATGGAGCGCGACCGTTCGATGGTCACGCACGGGCACAAGGCGCCGGTCGTCGCGGACGACCTCTTCAACCCGCCGCCGTCGGCGAAGGCGTGCTTCGTGCACATCCAGGCCGAGGACGAGGAGTGGGTGCGCACGGCGAAGCGGAACGGCGCGATGCTCTTCGCCGACATCGGCTGGGACCGGACCGGGGCGTGGTCGCCGGAACTGCTGCGCCGTCTCGACGGGTATGACGTCTTCCTCCCCAACCACGTGGAGGCGCAGGGCTACACGCGCACCGACACGCCGGAGGCCGCCGCGCGCAAGCTCGCCGAGCACCTGCCCGTGGTTGTCGTCACACGCGGCGGCGGGGGAGCGGTCGCCGTCGACAGCTCCACGGGCGAGTGCGTGGACGTGCCGGGGCTGAACGTGGCGCAGCTCGACGCGACCGGTGCCGGTGACGTGTTTGGCGCCGGGTTCGTGATGGGCACTCTGGCCGGGTGGCCCCTGGAGCACCGGGTGCGGTTCGCGAACCTGTGCGCCGCGCTGTCCGTGCAGCACTTCGGCGGGTCGCTGTCCGCTCCGGGGTGGGGAGACATCGCGGTCTGGTGGCGGACGGTGAGCAGGCGGCCCGACGAGGAGCTGGTGAAGTACGGCTTCCTCGACGACGTCCTGCCCGACCACACGGGCGTCGAGGTGAGGAGGGCCAGTCCGACGATCGGCCTCCGGTTGCTCCGGTAGGTTGAACAACAGTCGATCAGCGGACGCAACCTCACGGGCTTCTCGCGCGACTTAATACGTAGAGGAATCTCCGAGGTCAGTTCGGAAGGAGTTGCGGGTTGTTCGCCGCACGCGCGTCAGGCTTGGTCAAGTTGCTGGGGTTGTGCCTGACTGCGGGCGTGCTCCTCGCCGCGATGGTGTTCCCGTTCGTCGGAGGTC
The DNA here is from genome assembly GCF_900100955.1 of Lentzea fradiae. GTDB lineage: Bacteria > Actinomycetota > Actinomycetes > Mycobacteriales > Pseudonocardiaceae > Lentzea > Lentzea fradiae. The sequence goes on along the minus strand of NZ_FNCC01000015.1, from coordinate 197,011 downwards.
TCGGGCTCGCGTCCAACCGCGCCGCCGACACCGTCGACCAGACGTCGGGAGACCTCGCGAAGGGTGAGCTGCCTCTCGTCACCACCATTCAAGACATGAACGGCGACCCGATCGCCTACCTGTACGACCAGTACCGCGTTCCGCTCGACCAGGAGCAGATCTCGGACACCATGAAGGCCGCGATCCTCGCGATCGAGGACAAGCGCTTCTACGAGCACCAGGGCGTCGACTGGCAGGGCATCGCCCGTGCCGCCGCCAAGGCCGGTGTGGACGGTGGCGCGACGCAGGGCGCGTCGACGCTCACCCAGCAGTACGTGAAGAACTACATGGCGTTCGTGCTCGGCGCCGACAACGAGCAGGAAGCCTGGGAGAAGGCCACCGAGGCCACCATCGGCCGCAAGATGCGCGAGGCGCGCGTCGCCCTGCAGCTCGAGCAGCAGATGACGAAGGACGAGATCCTCACCGGCTACCTCAACATCGTGCCGCTGGGCAACCAGACCTACGGCGTCGGCGCCGCGGCCAAGGCGTACTTCGACACGACCGCCGACAAGCTGACGGTCCCGCAGGCCGCCCTGCTCGCCGCCATCGCGAACCGCCCGTCGTCGCTGAACCCGGGCTCCGCCCCCGAACGGGCGCTCGAACGCCGCAACATCGTCATCGACAAGATGCGCGAGAACGGCGCCTTCGGCGCGGACGAGAGCGAAGCCCGCAAGAAGGCCGACGAGTACAAGGCGGAACCGCTCGGCGTCGTCGAGGACCTGCAGATCCTCCCGAAGGGCTGCGTCGGCGCCGGTGACGGCCCGCTCTACGGCTTCTTCTGCTCCTACCTGCTCGACTACCTGCGCCAGTCGGGCATCACGAACAAGCAGCTGCAGCGCGGCGGCCTGACCATCAAGACGACGATGGACCCGAAGGCCACCAGGGCGGCGAAGGAGTCGGCCGAGCAGCAGGTGCCGAAGACGCAGGACGGCATCGCGAACGTCATGTCGGTCGTCGAGCCCGGCAAGGACAAGCACAAGGTCCGCGCCCTCGTCGCGTCCCGCGACTACGGCAACAACGCCGAGCTCGGCCAGGTCGCCCGCCCGGTGCCCGCCGAGGTCCTCCCGTTCGGCCCCGGTTCGGTGAACAAGGTCTTCACCGCCGCCGCGGCCCTGGAGAAGGGCGTCATCGGCATCGACAAGCAGATGGACGTCCCGAAGGTCTACTACTCGCGCGTCTACCCGAACGGCGGCGCGCCGTGGAAGGTCGAGAACGCGGGCACCTACCCGGAGAAGATGTCGCTGACCCAGGCCCTCGCCACGTCCCCGAACACGGGCTTCGTGATCCTGCAGGAGAAGGCGGGCCTGACCAACGTCGTCGACATGGCCTACCGCCTCGGCATGCGCGAGACCCTGCAGGGCGTCAACCGCGCGGGCGAGCCCATCAAGTCCGACAAGTCGAACGGTCCCACCCAGGGCGACTGGACGAAGCAGAACAACGCGGGCTCCTACACCCTCGGCCCCGGCGCCACCAGCGTCCTGGAGCTGGCCAACGTGGCCGCGACCATCGTCTCGAGCGGCACCTGGTGCCCGCCCACCCCGGTGGAGAAGGTCCTGGACCGCCACGGCAAGGAGATCGCGCTCAAGGAACAGAAGTGCGAGCAGGCCGTGGAGCCGGACCTGGCGAACTCCCTGGCCCAGGGCATGTCCCACGACACGACGGGCTCGGGCACGGCAGCGGCCGCAGCCACCGCCTCCGGCTGGAACCGCCCGACCATCGGCAAGACGGGCACCACCGAAGAGCACAAGTCGGTCGCCTTCATGGCCGCGACCCCGCAGTACGCGGGCGCCGTCATGACCTACGCCGACGGCAACCGCCCCGAGGTGATCTGCGCGAACCCGATCCGCTTCTGCCCCGGCAGCTCACAGGGCGTCTTCGGTGGCCAGGTGGCCGCACCGACCTGGTTCAACGCCATGAAGGTGATCCACGAGGGCCTGCCGGTGGCCCCGCTGCCGCCGGCAACGCCCCGTTACAAGTAAGACCGCGGCTCGGCGGGTTCTCCGCCAGACCGCTGAAGCAGAGGGCCGTCGGACGCCAAGCGCGTCCGGCGGCCTTTGCTGTGGGGGAGGGAGGGGCTGGGCGTCTCCCGGCCCGCCACCGGTCCGCCTCAGTCAGCTCTGGCCCACCAGTCGCGCCAAAGCCGCCTGCCTTCCAGCCGTGCCTCACACCCCCGCTCCGGACCACCCACAACCCCGCCCAGCGCCTCAAAACACTCCAGTAGCCAGCACTCCACCCAAAGTGACCATCCACCCCCCAAGGGCCACCCACCTCACCGCCCAAACCTTTCACGATAAAGCGACTGACCAGTACAAACCCCACAACGATCATTGGTCTGAAGCCCGTTATCCGAGACCGAACAGACTCGAATACGGAGAGTGACAAACAGTGGGCCTAATCACCTGAACGCGCTCATTGCTTGCCTCTGTCGGTCACGCGAGGTTACGTTTCCGGCCGCATGTCACGGTTCGATAACCGCAAGGACACGGACTTCCCCCGAAGCGGTCCAGTCCACCACCGGGCTCCCGAAAGCCCGCAGTCCGGCCTCCCGAAGCCGGGTGAAGCGCGGTTCTCCGAACTCTCCCCGAGTGCATGGAGGCAGTTTTGGCACGCCATCGTTTGGCACGCCAGCGAGTGAAGGGCGCGTTGGTCGACGTCGTCGACCGGGTGGACCTGGACCGCAAAAAGGCAGTTACGGCGGTTGTCGCCGCGGGCGCTCTCATCGGCGCCGGTTTCACCCAGGCGATGGCCACGGTCACGCCGATGGACCGCATCGTCCCCGTCGCGGCCACGAAGGACCTCGCCGCGGCGATGACCGCGCAGCCGGAGAAGGGGCCGCAGACGGTCCGGGCGCTCTACACGGTCTCGGAGACGCGCAAGCTCATCCAGGCCGAGCAGATCCAGGCGCAGTTCAACGTCAAAGAGGCGATCAGGGTCGCCGAGGGCGCGTTCGTCCAGCGCCAGGAGGCCGCCCAGGCCGAGGCCGCTCGTGTTGCGGCCGAGCAGGAGGCCGAGCGGGCCCGCGTCGCCGCCGAGGAAGAGGCGCGCCGGCCCCAGTGCGTGAAGCCCGCCGAGGGGACGTTCACGTCCGGGTTCGGTGCCCGCTGGGGCACGAGCCACAACGGTGTCGACATCGCGAACGCCATCGGCACGCCGATCGTGGCCGCCATGGAGGGCACCGTGATCGAGGCCGGTCCCGCTTCCGGGTTCGGGCTGTGGGTGCGCGTGCAGCACGCCGACGGCACCGTCACCGTCTACGGGCACATGAACACCATCGACGTGGCACAGGGTGCGCACGTCAAGGCCGGGCAGCAGATCGCGACGATCGGCAACCGCGGCCAGTCGACCGGGCCGCACCTGCACTTCGAGGTCTGGCTCGGCGGCTCGCAGAAGGTCAACCCCGTCGGGTGGCTCGCGGAGCGCGGCGTCAGCCTTTAGCCGGTCGGCCGAGCGTGTACAAGTAGTCGATCGACCACGAAAAGTGCCGATAGTCTCCGGCCACGCCGCCGGGCATCAGGTCCGGCGGCGTGGACACCGGAGCCGCGCCCGTGATCTACCGCAGCCCCCTGCCGGCGGTGGCCGTTCCCGAGGCCACGGTCCCCGAGCACGTCCTGCGGCGTGCTCGTCACGACGACGCGGTGGCGCTCGCCGACGCGGTCACGGGAGAGTCGCTCACCTACGCCGAGCTCGCCGAGCAGGTCCGCCGGGTCGCGGGCGGCCTCGTCCGCGGCGGCGTCCGGCCCGGTGACACCGTCGCGATCACGAGCCACAACCGGCCGCGGTTCGCCGTCGGCCTGCACGCCGCGATGGCGGCGGGTGCCGCGGTCGCGCTCATCAACCCCGTGCTTCCGCCGCGTGACGCGGACAGGCTCAAGGAGCTCGCGCACGTCTCGGCGACGCTCGACCTCGACGACCTCCCCGAGGACGAGACCGCGACGCTGCCGCGCGTGGACCCCGGCGGCACCGCGGCGATCCTGTTCTCCAGCGGCACCACGGGCCGCACGAAGGCCGTCCGGCTGAGCCACCGCGCGATCGTCGCGAACCTCGAACAGCACCGGCCCGGCTGGCGCATCGGTTCCGGCGACGTGCTCGCGGCGAACCTGCCGTTCTTCCACGTCTACGGCTTCACGATCATCCTCAACTCCGGCCTGCTCGGCGGCGCCACACTCGTGACGATGCCCCGCAGCGACGCCGGGACGTACCTGCGCCGCCTCGCCGAGCACCGCGTCACGCGGGCGTTCCTGGTGCCACCGCTGGCCGCCGCCATCGCGGACCACGAGGGGCCGGTGCCGCGCCAGCGCCTCAAGCTCGTCCTCTGTGGTGCCGCGCCGCTCGACGACGCCCTCCGCCGCGAGGCCGAACGCAAGCTCGGTGCGCCCGTCCGGCAGGGCTACGGGCTCACCGAGGCGGGCGGCACGCACCAGACGTTCGACGACGACCTGGAGAGCGATCCCACGAGTGTGGGCGTGCTGTGCCCGGGAACCGAGGCGCGCGTCGTCGACCCCGGCACCGGGGCCGACTCCGAGGAGGGCGAGCTGCTGATCCGCGGCCCCCAGGTGATGGACGGCTACCTCGGTGACGAGGAGGCGACGCGGCGGGCGTTCGTGGACGGGTGGCTGCGCACGGGGGATCTGGTGCGGGTCCGCGACGGCAGGTTCCACGTCGTCGACCGCATCAAGGAGATCATCAAGTGCAACGGGTACCAGGTCGCGCCCGCCGAGCTGGAGGACGTGCTGCGCCGCCACCCCGAGGTGGCGGACGCCGCCGTCGTCGGCCGGCCCGACCGGGCGCGAGGTGAGGTTCCCAAGGCTTTCGTCGTGACGCGGGGAGACGTCACGGCGGAGGAGCTGATCGCATTCGTGGCGGGGGAGGTGGCGCCCTACAAGAAGGTGCGCGCGGTCGAGTTCGTGGCGGAGATCCCGAAGTCCGTGTCGGGCAAGGTTCTGCGCCGCGTGCTCAAGGACGAATCGGTTTGACGCAAGGGTTTTCGGCGAAGTTCACGCCGGTGGAGCAGCCGGCGGGCGAACTCTCTGTCAACGGGCAACGAATTCCGCCACACGCATGCACGAGAACAAGATATTTCTGTTGGTAGTGCGTACCTAAGACCCTTCCTCGTCGACTGGTCAACGGGGATCGTCGCGAGTGGCCCCCAGTCGTCAGGAGGCGTCATGACTGTCGGAACTTCCCCCGCAACGTTGGACCTGTCCGCCGCGCTCGAACCGGAACACCTCGAGCTCGCGCGGAATCCCTTGCACGTCACCCTTTCGGCGGATGTGCGGGACCGTGTCGCGCGGTGTCGCGAGTTCGTCCTGGACATGAGCCGGTCGGGACGCGCCATCTACGGCGTCACAACGGGTTTCGGCCCGCTGGTCGAGTTCGAGGGCCGCGCGGACAGCGCGGGCCAGAGCGACAACACGATCCTGCACCACATCGTCGGCCACGGCGACCTGTTGCCACCGCACGTCGCACGCGCGGCTGTGCTCGCCCGGCTGTTCTCGTTGGCGCAAGGGCGATCCGGTGTGTCCGAGCAGGTCGTCTCCGCGCTGATCGCCATGCTGGACAGCCGGTTCGCGCCCGCCGTGCCGCGACTCGGTTCCGTTGGCGCCAGCGGTGACCTGCAACCGCTCGCGTACGTGGCACATTGCCTGCGCGGCAACGGGAACGCGTTCTTCGAAGGACGTCTGATGCCCGCCGGGGAGGCTCTCGCCCTCGCCGGGCTGCGGAAGCTGGAGCTGGACGGGCGGGACGCGCTCGCGTTGGTCAACGGCATCTCGGTGACGGCCGCGGCGCTCGGACTCGCTGTGGCACAGGCGGTCCGGGCACGACGCACCGCGGAGCTGCTGTCCGCCCTGATGGCCGACGTGCTGGGCTGCGGCACGGAGTACACCTCGGTTGGACTGCTGGCCGCGTTCGGGCACCCGGACGTCGCGGACACCGGTGCCGCGCTGCGGACCTGGCTCGAAGGAAGCGTTCCATCGGGTGAACGGCCGCTGCAGGAGGCTTACAGCATCCGCTGCACGCCGCAGCTGATCGGGGCGGCGGCCACGAACATCCGGCAGGCGGACGAGGTCGTGCGCCGCGACCTCAACGGGGTGAGCGACAACCCGTTGTTCTTCCCGGAGACCGGGGAGGTCGTGCACGGCGGCAACTTCTTCGGCCAGCCGGGCGCCTTCGCGGCCGACCAGCTCAACGTCGCGCTGGTGCAGCTCGGCAACCTCGCGGAACGCCAGCTCGACCTGCTCGTGGACCCCAGGCGCACCAACGGGTTGCCGCCGATGCTCAGCCCTGACCCCGGCAGGCACCACGCCGTGCAGGGCGTGCAGATCGGGGCGACCGCGACCGTCGCCGCGATGCGCAGGGCCGCCGCGCCGGCCTCCGTGCAGAGCCTGCCGACGAACCTGCACAACCAGGACGTCGTGCCGTTCGGCACACAGGCCGCGTTCACCGCGCTCGACCAGGCCCGCCTGCTGCGGTACCTGCACGCCGGACTGGCGGTCGCGGTGCGTCAGGCCGTCCACGTCGGCGCCCGCCGGCCGCGGTCGCCCCGGCTCGCGGAGGTGTTCGACCGGCTGGCCGCCGCGGTGCCGCCGATCGTGGCGGACCGCCCGCTCGACACCGCGATCGCCGGGGTCGCCGACCTGCTCGACACCGTCGCGTCCGAAGTGGAGAGTGTGCGATGAGCGCTCCCGTCTGCCTGCCCAGCTGGGGTCACACCTGGGTCGACCTGCCGGTCCTGCGCCTGCCGTCGCCGGGGGAGGACCTGATCCCGTGCGGGAGCGGGTGCTACCAGATCCCGATCCACATCAGCGCGCCGTCGGACCCGGTGGAACGCGCGGTGCACCGCTGGTTCCTCGGCCACCACGGCGCGTTCCTGGTCTGGCGGTTCCTGGCGGATTCACTCGATCGGTTGATACGTGAGCACGATTCGGAGCTCGTCCGTCTCGCTGCGCTTGGATACGACGCGTACTCGGTGATGTTCGCCTACGCGGGCAGCTGTTCCCGTGAGGTGTACGAGGACGTCATCCGGCCGATGATGGTGACGTTCGACCCGGCGTTCAGCGGGCGGTGGGCGCGTGACTACGAACCACTGCCTGGGCTGCTGCGCCGGGTGCGCACCGCACTGGGTCCCGTGGCGGCGGAACCGCTTTTCTCGGCGAGCAAGGCGAACTTGGTGGCACACATGGAGGTCATGCGCAAACTCGTCCCCGACGGCCAGTCGCTGCTGCGCGAGTCGGGACGTACGCGCGTGCCCACCACCGACGCCGAACGCGCGCGGTTCGACGAGTTCTTCCTCGTCAGCAGGGAGAACGTGTGCGTGAGCCGCTACGCCGCCCACCGCACCGCCGTGCTGACCGCCATCGACCAGGACCTGGCGGAACAACCGCTGCGGCCCGAGTACCGCGACACGCTGAGGACGTTGCTCACCCACCTATGAGAGAAGGCCGCGCGTGAACGACTTCAAGACCGTGGTCATGACGCCGCAGATCTACCGCTACGTGCGCACGCAGGCGGGGCGGCCCACCGAGGTGCAGGAGAAGCTGATCGCCCGCACCGCCGAGCTGGGCGACTCGGCGGAGATGCAGATCCCGCACGAGCAGGCGGTGCTGCTGTCCCTGCTGGTCAAGCTCACGGGGGCGCAGACCGTGGTCGAGGTCGGCACGTACACCGGGTACTCCACGCTGGCGTTCGCGCAGGCGCTCCCGCCGCACGGCAAGGTCATCACCTGCGACGTCTCCGCCGAGTGGACGGCGATCGCCGAGGAAGCCTGGCAGGCGGCGGGGGTACGGGAGCGGATCGACCTGCGGATCGGCAGCGCCGCCGAGACGCTGGCGGCGCTGCCGGGAGAGCCGGTGGTCGACCTGGTGTTCATCGACGCGGACAAGGCCGGGTACGCGCACTACTGGGACCTGCTGGTGCCGCGGGTCCGCCAGGGCGGCCTGCTGCTCGCGGACAACACGCTCTACTACGGGGAGGCCGCCGACGAGCAACCGACGGGCAACGCCGCCGCGATCGACGCCTTCAACAGGTTCGTGCTGGCCGACGAACGGGTGGAGTCGGTGCTGGTGCCGATCGCGGACGGGCTGACGGTGGCGCGGAAGAAGTAGGGTTGTACGCATACCGACCGGTCGGTAGGGTGCCCTCAAGTCGCTGACCTGGAGGGGCGCTCATGGCTCGTTGGGGAATCACGCTGCCGCTGATCGGTGTGCCGGTGCTGGAGCACCGCGCGCTGGTGTCCGAGCTCGCCGGGCTCGGCTACACCGACGTGTGGTCGGCCGAGACCACCGGGACGGACGCGTTCACGCCGCTGGCGCTGGCCGCCCAGTGGTCGGACGAGCTGCGCTTCGGCACGGCCATCGCCCCCGTCTACACGCGCGGCCCCGCCACCCTCGCGATGACCGCCGCGACCCTCGCCGAGGTGACCGGCGGGCGGTTCGTGCTGGGCATCGGCTCGTCCTCGCCCGCGATCGTGCAGCGCTGGAACGCCATCCCGTTCGAGGAGCCGTTCAAGCGCACCCGCGACACCCTGCGCTTCCTGAAGGCCGCGCTCGCGGGCGAGAAGGTCACCGCCGACTACGACACGTTCTCGGTCAAGGGCTTCAAGCTGGAGCGCCCGCCCGCGGAGAAGGTGCCGATCATGCTCGCCGCGCTGCGACCGAACATGCTGCGCCTGGCCGGTCGCGAGGCCGACGGCGCGATCACCAACTGGCTCGGGGCCGGGGACGTGCCGAAGGTGCGCGCCGAGCTGGGCGACGCCGAGCTGGCCGCCCGGATCTTCGTGTGCCCGACCGAGGACGCCGACGCCGCGCGGGCACTCGGCCGCATGCTGATCAGCACCTACCTGACCGTCCCCGCCTACGCGGCGTTCCACGACTGGCTGGGCCGCGGCGAGCTGCTGCGCCCGATGCACGAGGCGTGGGCCGCGGGCGACCGCAAGGCGGCCTCGAAGGCGATCCCGGACGAGGTCGTGGACGCGCTCGTCGTGCACGGTTCCGCCGAAGAGTGCCGTGCGCGCGTCGCCGAGTACCAGGCGGCCGGCGTGGACACGCCGGTCATCGCGCTGCTGCCGACCGGTGGCGACCAGGCCGCGCAGGTGCGCGCGCTGGCACCGCGGGCCTGACCGTGCCCACCGCGACCGAGCAGAAGATCATCGACGCGGCCGTGCGCCTGTTCGCGTCGCAGGGCTACGACGCGACCTCGGTGCAGGAGATCGTCAAGGCCGCCGAGGTCACCAAGGGCGCGCTCTACCACTACTTCCGCTCCAAGGACGACCTGCTCTTCGAGATCTACCGGCTGCTGATCACGGCCCAGTCCGCCGACCTGGACCGGATCATCGCCCTCGGCCTGCCCGCCGCCGACACGGTCCGCGAGATCATGCGCTCGCTCGTCGTCTCCACGGCGGAGCGGGTCGACGAGACGAGCGTGTTCTTCCGCGAGCTGCACCGGCTCGGCCAGGAGCGGATGGCCGACTTCCGCGCCGAGCGGCGGCGCTACCACGAGACGTTCCTCGCGGTGGTCGAGAAGGGACAGGCGGACGGCGAGTTCAGCTCGGCGGTGCCGGCGGACACCGTCGTGCTCGTCGCGGTCGGCGTCGTCAACCAGCTGCCGACGTGGTTCCGGCCGGACGGCCAGAAGAGCCCCGCCCGGCTGGCTGACGAGATCGCCGACTTCGTGCTGGCCGGCCTGCGGACCTGAGGACGCTTCCAGCAGCTGTCCGTAACCCCCGGCCCCGCTCGCGACTCTCTTTCGTGTTTCCCGCCGGGTACGCGGGGGCCCTACGTCCCATCCGCTCGAACGCGGGGGCCCCGCGTCCTATAGCCACGTCACGCGGAGGCAGCGGGGAACACTGGCGGATTACGCACGGGAGGGTGCGTGGCGGGTCGCGGTGGGCAGGACCTCTGGTGCAGCGCCTGGGGTGGTACCAGGTTTTAACGGCCGCGCAGGGCGGCCAGGGCCTTGTCGGCGTGCGCGTTCATGGAGAACTCGCTCCTGATCACCGAGATGACCTCGCGGCCGGTTCCGATGACGAACGTGTGCCGCTTGATCGGCATCGCCGCGAACCGCCGCCGTACGCCGAACTGCTCCGCGACCGCGCCGTCGGTGTCCGACAGCAACGGGTAGTCGAAGGCGTGCAGCTCGGCGAACTGCTTCTGCTTCGCCACGTCGTCCATGGAGATGCCGACCCGCTGGGCGCCCGCCTCCGCGAACTCGGCGGCCAGGTCGCGGAAGTGGCAGCTCTCCGCCGTGCAGCCGCGGGTCATCGCGGCGGGGTAGAAGAACAGCACGACCGGGCCGTTCTCCAGCAGTTCGGAGAGCTTGCGCTCGGTGCCGTCCTGGTCGGGCAGGCTGAAGTCGGGGGCGAGGTCGCCGGGCTCCATGGATCTCCAATACGCTCGGGCCGTGACCAGCATGTCCGACGTGGCCAGGGCCGCAGGGGTGTCCGCCGCGACCGTATCGCGTGCCCTGCGAGGCGAACCGGGCGTGTCCGAGGCCACGAGGCAGCACGTCAGCGAGGTCGCGCGGCGGATGAAGTACGCCATCGCGCGCGACGCGTCCTCGCTGGCCGGTGGGCGCCGGTACGCGATCGCGGTGCTCACCGCGGAGGTGAGCCCGGTGCTGGCGGGGGCGGAGGGCGCGCTGCGGCAGGCCGGGTACGACGTCCTTCTTTACGTCCTCGCTGACCGCGAGGCGCGCGCGAAGTTCTTCGGCGACCTGCCGCTGGGGCGCAGGGTCGACGGCGTGCTGCTGCTGTCGATGTCCCTCACCGACGCCGAGCAGACGGCGCTGGAGTCGCTGGAGGTCCCGCACATCGCGGTCGACGACACCGACCTGCGGCACGCGCTGCAGACCGCCGTCGAGCACCTGCGGGGCCTCGGGCACCGCGACGTGGCACTGGTGCTGGCCGACGGCGTCGACGAGTCCTACGACGAGATCCTCACGGCCGCCGGGCTCGAAGTGCGTCCCGAGTGGACCGTCTGGTGCTCGCCCACTGTCGACGGCGGCGAGCAGGTGGTGGACGTGCTGCTCGACGGCGAACGGCTGCCCACGGCGGTGATCAGCTCGAACGGCGCGGCGGCGCTCGGGATCTTCCTGCGCGTGCAGCGCGACGGGCGGGCGGTGCCGGACGAGCTGTCGATCGTGTCGCTCGACGGCCAGGAGCTCACCCGCGTCGTCGGGCTGACCGCGGTCGAGGGCGCGGAACGCGAGCAGGGCGAACGGGCCGTCGCCGACCTGCTGACGCTGGTCAGGGGCGGGCAGGTCGAACCGGCCGAGCACCCGCTGCGGCTCGTCGTCCGCAACTCCAGCGGCCCGGCCGCCGGCGCGGGGTGACGACGTGCCCGCCGAAGAACGCCTGACCGAGCTGCCGGGACTGCCCGGCACCCCCGGCTACGCCCACGCGGTGACGGTCTCCGGCAGGCTCGCGTTCGTCTCCGGCCAGGTCGCGGTCGACGCCACCGGACGCGTCGTCGGCGTGGACGACCTGGCCGCGCAGACCCGCCAGGCGCTGAGCAATCTTCATCACGTCATCTCCGTGTTTGGCGCGGACTGGTCGGATGTCGTCAAGTTCACCTGGTACGTGCTGGACGTGTCCGACGTGCAGACCATTCGCGACGTGCGTGACGAAATGCTGCGGCCGGTCCTCGGTGAACTCCACAACCCTGCCAGCACGCTGGTCCAGGTCGCGGGGTTGTTCGGGCCCGACTTCCTCGTCGAGGTGGAGGCCGTGGTGTCCATTCCTGATCAAGCATCGGATGTTTAGCCGCCTGACGCGGCAGTCAGTTTCCGACCGGCCTGCACCCATCGGGTGACCAGGGACCATTTGCTCTGGTAATGCCGCCCCGGCTGTGACATAGCTTGTACCCGTGGAGGACCTGCTGGTTCGGCTGGCGGACGCCTACGGCGTCGCCACCCGGTATGAAAACTCCGACCAGCAAGAGGTGGTCGTCGAGACGGACGTGGTCGTGAAGGTCCTCGCCCAGTTCGGGGTGGACGCGTCCACAGAGGACTCGGCCGCCCGTGCGCTGGCCGAGGTCGAGGAGCGCCGCGCGGCGCGGGCGTTGCCGCCCACGATCGTCCTGCGCGAGCACGACACCTGCGACCTGGGCGGCCCCGCGACGGTCGAGCTGGAGGACGGCACGTCGCTCGCCGTCGACCGGCACCTGCCGGACAGCCTTCCGCTGGGCTGGCACCGGATCGTCACGGCGGACCAGACGGTGACGCTCGCGGTCGCGCCCAGGAAGCTGCCCGAGGTGCCGCGGACGTGGGGCTGGATGCTGCAGCTGTACGCGGCGCGCTCGAAGGACTCGTGGGGGATGGGCGACTTCGCCGACCTCGCGACGATCGCCCGCCGCTCCAGCCTGGAGCTCGACGCCGGTGTCGTGCTGGTCAACCCGGTGCAGGCGCCGAGCCTCACGCACCCGGTCGAGCGCTCGCCGTACTCGCCCACCAGCCGCCGGTTCGCGAACCCGCTCTACCTGCGCGTCACGGACACCGCCGAGTTCCTGCAGGCGTGCCCGCGCACCCGCCAGCTCATCCGCGACCTCCGGCCGGACAACCAGGAGCTGATCGACTACGACGCGATCTGGGACGCGAAGCGGCAGGCTCTGGAGCTGCTCTTCCCCGGCGGCGAGATCGAGGTGGACGCCGAGCTGGAGAAGTTCGCGACCTACTGCGCGCTCGCCGAGGTGCACGGCCCCGACTGGCGGGAGTGGCCCGCCGACCGCGCGCAGCCGTCACCTGAACGGGTTGCTTTTCACGCCTGGGTGCAGCACCTGTGCAGCCGGCAGCTTCAAGACGTGCGGGTCGCCGCGCACGAGGCGGGAATGGCCGTCGGCGTCATCCACGACCTCCCGGTGGGCGTCGCCCCCGGCGGCGCGGACACCTTCGCGGACCCGGACGTGTTCGCCATCGACGTGACGGTCGGCGCGCCGCCGGACGCGTTCAGCGCGGACGGCCAGGGCTGGGGCCTGCCGCCGTGGCGCCCGGACAAGCTCGCGGAGACCGGCTACCGCCCGTTCCGCCAGGTGCTGCGCAGCGTGCTGCGGCACGCCGACGGCATCCGGATCGACCACGTCGCCGGGCTGTGGCGGCTGTGGTGGATCCCGCCGGGCGAGCCGCCGTCGCGCGGCACGTACGTCTACTACGACGCCGACGCCATGCTGGGCGTGCTGGCGCTGGAGGCGTACCGGGCCGGTGCTGTCGTCGTCGGCGAGGACCTCGGCACGGTCGAGCCGGTCGTCACGAAGACGTTGCAGGAGAACGGCATGCTGACCAGCGCCGTGCTCTACTTCCAGCGCGACTACTACGTGGAGGGTCATCCGCTGATCCCGCCGGCGCGGTGGAACCCGAACCAGATGGCGAGCATCTCGACGCACGACCTGCCCACCGCGGCGACGTTCTTCGCGGGGGAGGACGGACCCGACTTCGACGAGCTGATGCGCCAGGAGGGCGTGCGGGCCGCGGACCGGGTCGAGGGCGCGCACGAGCTGCTCGCGCAGGCACCCTGCGCCCTGGTCCTGACGTCCCCCCAGGACGCTCTGGGCGAGACCCGGCAGCCCAACGTGCCGGGCACGATCGACGAGCACCCGAACTGGCGCATCCCGCTGCCGGTCCCGCTGGAGGACTTCTTCCCGCGGGTCAGGGAGATCACCAGGCCGCTGCGCGGCCGGGGAAGATGAAACTTCGGCTTAACGGCAGGTCGTGAACCTGCGGAGTACGCTGAGGCCGTCACCCGACGGCGGACGACGAACGTTTTGGAGGTGGCGTAACAGATGAGCTCAGCCGTGAGCACACGGACATCGACCGAGGTGCTGGAACTCGCCGTGGAGCAGGTGCTCGCCGCGGTGAGACCTGCCTCGCTCGGCGACCCGGTCGCCGGGGCCCGGCACGCGGAGGAGTCGCTGCGCGACGCGTTGCGGGACACGGGACCCGTGGCGGACGACAACGTGGCGCTGAGGTACGCCCTGGCGTGCGCCGAGGCCGCGTGTGAACACCTGAAGTACTGCGAGATCCAGGAAGCGCGCACCTTGCTCACGGCCGCACGTGGGCAGCTCGTCCTGGCGCGTTCCGCGGCGTGATGCCGGGTCGGGGTTAGGCGGATAGGGTCGGCGGGTAGCTACCTGCGTGTGAGGAGCATCGTGCGACCCTGGCCTGGTACGCCCTACCCGCTAGGCGCTGGATATGACGGCGTTGGCACCAATTTCGCCCTGTTCTCCGAAGTCGCGGACTACGTGGAGCTCTGCCTCTTCGACGACGACGGCACAGAGACACGTGTGAGGCTGCCGGAGGTGGACGGCTTCGTCCACCACGGCTACCTGCTGGGAGTCGGGCCAGGACAGCGGTACGGCTACCGCGTCCACGGCCCGTACGACCCCGAGCGGGGTCTTCGCTGCAACCCCAACAAGCTCCTGATCGACCCGTACGCCAAGGCCATCTCCAACGGCCTGGCGTGGGACGAAGCCCTGTACGGGTACAAGTTCGGGTCACCCGACGAGCGCAACGACGCCGACTCGGCCGAGTTCGTGCCGAAGTCCGTCGTCGTGAACCCGTTCTTCGACTGGACGAACGACCGTTCACCGCGCACGCCGTACCACGAAAGTGTGATTTACGAGGCCCACGTCCGCGGTTTGACGATCGACCACCCCGAGATCCCGCCGAAGCTGCGCGGCACCTACGCGGGCCTCGCGCACCCGGTGATGATCGACCACCTCCGCAAGCTCGGCGTGACCGCCGTCGAGCTGATGCCCGTGCACCAGTTCATCAGCGACCACACGCTCGCCGAGCGCCGCCTGTCGAACTACTGGGGCTACAACACGATCGGGTTCTTCGCCCCGCACGACGGCTACGCGGCCTTGCCGCTCAACCAGGTGCAGGAGTTCAAGGGCATGGTCCGCGCCCTGCACCAGGCGGGCATCGAGGTCATCCTCGACGTCGTCTACAACCACACGGCGGAGGGCAACCACCTCGGCCCGACGCTGTCCATGCGCGGCATCGACAACGAGTCGTACTACCGGCTGGTCGAGGACGACCCGAAGTTCTACATGGACTACACGGGCACCGGCAACTCGCTGAACGTGCGCAGCCCGCACACCTTGCAGCTGATCATGGACTCGCTGCGCTACTGGGTGACGGAGATGCACGTCGACGGGTTCCGCTTCGACCTCGCCGCGGCGCTCGCCCGCGAGTTCTACGACGTCGACCGGCTGGCGACCTTCTTCGAAGTCGTGCAGCAGGACCCGGTGGTCTCGCAGGTGAAGCTGATCGCGGAGCCGTGGGACGTCGGTCCCGGCGGCTACCAGGTCGGCAACTTCCCTCCTCAGTGGACCGAGTGGAACGGCAAGTACCGCGACACCGTCCGCGACTTCTGGCGCGGCGAGCCCGCGACGATGGGCGAGTTCGCCTCGCGTATCACCGGCTCGTCCGACCTCTACCAGGACGACGGCCGCCGCCCGTACGCGTCGATCAACTTCGTCACCGCGCACGACGGCTTCACGCTGAACGACCTGGTGTCGTACAACGACAAGCACAACGAGGCCAACGGCGAGGACAACCGCGACGGCGAGAGCCACAACCGCTCGTGGAACTGCGGCGTCGAGGGACCGACCGACGACGCGGAGGTGCGTGAGCTGCGCGCCCGGCAGCGGCGCAACCTGATGGCCACCATGCTGCTCTCGCAGGGCGTGCCGATGATCCTGCACGGCGACGAGTTCGGCCGGACGCAGAACGGCAACAACAACGCCTACTGCCAGGACAACGAGGTCTCGTGGGTCGACTGGTCGCTCGCGGAGGCCAACTCCGAGCTGATGGAGTTCACCTCGGCGGTCACGGCGTTCCGCAAGGCGCACCCGGTGTTCCGGCGCAAGCGCTTCTTCGCGGGCAGGCCGATCCGCAAGGGCGAGGAGCTGCGCGACATCGCGTGGTTCACGCCGGCGGGCGAGGAGATGACCGAGCAGAACTGGGAGGACGACTTCGGCAAGTGCATCGTCATCTTCCTCAACGGTGAGGGCATCCCGGACCTCGACGCGCGCGGCATGCGGGTGGTCGACGACTCGTTCCTGATGGCCTTCAACGCCCACCACGAGGACATCGAGGTGACGCTGCCCGACGCCGAGTACGGTCCGGAGTGGACCGTCGTCGTCGACACGGCGACCGGTCAGGTCGGCGACTCGGAGAAGCCGGTCGCGGCGGGGGACACCCTGAACCTCACCGCGCGATCGCTCGTCGTGCTGCGCAGGGTGGGCTGATGGGCGCGCCGTCCTCCACCTACCGCGTCCAGTTCACCCCGTCCTTCACCTTCGCCGACGCCGCGGGCATCGCGGACTACCTGGCACGTCTGGGTGTCGGCGCGCTCTACGGCTCGCCGATGCTGGACGCGCGGGAGGGGTCGACGCACGGCTACGACGTCGTAGACCCGACCCGCGCCCGGCCGGAGCTGGGCGGCGAGGCCGGGCGGGTGGCGATGCAGGAACGCCTCACCGAGCTGGGCCTCGGCCTGGTCGTCGACATCGTGCCCAACCACATGGTCGTGCCGAACCCGTGGTGGGACGACGTCCTCGAACACGGGCAGGAGTCGAAGTACGCGCGGTACTTCGACATCGACTGGTCGTCGGGCAAGGTGCTGCTGCCCGTCCTCGCCGAGGACGCCGAGGACGAGGTGCACGAACACCACGTCAAGGTGAACTGGCGGCGCGGCAACACCGAGCTGAACTACCGCCGGTTCTTCGACATCACCGAGCTCGCCGCCATCCGGGTCGAGGACCAGGAGGTGTTCGAGGCGACGCACCGCGAGGTGCTCTCGTGGGGCGTCCAGGGCCTGCGCATCGACCACCCGGACGGGCTCGCCGACCCCGGCGGTTACTTCCGCAAGCTGCGCGAGCACTTCGACGGCTGGCTCGTCGTCGAGAAGATCCTCGGGCCGGACGAGCAGCTGCCGCAGAGCTGGCCGGTCGACGGCACCACGGGCTACGACGCGTTGCGCGAGGTCTGCGGCGTGTTCGTGGCGCCGACGGACGCGTTCGCCGGTGACTTCCACGCCGTCGAGCACGCGGCGCGGCAGCAGGTGGCCGACTCGATCCTGGTGGCCGAGGTGCGCAGGATCGCCCGGCTCGTGCGGGACGTGCCGTTCGAGGACGCCTGCCGGGCCGTCGCCGAGGTGATGGTCAACTTCCCGGTCTACCGCTCGTACCTCCCCGAGGGCGCGCGGTACTGGGAGGCGGCGGTGAAGCTCAGCAGCTCGCCGGCGGTGCGCGCGCTGGACGAGCAGGTCCGCGCCGACCCGCACGGCGAGCTCGCGACCCGGATCCAGCAGACGTCCGGCATGGTCGTCGCGAAGGGCACCGAGGACACCGCGTTCTACCGGTACACGAACTTCGTCGCGCTCAACGAGGTCGGCGGCTCCCCGGACAGGTTCGGCCTGCCGGTGGAGGAGTTCCACCAGCGGGCCGCGCGGCGCGAGTCGGGCGAGCCGCTGGCGATGACCGCGTTGTCGACGCACGACACCAAGCGGTCGGAGGACGTGCGGGCCCGGCTCGCCGTGCTCGCCGAGATCCCCGACGAGTACCTGGCGTTCGAGTCCGAGATGAACGAGAAGCACGGTTTGTCCGAACCGACGCTCAACCGGCTCGCGTGGCAGTCGCTCGTCGGCGCGTGGCCGATCACCGAGGACCGCCTCGCCCAGTACCTGGAGAAGGCGTCCAGGGAGGCGAAGGTCAGGACGTCCTGGGTGGACCGGGACGAGGAGTTCGACGCCGAGGTGGCGGCCTGGCCCGCGCAGGTGCTGGACGAGCCCGCCGTCGCCGCGTTCGCCGAACGCGTCACGGCCCCCGGCTGGTCCAACTCGCTGGGGCAGAAGCTGGTCCAGCTCACCGCGCCGGGCGTGCCGGACGTCTACCAGGGCACCGAGCTGTGGGACTTCTCGCTCGTCGACCCGGACAACCGCCGTCCCGTCGACTACGACCTGCGGCGCGAGCTGCTGGAGCGGATCGAGTCCGGCTGGCTGCCCGAGGTCGACGAGTCGGGCGCGGCGAAGCTCCTGGTGGTGCACAAGGCGTTGCAGGTGCGCAAGCGGGGCCTGCACGGCTACCGCGCGTTGCGGGCCGAGGGCGCCGCGGCGGAGCACGTGCTCGCGTTCCAGCGCGGCGGCGTGATCACGGTGGCCACCAGGCTGCCCGTCACGCTGGCCCGCAAGGGCTGGCAGGACACGGTTCTGCCGCTGCCGGGTGCGAAGTGGACGGACGTGCTCACGGGCCGTCCCGCCGCGGAGGACCTGGCGTCGTTGCTCGACCGCTATCCGGTGGCACTGCTCGTGCAGGGGGACCAGTGACCTTCTCCGTGTGGGCACCGACGCTCGAGTCGGTGCAGGTCCGCGTCGACGGCGTGGACCACGAGATGAAGCGCGACGGCGAGTGGTGGCGCTCCGACGCCGAGGGGACGGACTATGCGTTCGTCATCGACGGCGAGGCGTATCCGGACCCGAGGTCGTTGTGGCAGCCGAACGGCGTGCACGAGGCGTCGCGGGTCTACCGCCACGACTACGAGTGGGGCGACGGCGGCTGGACCGGCCGGGCGCTTCCCGGCGGAGTCATCTACGAGCTGCACATCGGCACGTTCACGCCGGAGGGCACGTTCGACGCCGCCATCGGCAAGCTCGACCACCTCGTCGACCTCGGCATCTCGTTCGTCGAGGTCATGCCGGTGAACAGCTTCGACGGCGTCGAGGGCTGGGGTTACGACGGCGTGCTCTGGGGCGCCGTGCACGAGCCCTACGGCGGGCCGGACGGGTTCAAGCGGTTCGTGGACGCCTGCCACGCCCGTGGCCTCGCCGTGCTGCTCGACGTCGTCTACAACCACCTCGGGCCGTCCGGCGCGTACCTCGACAAGTTCGGGCCGTACTTCGCCGGGCGCAACGACTGGGGACCGGGCCTCAACCTCGACGGTCCCGGCTCCGACGAGGTGCGCCGGTACGTGATCGACAACGCGCTGCAGTGGCTGCGGGACTTCCACGTCGACGGGCTGCGGCTCGACGCCGTGCACGCCCTCGCAGACCAGCGCGCGGTGCACGTCCTGGAGGAGCTGGCCGTCGAAGTGGACGCGCTCTCAGCGTCGCTGGGGCGGCCGCTGACGCTGATCGCCGAGTCCGACCTGAACGACGCCAAGCTCGTGACGGCACGCGAAGGCGGCGGGTACGGCCTGCACGCGCAGTGGTCCGACGACCTGCACCACGCGCTGCACGTCGCGCTCACCGGCGAGACGTTCGGCTACTACGAGGACTTCGCGGCGCCGGACGCGGTGAAGACCACGCTGGAGAAGGTGTTCTTCCACGCGGGCACCTGGTCGTCGTTCCGCGGCAAGCACCACGGCAAGCCGGTGGACACGGCGTTGATCCCCGGTCACCGTTTCCTGGCGTACACGCAGAACCACGACCAGGTGGGCAACCGCGCCACCGGCGACCGTCTGCCGGCGACGGTGCCGACGGGGAAGCTGTTGTGCGCGGCGGCGATCGTGCTGTGCTCGCCGTACACGCCCATGATCTTCATGGGGGAGGAGTGGGCCGCCTCGACGCCGTGGCAGTTCTTCGCGTCCTTCCCGGACCCAGGTCTGGCCGAGGCGGTGCGGACGGGCAGGCGGCGCGAGTTCTCCCGGCACGGCTGGGGCGAGTCCGAGGTGCCGGACCCGATGTCGCCGCAGACCGTCGAGAACTCGCGGCTGAGGTGGGACGAGGCCCGTGAGGGTGATCACTCGATCGTGCTGGACACGTACCGGGCGCTGATCGCGTTGCGCCGCTCCCGCCCGGAGCTGGCCGACTCGCGGCTGGACCGGTTCGTGGTGGAGCAGGACGGGGCGTGCTTCGTGCTGCACCGCGGGACGACCCGCGTGGTGGTGAACCTGGGCACGGCACCCGTCCCGCTGCCTCAGGGCGAGGTGCTGCTGACCTCCTCGGCCAGCCCGTCGTCGGTCCTGCCGGAGTCGTTCGCGGTGGTCGCGCCGACGTGATCCCACAGCGCCTGGTCGGCCGGGTCCACCGGCCGGCCGAGGTGCGCCTGCACGAACGCGGTCACCAGGCGGTCGGCGGCGACGTGCAGCTTGATGTTGTGGTGCTGGGAGATGTGCACCAGCAGCTGGAAAGCCTGCTGGGGTGTGCAGGGCTTGCGGGCGGCGATCAGGCCCGATGCCTGCCCGATGACTGTCCGGGACACCAGAGCCTTGCGCAGCCCCGCCACCTCGGCCTCGAGGGCGGTGATTCTCGCGGACGGCACCGCCGGCTCCTTTCGCGTCGTCGTGTCACAGCGGCATGCCGGTGTGAGGACGGTGCTCTGAAGCTGCACTGCGAAGGGCGGGCACACCCAGAGCAAGCCGTCACATCGGCTTGCGGCTGGGTTCTCAACCGCGAGTGATCACCTTATCAACTGTTTCAGACGCGGCTCGCCGGGTAACCGAAGAACGTAGCCGACCGTCAGTGAAGGAGCCTGATCCATGGGTGCCGACGAGAAGTTCAGCAACAAGGCAGAGGAGCTCAAGGGCCGCGCCAAGGAAGCTGTCGGTGACGCCACGGACAACGAGCAGTGGCAGGCCGAGGGCCGCGCCGAGCGTGCCAAGGGCGCCTTGAAGCAGGCCGGTGAGAAGGTCAAGGATGCCTTCCGCTCGGACAAGTAGGACGACGACTTCCGCCGCCCAGTTCGTCCCTTCGGGGGAGGACTGGGCGGCTTTGCGTTCGGCGGCGGACGGGTGCCGCGGATGTGACCTCTATCAGGACGCGACACAGACCGTGTTCGGTGAGGGACCGGTTCCCGCGAAACTGATGATGGTCGGTGAATGTCCGGGTGATCGTGAGGACACCGACGGTCACGTGTTCGTCGGACCGGCGGGAAGGTTGCTGGACAAGGCGTTGGCGGCGGCAGGGATCGACCGCTCGAAGACCTATCTGACCAACGCGGTCAAGCACTTCCGGTTCACCGAGCGCGGCAAGCGCAGGATCCACCAGACGCCCCGGCGCGGCGAGGTCGTGGCGTGCTTCCCGTGGCTGCGGGAGGAGATCAGGGTCGCCCGGCCGAAGCTCGTCGTCTGCCTCGGGGCCGTGGCGGCGAAGGCGGTGCTGGGGCCGTCGTTCAAGCTGACCGAGCACCGCGGCGAGGTGCTGGAGCACGAGGGCCTGCGGGTCGGCGTGACGGTGCACCCGTCGGCCGTGGTGCGGGCCGAGAACTTCACCGAGGCGTTCGACGCGTTCGTCGCCGATCTCACCGCACTGAAGAAGTCCTGAAGCTTGCCGCGGGGGTCCGGAAACGGGACAACCCCCGGACGACTCCTGCGCGAGCAGGCCGAGCGGGACCAGCGCTCGAAGTCCGGGGGCCGGGTGGCTGCCTGGTACTCGCCAGGTGTCACCAAAGGCGGTCCTAGCGGACAGCCACCTCACGAGTCCTGTAGCTATACAACTTGGGACCACCTCCTCTCTTGTGTACTTCGAACCTATGTCGCGATCGGGTGTGCGTGCAACGGACTTTTCTCACGCCGACCGGAACGTCTTCTTCGCGTAGAATCCGCGACCATGGTGCGCATCCCACTGACGTCGCTGGAACGGGAGCGCGGCAGGCGGCTCGGTCAGCTGCTCCGGGACGCCCGCGGCGACGCGAGCATGGTCGAGATCGCGGCCCGCGCCGGTCTGTCCGCCGAGACCGTGCGCAAGATCGAGACCGGTCGCGCCCCCACGCCGTCGTTCTTCACGATCGCGGCGCTCGCCGGGGCGCTCGGCATCTCGCTCGACTCGATCAACGAGCTGCTGGCCCCGCAGAGCCGGTCCGCGTAGTCACCTGGCCGGTGGGTTTCGCCGCCGCCTTCTCTACCCCGCGAGGATGCGGGTAAACCTTTGACTTCAAACCTGTGTCGTGTTGCCGTGAGTCCACGAGACTCGCACTTCTCGACGCAGGGGAGAACGATGAAACTCATTTCCGCGGTGCTGGCCGCATTCCTCGCTTTCACGCTCACCGGCGCACCGGTGGCGACCGCGGCTCCGGTGGAGCAGGTCACCAGGACCGAGCTGCTGGAACGCGCCGCGACGTGGCTGACCGCGGACAACGGCAGCCGGGTGCCGTACAGCATGGAGCTGCACTGGACCGACGGGTATCGGCAGGACTGCTCCGGGTTCGTCTCGATGGCGGCGAAACTGGGGAACGAGGACCCGCGCGGCGGCCCGAACACGGTCGCTCTCGCCGCGGACGACTACACCCTGCCCATCGCGCTCGCCGACCTGCGGCCCGGCGACCTGCTCCTCGACGCGGTGGACGAGCCGGGCGAGGACTTCCGGCACGTGGTGATCTTCGAGCGGTGGACGAACGCCGACCGCTCCGAGTACCTGGCCTACGAGCAGCGCGGCGGCCACGGCACCGACCACCGGGCGCTCACCTACGGCCTGGAGCCCCACAGCAGGTACCAGCCCTACCGGCTCAAGAACGTGACCGGATGAGGCCGGCCGCGGCGAACGCGGCGACGAGCACGCCCGTGGACAGGATCTGGCCGCGGGCCTCGTCGTCGAGCAGCATCAGCACGACGACACCGGCGATCGCCACCAGCGCCACCCAGGACAGGTAGGGGTGGCCCCACATCGGCACCTTCGGCTCTGGCGTGACGCGGCGCAGCCGGATCTGCGAGACCGCGACGAAAGCCCAGACGATCAGCAGCGCGGAGCCGACGGCGTTGAGCAGCACCAGGAAGACCGTGTCCGGCCACAGGTAGTTGAGCAGCACGGAGAAGAAGCCGAACGCCGTCGACGCCAGCACGGCGTTGCGCGGGACGCCGTTCCTCTTGGTCAGCAACGCTTTCGGCGCCTCGCCGCGTTCGGCCAGCGAGCTGAGCATGCGGGCGGCGCCGTAGAGGGTGGCGTTGATGGCGCTCAGCAGCGCCACGAAGATGACGACGTTCATGATCTGCCCGGCCGCCGGGACGCCGATGCGGTTCAGCACGGCCACGTACGGGCTCGCGCCGACCTCCGAGTCGTTCCACGGCAACAGGGTCACCACCACGGCCAGCGAGCCGAGGTAGAAGACGAGCAGCCGCGTCAGCGCCGTCCGCAGCGCCTTCTTGATGGCGTGCGCGGGGTTCTCGGCGTCGGCGGCCGCGATGGTGATGACCTCCAGGCCGCCGAACGCGAACACCGTCACCATGAACCCGGCGACCACGCCGCCCCAGCCGTTGGGCAGGAAGTCGCCCAGGTTGGTCAGGCCGGGTGAGGTCACACCGGGCAGCACGCCCGCGACGGCGGCCACGCCCAGCGCGAGGAACAGCACGATCGCGGCGACCTTGAGTCCCGCGAACCAGAACTCGAACTCGCCGAAGTTGCGGACGTCGGCGAGGTTCACGGCGGTGAGCGCCGCCATGAACAGCAGCACCCAGGCCCACTGCGGCACGGAGGGGACCCAGCCGGACGCGATCTTGGCGGCGCCCGTCGCCTCGACGGCGAGCACGACGCCGACGGCCGACCAGTAGACCCAGCCGACCGTGAAACCGGCCCAGGGGCCGATCGCTTTTTCGGCGTGCACGGAGAAAGCGCCACCGCTCGGGTGTTCCGCCGCCATTTCCCCGAGCATGCGCATCACGAGGAGCGCCAGAATTCCGGCGAGGGTGAACGAAATGAGCACCGCCGGTCCCGCGAGGGCGATGCCCGCGCCCGTTCCGACGAAGAGCCCCGCTCCGATCACGCCACCGAGCGCGATCATGGTGACGTGCCGTTCTCGCAGGTGAGTCACGCTCTCCAGCCCCGTTCGAGTGTGCCGATGGCGGGCCGATAGTGGATTCATGGCGGCGGAGAGTCAAATCGTGTGATCGGAGTTACACCGCACAAGTGGGGTGAGAACGATGAGCTCGCACGAGGGAGTACTGCCGTCCGGAGTTCTGCCGCGGCTCGACACGTTCTCGGCCGCTTTGCAGCGTTGTTCGGACTGGGGATGGCTGGTGCTGCGGTCGGAGAACCGGCTGCTGCTCACGACCGACCACCAGGTGTCCGCCGTGGAGATGGCGGCGGGCATCGGCGACGAGGTCCGGCACTACCTGTCCGTCCGGCTGCTCGGCGGACCGGTCGTGGTGCTGCCGGGGGCGCCGGGGAGGTGGCTGCTGCTCACCGAGTCGGCCGACGAGGCGTCGCAGGTGAACCTGATCCGGCTGCGTGCCCGCGGGGCGCTCACGCACCGGCTGGGGACGCTCGTGCCGTTGCCGCCGTCGCGGATCGGCGGTAGCGGGGTCCGCTGGCTGGAGGGGATGCCGGCGGCGAAACCGTTCCTGCCGCCGTTCTCCGCCGTGGTGGCGGCGATGAGGGCGGTCACGGAGACCCTGGGCCCCCGCTGACCTCGACGCGCACTGACGTCGGCCCCCGGGGCGACGCCGGTCCGCGGCCGACGTCCGGCCAGGGGACGACGCCGGTCCGCGGCCGGCGTCCGGTTCACGGAAAGTCGTTGCCACGGGCCCGATTTGCCGGTTCCGCGTCCCCCGGATGCGGCGGAAATTCACTCCACAGGCGCCAGGAGAACCTCTAGCTTTGTGAGGTCGGACACACGAGAGGAGTGGGACATGGACGGGTACGAGCACCTGGCCGACGAGGACGGACACGTTCGCGGTTACGACTAGACCGCAACCGGCCGCGCGGGGGAGCCGCCGCCACGGGGTGGCTCCCCCGCGGCCCGGTCAGAGCTCCAGACCGGTCAGCACCAGCACCCTCGGCTCCGTGAGGTCCTCCATCGCGGCGCGCAGACCTTCGCGCCCGATGCCGGACTCCTTCACCCCGCCGTAGGGCATCTGGTCCGCGCGGTAGCTCGGCACGTCGCCGACGATGACGCCGCCGACCTGAAGCCGTTGCGCCGCACGGAAAGCCAGCCGCACGTCGGTCGTGAACAGACCGGCCTGCAGGCCGTAGCGGGACGCGTTGACGCGGTCGAACGCCTCTTCCACGCTGTCCACCCTGGACAGCGTGACGACGGGACCGAAGACCTCCTCGGCGTTGACCTTCGCGTCCTCCGGCACGTCGGTCAGCACGGTGGGCGCGTAGACGAGGCCGTCGCGCGTGCCTCCCGTGAGGACCTTCGCGGACGCCTCTTGCACCCACGCCTCGACGCGGTCGGCCGCGGCCTCGTTGATCAGCGGGCCGACGTCGTTCGCCACGTCCAGCGCGTTCACGTGCCGCACAACGGCTTCCGCGATCGTGTCGTAGACGTCGGTGTGCACGAAGACCCGCTGCACCGAGATGCACGACTGGCCCGCCTGGTACATCGCGAACGTGGCGATGCGTTGCGCGGCGAACTCGATGTCCTGCCAGTCGGGGGCGACGATCGCGGCCGCGTTGCCCCCGAGCTCCAGCGTCACGTGCTTGCGCGGCAGGCGTTCCTTGATGCCCCAGCCGACCGGCCCCGACCCGGTGAACGAGACGACCGGCAGCCGCGGGTCCTCGACGAGCTTCGCGGTGTCCTCGTTGGACAGGTGCAGCACCGACCACGCGCCGTCCGGCAGGTCGGTCTCCGCCAGCAGCTCGCCGAGCAGCAGCGCGGACGTCGGCGTGGCGGGCGCGGGCTTCAGCACGATCGGCGCGCCGACCGCGATGGCCGGCGCGACCTTGTGCGCCACCAGGTTCAGCGGGAAGTTGAACGGCGCGATGCCGAGCACCGGTCCGCGCGGCACCCGCCGCACCAGCGCGAGACGACCCTCGGCGGCCGGGTCGGTGTCGAGGCGTTGCAGCTCGCCGGAGAACCGGCGCGCCTCCTCCGCGGCCCAGCGGAACGTGGAGACCGCGCGGGTCACCTCGGCGCGCGACCACTTGAGGGGCTTGCCGGAGTCGCCGGTGATGGCCTGCGCGAACTCCTCCGCCCGTTCCGCGAGCCGCCGCGACACGTGGTCCAGGGCGGCGGCCCTGCGGTGGGCGGGCAGCGCGGCGAGCTCGGCAGCGACGGCGGCGGCCTTCGCCACGGCGGTCTCGACGTCCTCTGCGGTGTGGAAATCGGTCATGCGGGCAGGGCTCCTTCGCGCACGTCCGGACCTTCGATGAGCGGACCGGTCATGTCCCCAGCATGGTCCGGGGGAGCAGGTCGCGCATCGGTGGAGGCACCGGACTCGGCTCAGCTCCCGACCGCGAAGGTGAGCGAGGCCGTGTACCCGGAGGTCGCGTCACCCGACATCGTCGCCATCTGCCGGTCGACGCCGTCGCGGAACACCATGTCCTGAGCCAGCGACGTCCGCCCCATGTTCCGCACGCTCTGCGTGTACCCGGCGGTGCCGTAGACCTCCTTGCAGGTCGTCTCCGGCAACGCGAGCTGCGAGGTCGTGATCCGGTTGCCCGCCTTGGTGGCCTCGGCGAGGCTCGGGTAGACCTCGAAGTGGACGTGCGGCCAGCGTCCCGCGTACGCGCCGGGGAAGACGCTGACGAACCGCAGCTTTCCGGACGTGTCGGCCTCCTGGACGCCGCGCAGGAAGTTCTCGTCCTTCACGCGGTCCGAGTACATCGAGTAGTCGCCGTTGATGTCGCAGTGCCACAGGTAGACGGCCGCGCCCGCGTACGGGGTGCCGTCCTCCTTCTGGACCGTGAGGTCGATCGTCAGGTCGACGCCCTCGGCCTCGCGGGTCGAGGCGCCGAAGCTGGACCGGATGTCCGACCGCACGATGCCGCTCTGCGTGAGCGCGTTCGGTCCGTTGGAGCCGTCGCCGGGATAGGGGCCCGCGGTCTCCTCGGGGATGGCTTCGAGCACCCCGCCGTTCGTCGTGGTGGCCGGGGCCGTGGTGCCGGGGCTGGTCGACGGGGCGCAGGCCACGAGCGTGAGGCCGGCGCCTCCGAGCAACGACAACGCCCGCCTGCGTCCGATCAGCGTGGCGAGGTCGAACTGGAGGCCGCGGTCGTGGTTGTCCGTCATGGAGACCAGGGTGAGCCGCTTTCCTGTGAGCCGCCTGTGGAAGAGCTGTCATCAGGATGGCGATCACACGCGGAATTGCACGGTTTGCCGTGAGCTCTCGCGCAAGAATTCCGTCGAGAGCCCTTAAAGGCCCCCGGGACGCGCCCGCTGTTGTGATCGGGATCTCATTCCCGGCTCGCGGTGCGGCTGGGGTGAGGGGAGGGCCGGGCGGTTTCGGCCACCTCGTTGTCGCAATACCTGAGTATTCACCCGGACGTCGGTACGCGTCCATGTGACGTCGCGGTTCCGCGCATTGACCGGGGGAGCGCGGTGAAGAAGTGGCCGTTGGATTAATCCGGCGGCGATGTGGGTCTTTCCGGCTGAAGGGCGGCGCCCACGAGGGGATTGATGGGCGCCGCCATTCCGCGGGCGGGCGAACCCCTGCCGTTCGCCCGCGCTCCGCTACCCGGAGTGGTCCGCTGCCCTGGTTCGGCGGCTCTGTCGCGCGAGCACCGCCGCCCTGTCCACCTCGGCGTGCGGCACGTGCAGCGCCGCGCTGATCCAGGCGCGCCAGTAGGGGCCGGGAATGCGTTTTCCGCGTTCCCACCTCGACACTTCTTCACGGGTGACGCTGTCGTTCTGTGAGATCTCGCACAACAGGTCCGCGAGTTCGCGCTGGGTCAGGCCCCGTCTTCGGCGGGCCCGGGGAATCAGCGTGGTAATCGGCGGGACGTCCTGGTGCTCGCGGGAGTCGGGGGCTGCCTTGAGCACGGTTCTGCTCCGTTTCGGTGAGACGACTGGGTGCTGCCCAGCCTGCCGCAAAGAGCCGCTCTCCGTGCCGTGCATTGTGGTGATACCGGCGGTCGTTGAAAGTTCAGCCACCGTTCGAATCACTTGATCGGTTGTTCGGTGGAACGAAGATGGTCCGATGGGGTGTGCGCCGTCGGTTTTCGTGCCGCTGACTAAGGTGGGAGAAATGTTTTCGACGGTCGAAGTGGTGCAGGTGTTCCTGGCGCGCCTGGCGGCACAGGACGCGGCGGGCATCGCGCGGTTGTGCGCGGCGGCCGTGGAGTGGGAGGCACCCGACCCGGCCGGTGCCCGGTGGTCGCGGGGCCCGCGCACCCGGCGCGAGGTCGAGTCGTGGTTCCTCACCCTGTTCGCCGCGTTCGACCTGGAACAGCTGTCCGCGCGGCAGGTGGTCGTGGACGGCGGCGACGCGGCGGTGATCGGCTCGGCGCGCTGGCGGGTCCGCGCCACCGGTGACGCCGTCCAGGCGCGGTTCGCGTCGATGATCTCGGTGCACCAGGGGGAGATCGAGCAGTTCTGGCACCTGCCGGACACCCTCGCGCTGGCGGGGGCGGGGGCATGAGCGCCACCGGCCGGGAGAGAGCCGCGCACACGCGGGCGAGACTGCTGCGCGCCGCCGCCGAGGTGTTCGACCGCGACGGCTTCGCCAGGTCCAGCCTCACCGCCGTGTGCGCACGGGCCGACGTGTCGAAAGGCGCGTTGTACTGCCACTTCCGCTCCAAGGAGGCGCTCGGCGTCGCGGTCATCGAGGAGCAGTCGCTGCTGTGGCACCGGTTGCGCGACGAACAGCTCGCCGTCGAGCCGTCCCCGTTCCAGGCGCTGATCTCCATGTCGTTCGAGTTCGCCGACCGGCTCGACACCGACCTGACCGTGCGGGTGAGCGCGAAGCTGTTGCGGGAGGCGGTGTTCTTCGACGTCGCGGCGGCGGCGCAGGTGATCGGCTGGGTCACCGTCGTGCGGGAGCTGCTCACGCTCGCCCGCGAGCACGGCGAGCTGCGCCCGGAGGTGAACGTGCGGCACGCGGCCGAACAGGTCGTGGCCGAGCTGCTCGGGCTGCAGTTCGTCGCCAGGGCGCTCAGCGGCGGCACGGACCTGCGCACCCGGCTGGCCCGGCTCTGGCGGGCGTCGTCCGGGTGCCTGGTGACGGCTCCGGTCAGGGCGAGGCTGCGCTTCGAGTGACGGTCGTCTCGGCCCAATCGAGACAGGAATTCCTGCTCGCGCCTCCGCTGTTGTCCTCTCTCATCCGTCCCCTCGTCCGGCAAGGACCTCGACCATCAGGAGGACAACGGTGTCCCGTCGCAGCATCGTCGTGGTGGATCCGTTCGCGGCCGGCAAGACCGTCGCGCCCGCGTTCGCGGCCCGCGGTGTCGACGCGGTGGCGGTGCTGACCGCCGCCATGCCGCCCAGCTGGCTGCGCAGGGTGTGGAACCCGGCCGACTACCGCGAGCTGCACGCCCTCGGCGACCTCGACGAGCTGGCGGCCACGCTCACCGGCCACGACCCGGTGGCCGTCGTCGCGGGCGCCGACACCGGCACCGAGGCCGCGGAGACGTTGTCGGAGCTGGTCGTGCCGGGCCGCTCGAACGACCTGACCCTCTCGTCCGCGCGCCGCGACAGGTGGCAGCGCGACGTGGCGCTGCGCACCGCCGAGGTGCCACACCTGCGGCAGACCAGCTCCGAGTCGCCCGACGCGGTGGCGGCGTGGCTGCGGCGCGAGGGGCTGGAGAGCTCGCCGATCGTGCTGAAGCCGGAGCACAGCGGCGACACCGACGACGTGTTCGTGGCGATGCCCGGTGACGACTGGCGCACCAGCTTCAACCGCGTCCTCGTCGTCAACAGGACGACCTTCCGCAACGACCGGGTGCTGGTGCGCGAGCTCGCGGTCGGCACCGAGTACGAGGTCGACACCTACTCGGTCGACGGCGGGCACGGCCTCGTCGCCGTCTGGCACTGCGCCAAGGAGGGCACCGACGACGGCCTCGGCATCTTCCGCTCCAACACGCTCGTCGCGCCGTCCGACCCGGTGGTCGGCGTGCTGTTCGGCTACGTGAGCCGCGTCCTCGACGCGACAGGCGTGCGCAACGGCCCCGCGCAGGCCCAGGTCGTGATCACCGCGGACGGCCCGCGCCTGGTCGAGATCGGCGCGCGGCTGGCAGGCCCGGAGCAGCAGGAGCTGGCGTTGCTCGGCACCGGCGAGAACCAGGTGACGCGGATGGTGAGCCACCACCTGGACGGCGCGGGCGCCGCGGGCCGCTACGAGCAGCTCCAGCACGTGCGCTCGGTCTACCTGGCCTCACCCGCGGCGGGCGAGCTCGCGAACTCCGTCCGCTTTGACGAGCTGGCCTCACTTCTGCCCAGCTACCAGCGCGACGTCCTGCCGTACCGGGAGGGGTCGATGGTGCCGCGCACGGCCGACCTGCGCACGTCGCTCGGCCACGTCGTGCTCGCGACCACCGACGCTGAACAGCTCGAACGCGACGAGGCCACCGTCAGGGAGATCGAGGCGGGCCTCATCGTGGTTTGATCTTGGATTCGTACCGGGTGGCACACGTGTGCGACGACCGGTTAGGTTCTCGGCGACGAGCGGAGGCCCATGAGCGACCCCTGGGACGGAGACCTGACCGGCGCGGTGATCGACGACCGCTTCGTGATCGGTTCGCTCCTCGGGTCGGGTGGAATGGCCGAGGTCTACCGCGCCTACGACCGCGAGACCACGTCGTCCGTCGCCGTGAAGATCTTCTCCGGCCCCGGCCTCCCCGACGACGAGCTGCGTCTGCACCGCGAGGCGTCGATGCTCGCCTCCCTGGAGTGCCCCGGCATCATCCCGGTCTACGCCTCCGGCACCGTGCGGGGCCGCCCGTACTTCGTGATGCGCGAGATCACCGGCGGCACCCTCCGCCAGCGAATGCGCGAACCCCTGCCACCCCGCTTCGTGGCGCGCCTGGGAGGCCAGATCGCCGCGGTCCTGGACCACGTCCACGGCCTCGGCGTGGTGCACCGCGACATCAAGCCGTCCAACATCCTTCTGGACGACACCGAGAAGCAGGCGTACCTGGCCGACTTCGGCCTGGCGCTGGTGGCGGAGGTCACCAGGGTCACCACCTCCGGCGTCCTGGTCGGCACAGCCGGCTACCTGTCGCCGGAACAGGTGAGGGGCACCGACGTAGGCCCAGCCGCCGACATCTACTCGCTCGGCCTGGTCCTCCTGGAATGCCTGACAGGCCGCACCGAGTACCCCGGCGGAGACGCCGAAGCGGCCCTCGCCCGCCTGGCCCGCCCACCCCGGATCCCGGTGGACCTGCCCACGGCCTGGATCTCCCTGCTCTCGGCGATGACAGCCACCACCCCCGCCAACCGCCCCACCGCAGCCCAGTGCGCCACCTCCCTGGACGCGGCCTTCGAAGCCAGCAGGGGCCTACCGGCCCTGCTCCCGGACGCGGTGGTGGAAGCCCAGGACATCCCGAAACCAAGACGCGGCAAACGCCTGGCCATCACCACGGCGGCCGCCGCGGCAGCAGCGGCCGCGGTGGCGGTGGCCGTGGCAAACCTCGGCGGCACCACCACCGACTCCCCAGCCGCGGACACCAAGGCGCCCAACCCACAGACCCGGGTGGTCACCGTCTCCCCGTCGACGGTGACAGTCGTCCACACCCCGGGAGCCCCGGACAACACGTTCGACGCGCCCACCATGTCCAACGTCCCCGGCGCCCCTCAACAGGACGCCGGCAACACACCACCCGGCACACCGGCCGGTGGCTCCACGTCCGACGAGACGACGACCACCGAACCCCCGACCGGGGAGACGACGAACGACGCCCCCGAGTCGAAGGCCCGCGGCAAGCCCTCCGAACTACCCCGCCCGACTCACGCCGCCTCACAAGCAGCGGCACGCCGCTAACGCTTCGGTGCGGTCGCTGCCGGTACGCCCGGCGGCCCCGATCGCGACCGTCGCGCAGCCCGGGTACGCCCCCTACGGCCCCACCGCGGCCATGGGCAGATCCGTCAACTCCCCGCGCAACCGATCCAAGTCCGGATAAACGGCGGAAGCCCCCCGCTCCACCAGCTCCCCCTCCGAAAAACCACCGGTCAACACCCCGACCGACGGCAACCCGGCCCGCCCGGCAGCCTCACAGTCCCAGACGGAATCCCCGATCACCACCGCCCGGGAAGCCGAGACCTGCGACAAGGCAACCTGCACCAGATCAGGCTCAGGCTTGCTGTCCTCGACGTCATCAGAGGACGTCCAAGCGATGTCCCCGGGGTCGAGCAGCTTCAGGTAGTGCTCAACGTGCTTCTTCTTCCCGGAGCTGGCGAGCACGACGGAGAACCCGGCGTCGGTGGCCGCACGGATGAGCCGGTGGGCGCCCTCGAACGGCTGGATCTCGTCGATCACCTCGTCGAAGTACCGTTCCCACGCTTCGCGCAGGGTGTCGCCGTGGGTGCGCTCGACCATGTCGCCCGCGACGGCGGCCACCAGTTTGTCGCCGCCCATGCCGATGGCTCGGTGCACTCGCCAGCCGGGCACGGTGATGTCGACGCTGCGGAACGCGCGCAGCCACGACACGGTGTGGTGGTAGTTGGTGTCGACCAGCGTGCCGTCCACGTCCAAGACCACGGTGTTGCTCATGGTTGCAGGTTTGCCCGGCCTCTCAGCGAGGCAAACCCACCAGCTCACGTGCGTCCTGAAGGGACGCGACCTCGCGGCGCAGCACACCGTCGAGCCACTGGGCGTCGGACATCCACGACTGGTTGGTGTTCAGGCAGACGTGGACGGACGAGCGGTACACCGACAGTGCGATGCCCACCGCGTGGCCGGGGGCGACGGGCGCGACCGGGTACAGCTCGCACAGGGCGGCGCCGTCCAGTGCGAGTGGGACGGACGGCAGGGGGACGGACGTCACCAGCGTGTCGAACAGCAGGGGAGCGCAGCGGCCCATCACGGGGGCGGTCAGGCGGTGGACCAGGGGTGGGACGCGGTCGGCCAGCAGGGGCAGGGCTCCCGCGCCGCGGTCGGGACCCGCTGCCTTCGCCGCTTCCATCTGGGCGCGGAGGTCGCGCAGGCGTTCCACCGGGTCGGGGCAGCCGACCGGCAGTGACACCAGGTAGCCCGAGATCTGGTTGCCCGCGGCGGCGTCGCCGGTGCGGGAGCGCTGGTCGACCGGGATCAGGGCGCGCACGACCGACGACGGGCCCGCGCTGCCGTGTGCGGAAAGCCAGTGGCGCAACGCGCCTGTGACGAGCGCCAGCAGCACGTCGTTCACCGTGCCGCCGTGGGTGCGCCGGATCCGGTGGACGTCCGCGAGGTCCAGGCGGGACATCACGACGCGCCGCGGCCGGGTGGACGAGGTGAGCACAGGGGAGCCGAGTGCCGGTGGGCGGGTGTTCATCAGGACCGACGACGCGAGGTCGATCGTGTCCTTGATCCCGCGCAACGACATTCCGCTCAGCGACGGGATCATCGGGCGCGACGGCGCGGGAGTGTCCGGAATGGACAGCCGGGAGGCGTCGAACAGCCGCAGGCCCAGGCCGACGGCCTTCATGCCGTCGCACAGGGAGTGGTGCAGCTTCGCGACGACGGCGAACCGCCCGCCGGTGAGGCCGGTGACGACGTGCAGCTCCCACGGCGGGCGCGCGAGGTCGAGCGGTTGCGCCATCAGGTGGGAGACCAGCGTGGCGAACCGTTCGCGGCCCCGCACGTGATGGGTGAAGACGTGGTCCTCCGGCGCGAAACCGGGGTCTTCCACCCAGCGCGCACCGCCCAGCAACGACGTCCGGGCGCGCTGGCGCAGCCGTGAGACCTCCTGCGCGCGCTCGCACAGCAGGGCAGCGATGCGCGCCGGGTGCACCGGGGTGGAGGGCGCGAAGGTCGCGACCGCACCGAGGTGCAACGGGTTCGCGCTGCCCTCCATCGCGAGGAAGGCGATGTCGAGTGGGGAGAGGTGGTCTGTCATAGGTGAGCAAGGAAAACAGGTCCGCGTGTCAGACGCATTGCGATGAGATGGCGGCGACTCCCTAACGCCCCAAGTACACCCGAACGGTGGTACCGCTGTGACTCGTGTGAGTGCGAACCAGGTCACAGAGCAGGTTCACCATCACGATCCCGAAGCCGGAGAGGCCGGTGAAAGACGGCGGGAAGCCCTTGCCGGAGTCGCTCACCTCGCACACCGCCGTGTCGCCTTCCCGCCACAACCGGAGTACGCCGTGGCCGGACGCGTGCAGGATGCTGTTCGTCGCCAGCTCGTTGACCGCGAGCACCAGGTCCTCGACCTGTTCGCGACGCAGCCAATGCGCATAGGTCGCCACGAGTTTGCGTGTGCGCGCAAGCGTTGCCACGGAGAACGCGTGTTCCTCGGCTGTGTCCGGTGGAGGCGGCAACGGCACGTTGTAGAGGTCGGCGAGACTGGCCGGGTCGGTGTAGCGGTCGCTCGTGACGCGCTTCTCGCCGTCGATGACCACCGGGTGCGTGCGCCGCGCGTCCTCCAGCACATGCCTCGGCAACGCGCTCGCGTCGTACGGGCACAGGATGACGCCCTGCCTGCCCTCGAACGCCGTGTTGACCAACGCCTCGTGCTGCACGCACGCGGGGTACTCGAGCTCGGTGCGGCCCGGCCACATCGGTTCGCCGACCATCCGGAACCGCTGCCGCGTGCTCGCGCTGAACGCCATCAGCACACCGGGGATGATCCGGCCGGGGTTGCGGCCCGCCTCGGTCATGTCGATGAAGTGGACCTGGTCGGCCTGGCCGCCGAGCCGTTCGCGCAGCGGGCCGATGCGGGCCTCCCTGACCGCCACCAGCACCGGCTCGCCTCTGTCCACGCCGCCCGCGACGAACCGGGCCGTGCCGGAGAGGAAGGCGTCCTCGTCGCTGTAGAACAGGGCCTCGTGCGTGAACGGAGCAGCGGAGTTCATCGGCTTCCCGGTGGGGTCGGCAGCGGGGGAACCCCACATTCTGCTACCCGTGACAGTGTTACGGATGGGGCCGGGAAGGTGGTTGTGGGAACACGTGCTCCAGTCGGCGCAACTCGTCGTGCGGGACGGAAAAACGCCGGGCAGACTCGCGGGCTGTCGGGGTTTCGCGAGGAGGTGGCGCCGTGATCGGGCACTACACGCTGACCGGGCCGGAGGACGCGCCGGTGCTGGTGCTCGGCAACGCGCTCGGCACGACCACCGGGCTGTGGCGGGACTTCGGGCTGCCGTTCCGGCTGCTGCGCTTCGACCACCGCGGCCACGGCCGCAGCGCGCCCGTCCCGGGCCCTTGCGCGATCGAGGACCTGGCGCGCGACGTCCTGGACCTGCTGGACCACCTGGAGCTGCGGCAGGTCCACTACTGCGGCGTGTCCCTCGGCGGCATGGTCGGCATGTGGCTCGCCGCGCACACCGACCGGATCTCCCGGCTCGCGCTGATGTGCACGACGGCCTGGTACCCGGACAAGTCGGTCTGGGACGAGCGGATCGAGGTGCTCGGCTCACGCGGGATGGAGCCGCTCGCGGACTCGATCGTCGCGCGCTGGTTCACCCCGGCCTTCCCGCCGGACGTCGTCGCGCGCTTCCGCGCCGAGCTGCTGGAGGTCGACGTCCCGTCGTACATCGCCTGCTGCCGGGCGATCAGGGACATGGACCTGCGGCCCGCGCTCGCGAAGATCGACGTGCCCGCCGTGGTGATCGCGGCGGCGCAGGACAGCGCGACGCCGCCGGAGTTCGCCCGGCACCTCGCCGACGAGCTGCCGGACTCGGAGCTCTACGTCGTGGGCGACGCGGCGCACCTGGCGGTCGTCGAGGCGCCGAAGACGATCTCGGTGATCCTCGACGACCACTTCGGCAACAGCTGACCCAGCAGTGCTGTCCGTAACGCCCGGCCCGCACGCGACTCTCTTTCGTGTTTCCCGCCTGGTACGCGGGGGCCCCACGTACCATCCACGCGAACGCGGGGCCCCCGCGTCCTACAGCCACGTCACGGCGAGGTGTCGGTGAGCGCTGACGGATGACACGCGGGCGGGTGGTTGGCGGGTAGCGGCGAGGCAGACCGCGTCGGTGGCGGTCAGACGGGTGCGAGCGCCTGGTGCGGCTCGACCGGCAGCTCGACGCGGATCTCGTCACCGGGCCGCACGACGCCGCCGACGAGCACGAC
The DNA here is from genome assembly GCF_900100955.1 of Lentzea fradiae. Classification (GTDB taxonomy): domain Bacteria; phylum Actinomycetota; class Actinomycetes; order Mycobacteriales; family Pseudonocardiaceae; genus Lentzea; species Lentzea fradiae. Next base: position 161,188 of record NZ_FNCC01000015.1, on the reverse strand, counting down.
CGACATGATCCCGGCCAGCCGGACCAGCTCGCCGTCCTCGTCCTTGCGCAGGACCTCCTTGAGCAGTCCCTTGGAGAAGGCGTCGATCTGCACGCACGGGTTGCGCAGCCCGGTCACCTCGACCACGGCCTCGGGGCCCAGGTGCAGCCGCGTTCCCCTGGGCAGGCCGAGCAGGTCGACCCCGCGCGTCGTGATGTTCTCGCCGATCGAGCCCGGCTCGACGCTGTGGCCCTTGGCCCGCAGCTCGTCGTGGAGCTCCTCGTGCATCAGGTGGACCTGGCGCAGGTTCGGAGCCGTCGGGTCCTTCGCGACCCGCGACCGGTGCTTGACCGTGACGCCCTGGTGGACGTCGTCCTCCACGCCCAGGCCGGCGAGCAGGGTGATGCTCTCCCTGGCCTGCTTGGTGAACGTGTACTCCTCGTTGCGGCTGACCGCTGTCACAACCCCCATGACACCGATTCTGCACGACCGGGAGCCGCACGGGCACTGCTCTTTCCGGCGTAGTGCCGCGAGTGCCGGGAAACGCGGCGGAAGTTCCGGAACTTCGGGGTCCGCCCTGCCCGACCTGCGGAGACCGCACGCGGTGTGGAAACGCTCTCACGAACTTCTGGAAAGAGTCTTGACTAATACTCGCCGCAGGCTGTTGACTCCGTCACACCTCAGCGGAACCGGTACCGAAACCGGTTTCAGAGGCGGCGGAAGGAAGTTCGGCATGCGTGTCACGATCGCGGAGGTCGCCCAACGCGCCCAGGTGTCCAAAGCGACCGTGTCACGTGTGCTGAACGGAAAACCCGACGTCGACGCCACCACGGCGCAGCGCGTCCGCAAGGTCATCGACGAGATCGGCTACGTGCCCAGCGCCCGTGCCGTCGGTCTCGCCAGGGGCCGCACCCGGACCGTCGCGATGCTCGCCCCGTCGCTCACCTGGCCGTGGATGGGCGAGGTCCTGCAAGGCATCGTCGACGAGCTGGAGGCGGACGGGTACGGGCTGCTGCTCTACACGCTGAACCGCGGTCCCGAGTCGCTCAACCAGTTCGCGAACCACGTGTCCGCCAACGCCTTCGACGGTCTGCTCGTGGTCGAGCCGCCGGACGCGCTGCACTACATCTCCACGCTCTACCGGGCGGGACTGCCGGTCGTCATGATCGACGACCGCGGCTCGCACCCGGAGTTCCCCTCGGTGACGACGACGAACCGGCAGGGAGGCGCGGACGTCGCGAAGCACCTGCTCGCCGCGGACCGCCGCAGGTTCGCCGTCGTCACCGGGCCCCCGCACTTCGGCTGCACGCAGGCGCGGCTGGACGGGTTCCGGCTGGCGCTGGCCGAAGCGGGCCTGACGCTGCACCCGGACCTCGTCGTCGACGGCGACTTCACCCAGGAAGGCGGGCAGGTCGCCGTCGAGAAGCTCCTCGCGAGCGGCATCCCGTTCGACGCGGTGTTCGCGCAGAACGACATCTCCGCGGTCGGTGTGCTGCGGGCGCTGCGGGAAGCGGGCAGGGACGTTCCCGGTGACGTGTCCGTCGTCGGCTTCGACGACGTGCCCGTCGCGCGGCAGACCGAACCGCGGCTCACGACGATCCGCCAGCCAGCCCAGGAGATGGGCGCCGCCGCCGCGCGGATGCTGCTCTCCACGCTCGAGGGACAGCCGCTGCCGGACCACCCGCTGGTGCTGCCGACCTCGTTGGTCGTGCGCGAGTCCGCGCCCTGACCCCACCTCTTCTTCACAAGGCCGCCGCCGCAGCCGAATGAGCCGGCCGGACCGCACGCTCGGTCCGGTCAGCTCGCCATCAAGCATGAGAGAGCGCTCTCATGCTTTGTCGTGTCGGGAGACTTCCCATGCGCAGAACAGTCATCGTCGCGCTGGCACTGGCGCTCGCGGCGACCGGGTGCTCCTCCGGCGGTGCCGGAAGGGCCTCCGGGGTGCTGACCGTGGGCATGCCCAACGGGCCGCTGACCGAGAACCACAACCCGTTCCTGCCCACCTCGGCGGCGGGGTCGCTGGGCTACCGCTACCAGATCTACGAACCGCTCGCGTTCGTCAACAACACGCGTCCGGACCAGGACCCGGTGCCGTGGCTCGCGACGGCGTGGGACTGGGCGGAGGACTACAAGAAGGTCACCTTCACGCTGCGGGAGAACGTGAAGTGGTCCGACGGCAAGCCGCTCACGGCCGACGACGTCGCCTTCTCGTACGAGATCCTCAAGAAGTGGCCTGCGCTCAACAACCGCGACTCGCTCAAGGTCGAGACCGCGACGGCGACACCGGACGGCAAGGTCGAGGTCACCTTCGGCTCGCCGCAGTTCGTCACCCGCAACAAGGTCATCAGCGCGATGGTGGTGCCGAAGCACGTCTGGAGCACCGTGCCGGACCCGACGACCTACACGAACCCCGACCCGGTCGGCACCGGTCCGTACCAGCTGAAGTCGTTCACCTCGCAGACCGTCACGATCGCCCGGCGCGCCGAGTACTGGCAGGAGCTGCCGAAGGTGCCGGAGATCCAGTACACCTCGTACAACGACAACACGGCGCAGACCACCGCGCTCGCGTCGGGTGCTTCCCAGTGGTCGTACGTCTTCATCCCCGACTACCAAAAGCTGTACGTGGACAAGGACCCCGCGCACCACAAGCTCTGGTTCCCCGCCGGGCTCGGCATCCACGGCCTGTGGCTGAACACGACCGTCGCGCCGTTCGACAACGCCGCGCTGCGGTCGGCGATGAGCGACGTGATCGACCGCGAGGCCATCTTCGTCCGCGGTGAGGCGCGGCTGTTCCCGAAGCTGGAGTCGCCCACCGGCATGCCGTTGCCCGCCGGTGACTCGTTCCTCGCCCCGGAGTACGCGGACCTGCGCTTCAAGATCGACGTCGAGGGTGCGAAGCGGAAGCTCGCCGCGGCCGGCTTCACGCTGGAGGGCGATGTCCTGAAGGCGCCGGACGGCAAGCCGGTGACGATCGAGCTCACCAACCCGTCGGGCTGGTCGGACTACCTGACCGTGCTCGACATCATCAAGAGCGACCTCAAGAAGATCGGCATCGAGGCGACCGTGCGCACGCAGACCGCGGACGCGTGGACGACCGACTTCGCCAACGGCGCGTTCCAGGGCTCGCTGCGCTGGACCAACACCGGTGCGACGCCGTACGAGATGTACCAGAACATCATGGACGGCGCGGAGATCAAGCCGGTCGGACAGACCGCCGCGGTGAACTTCGGCCGCTACGACAACCCCGCCGCGACGGCGGCGCTGGCGGAGTACGCGAACGCCCCGGACGACGCCACCCGCGCCAAGGCGCTGGCGGTCCTGCAGAAGATCATGGTCGAGCAGGTTCCGATGATCCCGACCTCGGCGGGCCCGATCGGCGCGGAGTACAGCACGAAGCACTGGGTCGGCTGGCCGAGCGAGGAGGACCCGTACGGCCCGCCGCAGGCGACGCTGCCGAACGCGCTGCAGATCGTCATGAAGCTCAAGCCGGCGGGGTCGTAGGTGGACGAGATCGCGCTGGAGGCGAAGGGCCTCGTCAAGACCTACAAGCGCGTGCGCGCGGTGCAGGACGTCTCGTTCGTCCTGCGCCGCGGGCGCGTCACCGCCCTCGTCGGCGAGTCGGGGTCCGGCAAGTCGACGGTGGCGAAGCTGCTCGCGCGGCTGGTCGAGCCCACCGCGGGAGAGGTCCTGCTCGACGGCGAACGGGTGCGGCGGGTGCGGGAGTACCGGCGCAAGGTCCAGATGGTGTTCCAGGACCCGTTCGCGTCGCTCAACCCCGTCCACACCATCCGCTACCACCTGGCCAGGCCGTTGAAGATCCACCGGCGGCCGGAGACGGTGGAGGAGCTGCTGGAGCGGGTGAACCTGCCCGCGGACTTCGCCTCCCGGTACCCGCACGAGCTGTCCGGCGGCCAGCGGCAGCGCGTCGCGATCGCACGGGCGCTCGCCGCGCACCCCGAGGTCCTGCTCGCCGACGAGCCGGTGTCCATGTTGGACGTCTCCATCCGGCTCGGCGTGCTGAACCTGTTGCTGGACCTCAAGGAACGGCTCCGGCTCGCGGTCCTCTACATCACGCACGACATCGCGTCGGCCCGCTACTTCGCCGACGAGACGTTCGTGATGTACGGCGGGCAGCTCGTCGAGGGCGGCGACAGCGAGACCGTGACGCAGCAGCCCGCCCACCCGTACACGCAGCTGCTGATCGAGTCCGCCCCCGACCCGGAGCGGTCGGTGGCCGCGCTGGACGCCCCGGCCGAGGAGAACACCAGGGTGTCGGACGGGTGCCGGTTCGCGCCGCGCTGCCCGAAGGCGCGGTCCCGGTGCTGGACCGACGCGCCACCGCGGGCCGAGGTCGGCATTCCGGGGCACTGGGCGGCGTGCTGGCTCTACGTGGAGGCGGTCGCATGACCTTCCTGCTGCGCCGCGGGGTGTTCTACCTGGTGACCCTGTGGGCCGCGATCACGGTGAACTTCCTGCTGCCGCGCCTGCTCCCCGGCGACCCGGTGCAAGCGATGATCACCAAGCTCGGCGGGCGGCTGAACAGCGACGCGATGGCCTCGCTCTACGTGCTGTTCGGGCTGGACGAGGACAAGTCGATCTGGCGGCAGTACGTCGACTACTGGGGCGCGCTCGTGCGGGGCGACCTCGGGCTGTCGTTCACGTTCTTCCCGACGCCGGTCGCGGACGTGCTGTCGCAGTCGCTGCCCTGGACGCTCGGGCTCGTCGGCGTCACCACGGTCATCGCGTTCCTGCTGGGCACCCTGCTGGGCGTCTACGCGGGGTGGCGGCGCGGGTCGTGGCTGGACTCGCTGATCCCGGTGACGACGTTCCTGTCGTCGATCCCGTACTTCTGGCTCGGGCTGATCGCGATCTCGCTGTTCTCCGTGACGTGGCCGCTGCTTCCGGCGTCCGGTGGCTACGCGCCCGGCCTGGTGCCGGAGCTCTCCGGCGAGTTCGTCGGCAGCGTCCTGGAGCACGCCGTGCTGCCCGGCGTCACGATCGTCGTGAGCTCGGTCGCCGGGTGGATCCTGGGGATGCGCAACATGATGGTGACCGTCACGGCCGAGGACTACGTGCTCGTCGCCAAGGCCAAGGGCCTGCCGCAGCGGCGGATCATGTTCGCCTACGCGGCGCGCAACGCCGTGCTGCCGTCGATCTCCGGGTTCGCGCTGTCGCTGGGGTTCATCGTGGGCGGCGCGCTGCTCGTGGAGATGGTGTTCTCCTACCCGGGACTCGGGTACGTGCTGTTCCAGGGCATCGGCGCGAAGGACTACCCGTTGATGCAGGGCGTGTTCCTGGTGATCACCCTGGCCGTGCTGGTGGCGAACCTGCTGGCGGACGTCGGCTACCTGCTGCTCGACCCCCGCACGCGACGGGAGGGCTGATGAACCTCAAGACGAAGCTCGGCCTGGGCGTCCTGGCGTTCTTCGCCCTCGTCGCCGTCGCCGGCGAGTGGGTCGCGCCCTACGACCCGTCCGCGATGAGCGACGACCTGCTGTCGCCACCCTCGGGCGCGCACTGGTTCGGCACGACCATGACCGGCCAGGACGTCTTCTCGCAGGTGCTCGTGGGCACCAGAGGCGTGATGGTCGTCGGGTTGGTCTGCGGCGTGCTGGCGACCCTGCTGTCGATCCTCGTCGGCGTGACGGCGGGATTCCTCGGCGGCGCCGCCGACGAGGCGTTGTCCATGCTGTCCAACGTCTTCCTGGTGATCCCGGCACTGCCGCTGATCATCATCGTGGCGTCGATGCTGCCGTCGGCGGACACCGTGCTGATCGCGGCGGTGATCTCGCTGACCGCGTGGGCGTGGGGCGCACGGGTGCTGCGCGCGCAGACGATGTCGTTGCGGCGCCGGGACTTCGTCGAGGCGGCGCGGGCGTCGGGGGAGTCGGTCTGGCGGATCATCGTGTTCGAGGTGCTGCCCAACCTGACCGCGGTGATCGCGTCGGGCTTCGTCGGGACGGTGATCTTCGCGGTGATGCTCCAGATCACGCTGTCGTTCGTCGGCGTTGTCTCGCTGTCCACCTGGAACTGGGGAACGATCTTGTTCTGGGCGCAGAGCAACCAGGCGCTCGGATTGGGTGCGTGGTGGTGGTTCGTTCCCGCTGGTCTGTGCATCGCACTGCTCGGGACGGCGCTGGCTCTGATCAACTTCGGGATCGACGAGTATGCGAATCCTCGGCTGCGGAAGGTGCGCGCGTGAGTCCGGTCTTGGAGATTCGTGATCTTTCGGTGGATTACGGCTCTTTGCGTGCTGTTCATGACGTCTCGCTGGTGGTGAACGCCGGGGAGGTGTTGGGGATCGCCGGGGAGAGCGGTAGTGGGAAGTCCACGCTTGCTTATGCGGCCACTCGGTTGTTGCAGCCGCCCGGGCGAGTTGCTTCCGGGGGTGTGTTCTTCAAAGGCCGGGACCTGTTGGCGTTGGGGGAGAAGGAGTTGCGGGAGGTGCGGTGGAGTGAGATCTCCATCGTGTTCCAGGGGGCCATGAATGCTTTGAACCCTGTTTTGTCCGTGGGGGCGCAGATTGATGACGTTCTGCGGGCTCATCGGGGGTTGTCCCGGCGGGAGCGGGTGGCTCGTGCTCGGGAGGTGCTGGCGTTGGTGGGGATTCCTGTCGATCGGTTGCCGGCTTATCCCCATCAGCTGTCCGGTGGGATGAGGCAGCGGGTGATGATCGCGATGGCTTTGGTGCTGGAGCCTTCGGTCGTGATCATGGATGAGCCCACCACCGCTTTGGACGTTGTGGTGCAACGGCAGATTCTCGGGCAGATGATGCGGTTGCGGGGGCTGCTGGGGTTCTCGGTCGTGTTCATCACGCATGATATTTCGTTGTTGGTGGAGTTTTCTGATCGGATTGCGATCATGTACGGGGGCAGGGTGGTGGAGGAGGGGCGTGCTTCTGAGATTTATTCGTCTGCTTTGCATCCTTATAGCCGGGGCTTGCTGGGGTCGTTTCCCGGGGTGAAGGGGGAGCGGAGGGAGCTGCGGGGGATTCCTGGAGGGCCTCCGGACTTGCGGGCCATGCCCAGGGGGTGTGCTTTTCATCCTCGGTGTGGTGAGGCTGTTGTGGAGTGCGGGGAGCGGGTGCCCGCGTTGGTGGGCGGGTCTCGGCGGGTTGCTTGTTGGGTCGCGTCCCCTGGGAGCGCTGCCCCCAGGCCCCCGGCGATCTGATCCCGGGACCGACGCGCCACGGGTGCTTCGGCGGTGGCGGCTGTGGGTTGAGGGCGGCTCGGGTTTCACTGGTCAGCGACGTGGATCACGTCCGAAAGTAGTAGCTAAGGCATGCCTTAGTTAAGTTAGGGTTCCTTTACGCCACTGGAAGTGCTCGGAGAGGAACGCGATGGAACCGGTGTTAGACCTGGCCGGGATCGGCTTCGGGCCGTCCAACCTCGCTCTCGCGATCGCTGTGGAGGAGCATCCTCTTCCTGTTCGCGCTCGGTTCTTCGAGAAGCAGGCCCGGTTCGGGTGGCATCGGGGGATGTTGCTCGAGGACGCCACGATGCAGGTCTCGTTCCTCAAGGACCTCGTCACGTTGCGCAACCCCATGAGCAGCTACAGCTTTCTCTGCTACCTGCGGGAGCGTGGGCGGCTGGTCGACTTCGTCAACCACAAGAGCCTGTTTCCGCTGCGCAGGGAGTTTCACGACTACTTCGAGTGGGCTGCTGAGCGGGTTGCTCGTCATGTCTCGTACGGGGTCACGGTCGGTGACGTCCGGGTTGAGGGTGATGGGTTCGCGTTCTCGGCTGGGGAGCGGGAGGTCTTCGCTCGGAACCTGGTGCTGGCCACCGGGTTGGAGGCGAACCTGCCGGAGGGGATCGAGACCGGGGAGCGGATCTGGCACACCAAGGACCTGCTGCACCGGGTGGAGTCGGTGAAGGACCCTCGGCACGTCGTCGTGGTGGGGGCCGGGCAGAGTGCGGCCGAGGCTGTGGCGTTCTTCCACGAGCGGTATCCCGGGGTGGTGGTGCACGGGGTGTTCGCCCGGTACGGGTACAGCCCGGCTGATGACAGCTCGTTCGCCAACCGGATCTTCGACCCCGGTGCCGTGGACGACTTCTACTCGGCGCCGGAGGAGGTCAAACGCCGGTTGATGGGGTACCACGCCAACACCAACTACGGGGTGGTGGACCAGGACCTCATCGAGGAGCTGTACCGGCGGGTGTACCGGGAGAAGGTCGCCGGGAAGCAGAGGTTGTTGTTGCACAACACTTCTCGGCTCGTTGACGTGCGGGCTGACGGGCGGTGTGCGGTCGAGTCGCTGGCCGATGGTGGGCGGGTGCCCGTCGAGGCCGATGTGATCGTGTACGCGACCGGGTACCGGCCCGCTGACCCCGTTCGGTTGCTGGGGGAAGTGGGGGAGCACTGTCTGCGGGACGAGTACGGGCGGTTGCGGGTCACGCGGGACTACCGCGTTGCGACCAGCGATGACGTGCCCGGTGGGATTTATCTGCAGGGTGGTACCGAGCACACGCACGGCATCACTTCGTCGTTGTTGTCGAACACGGCCGTGCGTGTCGGCGAGATTCTCGAGTCGGTGTTGCGGCGGCCTGCCGTGACGCCGTTGTCGAAGCTTCAGGCAGTCAAGTAGTTCCCGAGGAGAGTGTCATGACCAACCCGTTCGAGGACCCGCAGGGCCGATTCTTCGTGCTGGTCAACGAAGAGCAGCAGCACTCGCTGTGGCCGGTGTTCGCGGAGGTGCCCGCCGGGTGGACCAAGGTCTACGGCGAGGACAGCCGGGAGGCGTGCCTGGCGTACGTCGAGGCGAACTGGACGGATCTGCGTCCCGCCTCCATCCGCGGCTGAGAGTGGGCCGGGCGTGGCCGCGGGTCACGCCTCCACTCGTACGCGGTGGTAGTAGGCGAGCACGACGGTGCCGGAGACCGCTGCCACCGCGCTGGTGACCAGGCCCGCCCGGGTCCAGGCGCTCATGCCCGTGCCCTCGCCCAGCAGCGTGATGCCGATCCACGCGGCGACGATCGGGTTCACGACGGTCTGGCCCGCCACCACCAGGTCGGGTGGGCCCGCGGCGTAGCCGAGCTGGATGAACCAGGCGCCGGTCAGGAACGCCGTGAGCAGGCCCGCCAGGGAGATCCATTCGACGGTCGGTAGCGAGGTCGTGACGTCCCTGACCAGGACCGCCACCAGGCCGTAGGCGATGCCTGCGCCTATCGAGAGCGCCAGGGCTCTGATCGCGCCCGTCGTGAAGGTTGCCGCGACCACGCACACGAGCACGCCTGCCGCGACCAGCTGGCCTGCCTGTAGTGCCACGTTCGGTGACACCGAGGTGGGTACGGCCGCGCCGGCTGTGATCGACACGAACATCACGATGCCCGCCGTCGCCACCAGCACCGCGACGGCGAGGAGGCCGGTCAGGCGGTGGGCCCTCGCCACCGCGATGATCGGGATGGCCAGCGCGTTCAGCGGCGCCACGACCGACACCGGGGCCAGTGCCAGTGCGATGACCTGGAGGACCGCGCACGCGGCGAGCACCAGGAAGCCGTGGACCCAGCGGCGGGACGACACCAGGCGGTGGGCCGACGTGAGCTTGAGGTCCGTCACCTCCCGCACGCCCGCGTGCTGCCACATCGCGCCGAGTGCGCTGCACCCCGCCGCGAGCACCGCGCACACGATCGCGATCCCGACCACGTCCCGATCGTACGCTCGCGGTGCTATGGTTCATTACATGAGTAACGAACCCAGGAAGTGACGCGGTGTTCGACGACCGGAGCCCGATCTACCGCCAGATCGCCGACCGGATCAAGGCGGACGTGCTGAGCGGGGCGTTGAAGGCGGACGAGCAGGTCATGTCGACCAACCAGTACGCCGCGCACCACCGGATCAACCCGGCGACGGCGGCGAAGGCGTTCCAGCAGCTGGTGGACGAGCAGGTGCTCTACAAGAAGAGGGGGATCGGGATGTTCGTGAGTGCGCAGGCTCGCGACATGTTGCGGGCGCAGGGGAGGGAGACGTTCTTCGGCGAGGTCGTGGACCCGATGGTCGCGCAGGCGCGGGCCATCGGCATCCCGCTCGCCGACGTCGTCCGCCACATCGAGCAGCACGAGAACAGGGGCGTGTGATGCGGGTCGAGGTGCGGGGGCTGACGGTGCGCTACGGCGACGTCACGGCCGTTGACGACGTGAGCTTCACGTTGGAGGGCAACAAGATCCACGGTCTGCTGGGCCGCAACGGCTCGGGCAAGACCAGTCTGATGTCGGCGCTCGCCGGGTATCGTCAACCGGCCGGTGAGGTGACGGTCGACGGCCTGCCGGTGTTCGAGAACGCCGCGGCGACGCGGAACATCTGCCTGGTCCGGCACACCCCCGACGCCGCGGACAAGGGTGACAAGGTCTCCCACGTCCTCGCCTACGCCGCGGCCTGGCGCGAGTCGTGGGACGACGGGTACGCGCGGGAGCTGCTCGACCTGTTCAAGATCCCGTTCAAGACCAAGGCCGGTGAGCTGTCACTGGGGCAGCGGTCCGCGCTGGGGGTCGTGATCGGGCTCGCCAGCCGCGCGCCGCTGACCATGCTGGACGAGTCGCACCTCGGCATGGACACGCCGACCCGGTACGCGTTCTACGACGCCCTGCTGGCCGACTTCATGGCGCACCCGCGCACGATCGTGATCTCCACGCACCTCATCGAGGAGCTGGCCTCGCTGCTGGAGGAGGTCCTGATCATCGACGCGGGCCGGCTCGTGCTGCAGGAGGAGGCGGACGTGCTGCGCTCGTCCGGGACCGAGGTCACCGGCCACGCGCCGGACGTCGACGAGTTCACCGCCGGGCTCACTGTGCTCAGCGAGAAGTCGCTGGGGCGCACCAAGTCCGCGATGGTCTACGGGCCCGTCGGGCAGGAGCGGCTCGTCCGGGCGCGGCAGCTCGGCCTGGAGCTCGGGCCGGTCGCGTTGCAGGACCTGTTCGTGCACCTCACCGACCCGGTGCGGGGTGCGGCGTGAAGATCTTCCGGCACCTCACCACGTCACTGGTCGTGGTCTGCGCGGTGATCGCCGCCGTCGTGTTCGTGTTCTCGCTCGTCGTCGTGTTCGTCGTCTCGGCGTTCCGCGACATCGAGATCAGCGCGTGGAATCTCGTCGCGACGCAGATCGCGCGGTGGTTCCTGCTCTTCATCGGCGTGTACGTGATCCACAACGTCCTGCCGATCGCCGTCGCGCACGGCAGGACGCGGCGCGAGTTCCTCGTCGCGTCGTCCGGGTTCGTCGTCGTGCTGGCGGCGGTGATGGCGGTGCTCGCGTGGCTCGGGTTCCTCGTCGAGGGCGGGATCTACTCGCTGATGGACTGGGGGTCCGACGCGCACGGCACGCTGCCGCAGTACTTCCTGATGTTCCTGGTGTGGACGACGGCCGGCATGTTCTGCGCGGCCTCGTTCGACCGGTACGGCCCGGCCGGGATCTTCTCGGTGCCGGTCGCGTTCGTGCTGGTGTTCGCGCCGTCGATGTGGGTGCCGGGCTCGGGTGAGATCCCGTTCGTGCCGGACGTCGTGACGGTGGCCGACTTCAGCTGGCACCTGCTGTCGGTGGCGGCGTTCGTGATCGCGTCGCTGGGCACGTGGGCGGTGGCACGGCACATGCCGGTCCACGTCCGCACGTCCTGAGTTTCACCCGGCGGCCAGTTCCTCCGTGCGATGGCGTTCCATCAGCTCGACCACCGCGGCGGTGGGCGGGTGCGTGATCGCCTGCTTCGCCGAGCGCAGCACTTCGAGCGACTCGGTGAGGTGCGCGCGGACGAACTGGTCGCGCGCCTCCTCGCTCGTCGCGGCCAGCGCGATCTCGGCGTCGGTCGGCATGCCCGGCATGTCGTGGCCGGCGTGGTTGTCGGCGTACGGGGCGTCGAGCAGCTTGCGCAGCTCGGTGAGCTCGGTGGCGCGGTTGCGCTTGAGGTCGTCCCGTCCGGTGAGGCCGACCAGCTTGACGGCTTGCTCGCCGGTGGAGATCGCGAGCTCGACGAACGCCCGTTCGGTCGGGCCGTACCCGGTCTGCGAGGTCGTGGCGGGGGAGGGCGGTGGCGGGGGAGGGGGACCCTGCTGGCAGGCCGCGAGAAGACCTACCAGCAGGAGCGCCGTCACACCTGGTTGCCTGCGTGGTCGCACTTGATCACCACGTTGATGCAGTTGCGGACGCGGCGTTCCATCTCGGACCGCGGCCACACGTTGAAGAAGTCGCCGTGCATCGTCTGCCCGCTTCCCGACGCCAGCCGGAGACCGGACGTGGAACCGTTGACGGGGTACCTCAGCACCATGCGCAGCTTCGGCACCGCGACGGGGTGGCTCGACGGGCACGCGTTCGCGACCGGGTAGGCCATGTGGGACTTGTGGTCGGCCGAGTCCAGGTCACGGCCGTTCCAGCACTGCGGGAAGTCCAGGTAGGTCTCCAGCATCGTGCCCGCCGGGCACTGCACGAAGTTCTTGGACGGGTTGACCTGCCCTGCGTGCAGGCACGACCACCGCGCGATGCTGTCCGCGTCGCCGGTGGCCTTGGCGTTGCCGGCCACGATCTTGAGCCCGTAGGGGAGCGGCTGGATCGCCGCCGGGTTGTTCACGCCCTCACCGAGGTAGTAGAAGGTGACGATGGTGGGGGCGATCGGGTTGTTGTCCTTGTAGAGCGTGGGCACCCAGTAGGACGAGATGTCCGCGTTCGGGTTGCAGTTGCCCCGCTGGCCTTCCAGCGACTGCTGGGTCGAGCGGGCGTCGGTCGAGTGGTTTCCGAAGAAGTCGTGCGAGTGGGACGCGCCCGGCAGGTTGGGCAGGACGATCGGGTCGTCCGGGAGCCGGTGGCTGATCGGGCACTCGGCGAGGAACTCGGCGACGCGCACCGGTTGTCCCTGCGCCGCAACGGGAATGCTCAGCATCCCCGCGGCCAGCGCCAGGATGGTCACGAGGTGGAACAAGGGCTTCCTCATTGAAGCTTCCTCTCCGCAGCAGGATTGGGAGAGCGCTCTCACGCACGACGAGCATGGCGCAGGGCGAGTTCGGACGTCAATGCGCAAACGCCGAAAAGGCGCGGTCCTGACAACGGCTGTCCGGTCGTCTCGACTGGTCCCGGCCCGGCGGGAGGCCGAAACGCAGCCGTCGGGTCACGCCTCGGCGAGCGTGACGCGGGCCGGTGCCGAGACGTCGAACGCCTCGCTGACGGCCTCCACCTCGATCCGCGCGGTCTCGCCGGACGCCAGCGGGACGGCGGGGACGAAGTACGCGTCGTTCGCCGTGCCGCCGAGGAACACCCGTTCGGCGCCAGCCTTGTAGACGCGGTACTGCCGGACCGTCCCGGGAGCGCGGGTCCAGGTCAGCCGGGCCGCCACCGTGCCGGTGCCGGTGCGGCTCACCTGCTCGACCCGCACGTCCGACGGCGCCGCCGGGGTGGTCATGACCGGGTTCGTGACGCCGATCCGGCCGATCAGCGCGGTGACCGCCGCTCCTGGCAGCACCCGCAGCGAGATCTCCGTGAGCGTCGAGCCGGCGTGCCCGCCGAGCGGGAACACGCTGCGCCGCCACGCCCCGCTGACGCCGCCGAGGTCGAGCACCTCCTCGGTGTCGCCGAACCGGAGCACCGCCTGCAGCCGTGACGGCCCGGTGCCGGTGCGGTGGACGACCTCGAACTGGGTCGCGGCGGTGACGGCCAGCGAGGTCGCGAACAGCCGGACGTCGTTGGCGGACTGCGGCGTGCCGGTGATCTTCAACGCCGTGCCGCCGTCGTACGGGTCGTCCCAGTCGAGCGACGGCGTGACCTTCGTGCCGGTCCCGGTGACGCTCCAGCGCCACGTCGGCAGCACGTCCTGCAACGACAGGTTGTTCCACGCCTGCGTCGACCGGACGGTGCCGCCGACCGCGAACTTGCGGCCGTGGCCGGTGTTGAAGTTCGTGACGAACGGCAGCGACGTGATCGGCGTCAGCTCGGTGATGTAGTGGGCGATGCCCTTCCAGCTCGCCGTCGTCGTGGTGTTCGCCGGGTCGCCGTTCTGGCCGACCCAGAACCTGTTGTCCCGCGCGTAGAAGTCCGCGGGACCGGTCGACGACTTGAACGTCCACTCCGGACGGTAGAAGCCGAGCGACGTCACGTGCGGCTTGCCCTCGGGGAACACCGAGGCCCAGCCGACGCTCGTGTTGTAGCCGTTGGACTCGACGTCCACACCGGATGCCAGGTCGTACGGGCTGCGCCCCATCTGCCGGGCGAGCGCCGCCGAGCTCGCGAGCCCCTGGGCGCTCCACCAGAAGTTGAGGAACATCTCGTCGGACTTCTCGAAGAACACCTGGTTGCGCGCCGTCAGGGCGTTCTGCCAGCTCACGCTCCCGGTGTCGGTCATCGCGTCGTACCAGATGACCCGCAGGCCGCTGCGGCGCAGGTACACGATGAAGTCGCGCATGTCGGCCGCGAGCTGGGCGTTGCCTCCGGCGGTCTCCTGGTTGAGGAACCAGCCGTCGAAGCCGTGGTGGCGGGCGACCTGGATCATCTTGTCGGCCACCGGGAACCTGTCGCCCTCGCGCTGGACGAAGTCGCGGACCCACTGGATCTGGCCGCCGTACGCGGTGGGCGGGAGGAAGACGTTGCCGATCACCCGCACGCCGTTGCGGTGCGCGGCGTCGGTGACGGTCGGGTTGGGTGCGAGGATCAGGCCCTCCGAGGCGGAGCCGCCCCAGAACACCAGTTCGTCGATGTACTGCCAGTAGTTCGTGGCGTAGTAGTGCATGTCGAGCGAACCCTGTGCGGGGTTGAAGCTCGTCGGCGCGTACGCCACGAGCGCCTGCACGCGGGCCTCGCCGGGCCGGGCGTGGGAGTTGGCAGGTCTGGCCGGGACGACCCGTCGCGCGAGCGGCACGGTGCTGCGGTTGTACTTCGCGTCCCGGTCGGTCGAGGGATCCCAGTCGAGGATCGTGGCCGGGTGCCAGTAGGACGCGTAGGGCTGCGCGGGGTCGGCAGCAGCGGACGCGGGAGCCTCGGACAGCAGACTGGTGAGAGCTGCCGTCGAGCTCAGAACGAGGAACTGTCTCCGAGTGGGCACGTGATCACCCTTGTGGGCCATCTGATTCGCCGCATACCGCCGCCGTGGTGACTGACCGGACGACAATCCCGCGACCTGCTGCACTCGGTAACCGGTGCCGTGGCACGGCACCGCCGCGAAACGTCGCGGTAACCAGCCGAGTGGCCGAACCGCCCGTGCCTACCGGGCGGTAGCGTGGGCGGCACCGTCGCATTTGGTTCCCCTGCAACCAATCGAGGTGTCCTCGTCGTGCGCATCAAAGCAGTGCTTGCGGCGCTCATCCTGGCGCTGATCCCGGCCACCACCCCCGCCGTCGCCACCGCGGCGGCCAACCCCTACGAACGCGGCCCGGCACCCACGGCCACGTCCGTCGAGGAAGCCCGCGGCACCTTCGCCGTCACCTCCGCGGCCGTCGCCCGCCAGTCGAACTTCGGCGGCGGCACCGTCTACACGCCCACCAGCGACCTCACCTTCGGCGCGGTCGCCGTCGCCCCCGGTTTCACCTCCGACCAGAGCTCCGTCGCGCACTTCGGTCCACGGCTGGCGTCCTTCGGGTTCGTCGTGATCACCATCAACACCCTGACGCTCCTCGACGACCCGGACAGCCGAGGCCGTCAGCTGCTCGCCGCCCTCGACTACGTGGTCCGCACCAACCCCCGTGCCGACGCCTCGCGCCTCGCCGTGATGGGGCACTCGATGGGCGGTGGGGGAGCGTTGCGCGCCTCCGCGAGCCGCCCGGCCCTGCAGGCGTCGATCCCGATGGCTCCCTGGCACCTCACGCGGAACTGGTCGGCGGTCCAGGTGCCGACGCTGGTGCTCGGCGGCCAGAACGACCCCACGGCCCCGAACTCGCAGCACTCCACGCCGTTCTACAACTCGATCACGGCGGCTCCCGACAAGGCGTTCCTGGAGCTGCGCGGCGGTGACCACTCGGACCCGCGCCGCGACAACGTGACGGTGCGCAAGTACTCGCTGTCGTGGCTCAAGCGGTTCGTCGACGACGACCTGCGCTACGACCAGTTCCTCTGCCCGCCCCCGGTGCCGAACACGGTCATCTCGGTCTACCGCGACACCTGCCCGCACTCCTGACACGACGAAGGGGCTGTGCCGCGACCGGCACAGCCCCTTCTCACGGACCGAAATCACTCGTAGGCGATCGCGTCCAGCACGTTCAGCCGCGCGGCGCGGATGGCGGGCAGGATCGCCGCCACCACGCCGACGACCGCGGCGACCACCAGGTACTGGACCATGGTGGCCCACGGGAACCCGATCTCCGAGATGCCCTGGTCCTTCAGCGCCTGCACGGTCGCGACGCCCAGCGCGAGACCGACCAGCAGGCCGAGCACCGCGCCGAACACCGAGATCACCACCGACTCGACGGTGATCATCCGCATCACCTGCGCCCGCCGCATGCCGATGGCGCGCAGCAGGCCCAGCTCGCGGGTCCGCTCGATCACCGACAGCGCCAGCGTGTTGATGACGCCGAGCACCGCGATCAGGATCGCGAGCGCCAGCAGGATCTGGATCATCAGCAGGACCGTGTCGAACTGCGAGGTCGTCTGCTTCACGAACGCGCTGCGGTCCTGGACGGTGATCTCCGGGTTGTCGGCGAACAGCGGTTCGACCCGCTTCTGCACGTCCGCCGCGGCCACGCCCTGGTCGACCTGGACGAACGCCTGGCCGATCTGGTTCGAGCGGAAGCTGCTCGCCGCGGACTCCGGCAGCACCAGCGCGCCCTGCAGCACCTGCGACTTCAGCCAGACGAACGCGACGGTGAACGTGCGGGGCTCACCCTTGGCGAGCTGCAGCGTGACCGTGCTGCCGACCGACCAGCCCTTCTCGGTGGCGAGGTCCTCCGGGAGCGCGATCTGGTCGTCGCGCAGCGGTGCGATCTCGCCGTCCTTGGGCTGCAACGCGAACATCGACTTCATCGCCGGCACGTCGGTGACGGCCGCCGCGAACATCCGGTCGTCGCCCTGCAGCACGCCGTCGGAGGCCCAGCCGAACGCCGCGCTCACGCCGTCGGTCTTCTCGACCTGCGTCAGCACCTCCCGCTGGAACGTCGCCGGCTGGCCGTCGAACTGGCCCTCGCCGGAGATGATCAGGTCGGTCCGCAGCTGACCGGAGGCGAGCTTCTCGATCGACTTGGTCGCCGACGTCAGCACCACGCTCACGCCGGTGATCAGCGAGATGCCGACCATCAGCGCGGCCGCGGTGATCGCGGTCCTGCGCGGGTTGCGCGAGGAGTTGCGGCGGCCGAGCAGACCGGGCATCGACCACGACAGCAGGCGGCCGATCAGCGACACCATCGGCTTCGCGAGCACCGGGGTCAGCAGCGCGACGCCCACGAGCGCCACCAGGATGCCGCCGAAGATCAGCGGCAGCGACGCCTGCGCGAACCCGAGACCGAGCGCCGTGCCACCGGCGGCCAGCACCAGCGCGCCGGTGACGGTGATCTTCGTCAGCGGACGGTCGGGGGTGGCGGCCTCGCGCATGGCGGCGACCGGCGCGATCCGCGACGCCCGCAGCGCGGGCATGACGGCGGCGACCACGGTCACGATCATCCCGACCGCGAACGACGAGATCACCGCCGTCATCGGCACGCCGATGCCCGCGAGCTCCAGGTTCGTCCCGCCGAACGAGCTGAAGATCGTCGCCAGCAGTGCGCCGACGCCGACACCGGCACCGAGACCGACGACCGACGCGATCAGGCCGATCACCAGGGCCTCCAGCACCACGGAGGAGATGACCTGGCCGCGCGAGGCGCCCATCGACCGCAGCAGCGCGAGCTCGCGGGTGCGCTGGGCCACGATGATCGAGAACGTGTTGAGGATGATGAAGACGCCGACGAACAACGCGATGCCCGCGAAGCCGAGCAGCACGTAGTTGAAGAACTTCAGGCCCTCGTTGATCTGGTCGGCCTGCTCCTTGGCGAGGGTCTCGCCGGTCTTCACGTCGTAGGCGGACCCGAGCTTCGCCGCGACCGCGTCGCGCAGTGCCTCGTCGGAGGTGCCCTGCGCGGCCGTCGCGGTGATGGACGAGTACGCGTCCTTCTGCCCGAGCAGCAGCTGCTGGGCGACCGGTTCGGTGAACGCCATCGACAGCTCACCGCCGAGCGACTCCCTGCCGCCCGCGTAGTCGTAGACGCCGGTCACCTTGAAGGTCTTCTTGGGCTCCAGCGTGAGCACCGAGACCTCGTCGCCGACCTTGAAGCCACCGGTCGTCGCCAGGTAGGCGCCGAGGATGACCTCGTCGTCGGCCTGCGGTGCCCTGCCGTCGCGGATCTTCTCCTGGCCGTTGCCGGTCCAGTTCGCGCCGAACCGCGGAGCGCCGGAGGTGGTGATGACCTTGCCGTTCTTGCCGATCGCCCGCGCGGACCCCTGGACGTTGCCGACCGCCGACGCCACACCGGGCACCGACTTCACGTCCTCGACCGCCTGCGCCGTCAGCGGTTCCGGCTGCTTGCCCTTCTCCTGCTTCGGCGACACCGACACGTCCACGTCGGCGTAGGCGGAGGAGAACAGGTCGGTGAACGACCGCTGCAACGTGTCGGTCAGGACGAACGAACCGGACACGAACATGACGCCCAGCACCACCGCGAGCGCGGACAGCACAAGTCTGAGCTTGCGCGAGAGCAAGCTCTTGATCGTCGCCTTAAGCACCGGGCACCGCGCTGTGCTCGAAGTCGGGGGCGTCGAGGTGCTTCATCGTGTCGAGGACCTCGTCGGCCGTCGGCGACAGCAGCTCGCGGACGATGTGGCCGTCCTTGAGGAAGATGACGCGGTCGGCGTACGAGGCGGCGTTCGGGTCGTGCGTGACCATGACGATCGTCTGCCCGAACTCGTGCGCGGACTTGCGCAGGAACGCCAGGACCTCGGCGCCGGACTGCGAGTCGAGGTTGCCGGTCGGCTCGTCGGCGAACACGACCTCCGGCCGGGACACGAGGGCACGGGCGCACGCGACGCGCTGCTGCTGGCCACCGGAGAGCTGCGTCGGCCGGTGCGACAGGCGATCACGCAGGCCCACCGTCTCGATGACGACGTCGAACCACTCGCGGTCGACCTTCTTGCCGCCGATCGACAGCGGCAGCGTGATGTTCTCCTCCGCCGTCAGCGTCGGCAGCAGGTTGAACTGCTGGAAGATGAAGCCCACCTTGTCCCGCCGCAGGTCGGTGAGGCCGCGGTCCTTCAGACCGGTGACCTTGGTGTCCCCCACCCACACCTCGCCGCGCGTGACGTCGTCCAGTCCCGCCAGGCAGTGCATCAGCGTCGACTTGCCGGACCCCGACGGGCCCATGATCGCCGTGAACCTGGACTTCTCCAGGTCGACGCTCACCCCCGCGAGTGCGGTCACGGCGGCATCGCCGGAACCGTAGGTCTTCCACACGTCGACGGCTCTGGCCGCGACTCCATCGGACGCGCTCACTGTCTGTTCCCCTCCTGTGGGTCTCGTGCGCACCATCTTCGGGTACACGGGCACACCGAAGGGTCAGGTTCTCCACTGAGATGAACCCTGAGATTAACCCCGGTGTGCCTGCCATGCCTGACAGCCCTCAGAGAACTCTCAGCCGCGCGGTGCGCAGGAGGAGAACGGTATTTCAGTGCTGTGACAGCGTCTTCGGACTTTTGTGGACTACGCCGTCAACTTCCGCAGCGAGCCGGGTCCATCAGTCCTCAATGGAGTCCGGTCGGCGAGGCCGCGCACCACGGGCAGCCCGGCGGCGGCGGAGCTGCGCACGAGCCAGGTGACGAGGCCGTCACCGTACGCGCTCGCGGGCCTGGGCCACTGCGCCAGGTGCTCGCCGAAGGACGCGTTGAACGCGATGAGGCCGGGGGAGGCGAGAACGAGCACCGGGCCCTCCCCGGTGGCGACGTCCGGCGCGCCCTCGCGGAGGTCGCCGAAGAGGACCCGGTCCGCACCCCATTCGCGGGCGAGGTCCGCCACCCCGAAGAACGCCGACCCGCGTCCGTGCGCACGCACGAGGAGCTGGTGCGCGCGGAAGTCGGTCTCCAGGAACTGCTCGGCGTACGTCCCGTCGTCGGCCAGCACCAGCACGTTCGTGCCGCCGGGAAGCTCCCCGGCGTGCCCTGGATGCGTGATGCCGATGACGGTGATGCCCACGGACACCATCCTGCCGGGCGAGTGTTAACCCCCGGCAGCATCCGGGTTAAACAAGTTCCGGGAGCACTTCCGCGCCGAACAGCCTGATCGTCTCGATGACCGACTCGTGCGGCATGCCGCCGATGTCGACCATCACGAGGTGGGTGTCGATGGACAGCCGCTCCGCCAGTGCGTTGAGCCGCGTCACCACCTCGTCCGGCGTGCCGCACACCGCGGCGCCGTCCATGATGGCGTCCACGTCGATGTCGCCGTCCCCGCGCCACGGGTCCGCGAACCGCGCGTACTCCGCGAGGTGCGGGCGCCACCGTGCGCGTGCGTCGTCGCGTGCGACGAACACGTGGCTCGGCACGCCGACCCGTCCGCCGGGGAAGGCGTCCCGGTAGCGCTGGACGACCTCGCGGTAGATCGACGGGTCCCGCAGCGTCGACGGCAGCATGAGCGGCATCTCCAGCTCCGCGCCCAGGTCCGCCGACACCGCCGAGCCCGACCCGATCCACACCGCCGGCCGCGGCTTCTGCACCGGCCGTGGCGTCGTCGTCACGTCGCTCAGCTGGCCGCGGAACCGGCCGTCCCAGCTCACCGACGGCTCCTCCAGCAGCTTGAGCAGCAGCCGCAGGTGCTCCTCGAACCGCGCCCGCAGCTCACCCGGCTGCACCCCGAACGCCGCGTCCGTCTGCTGGTCGACGCCGCGCGCCACGATCAGCTCCGCCCGGCCGTCGGACAGCACGTCGAGCGTCGCGAGCGCCTCGGCGACCAGCACCGGGTCGCGGTGGGCCAGCAGCGTCACGCCGGTCGAGAGCTTCAGCGTGGACGTGCGCGCCGCGACGGCCGCCAGCAGCAGCTCCGGCGCCGACACGATGTAGCGGGTGAAGTGGTGCTCGCCGATCGCGACGCCCGCGAAACCCGCCTCCTCGGCCACCACCGCCTGCTCGACCATCGCCCGCAGCCGGTCGGCCTGCGAAACCTCCTCGCCCGTGCACGGGTTGGGCAGGTGGTCGCCCAGGATCAGCAGGTAGACGTCCATGACCGTCATCTTCCCCCGGTACGGGGCATGATGGTTCGCATGGTCACCAACAACGAGGCCGAGAGCCGGTACGAGATCCACGTGGACGGCGCGCTGGCCGGGTTCCTGGAGTACCGGACCGCCGGTGACACGGTCGCCCTGGTGCACACGGAGGTCGGTGACGAGTACGGCGGCCAGGGGCTCGGTGGCAAGCTCGCGAAGTTCGCCCTCGACGACGCTCAGGCACGCGGCGTGAAGGTCTCGCCCACGTGCCCGTTCGTGGCCAAGTACATCGACAAACACCCCGAATACCGTGTTACCGTCCGGTAGATAGTTGCGGGCGCTAACAACACGAGGTGGACCGGGTGTGGAGTGAGCCGGGCGCGTTCGAGGTCGCACCAGGGGTGCACCGGATTCCGCTGCCCTTGCCGAACGACGGCCTGCGCGCGGTCAACGTCTACGCGGTCGAGGACGGCGACGGCCTGGTCATGATCGACTCCGGCTGGGCGCTGGAGGAGGCCAAGGACCAGCTCGAAGCCGCGCTCGGCACCCTGGACAAGGGCTTCGACGACATCCGCCGGTTCCTCGTCACGCACGTCCACCGCGACCACTTCACGATGGCCGTGTCGCTGCGCCGCCTGTTCGGCTCCAAGATCGGCCTCGGCCTCGGCGAGCAGCCCTCGCTGCGGCACATGCTGCACGGCCAGGAGGACCAGCACGTCTCCGACCTGCGCAAGTGGGGTGCCGACGAGCTGGCGGAGGTGTGGGTCAAGATCATGCACCACGCGAACGCCGCCGAGGCCCTGCGCGACTACGAGGAGCCGGACGAGTGGCTCGTCCGCGGCACCGTCGAGCTGGAGCACCGCACGCTGGAGGTCATCCCGACACCCGGCCACACCCGCGGCCACGTCGTGTTCGCCGACCACGCCGCCAAGGTCCTGTTCTCCGGCGACCACGTGCTCCCGCACATCACGCCGTCGATCGGGTTCGAGCCGCTGCGCCCCGAGCTGCCGCTCGGCGACTACCTGACCTCGCTGCGGCTCACCCGCGAGCTGCCCGACCTGCGGCTGCTGCCCGCGCACGGCCCGGTCACCGACAGCTCCCACGCCCGCGTGGACGAGCTGATCCACCACCACGAGCGGCGCCTGGAGGAGATCCACCTGGCCGCGAGCGGCACCGCGTTCGAGACCGCCCGCAAGATCGGCTGGACCCGCCGCCAGCGCCGGTTCGAGGACCTCGACGTGTTCAACCAGGTCCTGGCGGTCGGCGAGACGGCCGCCCACCTGGACGTCCTGGTCGAACGTGGCGAGCTCACCCGGACCGAGAACGGCGGCGTGCTCGAATATTCGCTCTGACACCGGGGCGATCCCTCGGCGGCGCGAGATCGGCGAGGAGATGTCGCTGCCACAACAGGTGTAGTGCAGCGGCAACGGTCGTCGGCCCTGTTCGCGGGCCGGATGCAGCTTGCCGGTCCAGCCGCCCCGCGACCGGCTCAGCCCGTGATCGCCGGGTTCGGTTCCGCCGGTCGGGGTATCGGTCGGCTCGACCTGAAGATCCCTCTTCCGAGCGTCGGCGGCGAAACACGGTCTGCCAGGGTCCGTGGACAGGCGGGATATCGCGTCATCGGATGCGCTCCGAGCATTGCACATTCCGTTGTCGCCGCTGCCGACCGATTAGTTTTCGTTCATCCTGAACAGCCTTGCTATCACACACTGAACTGCATTTGCTGCCCTGCAACGCATCGGCATGAGCGGGCGTATCCGGGGCATCCTGGTTCCTGCGTGTCCGGACGTTTCGGGCAGGGCCGAAACGTCCCGGCGAAGTTGACGTTGTCCGCGCACCGCTGGCAGGGTCGATCCCGAAGACATCTTCGCGCGGCCGGGGTGAACAGTCCGCTGGCGGCCGTGGTCGATGGCTGGTTTCCTGCCTGGCCCGACAGGTGAATTCCGCTCCGTCGTAGCGGGGATCGAGAGGAAGCACTGTGAAGTTGAAAACCAGAGTTTTCACGCTCATCACGCTCACGCTGTCCGTGGTCCTGGTCGGCACCGTGCCTGCGCCCGCCTCCACGGCCCGGACCCTGGAGTTCGCCGCGCCGACCGGCAGCGGCCTCTCGCCCTACGTCGCCGTCATCAAGCCGGTCACCGCGAAGCGGCTCGCCTCCAGCTGGCGCGAAGGCTGTCCCGTCGGACCCGGTCAACTGCGGCTGGTCAGCCTGAACTTCGTCGGTTTCGACGGCGCGGTGCACCGCGGCGAACTGGTCGTCAACGCCGATCTCGCCGTCGAGGTCGCCCGCGTCTTCGCCGACCTCTACTTCGGCCGGTTCCCCATCCAGCGGATGGAGACCGTCGAGAAGTACGACTCCGACGACGACGCGTCGATGGCGGCGAACAACACCTCGGCGTTCAACTGCCGGCCGATCACGGGCGGCACCGCCTGGTCCAACCACTCCTACGGGCGGGCCATCGACATCAACCCCGTCCAGAACCCGTACATCTCCCGCAGCGGCGCGGTCTACCCGCCCAACGGCGCGCCCTACGTCGACCGCACCCGGAAGGTATCCGGCATGATCCACGCGGGCGACGCCACCGAGCAGGCGTTCACCACGCGCGGCTGGACCTGGGGCGGCTTCTGGGACACGCCGATCGACTACCAGCACTTCGAGAAGCCCTGACACCCGGCCAAGGACCGGTCCCAGGCGCCACGACGGCCTCCAGGACCGGCTCTCGTGGTGTGGCGGCTCGGAACGTATCGGTGTGCGTGGGTGCACCACCGGCTCGACCCCAACATTCGATCGTCGGTACGAGCGAGCTCAAGGAACGTGACCAGCGGCAGGAGCGGACGGGCCTCCCTCAGCGAAAACCATTGGTGAACCGACTTACCCCGCTGATGTACTGATGTGCGACGTGAGTGAGCCACGTGGCGGAGGTAGTAGTTGTGGCGGGTTATGACGCGCTTGCCGAGGTGTACGAGTGGCTCATTTCCGATGCGAAGCTGACTCCGGCCGAGTTCGCTGCTTCGTTCGATGACGTCCTCAGTCTCCTGCCGTCGAACGCTCACGTCCTCGATTGTTCGTGCGGGACCGGACAGTTGGCGGTTGGCCTCGCCGGTCTTGGCATCCGGGTTGTGGCAACTGATGCCAGCGAAGCGATGGTTCGTCGGACTGCGGAGTTGTCTGACGAGCTCGGCACATCTGTCCGGACAGTGCGGGCGGACTGGGAAGAGTTGCCCGACCATTTCGATGATGACACCTTTGACATGGTGTTCTGCGTTGGCAACTCGCTGCACCATGCCGTGGGCGCGCGAGGCAGAGTTGCTGCTCTGGAGTCGATGTCACGGCTTCTGCGCCGTGGCGGACGCTTGGTGCTCACCTCCCGCACGTGGGAACTTGTGAGAGCCAGAGGTTCCCGACTGGACATCAGTGACCGCCTCGTCCGCCGGAACGGTCGCGATGCCGTGGTGGTCTACCGCTGGGACATTGCGCCGAACTGGGAGGACGAGCACCACATCGAGATCGCGGTTGCGCAAGTTGATGCGGCTGGGTCGGTTCTTGCGCGCTCGGAACTGCTGTCGAGCTGGCCCTACCGGTATGAAGAACTCGAAGCCGAGTTGCGCCGGGTCGGACTTCGGACGGAAATGAGCACGTTCAACCCTGAGGCCGAGAACTACATGGTGGTGGCGGCCAAAGTGTAGAAATCGGGCTCAGCTACCCCTCATCCGGGACTTCGCCGTCAGGCTCCTGAAGAGGCGAGAAGACGATATGAGTCGGTTGACCTCCGGAAGCGCTCTGCCGCGATCGAGGTTGTCGGCATCCGGGTGAAGATGGTCGAGCAGGGGCGGTTCACTACGGGCAATGACGGCCATCGACGCATGCGCGAGGCAGGGCGCCGCCGCTTGGACGGGGTGTGGGCGGTCGAGGGAGTCGCACCGGAGCCGTCCCAGTCCGGAACGGCCTGAGAACGGCTCGAACCTGGTCCGCCGCGCCCCAGTCGTGGTCGAACATGGCGATGAGGGCGAGGCTTTGGCGCAGCTGGATCAGGGGCATCCGGGTTCGCCAGTCGTCGTCCAGGCCGGTCAGTTCGGCGTACACGGAGAAGAACCGCTTCGCCTCCGGCGGGTGCGGCGAGCACCACAGGTGGGCCAGGTCGACCTCGGCCCAGGTGTAGGAGACGGCCGGGTCGATCACCGCGGGCCTGCCGTCGGTGGTGGCGAGGACGTTCTGCGCCCACAGGTCGCCGTGGGTCAGGCAGGCCGGGTTCGCCGGCAGCAGGTCGGGCAGCCGCTCGCAGAGCCGCTCCAAGGCCCGCCGGTCCCGTTCGTCCAGCGCCGCCCTGACCCGCCACTCCGGCAACCAGCGCAGCAGGCGGTTCTGCGCGAAGAACTCGTGCCCGTCGGCGGTCCACGTGTTCACCTGCTGGTAGCGGCCGAGCCAGTTGTCGCGCTCCCAGCCGAACCGGTCGTGCACCGTGGACGTGTGCAGCCGGGCGAGTGCGTGGGCGAGCTGTTCCCAGTACGCCTCTTCCGCCGGTCGGTCGCGCAGGACCGACAGCACCAGCAGGTCCGGCGTCGCGAGGACGACCTCGGGCGTGACGAACCCGCCGCGGTCCCGAAGAGCGTGCAGTCCTTCCGCCTCGGCTGCGAAGAGGTCGTGTGCGGGCACCTCGGCGAACGACTTGACGAACAACCGGGTGCCGTCGCGCCGGACGGCGATGCCCGCGACCGCGGCGAGCCCGCCCTCGACCGGCTCCACGGCCGTGACGTCGACCAGCCCCGCGGCGTGCAGGCGATGCAGCAGCAGGGAGGTGGTCACCGGGCTGCCGGCTTCGCGGAGATCGGTTCGAGCTGCACAATGAGATCGGACAGCGCGTCGTACGGCGAAGTGGCCAGATCGTCGGTGAGCCTCGACGCTGTCCGAAGACAGACCCACGAACTCGTGGCACGCATGTCGTTGCACACCCCCGTCTCCACGCACGTCGGCAGATGACGCGCCCGGTGCTGATCGCGACAGCCCTGCTCTCACGCTACTGGCGATGACCCCGGCTTACCCGTGAGACGCGGCGTTGGCGCTCGCCCTCGCCACTGCTCCACGCAACCTCGGTCGGGCTGCTGTCGGGTGTGCTGGTGAACCCCGTCCCCAGCGGCGGGGGTCTTTGAGCCGTCAGTCGCGTTGAATCGGGCTCGGACGCGTTGGTGATCATCGTGGTTGTATCGATGTTCTCCGTGGTGGCGACGCAGATTCTCACCGGTGGAGCCGAATGGAAGGCGACGCTCGGTCTTCTGGTTCCAACCACACCTTTCGGTATCTTGGTGCTCGGCGTGGACGTGGCATCGACCAGGCGGTACGTCATTCGAGCGGACTTGGTTCTCGCTGGCGCAATTCCGTTGCGGGCCAAAAGGTCCAAGAGCATCAGCGCGCGATGTATCCCGCGTTGCCTGATCGCTCGTTGTTGCGGCTCCGAACATGACTTCCTGTGTTCAGACGAATACGGGACAAATCCTGGGGTCGGGTGCTGGAATGGTCGGCGTGACACCGCTGGAGCTCGCCGCCTGGACCTGGAAGATGCCCCGCAGGGGCCGGGGGTTCTGGTTCTCGCTCGCCATCGACGTGCTGTGGCCCTTCGTGGTGCTGTTCGTACGGCTGCGCGTGCGCGGCCGGCAGCACGTTCCCGGCAACGGCGGCGTGGTGCTCGCGTTCAACCACCTGTCCAACACCGACCCGATCGCGGCCGTGGTGTTCGCGCTGATGTCGAACCGGGTGCCGCGCGTCCTCGCCAAGGCGTCCCTGTGGCGCGTGCCGGTCGTGAACCGGGTGATGCGCTCCGGTGGCCACATCCCGGTCGAGCGGGGCACGGTGAAGGCCGCCGAGGCGCTCAGGCCCGCCGTGGAGGCGCTGGAGGCCGGTAAGTGCGTCATGGCGTTCCCGGAGGGGACCTTCACCTCCGACCCGGACGGCTGGCCGATGAAGGGCAAGACCGGGGTCGCGCGGATGGCGCTCGCGGCCGGGGTGCCCGTCGTGCCGGTGGCCGTGTGGGGCACCCAGGACGTGCTGCCCCAGGGCTCGGTCCTGCTGCGGCTGCTGCCGCGCAAACGGGTCGACGTCGTGGCGGGCGCACCGGTCGACCTGTCGGACCTCCAGGGCCGCGAGCTGACCGCCGAGGTGCTGGACGAGGCCACCGGACGGGTCATGGACGCCATCACGACGATGCTCGCGGGCATACGTTCGGGACGAGCGGGTAGCCGAAGTGCATGACTGCGCCAGAGGAAGTCGAGTCGCGCAAGGCGGTCCGTCCCGGTGGGACGGGCATGTGGGCTCCCGTCGTCCCCGACCCGCGTGAACACCAGGAGTGGGTCGTGCAGGCGGACGACGACCCGTTGATCGTGCGCAGCGTCGACTGAGCAACTGTCTAGACGCACTAGACGCGTCTAGCTAGCCTAGACGCCATGACACTCGACGAGGAGTTGCTGGCCGCGGCACGCCGGGCGGGCACGGCGTCAGCCGCTGCCCAGGACAAGGCCGACGTCGCCAAGGCCGTCTACCACCACGCCGTGCTGCGGCTGCACCGCGCAGGCGGCTCGATGCGCGAGATCGCCGACGCGCTCAAGATGAGCCACCAGCGCGTTCACCAGATCGTGGAACAGTCCAAGCGCGTCGAGCGCTGCTGGTTCTGCGCCCGTGCCGCCGACCAGGTCGGCAAGCTGATGGCGGGACCGGCCGCCCTGATCTGCGACCTCTGCGTCGCCTCCGCCGAGGTCGGTGAGGTCGGCGACTGCTCGTTCTGCGGCGAGACGAAGCCGGTGCACCACGGCGCCGAAGCCCGGATCTGCCGGAAGTGCCTGGACTTCAGCGCCGCCGTGATCACCGAGGCGACCGTCAGCGAGGCAGCTTCACCACGGTGACGAAGAAGTCGTCGATCTGGCGCACGACGTCGATGAACCTGTCGAAGTCGACCGGCTTGGTGACGTACGCGTTCGCGTAGAGGCTGTAGCTGCGCAGGATGTCCTCCTCCGCCTCCGACGTCGTCAGCACGACGACCGGGATCGACCGCAGCTCCGCGTCGGCCTTGACCTCGCTCAGCACCTCGCGGCCGTCCTTGCGGGGCAGGTTGAGGTCCAGCAGGATCAGGCCCGGCCTCGGCGCGTTCGCGTACTGACCCTCGCGGCGCAGGAACTCGAGCGCCTCCACGCCGTCCTTCACCACGTGCAGCGTGTTGCGGATCTTGTGGTGCTCGAACGCCTCCTGGGTCATCAGGGCGTCGCCGGGGTCGTCCTCGACCAGCAGGACGTCGATCACGTTCAGCGGTGACTCAGGCATGTGCTTCCTCAGCTTCTGCGACGAGCTCGGGTACCACGGGCAGGGTGAACTCGAAACTCGTGCCGGAGTCCACGTCGGTCCTCAGCCAGATCGAGCCGCCGTGGTACTCGACGATCTTCCGGCACATCGCCAGTCCGATGCCCGTGCCCGGATAGGCGTCCTTCGGGTGCAGGCGCTGGAAGATGACGAAGATCCGGTCAGCGTACTCCGGCTCGATCCCGATGCCGTTGTCCCGCACGGAGAACTTCCACATCTCGCCGTCACGCTGGACGTCGACGGTGATCACCGGCGTGTCGGGGCCGGTGAACTTCAGCGCGTTGCTGATCAGGTTCTGGAACACGGCGCTGAGCAGCGACGCCTCGCCCCGCACCGGGGGCAGGTCCGCGATTCGCAGGTCGGCGCCCGTCTCCTCGACGCGGTCGGAGTAGCTGTCCACGACCTGGCGCACGACCTCGTTCAGGTCGACGACGGTCTGCTCGCGGGTCAGCCTGCCGACGCGGGAGAACGCCAGCAGGTCGTTGATCAGCACCTGCATCCGCTTCGCGCCGTCCACCGCGAAGCCGATGTACTGGTCGGCGCGGTCGTCGAGCTGGCCGCCGTAGCGGCGTTGCAGCAGCTGGCAGAACGACGCGACCTTGCGCAGCGGCTCCTGCAGGTCGTGCGAGGCGACGTAGGCGAACTGTTCCAGCTCGGCGTTGGACCGCTGCAGCTCCGTCTTGGCCGCGTCGAGCGTCTCCAGCTCGTGCACGATCCGGCGGCGCATCGCGTCCACGTCCTCGCCGAGCATGACCGTCTCGCGGGGCCCGCCGACGTCGATCGGGTGGGTGAAGTCGCCCTCGGCGACCTGCCGGGTGTGGGCCGCCAGGTCCGCGAGCGGCGCGACGAGCATCCGGTACAGCAGGAACGACAGCCCGCCGATCACCGCGACGAGCAGCACGCCCATGCCGATGACGAGCCACAGGACGACACCGGCCGCGTGCGCGAGGTCATCGCGCGCGGCGCGGCTCAGCTCGCCGATGTCGGTCTGCAACGCCGCCACCTCGACCCGGACCTGGTCGAAGATCTCCTTGCCGCGGTCGAGGTCCTGCGCGGAGGACAGCGCGGGCCCGGAGAGGCGGATGCTCGCGATCGTCGGCTCGGCGTACTGGCCGCGCCACTGCAACGCCAGCTGCTCGATGCGGCTCACCCGGCCGTTGACGTCGCCGACCAGGTCGCGCACCGTCTGCGCGGCCTCCACCTCGGTCTTGCGGCCCTCCACGTACGGCGTGAGGAAGCTGTCCTCGCCGGTCAGCACGAACCCGCGCAGACCGGTCTCCTCGTCGAGCAGCGCGCGGTTGAGGTCCTTAGCGGTGCGCCCGGCGGGTTCGACCTGGTCGACCGACCGCTCGCGCGCCGAGCCCAGCCCGTCGAGGGCGATCACGGTCGACGCGATCACCGCCGCCGTCATCACGAGCAGGACCATCACGATGGCGGCGAGCAGGCGGCCCGCGGAGAGCCTCTGCGGCAGTGTCACTTTCCGTCCTTCAACAGCAGGATGGCCACGTCGTCGTCGAGCGGCCCGCCGTTGAGCTCCGTCACCTCTGCGATGACCGAGTCCACCCAGTCGGGGCCGGTCCGCAGGTGTCTGTCCAGGATCTCGCACAGCCGCTCGACGCCGAGCCGGTCGGTGTCGTCGGGCACCCGGCCCTCGATCAGGCCGTCGGTGTAGCAGGCGAGCGACCAGCCGGCCGGGAGCGGCACGTCGACACCGGTCCAGCCGTAGTCGGGCAGCACGCCGAGCGGGACGCCGATCTTGGACTGGGGCAGGTCGACGATCTGGCCGCCCGCCATCAGCAACGGCTCGGGGTGCCCGGCCAGGAAGTAGCGCGCCGACCGCCGGTCGGGCGCGACCGTCACCATGCACGCCGTGGTGAAGATGCCCTCGCCGTGCCGTTCCGCGACCAGCACCTGGTCGAGCGTGCGCAGCACCTTCTCGGCGGGCTCACCGGCCAGCACCAGGGCGCGCCACGCGATGCGCAGGCAGACGCCGAGCGCGGCCTCGTCGGGGCCGTGCCCGCACACGTCGCCGATGATGGCGTGCACCGTGCCGTCCGGCATGCCGACCGCGTCGTAGAAGTCGCCGCCGAGCAGCATGCGCTGCCCGCCGGGCTGGTAGCGGACGTCGAGGCCCACGTCGGAGTTCTGCAGCAGCGCGGGCGGCAGCAGGCCGCGTTCGAGGCGGGACCGCTCCGCGGCGATCAGCTCGGCCTCCCGCAGCAGGCGCTGGGCGTCCTCGGCGCGGCGCCGTTCGACCGCGTACCGCACGGCGCGCAGCAGCAGGTCGCCGTCGACCTGGCCCTTGATCAGGTAGTCCTCCGCGCCGGCGGCGACGGCGTCGATGCCCTCGCGTTCGTCGTCGAGACCCGTCAGGACGAGCACGGCGGGCACGTGGGGCTTCTTGAGCAGTCGGTGCAGGCCGTCGAGGCCCTGGGAGTCGGGGAGGCCGAGGTCGAGCAGGACGCACTGGGCGTCCGTCAGCAGCTCCTCCGCCTCGGCGAGCGTGCGTGCGCGAGACAGCACGAAGGGCGCGCTCGCTTCTTCGAGCAGCGCCTCGACGAGCACGGCGTCTCCATCGTCGTCCTCCACCAGGAGGACGCGCACGGTCTTCGTTCGCATCAGGGCTGAACTTTAACGTCATCCGGCTGCGGGGTCCGTGCGCGACCTACCAGGATGGTGGGTGTGTTGATCCGTCTCGCCCAACCAGCCGAACTGACATACCTCCAGGAGATCGAAGTCGCGTCCGGGGAACCGTTCCGCGACTTGGGCATGCCGGAGATAGCCGACGACGCCCCGATGTCCCTCGACGACCTGGCAGAACACGAGGTCTGGGTGGCCATCGGCGCCGAAGGAGTGCCCGTCGCGTTCATCGCGGTGGGGGACGTCGACGGCGCCACGCACGTCCACCAGGTCTGCGTGCACCCCTCCCACGCCCGCCAGGGGATCGGCGCCGCTCTCATCGAGCACGTGACCCGCGGCGACCGTCCAGTGACGTTGACCACGTTCCTCGGCGTGCCGTGGAACGCGCCCTACTACGAGCGGCTGGGCTTCCAGGCCGTGACCGACCCGTCGCCCGGTCTCGCCGGGATCATCCGCGAGGAGACCTCACGGGGACTCGATCCCGCGCGCAGGGTCGCGATGGTCCTTCTCCCAGCGCAGGTACGCGCCTGAGGTGAGGGACAGGCTGCTCAGCAGCCACACGAGGACGCCCGCGTCGTCGGTCACACCGATCACCGGCAACAGCTCGGGGACCAGGTCGATCGGCGACACGAGGTAGACCAGCGCCACCGCCCACAGCACCACCTGGCTGCGCGGCAGCTCGGGGTACCGGCCGCCGCGCCACGCCTTGAACAGCCGCGGCAGCGCCTTCGCGCGCTGGATCGGGTTGCCGATGGGGCCGGGACCGCCCTGAGCGCGCTTGCGGCGGTTGCGCAGCACACCGAGGACCACGAACACCAGGCCGAGCGGGATCATCACCCACCCGGCGACCGCGGGGCTCAGCCCGCCCAGCGGAGCGTCGCGGACGAGCAGGATCATCAGCCCGGACAGGGAGATGAGCGATCCGAAGACGACCATCCGGTGCTCCTTAGCCAGGTTCCTGGAACAGCATCGTCGGGACGGCTCTGGGCGGCTGCCGCGGTTCCTGCGGCTCCGGCTCCCGCAGCTCGATCACCGGTTCCGGCTCCTCGGCGGGAACCTCCTTGGCGACCGGCTTGCGCGCGGTCTTCACCGGGGCGGCGACGGGCTGGTCGAGCGCGGCGCGCGCCTTCGAGATCCAGACCTTCTGCATCGCCTCGTCCTTGCTGCCGGCCGCCGTGGCGGCCAGTCCGGAAAGGACACCGCGGACGCGGGGGACCAGCGCGGGATGACGCCGAACCGCCTGCCACACCGCGTGATCACCCGGTAGCCGGGCGGACACGAGCTGCTTGACCTGCGCGCGCAGCTCCTCTGTGGACAGATCGAGCCACCGCTCGACCGCGGACGGGCCTATCGCCACGTAACCATCCTCCCCGAATGCGACAACTGCCCCCACAGGATCTCACGGATCCGGTGGGGGCAGTGGGCTGGTACCGGGAAAACCTCAGGAGGCGACGGCCTCGAGGAGGGTCTTGCCGTTCTCGTCGACGATCCGGAAGGTCGCGATCTCGTCCCAGCGCATGGCGACGTTCGCCTGGAGCCGGACGGTCTTCGAGTCGCCCGCCACCTTCTCGGGTGCGTACCAGGAGGTGACCTGCGCGACGCGGCCGGCGCGTCCCACGGCGACGAGCGATCCCCTGCCGGGGCCGGACATGCCGCTGACCTCGATGTCCATCGAGGTGCCCCAGGGCTCGTCCGACGCGGTGATCTTCGTGAAGACACCGCTGTTCGGGTCCTGCTGCTGCACCTTCAGCGCGGAGTCGCTCCGGTTGTTCGCCACGGGGGTCTGCGACGTCGCGGTGCCGGAGCTCTGCGGCGCGGCCTGGTTGGAACCGTCCTCGCTGTTGCGCACGACGAGCGTGGTCGCCAGCACCGTCACCGCCACGATGCCGGCGGCGGCGGCCGCGACACCCTGGGCGACGAACCAGCGCCTGCGCTTGCGGCGGGCGGAGACGGCGTCGAGCATGACCCGGACCGACTTGCCGTCCGGGCGTTCCGGGGCAGTCCCGCGCAGCATCCCGCCGGCGTCGGCCTCGTCGATGAGGTCCGGCACCACCGCGAAGTCGCGCAGGTCAAGAGCACACCGCCGACACTCGGTCAGGTGGTTCTCGAACGCCTCCACCTCATCGGCATCGAGGATGCCGAGCACGTAGGCGGCGACGTCGAGGTGATCTGGTGCCGTTGTCACCGCGTCTCTCCCCGTTCGTGCAACGCACGCCGCAACGCACGCAGCGCGTAGTACACCCTCGACTTGACCGTGCCCGGTGGCACACCCAGTGCCGCCGCGGCCTCACCGACGGTGCGGTCCCGCAGATATGTCTCGAGAATAGCCTCCCTGTGTTCCTCCGAGAGACCGTTCATCGCCTCCGCCACGACGATCGCAGCGAGGGTGCGATCCTCTTCACTTCCCGAAGGCGACTCGTCCGAAGGGGTCAGCTCGAACTCCTGCGGACGGACGCTCCTCTTGCGCCTGTCGTCGATGACCAACCGCCTTGCCACCGTGAACAACCACGACCGCAAGAGCACGGGGTCACGCTCGAGCTTCTCGGCGTTGCGCCATGCCCTGACCAGAGTCTCCTGCACGATGTCCTCGGCCCACTGTCGGTCGTGGCCCGTCAACCTCATGCAGTGTCCCAGCAGGGCACTGCCGAATTCCTCGTACAGCCGGCGGATCAGCTCTTCCTCGAGCGATCCCGGTCTTGGTGATTGTTCGTCTAACTCGCGTTGACGTCTGTGCCGCGCCACGGGGGACATCCTTGCCCCATCAACCGTCTCAAGTCGAGAGGCAAATATTCCTCACGAACTTCGTGAACCGTTGCCGGATCGTGTCCGTACTCCTCGGTACCCAAGCCGAGAAAGGACCAGCCGATGCGACGTGGACAGGCCATCACCGCCCTGGCGGCACTGGCTCTCAGCCTCACGGCGTGCGGCGGCACCCAGACCCCTCCCGGTGGGGAGGCGACGGACGGCTTGCGGGCGCAGCCCGCCGACCTGAGCGACACGAACATGTACTTCATCTCGCACACCGACCAGGTCGGATGGTTCGTCACCGACGCGGACGGCCTGCCGCTGTACCGGTTCGACAGGGACACCCCCAAACCGTCCAAGTCCAACTGCGAGGGCGAGTGCGCCCAGCAGTGGAAGCCGGTGCTCGCGGACAAGGCGCCGATGGCGACCGGGGTGGACCCGATCTCCATGGGCGTGCTGACCAGGCCGGACGGCACCAAGCAGCTGACCATCGCCGGATGGCCGCAGTACACCTACGCCGAGGACAAGGGCGCCGGTGACATGAAGGGTCAGGGCAAGGGCGGAGTGTGGTGGGTCACCGCACCCAACGGCGCCAAGATCACCGGCGGCAAGGCCCAGAACAACAGCAGGAGCACCACCACGCCGGGCACGTCCTCCGGCTCCGGCACGAGGCAGACGCCGCAGTCCGCCTCGCCGTCCGGCACACCCGGCTACTGAGAAGAACCGTCGCAGGACCGGAATCCCCCTACCGACCTCCCTTGAACAACGAGGACATCAAGACGATGACCAGAGCCCTCGCCACCGTCTTGGCGATGTTGTTCCTCTTCGCCGGCACCGCGCCCGCCGCGGCGCAGCCCCCGGACACCGGCGGAGTCCAGGACACCCCCTCGGGTCCGCTGACCGCGAACGACCGCGATCTGCTGGTGAAGGTGCGCCAGGCGGGCCTGTGGGAGATGCCGATGGGTGAGCTCACCGCCACCAAGGCGTCGAACGAACGGGTCAAGCAGATCGGCAAGATGATCATGCTCGACCACATGATGCTGGACACGGCGACGAAGAAGGCCGCCGCCCAGCTGGGAGTGTCCATCCCGGACGTGCCGAACCCGGCGCAGCAGTCCTGGATGGAGGAGATCAACGCGCTCGAGGGAGACGCGTTCGACCAGGCGTTCGTGGCACGGCTGCGCGCCGCCCACGGTCAGGTCTTCATGTTCATCGCCAAGGTGCGTTCGCAGACCCGCAACGACGTGATCCGCCCGTTCGCGCAGGCCGGCATCGACGTGGTGATGAAGCACATGACGTTGCTGGAGAGCACGGGGATCGCGGGCGACTCGTCGTTCGCCGAACCGGTGCCCGCCGGCGGCATCATCAACGCGACCCTGGCCTCCGACGAGGGGCCGAACATGTGGGTGACCATCTCGGTCACCGCCGCGGGAGCCGTCCTCACCGTGCTCCTGCTCCGAGTTCTCCGCCCGCGACGACCGGTGCGGTGATTTCCGACAGACCCGTTGCACGACGGGAAACGGAGGTGGTGTCCCAAGGTCAGAGGCACTCCAACGCGGACCTGTTCCCACCCGCCCGGCCCTGAAGTGTCCACTCCTGCACCCAGGGGGCCGGGCGGGTTCCCGCGAGAAAGTTCTTTCCGGAGGAAGAGTTGCTGTCGAGCCAGATTCCGCTCCTGGTGGCCCAGGCGTCCGAGTTCGACTCGGGCGTCAAGAAGATGGCCCAGATCTCCGCCAGGCTGGCTTACGTCCTGATGTGCGCCACCTTGTCCTGGGGTGTGCTGATCGCGACCGGGTGGGCCGAGAAGCTCACCGGGCGCGAGGGTTTGAAGAACGGGCACATGGTGCTCGCCTCACTGGCGATCGCGTTCGGCTGCATCCACGCGTTCGCCTTCACGTTGATCCAGACCGGTACCTTCAGCTTCGTCAAGCTCGTCCTGCCGTTCGTCGACGGCGGCCTGTTCCGGCACGCGCTCGGCATCCTCGGGCTCGAGGTCATGCTCGCGATCGCCGTGTTCGCCTCGATGCGGCACAAAGTCTTCTACCGCAAGTGGTTGCGGTTCCACCAGACGGCGTACATCGCGGTGGGCATCACCGTGGTGCACTCCTGGTTCGGCGCCATCGCCAACGGAAACCTGGCGGTGCTCTGGCTCGCCGGGCTGACCGTCCTCGTCCCGACCGCCACCCTGGCGCTCGCCAGGTTCCTCCCGCCCGAGGTGCTGGTGCGCATCGGGATGCTCGACCCCGAGCGCGGCCAGGAACCCGGTGTCGGCGAGGGCGACGCGATGGACGTGAGCGTCAACAACGAGAAGTGCCACCGCTACGGCACCTGCCAGGCGGAGGCACCGGACGTGTTCAAGCTGATCGAGGACAACCGCCTGACCTACAACCGCCGGCCGCCGCAGGAGCACTTCGCTCAGGCTCGGCAGGCAGCCCGCGCGTGCCCGATGCGCGCGATCGAGATCAGGGAGCGAGTGAAGTGAGCGAACGGATCGTGGTCGTCGGCGGCGGACTCGGAGGAGTCCGTTCCGCGGAACGGCTGCGGGAGATGGGTTTCGACGGGCAGATCACCATCCTGTCCGCCGAGAGGCATCTCCCCTACCACCGCCCGGCCTTGTCGAAGCAGCTCATCACGGGCGAATGGCACCCGGACGACTCCCTGCTGTCGTTCTCGGGTGACCTCGACGCCGAGTGGCGGCTCAACTCCCCGGCCCTGCACCTGGACCCGAAGCTCCAGTCGGTCTGGGTGCCCGGCGGCGAGGAGATCAAGTACGACGGCCTGATCATCGCCACCGGCGTCGACGCCAGGGCGATGGGCGGGGCGCCGCGCCACGACCCGCGCGTGCACGTGCTGCGCACGCTGGACGACGCGATCGCGATCCGCAAGAACATCCGGCAGTCGCAGGGCCTCGTCGCCGTCATCGGCGGCGGGTTCATCGGCTGCGAGCTCGCCTGCTCCGTCCGGCACATGGGCCGCGACGTGGCGCTGATCGTGCGCTCGCCCGCGCTGCTCGGCGGCGTGGTCGGCGACGACATCGGCAAGAAGATCACCGAGGCGCACATCCACCACGGTGTCCGCCTCGCCACCGGAGTCGGCATCAAGCACTGGGTGCGCCAGCCCGGCGGCATCGGCATCCACCTCTCCGACGGCCAGGTGTTCTTCGCCTCGTGCGTCGTGCTGGCCGTCGGCGCCTCCCCGGCCGTCGACTGGCTGCGCGGCTCCGGCCTGATCATCGAGGACGGCGTGCTCTGCGACGCGACCAACCACGTGGTGGGCGCGGAGAACATCGTCGCCTGCGGCGACGTGGCCCGCTGGCCGAACATGCGCTTCAACGGCGTCGTCCGCCGCGTCGAGCACTGGCTCAACGCGGTCGAGGGAGGCCGTGCCGCCGCCGAGAACCTGCTGGTGGGCCGCACCCACGCCAAGCCCTACACGCCGGTGCCGAGGTTCTGGACCGAGCAGTACGGCATGCGCGTGCAGGGTGCGGGCCTTCCCGTGCTCGGCACCGACACCACCGACGTCAACGGCCTGACGGGCTTCATCAAGGACGGCAAGCTCGTCGGCATCGTCGGCCTGGAGTCGCCCGGCAAGATCATCACCGAGACCCCGGAACTGTTCCGGCAGAACACGGTGGACCTGGACCGTTCCGTGTGGACCCAGCCGGAGGCGACCCCGGCCGCCCCCGCGGCGGCACCGGAACCCCCGGCCACCACCAAGATCCCGGCACCCGAACCGGTCGCCGCCCGCGCAGCATCCGTTCCCCCGTCGGTCTCGTCGTCGATGTCCCCGCCTTTGCAGCGGCGGAGGCACTCGCGTTCGAGGCCGGAGATGGTGCGAGTGGGCGGAGGACGCGCGAGGCCATAACCAGGTTTGGAAGGACGGCCCGCCGGCACAGGGCAAGCGGGGACGGCGAACTCCGACGTCGCTCGCGTGGCCAGGTGGCGGACCTGCGACGTCACGCGGACGATGCGCTCGTCCCCGCGTCGGCGGGTGTCCTTCCTTCTCGTGCGTCACCGGCGGTGTGGCGGCTCGGTGGGCTCCCGAGCCGCCACACCGGCCTTGTGTTCGAAGGCTCGTCCGGCGATGCGCAGCGAGCCGTACCTCCGTGCCCGGCAGCGCGGGTCACGGGGTCGTGATCACCTGGCCTGCCCAGGACAAGCCGCCGCCGAAGGCGAAAAGAAGGACGGGGGCGCCGGAAGGAAGCTCCCCCCGTTCCACCATCTTCGACAAGGCGAGGGGAACCGAGGCGGCGGAGGTGTTGCCGGACACCGCGACGTCCCGGGCGATGACCACGTCGTCGCTGAGCTTCAGCTTGCGGGTCATGGCCTCGACGATGCGCAGGTTGGCCTGGTGCGTGACGATGCCCGCCAGGTCGGTCGTGGCGATACCCGCTCGTTCGCAGGCTTGCGCGGCCACCGCGGGGAGCTCGCTGGTGGCCCAGCGGAAGACTGCCTGGCCCTCCTGGGCGAAGCGCGGCTGCCACTGGTCGACGAGGCGGACGGCGTTGCCCCTGGACGGGTCGGAGCCCCAGGCCACGGGCGAGATTCCGGGGGTGTCGGAGGCGCTGATGATCGCGGCGCCCGCGCCGTCGCCCAGCAGGATGCAGGAGGAGCGGTCGGTCCAGTCGACCAGGTCCGACATCTTCTCGGCGCCGATGACGAGCGCGTGCTGTGCGGCGCCCGCGCGCAGGGTGTGGTCGGCGGTGGCGAGGGCGGTGCAGAAGCCGGCGCAGGCGTTGTTCAGGTCGAAGCAGACCGGGGCCGGGAGGGACAGGCGGGCTGCCACCTGGGCGGCGATCGACGGGCTGCGGTCGATCGCGGAGCAGGTCGCGACGATGACCTGGCCGATGTCGGACGGGGCCAGGCCGGAGGCGGCCAGTGCCTTCTCGGCCGCGGCGGAGGCCATGTCGGTGACCGACTCCGTCTCCGCGGCGATGCGGCGGGTCGAGATGCCGGTGCGTTGCAGGATCCACTCGTCGTTGGTGTCGACCAGCTTCTCGAGGTCGGCGTTGGTCAGCACGCGCTCAGGCTGGTGGTGGCCCAGCGCGACGACACGGGATCCGGACAAGGTGCGCTCCATTCTGGGGGTGGACGGCGCGCCGAATATAGCAACCGATCGGTCGGTAGCTAAAGGGGTCGTAGACTGGGGGCATGAGCCCGCGCCGATCCGTCGCCGACACGCTGGAGACCCGGCAGCGCATCCTCGACCACAGCCTCGCCATCGCGTCCGCCGAAGGGCTGGAGGGGCTGACCATCGGGCGCCTCGCGGGCGAGCTCGGGATGAGCAAGGCCGGGTTGCTGGGGCACTTCGGGACCAAGGAGGCGCTGCAGCTCGCGGTCGTCGACCAGGCGGCGGAGGTGTTCCTGCGCGAGGTGCCGCGCAAGGTCAAGCAGATGCCGTCCGGGCTCACGCGGCTGAAGTCGGTCTGCGAGGCGTGGGTGTCCTACCTGGAGCGCAACGTGCTGCCCGGCGGGTGCTTCTTCACCGCGGCGACGGCCGAGTTCGACGGGCGGAGCGGGCCGGTGCGGGACGCCTTGGCGGGCATGAACGCGTTGTGGCGCAGGGACTTGCGGATCCACATCCGCAGGGCGGTCAACGACGACGAGCTGCCGGGGGACACCGACGTCGACCAGCTCGTCTACGAGATCCTCGGGGTCATGCTGGCGCTCAACCACTTCCTGCAGCTGGAGAAGGACCCCGAGGCGCCCCGCAGGGCCCGTCAGGCGCTGAAGAGGTTGTTCACGAAGTGACTCACGACCCCGGCCAGCTCGGCCGGGCGTTCGACGACCATGCCGTGCGTCGCGTCGAGCTCGTGGACCCGCACGTTCGGGCAGACGACCGGCAAGTCGCGGCGCAGCCCCGCGCGGTGGGCGTCCATCAGGGGGGCCAGGTCCGGCGGAACCGGTAGGTTCCTCGTCGCCAGCACCAGCAGGAACGGGCTGGTCACCTGCGCGAAGACCGGGAGCGCGTCGAGAAACTCCGGCGCGGTCCGCAACGCCGTGAGGATCGAGCGGTCCGGACGGGTGATCGTCTCCAGCTGCGCGGTGAAGATCGCGTTCAGCCGGGTCGGAAGCTCTTCGTCTTCGAGTCCTTCGTAGAGCGAGAGGTGCGTGGCGGCGGACCGGTGTCCGTCCAGACTCACCGCGGCGGGACACGTGGGGTGCCGGAGCGCCCAGAGAGCGGCGAGCACGCCACCGAGCGAATGCCCGACCACCACGGGATCGGCGAGTCCGAAGTGGACGGCCGTCTCGTCGAGGTCGTCCAGCACCGCCTCCCAGCCCCACGGCCCGTCGGGCGACCGGCCGTGCCCACGCAGGTCGACCGCCACCGCCCGGCCGTTCAGGTGCGGCGCAAACGCTTCCCACGCCGCCGAGTCGCCGCCGAGACCGTGCAGGAGCAGGAACGGCCGGCCCTCCGAACCGAACTCACGGGCCGCGAGCTTCACCGTTGTCTCCTCAGGTCGAGGCGGGCGCGGATCGAGTCGACCGTCACGCCGCCCTCGGGGTGGCGCGTCAGCTTCTTGCGGGTGACCAGGTCGTGCACGCCCTGCCGGGTGATGCCGAGCATCGCGCCGGCCACGCCGAAGGACACGAACTCCTTGCCGGGATGCCCGATGCGCCGCGCGGCGACGCGCCCCAGCGGGGTCGCCCACCACTCGTCCGGCGGGTCGAACGGCGTGTCGCCGGGGTGCAGGACGGCGATCAGGCGGACGGCGGTCTGCCTGGCCAGCGCGTCGTCCCCGCCGAGCAGCTGCGCCGCCCACATCTCGGCGTCGGCCTCGACCGACCGGTGCAGGCCCGCCAGATCCGCTTGCGGCAGAAGGATTTCCAGTGGGTCGAGCAACCTGCTGGTCACAAGCCGGACCAGGTCGTCGCGCAGGTCCACGTGTTCGGAGGTGGTCGCCACTTGACGGACGATAGCAAGTACTTGATGGCTTGTGTCAAGCACTCGTTCGTGATGACGGATTCGATAGCGAGGCGGTGGTTGATCTACGATCCTGCCGGGCGTCCCGTGGGGGCGCCCGGCTCATTGTCGCCGGTTTTCCTTTGTGTTCACACGAATCGGCGGCGTGCGCCCTCGCTCGATTCGATGCGGAGTGGAATGATTTCCGGATTTGGTGGAGAGGGCGGTTCTGGAGGAGCGGACGACAAGTGAGGCCTCCCGCCTTACTTGATGTCCAGCTTCATGCCCACTCGTGCGCCGGTGGCCACGCCATCGGCCACGAGGTGGATCTCTTCGCATCCGTTGCTGTTCCTGCGTCGCTGGATGGAATGGCTCGCTGTTCCGGACCTCAGGCCCACCCCGTCCCAGTAGCCGCTGCAACCGGGTGGCAGGACGACCGTGTACTCCAGGTGCTCCGGACCCGGCGAGAACTTCTTGACGAACTCCTCCGGCGAGCCCTGCACGAACGGCAGGCACTTCGCCGGGAAAACGAACTCGGCCACCAGGCTGATCTCCGTGTCCCGCAGCGCGGGCTCGCTCAGGTGCACGGTCACCTTCAGCCGGCCCCTGCTGAGCCAGCAGGTCGTCACGTCGAAGCGGGTCCCGCCCCCGTCGCTCTCCAACTCCACGCTCCGGACGTGGACCTCCGTCTTGCGCCGGTACCTCTCCGGCCACTCCCAGTGCGGACCTTCCCAGAACGTGAGGAAGTCGAGCGCGTCGCAGTCGGGAACGGCGGTGAAAGTGATCCGGTCGCGGGTGTCGCCGTTGGGATCGATCGTCACGACCTGGCGCCAGTCGGTGATCCGCCAGGTGAAGTCGCAGCGTTCGTGCAGCAGGTCGCAGTACCGGCGCAGGAGCCGCCGGTCGAGTTCGGTGCGGCGGCGCCATTCCAGTTTGTTCGCGACGAGCAACACGAACAGCCCGAGGATCGCCACGACCACCGCGACAACGGCGGCGGCGCGGACACCGGCTTGGCCCAGCAGCGCGCTGAGAATCCCGCCCACGGCGAGAACGCCGAGCAGCCCTTCCGCGATGCCGATCACGCCGGTGTTGAGGACATAGGACTGCAGGGCCTCCACCGTGGAGGCCAGCATTGTGGACGACCCCTGTTTCGCCTGCTTCCGGCGGGTTCTGCGTACGCTCGCTCCGAACGTCATCGGCTACATCCTCAAGACCCCCTTGGCGGGTGCACCCGCTGCTGAAGCGGACGATACGTCCGGAGCGAGGGCTCGCCACGAGGTTCACACCAACGGAGAGGGTGGGGCTGCTCCGGATCAGTGAAGCCATCCCGGCGCGACCGTTTCGCCGTTAGGATTTTCGCCTCTGTGGTTCAGGTCTCAGCTGAACGGCGTAGTTCACGCCGGGACGGGAGCCGGTCCCGGTTGTCGAACGCGCGTCACGGCACGTGTTCGGCGTGTGCCCGGTGGCTACGATCGAAGTGTGGAGTTCCGGGTGCTCGGGCCGGTGGAGTGCTGTGGCGACGACGGCGTGCGCCTGAGCCTCGGGCCGCCCAAGCAGCGGGCCGTCCTCGCGCTGCTGCTGGCCCAGCCGGGACGGGTCGTGCCGGTCGAGCGGATGGTCAGCGTGCTCTGGGACGACGCGCCGCCCAAGACGGCGCACAAGAACCTGCAGGTGTACGTCTACCAGCTGCGCAAGATCGTCGGATCGCGGTTGCAGTCGCGCTCGCCCGGTTACCTGATGTCGGTCGACCCCGAGGAGCTTGACCTCACCCGGTTCACGGCGTTGCTCGACGTCGCTCGCCGCGAGCGCACGCCGCAGCGGTACCGGGAGGCGCTCGCGTTGTGGCGTGGGCCCGCGTTGGCCGACCTTGCGGCGTCCGGGCTGTTGCGCGGGGTCGTGGCGCGGCTGGAGGACCTGCGGGTGGCGGCACGGGCCGAGTGCGCCGAGGCGGAGCTCGACCTGGGGCGGCACGCCGAGATCATCGCGGACCTCGCCGAGTGGGCGCGGGAGCATCCGTTGCACGAACGGCTGCGCGAGCAGCAGGTTCTCGCGTTGCACCGGGCTGGGCGGTCTGCCGAGGCGCTCGCCGCTTACGAGGAGTGCCGACAGCTGCTGCACGACGAGCTGGGTGTTGAGCCGGGGGAGTCGTTGCAGCGGTTGCGGGCCGAGATCCTGCGTGCGAAACCCGTGGGGGCCGCGGCGTTGCCGCCGGGCGTCGGTGCCTTCGTCGGGCGGTCGCGTGAGCTTGCCGTGGTCATGGCGCAGGCGCGGCAGGACGGGGTGGCGGTGTGCGTGGTCACCGGACCGGCGGGGGCCGGGAAGGCGGCGCTCGCGGTCAGGGCCGCCCACGAGATGGCGCCGGGGTTCCCCGACGGGCTGCTGCACGCGGATCTGTCCGACGGGGCCTCCGACCGCGTGCTCAGCCGGTTCCTGCGCGCGCTGGGGGAGCGGCCCGGTGACGAGGAGGCGTTGCGGTACCGGTCCGCCGCGGCGTCGCGCAGGTTGCTGGTGGTGCTGACGAACGTCGCGACGGCGGCGCAGGTCCGGCGTCTGCTGCCGACCGGGCCGGGCTCGGTCGTGCTGATCACCTCACGTCGTCCGCTCACCTCGTTGCCCGGAGCGGCGCACGTGCCGCTGGGCGCGCTGCCGGTGCGGGAGGCCGCCGGGCTGCTGGAGGGGATCGCCGGAGAAGTCGGCGATGTGGCGGAGCTGGTGCGGCGCTGCGGGGGTCTGCCGCTCGCGTTGCGGGTCGCGGGTGGTCTGCTCACAGATCCACAGTGGACGCCGCGACGACTGGCCGCTCGGCTGAGCGGGGACGTCGGCGTCTTCGACGTCGCGTACGGCGAGCTGCGATCTCCTGCCGTGGCCGGGGTTTTCCGGCTGCTCGGTCTCGTGGACGGGCCGGACGTCGCGCTCCCGGCGGTGCGGGCGCTGACGGACGTGCCCGACGTCGAGGAGCTGCTCGCCGAGCTGGTCGCCGCACGTCTCGTCGAGGAACCGGTGCCGGGCCGGTACGCCCTGCACGACCAGCTGCGGCTGTTCGCCCGCGAGCGGTGTCGCACCTCCGAGTCGCCGGAGGAACGGTCGCTGGCGTTGGAACGTCTCCACAAGCACTACCTGGAAGCGTTGGCGGACAACCCTTCCGACCTGTGGCTCGCCCAGGAGCGCGACAACCTGCTCGCCGCCGCGCACCAGGCGTCGCCGGCCGACGCCATCGCGTTCGCGGCAGGGCTCTCCTGGTACTTCCGCCGTCGCTCGGAGGTGGCGGACTGGGTCGAGCTCAACACCCTCGCCCTCGAAGCGGCCAGGTCGCTGGGTGACGTTCGTGCGGAAGCACTGGCGTTGAAGGAGCTCGGCGCGGCGTGCGAACGGGGTTTCCGGTTCGTCGAGGCCGAGCGGCACTGGACGGCGGCGCTCGAACTGGCCCGTGCGTTGCACGACCGCCGGATGGAAGCCGTGACGCTCAACAACCTCGGCATCGTGCACTGGCGCCGCCGCGACCTGCCCGTCGCGGTGGCGTCGCTGGAAGCGTCACTGGCGGTGCGCGAGGAGTTGGACGACGCGCAAGGCGCCGCGTACGTGCGCACGAACCTGGGCCTGGTGCACGCGGCACAGGGCGATCTGGAGACCGCGCTGGCGTGCTACGAACGCACCCTGACGACGTTCCGGTCGTGCGGGGACAGGCCGGGGGAGCTGCACGCGCTGGCGAACACGGCCGATGCCTTGCGGCGGCTCGGTTTCCTCGACCGTGCCCTGGACCTGGTGGAGGAGGCGCTGCCGCTCGCGCGGTCGGTGGGGGACCGGCAGATCGAGGCCGGGCTGCTCCTCGACCGCGGCATCGTGCACGAGCTGGCGGGCCGCACGGCCGAGGCGAAGGACTCGTGCGCGGAGGCGGCCCGGCTGTCGCGGCGCATCGGGTTCCGCTGGGGTGAGCAGGAGGCCGTCCGGCGCCTGGCCGGTCTCGGCTGAGCCGCCGAGACCGGCCGGGTCAGGCTCCGTTGCGGGACATGAGGTAGCCGATCGTCACGATCAGCACCAGCGCGAGCAGCACCGCGGCGGCGATCTTGGCCTTGCTCCACGGACGTTCGCCGTGGATCTCGCCGGTGCGGCCGTTGACGCGCACCTGCCAGCTCTTGCCCGCGTAGATGTACGTCGCGACCCAGACCGGCAGCAGCATCAGCT
Organism: Lentzea fradiae; assembly: GCF_900100955.1. Taxonomy (GTDB): domain Bacteria; phylum Actinomycetota; class Actinomycetes; order Mycobacteriales; family Pseudonocardiaceae; genus Lentzea; species Lentzea fradiae. The sequence goes on along the minus strand of NZ_FNCC01000015.1, from coordinate 116,283 downwards.
TGAACGTGACGTTGTTGTGCCTGGTGGCGACCGTGTCCACCCGCTGCACGTCGCCGCCGATGTCGGTGCGGCAGTCGTTCTCGATGACCGGCGCCATCCGCTTCTTCGCCTCCTCGAACCCGCTCTCGGGTTCGAGGTCGTAGCGCAGCGCGAAGTGCCCGGCGAGGTACTGCTGCTGGTACGGGACGGCGTCCGGCAGCGGCCACGGCTGGAGCTTGTCCAGCACCGGCACCGGCAGCTGCGCCGTGGCGGGCACCAGCACGTCGTCGAAGTCCCTGGCCACCCGTCCGCGCGTGGGGTACCACCGCGTGTGCCGGACCTGACGGGTCTTGGTCTCGCCGTCCTGCTGGTAGGTCTCGGTGACGTAGTAGTACTCGCCGCGCGCACCGTTGTAGTCCGAGACCGTCTGCGAGTCGTACGTCCAGTGCGGGATGTACGTGCTCTTCGTCGACTCGGCCGTGGTGACCTTCTTCAACGCGGAAGGCGCGAACCACCGCGACGACGCCCACTTCTTCAGATGCTCGGACGCCGCACCGCGGTCGAACGCGAACGGCAGCACGCCCTCGGGCACGAGCTGACCGGACGCGTTCGGGTCGATCACGAGCGGTGAGCCGCAGAACTGGCACAGGCTCGCCGTCTCGTTCGTCTCCGTCCGCGCGGCGCAACGCTGGCACACGAAGACGTACTTGCCGATCGAGCCGACCGGCTTGCGGTCGAGGCCGGAGAGCTCGCTGAACAGCAGCTCGCGGATCGTGCGGTCGCCCACCGCGATCTCCTGCCGGTGCCCGCAGTACGGGCATTGCAGCGCGGTGGTGCCGGGGGCGAACTCCAGCCGCGCGCCACAGCCACCGCACGGGTAGGTGGTGTTCGCGACGTCGCCCTGCGAGAAACCTGGTTCGGACATGTGGGGACCCCTGGGAGGCGTTCGAACCGGCTCAGACCTGCGGCAGCGGCGGCGGGGCCGAGCCGAACAGCGCCGAGACCTCCGGCACCTGGCCCGCGGCGGTCCACTCGGACATGCCCGCCTTCCACACCAGCGTGTCCCTGGTCAGCGTGCCCGCCGAGACCTGCCCGCCGAGCGCCGCGCGGTCGAACGGGCCGAGCTGCTGTCCGTTCGCGCCGATGAACCACTGCTCGCCCTGGGGCAGCGGCGGGGGACCGGCCTGCTGCTGCGCCGGGGCGGGGGCCTGCTGCTGGGCCTGCTGCTGGGCGTTCTGCTGCACGGCGCGCTGACCGAGCGCCATGCCGAGCCCGATGCCCATGCCGTCGCCGACGGTGCCCTGGTTCGCCGCCGCGGTCTCGATCGCGTTGGCGGTCTGGAACTGCGTGTACTGGTCGAGGTTGCCGAGCACGCCCATCTGGGTGCGCTTGTCCATCGCGGCCTCGACCTCCGGCGGGACCGAGATGTTCTCGATGACGAACTTCGAGATCTCGATGCCGACCTGGCGCAGCTCGAGGTTGAGCGCGTTGGCGATCTTGCCGGAGATCGCGTCCTGCTGGGTGACGAGGTCGAGCATGGGCACGCCGGCGGCCGCGATCGACGGGCCGAGCTTGCCGATGACCATCGTGCGCAGGTAGTCCGACACCTCCTCGGTGCGGAAGTGCGGGTCGGTGCCGGCGAGCTCCTTGAGCAGCGCGACGGGCTCGATCACGCGGATCGCGTAGCCGCCGAACGCGCGCACCCGGACCATGCCGAACTCGGGGTCGCGCAGGATGATCGGGTTCTGCGTGCCCCACTTGAGGTCGGTGAACTGCCGGGTGTTGACGAAGTACACCTCGGCCTTGAACGGGGAGTTGAAGCCGTACTTCCAGCCCTTGATCGTGGACAGGATCGGCACGTTCTGCGTCGACAGCGTGTACATGCCGGGCGGGAAGGCGTCGGCGACCTGTCCCTCGTTCACGAAGACGGCGGCTTGGGACTCCCTGACCGTGAGCTTCGCGCCCATCTTGATCTCGTTCTCGTAACGAGGGAAGCGCCACACGATGGTGTCCCGGCTGTCATCGGTCCACTCGATGATGTCGATGAACTCGCCGCGGATCTTGTCGAAGATGCCCACGGGACAATCTATGCCACAAAATCTCTACACTCGATCTACAAAACGCGGCTACCAGCGAAAACCACCCCATCGAGTGACTCACCTGCGGGTGAGCTGAAGATCACGGTTCAACCGGCGTGTCGCGGTCGATCCCAGGGCATGACGCAGCTGACGGCCGACTTCTACGACTACGAGGCGTTGCTGGGCGACGAGGAGCGGAAGATCCTGCTCGGCGCCCGCGAGTTCCTGGCCGCGGAGGTCAGGCCGCTGGTCACCGAGTACTGGGACAGGGGCGAGTTCCCGCACGAGCTGATCGCGAAGTTCCGTGAGGCGGGCCTCACCGCGTTGTCGTACGAGGGCTACGGCGAGCACCACGGCGCCGTTAGCAACCTGCTCAGCGGCATGCTGGCGATGGAGATGAGCCGCACGGACGCGTCCGTCGCCACGTTCTTCGGCGTCCACAACGGGCTGGCGATGTACTCGATTTACTCGGGCGGCTCGCAGGAGCAGCGCGACCGCTGGCTGCCCGCGATGGCGGCGATGGACAAGATCGGCGCGTTCGCGATGACCGAACCGCTCGGCGGCTCGGACGTCGCGGGCGGCATGCGCACCACGGCCCGCCGCGAGGGCGACGAGTGGGTTCTCGACGGCGCGAAGAGGTGGATCGGCAACGCCACCTTCGCCGACTACGTCGTCGTGTGGGCCCGTGACGTCGAGGACGACCAGGTCAAGGGCTTCGTCGTCGAGAAGGGCGCGCCGGGCTTCGCCGCGGAGAAGATCGAGGGCAAGACCGGGCTCCGGATCGTCGAGAACGCCGAGATCACCCTGACCGGCGTGCGCGTACCGGAGGCGAACCGGCTGCAGGGCATCGAGTCGTTCCGCGACGTCGCGGAGATCCTGCGCGCCACCCGCGGCGGCGTCGCGTGGCAGGCGCTCGGCGTGATGGTCGGCGCCTACGAGATCGCACTCGCCTACACGCGGGAGCGCGAGCAGTTCGGCCGCCCGATCGCCGGGTTCCAGCTGGTGCAGGACAAGCTGGTGCGCTCGCTCGGCAACATCACCGCCTCCTGGGGCATGCTCGTGCAGCTGGCCCGGCTGCAGGACGCGGGAGTCTTCCAGGACGAGCACTCGTCGCTCGCGAAGGCGTTCGTCACGTCCCGGATGCGCGAGGTCGTCGCCTGGTCGCGCGAGATCGTCGGCGGCAACGGCATCGTGCTCGGCTACGACGTGGCCCGGTTCTTCGCCGACGCCGAGGCGATCTACTCGTTCGAGGGCACATACGAGATGAACACGCTGATCGTCGGCAAGGCGATCACCGGGGAGAGCGCGTTCGTCTAGCGCGGATAGGTGTGGATCTCCGTCGCCTTCAGCGACGCCCACAGCTCGTCGCCGGGCTGCAACCGGAGTTCGGCTACGGTCGCGGTCGTGACGTCGGCCAGCACGGCGGGGGAGCCGTCGAGGTCGACGCGGGTCGTGTGGGCGTGCTGCTCGATGCCGGACACGGTCACCGGCCACGTGTTGCGCGGGCTTCCGGCGGGTTTCTCCTGGTAGAGGCTGACGGCTGACGGCGGGAACACCACGTGCACCGGGCCGTCCGCCGGCTCCGCGACGGTGAGGGTGCCGCCGTCGTCGAGCCGCACCTCGGTGCTGTGGGCCGTGCCGCGGTAGAAGTTCAGGCCGACGAGGTGGGCGACGTAGTCGGTGCGCGGCTGCCGGACGACCTCACGTGGCGCGCCCTCCTGCACGGCCCGGCCGCCCTCCAGGATGACGATGCGGTCGGCGAGCACCATCGCGTCCAACGGATCGTGCGTCACCAGCAGCGTGTGTCCCTCGTACGTCCGCAGATGCCTGGCCAGTTCCGAACGGACGCGCAGCCGGGTGCTCGCGTCCAGCGCCGCCAGCGGTTCGTCCAGCAGAAGCAGCTCCGGTGACGTGGCGAGCGCACGGGCGAGCGCGACGCGTTGCGCCTGGCCGCCCGAGAGCGTGCGGGGCTTGGCTTTCGCGAAGTCCTCCAGCCCGACCTGCCGCAGGTGGTCGAGCGCGCGGGCGTTGGCCTCGGCCTTGCGGGTGCCGCGGGCGCGCGGCCCGAACGCGACGTTGTCGAGCACGCTCATGTGCGCGAACAGCAGGTAGTCCTGGAACACCACGCCGACCGGCCGCCTCTCGGCGGGCAGACCGTCCCACGCGGACCCGTCGCAGGTGACCCGGCCGCCCGGGGTCAGTCCGGCGAGGGCGCGCAACGCGGTGGTCTTGCCCGCGCCGTTCGGGCCGAGCAGCGCCACGACCTCGCCGCGTTCGACGCCGAGGTCCACGCCGAGGTCGAAGCCGCCGCGCCGGACGCGCAGCTCCGCGTGCAGCGTCATGCGCGGATCCACCTGTCGCGCAGGCCCGCCAGCACCGCCACCGAGACCAGCAGCAGCACGACGCTGAGCACGATCGCGGCGTCCGGGTCGGTCTCCAGCGCCAGGTAGACGGCGAGCGGCATGGTCGTCGTCGTGCCGGGGAAGTTGCCCGCGAAGGTGATCGTCGCGCCGAACTCGCCGAGCGCGCGGGCCCAGCACAGCACGGTGCCCGCCACCACTCCCGGCAGGACACCGGGCAGCGTCACCCGCCGGAACGTCAGCCAGCGCGACGCCCCGAGCGTGGCGGCGGCCTCCTCGTAACGCCGGTCGGCGGCCCTGAGCGCACCCTCGACCGAGATGACCAGGAACGGCATGGCGACGAACGCCTCCGCGACCACGACCCCCGCCGTGGTGAACGGCAGCGAGACGCCGAACCACGCGTCGAGGTGCTGACCGACGAGCCCGCGCCGTCCCAGCACCAGCAGCAACGCCACGCCGCCCACCACCGGGGGCAGCACCAGCGGCACCGTGACCAGCGCCCGCACCACCCCCGTCCCCGGCAGGTCGCCGCGCGCCAGCAGCCACGCGAGCGGCACGCCGAGCACCAGGCACACGACCGTGGCGAGCGACGCGCAGACCAGCGACAGCTTCAGCGCCTCCCCGACCTCGGCGCTGACCAGCTGGGACGGCAGGGTCGTCCAGGGCGCCTCGACCAGGAGTCCGATCAACGGCACGAGCAGGAACGCGAGCCCGGCCAGCGCGGGCAGGACCAGGACGACGGGCAGCCGTTGCCTCACGGCGCCGCGAACCCGGCGGCCGTGAGCACCTCGCGTCCCTCGGCCGACAGCACGAAGCCGACGAACGCCCGTGCCGTGGCTGGGTTCGGGGCCTTGGCGACGGTCGCGATCGGGTAGTCGTTGACCACCTGGCCGGCCTCGGCGAAGTCGAGCCCGTCCACCTTGTCGTTGGCGCGCACGTCGGTGCGGTAGACGAGCGCCGCGTCGACCTCGCCGAGCGCCACCTTCGTCAGCGCGGCCTTCACGTCCTGCTCCAGCGTGTCCGGTGCGGCCGTGACGTTCGCGGCCTCGAAGACCTTCTTCGCCGCCGCCCCGCACGGCACCTGCTCCGCGCACAACGCGATCTTCAGGTCCGCCTTGGCGAAGTCACCCAGGCCGGTGATCCCGGCCGGGTTCCCCTTCGGGACGGCGATCTGCAGAGTGTTCCTCGCGAACGTCACGGGCGTCTCCGTGACCGCCCCGGTGTCCGTCACCTGCTTCATGTTCGCGGGAGCGGCGGACGCGAACACGTCGGCGGGCGCGCCCTGGTTGATCTGCTGTGCGAGCGCGGAGCTTCCGGCGAAGTTGAACCGCACTTTCGCGCCGGGGTGCGCGGCCTCGAACCGTTCGCCCAGCTCCGTGAACGACCCGGTGAGCGACGCCGCCGCGAACACGGTGATCTCGCCGCCGCCGGTGGTCGCGGCCGGGGTGGCCCCGCACCCCGCGAGCAGCAGAGCCAGCGCGAGGACCCGTCTCACCGCAGGGCCTCCGGGATCTCCACGACGACGTGGGTGGACTTGATGGACGCCACGGCGATGCTGCCCACCTCGAGTCCCAGCTCGTCCGCGGACTCCCTGCTCATCAGCGACGTGATGCGGAACGGCCCCGCCTGCATGTCGACCTGGGCCATGACGCCGTCCTTGAGGACGCGCGTGACGATGCCCCGCATCCGGTTGCGCGCGGAGGCCGCGACCGTGACCCCCGGCTCGCCGGCCTCGGTCAGCGACTGGGCGAACGTCGCCAGCTCCGTCCCGCTGACGCCCTTGCGGCCGTTGCCGAGCGTCACCGACCCGAGGCGGCCCTGGTCGATCCACCGCCGCACGGTGTCGTCGCTGACCCCGAGCAGCGCGGCGGCCTCGCTGATCCGCAGATTCGGCACGATCGCGAGTGTAAGTCCGCTTCTGCGCCGTTTTCAACGCTCGGAAGTGGCTTCTGCGGCGACGGGTGCGGCGCGGTGTAGCCTGGTGAGTTGAAGACTTCTTCAATTCGACAGGGCGTGATGCCGTGAACGAGTTCCGGGACAACCTCCTCGCCCGCATCGAGCAGGCCGAACAGGCCGTGCGCGAGGCGGGGGAGCGCCAGGACGCCTACGCCGCCGAGGTGCACGGCGCCGACCTGGCCAACCTGCGCAGGCTCGCCGCCGAACACGGGGTGAAGTGACCGTGCCGGTTCCGCTGTACCAGGCCAAGGCCGAGTTCTTCCGCATGCTCGGGCACCCCGTGCGCATCCGGGTGCTGGAGCTGCTGCAGGACGGGCCGAAGGCGGTGCGCGAGCTGCTCGCCGAGATCGACGTCGAGGCGTCCAACCTCTCCGCCCAGCTCGCCGTGCTGCGCAGGTCGGGGATAGTGACGGCCACCCGCGAGGGGTCGACGGTGGTCTACTCCCTCGCGGGCGCCGACGTGGCAGAGCTGCTCAGAGCCGCCAGACGCATACTGAGCGAGCTGCTGGTGGGCCAGAACGAGCTGCTCGCCGAGCTTCAGAAGGACCCCGTGCGCTAGACGTGCCCGGCGATGCGGTGCGGTGCGTAGGCCGACTCCAGCGACCGCACCTCGTCCTCGGTGAGCTCGAACTCCAGCGCCGCCACCGCGTCGCCGAGCTGCGCGGGCTTGGTCACGCCGATGATCGGCGCCGTGACGACGGGGTTGCGCAGCAGCCACGCCAGCGCCACCTGCGCCCGTGACACCCCGCGGGCGGAGGCGACCTCGGCCACCTTCTCCACGATCGCGCGGTCCGACTCCACGTACAGGGTGGAGCCGAACTCGTCGGTCTCGGTGCGGGCGGTCGTGGCGTCCCAGTCGCGGACCAGCCGGCCCCTGGCCAGCGGGCTCCACGGGATCACGGCGATGCCCTGGTCCGCGCACAGCGGCAGCATCTCGCGCTCCTCCTCGCGGTAGAGGAGGTTGTAGTGGTTCTGCATCGACACGAACCGCGTCCAGCCGTTGGCGCGCTGGGTGAACAACGCCTTCGCGAACTGCCACGCGTACATCGAGGACGCGCCGATGTAGCGCGCCTTGCCGGACTTCACGACGTCGTGCAGCGCTTCGAGCGTCTCCTCCAGCGGCACGGGCGGGTCGAACCGGTGGATCTGGTACAGGTCCACGTAGTCGGTGCCCAGGCGGCGCAGCGAGTTGTCGATCTCGGCGAAGATCGCCTTGCGGGACAGGCCCGAGCCGTTCGCGCCCTCCCGCATCCGGCCGTGCACCTTGGTGGCGAGCACGACGTCCTCGCGGCGCGCGAAGTCGTTCAGTGCACGGCCGGTGATCTCCTCGGACGACCCGTTCGAGTACACGTTCGCGGTGTCGAAGAAGTTGATCCCGGCGTCGAGCGCGGCCTTGATGAACGGCCGGGACTCCTCCTCCGGCAACGACCACGAGTGGTTGCCCCTGGCCGGGTCTCCGTAGCTCATCATGCCGAGGCAGATCTCGGACACGTCCATGCCGGCGAGCTTGGTGTAGCGCACGGTCAGTCCCCTCAGGAGAAGCGATGATCACGTTCGGGTGATGGTGACGACAACCCGTTCAACATCAACCTAGTCCCGCTCCCCGGATCGTGCCTGGTTTCGACACGACAGTGGCAATCGCGCCCGTGGCGCTGACCAGCGGGTTTAGCGTCGTGCCCTCGGTGTCTGGAGAGGAACGCGCATGACGATCGTCGAGCTGGCCGCGTCACCGGCGGACGTGCCGCGGCGGGTACGCGAGGCGGTCGAGCCGCCGCTGCGGGCCGCGGTGGCCGGACTGCCCGGCGAGACCCGCGAGGTCGTCGAGCTCGGCCTGCGGTCGCGGGACTTCTCGACGGCCGCGCTCACGGTGCTGTCCGCGGAGGCCGTCGGCGACGCGGACGTGACGGCTCTCGCCGTCGCCATGGAGCTCACCGCGCTGCACGAACAGCTGCACGCCGACCTCATGAACCCGGCCGCGACCGGTGGCCCGCGGTCGGAGTTCGGCTACGACCGGGTCGTGACGGCCGCGGACACGGTGCTGTGCATGGCTTTCGCGCGGGTCACGGCGGCGGAGGCGATGGCGTTGAACGGCACGCTGATGTCCGTTGTGGACGGATACGTCCAAGAGCTGGAGATGGCCGACCGCGCCGACGTCGACCTGTCCGAGCACCTCGGGGTGGCGGCCGCGAAGCACAGCTCGCTGACGGCGCTGGCCTGCGAGCTGGGCGCGCTGGCCACCGGCGCGAGCCGGCGCCAGGCGGACCACCTGCGGGAGTTCGGCGACGACGTCGGCCTGGCGCGCAGGCACGTGGACGACGTGCTGTCCCTGCCGGTGGACCTGGCGCGCCACCGCCGCAGCCTTCCCGTGGTGGCCGTGCTCGCGGCCGGGGGCGACCCGCGCACGCAGGCGGAGGAGGGCAGGAGGTGGTCGTTGCAGCAGGCGGAGCTGCTGCTCGCCCGCGCCCTCGACCACCTGCACCAGGCGGCCACGGGCGAGGTGGACGAGCTGGCCGGGCTCGCCCACGCCGTGACGATCGCCCGGTGCGCCCCCGTCGTGCCCGTCCAGCCGACCGTCGTCCTCTGACCGGCCGCTACGGCCGCAGCAGGATCTTCCCGCCGGCGTGACCGGTCGCGCTCAGCTCCTGCGCCTTCGCGGCGTCGGCCAGCGCGAACGTCCCCGCGATCCGCACGGTGATCCCGCCCTCGGCGGCGAGCCGCGCGTACTCGCCGAGCCGGTCGCCGAACGGCGCGCCGTCACCGGAGAACGTGACGCCCAGCTCGAAGGCCGCCGGGTCGGCGATCGTGACGATCCGGTCGGTGCCGCCGCGCAGCTCGATCGACATCGGCAGGTCGCCCTGCCCGGCTGCGTCATAGACGGCGTCGACGCCCTGCGGCGCGGCGGCGCGGACCCGGTCGGCGAGACCGTCGCCGTAGACGACCGGGATCGCGCCCAGCGACCGCAGGAAGTCGTGGTTGCCGGGCGAGGCCGTGCCGACGACCGTCGCACCCCTGGCCACCGCGAGCTGGACGCCGACCGCGCCGACCACGCCCGCGGCGCCGTGCAGCAGCAGCGTGTCGCCCTCCCCGACGCCGAGGGCGTCGAGCACGCGCACCGACGTCTCGACGGCCGTGGGCAACGCCGCGGCGAGGTCCCAGTCCAGGCCGGGCGGCTTCGGCGCGAAGTCGGTGGACAGTGCGAACTCGGCGTACGCGCCGGTGGCGGTCCAGCCCAGGACCTCGTCGCCCGCCGCGACCCCGGTCACGCCCTCGCCGACCTCGTCGACGACCCCGGCGGCCTCCAGGCCGGGCACCACCGGGAACGGCGGCGCCATGTCCGGCATCCACCCGTTGCGGATCTTGTGGTCGAGCGGGTTGACCCCCGCCGCCACGACCCGCAGCCGCACCTGACCCGGTCCGGCGTGCGGCTCCTCGACCTCACCGAACCGCAGGACCTCGGGGCCGCCGAACTCGGTGTAGGTGATCGCCTTCATGTCTCGCTCCAGTGCTCGTGTGTCCGGCTGATGACCGTCCGTCGATCTTGATGGCCGGGGTGCGGCACCTGAGCCAGCCGTTCGGCCAGTTCCCGCTGTCCGGAAGACCAGCGTCCACCCGGTCGAGCGGAACTACCCTCGAAGTCATGGAGCTGAAGACGGCCGTCGAGGTGTTGCGGGCGCCCATGGGGGAGACGTTGCCGAGGCTGTCCGCGGCGTTCGCCGGCAGCATCCCCCACCAGGCGGTCGCGGAGCTGTCCAACTGCACGTTCGCGCCCTTCAAGTTCCGCGGCGACCCCCGCGGGCTGCGGCTCACGATGGCCGACCTCGCCACCCTGCGGGAGTCGGTGCCCGCGAGCGGCACCTGGCAGGGACGGGCCGTTGTGGCGGATGTGGAGCTGCCCCTCGTCGTACTGACGAGTGACGTTCCCGAGACGACCTCGATGCTGGTGTTCATCCGCACCGACGACACACCCGTGCCGCAGGAGGTCCTGTCGGACGCCCACACGCTGTGGGACCTGGTCACCGCGCACCTCGAAGGTCTGCGCAACGAGGCCGTGCCCGCCACGCTCGCGGTGTCCAGGGCCGCCGCGGCGGCCCGCGCCATGACCATCTCCGACCTCGGCGACGCCTACGGCACCGCACTGACGGCGCTGCTCGGCGTGCTGCGCGACCGTTCGCTGGACGACGCACCCGCCCGCACCCGCGCCGTGGAGCTGGCCGTCACCGCCCTGACCGAGCTGCGCTCCCGTGCCGAACTGGTCAGCGCTCTGACCGAGGAACGCGTCGGCGACGCCTTCGCCCGCCTCACCGAGTCGTTGTGCCGGGTCCTGCGAGGCCGCGGCGTGCGCCTCGACGTGGGCCCGCCCGGCGCGGAAGAGGGAGCGGACCGCGTGGTCCCCGCCGAGGTGCTGGCGACCGCCGGAGCCGTGGTCCGCTCCGCCGTGCACGCGATGCTCGACGACCAGCGCGACGTGGGCCGCGTCCACGTCACCTGGCGGGTCGTCGGCGCGGTCCTGAAGGCCACCGTGCGCGACGACGGTCCCGGCACCCTGTCGTGCGGCAGCCTCGACCGCCGCCACGCCGCGGAACGCCTGGGCCCGCTCGGCGGCAAGGCGGAGGTCGACGCCGTCCCCGGCTGGGGCACGACCGTGGTCATCGAGGTGCCGCTGGGCCCGCCGGAGAACCCGCGCGAGGACCCGCTGACCGTGCTCGGCGCCCGCGAGCTGGAGGTGCTGGGCCAGCTCGCCCGCGGCAGGCGCAACCGCGACATCGCGGTGGACCTGCACATCAGCGAGTCCACGGTGAAGTTCCACGTCGCGAAGATCCTGGAGAAGCTGGGCGTCGCCTCGCGCGGTGAGGCCGCGGCGATCGCACACGAGTGGGGTGCCGCCGCGACCCGCTAGGCGGTTCGGTTCGGCCGCGCCGATTCGCCGCGCCGCCTTTGCCCGCCGTGTGGCCTTGCCCGCAGCGCCTCTCGCGGCTGAGAGCCGCCGTCGACCGGAACTCCACCCGTCCGCCCGAAGCTCGACCCCCGACCGTCTTCCTGCTCGATCCAGAGACCTGGACCACCCTCGGTTGCACGTCCAATAGTAGGAAGTCAAACTATTCTCATGGCGATCCCACTGCACAAGCCGGCGAACCCGGTGCGGTTCGTGACCGCGTCCAGCCTGTTCGACGGCCACGACGCGGCGATCAACATCATGCGGCGGATCCTGCAGTCGCAGGGCGCGGAGGTCATCCACCTCGGCCACAACAGGTCGGTGGCGGAGGTCGTGGACGCCGCGATCCAGGAGGACGTGCAGGGCGTCGCCATCAGCGCCTACCAGGGCGGGCACGTCGAGTACTTCTCGTACCTCGTGGAGCTGCTGAACGAGCGCGGCGCGGGGCACATCCGCGTCTACGGCGGCGGTGGCGGCGTCATCGTGCCGGAGGAGATCGAGCTGCTGCACTCGCGCGGCGTCGCGCGGATCTTCTCGCCGCAGGACGGGCAGTCGCTCGGGCTCGCCAGGATGATCAACCTGATGATCGAGGAGTGCGACCACGCGCTCACCGAGCCGTTCAGCCAGGACGCGCTGCTGACGGGGTCCGACGAGGCCCTGGCGCGCGCGATCACGCACATCGAGGCCGGCACGGCCGAGCCGCTGACGTCCACCCGCAAGGTGCCGGTCCTGGGCATCACGGGCACCGGCGGGTCCGGCAAGTCGTCGCTCACCGACGAGCTGGTGCGCCGGTTCCGGCTCGACCAGCAGGACAAGCTGCGCATCGCCGTGCTCGCCGTCGACCCGACGCGCCGCCGTGGTGGTGGAGCGCTGCTGGGCGACCGCATCCGCATGAACTGCCTCGACGGCGACCGCGTGTTCTTCCGCTCGCTGGCCACGCGCCGTGCGGGCAGCGAGATCCCGGACGGGCTGGAGCAGGCCATCGTGGCGTGCAAGGCGTCCGGTGCGGACCTGGTCATCGTCGAGACGCCGGGTATCGGTCAGGGAGACGCGGCCATCGTGCCGTTCGTCGACTTCTCGCTGTACGTGATGACGCCGGAGTTCGGTGCCGCGTCGCAGCTGGAGAAGATCGACATGCTCGACTTCGCCGACGCCGTCGCCATCAACAAGTTCGAGCGCCGCGGCGCCGAGGACGCCCGCCGGGACGTGGCGCGGCAGATGGTGCGCAACCGCGAGGCGTTCGGCGCCAAATGGGAGGACATGCCGGTCTTCGGCACGTCCGCCGCGACGTTCAACGACGACGGAGTCACCGCGCTCTACCAGTTCCTGCGCGACGGCCTCGTGGAGCACGGCCTGTCCGTGGAGGAGGGCGCGCTCGCGCCGGTCAGCGGCAAGACGTCCACGTCGGCGTCGACGGTCGTGCCCGCCTCCCGTGCCCGCTACCTGAGCGACATCTCCGACACGATCCGCGACTACCACCGCAAGACCGAGGAACAGGTCGCGGCGGTCCGCGCGCACACCCAGCTCACCGCCGCCCAGAAGGCGCTGGAAGCCGCCGGCCGCACGACGGCCGACATCGCGGAGCTGGCCGGTGAGGCGGAGCGCAAGGTCGAGCGCGACACCGCGGAGCTGCTGACCGGCTGGGAGACCGTCCGCGAGCAGTACTCGGGCGACGAGCTCGTGTTCAAGGTGCGGGACAAGGAGATCCACACCCGCTTGACGCGGGAGACGTTGTCCGGCAACCAGGTCCGCCGGGTCAGCCTGCCCCGCTACGACGACGAGGGCTCGCTGCTGCGCTTCCTGCGCAAGGAGAACCTGCCGGGCTACTTCCCGTTCACCGCCGGCGTCTTCCCGTTCAAGCGCGAGGGCGAGGACCCGGCCCGCATGTTCGCGGGCGAGGGCGACGCGTTCCGCACGAACCGCCGCTTCAAGTACCTGTCGAAGGGCAGCCCGGCCACCCGCCTGTCGACGGCGTTCGACTCGGTGACGCTCTACGGCCGCGACCCCGACACCCCGCCGGACGTCTACGGCAAGATCGGCACGTCCGGTGTCTCGATCGCGTCGCTCGACGACATGAAGGCGCTGTACGACGGCTTCGACCTGGTCGCGCCGACCACGTCGGTCTCGATGACGATCAACGGCCCGGCGCCGACGATCCTCGCGTACTTCCTCAACACCGTGATCGACCAGCAGGTCGAGAAGTTCCGCTCCGAGCACGACCGCGAGCCGTCGGCGGAGGAGTACCAGCAGCTGCGGGCGTTCGCGCTGGCCAGCGTGCGCGGCACGGTGCAGGCCGACATCCTCAAGGAGGACCAGGGCCAGAACACCTGCATCTTCTCCACGGAGTTCTCGCTGCGCATGATGGCGGACATCCAGGAGTGGTTCATCCAGCAGCAGGTCCGCAACTTCTACTCGGTGTCGATCTCGGGCTACCACATCGCCGAGGCCGGGGCGAACCCCATTAGCCAGCTCGCCTTCACGCTCGCCAACGGCTTCACCTACGTGGAGTCGTACCTGGCGCGCGGCATGCACATCGACGACTTCGCGCCGAACCTGTCGTTCTTCTTCTCCAACGGCATGGACGCCGAGTACAGCGTCATCGGCCGCGTGGCCCGGCGGATCTGGGCCGTGGCCATGCGCGACCGTTACGGCGCTTCGGAGCGTTCGCAGAAGTTCAAGTACCACGTGCAGACGTCCGGCCGTTCGCTGCACGCGCAGGAGATGGACTTCAACGACATCCGCACCACCCTCCAGGCGTTGTGCGCGCTGTACGACAACTGCAACTCCTTGCACACCAACGCCTACGACGAGGCGATCACCACTCCGACGGAGTCGTCCGTCCGCCGTGCGATGGCCATCCAGATGATCATCAACAAGGAGTGGGGCCTGTCGGCGAACGAGAACCCGTTGCAGGGCTCGTTCGTCATCGACGAGCTGACCGACCTCGTCGAGGAGGCGGTCCTGATGGAGTTCGACCGCATCTCCGAACGCGGCGGCGTGCTGGGCGCGATGGAGACCGGCTACCAGCGCGGCCGCATCCAGGACGAGTCGATGCTCTACGAGCAGCGCAAGCACGACGGCTCGCTGCCGTTGGTGGGAGTCAACACCTTCCTGCCGGAGGGCGGTGAGCGCGAGGTCGTGAAGATCGAGCTCGCCCGCGCCACAGAGGAGGAGAAGGAGTCGCAGGTCCAGCGCACGCGCGCGTTCCAGGCCGCGCACCGCGACGAGGCCCAGAAGGCTCTCGCCCGCCTGCGCGAGGTCGCGCAGACGAACGAGAACGTGTTCGCGGTGCTGATGGACGCGGCCCGCGTGTGCACTCTCGGCCAGATCACCGAGGCGTTCTTCGAGGTCGGCGGTCAGTACCGGCGCAACATCTGAGCACTGCGCCGGACGTGCTGTCCCTTCTGCCGCCACGCACCCGACCGTGTGTCATCCATACAGCGGCCCCGCCTCCTCTGCGTGACGTGGCTTTAGGACGCGGGGGCCCCGCGTCCTATGGGAGGGAACGTAGGGCCCCCGCGTACCCGGCGGGAAACACGAAAGAGAGTCGCGAGCGGGCGGGTCGTTACGGACAGCACTTCTCGAGGCGCGGCTTGGACGAGGCTTAGACGGCGTAGGGCCGGCCGACGACCCACCCGCCGACGCGGCCGGGCAGCTCGTCGGTCGGCACCACCTCGACCGGGTCGCCCACGCGGACGAGGCCGGGCCGCACGACCCAGCTGTCCAGGCACAGCACGCCGCCGAACTCGCGCCGGATGCGCCGGTGCACGTCGAGGTCCTGTGCGCCGGTGTCGGGGTCGATCGTCGTCACCACGCACCGGGCCCGCTGCTGGAACATGCCGATCACCACGTCGCCGATCACCAGCGCGTGGCCGGGCCACCCCTGCTCGGCACCGGCCTCGACGCCGCCGATCAGGATGTTGGGCCGCAGCCGCCGCACCTCGACTCCGGCCGCCGCCACCTGGCCGTCCGTCGCCACCAGCACGTTGAGCACGTCGAACCGCTCCGGTCCGGTGTAGCGGGTCAGCCTGCCGCCGAACGGCAGCACCTTCTCGTGCGCTTGCCAGCTGTCCCAGGGATGTCCGTCCACGAGCGGGCCGTCGGGACCGGTGCTCGTGGGAATCGTGAGCAGGCCGTACCTCGTGCGCCCGGTCAGGACGCCACGAGGCCCCTGCACGTGCACCAGCCGGTCGCCCGCCACGCCGTCGGAGGTGAACTCGGCCTCCTGGAGGGGTTCGCCGCCCAGCGATTTCACCGGGTAACGCCACAACGCTTCCACGTGCATCGCGGTCACTCCGCCGGGATCTCGTAGGTCGACGAGGGGTCGATCCGCCTGTCCTCGGCGGCGATGCGCACGTCGTTGATGCTCGCCTCGCGCCGCGACATCAGGCCGGATGGCGCGAACTCCCAGTTCTCGTTGCCGTAGCTGCGCCACCACCGGCCCTCGTCGTCGTGCCACTCGTACTGGAAGCGCACGGCGATGCGGTTGCCGCCGAAGGCCCACAGCGACTTGCGCAGCACGTACTCGTGCTCGCGCTCCCACTTGCGGGTCAGGAACGCGACGATCTCGTCCGTGCCGCGCACGAACTCCGACCTGTTGCGCCACACCGAGTCCGGCGTGTAAGCCCCGGCGACGCGCTGCGGGTCGCGGGTGTTCCAGGCGTCCTGGGCCGCTTGGACCTTCAGGCGGGCGGTCTCGGCGTCGAACGGGGGTACGAGTGCCACGGTGGTCCTTCCAACGGTTGAGAGACCCTGCAAACGTTAGAATGAGAACCTAATGGATGCAAGTGTGTGTTACCGTTAGACGTGCTGACGCCCGACGAGCCGCGCCCGGTCCTGCTGATGAACACCATCTGGGCCAGCAGGTCGCGGCTGCACGACGACCTGACCGCGGTCGCCGGGCTCCGCGACTTCCTCGGCGTGCCGGTGGACGAGGACGACCTGGTGGCGTTCCGTGCGTTGCGACAGGCGTTGCGCGACCTCGCCGGTGTGCTCACCGAGGACACGCGTGCGATCGCGCAGGACCGCGACCTCGGCCGTGCTGTGGCTGAGGTCAACCGTGCGGCGAAGAGCGCCCGGCGATGGCCGCAGCTGACGGTCGAGTCCGGGAAGCTGTTGCAGCACAACGAAAGTGAAGGTTCTCCTGCGGACCGGGAGCGCGCGTCGATCGCGGCGGAGGCCATCGCGCTGTTCACCGGTGAGGACCGCGTCCTGTTGCGCGCCTGCCACGCGCCGGGCTGCGTGCTGTACTTCGTGAAGGACCATCCACGCCGCGAGTGGTGTTCACCCTCGTGCGGCAACAGGGTTCGCGCGGCACGCCACTACCGGCGCAATCGGGAGTGATTTCCCTGGTCCGAACGGGTTTTCCTGATCGCAGGGCCTACACATGAGCCGCCACCGTTCCGATACCCCTGGGACAGAGGCGCATTGTTT
Source organism: Lentzea fradiae (assembly GCF_900100955.1). GTDB lineage: Bacteria > Actinomycetota > Actinomycetes > Mycobacteriales > Pseudonocardiaceae > Lentzea > Lentzea fradiae. The sequence goes on along the minus strand of NZ_FNCC01000015.1, from coordinate 99,544 downwards.
GTGTGGTGGTGATCCGCGATGTCCCGAGAATCCGTGCCAGGCCACGACATCAGCTATCACCTCGTCTGTTTCGACGAGACCGGTAACGAGCGGGGGCGCGAAAGCGCGGACGTCCTGTACGACGCCCGCCGCGGCGTCACCGACGTGTTCTTCTTCATCCACGGGTGGAACGGCGACGTGCCTGCCGCCCGGCACCAGTACGGGCAGTGGGTCGCGACGATGGCCGGCTGCCGTGCCGAACGTGAGGCCGCGCACCGGCTTCCCGGCGGTTTCAAGGCTTTGCTCGTAGGGCTGCACTGGCCGTCGAAGGCGTGGGGCGACGAGGACGTGCGGTCGGACGAGTTCATCAAGGCGCAGGCCGCGCGGCTCGGCGGCGGTGCCGGGCGCACGGCCGCGGTGCGCGCGATCGTCGAGGCGGCGCGCGACCACCCGTGCCGGATGTCCGCCACCGTCAAACAGGCTTACGAGTACCTGGAAGGCTCGGTTCCCGACCTGCCGGGTGAGGACGGGATGCCGTTCGACCCCGAGCAGCTCTACCGCGCCTGCCTGGAGGACCCGGCACTGGGCGGCATCCTGTCCCCGTTGCGGATCCTGACGTTCTGGAAGATGAAGCGGCGCGCGAGGGTGTTCGGCGAGAGCGGTGCCGCGCGCATCGCGAGGGAGGTCGCCCAGGTCGCTCCCGCCGCCCGCATCCACCTGATGGGTCACAGCTTCGGCTGCATCACCGCGACCGCGATGGCGATCGTGGTGCCGGCCGCGACGCTGACCCTGGTGCAGGGCGCCATGTCGCTGTGGTCGTTCGCGGAACGGCTTCCCGATGAGCCGGGTTCCGGTCACTTCCGCGGCGTGCTCGGCCGGGTGCCGGGCCCGATCATCGTGACGACGTCGTCGCACGACCACGCGATCGGCCGGTTCTACCCGCTGGCCGCGCGGTGGGGGCGTCAGGTCGACCTGGACTCCTACCCGAAGTACGGCGGCCTCGGCTCGCACGGCGTGCAGGGCACCTACGCGCACGGCCACCGGATCGGCTCACCCGGTGAGCTGCGCAGGGGACAGGTGCACAACGTCGACTGCTCGTCGGTGATCCGCCGCATCGACGGGATCGCGGGCGCGCACAACGACATCTGCCACCCGGAGCTCGCGAGGCTGCTGTGGAGGGCGGTGTTGTCGCACTGACGGTCCACTGTGGAGCTACCCGGTCCGCAGCCGCAGCACCAGCTGCGGCACCAGCGTGCTGCCCAGGTACGGGCGCAGGTCCGCGCGCAGAGCCGGCAGGCTCACCCGGCCCAGCTCGGGAGTGACGCGGATGCCCGCCGTGCCCGCGGTGAGCACGACGCGCTGCATGGCCTGTCCCGCGCGGATCTCCGCGGCGGAGCCCTGGTTGAACGTGCAGAGCACGAGCTCGACGCTGCTCCGCACGTGCATCCACGCACGTTCGACCTCGGCCGCGCGCGCCAGCAGGCCGCGCCACGACGCCGGTCCGGGGAACGCGGGCCACGTCCGGCGGTGGGTGCGCAACGCGTGCAGCAACGCCAGCACGTCCGGGCCGGGCTCCTGGTGACCGCCCAGCCGCACGGCCGCGGCGGCTCCCGCCGCGCTCTGGCCCGGCAGCAGCGTCACGAGTGGACGGATTCCGTGTCCCTGCAACGCCAGCCGCACGTTCAGCAGCGCGACACCGCAGGCGATCCGGGTGTCCCTGGTGTGCGGGGTGGTGGTGTGCAGCTCGATCTGCTCGGGCCGCACCTCGAACCGGACGGCGGGAGCCGCCGTCCTCGCGAGCGCCAGGACACCGCGCACGGCCTCGCCCGCGAGTCCGAGCGATCCGGGCACGGCGATCGTCATGGACCCACTGTGCGTCGCTCTCCGCCGTCCGGCCACGGCCGAAGGTCCCCGATCGGCAGGGCCGTGCGATGCGCGAAAGTGTGCCAACCTTGTCGGCGTGCCTGACGTGCCCGGTCACCGCGACCTCGAAGAGCTGCTCGACGAGGTGCGCGACCGCATGGACGAGATCGTCACCACCCGCGACCACATGCAGGAGCTGCTGGGCGCCGTGCTCGCCGTCGCGTCCGGGCTGGAGCTCGAGTCGACGCTGCAACGCATCGTCCAGGCGGCGGCCGATTTGGTGGGCGCGCGGTACGGGGCGCTGGGAGTGCTCGGCACCCGCGACGACCTGGCCAGGTTCCTGCACGTCGGCGTGGACGACGCGACCAGGCGCGAGATGGGTCACCTGCCGCAGGGCAAGGGCCTGCTGGGGTTGCTGATCAAGGACCCGACGCCGTTGCGGCTGCGCGACCTCTCCCGGCACGAGATGTCCGTGGGCTTCCCGCCGAACCACCCGCCGATGCACAGCTTCCTCGGTGTGCCGGTGCGCGTGCGCGACGAGGTGTTCGGCAACCTCTACATGACCGAGAAGATCGGCGCCGCCGAGTTCACCGCCGACGACGAGGCGGTGCTGCAGGCGTTGGCCGCCGCGGCCGGCATCGCGATCGAGAACGCCCGGCTGTTCGAGCGCTCCCGCATGCGCGAGCGGTGGCTGGAGGCCATCGGCGAGGTCAACTCGGAGCTGCTGGGCGGCGCGTCCGGCGAGTACGCGCTGCGCCTGATCACCCAGCGCACCCTGGAGCTGGCGGGCGCCGACTCCGCGTTCGTGGTCCTCGGCGACGACCGGCACACGCCGCTGGCGCTGGCCGCCCAGGCCGGGATGACGATCGGCGGCTTCGACGCGCGCGACTACGCGGTGGACGAGGTGGTCCGCTCCGGCGTCCCGTTGCTGGTGGACGACCTGCGCTCGGCGTTCGGCCCGGCACTGGCCGTGCCGCTGCGCTCCGGCACCATCGTCACGGGCGCCCTGGTCGTGCTGCGCAGGACGGGCGGGTCGCGCTTCCTGCCGGACCAGGTGCCGGTGCTGGCGTCGTTCGCCGACCAGGCGGCCGTCGCGCTGGAGTTCGCCGAACAGCAGCGCTCCCAGCGGTTGCTCGACGTGCTGGAGGACCGCGACCGCATCGCCCGCGACCTGCACGACCACGTCATCCAGCGGCTGTTCGTCACGGGGCTGACCCTGCAGGCCACCCTGCGCCGCATCACCGAGCCGGAGGTGGCCGCGCGCCTGCGGACCGCGGTCGTGCAGCTCGACGAGACGGTCCGCGAGATCCGCACGTCGATCTTCGACCTGCACTCGGCGGACGGCACGTCGTTGCGTCGCCGCCTGCTCGACCTGGTGGCCGGCCTGACCGAGGCCACGCACCTGAACCCGTCCGTCCGCATGTCCGGCACGGTCGACAACTCGGTGCCGCCCGAGCTCGCCGAACACGTGGAGGCCGTGGTGCGCGAGGCCGTCACGAACGCCGTCCGGCACGCCTCCGCGACCGAGCTGACGGTGCTGGTCGAAGCGGGGGAGGAGATCGTCATCACCGTGCAGGACAACGGGGTGGGCATCCCTGACGAGGTCGTGCGCAGCGGCCTGTACAACCTGGCACATCGCGCGGCGCAGTTCGGCGGCACGTTCAGGGTGCGCACCCCTGAGGGAGGCGGGGCGCGCGTGGTGTGGCGCGTACCCCTGTAGCCGCCCTCAGCGGGACTTGTCGCCGTCCTTGCGGAACTGCGACGCGAACACCGCCGCCTGCGTGCGGCGCTGCATGCCGAGCTTCGCGAGCAGGTGGGAGACGTAGTTCTTGACCGTCTTCTCCGCCAGGTACATGCGTTCGGCGATCTGCCGGTTCGTGAGACCTTCGCCGATCAGGTCGAGCACCGTGCGCTCCTGCTCGCTGAGCATGCGCAGCGGGTCGCCCTCCTCGCGTTCCCTGCGGATCCTGTTCAGCAGCGCCGACGTCGTGCGGGCGTCCAGAAGGGACTGTCCCGCTGCGACGGTGCGCACGGCGTTGACCAGGTCGGCACCCAAGATCTGCTTCAGCACGAAGCCGGACGCGCCCGCCATGATGGCGTCGAACAGGGCCTCGTCGTCGGCGAAGCTCGTCAGCATCAGGCATTGCAGCCCGGGAAGCCTGCTGCGCAGCTCGCGGCACAGCTCGATGCCGTTGCCGTCGGGCAGCCTGATGTCGAGCACCGCCACGTCGGCCTGGGCGCCCGGTGCCTTCGACAGGGCCTCCGCGACCGACGCGGCGTCGCCGACCACCTCCAGGTCGGACTCCTCGCCGAGCAGGTCCGCGATGCCGCGGCGGACGATCTCGTGGTCGTCGACGAGGAACACGCGCGTCGCCATGCCGGTCACGGTAGCCCAAAGACCGTGCCGCGAGCGGACGAACGGCACTCCCGGCATTACGACGATCGGGCGTCTTTCACCCGGAAACGCGGAAGTCCGGGGCGCTCGTGGCGCACCCGGACTTCCGCGGTGTGACTGGCTGGGGTTCGGCCCTTCCCGGACCGGCCCCGCCGGGGTCAGCCCTGCTTGATGGCCGAAATCTCGAACTCGAGGACGACCTTCTCGCTCACCAGCACGCCGCCGGCCTCGAGCGCCGCGTTCCAGCTGACGCCGTAGTCCTTGCGGTTGATGGTGACGGAGCCCTCGAAGCCCACGCGGGTGTTGCCGAACGGGTCGACGGCCACGCCCTCGAAGGCGAACGGGATGGTGATGTTCTTGGTGACGTCCTTGATGGTGAGGTCACCGGAGATCTCGAAGTTGTTGTCGTCGACCTGCTTCGCGGCGGTCGAGACGAACTTGATCTCCGGGTAGGTCTCGACGTCCAGGAACTCGTTCGTCGTCAGGTGGCCGTCGCGCTGCGCGTTGCGAGTGTCGATGCTCGCGGACTTCAGGACGACCTCGGCGGTGGTGTTCTCCGGCTTCTCGCCGTCGATGGAGATCTTGCCGTCGAACTCGTTGAACGCACCACGAACCTTCGTGACCATCGCGTGGCGAGCGACGAAGCCGATGCGGGAGTGCGAAGCGTCGATGACGTAGTCGCCGGTCAGTTCGGTGAGGTTGGTGGCCGTGGTCATGTCGGTCAGTCCTTCGGTTGGCTCGGAATGGTTTTTGGTTGAAGTGTCACCCACCATGCCGCAACCTGGATGATGTGTCAACTATTCCCGTATGCTGAGTTCGTGACACGATGGTTGGAGCCCGAGCAGCAGCGTGCGTGGCGTGCCTACGTGCGCATGCAGAGTGAGCTGAACGCGCACCTGAGCAGGCAGATGTCCGCCGAGTCGGAGATCTCGATGGCCGACTTCGCGGTGCTGGTGCAGCTCACGGACACGCCTGAGGAGCGGGTCCGCGTGCTGGAGCTCGCCCGGTCGCTGAACTGGGAGAAGAGTCGCATCTCACACCACGTCGGCCGGATGGAGAAGCGCGGCCTGGTGCGCAGGGAGAGCTGCGGCAGCGACGGGCGCGGGTCGTTCGTCGTGCTGACCGATCGCGGCCGCTCCGCGATCGAGGCGGCTGCGCCGTCCCACGCCGAGACGGTCCACAAGCTGGTGTTCGACCTGCTCAGCGACACTGAGGTGCAGGCACTGCGGGAGATCTCCGAGAAGATCTTCACCGGCTTAACGACAGGCGAATGTGCGGCGGTAGTCGCTCGGCGCTACGCCGACGACGCGGTGGAAGTGGTGCCTGAGGAGAGCGGCTGTCCCGAAGCCCGAGCGAACCGCGACGGCGTCGACGTCGAGATCTGACTCCTCCAGCAACCTGCGCGCGTGAAGCACCCGTTGGAGTGACAGCCACTTGTTCGGCGTGGTCCCGGTCTCCGCGGCGAACCGGCGCGCGAACGTCCGCTCGGACATCATGGCGAGCTTCGACATGGACGCCACCGTGTGGCTGTCCGCGATCGTCTCCAGCACCCTCGTCAGCACCGGTTCGAGGCTGTCGGAGCTGCACTCCGGGATCGGCACCTCCACGAACTGCCGCTGACCCCCGTCCCGCTGCGGCGCCACGACCATCCGGCGCGCGATGGCGTTGGCGACCTTCGTGCCCAGCTCCCGCCGCACCAGGTGCAGGCACGCGTCGATGCCCGCGGCCGTGCCGGCGCTCGTGACGATGTCGCCGTCGTCGACGAACAGCACGTCCGGATCCAGCCGGGCCTTCGGGAAGCGCTCGCGGAACTGGCGCACCTCACGCCAGTGCGTCGTGCAGTTCCGGTCGTCGAGCAACCCCGCCGCACCGAGGATGAACGCCCCGCTGCACACGCTGAGCAGCGTTGCGTCGGTCTCCCTGAGTGCCTTGATCAGCCTCTCGGGGTACTCCTCGCGCACCCGCGCGGCCGGAAGAGCGACGAGGTCGACGCTCTGCAGCGCGTCGAACCCGTGCTCCGGCGTGATGCTGACGCCCCGGACGTTCGTCGGCACCGGCTCGTCCGGAACCTCCCCGCACACCCGGAAGTCGACCAGCGGCACGCCCTCCTCGGTCCGGTCGACCCCGAAAACCTCGCAGAGCAGCCCGAACTCGAACGGCGCGACGCCGTCGATGAGGGGAACCGCCACCGATCTCAGCATGGCAGGATTTTAGCGCGCATCGTCAGGTCTGCCACTGTTGGCAGGATATTGACCGCCGCAAACTTACTGACATGACTCTTGCAGTGATCGTCCTCGTAGTGGCAGGCATCTCCGCGTGGCTCGACCGGCACCGCGACCGTTTCGCGGGGCTGGCGGGCTCGTCCGACGTCATCGACCGCGACCGGGTCCGGGCGGACGACGAACTGCGGTACCTCACCTGACCGGCCGGTGTCCGTGTCCGATCTGGCGGCGCGTCACGTACCAGCCGGTGTTGTTCGGTCCGGGGTGGCGCGTCGCTTCGTCCACGCGACGTGCGGGTGTCGGGCCTGCGTCTGCCTGCGGCCTGGCCACCTCTCTTTGTCTTACCTCGCGTCTTTGTCTTGCCTCGCGATGTGCGGTTCCGGGCCCGTGTACCGGGCGACCGGGCGGATGATCTTCTTGTCCTCGGACTGTTCGAGTGCGTTGGCGCACCACCCGATCACCCGGCTGCATGCGAAGGTTGGCGTGAACATCTCGCGTGGGACGCCGCACTGCTCCATCACCACGCCCGCGTAGAACTCGACGTTCGCGTACAGCTGCCGGCCCGGCTTGAGCTCGGCCAGCAGTTCCGTGACCCTGCGCTCCACGGTCACGGCGAAGTGCGTGAGGTCCGTCGGCCGTTCCAGGGCGATCTCGCGGAGCAGGAGCGCCCGCGGGTCCTCGGTCCGGTAGACGGCGTGACCGAAGCCCATGATCCGATCGCCCTGCTCGATCCGCTCGCGGACCCAGGCGTCGATGTTGTCGGGCGACCCGATCAGGTCGAGCGCCTCCAGCGCCCTGTCCGGTGCGCCGCCGTGCAACGGTCCGGAGAACGTCCCGATCGCCGCCGTCACCGCCGAGACGACGTCCGCCCCGGCCGACGCGACGACACGTGCGGTGAACGTCGACGCGTTGAACCCGTGGTCGATCGTGGCGATCAAGTACTGCTCGACAGCACGGCTCGTCCATGGTGACGGCTCCTGTCCGGTCAACATGTACAACCAGTTCGCCGACATTGACAAATCAACCCTGGGGTCGACGGGATCAAGTCCGAGCTTGAGTCGATGCAGTGCGGCGAGGATGGTCGGCGTGACGGCGCAGATCCGCAGGGCGTCCGCCTTGCGCGTGCTCATCGGCGCGTCCCACATCGGCTGCGACGGCAACATCGACAACGCCGTCCTGAGGCCGGCCAGCGCGGTCGACCCCGATCGAGCGATTGTGGGCAGCACCTCGCGGATCGACGCTGGTAGCTGCCGCAGTCCGGCCGTCTCCGCCGCGAACGCGGCGGCCTCGTCCCGATCGGGCAGCCGCCCCTCGGCGAACAGGAACCACACGTCCTCGAACGACCGAGTCCTGGCCAGCTCGATCGCGTCGTGCTCGCGGTAGTGGTAGTAGCCCGCGGCACCGTTCACGTCCCCGATCAGGGTCGTGGTGACGACGACGTCTTTAAGCCCTTTGGGTGCATCAATCAACATGGACAAGAGCGTCCGTCAACATGTCTTGTACAGTCAACGTTGATGGAATCAATGTTGACGACAAATCAAGCTGCCCGTCGCCTGGGCGTGAAGCCGGCGACGGTGTACTCGTATGTCAGTCGCGGGCTGCTGACCAGCAAGAAGGTCAACCGCTCCAGCATGTTCGACGTCACCGAGGTCGAAGAGCTGGCTCAGCGCACTGGTGCACGTGGAGCAGTGGCCGCTGTGACGGATCGCATCCGCACCCGCATCTCCCTGCTGGAGAACGACCGTCTCTACTACCGCGGCCGGTCCGTCCCCGAGTTGGCGAGCACGAGACGGTTCGAGGACGTGGCGCACTGGCTGTGGACCGAGTACGACTCGACGGGCCTGCAGTTCCCCGAGGGCCAGGAGATCTGGATGGCCCTGCCCGAGAGCGCCACCCTGACCGACCGCATCCGTGTGGCCGTGGCCATCGCGGGCGCGGGCGACCCGCTGAGGTTCGACCTCGACCGGGGCATCACCACCGCCAAGTCGCTGATCGCCGACGTCGTCGAGTCCCTGCCGATGATCGGGCGCCCGCAGGGCACCGACATCGCCGAACGCCTGTGGGCCCGCCTGTCACCCAAGCCGCCGCAGCCGGACCTGCTGAACGCGGCCCTCATCCTGCTGGCCGACCACGACCTGGCGATCTCGACGATGGCCGCACGGGTCGCGGCCTCCGCCCACGCGCACCCGTACGCCGTGGTGTCGGCAGGCTTGGGCGCGATGGAGGGCCAGAAACACGGCGCCGCCACGACGATCGCGCACCGCTTCCTCTCGCGCGCCGAGACCGACCCGATGAGCGCTCTGGCCGAGCAGCTCCGCGCGGGCCTGCCCATCCCGGGCTTCGGCCACCGCGTCTACCAGCACCGCGACCCGCGCGCCGATCACCTGTTCGCGCTGCTGCGAGAGCACGACGACCTCGTGGCGGACAAGGTGATCGCGACCCAGCCGCAGACGTTCCCGAACGTCGACCTGGCACTGGCCCAGTTCGCGCTGACGTTCGAGATGCCGCCGGACGCGGGGGAGGCCATCTTCGCGATCGCGCGGATCGTGGGGTGGATCGCGCACGCGATGGAGGAGTACAAGGAGCCGGGCCTGCGGTTCCGGGCGCTGGGCGTGTACACGGGCGACAGGCCGTAGGCCGGGAGCGATCCGCGCGGATGAAGGGGAGTCGGTCGAGGGCGGGGGTCGGCAGGTAGGAGCGTGCGGCCCGGGGGTGACGGTTGAGTGGCGGGTGAAGCCGGGTGTGGCGGCTGGCGCGTGATGACCGGGCGTGGCGTGATCGCCGTGGCCTGGTGAACCTGGCCCGGATCCCTGCTCGGCAGTGGGCCGGGCGTAGGGCGATCAGAGCGGTGATGCCGGCGGCCTGCCTGCCCGCCAGCGATCCTCCGGCTGTCGGCAGCCTCTTGGTTCGGCGCGGGCGCAGCGTGAGCGGGTGGATGCGCGGTGCGAGCGGGGGCGGGGTGCGTCGACCAAGCGGACGCCAACGGACGCTGGCGGGGACGCTGGGGGAAGCGGACCATGGAAACCATGAGATTGTCCGCAGTGGACAACCTGAAGGTGATCCTGGTGGCGTGGGTCATCGGCGGCCATGCGCTGCTCGGCTACGCCGCTGTCGGTGGGTGGCCCTACGACGAGGTCAACGAGGTCACGTTCCACCCCGGAGTCGAGACGGTGCTGGCGGCGTTGGTGGGGCCGTCGGGGTTGTTCTTCATGGGCACGTTCTACTTCATGGCCGGGATCTTCACGCCTGGCTCGATCGAGCGCAAAGGACGGCAGCGGTTCGTCGCGGAGCGGTTCGTCCGGCTGGGGGCGCCGTGGGTGGTCAGTGCGTTGGTGGTGTGGCCCACGTTCGTGTGGATCGCCTACAACGGGGCCGGGCGGAATGTGTCTTGGTGGCAGGCGTTCACGGATCGGCAGCCGTTCTTGGACAGCGGCTCGTTGTGGTTCGTGGGGGTGTTGCTGATCTTCAGCGTCGCCGTCGCGTTGGTGCCGCCGGTGCGGGAGCGCACGATCACGGCGCGGACTGTTGTGGGTATGACCGTGGCGGTGGCTGGCACGACGTTCTTGACGCGGCTGGTGTTTCCCGCGCGGAGCGGGCAGGTCGGTGACCTGCACCTGTGGTGGTGGCCGCAGTGTCTCGGCATGTTCCTGCTCGGCATGATCGGCGGGCGCAAGCTCGCGGAGCGGGTGCCGGACGAGATCTACCGGATGACCCGCAACGTCGTCATCGGCACGATCGCGGTGTTGCCCGTGGCGGCGGCGATGATGGGGGTGCTGGACCTCGCGGCTGGTGCCGAGCCGTTCCTCGGAGGGTTGCGGTGGCAGGCGTTGACGCTGGCGCTCGTCGAAGGGGTGCTGGTGGTGGCGGGCAGTCTGTGGTTGATCGGGCTCGCCCAGCGGCGGCTGGCCGGGCAGGGGCGGTTCACCGAGTGGCTGGCGCGGTCTGCTTACGTCGCGTTCGTCGTGCAGGGGCCGATTCTGCTCAGTCTGGCGACGGCGATGCGGCCGTTCGACCTGCCCGCCGAACTGAAGGCGCCTGTGGTGGGGGCCGGGGCGATCGCCTTGTCGTTCGCCATCGGGTGGTTCGTCACTTCACGCCGAGGCGCTTCAGCACGCTCGTCGTGATGCCCGCCGAGTCGAGGCCGTGGGCGCGCATGATGCGTGCACGGGTGTCGTGCGGCAGGAAACGTGGTGGCAGGGCGAACGTCACGACGCACGACGGGGAACCGGCCAGCGCTTGGCCGAGGCGGGCGCCCAGTGCTCCGGTGGACGTGGTGTCCTCGACGGCCAGGACCAGGCGGTGCTGGCCGCTGTACTTGACCAGGTGCGGGTCGAGCGGGGCGGTCCAGCGCGGGTCGACGACGTTCACGCGGACGTCGTGCGCGGCCAGCTCTTCCGCGGCGGCGAGGCAGGCTGGTGCCAGCGGGCCGACGGCGATGAGCAGCACCTCGGCGTCCGGGGCTTCGCGCAGCACGTCGAAGTGGCTGACGCGCCGCACCGCCGGCACGTCCGGGCCGAGAGCGGCTTTCGGGTAGCGCACGACCGTCGGGCCGTCGGACACCTCGACGGCCTCGCGCAGCAACGCGGCGAGCGAGGCCGGGTCGCGTGGGGCGGCCAGGCGCAGACCCGGGATCACGGGCAGCACGGACGCGTCCCACATGCCGTGGTGCGACGCGCCGTCCGCGCCTGTCACGCCGGCGCGGTCCAGGACGAACGTCACCGGCAGCCGGTGCAGGGCCACGTCCATCAGCAGCTGGTCGAACGCGCGGGACAGGAACGTCGAGTAGACGGCGACGACCGGGTGCAGGCCGCCCATCGCCATGCCGGCGGCGGACGTCACGGCGTGCTGCTCGGCCAGCCCGACGTCGAAGGTGCGGTCCGGGAACCGCCGGGAGAACGGGCGCAGGCCGACCGGTTCCAGCATCGCGGCGCTCAGGCAGACGACGTCCCGGCGTTCCGCGCCGAGGCGGACGATCTCGTCGGAGAACGCGTCCGTCCAGGTCCGGCCGCCGGAGGCACCGGAGGCGCCGACCGCGTGCATGCGGTCGGCCTCGTCGGCTTCCGCGGCGGCGTAACCCTTGCCCTTCACCGTCTTGCAGTGCACGACGACGGGACGGCCGAGGGACTTGGCCTCCCACAACGCCTGCTCGACGGCGTGCACGTCGTGGCCGTCGACCTCGCCGAGGTACGCGAGCCCCATCGCCTCGAACAGCGGGCGGGCCGAACCGGCGCGCAACGCCGCCGCGAACCCTCCCGCCGTCGGGTCGTACGAACGGCCGTTGTCGTTCAGCAGCACCACGACCGGCCGGGACGCACCGCCGATGTTGTTCAGCGCCTCCCAGCACATGCCGCCTGTCAGCGCGCCGTCACCCACGATCGCCACCACGCGGCGGTCGGCGCCGGAGAGCTCGAACGCCTTCGCCAGACCGTCCGCATAGGACAGTGCGGTCGAGGCGTGCGAGTTCTCCACGACGTCGTGCGCCGACTCGGCGGCGGACGGGTAGCCGGACAGGCCACCGGCCTGGCGCAGCGAGTCGAAGTCGGCGCAGCGGCCGGTGAGCATCTTGTGCACGTACGACTGGTGGCCGGTGTCGAACAGCACGACGTCGGTGGGGGAGGAGAACACCCGGTGCACCGCGATGGTCAGCTCCACCGCACCGAGGTTCGGGCCGAGGTGCCCGCCCGTCCGGTGCACCTTCGTGACCAGGAACGACCGGATCTCCTCCGCCAGCCCGCGCAGCTTCGCCGACGGCAGGGCCCGCACGTCCGCGGGCGAGGTGATGTCAGCCAGCACGGCGCACCGCCGGCGGCAGGGTGAACGCGATCGTCTCCGTCGCGGTCGTGTGCGTCGACACCGAGACGGCTCCCAGCTCCCGCAACGCCCGCACCACCTCGTCCACCAGCTCCGGCGGTGCCGAGGCCCCGGCGGACACCCCCACCGCCGACACGCCGTCGAGCCACGCCGGGTCGATCTCGGACGCGTCGTCGATCAGGTGCGCCGGGGTGCCGGTGCGGGCGGCCAGCTCGACCATCCGCACCGAGTTGGACGAGTTGCGGGAGCCCACGACCAGCACGAGGTCTGACCGCTCCGCGACCTCGCGGATCGCGACCTGCCGGTTCGTGGTGGCGTAGCAGATGTCGTCGGAGCCCGGCCCGCGCAGGCCGGGGAATTTGCGGCGCAGCGCCTCGACGACCTCGGCCGTCTCGTCCACGGCCAGCGTCGTCTGCGTCAGGTACGAGACGGGCCCGGTGATCTCCAGCGCCTCGACGTCCGCGACGGTCTCCACCAGCACCGTCCGGTCCGGTGCCTCGCCGAGCGTGCCCTCGACCTCCTCGTGCCCGGCGTGACCGACCAGCACGATGGTGTCGCCGCGGTCGGCGAACCGCCGGGCCTCGGAGTGCACCTTGGCGACCAGCGGGCAGGTCGCGTCCAGCACGTCGAGCGACCGTTCCCTGGCCTCCGCGCGTACCGCGGGAGAGACGCCGTGCGCGGAGAACACCGCCGTGGCACCGAAAGGCACCTCGGACAGCTCCTCCACGAACACGGCGCCACGCGCCTCCAGCGACCGCACCACGTGGAGGTTGTGCACGATCTGCTTGCGCACGTAGACGGGGCCGCCGCGCTGGTCGAGCAGTCGTTCCACGATCTCGATCGCGCGCTCCACCCCGGCGCAGAAGGACCGGGGAGAGGCGAGCAGCACCGAACGCGGCGGATGATCCGTCATCGGGTGACCTTTCAGTGGTCTCGGTGGGTGACCAGCTGGGCGAGCGTGCCGAGCTCGACCGCCGCGCGGGCGGTCGGCGAGGCTTCGCCGAGGTGGGCCAGCGCCCGCGTGTACAGCTCGCCGGCCTGCGCCTGGCTCCACGCCCTGCCGCCGGCCTCGTCGACCAGGTGCGCCGCGCGTGCCAGCGCGTCCTGGTCCAGCTCCTGCGTGCCGCCGTACAACGACGCCAGCTCCGCGGACGCGGGCACACCGGCGGTCAGCGCCCGCACGACCGGCAGCGACTTCTTGCGGTTCGCCAGGTCGGAGTGCGCGGCCTTGCCCGTCACCGCCGGGTCGCCCCAGATGCCGAGCAGGTCGTCCACGTGCTGGTACGCCAGCCCCAGCTCCGCGCCGTACCCGCGCAGCGCCTCGACCTGGAGGTCGGAACCGTTGCCGTACAACGCCCCCAGCCCCGTCGAGGCGCCCAGCAACGCGCCCGTCTTGCCGCGCGCCATCCGCTCGACCTCGGCCACCACGACGTCGGACCGCGTCTCGAAGTCGAGGTCGTGCGCCTGCCCGTCGAGCAACGCCACCACGGCGTCGCCCAGCGTGCGGATGGCCTCCAGCGCGCGCGGGTGCCCGGACGCGGCGAGGACGTCGACGGCCAGCGCCTGCAACGCGTCGCCCGCCAGTATCGCCGCGCTGACCCCGAACACCGTCCACGCCGTGGCCCGGTGGCGCCGGGTCGTGTCGCGGTCCATCACGTCGTCGTGCAGCAGCGAGAAGTTGTGGATCAGCTCGACCGCGACCGCCGCCGGCACCGCGTCGGAGGCGGTGCCGCCGACGGCCTCCGCCGCCAGCAGCACCAGCGCGGGGCGGATCGCCTTGCCGCCGTTCTCCAGCACCGGGTTGCCGTACTCGTCGCGCCACCCGTGGTGGTACTCGGCGACGCCGCGCATCGACGGCGGCAGCTGGTCCACGGCCTTGCGCAGAGCCGGGAGCACGAGGCCCCGGCTCCACGCGAGCACCTCGCCGGCCGGTCGTGCGGCGGCCAGCGGTTCTGCACTCCCGAAGGTCTCTGCTGACATGGCTTAGAGACCGATCTCCACGTTCTCCAGCACGCCCAGCGCGTCCGGCACCAGGATCGCCGCCGAGTAGTACGTCGACACCAGGTACTTGAGCACCGCGTGCTCGTCGATGCCCATGAACCGGACGTTCAGGCCGGGCTCGTACTCGTCGGGGATGCCGGTCTGGCGCAGCCCGACGACGCCCTGCTTCTCCTCGCCCAGGCGCATCGCGAGGATCGACGTCGTGCCGTTCTTGTTGACCGGGATCTTGTCGCACGGCGCGATCGGGATGCCGCGCCACGTCTGCAGCTGCTGCCCCTCGACGTCCGTCGTCGGCGAGTACAGCCCGCGCGAGGACAGCTGGCGGCCGAACGCCGCGATCGCCTTCGGGTGGGCGAGGATCAGCTTCGTGTTGCGGCGCCGCGAGATCAGCTCGTCCATGTCGTCCGGCGTGACGGGACCGGACTTCGTGCTGATCCGCTGCTTGAGGTCGGCGTTCGCGATGAGGCCGAACTCCTTGTTGTTGACGAGCTCGTACTCCTGCCGCTCGCGCAGGGCCTCGATGGTGAGCCGCAGCTGGTGCTCGACCTGGTCCATCGGCTGGCTGTAGAGGTCGGCGACACGGGTGTGGACGCGCAGGATCGTCTGCGCCACCGAGAGCTCGTACTCGCGCGGCCGCAGCTCGTAGTCGACGAACGTGTGCGGCAGCGGCGGCTCGCCGTCGTGGCCCGACGCGATGTGGATCTCGGCCTCGCCGTGCTTGTTGGCCGGGTTCGTCGGGTGCGCCAGCTGCTGCGCGATGTGCTCGCGCAACGGGTCCACCTGGTCGGCGAGCTGCCGGAACGCCGCCCTGCTCAGCACCACGGCCGTCGTCGGCGTGAGGGCGCGGGCCGTGAAGGTCCACTTCTTGTCGGCGCCGGAGAGCACGGGCTCGTCACCGAGGTACTCGCCGTCCGCCATCGTGCCCAGCGCGACCTCGTCGCCGTACTCGCCGCGGCCGGTCCTGCCGACCTTGCCGTGCGCGATGACGATGATCTCGTCGACGGGCTGGCCGCGTTCGGCGATCACGTCGCCCGGCTCGTACTCGCGCTGCTCGAAGTGGTTCGCGACCGCCGTCAGCGCCGCCTCGTCCTCGAACCCGCGCAGCAGCACGAACTCCGCGAGCTCCTGCGGGACGATCCGCACCTCGTGCCCGACGCTCGTGAACGTGACGCGGCCGTCGCCGATGGCGAAGCTCAACCGCCGGTTGACCCGGAACGCGCCACCCTTGGCCTCGACCCACGGCAGCGAGCGCAGCAGCCAGCGGGGCGAGATCCCCTGCATCTGCGGTGCGGACTTGGTGGTCGTGGCGAGGTTGCGCGCCGCGGCCCGGGAAAGGCTCAGCTGCTGGTCCTCGACCCCAAGGTCCGGATCGGTAACAGTCACTGCGAGTCCTGCCAATCTGGTTTCAGCGAATCACGAGCGCGGCGGTGCCGAGCCCTGACGGGGAGTGGAACGACTTCGGCGACGGGGTGGGGACGGAGCTGAACCTGCCGGACCTCGACGTCCAGAGCAGCTCACCGGCGAGCCACGACTTCAGCGCCTCGGCGTACCGGTGCAGCCCCGCTCTGGCCTCCGCGTCGAGGCCGTACTCGTCGGCGAGGGACGGCAGCTCGCCGAGGACCGAGCCGATCTGCCGCAGCCGGGCCGCGATCAGGTCGGCGACCACCGACACGGCCTGCTGAAGCTCGCAGTCGAAGAACCGCTGTACCGCCAGCACCGCGCTGGTCGTGCTCGCGCCGGTGGCGTAGGTGCGGTCGAACCCGACGATCTCCTGCCGCAAGGCGGGAACGTCGCCGAACGAGTCGACGAGCGCGCGCATCGTGCTGTTGCGCAACAGCTCCTCGGGCAGCTCGGCGCGGACGGACGCGCGGGCGAGCTTCGCGGAGAGCTCGGTGGCGACCGACCTGCGCCGCATCTCGACGAGGTCGATCGGGTCCGGCACCCGGCCCTGCGCGGTGTTGTGCAGCTCCCACAGCAGCGCGTCCAGGAACTCGGACAGGTGCGTCAGGTCGTCGGGGTCCAGGGTGGACCGGGTGACGAGGTCGGCCAGACCCTTCTCTGCCGGGTGCAGCGGCGAGCCCGCTCCGCCCAGCACCGACTTGAGGCCCGCGACGAAGGCTTTGCCGCCGACGACGTTGCGGGGCCGCAGGAACCCTTCGCGGAACGCGTCGGTGACGTAGAAGCCCCACGTGTGCCAGTCGTTGATGTGCTTCAGGTCTTCGAACGACGCCGTGGGGTGGGTCAGCGGGCCGAACCCGCCGTAGTCCGCCGCGTCGTAGAACGCCTCCGTCCACGGTGCGCCACCGAGCATGCCCATGTCCCGCACCCACGACCTGGTGTGCTCCCGGACGCGGTCGGCGTGCGGCGAGAGCCGGGCGGCGAAGGGCATGTCGAACCGCGGAACCTCAACCACGGCCCACCCCCGGCCACGCGCCGGACGTGCCGAGACCGGTCGGCCCGCGCAGGATCGTGCGGAAGAACGCGGAGTTGCCCGCGCCGCCGTCGGCCTTCGTGTACCGGCCGGCGTGCAGGTGCCACTCGTGGCCGCCGGACTGCCAGTCCTGCAGGCCCTTGACGTACCGCAGCACCCCGGCCTGCTCCAGCGGCCCCACGCCGTTCTCGGCGAACAGCTGGGGCAGCTCCGTGAACACGGTGTTCTCGAACTGGTGCAGGCGCGAGGTCAGCAGGGCGTTCACGGCCTCGACGGCGGTCTGCGTGTCGTGGCCGAAGAACTTCTCGAAGACGAGCACCCCGTTGGAGTTCTCGCCTTCGCGCAGCACTTCCCGCTCGTACGAGAAGATGTCGTTGCGCAGGTGGATCGCGTCGGAGAACGTGTCGGAGAGGACCCGCATCGGGCGGGCGCCCGCGATGGACGCGGGCACCTCCGCCGCTTCGGAGACCTCCACCAGGTTCGCCGACCACGGGGCGCCGCCGACCTTGCGGCGCATCTCGATGTACTCGATCGGGTTGGCGACGGTGCCGCTCTCGATGTTCTTGATCTCCCACATGCACTCGAGCAGCAGGTTGTGGGTGCTGGTGGTGAACCGCCGCCGCCAGTCCTGCGACATCAGCGGGATCGTGCGCTGCCACAGGTCGACGAGCCCGCGCTCGGTCGGGTTCCGCGGCTCCGGCCACGGGTCCGTGCCGTTGAGCGGCATGAACGCGGGCAGCCGGTCGAGGTACGCCTTCGCCCCCGCCACGTCCTTGGTCTGCTTGAACTCGGCGAAGAACTCGTCGTCGAAGTAGAAGACCCAGACGTACCAGTCGGTGATGAGGTCGAGGATCTCCGCGGGCGCGTCCGGGTGGGTCCACGCGCACATGAACCCGTAGTCGTCGCCCGCGAGGACCTCCTCGGTCCACACCCCGGTGTCGAGCATCCCCATCTCCCGTGCCCACTGCGTGGAGTGGGCACGGGCGCGTTCGAGGTGGGGGTTCATCCGAGCCGGGTGCGGCACGTAGAACTCCGGCATGCTGAAGGACGCCAACGCCTAGCCCTCGCGGCCGAGCTCGACGTGCTCGAGGACGCCGATCGCGTCCGGCACCATGATCGCGGCCGAGTAGTAGGCGCTGACCAGGTAGTTGATGATCGCCTGGTCGTTGATGCCCATGAACCGCACGGAGAGACCGGGCTGGTACTCGTCCGGGATGCCGGTCTGGTGCAGGCCGATGACGCCCTGGTTGTGCTCGCCCGCGCGGATCAGCATGACCGACGACGTGCGGGTGTCCGAGATCGGGATCTTGTTGCAGGGCAGCACGGGGACGCCGCGCCACGCCGGCACCTTCTGGCCGTTGAAGTCGATGTGCTGCGGGTACAGGCCGCGCTTGTTGAGCTCGCGGCCGAACGCGGCGATCGTGCGCGGGTGGGCGAGGAAGTAGCTCGGCTCCTTCCACACGATCGACAGCAGCTCGTCGAAGTCGTCCGGGGTGGGCGGGCCGGAGCGGGTGTGGATGCGCTGCTTGAGGTCCGCGTTGTGCAGCAGGCCGAACGAGCGGTTGTTGACGATCTCGTGCTCCTGGCGCTCGCGCAGGGCCTCGATCGTGAGCCGCAGCTGCTGCTCGACCTGGTCCATCGGGTTGTTGTAGAGGTCCGCGACGCGCGTGTGGACCTGCAGCACCGTCTGCGCGACGCTCAGCTCGTACTCGCGCGGCGTGAGCTCGTAGTCGACGAACGTGCCGGGCAGCACCGGTTCGCCGTCGTGGCCCGAAGCCACGTCGATCTCGGCCTCACCGTGCTCGTCCTGCGGCTTGTTGCGGTTGTTGAACGCCTGCTGGATGTGCGCGCGCAGGCCGCCCGCCTCGCCGTTGAGCGCCTGGAAGTCCTGCCAGGACAGCGTGAGCACGGTGACCGGGGTGACGGCCTTGGCGGTGAACTCCCACTCGCCCTGCGGCCCGGCCAGCACCGTCTCGCCGAAGTACTGGCCGTCGGCCAGGTTGCCGAGCACGGTCTCGCCGCCATACTCGCCGGTGCCGACCTTGTCGACCTTGCCGTGCGCGATGAGGACGACCTGGTCCTTCGGCCGGCCCTTCTCGACGATGAGCTCGCCGATGCCGTACTCCCGCTGCGTGAAGCGGGAGGCCAGCGAGGCGAGGACGGCCTCGTCGTCGAAGCCCTTGAGCAGCGCCAGCTCGGTCAGCTCCATCGGGATGACCCGCACGTCGGCGCCGACGTTGGTGAACGAGACGCGCCCGTCGCCCAGGGTGTAGGTGAGGCGGCGGTTCACGCGGAACGCGCCACCGGAAGCCTGGACCCACGGCAGCACCTTGAGCAGCCACCGGGAGGTGATTCCCTGCATCTGCGGGACGGACTTGGTGGTCGTGGCCAGATTACGAGCGGCGGCCGTACCCAAGCTCAGCTGCTGACGGCCCTCGTTGAGGTCAGAATCCGTCACGGTCACAACCCACACCCACCTATCTCAATGCGCTTAATGGACCAAACCGAACTAGCCGGAATGGACGTTAGTTCCCGCGATTGAGCACTGTGAAGGGGCCAGAAAGGCGACATACGGCCGGGTGGTTTACACCGTCGACAGCTACCGTGCGTGCATCTTGTTGCCTGGTCGGGATCCTCGTGTGAACGAGCGAGTGATGAAAGACTATTCGCGAGAGTGAGGAATAGCCACTCGTTTGGATCAGTAAGATCACTCTATTGTGCAAGCCTGGGAGTGGGCACCAGTGCTATGAGA
The DNA here is from genome assembly GCF_900100955.1 of Lentzea fradiae. Taxonomy (GTDB): domain Bacteria; phylum Actinomycetota; class Actinomycetes; order Mycobacteriales; family Pseudonocardiaceae; genus Lentzea; species Lentzea fradiae. Next base: position 80,090 of record NZ_FNCC01000015.1, on the reverse strand, counting down.
AACCACTTCGAGTGGGTCGGTAATCCACTCGAAGTGGTGTTCGTCGATAAAGCGAGTTGTTCTGCGGGGTCGACCTCGTTCGAGGTTTGGATTTCGTACCCACGCCGTCGCGTGCTATTACGCCTCGCGTGCCTCCAAGAAGGACTCGAGCTGGGTCACGACGAACTCGTGGTCGTCCGCCTGGGGCAGTCCGGACACGCCCACGGTGCCGACCGGGCCGGTGCCGCGGACGATCACCGGGAACACGCCGCCGTGCGCCGCGTACAGCCCCGGGTCCAGCCGGGAGTCCGCCTCGAACGTCGTCCCCTTCTCGCGGAACGTCGTGCCGACGTAGAACGAGCTGTGCCCGAACAGGTCGACGACGCGGGCCTTGCGCTCCAGCCACACGTCGTTGTTCGGCGCGGTGCCGGGCAGCGAGGCGTGGAAGAGCCGATGTCCGTTGCGCCGCACCGAGATCGCGACCGGCAGACCCTGCTCGCGGGCGGCGTCGAGCAGGTGCAGGCCGAGCTCGACGGCGACGTCGTTGCCGAACCTGGTGAACTGCAGCCGCCGCTCCTGGGCGAGCAGCTCCTCACTCGTGGGGCTCACAGCCGGACCACCCTGTTCTCCCGTGCGGACGTGAACGCGGCCTCGATGACCCGCAGCGCCTCGACGGCGCCCGCCGGGTCGACCGGGACGCGCCCGGCCGCCAGCTCTGCGTAGAAGTGCTGGTAGGCGCCGGGTTCGACGGGGATCTCGGTCGCCTCGCCGAGCACGCCGAGGAGGGCGGTGCGGTCTTCGCGCCCCCAGTCCGCGCCGGTCGGCCGGCGTCCGGCGGCGAGCGCGTCCTCCTGCCCGTCCAGGCCGTCGACCTCGAACGCGCCGGTGCTGCCGAGCACCCGGAACCGCGGCCCGTGGTGCGCCGCGTGCGCGTTCGCCCACAGGTGTGAGCGCACGCCATTTTCGTGCGTCAGCGCCACGAACACGTCGTCGTCCACCTGAGCGCCCGGCCGCCGCCGGTCCAGTTCCGCGTAGACGGTCCGCACCGGCCCGAAGAGCTGCAGCGCCTGGTCGACGAGGTGCGCGCCGAGGTCGTAGAGCAGTCCGCCGGCTTCCGCTGGGTCGCCGAGCTCACGCCAGTTATCCCAGATCTCCGGGATCCAGCGTTCGAAGCGCGACTCGAACCGCCGGACGTCGCCGAGCTTGCCGAGCACCTCGCGGAGGGTGCGGAAGTCGCTGTCCCAGCGGCGGTTCTGGAAGACGGTGAGCGGCACGCCCTTCGCCTCCGCCGCGGCGAGCAGCTCCCCGGCCTCGGCCGACGTCGGCGCGAACGGCTTGTCGACGACGACGGCGACGCCCTTCTCGATCGCCCGCCGCGCGTGCTCGGCGTGCGTGCGGTTCGGGGTGGCGACGACGACCAGGTCGAGGTCCAGCGCGAACAGCTCGTCGGCCGTGACGATCGCCGCGTCCGGGTGCTCGGCGCGGGCCTGCGCCTGCCGCCGCGGGTTCGCCGTCACGATCGCGACCAGGTCCATGCTCTCGGTGGAGGCGATCAGCGGGGCGTGGAAGACCCGTCCCGCGATGCCGTAGCCCAGAAGTCCGACTCTCATGCTTGGAGATTAAAGCAACGCTGTTGAATAATTGCGAGCGTGGACCTCACCTCAGTGCGTTCGCACAACGACAGGACGGTGCTCCGGCTGGTCCGCTCCGGGGCCGTGAGCAGGGCTTCCCTCGCCGCGGAGGCCGGGCTGACCCCGCAGGCGGTGTCGAAGATCGTGGCGAGGCTCATCGCCGCCGGCTTGCTGGAGGAGACCGGCACGGTGCGCTCGGCTGCCCGTGGCAAGCCGAGGACGTCCCTCCGGGTCGCGGCGGGCGGTGCCCACGCGTACGGGGCGTACGTCGACCGCGACGAACTCAGGGTCGTCCGGCTGGACCTCATCGGTGAGGTGGTTTCGTCGTCGGTCGTGCCCCTCGCCCCGATGTTCACCCCTGCGGACGTGCTGGACGCGCTGGCACCGCTGGTCTCGGCCGACGAGAAGGTGCTCGGGCTCGGCATCGCCATCGCCGGTCCGCTCGACTTCACCGGTGGCGTGGTCTCCCCGAACGGCCTGCCCGGCTGGAACGCCGTGCCGCTGCGGGAGCTGGCGCGGGAGCGGCTCGGGCTCCCGGTCGTGGTCGACAAGGACACCAACGCCGCCGTGCTCGCCGAGGCGTGGCGCAGGCCGCTGGCGGACGCCGCGGTGGTGTTCGTGGGCACGGGCCTGGGCGTCGGTCTGCTGCTCGGGGGAGAGGTGCACCGGGGCGCGCGGTCGGGGGCGGGCGAGTTCGGGCACACGACGATCCAGCTCGACGGCCCGCTGTGCGTCTGCGGCAGGCGGGGGTGCGTCGAGGCGGTGCACGCGACGGTCTCCGGGGCGGAGGCGGCCAGGGTGCTCGGTGCCGCGGTGGTGAGCCTGGTGCAGCTGCTCGACCTCGACCAGATCGTCCTCAGTGGACGGAAGGTGCTGGAGTCGCCGGAGCTGTACCTGAAGGCGATGCCCGAGGTGGACGTGAGCGTCACCTCGTACGGGCCCGACCTGGTGCCGGTCGGCGCCGGACTGCTCGTGCTGGGCGAGCTGTACTGACGCCACTAAGCACTCCGCCAGAGGTTCTGTCCCCTTCTCCCGCCACGCACTCGCCCGCGTATCACCCAGCCAGCGGTCCCGCCTGCTCTGCGTGACGCGGCTTTGGTACGCGGGGGCCCCGCGTACCAACCACGCGAACGAAAGGGCCCCGCGTGCGAGCGGGGAAACACGAAAGGGAGTCGCGAGCGGGGAGGGGCGTTACGGACAGCAGTTCTGGAAGCATGTTTAGGCTGGGGGCGTGGACGTCGAGCACGTCGCCGGCTTGCCGCACCCGCGGCTCAGGCCGTTCGTGACGCGGTACTCCGGGTATCGGATGCGGACCGAACCCGGTGTCCACCGCGGCCTGCCGTCGCGGTCGCTCACCCTCGTCGTCACGCTGGACGGCACGGTCGACCTGCCGGACGGGCGGTTCGCCGCGCTGTGCGGCGGGCTGCACGACGAGGCCGTGCTCATCAGTCACGACGGGTTCCAGCACGGCGTCCAGTGCGACCTCACGCCGCTCGGGATGAGGGCGTTGTTCGGCGTGCCAGCCGGGGAGCTCTCGTGCACGACCGTCGGACTGGACGCGCTCGGCGTCCCCGACGTCGAGCTGCGCGAGCGTCTGCGGACAGCGGTGACGTGGGCGGACCGCTTCGCGTGCCTCGACGTCGTGCTGGGCGGGCTCGTCCGGCCGGTCCGGCAGCGGCCGGAGGTGGCGTGGGCGTGGCAGCGGCTCGCCACCGGGGCGCCGGTCGGGGAGATCGCCGCCGAGGTCGGGTGGAGCCGCCAGCACCTGAGCGCCCGGTTCGCCGCCGAGTACGGGCTGACGCCCAAGGTCGTGGCGAGGGTCATGCGGTTCGAGCGGGCCAACCGGATGCTGCGCGGCGAGCGCCGTCCCACGCTCACCGAGGTGGCCGCGGCCTGCGGCTACACCGACCAGGCGCACCTCAACCGCGACTGGCGCGCGTTGTGCGGCGCGACCCCGACCGAATGGATCGCGGCAGAGCTTCCATTCGTACAAGGCGGCGAGCACGGTCAGGGCGCACAGTGGCCGTCATGAACACACCCGCACCCACCTGTTGGCCGACACTGTCCTATCGGGACGCACCCGCCGCCGTCCGCTTCCTGGTGGAGGCGTTCGGCTTCACCGAGCACCTCGTCGTGCCCGGCGAGGCCGAGGGCGAGGTCGTGCACTGCGAGATGGTCTGGCCGGAAGGCGGCGGCGTCATGCTCGGGTCCACCGTGCGCTCGGCCGGTGAGGTCGGGGGGACCTCGCCGGGCGCCGCGTCGGTCTACGTGGTGACCGACCGCCCGGACGAGATCCACGCCAAGGCCCTCGCCCGCGGCGCCACGGAGATCCGCGGGCTGCGCGACGAGGACTACGGGTCGCGCGGCTTCACCGTCGCCGATCCCGAGGGCAACCGCTGGAGCTTCGGGACCTACCGCGGGGCGTGACGCAACCTCCGCGGACGTTGCCGAGTCCTCCCGGGTGGAGAGGTTCACACCCGGGGAGGACATGTGCGTCTGACAACGCCCGGTACGTCCAGGCGGCCAAACGGTCCTGCGCGCATACCGCCTCCGGGCGTAACCGCACGACCGGTCGGTCGTTGTACCACGGCGGCACCCGTTGCTCTCGTGCCGCGAGACGGATGAGGACGCGGCGTCTCGCGGCACCGGCCGGGTGCCGCCTTTTTCGGTGGCCCCGCACGGACCGCTGTGGTGCGATCCGTGCTCATGGGGACTTTCGAGGAACTGGTGGCGGAGGGGGCCGCGGTCCCGCTGGAGGGCTGGGACTTCTCCTGGTTCGAGGGCAGGGCCACCGAGGAACGGCCGCCGTGGGGCTACGCGTCGCTGGTCGCGGCCCGGCTCGCCGAGGTCGGCTCCGCCCTCGACCTGCAGACCGGCGGGGGAGAGGTGACGGCGTCGGCGCCGGTCCTGCCGCCGCTGATGGCCGCCACCGAGTCGTGGCCGCCGAACGCCGCGGTGGCGGCGAAGAACCTGCCGTTCGTCGTGCGGGCACCGGACGCCGGTCCGCTGCCGTTCCGGGCCTCGGCGTTCGACCTGGTGATCTCCCGGCATCCGGTCGTGACGCCGTGGCAGGAGGTCGCGCGGGTGCTCAAGCCCGGTGGAACCTACTTCTCGCAACAGATCGGCGAGGGCACGAACCGCGAGCTGACCGAGTTCATGATGGGACCACAGCCCCGTGGTGACGCCCGCGGCACCTCACGGGCGCGTGCGGAGGCCGAGGCCGCCGGGCTGGAGGTGCTGCGGCTGGAGCCCGTCTCGTTGCGGGTCGCCTTTTTCGACGTGGGTGCGGTCGTGCACTTCCTGCGGAAGGTGCTGTGGACGGTGCCGGGGTTCACGGTCGAGCGTTATCGCGACCGGCTTCTGGCCATGCACGAGCACATCCAGGCGCACGGCGAGTTCGCCTGCACGTCGGCGCGGTTCCTGGTGGAGGCGCGCAAACCGGCGAGGCCCTCCGCGTGATGATCGCGGAGGGCCTCGACCGTGCCGTACCTGTCAGACCTGCGGCCCGCGCTGGGCGAGCGCGATCTTGAAGCGCTCGACCTCCCACGGGTCGATCGTCATCAGCCAGCCCATGCGACGCAGCTCCTGCACCTCGTCGACGAGGTCCGTGGGCACCCAGCCGAGCTCGGCGGTGTACCGCTCCTGCACGGCGCGCCCGTCGGTGCCCGTGCCGATCCTCGCCACCTCCCGCGCGTCCTCCACGGACTCCTTGTCCTCGGAGAGCCAGGCGAAGTACTGGAACTTCACGGGGGTCAACGCGGCTGCCGTTCGCGGCGGATGGTGACGCGCTTGCCCTTGATCGTGGCGTCGCGCAGCTGCTCGATGACCTCGTTCGCGGCGGGGCCGGGCACCTCGACCAGGGAGAAGCGGTCGGCGATCTCGATCGCGCCGATGTCGCGGCCCTTCAGGCCGGTCTCGCCGGTGATCGCGCCGACGATGTCCTGCGGCCGGATGCCCGACGAACGGCCGGCGCCCAGGAACAGCCTCGTCATGCCCTCGGACGGGCCGCGGCGCTCGCGGCGCGGACCCGAGCTGCTCTCGCGGCGCGGCCTGTCCTCGCGCGGGCGGACCTCCGGGATCTCCTCCTCGTCCGCGGCGGCGCCGGACGCCTCGTGGGCGAGCTTCACGGCGGCCAGCGCGATGTCCATGACGTCGAACTCGTCGGCCAGGGTCTCGACGACGACGCGGAACCGCGACAGGTCGTCCTCCATCAGCGACTCGTGCAGCGACGACCGGGTCAGCTCCAGCTGCCGGGCGCGCAGGTCGGCGACCGTCGGCACCTTCTCCATCGGGATCTTGGTCTTGGTGACCCGCTCGATGGTCTTGAGCATCGAGTTCTCGCGCGGCTCGACCAGGGTGATCGCGACGCCCTCGCGGCCCGCCCTGCCGACCCGGCCGATGCGGTGCGTGTACGCCTCGGGCGCGGACGGCACGTTGTAGTTGACGACGTGCGTGAGCTGCTCGATGTCGAGGCCGCGGGCGGCGACGTCGGTCGCCACCAGCAGGTCGGCGGTGCCGCCGCGCAGGCGGGACATCACGCGGTCGCGCTGCTCCTGGCTGATGCCGCCGTGCAGCGACTCGGCGCGGTAGCCGCGGCCGTTGAGCGTCTCGGTGAGCTGGTCGACCTCGTCGCGCGTGCGGCAGAAGACGACGGCCGCGGTCGGCGACTCGACGTCCAGGACGCGGCCCAGCGCGGCCGGCTTGTGCTCGCGGCGCACCAGGTAGGCGGTCTGCCGGACGCGCGGCGCCTCGCCGGGCTCGGTCTTCTCGCGCTCGATCTGGATCAGCACGGGGTTGCGCAGGTGGCTCTTCGCCATGCGGTCGATGCGCGGCGGCATCGTGGCCGAGAACAGCACGGTCTGCCGTTCCGCCGGGGCCTCGCCGAGGATCGCGTCGATGTCCTCCGCGAAGCCCATGTCGAGCATCTCGTCGGCCTCGTCGAGCACGACGACCTGCAGGTCGCTCAGCTGCAGCGTGCCGCGCTGAAGGTGGTCGATGGCGCGGCCGGGCGTCGCCACCACCACGTCGACGCCGCGGGACAGCTCGCGCAGCTGTCGCCCGATCGGCTGGCCGCCGTAGATCGGGAGCACGCGTGCTCCCATGTGGCGGCCGTAGCGGTGCACCGCCTCGGAGACCTGCACCGCCAGTTCACGGGTGGGCGCCAGCACGAGCGCGAGGGGCTTCTCGCCCTTGCCGATGCGGTCGGCGACGCGTTCGAGCAGCGGCAGCGCGAACGCCGCCGTCTTGCCGGTGCCCGTGGCGGCCTGCCCGAGCAGGTCGCTGCCCGCGAGCAGGGGCGGGATCGCTTCACTCTGGATCGGCGTCGGCTCCTCGTAGCCCAGCGTGGTGAGTGCGTTGAGGATGTCGGGCCGCAGCCCCAGGTCGGCGAAACCGTTGTCGGCGGAGGTCATGACCCCTATCTTCCCCCACCGCCTCACATCGCACTCACCCAGACCGGCCCACGCGGCCTAACGCGGGCCGATCCGCACCTCGGCGGTGCCGCGCACCCCGTTCACGGTGGCGGACAGGGTGACCTGACCAGGCCGGACTCCGATGAGGACACCCGAGTCGTGGTCGAACCGCGCCACGTGCCACGGCCGCAGCCCCGACGGGTCACCGATGTGCAGGCCGCGTGACCCTTGCCACACCACGTGTATCGGGTACCGCACCGGAACCGTCCGCGTTCCCTGTTTCACCGTGGCCGCAACCGTTTCCCGCGCGCCGGGGCTCAGCTGCGCGGGCGCGTGCACCTGGAGCGCGTCCACGTGGGGCCGCACCTCGGCGCTCACCGTCCCGGCATCGACGCCGAAGAGCGTCCAGCCGGTGAACCCGTCCGGGTCGGCGGGTGCCTTGCCGGAGTTGCCGTTGACGACGTGCGGCACACCGTCCACTGTGGACGCGTGGAAGCCGCCGGCGTGGCCGCCGACGAACGTCGTGGGCCCGTCCCGTTCGGACAGCAGGCGGTACAGGTAGGCGGCTTCCAGCCGGTCGGACAGCTGGCTCGTGCGCGCGGGTGTCGGGTCGTCGAGCGGGTGGTGCATCAGCACGACGGCTTGGCCCTTCGTGGTCCGCAACGCCGTGCGCAGCATCTCCACCTGGCCGAGGCCGCCGCCGCGCAGCGTCCCGGTCGACGAGTCGAGCAGCACGAACCGGGTGCCCCTGTGGTCGAACGTGCGGTGGGTGACGCCGAACTCGCGGCGGAAGTTCTCGATCGTCCCCGGTCCCATGATCTCGTGGTTGCCCGGCACGTAGTACCAGGGAAAGCCGCCCAGCTCCTCGTCGAGGACCCGGTGCGCCAGCGCGAGGTCCGCGGGGGACGCCTCGTCGACCAGGTCGCCGTTGACCACGACGAACTCGGCCCCGGACGCCCTGATCTCGCGCAGCGTCCTGCGCGCGGACCGCACCAGGTCGCTGTCGGGGTCGCGGGCGACGAACTGCGCGTCGGACATGACGGCGAACGTCCAGCCCCGCGCCGGGCCGATCACGTCCGCCTCCGGGACCGGTGCCGGGGGCAGGGCGACCGCGGGCGGCACGTGCGCGGTGACGTCGTCGACGACGAGCTCACCGGTGTAGGAGCGGTCCGCCTTGGTCTCGATCGCGGTGAACCTGGTGACCTGGACGGGGAACTCCAGCTCCGGTGGCACCGGCACCTCGATCCGCTGCCAGCCCTCCCAGGTGACGTACGGGCCGTAGAGCGCCCGCGACCGGCCTGCCGCGTCCACGACGGTGAACGCGGTCCACTCACCCCGGCCGCCGCCGAGGACCCAGGCGGCGAGCGACAGGGGTTGCCCGCCGACCTGGATCGGCTCCGGCGGCACGGCGTACGCGGTCCGGGTCCCGGTCGAGCGGGTGAAGTCGTAGCCCAGCCGCAGCCCCTGCCCGGTGTGCCCGGCGGGCTCCGGTGCGACCGACCCGGTCGCCCTCGCCGAGCCGAAGGTCCACTGTGGAGCGTTGTCGAACGTGGCGAGCGGGACCTCCTCGGCGCCGACGGTGACCGCGAGCCGGGTCTCCTTCCCGCCGGCCAGCACCGTGACCGTGGTGGCACCCGGCTTGAGGGCCTGGACCTGGAGATCCGGGGTGACGTGGACGACCTCGCGGTCGTAGCGGAGGTCGAGGTCGGCGCGTTCGAGCGGGGCGCCGAACCCCCTGGCGTCGAAGCCGTTGACGCGCAACGGCTTCGACTCGCCCTCGCGGAGCGCGATCCGCGGCTCGGCGGGGGCCAGCCTCGCCAGCTCGCCCAGCACGGTGAGCTCGGCGGTCCTCGACGTGCCGCCGCTCGACGCGGTGAACGACGCCGGTCCCGGGCGTGACCCGGCGTGGAAGGTGTCGCCGATCGCCCAGCCGCCGGTCGCGCGGCTGAGGTGGCCGCCGGACGCCGGGCCGTACGTCTCGTCGTGGGCGCGGACGGTCATCCTCCTGGTCATGCCGGGAAAGACGCGGTCGCTGACCGTGCGGACGTCGAACCCGGTGAGGCGGCCGGAACCGGCGGGCGCGTACAGCGCGAGCCCGTTCGCGACGGGGCGCTCCACGCCGTCGGAGGGCGTGTTGACGGTCCTGAGCTTCGTGGTGCCGGGTTCGCGGGCGAGCATCGTCGACGAGCCGCCGCCGTCGAGGTTGAGGGCGTTGTGGGCGCCGAGCTCGATCATCGCGTCGGCGAGGTCGCGGAGGTCCAGGCCCGGCAGGTGCTCACCCTGCCGTCCGTCGACGGTCAGCAGGAACATCCTCTTGCCGTCCCGGGAGAACCCGACCGCGGTGCGCGGGTGCACCGCGTCGTCCGGTGCGACGTTCCTGCCGTCGTCGACCAGCAGCTGCCGACCGCCGATGGCCGTCCTGGGGGTGCTGCCGTCGCTGGTGCGGTTGCGGTAGGTGACGTCGACCCGGTCGCCGGGTTTGAGCGCTTTGAGCACGTCCGCGCCCTTCTCACGGCCGACGAGCGCGTACCCGCCGATGGGTTTGTCGCCTGGCGTCGTCACCTCCTGGACGACGTCGTCCACGACGAGCACCTCCGCTGTGTTGGTGGCGCCCTGAGTCGCGCGCGCTCGGCTGTACGTGCCCCACAACGGGTTGAAGACTCCGATGCCGTCCACGTCGATGCGCGCGCTGTTGAGCTGTGTCAGCTCGTGCGTCCCGTTGAGCGTGCCCTCGAAGAACGTCTCCATGACGCTGCCGACGCCCGCCGCGTCGATGCCCGCCGCGCGTCCGTGCCCCGACTTGCGCAGGACGCCGTCCTGGATTCCGACGCCTTCGGGCGCGTTGCTGTTGCCGATGTCGAAGAAGTCGCCGTTGACCACCGCGACGGCCCTGGTGGCCTGGGAGGACAGCGGAGCGGCCCGCGCGACCTCGCCCGGGTCGACGTACCCGGCCTGGGCCAGGGTGAGGTCGACCGCGAGCGCGTCGCCGCGGATCCAGCTGTCCTCCTCGTACCAGTCGAACGAGCTGAGCGTGACGCCGGGCGCGACCGGCTGCTCGGTCCGCTCCGTCTCGATGCGCCGGGTGATGTCCGCGCGAGCGGGAGGAACGGGAGTCAGCAGGGCGGCGGCGAGGATCACCGCGAGTGCACGTCTCGTCACACCGCGGAACCTAGCCCCGGCCGGTGAAGATCCGCCTAACGAGCGGGCGGCTGCTCCACCGACGTGAGCACGTCGGCCTCGTCCAGGTACAACCGGCCGAGGCCGAGGAGCAACGTGCCCAGCTCGCGGTAGTGCGCGGCCCGTTCCGGATCGGGGACGAGACCGCACGTGCGCAACAGGTTCTGCGCGAGCAGTTCACCGAACTGGGGACAGGTCTTCACCACCTCGCGTGACAGCCGTTGCAGGGAGAAGCGGAGGAGGTCCTCCGTCAGGACTTCCGTGGCCATGGCAGGATCCCCTCGCTCTCGCGCCAGATGCCGTCGCACGCCCGGCAGGTCGGCCACACGATCTTGTCCCGCCACAGGCTGAGCTGGTGGGGTTCGAACGGGTGGCCGCACAACGTCTCGAGGAGCTGTCCTCCGGCCGGCTCGTCGCGGATGGCGTGACGCTGCCCCTCGTGGGGCGTCCAACGAAACTTCACGGTTCTGATGGTGTGGCTTGGAGTTCGTCCATTCCATCGGTGGCCGATCGTTGTGCCACCGGAACGGGGGAGGTCAGCCGTGGTGCGCCGGGAATTTCACCCGGTCGTTACCATCCGAACCATGACCATGCCCGCAGCGATCGCTGCCGTCAGGGAGGCGTTCGCCGGGCTGACGGCGGGTGAGTTCGACCTGCCGCCGCGGCACGCCTTCGGCGACAGCCGGTCCCTCGTCATGGCGGTGCACCACCGGCCGACCGCGTCGACGGCCGTGAAGGTGGTCAGCATCGAACTCGAGCGGGACCCGGTCATCACCGGCACGCTCGTCTACTCGCACCCGGGAGGCCAGTTCGTCACGGACGCGGTGCCGCTCACCACGCTGCGGACCGGTGCGGTCGTCGGCGTGGCGACGGACCTGCTGGCCGAGGAGGACGCGTCGCACCTCGCGCTGCTGGGTGCCGGGGCGCAGGCGGCGGACCAGGTCCGGGCGGTGCACGCGGTGCGGCCGTTGAAGAAGCTCGTCGTGTTCAACCGCAACCCCGGCAAGGCGGAGGCGTTGCTGGAGGGGCTGCGCGACGAGCTGCCGGACACGGTGATGGACGTCGCGAGCGGCGCGGAGGATGCCGTCGACAGCGCCGACGTCGTGTGCTGCGCGACGGCGTCGACGGTGCCGTTGTTCTCGTGCGACGCGCTGAAGGAACGGGTGCACGTCAACGCGATCGGGTCGTACCGGCCGGTGATGCGGGAGCTGCCGCAGGAGCTGCTGGCGACCGCCGAGGTCGTCGTGGTGGACCAGGTCGAGGCGGCGCTGAGCGAGGCGGGGGAGATCATCCGGGCGGTGCGGTCGGGCGTGCTGCGGCTGGAGGCGCTCGTCGAGCTCGGCGCGGCGCTGGGGAACCCGCCGTTGCGGCAGGGGCGGACGGTGTTCAAGTCGGTCGGCGTCGCGGTGCAGGACTGGGCCGTGGCCCGGCTGCTCGCCTGAGACGACGATGGACGCGAACCCGGGAGGTTCGCGTCCATCGAGGTGGTGCTCCCCGTCAGACCGTGGCCGGCCCGACGGGGAGAGACATCAGACCGTCCACTTCTGACTGGAGACGCCGAGGCACTCCCAGATGTGGGTCTTCGTTCCGTCGTTGGCGGAGCCGCCCACCGTGTCCAGGCACTTGTTGGCCTGGGGGTTGACTATGTCCTTGGCTCCGGTGACGACCCATTGCTGCGCACCCGTCCCGTTGCAGTCCCACAGCTGGACCACTGTCCCGTTCGAGGTGCCGCTGCCGCTCACGTCGAGGCACTTGCCCAGTGCGCGGATCGTGCCGTCGCCGGGACGGCTCCACTTCTGGGCCGTGTTGCCGTTGCAGCCGACGACCTGGACCGGCGTGCCGTTGGCGGTGTTCGCCCACGCCACGTCGAGGCACTTGCCGCCGATGCCGCGGATCTCCGAACCACCGCCGCCGGACGGCGTGTCGTTGGAGACGCGGACCCAGTCGATCACGAGCTGCTGCGGGAACGTCGTGCTGCCGTCGGGGTAGCCGGGCCACTCGCCACCGACCGCGAGGTTGATGACGATGAAGAACGGCTTGTTGAAGACCCACTGGCGGCCACCGAGGTCGGCCTCCGTCTTGCGGCCGTAGACCTGGCCGTCGACGGACCAGACGATCTCGCCGGGTCGCCAGTCGACGGCGAAGGTGTGGAAGCCGTCGGCGAAGTTCGGGCCGTTGTACTGGTGGGACAGGCCACCGCCGCCGCTGTAGCCGGGGCCGTGGATGGTGCCGTACACGGTGTTCGTCTGGTGTCCCAGGAACTCCATGATGTCGATCTCACCGGAGCCCGGCCACGGGTTCCCGGTGTTGATGTCGGCACCGAGCATCCAGAACGCGGGCCAGATCCCCTGGCCGCGCGGCATCTTCATGCGCGCTTCGAACCGGCCGTAGGTCTGGGTGAACTTGCCCGCGGTGTTGATGCGGGCGGAGGTGTACTGGCACCGCCCGTACCAGCACTGGTAGTTGCCGGGGTTCTCGCGCTTGGCGGTGATGACCAGGTTGCCCTGGCCGTCGTGCGCCGCGTTCGAGGTACCCGACTGGTACCACTGGTGTTCCTTGTTGTTGCCGTTGTTGTTGCCCACTTCCATTTGCCACTTGCTGCCGTCGACACCGGTGCCGGCGGGAGCGTTGAACTCGTCGGCCCAGGTCACCGCCGCGTTGGCAGGGGGAGCTTGGCTGGTGGTGGCAACGGTGATCCCCGCGGCCACCATGACGGCGGCGGCGAGGCCCGTCCCGATGCGTCGAAGCATCGAACCGACCTTTCCGGGTGTTTAGTTGTTGCGCCCAGTGGTTCAGAAGTGTTGCCACGCCGTGACCCCCGGTCAACGTGTAAACCTTTTCATCTTTTTGGCGTATGAGAGCGCTCTCAAGGAATCCAGCTCCTGACCAGCGAGTTCGGGGCGTCTCAACTCGTCGATGACAGCGCTGGGGTGTGCCACAGGTTCAGACCACTTCGTCGGCTTGACGAGAGAAGCTAATGGCATTAGCTTCACAGCTATGGTTGCTCGAAACCGTCTCACTCCCGCCAAGGTCGTGGACGCCGCACTGGACCTGGTCGACGAACACGGCGTCGAAGGGCTCACGCTCGCCGCCGTCGCCACCCGGACCGGTGTCGCCGCGCCCTCGCTCTACAAGCACGTCGCGAGCCTCGCCGAGCTGCGGGCGCACGTCGGCGTGCGGGTGCTGGAGAACATGACCGAGTGGTTCACCGACGCGGTGCTGGGACTGTCCGGCGACGAGGCCGTCACGGCGCTGATGCACGCCTACCGCGCGTACGTCGTGCGGCACCCGAAGCGCTACTCGGCCGTTCCGGTGGACCCGCTGCACGACGAGATCCAGGGCGCCGCGGGCAGGAAGCTCATGGAGGTCATGTTCGCGACGTTGCGCGGCTACGGACTGGAGGGCTCGGAGGCCGTCCACGCCACGCGACGACTGCGGGTGATCGTGCACGGCTTCGCGTCCATCGAGGCGGAGGGCGGCTTCGGGCTGCCGGAGGGCCTCGACGACACCTACGACCAGCTCATCCGGATGTATCTCGACGATCTCAGGGGGAAGTCATGAAGTGGACGCTCACCGCCGCCGGCCTGCTGTTCCTGCTCTACCCGCTGCTGCGGCCGTGGGAGGACGAGACAACCGCCCAGGGCGCCGCGGCCGCGATGGGGTCGCAGGCGTGGGTCCTCTCGCACCTCTTCGCCATGATCGGCTTCATCCTGGTGCCGATCGCGCTGCTGGAGGTCCACCGCACCGCCGCGGTCACGTTCTGGGTCGGCGCCGGGCTCACGCTGCCCTACTACGGCGCGGAGGACTTCGCGCTGCACGAGCTCGCCACCCAGCCGAACGTCCTCGAACTGGCCGAGGCGGTCCGCTACAACCCGTTCGCCATCACGACCTTCGGCGCCGGGCTCGTGACGATGGGAGTCGCCGCGGTGCTCGTCGCGCTGAAGCTGCGGACCGCGCCCGCGGTCCTGTTCGCGGCGGGGTTCGCGTTGTTCCTGCCGCAGTTCTTCACCCCGCCCGCCGTCCGGATCGTGCACGGTGTGCTGGTGCTCGTCGGCTGCGTGTGGCTGGCCTGGGCCTCGTCGCGGCGTGCGGCGGAAGAGCCGCAGCTCGTGGCCGCCTGACCGCTGAACCCCACCGGCGAGAGTCGCGCAGGGACGGTCAGAGCGCTCCCGTCGACCTCGCCGCGTGGACAGCGGCGGTCCTGTTGTGCACCCCGAGCTTGCGCATTGCGCCGCGCAGGTACGCCTTGACGGTCTCGGCGCTCAACCCGAGCTCGGCGGCGATCTCCCGGTTCGACGCGCCGACCGCGGCCAGCCGCAGCGTGTCGAGCTCCCGCGGCGTCAGTCCGGTGGGGACCGCCACCGGTGCCTCGCCGCCCAGGTCGCGGTGCACCTTGCGGAGGCGCTCGCGCAACACCGGGTCGCGGACGAGCTTGGCCACCTCGGAAAGCTCCCTGAGGGCGGCCTGAGTGTGCAAAGAAGGCATGTCCAGGTCCCCCGCGAAGCCCTGTGCGATGGCGGCGGCCGTCCTGATCGACCGGTCACCGACGGTCGTCTGTCCGCGCACGGCCCCGTAGAGCACGCCGCACACCGCGCCGCGCACCGTCACCGGATAGGCGAACACCGAGGTCAGGCGTTCGTCCACGACCACCATCTGGTCGAACTCGTGGGTGATCGCACGGGTGGACGCGTAGTCGTTCACGCGCACCGCCGTGCCCATCGCGATGGCCGTTCCACCCAGGCCGCGGCCCGCGGCGATGCGCAGCCCGTTCAGCGAGTTACCGGCCGTGCCGAAGAAGTTGCTCAGCACCAGACCCCGGCCGGGCGAGACGGCGCCGCCGAACACGACGGGCAACCCGGTGGCACGGCGGAGCATGTCCAGGCGTTGCGGAAGCAGCGCCAGGAATCGTTCTGGCAGCACCTTCGCAGTCTCGCTCACGTCAGCACCCTCGAAAAGGGGTACACCCCCGTCCGGGGGTATACCGGGGGACGTCATCCTCCTCACTCTCTGGGAATGTCCAGTCACGACACCTACCGCGCGGCGCGCGACCTGATGCTCGCCGACCCGGAGAACTTCAGCTGGCCGAACTTCGGCGGCGACGGCTTCAACTGGGCCCACGACTGGTTCGACGTCATCGCCGGGGGCAACGAGACCACGGCGCTGCACCTCGTCGAGGAGGACGGGTCGGAGCGCGCCTACACGTTCGACGAGATGCGCCGCCGGTCGAACCGGGTGGCGTACTGGCTCGCCGCGCACGGCGTCGGCAAGGGCGACAGCGTGATGATCATGCTGGGCAACCAGGTCGAGCTGTGGGAGTCGATGCTCGCCGTGATGAAGCTCGGCGCGGTCATCATGCCGACCACGACCGCGCTCGGCCCCAACGACCTCGTGGACCGGCTGGAGCGCGGGGCGGTGGGGCACGTCATCGCGGGCGTGCGGGAGGCGGGCAAGTTCGCGGAAGGGCCGGTGCGCATCGCCGTCGGCGGCACGGCGCAGGGCTGGCTCGACTACACCGACTCCGAGCAGGCGCCGGACGACCCGCTGCCGCACCCGGAGACGAAGGCGGACGACCGGCTGCTGCTCTACTTCACCTCCGGCACCACCAGCCGGCCGAAGCTCGTCGAGCACACCCAGGTGTCCTACCCGGCCGGTCACCTCACCACCATGCGCTGGATCGGCCTGCGGCCCGGCGACGTGCACCTCAACATCAGCTCGCCCGGCTGGGCCAAGCACGCCTGGAGCTGCTTCTTCGCGCCGTGGATCGCCGAAGCGACGATCTTCGTCCACAACTACACCCGGTTCGACGCCGCCGCGCTGCTGCGCCAGCTCAGGGACAAGGGCGTCACGACGTTCTGCGCGCCCCCGACCGTCTGGCGGATGCTGATCAAGGCCGACCTGAGCGGCGGGCCGGGGTCGTTGCGCGAGGTCGTGGCGGCGGGGGAGCCGCTCAACCCGGAGGTCGTCGAGCAGGTCCGGCAGCAGTGGGGCCTCACGCTGCGGGACGGGTTCGGGCAGACCGAGACCACGCTGTCGGTCGGGAACGTGCCGGGCGCGCAGGTGAAGCTCGGCTCGATGGGGACGCCGCTGCCGGGGGTGCCCGTCGTGCTGGTCGACCCGGTCACCGGCGAGCCGGCCGAGGAGGGCGAGATCTGCGTCGACCTGGCCCGGCGGCCGATGTCGCTCATGGTCGGCTACTTCGGCGACGAGGAGCGCAACGCCGAGGCGATGGCCGGCGGCTACTACCACACGGGCGACATCGCGAGCCGCGACGAGGACGGCTACCTGTTCTACATCGGGCGGACCGACGACGTGTTCAAGGCGTCGGACTACAAGATCTCGCCGTTCGAGCTGGAGAGCGTGCTGATCGAGCACCCGGCCGTCACGGAGGCCGCGGTCGTCCCGTCACCGGACCCGCTGCGGCTCGCGGTGCCGAAGGCGTACGTGGCGCTGAGCGCGGGCTGGGAGCCGGACCGCGACACCGCGCTCGCGATCCTGCGGCACGCCCGCGAGAACCTGGCGCCGTTCCAGCGGATCCGCCGCCTGGAGTTCTACGAGCTGCCCAAGACGGTCTCCGGCAAGATCCGGCGCGTCGACCTGCGCGCACGGGAGCAGGAGACCGCCGAACGGGCGCTGGAGTGGCGCGACGACCAGTTCCCCGAGCTGCGCGGCTGACCGGTGCCACGCCGGGGGACCCCGCCCGTGCGGCATGATCCGCGGCATGGGTTCCTCGGCACTGGTGCGGCGGACCGAGCAGTGGTTCGTCCGGCAGGGGGCGCCGACGATGATCGAGGGCTACGGCTTCCGGTCCCACGTGCTGCCGCGGATGATGCCCGCGCTCGCGTTCGTCGCCGTGGGCAGCCTGGCGTGGCTGGTGCTGCAGCAGTCGTCGGGGCTGTCGCGGTGGGTGCTGCTCGGCCTGGTCGTGGCGGTGGTGGCGGCCGCCTGGGTGCTGCTCTCGGTGTTCGGGCGGCGCATGCCGGTCTTCTCGCCGCGCACGACCGCGCTCGTCCTGGTCGCCTACGCGGCGATGCCGGTCATCACGCCGACGGTGCAGTACCTCATCGACAGCAAGGTCACCGCTCCGGCCAGTGGCGAGCAGCCCGCCTCGGTGTGGGGCGCGCTGGTGCTGTTCGTGCTGTTCTTCGGGCTCGCGTTCATGGCGACGACGCTGGCCACCACCTACGGGCTGGGGGCGTTGCTGCGCGCGGCCGTCCGGCACGTGATCGCGGACCTGCGCAACAGCCTGCACCTGCTCGGCAGGGCCTTGCCGCCGATGCTGTTCGTGACGCTGTTCCTGTTCTTCACCGGCGAGCTGTGGCAGGCGATGAACCAGCTGCGGTGGCCGCGGGTGAGCCTCGTGGTGCTGCTGTTCGCCTCGATCACGGTGCTGGCCGCGGCGGCCCGGCTGCGCGAGGAGATCGGCAGGGTCGAGCAGGACCTGCGGCCGGAGGTGCTCGAACGCGCCTGCGCGGGCACGCCGCTGGCCGGGGTGGACGTGCCGGAGGCGCTGACCGCCGGGCGGCTGAACGGCAGGCAGCTGCGCAACCTGCTGGTGATGCTCGCGACCAGGCAGCTCGTGCAGGCCGCGGTGGTCGGGCTCGGGCTGTTCGCGTTCTTCGTGGTGCTCGGCCTGATCGTCGTCACGCCCGCCATCGCCGAGCAGTGGATCGGGGCACCGGCGCAGATGTCGCTGGTGCCCGGCGTGCCGTCGGCGATGCTGCGCAACGCCACGCTGTTCGCCGCGTTCGGCAGCATGTACTTCTCGGTCATCTCGATGAGCGACGCCGAGCACCGGCACCGGTTCTTCGCGCCCGTGCTGGAGAAGGTCGAGCGCACCCTGGAGGTGCGCGCGGTCTACCTGCACGTCAGATCGCGGGTTCCAGCCTGACGGCGGCGTCCCTGCTCGGCGAGGTGCCGAACTGGCGCCGGTACTCGCGGCTGAACTGCGACGGGCTCTCGTAGCCGACGCGGTGGCTGACGCTGGTCACGTCCCTCGTGGTGGCCAGCAGCAACCGCGCCTCCTGCAACCGGATCTGCTTCTGGAACTGGATCGGCGTCATCGCCGTGACGGCCTGGAAGTTGCGGTAGAACGCCGACTCGCTCATGCCGGCGATCCGCGCGACGTTCCCGACCTTGAACGACTCGGCGAAGTTGTCCCTGATCCACCTCACCGCCCTGGCGATGTGGCTGAGGCTGCTGTCCCGGACGCCGAGCTGGCGGACGACGGCGCCCTGGGGGCCCGTCATCACCCGCCAGAGGATCTCCTGCTTGACCAGCGGCGCGAGCACGCGGGCGTCGCGCGGCCGGTCGAGCAGGCGGGCCAGCCTGGTCACGGCGTCGGTCAGCTCCGGGGTGGCGTCGCTGACCGCGAGACCCTCCGGGGTGCCCGTCTCCTTCGGCTGGCCGGCGCTCAGCAGCAGCTCGGCGATCTGCTCCGGGCGCAGGACGAGGCCGATGCCGAGCGCGGGCTCGCCGGGGCGGATGCCGATCCAGGTGCCGGTGATCGGCATGTCGACCGAGGCGACCAGGTACTGGCCCGCCCGGTAGTCGTGGATGCGGTCGCCCAGCGCGATGCGTTTGCGGCCCTGGGCGACGAACGCGAGGATCGTGCCGGTCATCGACCACTCCTGCGTGCCGCCCGCGGTGATCCTGGAGACGACGACGTCGGGGATCGGCGTGGCCGGGCCGGAGCCGGCGTGTTTGGAGATCAGCGCGCGCAGTTCGTCCACCCCGCCGATGTTCCCCCTGCGCGGGACCCGCGGGCAAACGCCGTGCACCGAGTCCGGGTCGGCGATGACAGAACAAGACATTTCTTTCGCTGCTGCTGGAATGTGCGAGGTCTTCCGGAAAATCTTCGGAAACGGGCGCGGACCGGGTGTCGACAATCACTCGGCGACTGTTCACGAGAGCCGCCATTGCCGGTATGGTCCAGACCATGTAGCCGTCGTTGTGCGGTGGGTCCATCGCGGGCCGGCAGGGGCTCTGCGCTGGACCGACGCCGATTGAAAGGCGTGCTGCGTATCAATTGGTGGACTTGTGCTCCGGTGTGGTCAGAGCAGGGAAAGGCGCCGCCGAAGTGACGAACGACAGCAAGCTCGACGGGGTTCGCCGCGCCCGTTCCGAATTGATCCGAAATGGACGATGGAAAGAAGCGGACCTGCCGGAGGGGGAACCGGAGCGCGCGGCCGGTGCGCGGGTGGCGGTGCTCGACGCTCTGCGGGCGGCGCACCGCGGCACCGGCAGGACGGAGGCCGCGGACACCGCCCGGCACGTGCTGAGATCCGTGGACTCGCTCGACGTCGGCACGTTCTGGCGGGCGGTGCTCGTCCTGACGCACGCCGACGAGGTCACCACCGCGCACCGGCACTGGGCGTGCTCCGCCCATCGGTACGGCAGGGACGTGCACGACGTCCTCGGCGCCCGGATCATGCTGCGGCGCCGCAACCCGTGCGCGGCGGCCCGGCTGCTCGACTGCGCCCTGGGCAGGGGCGTCCGCCCACGGCTGCGCGTCGTCGCCACGGCGTGGCTGGTGCAGGCGCTCGTCGAGACCGGTGAGCTGAGACGGGCGCGCGTCGTCCTGGAGGACCGGGGCCCGGCCGGGGGACACCCCGACGAGGCCGAGCTGCTCTTCGCCTCGGGCAGACTGCTCTTCGCCGAGGGACGGGCCGTGGCGGCGCTGGACGAGCTCCTCGGCTGCGGGCAGCGGCTCGCCCGCTCCGGTGTCGTCAACCCGGCCGTGCTGCCGTGGCGGTCGGCGGCAGCGCTGGCGGCCACCGCCGCGGAGGACCACGTGCTCGCCCGGATCTGCGCCGACAAGGACCTGGTCGCCGCCAGGCGGTGGGGCGCGCCGCGGGCGGCCGGGCTCGCCCTGCACGCCGGTGCCCTCGCTCGCGGCGGTGACGACGTGCGGCTGGAGGAAGCCCTCGCCCACCTGGACCTGGCGGCGACCGCCGACGAGGTCCTGCGGGCGCGGCACGACCTGGCACAGCTCCTGCTCGCCCGCGGCGAGGTGGGACGGGCCCGTGAGCACACCCGGTCCCTGCGCGAAGCCGCTGCGGCAGCGTGCTGTCCACAGTGGACCAGCGAGGCCGAGGACCTGACGTGCCGGCTGCTGCGCAACGACGGCGAGTCCGCGCTCAGCGACCAGCAGCGCAGGGTCGCCCGGCTGGCACGGGCGGGGAAGTCGAACCGCGAGATCGCCGCCGAGCTGCACCTCACGCTGCGCACCGTCGAGTTCCACCTCACCGCCGTCTACCGCAAGATGGGCGTGGCCGGGAGGCCGGGGCTGCGCCGGGCGTACGTCCCGTCGGCGTGAACGGCCTGTTCGCGGTCTGGTCCGCCGAGCCGGGCCACGACTGCCCCGCAGCCGTCGCCTCCGGCCTGCTCGCCGCGGGGGAGAACTGGACAGACGCCGTCGAGTCGGCGGAGCAGGCGCTGGCGAGCCCCGCCTGCGGGGCGACGGCCGCGTGCGTGTCACGTGCGTTGGGGACGCTGGTCTGCGCAGGGGAACTGGTCGCCGCCGACGCGCACAGCCTCGCCCTGCTGGAGCGCGGTGACCCGGTGGCCACGGAGATCGCGTTGCTCGGCCGGGCCTGTGTCGCCCGCCGCACGGGCGACCTCGCGCGCTGTTCGACGTTGCTGGCCCGGTTGCGGCGCAACGGCATCAGGACCGCGCACCGGTCGCTCGTGCTGCTCTGGACGGTCCAGGACCTCATCGCGGACGGCGACCCCCGCGCAGCGGAAGCGGTGCTGTGCGAGGAAGAGCGGGCTTCCGGCGACCCGTTCCCGGTCGAGGCCGCGGCGGAGGTGGCGCTGGCACTGGGCCGTCCGCGCGACGCCCTCGCCGGACACCTCGCGTCCGGGCGGGCGTTGCTGGCGAACGGCATCGTCAACCCCGCCGTCGTGCCGTGGCGCTCCAACGCCGCACGGGCCGCGCTGGCCTGCGGCGAGCACGAGCAGGCCGCCCGCCTGGCAGGGGAGGAGCACGCCGCCGCGGTCCGGTGGGGCGAGCCCAGGGCCCTCGGCGTCAGCCTGGCGGCGGTCGCGAGGACAGGACCGCGCGACGGTGAGGACCTCGCCGCCTGCGAACGCGCGATCCGCCTGCTGGAGCTGGCACACGCCAGAGCGGACCTCGCGGCGGTCCTGTGCGACTACGGGGACCTCCTCGGCGAGCACGGCAAGGAGGCCGCGGCGGGCGAGGTCCACCGCCGGGCCCGCGCGGTGGCCGCCGACGCCGGCCTCACGGTGCTCGTTCGGCGGGCGGACGAAGCGCTGCGGGCGGCCGAGGCCCACGGCCGGGCACCGGTGCTGACGGCCGCCGAGGCCGAGGTGGCGCGGCTGGTGCGGCTCGGGCTGAGCACCAGGCAGATCGCGGCACGGCTCGCGATGGCGACCAGGACCGTGGAGCTGCACCTGACGCGGGTGTACCGCAAGCTCGGCCTCTCCGGCCGGCGCGAGCTGCGGGGCAGCCGGTGGTTCCCGGCCGCGGGCGAGCACCGCTGAAACTTTGCGGACTCACCGTGAAGACACGAACGAGCACAGCGAGTGATGGTGGGGTCCTGACGACATCCGGTGCGACCGCACCGGTCTCGCAGGAAGGAGCTCGCAGATGCCCGGGAGAGCACTCCGCTGGGTCACCGCGCTGTTCGCGCTCGTGTTCGCGCTCGCGGGGGTCACCGCGCCGGTGGCGAACGCGGCGATCGACCACAGGGTCACGTTCGTCAACAGGACCGGCCAGACGATCTGGATCGGCGCCACCGTCAACGCCGACGGCTCGCGCGCCCTGACCGGCTTGCCGACCATCGCCGCCGGCGGGTCCGCGACCATCACCATCCCCGAGACGGCCTCGCCCGGCCACTGGCGTGGCAAGTTCTTCGCCCGGCAGCACTGCACGGGCACCTCCGGCGTCGACTTCCGCTGCGCGGTGGGCGACTGCGGCGTCTACGCCGACCGGTGCGTGCTGGGTGACCAGCCCGCGAGCCTCGCCGAGTTCAACTTCGACACCCGGGACAGCCTGGCGCCCTGGTACAACGTCAGCTACGTCAACGCGTTCTCGGTACCGATCTCGATCACCCCGATCAACCCGGTGATACCGCCGGGTTCCACGTCGTGCAGCACAGCCGGCTGCACCGAGAACCTGCTGCCGTACTGCAACCCCGCGTACGTGAAGTACGGGCCGAACGGGCAGCGCGTCAACTGCGTCAACCCGAACCGGGACGCGCCGACCGACTACAGCAACACCATCAAAGCCCGGTGCCCCAAGGCTTACGCGTGGTCCAAACAGGACACCGAGCCGGGCAACCAGACCGTCTTCCAGTGCTCGAACTGCGCCGGTTTCACGGTCACCTTCAGCTGACCGCCGCTCTCAGCCCCTGCCTTTGAGAGGAAACCCATGAAGCACACGCTCAAGGCTCTCGGCGCGCTCGCGTCGGCCGCCGCGCTCTCACTCGTCTTCACCGGCACCGCGTCCGCCGTCAACGGCACCGCGAGCTACTACAACGACGCGGGCTACGGCGCCTGCGGCACCCAGATCAACGCGGCGACGGAATGGCTGGTCGCCGCCCCGGCCGCGCTGTGGACGTCGCCCAACCCGAACAACGACCCGCTGTGCCGCAAGTCCATCCGGGTCACCCACAACGGCCGCACCATCACCGTGCCGATCAAGGACAAGTGCCCGAGCTGCCCGAGCAACAAGATCGACCTCAGCCAACCGGCGTTCGCGTACTTCGCCAGCACCGCGGTGGGCATCATCAACGTGTCGTGGGAGATCGTCTGACGTGAGGCTCCGGCTGAGCCGATCGCGATCGGCTCGGCCGGGCACCGCTACCGGGAGAAGATCACCGTCTCCTCCTTGGTCAGCACGTCGATGGCGACGACCCGCGACACGTTGGGGTTCTGCTGCAGGATCGGGAACTCCGTCATGTGGAAGACGTTGTCGGGCCGCCGCGTCGGGCCGAGCAGCACGTAGACGTCACCGCTGGCACCGTGCGCGAGGCTCGCGGAGACGCTGTCCCACACGGCCTTGCCCTCGGGCGAGGTGTTGCCCCAGCCGGGCAGCTTGATGGCCCTGTCGTCCAGCGTGCCCTCGAGTGTGTTGCGCCCGTCGGCCTTCGCCATGTACTCCGCCTCGTTCATCACCGAGATCCGGTTGCCCTCGGAGTCGAAGATGTTGCCGGACCAGAAGAACGCGCCGTCCGGCTTGGAGGCCAGGACGTTGCGGAGGTTGTCGATCCACTTCCGGCTCTCCTCCGGAGTGAGGTTCTGCAGGTCCGCCCACGGCTTGCCGTCGATCGTCGTGGCGGGCCAGGCCGCGTCCGTCTTGTACCCCGAGGGCGACCCGTGGCCGTGGCCGTCCGGATAACCCCGCGGGTCGAGCAGGTCCAGGATGTTCGTCGGCGCCAGGACCGGTTTCACGGGCGGAGGCGTGGGCGGCGGAGCGAAGGGGTCGGGCGGTGCCGGTTTCGGCGGACGCGGCTCCGTGGGTGGTTGCGCGTCGCCGATCGGCTTCAGCACGTCTTCCCCCGGCCGGTTCGGCGCGAAGGTGCCCTGGGGCGGGCCCGTGAAACCGGGGACGGGGCCCGGTCGCGGCCCCGCGGAGGGGTCGGTGAACTGCGGGGCGGCGGGACCCGGCCCCGCGGACGGCTGCCAGCCGCCACCGGGACGCGGGCTCGGCCCCGGCGGGGGCGCGACCGGCTGCGGCCGGGGTGGTGGCGGCGGCGTGGGAGGTGCCGCCGCGGCGATCGGCCGCAGCGCGTCCGCCGCGGGCGGGTTCGGCGCGAAGATGCCCTGGGTCGGGCCCGCGGCACCGGGGACGTAGGGCGTCGAGCCGGGCCGCGGCCCGGCCGGTGGCCACATGGCGGTGACGTTGGTGGTGTCGGTGACCGGCGGTGCGACGGCGGGACCCCGCCCGCCGGGCGGCTGCCAGCCACCACGCGGGCCCGGCGCAGGGCCACCCACCGGACCGGCGGGACCGTGGGCCGCGGGGTTGGTCGCGCCGGTGAGGTCCGGCGCGCCGCGGACCTGTCCGCCCGCCGGTGGTGGCGTGCCGGCGGAGGCGGCGGGAGCGGTGACGCCGGTGAAGCCGGGGACCGGCGGGACCTGGCCGCCTTGCGGTGCGGGCGGGGGCGCGGGGGCCGCGGCCGTGGTGGTCGTGCCGGGCAGGTCGGGGACGTCGCTGACCCGGCCGCCTTGCGGTGCGGGGGCGGAGGTCGTGCCTGCCGTGGTGGTCGTGCCGGGCAGGTCGGGAGCGTCGCTGACCCGGCCGCCCTGCGGTGCCGGTGCGGAGGTGGTGCCGCCCGGCGGGGTGCCGGACGGGAGGTTCCTGGCCTTCGACGCGGCGCCGTCGGTGTCCGGCTCGAACTTGCTGAACTGCTTCGCGATGTTCGCGTCGTTGTCGCGGTAGGTCTGGGCGGTCGCCTTGAGGTTGTCCTGGACCTTGCGGAAGCTGTCCGCCGCGCTGGTGGCGTTGTCGACCGACTTCGAGTTGGAGCCGTTCAGCGCGCCCACGAACGGCGTGCCGATCATGCCGAGCGCGTTCCACGACATGTGCAGGCCCGCCAGCTTCGAGCTGACGCCCCGGTAGCCGGACTCGAGGTTGCCCGCGGTCCGCCCGAGTGCCGTGAGGGTCGACTCCTCGACCAGGAACCCCGACTTGCCGGTGGGCCCGGGAGTGCCGCGCGGACGGGGCGGCGAGGGAGGAGGCGGCGACGACGGCGAGGGAGGGGGCGACGAAGCCTCGGGTGGCGCTTGCGGTTCGGGAGACGACGTGGCGGGCGGCGGGTCGTTCTGACCGGTCTCGGCCGGTGCGCTCGTCCCCGGCGTGGAGGTTGATCCTTTGATGGCCATGTTCGTCTTCCGTGGTGGTCAAGCGGGCACGGAGGGATGACCGAAAGGGCACGAGGGCCTTTTCGGGTGCTCCGCCCGGAGCGGGTGTGTGTTGCGTCGCAATGACGTGGAATCAGGGCATGGCGAGGCCCGACGATTTCAACGCGTCAGCGGATGGAATCGGACAAACGCAGCTCAAGACAGCTGTGAGCTGCGACGATCCACAGAGAGGGGCAGCTTTGGGTCTACGGTGAACACCAACAGCTCTCCCTCCAAACGAATTCACAGGACGTTCTGAACCCCCGGGAATTCAGGTTAACCAAGACTTAAGGAAGCGGTCAACTTTCGGGCACGCAAACGTCTTGTTTGGCCTCCGTCTCAATAGATTCAATTGAGACGGAATGGTGGGACACGACATCCGTGAAATTGTTGTGAGGAGATCTCCGGCGTGTGGAGGTCCGGACGGACGCGACTGCTCTGCCACTGATCACCGGGCCGGTCGGCTGATACCGTGCCAGCCGGTGCGGAGGGCTCCGGGAACCGGAGTTTTCCCAGTTGGACGGGTCGATGACGATCCATCGGCCCCGGCGGGAGAAGGGTGGCGCGATGAGGTTGCTGCGCAGCTACGTGTCGGGCGGGTGGCACACGCCGGCCGCGGAGGGCGCGCCGTTGCACGACGCCGTCACGGGGGAGGAGATCGCCCGGATCTCGTCCGCGGGCGTCGACATGGGGGCGGCGCTGCGGCACGGCCGGGAGGTCGGCGGGCCCGCGTTGCGCGAGCTGACGTTCCACCAGCGGGCGCAGCTGCTCAAGGCGCTCGGCCTGTACCTCAAGGAGCACAAGGCCGAGCTGTACGCGCTGTCCGCCCGGTCGGGCGCCACCCGGTCCGACTCGTGGATCGACGTCGACGGCGGCTTCGGCGTGCTGCTCGGGTACGCGTCCAAGGCCAAGCGCGAGCTGCCCAACGACAAGGTGCTCGTCGACGGCGGCCTGGAGCCGCTCGGACGCGGGGGCACGTTCGCCGGCCAGCACATCTGCACGCCCCTGCGCGGGGTCGCGGTGCAGATCAACGCCTACAACTTCCCCATGTGGGGCCCGCTCGAGAAGTTCGCGCCCGCGTTCATCGCCGGGGTGCCGTCGCTGATCAAGCCCGCGTCCCAGACCGCCTACGTCACCGAGAAGCTGGTCGAGCTGATGCTCGCCTCCGGTCTGCTGCCGGAGGGGTCGCTGCAGCTCGTCTGCGGCTCGGCGGGCGACCTGCTCGACCACCTGACCGAGCAGGACCTCGTCGGGTTCACCGGGTCCGCCTCGACCGCGCAGCACCTGCGCACGCACCAGGCCGTCGTCCGGTCGTCGGTGCGGTTCAACGCCGAGGCCGACTCGCTGAACTGCTCGATCCTCGGCCCGGACGCGACGCCCGGCACGCCCGAGTTCGACCTGTTCGTGGGGCAGCTCGTCACCGAGATGACGACGAAGGCCGGGCAGAAGTGCACCGCGATCCGGCGTGCGCTCGTGCCGTCGTCGCTGATCGACGCGGTGGCCGAGGCGACGTCGGCCAAGCTCGCCGAGGTCGTCGTCGGCAACCCCGCCGACAAGTCGGTGCAGATGGGCGCGCTGGCCGGGCTGGAGCAGCGCGAGGAGGTGCTGCGGTCGCTGAAGGCGTTGCGGGAGAACGCGTCCGTCGTCTACGGCGACGGTCCGCTGTCCCTTGTGGACGCCGACGCCGAACGTGGCGCGTTCATGTCACCGATGCTGTTGCGCGCCGCCGCCGACGCCGTGCAGCCGCACGAGGTCGAGGCGTTCGGGCCGGTCTCGACGCTGATGCCGTACGACTCCGTCGAGGACGCGGTGACACTGGCGGCACGGGGCTCCGGCTCGCTGGTCGGCTCGGTCGTGTCTGCGGACACCGGCTTCGTGCGGGACGTCGTGCTCGGCGTGGCGCCGTGGCACGGCCGCCTGCTGGTGCTCGACCGCGAGGACGCGGGCGAGTCGACCGGGCACGGGTCGCCGTTGCCGATGCTGGTGCACGGCGGTCCGGGACGCGCGGGTGGCGGCGAGGAGATGGGTGGCATGCGAGGCGTGCTGCACCACATGCAGCGCACGGCTGTGCAGGGCAGCCCGCGCACGTTGTCCGCCATCACGAACCGGTGGGTCACGGGTGCTCCTCGCCGTGAGGCGGACGTGCACCCGTTCCGCAAGACGCTGGCCGAACTGCGCTTGGGCGACACGGTCGTGGCCGGTCCGCGCGAGGTGACGCTGGAGGACATCGAGCACTTCGCGTCGTTCACCGGTGACACGTTCTACGCGCACATGGACGAGGAGGCCGCCGCCGCGAACCCGTTCTTCGGCGGCAGGGTCGCGCACGGCTACCTCGTCGTGTCGTTCGCCGCCGGTCTCTTCGTCTCGCCGGAGCCGGGCCCGGTGCTCGCCAACTACGGCCTGGAGAACCTGCGGTTCCTCACGCCGACGTTCCCCGGCGACCAGCTGACCGTGACGCTGACGGTCAAGCAGATCACGCCGCGCGAGGACCAGGACTACGGCGAGGTGCGCTGGGACGCCGACGTGGCGAACCAGAAGGGCGAGTCGGTGGCCCGCTACGACGTGCTGACCCTGGTGGCGAAGAGCTGAGCTCCGGCTGGGGCCGTCACCGCGGCTTCTTGCGCTGGAGGGGCCGGGTCGCCGGTCCCTCCAGCACCGTGCCGTCGACGTCGAAGCGCGAGCCGTGGCACGGGCAGTCCCAGCTGTGCTCGGCGGCGTTGAACCGCACCAGGCAACCGAGGTGCGTACAGCGCAACGACACGCCGTGCAACGTGCCCTCGGCGTCGCGGTAGACACCGGTCTTGCCGGCGCCGTCGCGGACGACGTGGCCCTGTCCCGGCCGCAGGTCCTCGCTGGAGGTGGCGGCGGCGGGCATCACCCTGTCGCCGACCATCTGCACCGCGACCTCGGCGTTCTTCTTCACGAGGTCCGGCAGCGACTTCAGCGACATCCGGTGCGGGCTGAACCGGGCAGCCAGGTCGTTCGGCTTGCCGGTGACGAGGTCGGCGAGCAGGCTCGCGGCGAACGTGCCGCTGGTCAGCCCCCACTTCATGTAGCCGGTGGCGGTGAACAGCGTGTCGCTGCCCGGCGTGTAGCCGCCGATCATCGGCAGGTGGTCGTAGGCCGTCGGGTCCTGCGCCGACCACCGGTGCGTGATCTCCTCGACCTGCCAGTGCTGCCGTGCGAAGTCCTCCAGCCGGCGGTACGGCTCGACGACGGGCTTGCCGGTGGAGTGGCTCTGCCCGGCCAGGATCAGCTGGTCGCCGTACGCGGACACCGACCACGAGGGGCTGCCGGTGCTGATCGCGAGCGCTTGCGTGGGGTTCTTCACCCTGGCCGCGACGCAGTAGGCGCGGGTCAGCTCCAGCCGCGCGAAGTACAGGCCGCGGTCGAGCATCGGGAAGTGCGTGGCGATCACCACCTGCGAGGCGTCGACCCGGCCGCCCTCGGTGTGGACGCTGGTGCCCTTCACCTCGACGACCCTGCTGTTCTCGTACACCAGGCTGCCGTCGCCGTCGACCGCGCCGGCCAGGCCGAGCAGGTACTTCACCGGGTGCAGCGCGATCTGGTCGTCGAGCCGGATCGCGGCGTGGACCGGGAACGGGAGGTCGACGTCCGTCGTGCCGCTGCGCACCGGCAGGCCGACCTGGCGCGCGGTGATCAGCTCGTGGTCGACGTCGCGCACCTCGTCCTCGGCGTAGGCGTAGGTGACGGCGGGGGAGCGGCGCAGGTCGCAGTCGATGTTCTCGGAGCGGACCAGCTCGGCGACCTGGGCCACCGCGGCGACGGACGCGGTCGCGTAGTCGGTGGCGGCGCCCAGGCCGTGCCTGCTGCGGATCTGCGAGTACACCGTGGCCTGCAGAGCGGTCACCTTGGCCGTGTTGTTGCCCGACACGCCCGACGCCACCCGGCCGGCCTCCAGCACCACCACCCGCAGGCCGCGGCGCTTGAGCAGCAGCGCGGTGGTCAGGCCGGTGATGCCACCACCCACGACGGCCACGTCGAACGTGTGCTGCCCGGTCAGCGGGGGGCGTGGCTGCGCGGGGAGGGCGGTGAGCCAGAGCGACTGGTCGGCCGTGGTGGTCATGCCCGCCGTGTACCCACACCAGGCGTGGTTATGCGGCGCGGATGATCTCGGTTCGGGTGAATGTTTCGACAGTCGGCCGAACGGGAACGTGCCCGCGAAGCCACCGGATGGGGTGGCGCCGGATACGTCCGCCCCGAAGTGGGTATGCGACCTGCATGAGCAAGCACCGGGTAGTCGTTGTCGGCGGCGGTTTCGGCGGGCTGGGGGTCGTGCGCGGGCTGAAGCGCGCCGACGCCCAGGTCACGCTGATCGACCGCACGAACCACCACCTGTTCCAGCCGTTGCTCTACCAGGTGGCGACCGCGCTGCTGCCCGCGGGCGACATCGCGCCGGCGTTCCGGGCGATCCTGCGCAAGCAGCGCAACGCGCACGTGCTGCTGGGCGAGGTGACCGGGTTCGACACCACCGCGAAGAAGGTGCACGTCGACCTGCCGGACGGCACGTCGCGCCAGGTCGGCTACGACACGCTGGTCGTGGCGGCCGGGTCGCGCGACAGCTACTTCGGCAACGACGAGTGGGCCGAGGTCGCCCCGCCGATGAAGACCCTGGAGCAGGCGGTGTCGCTGCGGTCGCGGCTGCTGCGGGCGTTCGAGACGGCGGTGACCGCCGACGACCCGAAGCAGTGGCTGTCGTTCGCGGTCGTCGGCGCGGGCCCCACCGGCGTCGAGCTGGTCGGCCAGCTCGCCGACCTCGCGCGCCGCGCGCTCAAGGGCCAGTTCCGCGAGATCGACCCGCGCGACATCCGGATCACGCTGCTCGACGCCGTGCCGCACGTGCTGCCGCCGTTCCCGGAACCGCTGCGGGCGCACACCCGCAAGAAGCTCGAACAGCTCGGCGTCACGGTCATGACCGGCGCGATGGTCGAGTCGATCGACGCCGAGGGCCTCACCACCAAGGACGGCGACCGGGTCGAGGCGCGGACCATCGTCTGGGCGGCGGGTGTGCAGGCGTCCCCGCTCTCGCGCAAGCTCGCCGAGGCCACCGGCGCCGAGGTCGACCGCAAGGGCAAGATCATCGTCAACCCCGCCGACTGCTCGGTGGCCGACGGCATCTACGCCATCGGCGACATGGTCAACCTGAACGACCTGCCCGGCATCGCCGAACCGGCGATCCAGGAGGGCCACCACGTCGCCAAGGTGATCAGCGCGCGGCTGGAGGGCCGCACGCACAAGCCGTTCAAGTACCTCGACCTCGGCACGATGGCGACGATCTCGCCCGGCGACGCCGTCGCGGACATCAAGAAGCTGCACCTGCGCGGGCTCATCGGCAAGGTCGCGTGGGCGGGCGTGCACATCGCGTTCCTCGTCGGGTGGCGCAACCGGGTCGCGGTGCTGACGCAGTGGGCGTGGAACATCGTCACCGGCCGCCGCGCGCAGCCGATCATCCTGGAACCCGTGCAGGCCAAGCAGGAGCCGCGGCAGCTTTGACCGGGCCGCACGGCGGGTAACCACCCGCCGTGAACAAGGAGTTGCTGGGCATCTACCTCAACGACCACCTGGCCGGCGCGACGGCCCCGGGGCGAGCTCGCCCGCCGCGCCTGCAAGACGCACCCCGAGCTGCGCGTCCTCGCCGACGACCTGGACGCCGACCGCAAGGAGCTGCTCGACTTCATGCACGAGGTCGGCGTCGAGTCGCGTCCGCACAAGGCCGCGATCGGCTGGCTCTCGGAGAAGGCGGGCAGGCTCAAGCTCAACGGCAGGGTGCTCGGCCGCTCCCCGCTCACCGACGTCGTCGAGCTGGAAGGGCTCCGGCTCGGCATCGAGGCCAAGTCCGCGATGTGGCGGACCCTGCGCAAGCTGCAGAGCTTCGACGAGGACAGGATCGACCGGCTCGCCCGCCGCGCCGCGGAGCAGGCGGAGCTCGTCGACCGGTACCGGGTCCGCCGGGTGCCGCAGGCGTTCGACGCGCCGCAGACCTCCGGAGTCGACGTCGAACGCACCTTCACCGTCGCCTCCCCACCCGAGGGAGTCGTCGAGTACCTGCGCGACTTCGCCCGCACCGAGCAGTGGGACCCCGGCACCGTGTCGTGCCGGCGCCTCGACGACGGACCGGTCGGGGTCGGCTCCCGCTGGCACTGCGTGTCGACGTTCCTCGGCCGCCGCACCGAGCTCGTCTACGAGATGACCCGCGACGACCCGGACGGGCTGCGGTTCGTCGGCCGCAACGACACCGCCACCACGACGGACGACATCACGATCACCCCGGGAGCGGCTCCCGGCACCACCCGGATCGGCTACCGCGCGCACGTCGAGCTCACCGGACTGGCGAAGCTCGGCACCCCCGTGGCGAGGCTGGCGCTCGAGAAACTGGGCGGCGACACGGAGCGCAACCTCGTCCGGGTCCTCGGCCCCGTCCGGTAAAGACAACGGAAAACCCCAGCTCAGGCCGCATTCCCCGGGTGGATCACCATCCCTAGACTCCCTCGCGCCGGGTGCCGGGACAGGCCCCTGACCTGTCCGCTCCGGCGCGGACTCGAGAGGGAGTACTGGGGTGTTCGAGAACAACGTCACCAGGCGCGGCTTCGTCACGGGCGCGGCGGCCGTCGCCGGTCTCGCCGGTCTGTCCACCGTCGCTCCCGGCCTGGCCGGTGCCGACCCGAAGATCCACGACCAGCACACGGAAGAGGAGATCAGGGCCGCCGAGGCCGGTGTCCTGGCACTCAAGACGTTCCAGAAGATCGACGGCACGCCCGTCTACTACTGGCGTTCCAACCGCGGCAACACGACGGCCCGCAACTGGCAGGCCACCGACGCGTTCTACGACGCGCTCGTCGCCTGGATCAGGGACCTGCGGTCGCTGTCGTCGGCCTACGGCTCGATCAGCTACATCGTCTCCGCCGGGTTCTACGTCAACAAGACCGGTCAGCACGGCGCCGGCACCGCGATGGACCTCGACCACATCCGCTGGTCGGGAGGCAACACGATCTCTCCGCTGGACCAGGCGCACGCGTCGGGCACGGCGTCGGTCCGCAAGCGCTACCTCGCCACGGAGGCCGTGTGCCGCCGCCGGTTCCGCTACGTGCTCGACGGCTGGTACAACGCCGCGCATGCCGACCACATCCACTCGGACTTCGGCGGCATGCCGGTCCGCGCGGTCAAGAGCTCCGAGGCGGACACCAAGTTCGTCCAGGCCGTGTGCAACAACTTCCGCGGGTCGGGCCTCGTCGTCGACGGCGTCTGGGGCACCAAGACGACCACCGCGTTCAACGGCCTCAAGTCGGCGCTCGGCGTGACCGGCGACCCGCACTCGAGCACGTCGGTGTGGCAGGGCATGTTGTCCAAGATCGCGACCAAGGGTTTCGCGAACCAGAACATCTGATCGCTTGAGAGCGATTCCACGGAATTGCTCGGAGAATCCTCCCCGTCGCGGGAACGACAAAGGCGCGTCCACTGTGGACGCGCCTTTGCCGTGCGGTGCGGAGGGGTTACCGGGGGCCGCCGCCCATCGAGCCGCCCAGCCCGAACAGGATGCGCTGGATGAGCTCGGGATCGACGTCCGGCTCGTCGCCGAGCGCCTCGGCGGCGGGCGACCGGCGCTTCTCCCGGCGCGGCAGCGGCACGGCGGTCGCGTTCACGCCGGTCGGCAGCGGCAGCTCGCACCAGACGAGCTTGATGCCACCGGCCAGCTCCAGCACGCCGGTGCGCAGGTCGGGCGAGGCCGGCGGCATCGTGAACCGCGCCGCCTCCAGCTCGACCACCAGGTAGTCGCCGCTGAGCCTCAGGCGCAGCGTGATCAGGCGGGACGTCTTGGGGTCCGCGGACTCCACGGCGGCCTCGACCAGCGCACACGCGACGGCCGAGCACTCGCCGATCATGTTCCGCAGACGCCACTCACCGAGTGTGAAGCGCACGAACAGATCCGCGCAGTTCACCGCGGTGGGCAGCGCGATGAGTGTCAGGTCGTCAACCTGGGCGGTCTGGGCGTTCGCCTGCATGCTGCCTCCGTTTCGCGTGCGGCGCGCGATCCGCGGTGGTCACCCGAATGGCCCTCGCGGTGAGCGGGAATCTACATGGGTATACGCGGGAAGCAATGCCCTGGTTGACTCACCCGTCCAAAGTCACGACCGGGTCACGAAACGCGCTGTCCGTGCTCACTGTGAGTATACCTTCAGCCGCTGTGGGTGATCGATCGGGGGGCGGGTCGCCGTCCGCCGAACCGTTCCGCGGAATTCGTGAGCCGAGGGGGTCTGGGCTCACGTTCCGCCCGGTATGCCACGTCGTGGGGCCTTCGGGCGCCTGTGCCGGATCTTGCGGGCGACCCGGGCCGGGCATCGTTCGGCCGGAAATGGTTTCGAAATCTTAAATCAAATTAAGACGCTGGCCATTCGGTGGCGAAGCTTAAAGATGTTTAAAACCAATTAATCGTCTGAACGGTGGATTGGCCGCCGGGCGGGCTCGGCTAACTTCGTGTCCGGTCGGGAAAACGACCGAAGACCACCTGAATACGCCGGCACCCCACACCAGACGCCGAGAGCCCCGGCAGATCCACCTCGTAACACCGGTGTGGGAAAGGCCAGCGCGCACCGCTCATCGGGTTCCTCCCTCCTGCTCGGGACCCGGTGGTGCGGCAGCGGTGCGCAGCGGCCTGCCGGTGCCCGCCGGCGGCGCCGGACCCGTCCCACGGTCCGCGCCGCCGGCGGTGTGCTTCCCCGGCTCTCCCGAAAGAGCCCTTCAGACCCTCCGGAGCCTCAATTGCACGCGTGCGCCACCCAGCGGCCCGCGGTCGACGTGGAGCGAGCCACCCGTGCTCTCCGCGGCGCGGCGCGCGATGTCGAGCCCGAGCCCGGTGGAACCGCCCCCGCTCGCACCCCTGCGCACCGCCCTGCCCGCGTCCGGGATGCCGGGGCCCGCGTCCTCCACGACGAGCGCGACCAGGTCGGCCTGGTG
The DNA here is from genome assembly GCF_900100955.1 of Lentzea fradiae. GTDB lineage: Bacteria > Actinomycetota > Actinomycetes > Mycobacteriales > Pseudonocardiaceae > Lentzea > Lentzea fradiae. Next base: position 46,057 of record NZ_FNCC01000015.1, on the reverse strand, counting down.
CACGAGCGTCACGGCGAACCGCGTGCCCTCCGGCGTGTAGCGGAAGACGTTGCCGAGCAACGCGTCGAGCGCGGCCGTGAGGTCCGTGCGCGACAGCGGCACCTGTGCGGGCCGGTCCGCGCCCCTGACCGCCCACGGCCGTTCCTGGTCGTCGGCGAGCGCGGACCAGAACACCAGCCGGTCGCGGACCACGTCCGCGGCGTCCACACCGCCGTCGTCGCGACGCAGTCCCGACCGGGCGGCCCTGATGATCTCGCCGACCTCTCTCTCAAGCCCCTGCACGGCCGTGCGGATGCGGTCCGCCCCCGACCCCTGTCCGAGGGCGTCCGCGTCCAGCAGGAGGGCCGTGAGAGGGGTTCTGAGGCGGTGCGAGAGGTCGGCGACCACCTCCCGTTCCGCGGCGAGGAGGTGGCGGACGCGTTCGGCCATGGCGTTGAACGCCTTGCCGGCCTCCGCCACCTCGGGTGGTCCCTTGACCGGAACGCGCGCGGTCAGGTCCCCCTGTCCCATGCGCCGCGCGCCTTCCGCCAGCGCCCGCGTCGCGGCGACGGCTCGCGCCCCGAGCCGGTCGGCGACGAGCACAGACACGGCGACCAGCCCCACCGCCACGCCCGCGAGCAGCCACCACGTGCCGACGACGCCGTGCGTGAGCTGCTCGTGCGGCACGAACGCCTCGATGATCGCGAGACCGCTCTCGCTGGTGGCGAGCGGCTGGAGGTAGGCGACGCCGTCCGGTCGTTCGACGGTGGACGCCGTGGCGAGCTTCCTGGCCTCGTCGAGGTCCTGCGCGGTGATGTGGGACGTGCCGTAGGTGGCGGACGGCGCGCTGAGGTGCACCGCGAGCCGCTGCTGGGCGCCGTAGCGGGTGCTGCGGATCGCCTGCCGGACCTCCTGCGGCCGCGTGGTGATCACCAGGGCCGGGGTGAGCGCGTTGGCCTGCTTCTCGGCCTCGCTCAGGGCGCGGGTGTACGCGGCGTTCTTGACGACGATCGCGAGCGGGATCAGGAAGGCCAGCGCCACCATGCTGGTCGCCGCGAGAGCGACCAGCACCAGTGACCGCCTCACCTCGGCGCGACCAGCCGCACGCCCACCCCGCGCACGGTGTGCAGGTACCGCGGCTGCGCGGCCCGCTCGCCGAGCTTGCGCCGCAGCCACGACAGGTGCACGTCGAGCGTCTGGTCGTCGCGGTGGGACGGCCACAGGCTGGCGAGGATCTCGGCGCGCGGCACCACCTCGCCGTGGCGTGCCGCGAGGTAGGAGAGCAGCTCGAACTCCTTGTGCGTCAGCGAGAGCTCCCGTCCGTCGACGGAGGCCCTGCGCAGGCTCACGTCGATCTCCAGGCCGCCGACGACGAGCTGCGTCGTGTCGCGCGCCCTGCGCAGCACGGCCTGCAGCCGCGCTTCCAGGTGCTCGCTGGAGAACGGCTTCACCAGGTAGTCGTCGGCGCCCGCGTTGAGCAGGCGGACGATCTCCGCCTCGTCGTCGCGGGCCGTGGCGATCACGACCGGCGTGTTCGTGACGCCCCTGATCATCCGCAGGGCGTCGCCGCCGTCGAGGTCGGGGAGCCCCAGGTCGAGCACCACGACGTCGTAACCGGTGGCGGTGACTTCGCGCAAAGCCTCGATCGCGAGCGCCACACCGTGCACGATGTGGCCCTGACCGGTGAGCGCGCGCGTGACCGCCGCGCGCACCACGGGGTCGTCCTCGACCAGCAGCACTGATGCCATGAGCCGTTACGGGAGGGTCGCCGCGGTGAGACGGTCGCTCGGATACCTGGCCGCGTGGGCCCTGGTGACCGCGGTCGCCGTCGGCCTGTCCTGGTTCGGCATCCGCTCCGCGATGGAGCCCACGCCGGTCGCGGCCGTGGGACCCACCCTGGAGACGGTCGTCCTCCCGATGCCGACGCTCGCCCCGTCCGGCGTCACGACGCCCCCGTCCAGCACGACGCCTGCCACCTCCGCACCCACGTCCACCAAGCCTCCCGCGGTCAGTTCGTCCGTTCCGGTTCCTCCGAGTAGTACGGATGCGCGTCCCACCCCGGCTCAACTCCCGCAGGGCGAATGGCAGCCGGACGGCTCCTACGTCCACGCGTTCCACCTCAGGGGAGGTGACGTGGTGGCCCGGTACCGCCCGGACGGAACGGTGGTGGCATTGTCCGCCACCCCCGCCGACGGCTGGTCGGTGGCCGTGGAACAGCCCGGCGGACCGCTCGTCGTGAACTTCCGCACCACCGCCGGCCGCCTGTCCAGGCTCGAAGCGACCTGGACCGACGGGCCGACGGCGCGCGTGGTCGAGCAGTGAGGGTTGCAGGCCGATGGCCTTCGCGAGCCGCACGGGCTTGAGCACCCGCGGGATCACCTCGAACAGGGAGTAGGCGCCGTACGGCAGCGAGACCTCCACGCCGTCCTCGGCCGGGCGGGTGCCGCGCGCCGGCACCGCCTCCGCGCGCCGACCTGGTGGTGAGGCAGGTGCCGACGAGTCCCTCCTCAGTCGGAGGACTGCCAGACCGCGAACGGGACGTCCATCTCCTCGTCGCTGCGGCCGCCGTGCTCGAACTTCCTGGACGGGTCGGAGAGCGGGAACTCCGGCGCTGCCGCGATCGCGACGACCGGGCCCGTCTCCGGCTGCGGCAGGCCGAGGTCGCCCGCGTGGTGCACGGTGGCCGTCGAGCCCAGAGTCGTTGCGACGCGGTCGAAAACGGCCTCGGTGCGCCCGGTCTTCGGGTAGAGCCACCGGGTCCTGCCCGCCCCGCCGGAGGGGATCACGCACTCCTCGCGCACGATCGCGTCCCACGCCTCGGCCAGTTCGGCGTCCGGCGAGACGGCGACCTGACCGTTGCCGGAGTGGGCGACGACCGTCCAACCCTGTGCGGCCCAACGGGAAGCGTGCGCGTCGAGCCGGAGCATCGCCTCGTGCACCGCCTCGTCGTAGCCGTAGCGGTGCACGTGGTCGTCGATGTTGACGTACGTCCAGAGCAGCCCGGCGTCCGGCAGCGCCTTGTCCAGGTCCGCCACCACGTTCGCCACCAGCAGGGGCGGATCCTCCGCCTGCGCGGCGAGTTTGTGCTTCGGGGGCGCGGGTATCCGGGTGCAGCCTCGCAGCAGTGCCCTGGCCCAGGTTCCCTCGTGGAGGTCGAGCTCGCGGGCCAGGACCGTGGCGCCGTGCCGTTCCAGCACGGTCGGCAGGTCCGGGACCGCCGGCGCGCCGTTGACCGCGTGCACGAGGCCGGATCCGTTGCGGTACACCGTTCCCGGCACCCGGTGGACGTCGGCGGTGACGCCGGTCAGCGCGGTGAGGAAGGCGGTCGGAGCCGTGGAGGGCACGGTGGAGGTGAGCGTGGAGAGCGAGGCGGTGAGCCACGACTGCTTCGCCACGTCGGCCGAGAGACCGTCCACCGCCAGTACGATTACGCCGCGTTCCGCCTTGCTCAGGGCGTGTTCGAGCCGGGAAGGTATCTCCACCAGTGACATCGGGCGACTGTAACGCATGTCATCGGGCACATCTCGCCTGATCGGGGTCTCCGATCCCGCAGAATGGGCGCCGATGGAATGACGTGAACCTGAACCGGAACGAGAAGGAGAGTGGCGGATGGCGGTCGGGGTTCTCGACGTCGGGTGCTTCAGCGCACACCTGGTGGTCGTGGAACGAGACCTGATGCGCCCGCTGTTCTCCCACAAGGTGCGGCTGCGCCTGGACCGCGAGCTCGACTCCACCGGGGCCATCAGCGCCGCCGGTGTCGAGTCCCTCTGCGCGGCCGTGCGCGCCGCCCGCAAGAAGGCGGGTGACGTCCCGTTCCTGCCGTTCGCCACCTCGTCGGTGCGCGACTGCGCGAACGCGGCCGAGGTCATGCGCAAGGTCGCCAGACGCACCGGGGTCGACCTGGAAGTCTTGTCGGGCAAGGAAGAAGCCCGCTACTCCTACACCGCGGCCCGGCACTGGTTCGGCTGGGGCGCGGGGCCGATGGTCGTGCTCGACGTCGGCGGCGGCACGGTGGAGCTCGCGGCCGGGTCCGGCGCGGAGCCGGACTTCGCGCTGTCGCTGCCGCTCGGGGCGAGGACCCTGACGCGCGCGGGCCTGACCGTCGAGGACATGCGGGCCGAGGTGAGCGACCGTCTCTCCGGCGCCCTGCCCAACCATGAGAGCGCTCGCGCGGTCGGCTGTTCCAAGGTCTTCGAACAGCTCGCCCGCCTGGCCGGCGCCCGCAACGACACCTACGCGCCGCGGCAGCTGCGCCTGCGCGACCTGGAGAAGTGGATTCCCCGCCTGGCGAAGCTGTCGGTGCGCGAACGCGCCGCGCTGCCGGGCATCTCCCGGCACCGGGCCCGGCAGTCGCTCGCGGGCGCCGTGGTCGCGGAGGCGTTGATGAAGGCGTCCGGCCACGACGTCGTGGACATCTCGCCGTGGTCGACGAAGGAGGGCCTGCTGCTCGACCTGGTCGCGCGGTCGCGGAGCAGGAGCGAATCAGCCGCGTAGCGCCGTCACGGCGTCGTCGACGTCGGCGAACAGGTGCAGCACCTGGTCGACCGCCGTCATCTCCAGCGGGCGCAACACGATCCTCGTGTCGCTGACGACGCCGAACTTCACGCCGAGCTCGTCCGCCTGCGTCTGGGTCGTCACGAGCGCCCGGATTCCCTCCGACCCGAAGAACCGCACCTCGCGCAGGTCGACGACGAGGGCGGGGGGTTTGCGGCCGAGGAGCTCGGCGAGCCTGCTCGTCACCGGCGCCGACGACATCATGTCGATCTCGCCCGTGAGCGCGACGATCGGGATGGACTGGACATAGGTCGTTCTCTGGCGAAGCTCGTTCATAAGGACTCCCGTCCGCACCGACCGTACGCGCCTCTCGGTGACGGTCACAAGCCGAAGCGGCTGCGCGGAGCCCTCACTCCAGCAGGAAAGCCCTGGTCACGAACATCGCCGCCACCAGAACGGCGAACAACACGATGAGCGTGATCACAACGCGTGACGCCGCCTTGGACGGCGGCTTCTGCTCGTGGTGCGACAGACCGGAGGTCTGCCCGGAGTCGGGCGGCGTGTCCCCCGGCGCGACGCCGCCGCCGGGTTCCAGACCTGGCGTGCGGTACGGGTCGGGGTCAGGAGGCGTGGCGGTCATACGGGGGGAGGTACCCCGTTCCCGCCGTTCTAGTGGTGATTCCCGCGAACGGGTCTTCTGGGCGGTTCCCGCGTGGGTGGCTCCAGGGGTGGGTGGTTCCCGGTCTACCCCTGGTCCGGGACCAGTTGGGCCCAGACCACCTTGCCGGAGCTGTCCGGAGTGGTGCCCCAGTCGGCGCTCAGCGCCTGCACGAGCTGCATCCCGCGGCCCCGTGCCGAGCTGGGGTCCACGGGCCGCAGCAGAGGCTTCTCCGGCGACTCGTCGTGCACCTCGACCAGCATCCCGCCGTCCTTGCGGCGCACCGTGAGTGTGATGAGCCCCTCACCGTGGTCGATCCCGTTGGAGACGAGCTCCGTGACGACGAGCTGCGCGTCGTCCGCGAGCTCCTCCGGCAGGTCCCACGAGGCCGCGGCCTCGCGCACCAGCTGCCGGGCGCGTGCGCAGGACCCGCCCTCGGCGGTCAGGGTCACCCGCACCTCAGCCAGTGGGTCGTTCAGCACAACGCGCATCGTCGCACATCCGGTGCCCCGTTCGGATCTTTCAGCCCCCCGGTGGTCGCATGGTCGGACGCCGTGCTGCACGATTTGGGTCGCACGAGTCGGGCGTGGCGGGAAGGAACGGCGACGATGGAGCTCAACGTCGGCAGCGAGGTCCAGCGGGGATGGCGCGTGCTCGCCGTCGCCGGTGAGCTGGACATCGACACCGTCCCCGTGCTGTCCGCACGGCTTGACGCGGACGTGAGCGGCGCGCACGCGGTGCTGGACCTGGCGCACCTGCAGTTCATGGACTCGACCGGGCTGGCCCTGGTGCTCGACTGGCACCGGCGGCTGGCGGAGGCCGGGGGACAGCTGCGGATCGCCTCGGCGCAGGCACCGGTGAAGCGGCTGTTCGAGCTGGCCGACGTGGCTGAGGTGTTGAGCTTGCACGCTTCGGTCGACGAGGCCGTCTCGGTGGATGCCGCGCCGTAGGGGCGGGCCCCGGCGGGGCGTACTTGGACGCGGGCGATGGGGCTGGGCTTGCCGCTCAGCGGCCGCGCAAGGGGACGCATCGGCGGCGTGGCGAGGGTTCCGCGCGGTGGCTTGGCCACGTACTGCGGCGCCCGTGCCCTGCCGCTCTCGTGCCGCCCGCCGAGCGACGCACCCACCACCCCACCCAAGCCGGAGGGCGGGGTGGTGGGTGCGTCAGGCTTCCGAGGACACGCCCAGGTAGTAGGCGATCAGCCGGATCAGGTGTTCGGTGTCCACGGGCTTGGCGACGTAGTCGGTGGCGCCGGAAGCGAGGGATTTCTCCCGGTCGCCCTTCATGGCCTTGGCGGTCACGGCGATCACGGGGAGGTCGGCGTAGCGTTCCATCGCGCGGATGGCGGAGATCGTGGCGTTGCCGTCCAGTTCGGGCATCATGATGTCCATCAGGACGATGGCGACGTCGTCGTACTGTTCGAGGGCGCGTACGCCCGTTATGCCGTTGTCGGCGTAGATGGCTTCCAGGCCGTGCAGTTCCAGGACGCTGGTCAGGGCGAAGACGTTGCGGAGGTCGTCGTCCACGACCAGGACTTTTTCGCCGTGGAAGCGGATTGAGCCGGTGGTGGCCTGGACGGGGGCCGCCGGGGTGACGATCGGGGTCGGTTCGGGGAGGACCACAGCGTCCGTGATGGCCTTGCCCAGGGGCAGGCAGAGGGTGAACGTCGAGCCGATGCCGGGTTCGGAGCGGACTCGGAGAGCGCCGTTCAGGAGCTGGGACAGTTCGCGGCTGATGGAGAGGCCGAGGCCGGTGCCGCCGTACTTGCGGGACGTCGTGCCGTCTGCTTGCTGGAACGCCTCGAAGATCACGGCGAGTTTTTCGGCTGGGATGCCGATGCCCGTGTCGTGGACGTCGAACGCGACGGTGGACGGGTCGTCCATTCGCACGTGCAGGCGGATGCCGCCGTCGTGGGTGAACTTCACGGCGTTCGACAGGAGGTTGCGCAGGATCTGCTGCAGGCGGTGTTCGTCGGTGCGGAGGGTTTCCGGGACGTTCGGGTCCACGCGGACGGAGAACTCGAGGTTTTTCTCCGCGGTCAGGGGCAGGCAGAGCGTCTCGACGTAACGGACCAGTTCGTCGACGCGGACCGGGTCCTCGTGGACGGTCATGTGGCCCGCCTCGACCTTGGTCAGGTCGAGGATGTCGTTGATCAGCTGCAGCAGGTCGGAGCCGGACGAGTGGATCGTGCGGGCGAACTCGACCTGTTTCGGGTTCAGGTTGCCGTCGAGGTTGTCGGCGAGGAGCTTGGCGAGGATCAGCAGCGAGTTCAGGGGGGTCCTGAGCTCGTGCGACATGTTCGCCATGAACTCCGACTTGTACTTCGACGCCGTCTGCAGCTGGCGGGCGCGGTCCTCCAGCTCCTCGGAACCGGCCCTCAGCTCCGCGGTGAGGCGCTGGGACTCGACGAGGAGCAGGTCGGTGCGGGAGTTGGCCAGCATCGTGTTCACGTTGACGCCGATGGCCTCCTTGAGCTGGTCCAGGAGGTCGAGGTGGACGTCGGTGAACTCGTTGAGCGACGCCAGCTCGATCACGCCCAGCGTCTCGCCCTGGAACAGGATCGGCAGGATCACCAGGTTGACCGGGGCCGACTCGCCGAGCGCGGACGACACCGTCAGGTAGCGGCCGGGGACGTCGGTGACCAGGATCGTCTTCTTCTCGGCCGCCGCCTGGCCGACCAGCGTCTCGCCCATCGCGACGCGCGGCATGCGGGCCGACTCCAGGCGGAAGCCGTAGGAGGCGGTCAGCTCCAGCGTCTGCTTGGCGTCGTCCTCCTCCTGGATCTGGTAGAACGCGCCGTGGTGGGCGCTGACCAGCGGCGTCAGCTCGCTCATGATCAACGACGCGAGCGCGCGCAGGTCGCGGTGGCCCTGCATGAGGCCGGACAGCCTGGCCAGGTTCGTCTTGAGCCAGTACTGCTCGCGGTTCGCGCGGGTCGTCTCCTTCAGGTTCGCGATCATCTGGTTGACGTTGTCCTTGAGCTCGGCGAGCTCGCCGGACGCGTCGACGGTGATCTGCCTGGTCAGGTCGCCCGCGGTCACGGCGGTGGCGACCGCGGCGATCGCGCGGACCTGGGTCGTGAGGTTCGACGCGAGCTGGTTCACGTTGTCGGTCAGCTTCGACCACGTGCCCGCCACGCCGTCGACCTCGGCCTGGCCGCCGAGCTTGCCCTCGGTGCCGACCTCGCGGGCCACGCGGGTGACCTCGTCGGCGAACGACGACAGCTGGTCGACCATCGTGTTGATCGTGGTCTTGAGCTCCAGGATCTCGCCGCGCGCCGAGACGTCGATCTTCTTCGTCAGGTCGCCCTGCGCGACGGCGGTGGTGACCTGGGCGATGTTGCGGACCTGGTTGGTCAGGTTGTCCGCCATGAAGTTCACCGAGTCGGTGAGGTCCTTCCACGTGCCCGCCACGCCCGACACGCGCGCCTGGCCGCCCAGGATGCCCTCGGTGCCGACCTCGCGGGCGACGCGGGTGACCTCGTCGCCGAACGCGCGGAGCGTGTCCACCATGCCGTTGAGGGTGTCGGCGAGGGTCGCGACCTCGCCCTTCGCCTCGACGGTGATCTTCTTCGACAGGTCGCCGTTGGCGACGGCGGTGGCGACGGCGGCGATGTTGCGGACCTGGTCGGTCAGGTTGTCCGCCATCAGGTTGACGTTGTCGGTCAGGTCCTTCCACGTGCCGGCGACGCCCTGCACGCGGGCCTGGCCGCCCAGCCTGCCGTCGGTGCCGACCTCGCGGGCGACGCGGGTGACCTCCTCCGCGAACGACGACAGCTGGTCGACCATCGTGTTCAGCGTCGACTTCAGCTCCAGGATCTCGCCGCGCGCGTCGACCGTGATCTTCTGCGACAGGTCGCCGTTCGCGACGGCCGTCGCGACGTGGGCGATGTTGCGGACCTGGTTGGTCAGGTTGTTCGCCATGAAGTTGACGTTGTCGGTCAGGTCGCGCCACGTCCCGGCGACGCCCGGCACTGTCGCCTGACCGCCCAGGCGGCCCTCGGTGCCGACCTCGCGGGCGACGCGGGTGACCTCGTCGGCGAAGGACGACAGCTGGTCGACCATGGTGTTGATGGTCGACTTGAGCTCGAGGATCTCGCCGCGGGCGTCGATGGTGATCTTCTGGGTCAGGTCGCCGCGCGCGATGGCGGTGGTGACCTGGGCGATGTTGCGGACCTGGGTCGTCAGGTTGTTCGCCATGACGTTCACCGACTCGGTGAGGTCGCGCCACGTCCCGGCGACGCCGGGGACCTGCGCCTGACCGCCCAGACGGCCGTCCGAGCCGACCTCGCGGGCGACGCGGGTGACCTCGTCGGCGAACGACGACAGCTGGTCGACCATGATGTTGATGGTCGACTTCAGCTCGAGGATCTCGCCGCGGGCGTCGACGGTGATCTTCTGCGTCAGGTCGCCCTGCGCGACCGCCGTCGTGACCTGGGCGATGTTGCGGACCTGGGTCGTCAGGTTCTCCGCCATGAAGTTCACGTTGTCGGTCAGGTCGCGCCACGT
>NZ_FNCC01000015.1:32146-36158 GCF_900100955.1 Lentzea fradiae | reverse complement strand
AGGTCGCGCCACGTCCCGGCGACGCCGGGGACCTTGGCCTGGCCGCCGAGACGGCCCTCGGTGCCGACCTCGCGGGCGACGCGGGTGACCTCGTCGGCGAACGACGACAGCTGGTCGACCAGGCCGTTCACCGTCGAGCCGAGCGTGGCGAACTCGCCGCGCAGGGTCTGGTCGGACATGCGCTTGGTCAGGTCGCCCTCGGCGACGGCGGCGAGCACCCGGCTCAGCTCCGTCGTCGGCCTCATCAGGTCCTCGACCAGGCCGTTCACCGAGTCGGCGATCAGCGACCAGCCACCGGCGGTGCCCGCGGGCGCCACCCGTTCGGTGAGCCTGCCCTCCTGGCCGACGGCCTGCCGGACGCGGCCCAGCTCACCGGCGAGCCACTGGTTGCGCTCCGCGATCTCGTTGAACACGTCCGCGAGGGCGGAGACGGGCCCGTTGCCCGGCACGACCAGCCTGCGGCGGAAGTTGCCGTCACGCAGGTCCTTCATCGCCGAGAGAACCCTGTCGAGGGTCGCGTCCGTCTCTTCGTTGGCCGTGGTCACTCCAAGCCTCCGTGCCTCGGTGGTCGCAGCCAAGCCTGCCACGTTAGGTTGGGAGCGAGGTAACTTGATGCCGCGATGCACGCCGACAAGCCGCAGGAGGCCGTGATGACCCGGCCGTCCGGGCGGGACGACAGCGGATGAGCAGCGCCGTGGGCATCGACCTGGACGGCTGGCAACGCCTGGTGGACGGGCTGCGCGAAGCCGTTCTCGTCGTGGACCCCTCGGGCGTGGTGCGCGTCCGCAACGCCGCGGCCGCGGACCGGTTTCCGCGGCTGGGCCTCGGCGAGCGCTTCGACGTGCACGTCGCGGGCCGTCAGCACGACCTCGGCGACGGCTGGAGCGCCTGGTACTTCACCGACTCGGCCCTCGACCACGCGCACCTGCGGCTCGCCGGCGGCACGTCCCGCGAGGTCACGCTGAAGACGATCGTGCAGCTCGCGGCGGAGTTGCTGGGGGAGCACTGCGTCGCCGTCGTGCCCGCCACGCGCGACCGCCTGGAGTGGTGGCGGTGCGGCGGCGGGGAGCCGACGGTCACCCGCACGCCCCGCAGGGCCTCCACCATCAGCGAGGTGCTGACCGGCACGTCCACCATGACGAGAATCACCTCTTTGGGTGAAGGTAGCTGGGGCGTGCCGGAGGACTTCGGCACCGCGCTGGCGGTTCCGCTGGGTGTCGGCGGCGCGTTGGTGGTCGTGCGGCGCGGCGACTTCGCGCCGAACGACGTCGAGCGCGTCCGGTTGTTCGGCAAGCACGCCGCCGCGGCGCTGGAGTCGTCGTCGAAGCTCACCGAGCAGCAGCGCACGATCGAGATCCTGCGTTCGGCGCTGTTGCCGCTGCCGTTGCCCGAGGTGCGGGGAGTCGCGCTCGGGTCGGTGTTCATCCCGGCGCACCAACGCGCGCTGGTCGGCGGCGACTTCTACGACGTGCACCCGCGCACGGACGGGTCGGCGACGTTCGCGCTGGGCGACGTCTGCGGCCACGGCCTGGAGGCCGCGGTCCACAGTGGACGGGTGCGGCAGTCGTTGCAGGCGCTGTCGCTCGTCGAGACGAACCCGGTGCGGCTGCTGCACCTGCTCAACACGTCGTTGCGCGCCACCGGGTCCAAGCTCTTCACCACACTCGTCGTGGGTGAACTGGTGCCGCTGGCGGCCGGGGGAGCGCGCCTGTCGCTCGCGTCCGGCGGCCACCCGGTGCCGCTGGTGCTGCGGGCGGACGGCACCGTGCACGAGGTGAGCACGACCGGTGCGATCGTCGGCATCCTCGCGGACGTCCGGTTCTCCGGCGAGCAGGTCACGCTCGCGCCGGGCGACACGCTGGTGCTGTACTCCGACGGCTTCACCGAGGCGCGGGCGCACACCGACCGCACCGAGCTGTTCGGCGAGAAGCGGCTGCGGGCCGTGCTGAAGGAGTGCAAGGGCCGGTCGGCGGAGGAGATCGCCCGGCACTGCGAGCAGGCCGTGCTGAAGTGGCTGGACCGCGACGACCACGACGACCTGGCGCTGCTGGCGGTCCAGGCCGTCTGAGCTACGGCACGGGCGTGATCTGGGTGCCGACGACGGAGAGCAGCCGCAGCTTCTCGTAGCTCTCGGTGCCGGGGGTGGCCGTGTAGACGAGCAGGATGTGCGACTGGTCGGGGTCGAGCAACGTCTGGCAGTGCAGCTCGATCGTCCCGAGCGACGGGTGGACGTAGCGCTTGACCTCCTTGAGCCGCAGGCCGATCTCCTGCCGCTCCCACGCCGTCCGGAACTCCGCGCTGCGGGCCAGCAACAGGTCGGCGTACTGCGCGGCGCGCGACCGGGGTCCCCGCCGCGTCACGGCCTCGCGCAGCCCGGAGGCGAACACCCGGCCCAGGTGCTCGTGGTCGGCGGGGTCGTAGACCTCCCGGCTGGAGGGGTCGGTGAACCACCGGTAGCCGAGGCTGCGGGCGGGGCCGGTGAACCGGGTCGCGTCTCCGGTGAGCGCGATGCCGAGCGGGGTCTGCCGCAGCGTCTCGCCCAGCTCGGTGATGACCTCGGCCGGGGTGTCGTGCAGGCGGTCGAGGATGCGCGCGAGGCCGGGGCTCACGTGCTCGCCGAGCAGGCCCCGTGCGGGTGGCGCGTGCCCGGCGAGCCGGAACAGATGGTCGCGCTCGTCCAGCGAGAGGTGCAGGCCCTGCGCGATGGCCGCGATCATCTCCGGTGACGGGTGCGGTCCGCGTTCCTGTTCCAGCCGCGCGTAGTAGTCGGCGGACATCGTGCACAGCGCGGCCACCTCCTCGCGCCGCAGGCCGTTCGTCCTGCGCCGCGGTCCACGCGGGAGGCCGACGTCCTCCGGCTGCAACGCCTCCCTGCGCGACCGCAGAAAGGCCGCCAGTCCTGCTCTGTCGATCGCCACGGGTCTCTTTCTAGCGCTCCCCGGTCGCCGTATCCACGGATCGTCAGGTCCTGGATCAGGCTCGCGCGGTCCGGCCACTGTGGAGGCAACACCACGACGAGCAGGGAGAACGTGATGGCTCGCAAGGAGTTCGACGTAGAGGTCCCCGACCTGACCGGCAAGCGCGCCGTCGTCACCGGCGGCAGCGACGGCGTGGGGCTGGGCATCGCCCGGCGGCTGGCGGCGGCCGGCGCCGAGGTGGTGCTGCCGGTCCGCAACCACCGCAAGGGCTCCGAAGCCGTCGCGGCCATCCTTCGCCAGGTGCCGGGCGCACAGGTCTCGCTGCGCACGCTCGACCTCTCCTCGCTGGAGTCGGTGGCCGCGCTGGGGGAGACGTTGCTGGCGGAGGACGTGCCCGTGCACGTCCTCGTCAACAACGCGGGCGTCATGACGCCGCCCCGCCGCATGACCACCGCGGACGGGTTCGAGCTGCAGTTCGGCACGAACCACCTGGGCCACTTCGCGCTCGTGCGGCACCTGCTGCCGCTGCTCAAGGCCGGCCGCGCCCGCGTCACCTCGCAGATCAGCGTCGCCGCCGACTTCCACGCCATCAACTGGGACGACCTGAACTGGGAGCGGTCCTACCACGGTCCCAAGGCGTACAGCCAGTCGAAGATCGCGTTCGGCCTGTTCGGCCTGGAGCTGGCCCGGCGCAGCGCCGAGGAGGGCTGGGGGATCACGAGCACCCTCGCGCACCCCGGGATCGCGCCGACGAGCCTGCTGGCCGCGCGGCCGGAGATCGACCGCGCCTCCGACAACCCCGGCGTGCGGCTGATCCGGTTCCTGTCGGCCCGCGGCGTTCTCTTCGGCACGGCCGAGTCGGCGGCGCTGCCCGCCGTGCTCGCGGCGACGGCCCCGGAGCCGGGCGTCTTCTACGGCCCGGGCGGACCGCGCCACCTCGGAGGCCCGCCCGCCGAGCAGGCCCTCTACCGCCGCCTGCGCGACGCGGACGAGGCCAGGCGGGTGTGGGAGGTGTCCGAGGAGCTGGTGGCTACCGGACTCCGTGCGGGCGGAACTGGACGCTGATGCGCGGCCCGACGACCTTCGAGGTCTTC
>NZ_FNCC01000015.1:0-31886 GCF_900100955.1 Lentzea fradiae | reverse complement strand
TCCACGCGCCGTGGCCCAGCTGGGTGCGGCGCGGTGCGAGCGGGGCCAGCGACGGCTCCGCTTCCAGGTCGAACAGGGAACCCTGGCGCATGGACTGCAGCCTGGTCGAACACCTGTTCTAGTTCGGTGATGACTTCGGCCGGGGTGTCGTGCAGCCGGCGGACCGCCAGCGGAGGTCACAGAAGCAACGTCCTGTCGCGCCAGGCGATGCGCAGTAGCGTCAACGCGCTCGCTGATAGCCGCGGATTCAAGCGTTCTATGGCCTCGCCCGAGAAGGGCATGTCAGTTCGACCGTTGCCGCCCACGATCTTTCCCTCATCGTTGGTGCGCACGAGATTCGCAAACAGCTCATCGAACACGTGGTCATCGAGCACTGCCACCGTGAGCTGCATCGCGCCCAACTCCAAGGGCTCAATCACAAGTCCGTAATGCCACAGCCGGAATCGCCCGGCGTCGCGGAATCGCTCAAACGACCTGAATGGCTCCCTAGTGGCGTAGTCGATCGGCTGAGGGCTATTGCCGTCGTGCTCAGGATTCCCGAGGAACTCCTCTGAGAACTCACGCATGATGTTGCGCCACAGGGAGAAGTCGTTGTAGACGTCCGTCGGGTCGACGGAGGACGGTTGAAACTCACCCGCTGGCATGACATGGCAGAGTCCGCCTCCGTCAGCGACTTTGCCGCCGTCACGCTCGTGCAGCACGAACCGGTGATCACCGTCGCGCCCTCGACGGATCGTCAGCGTGTTGATGCCAGGAGACATCAACAGACGATCGGGATCGAACGGATCACCGATGGACCTGCGCAACGGCAACGCGTCCCAGTCCGGCACGGAACGCTCTGCCGCAAGCCATGCTGACTTGAACTCGTGGGCCACTGACTGCTTCACGTCGAACGTCTCAAAGAAGGACGTCGTGCCGAACGTGAGTTCCATGCCTCGGCGGGTGTCGAGGCCGAGCAACCTGTAGCTCAGCCGATTTTCCAGCAGACGCGGGCGGACGAGGTCGCGCACCGCACGGCTGTAGTTCGTATACCGATGTCCTCGATCAGTGAGCGGAAGGACATGGTCAACAGGCGCTAGCGGCGGAACGGGACGCTGCGACTCGCTCCATAGCAACCGGACGTCATCAAGTTCGACAGGTTCGTCCAGCAGCCACCCAGGACCAGTCAGAACATGCCCGCCAGGTCCACGCGAAGACTCAGGATAGAGCCACGCAGCCAACTCGGTCAGTTCGCGGCCCCGGACTCCTGGAGTGTTCCTGACCTCCAACCACTGGTCTTGACTGGCCCGAACCCGGTGGCTTGGTACCGCCTCGGGCGTGGCCGGTGGCACAGCCGAGGCCGGCGAGTCCGTCAAGCGGGCGCGCAGCCGCATCTGCTCGTCTTTCGCCTCGGTTCGCAGCGCGACGAGGACGCCGTTGGCGTCCAGCACATTGTCTAGGGCCTTCACAAGTTCCCGTGACGGAAGGTTCTTGCCGACCTTCTGGGCGGAGGCGATGTACTGCCTGCTGTACCCGGCCCTGATCGCGACCTCGTTGTCGCTGAGGTTCATGAGCTTCCTCAACTCTTTGACCTTCTTGGCCAACCGCACGGCTGCCGGTTCTGGCTGCTTGTCAGCGGCGAGTTGATCGTCCGTCACGGCGTCTCCGAGTCCATCGAGTGGGGAGGCAAATACGCGCCTAGCTTGATTTGCCTCCTTACGTGATCTTAGCCGCGCTGGTCACATAGCAGCAGGCCGCAGACGAGGCGGCATGACGGGGAGGTCAAGGTGGCGGGATCCTGCAAGAACGACTTGGACGGCGTCGGGGCGGTAGTGGCGTCGTCGCGCCTGTTGCCGCTCATCACGGACTCTGTCCAATCGACGCTGCGGCCCGAGTTGCTCGACGTGATCGAGTACCGCAAGTCCGGACTCAGCGTGAACTGGATCATCGGCTGCCCTCTGGACTGCTCGTACTGCGTCCGCCACCTATTCGACAACTTCGAGATGAGGGTCCCTCGCGCCTTGATGCGTGAGGAGGAGGCGGTTGACCGTCTGCTCACGCATCCGCACTTCGAGCCGGGCGTCACGCCGATTCAGCTCCTCAACCGCGCGACCGATCCGATGTTGCAGGCGGTCAAGCCGCACCTGTTCAACATGCTGCGCCTTCTCGACGAGCGCGGGTTGACCAACCACGTGTTGGTGATCAGTAGGTGGCACGTGAACGCGGAGGACTGCGCGGTTCTGAACTCCTTCCAGAACATCAAGGTCACCCTGTTGATCACGCACTCCGGGATCAATGACGAGCGCGTTGAACCGGTCGACTCGAACATCGCGGCAACGTCGTTGCGCACGGCGTTCGAGCACGCCGACAGGTACCGCACTGTGCTGTACTGGCGGCCGATCGTGCCCGGCCTGAACGACAGTGATGAGCACATCAGCCGAGCGCTCGAACTCAGCAGCTACGCCCACGCGACGGTGTTCACCGGCCTGTTCTACAAGGATCAAATCCGGGACTACTACGTCTCCAACGGCTTGCCGGAGCCCTACGAGACCGGGGCGCGGCGCAAGGTGTTCCCGGAGGCACTGGAGCGGCGCATCCTCGCCGCGGCGAAGGCTCGGCCGGCGGGTGGATCGCCGCTGTTTCGCAAGACCTCTTGCGGCGTGACCTACGCGCACGGCGTCGCCGACTACAACGGGCACTTCGGCATCCGCGAGTTGTGCGACATCTGCCCGGCTTCGCAGTTGGCGCTGTGCGCGAAAGCGTGGACTCCGCCCAACACGCCGGAGGTCGCAGCGATGGCTGAGGTTCTGGGCGGCAAGCTGGTGACCATCAACGAACGCGCCGTGGTCGTCGCCGGGTTGGATGAGCAGCGCCGCTACCGACTTCAGCACCACTTCGGCTACCAGATCCACGACATCAACAAGCCGCACCTCGCTCACCGGCACGGACGCGCCGAGACCGGGTGGCCCGCTCCTCAGGAGGTCTCGTGACCAACACCCTTCCCGCCGCTTTGCGCGACCGCGCCCTTGCGGTCGCCGACGTCGAGGGCAACGGGCAGCAGCCGCCCGACATCGTGGAGCTCGCGATGCTCACCGTGGACGGCCCCGGCGATCAATCGGACTTCAAGTCGTGGCTCGTGCGCCCCACGCGCCGGATCTCTCCCATCGTCCAGCGCATCCACGGAATCAGCAACGAGGACGTCGAGAACTGCCCGCCGTGGTCCGCCATCGAGAAGGAGGTCTCAACCCTCCTGGCCGGTCGCACCTTGATCGCGCACAGCGCCTCGGTCGAGTACAAGGTGATCGGCTCTCATCTGCCGCAGTGGGCACCCCCGATGGTCCTCGACACTCTCAAGCTCGCCAAGCACGTGTGGCCAGATCTGGAGAGCTACAAACTCACCGATTTGGTCGCTCACGCTGAGATCGACACGACTGAGTTCCCGGAGCAGCGACCACACCGAGCGGGGTACGACACCTGGTGCGCGTGGCTGCTCCTGCGCGCGCTGCTCGGCGATCAGGAGATGACCTGGGACCAGTTGGTCAAGGTGGCGCACTTGAAGGGCTTCGAACCGTCTGCTGAACCTGACGGAGGACTGTGGTGAGCAGTTCCGTTGAACGACCGGTCACTGTCGCGGTCGCTGGTACGCATTCGACCGGCAAGACGACGTTCATCGCGCGTCTCGCGCACGAACTGCGCCGCGACAAGATCACCGTTGCGCACGTGGCCGACCTCGGCGAAACGGCCATGAGTCTCGGACTGCCCCTTCTCGACAACCACACCTGGGCATCAACCCTGTGGTTCATCACGAAGGGAATCAGCAAGGAAATCGAGGCGTGGAATCGGGCTGACGTCGTCCTCGTAGACCGGCCGGTTGCGGACGCGATCGGCTACTACCGAGCCGCACTCGTCTACCGAGGCGAAGAGCCCGAGCACGATCGAGTGATCATGCTCGAATCCCTCGCAAAGCACCACAGCGTCAACTACGACCTCCTGTTCAAAACCACGCTCGATCCCACCATCCCGTTGGGTGACAACAAGGAGCGGGACTCCAACGCGCGGTTTCGACACCTCGCGGACCTCCACGTCGCCAGCGTTCTCGAAGACCTCGACCTTCCACACGAGTTGCTGCCAGTCGACGGCCACGACGACGCCCTGGCGCAAGCCATCCACTTCATCGACGGCCATCTGAGCGGCGTAGCTGGTACCTCCTGAACTTTCCAAGCTGGCGGCAGGGTTGGGTGACCCGACCCCCGGCCCTGCCGTCGCCCAGCACGAAGAGGGATTTGCAATGGCAATCTCGGCGATGCGGTCGCGGCGACAGCCTTCGAGCCATAGGGGCGATGGGCTGGACGCGACGATTTTCCTTTGCGGAGACCTGCTCGGTTGGCCAATTGTGATCAGCGCAGAAGGTGTCTTCTTGCCTGCCAGCCACGACATCGCCGGTCTGACCGTGCCTGCTGGGCTTGCGGGCGAGGTCAACACGGAGATCATTCGCCGCGAGATTCGCGTTCCGATCATCGCGGCACCGGGAGTGGGCGGCAGGTGGGTTTTCCTCGTCCAGCTTCCTCCGGCGCTCCCAAGCCTTCCCGTTGGTGTCGGGCTGATAAGTGGGACTGCCCGAATTCCACTTCCACCGACCAGGGTAGGTGCCGAACCTGCGCGATGGATTTCTGAGCCGTCCGAGGTGTACCGACTCGTTGTACCTCCTCTGAGCCAGGTACTCCAGGCCATTCGGTACACGGTGAATCCAAGGCTCGCCTAGTGGGGCATCGGTGAACGGCTTGTGCATATGCGGTTGGCCACTCGTGATCGTGCTCATTGAGGCGCACATCGGCTTCTTGGTCTTCCTGCTGATCCCGACCAGTGGTCGTACTGCCAAGAAGATCGGTCGATGGAGGCGACAACACGGCCCCGAACGCGGTGGTCGCACCGTGGCTGACCTGATTGAGGACAGCGAGCGCGACAAGGTCTCGTTGAGCAACTAGAGCAACTAGAGCGACTGGACGAGGGGCGCCTCCTGTCGTCGTCCGGTCAGCGACGGAGCCGGTTGAAGACCGGCCGTCCGCCAGTAGCTGTGGCTCCTGGCTCCGTCGCCTATTCACGAGGGGATCACCTGTGGCACTCGGGCATGTTCGGTACGTCAAGGGACGTCGCGCAGACCAACTCGGACCCCAAAAGCCTCAGGCCGAGCCTGAGGCACTAGCGCCTCGCTGGATTGTGAACTACTCGTGTCCCAAGGGCCACGAGTTCGAGGTGGCGCTCGCGGCTGATGCAGAGTCGCCGTCTACATGGGATTGCCCGTGCCATGGCCTAGAAGCGAAGCCCATCGGTGTGGAGCAACCGAAGAAGAGTCCGAAGCTGGGCCGGACCTATTGGGACATGCTGCTGGAGCGCCGAACGATCCCACAGCTTCAGGCCCTGCTGACGGAGGAGGCTCGCCGGGTGTGGGAGGTGTCCGAGGAGCTGGTGGCTACCGGACTCCGTGCGGGCGGAACTGGACGCTGATGCGCGGCCCGACGACCTTCGAGGTCTTCGGGATCGCGTGCTCCCACGTCCGCTGGCACGACCCGCCCATCACCAGCAGGTCGCCGTGGCCGAGCGCGTAGCGGTGCGTCTCACCGCCGCCGCGGGGCCGCAGCAGCAACGCGCGCGGTGCTCCGACGGAGAGGATCGCGACCATCGTGTCCTCGGTCTGCCCACGGCCGATCGTGTCGCCGTGCCACGCCACGGAGTCGCGTCCGTCGCGGTAGTAGCAGAGACCGGCGGTGGTGAACGGCTCGTGCAACTCCGGCAGGTAGTGCGCCGAGAGCCGCGACCGTGCGGCCGTCAGCACGTCGAGCGGCAGCGCGCCGGAGTAGAAGCACAGCAGGCGTGGCACGTCGACCACGGTGTCGTACATCTGGCGGCGTTCGGCCCGCCACGGAACCTCGGCGACCAGCCGGTCGAACACCACGTCCGCGCCGGACAGCCAGCCCGGCTGGACGTCGATCCACGCGCCGTGGCCCAGCTGGGTGCGGCGCGGTGCGAGCGGGGCCAGCGACGGCTCCGCTTCCAGGTCGAACAGGGAACCCTGGCGCATGGACCGCAGCCTAATCGAACGTGTGTTCTACGGCGAGAGGGCGGCCCAGACCGTGTCTGCGATCAGGTCGCGGGCGGCGGCCAGGTCGAACGTGCCGAGCAGGTAGCGGCGCACCGACTCGTGGACCGGCCCCAGCGCCACCGGTTCCAGCGCCCACGGCGGCACGGTCCGCAGCTCACCCGCGGCCATCCGCTCGGAGAACCACCGCATGACCGGTGCGAACTGCGCCTGCTTCGCGACCGGGTCGGCGTGGTCGGGCGCGGCGTACAGGAAGCGGGCGCGGCTGGGGTTCTCCATCACCCAGTCCACGTACCGCAGCACCAGGTCGCGCACGACGGGGCGAGCGGGGCGGTCGTCCAGCGCGGGCACCATCGCGGTCAGGCAGCCGGCGTAGCTGTCCGCGTAGAGCTGGGCGAACACTCCCGCCCGGCTGCCGAAGTGGTGGTAGATGCTGCCGTTCGACATGCCGGAGCGCTCGGTCAGCGCCGCGATCGTGACGGCGTCGAGGCCGCCTTCGGAGACGAGCGCGAGCGCCGCGTCGAGGAGAGACTGTCGTCGGTCCGCCACGAGGGTTAGAGTACCGCTCTGGAGCGACGCTCCAGAGAAGGGAAGAGCAATGGCGCTGTCGATTCCCGGCCTGCTGCGGGAACGGGTCACCCGCACCCCCGACGCGGAGGCGATGAGGTACCGCGAAGGCGGTGGCTGGACCTCGCTGACCTGGGCCGGACTGCAGGACCGCGTCGCGGCGGAGGCGTTCGGCCTGCGCGGCGAGGGCCTGCGCAAGGGCGACCGGGTCGCGTTGATGGGCCCCACGAGCATCGAGTGGATCGTCACCGACCTGGCGGTCCTCGCGGCCGGCGGCGCCACGACGACGATCTACCCGAACAGCACCGCGGCCGAGGTCGCGCACATCATCGCCGACTCCGGCAGCCGCATCGTCGTCGTGGCGAGCGACGAGCACGCGGCCCTCGTGCCCGAGGGTGTGCGGGTGCTCCGGTTCGGCGGCGTCCCCACGGAGCAGGGCGACTACGACGCGCTGGTCGACGACCTCGGGCCGGACGACCTCGCGACGCTGATCTACACGTCCGGCACGACCGGCGTCCCCAAGGGCGTCGAGCTCACCCACGAGAACTGGGTGTCGACGGCGGAGGCCGTCGCGTCGCTGGGCCTGCTGCTGCCCTCCGACCTGCACTTCCTGTGGCTGCCGCTGTCCCACGCGTTCGGCAAGGTGCTGACGATGGCGATGATCGCCGCGGGCGTGCCGACCGCAGTGGACGGCAGCGTCGAGCGGATCGTGGACAACCTGGGCGAGCTGCGGCCGACGATCGTGGCCGCCGCGCCGCGCATCTTCGAGAAGATCCACGGCAGGGTCGTCGCCGGGGCGCGCGAGAAGGGCGGCCTCACCGAGAAGATCTTCCGGTGGGCCGACCGCGAGCACGGCCCCGCGACGCGCTGGCTCGCGGACCGGCTGGTGTACCGCAAGCTGCGCGACCGCGTCGGCGGGCGGATCCGCTACTTCGTGTCGGGCTCGGCGCCGCTCGCGCCGGAGATCGCGGAGTTCTTCGCCCGCGCGGGCCTCACGATCCTGGAGGGCTACGGGCTCACCGAGTCGTCCGCGGGGACGTTCCTCAACCGGCCGGAGTCGGTGAAGATCGGCACGGTCGGGCCGCCGATCCCCGGCATGGAGGTCAAGATCGCCGAGGACGGCGAGGTGCTGCTGCGGGGACCCGCCGTCATGCGCGGCTACCACAACCGGCCGGACGCCACGGCCGAGACGCTGGTCGACGGGTGGCTGCACACGGGCGACATCGGCGAGGTCGACGACGCGGGGCGGTTGAGGATCACCGACCGCAAGAAGGAGCTGATCAAGACCTCCGGCGGCAAGTACGTGGCGCCGACCAGGATCGAGAGCATGATCAACGCGGCCTCGCCGTACATCAGCAACGTGATCGTGCACGGCGACCGCCGTAAGTACTGCGTGGCGCTCGTGACGCTCGACCCGGACACCGCGGGGAACGTCACCGACGCCGAGGCCGAGGTCCGCGCCGCGGTCGACTCCGTCAACGCCCAGCTGGCGCGGCACGAGACGGTCAAGCGGTTCGCCGTGCTGGACCGGGACTTCAGCGTCGAGGACGGCCTGCTGACGGCGTCGCTGAAGCCGCGCCGCCGCGAGATCGAGAAGCGCTACAAGGACGTGCTGGACAGCCTGTACTGACACCGCGCTGCCGACACGCGAAACCGCCCACCGGCGAAGTGTGGGCGGTTTCGCGCGTCAGCGCGGCTCAGTGCCACCTCAACGGCGGCCGTCGCCTTCGCTCTGGTCGCCGTAGCGGATGCCACCGCGTCGCAGGTCGCCGTCGGCCTGGTCGTCGTCGTAGCGGATGCCGCCGCGCCGCAGGTCACCGTCGCGTTCCACGTCGACGGTCTCCTTGCGGACCTCGCCCTTGACGTCGCGCTGCTCGGTGACCGCGTCCTTCTCCAGGCGGACCCGCTCGGTGGCCTCGGCGTGCTTGCTCACCACCGGTTCCTCGCGCTCCAGCGTGACCTCGGCCTGCTCGTCGGCGAACGCCCGGTCCGAGTCGCGCACACCGCCCTGGACGGGCTCGCGGACCACCCTGACCTCTTCGTGCGTCACGGGCACGCTCACGTTGCGCTGCTCGGTGACCGTGTGCTTGACCAGCCGCACGCGGCCCGCCTCCACCTTGCGGGTGCCGACGTCGAGCTTCTCCTCGGAGAGCGTGACCTCGGCGCCCTCGGTCGCACCGCGCCTGCCGGCGGCGTGACGCCCGGTGTCGGCGGTCCGGCCGGTGTCCTCGAGCCGGTCGTGCTCACCGGTCTTGGCCTGCGGGATCAGCCCGTAGTGCCGGTAGAGCGCGTCCTGCTCCTCGTCGGTCATGTGGTCGTCCGAGGTCTGCACGCTCGGGGCGTCCTTCACCTGCTGCTTCGAGACGGGGACCTTGATCGCTCCGCCCGCGACGCTGCCCTGCTGGATCGGGACGAAGCTCTCCTTCATGCCGAACAGTCCGGTGTGGACCTCGGCCCACATCGGCTTGCCGGTGCCGTCCTCGAGCCAGACCCGCTTGACCGAACCGATCTTCTCCCCGTGGTTGTCGATCACGTCGCAGTCGTACAGCGCTTCAACGTGCGTCTGATCGATCATCGCGTTGTCCCTTCCGCGTTCGGCTTGTCTGCTTGCGAACGCGAAATACCCACTGCGGAGCGGTTGTCCCAGGTGTCCGCCGACCGGGTGACCGTACACAGAGGACGGTTCACCTCACCGAGTGACAGGCCAAGCCTGCTTCGACAAGTGCCCTCCGTAACGCCCCGCCCGCTCGCACCCCTCCCTTTCGTGCTTCCCCTTCCGCACGCGGGGCCCTTTCGTCCGCTGCTTTGGTACGCGGGGGCCCCGCGTACCAAAGCAGCGTCACGCGGAGGAGGCGGCGACCACTGGGCGGATGACACGCGGGTGGGTGGGAAGGGGGACGGCGGGACGGAAGCGTCTGGTGCAGGTGCTTTTCAGTCGCAGACCGCACCGCGTGACGCCGACCCGACGAGCTTGGCGTACTTGGCCAGCACGCCGCGTTCGTAGCGGGGCGGCAACGGGGCCCAGCCCGCGCGCCTGCTCTCCAGGTCCGCGTCGACGTCGAGGGTGCCCTCGGCGACGTTGAGCGTGATCCGGTCGCCGTCGCGCACGAACGCGATCGGGCCGCCGTCGACCGCCTCCGGGGCCACGTGGCCGACGCACAGGCCGGTCGTGCCGCCGGAGAACCGGCCGTCGGTGAGCAGCAGGACGTCCTTGCCGAGGCCCGCGCCCTTGATGGCCGCGGTGATGGCGAGCATCTCGCGCATGCCCGGCCCGCCCTTGGGTCCCTCGTACCGGATCACCACGACGTCCCCGGCGGTGATCGTGCCGTCCTCCAGCGCGTCCATCGCGGCCCGTTCGCGGTCGAACACCCGCGCCGTGCCGGTGAAGACGTCCGAGTCGAAGCCCGCCGACTTCACCACGGCCCCCTCCGGGGCGAGCGACCCGCGCAGGATCGTGATGCCGCCGGTGCGGTGGATGGGCCGGTCCAGCGCGCGCAGCACCAGGCCGTCCGGGTCGGGCGGGGCGATGTCGGCGAGGTTCTCGGCGACCGTGCGGCCGGTGACCGTCAGGCAGTCGCCGTGCAGCAGACCGGCGTCCAGCAGCGCCTTCATCACCACGGGCACGCCGCCGATGCGGTCGACGTCGGTCATCACGTGGCGGCCGAACGGCTTCACGTCGGCCAGGTGCGGCACGCGCGCGCCGATGCGGCTGAAGTCGTCCAGCGTCAGCTCCACGCCCGCCTCGTGCGCGATGGCGAGCAGGTGCAGCACGGCGTTGGTGGAGCCGCCGAACGCCATGACGACGGCGATCGCGTTCTCGAACGCCTCCCGCGTCATGATCTGCCGCGCCGTGATGCCCTTGCGCAGCATCTCGACGACGGCCTGGCCGGACCGGCGCGCGAACCCGTCACGGCGGCGGTCGGTCGCCGGGGGAGCGGCGCTGCCCGGCAGCGACATGCCCAGCGCCTCGGCCGCGCTCGCCATCGTGTTCGCCGTGTACATGCCGCCGCAGGCACCCTCACCGGGGCAGATCGCCCGTTCGATCAGGTCGACGTCCGCGCGGGTCATCAGCCCCCGCGCACACGCGCCGACCGCCTCGAACGCGTCGATGATCGTGACCTCCTTCTCGGTGCCGTCGCTCAGCGTGACCCGGCCGGGCAGGATCGACCCGGCGTAGAGGAACACGCTCGCGAGGTCGAGCCGTGCCGCCGCCATCAGCATGCCGGGCAGCGACTTGTCGCAGCCCGCGAGCAGCACCGACCCGTCGAGCCGCTCGGCCTGCATCACCGTCTCGACGCTGTCGGCGATCACCTCGCGCGAGACCAGCGAGAAGTGCATCCCCTCGTGGCCCATCGAGATGCCGTCCGACACGGAGATCGTGCCGAACTCCAGCGGGTACCCGCCCGCCGCGTGCACACCGTCCTTGGACGCCTTCGCGAGGCGGTCCAGCGACAGGTTGCACGGCGTGATCTCGTTCCAGGACGAGGCGACGCCGATCTGCGGCTTCTCCCAGTCCTCGTCGCCCATGCCGACGGCCCGGAGCATGCCGCGCGCGGCGGTGCGCTCCAGGCCGTCGGTGACGTCGCGGCTGCGTGGCTTCACGTCCGGTGTATCGGTCATGCGGGCACGCTAGCCGGTCTCACGCCGGATTCGCCGCGTGAGTGAGCGTCTCCCAGGCAATGAACAGGTTGTCCGTCCCCTGTGGACGCATTCGTTCGGTGTAGCGCTGCGTGTTCGTCATGGCGACGCCCATCCGCGTGTTCAGGGCGTTGAAGCTGACCTCGGACGTCGGCCCGAGCTCCCGGGAGAACGACCCGCCGCAGAACCACGACGGCACCGGCTCGCCGTTCTGGTACTTCGTGTGCAGGCCCCACGCGTGCCGCATCCGGTCCTTGATCTCACCCCAGATGTCCTGGCCCTGGTGGTGCGCGGTCTCCGCGAAGTGCGAGGCGGCGGACAGGCCGTAGGCGGTGTGCGCGAAGTCCCGGCAGGTCTCCTGGGCGATGCCGTCGACGAACGTCGACTGCCCGTGCCAGTACGAGATGATCTCCGCGCGGGTGTCGATGCCGCTGCCGGGAGGCGTCCTCGGCAGGGCTCCGTCGCTGGTCAGGTAGATGAACGCCGGGATGCGCGAGCGGAAGATGCCGACCGCCCTGTCGTAGGCCGCGCGGTCCTCCAGGAACACCGCGATCCCGAGCGACGCCTCCATCATGCTCAGCTCCCAGTTGCCGTTGGTGCTCGCACGGCCGTTCTGGATCTCGGGCAGGTAGACGTCGCGCAGCATCGTGGCGAACCGGCCGCTGTTCGGCCAGTCGCCGTGCACGTGCTTGATGATCTCCGCGGCCTTCGGCCAGCTCGACGCCGCCCACGCGGTCTGCAGCGGCGCGTTCGAGTTGGTGTGGTCGCGGATCGTCGCGGACCAGGCGTCCATGATCTGGATGGCCTTGGCCGCGTACCGGGCGTCGCGCGTGATGTACCAGGCGAGCGACAGGGTGTAGGCCGCGATGGCGTCCTCGCGCTCGTCGGTGCAGCCGAGGTTGGGGTTGGAGTAGGAACCGCACTCCACGACGGCGCGCGGCTTCGGCGTTCGGTTCAGGTTCGCGTACTTGGAGGCCATCATCGCGTCGTAGGCCGACTTCCACGGCTGGGCGCCGGCCTGGACCTTGGCGCGCACGAAGTCCAGCTGGGGACGGGAGACGACGACTCCGGGGTGGACGAACGTCGCGGGCGCCGCTTGGGCGGGGGCCGCGACCGGGGGGAGCAGGGAGGCGATCAGGGCGATCAGGACCGCGCAGGAACGGGTGACCATGCCGCCAGTGTCAGTGGTCTATACCTCTGCGTCAAAGATTCCGGAACAGTGTTCACGCTGGTGAACCGGTTCACGGAGGTGAACGCGGAATCCCTTGCCGGACAGGGAGGAGCGCCAGGTGCGCGGGAGGTGCACCTGGCGCTCCTCGTTCTGCCGAACGGCGTGGTCAGCGCGTCACTCGCGGCACGTGCGGCCCGAGTTCACGCAGTTGACCAGGCGGTTCATGATCTTCTGCGACATCACGTTCGCGAAGTCGTCGTGGTCGGTGAGCGGGTTGTGCTCCTCCTCCGGGAAGGAGTCGACGAGGTAGCGGCCTTCCTGCTGGACGTCGCGCGGGATGTTGTAGGTCAGCGAGATGCGCAGCTGGGGGACGGCCTTGAAGCCGTTCTGGCAGCGGCCGTTGGCGTCGGGGTAGACGATGTGGTCGCGGTGGTTGGCCGAGTCGATGTTCTGGCCGTCCCAGCAGCTCGGGAAGTCGTGGACGCGCTTGACCTTCGAGCCCTGCGGGCAGATCGGGTACTTGTCGATCAGGACCTTGTCCTCGAAGCCGGTGCAGGTCCAGGACGCCCTGGCGTTCTTCGGGCCGTTCTGGCCCGCCTTGGCGTCGCCGTAGAGGACGCGCAGGAACTTGGGCATCGCGGTGACCTTGCCGACGGGCGAGCCGCGGAAGGTGAGGTCGACGACGGCCGGGCGCTGGATGACGCCCTCGTTGCCCTCGAGCTCGTTGTCCGCGTTCTCCTCGGGGTTGGGCTGGTCCTTCTTGCGCTCGGTGCCCTGCGCCTGGGCGTCGTCGCTGTTCTCGCTGCCGTTGTCGAGGCCGGTCTGGCCCTGTGCGGCGTCCTTGATCGCGCAGGCCGCGGCCGGGTTCAGGTCGGGGGCCTGCCGGCCCTGGCGGCTGAACGCCAGCATCATGCGGTCGAGGATGGCGGCGCGCTTCTCGCGCGTCGGGCCGATGATGATGTTGTCGCGGTCCTGGGCCTTGACGCCCGCGAGGCGCTTCTCTGCCTCCTCGGTCACCTTGTCGATGTTCGCGAGCTCGCGGTCGATCTCCGCCTGGGCGGCGTCGGGCACGTTCTCCGGCAGCAGCGAGGCGACGTCCGGGCACTCCAGGGCGGCCTGGCCCTTGGTGGCCTTGTCCTTGTCCTGCTGCGCCTTGTCGTCGTTCTTCGGCGGGGCGGCCTCGCCCGCCTCCTCGTCGATGATGCGCACGACGGGCCAGAAGTAGGCCGACTTGTCGCCGTTCTTGCACGTCGTGCCGGCCGCCTGGAGCGACTGGTTGGTGGAGTCCGCGTTCGTGGACAGGTTGCCGACGTAGTCGTGCAGGTGCTGGGCGCCGTTGCGCACGCCGGGCTGGGCGATGAAGTTGTCCGGGTTGAAGTGCCCGTTCTCGTTGCGGCCGCAGTTCACGGTGAACGTGCCGGTCGTGGCGTTGCCCTGCTGCCTTGGTTTTTTCACGTTCGGTTGCACTGTGGTTATGTCGACGAACAAGCTCTTGTCCGGCCCGTCGGCAAGCGCGGTGCCATCAGAAGAACTGATGGCCACCACCGCGGCACCGCCCGCGACCACGGCCATCGCCGCAGCGGCGGCGCTCAGCCAGATCGTGGATTTCGTCCGGTGAACAGCCATTTCCCACCTCGAAGTAGTCCGATAAAACGGCAAGCTGAAGCTGACGGCGGTTTCACGAACCGCTGTCTTTCGGGGTCGAGCCGGTTTTTGGTCAGTAAGAACGGGATCTGCGGCCGGTCTTCTTCTTCTGCCGGGAGATCATTCTCATTCCCACCAGTGCGAGCGCGAGCACCGCGATGGCGCCGAAGAAGACGCCGTTGTTGTCCCCGAACACGCCCTGCTCGGCGGTGCGGGTGAACCGCGTGCCCTGCGGCACGGTCGGGATCACGCCGTCGGTCGGGTTGGTCAGCTGCTCGGCCGGCTCGTCGTCGCCCACGCCGTCCGCGGTGCTGTCGTCCGCGGGCGGGGGAGGTGCGAGCGGCTGCGGTGACTCCAGGCTGCCGAAGTCGACGCGACCGGTGTCCTCGAGCACCTTGATGTGGTCGAAGACGGTGATCATCGCCTGGGTGGAGAGGATGCGGATGAGCTCGTTCTTCGTGCCCGCCCTGATCTGGGCGGCGTAGCCGTAGACCTTGCCGTGGGCCGCGCGCAGCCGGTTGGCGAAGACGGCGTCGAACTCGTCACCGGTCGCGGCCTCCATCTCCGCGATCCAGCCCTTCTGCTCGTCGGTGGCCTCCGTGGGCAGCGTGTGGCCGAGCAGCACGCCCGCCCTGTTCACCACGTTGTCCAGCAGCGTGTGGCCCTCGATGAGGTGCTTGGCGGCTTCCTGGATCTTCGGCTGGTCCGGCCGCTTGGCCTGGCCCAGCTCGCCCGCGGGCTTCTCCCACAGGCCGGCCTGCTTGACGCGGTTCATGAAGTCGCGGTCAGCCGGTCCGAGTGGCCCCCACTGGGTCTGGACGACCTCGTCGCCCGTGCCGCTGCTTCCCGGCGGCGGCGTGGAGATGGGGGTGGACGGGGTCGTGGGCTGGCCGGACGCGCTCCCGGTGCCGAGCAGCGCGGCCAGCGTGCAGCCGGCCAGCGCGACCAGCAGTCGCGTCGGCCTCGCCAAGTCCAGGGGGTGTCGCACGATCGGGACTACGGCCCGTGGTGCGGGCACGCCTCAGTCCGCGCCGCCCCCGTTATCGAAACGTTATCCCGCCCCGCGCAACCCCGGCGAAATTCCACGACCTAAAGTCGTGAGCATGAGCAAGCGTTTCGTGGCGTTGGGGGACTCGTTCACCGAGGGGGTGGGTGACGAGGACGCCGGTCGCCCGAACGGGGTGCGCGGCTGGGCCGACCGGGTCGCCGAGGTCTTCGGCGCGGCCGACCCCGAGTTCGGCTACGCCAACCTGGCCGTGCGGGGCAGGCTGCTGCCGCAGGTCCTCCGCGAGCAGCTGGACCGCGCACTCGAGATGCGGCCCGACCTCGTCTCGCTCTACGCGGGCGGGAACGACCTCATGCGCCCCAAGGTGAACATCGACGCTCTCATGCGCGCCTACGACGCGGCCGTGGCGTTGCTGGTGAAGTCCGGCGCCCGGGTCGTGCTGTTCACCGGTGTGGACGGAGGCGACGACCCGGTGTTCCGCCGCATGCGCGGCCGGGTGGCCATCTACAACGAGCACGTGCGTGCGATCGCCGCCAAGCACTCGTGCGTGGTGGTCGACATGTGGAACATGCGGCAGCTGCGCGACCGTCGCATGTGGTCCGCGGACCGGTTGCACCTCAACTCGCTCGGGCACACCGAGGTCGCCATCTCGGTGCTGGACAGCCTCGGCGTCTCGCACGCGCTGACCAGGGCGGTGCTCGGCGACCCTCCGTCGGTCGACCCGCGCGTGCAGCGGGCGGAGAACTGGAAGTGGGCGCGCGAGCACGTCGTTCCGTGGGTGATGCGGCGCGTGCGGGGTGAGTCGTCCGGTGACGTGATCAAGCCGCGTCGGCCGGAGCTGCTGCCACTCGAAGTAGAACGTGTTCCTCGCAAGGGTGCGTCAAACGACTGAACTTCCGTCCGGTGACGGTTTCGCCCGCGATTCTTTGCAGATAGAACGCGTTCTAGAAAATGTGTCCGCCGTGCGGGTGAAAACGCAGGTCACGGCCCTGGGCTGGATTGATGCAGTGCCCTAGCGTCCGGCCCCATGCGTCGCAGGACCGCGCTGATCCCGGTGGTGGTGATCTGCGCGTTGCTCGCGGGCTGCGGGAGCAGGCTCACCGACGAGCAACGCGCCGCACTGGCCGTGCCTCGCGGCGGCACGGGCACCGGGCAGGGCGTGGTCGCGGAGGAGGACGGCGCCGCGGTGCCGGGTTCCGACGGCACCGCCGCCCAGCCCGGTTCGACCGACGCGCAGCAGCCGGACGGGCGGCCGAACCCGCCCGGCAGCATCGCGGGCGCGTGCCAGGGAACCGGTGGCGCCACGGACAAGGGCGTCACCGCCGGCGAGATCACGGTCGCCAACGTCTCCGACATCAGCGGCCCGGTCCCCGGCATCTTCCAGTCGGCGCAGCAGGCCACCAAGGCGTTCGTCGAGTACTTCAACGCCACCCAGGGCACGGTCTGCGGACGCAAGCTCAAGCTCGTCTCGTTCGACTCGCGCACCGACAGCGGCGGTGACCAGCAGGCCACCTCCCAGGCGTGCGAGCAGGCGTTCGCGCTCGTCGGGTCGATGTCGGCGTTCGACCAGGGCGGCGGTCCGGCGGCGGCCGGGTGCGGCATCCCGGACCTGCGCGCCTCGACCGTCACCGCGCAACGGCAGCGCACCCCGGTCAGCTTCGGCGTCGCGTCCAACGTCGTGAACCTGGTGTCGTCGGCGGGGCCGGACCTGGTGAAGTCGAGCTTCCCCGGAGCGATCGGCAACGCCGCGTACCTCTACCTCAACGCCGACGCGAGCGCCCAGAACGCCCGCAGCATGCAGAAGGCGGCGGAGGCACGCGGCATCAAGTTCGTGTACTCGCAGGCCATCGACATCACCGACGTCAACTACGCGCCGTACGTGGCGAAGCTCAAGGAGACCGGCGCCAAGCTCGTCTACTGGATGGGGTCGGCGCAGTACGCGGTGCGGTTGCAGCAGGCCATGCGGCAGCAGGGTTTCACGCCCGAGGCGTTCATCACCGACCCGAGCGCGTACGACCCGCAGTACCTCAAGCAGGGCGGTGCCGCGGTGGACGGGACCGTCGTCTACACCAACGGCGCGCTGTTCGAGGAGAACAACGCGCAGGTGGCGCTGTACAAGCAGTGGCTGGGCCGGGTCGCGCCCGGTGCGGCGCCCTCCTACTTCGGCATGTTCGCCTGGGCCGCCGCACGGTTGTTCGTGCAGACCGCGGCGAAGATCGGGCCGCAGCTCACCCGCAAGGCGATGGTCGACGCGATCCGCGGCGTGCACGACTTCACCGCCGAGGGGATGGTGGCGCCGCAGGACGTCGGCGGCAAGCGCACCTCGGCCTGCATGACCCTGGTGCGGCTCAAGGGCGGGGCGTGGTCGCGGCTCGCGCCCGCGTCCGGCTACTCGTGCGGCACGCTGATCGACACGGGGGCCGGCGGATGACCGCCCTGCTCGCCTACACGATCTTCGGCCTCGTCACCGGCGGCGCGTACGCGGTGGTGGCGGGCGGGCTCGTGCTGACCTACAGCACCTCCAAGGTGTTCAACGTCGGCCACGGCGCGATCGGCATGGTCATGGCGTTCCTGTACTGGGAGCTGGCCGAGAACCGCGGGCTGCCGCAGTGGGTCGCGTCGCTGCTCGTCGTCGGTGTCGCCGCGCCGTTGTTCGGGCTGCTGGTCGAACGGTTCGTGATGCGCAGGCTCGCGGGCGCGCCGGTCGGCGTCACGCTGGTGGCGGGCGTGGGCGTGCTGGTCGGCCTGATCGGTGTGGCACAGGTGGTCTGGCCGCCGCAGGCCCGGCCCGTGCGGCCGTTCCTCGACCACCTCGGAGTCCACATCGGAGGGTCGTACGTCAGCGGGCACGACCTGGTGACACTGGCCTGCGCGGTGCTCGTGGCGGGTGGGCTGTACGTGCTGCTGAACCGGACGCGCACCGGGCTCGCGATGCGGGCGTGCGTGGACGCGCCGGAGCTGGCGTCGCTGTACGGCACGCGCCCGCACCGGTTGTCCGCGTTGAGCTGGGCCATCGGGTCGGCACTCGCGGCGCTGGGCGGAATCCTGCT
Organism: Lentzea fradiae; assembly: GCF_900100955.1. Taxonomy (GTDB): domain Bacteria; phylum Actinomycetota; class Actinomycetes; order Mycobacteriales; family Pseudonocardiaceae; genus Lentzea; species Lentzea fradiae. The sequence continues at coordinate 13,734 of NZ_FNCC01000015.1, read as the reverse complement.
GACACCGGTCGTGCAGCTCGACTACGTGACGATGACGCTGCTGGTGATCACGGCGTACACGGCGGCGCTCGTCGGGCGGCTGCGCAGCCTGCCGTGGACGTTCGTGGGTGCTCTCGGACTCGGGCTGGTGCAGTCGTACGCCGTCGCGTACCTGCCGTCGTCGCCGGGCTGGATCGCGTTCCGCGCGGCCATCCCGGCTTTGCTGCTGTTCGTCGTGTTGCTCGCGATGCCGCAGTCGCCGTTGAGGATCGGTGGTGTGCGGGGCTCGCGCGGGGTGGCGGTGCCGAACGGCCTGGCCACCGGCGTGGGTGCCGGGCTGTTCCTCGGGGTGGCGGTGGCGCTCGCGCTGCTGGTCGGCCCGGTGGTGGCGGGGCAGCTCGCGCTGGGACTGGTGTTCGGGATCGTCGTGCTGTCGATGGTGCTGCTCACCGGGTACGGCGGGGTGGTGTCGCTCGGGCAGTTCACGTTCGTCGGCGTGGGGGCGGTGACGGTGGCGCGGTTCGGGTCGGTCTCGCCGCTCACGTTGCTGGCCGGTGCGCTCGTGGCCGCCGTGGTCGGTGCGGTGATCGCGTTGACCGTGTTGCGGGTCAGCGGCCTGTACCTGGCGCTGGCGACGCTCGGGTTCGCGCAGCTGATGGACAAGCTGGTGCTGCAGTCACCGATCGCGTTCGGCGTGCGGGGCAGCGTGCAGGTGCCGCGGCTGGTCGAGTCGCCTGCCGCGCAGCTGCTGCTGGCGGCGGTGGTGTTCGCGCTGGTCGGAATCGGGGTGCTGGCCGTGCGGCGGGGACGGCTGGGGCGCCGGATGATCGCGGTCAAGGACAGCTCCGCCGCGTGCGCGACGCTCGGCGTGAACGTCCGCTGGGTCCGGGTCGGCGTGTTCGCGTTGTCGGCGGGCATCGCCGGGCTCGCGGGCGGGCTCTTCGCGCAGCTGCGGGAAACCGTGGCGGCGAGCGACTTCCAGCTGTTCAACAACCTGCCGTTGCTGCTGTTCGCGGTCATCGCGGGGGTGACGTCGGTGTCCGGCGCGCTGCTCGGCGGGATGCTGCTGATGCTGCTCCCGGTGTTGCAGAGCGGGTTCCCGGCGTTCGCGGGTGTGGCGGTGGTGCTCCTCGGCGTCGCGGCGGCCGGACTTTCCCGTGATCCCAACGGCTTGGTCAGCTGGCTCTTCCGGGCCTGGGCCTGGCGGCGCGCATGAGCACCGTCCAGGTCGAAGGGGTGACGGTCCGCTTCGGCGAGGTGACCGCGGTGGACGACGTGACGCTGACCGCCGAACCCGGCGTCACCGGGCTGATCGGTCCCAACGGCGCGGGCAAGACGACGTTGTTCGACGTCGTCAGCGGCCTGCGCAGGCCGTCGGCGGGCCGGGTGCTGCTCGACGGCGCCGACATCACCGCGAAGAGCCCGCACCAGCGGTCCAGGGCGGGCGTGGCCCGCACGTTCCAGCGGCTGGAGGTCTTCGGGTCGCTCACGGTCCGGGAGAACGTCGTGGTGGCGCTGGAAAGCCGCCGGCGCTCGCCGCGCCTGGCCGAAGGGCTGCTGGACCGGGTCGGGATCGCGCGGTTCGCGGCGAACCAGGCCGACACCGTCCCGACCGGCGCCGCCCGGCTGCTCGAGCTGGCCCGCGCGCTCGCCACCGAACCGCGGGTGCTGCTGCTCGACGAACCGTCATCGGGGCTCGACCGCGCCGAGACCGACGCGTTCGGTGAGCTGCTGCGCGAGCTGAGCGCGGAAGGCCGCGCCGTCGTCCTGGTCGAGCACGACATGGACCTGGTGATGGGCTACTGCGACATCGTGCACGTGCTGAACCTGGGCCGTCTGCTGGTGTCGGGCCCACCGGACGTCGTCCGCGCCCACGAGGGAGTCCGGGAGGCGTATCTCGGATGATCGACCTGATCGACGTCCACGCCGGCTACGGCCGCATCGAGGTGCTGCGCGGGATCTCGCTGAACGTCCCGCGCGGCACCGTCACCGCGCTGCTCGGCCCGAACGGCGCGGGCAAGTCGACCCTCGTCAAAGTCCTGAGTGGACAGTTGAGGGCGACGAGCGGGCACGTCCACCTCGGTGGCGTGCACGTCAACGACGCCGCACCGGACGAACTGGCCCGCGCCGGTCTCTGCACGATCCCCGAGGGCCGCGCGATCTTCCCCAACCTCACGGTCGCGGAGAACCTCCGGCTGATGCGCGGCGACCCGGCCGTGGTCTACGAGCGGTTCCCGAAGCTCGGGACGCGGCGCGGGCAGCTCGCGGGTTCGATGTCCGGCGGCGAGCAGCAGATGCTCGCGTTCTCCCGGGCGTTGGTCACCGACCCGGCCGTGCTCGTGATCGACGAGCTGTCGATGGGCCTCGCCCCGGTGGTCGTCGCCGAGCTGTACGAGGTGGTCGCCGAGCTGGCGTCGTCCGGCGTCACGATGCTGGTCGTCGAGCAGTTCGCCGAGACCGCCTCCGCCGTCGCCGACCAGGTCGTGGTGATGGCGCACGGCGAGATCGCCACCGGTTCCGACCTCGCCACCGTCTACTTCGGAGGGGCGTCATGAGGTACGCGCTCGTTCTCCTCCTGCTCCTGCTGTCCCCGGCGCCGGCGCGGGCGGACGACATCGGCGGGTTCACGCTCTCGGCCAGCGCGACCTCGGTGTCGGTGCTGCTGACGACCGACCTGCTACCGGTGCCCGCGGAGCCGCAGGGCGAAGCGCACCTCTCCTACACGCGGACGGAGCTGGGCTCCGGCCCGATCGGGCGGTCCGTCGCGAGCTCGCTGTGGCCGGGCGCGGCCGTGGGGACCGGTCTGCCGCAGCTCGTCGGCTTCGCGTACCCGGTCCAGGTCAACGCCGCCCACCCCGGCGGCCCCGCCGACGAGGCGAAGTCCGGCATGAAGGCCACCGCGGGCGCGTCGAAAGCCGAGTCGTTCGCGGGTGCCGAACAGGAGGTGCCGTTCCTGCTCACGGCACAGGGGCTCGCGTCGTCCAGCGTCAGCACGGTGTCGGGTGCGGAGGCGAGGTCCACCTCGGTCTCGTCCGCGCAGACGATCTCCGTGCTGTCCGGGCTCGTCGTGCTGTCCGGCGTCCGGTTCGAGTCCGTCGCCGTGAGCGACGGCGTCAAAGGCAGCGGCACCAGCACGTTCGCCGTCGGGGAGATCACCGTGCTGGGCCGGAAGTTCCCGGTGCCGGCACCCGACGCGCCACCGGACGGGCTGCTGAAGGCGTTGGAACCGCTTGGAGTCACGCTGACCTGGCCCACGGCGGGCACCGAGCTCGACGGCACCTCGGCCACCTCGACCGGCGAAGGGCTCAGGCTCACCGTCGACGTGTCGGTGCTGCGCACCAAGCTCGGCCTGGGCGGAATCCTCGACGGCGTGCTCGCGCCGTTGCTGCCCAAGGAACTGGTGCCGTTGCTCAACCCGTTGCGCAAGCTGGAAGTCGTCGTCGGCGCGACGGAGGCGGTGGCCAACGCCTCCGCCACTGCGCCGCTGACCCCGCCCGAAGCGCCCGCGGACGTGCCCGCCGCTCCACCACCGCCCGCCGCTGTCGCCCCGGTGCCGGAGGTGCCCGGCTCGCCGCCCGTGGCCGGGGTGGCGCCGCCCAAGCCCGTCGCACCGGTCGCGAACGCCCGCACCGGCACAGGCTCGCTGCTGGGCTTCCCCGGCGTACCGGCGCTGCTGGTCGTCGCGGGCCTCGGCGTGGCGGCGGCCGCGGCGTTCGGCCTGAAGTCGCTCGGCACGTTTTTGCTGGGCGGCGCGCCCTGTCCCTCCGGGCACCCGACCGGTGTCCCCGGCCTGCGGGTGAGGCCATGACCCTCCAGGACCGGCGCCGCGCACGGCTGAGCACCGGGCTCGGCTTCGTCGGCACCCTGCTGATGACGGCCGGTGTCGCGGCGATCCTCTTCGCCTGGTGGGGAGTCGCGCACACCGGCTACGTGTGGGAGCAGATCCCGTACGTCGTCTCCGGCGGCGTGCTCGGGCTCGGGCTGATCGGGGTCGGCGGGTTCCTCCACTTCGGGTCCTGGCTGGCGAAGCTGGTGGAGGAGCAGCGGCAGACCACCTACGCGTTGCTCCGGCTGCTGGAAGATCGGGAACGTCCCTAGGTCGTCAGCGCGCGTCCCCGTTCCATGTGGACCGATTGTGGGAGCGTTCCCACGCGCGGCGGGAGGGAAGTCCGGTTCGTCCTCTTGAACGACTGGTATAGACCAGTTAACGTGCACCCCGTCACGTTTCCCCTGCACGTGAACGGAGTGCGATGAAGAAGTTCCGCTGGCAGTTCCTGGCCGCGGCAGTCGCTGTGGCGACCGCGGTCGGAGGTCTCGCCGTCGCTCCCGCGAGTGGCGCGACCGGTGTGACGGCGGCGTTCACCAAGACGTCGGACTGGGGCAGCGGCTACGAGGCCAAGTACACCATCTCCAACAGCGGTGGGTCCGCCCTCTCGTCGTGGACCGTCGAGTTCACGCTCCCCGGTGGGCAGAGCATCGCGTCGTTGTGGGACGGCAGCTACGCCGCGAACGGGCAGAACATCACCGTCCGCAGCACCTGGAACGGTTCCGTGCCCGTGGGCGGCTCGGTGAGCTTCGGCTTCACCGTGCGCGGCTCGGGCGGTGCGCCGTCGAACTGCAAGATCAACGGTGGCTCGTGCGACGGCGGCGGCCAGCAGCCGACGACGACCACCACGACCACGACCACCACGACGTCGAACCAGCCGGTGCCCGGCACCGGTCGCGGCGCGCCCTACCTGTACCTGGGCTGGGGCAACCCGCAGAACGCCACGCAGGTCATGCGCGACTCGGGCGTCAAGTGGTTCACGCTGGCGTTCGTGCTGTCCGGTGGGGGCTGCACGCCCTCGTGGGACAGCTCGCGCCCGCTGACCGGTGGCGTGGACGAGCAGACGATCAACGCCATCCGCGCGGCCGGTGGTGACATCGTGCCGTCGTTCGGCGGCTGGAGCGGCAACAAGCTCGGCCCGAACTGCTCGACGCCGGAGGCGCTCGCCGGCGCCTACCAGCAGGTGATCGACGCGTACCGGCTGAAGGCGATCGACATCGACATCGAGAACTCCGACGAGTTCGAGAACGCGGTGGTCCAGGACCGCATCCTGACGGCCCTGAAGATCGTCAAGCAGCGCAACCCCGGCATCCAGACGATCGTCACGTTCGGCACCGGCACCACCGGCCCGAACTACTACGGCGCTCGCCTGATCGACCAGGCCAAGGCGTTGAACGCGAACATCGACGTGTTCACGATCATGCCGTTCGACTTCAACAGCTCGAACATCCGCACGGACACCATCGCGGCGGCGACCGGGCTGAAGAACAAGCTGAAGTCGGTCTTCGGCTGGAGCGACGCCGAGGCGTTCAAGCACGTCGGCATCTCCGGCATGAACGGCCTGTCCGACCACCGCGAGCTGACCACCGTCGACGACTGGACCGCGATCCGCGACTGGTCGAAGGCGAACGGTCTCGGGCGGCTGGCCTTCTGGTCGGTCAACCGCGACCGCGGCGGCTGCGACGGCCAGGTGGCCGCGCACTGCTCCGGCATCCAGCAAGGCGACCTGGCGTTCTCGAAGATCACCGCCGGGTTCTGATCCACTCCTGAGCCGTCGGCGCCGGTTTATTCGCTGGCGCCGGCGGCTTACCCTTGTCCCATGCGCCGACGACATTGATCTTCCACTGACCTCTCGCGCACAGCGACCGCGTGGGCGTGGTGCTCGCACCTCGTCCCGATCTACGCGCTGTACGCGCTCCTCTTCGCCGACAGCGGGCTGTCGGACGCCCAGATCTCGGTGCTGCTCGCCGTCTGGTCGCTCACCGCGGTCGTGTTCGAGGTGCCCTCCGGCGCCATCGCCGACCGGTTCTCGCGGCGCAGCTCGCTGGTCGCCTCCGGTGTGCTGCAGGCGTGCGGGTACGCGGCCTGGGTGCTGTTCCCGTCGTTCTGGGGCTTCGCCGCCGGGTTCGTCCTGTGGGGACTGGGCGGCACGCTGCAGTCCGGCGCGTTCGAGGCGCTGCTCTACGACGGTCTGGCGGCCAACGGCGACGAGGAACGGTACGGGCGGCTCAACGCCCGTGTCGACACCATCGAGCTGGTCGCGCAGGTTCCGGTCGCCGTGGTGGCGACGGCGTTGTTCTCCCTCGGCGGCTATCAGTTGGCTGGCTGGATCTCCGTGGCGATGTGCCTGGCGTCGTCGTTGGTCGCGTTGCGCTTCCCCGAACCGGAACGCGGCTCGGACGACGACGAGCCGGGGTACTTCGCGACGCTGCGGACCGGTCTGCGCGAGGCGGTGCCGGTCAGGCGTGCGGTGCTCGCGGTGGCGCTGGTGTACGCGATCGACGCGTTCGAGGAGTACTTCACGCTGCTCGCCCAGGACTGGCAGGTGCCGACGGTGTGGGTGCCGCTCGCGACGATCGGCGTGCCGTTGACGGGCGCGGCCGGTGCGGCGCTGGCCGGACGGCTGCCGTCACGCGGCTGGGTGCTGTTCGCCGCCGGGCTGGTGCTGCTCGCGGCTGCCGCGTTGGCCGTGCCGGTCGCGATCGTCCTGCTGGGACTGTTCTACGGCCTCTACCGGTTCGTGCTGGTGCACGTGGAGACCGAGTTGCAGCACCGCATCGAGTCGGACTCCCGTGCGACCGTCACGTCCGTGGCCGCGATCGGGTCGGAGTTCGTCGCGTTCGCCGTCTACGGGCTGTGGGTGCTCGGGGCGGCGTTCGCCGTCGGGGCGCTGGTGCTCGTGGTCGCGGTGGTCGTCTGGCGGCCGGGAACCCGATGACGGTGCCTCCGGCTGGCCTATTCCGTTCGGCCCGGCGTAACGCCAGGATCTTCCGAACAGATCAAACCGAACAAGCCGGACATCGCGGAGGCCGCCGTGCTCGTCGTCCAGATATTCCTGCCACTGGCGCTGGCCCTCGTCATGTTCGGCCTCGGCCTGACGCTGACGGTCGCCGACTTCGCCAGGGTCGCGAAGTTCCCCAAGGCGGCCGTCATCGCCCTGGTCTGCCAGGTGGTGCTGCTGCCCGCGATCTGCCTCGGGCTCGTGCTCGCGTTCGGGCTGAAAGGAGTCCTGGCGGTCGGCATGATGCTGCTCGTCGCCTCGCCGGGCGGCACGTCGGCCAACCTCTTCAGCCACCTCGCCGGTGGGGACGTGGCGCTCAACATCACGCTGACGGCGATCAACTCGGTGCTCGCCGTCTTCACGCTGCCGGTCGTGGTGGGCCTCAGCATGGCGCACTTCATGGCCGACGAGGCCCAGGTCGGGTTGCAGCCCGCGAAGTTCGTCCAGGTGTTCGCGATCGTGCTCGTCCCCGTCGTGCTCGGCATGGTGGTGCGCAGGAAGTTCGAGGCGTGGGCGCTGCGGATGAACGACCCGGTGCGGATCGCGTCGGTCGTCGTGCTGGTCCTGGTGATCATCGCCGCGGTCGTGCAGGCGTACCAGCAGCTGGTCGACAACATCGCGACGCTCGGGCCGGTGGCGTTGCTGCTCAGCACCCTCAGCCTGCTGATCGGCTACTACGTGCCGAAGGCGTTCAACGTCGAGCGCGGCCAGGCGATCGCGAGCGCGATGGAGATCGGCATCCACAACGCCACGATCGCGATCACGCTGGCGCTCACCGTGCTGAACGACGAGACGATGGCGGTCCCGCCCGCGGTGTACGGCGTGCTGATGTACCTGCCGGCCGCGGTGGCGGCGAGGTTGTTGTCTCGTAATAAGGCAACCGTGTGAAACCTCTGCCGGTGTCGCTAGTTTTGGCACCAACATGTTTTCGATCAAATCTCTTGTAGCGGTAGTACTTCTCGCCGCGACGGTGGTCCCCGCCGCACACGCCGCGGGAACTACCGTCCACACCGACACCGGACTCGTGTCGGGAACCTCGACCACCACCCAGCGCGTCTTCCAGGGCATCCCCTTCGCCGCGCCGCCCGTCGGCGAGAACCGCTGGCGCGACCCGCAGCCCGTGCGGCCGTGGCAGGGGGTCCGTCCCGCGACGGAACCAGGCCCGCGGTGCGCGCAGGACGCGGCGCTGGGCGACCCCGCGAGCGACAGCGAGGACTGCCTGTACCTCAACGTCTCCACACCGCGGCGGGCCGCGAACCTGCCGGTCATGGTGTGGGTGCACGGTGGCAACTTCACCAACGGCAGGGGCTCCGACTTCGGCCCCGAGCGGCTGGTGCGCACGGGAACCGTCGTCGTCACCTTCAACTACCGGGTCGGCGCGTTCGGGTTCTTCGGGCACCCGGAGCTCACCGGGTCGGGCGCGTTCGGCCTGGCTGACCAGCAGGCAGCACTGGAATGGGTGCGGCGCAACATCCGGCAGTTCGGCGGCGACCCCGGCAACGTCACGCTGTTCGGCGTGTCCGCGGGCGGCCAGTCGGTGTGCGCGCAGCTGACCTCGCAACGGGCTCGTGGCCTGTTCCACCGCGCCATCGTCCAGAGTGGACCGTGCCAGCTCGGCACCCCGGTGGGGGAGAACCAGGTCCAGCACACCTGGGTCCCTCGTGAAGCCGTCGAACGCGCCGGTGCCGAGGCGACGGGCTGCGCGGACGTCGCGTGCCTGCGGCAGTTGACGGTCGCGCAGGTGAAGGCGCTGACGCCCCGGTTCTCCTCACCCGCGTACGGCACGGAAGCGCTGCCGGAAAACCCGGTCACGGCGATCCGCGAAGGCCGCTTCCACAAGATCCCGGTCCTCGCCGGCGCGACGCGCGACGAGCTGACGTTGTACATCGCGACGCTCTTCCCGCCGCTCGACGCCGCGGGGTACCAGTACGCGCTGACCCAGTTCTTCGGTGCGGCCAAGGCGGAACAGGTCATCGCCGCCTACCCACCGCGGGGTGGCGACGAACGGGTGCGACTGGCCAGTGCGCTCACCGACATGACCATGTCGTGCACGACCGCGGAACTGCGCGAGCTGACCGGTGCGTTCGGCTACGAGTTCGCCGACCCCGCACCGCCGATGGTCTTCCCCGGCCTGCCGGAGTTCCCGTACGGCGCCTACCACGGCTCGGAGCTGCCGTTCCTGTTCGACTACGGCGACGTGCGCCTCGGCGAGCGGCACCAGCGGCTCTCCGCCGAGATGGTGCGGGCCTGGACGACGTTCGCGCGGACGGGCGATCCCGGCTGGGCCCGCGACCGGGTCCGGTTGTTCGCGACCGAACCGGTGTCCCCTGTGGACCACCGGTGCGAGGTCTGGCGCTAACCGTGGTCTGACCTCGCCCGTGTTAGACCGTGGGCCCATGTTCCCGTTGCTGCGGACCGCCGTCCGCGTCGAGCCCCTCCGCGGTGAGGGGCTCACCAACGTCCTGCACCTCGTGACGCTGGCCGACGGGCGCAGAGCTGTGCTGCGGCAACCGAAGGTGGCCCGCGACCTGCCGAAGTTCGTCGTGCCGGGAGCACCCGAGGTCCTCGACCACAACGGACGCGGCGACGTGCTCGTGGCGTACGTCGAGGGCAGGACGCTCGCGGAGTCCCTGCCGGTGCCCGGCCGGGTCTGGCACAACATCGGCGCGGCGTTCCGCAAGATCCACCGGGTCGGCCTGCTGCACAACGACGTCAACCTCCACAACGTCATCGTCGGCGACGACGGCTCGGCCACGCTGATCGACTGGGACAACCCGGGACTGGGCAACCCGCTCGACGAGCTCGCCGCCTTCGAGGAACACCTCTACCTGCACGGAACCGGGCTGCCGCCGGAGTTCTGGGACGGCTACGGCCACCGGCCGGACCCGGACCTCCTGCGGCTGCACCGGGTCGCGGGCTGCGTCGCGTGGCTCGCGAGCGCCGACTGGCGGGAGTGGGAGGCCGACCGGTCGTTGCGGCCCGACCAGCTGGACCGGGTCCGGAACTGGCGGCGGCTGCTCTGCGCGTGGCTCACCGACCAGTTCCGGACCGACTTCTCAGCGGCTGAGGTTGCGGTACTTCAGCACCGACAGCGGCCAGAAGACCGCCACGAACACCGCGGGCCACAGCACGGCGAGTAGCAGCGAGTGCTGCGCGGCCCACGAGTCACCGCCGACACCGGGGTTGCCGAACAGCTCCCGCGCCGCCGCCACCGTGGACGACAGCGGGTTCCACTCGGCCACGACCCGCAGCCAGCCGGGCATCAGCTCCGGCGAGACGAACGTGTTCGCGAACATCGTCAGCGGGAACAAGAACATCCACGACGCCTGCGCGGCCTCCGGCTTCACCAGCAGGCCCAGGTAGATGCCGACCCACACCAGCGCGAACCGCAGCCACAGCAGCAACGCGAACGCCACCAGCGCGTTGAGCGGCCCGTCGTGGAACGACCAGCCCATCGCCAGCCCGCACAGCGCGAGCACCAGCAGCTCCAGCGACGAGTTCACCAGGTCCGCGATGCTGCGCCCGGCCACCACGCCCGTCTGGGACATGGGGGAGGCCCGGAACCGGTCCGTCACGCCCCTGTCGGCGTCCATCGACACCATCAGCAGCGTCGTGCCGACCCCGAACGCGATGGTCTGGCCGAACATGCCGGGCAGCAGGAACTCGATGTACTCGCCGCCGCCGAAGACGTTCATGGCGCTGCCGAAGACCAGGCCGAAGATCAGCACCGAGATGACCGGGTAGGCGAGGTTCGCGACCACCCTGACCGGCTCGCGCAGCCAGTGGACCAGGTCCCGCTTCGCGACGACCCACGAGTCGATGACGGCGTACCTCATGCCCGCACCTCCGCCCTGACGTTGTCCCGGCCGGTCTTGTGCCCGGTGATGGCCAGGAAGACCTCGTCCAGCGTCGGCCGCCGCAGCGCGATGTCCTCGGCGTCCACCCCCTTCGCGGCCAGCGCCGACGTCACCCGCGTCAGCGCCGCGACCCGGTCCGCCACCGCCGCGCTCACCCGGAACGCGTCGTCGTCGACCTCGGCGCCCGGCCCGAGCACGTCCCGCACGACCGGCAGCTCCTCCGGGGTGCGGACGACGACCTCGATCCGGTCGCCGCCGAGCTTCGACTTGAGCTGCTCCGGCGTGCCCTGCGCGGCCACCCGGCCGGTGTCGAGCACGACGACCTGGTCGGCGAGCTGGTCGGCCTCGTCGAGGTACTGCGTGGTGAGCAGCACCGTCGTGCCCTCCGCGACGACCCGCCTGACCTCCCGCCAGACCTCGCCGCGGTTGCGCGGGTCGAGGCCGGTCGTCGGCTCGTCGAGGAACAGCACGGACGGCCGCATGACGAAGCTCGACGCGAGGTCCAGACGCCGCCGCATGCCGCCCGAGTAGTGCTTGGCGCGCTTGTCCGCCGCGTCGGTCAGCCCGAACTGCTCCAGCAGCTCGTCGGCCCGTGCCGCCGCTTCACGCTTGGACAGGTGGTAGAGCCTGCCCCACATCACCAGGTTCTCCCGGCCGGTCAGCACGTCGTCGACCGTGGACTGCTGGCCGTTCAACGCGACGTGCCGCCGCACCGCCGCCGCCTGCCGCGCCACGTCGAGGCCCGCCACCTCGGCGCGGCCACCGTCCAGGCGCAGCAGCGTGGCCAGGATGCGCACCGCCGTCGTCTTGCCCGCGCCGTTCGGGCCGAGCAGCCCGCACACCGTTCCCGCGGGCACGGCCAGGTCGAACCCGTCCAGCGCCCACTTGTCGCCGTATCTCTTGCGCAGTCCCTCCGCGAGCACCGCGTGTCCCACGACTTCACCCCCGTGGCGTAACTGTGTACAAAGTAAACGAGGTGTACGTTGTACACGGTTCTAGGATTCACAGCAAGGGAGCGTGTGAAGGGGGCTGGGTGAAGATCGACCGGGACCGGAGCGTCCGCCTGCTGTGGGAACCGCCGGCCGAGGCGACGAGGGGACCCAGGGCGGCGCTGAGCCAGGCGCGCGTGGTCGAGGCGGCGATCAAGGTCGCCGACGCCGAGGGCGTCGACGCGCTCACCATGCGCCGGGTCGCCGAGACGCTCGGCAACACGGCCATGTCCCTCTACCGGCACGTGCCCGGCAAGTCCGAGCTGCTCGACCTGATGGTGGACGCGGTGTGGGGCGAGACCGAGCACACCCCGCGGGGGCCGTGGCGTGAGGGGCTCGAGTTCTTCGCGCGGCAGATGTGGGCCATGTACCGCGCGCACCCGTGGATGCTGCAGCTGACGACGTCGCGCCGGATGCCGGGCCCGCAGGCGATGACGCGCCAGGACGCCGCCTTCGCGGTGGTGTCCGGGCTGGGGCTGAGCGCGGAGGAGATCGTCGCCGTGGTGACGACGGTCAGCCAGTTCGTCGACGGCGTCGGCAGGACGATGGCGGACCGCGTCCAGGCCGAGCGCGAGACCGGCGTCTCCGAGGACGAGTGGTGGAACGGCAGGGAGGCGCTGTGGCGGCACTTCACGCCCGAGCGGCTGCCCATGACGACCCGCATCTGGCACGCCGGAGGCTACGAACGCCCTCTCGACGAGTTCGAGTTCGGCCTGGCCCGCGTCCTGGACGGCCTGCGCGTGTTCATCGAGGCCGAGGAACGGACTCTGGTTCGCAAGGAGACGTGCCAGTAGTTGTTCAAGGGCACTTGAGTCGGCCGATCGAGTGAAAAGCGCAGCTCGGCCCCGACGGCGGGCGTCGTCGCGCGGTCACGTAATGCCATTGTTATCGCCAAACGGATTGAATCACGTTCCCGAGCTGAACCGAGTACTCGTATCCGGCCGTTTTCCTTGTTGACACCGTTTCGCCGCGGGGGCAAATCGGGACGACGAGGAGGTCGTATGACAGCTGGCGGGCACGACGCGGTCACCCTTGGCTGCTACGCGCTCGGCGTTCTGGACGCGCACGAGAGTCGCGGCGTGGAGCAGCATCTGAGGAGCTGCCCGTCCTGCCGTGCGCAGGTCGCCGACTTCCACCTGATACGCGCGGCGCTCGACGAGCTGCCTCGTGAGGCGTTCCTGCACGAGCTCGACGACGACTTACCCAAGCCGTCGGACTTGCTGTTGCAGCGCACGCTGCGGCAGATCAGGCAGGAGTCGGTCATCCCGCAGCCGCGGGCGGCCGACCCCGGCCCGAGAGCGAGTCCGCGGCCGGTGGAGGAACGTCCGGAACCACAGCACGCCAGACCCCGGCGCTGGCCGGGATATCTCGCCGCCGCGGCAGTGGCCGCGGCGGTCGCGTTCGGGGGTGCTGCCGTGTTCATGCAGAACAACGGGGGACCGGGCACGAGCATCGCCTCGACCCGCACGGGCGAGGCGACGACGGGTGAGATCAGGATGGTCGCGCAGATCGCGCCGTCGTCGCAGGACCGCTACCTGGTGACGGCCGACGTCGACGGGCTGCCGTCCGCGCAGAGGTGCAGGCTCGTCGTGATCGGCACGGACGGCTCGAAGACCGAGGCGTTCGCCTGGACCACGACCGAGAAGCAGAAGGCGGAGGGCTCCAAGGTGAGCGGCATGGTGAGCGTCGCACCGGACAAGGTGAAGTCGATCGCCGTGGAGAACGCCGAGGGCAAGACCTTCGTGGTGGCGAACCTGTGAGAGTGAATAGGTGAAAGGGCCCGGATTCAGTGAACCGCTCCCCGGAAGTTGGACTGGGAATCCAGTTCCGACTCTCCGGGGAGTGGTTCGTTGCGTCCACAGAGTTCGTTGTCTGAGCAGCAGCGGGAGTCCGCTGTTGCGTTGTTCGAGGCCGGGTATGGCAGAGATGCTGTCGCGACCCGGTTGGAGGTGTCCGCGGCGGCGGTGCGACGCTTGCACGATCGTTGGAGGTTGTGGAGCGCGGGAGCGCTGATGGACAAGCCGGACAGACGGTCGTTCACCTTCGAGTTCAAGCTCGAGGTCGTGCGTCGCTATGTCAGCG
>NZ_FNCC01000006.1 GCF_900100955.1 Lentzea fradiae | reverse complement strand
CCCTATCCGCCGCGCGCGTAGGATACTTGAGGAAGGCTGTCCCTAGTACGAGAGGACCGGGACGGACGGACCGCTGGTGTGCCAGTTGTTCTGCCAAGAGCATTGCTGGTTGGCTACGTTCGGAAGGGATAACCGCTGAAGGCATCTAAGCGGGAAGCTCGTTCCAAGATGAGGTATCCCACCCTTTGTGGGTTAAGGCCCCCAGCTAGACCACTGGGTTGATAGGCCAGAGGTGGAAGACCGGTAACGGTTGGAGCTGACTGGTACTAATAGGCCGAGGACTTGTTACAAAGACGCTACGCATCCACTGTGCGGTTCTGGAAGAACCGAGCGGCATACCGATCGCCGCAGGTACAACTCCACAGAGTTTCGGTGGTTATAGCGTTGGGGAAACACCCGGTCCCATTCCGAACCCGGTAGTTAAGCCCTTCTGCGCCGATGGTACTGCACTGGTTACGGTGTGGGAGAGTAGGTCGCCGCCGGACAATCTTTCCGAAGACCCCTGAGGGTCGAGCACACCAGTGCTCCCCTCAGGGGTCTTCGGCATGTCCGGACCACGAAACTCGGTTGCCCGGCCTGATGTCATGGATTTCATGGACGCGTTCGTGCACAGCAGCCTGGAGTCGTTCGACGCCGCCACCCTCGCCCGGCTCGCCGCCGATCCGGTGCGCAACACGGTGGCGCTCACGTCACTCGACCGCCTCCGCCGGCTGCCGGGCGAACACCCGCCGACCCTGATCACGTTCCACGACGGCGGCCAGGTCGTCGGCTCACTGGTCCGCACGCCGCCCTGGCCGTTCCAGGCGGCAGATCTTCCGCTGGAAGCGGTGGAACTGGCCGTGCGGACCGCCGCCGAGATCGACCCGGACGCACCCGGCGTCACCGGCCCGCGGGAGCGCTCCGAGGCGTTCGCCACAGCCACGGGCGAGAAGTACACCGAGTCCATCGCCACCCGGCTCTACCGACTGGAGGAGCTGGTAGAGCCGGCCGTCGAGGGCACCGGCCGCCTGGCCACCGAGGACGACGTCGAGCTCCTGGGCGCCTGGCGAGCCGAGTTCCTCGCCGAAGCGGTGCCGGAGGCGCCGGACGAGCAGACCACCGAGGCCGTCCGCAGCTCACTGCGGCTGGGCAACGGTCACGCGGTCTGGGAGGTCGACGGAACGGTCGCCTGGGCGGTCGCGAGCCTGCCCCAGTCCGGCATGACCCGCATCGGCCCCGTCTACACGCCACCCGAGCACCGCCGGCACGGCTACGGCGCCGCGGTCAGCGCGATGGTCACGCGGTGGGCGCTGGAGCGGGGGGCCACCGACGTCGTGCTCTTCGCCGACCTGGTCAACCCGGTGTCCAACTCGATCTACCAGCGCATCGGCTACCGCCCGGTCGAGGACTGGGCGGAGTTCCTGTGGAAGCGCTGACCCACGGCACCGTCGAGGACTTCCTGGCCGTCGCCGGTGAGTTCCTCGACGCCGACCCCGTGACCTACAACGTCCACCTGACCGGGGTGGAGTCCGCCCGGCGGGGCATCGGGCCCGCCGCGGCCCTCGTCTCCCTGCACGACGGCGGCGCACTGGTCGGCGCGGTCACGCGGCTGGAGGACTGGCCGCTGCACGTCGCCGCGATGCCGGTCGACGCCGCCCCACTCGTCGCCGAGGTCCTGCGCGGTCAGCCGATCGACGCCGTGAGCGGGCCACGCGCCAGGGTGGAGGCGTTCCGGTCGCGGTGGCGAGAAGGCGGCAGGGAGTCGTTCCGGCTCCGGTTCCACCGGCTGGAGGACCTGGTCGTCCCGGACGTGCCCGGCGAAGCGAGACGCACGACCGCCACCGACCACGACCTGCTGACCGAGTGGTGGGTGCGGTTCGCCGTCGAGCTCGAAGGGATGGACCGGGCCGAGGCGCGGGAGGTGGCGCGCGGCGGTCTGGTCAGGCCGGCCGGGCACGTGCTGTGGGTCGACGGCGGGCGGCCCGTCTCGTGGGCGGCGACCACCGAACCTGTGGCCGGGGTCTCCCGGGTCGGTCCGGTGTACACGCCGCCGGAGCACCGCCGGAAGGGCTACGGCGCCGCTGCCACGGCGGCGGTCTGCCGATGGGCCAGGCACGCGGGTGCGGACCACGTCGTGCTGGCGGCGGACCACGCCAACCCGACGGCCAACTCGATCTACCAGGGCATCGGGTTCCGGTACGTCACGGACTGGTCCGAGTACCGGTGGTCAGCCGAAGAGCTCTGAGGTGACGGGCCGGTTCCGCACGTGCGAGGAGAACACCAGCGACGTGGTGGTGTCGCCGTAGCGCTGCATCACCTCGACCAGCTCCTCCAGCTCGCCCGTCGACCGGCAGACGACGCGCAGCAGCCAGCAGTCGTCACCGGTCACGTGGTCGGCGTCGCGGACCTGCGGCAGTGCCAGCACCGTGTCGCGGAACCGCGGCGTGTCGAGCGACCTGACCCGCACCCGCACGATCGACTCGATCGGCAGGCCCAGCCGGGCGGGGGACACCACGGCGGTGAAGCCGGTGATCACGCCCAGCGCCTCCAGGCGGCGCACCCGTTCGGTCACCGCGGGCGCGGACAGCGACACCTCGCGGCCCAGCGCCGTGAACGACATGCGCCCGTCGGTCTGGAGCAGCGAGAGGATCTTCCAGTCCACGGCGTCCAGCTCCACCTGGAAATCATAGGCAGAACCCGTGCGATACCTGGACTTTCGCCTGTTCGGTGCCGGTCGGGTGCCAGCAGGATCGAACCCATGAGCAACGCACTGCGCTTCCCCGCCGCCGACCCGGACACCGCCGCCGCGTTCTTCGCCGCCGAGCTGGCGTTCGAGGCCGATCCCGACGACGTCCACCGCGACCTGCTGGCCGGGGACGTCACGGGATACGTCCTGGTCGAGACGCGCGCACCGGAGGCGTTCGCCCGCGAGCGCATCCCCGGCGCGATCAACCTGCCCTACCGCGACCTGCCCGAGCGGCTCGACCTCGACCCGTCCCTGGTCTACGTCTGCTACTGCGAGAGCTTCCAGTGCAACGCCGCCACCAAAGGCGCGCTCGCGCTGGCCCGGCGCGGCTACCGGGTGAAGAGGCTCTCCGGCGGCATCACGGCGTGGAAGGAGGCGGGGTATCCCGTCGAGTCCGACGAGGGGGCCGATGTAGCCAAGGTCGCGTGTCACTGCTGACCACAGCCGACATAGGCTCAAGTGCGTGAACGCACCACGCCTGCTCGTCCTGCAGCCGTCGCAGTCCGACCCGCTGGCCAAGCTGGGGGAGTGGCTCGTCGCCGAGGGCGTCGAGCTCCACCTCGTGCCGCTGAAGGACGAGCCCGCGCCGGAGAGCCTCGACGGCTACCAGGGCGTGGTCTGCCTCGGCGGTGAGATGGGCGCGCTCGACGACCTGCGGCACCCGTGGCTCGCCGACGCCCGCCGGCTGCTGTCGAACGCCGTGGCGCAGCGGGTTCCCACGCTGGCCATCTGCCTCGGCGCGCAGCTGCTCGCCGCCGCCACGGGCGGTCAGGTCCGCAAGGGTCCGCAGGGGCCGGAGGTGGGCGTCCTGCTCGTCGCGAAACGAGACGCGGCGGCCGGTGACCCGCTGTTCGCGGACCTGCCGTTCACGCCGGACGTCCTGCAGTTCCACAACGACGAGGTGCACCTGCTGCCGCCCGGCGCGGAGCACCTCGCGGCCTCCCCGAAATACCCGAATCAGGCGTTTCGAGTCGGCTCGTGCGCTTACGGCCTGCAGTTCCACATCGAGACGACCCCGGAAATCGTGCTCAGCTGGGCCGCCAAGGACCCCGAGTCGGCCGCGTGCGCGCGGGCGCACCACTTCGACCAGGACTTCCTCGAAGAGGCACACCGGGACTTCGAAGAGGTGTGGCGTCCGTTCGTCGGGAGATTCGCCCAACTCGTTCGGGGAGAACTGTTGCCGGCGGGGTGTTCGGGCACACAACTTCCCTTGGTGTGACGTTACTTTCGTAGGTTATAAGGCATCCTGACTACCCGGTACCGTCATCATCGAGCACCTTGTTCGATCCAGCCGGAGGATCAGTGTGGATCCCGCTCTTGTAGTGATCATCGTCGTTGTCACTGCTCTCATCTTCGACTTCACCAACGGGTTCCACGACACGGCCAACGCCATGGCCACCTCCATCGCCACCGGTGCGCTGAAGCCCCGCACGGCGGTAGCGCTGTCGGCGGTGTTGAACCTGGTAGGCGCGTTCCTGTCCGTCGAGGTGGCCAAGACCATCTCCGGCGGGATCGTCGACGACGCCAAGATCACGCCCGCGATCATCTTCGGCGGGCTGGTCGGCGCGATCATGTGGAACCTCGTCACCTGGTACGCCGGGCTGCCGTCGAGCTCGTCGCACGCGCTGTTCGGCGGCCTGATCGGCGCCGCGTGGGTCGCGTCCGGCGTGGACGCCATCCACTTCGCCAAGGTCGTCGACAAGGTCCTGGTGCCCGCCGTCGCCGCGCCGCTCATCGCCGGTCTCGTCGCCGCACTGGCCACGATCGTCGTCTACCGCCTCAAGAAGGCGTCGGACCCGCGCGTGTCGAACACCGGCTTCAAGGTCGGCCAGGTCGCGTCCGCCTCGCTCGTCTCCCTGGCGCACGGCACGAACGACGCCCAGAAGACGATGGGCATCATCACGCTGGCGCTGATCACGTCCGGCTCGCTCGCCCCCGGCTCGGCGCCGCCCACCTGGGTCATCGTCAGCGCCGGTGTCGCGATCGCGCTCGGCACGTACCTGGGCGGCTGGCGCATCACGCACACCCTGGGCCGCGGCCTCACGACCATCGAGCCCGCCCAGGGCTTCGCGGCGCAGACCTCGACCGCCACGGCCATCCTCGCGTCGTCGCACCTCGGGTTCGCGCTGTCCACCACGCACGTCGCGTCCGGCGGCATCATGGGCTCCGGCCTCGGCAGGGACCGCCGCGGCGTCAAGTGGGGCACCATGGGCAAGATGGCCGCCGGCTGGCTGCTCACGCTGCCCGCCGCCGGCATCGTCGGCGCCATCGCGGGCAAGTGGGCGTCCACCGGCACCGGTGGTGTCATCGGCGTCGCCGTGATCGGCATCGTCGTGTCGATCGGCATCTGGATCCTGTCGCGGCGCGAGCCGGTGCGGCCGGAGCACATCGTCGACGAGGTCGCCGCGCAGGCCGAGCTGCACAAGGTGCCGGCATGACGATCAAGTGGGAGGCGCTGCTGCAGGTCTTCGGCGCCACGTTGCTCGTCACGGTCCTCGTCGTGACGTTGTTCGTCATCGGCATCCGCGCGCTGTCGGACGAGAAGAAGGGGCCCGCGTACGCGAGCTTCGCCGGATGCGTCGCCGTTGTGCTCTACGGGCTCTCACTGATCGTCTTCTGACCGTGTGAGGACTAAGTTGTTGCTCGATGAGCGAACCAGTCCGCCACGCGTCACCCGCCAGGTTCGGACTCACCGAGGCCCGCAGCGAGGAAGTGCTGCGCGGCCTCGGCCTGTGGGCTGAGCGCCGTCCCGCCGACGGAGCCGAACCGGTCCTGGCCGCGCTGTCCCGCAGCCCCGATCCCGACCTGGCGCTGCGGGGCCTCGAACGCCTCCAGCCCGTCGCCGACTGGGAGGCGCTGTCGGCCGCGCTGCACGACGACGTCGTGGTCAGGGGCCGTCTGCTCGCCGTGCTCGGGTCGTCCACGGCCCTGGCCGACTTCCTGGTCGCGAACCCCGACCGCTGGCGCTGCCTCACCGACGACGTCGACGTGTCGCTGGAGCTGGCAGACGGTGACGTGCTGCGCACCGAGTACCGGGCGAAGCTGCTGCTCGTCGCCGCCAACGACTTGGCGCACGTCGTCGAGCCCGAGCTGCCGTTCGTCCCCTACGACACGGTGGCGGCGCAGCTGTCCGACCTGGCCGTGTCCGCGTTGCGCGCGTCGTTGAAGCTCGCGGAGGAACGCGTCAACGGCCCCGACCGGTGCCGGCTCGCGGTGATCGCGATGGGCAAGTGCGGCGCGAACGAGCTGAACTACGTCAGCGACGTCGACGTCGTGTTCGTCGCCGAGGGCGACCTGAACGTCGCGACCCGGCTGGCCAGCACGATGATGCAGATCGCGGGCCAGTCGTGCTTCGAGGTCGACGCGGCGCTGCGGCCGGAGGGCAAGGCTGGTGCGCTGGTCCGCACGCTCGACGGGCACGCGTCGTACTACAAGAAGTGGGCGCGGACCTGGGAGTTCCAGGCGCTGCTGAAGGCACGGCCGGTCGCCGGGGATGCCGAGCTGGGGCAGGCGTACCTCGACGTCGTGCGGCCTCTCGTGTGGACCGCGGCCGAACGCGAGAACTTCGTCGAGGACGTGCAGGCGATGCGCCGCCGCGTCGAGGACCACGTGCCGTCCGAGCTGGCCGAACGCGAGCTGAAGCTCGGCCGCGGCGGACTGCGCGACGTCGAGTTCGCCGTGCAGCTGCTGCAACTCGTGCACGGCCGGTCCGATGAGGACCTGCGGATCCAGGCGACCACGGCCGCGCTGGCCGTGCTGGGCACCGGCGGTTACGTGGGGCGGGAGGACGCGGCGGCGTTCGGGCGCTCGTACCGGTTCCTGCGCACGCTGGAGCACCGGTTGCAGTTGCAGCGTCTACTGCGCACGCACCTCTTCCCGGCTGACGACGACGTGACGGCGTTGCGCTGGCTGGCCCGGTCCGTGGGGCTCGCGCCGGACGGGCGCAAGGCGGAGTGGCAGGTGCTGCTCGCCGAGTTCCGGCGGCACGCCAACCAGGTCCGGCGGCTGCACGAGAAGCTGTTCTACCGGCCGCTGCTGCAGTCGGTGGCGGGCGTGCCGACCGAGGCGTTGCGGCTCACCACCAAGGAGGCCGTGGCCCGGCTGGCCGCGCTCGGCTACACCTCGCCCGACGGCGCGCTGCGGCACATCCAGGCGTTGACCCAGGGCATGTCGCGGCGTGCGCGCATCCAGGGCGCGTTGCTGCCGGTGCTGCTCGACCTGTTCGCCGGCACCCCGGACCCGGACGGCGGGCTGCTCGCGTACCGGAAGGTGTCCGAGGCGCTCGCGGAGACGCCCTGGTACCTGCGGCTGCTGCGGGACGAGGGCGCCGTCGTCGAACGGCTCGCCGCGCTGTTCGGCACGTCCCGCTTCATCCCCGACCTGCTGGTGCGGGCACCGGAGGTGCTGCGGCTGCTCGCCGACACGGACGCGCTGGTCGGCGGTGACCCGCACGCGATCGGGAACCCGTTGCGCAGCGCGGTCTCCCGCTACGGCGACGCCGGACGGGCCATCGCCGCGGCGAGGTCGTTGCGGCGCCACGAACTGCTGCGCATCGCCGCCGCCGACCTGCTCGGCTTCATGCCGCTGGAAACGGTGTGCGTCTCGCTGTCCGAGGTGTGGAGCGCGGTGCTGCAAAGCGCCCTCGACGCGGCGGTGCGGTCGTCCGGCGAGCCACGCGCCACGATCGCCGTGATCGGCATGGGACGGCTCGGCGGGCACGAGCTCGGCTACGGCTCCGACGCGGACGTGATGTTCGTGTGCAAGCCCAAGGACGGCGTCTCGGACTCCGAGGCGGCGAAGTGGGCGAGCGGCGTCGTCGAGATGATCCGGCGGCTGCTCGGCGCGGCGTCGCAGGACCCTCCCTTGCAGGTGGACGCCGACCTGCGGCCGGAGGGCAAACAGGGACCGCTGGTGCGGACCCTGGACTCGTACCGCGCGTACTACCGGCAGTGGGCGGAGCTCTGGGAGAAGCAGGCGCTGCTGCGGGCGCGGTTCATCGCGGGCGATGAGGCGCTGGGAGCCGAGTTCGAGGCGTTGATCGACCCGTTGCGCTACCCGGCCGAGGGCCTGGACGCGGCCTCGGTGCGGGAGATCCGCCGCATCAAGGCGCGGGTCGACGCCGAACGGCTGCCGCGCGGAGCCGACCCGAGCACCCACACCAAGCTCGGCCGCGGCGGGCTGGCTGACGTCGAGTGGACCGTGCAGTTGTTGCAGCTGCAGCATTCCGGCGCCGTTCCCGCGCTGCGCACACCGTCCACAATGGCCGCGATGCGGGCCGCCGTCGACGCGGGCCTGCTGGCAGAGGAGGACGCCGCCGCGCTGGTCGCCGCGTGGAACCTCGCGACGCAGGCGCGCAACGCCGTGACGCTGGTGCGGGGCAAGGCTTCCGACCAGCTGCCGACGTCCGGGCGCGACCTCGTGGCCGTGGCGTGCGTGATGGGACATCCGCCCGGCGGCGACCCCGGCGAGTTCCTGGAGGAGTACCGCAGGACCACCCGTCGTGCACGTGCGGTGGCCGAGCGCGTCTTCTACGGTGAGGGACTGTGAAAGCCATCGCGTTGACCCGGTTCGGTGATGCCGACGTCCTGTCGTTGCAGGAGCTGCCCGACCCGTTGCTCGGCCCCGACCAGGTGCTGGTGGAGGTGCGCGCGGCCGGGGTGAACCCGGTGGACTACAAGGTCAGAGCCGGTTATCTGCAGGAGCTGATGCCGCACCACGTACCGCTGATCCCCGGCTGGGACGTCTCCGGCGTCGTGCGGGCGGTCGGCATCGGCGTGCGAGCCTGGAAACCGGGCGACGAGGTGCTCGCCTACGCGCGCAAGGACCACGTGCAGTTCGGCGCGTACGCGGAGCTGGTCTCGGTGCCGGACCGCTCGGTCGCGCGCAAACCGTCCACGGTGGACTTCGTGACGGCCGCCGCGCTGCCGTTGGCGGGCCTCACCGCGTTGCAGTCGTTGAAGGAGGTCGGCACCGGCCCCGGCGACGTCGTGCTGGTGCACGCCGCGGCCGGCGGAGTGGGGCACCTCCAGGTGCAGATCGCCCGCGAGCTCGGCGCCGCACGGGTGATCGGCACCGCGTCACCGCGCAACCACGAGTTCGTGCGCTCCCTCGGAGCCGAACCCGTCGCGTACGGGGACGCGCTGGTGGACGCGGTCGCGGAGCTGCTCGGCGGGGACGGCCAGGTCGACGTGGTGGTCGACAACGTCGGCGGGCTCGCGTTCGAACAGTCGCTGCGGCTGGTGCGCGACCGGGCGCGGATGACGTCCATCGTGGAGGGACCGACCGCGCTGGAACACGGCGTCGCGAACACGTGGGCCAGGCCGAACGCGGAGCAGACGCAGTGGCTCGTCGACCTCGTGGCGGCCGGGAAGCTGCGCGTCGAGGTGCAGCAGACCTTCCCGCTGGCAGAAGCGGTGAAAGCGCACAAGGTGCTCGAAGGCGGCCATGTGCGCGGAAAGCTCGTGCTGACCGTCTGAAATCCTTCGCGGCGCTGTTCCAGGTTCGGGGGCACTCCCTGACGGGGTGCCCCCGTTGCTTACCTGCTCAGTCCTCGTCGGAGTCGGGGTCGACAGCGGGGGCGCTGGTGTAGACCTCGATCACCCACTCCTCTTCCAACGACTCGGCGTCGTCGGCGTCGGGCACGAGGCGGTTGTAGGCGCGGACACCGAGGTCGAGGACGTCAGCGGCCTGGACCGCTTCGAGCGCCTCGGCCACCGAGCCGACGATGTGGGTGGTGAGCAGCTGCGGAGCCGTGAATTCGGCGACTTCTTGAGACACGGCCGGACCCTAGCGCATTGACGTTTCACCCGATCGAGCCGAGACTGGGCGGCGCTCATCGGGGGAGCTGTGTTTTGTCGCGGGGACGAGCAGAGGAAGTCATGCAACATCGCAAGGTCATCACGCGCCGAGGGAAGACCGTGATCGCCATAGCGGGCGTGGCTGTCGGCGTACTGGCGTTACTCGGTGTCATCGAGTACGTGCTGAGCGGAAGCGACTCGTCGGCACGTCCTAACGTCACAGCCACGACGACCACGCAGAACGAGTTCCAGACGCCCGACCCGGTGCAGGAGACGACAGAGCCGTCCGCCGAGGTCAAGGTGGCCACGGGCTCGTTCAAGCAGCAGCGCGGCATGCTGACCGTCGAGGTCACCCGCGTCGAGGCCACGACCACCGGCAGGGTCAAGCTGTTCGTGACGGCCACGAACGCCTCCCAGGCCCGCATGACCCTCCCCGTCGACGGCATCGCCGTGCTGGACGACCTCCAGCGCACCTACGCGGCGTCCAGCAGCAAGTGGGAGCCAGCCATCACCCGGGGCAGCACCACCTCCGGCACCGTCGTGCTGGACGAGAAGGTCAGCCCGGATGTGAAGTCGCTCACTCTGACGTTCAACTCGATCTCCGGCCAGTTCGCGCCGACCGGCGCCGCCATCACCGTCACGGACATCCCGCTGCCGAAGTGATTTTCCCCGTCGCGTGGGTACGCCTCAGGCATGACTCAACGCGGAAGTGACCAGCACGGGTTCATGAAGGACGACCACCTGAAGAAGGAGGTCGAGAACGAGCTGCGCGCCAACGGCCCGACCAGGGCGGAGGCGTGGCGCGAACCCGAGATGCCCGAGCCGGACGAAAATCCGGAGGAGTCGCGCGGCTAGCTCACCTACTGTGCCCGTGTGAAGTTCTTGTTCTTCTGGGGTCATCAGACCGGACGTGACGACAGCATCGGCAAGGGATGCCTGTCGCAGTGGTACCCGCGCACGTTCGAGGCGGACGGCCAGGAGTTCCCCTCAGCCGAGCACTACATGATGTGGCGCAAGGCTTTGCTGTTCGACGACGACGCGACCGCCCGGCGCATCCTCGCCGCCCGCACCCCCGCGGAGGCCAAGTCGCTGGGCCGCCAGGTGAGGAACTTCGTCGGCGACGTGTGGGATTCCGAGCGAGTCGGCATCGTCGTCGACGGCAACCTGGCCAAGTTCGGCCAGCACCCCGACCTGCGTTCGTACCTGCTGAGCACGGGCTCGCGCGTGCTGGTCGAGGCCAGCCCGATGGACCGCGTGTGGGGAATCGGCCTGGCCGAAACCGATCCCCGCGCGACCGACCCCGCGCAGTGGCGCGGCCTCAACCTGCTCGGCGAGGCCCTGATGGAGGTCCGCTCCAGGCTCGCGGCCTGAACAGTCCTTTGTGGATCATCGTGAACCCTTCGCGGCCGCCGTACGTGTACCCGGACGTAGGCACAGCAGGGGAGAGACGATGTTCAGCTACTCGGGGCCTGCCCGGCTCGTCTACGCGGACGGCACCGCGGCGGACCTGGACCGGGTCGACCTGATCGAGACGGAGACGAACGGCCTGTGGCAGCTCTCCGGCGCCGGAACGGCCGCGGAGGTCCTCGCCGCCGGTGAGGCCCGCATCAAGCTGCCCACCGGCGGCGAGGCCGACGTCGTCGTGTCGAACGTGCGGGTCAGCGAAGGCGCGCGCGGGGTGTCGTGCAGCGTGACGCTGATCAGCGCGGACACCCGCTCGTACTGAACGCGTCGGTGCGGACCGGCTTGCGCGTACCGCCGTCACCGGACGTGAAAGGCCGAGGGCCGGGTGACTTGGACAGTCACCCGGCCCTCGGCCTTCGAGCGGGTCAGGCAGTCTCTCCTGAAGACGGCCTGACGGAGGTCCGGCGGCGGCTCCGGCCAGCGAAGTTGCTGGTCAGAGCCCCGCGCCGATCACACGTCGTAGTAGAGCGCGAACTCGTAGGGGTTCGGGCGCAGGCGCAGCGGGTCGATCTCCTGCTCGCGCTTGTACGAGATCCAGGTGTCGATGACGTCCGGCGTGAACACGCCGCCCTCGAGCAGGAACTCGTGGTCGGCCTCCAGGTTGTCCAGCACCGCGTCGAGGGTGGCCGGGACCTGCTTGACGTCGCGGGCCTCCTCGGGCGGGAGCTCGTAGAGGTCCTTGTCGATCGGGGCCGGCGGCTCGATCTTGTTCTTCACGCCGTCGAGGCCCGCCATGACCATCGCCGAGAAGGCGAGGTACGGGTTGCCCGAGGAGTCGGGGCAGCGGAACTCGATGCGCTTGGCCTTCGGGTTGTTGCCCGTGATCGGGATGCGGACGCACGCCGAGCGGTTGCGCTGCGAGTACACCAGCGAGACCGGGGCCTCGTAGCCGGGGACCAGGCGGTGGTAGGAGTTCACCGTCGGGTTGGTGAAGGCCAGCAGCGACGGCGCGTGGTGCAGGATGCCGCCGATGTAGTGGCGGGCGGTGTCGGACAGGCCCGCGTAGCCGCTCTCGTCGTGGAACAGCGGCGCGCCGTCCTTCCACAGCGACTGGTGCGTGTGCATGCCCGAGCCGTTGTCGCCGAACAGCGGCTTCGGCATGAAGGTGACCGACTTGCCGGCCTGCCACGCGGTGTTCTTGATGATGTACTTGAACAGCATCAGGTCGTCGGCCGCGTGCAGCAGCGTGTTGAACTTGTAGTTGATCTCGGCCTGGCCGCCGGTGCCGACCTCGTGGTGGGCGCGCTCGACGGTGAAGCCCTGGGCCTCCATGTTGAGGACCATCTTGTCGCGCAGGTCGGCGTAGTGGTCGTTCGGGGTGACGGGGAAGTAGCCACCCTTGTACTTGACCTTGTAGCCGAGGTTGCCGCCCTCTTCCTCACGGCCGGTGTTCCACCAGCCGGAGACCGCGTCGATCTTGTGGAAGGAGGCGTTCGCGGTCGTGTCGAACTGGACCGAGTCGAAGATGTAGAACTCGGCCTCGGCACCGAAGTAGGCGGTGTCGGCGATGCCGGAGTCGGTGATGTACTGCTCGGCCTTGCGCGCGATGTTGCGCGGGTCGCGGCTGTACGCCTCACGCGTGAACGGGTCGTGCACGAAGAAGTTGACGATCAGCGTCTTCTCGATGCGGAACGGGTCGAGACGCGCGGTGTACAGGTCGGGCAGCAGCAGCATGTCCGACTCGTGGATGGACTGGAAGCCGCGCACGGAGGAGCCGTCGAAGGCGAGACCCTCTTCGATCGCGTCGGCGTCGAACGCCTTCGCCGGGAGCGTGAAGTGCTGCATCACGCCGGGCAGGTCGCTGAACCGCACGTCGACGAACTTGACACCCTCGTCGGTGATGAACTTCAGCACCTCGTCGGAATTCTTGAACACCCTCGTCGACTCCTTGACTATGGACAACGGCTTGTCATCGCGAGCGACCGTATGTCGGCGGTGTTGCCCGCCCGTCTCTCTGATGTTTCGCCAGTGTTAACGGGGGTCCTCGGGTGAGCAAGGCGACCTGCCGGTGCACACCGGGTGAGCACGGCTTTACTCTGGTGGGGTGAGCAGGTGGACCGGTTCGTGGCTGTCAGGACCCGACTCCGTACTGGAGCCGGGCGAGGGAGCGAACGACGGCGGGCAGCAGCGATGGCGGGGTGAACGCCACGGCTTCCCCCAGGACGGGCCGGGCTCGATCGCGTCCATCGGGCGCCGCACGGCCGCCATCCTCGTCGACTTCCTCCTCTCGGCGGGCGTCGCCGCGGTGTTCACGCGGCCCGAGCTGCCGCAGAACTGGAGCCTGCTGGCCTGGTTCGTCATCACCGTCGTCGCCGTCGCGTTCTTCGGGTTCACGCCGGGGCACGCGCTGCTCGGGCTGCGGGTGGCGCGCATCGACGGCAAGCAGTACGTGCACCTGCCCCGCGCGCTGCTGCGCACGATCCTCATCTTCCCGCTGATCCCCGCGCTGGTCTGGGACTCGGACGGGCGCTGCCTGCACGACAAGGCCGCCGGCACCGTGGTCGTCAAGGTTCGCTGACCCGGCTGGCCCCTGAATTGGAACAACGCCCGTCCCTGCTGGTGAGGGGGCGGGCGTTGCTCGTCAGGACGTCAGGTCAGCGGCGGCGCAGGGTGCGCTGGACGTTGCGCATCTTCGCGCCGGGGGGCATCGGGCCCTTCGGCAGCGCGGCACCGCGGCTGGCCAGCGCGGACAGGCGGGTCTCCAGCGTGTCGACCTGGGCGGCCGTGATGTTGCGCGGCAGCTTCATCAGGGTCGACTGCAGCTTCTTCAGGGGCACCTGGCCCTCGCCGGAGCCGATGATGAAGTCGTAGATCGGGGTCTCGCCGACGACGCGCGAGATGCGCTTCTTCTCCTGCGCGAGGAGTGGCTTCACCCGCTGCGGCGCGCCCTCCGCGACCAGGACCACGCCCGGACGGCCGAGCACGCGGTGCACGGCGTCGAGCTGCGTGGTGCCCGCGACGGCAGGGGTGACGCGCCAGCGGCCGCGCAGGTTCTCGAGCGCCCACGCGCCGGCGCCCGGCTGGCCGTCGGCCTTGCGGAAGACGTTGCTCTGCACGCGGCGGCCGAAGATGATCACGGCCAGCAGCGCGCCGAGCGCGACGCCGAGCGGCACGAACATCCAGACCATGTCGAAGACGAGGCCGAGGACCACGGCGATCGCGGTGACGCCGAGCACCGCCGCCAGCATCAGCGGGACGAGCGCCTTGTCCTCGCGGCGTTGCATCTTGAACGCCTCGAAGATCTGCTTCCGCCGCTCGCGTGATGCCGCGCGACGAGCCTTCGCCGCTTCCTTGGCAGCCGCCTTGTCCTGCTTACCAGCCATACCCACCAGGATACGGCGCGCTGGTCTCGGCGTTGCATCGGCCATCTGCGAGACTGCGGGGCATGGAGGCGTTGCTGGAGGGTCTTGATCCGGAACAGCGCGCAGCGGTCGAGGCGCCGCGCGGCCCCGTGTGCGTCCTGGCGGGCGCCGGTACGGGCAAGACGCGCACCATCACGCACCGCATCGCCTACCTCTGCCAGCGTGGTCACGTCGCTCCGTCGCAGGTCCTGGCCGTCACGTTCACCAAACGCGCCGCCGGGGAGATGCGCACCCGGCTGCGCTCCCTCGACGTGCACGGCGCGCAGGCCGTGACGTTCCACGCCGCCGCGTCCCGCCAGCTGCGCTACTTCTGGCCGCGCGTCATCGGCGGCCCCCGCTGGGAGCTCGTCGACCAGAAGATCCGCGTCGTCGCCCGCGCCGCGGCCCGGCTGGGCATGCCGACCGAGGCGGACGCGCTGCGCGACCTCACCAGCGAGATCGAGTGGGCGAAGGCGTCGCTGCTGGGCCCGGACGACTACCCGGTCGCCGCCGCCCGCGCCGCCAGGGACATCCCCGCGCCCGCCGAGCAGATCATGAAGCTCTACGCGACCTACGAGCAGCTCAAGAACGAGGCGCAGCTGCTCGACTTCGACGACCTGCTCCTCTACACGGCGGGCGCGCTGGAGGACAACGCCGAGGTCGCGCAGGAGTTCCGCGACCGCTACCGCTGCTTCGTCGTCGACGAGTACCAGGACGTGACGCCGCTGCAGCAACGCGTGCTCGACTCGTGGCTCGGCGGCCGCGACGACCTGACGGTGGTCGGCGACGCGAACCAGACCATCTACTCCTTCGCCGGCGCCTCGCCGCAGCCGCTGCTCAACTTCGGGCGGCGGTTCCCGGAGGCGGTCGTCGTGCGGCTGGAGCGCGACTACCGGTCGACGCCACAGGTCGTGGAGCTGGCCAACGACGTCATCAAGTGGGCGCGGGGCCGCCCCGCCGGGTCGCGGCTCAAACTCGTCGGCCAGCGGCCGGACGGCCCGCCGCCCCGCTTCCACGAGTTCGACGACGAGCCCGCCGAGGCGGACGCCGTCGCGGGCAGGGTCAAGACGCTGCTCGACGAGGGCGTCGCCGCCTCCGAGATCGCGATCCTCTACCGGGTGAACGCCCAGTCCGAGGTCTACGAGCAGGCGCTCGCCTCGCTCGGCATCCCGTACCTGGTGCGCGGCGGCGAGCGGTTCTTCGAACGCGCCGAGGTGCGCCAGGCCCTGATCGCGCTGCGCACCGCGGGCGAGGTGCCGGGCAGCCTGCCCGAGGTCGTCCGGTCTGTGCTCGGCCGCGTCGGCCTGACCGACGAGCCGCCGGCCGGTGGCTCCGCGAGGGAGCGCTGGGAGTCGTTGCTCGCGCTCGTCGAGCTGGCCGAGGAGTTCGCCGCCTCCGCACCCGAAGCCGACCTGCCGCGGTTCTGCGTCGAGCTGGACGTCCGCGCCGAGGCGCAGCACCCGCCGACGGTGGAAGGCGTGACGCTGGCGTCGCTGCACGCGTCGAAGGGCCTCGAATGGGACGCCGTGTTCCTCGTCGGACTCGTCGAGGGCACGATGCCGATCCAGTACGCCGATGGCGACGAGGCCAAGGTCGAAGAAGAACGACGTCTTCTCTACGTGGGCGTCACGCGCGCGCGTGAGCACCTCTGGCTGTCGTGGGCGTTGTCGCGCGCGGCCGGTGGCCGCAAGTACCGCCGTCGTTCGCGCTTCCTCTACAACCTCGTCCCCGAGAACCATCCGGCCGCACGTGTATCTGCCGGCGCGCAGCGTCCTCCTCTGATGAAGAAGGAGAAGCCGACCTGCCGGGTGTGCGCGGCGACCCTGGTCGAAGCGCAGGCCGTCAAGCTGGGCCGGTGCCGGTCTTGTCCGTCCGATGTGGACGAAGAGCTGCTCGAGTCGCTGCGGAGCTGGCGGTCGGCGCGGGCGCGGGAGCTGAAGGTGCCCGCGTACGTCGTCTTCACCGACGCCACTCTCATGGCGATCGCCGAGCAGCGGCCCACGGACACGGCAGGACTGGTGGCGATCTCCGGCATCGGCGCGTCGAAGCTCGACAAGTTCGGTGACGACGTGTTGAGCCTGGTCCGGGCCGGTGTCGGCTACCCCGCCACCTGATCGGGACAAGTTTCGTTAAATAGGTTGCGAGCCCCCGGGACGGGGTCATAACCTGCTCTAGCCGGGTCCGGAGGACCCGTCTGGGGAAAGAAGAACTACTACTACTCACAGCTCTCGACAGCAGAGCTCTCTTGTTCGGAGGAGGTGGCCCGTTGTGAAGATCTTCAGCATCTCGCGCGCGCTCGGCCTCCCGGTGACCGAGGGCCTCTGCGCGTCCGCGTCCACTCAGGCGATGTGGCACAAGTCTGCCCTCCTGCCAGTGGCACCCGTCGGCCGTGAGCGCGGCACCGGACTGCTCGCCGAGCAGCCGATCCTGCTGCCTGCCGTCGATGACGTTGACAACTACACGAATGCGCTGTCCGCGCATCAAGTGAGAAGGCTCCTGCCGACCTCATAGAGGTCGAAGGACCATCAGGCTCACGAAGGCCGCGGACTCGCACAGAGTCCGCGGCCTTCGTGTTTTTTGCACTACCCCACACAAGGAGAAACACCTGATGTTGACCGCGACTGTCCCGCTCACCGGCGAGACACTTCCGGACCTCGCGGAGGGACTCGACATCCCTTGCCGCACCCACAACCCCGACCTCTGGTTCGCTGACGCGCCGGCCGACCTCGAGAAGGCCAAGTCCTTCTGCGGGACCTGCCCGGTGCTGGCGGAGTGCCTCGCCGGCGCGCTCGCTCGTCACGAGCCGTGGGGCGTCTGGGGTGGGGAGATCTTCGAGCGCGGTGTCGTGATCGCGCGCAAGCGGCCGCGTGGCCGCCCGCGCAAGGACGCTTCGGTTGTCACCACCGGCAAGACGGAGGCAGCGGCGTGAACACCGTGCAGCTCAACCACGACACCTTCTCCGCCTACCGGAACGAGGCCCTGACAGCCATGTCCCTGAACGACGAGTTCGTGCGAATACGAATACAAGAAGCCCAGAGGTACGCGGAAGAGCAACGCCTGGCGAACCGCCTCGCGACAGCGCAACGTTGGCGCAGGTTGTCGCGATGGGCGGGACGCAGAGCGGCTCGCTTCGACCTCTAGCAGTTTCGAGCAGAGGCCGTCGTCCACGAGAAGGTG
Source organism: Lentzea fradiae (assembly GCF_900100955.1). Lineage (GTDB taxonomy): Bacteria > Actinomycetota > Actinomycetes > Mycobacteriales > Pseudonocardiaceae > Lentzea > Lentzea fradiae. The sequence continues at coordinate 491,235 of NZ_FNCC01000006.1, read as the reverse complement.
GATGGCGGCCTCGGCCGTTCCTCCGTACCGTTCCCCTTGTGCCGCACCACACTCAGGACGGAATCGACTGGTCATCCCGGCTCCACGCGATGAGGCGCTACGGCGCGCTGCAGGCGGAGGCGCTCTCCGCGGTCGCGCGCAGACTCGTCGCACCCCTGCCGGACTCGCCGGTCGTCATGGACGTCGGCTGCGGCGCGGGTGCGATGAGCGTGCCGCTCGTCTCGGCACTGCGCGAACACGGCGGCGGCGTCCTGGTGCTCGTCGACGCCACACCGGAACTCCTCGACGCGGCCTGCGCCGCGGCACGCGCCGAGTCCGACGGCGCAGTATCGGTCAAGCCGGTCCTGGCGGACCTGTCCGCGGAAGACCCGCTCTCCTTCACCGGCCCGGTCGAGCTCATCTGGGGTTCCCGGGTCGTGCATCACCTCCCTGATCAGCTGCGCGGAGTGAAACGCCTGGCAGGCGCCCTCGCGCCAGGCGGCTGGCTGGCCCTTGCCGAGGGCGGCCTGGAAACCAGGTTCCTGCCCTGGGACCTGGGCGTCGGCGAACCGGGCCTGCAAGACCGCCTGGCAGCGGCCCGCGCATCGTGGTTCACGTCGATGCGCGAGAACATGCCCGGCTCCGTGCGCCTGCCCGTCGGCTGGAACGTCGCCCTCGCCGACGCCGGCCTCGGCGAGGTCAGCGCCTTCAGCTTCGTCGTGGACCACCCGGCCCCGGCCAAGCAGTCGGTGCGCGACTGGGCCGTCGACCGCCTGACCTGGCTGACCGACGTCACCGGCCCACTACTGCACGCCGCCGACCGCGCCGCCCTGCGCCGCCTGCTCAACCCCTCCGACTCCGAGTACGTCGGAGCCCGCGAGGACGTGTTCCTGCTGGAGACCGACACCGTCCACCTGGGACGGAAGCGATGACGGCCTGTCACCGGTGCGGCCGGTCACGTACCTCCGTCTCCGACCTGGAGTTCCTGGCCTGGTCTTCGGAACGGACCGGGGGCACGGTCCGGTGGCTGTGCCACGTGTGCGCCAAGGCGCACGTGCGGGACATCGAGGGCAAGCTGCCGGACGAGTACTGGCGCTGACCCCTCGCCGCTCGCGGTTGGGTTTGCTCTGGGGTGGGCCTCCTTGGGGTGGATGGGGCGGGGCGTCGTTGGGGCGGGTTGTCATTGGGGTGCGGCCGCTGGCGCCTGGGTGAGTCCGGATGCCTGGGTGAGTCCGGATGCCGGGGCGCGCCAGGTCAGCCGGATATCGGGTGAGTTCGCCGTGCCGAGGTGTGCCTCGCGGGTTCGGTGCACTGAGAGGTGTGCCGGGTGGGTTCGCTGTGCGGGATGACTTCGGCGCGTCGGGTGGGACCGTGTGCCGGGTGGGCCGCCGTGTTGGGTGAGCCCCTCAGTGCTCGGTGGGATGCCGCTTTGGGTGGGCGGATGTGTCGTGAGGGCTACCGCTTCGGCCGGGGCCTTCTCGGTAGGTGGTTGCTCTGGGCCGCTGGCGAGGTGGCTGGTCAGCTTCGTCGCCAGAGGTGGCGTAATGCCTGCCTGACCAGGGCCGTTCCCCGGCGGCTGCAGTCCTGCATCTCCTGGTGCAGGTCGCCTGGGGTGCACAGGCGTGCTTCCACCACGGCGTCGAGGATGGCGATCACCGCGTGCGGGTTCGTCTCGCGGCGTGCCAGGTCTACGGCGGCGCGGGCTGGTGGTGCCAGGCGCAGACCTGCTCGGGGCACCACGTCCGGCAGGCGGGTGGTGCGTTCCAGGAGGATCAGTGGGTGGGTGCGGCGGGTGTTGCTCGCTGCCAGCACGTGGACGTGCCGGGGGAGCGGCACGGTGGCTCCCTGCCTGACCAGGGCGTCCGCTCCGGTGATGACCGCGGACGGGCCCGCGAAGTGCAGGACTGCTCGAAGCCTGTCCAGGCGGGTGGGCGGGGAGGGCTTGGTCAGGACCACGCCGGGCAGGACCTGCTGCCAGTGGCCGGTGCAGGCGCGCCTGATCTCGCGCGGGGAGAGGCCGGAATCACGCAGGTCAGCGGTGGTTGCGATGGGTGCCATGTGGTCATCGTGGCGGATGGGGGAGGGGGTCGGGCGGGGCTGAGGCCAACCTGTGGACAACTCGGCCCTGGTTCACCCGGTCGTGGTCAGTCGTCGAAGCCCGGTTGCCAGCGGGCGACGATTTCGCGGGCTGTCACGTGGGCGTCGAGCTGGCAGAGGATGCCCGTCGCGCCCAGCGTCACGCGGTGGATCAGCAGGTACTGCGGCGGCAGGTTCAGGGACCTGCCCGTCTGCGAGTCGGGGCTGCGCAGGTCGCCGACACGTTCGGCCTGCGACTGCAGCCAGCGGCGGGTGAAGTGGAACGACTCGGTGCGCAGCGGCTCCACGAACGGGGCCAGGTAGCCGAGCACGTCCTCGCCGTTCAACGACATGCCCTCGCGGATGAAGTTCTCCGTGCGCAGGAGCTCCACCAGGTCGGCGGAGCGGCCGTCTAGGGCCAGCCTCGTCATCAGGCCCAGGGTCTTGGGCAGGCCGTCGGGGAGGCGGGCCACGGCGCCGAAGTCGATCACGCGCAGGCGGCCGTCGTCGCCCAACATGAAGTTGCCGGGGTGCGGGTCGGCGTGCAGCAGGCCGGAGCGCGACGGTGCCGAGAAGTGGAACTCGGCCAGCAGCTGTCCTGCCAGGTCGCGGTCTTCGGCCGAGCCCTCACGGATGATCTTGGACAGGCCCACGCCGCTGGTCCACTCGGTCACCATGACCTTGGGGGACGAGGCGACGACACGGGGGACCAGGACGTGCGGGTCGTTCTCGAAAGCCTTCGCGAACGTGCGCTGGTTCGCTGCCTCGTCGCGGTAGTCGAGCTCCTCCAGGTACCTGTCGCGCAGCTCCTCCAGCAGGGGGCGCACGTCGGTGCCGGGCATGACGGCCTGAAGCAGGCGGCTGAAGCGCAGCAGCTGCTTCAGGTCGGCGCGCAGGGCCTCGTCGGCACCGGGGTACTGGACCTTGACCGCCACCTCGCGGCCGTCGTGCCACACCGCGCGGTGCACCTGGCCGATGGAGGCCGAAGCGGCCGGGTCGTCGTCGAACTCCTGGAAGCGCTTCGCCCAGGACGCGCCGAGCTGCTCGGCCAGCACGCGGTGCGTGGTGCGGGCGGGCATCGGCGGGGCCGCGGACTGCAGCTTCGTCAGCGCCTCGCGGTACGGGGCCGCGAGCTCGTCGGGGACGGCCGCCTCGAACACGCTCAGGGCCTGGCCGAACTTCATGGCGCCGCCCTTGAGCTGGCCGAGCACCGCGAAGACCTGTTCCGCCGTCTTGGCCGTCACCTCGGCGTTGACCTCGTCGGCCGCGCGTCCGGTCAGTCGCTTCCCCCAGCCGCCCACCACCCGGCCCGCCGCCCCGAGGGGGAGGCTCGCCAGCTTGGCGGTGCGCTGCACGGCCTTGCGCGGAATCTCGGTCACCTGGCCATGCTATGTGCGTTGCACTGACAGTCAGGGTGCGGATACCAGCTTCGCCTCTCAGCAACGCCCGTCACGAGGTCGAGCTCGACAGTGGCGTTGACCACGGGAGGCGGCGCGAGGCCGTGCCCGCGGAGGTGGATCAGCGACTCCAGGACCTGGACGACGGCCAGCGCCGCCGTCGCCGACGCGAACAGCACGTCGTAGGAGGCGGATCTGCCGACGAGCTGCGCCGCGATGACCGGCCACGCCGGGTCGTGGTCGGTGCGGTGCAGGTCGGCGCAGTTGAGGCAGCTCGTGCGACCGGGCAGGACCAGCGGTCCGACGATGCCCACGCCCTCACGGACGCGCACGGCGAGATGGGGCGTGCGGGACTCCATCAGCGCGTTCACGACCGTCGGATCGGGAACGAGCGTGGCCGCCAGGACGACGAGGTCCGCGTGGTGCGCCAGCCGCACATCCGACTGCGACAGCAGCGACGTGATGGACAACGCCAGGTGCCCTGAACCCTGGACGGAGACCGTGGAACCCGCCGCGGGAAAGCCCGTGTCGAGCAGTCCGGCGTCGTCGAGCGCGGAGAGAACTTCACCCAGCTGGGTGGGGTCCTCGCCTCGGGATTTCAGCCTTTCACCCAGTTCGGTGATGGTGTGGCGGCCGTCGAGGGTGAGCAGCTCGCCGACCAGTGCCTCGGGCAGCGAGTCGATGACGACGGCGTGCTTCGGGTCGGTTCCGATCTGCACGACGCCGGGGCCGCGGCGCACCACGGCCAGTCCGGCACGGACGCGGGGTCTGGTGTCCACGGGAGGAGACTGGCAGGGGGCGAGGCCCCCTGCCAGCGCAAACGTCAGACCTTGGCCTTGCCGAGGATCCGCGTCATCTTCGTCCCGCAGACAGGGCAGGTGCCCTTCGCCATGCGCCGGCCGTTGGTTTCCTCGACCTGTCCGTCGAAGTCGCGCTTCTCCCGACACTTGACGCAGTAGCCGTTGTAGGTCTCGGCCACAGCCCCTCCCTTGCAGTTGTGAGTGCGGACACACTCGGGGACCTTGGCGCGACGGTACATCCGCGAGGCGTTGATCGCGCGCATGTCGCCTTCGCGCGTGTCCAGCCGCCGTTCGGTGGAACTTCACCCGCCGGGTGCGCCCCTGCGGCCGGTTGGAGGCCGAAAATTGTCGGTGCCGACGTTTACGGTGACTTCATGGCCGAACCGCGGGTGGAGGTGCGGCGGAGCTCCCGGCGCCGCCGCATGGTCAGCGCGTACCGGGAGGGCGACACGGTCGTCGTCCTGCTGCCGGCACGGATGACCAAGGGGGAAGAGAAGCACTGGGTGGCGGAGATGTTGAGCCGCCTCCAGCGCAGCGAGACGCGCAGGAAGTCGCCTGCGCGTGCATCGGACGAGGCGCTCATGGCGCGGTGCACCGAGCTGTCGGCGCGCTACCTGGACTCGCTCGCCGATCCCGTCAGCGTGCGCTGGGTGCCGCCCATGCGCACGCGCTGGGCGTCGTGCACGCCGACCGAGGGCACCATCAGGGTGTCCGAGCGGCTGCGCGATGTGCCGCCGTGGGTGCTCGACTACGTGCTGGTGCACGAGTTGGCGCACCTGCTGGTCCCGGGGCACGGGAAGGACTTCTGGGAGTGGGTCCACCGCTACCCGAAGACCGAGCGGGCGATGGGGTACCTAGAAGGACTCTCGGCTGCCGCAGGCTGGGGGATCTCGGAGGACTAGGTGGTGAGACGCCGCGCCCGGCCGGGGAGTCCCTGGCCGGGCGCGGCGTCGTCACCGCCGCCGGAGGGGCGGACGAGGAGGGCGGGTCAGGAGCGGCGTCCGGTGGTGCGCGCGGCAGGGTCTTGCGCGGGATTTCGCTGGTCGCGGTCAGGCGGTGACGGGCGGGCGGTGCGGGCAGCAGGGTGCAGGCCCGGAAGTTGTCGCCGCGCGGTCCGGTCGTGAGCCCGGCGCAGGCGAACGCCCGGCGGGGAAACCCCGGCCGGGCGTGGTGGAGGTGGAACGGGCAGGTCAGCTCTCGCCGGCTTTGCCGTCCTCCTCGTCGGTCTTCTTGTCGCCTTCCGCGCGCATGGTGCGCTCCAGCTCGGCGATCGGGTCGTCGAGGGCGTTGCGGGTGTTGGTGAGGCGCTCGGCGAACTCCAGCGGGTCGTCGAGGTCCTCGGCGGTCGGGATGAGCTCGGCGTGCTCCCACACGCTGTCGCGCACCTCGACGCCGTGCTGGTCGCCGACCAGCTTCCACAGGGCGGAGGCCGCGCGCAGCTTGCGCGGGCGCAGCTCCAGGCCGACGAGGGTGGCGAAGGTCTGTTCGGCGGGGCCGCCGGAGGCGCGGCGGCGGCGCAGCGTCTCGCGCAGCGCCGGGGCGCCGGGCAGGCGGTCGGCCACGGCGGCGTCCACGACCACGTCGACCCAGCCCTCGACCAGGGCCAGCATGGTCTCCAGGCGGGCCAGCGCCGCCTTCTGCTCGGGGGTGGTCTGCGGTTCGAGCAGGCCGGAGCCCATGGCCTCCTCGATCGAGGCCGGGTTGGACGGGTCGATCTGGCCCGCGAGCTGCTCCAGGGCGGAGGTGTCGACCTTGATGCCCTTCGCGAACTCCTCGACGGTGTCGAGCAGGCGCTGGCGCAGCCACGGCACGTGGGTGAACAGGCGCTGGTGCGCCGCTTCGCGGGCGGCGAGGAAGACCATCACCTCGGACGCGGGGCGTTCCAGGCCCTCGGTGAACTTCTCGATGTTCGCGGGCAGCAGGGCCGCGGTGCCCTCGGGGCCGAGCGGCAGGCCGACGTCGGCGGAGGTGAGGACCTCGGAGCCGAGCTGCGCCAGCGCGTTGCCGAGCTGGGAGCCGAACGCCATGCCGCCCATCTGGCCGAGCATCGACAGCAGCGGGCCAGCCGCCTGCTTCGCCTCGGCGGGCATCGCCTCGACCCACGCGCCGGACATGCGCTGCGCGACCGGGTCGCACAGGCGCTGCCAGGTCGGGATGGTGCGTTCGATCCAGTCGCGGGCGGTCCACGCCTGCGTCGTGCGGCTGCCCGCGGGCAGCGACGTCACCGGGTCCAGCCACATCTCGGCCAGGTGCACCGCGTCGGTGACGGCGCTCGACTGGTCGGCGGCGAAACCGACGGTGGTGGTCGTCGACGACAGCTGCTGGAACGCGATCTGCTTGGCGAGGTCGTAGTTGACCGGCCCGCTCGACGTTCCGGCGCTGCTCAACATCGCGCCCAGCTGGCTCAGCATGCTGCCCAGCTGACTGAAGTCGAACGGGTTGTCTCCCGGCTTCCCGTCCTTGTCGTCGGGGTTGTGCGGGCTGAACCCGAACGGCACGTCACTCATGCCTCTACCGTACGCGGATCGACATGGTCGTACGCTGTTCAGCCGTGAGTGAAACCGTCGCGACCGCACCCCCGCCAGCGCCCCCGCCGAGGGAGCGCGGACTCACCCGCCGGACCTGGACGCTGGTCACCAGCTTCGTGGTGGTGGCGGCACTCGGGCTGCTCGGCGGTTTCGCCAGAGTCCCGTACGTCGCGCTGGGTCCCGGTCCCACCTACGACGTGCTCGGCCAGGTCAAGGACACCGACGTGGTCGCGGTGGAGGGCCAGGACACGTTCCCCACCAAGGGAACGCTGCGCATGACGACGGTCTCGCTCACGGACGACGTGTCGTTGTTCGGCGCGCTCGGGTTGTGGCTGTCCGGCCGCTACGCGCTCGCTCCGCGCGAGGAGTTCTTCAAGCCCGGTGAGTCCGAGGAGGAGGTGCAGAAGAACAACGAGATCGCGTTCAGCGAGTCGCAGACCTCCGCCGAGGTCGCCGCCCTGGACTACCTCGGCTATCCCGGCAAGGTCATCGCGAACCAGGTCACCAAGGGCAGCCCCGCGGACAACGTGATCCCGCTCGGCGCGCGGATGATCTCCGTCAACGGCAAGCAGGTGCAGAGCTCCGCCGACGTGAGCGCGGCGCTGGAGAACACCAAGCCGGGCGACCAGATCGAGGTGGCCTTCGAGAAGGACGGCACCTCGAAGTCGACGCAGCTCACCCTCGGCACGCGCGACGACGGCCGCCCCGCCGGCTTCATCGGCATCTCGCCGGTCGACCGCGCCGACGTGCCGTTCAAGATCAAGATCAGCCTGTCCGACGTCGGCGGGCCCTCGGCGGGCCTCATCTTCGCGCTGGCGATCGTCGACAAGCTGACGCCCGGCGAGCTGAACGGCGGCAAGGCCATCGCGGGCACCGGCGAGATCACCGGCGACGGCACGGTGAAGCCGATCGGCGGCATCGCGTTCAAGATGGTCGCCGCCAAGGAGGCCGGTGCGACGGCGTTCCTCGTGCCCGCGGCCAACTGCCAGGACGCGCGGCAGCAGGCGCCGGAGGGCCTCACGCTGATCAAGGTCGACACCCTGAAGGACGCCGTGTCCTCGCTGGAGGCGCTCAACGCGGGCAAGCCGACGCCGAGCTGCTGAGGCGGCGGCCGGTCCCGGGCCCACCGGTTCGGGACCGGTGTCCGCTCGCGGCGAACACCGCACAACGAGATGACAACCCCGGCGCGATTCCGCGCCGGGGTTGTGCCAGCCTGGGGGCGTGACGACTAGGGCCGCAGCGTGGCGAGCAGGGCGTCGGTGAGGTTGGGAGCCAGCTCGGGGTGCTCGACGACCTCCTCTGGCACCTCGACCGTGCCGCGCAGCCGCAGCACGCAGGAGACGGAGCCGTCCCGCAGCACGGCCGCCACCAGGCGCGCCTCGCGGCGTGACGGGTGCTCGGCGGCGAACCTGCGGGCCGCCTCGTCGTCGAGGTCGCCGCTGCGCAGCTTCTCCTCCGCCTCCGGCGGCAGGACGACGATCTCCTGGGCCAGGGCGCAGCCGCTGACGGCGGGCGGCCACTCGATGCCGGCGAGCGCGTCGCCGAGGTCGCCCTCCAGGGAGTCCTGGGCGATCGGGGTCAGCGGGCTCGACTCCGGGTCCAGCTGCGCCCGCAGCTCGGGTTGCTGGGTGATCAGGTCGGCCGTGGGCACGAGGGCGAAGAGCTGCGGTGGCTGCTCCCAGCCGCCCGCCGCTACGAACTCCTCTACCTCGCGGGCGACCGTCGGGAGGATGACCGCTGGCGTTTCACTCGCTGACACGCCTGTCATCGTAAGACCGCGCACTTCACGGGAACCCAGGGCGTCATCCGTAGAGTTGGACTAAACGTACGTATCGATATACCGCGATCCAGGAGCGTGCCTCGTGGCCACACGGCCTCCAGTCGGACTGCCGAAACTGTCCCGACGCAGCCGAATCCTGCTCATCGTCGGTGTCGTGCTCCTGTTCGGTCTCATCACGGGATCGCGGCTGCTCGACACCTACGTGAACTGGCTGTGGTTCGGCGAGGTGAAATTCCGCGACGTCTACAGCACAGTCCTGCTCACCCGCCTCGGGCTGTTCGCGGCCGTCGGGCTCGTCGTCGGCGGCGTCGTGGCGCTCAACCTGTACCTCGCGTACCGGTCGCGCCCCGTCTTCGTGCCGGTGTCCGGCCCTGACGACCCGGTGGCCCGCTACCGCACCGTCGTGATGCGGCGGATGCGGTTGTTCGCGATCGGCATCCCCGTGTTCGTGGGGCTGGTCGCGGGCGCGTCGGCGCAGACGGAGTGGCAGGAGATCCAGCTCTTCCTCAACCGGCAGCCGTTCGGCGTGACCGACCCGCAGTTCGGGCACGACATCGGCTTCTACGCGTTCCAGCTGCCCTTCTACCAGTGGCTGCTGTCGTGGCTGTTCGTCGCGACCGCGGTGTCGTTCATCGGCGCCGTGATCGCGCACTACCTGTTCGGCGGCATCCGGCTCGCCGGCCGCGGCGGCCAGCTCTCCGGTCCCGCCCGGCTGCACCTGGCGCTCGTCGCCGGCACGTTCGTCCTGCTGAAGGCCGTCGCGTACTTCTTCGACCGGTACGAACTGCTGCTGCACGACACGACGAAGTTCGTCGGTGCGAGCTACACCGACCTCAACGCCGTGCTGCCCGCCAAGCTGATCCTGATGTGCATCGCGGTGTTCTGCGCCGTGGCGTTCTTCGCGGGCGCGTTCATGCGCAACGTGCAGCTGCCGGCCATCGCGACCGTGCTGCTGGTGCTGTCGAGCGTGCTCGTCGGTGCCGCCTGGCCGGCCGTGCTGGAGCAGTTCTCGGTCAAGCCGAACGCCATCCAGAAGGAAGCCGAGTCGATCACCCGCAACATCGCGGCGACGAGGCAGTCGTTCGGGCTCACCGAGGACAAGGTCGAGATCAAGCCGTACGAGGGCAAGCAGAACGTCAGCAACGACCAGATCAAGGCCAACGACGCGGCCACCCTGGGCAACGTCCGCCTGCTCGACCCGGCCGTGCTCTCGCGCACGTTCACGCAGTTCCAGCAGCAGCGGCCGTTCTACGGCTTCCCGAACAAGCTGGACGTCGACCGGTACACAGTGGACGGCAAGATGCGCGACTACATCGTCGCGGTGCGCGAGCTGAAGCTCGACAGCCTTCCGCAGGGCCAGCGCGACTGGATCAACCAGCACCTCGTCTACACCCACGGCAACGGCTTCGTCTACGCCGAGGCGAACAAGGTCAACGCGGTCGCCGACGAGAGCAACGGCGGCTACCCCGAGTTCAAGACCGGTGAGGTCAAGTCCAACGGGGAGGTCGGCAACGACCCCAAGGGCATCAAGGTCGACCAGCCGCGCGCCTACTACGGCGAGCTGTTCGCCCCGAACGACTACTCCATCGTCGGCGGCAGGCCGGACGGCGCGGCCGCGGAGTACGACACGGACGCCAAGTCCTACACCTACACCGGTGCCGGCGGCGTCCCGATCGGCAACGTGTTCAACAAGCTCGCCTTCGCCGCCTACTACAGCGAGCGGAACATCCTCTTCAACCAGTCGATCACCGACGAGTCGAAGATCCTGTTCAAGCGCACGCCGCGCGACCGCGTGCAGGCCGTCGCCCCGTGGCTCACGGTCGACAGCGACCCGTACCCCGCGGTGATCAACGGCCGCATCACGTGGATCGTCGACGGGTACACCACGCTCGACAGCTACCCGTACGCGCAGCGCACGCAGCTCGGTGACGCGACGAACGACTCGCTCACCGCGGACGGCGTGGTCATCTCGCAGGTGAACAAGCCCGTCAACTACATCCGCAACTCCGTCAAGGCCACTGTGGACGCCTACGACGGCACGGTGAGCCTGTACCAGATCGACGACAAGGACCCGGTCCTCAAGGCGTGGATGGGCGTCTTCCCGAACACGGTGAAGCCGGGCAGCGAGATCTCCGACGAGCTGCGCGAGCACTTCCGCTACCCCGAGGACCTGTTCAAGGTGCAGCGGCAGATGCTGTCGAAGTACCACGTGTCGTCCCCGTCGGACTTCTACTCCGGTGTCGGCTACTGGGAGCCGCCGCAGGACCCGACGATCGACAACGCCACGACGGTCGACGCCCAGCGCGACGCGGCGAGCAAGCGCAGGGACCGCCAGCCGCCGTTCTACGTGCTGGCCGGCGACCCGAACGACCCGAAGAAGGTCAGCTTCCAGCTGCAGAGCCCGCTGGTGCGTGAGAACCGCGAGTTCATGGCGGCCTACGTCTCCGCGTCGTCCGACCCGGAGACCTACGGCAAGATCAGCGTCCTGCAGCTCAACCAGGACGCGAAGGGCCCGCAGCAGATCCAGACGCAGTTCCTCACCTCGGACAACGTCAGCCGCGAGCTCAACCTGCTGACCCAGCAGAAGACGACCGTCGTCTACGGCAACCTGCTCACCCTCCCGGTGGGCGGCGCGCTGCTCTACGTCGAACCCGTCTACATCGAGCGCGCGTCGAACAACACGTCCTACCCGCAGCTGTCCAAGGTGCTCGTCTGGTACGGCGACAGGGTCGGGTACGCGTCCACGTTGAACGAGGCGCTGGACCAGGTGCTCAGCGGTGTCGGCGCGGTCGTGCCGCCACCGGCGGACAACAACGGCGAGAACAACGGTGAGACGTCCACGCCGCCCACGACGACCCCGCCCGTCAGCGGGTCGCTGAGCCCCGAGCTGCAGAAGGCGATCAACGACATCGACGCGGCGCTGGCCGACGTCCGCAAGGCCCAGCAGGACGGCAACTTCACCGAGCTCGGCCAGGCGTACGCGCGCCTGGACGAGGCCGGGAAGCGGTTCAAGCAGTACAACACCGGGGCGCCCTCGGCCCCGCCGGCGAACGAGTCGTCGGTTGTGCCCAGCCCCACACCGTCCGGCTGACCTCCCGATTTGCATTACCCGCTCCACCCCGCGTAAGGTTCCATTCATACCGACGCGGGGTGGAGCAGCTCGGTAGCTCGCTGGGCTCATAACCCAGAGGTCGCAGGTTCAAATCCTGTCCCCGCTACAAAGTTGGGAAAGTCCTGTCTGCAGAGAGCGCAGACAGGACTTTTTCGCATTTCATTGGGGGCGGAGCCCCCAAACCCCGCCCCCGGGAGGGCTTGCGCCCCCCGGACCCCCCAAAAAAACCGGGGCGCGGTACCTGGTGTCCAAAACCGGAGCGCGGATCTGGGGTGTCCGGAACTGGAGCGTGGGATCTGGGTGCCCGTTCGGGGGCTTGGTCTCGGTTGATGCGCGGTGGTGGGCGGCGGGGGACTGTTGGGGGGTTTACCTGCGGGGATGTGGGTTTTGGGGGGTGGGTTAAAAGGGGTTTTTCGGGGGTGTATAGTTCTCCTTACAACAGCAAGACAGCAAGACAAGCTTGAAGCGGCGCGGGGTGGAGCAGCTCGGTAGCTCGCTGGGCTCATAACCCAGAGGTCGCAGGTTCAAATCCTGTCCCCGCTACTGGATGAAGGCCGGAGCCATAGGCTCCGGCCTTCTGCTTTGTGGCTGGTGTGGTGGGTTCAGGTCATGTTCTCCGCCCAGTACTGGGCGCAGAGCATGCTGGAGCAGATTCGGCCCTCGCCGCTGACGGTGCGGTGCTTGCGGATCTGCTTGCCGCACACCATGCACTCGTCCTTGCCCGCCTGCTCCGGGATGCCACCGGTCATCCACGCCCTGGTGTGCGCGGCCACCTTCTTGTGGTCCAGCCACTTGATGTTCATCGAAGCTCCCGACCTTCCGAGTCTCGCTGCCGGTCTGGCAGTGATCATTTTCCCGCTTCGGCAGGCGTGCGGAAGGGGCCGGAGCGGACATCACCGGGTCGTGCGACGAACGCCCCTCGTCCGTCCATTCGGGTGGCTCCGGCCGGTGAGACTCGTACCGCCGAACGAGTGAGGGAGGGCCGCTTTCGTTTCTGCCAAAGGACTTTTCCATCCGGGGTGGACACGGACGGTCAAGCGGCCAAACGCGTGAGGCGCGAAAACTGCCGCTTACGGAGCGGAACTTTTCGTTGCTCCGCATGGCCCATCAGACTAGCCCGGTGATCAGCCACTGTGGACAGAACGGCTGACCATTGTGGACAGCTTCCCCCGGACGTGGGAACGTTGTCGTTGTGTCAGACCTGAATGCGACCGCAGCCGCCCTGCTCGGGCTGCTGCACGACGGACCCAAGACCGGTGGCCAGTTGGTTGCGGAGGCGGGAGAGCGCTTCGGCGCGTTCTTCAGCGTCACCCGCAGCCAGGTGTACCGCGAGCTGCCCGCGCTGGCTGACCAGGGCCTGCTGCGCCTCGGCAAGCAAGGACCGCGGTCGAGCCAGCAGTACGTGCTCACCGCGGCCGGCAAGAAGGCCTTCAAGAACTGGCTGCTGTCCGAACCCGGCCCCGACCACCTGCGCAGCCCGCTCATCCTGCGCCTGGTGCACGCCGGCTCGCTGACCGCGAAGCAGCGCGAGACCCTGATCACGACCGCGCGCACGACGTACGGTCAGGAGCAGGAGAGCGCCAAGCTGGCCGCGAAGACCGCCGAGGACCCCTACTCGAAGGCGGTGGCCGAGTTCGGTCTCGCCCACGCGAAGGCCGTTCTCAAGCTGCTCGACGCCATTCCGACCGGCTGAGGAAGAGCGCCAGCGCAGCACCGGTCGCGTACGACGGCCGGTGCTGGCGTAATCTTCTGACGTGAACCCGGACGTCGAAGCAGACATCAAGGACCTCTCCGCCACGCTTTCGAGCATCGAGGCGGTGATGGACCTCGATGGCTTGCGCGCCACGGTCGCGGACCTGGAGGAGCAGGCGGCCCGCCCGGACCTCTGGGACGACCAGGAGAAGGCGCAGAAGGTCACCAGCCAGCTCTCGCACAAGCAAGGCGAACTTCGCCGCATCACGAACCTGCGCGAGCGCCTCGACGACCTCCCGCTGCTCTACGAGCTCGCGGAGGAGGCCGAGGACGCGGACGCGCAGGCCGACGCGGACAACGACCGCGCGAAGCTGCGCGAGGAGATCGCGAGCCTCGAGGTGCGCACGCTGCTGTCCGGCGAGTACGACGAGCGCAACGCGCTGGTCACCATCCGCGCGGAGGCCGGTGGCGTCGACGCCGCAGACTTCGCCGAGATGCTGCTGCGCATGTACTCGCGCTGGGCCGAGCGCCACAACTACGGCATCGAGGTCTTCGACACCTCCTACGCGGAAGAGGCGGGCATCAAGTCCGCGACGTTCCGCGTCACCGCCCCCTACGCCTACGGCACGCTGAGCGTCGAGCAGGGCACGCACCGCCTCGTGCGCATCTCGCCGTTCGACAACCAGGGCCGCCGGCAGACGTCGTTCGCGGGCGTCGAGGTCGTGCCGGTCGTCGAGCAGACCGACCACGTCGAGATCGACGAGAAGGACCTGCGCGTCGACGTCTACCGCTCGTCCGGCCCCGGCGGCCAGGGCGTCAACACGACCGACTCGGCGGTGCGCCTCACGCACATCCCGACCGGCATCGTCGTCTCCTGCCAGAACGAGCGCTCGCAGCTGCAGAACAAGGCCACGGCCATGAACGTCCTCCAGGCGAAGCTGCTCGAACGCCGCCGGCAGGAGGAGCAGGCCAAGATGGACGCGCTCAAGGACTCCGGGTCGAGCTGGGGCAACCAGATGCGCTCCTACGTGCTGCACCCCTACCAGATGGTCAAGGACCTGCGGACCGAGCACGAGGTCGGCAACCCGTCCGCGGTGCTCGACGGCGAGATCGACGAGTTCCTGGAGGCCGGCATCCGCTGGCGCAAGCAGTCCCAGCAGGCGTAGCCGGGACCTGAGGCGAAGGGCACGTTCTGGGCGGCACAGGCCCCCCGAACGTGCCCTTTCTTCAACCCGAAGTGGCCGCCCGGACACGCCCCGTGGAGGGCCCTGACCGCCCTTCCGGTGCGGGAAGTTAACCGGAACGGGGGCTTTACCCCGGCCATGAGTAGACTCGCGCCTCGTGATTCGTCTCGAACACGTTTCCAAGGTCTACAAGACCTCCACGCGTCCCGCGCTCGACGACGTGTCCGTCGAGATGGAGAAGGGCGAGTTCGTCTTCCTGATCGGGCCCTCCGGGTCCGGCAAGTCGACGTTCCTGCGCCTGCTGCTGCGCGAAGAGGTGCCGACCAGGGGACGCGTCTACGTCTCCAACTTCGACGTCGCGAAGATGTCGAGGCGCAGGGTCCCCCGCCTGCGCCAGTCGATCGGCTGCGTGTTCCAGGACTTCCGTCTGCTGCCCACGAAGACGGTGGCGGAGAACGTCGCCTTCGCCCTCGAGGTCATCGGCAAGCCCCGCAACACCATCGTCAAGGTGGTGCCCGAGGTGCTGCAGCTGGTCGGCCTCGACGGCAAGGAGGACCGGTTCCCGACCGAGCTGTCCGGTGGTGAGCAGCAGCGCGTCGCGATCGCCCGTGCGTTCGTGAACCGGCCGCTGGTGCTGATCGCCGACGAGCCGACGGGAAACCTGGACCCGGACACGAGCCAGGACATCATGTTGCTGCTGGAGCGGATCAACCGCACCGGCACGACCGTCATCATGGCCACCCACGACCACGGCATCGTCGACTCGATGCGCCGCAGGGTCGTGGAGCTCTCGTACGGCAAGGTCGTCCGTGATGACGCGCGCGGCGTTTACGGCGTCGGCCGCTAAGCGCTCCTAACCCCCGACCCCCAAGGAACCCCGCCCCCGATGCGTACCAGCTTCGTGTTCAGCGAGGTCGTCACCGGACTTCGCCGGAACGTCACGATGACGATCGCGATGATCCTCACGACCGCCATCTCGCTCGGGCTGCTCGGCGGTGGCCTGCTCGTCGTCCGCATGGTCGACAAGATGCAGGCCAACTACGCGGGCAAGCTCGAGGTCTCGGTGTTGCTGACGAACGACGTCAGCGCGAACGACAAGGACTGCACCCAGCAGCCGTGCTCCGGTCTGCGGTCCGCGCTCGAGCAGACGTCCGGCGTCGAGTCCGTGGTGTTCCAGAACCGCGACGACGGCTTCGAGCGCTTCAAGCGCATCTTCGAGGCCCAGCCGGAACTGCTCAAGCTGGCGCGTCCCGAGGCGATCCCCGCCACGTTCCGCGTGAAGCTCGAAGACCCGGAGCGCACCGACGTCATCCGCCAGGCTTTCGAAGGCAAGCCGGGCGTCAAGGCAGTCGACGACCAGGGCAAGTTCCTCGAGCGGTTCTTCGAGGGACTGAACGGCCTGCGCGACGTCGCCCTGATCCTGGCGCTCATCCAGGCGTTCGCCGCGTTGCTGCTGATCTCGAACACCATCCAGGTGTCGGCGTTCACCCGCCGCGTCGAGGTCGGCATCATGCGCCTGGTCGGCGCGACCCGGTGGTACACGCAGCTGCCGTTCCTCATCGAGGCGGTCGTCGCGGGCATCATCGGCTCGGTCACCGCGGTCGGCGGCCTGGTGCTGTTCAAGGCGTTCTTCCTCGACCGGATCACCAGGAACCTCACGGAGTCGGGCATCATCCCGCCGACGGGGTACCTGGACATCCTGATCGTGTCGCCGTGGCTGTTCCTCGTCGCCATCGTCATCTCGGCCACCACGGGCTACGTGACGCTGCGTCTCTACGTGCGGCTTTAACGGTTTTACCGACCACGTAAAGTTGCACCCATGGTCAAGGAACGCGGGCAGAAGGTCATCGCGTCGAACCGCAAGGCTCGGCACGACTGGGCCATTCTCGACACCTACGAGGCCGGCATCCAGCTCGTCGGCACCGAGGTGAAGAGCCTGCGCATGGGCCGGGCGTCCCTCGTGGACGCCTTCGCCCAGGTCGACGACGGCGAGATCTGGTTGCACGCGCTGCACATCCCGGAGTACGTCGCGGGAACCTGGACGAACCACGAGGTCCGGCGCAAGCGCAAGCTCCTGCTGCACAAGGCGGAGATCGAGCGACTGATCGGCAAGACCAAGGAGTCCGGTCTGTCGCTCATCCCGCTGCAGATGTACTTCAAGGACGGCTACGTCAAGGTCGAGATCGCCCTCGCCAAGGGCAAGAAGGCGTACGACAAGCGCCAGGACATCGCGAAGCGCGACGCGAACCGCGAGATCGCCAGGGCGCACGGACGGGCGTTGAAGGGCCGGTACTGATGGCGTTGGTGGACATCCATGTCCACTCGGTCGCCGGGTAGGTCTGTCCGCGGACAGCGCGGACCCAAGGCCCCTCGGCATCCTGCGGGGACACCCCGCACCCCGGGAATGCCGCAGAACGTCCTCGACAAGGTCTGGGCGTACTTCGACCGCGTGCGCGAGTCCGGTGTCGACTGGTTCATCCAGTACCGCACTGACGAGAACGCCCGGCTCACCGCACTGCGGGAGCTGGGCGTCGTCGCGTTCGCACCCTTGGTCTACCCGCACAAGCCCGGCATGGCCGAGTGGCTGAGCTCCTGGGCGGCGGACTTCGCGGCACGCGTGCCGGAGGCGGTGCCGACCGGGACGTTCTACCCCGAGCCGGGCGCCGAGGCGTACGTGCGCAAGGCCCTGGAGGCCGGTGCACGGTGCTTCAAGTCGCACGTCCAAGTCGGCGCCTTCGACCCGCGTGACGCGCTCCTGGACGGCGTCTGGGGCCTGCTCGCCGAGGCCGGTGTTCCGGTGGTCGTGCACTGCGGCGACGGCCCGTACCCCGGCGAGTTCACGGGGCTGGCCGTCTTCGAGGAGGTGCTGCGGCGCCACCCGCGGCTGACGGCGGTGCTCGCGCACGCCGGGATGCCCGACTACGCGGGCGCGCTGGACCTCGTCGAGCGCTACCGCAACGTGCACGTCGACACGACGATGGTGGGCACGCCGTTCAGCGAACGGCTGGCGCCGCTGCCGCACGACTGGCGGCAGCGGATCGCGGGACTCGCGGACCGGGTCGTGCTGGGCAGCGACTTCCCGAACATCCCGTACCCCTACGAGGTCCAGGTCGACGCGGTCCGGTCGTGGGGCCTCGGCGCCGCCGGCGAGCAGGCGGTGCTGCACGACAACGGCGCCCGGCTGCTTCAGCTGTCGAGGTAGGCGAGCACGGCGCGGACCCGGCGGTGCTCCGAGTTCGACGGCTCCAGGCCGAGCTTCGCGAAGATGTTGCCGACGTGCTTCTCCACGGCGCCGTCGGACACCACGAGCGAGGCCGCGATGGCGGTGTTCGACAGCCCCTGCGCCATCAGGCCCAGCACCTCGCGTTCGCGCGGGGTCAAGGAGTCCACCGGGCTCCTCCTGCTGCGCACCATCAGCTGGGTGATCACCTCGTGGTCGATGCTCGTGCCGCCGTCGGCGACCCGCCGCACCGCGTCCACGAACTCCTTCACGTCGGCCACCCGCTCCTTCAGCAGGTACCCGACACCGCTCGCGCCGCCCGCCAGCAGCTCCACGGCGTAGCGCTCCTCCACGTACTGCGACAGCACCAGCACCGGCAGCCCCGGATAGCGGCGGCGGCACTCTATGGCCGCGCGCAGGCCCTCGTCGGTGAACGTCGGCGGCATCCGCACGTCCACCACGCACAGGTCGGGCTTGTGTTCGGTGACGGCGTCCAGCAGGCCGTCCCCGTCCTCCACCGCCGCGACGGTCTCGATGCCCTCGTCGGCGAGCAGCCTCTGCACGCCCTCCCTCAGCAGCACCGAGTCCTCGGCGATCACCACGCGCACGGCAACTCCGCTCGAATCACGGTCGGCCCTCCGGCAGGGCTGACGACGACGACCACACCGTCGATCGTGGCAGCCCGGTCCGCGAGACCCGCGAGCCCACCACCCGGCCTCAGCTCCGCACCGCCCTGACCGTTGTCCGTGACCTCCACCAGCACGCCCGTCTCCACCCGCGTGACCCGCGCGGTCGCCTTCGTGGCGTTCGAGTGCTTGGTGATGTTCGTGAGCGCCTCGCCCACGGTGAAGTACGCGGCGCTCTCCACCGCCGTCGGCGGCCGCGGCTCCACGTCCACCTGGAGGTCGACCTCGATCGGCACGCGCGCCGCCAGCGCGGACAGCGCCGCGTCGAGACCGCGGTCGCCCAGCACCGACGGGTAGATGCCCCGAGCCAGGTCCCGCAGCTCCCTGATGGCGAGCTTCGCGTCCGCGTGCGCCTCCGCGATCAACGCCGCCGCGCTCTCCGGATCCGTCTCCAGCTTCGACTTGGCCCGGCCCAGGCCCATGGCCACGGCCACCAGCCGCTGCTGCGCCCCGTCGTGCAGGTCGCGCTCGATGCGCCGCCGCTCCGCCTCGGCCGCCTCCACGCCACGCGCCCGGCTCGACTGGAGCCGCTCCGCCTCGACGGCCAGCTGGTCCGCCCGCGTCGGCCCCAGCAGCGCACGGGCCATCCTGCCGTGCAGCGCGCCCAGCGACCGGGTGCCCATCACCGCGAACGGGACCAGCGCCAGCCCGACCAGCGAGATCGGCCACGCCGACGAGAACGAGTCGATCGTCCAGAAGTCACCCACGACCACCGCGAACGGCGCCTCACCGATCCAGAACGGTATACCCGCGAACGCCGCCACGACCGACCACATCGCCACCACGGCCGTGAACTCCAAAGCACCCACCGGCAGCAGGAGCAGGAAGTACCCGTAGTCGCGCCACGTCGCCGGATCGGTGAACTGGGCCTTCGCCCGCTGCCACAGCGAGCCGTCCGCCTTGTCGCGGTACGGACGAGGAACCTCCGTGCCCAACGCCGACCGAACCCACGCCCGCTCCACCGTCGCACCGCCGCGCACCACGTTCATCGCGAGCCACAACAGCGGCAGACCCACCCCCACGACCGCTGTGGCGAACCCGACGGCGGTCAGCACGACGGCGAGGGTGAACCACAGGATGCCGGTCACCAGGTTGGTCAGCAGGTAGAACCCGGCTGCGAGCGCGTTCGGTTTCCTCATGGTGTCCATGCTGTCGTTACCGCTGGTCAGAGACCATGTGGCTAGCCGGGAGATCGGAGGTGGGGCCAGCCCTACCTGCCTCGGGAAGAACTCGGTGGCCCCAGTCGTTATGCTAGGCGTACCACTACAAGGGGGTGAACGGTTTCGACTGTGGACGTTGATTCAGGGGAAGCGTGCCGGTGCAGGCGAGAGACCACCGCAAGCGTCATCGCAAACCAATAAGCGCCGAGTCTAACGACAAGCGCGCGTTCGCTCTCGCCGCCTGAGGCGAGTAGCAACGCTGTCGGCCTAGGAGCGCCTTCGGCCTAGAGTCCGGCATCAGCTAGAGGGCTTACCAGCAGACCCGGTCGCGGGGCCTGTTCGGGACACTCACAGCGACTGGGCCCGTCACACCAGCTCGTCCGCGTGACTGGTGGGGCCGAGCAGAGACAGAGCGGACTGCGCACGGAGAAGCCCTGATGAGCCGCCACAGGACCCGGGTTCGATTCCCGGCACCTCCACTCATGGGCGACGCATGCTCGCGGGATGCGCTCGCCGACCTTCGTTCCGCGTGTTCTCTGGGGGCCCAGCCCCCAGACCCCGGCCGGGGGGGCTTCGCCCCCCGGACCCCCCGGCCCCTTGCTGCTTCGCAGCGTTGGGGCCTTCACCATGTCCGGGGTCACCACATCTGGGTTGTGATGGTGGGTGCCAGGGCTGCCAGGAAGTCGTCCGGGGTGAACATGTGGCCTGCTGAGGCGACGCCGGTCGTGGTGAACCTGCCGGTTAGCAGGCGTTCTGTTGCTTCTGCTGCCAGTGGGGCGGTTACCGCGTAGATGTCCTTGCCCGTTGCGGTCAGGCGGCGGGTTTCTGTGCCTCGTCGGATCTGCACGTCCACCTCGAAGGTTTCCGGGACTTCGCGTTTGGAGCCTTTGCTCAGGCCCTGTGCTGCTGTTGTGGACATGTACGAGGTCACTGTCGGGATCTTCAGGTGGCTGGGGATCGTGACTACGTCGGCCATCGAGAACTCGGCGATCACCTCGCGCGGGCCGCTGGGGAAGTTCCAGTGCAGCGTTGGCAGGGGGTTGTCGTGGTACTGGAGCTTGTTGTCCTGGTAGCGGACTCGTTGGCCGGCTCGGCGGTCTTTGGAGACTTGGCCCGCGGTCAGCGTGCCCGGGGTGGGTTGCCAGTTGCTCAGGCCGTAGGCGATGTGGGCGGAGTCGGCTGAGGGCCAGTCGGCCATCGCTGCTGTTGCCAGGAGGTCTGCCAGGCCGCCGAAGAAGGCCATGGCCGGGACGGCTGGGATTGTGGCGCCTCGGGCGAAGGTGTCGGCGTTTGCTTCGATTTCGGCGGCTACGTCCACGTACGGGATGTTCGCTCGTTCCGTTGCCGCCAGCAGGGGGAGACCGGTCACCGCGAACGGGCCAGCGGTGTTGATCAGGGCGTCCGCGCCCGCCAAGGCGCGGTCGAGGGCATCCGGGTCGTCGGCCCTGGCTTGGGCTCGGCCCAAGGGGAGTGGGGTGTGGCCCCGGCTGGTCAGTTCTGCCAGTACGAAACGGCCCGTGTGGCCGGAGGCGCCGTAGACCGCGATCTTGTGTCCCATGTGGAGTATTCAACGGGGCGGGGGTGGTGCCGGACAGTGTCTGGAACGACGTGATGCGTACAGTTTCGGACATGTTGGCGTTTGCTGTCGCGGACGGGATGCTGCACTTCGAGCTGACTGCTGTGTATGAGGTCTTTGCCGCTCCGCAGCTCGACTACGAGGTGGTTGTCTGCGGGGACGCGCCGGTTCGCGTCGGGCGGTTCACGGTTGAGCCCGACTTGCCGCTTGGAGACCTTGCTCGCGCCAGCACTGTGGTCGTGCCGTCTGTTGCCGATGTGGACGCGCCGATCGACTTGGAGCTTGTCCAAGCGGTGCGGGCGGCCCATGAGGCGGGGGCGCGGATCGTGTCGTTGTGCACGGGGGCGTTCGTGCTGGCGGAGGCCGGGTTGTTGGACGGGCTGCGGGCTACTACGCACTGGGCGCATGCCGAGGTGATGGCGCGGCGGTATCCGTTGGTCGAGGTCGACTCGGACGTGTTGTACGTCGACAACGGGCAGGTGCTCACCAGTGCGGGCAAGGCTGCGGCGATCGACTTGAGTCTGCACCTGATCCGCTGCGATCACGGTGCAGCGGTGGCCAACACGGCTGCGCGGCGGCTTGTCGTGCCGCCTCATCGGGACGGTGGGCAGGCGCAGTTCGTCTTGGCGCCGGTGCCGTCCGGGGAGGGGCATCCGCTCACCGAGCTGTTCGACTGGGTGTCGGGGCGGCTCGACCAGGTGATCACGGTCGAGGACCTGGCCCGGCAGGTGAACGTGAGCTCGCGGCACCTCGCGCGGTTGTTCCGGGCCGTCACGGGCACGACGCCGTTGCAGTGGCTGCACGCCCAGCGCATCCGGCGGGCGCAGGAGCTGCTGGAGAGGACGGACGACAGCGTCGACCAGATCGCCGAGGCGTCCGGCATGGGCACCGCCACGACGCTGCGCAGGCACTTCCACCGAACGGTGGGTGTGCCTCCGGACACGTACCGTCGCACCTTTCGTCCGGCCGGTGGCGGATAGGTTGACCGGATGAGCAACGGACAGCGCATCGGGGCGCGCGTGTTGCGGCGCAAGCCGATCGACCAGCTGACCCACCCCGGCGGCGACCTCAGGCGCACGATGGGCGTCGGCCACCTGACGATGATCAGCATCGGCGCCACGCTCGGCACCGGCATCTTCGTCGTGCTGGGGGAGGCGGTGCCGCTCGCCGGGCCCGCGATCGTCGTGTCGTTCGTGCTGGCGGGCATCACCGCGTTGTTCTCCGCGCTGTCCTACGCCGAGCTCGCGGGCCTCATCCCGGCGTCGGGGTCGTCGTACTCCTACACCTACGCGACGCTCGGCGAGATCGTCGCGTGGGTGTGCGGCTGGTGCCTCGTGCTGGAGTACGGGGTGTCGGTCGCGGCGGTCGCGGTCGGCTGGGGGCAGTACGTCAACGAGCTGCTCCACCTCGTGCTGGGCGTGCGGATTCCCGACGTGCTGAGCCAGCCGCCGGGGGCGGGCGGGATCGTCAACGTCCCCGCGGTGCTGGTCGTGGTGCTGTCGATGCTGGTGCTGCTCGGCGGCGCCAAGGGCAGTGCGCGCACGAACACGGTCCTGGTGTGGGTGAAGATCGGCGCGCTGGTGATGTTCTGCGCGGTGGCGTTCACCGCGTTCAAGGCGGGCAACCTGCAGCCGTTGTTCCCGCTGGGGCTCGCGGGCATGAGCGCCGGCGCGGCCACGTTGTTCTTCTCCTACATCGGGTTCGACGCCGCGTCGACCGCCGGTGAGGAAGCGCGCAACCCGCAGCGCGACCTGCCGCGCGCGATCATCATCTCGCTGGTCGTCGTCACCGCGCTGTACTGCGCGGTCGCCCTCGCCGCCATCGGTGCGATGCCGTGGCAGTCGTTCGAGGGCACCGAGGCCGCGCTGAGCCGGGTGCTGACGGACAACGTGAGCGGTGCGATCTGGCCGATCCTGCTGTCGATCGGTGCCGTCGTGGCCATCACCAGCGTCGTGCTGACCGTCCTCTACGGACAGACGCGCATCCTCTACGCCATGTCGCGTGACGGGCTCGTGCCGTCGCTCTTCTCGAAGCTCAGCCCGCGCACCGGCGTGCCGTTCGCGAACACGGTCCTGGTCGGCCTGTTCATCGCCGTGCTCGCCGCCCTGGTGCCGCTGGGGGCGCTGGCGGACGCGACCAGCATCGGCACGCTGTTCGCGTTCGCGCTGGTCAACGTCGCGGTGATCATCCTGCGCCGCACCGAGCCGGACCGCGAACGCGGCTTCCGCGTGCCGTTCTCCCCGGTGACGCCCCTGCTGGGCCTCGGGTTCTGCCTCTACATGATGTTCAGCCTCGGACTCGACACGTGGGTCGCGTTCCTCGCCTGGATGGTGCTCGGGTTCGTCATCTACTTCGGGTACAGCGTGCGCAGGGCACGGCTGGAGGTTCAGGAGAGCGACTGAAGCTCGCGGGCGAGGTTGGCCCGCGCGGCGCCGTCCCACAGCCGCCGTGCGGGCTCGGTCACGTACAGGTCCTCGCGGTCGAGCAGCGACCGGAGCACCTTCGCCCGTCCCGCGCGCCACACCGCGTCCTCGTACTGGGAGTACTCCTGGCGCACGGCGGCGCTGTAGCGGTCGTAGTGCTCCGGCTCCGAGCCGAGGATGGCGAGGTCGGCGTCGAGCAGCACGTGCGCCAGCGGGTCGTCGGACGAGTGCGTGATCGTGGCCAGCACCAGCGACTCGACGCGGGCGATGTGCTCCTCTTCCAGGCCCGCCAGGCGTTCCCTGGCCCACGCGGCGGACGCGCGTTCGTCCTCGCCCGGCTTGCTGTCGTAGATCACGTCGTGCGCGCAGGCCGCCAGCGCGAGGACGGCGCGTTCCTCCACCGAGAACGCGAACGCGTCGGCCAGCGCGGAGGAGTCGCGCACCACGGACACCGCGTGGAAGGTGTTGTGGTAGGCCCGGTGCGGTTCCGCGTAACGCTCCATCAGGTCACCCGCGTCGGGGGTGCCCCCGAGCGTGCGGACCGCGTCGTCCCAGATCTTCCTCACCGCGACAGCTCCTCCTCGGCGACGTCCGCGACGGCCGTGGCGCCGGCCGCCCGGTGCATCATCCGCCGGACGTCCCCCACCCGCGCAAGGCTTCGTCGAGCCGGGCGGCGGAGATCGAGGCTCACCTGCTCCTGTCCCACGGGCGTTCCGGCCAGTGGTGTTTGGGGTAGCGGCCCTTCAGCTCGCTGCGCACGCGCAGGTAACCGTTGCGCCAGAACGACCTGAGGTCGCTCGTGACGGCGGTGGGCCGCCCGGCGGGGGAGAGCAGGTGCACCACCACCGGGACGCCCGCGATCTGCGGGGTGTCGGCCCACTTCATCGCGTCCTGGATGCGCACGGACAGCACCGGCTGGTCCTGGGTGTAGTCGACCTTGCCCTGGCCGATGCGTTCGGGCGCGAGCTTGTCGAGCTCCTCCGCCTCCGGCCACGGCAGCAGGTTCCGCAGCAGCGCCACCGTGTCGATCTTGGCGAGGTCGGAGCGCTTCTTCGCCTTCCCCAGGTCGATCGAGCGGACCAGGGCCTCGTCGTCGACGCTCGGCCAGCCGCGGGTGCGGTGCAGGAACGCCATGCGCTCGCGCAGCCGGTTCGCCGCGTCGGTCCACTTCAGCAGGCCCAGGCCCTCGGTCTCCAGGCCCAGCCGGAGTGCCTGCTGTGCCTTCGCGAGGTCGCGCAGCGGACGCTCGTCGAGGGTGATCGCGCCGAGCTTGCGGACCTCGTTCGCGACAACGTCGCCTTGCCACCGGATGTCGTCGACCGTGTGCACGAGCGCACTGGCGGCGGTGATGGCCAGCTCCTCGTCGGCGGGGGCGGCGAGGCGGACGCGGCCGTGCTTGCTGCCCGGCTCGCGGTCGGCGATGGCGATGGCCAGCCACTTGTTGTACGAGTCGGAGTGCTCGACGGCCGTGCCGTTGGCCATCAGGTAGACGTTGCTGTTCTTGGACCGGCGTTTCGCGAGCCGCTCCGGGTAGGCGAGCGCCACGACGAGCGCCGCGTCACCGGTGCCCGCCGGGTTGCTGCCGAGCTTCTCCAGCTTCTTGACCTCCTGGCGCCACTTGCCGGGCGACTTCAGCGCGGTCGCGAGGTCGGTCGTCGACGGGTGCGTGCTGTCGTCGAGCAGTGCGACGACCTCGGCGGCGGTGCGGTTGCCCACGAGCGCGCTGCCGTCGATGAGGGCGCGGCCGAGCCTCGGGTGCAGACCGACGTTCGCGATGCGGTCACGCCGTTCGGGTTCCAGCGCGCCGATGGCGTCGAGCGTCTCCCGGGCGGCCTTGAGCGCACCCTCCGGCGGGGCGTCCCACCAGTTCAGGCCGCTGCCGTCCGGGGTGCCCCACACCGCCAGCTCCAGGGCGAGCCTGGTCAGGTCGGCCGTCTTGATCTCGGGTTCCGGGTAGCGGGGCAGCGTCGAGTGCTCGTGCTCCGGCCAGCAGCGGTACACGCGGCCGGGCGCCTCGCGTCCCGCACGCCCGGCGCGCTGCTCGGCGACGGCCTGGGACACGCGGATCGTGGCGAGACCGGCCAGCCCGCGGCGGTGGTCGACGCGCGGGACGCGGGCCAGACCGGCGTCCACCACGGCGCGCACGCCGGGGACGGTCAGGCTGGACTCGGCGATGCTCGTGGCGAGCACGACCCGCTGGTGGTCGCCGCGCTTCAGCGCCGCGTCCTGGACCTGCGCCTTGAGCTGGCCGTGCAGGACCACGGTCTCCACGTCGAGCAGGCGGGCGGTGCGGTTGATCTCCCGCACGCCCGGCAGGAACGCGAGCACGTCGCCGTCCACTTCGGACAGGGCCTTCCTGATGGCCCTGGCGACGGTGTTCTCGATGTGCTCGTTGCGGGTGGGAGGGACGTAGGTGATCTCCGTCGGGAACATGCGGGACTCGGTGTGCAGCACCGGGGCGTCGAGCAGGTCGGAGAGCCGCTGCGCGGCGACGGTGGCGCTCGTCGCGAGGATCCGCAGGTCCGGGCGCAGACCCGCCTTGGCGTCCAGCAGCAGCGTGAGGAGCAGGTCGGCGTCGAGGTGGCGCTCGTGGCACTCGTCGAGCAGCACCGTGCCGACGCCGTTCAGCTCCTGGTCGTGCTGAAGCCTGCGGACGAGAAGACCGCTGGTCACGACCTCGACGCGGGTGTGCCTGCTGGTCTTGCGGTCGCCGCGGACCGAGTAGCCCACGGTGTGGCCGACGGGCTCGCCGAGCAGGCTCGCCATGCGCGCGGCGGCGGCGCGGGCGGCGATCCTGCGCGGTTCGGCGACGAGGACCTTGCCCTCCAGCGCGAGCGGGACGAGCGTCGTCTTGCCGGTTCCCGGCGGCGCGACCAGCACCGCGGCGCCGCGTTCCGCGAGCGTGCGGACGAGCTCGGGCAGGACGGACTTGACCGGGAGGTCGGGCAGGTGCACGTCGTCCAGTTTTCCAGGCGGCTGTGCCGGGGTGGTTCCATGGGGATGGTCCCGGCGTCGTCGCGGAGCCGGTTCGGGGACCTCCGCTGTGCCCGCCCCGGCGTCGTGGGCGACGATCAGGGCGTTCCTGCTGGACCGCGCGTCCAGGTGAGAAGTGGAAGGACCTCCGCGTTGGTTGACCCGTTGCGCGACCCGGACGACCCGGAGCTGCTCGACCCCTACCAGTCCCGCTCGCTCGCGATCCTGGTGGAGGGGGCGCGGCTCGCGTCCGGCGCCGTCCGCTACGGCCGGGTCGGGAGGGTCGGCTGCGCCGCTGTCGTGATCAACCGTGAGAACCCGCTGCCGTCCGGGAACTTCGGCTGCGCCCTCGACGGGTCGTCGGTCGAGGTCGCGTCCACGCTGCTGCAGCTGGAGCAGACGTTCGCGGACGTCGGCCGCGCCGAGGCCGTCGTCTACGCGTCGCCGACGACCGTGGACGAGATCGAAGGCATCGCCGACGACTCCGGCTGGTACGCCGTCGAGGAGCTGCAGACCGTCGTGCACCGCGGTGCCGCTGCGGAGTCCGACGAGGTCAGGCGGGCCGTCGACGCGGACCTGCCCGGCATCGTGGAGCTGCTGTCGGACGAGCTCGTCGGCAACCGCGAGCGGCTGTCGCGCTGGCTCGGACACCGGCTGGACGACCCGCGGTGCGCGGTGCTGGTGGTCGACGACGGCGACCGGATCGGCGGGTTCGTGTCGGGCTTCGCCGAACGCGGCGTGGGCCTGGTCGAGCAGTGCGTGGTGCGCCCGGCGCGGCGCCGCCGGGGCGTCGGGCGGTCGCTGGTGGTGTCCGCCGTGTCCGTTCTGCGGTCGGCGGGGGCCAACCTGGTGGCCGCACAGGTCGACGAGGGCCCGGGGGAGCGGTTCGCGGAGGCGTGCGGGTTCGTCGCGGCCTATCCCGTCACCGCCTACGTGCGCAGAGTCGACGAGCTGCTCGACTGAGGAATAGATCGCGGGAATGGTTAGTTGCTGCGTGGCATATCCTTAGCAGGGCTAAAGGAGGCTGTGTGCGCGAGCGGTTGCCGGTCGAGGTGTGGGTTCTGGTCGCGGCGAGTTTCATCATCGCCGTCGGGTTCGGGATCGTCGCACCCGTGCTGCCGGTGTACGCGGCGACGTTCGGCGTCGGCAACACCGCGGTGGCGGCTCTGATCAGCGCTTTCGCGTTCGTCAGGCTCGCGTTCGCGCCGATGAGCGGACGGCTCGTCAACCGGTTCGGCGAACCGCGGGTCTACATCGTCGGCATCCTCATCGTCGCCCTCGGCACCGCCATGTGCGGGTTCGCGTCGAGCTACGCCGAGATGCTGGCGTGGCGCGCGATGGCCGGTATCGGGTCGACCATGTTCACCGTCGCCGCCCTCGGCCTGCTGATCCGGATCACCCCGGCGCCCATGCGCGGCCGTGCGTCCGGGCTGTGGGCGGCGGGCTTCCTCGTCGGCAACATCGCCGGACCGATCGTCGGCGCCGGCCTCGTGCCGTTCGGCCTGTGGGTGCCGTTCGTGTCGTACGGCCTGCTGCTGTGCGTCGCGGCGTTCGTCGTCTGGTTCTTCCTTCGCCGGTCGACGCTCACGGCGTTGGACAAGACCAACACCGAAGCGCCGATGTCGATGCGCGAAGCCGTCCGCCACGGCGCCTACCGCGCGGCACTGGCCTCCGGGTTCGCCAACGGCTGGGCCGTTTTCGGCGTGCGGATCTCGCTCGTGCCGGTGTTCGTCATCGAGGCGCTGAAGCACAGCGCGGTCGTGGCAGGCATCTCGATGTCCGTGTTCGCCGCCGGCAACGCCGCGATGCTGTTCCTGTCCGGCCGGATCGCCGACACCCGCGGCCGCAAGCCCGTCGCCATGGCCGGCCTGTTCGTCAGCGGCGCCGCGACCGTCTACATGGGCTTCACCGGGAGCCTGTGGACGTTCATGGCCGCCTCGCTGGTCGCGGGCATGGGCGCGGGCCTGCTGAACCCGCCGCAGAACGCCGTCGTGGCCGACGTCATCGGCCCGCGCGGCAAGGGCGGCCCCGTCCTCGCGGGCTTCCAGATGGTGACGGACCTCGGCGCCATCATCGGCCCGATGCTGACCGGCCTGCTCGCCGACTCGTTCGGCTTCGAGATCTCGTTCGCCGTCACCGGCGCCGCGCTGCTGCTGTCCCTGCTCTTCTGGATCGGCGCCCCCGAAACGCTGCCCTCGCACGAGGAGGAGCACACGGCCAAGGCCGTCGCGCCCGAGAGCGGCTGCCTCGACGAGAGCGCCGAGATCCCGACCGGCGAACGCGTCGGCGGCAAACCAAGCCACCCGGAAGCGTGATCGCCCGCTCAGCTTTCTTTCAGAGAGTGTCGCTACCCTCGTCGCCGTGGGTGGAGCAGAGCGCAGTGCGCGGAAGAGGAAGCAGGCCGCGCTTGCGGTGACCCAGGCCAGGGGCGCGAGCGGCGGCGGTGCGGATCGGACCAAGGTCATCGCCGGCATCGCCGTCGTGGCGGTGCTGGCCGTGGCGGTCATCGGGTTCGTGGTCTACCAGTCGAGGTCGTCCGGCCCCGGCACCGACGGCGCGATCCCGCTGGCCCCCGCCGACCACACGATCTCGGCGCCCGCCGTCCGCGACGGCAGCACCGTGCTGGTGGGCAAGGACACCGCCACCGTCACCGTGGACGTCTACGAGGACTTCCTGTGCCCGATCTGCGGCACGTTCGAGAAGACCTACGGCACCGACATCAAGAACGCGGTCGAGGACGGCAAGGTCAAGGTCCGCTACCACATCCTGCCGATGCTGAACCGCCTGTCGAAGCCAGAGGGCTACTCCACGGAGTCGGCCAACGCCGCCCTGTGCGTCGCCGACGACGGCAAGTTCAACGCCTTCCACGCGGCCCTGTTCGCCACGCAGCCCGAGGAAGGCGACGCCGGCTACACCCAGGACCAGCTGATCAAGCTGGGCAAGGACGTCGGCGTCACCTCCGCGGACTTCGAGCCGTGCGTGCGCAACCAGACCTACAAGTCCGAGCTGGACGCCCTGATGTCGAAGACCAGCAACGACCCTGTCCTGCGCGACGCCGAGACCGGCCGCTTCCGCGGCACCCCCAGCGTCGCCGCCAACGGCAAGCTCGTCGACCTGGACAACAAGAACTGGCTCTCCGACCTCGCTAGCTGAGCCCGTCGACCGGCGCCTGGCCCTGCGACCACCGGGCCAGGCGCTGCGCCTTCCCGACCTCCGTGCGAGGCAGCTTCCCCGGCTCCAGCACGTGCACCCGGCACGTGACCCCCAGCCGTTCCTTCAGCTTCCCGGCAAGCAGCTCCCCGACGTCCAGTGTGGACTCGACCGCCACGTGCAACTGAGCCGTGGTCGTTCGCCGGTCCTCGACGATCAGGTAGTGCGGGCTGCTCGTGAGATCGAGCACGACAGCCTCGATCTCCGTCGGGAACACGTTCACCCCGCGGATGACGAGCATGTCGTCCTTGCGCCCCTTGAGCTTGCTCATCCTCCGCAACGTCCGCTGCCCGGCCGGCTCGTGCAGCGTCGCCACATCCCCCGTGCGGTACCGCAACAACGGCAGTCCGGTCTTCGTGAGCGTCGTGAAGACCAGCTCCCCGTCGACCGTCTCCGGGTAGAAGTGGTCCTCGGCGATGTTGAGAAGCCCTTCGGAGTCAAGCGACTCACACGCCACACCCGGCCCGATGACCTCCGACAGCCCGTAGATGTCCAACGCCCGGATCCCGAGCCGCCGCTCGATCTCGTGCCGCATCTCGTCAGTCCACGGCTCGGCCCCGAAGACCCCGACCTGGATGCTCGTCTCCCCGAGATCCTCCGCGAGCCTCAGCGCGTACGACGGCGTGCAGCAGAGCACATCGGGCCGCAGATCGTTGATCAGCCGCACCTGCCGCTCCGTCATGCCACCCGACATGGGGATGACCGTCGCCTTCAACCTCAGGCCACCGTGGTGCACCCCCAGCCCGCCCGTGAAGAGCCCGTAGCCGTACGCGTTGTGGATGACGGACCTCTCCGTGGCCCCCGCGCCCCTCAACGCCCTGGCCATCACCTCGGCCCAGATCTCGACATCGCCGGCGGTGTAGGGGATGAGCGTCGGCCGCCCACCCGTCCCCGACGACCCGTGGACGCAGACGATCTCCTCCTGCGGCGCGAGCTGAAGCCCGAACGGGTAGTGGTCCCACAGGTCCTGCTTCGTGATCGTCGGCAGCAGGTGCAGCTCGTCGAGACTGACATCTGTGCCGCGAGTCACTCCGATTTGCCTGAGCCTGGCGCCCTGGAGGTTGTCGGTCCCCAGAAGGCGGTCGACAAGCCCTCTGAGCCGCTGTTCCTGCAGCTCGCGGCGGGCCTCGGGGTCCATGCACTCGATCTTGGGGTCGAACGGCTCTGCGGCGGTCATCACCCGGTCCTACCAGGCCGAATGCGCTTTGGATACCCCCGATTTTCATCTTCTGGCAGGGGTGATGTACGGTATTGCCACACGAGAACGAGGGGGAAACCTCCCGGGAACGTGGACCTTCAAGGGGCTGTGGCGCAGCTGGTAGCGCATCACACTGGCAGTGTGAGGGTCAGGGGTTCGAGTCCCCTCAGCTCCACAAATGACACAACATGCGAAAGAGCGGTACCCGGCTCCGGGTACCGCTCTTTCGCATGTTGTGTACAGGTGGTGGCATCCGTCATCGTCTTCGGACGGTCTGGTGACCGAGGGCGCGCGATGAACGCGAACTCGGCTCGCAGGAGCCGTCTTGCTGCCCGCACCCCGGTGTGGAGGTCGGCGGGCTCCGAACAAAGTGCGGGTACCAAGCGCACCACTCGAAGGAGTGGCCTTCGCCGATCGGCACATGGACGGTCTTTTCGGCGGTACCCAGCACCTCTGGACAACGATCGCCCAGAGGAGACGACATGGACACCGCGAAGCGGCTCATTGCTGTACTCGTTCTCGGCACGGCTCTGGCGGGAGCACCGGCGGCCTCGGCGCTCGCCGACGAGGCCACACCGCGCGGCACGACGGTGGTGACGGCCCAGGACAACAACGACAACAACGACGACAACGACAGCAACGGCAACTGGGGCTGGCTGGGCCTCCTCGGTCTGCTGGGCCTGGCGGGCTTGGCGGGACGCAAGCGGCAGCAGGTCACCGGCCACACCGACCGCACCATGGGGCGGTGACGCGAGCGGGGGCGGCCGGGACGGGGGCTGGTCATGCGCTTCGGCAACACCCGGGTCGAGTTTCTGGGTGGCCGTGCGGGATGCCTGACGATGCTGGTGGTCTCGGTGGTGCTGTCGGTCCTGCTCACCGTTCTGCTGAACGTCGTGCTGTAGTGAGGGACCCGAGGTGCGCGGCATGCCGTTCACCTCGGGTCACCTGATCGTCGATCGCCTGCTGATCCGTGTGAACGGATTCGGCGGGCGATCTTTGCCGTGTCCGGCTGGGCGCCTCGACGGTGAGGGACGCGGGAAGCCGGACGTTTCCTTTGCAGCCGTGCGGTTCGGCGGTGCGTTTCGCCGGCGGTGTGGAGCGCTGGCTGACTTCGTTGTGCGGCTTCGGGTGCAACGTGCGAGTAGACCTCGGCGGCACTGAGGGCGGTGACGACTTGCGAAGCTCACCTGGCCGGGCTGAGAGCTGGTCGTCGCCGACATGGCGAACCGCCTGTTCGCCGTGATCGGCGGCATGTTTCTCTGGTGTGGAACCGGGCGGGTCCGTGCGCTCATGATCGCGGACGCCTGACCAGACGAGAGAGAACCGAATGACCAGAGACAACGACCCCGAGATGGTCGCCGAGCTGGACCGTCTCGACGAGGCGGTCAGAGCAGCGCCCGCGGGGGACACGTCGGCGGAGATCGCGTTGTGGCGGCAGGTGACCGGGTTGGGGCACTGGTTCTTCATCGCGCGGGGTTCCGCTGACCAGCCGCGGCCCTATGGTGTGGCTGCCGAGCAGGGCACGATGATCTGCCTCTACAGCAGCGCTGTGAGGGCGGACGAAGCCGCTCGCACGTTGGGACTGTCCGGCTCGGACGGTGCTGCGGTGCCGTTGTTCGGTGTGCCGATGCCTGCCGCGATCGACTACGTCGCCTCGTTCGGCAGGGCCGGTGTCGTCGGTGTTGTGCTCGACCATCCGCGGCTCGGTCGCTACATCCCGCTGGCGAATCTGGGGTTGCTCAAGGGCTGGGTCGAAGGGGGCGAACGGTGAGCGGTGACGATTTTGTCGAGGTGATCGCGCGCGAGGTGGCGGCGGATCCGAACAACCTGGCGTTGCGGGAGGACTTCGTCACATTGTTGCTGGAGCAGGATCCGGCGCGTGCCGGCGTTGAACTCGACGCGTTCGAGGCGCATGGTGGTGATCCGGCGCGGGCTCGTGTGTTGCGCGCTCGGTTGATGGCGGCGCGGTTGCGTTCTTCGAACCCGCCGCCGCCTGCTGAGGCCGCGGCGCCTCCAGCCAGGCCGGCTGTGCGGTCTCGGGTGCCGGTGCCGGGCGACCAGGACCGTGACGACAGCGGCGCCGGGGTGTCGTCGCTGTGGGAGGTTGAACGGCCTGCGGTGACGCTGTCCGACGTCGCTGGTCTCTCCGAGGTCAAGCGGCATCTCGACACCGCTTTCCTGGCGCCGCTGCGCAATCCCGAGCTGGCGGCGGCGTTCGGGCAGAAGCCTGGTGGGTCGCTGCTGATGTACGGCCCGCCCGGTTGCGGCAAGACGTTCATCGCCAAGGCGATCGCGGGTGATCTCGGCGCGGCGTTCATCCACGTGACTCTCGCGGACCTGCTCAGCAAGTGGATCGGCGAGAGCGAGAAGGCGATCCAGGGGGTGTTCCGCCACGCCCGCGCCGCGGCGCCGTGTGTGATCTTCTTCGACGAGTTCGACGCGCTCGGTGGCCGGCGCACCTCCGGTGGTGGCGGCTCGCAGACGATGCGGATGCTGGTCACCCAGCTGCTGGAAGAGCTCGACGGCGTGGCCAGCGTGAACGACGGGGTCTACTTCCTGGCCGCGACGAACCGGCCGTGGGACATCGACTCGGCGCTGCGCCGTCCTGGCCGGATCGACAAGACGGTGCTGGTGCTGCCGCCGGACGCGGTCGCCAGGGCGGCGATCGTCGCGCGGGCGCTGGAGGGCAAGCCCGCCGCCGAGGTCGACGTCGTGGCGGTCGCCGCGGCTACGGAAGGGTTCTCCGGTGCCGACCTCAGCCACCTGACGACCACCGTGCTGCAACAGGCGATGGTCGAGTCGATGAGCAGGGGTGAGCTGGTGCCGGTCACCACCGACGCGGTGCTGGCCGCTGTCGGCGGCATCGTCCCGTCCACGACGTCCTGGCTCGACCAGGTGGCGCCGGTGCTGGAGTACGGCGTCGACGACGGCACCTTCGACCAGCTCCGGGCGTACCGGGTGAAGCGAGGTATGCGATGAGCGTCGCCGACGACGCGGAAGCCGTCGAGCGGGACCTGGACCTCGCCTGGGAGCTCTTCTCGGCGCAGCCCACGCATCCCAAGGTCGCCGAGCTGGCACTGCGGGTGGCCGCTGCCCAGCCCGAGCGCAGCACCCCGTTGCTCCTGCTCGCCAGCCACCGCGAGTTCTGCGACGACGTCGACGAGGCGCGGCGGCTCTTCCTCCAGGTGATCGGCCGCCGTGACGGCCAGTTCATCAACGCGGCACGCGGCCTGCGGCGCCTGGCGCTGGCCGGGCACGACCACGCCGAAGCACTGCGGTGGGCACGCGTCGTGCTGGACGAGGAGCAGGAGGACTGGGACGACTGGATGGAGCTGGGTCTCGCCCGGGCGTCCGCCGGAGAGCACGAGAAAGGGTGGCACCAGCTCGACGAGGCGGTGGCGCTGTGCGCGCGGATGACGCAGGACGAGCTCCCGAGAGCGCTCGGGCGGCGGGCGGAGTACCTGCTGGCCACCCTCGCGCCGCCCCACCGGTTCTCCGCCGCGGCCGAGGAGGCCATGCGTGCCGACGCGGCGAACGCCGACATCGCCCTGATGCTCGGCTGGTCCTACCTCACGCAGTACCGGTTCGCCGACGCCGAACAGCTCGGTCTCCGGCTGCTGCGCGAGGACCCGACCGATGACCTGCTGCAGAGCATGGTGGGGATGGCCAAGACGATGCTGGAGATCGTCGAGAGGGCGAGTGCCCAGGACATCACCCTGGACGACATCCGCCGCAGCGGCGCGCTCGAGATGGCGTGGCAGCAGCTCCGCGACGAGAAGCTCGGCATCGACCTGGGCTCCGCCCTGGTGGCGCTGGACGAGGTGATGCCGGCCGGTCTGCGCGCCACGCTGCGACCGGGAGCCGGGGCCGCCGACCTGGGGGAGGGCGACGCCAAGGTCGGCTCCATGGTCGCGAAGGAGCTGCTGACCTGGCACAACGGCCAGCCGCCCGGCTCCGGCGCCGCCTGGGGCCTGGGGCCTGGCCGAGCCGTTCCGCCTGATGTCGGCGGCCGAGATCATCGCCATGGACGCCGGGATCGAGGCCGACCAGGCAGCGCACCCGGACTGGCCGGAGAACGAGATCTGGGAGCAGGTGATGACCGACGACGCCGGGGCGTACCTGGTCGCCGTCGCGTTCGGCGCGCTGGTCAAGCGCAGGCCGGGACAGCCCGACGAGCCTGTCGCGGCGTCGATGGCCGACTGGGTCTGGGACCGGGTGGTCCAGTTCGGTGGCCAGGACCCGCGTCCGGCACCGTGGCGGCCGGAGGGCACCACCGAGCCGGCTGCCGGTGGCTGAGCGGGACTGTCGCTTGTGGACGTCGGAGGCAGGTCTGCCTGCCTCCGACGTCGTCGGCAACTGACCATGCGACCCGTCACTCGGCCAGCGGATCTTCAGCCGGTGACGAAGAGGGCTTGCGAACCCTGAACGCCCGGCTCGGGTCAGAGTTTTCTGTCCTGAGTGGACGATGGTGCCGCGAGCTACTTGTGGCGCAGGCCGTCGACGAGGAGGTCGATCATGCGCTGCGTGAAGGCGTGGTCGTCCGGTGCGGCGATGCCGCTGAGAACGCGCATCAGGTCGTCCGGGGCGATGTCCGTCCGGATCTTCCCGGTGGCCGCGGCGGCGTCGAGGAACCGCGCGAGCACGGGGGTGAAGCTCTCCAGGAAGTACGTGGGCAGGCGCCGGTAGGCGGGTTCGCCGGAGTGCATGGCCGGCTTGAGGCCGTACTTGTCGGAGATGAACGCGGTGACCTGCCGCATCCAGCGGGTCAGCGCCTCGACCGGTTCGTGCTGGTCGGCGAGGGAGTCGGCGGTCTTGACGCAGACGTCGACCTCGTGCCGGAAGACCGCCGTGATCAGGTCGGAGCGGTCGGGGAAGTGGCGGTAGAAGGTGCCCGCGCCGACGCCCGCCGCGGCGATGATCTTGCGGACCGGGGCGTCCATGCCCTCGGTCGCGAAGACCTCGGTCGCGGCGGCCACCAAGGCGTCGAAGTTGCGCTGGACTTCCTGCTGCCGGTGGGTGGGCGGTTTCGCCGCGGGCTCCGTCACGATCAGATGGCTTCCTGGATCACTGAACGATGTTCCGGGCTGAATCTAGCAGCGGTGAGGAACCCCGTGGACCCGGCCGGGCTCAAAGCAGCTGGTCGAGGGTGATGGGCAGGCGGCGGACGCGTGTGCCGGTGGCGTTGTGGACCGCGTTCGCGATGGCGGCGGCGGTGCCGTTCATGCTCAGCTCGCCGATGCCGCGGGCGCCCAGGGGTGCCTGCGGGTCGGGGATTCCGGTCCAGATGACGTCGATCTCGGGCACGTCCGCGTGGACCGGCACGTGGTACTCCGAGAGGCTGGGGTTCATGATCCGCGCGGTGCGCTCGTCGTACAGCGTCTCCTCGGTCAGCGCCAGGCCGATGGCCATGACCATGCCGCCGCGGAACTGGCCGGCGGCGGTCCTGGCGTTCACGACCCGGCCGCAGTCCATCGAGCCGAGCAGACGGCTCACCCGGATCTCGCCGGTGACGGCGTTGACGCGGACCTCGCAGAACACCGCCGCGTAGGAGTACATCGAGTACTGCTCCGACTCGGTCGGGTTGCCGCCCGTCGCCTCCACCACGAGCTCGTCGCGACGCGCCCTGGTGAGGATCGACGAGTAGCTCTCATGACGTGCGGGGTCGTCGGTCTTGGCGAGGCCGCCGTCGCGGGGCGTGACCTCATCGGCGGTCAGTCCTGCCAGCGGTGAGTCGCGGCGCAGGAGTTTCAGCAGTTCGGCGACTGCCTTTCGCTGGGCGGCGATGATGGTCGCCGCGGCGGTGGTGGTCTGGCTGGAGCCGATGCCGGGGACCACGCCGGGCAGGGCCGAGTCGGCGGCGCGCAGCCGGACCTGGTCCAGCCGGAGCGCCAGCTGGTCGGCGGTGATCTGGGTCAGCACCGTGGCGGTTCCCATGCCCGCGTCGTGTGCGGCGATGTCGATCGTGGCGGTGCCGTGCTTGGTCAGCGTGAGGCGCGCCGCTCCGCCGGATTCGCGCGCGTACATGTGCGAACCCGCTCCGCAGCCCATGCCGATCAGCCAGTCGCCCTGACGGACCGCGCGCGGCGTCGGGTTGCGGCGTTCCCAGCCGAACCTCTTGGCGCCCGCTCGCCACGCCTCGACGATGTTGCGGGAGGAGAACGGCAGACCGGTGAGCGGGTCGGCCTGGGGTTCGTTGCGGATGCGCAGTTCGATCGGGTCCATGCCCAGGGCGACGGCGACCTCGTCCACGGCGCTTTCGAGCGCGAAGCTCCCGACGGCTTCGCCCGGGGCACGCATGGCGGCGTTGGCGACCATGTCCAGGTGCGCCCACTGGAGGTCGATCTTCAAGGTGCCTGTCGCGTAAGAGCTGTAGCTGACGAACTGGGCCAGCTCGGGATGGGGGCTGTCCGGGGTGTGGGTGGAGGTGCCGGTGTGGATCAGCGCGACGAAGCGGCCGTCGCGCCCGGCGCCGAGGGCCAGCCGTTGCTCGGTGAGCGCACGTCCGCCGACGAGCCGGTAGACGCCCGCTCGGGAGAGCGTGAGCCGCACCGGCCGGCCGGAGAGCCGGGACGACGCCGCGGCCAGAACTTGGTGCATCCCCATGAACTTTCCGCCGAACGAACCGCCCACGTAAGGCGAGGTGACGTGGACCTGGTGTTCTTCGATCCCCAGGATCTGGGCGAGCGACCAGGCATTGTGCACGACCGACTGGGACGCGTCGTGGACTTCGAGCTCGTTTCCGTGCCAGGCCACGGTGACCGCGTGCGGCTCGATGGCGTTGTGGTTCTGGTACGGCGTGTGGAAGGTGGCGTCGACCGACACCGCCGCCGCTGCCAGTGCGGCTTCCGCGTCGCCGATCTCGATGTGCACGGGCTGGCCACCGAGAACGGCGGTCTCGGTGCCGTTGGCCTTCGCCTGGGCGAACGAGGTGGTCGCGGGCTCCTCCTCGTAGGTCGCGCTGATCAGCGAGGCGGCGTGGTCGGCCTGCTCCTGCGTCTCGGCCAGCACGACCGCGATCGGCTGACCGTTCCAGCGGACCCGGTCGTCCTGCATGATCGGCCAGGCGTCGTTGCCGGCGGCCTTCTCGCTCGATGCCCAGGGCATCATCGGTCGCATCCGGGGTGCGTTGACGTGCGTCATCACGTGCACGAACCCCGGGGCGGCCTCGGCGGCGCCGGTGTCGATCGAGATGATCCGGCCTTTGGCGATGGTGCTGAACGCGAGTGCGGCGTAGACCATGCCGGCGAAGGTGAACTCCGCTGCGTACGGGGCTGCGCCGCGCACCTTCAAGGGTCCTTCGATGCGGGGGAGCGGGGCCCCGACCAGCCCTTCGCCCGCGGTCCTGGCCTGTGCTCCGGGTCTGGTGGCGGCACCGGACCGGCTCGGCAGTGCCGACACCACGACACCCGCGCCGACGACGCCGAGCATCCTGCGCCGCGACAGATCACCGCGCTTGGACGAAGACCACTCGTTCATCGCACACCTCCTGCCAGTTCGCCGAGCACGGCGGTGATGGTTCGCGCGGCGAGCTCGACCTTGAAACCGTTGTCCCGCAACGGCCGGGCGTCGGCCAGCTCGGCCTCCGCAGCGGCACGGAAGGCTTTGACGGTGGCCGGACCTCCGCTGAGCGCGGCCTCGGCTTCGCGGGCACGCCACGGTTTGTGCGCGACGCCGCCCAAGGCGATCCGCACTTCCTTGACCTTGCCGCCACGCACGTCGATGGCGGCGGCGACCGACACCAGCGCGAAGGCGTAGCTCGCCCGGTCACGCACTTTGCGGTACGTCGAACGCTTCGCCCACGACAGCGGCGGCAACTCGACCGCCGTGACCAGTTCACCTTGCCGCAGAACGGTTTCTACCTCGGGAGTCTCGCCCGGTAGCCGGTGCAGCTCGGTCAGCGGCACTTCGCGGGGACCACCGGGACCGTCGAGGTGCACGACCGCGTCGAGAGCAGCGAGTGCCACGGACATGTCCGACGGATGAGTCGCAACGCAGGCCGACGAGGCGCCGAGGATCGCGTGCATCCGGTTGAACCCCTCGATCGCGTCGCAGCCCTGCCCAGGGTTTCGCTTGTTGCAGCGCGAACCCTTGGCGTCGTAGAAGTAGGCACAACGCGTGCGTTGCAACATGTTCCCGCCCACGGTCGCCATGTTGCGGATCTGTCCCGACGCGCCCGCCACGACGGCACGAGTCAGCACGGGGTATCGGGTGCGAACCTCCCGATGGGTTGCCAGTTCGGTGTTGCGCACCGCGGCTCCGATCAACAGCCCGCCGTCGCGGAGCCGCCTGATGTCCGAGGACAGACCGGTCACGTCGACCAAGGTCGCCGGTTGCTCGATCGTCTCGCGCATCAGGTCGACCAGGTTCGTGCCGCCGCCGAGGTACTTGGCGCCCGGCGCCGCACCCGCGCGGACGGCCTCCGCGACGGTGCCGGCTTTCTTGTAGACGAACGGTTTCATCGCGCGGCCCTTCCGGAGTCGCTGAGCTGTCCCGCCTGGTGCGCTTTCGCGATCGCCGCGACGATCCCGTTGTGGGCACCGCAGCGGCACAGGTTCCCGCTCATCCGCTCGCGCAGCTCCTCCGCGGTGAGCTCGGCCCGCTTCGCCGACAGGTCTTCGGTCACGTGGCTGGGGACACCGCGTTCGAGCTCGCCGGCCATGCCGATCGCCGAGCAGATCTGGCCCGGAGTGCAGTAGCCGCACTGGAAACCGTCGTGGTCGATGAACGCCTGCTGCACCGGGTGCAACCTGTCCCCGTCGGCCAGTGCTTCGACCGTGACGACGTCCCGTCCGGTGTACTGGACCGCGAGGGCGAGGCAGGAGAGGATGCGCTCTCCGTCGACGAGCAGCGTGCAGGCGCCGCACCCGCCTTGATCGCAGCCCTTCTTCGTGCCGTGCAGGCCGAGCGTTTCACGGAGGAAGTCGAGCAGGGACACCCGTGGGTCGCCGGGTGGTGCGACCGCTGTGCCGTTGACGCGAATCACGCTGCTTTCCGCGGACATCTTCGTTCCCCTGAATCCTTGGCCGGACAGGTGGTGGTGCCGCCGCTCAGACGGCGGAGCGCTCGGCAACCGGGCGGCGGCGCAACGCGGTGTGCCGGATCGCCGGTGGCACGTATGCCTGGTCGAGCGTGCCGACGTCGGTTCCGGGCGGCACGATCGCGTCGATGCGGTCGAGGACGTCGTCGGACAGGACGACGTCCAGCCCGGCGAGCAGGTCGTCGAGCTGCTCCATGGTGCGAACCCCGAGCAGTGCGCTCGACACCGCCGGATGCGTTGTCGCGAACGACATGGCGAGGTGGGGCATCGAAAGGCCCGCTTCCGCGGCCAGGGAGATCAGCTGCTCCACCACGTCCAGGCGGCGTTCGTCGCCGAACACCTTGAAGAACTTCGCGCGGGTGACGTCGGTGGTCCTGTCGCGACGGACCCGGCCGGTCAGCATGCCCTGCCCGAGCGGGCCCCAGACGAGGACACCCATGCCGTACTGCTGTGCGACGGGCAGCACTTCACGCTCGATGCCGCGGTTCAGGATCGAGTACGGCGGCTGTTCGGTCCGGAAGCGGTGCAGGCCGCGGCGTTCGGCCACCCAGTGCGCCTCGACCAGGTTCGAGGCAGGCATGGTCGACGTGCCGAACGCGCGGATCTTGCCCGCGCGGACGAGATCGGTCAGCACGGACAGCGTTTCCTCGATGTCCGTGTCGGGGTCGGGGCGCTGGACCTGGTAGACGTCGATGTGATCGGTCCGCAGGCGGCGCAGCGAGTTGTCGACCGCCGTCGTGATCCACCGCCGTGAGGCGCCCTGGCGGTTCGGGTCGGTGCCCATCGGACGGCTGACCTTGGTGGTCAGGACGACGTCGTCGCGGCGGCCTTCGAGGGCCTTGCCGACGACCTCCTCGGAGTCGCCGTACGCGTCGGCGGAGTCGACGAGGTTGATCCCGGCGTCGAGCGCCTTGTGGAGGATCTTGAGCGAGTCCTGGGGGTCGGGGTTGCCGACCTGGGTGGCGAACATCAGTGTGCCGAGGCCGTAAGGACTGACCTTGATGCCGGTCCGGCCGAGGGTGCGGTAGTTCACGAGTCTCTCCCGAAGTAACTGAACGGCGTTCCGCGGAACACCGTTCAGGAAACTACTGAACGGTGTTCCGCATGTCAACGGGAGAGGGTGCGCGCTCTGGCGACCAGGTGAGACGTGGTGGTCGCGGAAGAACTCAGGGAAGCCGGCCGTTGTCGTCCTCGGGTGACTGCTCCCGGACCAGGAGCTCGGTCGTGAGGTCCATGTAGCGCAGCCGGGCGGGGGAGAAGTCGTAGGGCATCTTCATGGCCGCTTCGCCGGCGCTCATCAGCGCGGGCTCCTCGCCCGTCAGGTCGGCCTCGTAGCTCTCGAAGAGCTTCTCCTCCTCGCGATCCAGCCCGTCCGCCTCGATGGCCTCCCCCACGGCTTTGTGGTGCGCGTGCCGTTGCGCGGCAAGCTCTTCGACGCGAGGGTCGTGAGGATCGACGCCGTCGTCGAGGGCGGCCTCGGCGGCCTCCAGGCGGTCGTTCTCGGCTCGCAGGTCCGGATGCGTGGCCAGCACGATGAACACGCTCGCCTGGACGGCGGCGCCCAGCGGCCCGAAGACGCGCTCCGTCACCAGCAGGGCGTCCAGGTCGGAGCGGCGCAGTGCGCCGGGCGGCAGGTGGCTGAGCCGGTCCGTCACGAGCTCGGAGAGCAGCCCGAGAGGGGTGCCCACGGCCCGCAGGCGCTCGACGACGGCGCGCTGGCGCTTGATGGCCGCCTCCTTGGCCGCCAGGGCCTCCTCCAGGCGACCCAGGTTCTGCTCGATGTCCCCGGGCTCGTCGAAGGCGGCCCGCATGTCGTCCAGGCTGATGCCGGCCTCCGCCATCTTGCGGACCCACAGCAACCGGATCATGTCGTCGTAGCCGTACCGGCGGCGGCCGTCCGCACCCCGTCCGGGCTCCGGCAGCAGGCCGATCTCGTGGTAGTGGCGGATCGCGCGCGGGGTCGTCCCGGCGAACGCGGCCGCATCACCGATCTTGACCTGCTGGGGAGGCGTGAAGGAGAGGTGCATCGAGGAGGGCCTTTCGCTGTGGTTCCTCCACGACATCACATGCCGCTACGGCAGGTGCAACACGCGACGGAGCCTGCGCCGCTGCCGCCGAACAGGACAGGCGCCGTCGCCGCCAATACGATCTGGGACATCATGGGCGACCGCACAGACAATTCCGCAGGCGACAGTGGCGCTGCCGTCAACGATCCGCTGCTCACCACTCCGACGGCCAGGCTGATGGCATTGGCGATGGGCACCGACATCCGCGTGGTCGACCTGCCCGCGGACCACAGCGTGGGACTCGCGGGCCTGGTCGGCATCGGGTCCGACGAAGACGGCGAACCGCGAAGCACGATCGGGCTCACCGACGACCTGGACGACGATCTGCGAGCCGATGTGCTCGCCTTCGGCCTGGCGGTTCTCGTCGGCACGCCGGAGGTCCTCGCGGAAAGCCCGGACGGCATTCTCGGAATCAGCAAGGAACGGCTTCCGCAGGCCGACAACGGCCCCGGCAACCTGGCCTGGCACATGTTGCAGACATGTGGGCGCGAGTCGCCGTCCACGACGTTCAGGCTGATGATTCTGCAATCCGACGACTGAGTCGCGGAATGAATGTGTGCGCGAGAACGCATTGGTTCCGCTGGTCTTCGGCCGGTCTTGTTCTCGTCTT
Source organism: Lentzea fradiae (assembly GCF_900100955.1). Lineage (GTDB taxonomy): Bacteria > Actinomycetota > Actinomycetes > Mycobacteriales > Pseudonocardiaceae > Lentzea > Lentzea fradiae. Next base: position 448,528 of record NZ_FNCC01000006.1, on the reverse strand, counting down.
TCGTACCAGAATGCGGACGGCCCTGTGGCGGGCCGTCCGCACCTGTCCTTCGTGTCAGCCGGTGATGTTCTTCAGACGGCGGGCCTTGTACTGGTCTCCGCCGAGGCCGTAGCTGCGGGTGCGGTAGTCGGTACCGTAGCCGCCGCGCTGTTCGTAGGCCCAGTACGCGGTGTGCTGCGCGTTGGCCCACTTCTCGAAGATCACGACGTGCCTGCTGTTGGCGTCACCGATGGAGTCGATGAACAGGTCGCCCATGCGCATGTCGTTCTTGTTGATCGCGACCGTGTAGGTCGAGGAGGCCAGGGTGACCGTGTTCGGTCCGGGCTTGGACAGCTTGGCCGCCATGGAAACGTAGCCGGAGCAGTCGGTGCGGTAACCCCCGTGCGTCTTCTTCTGGTTGTAGGGAATTCGCTTGGAGGTGTGCGGGTTCCAGGACTTGGCCCGCTGGATCATCTCCGAACGCGATACCGTCGCGGTGGCCACGCTTTCCGTCGTGGCCAGTTCTGTCGAAACAGGTGCGGCGGACACCGCCGGTGCCGACAACAACGCGAATCCGAGCGTGCCGACAACAACCCCAGTGAGCAGCTTCATCGTTCTCCCCCTAGAAGTCATGATGACTGACTGCGAAACACAGCGTGTCCATCACCGACGAAAATGTCAACGGTTTTGTCGGTTGCCGAAATCGGCGTTACGTGAATGATCTTGCGCGTTTTAATTGAAGGCTGGACAACGCATTCGGCGCGATCACCTGCTTGACCACCGCGTTCACGTCGCGGCCAGGTCGTCGGGATCCTGCGAGCTTCGTCGGACGAGTTCCGGGATGAACACCCGAAAGGGTGGTGAACCGCGGCCGGTCCACCACCCTTTTCACGGCCGGTGCTGCTGGAGCGCCTCGCGTTCGGCGTCCGGGATCGCCATCGACTCGGCGAGCACGGCGGCGAACGCCCCCACCTGAGCGGTGTCGGCGTCGAAGACCCAGCGGACGTTCTCGTCGCGCGTGATGAGGTCGATCATCGCGCGCGACCCGCCGCCCCTCGGTGCGCGCACGTAGCGCACCTGGTCCAGCGGAACGGCCTGGCGGATCTCGGCCTGTTCGAGGAACGCGGTCGGCTTGGCCAGGATGATCCGGCGGTCCGTGACGGCGACCAGCGTCTTCACCGCGGTCTTGTCGATCGCCGCCGCGACCCTGTCCATCGCCCCGCCGACGATCGCCGAGATCGGACTGGCGGTGTCGCCGACCTGGTCGGGGAAGCCGAGCGCGCGGAGGGTCTCGCCGTCCTCGAAGAGCCAGCGCAGGATGCGGAGGTACGGCTCCGGGGTCAGCGACTCCGGCTTGCAGAGGATCTCGGGGACATCGAGCGGCGGGACCGGCGAGTGGAGCGCGTCGGCGAGGGGCTCGACCGCCTCCAACAACCGGGCTGCGGTCTCGCGGGCCGCCTTCACGTCCTTCCGCTTGCCCGGCAGCGGCCACCCGTCGGGCTCGCGGAGCTCGGCCGTGATCCGCAGGTCCCGGACCAGTGCGTCGACGAGACCGGTCACCTCGGCGAGGGTCGAGTCGAACTCCGTGTGGGTGTCACGGGCGATGACCTCGGCGTACTGCGCCTCGGCGTCGTCGTCACGTCCGGCGGCCCTCGCCCTCGCGGCGCGCAGCGCGTGGTACCCGGTCCACGCCTGCAGGGACGACAGCAGGGCGTTGACGTCGAAGACGATGACCTGGGCGTTCGTCTGCAGGTACTCGCGGTGGCCGCGTGCGTCGGCCTGACCGATCTGCCTGACGTGGTCGCGGACGTTGCCCTGGTAGAGCTCGAGCTGCTTGCGCAGCAGCGCCCCGCTGCCCGCGACGTCCTCCCACAGGGACGTCGGGACGGACTCGATCTCCCGCGCCTGCTCGACCGCGCGGTCGACGGCGGCGACGAGCCCCGTCAGCTCGGCCCACTGCTCCTTGCGGACGGTGGTGAGGACCTGGTTCGTCGCCGTGAGGGTGGTCCTGACCAGGCCCGACACCTCGCTCAGCATCATCTGGAGTGCAACCATCGCCAGTGCGGGCCCGACCGAGGCCGCCATCGGCGCCTTGCCCAGCGCGGACACGGGGTGGAAGCGGGCTTGCCGCAGGGCGCCGCCCGGGCCGATCACCGTTCCGAGGTTCGCACCGTCCTTGACGGCGAGCGTCCCGCCGTTCGCCAGCAGGGTCCGCGTGGCGTCGCTGAGCCGGTAGAGCCCCTGCGCCTCGGTGATCGCCTTGCCGATGTTCCCGGCCACGGTCGCCGCGTTCCCGATCGACGCGAGGACCGCCGAGATCTGCCTGCGGTCACCGGCCGGAACGATCCCGAAGTCGACCAGGTCGGGCTTCAGCTCCGGCGGGACCTCACCGGCGACGACGGCCACCCCGGGGAGGACCTCCAGCAGGACCGTCGCCGCGCCGGGTGACCCTCCCTCGCTGTTGTCCTCGGGTTCGGCGGTCTCGGTCAGGTCCGAGGGGTCCTGCATGCGATCTCCTCCCGCAGTAACGCCGTCCTGTTCAGGTACGGCCTGCGGTGTGGACGTCGCCGGGGTGCGTTTTTCGTTACCGGTGGTGCCGTGTTGGACGGCGTGAAGCGGTGACGTGACAAAACGGCTTCTCGCCGTGGTCCGCGCTGTGCTTGTCTGTGCGCTTGAGGCTGGACGCGTGGCGGCGTTCGTGCTGTCCGAGGGGGTTCCGCTGTGATTCGTGAGGCACGTGACGGCGACTGGCCGCGGATCTGGCCGATCATCCGGAACGTCGTCACCGAACAGCGGACGATCCCGTACGACCCGGCGATGACCGAGGACGACGCCGAGCGGATGTGGATGCTGCCCGCGCCGGCGCGGGTGGTGGTGGCTACGCGGGACGACGAGGTCGTCGGCACCGCGAACATGTACGCCAACCGGCCCGGGCCGGGGAGTCACGTCGCGTCCGGCACGGTGATGGTCGCCTCGCGGGCGCGGGGCATGGGAGTGGGGCGGGAGCTCACCACCGACCTGGTCGGCTGGGCTCGGGGGAGCGGGTTCGCGGCCGTCCAGTTCAACGCCGTGGTCGACACGAACGTGGCCGCTGTCCGGCTCTACGAGAGCCTCGGGTTCGTGACGCTGGGGGTCGCGCCCGGAGCGTTCCGCCATCCCTCGGAGGGGTTCGTCGGTCTGCGGATCATGTGGCTGGACCTGTAGACGCACCGGTCCGGACCAATTTCCGCACGGAATTGTTTTCGGTGCCGATGAATTGGGTCGCGTCGACCAGGCGATTTTCCCGCGCGACGTGGAATGCTTCACTCGATAGTGTGACAAGCCGGGTCTTTCCGGGGTGCTGCCGGATAAGAAGTAACGACCGCGACCGGCCTTTCGATACGGGTCGGTGCACGGCCGGGTGACCGGTTTGCGGGATACCCGATCTGTAGTGTCGGAACAACTCGGAGTGACTTCTGTTACGCGATCATCGAGCTGCTTTCACCGTCCTCGCGGCCATTCTGGAGGAATGCCGGGCCGACCGGTTTTCCGGAGCGGTGCGCGTCGCCGGGAACGTGGGTGGGGTGTTCCACCTGCGCGACGGCGCGGTGGTCGCGGTGGACAGCCCCGGCTCACCGGCAGCGGAGACGCTGCTGCTGAGCTCGGGCCGGGTCGGCGCGCGGGACTGGGCTGCTGCTCTGGTCGCGAGCGTCGAGGCCGGGTCCGTGCAGGCGGCGCTCGTCGGCCGTGGCGTCATCGGACCCGCGGAGGTCAGGGCGTTCGCCCTGGCCGCGGTGCGGGACGGGGCGTTCGCGGTGGCGGCGGGCGAGGTCGAGAGCTGCGAGGTCGCCGCCGAACCGGGCGACGTGCCGGCCCTGCCCGTGGCCGGTGGTGTCGAGCCGGAGTCGTTGCTGGCCGAGACGGCCAGACGGCTGGACGCGGTGGCCTCGCTGCCGGTCCCGGTCGCGCCCTACCGGGACCGGGTGGTGCCGGCCGGTGGCGTGGATCCCGCCGTTCTCACAGCGGAACGGCGGGAGGTCGTTTTCCACGCCACCGGGCGGCGCACCGTGCGGGACGTGGCCTTCGCGGTCGGCAGGAGCCTTTATCCGGTCACCGTCGAGATTTCCCGCATGCTCGGTGAGGGAGTGCTGGAGATCGCCTCGCCGAGGGACTCGTTCACCTTTTCGCACGGGGACCTGACCGCACTGCGTGCTCGTGCGGAAATGCGGGAGGCGGGGCGCCCGGTCTGAACGGCCGGCTTTTCGGAAAGCAGGAAGGAAGAGCATTGGACTACGACGCCCTGGTCGCCGAGCTGCGGCAGCTCCGGGAGAACGTAGCCGGAGTGACCGACACGGTGATAGCCGCGTCCGACGGCATTCCGATCATTTCCGACGTGGCCAAGAGCGTCGACCCCGCGCACATCTCCGCGCTCGCGGCCGCCGGCCTCGGGATCGCGCGGCAGGCGACCGAGGTGATCGGTCTGGGCTCGCTCAGCCAGACCGTGGTGTTCGGCAGCAAGGGCTACATGGCCGTGTACGCCGTCGGCCGGATGTCGCTGATGGTCGCGCTCGGGGACAAGGGGCTCAACCTCGGACGGCTGCTCCACGAGTCCCGGCCCGCGATCGAGCGGATCGGGACGATCCTCGCCCCGTAGCGCACCGCCGAACAGAGGAATGGTCGCAGCACATGTCCATCCTTCGTTCTTTGCTCTCGTCGACGAAGTCCGTGTGGGGACGTGTCCGTTCTCGGCCGAGGCGTGAGCACACCGCCACGTCGCCTCGACCACCAGTTGACCTAGGGAAGTGGAATGTGATGAACATCGATACCGCGCTCAAGGAAGCCATGTCGATCGGCGGCGCTGTCGGTGTCGCGCTCGTCGACTACGACAGCGGCATGTCGCTCGGCCACGCCGGCGGCGGCGAATGGCTGAACCTGGAGATCGCCGCGGCCGGCAACACCGAGGTCGTGCGGTCCAAGCTCCGCGTCATGCAGACGCTCGGACTGAGCGACACCATCGAGGACATCCTGATCACCCTGCACCGCCAGTACCACCTGATCCGGCTGATGAGCGGGGTGAAGGCCAGGGGCTCGCTCTTCCTCTACCTGGTGCTGGAGAGGGACGTCGCGAACCTCGCGCTCGCCAGGCACCAGCTCAAGCGCATCGAGGGCGAGCTCCAGATCTGAGCCGCCCGGCCACCGGGCCGCGCAGGTTCACCCTCCTGCCCGGCCCGGTGGTGCTGTGATGGCGTCGGAGGTGCCGCGATGAGGACGTTGCACATCGGCCTGCGGGTGGCCGACCTCGACCGGTCGCTCGCGTTCTACCGCGCCGTCGGCTACGAGGTCGTCGGCGCCGTGCCGGACACACCCATCGGGCACCTGGTCATGCTGAAGCTCCCCGGCGACGAGTTCGTGAGCGTCGAGCTCGTCCACGACGGCGGCCCGGTCATCCCCGGCACCGGCCTGAGCCACATCGTCGTGCACGTCGAGTCGATGTTCCTGGCACTGGACCGCTTGCGGCGGAACGGGATCCTGCCCACCGGCGAGGGGACCGACGGCGAGGCCGGGTTCAGCACGCGGTTCATCATCGACCCCGACGGGCGGCGGATCGAGCTGGTGCAGTGGCCCGCCGGGCACGCGGCCGGGCTCGGCGCCGTCGACTGGTCCGGGTAGGTGCCGGGCAGGTCAGGGGTAGTGTTGCCGCGGTGGGAAAGATCGTCCGCATCGGCGTGTTCTACGACGGAACGTGGTTCGCCTACCTCAGCGACTTCTACGCGACCGCGCACCGCAGAGCCGCACGGATCTCACTGGACGGCCTGCACGACGCACTGCGCTGGTTCGTGCACGCGGAGACCGGCCGCCCGCTCGACGAGTGCGAGGTCACCGAGGCGCACTACGCGCGGGGCCGCATCGAGACGCCCGCCGTGTCCTTCGACGCGGCGCTGAGCGCGGCCGGGATCGTCCGGCACGACCTGCCGCTGGTCGGCGGCAAGGAGAAGGGCGTCGACGTCCACCTGGCGCTGGAGGCGTGGGACCGGGCGGTGTCCGCGCCGCTCGACTGGGTCGTGCTGCTCACCGGTGACGCCGACTTCGCCCCGCTCGTGACGCGGCTGACCGAGCGCGGGGTGCACGTGGTCGTGCCGGTCGTCGACGTGCGGATCGTGGACAAGCCACCCGCCTGGACGCCGCGGACGGCGGCGCCGTTGCGGTCCGCCACGCCGTTCACGCCGGGCTTCGACGCGTTGTTCGACCCCGCCGACCGCGAGGACTACCCGTTGCGGCGCGCGTTCGTGCGGTCCGCCGAGGCCGTGGCGTCACCGGCCGGGGCACCGCGCGGCCGTCGCAGGGGGACGGTCGCCAGCTGGAAGTCGGGGCAGGCGCACGGTTTCATCACCGACGCGCGCGGCGGGTCGTGGTTCGTCTCGCGCGACGAGCTGCCGGACGGCCTGACGTTGTTGCTGGCGGGCACCCCCGTGTCGTTCACCGGCTCGCCCGTGCCCGCCGCGGGCAGGAAGTACCCGAAGGCGCAGGCCGTCCGCCTCGACGAGTTCCCGCGCGCCTGACACCTCGGTGGCGTCCGGTGTCAGCGGAATGTCAGTGCGTTTCGCGAACCTGCTCGGCACAAGGGTTCTCCCCTGCAACGAGTTAGGTCTCCTGTGTTCAAGAAATCTGTTTTCGTGGTGATGATGGGCGCGTTGATCAGCGCGTCCTTCGGGGCGGGGGCGGCCAACGCGGCGACCGCGCGCAACGGTGTCTGCGAGTCGGGCGAGTTCTGCCTGTACTACAACAGCAACCAGGCGGGTTCGGTCTCCGACTTCGCCACCTCCATTCCCGACTACGGCGACGAGCAGCCGAGCTGCTACGAGTTCAAGGGCACGGGCAACGGCAAGGGCCTGTGCGTGAAGAACAACGCCGCCGCGGTCTGGAACCGCACCAGCGGCTCGGTCACCGTGTACTTCAACAGCGGCTACGCGGGTCCGCGGCAGACCATCGCCGCCGGTGCGAAGGCCAACCTGAACTCGGACCTCAAGAACGAGAACGCCGCCCACAAGCTGGGTGACAGCGGTGGCACCACGCCGCCGGACGGCAGCTACGGCACGCCCGCGGACAACCCGTACCCGTCCGCCACGGCCCGCGCGCCGCAGGCGACGCAGCGCACGCAGCACGTCGACGACCAGATCCGGGCCCTGACCGGCGAGAAGGACTGCTGGGTGGGCGACTACCGCAGCTACGAGGCGTCGACGACCAACCACAACACCGGCAACGCGCTCGACTGCACGATCTCGAACGCGATCGGCTCGTACCCGTCGGCGGCGCAGAAGGAGCAGGGCTGGAAGCTCGCCCGCTGGCTGCAGAAGCACGCCTCGCGGCTCGACGTCCGGTACGTGATCTGGCAGGGCCAGATCTGGAGCGTGGCTCGCTCGTCCGAGGGCTGGCGCACCTACACCGCGGGCAGCGGTGTCACCAACGGTCACTACGACCACGTGCACGTCTCGATCCAGAACCCGTACGGCGACTGACCGGCACGGCGTGACCGGGTGGGCGGCGACCTCGCCGCCCACCCGTTCGCCGTCTCAGGACCTCAGGTCGTGCACGACGAGCGACGCCGCGAGCAGCCGGACGTCGGCCGGGTCCGCCGGGTTGTAGCCGGTGATCTCCGAGATCCGGCGCAGGCGGTAGTTCAACGTGTTGCGGTGCAGGTGCAGCTTCTCGGCGGTGCGGTGACGGTTGTGGTCGCACTCCAGGAACACCCGCAGCGTGTGCAGCAGGTCGGGGTGCTCGGCCAGCTTGTCCATCACCAGGGCGAGGCGCTTGCGCCCGGGACCGGGCCGGCACAGCTGGTACTCCAGCAGCACGTCGTCGAGGACGTACGCGCCCGCCGGCTTCCCCAGCCGCTGGACCAGCTCGGCGATGTCGGCGGCCTGCCTGGCCGCGGTGGGGACCTCCTCGCGGCCCTCCGCCGCGGCGATCCCGCCGACGAGCCGGACGCCCGCCGCCGTGTGCAGCCCGCGGACGAGCTCCGCGGCCTCGGCCAGCTCCTGCTCGACGCCCTCGGCGGTGGTGGGCAGCAGCACGGTGCCGCCGTCGTGGTCCAACGCGGACAGCGCGTGCTTCGGCAGCTCCGCCCGTAATCGCCGCACCAGCGCGTGGGCGGCGAACCGCGCGTCCGCGGCGTCGGCCGGTGGCGTCTCCACCCGCACCGCGAGGACGACGTGGTGGCTGGACAGCTCCAGCCCGATCCGTTCGGCCAGCGGTTCGGCCTCCCTGCCCGTCAGCAGTGCCGCGACCAGCGCCCGGCCCGCCTCCCGGCGCTCGGCGTGCAGCGCCTGCTGCTCGGTCAGGTACGACGCGGCGACGGCCGGCACCGCGACGCTCAGGTACTGCAGCAGCGCGGGCACGGTCGCCAGCAGGTCGTCGACCTCGTCCGGCTTCGCCACCCCCGCCATCGCCGTCCAGCCGACGTGCGCGGCGACGTGGTAGGTGCTCAGCACGACGTCGAGCGGCACGCCCTGCTGCGCCCGCCGGACCGCGGTGGCGATCTGGTCGGCGAGCTCTTCCGCCGCCGGTGGCCGCCTCTCCCGCAACGACGTCAGGAAGACCTGGAGGTTGCGGCTCACCGCCTCGGTGATCTCCCGGTCCACGAGCTGGTGCGGCAGCTGCCGGTAGGCGGCGGAGCGGGCGAAGAACGCCTCCAGCACCTTCTCGGCGGTGCCCGGGATCTGCGTCGCGGCGCGTTCGTAGAGCGGGGCGCCGGGGTCAGGTGTTCGGATGTCGACCACCCGGCACAGGTTTTCGCACCGCGAGGCTCGGTGCCATCGCCCGAAGCGGTCGACTTCGGTGAGTGCTCTGCACGAAAAGACCCACGCCAGGTTGTGCAGGTGCCCGAAAACCTTGACCTGATCGAGTGACGGACGGTGAGCGGGTCCCCACGCATCGGCCAGAATCGGCAATCCGGACGTAGGGGCGGAGTGACTTGGCACAGAACGTGAGCAGTGTCCAAGAGTGCATGAAGTTGTTGTTGCGGCGGGGGTTTCAGCGTTCCGTCGTGCAAGATCGGATGACGTGCGTCAACGCCGTCATGTTCCGCCGGGTCTGGCGCGGCACCAACGAGACGGTGCTCGCCTACTCGGAGGCCGAAGCGTTGGCCTATCGCGTTCGCCAGGAGGACGTGGATCCGGCGGACCCGTTCGTCGTCGATCCCGACCACGCGCTCTGGCAACGTGGCGGCGAGTTCCTGGACGTCGCGGGCCAACTCCTGGGGCTGCCCCCGGCTCCGGGGCACTCCGCGTTCGGGACGGACTGACGTCACCCGTCCCGGACGCGGAGGCCGCTACCGGCGCCGCACGACCTCGGTGATCCAGACCGGGGCGAACGGCGAGGTGCAGCCGGGTGGCGTCGGGTAGTCCTTGAGGACCTCCAGCCGTTCCCCGATGCCGATCGCCCTGTCCCGCAGGTCCGGGTTCTCGATGCCGATCTGCGCGAGGCAGTGGTTCATCGCCCACTGCAACCGGCCGGGCGCGTCCTTCAGCTCCGCCTCGATCCGGTCGAGCAGGCCGGGGAGGTCGAGGCCCTCCGGCTTCTTGGCCACGCGGTCCACCGTCAGCGCCCAGCCCGCGCTCGCGACCACCGGGTCGGCGTCGTCGAACCACGTCCGGCGCAGGTCCTCGGCGTGCGGGCTCTTCTTCACGACGTAGTTCACGAGCCAGTCGTGCACCTTGGGACGGCGGGCCTCGCGCAGCATCGTGTCCAGCTCGTCGCGGCTGAACGCCTTGGGGCGGCAGACCAGCAGGGCGAGCAGCCGGGCCGCGGTGTCACCGGTGGCCCACAGCTGCACCGCGAGGTCCTGCTGCGTCTTGAGGCGCTTGGCCACCGCGCGCAGCTTGGTGAGGTTCACGCCGTGGTCGTCGCCGTGCTTCTCGTTGACAGCGCGGGCTTTCGGGTCCTCCAGCGCGGCCAGTTCCGTCATCAGTTCCGCGACTGTCGTCTCCGCCATGCCGGTCACCTTAGGAGTCGTTCAGCGCGGCCACCACCGGGCACTGCTCCCGCACGCCGTGCGCGGCGACGTCGAGCAACGCGAGCCGCACCCGTTCCAGGTCGCGCACCCGTTCGTCGATCTCGGCGACCTTGCCGGTGATCACGTCGCCGAGGTCGCCGGGCTCCACCGACATCGACAGGAGCTGCCGCACCTCGGCCAGGGTGAAGCCGAGCCGCTGGGCGCGGCGGATGAACTTCAAGCGCCGCAACGCTTCCCGGTCGTAGTGCCGGTAACCGCCGCTGGTGCGGGACGTGGGAACGACGAGACCGCGGCGTTCGTAGAACCGCACCGTGCTGATGCCCACGCCGGCGGCACGGGCCAGTTCGGAGATGCGCACCACGGCACGTTACCTCCGCACCAGTGCGCGCAGCTGGGCCGCGCCCCAGAACAGCTCCAGCACGAGGAATCCCCACAGAACTCGCGTCTCCCCGTTCGCGAGCGCCCAGACGAACCACAGGCTGAACATCGCGCGGCCGGCCGTGTCGAGTCCGATCAGGACCGGTTCGGGACGCAGCCAGCGGGCGATGGACCACATCATCACCACGGTCCCGAAGAGCGTGGCGAACAGGCGTGTGGGTATGGCCGCCTCCACGCCCAGCACGTCGAGCACCACCCCCGAGGTCCACGGCGTCACGAACGCGATGCTCGCCACGAGGTCGTACAGCGCACCCGCTCTGCCCCAGCGGGTCACGGCGGTTCGTTCGGTCGTCATGGGCGCCACGATGGACCCTGCACCGTGGTGCCGAGTCAAGCTGACATTTGTCATCCCGGGGTCGTGACTGCGCCTCACTACTGGCGGCGGACGCGTTCGACCAGGCTCAACGCCATGGAAACGGTGCTCGGAGTGCGGGGGGCGCGGCACAGCTACGGTGCCACGCGAGCGTTGGACGGGGTGGATCTCGACGTCGGCGCGGGGGAGTGCGTGGCGTTGCTCGGGCCGAACGGCGCGGGCAAGACCACGCTGGTGAACATGGTGGTCGGGCTGCTGCCCGCGGGCGATGGCGTGGTCAGGGTCTGCGGGGGTGACCCGCGCGTCGCGGCCACCCGGCGACGGCTAGGGGTGGTGCAGCAGTCGCTCGGCTTCCCGACCACGCTGAAGGTCGGCGAGCTGGTCACGGGTGCCGCGGTGCGGGCGGGGGCCTCCCGGTCCGCGGCCGGGCCGGTGCTCGCCGAGCTGGACCTGACCGACCTCGCGGGCAGGCGGGCCGCGAAGCTCTCCGGCGGTCAGCAGCAACGGCTGCAGCTCGCGATGGCGCTGGTGGCCGACCCGCGGCTGCTGGTGCTGGACGAACCGACGGCGGGCCTGGACCTGCCCGCCCGCAGGAGGTTCTGGCGGCTGCTCGCGCACCGGCGCGAGCGCGGCACCGGCGTGCTGATCACCACCCACCTCATCGAGGAGTCCGCGGCCGTCGCGGACCGCGTCGTCGTCCTGGACGGCGGACGGGTGCGGGCCAGTGGCACGCCGGACGAGCTGGTGGCGCGGCTGCCCGACCGCACGGTGATCGCGAAGACCTCCATCGGCAGGGCACGGCTGGAAGCGCTGCCCGGTGTGGTGTCGGTGCGCACCGACGGCGAGCACGTGCACCTCGGCACCCGCACGCCGGAGGCGGTGCTGCGGGTGCTGCTCGCGGAGGACCCCGGACTCTCCGGCCTGCGGGTCGAGAGCGCCGGGCTGGAGGAAGCGGTGGCCGGTCTGATGAACAGGGGTGCGGCGTGAAGGTGTTCGGAGTCGAGCTCACGGACGAGCTGAGGGGTATCGTCCGCGAGCCCGCCGCGCTCTTCTTCTCGATCATCATGCCGGTGGCGTTCTTCGCGCTGTTCGTGTCGCTGTTCGGCAAGCTCGGCGGCGGCGAGGTCCCCGCGGGAACGGCGATGCTCGCCACGTTCGGGGCGTTCGGCGCGATCTCGGTCGTGCTGATGAACCCCGGCATCGGCGTCGCGTCCGACCGGGAACGCGGCTGGCTGCGGGCGAAGCAGGTCTCCGCGGTGCCGATCGGCGTCACGCTCACCGCGAAAGTCGTGGCGGCGCTGCCCTACGCGCTGGGTGTGCTGCTCGCGATGACGGTGACGGCGGCGGTCACGGGGGTGCTCGACGCGTCACCGGGCGCGGTGCTGCGGCTGCTCGCCGTGCTGGTGTTCGGTGCGCTGCCGTTCGCGCTGCTCAGCCTCGCCATCGGGTTCCAGGTGGGGCCGGGGACGGCCGCGGCGGTGCTGAACGCGGTGCTGCTGCCGTCGGCCGTGCTCTCGGGGCTGTGGATGCCGCTGGAGATCATGCCCGCGTTCTTCTCCGACGTGGCGCGGTTCCTGCCGACCTACCATCTGGGACGGCTGGCGCTGGCGCAGCTCACCGGCGGTCCGGCGCTGACGCACGTGCTCGTGCTGCTCGGCACGACGATCGTGACCGCCGCTCTGGCCGCGGTGTCGTATCGTCGTGCCCGGTCATGAACAAGGTCTCTGGTGTCTCGCGCTGGTTCTACCTGCTCTACCTGGGCAACCTCGCGTGGCTGCCGTTCTTCGACAGCACCGCCGGCTGGGCGGACTGGGCGCTCGTCGCCGCGGTCGTCGCGGTCTTCGTGCCGCTGTACGTGCTGTCGTGGCGGCGCCCCGACCGGGTCCGGTGGTGGTGCCTGGTGCCGACGGTCGTGCTCGGGGTGCTGGTCACGCCGTTCAACACCGGCGCGGCGGTGCTGTTCGTCTACGCGGCGGCGTTCGCGGGGGAGACCGAGTCGCGGCGGGTCGCGATGCGGTGGTTCGTCGGCCTCACCGCGCTGATCTGCCTGTTCTCCGCGGTGTCGGTGGTGCCGCTGCCGTACCGGCTGTGGGGCCTGGCGCCGTCGCTGGTCTTCCTGTGGCTGGTCGGCCTCGTGCAGGCCGAGACGGCGGAACGCGACCGCGACGCGGCCGAGCTGCGCATCCGCACGGCACGGGTCGAGCACCTCGCCACCCTCGCCGAACGCGAGCGCATCGCCCGCGACCTGCACGACCTGCTCGGCCACACGCTGACGGCGGTCATCGTCCGCGCCCAGCTGGTGGCCGCGGACCCGGCCAGGGCTGCCGAGGAGGCGGCGGAGATCGAACGCACCGCCCGTGCGGCGCTGAGCGAGATCCGCAACGCCGTCACCGGGTGGCGCAGCGCGAGCCTGGAGACGGAGCTGGAGGCGGCGCGGGCGGCGTTGACGAGCCTCGGCGTCGAGGTGGTCGTGCGGCGCGACGAGGACCTGGCGATCGTCGGGTCCACCGAGCACGAGCTGGCGCTGGCGCTGCGGGAGGCGGTGACGAATGTGGTCCGGCACGCGCGGGCGTCGAACTGCCACATCGCGGTCGAGGCCCGTGACGGCGAGCTGAGGCTGGTGGTCGCCGACGACGGGATCGGCAGCAGGGGACCGGAGGGCAACGGGTTGACCGGGATGCGGGAACGGATCGCGGCACTGGGCGGGCTGGTGCGGCGCACCTGCTCGCCGGGCACCACGGTGACGATCGCGGTGCCGCTGGAGGTGGCGACGTGATCAGGGTCGTGCTCGCCGAGGACCAGGCGATGGTGCGCGGCGCGTTCGCCCAGCTCCTCGACCTGCAGCCGGACGTCGCGGTGGTGGGGACGGCGGGTGACGGCGACGAGGCGCTCGCGGCCGTCGCCCTGCACCGGCCGGACGTGCTGCTGACCGACATCGAGATGCCGGGGAAGTCCGGTCTGGACGTCGCGCAGGAGCTCGTCCGCCGGGGCGACGGCACGCGGGTGCTGATCATCACCACGTTCGCGCGCAGCGGCTACCTGCGGCGCGCGATGGACGCGGGGGTGGCGGGGTACGTGCTCAAGGACGCCCCGATCGCCGAGCTGGTGTCGGCGTTGCGGCGGGTGCACGCGGGTGAGCGGGTGGTGGCGCCGGAGCTGGCGATGGCCGCCTGGGACAGCGCCGACCCGCTCACGCCCCGCGAACGCGAGCTGTTGCGCGAGGTCACGACCGGTGCGAGCAACGCCGACATCGCGGCACGGCTGCACCTGGCCGAGGGCACGGTCCGCAACTACCTGTCGACGGCGATGGCGAAGCTCGGCGCGAAGAACCGGTCGGAGGCGGCCAACACCGCTCGCGACCGCGGCTGGCTCTAGGCGACGGCTCGGCGGGCCGCACGGCGCTTGGCGATCGCCGGCAGGAACCACATGTACACGCCGGTTCCCATCAGGAGGAACAGCGGCAGCAGCGGGATGTAGGACACCCACACCACCGAGCTGTCCACCGTCAGCGCGACCGCCGTGAAGACCACGGTGGCCATGAAGACCATGCTCACCACGCGGTGGAACTGGCGGATTCCCTTGCTGCTGCTCATCTTGCGTCCTCCTGGTCGTTCTGGCGTCGAGGACGACGGTAGGAGAGGGGACGCGGGCCGTGCTTCTCGATTCCTGACCGGTCCGGCGACGGCCGGGACCGTGCCGCAGAATTCGTCCGCGCGCGATGTCGATTCCGGGTTCCTCCCGTTCGACGCATCGATGACAGCAGGTACGGACACCGAGGAGAACCAGATGCGCACCCTGATCGCCACCGCCTTCGTCTCGCTCGACGGCGTCGTCGAGGCCCCCGGTGGCGAGCCGGGCCACCGCAGCTCCGGCTGGACGTTCAACGACATCCGGTTCGACGAGGCGGCTTACGAGATCAAGGGCCGTGAGCAGGAGGAGGCCGCGGCCATGATGATGGGTCGCGTCAGCTACGAGCAGTTCGCCCCGGTGTGGCCGACGCTCGACTACTTCCCGCAGTACAACGCCATGCCGAAGTACGTCGTCTCCAGCACCCTCAAGGAGGACCAGCTGGTGGACAACTGGGGTGAGATCACCATCCTGCGGTCGCTCGACGACGTGGCCGCGGTGAAGGAGACCGAGGGCGGCCCGATCTCCATCCACGGCAGCGCGACGTTGAACCGCAACCTGTCCGACGCGGGCCTGATCGACCGCTACCACCTGCTGGTGTTCCCGGTGCTGCTCGGCGCGGGCAAGCGGCTGTTCAGCCAGACCGACAAGGACAAGCAGTTGCTGAAGGTCGTCGAGAGCGAGACCTACTCCAACGGCATCCAGAAGCTCGTCTACGACGTCGTGCGCTGAAGCTCCCGTTCCGGCAGCGGCGGTGCCTTCGCCGGGGTGAGCTGCACCAGCACGATCGCCCCGATGAGGATCGCCGCGCCCGCGAACTGCGGGAACGACAAGGTCTGGCCGAGGAACACGAAGCCGAGCGCGGTCGCCACGATCGGGCTGCAGAACCCCAGGAACGACAACCCGATCGCGGGCACCCGCTCGGTGCCGCGGAACCAGACCGAGTAGCCGAACAGCGAGCCGAGCACGACCAGGTAGCCGAAGCCCAGCGCGTTGGTGCCGGTGATCGTGTCCGGCAGGCCCTCCAGCAGGAACAGCGCGGGCAGCAGCACCAGCCCGCCCGCGGTGAGCTGCCAGCCGGTGAACAGCAGGACGCTCACGCCCTCCGGCCGCCGCCACCGCTTCGTGAGGACGATGCCGGACGCCATGCTCACCGCGCCGCCGAGCGCCGCGAGCACACCGACGAGGTCGAGCTGGGCTGTCGCCTTCAGCACCAGCAACGCGACGCCCGCGGTGGCGGCGACGCATGCGAGCACGTGCGGGAGCCGGATCCTGTCACCGAGCACCAGCGCGGCCAGCACCAGCGTGACCACCGGCTGGACCGAGCCGACGAGCGCCGCCACGCCGCCCGGCAGGTGGTAGGCGGAGACGAACAGCAGGAAGAAGAACGCGCCGATGTTGAGCGTGCCCAGCACGAGGGCGCGCCACCACCAGGAGCCCCGCGGCAGGACCCGTCCGAACAGCAGCAGGACCAGGCCCGCCGGCAACGCGCGGACCACCGCGGCCAGCAGCGGCCGGTCCGGCGGCAGCAGCTCGGTGGTGACGAGGTACGTGCTGCCCCAGATCATCGGCGCCAGCGCCGTGATCGCGGAGTCGGTCAGCAACCTCTTGTCCCGCATGGGTTTCGTCCCGTCAGTCGTCGGTGCCGAAGAACCGGTCGCCGAAGTCGCCGATCCCGGGGAGCATGAACGCGTCCTCGCTGAGCCGTTCCTCGATCGCGGACGTCACGATCCGCACGAGAGGGAAGCGCGAGCACACCGCCTCGACGCCCTCGGGCACCGTGATGAAGGTGACGAAGACGATGTTCTCCTCCCGCACGCCGTGGTCGAGGAGGACCTGGATCGCCGCGTTCGCCGTGCCACCGGTGGCGAGCATCGGGTCGAGCAGCAGCACGTGCCGTGACGCGATGTCGTCGGGGAGGTTGGCGTAGTAGAGCTTCGGGAGCTTGGTGACCTTGTCCCGCTGGATGAGGATCTTGCCGATCCGGGCCGCGGGAACGACCGCGCGCAGCCCGGCCTCCATGCTCTCGCCCGCGCGGATGACCGGGACGCCGACGAGCCGCCCGGCCGGCTTCAGACCGTGGTAGGTCGCGCCGACCGGGGTGGTGACGTCGTGCGGTTCGAACGGCAGCAGGTCCAGGCCCGCCTCGACGAGCAGCCGGTTGATCCGCTCGGTGTAGAAGACGAAGTCCTCACGCGAGGCGTTGCGGTCGCGGACGATCGTGTGCATCGCGCGCAGCTGGTTGGTCTGCGGCAACAGGTGGACGTTCTTCTCCAGGTACGCCTCGATCACGAGCACTCCTTCACGGCGGCGACGACGCCTGCGAACGAGTCGACGAGCCAGGTGGGGTTGGCGTTGAGCAGCTGGTCGACGCTGTGCACGCCGTAGCTGACGGCGATCGACGACATCCCGGCACCGTGCGCCATCAGGACGTCGTGCGTCGTGTCGCCGACCATCACGGCGTTGCCCGCGGCCACGCCGAGCTTCTCCAGCACCAGGAAGCCGGACTCGGGGTCGGGCTTGGGCTTCGAGACCTGGTCCGCGCCGACCACCACCGAGAACTCCTCGCGCAGCCCGGCGGCGGTGAGCAGCGCCTCGGCGTTGCGGATGTACTTGCTCGTCGCGACGGCCAGCAGGAAACCGCTGTCCCGCAACGTCCTCAGCCCGTCGTACACCCCGGCGAAGACCAGCTGCGTCGCCATCGGCAGCACGATCCGGCGGAACGTCGACTGGTACAGCTCGACGCACGTCCCGACCACCGGGTCGTCCTCGGCGGTGCCGAGCACCTTCGCGAACGCCGCGGGCAGCGGCAGCCCGATGGTGCCGCGGATCGTGCCGGAGTCGGCCGTGGGCAGGTCGAGCTGGGTGAACACGGCGGCGAACGTCGTGACGATCCCGCGCGGGGTGTCGACGAGCGTGCCGTCCAGGTCGAAGACCACGCACCGGCTCATGAGGAGAACTCCTTCGCGTGCGCGACGGCCAGCTCCGCGGCGACCTCGGCGGTGCTGATCAGCACGGCCTGGTTGGCCTTGGCGGAACGGCCTTCCGTGGCCCTGTCGACCGCCCGCATCAGGTACTTCGTGATCGCCTGACCGCTCACGCCCTCGCGTTCGGCCCGTGCGACGGCCTCGTTGATCACCGCCTCGACCTCGTCGCCGTCGATGGCGTCGGCGAGCCTGGTCGGGGTGGTGACGAGGAACGCGCCGGGGTTGCCGACCGCCCAGTGGTTCTCGACGGCCCGCGCGAGCACCGCGGCGTCGTCGATCCGGTGCGGGCTGCGCAGCCCGCTGGAGACGCAGTAGAACGCCGGGAAGTCGTCGGACCGGTAGGCCACGACCGGCACGCAGTGCGTCTCCAGGAACTCCATCGTGAGCCCGAGGTCGAGGATGTTCTTCGCCCCCGCGCACACGACCGCGACCTTGGACCTGGTGAACTGCACCAGGTCCGACGAGATGTCCATCGTGCGTTCGGCACCGCGGTGCACGCCGCCGATCCCTGCCGAGGAGAAGAACCTCAGCCCCGCCAGCTCGGCGGCGATCACCGACGAGGCGACCGTGGTGGCGCCCATCCCGCCGCGGGCCAGCACGATCGGCAGGTCGCGGCTGCTGACCTTCGGGATGCCCGGAGTGGTCGCGAACCGCTCGATGTCGTCCTCGGTGAGGCCGACGAGGATCCTGCCGTTGTCGATGCCGATGGTCGCGGGCACGGCCCCGCCCGCCCTGACCGCGTCCTCGACCCGGCGCGCGGTCTCGGCGTTGTCGGGGTAGTCGAGGCCGTGCGTGATGACGTTGGACTCCAGCGCCACGACCGGTTGCCCGGCCGTGATCGCCTCGGCCACTTCCTCGCTGTACACCAGGGGGATGTTCATCTGCGCCTCAGTAGCTCGGGGTCTTGTGCAGCAGGTCCTTGCGGTCGGCGATCTCCGGCCCGTAGACCCGGTCCTGCCACTCCTCCTGAGCCACCGGCTCGACGGCGATCGAGACGACGCCCTCGTCGCAGCCGAACGCCTTCGTGACCGCCGCGGTGACGCCCGCGACCAGCTCCGCGGACTCCTCCGCGGTGAGCTGTTTCGGGAAGTGCTTGATGTTCACGTGTGGCACGGGAGCCTCCTCACGACTGGTTCGCCGTGATGGCGAGGGTGACGGCCTTGGTGACGGCGGCGATCAGCTCGGACATCTGCTGCTCCGACAGCTGCACCGGGATGCGGGAGACCTCCTGCTGGACGGTCGCACGCCGTTCCATCGACGCCAGCAGCTCGTCGATGTCGGGCTCGCGCAGCAGGCTGTAGTGGTCGGCCCGCAGCTCGACCACGACCGGTTCGGTGACGGAGAAGCCCTCGCTGCCCTCGATGAACGAGTAGTCGTCGCCCTGGGCCTTGAAGATGGTGAGGGGAGCCGAGATCGTGCGCTCGGCCAGCTCGCTGAACGTGTACTTGAACGTGAACGTCTCCGTGACGATCTTGATGATCCGGTGGACCAGTTCGCTGTCGAGGTCGCGGAACTCGCTGCTGATGAACGCCGCGAAGCTGTCCTCGTCCTTCGCGACCTCCAGGCACCGGGCGAGCTTCGGGTCCGTGATGCTGCCCGCGAACACCGAGAACAGGATCGTGACGAACGCGCTGTTGTCGTAGGACGCCTCGTCGCTCGCCCGCTCCGACCGCACCTTCGGCGAGCCGGGTGCGATCAGGAACAGGTTCGCGACCTCGTGCCCCGCCTGTTCGAGCTGGTAGGCCGTCTCGAACGCGACCCGCGAGCCGAAGGAGTAGCCCCACAGCGTGTACGGGCCCTCCGGCTGCACCTCCTTGATGGCCTCGATGTCGGCGGCGGCCATCTCGCGGATGGTGCGGTACGGCGTCTCGCCCTCGTTGATGCCGTGCGCCTGCACGCCGTAGAACGGCCGCTCCGACCGGCTCGCCAGCGTGCGCAGGTTCATCGGGTAGCCGCCGAGACCCGGCCAGCAGAACACCGGCGTCGCGTCCCCGTTGGGCTGCAACGGGACCAGCCGCGAGACAGGTCCGTCGTGCAGGCCGTCGACCCGGCGGGCGAGCTGCTCGATCGTCGGCGACTCGAAGAGCACCTGCAGCGGCAGGGCCGTGCCGAAGTCCTTGTTGATGCGGTTGACCAGGCCCACCGCGATCAGGGAGTTGCCGCCGGTCTCGAAGAAGTCGTCGTGCGTCGAGACCGTCTCGCGCTTCATCAGCTTCTTCCACATCTCGCTGATGCGGCGCTCGGTGAGGGTGCGCGGGGCGACGAACGGGCGGTCCTGGTCGTCCACGTCGGTCTTGTCGGACGCTTCCAGGGCCTTCACGTCGATCTTGCCGTTGGCCGTGACCGGCAGCCGGTCGAGCACCACGACCTTGTTGGGGATCATGTAGTCCGGCAGGAAGTTGACCAGGTCGTCGCGGATCAGCTCGGCCGGCCCCTTCATGTGGACGACGTCTTCCTTCATGCCGGGGCTGCGGCGCTGCTCGTAGGAGACCTTGCCGCCCAGGAAGAAGTACGACGGGCCGGGCTCCTCGCCGATGTCCGCGAGGATGCCGTTGATGCGCTTGGCCGACGGCAGGTCGTTGTCCGACTTGGAGCTGTAGCCCGACGACATGAAGCCGAGGTCGACGTCGTTGGCGGACAACCGGTGCATGGTCCGGCCGAGGTCGATGTACCGCCGCCAGGTCTCCGGCGCGCGGCTGACCGCGGTGACGCCGAAGCTCGCCCGCTCGTACACGGCCTGGTTGATCGCGATGACGTGCTTGCGCAGCACCAGTTCGTCGGACACGCGCTCGAACTCGCCGTCGGCGTAGCGGTACTGGCCGCCGGGCAGGTTCGTGACGCGGCCGGGGTGCGTCTGCACGTAGATGTCGACGTCGTCCTCGCGGACACCGTCGTACGCGCACAGCTCGTACGTGCCGAGGTAGTAGTCCTCGTCGGAGACGTCCAGCAGGTCCTTGGTCTCCGGGGTGTGCGCGGAGGCCGTGACGTCGAGCCCGTAGCCCGGCAGAACCTCCTCGAAGAGGCCGACCATGTGACCGGTCTCGATCTCCAGGACTTCGCGGATGTTGTTGAGGTACACCGCCTCGATCGCGGCCTTGCGCCCGATGAAGTGCAGCTTCGCCAGCGGCTGCGAGCTTTCCGGCACCGCCGAGATCAGCACGAGCTGGTGGCGCAGCGGGTGGTAGTAGTACAGCCCGGCCGGCAGGCCCGCGATGTGGTGCAGCTCCAGGTGCAGCTGGGTCGCGTAGAGCGAGCCCGGTGAGGCGTAGCCGTACTTCGGCAGCAGCCGCTGGTCGCTGAAGTGCGCGCCGAAGTAGCGCAGGATCTCGCCCAGCTCGGCGAAGCGGATGGTCGCCGGGTCCTTCGTGCCCGCCCCGGCGGGCTTGCGCTCCAGCAGCCGCGCCAGGTCGGCGTCGGTGACCTGGCCGCCCTCGTAGAACCGGTACGACTTGCGCGAGAAGACGACTTTCCGTTGCAGGCACGAGGCTTCCTCGCCGGGCAGCTCGAACGTCTCGCGGCCGCCGACGTCGTCGCGCACGCCGGGGTTCGACAGCTGCGCGCGGACCTGCAGCCTGCTCGCCTTCGACTGGTGGTGCGCGCCCGCGTTGCCCTGGTCCATCAGGGCGGCTTCCTTGGGGTTCAGCTCGACGCACGCGATCAGGTTCTGGAACCCGGTGCGCTCGTCGGACTTCACGATGACCGCGGCGTTGCGCACCCAGTCGTGCGTCTCGATCGCGAGCCGGATCTCGTCCAGCTCGACGCGGTAGCCGCGCAGCTTCACCTGGCTGTCGGCACGTCCGGCGAACTGCACGGTGCCGTCGAGGTTCTGCGTCACGAGGTCGCCGGTGCGGAACAGGCCGTCCACGAACCGTTCCGCGGTCAGCTCCGGCTGGTGCAGGTAGCCGCGGGCGACCTGGATGCCGCCGATGTACAGCTCGCCGATCTCGCCGGGCGTGACGGGGTCGCGGTTGGCGTCGAGCACCAGGTAGGTGGTGTTCGCGACGGGCAGGCCGATCGAGATCGACTTCGGCGCCTCCGCCAGCTCGGCCGGGTCGACGACGTGCGACGAGGAGTTGATCGTCGTCTCGGTGGGGCCGTAGACGTTGATCAGCGCCGTGCCGGGCATCGTGTCGACGAAGCTCTGCGCGAGCGTGCGGGACAACGCCTCGCCGCCGCTGAAGACCTGCCGCAACGACGTGACGGTGTGCAGCTCCTCGGTGTCGATCAACGCCTGCAACAGCGTCGGCACGCACTGCAGCGTCGTGACGGCGTGCTCGCGCATGGTCTCGATCAGCATCTCCGGGTCGCGGTAGATGCCGGGACGGCCCATCACGACGGTGCTGCCGACCGCGGGCGCCAGGATCTCCCACTGCGCCGCGTCGAAGCTCATCGGCGTCTTCTGCACCACGCGCTTGGTGCTGTCGATGCCGTGCGCGTCGTGCAGCCACTGCATCTGGCTGACGATGCTGCGGTGCTCGATCATCACGCCCTTGGGCCTGCCGGTGCTGCCCGAGGTGTAGATGATGTACGCGAGGCTGTCGTGCGCGGGGGAGAAGCCGTCGTCGAACGCCTCGTCGCAGTCGTCGAGCGTGACGATCCGGGTCGTGGCGGGCGCGAGCTCGGCCAGCCGCTGCTTGAGGGCGCGCTGCGTGACGACGACCTTCGTGCGGGAGTCCTCGATCATGTACCGAAGTCGCTCTTCCGGGTACTCCGGGCTGAGCGGCAGGTAGGCGCCGCCGGCGCAGAGGATGCCCCAGGCGCCGACCACGAGGTCGAGGGACGGTTCCACGAACATGCCGACGCAGTCGTCCGCGCTGATGCCGAGTCTGCGCAGGTGTGTGGCGAGTGCCGAGCTTTGCTCGAAGAGCTCGCCGTAGGTGATGCTCTCCTCACCGAAGACGACGGCCGTGCGATCGGGTTGTACCTCGACCTGCTTGCGCAGCAGGTCGGGGAGGCAGCCACCGTCCACTTCAGCTTCGTGCGACATCTCAGAGATCCCCCAAGCGGTCAGCGGGCTTGAGCAGGTGCGAAGGCGTTCCGGTTTGGTGACGAACGTATGAGTCGTGGCTCGAAACCCGCTGGAGCGGACCACCCGGTGACCAGCCGAGGAGGTTTACCAGAACAGCCTTGAGCCGCAACGGATTCCCGCCACCTGAGACGGGCGGGCCGGAGGGCAGAGGTTGCCGGACCGTCCACAGTGGTGTTGGGTGGACGCCAACCTTCGAGGGCGGGGCCACGAGGAAATGACTGTGCTCGAGTACGTGACCGATCGCTGGGACCGGTTGTCGTTGCAGGCGTTCCTGCACGTCAGCGCTGTCGTCCAGTGCACGGTGCTGGCGGCGGTGCTCGGTGTGGCGATCGGGGTCGCCGTCTACCGCAGCCCGGTGGGGTCCGCGCTGGCCACGGCGCTGGCCAGCACCATCCTGACGATCCCGTCGTTCGCGCTGCTGGCGTTGCTGATCCCGGTGTTCGGCCTCGGCGCCGACACGACGGTGGTCGCGCTGGTGCTCTACGCGCTGCTGCCGATAGTTCGTAACACGATCGTAGGTTTGGCGGGCGTCGACCCGGCGGTGAGCGACGCGGCACGGGGCATCGGCATGAGCCGCGTCGGCGTGCTCACCCGCGTGGAGCTGCGGCTCGCGTGGCCCGCGATCCTCGCCGGGATGCGGGTGGCCACCCAGATGCTGATGGGCATCGCGGTGATCGCCGCCTACGCGAAGGGACCCGGCCTGGGGTCCGAGGTGTTCTCCGGTCTCGCCAACGCGGGCAGCGCGAACGCGATGAACCAGGCCCTCACCGGCACGATCGGCGTGGTGGTCCTCGCCCTGCTGCTCGACGGTGTCTACGTGCTCGTCAACCGTCTCACCGTCTCGAGGGGCGTTCGTGGCTGAAGAAGGCATCGAGATCAGGCTGGACCACGTCACGAAGCGGTTCCCCGGGCAGAAGGCGCCCGCGGTCGACGACTTCTCGATGGTGGTGCCGGCCGGGGAGATCGTGGTGTTCGTCGGCCCGTCCGGGTGCGGCAAGACCACGACCATGCGGATGATCAACCGGCTGATCGAGCCGACGTCCGGCACGATCACCATCGGCGGCGAGGACGCGCTGCGGATCGACCCGGACGAGCTGCGCCGCCGCGTCGGCTACGCGATCCAGCAGGCGGGCCTGTTCCCGCACTTCACCGTGGCGCAGAGCATCGGCATCGTGCCCGGCCTGCTGGGCTGGGACAAGAAGCGGATCGCGGACAGGGTCGAAGAGATGATGGACCTCGTCGGGCTCGACCCGGCGGAGTTCGCCGGCCGCTACCCGCGCCAGCTCTCCGGCGGCCAGCAGCAACGGGTCGGCGTCGCACGGGCGCTCGCCGCGGACCCGCCGGTGCTGCTGATGGACGAGCCGTTCGGCGCGGTCGACCCGATCACCCGCGGCCACCTCCAGGACGAGCTGCTGCGGCTGCAGTCCGAGCTGCACAAGACGATCGTGTTCGTCACCCACGACTTCGACGAGGCCGTGAAGCTCGGCGACAAGATCGCGGTGCTCGGCGACAGGTCGACGATCCTGCAGTACGACACGCCGGACGCGATCCTGACCAACCCGGCGGACGACACGGTGGCCGGGTTCGTCGGCGCGGGCGCGTCGCTGAAGGCGCTGACGCTGACCAGGGTCAGGGACGTCGAGCTGGGGCAGGCCGTCACCGCGCGGGCCGACGCCGACCCGTCCACTGTGGATCTGCGTGGTGAGAAGTTCCTGCTGGTGCTCGACCGCCGTGACAGGCCGGTGCGCTGGGTGCACCAGAACGAGCTGAGGCGCGCGTCGTCGCTCGCCTCCGTCGGCAGCCCCGTGCAGGACTCCGTGTCGTTGCAGTCGACGCTCCGCGACGCCCTGGAGGCCATGCTCACCGAGGGAGGCCGCGCGGTCGTCACCGGGAGCAGGGGCGAGTACGTCGGCACGGTCGACCTCGCGACGGTGACGGAGTTCGTCCAGCAGCTGCGGGCGACCGCATGACGGCGGAACGGATCCGCTTCTGGGCGCAGCCCGTCCTCGTCCTGCTGATCGTCGGCGGCGTGCTGGCGTGGGTGTTCGGTGGCGAGCTGACCGCGACCGAGCAGGGCACGCTGAACGCGTCCTCGTTGCTGACGGCGCTGCGCGACCACCTGGCCATGACGCTCGTGGTGACCGCGATCGTCGTGGTGGTCGCCGTTCCGGCCGGGATCGTCGCGACCCGTCCGTGGGCGCGCTGGCTCGCACCGGCGTTCCTCGCCGTCGCGAACGTCGGCCAGGCAGCGCCCGCGCTCGGCGTGCTGGTGCTGTGGTTCCTGGTCACCGGCGCGTCGGGCGGGCTGTGGGTGGCCGCGCTGCCGCTCGCGTTCTACTCGCTGCTCCCGGTGCTGCGCAACACGATCGTGGGCTTGCAGCAGGTCGATCCGTCCCTTGTGGACGCGGGACGCGGCATCGGCATGTCGTCCTCGGCGGTGATGTGGCGGGTGGAGCTGCCGCTCGCGGTCCCGCTGATCCTCGCCGGCCTGCGCACCTCGCTGGTGCTCGCGGTGGGCACGGCGACGTTCGGGCTGTTCGTCAACGCGGGCGGGTTCGGGCTGCTGATCGACACGGGCTACAAGCTGAACCTGATGAAGGTGCTGGTGACCGGGTCGGTGCTGGCCGCGGCGCTCGCGCTGCTGGTCGACTGGGTCGGGGCGGTGCTCGAACGGTGGTTCGGCCCGGAGGGGACGCGATGAAACGGCTCGTGCTCGTCCTGGCACTGGTGCTGTCCGGCTGCGGCCTGGACCTCAACACCGCGTTGCCGTACAAGGTGTTCCCCGGCTCGATCCAGCCGGACGAGTCGCTGCGGGGCGTCGAGATCACCGTGGGGTCCAAGGACTTCACCGAGAACATCCTGCTCGGCTACATGGCCGAGATGGCGCTGTCGGCCGCGGGCGCGGACATCATCGACCTCACCGACCTGAAGGGCTCGCAGACCGCCCGGCAGGCGCTGATCAACGGCGAGATCGACGTCGTCTGGGAGTACACCGGCACCGGCTGGATCAACTACCAGGGCAACGAGACCCCGGTGACCGGCGGTGAGCAGGCGCAGTACGACGCCGTCAAGAAGGCGGACCTCGAACGGTTCGGCGTCGAGTGGCTCGCCTACTCCCCGCTGAACGACCAGTACGCGTTCGCCGTCACCGAGGCGTACGGCGAGCAGCACGGTCTGCGGACGACGTCCGACCTGGCCGCGTTCCTCGTCCAGAACCCCGACCAGGCGGTGTTCTGCCTGGAGACCGAGTTCACCAGCCGCCAGGACGGGTTCCCGGCGGCGCAGCGGACGTACGGCCTGACGACCACCGAGGTGAAGAACTTCGGCATCGGCACGATCTACTCCGCGATCGCCGGGGGCACGTGCCCGGTCGGCGAGGTGTTCACGACCGACGGCCGGATCGCCGCGCAGAAGCTGCGCGTCCTCGACGACGACAAGAAGGCGTTCCCGCAGTACAACGTGGCGCCGACCGTGCGGGCGGAGTTCCTGGAGCGGCACCCGAACGTGCGCGGCCCGCTGGAGACCGTCAGCCGTGAGCTGACCAACGACCAGATGATCGAGCTGTGCCGTCAGGTCGACGTGGATGGCAAGGACGCGGGCGTGGTCGCCAGGGACTGGATGGTGTCCAAGGGGTTCATCAGCACCGACTGACTCACCGTCCACTCCGGTGCAGCTCGGCCAGGTCGTCGCCTTGGGCGAGCCAGGCGATGGTCATGGGTGACCGGTCAGGCGTTCCTGCGGTCGGAGTGGCCGAGCGACCGGTCCGGTGCGACCCGGTCGCGCACCAGCTGCTTGAGCACGGCCAGGTCGGGAAAGCCGTCCCGGTCCTTGCGCGACCACACCGTCTCGCCGTCCAGCCGCACGTCGAACACGCCGCCGGTGCCGGGGATCAGCGCGACCTCGCCCAGCTCGGTGGTGAACGTGGTCAGCAGCTCCTGCGCGGTCCACCCGGCGCGCAGCAGCCAGCGGCACTGGGTGCAGTACTCGATCTCCAGCCGCGGTGTCCTCATGCCCGGCTCCCGGCAGACGCCTCGGCCATCGGACGCGCGCCGTCCTGCTCGTGGTACCGCGGCGGGCAAGGCGTTCCCGACTCGGCGGACCTGGTGGCGCCGTCCATCACCCGGTCGAGCTGGCGGAGCGTGGCCCGGAGGTCCTCGATCTGCTTGACCACCGACGCCCGGTGGCCGTGCAACCTGGCCAGCACCTCCGGCGACGCCACCCCCGTCGCTATGCAGGGCAACATCTCCGCGATCGACGCACTGGAGATGCCGGCGGCGTAGAGCTGCTGGATGAACTGCACCCGAGCCACCGCATCGTCTCCGTACCGCCGTTGGCCGCTCGCGCTGCGTTCGGAAACGAGAAGTCCCTGCTCCTCGTAGTAGCGCAACGCGCGCACGCTCACGCACGTGCGTTTCGACAGCTCGCCGATCCGCATGAGACCCCCGTCACAAAACCTACCCCTGACGTTAGTGTCAGGTTTCTAGCGTAGCCCCATGCTTCTCACCAGCTACCAGCTCGGAAACCTGACACTGCCGAACCGCCTCGTCATGGCGCCGATGACCCGCGCACGGGCCGCGGGCAGCACGCCGACGGCGGACATGGCCACCTACTACGCCCAGCGCGCCACCGCGGGCCTGATCGTCACCGAGGGCGTGCACCCGAACGCCGTCGGCCAGGCCGGACCCTTCATGCCGGGTCTGCACTCCGCGGAACAGGTCGCGGCCTGGCGGGTCGTCACCGACGCCGTGCACGCCAACGGCGGCCGCGTCTTCGCCCAGCTCATGCACGGCGGACGCATCGGGCACACCGACGTCGCGGGCCACCAGCCCGTCGCGCCGTCGGCGATCGCGGCCGACACCCACGTGTTCACCGCGGCCGGGATGGTGCCGGCGCCGGTGCCGCGCGCGTTGTCGACGCCGGAGGTCGCCGACCAGGTCAGGGCGTTCGCGGACGCGGCCCGCAACGCCGTCGAGGCCGGGTTCGACGGCGTGGAGCTGCACGGTGCCAACGGGTACCTGATCCAGCAGTTCCTGTCCTCCAGCGCCAACCAGCGCACCGACGGCTACGGCGGCTCGATCGCCGGGCGCATCCGGTTCGCCGTCGAGGCGGTCGAGGCGGCGGCGGACGCCATCGGACCGGAGCGCGTCGGCATCCGGCTCTCACCCGGCGGCGAGATCCAGGGCATCGTCGAGGAGAACGTGCCGACGCTCTACCGCGAGCTGCTGAAGGCGTTGCCGGACATCGCCTACATCCACGTTCTGGCCACTGTGGACGACGAGGCTCTGATGGAGCTGCGCAAGACGTGGCCGACCGCGTTCATCCTCAACCCCGGCGGCCAGATCGGGCCGGACGAGAGCACGCGTGAGGAAGGGGAGCGCTGGCTCGCCAACGGTGCGGACCTGATCAGCTACGGCCGCGCGTACCTCGGCAACCCCGACCTCGTCGAACGGTTCCGGCTCGGCCTGCCGCTCGTCGGCACCGAGCGCGACACGTGGTTCCAGACACCGCACGGCTACATCGACTACCCCAGCTATCAGCACTGAAGCGCGCGCAGCAGGTGGTCGACGAGCCGTTCCGGGTAGTCGGGCTCGACCTCGACCTGCCGGACGGACAGCCGCCAGTAGACCGGCGCCGCGACCAGGTCCAGCGCGATCTCGAAGTCGACGTCGGGCGGTAGCTCGCCCCGGTCGATCGCCCGCCGCAGCGTCACGGCGCCGAGTGCCCTGCGCGGCCCGCCGATGGTCTTCGCGATGGCCTCGGACAACGCCGGGCTGCGCACCGCCTCGGCGGTGAGGTCGGGCAGGATCGTGGCGAACCGCGGGTGGGTGAGCCAGTCGTGCACCGCCTTCACGGTCGCGAGCAGGTCGCCGCGCAGCGACCCGGTGTCCTCGACCTCCGCCAGCGGCACGGAGAACTCCGACAGCGCCGCGAGCACCATGTCCTGTTTGGACGGCCAGCGCCGGTACAGGGCGCTCTTGCCGACCTCCGCGCGCTTGGCGACGGCCTCCATCGACAACCGCGCGTAGCCGGTGCGCGCGAGCTCGTCGAGGACCGCCTCGGTGATCGCCTTCGTCACCTGCGGCTGCAGGACGGCGGCGCCGGTCGGGGTGCGCTTGGTCATGACGCACATCATAGGACTGGACGAGACGGTCCCGTCCCGCCTAACGTGATGGACGGGACGGGACCGTCTCGTCCATTTCGTTCGGAGGACTTCCGTGGACCTCATCCCGAAGGCGTTGCAGCTGCTGCTCGACAAGGACATGACCGGCTTCGCCGGCCTGTGGGCCGAGGACGGCGTGGCGGAGTTCCCCTTCGCCCCGCCCGGCTGGCCGTCCCGGCTCGAAGGGCGCGCCGCGATCGAGGACTACCTGCGCGACTACCCGAAGACGCTCGACATCCGGTCGTTCCCGAAGCAGGTCGTGCACCGGACGGCCGACCCGGACGTGCAGATCGTCGAGTTCGACGCCGAGGGCGTCGTCGTCGCCACCGGCAAGCCGTACCGGGCCTCCTACATCGTGGTCTTCGAAACCCGTGACGGTGAGATCACCTCGTACCGCGACTACTGGAACCCGCTGTTCGTGCAGGAGATGTGGGCATGAGCGTGCTGGTCATCGGCGGCACCGGCACCACCGGCAGCCGTCTCGCCCGGATGCTGCCCGACGCCGTCGCGGGCACCAGGACACCCCGGCACCCCGGCCAGGTCCGGTTCGACTGGGACGACCCCGCGACGTTCGACGGCGCACTCGACGGGGTACACGGCGTCTACCTCATCCCTCCGGTCGGGGTCGTGGACCCCGTGCCGGTGGTAGAGTCGTTCCTCGCGAGGGCGCGACTCGTGCGGCGGGTCGTCCTCCTGAGCTCGTCCGCGGTGCCGGAGAGCGCCACGGAGATGGGCGCTCTCCCCTCCCTGGTGCGCACGATGCCGGAGTGGGCCGTGCTGCGCCCGTCGTGGTTCATGCAGAACTTCACCGGCGACCACCAGGTGGCGCAGGGCGTGCGCGCCGGCGAGATCGTCTCGGCCACCGGTGACGGCCGCGTCGCGTTCATCGACGCCGGCGACATCGCCGCCGTCGCCGCACGGGCGCTCACCGACCCGGTGCCCCACAACACCGACCACCTGATCACCGGGCCGGAAGCGCTGAGCTACGCCGACGCCGCCGCGATCATCACCGAGATCACCGGCCGGGTGGTCCGGCACCGCTCGATCGGCACCGCCGAGCTCGCGGAGCGGTTCGCGAAGACCGTGCCCCGGGAGTTCGCCACCCTGCTCGCCGGCCTCGACGAGGCCATCAGCCACGGCGCGGAGGACCGGGTCACCACGACCGTCGAGGACGTGACCGGCAGGCCCGCCAGGTCGTTCCGCGCGTTCTACTCCGAGCTCCTCAGCCGGACGCCCGCCGGGTAGCTCCGCGCACGCCCGGTCCCACGGCTGCCGAGGCCGCGGGACGGGCGTCGCTCAGCCGAGCAGACGCTCGTAGCGGTCCCACTGCTCCCGCGTCACAACGGTGACCTCGGACGAGTTGGACTCCGCGACCTCGAGCGAGCCGATGACCACCAGCTTGTCGTCGACCAGGAGACCCGCCAGCCCGTCCGGGCCGACCAGCGCGGGCGCGGCCGCCGGGACGCGCGCCGCCACCTGGAACGAGTCGACGATCTTCGGCCGCCAGCCGATCACGCCGCGCGCGTACTTCGCCGCCGCCGAACCCCGCTCGAACCGCACGACCTTGCCGTCGACGACGACGTCCGCGGTGCGTTCAGGGGAGGGCACGGCGAACCCGTCGAGCACCTCCGCCTCCTCCGGCGTGGCGCACCCGTTGAGACCCAGCGCGTCGATGCCGAAGTGGCGGATGTTCGTGGGCGCGCCGGACTCGTGCATCGAGGTGGCGCGCAGGACGTCGATCGCCACCTTGTCGCACGGGCCCCCCGCGTGCACGGGCGCGTGTCCCTCCGGCGTGCGGAGCAGTCCCGGACCTTCCTTCCACACGCCGGGGATGACCACCGGGTCGTACGGGTGGCGGGTGAACTCCTTGTTCCAGAACGTGATGGTGGTGCCGTCGGCGGTGGAGTGGGCGATCGCGAACGCCGAGGCGGCGCTGATCCACATCCAGTCCGCGCTGAACGCCTCGACGACCGACCGCGTGCGGGCCTCGTTGGTCTGCCGCACGGGCTTGAACCCCTGCGGGCTCAGCGTCTCGATGTCCTTGGTGAACAGCGGGTCCCTGGACCGCAGCACGTACTGACCGGCACCGTTGGCGGCACCCGCGTACCCGGTGGTGTCCGTGAACAGCAGGTACACCCAGCCGTCGAGGTAGATGGCCGACTGCTGACCGGTGCCGTAGACGTTCTCGCGGATGATGTCGCCGGACGACCCGAGGATCGCCTGGCCACCGTTGGCCCGCGTCCAGTTCAGACCGTCCTTGCTGGTCGCGACACCGGCAGAGCTGCCGTTGGCGTGGTCGTCCCTGCTCGCGCCCGTGTAGTACATGTAGTACGTGTCGCCGATCTTGACCAGCGACGGGTCACAGGTGTGCATGGCGTCGAAGCTGCCGCCGCTGCCGGAGAACACCGGGTACGCGGTGGTGAACGGCCCGCCCACGGCGGGGCCCTCGCTGTAGAGGATGTCGTCACCGTTCGGCGGGGCGATGCCCATCTGGCTGCACCACCACGTGCGGACCTTGCCGTTCTCGAGCATCACGGCGGGCGCGTAGTTGTAGACGGCGTCACCGACGCCGGTGACCACCGTGCCGGGGCTCTCCCTGCCGTTCTCGACCGTGAGCTTGAGCCGGTCGCGCGGCGGAGGGGTGTCCGTCTGGGCGGTGGGTGCCGGCAGCTGCGTGGCGGGTCGGCCCACCGGTTCGGCCATCTCGCTGGTGCACGCGGTGACCGCACCGATGAGTGCGAACGCAGCGAGCAGCACGAGCGGTCGGCGTCTCAAGGGCACCCGACCATCATAATGATCAACTCGTCCGTCCGAGTGAAGTCCTTGCCTCGCTTCGAATTCATCGCAGGTCTATCGGGCCGTCCGGTCAGCTCGACGGAGGGTGCTCGCGCACCGCGCATCGGCGGCGGAACCAGGCGAGGAACCGCTCCGGGTCCTGGTCCTGCCGCAGCGCGGCCACCGCGCCCGTCAGCGGGAACATCGCCGCGTGCGTGCGCGCCCGTTCGTACAACTCCGGCCGGACGCGCCCGACCAGCGGCCAGCCGTAGTGCGCGAACGCGGCCGCGTCCAGTGCGGGGTCGCCGACGCAGGCGAAGTCCCAGTCGATGACCCCGGTGACCCTGCCACCGTGCCAGCGGAGGTTCACCGGCGCCAGGTCGCCGTGCACGAACCCGGCCACCCGCGGCAGGTCCGCGAACCGGCGCAGAACCTCGGCGGCCTGGCCACGTTCGTCCTCGCTGAGCAGCGGGAACACCAGTTCCGTGATCGTCTCCGCGACCTGCGCGCCGCCCGCGCGCCGTAGCGGCTCGTCGAGCAGGGCGCGGAGCTCGTCGTCCGGTTCGACCGACGCCAGCGCGTCCAGCACCTCGCGGACGGCGTCGTCGCTCGCCGTCTCGGCCTGCTCGCCGGACACGTACGAGAGAACGACGTGCGCCTCGCCCAGCGGCAGCTCCAGCCGGTCCTCGACGACCTCCGGCACCGCGAACGGCAACCCGAGCCGCCCGATCCGGTCGAGCGCCCGCGTCCGCCGCCGCGCCTCGGCCAGGTCGCGGCGGGGGAACCGCGCCACCCACTCGCCCGGCAGCACGACGGCGTCGTTGCACATGCTACGCGCGAGCACCGCACCGGGCGTGCGGAGCAGTTCGCCGGTCTTCATCTCGCCGACTGCCCTCTCGCCGGTTGTCTTCTTCTCGGTTCTCCTCTCGCCGGTCATCAGCTGCCCAGGTAGCGCACGACGGCCAGCACCCGCCTGCTCAGACCGGCCTCGCCACTCAGGCCGAGCTTGTCGAAGATCGCGTTGATGTGCTTCTCCGTGGAGCTCAGCGACACGTGCAGGGTCTCGGAGATGCGGGTGTTCGTCAGGCCCTGCGCCATCAGTTCGAGCACGTTCTTCTCGCGCGCCGTCAGGGTGTCGAGCGGGTCGACGTGCGACGTCCTGGTGAGCAGCCTGCGCACGACCTCCGGGTCGAACGCGGCACCACCCGCCGCGACCCGGTCGAGCGCCTCCAGGAACTCGTCGACCTGCGCCACCCGGTCCTTGAGCAGGTAGCCGACCTTGCCGCCGGTACCGGTGATCAGCTCGGTGGCGTAGCGGTTCTCCAGGTACTGCGACAGCACCAGGACGCTCACCTCCGGCCAGCACTCCCGGATCTGCAGAGCGGCGCGCATGCCGTCGTCCTTATGGCCGGGCGGCATGCGCACGTCCGTGACCACGATGTCCGGTCGGTGCTCCTCGGTGGCCTTCAGCAGCTCCGGCGCGGTGCCGACGGCCGCCACGACCTCGTGGCCCTCCTCGGCCAGCAGGCGGATGAGGCCCTCGCGCAGCAGCGTCGAGTCCTCGGCCAGGATCACGCGCACGGCACCCTCGCGGAGATCCTGGTGGGCCCACCGGGCGGGCTCGTCACCTCGAAGTCGCCGTCCACCGCCTTGACCCTCCTGGCGAGCCCCGACAGGCCGCTGCCCGACGGGTCGGCGCCACCCACGCCGTCGTCCGACACCACGACCGCGATCTCGTCCCCGTCCGTCCGCACCGCGATCTCGACGACCGACGGCGAGGCGTGCTTCGTCGCGTTCGTGACGGCCTCGGACACCACGAAGTAGATCACCGTCTCCAGCGCGGTGCCGGGCGACCCCCGCAGCTCGTTGGCCACCTCGACCCGCACGCTCGCCCGCTCGGCCAGCACCTCGAGCGCCGCGTCCAGCCCCGAGTCGTCGAGCACGGCGGGGTACACCCGCGTCGCGACCTCGCGCAGCTCGTCGATCGCCGCACCGGCCGTGTCCGCCGCCTGCCGCAGCAGCTCCCGCAGCTGCTGGTCGTCCCTGGCCCGGCGCGCCCTGCCGATCATCATCCCGAGCGCGACGAGCCGCTGCTGCACACCGTCGTGCAGGTCGCGCTCGATCCGCCGCCGCTCGTCGTCGATCGCCTCGATGACCTCGGCCCGCGTGCTGGTCAGCTCCGCGACGCGTTGCCGCAGCAACGTCTGCTGGCTCCGCCCGAGCATCGTCGTCGCGAGCCACCGGTCGAGCACCGCCACCCCGCTCACGCCCGCCAGCGCGACGAAGATGAGCAGAGTCCCCGGCACAGCCGCGATCAGGATCAGCTGGGTGTCGACGACGTCGCCGTCCCTGACCAACCCCCACTTGCCGTCGAAGAGCCACGCCGTGACCATCGACAACGCCGTCATGAGGTAGAGCATCAGCATGAGCACCACCCCGGCGCCCAGCCCGCCCACGAGCCACCGCACCCCGAGGTAGCGCCGGCACCTCCCCGCCGTCAGCGGGTCGGCGTGCGCCCCCTGCCCGAACCGCGCGATCCGCCCGAGCTCGAACTCGGTCATCCGCATGACACCGAGCCCCAGCACCGCGGCCACCAGCCCCGGCAGGGCGGTCATGGATCCCATGAGCACCCCGTAGAGCGTCCGGAACCACCCCCGGACGAGTGACCCCGCACTGAGCTGCTCGTCCTGCTGCACGAAAGCCACCGTACCGACCCCTCCACACCCCGGCATTGAGGTTTCCCGCAATCCCCGAATGCGGTTTCCCGCAATCGCGTCATGCGGTTTCCCCCACCGATCCTGACGGCTTACCTCATGGTCCGCCCCCTGCCCGCTTCCTAGCGTTGACCTCGACATTCCAACCACCCGAGGGGGAGAACACATGCTGGCCGAGTGGGCAGTGGACGTGATGGAGTCGCTGGGAGGCGTGGGCGCCGCGATCGTCGTGGGCCTGGACAACCTGTTCCCGCCGATCCCGAGCGAGCTGGTGCTGCCACTGGCGGGTTTCTCCGCGAGCAAAGGCGTCTTCAGCCTCCCGGAGGCCCTGTTCTGGACGACGGCCGGCTCCGTGGCGGGCGCCGTCATCGTCTACTACGCGGGCCTTCTCCTGGGCCGCACCAGGACTCGCAAGCTGGTGGCCAAGATCCCGCTGGTCCGCGTCACCGACTTCGACAAGACCGAAGCCTGGTTCCACCGCCACGGCACGAAAGCGGTGTTCTTAGGCCGCATGGTGCCGCTGTTCCGCAGCTTCATCTCGCTGCCCGCGGGCGTGGAACGCATGAACTTCCCGAAGTTCCTGGCACTCACCACGGCAGGCAGCCTGATCTGGAACACGGTGTTCGTCGGCGCGGGCTACGCGTTGGGCGAGAACTGGCACCGAGTGGAGGACTACGCGGGCATCTTCCAGAAGCTGGTCCTGGCAGCGGTGGCCATCGCCGTCGTCCTCTTCGTGGTGACCAGGCTCCGCCAACGCCCCGCAGGCGACCCGGAAGCCACAGAAGTCCTGCCCCGCATCAACCGCTGACCCCAGCCAGCACCGCCGCCCCACCGCACCCACCCCGCCGCCCGCCTCTCCGCACCGCACCCGCCGCCTTGCCCGCCGCACCCAAGACCGTCCACCAACCCGCCGCGCCGCCACTGCAGCACCAGTGCCGGAGGCAGAAAGGGAGGCATCGCACCAAAAATCCACTCATCCCGGACGCATCCGACCCAGACGCGTCCCACCCCAGACGCGTTCCGCCTACCCCGCACCGGTACGTGTCGCACCCGAAAGCACCGCGCCACTCCAGCCCCACGTCCACTCCGGACACCTGCCGCAAATGCCGCGTCCACCCCGGACACACGTCCCCGGGCACACCCGCCCGAGACGCATCCACCCTCAACCACACCGGAGGTGATCTCATCGCCATCTCACCAGCGAACCCGGCCAACCCGCCCGACCCGCTCAACCCGGCCACCTCGACCAGCCTGGCTACCTCGACCAGCCCTACAAGCCCGAGCACTCCCCGCAAAAGGCGAGTGCCCCTGGACCGGAAATCCCGGTCCAGGGGCACTCGAACAACCAGCGAGGATCAGACGTCGTACCGGTCAGCGTTCATGACCTTGTTCCACGCCTTCACGAAGTCGACGACGAACTTGTCGGACGCGTCGTCACTCGCGTACACCTCGGCGACGGCGCGCAGTTCGGAGTTCGAGCCGAACACCAGGTCGTTGCGCGTCGCGGTCCAGCGCACCGCACCGGTGGCGCGGTCGCGGCCCTCGAAGTGCTCCTGGTCCTCGGTGACCGACTTCCACTCCGTCTCCATGTCGAGCAGGTTGACGAAGAAGTCGTTGGTCAGCGTCTCCGGCTTGTCGGTGAGCACGCCGGCCGACGAGCCGCCGTAGTTCGCGCCGAGGACGCGCAGACCGCCGAGCAGCACGGTCATCTCCGGTGCGGAGAGGCCGAGCAGGTTCGCCTTGTCGATCAGCAGGTACTCGGACGGCAGCGGGTTGGCCTTGGTGCCGTAGTTGCGGAAACCGTCGACCTTGGGCTCCAGGACGGCGAACGACTCGACGTCGGTCTGCTCCTGGGTGGCGTCGGTGCGGCCCGCGAGGAAGGGCACCTCGATGTGGCGGCCCGCGGCCTTGGCGGCCTGCTCGATCGCCACGGCGCCGCCGAGGACGATCAGGTCGGCCAGCGAGACCTTCTTGCCGCCGGTCGCGGAGCTGTTGAACGCCTCCTGGACGCCTTCCAGCGTGCGCAGGACCTGGGCGAGCTGGTCGGGCTCGTTGACCTCCCAGTTGCGCTGCGGCTCCAGGCGGATGCGGGCACCGTTGGCGCCACCGCGCTTGTCGCTCTGGCGGAACGACGCGGCCGAGGCCCACGCGGTCTTCACGAGCTGCGAGACCGACAGGCCGGTCTCCAGGATCTTGGCCTTCAGCGTCGCCACGTCGGCGGCGGTGACCAGCTCGTAGTCGCGGGCGGGCACCGGGTCCTGCCAGATCAGCTCTTCCTGCGGCACCAGCGGGCCGAGGTAGCGCTGGATCGGGCCCATGTCGCGGTGGGTCAGCTTGAACCAGGCGCGGGAGAACGCCTCGGTGAACGCCTGGTGGTCCTCGGCGAACCTGCGCGAGATCGGCTCGTAGATCGGGTCGAACCGCAGTGAGAGGTCCGTCGTCAGCATCATCGGCTGGCGGTTGAGGGTGCCGTCCTCGGGGTCGGGCACGGTGTTGGCGCCCGCGTCGCCCTTCGGCTTCCACTGGTGGGCGCCGGCCGGGGACTTGGTGAGCTCCCACTCGAAGCCGAACAGGTTCTTGAAGAACAGGTTCGTCCACTCGGTGGGCTTCTGCGTCCAGGTCACCTCGAGGCCGGAGGTGATCGCGTCACGGCCCTTGCCGGTGCCGTGGGTGCTGATCCAGCCGAAGCCCTGCGCGTCCATCAGCGAGCCCTCGGGCTCGGCGCCGACGAGCGACGGGTCGCCCGCGCCGTGCGCCTTGCCGAAGGTGTGGCCACCGGCGATGAGGGCGACGGTCTCCTCGTCGTTCATGCCCATGCGGCTGAACGTCTCCCGGATGTCGCGGGCGGCGGCCAGCGGGTCCGGGTTGCTGTTGGGGCCCTCGGGGTTGACGTAGATGAGGCCCATCTGCACGGCCGCGAGCGGCGACTCGAGGTCGCGCTCACCGCTGTAGCGGCTGTCGCCACCCAGCCACTCGGTTTCGGGGCCCCAGTAGACGTCCTCGTCCGGCTCCCACACGTCCTCGCGACCGCCGGCGAAGCCGAAGGTCTGCAGGCCCATGGTCTCCAGGGCGCGGTTGCCCGTGAAGATCATGAGGTCGGCCCAGGAGACCTTGCGGCCCCACTTCTTCTTGACCGGCCACAGCAGGCGGCGGGCCTTGTCCAGGTTGCCGTTGTCCGGCCAGCTGTTCAGCGGGGCGAAGCGCTGCATGCCGGCGCCCGCGCCACCGCGGCCGTCGTGCGTGCGGTAGGTGCCCGCGCTGTGCCACGCCATGCGGATCATGAACGGGCCGTAGTGCCCGAAGTCCGCGGGCCACCAGTCCTTCGACTCGGTGAGCACGGCGTCGACGTCGCGCGCCAGCTCGTCGAGGTCGACGGTCAGGAACTCCTTGCCGTAGTCGAAGTCGCCCCCCATGGGGTTCGCCTGGACCGGGTGCTTGCGGAGGATCCGGAGGTTGAGCTGGTTGGGCCACCAGTCGCGGTTGCTGCCGCCCTCACTGGGGTAGCTGCGCCGGTTGTGAGCGACCGGGCACTCACCCTTCGACTCGCTCACCTTGGCGTCAGTGCTGTCGGACACAGAAATCCTTCCGGGTGTTCAGGAACTACTCGCGGCGTTCGTGCACTCGGGGCAGATGCCCCAGTAGATGACCTCGGCCTCGTCGATGACGAAGCCGTGGTCGTCGGATGCGTTCAAGCACGGTGCGTGGCCGACTGTGCAGTCGACATCGGCGATCGAGCCGCAGGATCGGCACACAACGTGGTGGTGGTTGTCCCCGACGCGCGCCTCGTAGCGCGCGACCGAGCCCTGGGGTTCGATGCGGCGCAGCAGGCCGGCTGCCGTCAACGCGCGGAGCACGTCGTAGACGGCCTGGTGGGAGACCGCACCCAGGTTCTGACGTACGACACCGATGATCGAATCCGTGTCGGCGTGCGGATGGCCGTGCACGGCGGACAGCACCGCTATCCGCGGAGCTGTCACTCGCAGTGACGCTCCACGCAGCATGCGTTCGAAGTCGGAAGCCGTGGGCACGAGAACCACCCTGCCGTCTTTTCTGGAATCAGTCAAGTTACTGAGTCGTGCAAGACACGTGCGCCGGTCATCTCCGCACGGCGGACATCGCGTCCGCGAGCCGGCGGACACCCTCGGCGAGCACGTGCTCGGGTGCGCCACCGTAGGTCAAACGGAGAAAACTGCCCGGCGGTTCAGCGGCGAACCAAGCTCGTCCCGGGAACACCACCACGTCGCGCGCCGCGGCCGCTGTCGTGAGCTCCAGGTCGTCGACGCCGTCGGGCAGCTCAGCCCACAGGTGCAGGCCGCCGGACGACCTGGCGACCGAGAGCTCTGGCAGGTGTTCGGCCACCGCACGTGCCAGAGCGTCCCGCCTGGACCTCAACGACTGCTGGAGCGTGCGCAGGTGGCGGCGCCAGACCGGGGAGGTCACGAAGTCGATCGCGGCCTCCTGCAACGGCCCCGCGACGTACAGGTCCTGGCGCGACCGGGTGTTCTTCAGTCGCGTGCCCGCCGGTCCCCGCGCGCCGATGACGGCGACGCGCAGCCCCGGCGCGGCCACCTTCGTCAGCGAGCGCACGTAGACGACGTGGCCGTCGGTGTCCTGTGCGGCGAGCGTCGGCGGCGCGGTGCCGTCGATCGTGAAGCCGCGCGCCCAGTCGTCCTCGACGAGGAACGCGCCGACGTCGCGGACGATGCGCATCACCTCGGCGCGGCGGTCGTCGGACAGCACGGCGCCGTGCGGGTTGGCGTGCAGCGGCTGGCAGTAGAAGAGCTTCGCGCCGGTCCGCTCGAACGCGGCCCGCAGCAGGTCCGGCCGCACGCCGTCCTGGTCCGCCGGCACGGGGACGACCTTGAGCCCGGCGTCGCGTGCCGCGGCGATGGCGCCGAGGTAGGTGGGTGACTCGACGAGCACGGCGTCACCGCGGTCGCCGAGGCCGCGGAACACCGTCGCGAGGGCTTCCTGGGCTCCGGCGCACACCGTCATGTCGCCGCTGCGCAGTTCGCCGCCCGCTTCCCTCGCGAACCACGCGCGCAGCTCCTCCCTGCCCTCGACGGGCACCCGTCCCCACGACGCGGGTCGCCGCGCGGCACGGCTGAGCGCCGCTCCGAGTGCGTCGGTCGGCTGCAGGTCGGGGTCGAGGTAACCGCTGGTCAACGGGATGGCTTCGGGCTTGGGCACGGCGACGAGGTTCGCCACCAGGTCCTCGCCGGGACGGCCTTCGCCGAGCGCGACCGCCTGCCACGACAGGTCGTGCGAGGCCGTGGTCGTGCGCGGGGCGACGTAGCTGCCCCGGCCCGGCCGCACCTCCACGAGCCCTTCGGCGGCGACCCGCTGGATGGCCTGCTGGACCGTCGCGGGCGACGCGCGGTGCCGGGCCATCAGCTCGCGGACCGACGGCATCCGGTCGCCCACGTGCCCGGAGAGTGCTGTCGCTCTCAGGTCCTCGATAACGCGGACGGCTGCGTTATCCTCGTTCATGAGGGCCAAGAGTAACGTTATCGTGCCGCCGGGGGTAACACTCGGCGCGCTGGGCGTGGTGGGGTTCAGCTTCTCGCTCCCGGCAACTCGTTTGGCAGTAGCCGGACTGGACCCGTGGTTCGTCGCGTTCGGACGGGCGCTCGTCGCGGGTGTCCTGGCGATCGCATATCTCGCGTTATCGCGCGCGCCGCTCCCGTCGGTAACGCAGCTGCGTCGCCTGGTCGTCGTCGCCGTCGGCATCGTGGTCGGTTTTCCGCTCTTCACTTCTCTGGCTCTCACCACCCAGACCTCGGCCCACAGCGCCGTGGTGATCGCGGTGCTCCCGATGTGCACGGCGATCTGGGCGGTCGTGCGCGCCTCCGAACGTCCACCGCTCGCGTTCTGGCTCTCCAGCGGAGCGGGCCTGCTCGCGGTCCTCGCGTTCGTCGCGACCGGCGGTGGTTTCTCCGGCTCGCTCAGCCTCGCCGACGTCTACCTGCTGGTCGCGGTCGTGTTGTGCGGCTTGGGTTACGCCGAAGGCGGCGCGCTCTCGCGTGAGCTCGGCGGCGCGCGGACCGTGTGCTGGGCCTTGGTCGTCTCACTGCCGGTGACTCTCCCGATCTCCTTGTACACAGCGGACTTCTCGCGTGCGACGGGCGTCGTCTGGCTCAGTTTCGCCTACGTGGCGCTGATCTCGATGTTCCTGGGCTTCTTCGCCTGGTACGCCGGACTGGCCGCGGGCGGGGTGGCGAAGATCGGTCAAATCCAGCTGGCACAACCGGTTCTGACCCTGATGTGGTCGGCTCTCGTCCTGGGCGAGTCCGTCGGCTGGCTCGCGCTCGCGACATCGGCCGTCGTGCTCGTGTGCGTGGTGCTGACCCAGCGCAACCGCGCCCCGGCGCCTGCGGCGGAAACCGCTCAGGCCGTCCGCTGAGCTTCCGAAATTGTCAGACCCTCCTGTCATGCTCGGACCCATGCCGATCGAAGTGGCGAGCAAGCGCCGCAAGGTGCAACGTCCGGGCGCGGTGGTCGTCGACGTGACCTCCCGCGGCCCGGACCCGTGGGTGCGGTTCAGCCCGTTCTACCCGCACGGCGACATCCCGGTGCCGTTGTCGCCCGGCGTCACGAGCGCGTCCGTGGAAGGTCTTTGGCAGGCGCTGAAGGTCTTCGAGGGTGCCGACGTCGACCGGTCGAAGCTCGCCGTCACGTCGATGAAGGGTCTCAAGCGCACGGTGCGTCGTTTCGGTCCGGTGCGCGGGCACCGGGCGGGGCTGGCGGGGGAGCGGCTGCTCGGCTATCTCTCGGCCCGGCGGGAGATCTACTTACCGGCCTACCGCTGGGTTCTGGAGAACCGGTTGCAGGCCGAGGTCGCGCAGCTGCGTGAGCTGACGCGCTCGGAGGACGTCGTGCTGCTCGACTACACGACGAACGGCGACGTCCAGGATCTGAGCACACCGTTGTCCCACGCGGCGTTGATCGCCGAACACCTGAGGAGGCCGTCAGAGAATTGACCGATTTATACTGCGTGCCTTCGGCTTTGGGGGGTTTCGGCTATGGCGACGACGGACAGACAGCTCTTCGGGATCGTGGACGCGCTCGCCGAGGTGCAGCGCTCGTCGGGACAGCAGTACGACACGTTCCGGGTGCGGGGCAAGGTGTTCGGCTACTTCTGGCCGCGCACCCAGACGGTCGGGCTGAAGCAGACGCTGTCCGAGCAGCTGGCGCTCGTGGCGGAGCGGCCCGACGTGTTCGAGGTGCAGTTCACGGCGGGCGGGTTCGGCTGGGTCGTCGTGCACCTGGACGGCATCGACGCGGATGAGCTGGGCGAGCTGGTGTTCGAGGCGTGGCGGTTGTCGGCACCGGACGACGTCGTCGCCCAAGTGCCGGACCTCGCGCGCTGACCGCAGGACAGGGCTGACGGCTGGGCAGGGCTGGCAGCGGGGCAGGGCTGGCGGCGGGTCACGGTTGGCGCAGGGTCAGCACCGATCCGTCCGCGAACGTCAGCCGCACCACCGGCCGTGCCGGAAGGCTGAGTCCGGCGCGGGCGTGCTCCATCGACCGCACGGCGGTGCGCGGGATCTCCGCGAACGTCGTGAACACGGTGGACGGCTTGGTCGCGAGCAGGTGGCTGGGGTAGACGACGGCCACGCGCTGGTCGCTCACGGCGAGCCGGGCGTTGCCGCGGCTGGACGCGAAGTGGTCCGCCAAGCGGACGGCGGCGCAGGACGTGTCGGGGGCCTCGAGCCAGTAGCCGAGGGCCGGGTCGTCGATCCAGTCCGGTGGGGACGGTGGTGCGGGCAAAAGCCAGCGCGTTTCGGCCGGCTCCAGGGCGGGGGTGTCGCCGACGGCGGTCCACGGGACGTGCAGGGTGCCGCCGACCACGCCGCCCACGTGGCCGGCGATCGGGGGCAGGCCCAGCACGAGGTGTTCGCCGGGGCGCAGCCAGAACCTGGTCAGCTCGCGGACGACCACCTCGTCCGAGACCGGGGCGGGGGTGCCGAGGAGGAACTCGAACCCCGAGCCGTCGGTGAGCGTCACGCGGTCCGGTGCCGCCGCGGCGATGCAGGTGCGCGGGAACTCGGCCACGACGTCGTGGACGGGCACGGTGACCGGTTCGCCCTCGCCGTACGTCCGGCGGCGGTCGGTCAGGAATCCGCCGACCGCCTTGCTGAAGCCGACCGCCTTGCCAAAGCTGACCGCCTTGCCGAGACCGACGACGGCACCCAGGATCGACCTCTCCTGCTCAGCCGGGGGGAGCTGGCGCTCGGCGACGACGAGGCGCTCGGACGTCAGCGCCCACAGCCGGTCCTGCTTCCTGCCCGGTTCGAACCGGGACATGGCCGCCGGGGCGAGTGCGTCGCCGGACGGGCCGAAGACCAGGTGATCGGCGGAAGTCTTCGAGTCGTTCTCGTCGCTGCCGCCGAGCACCATCGACAGCGCGCCGCCTCCACGCCCGGCCGCCGAGGCGCCGACTCCGCGTCCGATCGCCGAGGCATCGCCTACCTCGCGCATGACCGCGGAGGCGTCGCGGGTGAGCAGGGAACGGCTCGGTGCGCCGAGGTGGTCGAGGCCGTCCACGGCGTAGTGGAACGTGGTCCGGTACATCGCCCAGACCAGGTGCTCGCCCGGCCGGCAGAGCTGCCGGGCGACGTGGCCGGGGCCCAGTGACGCCGAGAAGGTCACTCGTGCTCGAATCCTCGGTTCCAGGCCGGCTCCGGGACGCCGGCTCGCCGGCGGTCAGCGGAACAGGATGCGGGTGATCTCCGTGTCCGTGGCGCGGCCCTCGTCGTAGCCGCCCTCGCCCTTGAGGTTGTTCATGATCGCGACCGTGTACCGCTCGTCCGGCCCGATGAACCCGACCGAGTTCATCACCCAGCCGCTGTCCTCCTCCGACCAGCCGTTCTTCGTGCCGGAGTCGGGTCCCCAGGCGCCCCACTGCTGCTCGGGGCCGACGTCGCGCATCTGGCCGACGACGTACGCGCGGTCCTCGGCGGGGAGCTCGTCCAGCACGTAGTTGATCAGGCGGTCGAGGTCGTTCGCCGTGCACTTCTCGAAGCCCCAGTAGGGGAAGGTGGACGAATATCCTCTTTGGGCGGCCAGCTCCGTCATGCCGTACCTGGCGAACGCCGCGTTGAACGTCGCGCCGCCGTAGCGCTTCCAGAGCGTGTCCGCCGCGTCGTCGTCGGAGCTGTGCAGCATGGCGGTCATCAGCCTGCGGTCCTGGGCGCTCAGCCGGATGTTCCCGGTGCGGTGGCGTTCCAGGAGGTTCACGACCATCGCGAGCTTGATCGTCGACGCCGTCCAGGTCAGCTCGGACGCGCTGTCGTTGCGCCAGGTCGCGCCGGTCTTGCGGTCGCGCAGCACGATGCCGACGGTGCCCGGCCTGGTCTCGGCGTACGCCTGTGCCGCCTTGATGCGCTTCTGGAACTCGCAGTCGAACCCGCTGTCGGGCATGGGGCAGAGGTCGGGCGTGGCGACGCGCGGTGCCGCGGCCGGGGTGTGCTGCCTCGCGTTCGCGGGTGGCTCCCCCGTCACGGCGTGTCCGCACGCCGTGAGCGCGAGCGCGCACACGAGAAGGATCGGACGAAGCATGTGCCGCACGCTAACGGGTCCGAACGGAGGTAGTCGACCGCCATCCGGCCGTCACCTGATCATGTAAAAGATGTTTGACACGGTGTCGGGTTCGTTTTACCTTGGCGATGTCAGGTTTCTTTGACATCAGGAGCGGTGACGTGGCGTTCGAAGAGAAGCGCGCGTGGGCCTTGGGTGTGATCGCCATCATCGGGTACGCGCTGTACGCGGTGCTCGTCCTGAGCCAGGTGGACGGACGGCCGTTGGCCGAGGTGCCCTACATCGGCGCCATGCTGTGGACGATGGGGCTAGGCATCGTCGCCGGCATCGTGTCGGGCATCTGGTTCGGCATCGCCGCGCGCCACGACGGCCTGCAGAGCGACGAGCGCGACCGCGAGATCGGCCGGTTCGGCGACGTCGTCGGGCAGTCGTTCGTCGCCATCGGCGGGGTGTGCGCGCTGGTGCTCGCGATGGTCGAGGCGCCGCACTTCTGGATCGCGAACGTGCTCTACCTGTGCTTCGTGCTGTCCGCGGTGCTCGGCTCGGCGGCCAAGGTCTCGGCCTACCGGCAGGGGATGCCGTGAAGCCCACGAAGGTCACGAACTCCATCCGCGCGCTGCGGTTCGCGCACGGCGAGATGAAGCAGGCCGATCTCGCGTCGGCCATCGGGGTGACGCGCCAGACGCTGATCGCCATCGAGCAGGGCAAGTACTCGCCCTCGCTGGAGGTCGCGTTCAAGA
This sequence comes from Lentzea fradiae, assembly GCF_900100955.1. Classification (GTDB taxonomy): domain Bacteria; phylum Actinomycetota; class Actinomycetes; order Mycobacteriales; family Pseudonocardiaceae; genus Lentzea; species Lentzea fradiae. The sequence continues at coordinate 404,235 of NZ_FNCC01000006.1, read as the reverse complement.
TCGCGCGTGTGTTCGCGGTGCCGCTCGAAGACGTGTTCCAGTACCCGGAGGAGGACTTGTGAAGGCTGTGGTGCAACGAAGATACGGATCGGCGGTGCTGGGTGAACTGGACGTGCCTGTGCCCGGGAAGGGCGAGGTTCTGTTGGAGGTGCGGTCGGCGGGCGTCGACATGGGCACGTGGCACCTCTTCGCCGGACGGCCTTACCTCGTGCGGGCCGTCGGGCTCCGCGGTCCGGGAACGCCGGTCCCGGGACGTGACGTCGCCGGCGTCGTGACGGCGCTCGGTCCCGGCGTCACGGAGTTCGCGGTCGGCGACGAGGTGTTCGGCACGTGCGGCAGCGGGGCGTTCGCCGAGTACACGGTCGCCCGTGTCTCACGGCTGGCGCGCAAGCCGGGCAACGTCTCGTTCGCGGAGGCGGCGGCCGTGCCGATCTCGGGCGGGACCGCGCTGCAGGGGCTGCGCGGTGTCCAGCCGGGGCAACGGGTTCTGGTCCTCGGCGCGGGTGGCGGTGTCGGCTCGTACGGCGTGCAGATCGCGAAGGCCCTCGGCGCACACGTGACCGGGGTGTGCAGCACGGGCAAGGTCGGCCTGGTGCGGTCGCTGGGTGCCGACGAGGTCGTGGACTACACCGTTGCCGACTACACGGGCACCTACGACGTGGTGCTGGACTGCGGCGGCGGTCGGTCGCTGGCCACGCTGCGCAGGGCGGCCACCCCGAAGGGCAGGATCGTCATGGTCGGTGCCGAGACCGGGGGAAAGCTGACGGGCGGGGTCGAACGGACGCTCGTCGCGCTCGCGCTCAACCTGTTCGTGTCGCAGAAGTACGTGCCGCTGCTGGCGACCGAACGCGCCGACGTCTTCGAGGAGCTGCGCGTGCTGATCGAGGCGGGGCGGGTGAAGCCGCCGGTGGAGCGGGAGTTCCCGTTGTCGGAGGGCGTCGCCGCGATCGAGCACGTCCACTCGCGACGGTCGCTCGGCAAGGTCGTCGTCACCGTCTGACCCCCGGGACGGCACCGGGCCGGCTCGCAGCGGCCCGGTGCGGCAGTGGCGGTCAGCGGGCGTGCGGCAGGGTGAACGAGTCGACCTGCGGGAGGTCGTGCCCGAGCCGGTCGCGCTTGGCCGTCAGGTACGCGATGTTGTGCGTGTTCGGCGGCATCAGCAACGGCACGCGCGAGGTGACCGTGATGCCGTTGTCCTCCAGTGCCGCGATCTTGTCGGGGTTGTTGGACATCAGCCGGACCGACTGGACCCGCAGGTGCTTCAGCACCCGCGCCGCGGGGGTGTAGTCCCGCACGTCGACGGGCAACCCCAGGGACGTGGCGGAGTCCAGCGTGTCCATCCCGGCGTCCTGCAGGACGTGCGTGCGGACCTTCGCCACCAAACCGATTCCGCGGCCCTCGTGGCCTCTCAGGTAGATGAGGATCCCGTTGCCCTCACGCACGATGGTGTTCAGCGCCGCGTCGAGCTGCTCGCCGCACTCGCACCGCATGGCGCCGAAGATGTCGCCGGTCATGCACTCGGAGTGGATGCGCACCAGCACGTTCTCGCGCAGCTTCGTCTTGCCGTAGACGAGGGCCATGTGCTCGTGGCCGTCGGCGCGGAACGCCACTGCCCGGAAGGTGCCTCTGCGAGTCACCAGGTCGGACTCCGCCACGTCTTCCTCGTTGAAGGCATCTTCGAACATCTACGGTCCCCTCGTCACCAGGTGCCTTCCGAGCGTGCAGCTACGCTCGGACGGACTTCGCACCGTAACCCGACCGCACAGCGGAGGTCATCCTGTTCAGCATCACCGTCCGCGATCACGTCATGATCGCCCACAGTTTCCGCGGCGAGGTCTTCGGTCCGGCACAACGTCTGCATGGGGCAACGTTCCTGGTGGACGCGACGTTCAAACGTGCCGAGCTCGATTCGGACAACATCGTCGTCGACATCGGACTCGCGACCCAGGAGCTGAACAAGGTCCTGGCGGCGTTCAACTACCGCAACCTCGACGAAGAACCGCAGTTCGCGGGCATCAACACCTCGACGGAGTGGCTCGCGAAGCACATCGCGGACCAGCTCGCGGAGAAGATCTCCGAGGGTGCCCTGGGCGAGGGTGCGCACGGCATCGATGGGATCAGCGTCACACTCCACGAGTCCCACGTGGCGTGGGCGAGCTACGAACGTGCGCTTCGTCCTTCCGGCTGACGTCGGCGACCCGGCCGGTCCCAGCGGAGGCAACGTCTACGACCTGCGCGTCGGCGCGGGCATGGACCACCTGCTCGTCGCCGGGACCTGGCCGCGGCCCGCTGACACCGGACCGCTGGAGCAAACGCTTGCGGGCATCCCGGACGGTGAGGTCGTCCTGGTCGACGGCCTCGTCGCCTGCGGGGTGCCGGAGGTCGTCGTGCCGCACGCCCGGCGCCTGCGGCTCGTCGTGCTCGTGCACCTGCCGCTCGCCGACGAGACGGGGCTCGACCCGGCGACCGCCCGGTTCCTGGACGGCTGCGAGCGCGAGGTCCTGCGGGCCGCGAGCGCGGTCGTCGCGACGAGCCCGGCGGCCGCCCGCGACATCAGGATCCGGCACGGTCTCGCCGCGGTCCACGTCGTCGTCCCCGGCACCGACCCGGCGCCGCTCGCGACGGGGACCGACGGCGTCCACCACCTGCTCTGCGTCGCGTCGGTCACACCCCGCAAAGGCCACGACGTGCTGATCAGCGCGTTGCGGAAGGTCGAAGCCGACTGGCGGCTCACCTGCGTGGGCCCGCACGGGCCGTTCCTGCGCGAGCTGCCGCGCGACGAGCGCGTCAGCTTCACCGGGCCGCTCACCGGCGAGGCGCTGACCAGCGCGTACGACCGCGCGGACCTGTTCGTGCTGGCCTCCCGCGCCGAGACGTACGGCATGGTCGTCACCGAGGCGCTCGCCCGCGGTCTGCCGGTGATCGCGAGTGCTGTCCCGGACGCGCTGGGGGACGGCGGACTGCTCGTCCGATCGGGTGACGTGAGCGCCTGGGAAGGCGCGTTGACCTGCTGGTTCAACGACCAGCGGTTCCGGGACGAGCTGCGCGCCCGCGCCCGGTCGCGACGCCGTTCTCTGTCCACTTGGGACGTGTCCACAGAGGACCTGCGGAGGGTGCTGGCTACTCTGCCGCCATGACCTTCGCCCCGGAATGGCTGGCACTGCGGGAAACCGCCGACGCGCGAGCGCGCTCGGCCGGGCTCGTGGAGATCGTCCGCGAAACTCTGGTGAACCGAACCCCCCTGACGATCCGTGACCTCGGGTGTGGAACGGGATCGATGGGACGATGGCTCGCCGGGAGACTCGGCGGCGCGCAGCACTGGGTGCTGCACGACCGCGACCCCCGGCTGCTCGCGCTGGCGGAGGCCGGCATGAACGCCGTCGAGAACGTCACCGCCGAGACGCGGGAGGGCGACCTCACGACGCTGCGTGCCGCCGACCTCGCGGGCGCCGACCTCCTCACCTGCTCCGCGTTGCTCGACCTGCTCACCGCGGACGAGGTGAACGCTCTGGCCGCCGCCTCCGTAGAAGCACATGTGCCCGCCTTGTTCACGCTCTCGGTCGCCGGCCGGGTCGAGTTCGACCCGGCCGACCCGCTCGACGTCGCCTTCCAGGACGCGTTCAACGCCCACCAGCGCCGCGTCGTGGACGGACGGCGGCTCCTCGGGCCGGACGCACCGGCCGTCGCGGAGGAGGCGTTCCGCGCCTTGGGTGCGACGGTCCACACGGCACCGAGCCCTTGGCGCACGCACGGCGACGCCCTGCAGGCCGAGTGGCTGAAGGGCTGGGTCGGCGCCGCAGTGGAGCAGGAACCCGCACTCGCCACCGAGGCCGCCGACTACCTGCGCCGCAGGTCGACGGTGTCCGCTGTGGTCCACCACGTCGACCTGCTGGCAATACCGGGAGCTGTGTGATGAAGAAGTTCTGGCCGTGGCTCCGTCTCGTGCTGGCGGCGGCGATCCTCGTCGGCCTGGGCCTGCGCCTGGGCACGGGGGCGTTCGTCGACGGGCTGCGCGCGATCGACGCGCACTCCGTCGCCGCCGCGCTCGCGATCGGGCTCGTGACGACGGTGGCCAGCGCCGGGCGCTGGGTGATCGTCGCCCGCCGCCTCGGCCTGACGCTGTGCCTGCGCGGCGCGATCAGCGACTACTACCGGGCGCAGCTCATCAACGCCGTCCTGCCCGCGGGCGTGCTCGGCGACGTGCACCGCGCGCTCAACCACGGCCGCGAGTCCGGTGACGTCGGACGGGGTGTGCGCGCCGTGTTCTTCGAGCGGTTCGCCGGGCAGGTCGTGCTCATCGGGATCGGCCTCGCGGTGCTGCTCGCCTACCCCGCTCCCGGTCTGGACCTCGGCCTGGACGGCGCCACGGCCGGGCTCGCCGTCGCCGGACTGGCCGCCGCGCTGGTCGCCGGCTGGTTCGTCCGGCCGGTGCGCCGCGTCCTCGTCGCCACGCTCGCCGACGGCATCCGCCTGCTGTCGCTGCGGACCTGGCCCGCGCTCGTCGCGCTGTCGGCGGCGGCGGTCGCGGGCTACGTGGCGATGTTCGTCGTGGCGGCCCGCGCCGCCGGGGCGGACGCGACGGTGGCGCAGCTCGCGCCGGTCGTGGTGCTGGCGCTGCTGATCATGGCGATCCCGGTCAACATCGGCGGGTTCGGGCCGCGCGAGGCGTTTCTCGCGGTGGCGTTCGGCGCCGCCGGGTTCGGCGCCCAGCAGGGCTTCACCACCGGCGTCGTCTACGGCGTGCTGGCGCTGGTCGCCGCGCTGCCCGGTTCCGTCGTGCTGTTCCTGTCACGCCGTGCCGAGGTCGAACAGGCCGAGGTAGTTCCCGAAGGACTCGGTCAGACCCGCGAGCAGCAGCTCGCCCTTGCGCGCTGACGCGAGGGACGGACGCCCGACCACGCCGGAGGACGTGTACGGGGCCAGCCCCAGGGTGAGCATGTGCCTGCGGTCCTCCGCCAGGTGGTCGGAGCTCTCGTAGCCGGGCCGGAGGAGGTCGGGGTGGGCGTGCAGGAGGACGGACGTCTCCAGTTCGCCCGCGTGCATGTCGCTGAAAGCCGGGGTCTCGATCCCGGCCTTCTCCCGCGCGAACGCCCAGTCGTCGCGGCCGGGGAACAGCGCCAGCCCTTCGCCCTCCTGCACGACGTTCTGCAGGACGTAGTTGCCGCCGTGGCCGTTCACCAGCACGAGGCCCGTGACTCCGGTGCGCCGCAGGGAGGCCGCGATGTCCGTGACCACTGAGATGAGCGTGCTGGCGGTGATGCTGACGGTGCCCGCCCAGTCCGCGTGCTCCTGCGAGCAGGAGAACTGGATCGGCGGCAGCAGCCGCACCGGGTACCGCGCCGCGATCTCCGACGCGATGGTCCACGCGATCACCGAGTCGGTGGCGAGCGGCAGGTGCGGGCCGTGCTGCTCGGTGCTGCCGACCGGGAGCACGGCCACCCGCCGGTCGCGGACGTCGACGGTCGTGTCACTCGGGAACATGACCGAGACCGTAGTCAATCCGGTGACACAGCGCCGGAATCGTGCCGTCGGCCAGCTTCGGCAGCACGTCCGGCAGCTCCTCGAACGGGCTGCTGCCGGTGACCAGCGCGTCGAACCTGGCGTCGGCGAGCAGGTCGAGCGCGAGCGCCATGCGTTCGGCGTAGGAGCGGTCGGGACGGCCGACGGTGCCGACCTGGCTGCTGCGGATCGTCAGCCGCTTCGAGTGGAAGAACTCGCCCAGCGGCACGGCGATCTTCCGGTCCCCGTACCAGCTCAGCTCGACGACCCTCCCTTCCGGCGCGAGCAGGCCGAGCGCGGTCGTGAGGCCCGCTTCCGTCGCGCTGGCGTGGAAGACGAGGTCGCAGTCGCCGAGAGCGTTGCCCGGCAAGGCGAAACCGACGCCGAGTGCCCGCGCGGTCGCCTCACGGGCCGGGTCGGCGTCCACCAGCTCGACGCGGGCGCCGGGGAACGTCGCCAGCACCGCCGCGATGCTCGACCCGACCATGCCCCCGCCGACGACGGCGATCCGGTCGCCGATCAACGGCCGCGCGTCCCACACCGCGTTCACCGCGGTCTCGACGGTGCCCGCCAGCACCGCGCGGGCGGCGGGAACGGCGTCCGGCACGGGCGTGACGGCCGATTCCGGGACCACGTAACGGGTCTGGTGCGGGTACAGGCAGAACACCGTGCGCCCGCGCAGTCGTTCGGGGCCATGTTCAACGACACCCACGTTGAGGTACCCGTACTTCACCGGCCACGGGAAGTCGCCCTCCTGGAAGGGAGCCCTCATCACCGCGTACTGGTTCTCCGGGACACCTCCGCGGTGCACGAGCGTCTCCGTGCCGCGGCTGACCCCCGAGAACAGCGTGCGCACCTCGACCTCGCCCGGGCCGGGCTCCGCCAGCTCCGCCGGACGGACTTCACCTCTTCCGGATTCATTGAGCCAGAACGCACTCGCCGTACGTGTCACTCACAACACCTCCGCCGCACGAAGTTCGTTAGGGGCACCTGATGATCACACTTCAGCACACCAGGACTCCCGTCGTCGTACGGGAGCCCGCAGCCTGGGCCGTCGCGCAGGTGCTCCTGCTGGCCGTGGTGGGGGCGACCGCGGGCCTCGGGCCGCTCGGCTGGGCCGCCGGCCTCGCCTACGGGTTCGCCACGTGGGCGTTCCTCGGCTACGGCATGCAGCGCCACCGCACCCGCTCGCTCGGTCCCGCCGACCGCGTCACGCTGGCGCGGGGCCTGCTGGTCGGCGCGGTGACGGCGCTGGTCGCCGACCGGGCGGGTGAGGACGTGCCGGTCGGGCTGGTCGTGACGCTCGCCGCCGTCGCGCTGTCGCTCGACTGGGTGGACGGCCAGGTCGCCCGCCGCACGGGTACGTCGTCGCAGCTCGGCGCCCGGTTCGACATGGAGGTCGACGCGTTCCTGATCCTGGTGCTCAGCGCGTACGTCGCCGTGCAGATGGGGCCGTGGGTGCTCGCGATCGGCCTGATGCGGTATGTGTTCGTGGCCGCCTCGTGGCGTCTGCGCTGGCTGAACGCGCCGCTGCCGGCCAGCTACGCGCGCAAGACGGTGGCGGCGGTGCAGGGGATCTTCCTCGTCGTCGCGGCGTCAGGGCTGCTGCCGTTCGCGGTGGCGCTCGTGGGTCTCGCCCTGGCGTCCCTGGTGTGGTCGTTCGGGCGGGACGTGCTCTGGTTGTGGAACAACTCGGCGGTCGCGGTGGGACAATCCCGCCATGTCTGAGCAGACCTCGACCGCGGCGAAGATCGGCAACATCGTCGTCTGGATCTTGCAGATCGTGCTCGCGTGGCAGTTCTTCATGAACGGCTACGCGTTGTTCACCGACCAGTTCGTCGCGAAGTTCGACGACATCGGCCTCGGTCAGTGGTTCCGCTACGCCACCGGCGTGCTGGAGATCGCGACCGCCGTCGGACTGCTCGTCCCGCGCATCTGCGGCCTGGCGGCGCTCGCGCTCGCGGGCATCATGACCGGCGCGGCGCTCACCGAGGTCTTCCTGGTGACCAACGGCGGTCTCGACGACGCGAAGCTGCCGCTGATCTACGTCGTGTGGGCGCTGGTGATCGCGGTCTACCGCCGCGAGCAGATCCTCGGTGCTCTCACCGTGGCGAAGAAGAAGTGACCTTCGGCAGGTAGCGCAGCACGGCGACGTCCCCGACCTTCGAGACCTCCTCCAGGTGGAACCGGCGTGCCGGTCCACCGGGGAACTCGGCGGGGTTCACGAACCGCGGTGCCGCCGCCTGCCCGATCAGCATCGGCGCCACCGCGATCCGGATCTCGTCCGCGAGACCGGCTTCGAGGAACGCGGTGTGGATGCTCGTGCCGCCCTCGACCATGAGCCTTTTCATGCCGCGTGCGCCCAGGTCGTCGAGGACGTCAGGGAAACCGCGGAAGAGCTTCGTCTCCGCGAGGTGGTCCACAGTGGTCCGCTCGCTGCACGTGTAGACCAGCCGCTCGCCGCCGCAGTGCCAGAACCGCAGGTCAGGGTCGAGATCACCGCTGCGGGTGACGGTGACCCGCAAAGGGTACTCGGGCTTTCCCTCGGCTATTCTGCGTGCGCGTCGTTCCTCGCTGTACACGAGCAGTCGCGCGTCGTCGCGGCGCAACGTCTCCGCCCCGGCCAGGATCGCGTCGGACTCCGCTCGCAACCGGTCGACGTGGTCGAAGTCCTCGGCGTTGGACAGCGGAAACCTCTCGGTCCCGCGGTCGTCGATGTGGCCGTCGAGGCTGACGGCGACGCTGAGCAGAACGTGCGGGCGGGTCACGAACCGATCGTAGAGCAGTTGAACCGGCCGCGTGCCGCGCCGCGTTTACCTCGTAGGTCAGGGGAAAGGGGAGCTCGGTGAGGGTGTTGCTGCGCCGGACGGCCACCGTGCTGGCAGGGCTGTTCGTGGTGTTCGTGCTCATCGCGCCGAGCGACCTGGAGAAGTTCACGCCCGAGGCGTTCCTGCGGGTGCCGCTCGAAGGTCTCGTCGGCGTCATGGTGCTCGTGCTGCTGCCGGACCGGGTTCGCGGGCCCGCCGCCGTCGCGGGCGGTGTCGCGCTGGGACTGTTCACCGTCGTCAAGATCATGGACATCGGGTTCGACGTGGTGCTGTACCGGCCGTTCGACCTCGTGCTGGACTGGCCGCTGCTGGTGCCCGCACTCGACTTCGTGGACGTGACGTTCGGCCGGGCCGCCTCCGTGCTGGCCGTGGCGCTCACGGTCGTGCTGGTGGCCGGGATCGTCTGGCTGGCAACGGTTTCGGTGGTGCGGCTGAGCACCGTCGCCGCCGCACGGCGCCCCGTCACGACACGTGCGGTCGCGGCGGCGGCCGTGCTGTGCGTTTCGCTTGCGGTGCCGGGGATTCCGGTCTACTCCGACTCCGCCGCGACGGCACTCGTCGACCACGCCCGGCGCGTCAAGGTCGGCCTGCACGACCAGGAGGCGTTCGCCGCGGAGGCGTCCGTGGACGCGTTCCGCGACCGCCCGGGGCTGCTGTCGGCGTTGCAGGGCAAGGACGTCGTGTTCACGTTCGTCGAGAGCTACGGCAAGTCCGCGCTCGACATGCCGGACGTGGCGGCGAAACTCGCCGACGGCGACGCGCGCCTGACCGCCGCCGGGTACTCGGCGCGCTCGGCTTTCCTGACGTCGCCGACGGCCGGTGGTGGCAGCTGGATGGCGCAGGCGACGCTGCTGTCCGGGCTGTGGATCGACAACCAGCAGCGCTACCGCAACCTCGTGGCGTCGGACCGGCTGTCGCTGCCGCGCGCGTTCCGCGAGGCGTCGTGGCGTTCGGTCGGCGTGGTCCCCGGCATCACGCAGGCGTGGCCGGAAGGGGACTTCTTCCACTACGACGAGATCTACCCCGCGCAGAAGCTCGGGTACGCAGGTCCGCGCTTCGGCTACGCGACCACACCCGACCAGTTCACGCTGGAGTCGTTCCAGCGCAACGAACGCGCGAAGCAGCACGGTCCGGTGATGGCCGCGATCCCGATGGTGTCCTCGCACGCGCCGTGGTCGCCCACGCCGGACTTCGTCGACTGGGAGGAGCTCGGCGACGGGTCGGTCTACGCGACGATGCCCGCCTCGGACGACCCGCCGGAGTCGATCTTCGGCCGCGACCCGGCCGCGGTGCGCGCCGACTACGCGCACTCGATCTCGTACTCGCTGGAGTCGGTGGTCTCCTACGTCGAGCGGTACGGCGACGAGAACCTCGTCCTGGTGTTCCTCGGCGACCACCAGCCGGCGCAGATGGTGACCGGCGAGGGGGCGTCGCGGGACGTGCCGATCACCATCGTGGCCAAGGACCCCGCCGTGCTGGAGCAGGTGGGGTCGTGGCGCTGGGACGACGGGCTCAAGCCGGGAGGAACGGCCCCGGTGTCGCGCATGAGCGACTTCCGCGACCAGTTCCTCTCGACCTTCAGCCCGCCGGTGGCCTGACGGTCAGCCCACCACGTCAGCCCATCGTCTTCTGGCCGTCGATCGTCTCGCGGATGATGTCCGCGTGGCCCGCGTGCTGCGCGGTCTCGGCGACGATGTGCACGAGCACGCGCCGCGCCGACCACGTCTTGCCCTCGGGGAACCACGGGGCGGACGGCAGCGGGTGCGCCAGGTCGAGGTCGACGGTCTCGACGAGCTTGTCGGTGTAGGCCGCGACCTCGGCGTACCGGGCGAGCAGGCCGTCCAGGGTCTCGCCGGGCGCCATCCGGAAGTTCGCCTCGTGGGTCTCGTGCGCGTCGGCACCGGGCTCCATCGCCGAGGTGCCCTGCTCGATGAACCGGACCCAGCTCTCCTCGACCGACGTGACGTGCTTGATCAGCCCGCCGATGCTCAGGGCGCTGGCGGTCGGGCTGGCCGCGGCCTGCTCGTCGGTCAGGCCCTGCGCGGTGAACGTGAAGAGGAAGCGGTGCTGCTGGAGGGTCTCGAGCAGCACCGCGCGCTCACCGGTGAGGGTCGCGCCGGTGAGGATCTCGGTGGTGGTCATCGTTTTTCCTTCGCTCGTTCGTCCCGACACACAGGACTCTAGAACCGCTTGAGGTCAGCTTGTGTCCTAGACGAACGCCCGCTCGAGCGGGACTCGAGCGGGATTCGAGCGATCTCGCGATGACCTGGCGTGACTCGGCGTGAGCCGCCCGGACGGGTGTCTCAGCGGGTCAGGTACCCGTCGTCCGGCCGGTCGACGCGGCCACCGCCCTCCTCGGTCTCCTCGACGTGCATGGCGGTCTCCTCGGGCGCGGTGACGTGCCCACCGGCCTCTTCGACCGCGACGGCGTCCGGTTCGTCGTCGACGGGCTCGCCGCCGCCTTCCGGGGTGGTGAACTGGTGCTCGGTCATGCCCTCGTGGTTTCCGGCGGACCGGGGACGCAAACCCGAGCCCCGCCGCCGGGGTGGAGGTGTCACGGAAACCAACGGCGGAAGTCACCCCGATGAGCGGTTCGCTAAATTCGGACGGGTGACCTGGCTTGTGATCGGTACCGACGCCGTGCTGTTCGTGTTCGCGTTGATGTTCCTGGCGTTGTGGTTCCGCCACCGGCTGAGGGCGATTCTCGCCGGTTGCGGCGTGGTGGTGGCCTACGGCGTCAGCGAGGTGGTCAAGCTCGTCGTGCAGGAGGACAGGCCCTGCAGGACGCGGCCGTCGCTCGCGGAGTGCCCCGAGGTCGGGGACTGGTCGTTCCCCAGCAACCACTCGGTGATCGCGGGCTCGTCCGCGATGGCCATCTGGTTCCTGCACCGCACCTACGGCTGGATCGCCGCGGTCTGCGCGCTGCTGGCGGCCTCGTCGCGGGTGATCGTCGGCGTCCACTACGTGCACGACGTGCTGGCGGGCCTGACGCTCGGGGCGCTGGTGTCGTGGGGGATCGCCGTGCTGCTGGACCGGTGGCAGCGGTCCAGGACCCCGGACGACGCGCCGACGGTGGTGATGCCCCGGCTGCGCTGACGTGCGCCGGTGACCCGCCACGAGCGCGGGTCACCGGTGTTCAGGAGCCGGTGCCGCCCTTGACGCCGATGCCCGCGATGGCCCTGACCTCCATCTCCGCCGCGAGCGCCGCCTTGTCGGCGTCCGGCTTGGAGAGGATCGTCGCCACGAACCCGCACAGGAACGAGAACGGGATCGACACGATGCCCGGGTTGCCCAGCGGGAACCACGCGAAGTCGACGTCCGGGAAGATCGACGTCCGCGAGCCGGACAGCACCGGCGAGAAGAGGATGAGCACCAGGCACGAGCCCAGGCCGCCGTAGATGCTCCACAGCGTGCCGACGGTGTTGAAGCGCCGCCAGAAGATCGTGTACAGGATCGTCGACAGGTTCGCCGACGCCGCGAGCGCCAGTGCCAGCGACACGAGGAACGCGACGTTCTGCCCGTTCGCCGCGATGCCGCCGATGATCGACAGGGCGCCGACGACGACGGCGGTCAGCCGGGCCACCCGGATCTCGCGGCGCGGCTCGGCGTCGCCGCGCTTGATGACGTTGGCGTAGACGTCGTGCGCGAACGAGGCGGACGCGGCCAGCGTGAGACCCGCGACCACCGCGAGGATCGTCGCGAACGCCACCGCGGACACGATGCCCAGCAGGACCGCGCCGCCGATGCGGAACGCGAGCAGCGGCGCGGCGGAGTTCTCGCCACCCGGCGCCGCGGCGATCGTGTCGGTGCCGACCAGCGCCATCGCGCCGAAGCCGATCACCAGCGTGCACAGGTAGAAGATGACCATCGTCCAGGTCGCCCACACGACCGACCGGCGGGCCTCGACGGCGTTGGGCACCGTGTAGAAGCGCATCAGCACGTGCGGCAGCGACGCGATGCCCAGCACGAGCGACAGCGCCAGCGAGACGAAGTCCAGTTTGGACATCGCGCTGAAGCCGTACTTCGCGCCGGGGTCGAGGACGGCGGCGCCGAGCTCGTTGTTCTCGGCGGCCTGCTGCATGATCGCAGACAGGCTCAGCCCGAACTTGCCCAGCAGGAAGACCGTCATCGTGGTCACGCAGAGCAGCAGCAGGACGGCCTTGATGATCTGCACCCACGTGGTGCCCTTCATGCCGCCGATCAGCACGTAGGCCACCATGATCATGCCGACCAGCGCGATCAGCAGCGCCTGGCCCCACTTCGAGGTCACGTCGAGCAGCAACGCGACCAGACCGCCGGCGCCCGCCATCTGCGCGATCATGTAGAAGAACGAGATCACCAGCGTCGCGTTCGCCGCCGCCGCGCGGACGGGACGCTGCCGCATCCGGAACGCCAGCACGTCGCCCACGGTGAAGCGGCCGGTGTTGCGCAGGCCCTCCGCGATCAGCAGCAGGCCGACGAGCCACGCGACGACCCAGCCGACCGAGTACAGGAAGCCGTCGTAGCCGTGCGCCGCGATGCCGCCGGAGATGCCGAGGAACGACGCGGCGGACAGGAAGTCGCCGGAGAGCGCCACGCCGTTCTGCGCGCCGGTGAACGAGCCGCCGGCGGCGTAGTAGTCCGACGCCGTCACGTTGCGGCTGCTGGCCCGGTAGACGACGTACAGGGTGATCAGGACGAACACCGCGAAGACGCTGAGGTTCAGCACCGGGTTGCCGGTGGTGGGCATGCCTTACTCCTCGACGCCCGTCTTCTCGGCGAGCAATTTCCGCTGCGGGTCCAGTCGTCGCTTTGCGTAACGGGAATAACCGAGCGTGATGATGATCGAAGTCACGAACTGGCCCAGGCCCAGCAGGATGCCGAGGTTGACCACGCCGATCACCTTGGTGCTGACGAAGTCTTTCGCGTAGGCCGACAGCAGCACGAAGGTCAGGTAGGACGTCAGGAATAGGGCGGTCATCGGGAAGATGAACGTGGTCAGCCGCCGCCGGAGCGCCCTGAATTCGTCCGTCTGCCGAATGGCCTCGTAGTTCGGTTTGCCGTTCGAATCGACGTACGACAAAGTCGCGGGGTCGTCGAACGACGCGAAACCCCGGATTTCCCGGTACTCCTGCAGCGTTTCGCCAGGCGACCGGATCGCCTTGGTCATGTGCCCCTACCCCTCGTGTGCGGCAACACTCTAGCGGGCGACCGTGCGCAGTCAACGCGTCCGCGGGCCGGAAAACGGGAGAAACCGGACCGCGGCGGGAGGTGACCAGAACAATCTTCATTCGTCTCAAATGGTTTGTCGCGGGTGTTGTACTGCGGGGACGCCCGGCAGTTGCGCGCTGTGCAACGAGGATCGACAGGTTCCGGCCGTTGTCGCATGTGTACTGCTGGCCTAGGATCGTTCGGTCCGCGTTTATGGCGACGGTTGGGGATAAAGTGGGGTTCTTAGCGCGCGAACGGCAGGTCGCGCCTCCCGGATGGAACCGCTGGCTCGTTCCGCCCGCGGCACTGGCGATTCATCTCTCCATTGGCCAGGCATACGCCTGGAGCGTCTTCAAGACGCCCCTGGAAAAGTCCCTGGGCATCACCGGAACGCAGTCCGCGCTGCCCTTCCAGCTCGGCATCGTCATGCTCGGGCTCTCCGCCGCCGTGCTCGGCACGACCGTCGAACGCCGCGGCCCGCGCTGGGCCATGCTGATGTCCCTGCTGGCCTTCTGCTCCGGCCTGCTGATCTCCGCCGCCGGCGTCTGGGCCGGGATGTACTGGGTCGTCGTCGTGGGCTACGGCCTGATCGGCGGCATCGGCCTCGGCATCGGCTACATCTCCCCGGTCTCCACGCTGATCAAGTGGTTCCCCGACCGCCCCGGCATGGCCACCGGCATCGCGATCATGGGCTTCGGCGGCGGCGCGCTGATCGCGTCGCCCTGGTCGATCTCGATGCTCAAGGCGTTCGGCGAGGAGACCACCACCGGCATCAGCCAGGCGTTCCTGGTGCACGGCCTCGTCTACGCGGTCTTCATGAGCCTCGGCGTGCTGCTGATCCGCCTGCCCTCCCCGGAGTTCACCGCGGAGAAGGAAGCACTGCTCAAGGACCGCCCCAAGGCCACCGTCGCGTTCAACGTCTCCGCGAACAACGCCATCAAGACTCCGCAGTTCTGGCTGCTGTGGGTCGTGCTGTGCTTCAACGTCACCGCGGGCATCGGCATCCTGGAGAAGGCATCGCCGATGCTGGTCGGCTTCTTCGATGGATCGCCGACACCGATTACCGTGACGGCCGCGTCCGGGTTCGTGGCGCTGCTGTCCGCCGCCAACATGGCAGGCCGGTTCGTCTGGTCGTCCACTTCGGACGTCGTGGGCCGCAAGAACATCTACCGCGTCTACCTCGGCGTCGGCGCCCTGCTCTACCTGGTGCTGCTGACCGTCGGCTCGACCAGCACGCCGCTGTTCGTCGTGGCCGCGATGGTGATCCTGTCGTTCTACGGCGCGGGCTTCGCGACCGTCCCCGCCTACCTGCGCGACCTGTTCGGCACCTACCAGGTCGGCGCCATCCACGGCAGGCTGCTGACCGCCTGGTCGGTGGCGGGCGTGCTCGGCCCGCTGATCGTCAACGCCATCGCGGACGCGGGCAAGAGCGCCGGGCGCACCGGACCGGACTTGTACGCGACGTCGTTCTACATCATGATCTCGCTGCTGGTCGTCGGGTTCGTCGCGAACGAGCTGATCCGCCCGGTCGACCCGAGGTTCCACGAACCCGCGGCCGAGGACGGCGCCGGAGCGGGCGCGGCCGGCACCCAGGACTCGGAAAGCGTGGTGAAGAAGTGAGCTCCCAGCGCTTGTTGCTGATCGGTGCGTGGCTGTGGGTGGGCGTTCCGCTCGCCTACGGCCTGTACCGGCTCTTCCTGAACGCGGCCAAGCTCTTCGTCTGATGCTGAAGACCATCCTGAACTGGCGCAACTGGCGCCTGCCGGTGAAGCTCGCCGCGGTGTTGATCGTCCCGGTCCTCATCGCGGTGGGCGCCGGCGTCGTGGTCATCCAGTCGCAGATCGAGCGCGCCGAGTCGTACGCGACCCTGCAGCGGCAGGTGAAGGTCCGCTCCGCCCTCATCCCGGTGATCGGCGGCGTGCAGGCCGAACGCCGCCTCATGGCGGAGGAGGCCGAGCGGCAGGCGGTGGCCGACCAGGGCCGCCGCACCGACGAGGCCCGCGCGGTGCTGCGCGAGCAGATCGCCAAGACCGCGCTCAGCGACGTCGTCACCGCCCGCATGGCCGACGTCCAGGCCCGCGTCGGCGACCTGGCCGCGCTGCGCGAGCGGTTCGACGACACGCCCGCCGTGGTGAAGGTCTACACCGAGCTGATCGACTCGATGCTCGACGTCGACGAGGTGCTCGCGAGCGAGTTCGGCGACGCCGCGCTGCTGCGCACGGCGATGGGCCTGCACCACGTCCTGCACGTGCAGGAACAGGTCTACTACCAGCAGGCCGTCGTGCTGACCGGCCTCACCCGCGGCGCGCTCGTCGCCGCCGAGGTGCGCTCGCTGCTGGAGTCGAACGTCAAGCTCGGCTACATCGCGGGAGAGTTCGCGGCGCTCGCGACCCCCGAGCAGCTCAGCGACTACGGGACGCAGTTCAACGGCCCGGACATCGAGGCCCAGCGCAGGATGCTGTCCGCGGCGCTGCTGCACCCGCCCTCGGACGGCGCGAACGCGGGCAAAGCGGGCAAGCTGCCGATCTCGGCACCGGAGTGGACCAAGGCGTCCGGTGCGGTCGGCACGGCGCTGGACACCGTCATCGACAGCATGCAGTCCGACCTGCGCGACACCGCGAACCGCCTGCGCGAGGAGACCAGCGACGCCGCCGGTGCCGCGGCGGTCATCCTGTTCGCCAGCCTGATCCTGGCCGCGTCCGTCGGCTTCGTCGTCGGCCGCTACCTGCTGCACTCGCTGAACGAGCTGCGCCGCTCCGCCCTGGACGTCGCCTGGCACACGCTGCCGGAGACGGTCAAGACCGGCAGGGGCAGCACCCAGATCGAGCCGGTGCCGGTGCACACCACCGAGGAGCTCGGCCAGGTGGCCCGCGCGTTCGACGAGGTGCACCAGCAGGCCGTGCGCTCGGTCCTCGAACAGGCCGGGATGCGCGCCAACATGCGCAACATCTTCGTGAACCTCTCGCGCCGCAGCCAAAGCCTCGTCGAACGCCAGCTCAAGCTGATGGAAGAGCTGGAGAAGTACGAGGAGGACCCGGACCAGCTCGCGAACCTCTTCAAGCTCGACCACCTCGCCACCCGCATGCGCCGCAACAACGAGAACCTCATGGTGCTCTCCGGCGGCGACGTGGCACGCCGCTTCCACAAGCCGATCCCGCTGACCGACGTGCTGCGCGCGGCGGCCGCCGAGATCGAGCAGTACCAGCGGGTGACCGTGCACACCGCGCCGAACGCCGAGGTCGTCGGCTACGTCGCGAGCGACCTCGTCCGCCTGCTCGCCGAGCTGCTCGACAACGCCACGGCGTTCTCGCCACCGCACACCCAGGTGTCGATCAGCGCCCAGATCGAGGCGGGCGACATCGTGCAGATCGACGTCGTCGACCACGGCATCGGCATCGACCAGGAGGCGCTGGGCGTCGTGAACGAACGCCTCGCCGCCGCGGGCGAGGGTGCGGACGTGCAGGTCTTCCGCGAGATGGGACTCTTCGTCGTCGGCAGGCTCGCCGCGCGCCACCAGATCGTGGTACGTCTGGACGCTCAGCAGGGCAGGGGAACTCGCGCGATCGTGTTGGTTCCCGCCGAACTGGCCCCACGGCGCGAGGAGTCCTGGGAGTCTTTCCGCGGGGAAGCGATCGAAAATCAGGCATCCTGGTTCCAGGGGCCGCCTGGAGCACTACCGAAGCGTCCCCCGGCAACCGCGCGGCAGACACCGGAGTCCGCCCGAGGATTCCTCAACGCGTTCCAGAGCGGGGTGCAGCGAGGGCAACCCGACCACCAGGAGAGTCGATGAGCACGCAGGTGGACCAGTTCGGCTGGCTGGTCACCAACTTCGCCGAACGCACGCCCGGCATCGAGCACGCGACCGTGATCTCGGCCGACGGCTTGGTGCTGATCACGTCGTCGAAGCTCTCGTCCCACGTCGCCACGCAGTTCGCGGCGATCGTGGCGGGCGTGGTCTCGCTCGCCGAGTCCGCGTCCCAGTGCTTCGCCGGCGAGGCCGTCGTGCGCACCGTCGTGCAGATGGAACGCGGCGTCATGCTGCTGTCGTCGATCAGCGACGGCTCCGTCCTCGCGGTGCTGGCGTCACAGGGCTGCGACGTCGCCCAGGTCGCCTACGAGATGACCGTGGTCGTCCGCCAGGTGGGCCAGCTGCTCACACCGGAGCTGAGGGCCGAGCTGGCATGAGCGGCGAACCAGGGGAGAAGGTCAACTTCGGTGACCTGATCAGTGGTTTCAGCTTCGACAGCGAACGCATCCGCAAGCGCGGCAGGAAGAAGCCCCAGCGCGCCCCCGACCCGGTGCAGGAGCAGCCGGACCCGTACGCCACGGCGGTGTTCGAGCCGGTGCCACCGCTGCCGTCGATCGAGCCCGCCGTCGAGACGTCCTCGTCGATCGTGCGCGCGTACGCGTGGACCGGCGGCCGGACGATCTCCGAGGTCAACCTCGAGATCGAGTCGCTCGTGCAGGTCAACGACCGCTCGTCCACGGCGGTCCGGCCAGAGCACCAGGACGTGCTGGCCCTGTGCCACTCGCCCCGGTCCGTCGCGGAGATCGCGGCGCTGCGCGGGTTGCCGCTGGGGGTGACCAAGGTGCTGCTCGGGGACATGGCGGTCAACGGGTTGATCGACGTGCACCGGACCGCTTCGTCTTACGGGGACGAGCGGCCGGACGGGGAGCTGCTGGAGCGGGTGCTGGCCGGGCTGAGGCGGCTTTAGCGCCGGTTTCGCGCGCCCTGCGGAGTCGGTGTGCGCTGCTACGGTCGGATCACAGCCTGGAGGGGGAACGATGGAGTTTCAGGACGTGGTCCGGCGGCGGCGGATGGTCCGGAAGTTCACGGACGAGCCGGTCGCCGAGGAGAGTGTGCGGCGGATCATGCGGAACGCCGTGCGCGGGCCGTCTGCCGGGTTCTCGCAGGGGCAGGGGTTCCTGGTGTTGCAGGGGGAGGACGTTCAGAGGTTCGCCGCGAAGTTCGAGTGGTGGAGCAACGAGGACGTCAAGAAGGCGCCCGTGCTCGTCATCCCGTTCTCGGCCAAGGACGTGTACCTCGACCGGTATGCGCAGGCCGACAAGGGGTGGACCGACCGCGACGAGAACCACTGGCCCGTGCCCTACTGGGACATCGACACGGGCATGGCCGCGTTGCTGATCCTGCAGACGGCGGTGGACGAGGGGCTGGGGGCCGTGTTCTTCGGGACGAGCCGGGACGAGTGGCCTGCGATCCGGGCGGAGTTCGGGGTGCCGGAGAGCTACTCGCCGATCGGGGTGATCGCCATCGGGCATCCCGCTGAGACGGGGGTGTCGGACGGGGCGTCGCCTCGGACCCGGCAGCGGCGGCCCTTCGACGAGGTTGTGCACTGGGGCCAGTGGGGGTGAGGTCGTTCTGCCTGCTCGGCCCGCTGGAGGTGGTGGTCGGCGGGCGGCGGGTGCTCGTTCCGGTGGGGAAGCGGCGGATCGTGCTCGCGGCCCTGCTGATGCGGCCAGGGCAGGTGGTCGGGGTGGACGAGCTCGTCGAGCTGGCCGGTGGGTCGCGAAACGCGTTGCAGACGGCGGTCGGGCGGTTGCGGGAGGACCTCGGTGCGCCCGGGCTGGTGCTGACGAAGCCCGGTGGGTATCTGTTGGACGTCCGGCCTGAGGAGGTCGACGTTCATCGGTTCGAGACGCTGCCGCCGCGTGAGGCGTTGGCGTTGTGGCGCGGGCGGCCGTTCTCGGACATCGGGTGCGACGCGCTGGAACGCGACCACGTGCCTGGGTTGACGGAGAAGTACCTCGCGACGCTGGAGGCGCGGATCGAGGAGGATCTGCGTTGCGGGCGGCACGAGCAGTTGGTGGCGGAGCTGCGTGCGCTCACCGGGCGGTATCCCACCAGGGAGCGGATGTGGGCGCAGCTCGTGGTCGCGCTGCACCGGTGTGACCGGCAGACGGAGGCGTTGCAGGCGTACGAGGACGTTCGGCGGCGGCTCGCGGATGAGCTGGGGCTTGATCCCGGCAAGGACCTGCAGCTGGCGCATCGGCAGGTGTTGACCGCCGACAACCGGCCGCGTGCGCGCAACGACCTGCCCGGTGACATCGCCGACTTCGCCGGGCGAGCCGGAGATCTGGAAGATGTCCTGGCGGCCGTGCCGTCCGGAGGTGTTGCCATCACGGCCATCGACGGCATGGCGGGCATCGGCAAGACGACGTTGGCCGTGCGTGCGGCGCACCGGTTGGCGGCACGGTTCCCAGACGCCCAGCTGTTCGTGGACCTGCATTCGTACACGGCCGGTGTCGAGCCCCGGACGCCGTCCGACGCGCTGCTGGAGTTGTTGACGGCGTTGGGCGTGCCGGCGCAGGAGATACCGGACGGGGTGGACGCGCGGGCTGCTCGGTGGCGGGCGGAGATGGCGCACCGGAAGGCGCTCGTGGTGCTCGACAACGCGGGCAGCGCCGCCCAGGTCCGGCCCTTGTTGCCTGGTGCCGGGCTGGTGCTCGTGACCAGCAGGCGGCGGCTGGTCGACCTTGATGTCGCGCACACGGTGTCGTTGGACGTTCTGTCCGAAGAGGACGCACTGGGTCTGCTCGGGAACATCGTGGGCGACAAGGGGAGTGTGGAGGAACGCCGGGCGATCGTGCGGCTGTGCGGGTACCTGCCGCTGGCGGTGCGAATTGTGGGTGCGCGGTGGCGCACACGGCCCGCTTGGGCGGCGCGGGACGTCATCCGTCGGTTGACCGAGCAGCGGCTGCCCGAGCTGGCGGCTGGGGAGCGGAGTGTCGCGGGCGCGTTCGCGTTGTCCTATCAGCAGCTGACGGGTGAGCAGCGGAAGTTGTTCCGGCGCTTGGGGTTGCACACGGGGGAGGACTGGGACGTTTACCTGGCCGCCGCGGTGATCGGCTCGACGCGGGCGGAGGCCGAGCGGGTGCTGGACGAGCTGCTGGACGTGCATCTGGTGCAGCAGAAGGAAAACGGCCGCTACCGGTTCCACGACCTGCTCGCCGACCACGCCAAGGCGTCGGTCGAGCCGGAGGAGAGGACCGAGGCGATCACCCGGATCCTCGACCACTACCTGCTCGGTGCGGAGGACTCCACCCGCCGGATCGACCCGGGGCGGCCGAGGTTCCCCTCTGCCGTCACCTACGAGCCGGTCGACCGGCCGGTCTTCGCCACCACGGTCGAGGCGCTCGCGTGGCAGGAGGCGGAGCGGCTGAACCTGAAGGCGGCGGTGTACCTCGCCGCGTACGAGGGCCACTACCGGCACGCGTGGCAGCTGCCCCAGCGTTTCGCGCACCACCTGCTGCTGCACGGGTCCGGTCGTGAGCGAGTCGAGCTGCAGAGCGTCGCGCTGGCCGCCGCGCGTGCTCTCGGTGACCTGAAGGCACGTGCGGAGGCGTTGCGCGGTCTGGGGGCCGCGTACATGGACGACGGCGACCCGAAGGCCGAGGAGCATCTGCGCGAGGCGGTCGGCCTCATGGCGCAGATCGGGGACCTGGGCGGTGAGGCGTCGGTGCTGGGCCTGCTCGGCATGATGGCGCGGGAGCGGCGCGAGTACGACAAGTCGATGGAGCACTTCGAACGCGGGCTCGTGCTGATGCGGCAGGTGGACGCGCCGGCCGGGGTGGCCAACGCGCTGCACAACATCGGCATCAACCACGCCGAGCTGGGGCGGCCCGAGCAGGCTCTCGCGCACATGCGCGAGGCTCTCGCGCTGGTGGCCGACCACGGCGACATCCTCGAAGTCGCGGTGACGTTGCACAACATCGCGCACGTGCACTTCGACACCTTCCAGGACGACGAGTGCCTGGCGTGCATGGAGAAGTCGCTGGACGCCTACCGCGAGTCCGGTGACCGGCGGGGGCAGGCGCTCGCCCTCGGCGAGTTCGCCTACTGGCGTTACGAGATGGGCGACCTCGCCGCCGCGGGAGAACTGGCGCGCGAGGTGGCGAGCCTGTGCAGGGGCTACACGAACCTGCCGGACGACCAAGCGGTGCTGGCGGCGATGGAGAGGGCGCGCGACCACGTCGGGCAGATATCGCTGCACCTGGCGCTGTCGATCTCGGCCCAGGCGGACGGCCGTCCCGCCGCGGCGATCGGTCACCTGCGGCGGTGCCTGGAGCTCGTGAAGGTGCGCCGCTGGTGGAGTGAGCACCGGCTGCTCGCGCAGCTCTCCCTCGCGCACCTGGCGAGCGGGGACCGGGAGGCCGCCGTCCGGTACGGCGAGGCGGCGGTGGCGGCCGCCGGAAGCAGCCACCAGCCCCGTGGCATCGCCTTCGCGCAGTCGGCTCTGGCTAGAGCCACAGCGCCAGCAGCACCATCGCCGTGACTCCCGCCGCCACCAACGCGAACGCGGTGTACTGAGCTGCTCGGTCCTTCGCGGTGCGCATCCCCGGCTCCCCTCGGTGGTGGTGCCACCGAGGGTGGGACGGGCCGTCCCCACGCCGTCCCCACCCCGATCACACGGGCCAGCGGGAAATGCGCGGGCGCATTCCGTGAAGTCGGGACGCGCTATTGCTCCAAGCGAGTGCTTGGCTGGTGGAGGAGATTCGGTTAGGGTCGCTTTCGCGGGCAATCGGCTCGGGTGGCGGCGTTATCGAAAATCGCCCGAAAATTGATCATAAATTAGCCGGTTGTTCGGTTGAGACCATCGTGCTGCTCCGTCCGGGTGGCCGCCTTCACGGCTGGACCAGCCGCTGCTCACCCTGCGGGACGGTGGTGACGGGCGGGTGTGCGTGCAGTGGTGCGGGGTCGGCCAAAAGGGGCTTGCGAGTCGTGCGAATCGGACCAGTCTTGTCTAATGGCATCGCCGGGTCCGCTCCGGCGGACGGTGGCCTCGACCAGGGGGTGGAACGCACCATGGGTGGTGTCCCGACGTTTCCCCACGGCAGGCCGCTGACGTGGGCGGACCTGGAGGCGATGCCTGATGACGGGCACCGTTTCGAACTCGTCGACGGGGTGCTGGTCATGAGCCCGTCACCCCGCCCGGTCCACCAGCGCGTGGTCGCCCGCCTGCTGGTGGCGCTGACCGCTGTCTGCCCTCCGGAGCTCGAGGTCCTGCCCGCTCCGGTCGACGTCGTGCTCGCCGACGACACCGTCTTCATCCCGGACCTGGTGGTGGGGCGGCGTGAGCAGTTCACGCGGCAGGCGCTCATGGGGCCGCCCGTGCTGGCGGTCGAGGTGTTGTCGCCGCGGACCCGGCACGTGGACCTGGAGCTCAAGCGGGCGAAGTTCCAGGAGGTCGGGTGCGAGAACTACTGGATGATCGACTACGACGCCCCGTGGCTGCGGTGCCTGCACCTGGAGAACGGGGTGTACGCGGAACAGGCGCGGTCGGACGGTGACGAGATCGTCGAGCTGCAATTCCCGTTTGCGGTGAAGCTGAGCGCCGGGTCACTCGTGCGCTGAGTGCTCGCCGGCGCACACCGGTTCCTCTGAACGGGCGACAGAACTCCACCCCCGTGTGGATCATGGTCGCACCATCTGGCGTGTCCGAGCCGCGGCCTGGTTGCGTTCACCGCGTCACGCGCAACGCTCGGAGGTCCCATTGCAGCCGTTCCAGCTGCCGGAGTTCTACACGCCCTTCCCGGCCCGGCTGAACCCGAACCTCGACCGCGCCCGTGCGCACACGCGGGAGTGGGCGCGGGAGATGGACATGGTCGACGTCCCGCAGCACGGGACCGTCATCTGGACCGCCGAGGACCTGGAGGCGCACGACTACGCGTTGCTCTGCGCCTACACCCACCCCGACTGCGACGGCGAGACGCTCGACCTCATCACCGACTGGTACGTCTGGGTCTTCTACTTCGACGACCACTTCGTCGAGCTCTACAAGCGCAACCCGGACGTCCAGGGCGCGCAGGCGTACCTCGACCGGCTGCGGCTGTTCATGCCCGTCACCGGTGTCATCACCGAAGAGCCCGCCAACCCCGTCGAGAAGGGCCTGGCCGACCTGTGGCGGCGCACGGTCCCCGCGCATTCCCGCGACTGGCGCGAGCGGTTCGCCGAGAACACCAAGCACCTGCTCGACGAGTCGATGTGGGAGCTGCACAACATCAGCGCGAAGCGGCTGTCGAACCCGATCGAGTACGTCGAGATGCGCCGCAAGGTCGGGGGCGCGCCGTGGAGCGCGAACCTCGTCGAGCACGCCGTGGGGCTGGAGCTGCCGGCCCGGATCGCCCGCACCAGGCCGGTCAGGGTCCTCCGCGACACGTTCAGCGACGCCGTGCACCTGCGCAACGACCTGTTCTCCTACGAGCGCGAGGTGCTCGACGAGGGCGAGCTGTCCAACGGCGTGCTGGTGTTCGAGAAGTTCCTCGGCCTGCCCACGCAGGAGGCCGCGGAGGCCGTCAACGACCTGCTCACGTCCCGTCTGCACCAGTTCGAGCACACGGCGCTCACGGAGGTGCCGATCCTGCTGGAGGAGCACTCCGTCGACCCGGCGGGCCGTGCGGCCGTGCTGGGGTACGTGAAGGGCTTGCAGGACTGGCAGGCGGGCGGCCACGAGTGGCACCTGCGGTCGTCGCGGTACATGAACAGGGGCGTGCCGCTCGGCATGTCTGCGGCGAGCATCCTCGGCTCCTACGCCCGCACGATGCCGCAGCGGTTGCGCCAGCTGACCAGCACGCCCAAGGTCGTCGAGCCGTACGAGCTGCCGTCGTTCGACGTGCCGTTCCCGTTGTCGCTGAGCCCGCACCTCGACCGGGCCAGGGACGACGTCGCGCACTGGGCCGTCGAGCAGGGCTTCACCAGCGAGGGCGTGTGGGACGAGGACGGGCTGCGCGGCTTCGACTTCCCGCTGTGCTCGGCGGGCATCGACCCGGACGCGACCGAGCAGGAGCTGTTCCTGTCCGGCTGCTGGCTCACCTGGGGCACCTACGCCGACGACGCCTATCCGCTCTGGTTCGGCAAGACGCGCGACCTGGCCGGGCTGAAGACGGAGACCGCGCGGCTCAAGGAGTGCATGCCGCTCGACCTGGTGCAGACCGTCGTCCCCGCCAACGCGATGGAGCGGTCGCTGGCCGACCTGTGGCAGCGGACCGCCGCGCCGATGACGCCGTCGTTCCGCGCCACGTTCCGCACGACCGTGGAGGCGATGCTCGACAGCTGGGTGTGGGAAGTCGTCAACATGCACCACAACCGCATTCCGGACCCGGTCGACTACGTGGAAATGCGGCGCAGCACGTTCGGTTCGGAGCTGACGACGTCGCTCAGCCGTTTCTCGCATTCCGCGACGGTTCCGACGCACCTGTGGCAGACGCGGGTCGTGCAGACGATGGAACGGTCCGCCATGGATTACTGCACGATGCTCAACGACGTTTTCTCGTACCGGAAGGAGACGCAGTACGAGGGTGAGGTGCACAACATCGTGCGCGTCGTCGAGAACTTCCTCCAGGTGCCGCAGAAACGCGCGTTCGAGATCGCGTACGCGTTGATGGACGCCCGTCTCGACCAGTTCGTCAGGTCCGTCGAGACCGACCTGCCGCGGATGTTCGACGACCTCGCCCTGGACGCCTCGGCCCGTGCTGGGCTCACGAGGTACGCGGACGAGCTGAAGGACTGGATCATCGGCATCATCCACTGGCACGAGCAGACCAGCCGCTACGACGACGCGGGCATGTTCCCGGTCTTCCACCAGGGTCCGTCCGGCCTGGGCACGTCCGCGCTGCGCCTCACATCCCGAGTGTCGAGCTGAGCCACGACCGGGTGGCGTCGCGGTAGTCCTCGGCGTTGCGGTGCAGGGCGAGCGAGTGTCCCGCACCGGGCAGCACGTACGTCCGCAGCTGTGCCTGCGGCCGGTAGTACAGGGCTTCCTGGGCGCGCAGGCTCGCGGCGTTCGAACAGTCCCGCAACGCCAGGAGCCCGCAGAACAGCGCGTCCCGCGAGCCGACGGCCTGGAACACCGGCACGTCGATGCCGTGCGTGGAGGGCAGGACGATGCCGAACACCGCCACGGTTCCCATGCCGGGCACGGAGACCTGGTCCTTGGTCAGCTCGTCGGCGTCGACGACGAGCTGGTCGGCGGCGTCCATCGCGTAGAACAACGCGGACCGCGCGCCCGGCCGGGTCGTGAAGTACAGCGGGTCGCTGCCGAGCCGGGCGAGCAGGTCGTCGAGGAACACCGGCTGAAGTCCCAGCGCCGCACCGAGTGCGAGCACCGGGACGGCGGGCAGGTGAGTCATGCCGGACAGCACGACGCCGTCGACGTCGCGGTAGGTCGCGGCCTCGGCGGCCACGATGCCCGACCCGACGGAGTGCCCGACGATGACGACCTTCTCGTACGCGGTGCCGCCGACCCGTCCGGCTCGCAGGTGCTGCACGACCTCGTGCATCGAGCGCGCCTCGGCGGAGATCAGCAGCGGCAGGCTGGCGGGGTGCGAGGAGGCACCGGCGCCGAGCCGGTCCACGGCGAACGTCGCACGGCCTTCGCGCGCCATGTTCCGTTGGTACGAATAGGACTCCGGCACGCCGGGCAGGTCCCAGTAGGCGCGGTTGTACGTGCCGCCGTGCACCAGCAGCTGGATCGACCGCGGGTTCGCGCCGGCGGGTGTGCAGAGCTGCCCGGAGATCGTGGCGGTGCCGCCGAGGGGACCGGACACCGGGACGGTGGTGATGGTGCAGTCGGCACCGGCGGCGTGGGCGGCGGGCGTCAGCGAGCTCATCGCCAGCACCGCGGCGAGAACGGGAAGAAGTTTCACGGGTTCACCTTCTCGAACGACCCCGAACAACCTAGGGGGTGCGCCTCGGCGGTGGCGAGCAGATGCACACGAACGGAGGCGTGCGCCGGTCGACCGTCCTGGCACGCACGGATACGCTCACCCGGTGAGCAGCGACCTCGGGTGGGTACCGCCGGGTGTGGACACGACGGTGCCGTCACCGGCACGGGTGTACGACTACTGGCTCGGAGGCGGCCACAACTTCGCCCCGGACCGCGCGCTGGGGGAGAAGATCCTGCAGATCATGCCCGGCGTCCGCGATGCCGCGCGGCTGAACAGGTCGTTTTTGCGCAGGGCCGCGCTGCACATGGTCGAGAGCGGCGTGCGGCAGTTCCTCGACATCGGCTCCGGCATCCCGACCGTCGGCAACCTGCACGAGATCGTGCAGGCCGAGGCGCCCGACTGCCGGGTGGTCTACGTCGACCGCGACGAGGTCGCGGTGGCGCACAGCGAGCTCATCCTCGCGGGCAACGGCAACACGGCCGTGGTGCAGGCGGACCTGCGCGACGTGGACGCGATCTTCGACGCGGACCCGGCGCGCAAGCTCCTCGACCCCGACCAGCCGGTGGGCCTGTTCATGCTGCTGGTGCTGCACTTCGTCCCGGACGAGTGGGACCCGGCGGGACTCGTGGCGCGGTACCGCGACCGGTTGGCGCCCGGCAGCTTCCTCGCGCTGTCGCACGCGTCGGCGGAGGCCAAGCCCGACGGCATGGACGAGGCCGTGCAGGCGTACAACGTGCGCAGCAGCGCGAACCAGGCGTTCCCGCGCACCCACGACGAGGTGCTGGCGTACTTCGAGGGGTTCGACCTGGTGAACCCCGGCCTCGTCGGGTGCCCGTCGTGGCGGCCGGACGGCGAGGGCGACTTCGCGGCGAACCCGGCGATCAACGAGGTCCCGTTCGCGGGGGTCGCCGTCAAACCCTGAGCGCCGTCAAGCACTGAGCGCTGTCAGGCGCTGACGGCGCACGGTCAGCCGGTGGTCAGCGCCGCCCGGCACCTTGTGGGTCACACACCGACCCACAGGGGGAACACCATGACGAACGTCCTGATCTCCGGCGCCAGCATCGGCGGCCCGGCGCTGGCCTACTGGCTGCGCCGCCGCGGTTTCGCCGTCACGGTGGTGGAGCGCGCCCGCGGCCCGCGGCCTGGCGGCCAGGCCATCGACGTGCGCGGTCCCGCGCTGGAGGTTGTCGAGCGCATGTGCCTCGGCGACAGGTTGCGCTCGTGCGGCACGAACATGCGCGGCATGAACGTCGTCGACGCCGACGGCAACGAGCTGCACCGCTCCACCACGCACACCCTCAGCGGTGGCGACCTGTCGAACCCCGACGTCGAGCTGCTGCGCGACGACCTCGTGCGGATGCTCTTCGAGGTCACCGAGGGCGTCGAGTACCTGTTCGACGACACGATCACGTCGATCGACGGCACCCGCGTCACCTTCGAGAACGCCGCTCCGCGCGACTTCGACGTCATCGTCGGCGCGGACGGCCTGCACTCCAACGTCCGCGGGCTCGTCTTCGGGCCGGAGGAGCGGTTCATCAGCCACCTCGGCACGAACCTCGCGGTCTTCACCGCGCCGAACTTCCTCGGCCTCGACCACTGGCAGACGTTCCAGCAGGGCGAGGTCATCGGCGGCGGCGTCATGAGCGCCCGTGACAACGCGGAATGCCGTGTCTACATGGGTTTCACCGGCGTGACGGCGTTCGACCACCGCGACGCCGACGCCCAGCGCCGGCTGCTGGCCGAGAAGTTCGAGAGCGCGGGCTGGGTGTGGCCGACCGCGCTGAAGCACATGTGGGAGGCGCCGGACTTCCACTTCGACTCGATGAGCCAGATCCGGATGGACAGCTGGTCGAGCGGCAACGTCGTGCTGCTCGGCGACGCGGGCTACTGCGGGTCGCCGCTGTCCGGGCAGGGCACGAGCATGGCGCTGGTCGGTGCCTACGTGCTCGCCGGCGAGCTGGCGAAGGACCCGGCAGGCGGGTTCCGGCGGTACGAGGAGGTGCTGCGGCCGTACGTGACGGCGAACCAGGAGATGGCGCTGAAGAACCAGGCGAACGGCGGCGCGCCCACCGACGAGTTCGCGAGCGTCGTGAACAGCTTCGCCCTGCCCGTGTACTGAGGGGAACCGAACCTCGGCGGAGGTGCCCGGTCGGGCGAAATTGGCCCAGACCATTGACGGCACCAGGCGGTGTGACCACGCTGGACGCAGGGCCGCCGCCCCCGACTCGTTGAGGAGGAGTCGTGAGAACTCGCGTTCTCGCCGCGGTCGTCGCTCTCACAGCGGCGTTGTCCGTGAGCGTGCAGTCGCAAGCAGCGGAGCCGCTGCGGAGCCTGGTGCCCGCCCCGGTGTCGGTGCAGGCCAGAGCCGGTGTCACGCACACGCTGGCGGCGTCGGCCAAGATCTACACGGCCCCGGCGGCGAAGGACGTCGGCGCGTTCCTCGCCGGAGTCCTGCGGCCCTCCACCGGCTACGCGCTGCCCGTGTCCGAGACGACCGGCACGCCGTCGGACGGCATCTCGTTGCTGCTGTCCGGAGCGCCGGGCACGGTCGGGCAGCAGGGCTACCAGCTCGACGTCGCCGCGAACGCCGTCGTGCTGCGTGCGAACACGACCGAGGGCCTGTTCGCGGGCGTGCAGACGTTGCGGCAGCTGCTGCCTGCCGCCGTGGAGAGCAAGACCGTGCAGCCCGGCCCGTGGACCGTGCCGGGTGTGCAGGTCGTCGACCACCCGCGGTTCGCGTACCGCGCGTCGATGCTCGACGTGGCCCGCCACTTCCACCCGGTCGCGGCGGTGAAGCGGTACATCGACCAGCTGGCCCTGTACAAGATCAACTACTTCCACCTGCACCTGAGCGACGACCAGGGCTGGCGGATCGCGATCGACAGCTGGCCGCGCCTGACCACCTACGGCGGCAGCACGCAGGTCGGCGGCGGACCCGGCGGCTACTACACGAAGGCGCAGTACAGCGAGATCGTGCGGTACGCGGCGGCCCGCAAGATCACGGTGATCCCCGAGATCGACATGCCCGGCCACACCAACGCGGCGCTCGCCTCGTACGCGGAGCTCAACTGCGACGGCCAGGCCCCGCCGCTGCGCACGGACATCGAGGTCGGCTACTCGTCGCTGTGCGTCGGCAAGGAGATCACCTACCAGTTCGTCGAGGACGTGGTGCGGGAGATCGCGGCGCTCACCCCCGGCCCGTACTTCCACATCGGCGGCGACGAAGCGCACTCGACGCCCGACGCGGACTACCAGACGTTCATGAACCGCGTCCTGCCGATCGTGAAGAAGTACGGCAAGACGGCGCTCGGCTGGCACGAGTTCGTGAAGACCACGAGCGACACCGCGACGATCCCGCAGTACTGGGGCACCACCACGACCAACGCGGTGGTCCAGGCTGCGGCGGCGCGCGGCCACAAGGTCATCATGTCGCCCGCGAACAAGGCGTACATCGACCAGAAGTACCACGCCGGCACGCCGCTGGGGCTTTCGTGGGCGGGCCTCATCGAGGTCCAGGACGCCTACAACTGGAACCCCGGCACGCACCTCAACGGCGTCCCGGAGTCCGCCGTCCTCGGCGTCGAGGCTCCACTGTGGACGGAGACGCTGGTGACGTCGCAGGACATCGAGTTCATGGCGTTCCCGCGGCTCGCCGGGCACGCCGAGCTCGGCTGGTCGCCGTGGTCGACTCACGACTGGGAGCAGTTCAAGGTGCGGCTGGGCAACCAGGCCCCGCGCTGGACGACGATGGGCATCAACTTCTACCGGTCGGCGCAGGTCCCGTGGGACACCGGCGGCCAGCAGCCCGTCCCGTGCCCGCAGCCCGCGTGGGAGCGGTCGAAGGTCTACACCGGCGGCACCGTCGTCTCGCACGGCGGCCACCGGTGGACCGCGAAGTGGTGGACGCAGGGCGAGGAGCCCGGCACGACCGGACAGTGGGGTGTCTGGCGCGACGACGGCGTCTGCTGAGCGACTCCGGGGCGTGACCTCGATAACGGGGTGGGTGAATAACGCCCGCCCCGTTCGGGTAACAGAATGCCGTGGATGCCCGAGTTGCCGTGTTTGCCCCGTCCCCTCAGTTGACCGTCACCGTCGAGGACCTCGACGGTGAGCCCGACGTGCACCTGCACGCGGGCGGCCAGGGTTTCTGGCAGTCCCGGATGATCGCCGCTCTCGGCGTCGAGGCCGTCGTGTGCTCGACGTTCGGCGGCGAAACCGGCCGTGTGCTGAAAACGCTGCTGGAAGGCGAGCACGTGGACCTGCGCGCACGCGATGTCGCCGCGCGCAACGGTGCCTACGTGCACGACCGCCGTGACGGCAGCCGTTCCGAGATGGTCGAGATGCTGCCGGACGCGTTGTCCCGGCACGAGCTCGACGACGTCTACGAGCTCGCTCTGGTCGAGGGCATCCGCGCGGGCACCGCCGTGCTCAGCGGCCCCTCCGACGACCGCGTGCTGCCCCACGAGACGTATTTCCGCCTCACCTCCGACCTGACGAGCAACGGCTGCCGGGTGATCGTGGACCTGGCCGGCGACCGGCTCGCCGAGGCCGTCCGCGGCGGCCCGCACGTCGTCAAGGTCTCACACGAGGAACTGGGCGAGGAGGAGCTGCCCAAACTGATCGAGAAGGCCCGCGAGATCGCCGAGTCGTGCGTGCACGGCGTCGTCGTCTCCCGCGCGGACGAACCGGCGCTCGCGCTGCTGGAGGGCCAGCTCTACCTCGTGCGGATGCCGAAGCTGGAGCCAGTCGACACGCGTGGCGCCGGCGACTCCATGACCGCGGGGATTTCAGCGGGCCTCGCACTGGGTATGTCGTTGGAGGACGCGGTGAAGCTCGGCGCCGCGGCGGGCGCGGTGAACGTGACCCGTCACGGCCTCGGCAGCGGCAGCGGTGACGCTGTGCGCGAGCTGAGCAAGCGCGTGGAACTGGAGCCGATCGAGGAATGAGCGGATGCGGGCGCTGATCACGAACGACGACGGAATCGACTCACCCGGCCTGCTCGCGCTGGCGCTCGCGGCCGTGGACTGCGGCCTCGACGTCGTCGTCGCCGCCCCGTCCGTGCAGGCCAGCGGCACGAGCGCGTCGGTGGCGGCGGTCGGGGACACCGGCCGCGTGGTCAGCGAACGCCGCTCGTTGCCCGGCCTGGACGCCGAGGCGTACGCCGTGGCCGCGCATCCGGGCCTGATCTCGCTGATCGCGTGCCGGGGAGGCTTCGGCGGCAAGCCGGACGTCGTGCTGTCCGGAGTGAACCTCGGCGCCAACGTCGGCCGCGCGGTCGTGCACTCCGGCACCGTCGGCGCGGCGCTGACCGCCCAGGTCAACGACGTCTCGGCGCTGGCGGTCTCGCTCGACGTGGGACTGGACTCGCCCGACCCGCTGTGGGACAACGCGGCGGTGGCCGTGCGCGCCGTCCTGCCCGCGCTGCTCGACATGCCCGCCGCGACAGTCCTCTCGCTGAACGTGCCGAACGTCCCGCAGGTGCGCGGGCTGCGCTGGGCGGACCTGGCCCGGTTCGGCACCGTGCAGAGCCGGGTGGACGACGTGGGCGACAACGAGGTGGAGCTGGTCCACGTCTACTCGGAGGACGACCCCACCCCCGGCTCCGACGCGGCGCTGCTGGACGAGGGCTACGCGACCCTCACCGCGCTGCAGTCGGTCAGCGCCGTGCCCACCACGACCGGCCTTCCCTCGCCGGCCTGGCCAGCAGGATGACGAGACCGATCAACGCGGTGCGGACGGCGAGGAAACCCTCGGTCGTGACGTCGTCGGACGACAGGGCCAGCATCCCGAAACCCACCAGCAGCAACAGCCCGTACACGCGCGCATGCTGGAGGCGCCACGCCATGACGAGGCCGAGCACGCCGACGCCGATCTGGATGACGTGGTAGTTCGGGTCCAGTCCGAACAGGTCGAGCCAGCCGAACAACAGCTGCAGCGAGCCTGCTGAGAGGGTGAGCACCTGCGGCCTCGTGAACTCGAACTTCTCGGTCACCAAGGCCATGAGCTTCCTACCCTTCCGATTGCCGCCAGACGGCGTCGTACTTCGCCTGTCGTTCGCGGTCGCGCTCCAAGTTGCGCTCCTTGCGGCCTTCGGTGGCCGTCCCTCGTGGATACCCGTACTTCGTGAGGCGGTAATCCACGCTTTCCGGTGCGTATGACAGCGCGAAGTACAGACCCACGACGAAACCCAGTGCGCCGCAAGCGATTGCGAGCGGCCACGGCGACCCGAGTCCGAACACGAGTGCGAGGGTGATGGCGGTTGTGAGCGGCGTCACCTGCACGAGACTGCGAACGGTGAAGCGCACCAACCACTTCGGACCGGTCACGTCGTCGTAGACGAACTCGCGGTACTTCTGCGGCACGCGGCCACCCGCGTAGTACCAGACCTTCAGCGCGGGGTTCATCGCGTCGCCTTCGCGATCACCTTGTGCAGCACCTGGTTCAGCTGTGCCAGCTCCTCGAACGACATGTCCAGCTGCTCCACGACCTTGAAGGGGATCTTCAGCGCCTCGTCGCGGAGCTGCTGCCCCGCCTCGGTGAGGGTGACCGCGAGCGCGCGCTCGTCCGTCTTGTCGCGCTGGCGCTCCACGTAGCCGACCGCCTCCAGCCGCTTGAGCAGCGGGCTGAGCGTGCCGGGGTCGAGCTGGAGCGCGGCGCTGAGGTCCTTGACGGTGCGCGGCGACCGTTCCCACAGCGCCAGCATCACGAGGTACTGCGGATGGGTGAGGTTCAGCGGTTCCAGGATGGGCCGGTACACCGCGATCACCGTGCGGGAGGCCACGGCGAGGGCGAAGCAGACCTGCCGCTCGAGCTCGAGCGGGTTTCCCGGGATGCTTGGTGTACTAATCATTTGTGTACACAATATCTGGTCGCACGCCGCCCTGCCAGGGATGTGGCGCACGGCTCAGGTGCTCCGGCAGCGACGTGCGCTGCCGGAGCACCCGGAAGCGCGGATCAGGAGAGTGAGCGGACCGCGGCGGCGAGGCGGGTGATGCCCTCGTCGATCTGCTCCGGCGTGACACCGGAGAACGCGAGGCGCACCTCGTTGTCGCAGCCCTCCAGCAGGAAGTCGGAGCCCTTCACGAACTCGACGCCGTGCTCCTTGGCGACCGGGGCGAGCTTCTCGATCGACACACCCGGCAGCTCGACCCACATGAAGTAGCCGCCCTGCGGCGCCGTGAAGACCGCCTCGGGCAGTTCGCGCCGCAGCGCCGTGACGAGAGCGTCCCTGCGCGCACGCAGCGCCGTGCGGACGTTCGCGACCGACTCCTCCAGGCGACCCGAACGGCAGTACGAGTTCACGATCGACTGCGCCACCATGTTCGGCGAGATGTACGTGGTGGTGGCGATGTCCTGGATCTTCTTGATCGTCGCCTTCGGACCGACCAGGTAGCCGCAGCGGATGCCGGGCGCCATCGTCTTCGAGAACGACGACGCGTAGACGACCTTCTCGTTCTTGTCCTGCGAGAGCATCGTCGGCAGCGTCTCGCCCTCGAACCGCACCTTGATGTACGGGTCGTCCTCGAACAGCACGAAGTCGTACTTCGCCGCGAGGTTGAGCAGCCGCGCGCGCTTCGCCTCGGACAGCGTGTAGCCGGCCGGGTTCTGGAAGTTCGGGATGATGTGCGCGAGCGACGGCCGCACACCGCTCTCCAGCAGCTGCTCGAGCGCGTCGACGTTGATGCCGTCGGTCTCCAGCTCGATCGCGTGGATCTTCGCGCCGCGCTGGCGCAGGTTCAGCAGCGTGCGGTCGTAGGTCGGCGCCTCGACCACCACGTCGTCACCGGGCTGCACGAGCAGCTCGAACAGGAACGCGTCCGCCTGCATCGACCCGTTGGTGACGAGCACCTGCTCCGGCTCGACACCGTGCTGCTCCGCGATCCAGGCGCGCAGCGGCACGTAGCCGACGCTCGTGCCGTACGCGAACGAACCGCCCGGGTCGTCCGTGAAGGCTTTCTGCGCCGCTTCGCGCAGACCCTCCTGGTCGATGATGTCGAGAGAGGGCGCTCCGCGCGTGAACAGAATCGAGGCCATGCGCGGAGCGTACAACTCCCACGATTTGAGCTACGGCCTGTACACGTATGTGCCGAGCTGCCGGGCCGCACCGGCCGCCCAGGTGGTGGATGTCGAGCCGGGGATCGGCGGGCATCGGCGCGGTCCGCGGCACGACCG
Source organism: Lentzea fradiae (assembly GCF_900100955.1). Classification (GTDB taxonomy): domain Bacteria; phylum Actinomycetota; class Actinomycetes; order Mycobacteriales; family Pseudonocardiaceae; genus Lentzea; species Lentzea fradiae. Next base: position 369,862 of record NZ_FNCC01000006.1, on the reverse strand, counting down.
GCGTCAGGTGCCAGCGCGTCTCCCCACCCGAGGGCGAAGATAGAACATGAAACAGCTTCAGCTGTGTGAACAGTCGACACCACGGGTATCCCCGGTGCGGAAAGCCACTCTCTAGTAATGGAGAGCCACTTTCCACTCATGGAGAGACAACTCCACGGCAGCCGTCGCCCAGCCGAAGGGTTAGGGCCGGTACTGAGCGCCGCCTTCACAAGCCGCGCAGGGTTCGACTCCCTCGGTTGCCACCGCCGTCGCCGACACCGCTGTCACGGCCGACCGCTCGACGGCCGCCGCCGCGGGTCGGCGCTGACCGGACGCAGCACCCCGCCGGGCTGGCAGGCGCCCCCGAGCGAGTGCCCCACCGGCCGCGCGGCGCGAGCGGAGGGGTAGAGGCGACCACCGCGGAACGAGGCGACAACACGCACGTCGGACCCTGCCTTTCGATCTTCTCCGGTGCTCTCACGAGCTCTGGTGATCACCATGGCAGAGGGGTCTGACAATTTCCGATCGCCGCAGCTCAGAGGCCGTTTCCCTGGCAGGTCCCCGACGCGGGGGAGCCCGCCCGGCCGCAGCGCCGGACGGGCTCCCGCGAGAGCGCGGTCAGACCGCGCGGACAGCCTGCGCCTGCGGTCCCTTCTGACCCTGGCCGATCTCGAACTCCACGCGCTGCTTCTCTTCGAGCGACCTGAAGCCGTTGCCCTGGATCTGCGAGTAGTGCACGAACACGTCCGGACCACCGCCGTCCTGCTCGATGAACCCGAAGCCCTTCTCGCCGTTGAACCACTTCACGGTGCCCTGCGCCATACCGGTTGCTCCCTAGATGTCGATACCCCCGCCAGAGCGGGGTGCGCGCGAATTCTGGCAGTGGACGACCTCTCTCACATCGTGGTTAGCCCGGTGGTGTGAAGAAGTAAGTTGGACCGGGTACCGGTGAGAGGAGCAGGGATGACGAACTGGCTGGACGTCGCGCACGACGTGGCGGCGACGCTCAGGTCCGACGCGGCCGACAGGGACCGGGCCAACCAGCCACCCGCCAAAGAGGTCGAGCTGCTCCGCCAGAGCGGTCTGCTCGGTGTCGACGACTGGTCCGTCCAGCAGCGGATCGGCCGGATCATCGGCGCCGCCGACGCCAACATCGGCCACCTCCTCGGCTACCACTACCTCCAGGTGTGGCGCAGCGGCCTGTTCGACGTCCCGTTCAGCCGCGAACCCGACCAGTTCTGGGCGGGCGTCAGCAACCCCCTCGACGCCGCGCTCGAGCTCACCCCCACCGGCGACGGCTTCCGCCTCAACGGCCGCAAGACCTTCGCCACCGGCGCCTCCGTGGCCGACCGCATCGTTGTCAGCGCCACCCGCACCGACAACGGCGAGAAGCTCACGTTCCTGCTCGACGGCAAGGCCCCCGGCATCACCTACCTCGACGACTGGGACAACATCGGCCAGCGCCTCACCGCGTCCGGCGGCGTCAGCTTCGAGGACGTCGAGGTCACCGAGGTCCTCGGGGTCCAGCCGGCGGACGAGGACCAGCGCCTGAGCCTCGCCGCCATCGGCTTCCAGCTCGTCCTCGCCCAGCTCTACGTGGCCATCGCCGAGGGCGCGCTGCAGGAGGCCGCCGACTACACCCGCACCAAGACCCGCCCGTGGTTCGTCAGCGGCGTCGCCACGGCCACCGACGACCCGTACATCGTCACGGCCTACGGCGAGATGGTGTCCCAGACCAGGGCCGCCGGGCTGCTCGCCGACGAGGCCGCCCGGCAGCTGCACGAGGCGAGCGAGCTGGGCCGCGAGCTCACCGCCGCGAAGCGCGCCGAGGTGGCGGTCACCATCTCCGAGGCCAAGGTCGTGAGCACCAAGCTCGTCAACGAGGTCACCAGCCGCATCTTCGAGCAGGTCGGTGCGCGCGGCACCGCCGCCAAGTACGGCGTGGACCGCTTCTGGCGCAACGCCCGCACGCTCACCCTGCACGACCCGGTCGTCTACAAGGCGCGCGAGGTCGGCCAGAACTTCCTGACCGGCGCCCGCCCCGCGCACACCGGGTACAGCTGATGCAGCCGGTCCTCGCCGACTCCGTCCGGCTCACCGACGACGGTGTGCTGATCCTCGACCGCCGCAGCTTCCCGTTCGAACGCGACTGGGTGCTGTGCCGCACGGCCGAGGACGTCGCGCGGGCCATCGAGGACATGGTCACCCAGTCCTCCGGCCCGTACTTCGCCGCCCTGTACGGCCTGGTGCTCAAGGCCCGCACCCTCGAAGGCAGGCCGTTCCCCGAGGCCCGCGCCGAGCTGGCCGCGACCGGCCGGCTGATCGAGAACACCAGGCGCACCAACAACGCCCTGCGCAAGGCGGTACATGTCGTCCTCGACCACGTCGACGCCGCCGGGGACGTCGCGCACGCGTTGGAAGGCGCCCTGGAAGGCGACCGCCGCTACCGCGCGCGGAGCCAGGCGCTGGGCGAGCACACCGCGTCCCTGCTGCCGGACAACGCGACCGTCATGACCCACTGCTGGGCCGACCTCTACCTGACCGAGACGGTCCGGGCGGCCCAGCAGCAGGGCAAGACGCTGCGGTTCTTCTGCACCGAGACCCGCCCGTACCTGCAAGGAGCGCGGCTCACCGCGGAGACGTTGATCGAGATGGGCGTCGACACCACGCTCATCACCGACGGCATGGGCGCGGCCGTCCTGCAAAGCGGCGAGGTCGACGCCTTGGTCACGGCGGCCGACCGCGTCACCATGGACGGGCACGTCGTCAACAAGGTGGGCACACTGGGCCTGGCCGTGGCCGCGCACGCGTTCGGCGTGCCGTTCCACGCCCAGGTGCAGGCACCCGACCACGCGGCGCCCACGGCGGAGCACGTGGAGATCGAGTACCGCGACGGCGCCGAGGTGCTCCAGGTCCTCGGCAGGCCCAGCGCCACGCCGCGGGTGAAAGGGCTGTACCCGGCGTTCGACGTGACGCCGCCGCGGTTCGTCACGGACGTCGTGACCGACCGCGGTGTGTTCCGCGCCGGTGAGCTGGACAAGTACTACGAGGGAGAACAGCGGTGAGCAAGTGGGTCGTGCTCGACATCGAGGGCACGCTGAGCGCGACGGACCAGGTGCTGGTCGTCCTCTACGACTACGCGCGCCCGCGGCTCGGGCCGTGGATCGAGCAGCACGGTGACGACCCGGTGGTCGCCGAGGCCGTGCGGCAGATCAAGGAGCTGTCCGGCCACGACGACGTCGTGAAGGCGCTGCACGACTGGATGGACGCCGACCAGAAGGTCACGCCCCTCAAGACGTTGCAGGGACTCATCTGGCAGCAGGGCTACGCGCAGGGCGACCTGGTCGCGGAGTTCTTCCCGGACGTCGTCCCGGCGATGCGCAAGTGGCACGAGGACGGCGTGAAGCTCGCGATCTTCTCCAGCGGTTCCGTGGCGGGCCAGATCGCGTTCTTCAAGCACACCACCGAGGGCGACCTCACCCCGTTGCTGGAGCACCACTTCGACACGGTCAACGCCGGCCCGAAGCGCGAGGCCGCGTCGTACCACAAGATCGCCGAGACGTTGCAGTCCGACGACATCACCTTCTACAGCGACGTCCCCGCCGAGCTGCACGCGGCGCAGGAGGCGGGCTGGAAGACGGTGGGCGTCGCGCGCGCCGGTGAGCCGTACGGCAACGCCGACTTCACGCCCCACCCGACGGTCTGGGAGCTCTCGTGACCGCGGAGCTCGCCCGCGAGTGCGTCCGCTACGCGCAGATGGGCTGGATGCGCGGCACCTCCGGCAACCTCTCCGTTGTCCTGCAACGCGATCCGCTCCGTCTGGCGGTCACCGTCAGCGGCGTCGACAAGGGCGAGATCACCGCCGAGGACAGCGTTGTCATCGACGCCGACGGCAACGCCGTCGACTCCCCGAAGGTCCCGTCCGCCGAAGCGGCCCTGCACGCGCGGATCGCCCGCGTCGCCGGTGCGGGCGCCGTCGTGCACGTGCACGCCCTGGCCCCGGTCGTCGCGGCCGAGCACTGGCCCGGCGGTGTCGTGCTGCGGGACCTGGAGATGCTCAAGGGCTTCGGCCGGCGCGACCACGAGGAGGTCGTGATCCCGGTCGTGCGCAACTCCCAGGACATGACCGAGCTGGGTGACGCCTTCGAGAAGGGCTTCGACCCCGGCGTTCCGGCGCTGCTCGTGGCCCGGCACGGCGTGTACGTCTGGGGCGACGACCTGATGCAGGCCAGGCACCGCCTGGAATGCCTGGAGTGGCTGCTGCGCTTCAAGGTGGAGACGCGGGACATCTTTACGGGGAGGCACGCATGACGCTGCTGACGGTGTGGCCGGACTCCGGCCCCGACGAGGTCCTCGTCCGCACGACGGACCCCGACGAGATCGCCACCGAGCTCAAGGAGCACGGCGTGCGCTTCCACCGGTGGTCCGTCGTGGACGGTGTGACCGCCGAGAACGCCTTGCAGGTATACGAGAAGGAAGTCGCCCGCGTCAGCGAGACGGAGGGCTACACCTACGTCGACGCCATGGAGATGGCGCCCGCCGACACCGACGAGTACCGCACGAAGGCCGTCGAGTTCCGCAACAAGTTCCTCGCCGAGCACACGCACGACGACGACGAGGACCGCTACTTCGCCCGTGGCGCAGGGGTTTTCTACCTCCACATCGGCGACAAGGTGTACGCGGTGTACTGCACGGCCGGTGACCTGCTGAGCGTCCCCGCCAACACCACGCACTGGTTCGACATGGGCACCGAACCCGACTACGTGTCGATCCGGTTCTTCCACGACGACGACGGGTGGATCGGCAACTTCACGGGCAGCGACATCGCCACGAAGTTCCCGACCTTCGACGAGCTGCGCGCGGGGCTCTGACGACGACGGCTGGGGAGCGCGGCATGAGCTCGCGGGTGGCGGTGGCATCGCTCGGCGGCACGATCACCATGACCGGTTCCGGTGCGGTGTCGCCGACGCTGGGCGCGCGTGAGCTCGTCGTGGGGTTGGAGGTCGGGGAGATCGCCACCCTCGCCACGATCCCGGGCGCCTCGCTGACGTTCGCCACCTTGCTGAAGGCGTTCGACTGGGCCGACGCCCAGGTGTCCCGTGGCGCGTCAGGGGTCGTGGTCGTGCAGGGCACGGACACGCTCGAAGAGACCGCGTACTTCTTCGACTGCCTGTGGCCGCACGACGAACCCGTCGTCGTCACCGGCGCCATGCGGCATCCCGGGCTGCCCGGCGCGGACGGGCCTGCCAACCTCGCTGCCGCGGTGGCGGTGGCCGGTGCCGCGAACTCGCGGGGGCGCGGCGCGCTGCTGGTGCTGAACGACTCGGTGCACGCCGCTCGGTGGGTGCGGAAGACGCACAGCAGCCTGCCCAGCGCGTTCGAGTCGTTCCCCGGTCCGCTTGGGCTGGTGGTCGAGGGCGTGCCGCAGTACTTTCACCCCGCCCACCGGCTGGCTGCGTTGCCGCGGCCTTCCGAGGTGCCGGTGGTGCCGCTGCTGGAGTGCGCTGTCGATGATGACGGCTCCCTTCTCGATGTGTTGGACGTCGGCGCTGTCGTGCTCGCGGCAGCTGGGGTCGGGCACGTGTCGGAGGGCATGGCGGAGGCGGTGTCGCGAGCCGGGTTCCCGGTGGTGGTGGCGTCGCGGACGGGGGCGGGCACGACCTTCCACGGCACCTACGGGTTCGCCGGGTCCGAGTCGGACCTGATCGCTCGCGGTGCGGTGATGGCCGGGTGGTTGTGCCCGCGGAAGGCGCGCGTGCTCGCCCGGCTGGCGCTCGGCTCGCGGACCCCGCTCGCGGACGTGTTCGACGTCCGCGGCGGGATCTTCTGAGCGTCATCGTCAGGCGGCGTGGAGCGGGTTGGTCCTCGGTCTTCGTTGCGGGTCCACGAAGGCGGGTGGCCGGAAGACCGGCAGGCCGTCGCTCATCTCGACCTGCCACTCCGTGTGGTGCACCAGGTCGTGGTGGCGGCGGCAGAGCAGGACCAGGTTGCCGAGGTTGGTCTCGCCGCCCTCGGACCAGAACCTGATGTGGTGTGCCTGGCAGTGCTTCGGCGGACGGGTGCAGCCGGGGAAGGCGCAGCCCTTGTCCCTGGCCACGAGGACGCGGCGCAGGCCCGCGTTGACCGTGCGGGTCTTGCGGCCCACGTCGTGGACCTGGGAACGGCCGCCCAGCACGAGCGGGATGACGCCCGCGTCGCAGGCGATCTTGCGGACCTGACTCATCGGCAGGCGCTCGCCGTTGTCCAGCAGGGCGGTGCCCGCGGACTCGCGGAGCTTGTCGTAGTCGACCGTGACGGTGAGCTGGACGGGCTCCCCGCCGTGGACCCTGGCGCCCGCGGCGCGCAGGGCCAGGTCGACGACCTCGCACAGCGCGTCGCCCTCGCGTTCCGGCGCGAGCCTCGGGTCGGCGGGCTCTGGCTTGGCCAGCGGGTCGATCAACGCGTCCAGCTTCGCGCCCGCCTCGGCGTCGAGGTCGGCGGACAGCAGGTACCTGCCACTCCTCCAGCGCCGCCGCAGCAAGTTCTTCGGCCGGGCCGGGACCGGTTCGGCCGGCTCCGGACCGTCCTGGTCGAGCCGGTAGGCCAGCTCGCGGCAGAACACCCGCGCCGAACGGGGTTCGTGCTCGCGTGCGTAGTGGACGACGTGCTCCTCCGCGACGACCGGCAGATCGGCCATCGCCTCGATCAGCACGTCGACGTGGTCCTCGGACAGCTCGCCTTCGGCCATAGCGCCCGCGGCGGCCGGAAGCTCCGGGGCGATCAGCGAACCCGTGGGCGTGATCGAGGGGCAGAGAGCCTTGGCCTGCCGGAGCTTCCGCCGCGACACTCTCGGATCCCAGCGCACCGTGTGCTTGAAGAGCTCGATCAGATCCTTGTAGCCCAACGCTTCCGCGGCGCCTCGCTGGTCGAGCGCGCCGACGATCTCCAGCACCTGGAACTGGAGCCGTTGCAGCGCACGCACCTTTCGCCGGAGCTCGTCGAGGAGCTCCAGCGGGGAGGCGAGGCTTAGGGCGGTCATGGATTCAGCTTGGCAGGAACAAGTGTTCGAATGCTATTCCACGATGGGATGAAAGGGGCAGGTCGGAGCGTGTTCGCCGTGTGGTGCCGTGTGTCGCGCACGGGTGCCGCAGGGACGGGTGCGTTTTCACTCGAACGAGTTGGTGTATGGGGCGACCTCAAGCCTTACGTTCGCAGGAACGACCGTGATCGCATCCATCGAGTACAGCCGGGATCTGAACCTCGAGTTTCTTGGAGGACTTCCGGAGTCGCTACCGGCACGCCTTCGACACCTACTGCGTCCAGCTGCCCGCGAACCTCCGCACGCTGGCGATGACGGAGGCGAAGGCCAAGAAGATCGTTTCGTATGAGGTCCTGGTACTGCCGGGCCTGTTGCAGACGCAAGGCTATGCCCGCGCTCTCCTCGCCGAAGACGGGATCGAGGCGGAGGAGGACATCGTCGCCGTCAAGCGCGCGAGGAGGATGTTCGCGCGGTTGGATGCCGTGGCCTTGGAAGCGGAACAATCTCGTAGCAAGCTGGCGGAATACGTCAGCGGACTGCGAGAGGACTTCCATGGCCCCCGGACGGATCTGGCGTAAGAGCAGCTACAGCACGGCCAACGGATCGGGTGACTGCGTCGAGGTGTCGGTCGCGCGGGTTGTTCTCGTCCGAGACACGAAGAACGCGAGCGGTGGCCGGCTCGCGTTCTCCCCTCCGGCGTGGCGCGCCCTGCTCAACTGGCTCTGACCACGGAGGTGTCGGCGGTCTCCACCGTCACTGCACGGGATCTTCTGAACGCCTACGTTTTCACCCGAACGAGCTGACGCGTGGAGCCGCTCCAAGGCTTACGTTCGGGGGAATGACCGCGATCATTTCCACCGCGTACAGCCGCTACCTCGGCGACGAGTTGCGCAGGTTGAGGGAGTCCTGCACCTCGTTCACCGGCCGAGGGATGGCCATCCACCTCGGTTGGGACCCGAGCAAGGTGTCGAACATAGAGAACGGCAAGGCACGTGCGTCCGAGATCGACCTGGTGCAGTTCCTGGCGACGTGCGGCAAGGACATCCGCTACGTGGAGGACTTCCGCGACCGCTACCGCAAAGCGTTCGACCCCTGCTTCGCGCCACGGGCCGACAACCTTCGGACTCTCGTCATGGCCGAGGCGATGGCCGAGAAGATCTTCTCCTTCGAGATCCTGAACGTGCACGGCCTTCTGCAGACACGGGACTACGCGCGGGCTCTGTTCATCGACGTTGCCATCGAGGTACCGGAGGACATCGAGAGGCACGTCCAGACCCGCATCGAACGACAGACGGTCCTGAGGCGGGTCGACCGTCCGGAGTGCGTGTTCTTCGTGCACGAGTTCGCGCTGCGGACGCGGTGGGGTGGCGAGCAGGAGTTGCGGGAGCAGTACCGGCGCCTTCTCCACCGCACGCACAGTCTTCGCGTGGTGCCCGCGTCTGTCAGCACATTCCGCTCGTCGCTGGCGTTGTTCGAGTTCGACAAGGCGCCCAGCGCGGTGTTCACGGAGACCGACATGCTGCAGTTGTGGGCGCAGGACGATGAAGCGGTCAGCCGGGCGAAAGCGGCGTTTCATCGGCTGCACACTGTCGCTCTCGACGAGGATCAGTCGAGGGACAAAGTGTTGGAGCACATGGATCGCCTACCCGAGACGGGCGCCACCTGACCGCCGTTTCCAGACGGACCGAGACACGAAGAACGCGAGCGGTGGCCGGCTCGCGTTCTCCACTCCGGCGTGGCGCGCCCTGCTCAACTGGCTCTGACCACGGAGGTGTCGGCGGTCTCCACCGTCACCCGCACGGACTGAGGCGCGAGCGACTGCAGGTACTGGGCGTGGTCGGGGCCGATCGACTCGCTGAACGCGATGAACGCGAGGTTCGGCAGTTCGAAGGCGGTGGTGGCGCAGAACTCCTCCAGCCTGTCGAAGCCGCGGCGGATGCCGGTGGCGTCGAGGCCGAAGGCGGCGTGGGTGTCGAGCTTCGTGGCGCCGATGTCGAGCAGGCGGAGTGCGTGCATCGCGTGGGTGAACGACATGGCGCACACCTCGATGCGGGTGCACGACTCCAGCAGGGTGCGGACCATCGACGGGTGCAGCTGCTTGCCGGACGTGCGCAGGACCACGTCGATGCCGGCTTCGCGGAACAGGTCGACGATCTCGAACAGGCCGGGTACGGCGAGTGGTTCGCCGCCGCCCAGCGTCACGGTTTCCGGGCGCATCGAGATGAGTGCTCCGGCGACGTGCAGCATGCGGTCGTGGCTGAGCCTGGCGTGTGCGACGTCCCAGGTGATGTCCATCGGGCCCCCTTCGGCGGATACGCCGATCCAAGTGGGGGAGAAGTCCCGTCGTCAGGTGACCGCCGTCCCTACTTGGAGGGACTTCACTTGGAGGGACTTCCGAGTCCCGCCTCGCGGGCGCGGACGATGGCCTGGGCGCGGTCGGCGACCTGGAGCTTCGAGAAGATCGCGGACACGCGGTTGCGGACGGTCTTGCCGGACAGGCTCAGCCGAAGGGCGATCGAGGCGTTGTCGAGGCCGGAGGCCATCAGTTCCAGCACGTCGCGTTCGCGGTCGGTGAGCTGGGGGAACAGCACGGCCTTGGACGACGAGATGGCGGTGAAGTAGCCCATCATGCGCTGGGCGATGGTGGCGCTGAAGATCGCCTCGCCGGCTCCTATGGCCTGCACGGCGCGCACGATCTCGTCGTCGTCGGTCGTCTTGACGAGGTAGCCGCGGGCGCCTGCCTTCATCGCGGCGAAGACGAGCTCGTCGTCCTCGTGCATGGTCAGGACCAGGACGCCGACGGACGGCAGGACGTCGAGGATGCGCTTGGCCGCTTCGACGCCGCCCAGCTCCGGCATGTGCAGGTCCATCACGACGACGTCCGGGTCCACGTCCAAGGCGACGGTCACGGCGGCCAGGCCGTCGGCCGCCTCGCCGACGACCTCCAGCCCGTCCTCGCCGTCGAGCAGGGCTTTCAGCCCGCGCCGGAACACCGGGTGGTCGTCCGCGATCACAACCCGAGTCATTGGGCCTCCAACGGGATTCGCGCCACCACACGGGTGCCGTGCGGTTCCGCGGGTCCCACTGTGCACGATCCACCCAGCTCCGCGCAGCGTTCTCGCATGGAGTCCAGCCCGACGCCCGGTCTGGCGTCGGCGGAGACGCCGCTGCCGTCGTCGACGACCTCCACGACCAGGTCGCCGTCGGTGCGGACGGAGATCAGGCACGTCGACGCGCCGGAGTGCCGTGCGGTGTTGGTCAGCGCCTCCGCGACGATGCGGTAGGCGGCGACCTCGACGGCGGCGGACAGGCCGTCGAGCTGTTCGGCGTCGACCTGGACGCGGAGGTCGCCGTTGAACCGCGCGGCCTCGTCGCGCACGGCGAGGGCCAGGCCCTGGTCGAGGATCGGCGGGCGCAGGCCGTCGACGAGGCGGCGCACCTCGACTGCGGTCGTGTCGACGTCGGCCAGCACGGGGTCCAGCACGTCGCCCAACGACCGACGCAGCGCGCGCAGCTGCAACCGGATGCCGACCAACGCCGGTCCGACGCCGTCGTGCAGGTCTCGGCGCAACCGCAGGCGTTCTTCTTCGCGCGCACGCACGAGGCGTTCGCGAGCGAGCTGGAGGTCGGCGGTGAGCTTGATCGACTGGGCGGCCGGGGCCGTGGAGCGGGCGAGGTCGACGAGCAGGCTCAGCTCGCGGTCGGTCAGCCGTTCGTCGGGGGCGCGGGGCTCCACGACGAGGTCGCCGACCGACGAACCCCGGTACGTCATGGGGAACCGGAGTTGCGGCCAGCCTCGGCTGCGGCCGTGCTCGGCCAGCACCGAGCCGCCGCGGATCGCGACGTACGGGAGCTTCAGCGACTCGGCGACGGTCTGGGCGACGGTCGGCAGGACGTCCTGCGACCGTTCCAGCTTCTCGCTCAACGTCGACAGGGCGGCGTAGGGGTCGGAGCGTTCCCCGTACAGCCACCGGTCGAGCTTGCGCTGCACCCAGCTGCGGATCGGCGCGAACACCAGTCCCGCCGCGACGACGCCGAGCACCTCCGTGTCCTCGGTGAAGAGCCGTCCCGCGCCGACCATCACGCCCAGGTAGACGAGCAGCAGCACGACGGTCAACGAGCCGTAAAGCAACGACCGGTGGATCAGCAGGCTGATGTCGTAGAGGCCGTAGCGAACGATGGCGATCACCGCGGCGGCGGGGAACGCGAGCACGCCGATGATCCACGCGACGTGGCCGTCCGTGGTCTCCACGACGGTCGCGACAACGGCCAGCGCCAGCAGTGCGAACGCCCAGACGAGCAGGCGGCGTTCGTCCCCTTCGGCCTGACGCCACCGCACGAACAGCGACACCACGGCCGCCACCACCGAGGCGCCCGCCGTCAGCACGGCGATCATCGTCAACGTCTTCGCGAAGCCACCGCCGCCGGACTGCCAGAAGTTCGCTGGGTCGCCCCACGACCCCCACGCGATCCCGACGGTGCCCGCCAGAGCGCTGAACAACGTCGTGCCGATGGCGATCCACCAGCGCCTGCCCAACGGCTTGCCGTTCGGGAAGACCAGTGCGACGGCGGGGAGCAAGGCGTAGGTGGGCCACCAGACCCACGCTTCGACCCACCGCGCCGGGTGGTCGGCCGACTGGCCCGCGGTCGCGACGGCGACACCGCCGAACACGCCCATCACGAGTAGCAGCCAGCCGACGGCCGACCTGCGGACGTGGCCGATCACCCGCACCCCGAGCAGGGTGCAGGCGACGGCGACCAGCCAGTTCCGCGGATGTGAGACGGCGCCGGTGACCGCTGTGTGCGCCACGGCGAACAGCACACACGCGGCCACCACCGCGCCGACGACCCTGGCGAGGACGACCTCGCGCCGGGTCAGTCGCTGATCCAGTGCCACAGGTTGTGGAACGGCGAACCGGAGTCGAGCGTGGACAGACCACCGGGCCAGCCCTGGAAGGTCATCAGGCGGTGGCGCAGCTGGTCGACGGACAAGGGGTCGGCGGCCTTGTGGACGTGGTCGAAATCGACGTCCCCAGGCTGCGGGTTCAGCGCCCGCGCCTGAAGCTCCGCGTACCAGGCGAGGAGCTCTTCGTCGGACATGTGCGAAAAGTACGGCGGTGTTACTTTCTGCCCGGACTTCGACATGCCTGGAAGGAGCAGCGGGCACCCGGCTGGATACACGGGTGCCCGCGATCGTTTCCGAACTTTTTACGGCAGGACTTGGATCTTGCGGCCCTTACCGGCCTTGAACTGGTCCAATGCCCCCGCGTAGTTGTCCAGCGGCACCCTGTCACTGATGAACACGTCCGGGTCGAGCACCCCGGTCGCGAACAGGTCCGCCGCCCGTTCGAACGAGCGCAGCACCGCCATCGAGCCGGTGATGGTGATCTCCTGGTTGTAGATCTTGTACGGCTCGATGGTGACGCGCGCCGAGTAGTCGGAGACGCCGAACTGGAGGAACGTCCCTCCCTTCGCGACCCGGCCGAGTCCGTCCTGGATGGCCTTCTCGTTGCCGGTGGCGTCGATGACGACGTCCCAGCCTCCCGGCCGGTCCAGCTCGTCGGGCGTGGCGGCGGTGGCCGTGACGCCGAGCTGCCGCGCGGTCTCCAGGCGGTCCGGGTTGAGGTCGACGATCTCGATGGACGACGCGCCGGTGAGCTTGCCGAGCTGCAGCATCATCAGGCCCATCGTGCCCGAGCCGTAGATCAGCACCCGCGACGCGAGCTGCGTGCGCAGCACGTCGTAGCCGCGGACCGCGCACGACAGCGGCTCGATGAGCGCCGCGTCCTCGGTCCGCACGTGGTCGGGCAGCTTGACGCAGTTGGCCACCGGAGCCACGGCGTACTCGGCCGCGCCGCCGGAGGTCGTGACGCCGATGGCGGCCCAGCGCTCGCACAGGTTGTTCTTGCCCGCACGGCACATCCGGCACTCGTAGCAGTACAGCGACGGGTCCACCGCGACCCGGTCGCCCACCGCGACCTCGGTGACCTGGGAGCCGATCTCGACGACCGTGCCCGCGAACTCGTGACCCGGCACGACCGGCAGCGTGGGTGCGAACTCGCCCTGCAGGATGTGCAGGTCGGTCCCGCACAGGCCGCAGGCCGCCACGTCGACGACCACCTCGCGCGGACCGCACGTGGGATCGTCCACAGTGGTCACTTCGACGGCACCGACGCCGGTGATCACCGCTGCTTTCACTTGACCGCTCCCAACGAAAGGCCCTGGACGAGCTTGTCCTGGGCGGCGAACCCGGCGATGAGCACCGGCAGAGACACCACGACCGCGGCCGCGCACACCTTGGCCAGGAACAGGCCCTGGGAGGTGACGAACCCGGTGAGGTACACGGGGGCGGTGCCGGCGACGACGCCGGTCAGCACCCGTGCGAAGAGCAGCTCGTTCCAGCTGAAGATGAAGCAGATCAACGCCGTCGCCGCGATGCCGGGCATCGCGATCGGCGCCACGACCCTGCGCAGGATCGTGAGCAGCCCGGCGCCGTCGATCGAGGCCGCCTCGAGGATCTCCTTGGGAACCTCGGCCAGGAACGAGCGCATGAGCCACACCGCGATCGGCAGGTTCATCGAGCAGTACAGCAGCGTGAGGAACGAGATGTTGTCGAGCATCCCGGAGAACTGCGCGAACAGGTAGATCGGCAGCAGCGCCGCGACGACCGGCATCATCTTGGTGGACAGGAAGAAGAACAGGACGTCCGTCCACTTCTCCACCGGCTTGATCGACAACGCGTACGCGGCCGGGATCGCCAGCAGCAGCACGATGACCGTCGACCCGATCGAGGCGCTGAACGAGTTGATCAGCGGTGGCCACGCGCCGGAGTCGAAGAACTCGGCGTAGCCGTCGAACGTCAGCGGCGCGGTGAGCGACGGCGGGTTGGTCGCCGCGTCCGACTCGCTGTGCAGCGACGTCAGGACCATCCAGGCCACCGGCGCGAAGAACACCAGGCCGCAGAACCAGGCGAGGGCACCCCAGCCGCGCGTGATCCACTTGGCGCTCATCGCTTGTCCTCCTTGAACAGCGAGGACACCGTGCGCAGCGCGAACGTGGCGATGATGATCGAGCCGACCACCACGATCACACCGGCCGCGGACGCCTCGCCGTACTCGTGCGCCTGGTAGAAGGTCTGGTAGATCATGTACGGCAGGTTCGCCGTGCCCAGGCCGCCGGACGTGATCGTGAAGACCGCGTCGAAGTTCTGGACGACGTAGATCGAGCCGAGCAGGCCACCGAGCTCCAGGTACTGGCGCAGGTGCGGGAACGTGAGGTAGCGGAAGATCTGGAACGACGACGCGCCGTCGATCGTGGCGGCCTCGACCGGTTCCACCGGCTTGCTCTGCAGCCCCGCCAGCAGGATCAGCATCATGAACGGCGTCCACTGCCACACCAGCGACAGCACGACCGCCGTCATCGGCATGGAGCTGATCCAGTCCGGCTGGGCGTCGAAGCCCAGCCAGTTGAGGACCCCGTTGAACAGGCCGTACTCCGGGTTGTAGAGCACGTGCTTCCAGATCAGCGCCGCCGCCACCGGCACGACCAGGAACGGCGCGATGAGCATCGTCCTGACCAGGCCCCGCCCCGCGAACTTCTTGTCGAGCAGCAACGCGAGCCCCAGCCCGAGGACCAGGCTGATGATCACGACCGACGCGGTGAGCACGATCGTGTTCCACACGGACGAGCGCAGGTCGGGGTCGGTGAACACGGTGACGTAGTTGTCGAACCCGGCGAACCCGCGGCCCGCGGGGTCGAGCGAGTTCCACTTCATGAACGAGATGAAGAGCGTCGCCAGGAACGGCAGCTGCGTCACGACGACCAGGAAGATCAGCGCGGGCAGCAGGGGTGCTCGCCGCCCCCACTTCGGGTACTTGTTGCGCGGGACGGGAGGCGGCCGGTCGACGACCGACCGCTCCCTGGTCAGGACGGCCATGTCACTGCCCCTTGTACTTCGCGGCGACCTTCTCCGCCAGCTGCTGCGAGCTCTCCAGCGCCTCGTCCACGGTCGTCGCGCCCGCGATGGCGGAGCTGATCTGCTGCGACACCTGCGTGCCGAGGTCGGTGAACTCGGGGATGCCGACGAACTGGATGCCGGGCGCCGGACGCTCCTGCACACCGGGGTTGAGCGGCTTCGCGTTCTTGATCGCGGCCTCGGCCATCGCGGAGAACGTGCCGGAGGACTGCTTGTACTCGGCGCGCTGGTAGGTCGACGAGCGCTTGCCGTCCGGGACCTTCGACCAGCCGAGGTTCTTGCCGACGAGCTCCTCGTAGCCCTTGCCGGACGCCCACGAGACGAACTTCCAGGCGTTCTCCTGCTTCTTCGACGCCTTCTGGATGCCGAACGCCCACGTGTAGAGCCAGCCGGAGCTCTCGGTCTTCACGACCGGCGCCTGGGTGAAGCCGAGCTTGCCCTTGACGGGGGAGTCGTCGGCCTCCAGCAGACCGGCGGCGACCGTGGCGTCGTACCACATCGCGACCTTGCCCTGCGTCATGTTGTTCAGGCACTCGGCGAAGCCCGCCTGCGGAGCGCCCGCCTCGCCGTAGTTGCGGACGAGGTCGACGTAGAACTTGGTGGCCTCCTTGAACTCCGGCGCGTTCACCTGCGGCTGCCAGTCCTTGTCGAACCACGTGCCGCCGAAGGTGTTGACGACCGTCGTGAGCGGAGCCATGACCTGGCCCCAGCCCGGCTGGCCGCGCAGGCAGATGCCGCGCACCTCGGGCGACGCCACCTTCTGCGCGGCCTCCGCGACCTGCTGCCAGGTCGGCTTCTCGGGCAGCGTCACGCCCTTGGCCTCGAAGATGTCCTTGCGGTACATGAGGAACGACGACTCGCCGTAGAACGGCTGCGCGTAGACCTTGCCGTCCTCGGCGGTCAGCGACTGCTTGATCGGCTCCAGGATGTCGGCCTGGTCGAAGGCGCTGTCCTTGGCGACGAAGTCGTCCATCGGGGCGAGCCAGCCGTTCTTGGCGTACATCGGCGTCTCGTAGTTGGAGATCGTCGCCACGTCGTACTGGCCGGCCTGGCTGGAGAAGTCCTGGCTGATCTTGTCGCGGACGTCGTTCTCCGGCAGCACGGTGAAGTTCACCTTGATGCCCGTTTCCTTGGTGAAGTTGTCCGCGGTGAGCTTCTGCAGGTCCTGCATCTGCGGGTTGTTCACCATCAGGACGTTCACCGAGTTCTCACCACCGCCTCCGCCGCCCGCGCCCGAACAGGCGGAGGCGAGCAGCAACACGGCGGTGGCGGCCCCGAACGCGCGGAGAGGTGTGCGAATCGACGGCATCGTCGGTTCCTTTCGAGGGTTTTCGGGCGCGGTGAGGAAGGGGGGATCACACCCGAAGGGCGGCGAGGGACTTCAGGCTCTGACGACCTTGGGGCCCAGAAGGGTGTAGCGGTGGGCCTCGTGGGAGCTGAGGCCGCTGTCGGTGACGATCGCCTCCAGGTCGGAGACCTCGGCGAACCGGTGGAAGCTGGACACGCCGAACTTGGTGTGCGTGCCGACGAAGACCTTCCGCCGGGACGCGGCGAGCGCCCGTGCCTTCACCGCTCCGACCGCGGGGTCGGGGGTGGTCAGCCCGTGCTCGCGGGAGATGCCGTTGGCCCCGATGTAGGCGAGGTCGATGACCATCTCGCCCAGCATCCGCGTGGTCCAGTGGTCCACCGTGGCCAGCGTGTGCCCGCGCACCCTGCCGCCCAGCAGCAGGACGGTGCACGACGGGTGCTCGGACATCGCCGCCGCGGTCGGCAGCGACGCGGTGATGATCGTGAGCGGGTTGGTGGTGGGCAGCGCCTCCGCCACGAGCTGCGGGGTGTAGCCCTCGTCGATGAACACGGTCTCGGCGTCGTCGAGCCGTTCGGCGGCGGCCTTCGCGATGCGCCGCTTCTCCGGCACGTGCGACCCCGACCGGAACCTCAGGCCCGTCTCGAAGCCCGCGCTCTCGACCGGGATGGCACCGCCGTGCGTGCGGCGCACCAGGCCGTGCTCGTCGAGGACGCGCAGGTCACGCCGGACCGTCTCGGGTGCGACGCGCAGCTCCTGAGCCATCTCCACCACGTCGACGCGGCCGTCGGCACGTGCCCTGGCCAGGATGCGGCGCTTGCGTTCCTCTGCTCGCATGTCACCTGCCCGTTCGGTTCTCGGAATGCCCGTTCGGGCGTGCCTAGATGAAACACCCTCGAAACACTGTGGTCGGCACCACAACTGGTTCGGATTTTGCCCGATTCTTGCCCGGTTGGCCGGACTTGGCGGCACGTTCGCCCTGGTCGGGTAGAACGGACATGCCCGATTCGGGGTCCGGACGCGCCTGGATGTGGTCACCGGACACGGCGAAAACGGTGGAACCGGACGCGGCGGACCGGCGTCGGATCGGGCAGGCGAGAGGGAGAGGTGCCGCACGGCTCTGGTCGCGGGTTTGGCCGGGCTCGCGCTCTGGGTGATAGTGGCACCGCCGGTCCGCCGGGTGCCGGCGACCGGGCGGCGGGGACGAGGTGGGGTGTCGCTGTCGGACAGTTCACTTCGGACGACGAGGGCGCTGTCGTCACGGAACGGAAGATCTACACAAGGGGAACGACTTTGAATCCGACCACGGGTGACCCGGAAGCGCTGATGCGCAGCTGGGACCAGCAGATCCAGGCCAAGCTGAGGCAGGCAGACCAGATTACCCAAGCCGCGCGCGAGGTTCGGGTCACCCAGCGGTCGCAGGACGGCGCCGTGTCGGTGACCGTCGACAGCGGCGGCAACGTGACGGCGCTCGACCTGACGGAGGCGGCCCTGCGCAAGCAGCCCGCGCAGCTGTCGGCCGAGATCCTCGGCCTCATGCGGTCGGCCCAGGCGCAGATCGCCACCAGGATGCGCGAGGCGATGGAACCCGTCCTCGGCGGCGACACCGCGACGATGGGCGCGATCGTGGGCGGCCTGCAGGAGAAGTTCCCGCCGCCGCCCGAGCCGCCGGCCCCGGAGCCGCCGCGCCGCGGCCCGCAGCCCACCGACGACGACGACTTCCAGGGGCACAACTGGGCCCGCGACCAGAAGGGGTGGTGACCGCATGACCGCGGGAGGGTTCAACGTCCACACGATCGCCATGCGCGAGCACGCCGGGAGGCTGGACGGCGTCGCCGAGCAGATCGGCGTCGCGCAGCAGGCCGCGGCGCAGGCCACCATCAGCGGGTCCACCGCCTACGGCATCCTCTGCAGCCCGATCATGCTGCCCCTGATGGGCTCGATCGAGGCCGCGGGCCACGCGGCCATCGCGACCGCGAAGACCGTCGTCGCCGCCACGTCGGCGGGTGTCACCGGGATGGCCGACACCTACGACGCCGTGGACGAGGCGATCGGCGGGAACATGCACAAGATCATCGAGAAGCTGGGAGGCGGGAAATGAGCAATCCGCTGGTCGCACAGCCCGCGCAGAGCGATGGTCTGGATCACCTGACCGGGCTCGGCATCGTCGAGCCCGCCGCCGACGCGGCCGCCGCCGTGCAGCGCGGCGACTGGCTGGAGGCCGGTGTCAACGTCGGCGCGGCCGGCCTCGACGCCCTCGGCTTCATCGCCGACCCGTTCGGCAGCCTGCTCAGCTCGGCGTTCGCGTGGTTCATCGAGAATACCAACCCGCTCAAGGAGATGCTCGACGCCCTCGCGGGAGACCCCGGGACGATCCACCAGAACGCGGCGACCTGGGGCAACGTCGGCGACCACCTGAGCAAGGCGTCCGACGAGATGAAGCGCGTCGTGCAGGCCGACACCGCCGCGTGGCAGGGCGCGGCGATCGCCGCGTACACGCCGGTGGCGATGCTCGAAGCGGAGACGATCAAGGCGGCGTCGGTCGCCGCCCAGGGCGTGGGCGTCGCGCTGACCGGTGCCGGCGTGGCCGTCGCCGTGGTCCGCGCGACCGTGCGTGACCTGATCGCGACGGGGATGAGCGAGCTCGTGCAGTTCCTCATCAGGGCCGCCGCGGCCGCCGTGATCACCGTTGGTCTGGCCACGCCCGGCATCGTCGCCGACGGCATCCGGATCGTCGTCAAGTGGGTCAACAAGGTCCGCGAGTGGATCGACAAGATCGTCAGCACCATCCGGAGCCTGTCCAAGCTCGTCTCGAAGTTCCTCGACGTGCTGGAGAAGGTGAAGGACGTGATGTCGAAGGCGAGCCCGAAGGCCACGACCGCGGCACAGGTCGTGAAGAACACGGGCGTCTACGGCACCAACGTGGACGACGGCTCGTACGCCACGAGGTGAGGTCCGGGGGCCTTCTCCTCGCTGGAGAAGGCCCCCGGTCCCGTCGTCAGGAGATCCAGGCGGCGGCGTCGGACGGCAGCTTGCCGTCCACCAGCGGGACGCTCGACAGCGCCGGCGTGGAGGGAAGGCCGATCGGCTCGTCCGAGAGGTTGACGACGCACGTCAGCCCGCCGCGCTTGAACGCCAGCACGTCCTCACCGAGGTCGAGCCACTCCAGGTCGCCCGCGATCCCGCGGCGCAGCTCGAACACGCGGCGGTAGAGGGAGAGCATCGAACCGGGGTCGTCCGTCTGGGCCGCGACCGAGAAGTCCTGCCAGTTCTCCGGCTGGGGCAACCAGCTCGGACCGTCCTGCGCGGACCAGGGCAACGGCACGCGGCAGCCGTCGCGGCCGCGGTCGGTGAAGCCGGAGCGGTGCCACACCGGGTCCTCGCGCAGCTCGTCCGGCAGGTCCTCGACCTCCCAGAGCCCCAGCTCCTCGCCCTGGTAGACGTAGACGCCGCCGGGCAGCGCCGCGGTGAGCATGATCGCCGCGCGGGCGCGGCGCGTGCCCAGCTCGAAGTCCGTCGGGGCGCCGTGCTGCCGGTCGGCGAACGAGAAACCGGTCTTCTCCCGGCCGTAGCGGGTCACGTGCCGCGTCACGTCGTGGTTGGACAGCACCCAGGTCGGTGGCGCGCCGACGGGCTCGTGCGCGGCCAGCGTGCTGTCGACGACCCGCTTGAGCTCCCCGGCGTTCCAGGGGCAGCAGAGGAAGTCGAAGTTGAACGCGCTGTGCATCTCGTCCGGCCGCAGGTACCGCGCGAACCGCTCCGGGTCGGGCAGCCACATCTCGCCGACGAGAATGCGGTCGCCGTCGTAGGAGTCGACGATCTGCCGCCACCGCCGGTAGATGTCGTGCACGCCGTCCTGGTCGGAGTAGGGCTGCTCGGCGTCGGGCTTGCCGAAGTCCTTGACCAGCCCGTCCGCGACGTCGATGCGGAACCCGTCGACGCCGCGGTCGAGCCAGAACCGCAGGATGTCCTCGAACTCCTCGTGGACGACCGGGTTCTCCCAGTTGAAGTCCGGCTGCTCGGCGGCGTAGAGGTGCAGGTACCAGCGGCCGTCCGCCAGCCTGCTCCAGGCGGGGCCGCCGAACCGGGACTTCCAGTCGTTCGGCAGCTCCTCGGTGTCGCGGATGTGGAAGCGGTCCCACAGGCCGTCCCTGAACCACGGGTGCTGGTCGCTGCAGTGGTTCGGGACGAGGTCGATGATGATCCGGATGCCGAGCTCGTGCGCGTCGGCGATGAGCTTCTCGGCGTCGGCGAGCGAACCGAACACCGGCTCGATGTCGCGGTAGTCGGCCACGTCGTAGCCGCCGTCGGCGAGCGGGCTGGGGTACCACGGGTTGAGCCAGATCGCGTCGAAGCCGAGGCCCGCGATGTGCTGGAGCCGGTCGCGCAGGCCCGCGATGTCACCGATGCCGTCGCCGTTGCCGTCCGCGAAGCTGCGCAGGTAGACCTGGTAGATGGATGCGTTGCGCCACCAACTCATCTGGTGTCCTTTCAGCCTTTGACGCCGCCCGCGGTGAGCCCCGCGAGGATGTGCCGCTGGAACGCGAGGAACAGCGCGACCATCGGCAGGCTCGCGAGCACGAGGCCCGCGAGCAGGAGGTTGACGGGGGTGTCCGGGGCGAAGCGCTGCAGCGCGACGCTGAGCGTCTGCTTCGCCGGGTCGGGGAACACGAGCAGCGGCCAGATGAAGTCCTTCCAGGCCGCCACGACCGCGAAGATCGAGACGACGGCGAGGATGGGCCGCGAGATCGGCAGGACCACCCTGACCAGGGTCGTCCACGTGCTCGCGCCGTCGATCCTGGCCGCCTCCAGCAGCTCCTCGGGAATCTGGTCGAAGAACCGCTTGAGCAGGTAGACGTTCAGCGCGTTCGCCGCGGCGGGCAGCCAGATGCCCGCGGGGTTGTTGAGCAGGCCGAGGTCGACGAGCGTCAGGTACACCGGCACCAGCACCGCCGTCGACGGCAGCATCAGCGTCGCGAGCATCAGGCCCATGACGACGTTGCCACCCCGTGGCCGCAGCTTCGACAACGCGTACGCCGCGGGCACGATCACCGCCATCTGCACGGCCCACGCGCCGATCGCGACGACGAACGTGTTGAGGAAGAACTGACCGAGCTGCATGAAGTTCCAGGCGTCGGCGTAGGCCCCCGGCTCCCACGTCTCCGGCAGGATCGTCGGTGGCTGCCGCGCCAGCTCCGCCGGCGGCTTGAACGCGCCGAGCAGCACCCAGACCAGCGGCAGCAGGAACGCCGCGGTGAACACGACGATCGTGGCCGTGAGGACGACCCAGTAGAGCGGGCCGGTGCCCTTCGTCAGAGTCCTCATGCGTCGGCCTTCCTGGTGAGCTTGAGGTAGAGGAAGGAGAAGACGCCCAGCACCGCGAACAGGATCAGGCTCAACGCGCTCGCGGTGCCGAAGTCGTTGTAGTAGAAGGCGTACCGGTAGAGCAGGAGCAGCACGGTGACCGTCGACTCCTCCGGGCCGCCGCCGGTCATGATGTACGGCTCGGTGAAGATCTGCATGGTCGCGACGACCTGGAGCAGCAACAGCATCAGGATCACGAACTTGGTCTGCGGAATCGTGACGTGCCAGACCTTGCGGAGCAGCCCGGCGCCGTCGAGGTCCGCGGCCTCGTACAGCTCACCGGGGATGGTCTGCAGCGCCGCCAGGTAGATGAGCGTCGCCGCGCCCATGTTCGCCCAGGTGATGACGAGGACGAGGCTGATCATGCTCGTGCCGCTCGAATCGAGCCACTGGCCGGTGGGCAGCCCGAGTCCTCGCAGGACGGAGTTGAACAGGCCGGGTCCCGGGTCGTAGAACCACTTCCACAGCAGGGCCGTGACGACCGGCGGCAGCATCACCGGCAGGTAGACCAGGAGCCGGAAGTACGCCTTGGCGTGCCGCAGCTCGTTCAGCACCACCGCGGTGACGAACGGGACGCCGAAGCCGATCAGCATGGCCAGAACCGTGAAGAAGAAGGTGTTGCGCCACGCCACCACGAACAGCGGGTCCGCGAACAGCCGCTCGAAGTTCTCCCAGCCCACCCAGTCGGGGCTCGTGACGAAGTTGACCTGCTGGAAGCTCAGGACCACCCCGCGCACGATCGGGAACCAGGAGAACACCGCGAAGACGACCAGCGCGGCACTCAGGAAGCCGTACGCGGTGACGTGGCGCCGCACTCACTTCACCTGCGCCAGGACGGCGTTGACCTTGGTCTCCGCGTCCTTGAGGAGGGTGCCGTGGTCGGCGTCGGCGTTGGTCAGCACGGCCTGCACGACGCTGTCGAGAATCGCGTAGACCTGCTGCGCCTGCGGCGGTTCGAGCGAGCCCTTGGTCTGCTCCGCACCGTCCACGTAGGACTGGAAGTTCTCGACCGGCATCGTGGCGTACTGGGCCTTCAGCGCCTCCTGCTTCTCGCGCGTCTCACCGGTCCAGATGTCGGCGATCGGCGGGATCGGCAGGCCGACGGGCTGGCCGCGGTCCTTGTAGGTCCGCAGGTTCTGCTCGAGGCGGTCCGGGTTGAGGTACTTCCACTGGACCCACTTCAGCCCGGCCTTGATCTTCTCCGGCGTGGCCTTCGGGTTGATCATGTAGCCCTCGCCGCCGAGCAGGGTGCCCTTCTGCCCGGGGATCGCCGCCAGTCCGTAGTCCTCGTACTTGCCCTTGAACTGGTTGACGATCGCGGCCACGTTGTCCGGCGCCGCGAGGTACATGCCGAGCTGACCGGCACCCATCATGTTCTGCACGTCGCCGATCTCCAGGAGCTGCTTCTCGCCCATGGAGTTGTCGTCCCAGCGCATCTCCTTGAGCCTGCGCAGGACTTCCTGGCCCTTGTCGTTGTTGAAGTCGGCGACGTACTTGTCACCGTCCTTGCGGGCGATGTCACCGCCGACGGACTTCATCCACGCGGTGAAGTGCCAGCCACCCTGGTTGCTCTTGCTGTACTCGGCGAACCCGGTGACACCGGCGTCCTTGAGCTTCTTGGCGGCGGCGCGCACCTCGTCCCACGTCTTCGGCGGCGAGTTCGGG
Organism: Lentzea fradiae; assembly: GCF_900100955.1. Lineage (GTDB taxonomy): Bacteria > Actinomycetota > Actinomycetes > Mycobacteriales > Pseudonocardiaceae > Lentzea > Lentzea fradiae. The sequence goes on along the minus strand of NZ_FNCC01000006.1, from coordinate 346,555 downwards.
TCGAGTCCTGCCTTGATGAAGTTCGGGCGGCTGTAGAGCAGGCCCATCGTGTAGTTGGCCGTCGGCAAGCCGTACACCTTGCCGTCGACGGTGAAGACGTCCTTGAGCTCCTGCTTGATGTCGTCGTAGTGCGGGACGTCCTTGACGTAGTCGGTCAGGTCGGCGGCCTGCCTTCTGGCGATGAGCGCCGCCGGGTCGGTGAAGTAGACGTAGAAGACGTCCTCGAGCTGGCCGCCGGCGAGCTTGGCGGAGAACGTCTTCGGGTCCATGAACCCCTCGTGCGGCACGAGGTCGATGTCCGGGTTCTGCTTCTCGAACTCCGCCACGTCCTCGTCGAAGACCTTGCGGTCGAACGCCTGGGTCTGCGGCGGCTGGCCGTTGATGTCGAGCACGACCTTGCCACCGGCCTCGGACGTGGAATCGCTCCCACAGGCAGCCGTGCCCACGGCCAGAACACCGGCAAGCAGCACAGCAGCGGACTTCTTCATGGTGGGGCCGCCCTTCTCGCGAGCGCGTCGATGTGACGGCGACCATAAGTCCCCGTTACATCTGAACGCAATATCCAGACGAAAACTCGCAAGAAGTCGACTGCGTTACCGCACCGGTGCGCTGGACGCCCTCACCACCAGTTCGGGCTCGAACAACAGCTCGTCGGGCGCCACGGCGTTGCCGGAGATCTGGTTCGCCAGCAGCTCGACGGCCGCCCGCCCCATCGCCTCGATCGGCTGCCGCACCGTCGTCAGAGGCGGATCAGTGCAGGTCATGAACGCGGAGTCGTCATAGCCGATGATCGACACGTCCTTGGGCACGTCCAACCCGGCACGCCGCACGGCCCTTATCGCACCGAGCGCCAGCGGGTCGCTCGCGCACAGGATCGCCGTGACGCCGCGCTGCACCAGCTTCGTCGCCGCCGCCTGCCCACCCTCCAGGCTGAACATGGCGTGCTCGACGTCGGCGCCGCCGCACCGCTCGATCGCCTCCAGCTTCCGCAGGCTCGGCACGTGGTCCGGCGGCCCGAGCACGGCCCCGATCCGCCTGTGCCCCAACGACGTCAGGTGCCCGTACGCCTGCTCCACCGCCACCGTGTCGTCGCACGACACCCGCGGGAACGCCAGATCGTCTATGGCGGCGTTGACCAGCACCGCGGGCAGTTTGCGCGACATCATCTGCTGGTAGTGCCCGTGGCTCGCGTCCTTCTGCGCGTACAGCCCGCCGGCGAACACGATGCCGCTGACGTGCTGCTCCAGCAACAGTTCCAGGTACTCGGCCTCGGTCACCCCACCGGCCGTCCTGGTGCACAGCACCGGCGTGAAACCCCGCTGCGCCAACGCGTTGCCGACCACGTCCGCGAACGCCGGGAAGATCGGGTTCTGCAGCTCCGGCAGCACCAGCCCGACCAGCCGCGCCCGCTCCCCGCGCAGCTGCGTGGGCCGCTCGTACCCCAGCACGTCGAGCGCGGTGAGGACGGCGCTGCGGGTGGCGTCCGAGACCCCCGGCTTGCCGTTCAGCACCCGGCTGACGGTCGCCTCGCTGACCCCGACCTTGGCCGCGACCTCGGCCAGCCTCCGTTGCGTCATGACGCAAGTGTACGCAATTTCTTGCGTCCGCTTGCAAGCCGCGCTCACCCGCCTGGCAGGCGCCGCCCGGCCGGCCTCCTCGATAACCTCCAGGTCTTCGGCACGGAGGAGGCCGTCATGATCTCCCGCGACCTCGCGACGCCGGAGCGGCCCGCCCTCGACGAGGCGGCACGGCATCGCGCGATGCGGAAGTGAGCGGGCGATGCGCTCCCGCGTGCCCGTCTACTTCGGGAGCCTGCTGGCCACGATCGCGCTCATCAACACGCCGGTTCCGAGAGTCATCGTGTCCGCGGTGCTCAACCCGGAAGCCGGTGACGCCGTGGCGCGGAGTCTCGCGTCCGTCACCAAGGACCTCGTCCTGGTGCTGCTCATCTCGATCTACTTCGAATGGGCGAGGACCCGGGAGCACCGCGACCTGTTGCTGGACATGAACCGCAAGCTCGACTCGATCCGGCACGACACCAGCTCCGTGACCGCTTCCGCCACCAGACGGCTGGTGCTGGAGTCGACGAGTCCCGAGGAACTCGTGACGACCGCTCTCGAACGGCACGTCCCAGGTGGTGGCGACAAGTCTTCGCTGGCTTCAGTGGTCCTGTCATCCCGGCCTGCCTACCACGACGTGTCGGTCACCATACGAGCCGAACGCATCGATGGTCAGACCGTGCACATCAGCTCCAGGTACGAGATGACGATGCCGAGAGGGCCGCTGTTGATCGCCGTGACCTCGTCGCCGACGCACACGACCGCGCTCTCCGACGCCTGCCCCGAACTGTTCGACGCGTCGACCCTCGCCGGCTCGACCTCGTTCGAGAAGGACGCGAAGGAGTTCGGCGAGAAGCTCGAGTGCTACGTGGAAACAGGCGGCGGCGTCACGAGACCGGTCGCGTTCAGGAGGGTGCCGGCCCCCGCCGTTCGAAAGTACATCTCGCCGCCGGTGAGGTTGAAGAACTCCGACATCGTGCTCTTCCACGCGGATCTCAGCCACGAGGACACCGAGTTCGTGCGCGTCAGGCAGCACGCCCACTGGTCGCAGGACCTCGAAGTGCCCGGAGCGTGGTGGTACGCGGACCGCCCCATGTTCGCCAGGACCATCACGTTCGACATGCGGGAGCTCGTGCGCGTCTGCCGGAAGAAGGTGTGGATCCAGGTCTTCATCGGCAGCGTCGACACGCTGATCCTCGACGACAACGAGGGTTACCTGGCGCTGCGGCTCGACAAGTGGATCGTGCAAGGACAAGGCGTGATCGCCAACTGGTGACTCAGGTCGTCGCCTCTCGCCACAACAGGGCGACCCCGTGTCCTGGCAGCAGCCAGGACCGCACGTCGAGGTCACCCAGCTCACCCGCCTCGAGCCACCGTGCGGCGGCCGTCGCGGACCGGAAGGTGAACGGCATGACCCGGAACTCGTACCTGGGGGACTCCTCGACCTCCAAGGCTCTCGCGTCGAGACCGATCGTGTCCACGAAGGACGGATAGGGCGACTGCCAGTAGCAGAACCCGTCGTTGGTGCGCTGCAAGGTGCGTGACCACACGGTGAGCCCGCGGACCGCGCGCACCACGTGGTCCTCCGCGATGTCGCTGAGGTCGCACTCCAGAATCCGCAGGTCGCTCGTGTGGTCGAGCGGGCTGAGCTTGCCCAGCGGACCCGTTGCCTCGCGGAAGAACGTCAGGTAGTTCGACCACCTGTCGAAACGGACCTCGACCGGTGGGATCTGGCTGGGTTCCGCCGAGCGGGGCTGTCCCTCGTGGTCGAGGTAGTCGATCGCGATCCGGGTGGAATGACGCAGGTCGTCCACGGACTCCAGGAACAACGCCGGGTCCGGGATGAAGTACAGCTCGAACAACGGGTGCCGGCAGGCGGCGCTGATCGTGTCCCGCAGAGTGGCGTTCGAGGTCGCGAAGATGACGAACCGGTCGGTGGGGACGTCGTGGCGGAACCGGTATCGCTGAGTCGTCCGCAGGTGGTAGGTCTTCGCGTCGATGCCCTGCAGCTCCAGCTTGACCGTGGTGTCGGTGCTGATCGTCAGGTCGTCCTTGCGCGGGCTCAGCCCGTCGCCACCCAGCACGCCGGCGATCACGTCGTTGTTCGCTTCGTTCTGGCCGTAGAGGGACGAGAGGAACGCTCGAAGCACCTCGGACGGCAAGAGGTGCTCCACGATGCCAGGCCCGGAAACCCTGCCGAGCTCTGTGACGAGGCGTTTGTGCAGGAACAGCTCATAGGTCCCGAGCAGGAACCCGGCGAATGCCGGCAACGGCCAGAACACCACCAGCACGTCGTGCAGCAGACTGCGTGAGGCCGGTTGCCACAACAGCACCGCGGCCAGATCCGCCGCGGCGACGAGGATCAGGACGGACGCGACAGCAAGCGCCAGTGCGGGCTTGCGCGCAGCCTCCACCCGTCGCCCGCCCCCTCACTCCACCGGTCGTAGCTACATGGTGGGAGGGATGCGGCAGCGGCGCCAGAGCTGTTCGCCTTTTGTCACAACAGCGCAGGGTCAGCGTGAGCGGTTCCAGATCGGCGTGTCCGACACGCCGACGTAGGTGCTCATCGTCGCCCGCGGCTCGGAGCTGTCGGTGGCCAGGTCGTCGTAGAGGCCCAGCAGGTGCGTGGTCATGGCGCTCTTGGCACCCACCTCGTCGTGCCTGCGCAGGAACCAGACCACCTGATCGTGCTCATTTGCCGAGCGGTTGTGGACTCCGGTGCTCGGCTGCGCGTGCCGCTTGCAGTCCTGAAGGCCGGGTACGAGCGCCTGGTACATCTGCACCAGAAGCTCGTTGTGCGACGCGCGGACCAGCGCCGAGTGGAACTCCTCGTCCGCCTCGACCACCTCCTGCACGTCATCGGCGGAGGCGCGCTCGTAGCGGCGGTTCAGCTTGGCCAGCTCGTCCAGCTCGCCGTCGTCCGCGCGGACCGCGGCCAGGCTCGCGGCCGTGGTCTCCAGTGCGATCCGCACCTCCAGCAGGTCGGTGGGGGAGAAGCGGCGGGCGGCGAGCCTGCCCTCCAGGTTCTCCTCGACGGCGGTCAGGTCGGTGCGGCGGACGTACCAGCCGAGTCCGCGACGGACCTCGACGATGCCCTGCAGCTGCAGCCGCTGCAGGGCGGTGCGCAGTGACGACCGCGCCACGTCGAGCTTGCGGGCCAGCTCCGGCTCAGTGGGCAGGCGGTCTCCCGCCTTGAGGGTGCCGCCGATGATCTGCTCCCGGAGCTTCTGCTCGATGAGTTCGGGCAGCGGGCGTCGTGAGTCCGGCGAGAGCGACCAGCTCTCCCCGGAAGGGGCCTCGTCGGCGGGCATCGGTCCAGCGTAGGTGTCTCGCGGTCTGCTTGCAACTTGTCTGGCAACCTTACAACCGTTGACAGACAACCTACAGCGCGGGATCCTGGGTTCAGGCGAGACGCCCAGGACCGCCCACACCTGGGAGCGCGGGCTCGCTCAGTCGGGAGGGGTACGACATGTCCGCAGGGAGTGCACTCGGAATAGCCGCAGCGGTCGCCGTCGCCGTCACCGCGATCGGCTGGCGCACCGTGCTCACGATGGTCGCCGTGTCGGTCATCGCGCTCGCCGTCGTCGGCTTCGTGAACGTGACGAGCATCTTGTTCGGCTGAGAAACCGGTGCTCGGGTCGTCGCGTCACGACACGGGCACCGGTCCGTTCGGCCTGTCGGGCTCGGCGAGCGAGGCCGGGTCAGTACAGTTCTCGATCATCAGCGTCGGGGGACGTCGACACACGAGATCGGTTCGGTGATGGGTTCACCCACGGCGAGCGCGCATGTCCTGCATGCCGCCATCGCCCCCGCGGAAGCGTTGGTGGACGAGCGGCGCACTCTGTACCGCCTCGCGGTCCGCCTGTTCACCCAGGGCTCGGGGTTGTCGGACAACCTCCTCGACCACCCGATCGTCCGCTACGAGATCGGCAGAGCGCTCGCCGGGAAGGGCGAGCTCGACCTGGACCTGCTGCGCCGCGTCGCGACCGTGCGCGTGCGAGACGCGGGACTGCCGCTCGTGGCGGACCCGCGCACCGCAGAGCTGATCGAGGCGCCGCTGCGGATCGTCGCGCCACCCGGTGCGTCACCGAGGCCGCTGACCGAGGACGACGGCGACCGGTTCGAGGCGGCGGCACAGCTGGTGGCCGACGGCGTCGGTCTGCTGCGCAAGCTGGCACCGGAGACAGCGGAGGACTTGCTCGCGCATGTGTCGATGGTGACCGTGCTCGCGAAAGAAACCTCCGGTGGCGTCATCTCGGCGTCGTCGAGGTATGTGCCCGGCATCGTGCTGATCAACGAGCCGTCCACGCCGATGGAGGTCGCCGAGGCGTTGGTGCACGAGGGCGCGCACGAGAAGTTCTTCGACCTCGCCATCACTCGGCAGTTTCTCGACGCGCACGCCGAGGACGCCGAGTTCTTCGAGAACTCGTGGTCGCACGCACGCTGGCCGCTGGAACAGACGTTCGCCGCCTGGCACGCCTACAGTTGCCTCGCCCAGTTCGCGCTGGTCGCCGGGGACGAGCCGGCCGGCCCGCTCTCCCTGCTGCCGAAGGCGCGGGAACGGGCGGACGAGATCGGCCGCTGGCTGCTCGCCCACACCGGCGACCTGCAGCCGGACGCTCGCTGGCTGCTCGGTGCGCTCACCGGGGTGCCGGCCGCCGAGCCGGTGAAGGCCGACCGGGGCAGGCCGATGGAGCACCACGTGAGCTTTCGCGTGCTGGACGACGTGCGGTTCGACGTCGCGGGCACGGGCCGCGCGGTGGCTGCGAGGCCGGGACGGCCGCCGGAGATCTTCTGGCTCGACTCCGACGCGAGCTGGCTGCTGGCGCGCCTCGACGACGAGTCGCCCCTGTCGTTCGGCCGGCTTCTGTCGGCCGCGGTGCCGGTGTGGGGCGCGGATTCCGGTGTCCCGGGACGCCTCACCGTCGCACTCCACTTCCTCATGGCGGCGTCGCTCGTCGAGCCGGCGGCGTGATGCCCGCTCTTCGGATCGAGTCGCGGCGCACGACCGGGTGGATCACGCGTCACCAATGGTGTGACTGGGGTGTCCCCGGCGTCACTGAACGGCGGTGCCCTGGTACGCGCCTTTGCGAGTAGGAAGAAGTTCCGACGCTCCTCAATGGAATCTGATGCAAAATCTGTTTCCGTTGTTGACCCTGAAGTGGAATCTTCGGCTCCGCTGTGGTGACCGAGAGTCGCCGGGCGGACGCCGCCGCAGGTGAAGGGGGTTGCGGGCCGATGTAGGCTTTCGCATCCCGATCAGCCGGGATGCGACGCACCCTCAGGCTTGGCACTGGGCGGGCGCGCGATGTTGACAGTCAGTCGCCATCGGTTCGAGAACGCACCTCCGGACATGCGGGAAGTGGCAAGTGCGATGCCGTTTACCGGTCTCGCGTTGCCGAGGTCTCCCGCTCGCCGTGCGTTCGCGAACATCCGAACAAGAAGGAACGATGACCACCCCGAGCCAGATCAATCGCCGACCGGACCTCCCCGCCGGCGCCGGCGTTCCTGTTCCCCACCTGCCCGCGGGCGTCGGGCCGGTGATCGGTCAGCCGGTCACCTCTGTCGACTGGTTCCGGCGCATGCCCAATGGCGGGACAGTTTTCCTCGGTGTCGCCGAGAGCGGCGCAGACGACTGAGGAACCGCGTGTGATCCCCGAAGGGCCGGCCCGTGTGGCCGGCCCTTTTGGCGTCCGGGCGCCCGCACTCCGCTTAACGGATCAATAACGAATCGGCCACAAGCCTCAAGTTGATCGTCATCTAACCCATTCGGGCGACGTCGATCGTCTTAGATCGCCGCATCCGCCAACCCTCACGGAGTAACCCGATGCGCCTCACGCCACTGCGAAGAGCCGGCCTGTTCGCCTCGGCCGCCGTCGCCGCTCTCGCGACGCTGACCCTCGCCACCACGGCCGGCGCCCAGCCGGGCACGCCGACCACCGACGACGAGCGCGCGACGGCGTTCCTGAAGAACGTCGATATCAACCACCCCGAGGCGTGCACCGTCGGTGGGCTGACCGGCGAGACCGTGCACCCGAACCTCTTCACCTACACGGGTGGCGACAACCAGAAGCACCTGAACATCACGGCCGGGCCCGAGGGCATCACGATCACGGGTCTCGTGGTCAAGGGCGGCCCCGCGTTCAACGTCTACCTGGCGGACAAGCTCGAAGAGCTGCCGTGGAACGAGCTGCGGGCGCCGTTCAACAACGGCGGGAAGCTCCCGGACATCAGCCACTGGTTCGGCTGTGGCGTCAAGGACACCACCACGACGACCACGACCACCACCACTACGACGACGACCACCACGTCGACGCCGGCCACCGAGACCACCACCGAGTCGACGCCTGCGACGACCACCACGTCGTCCTCCGAGCAGCCCGTGACCACGACGACGACCACCGCCGCGCCGGTGCCGGTCGCCGACCAGGACGAGCTCGCCGCGACCGGGTTCGGGTCCGCGTGGATGCTCGGGCTCGGTGCCGCGCTCGTGGCCGCCGGTGCCGCCGTGCTCCTCGTGATGCGCAGGCGCCGCGCCTAACCGCGGTCCATCAGCACGCCCCAGAGCGTGCCGAACAGCACGCGCACCTCGAGCCAGTACTCGACGTTCGAAGAAGCCGCCTCGCCGCCGTACAGATCCGCGGCGCGCCGGGCGGCTTCTTCGCCGCGCGCACCCGCCAGGCAGGCCACGTCCCACGCGACGGGGCCGCGCCAGGTGTCCTCGAAGTCGTTCCAGACCGGGCCGGACGAGGTCATCAGCAGGTTGCCGTCGTGGGAGTCGCCGTGCAGCGCCTGGACACCGTCGTAGTGGGCGTCCCACGCCCGCAGCAGCTCGTCCCGCCGTGCTTGGAAGGGCTCCAAGTCCGGAACGCCCGCGTCTTCGAGGTACCTGAGGGTGTTGTCGATGTCGTCCAGCGGTCCCCGTGACGGCAGCTCGCCGGGGTAGTGCCGCAGCTCGGCGTGCAGGCCGGGCAACAGCTTCAGCACGTCCGCGCGGGACAGCTCGACGTCCGGGAAGTGCGGGACGTGCGTGCTGAACGAGATCACGAACCCGTCCGTCGTGTGCGGGCCCGCGGGCAGCTCCTCGGACGGCGTCACGACCGGCACGCCGCGACCGGCGAGGAACGCCGACACCGCCAGGTCGCGGGCGAAGTGCCCGGCCACCGCGGGGCGCACCAGAGCCGTGCGTGCGGCGATCCGCGCGACCACCGGGACCGGGCGCAGGTGCACGATGACGTTGCTGCCGTTCTTCAGCACGACCGGGTCCGTGCACACCACACCGTGCGAAGAGGCGAACGACACGGCGGCACACACAGCGGCGGAGGTCATGCCGATCAGGCTGGCATCAGCCCTGCGGGAGCAGCGACTCCATTTCCGCGAGCTCCTTCTCCTGCTGCGCGACGACGTCCTGCGCGAGCTTGCGGGCCTCCGGGTCGGTACCGGCGGACAGGTGCTCGCGCGCCATCTTCACGGCCCCGCGGTGGTGCTGGATCATCAGCGACAGCCACTGGCGGTCGAACTCGGTGTCGTCCAGGTCGGCGAGGTCGCCCAGGTCGACCAGGCCGTGGCCGCCGGAGTGCCCGCCCGCCGACGCCTCGACGGGCGCGTTCCACGCCGCCAGCCAGCCGTTCATGCGGTCGATCTCGGGCTTCTGCGCCGCCGTGATCCGCTTCGCGAGGTCGATCACGTGTGGGTTGTCCGTGCGCGCCGCGACGAGGTCGCTCATCTCCAGCGCCTGCTCGTGGTGGGGCACCATGCCCCGCGCGAACGCCACGTCCGCCGAGTTGTGCGTAGCCGGGCTGCCACAGGCAGTCAGCAACAGGACGGACGCGACGACGATCAACCGGAGCACGGCGGCAGGATACGTGTGACCTGCGCTACGCCGCTGGCCAGCGGCCCCAGCCCACCCGAATGGAGCTGATCGGCTCCGTCTACTATCCCGGTGAGTTTCCGAACGACTGGTCCCACCAAGGCCTGGAGGCACCGTGACGGCCGTAGCCCCGCAGCCGATCGCAACGCGTCCTTATCCGACGCGCACTGCGGTCAAGGGGTCCTTCCTGCTGCGGATGTTCCGCACCACGGACCACAAGCAAATCGGCATCATGTACCTGGTCACCTCGTTCGCCTTCTTCATGGTGGGCGGCGCGATGGCCATGCTGATGCGGACCGAGCTCGCCCGGCCTGGGATGCAGTTCCTGAGCCAGGAGCAGTTCAACCAGCTCTTCACGATGCACGGCACCGTGATGCTGCTGCTGTACGCGACGCCGATCGTCTTCGGCTTCGCGAACTTCGTGCTCCCGCTGCAGATCGGCTCGCCCGACGTGGCGTTCCCGCGGCTCAACGCCTTCTCGTACTGGCTGTACCTCTTCGGCGGCCTGATCGTGATGGCGGGCTTCGTCACCCCCGGTGGCGCCGCCGACTTCGGCTGGTTCGCGTACACGCCGCTGAGCAGCGCGATCCACTCGCCCGGCGTCGGCGCCGACCTGTGGATCTCCGGCCTCGTGGTCGGTGGTCTCGGCACCATCCTCGGCGCGGTCAACATGATCACCACGGTGGTCTGCCTGCGCGCGCCCGGCATGACGATGTTCCGCATGCCGATCTTCACCTGGAACATCCTGGTGACGTCGGTGCTCGTGCTGCTCGCGTTCCCGATCCTGACCGCGGCGCTGCTCGGCCTGCTCGCCGACCGCCACCTCGGGGCGCACGTGTTCGACCCCGCCAACGGCGGTGTGATCCTGTGGCAGCACCTGTTCTGGTTCTTCGGGCACCCCGAGGTCTACATCGTCGCCTTGCCGTTCTTCGGCATCGTGTCGGAGATCTTCCCGGTGTTCAGCCGCAAGCCGATCTTCGGCTACAACGGCCTCGTCTACGCGACGCTCGGCATCGCGGCCCTGTCCGTCGCGGTGTGGGCGCACCACATGTACGCGACCGGCGCCGTGCTGCTGCCGTTCTTCGCCTTCATGACGTTCCTCATCGCGGTCCCGACCGGTGTGAAGTTCTTCAACTGGATCGGCACGATGTGGAAGGGCCAGCTGACGTTCGAGACGCCGATGCTCTTCTCGATCGGCTTCATCGTCACGTTCCTCTTCGGTGGTCTCTCCGGCGTCCTGCTGGCCGCGCCCGCGATCGACTTCCACGTGTCCGACACGTACTTCGTCGTCGCGCACTTCCACTACGTGCTCTACGGCACGATCGTGTTCGCGACCTTCGCCGGCATCTACTTCTGGTTCCCGAAGATCACCGGCCGGTTCCTCGACGAGCCGCTCGGCAAGCTGCACTTCTGGACCACGTTCCTCGGCTTCCACGCGACGTTCCTCGTCCAGCACTGGCTGGGCAACGAGGGCATGCCGCGCCGGTACGCGGACTACCTGCCGACGGACGGCTTCACGACGCTCAACATGGTCTCGACGATCGGTGCCTACATCCTGGGCGCGTCGACGCTGCCGTTCATCTGGAACATCTTCCGGTCGTACCGGTTCGGCGAGGTCGTCACGGCCGACGACCCGTGGGGCTACGGCAACTCGCTCGAGTGGGCGACGTCGTCCCCGCCGCCGCGGCACAACTTCACCGAGCTGCCCCGGATCCGTTCGGAGCGCCCGGCGTTCGAGCTGCACTACCCGCACATGATCGAGCGCATCCGGACCGAGGGCCACGTGACCTTCACCGGCAAGGCGGTCCCGCACAAGGACGCGCCGCCGGCTCTCTCCGAGATGGCCGCGTCCGCGATCAAGTCGGGTACGGCGTCCGAGAAGGACGACTCGGAGCACGACAAGTAACCTGCGAGTAACAGGTTCAACGATGAGCCCCGGCTGCCGCGCGCGGTCGGGGCTCATCGCGTCTGACGAGGAGACGACCACGTGAAAACGCCCGTGCTCATCACCGTGACCGGCCCCGACAAGCCCGGTGTCTCCTCGGTGCTCTTCGCCGTGCTGACCCGGCACGGCGTCGAGGTGCTCGACGTGGAGCAGGTGGTGATCAGGGGACGGCTGGTGCTCGGAGCGCTGGTCTCCACCGAGAAGGACCCCGAGGGCCTGCAGGAGGCCGTCGAGCAGGCGATGGCGACCGTCTCGATGCAGGTGGAGATCGAGATCGGGGCGGACTCGAAGCGCTCGGCGCGGCTGGAGTCGTCGCACGTGCTGATCGTGCTCGGCCGCCCGGTGACGGCGAAGGCGTTCACGGAGGTGGCGCGCAGGCTCGCGTCGCTGGGCGTGAACATCGACGCGATCCGCGGTGTCGCCGACTACCCGGTCACGGGTCTGGAGCTGCGGGTCTCCGTCGCCGACGACACGATGGAGAACGACGCGGAGCTGCGTCTGGCACTCGCCGAGGTGTCCGGCCGGGTGGGTCTCGACATCGCGGTGGAACGGGCGGGCCTCACCCGCCGCGCGAAGCGGCTCGTCGTGTTCGACGTCGACTCCACGCTCATCCAGGGCGAGGTGATCGAGATGCTGGCCGCGCACGTCGGGTGCGAGGAGCAGGTGCGCGAGATCACCGACGCCGCGATGCGCGGTGAGCTCGACTTCGCCGAGTCGCTGCGGCGGCGGGTGGCGTTGCTGGAGGGCCTCGACGCGAAGGTGCTGGACGAGGTCGCCGCGACGCTGGAGCTCACGCCCGGTGCCCGCACGACGATCCGCACGCTGAAGCGGCTCGGGTTCTTCTGCGGCGTCGTGTCCGGCGGCTTCACGTCGGTGATCACGGGCCTGGCGGACGAGCTGCAGCTCGACTTCTGCGCCGCGAACACGCTGGAGGTCGTGGACGGCAAGCTGACCGGCAAGGTCGTCGGCGAGATCGTCGACCGGCCCGGCAAGGCCGTGGCGCTGCGCCGGTTCGCCGAGGAGGTCGGCGTGTCGCTCGCGCAGTGCGTCGCGGTCGGTGACGGCGCGAACGACATCGACATGCTGAGCGCGGCGGGCCTCGGCATCGCGTTCAACGCGAAGCCCGCGTTGCGTGAGGTCGCCGACGCCGCCCTGTCCCACCCGTACCTGGACGCGGTGCTGTTCATCCTCGGCATCACGCGTGCCGAGGTGGAGGCCGCGGACGCCGCCGACGGCCTGGAGCTGACGCGGCTGTGATGATCCTCGACCTGATCGCCTCCCGGAACTACTCCGAGGAGGCCGAAGTCCGCGCGATGCCGATGGTGCTGCGCATCGAACGCGTCGACCCGCCGTCGCGGACGGCGCTGCTGGAGGCCGCCGCCGCGTCGGCGGTCGCGGTGTGCCTCGACCCGCGTGCCGACGTGGGCGGGGAGTGGCACGAGGCGGTGCGCGCCTGGGTGGCCGGGCGGATCCGCAAGGTGGCGCGGCGGGCACGGGGGGCGCAGTGGGAGGCCGTGCAGGGCCTGCCGGGCGTGACGACCACCGTGGACGGGGCGTCGGTGCGGTCGCTGCTGCCCGTCCTGGTGACGGAGACGCCGCGGGAGGTCGCGAAGCTGCAGATCTCCGGGTCGGACCTCCCGGTGGACGAGCCGGGGCCCGTTCCCGAGGGCGCGCGGCTGCTGTACGTGAATCCGCGGGTCGAGATGTCCGCCGGGAAGCTCGCGGCCCAGGTCGGGCACGCGTCGATGCTGCTCGCCCCGACGCTGCCGGAGACGGAGCTGAAGGCGTGGGCCGCGCTCGACTACCGGTGTGCCGTGCGGACGCCGTCCGTGGAGGAGTGGGACTCACTGGTCGGCGGCGGTGACGTCGTGGCGGTGCGGGATGCCGGGTTCACCGAGGTCGAGCCGGGAACCACGACGGTGCTCGCCGTTTAGAACCGCCCGGAACGGGTAAACCCGCGTCTCGTGGGCTTACTGGACGTTCTCGACGCCCGGCTCGGTGACGGGCTGGAGAACCTGTTGTGCTCCCACCACACGCGCAGACTGCGGCGGCTGGGCTGGGGCGACGTGCTCGAAGGCGACGGCGCGGGGTGGTTCACCCCGCGCCGGCCGGTGCAGCACGGCAACCGCATCGAGGTGCTCGTCGACGGCGCCAACGCGTTCCCGGAGATCGCCAAGGCGATCGAGGGCGCCCAGAAGTACGTGCACATCGCGAACTGGCACGCGTCCCCCGACTTCCGGCTGACCCGCGAGCCGGGCGCGCCGCAGCTGCGCGAGCTGCTGTCCGCCGCGGCCGAACGGGTGCCGGTGCGGGTCCTGCTGTGGGCGGGCCCGCCCGTGCCGTTCTTCGAGCCGACGCGCAAGCGGGCGATGGCGGCGCAGAAGGAGTTCCTGGAGTGCGGTGCCGTCCGCTGCGAGCTCGACGCGCGGGAACGGACCCTGCACTGCCACCACGAGAAGATCGTGATCGTCGACGACGTGGCGTTCGTCGGCGGGCTCGACATGACGGCCGTGGAGGGCGACCGCCACGACTCGCCGGACCACCCGCCGCGCGACCTCGGCTGGCACGACCACATCGCGCGGCTGGAGGGCCCTGTCGTCTCGGAGGTGGCCGCGCACTTCGCCGCGCGCTGGCTGGAGATCGCGGGGGAGACCCTGCCGCCGCCCGAGGTGCCGCCGGAGGCAGGGCCGTCGTCGGTGCAGCTGGTGCGCACGATCCCCGAACGCACCTACGGCTTCGCGCCGCACGGCGACTTCAGCCTGCTCGACTCGTACCTGCGGGCGTTCCGGGCGGCGGAGTCGTTCGTCTACGTGGAGAACCAGTTCCTGTGGTCGCCGGAGATCACCGAGGTGCTGCTGGAGAAGCTGAGCGACCCGCCGTCGCCGGACTTCCGGGTCGTGCTGCTGTTGCCGCAGAAGCCCAGCAACGGCGCCGACACCACCCGCGGTCAGCTCGGCCGCCTGCTCGACGCGGACCAGGGCGGCCACGTCCTCGCCGCGACCCTGATCTCGCACGGTGACGCACCCGTCTACGTGCACGCGAAGCTGTCCATTGTGGACGACAAGTGGATGTCGGTCGGCTCGGCCAACCTCAACGAGCACTCGCTGTTCAACGACACCGAGGTCAACGTCGTGACCGACGACGAGGCGGTGGTCCGCGCGACTCGGCTGCGGCTGTGGGCGGAGCACCTGGAGGGCCTCGACGGTGACGTGTCGGCCCCCGTGCACGAGGTCGTGGACACCATGTGGCGCCCTGCCCTGGAGGTGCCGGCGCGCGTGACGTCGCTGCCAGGGGTGTCCCGGCGGGCCGGAAGGTTGCAGGGTCCGTTACGCGGATTGCTGGTCGACGGCTGATCAGTGGGTCTAGCGTGGCGGCGTGGCCAACGAGGTGACGATCCCGCTGTTACCGTGCGCCTCCATCGACGAGGTAGCCGAGTTCTACGTGATGCTGGGGTTCACGGTCACGTACCGGCAGTACCGGCCGACCGAGTACCTCTCGGTGCGGCGGGAGGACGTCGACCTCCACTTCTTCGCCCGGCCCGGCCACGAGCCCGCGGAGTCGTACAGCTCGTGCCTGATCCAGGTCGAGGACCCGCGGTCGCTGTACGACGCGTTCGCCGCCGGGATGCGCACGGTCTACGGACGGGTGCTGCTCACCGGCATCCCGCGGATGACCCGGCCGCGACGTGACGGGTTCCTGGTGGTCGACCCCGGCGGCAACTGGATCAGGGTCGTGCCGTCCGTGCGGGAGAACGAGCCGGTGCGCAACGGGCTGACCCGCGCGTTGCGCAACGCCGTGACGCTGGCGGGGTCGCACGGGGCCGAGCGGCAGGCGTTGAAGATCCTCGAAGGGGCGCTGGCACGCGAGGTGCACGCCTCGGAGGAGGAGCGGGAGTCGGCGCTGGAGTTCCGCGAGGAACTGCTTGCCCGGCTTAATCTACATAGGTAGCCTTAGTGGCGTGGAGCCACTGCAACGCATCGGCAAGGCCACGGTGGACGTCCTTCAGGTGCTGCTCGGCGCCGAGGAACCCCGCTGGGGCCTGGAGATCATCAAGCTGACCGGGCGCCCGTCCGGCAGCGTCTACCCGTTGCTGGACCGGCTGGAACGGGCGGGCTGGGTGACGTCGTCGTGGGACGACGACGCCGAGCGGCGCGGGCCTCGCCGGCGGATGTACCGGCTGACGGCGGACGGGGCGGCGGAAGCGCGCCGGGTCGTCGCCGCCAGGACGTCGCCGGAGCCGCGGTTCGTGCCGAGGGCGGCGCAATGAGGGCGGCGTTGCTGCTGGTGCGGTTCGCCGCGGCCGTCATCGGTGACGACCGGTATCGCGAGCAGTGGGAAGCGGATGTCCTTGGTGCGCAAGAGCTTGGCATGTCGCCGTTGCCGGTGGCGTTCGGGGCGTTGCGCGCAGTTGTTGTCATGCCGTCGAAAGGAGTTGTCGTGGCTGGAATCGGCCCGTTGGGTATCGCGCTGAAACACGCGCAGACGTCGCGGGGGAAGGTGCTCGCGATCGCCGTCGTGTCGGCGTTGTTCTTGCTGGGCGGACTCGCTCTGCTGTTCGCATGAGCAAATAGCTCGGTGTCGTTTCGACGGTGCCGGGCTTAGCTTCGGGCGATGGCGAACGAACTGACAATCCCGCTCCTGCCCTGTGTTTCCATCGACGAGACCGCGTCGTTCTACGAGATGCTCGGCTTCTCGGTCACCTATCGGCAGACGCGGCCGAACCCGTACGTCGCGTTGCAACGCGAAGACATCAACCTGCACTTCTACGAGCTGGACGGACACGTCCCGGAGCAGTCGCACAGCACGTGCGTCGTGATAGTCGAGGACACCGGGCCGTTGTTCGAGGCGTTCGCGGCGGGAATGCGCGCCGTGCACGGGAAAGTGCTCGTGTCCGGCATCCCGCGGATGACGCGGCCCCGGCTGCGCAACGACCGCTACACCGGGTTCAGCGTCATCGACCCCGGCGGCAACTGGATCCGGGTCAACAAGGCCACTCAGGAACCCGAGGCGCGCACCCCGCTGGCCCGTGCCATGGAGAACGCGGCACGGCAGGCAGACGCGCGCGGCGACGAGCGGCAGGCGTTGAAGATCCTCGAAGGCGCGCTGCGCCGGGCCGAGCCGTCCCCGGAACGCGACGAGGCCGAGGCGTTCCGGGACGAGCTGCTCGAACGGCTCGGCGGCACTACTTCTGCTGGGTCTACTTCTGCTGGGCGGCGTCCAGGCGCTTGAGGGCGGCCCTGACCACCTCGGGGTCGTAGGTCGTCCAGAACGGGGGGAGGGAGGCCCTGATGAAGCCGCCGTAGCGGGCCGTGGCGATGCGCGGGTCGAGAACGGCGACCACGCCCTTGTCCGACATCGAGCGCAGCAACCGGCCGGCGCCCTGGGCCATCAGCAGGGCGGCGTGCGTGGCGGCGACGGTCAGGAAGCCGTTGCCGCCCCGCGAGCTCACCGCCTTCTGCCGGGCGGAGGCCAGCGGGTCGTCCGGGCGCGGGAACGGGATGCGGTCCATGATCACGAGCTGTAGGCTCGGTCCCGGCACGTCCACGCCCTGCCACAGCGACAGCGTCCCGAACAGGCACGAGCGCTCGTCCTCCGCGAACTTCTTGACCAGCAGGCCGGTCGCGTCGTCGCCCTGGCACAGGATCGGGTGCTCCAGCTTGTCCCGCAACGCCTCCGTGGCCTGCTTGGCCGCGCGCATCGACGAGAACAACCCGAGCGCGCGCCCACCGGCCGCGTTGACGAGCCCCTCGATCTCGTCGAGGTACTCCTGCGGCAGCCCGTCGCGGCCCGGCTGCGGCAGATGCCTTGCCACGTAGAGGATTCCGCTCGACGCGTGCTGGAACGGCGACCCGACGTCGAGCCCTGTCCACTTCGGACCGTCGAGGTCCTTGTCCGTCGCCGCGCCCTCGATCTTGCGGACCTTCTCCGACGGCGGCAGGCCCCACTGGCGCGCCATCGCGTCGAACGCGCCGCCGAGCGTGAGCGTCGCGGACGTCAGCACGGTGGTGCGCTTGGCGAAGAGCCGCTCGCGCAGCAGCCCGCCCACCCCGAGCGGCGCGACCCGCAGCGTCGGCGCCTTCTGCTGGAAGTCGCCCGACACCCACACGACGTCGCGCTCCTCGTCGAACGCCTCCAGGATGCGCACCGCGCAGTCGTGGACCTCCTCCAGCAGCGCCAGCGCGAGCTTGCGCGCCGTCGCCCCGTCCGGGTCCTCCTTGCGCTCCGGTCCCATCGCCGACACGCAGTTGTGCGCGGCGTCCCGCGTCGCGGCGAGCGCACCGGCCAGCGCGCGCGGCAGAGCGTCCAGACGCCCCGCCGGCATGTCCTCCAGGATCATCGCGAGGCCGTCGCCCGCCTCGGCGAGCCGGTCCGCGACGTCCTGGTCGATCAGCCTGCCGCACCGCCGCGCGGCCGTCGCGACGCTGGAGCCGCTCAGCTCCTCCGTCGCCACCGACGTGACGCGGTCGACCAGGTCGTGCGCCTCGTCGATCACCACCACGTCGTGGTCGGGCAGGACCTGGTAGCCCTCCAGCGCGTCGATCGCGAGCATCGCGTGGTTCGTGACGACCACGTCGGCCTTGCCCGCCTCCGCCCGCGCCCGCTCCGCGAAGCAGTCGGACCCGATCGGGCACTTGCTGACGCCGAGGCACTCCCTGGCCGTGACGGAGACCTGCCGCCACGCCTGCTCGCTGACACCGGGCACCAGCTCGTCGCGGTCGCCGGTCTCGGTGTCCGACGACCACTCGTGCAGCCGCTTCACCTCGCGCCCCAGCTTCGAGACGGCGAACGGGTCGAACAACGCGTCGTCCTCCGGCTCCTCCGGCGCCCCGTTGTGGACCCGGTGCATGCACAGGTAGTTGCGCCGCCCCTTGAGGATCGCGAACGTCGGCTCCCGCCCCAGCTCCTTCTTCAACGCCTTGGACAGCCGGGGCAGGTCGCGGTCGACCAGCTGCCGCTGCAACGCGATCGTGGCCGTCGAGACCACCACGGTCTCGTCCTCGGCCACCGCGTGCCGGATCGAGGGCACCAGGTAGGCCAGCGACTTGCCGGTGCCCGTCCCGGCCTGGACCGCGAGGTGCTCACCCGTGCGGATCGAGTGGTCGACGGCCTCGGCCATCTCCACCTGACCAGGACGTTCGGCACCGCCGACGGCGCGGACGGCGGTTTCGAGGAGGCTCACGGTGGGGGGAACTTCAGGCACGGGGAAGACCGTACCCGTCAGGTCCGACAGTCCCCGCCCGGACTCGGGGACGGAGTCAGTCCGTCACGTCGGCGAGGATGCGGTCGAACAGCTCCAGCGACGCGGCGGCGTGCGCCACCGTCAGCGGCACGTCGGCGCCTCGTCGCGACGCGACCAAGTCCAGGATCGGCAGGTCCGGCCACCGGGCGGCGGCCAGCTCACCGGCGCGGGACTTGCCGACGATCTCCCCGGTCCTGATCGTGTGCCACAGCCGGGCAGGGCCGAGGCCGACCCACAGCAGGGTGTCGCGCGGGACCGGCGTCTGCGGGGCCAGGGAGGGGAGAACGCCGCGGAACCTGTCGAAGTCCAGCTTCCAGTAGCTGACGAGGTTGTCGCGGCAGTACGCCTCGACGTCGGCATCCGTGCCGGGACACGAAGGCCGTGCGCCGCGCACGGTCCGACCGACGGTCCGCAGCTGCGCCCACAACACGGGAGTGACCTCACCGGCCAGCGGCGTCACGTCGAAGACGGGCTTCTCCAGCGAACCCGCGAGCACGACCGCGACGTCCGCTCCGTCGTACGCGGGCACGTCAACGGCCGAGGACACCTCGACCACGATGTCGAGGTCCGAGCCCGCCACGACGTCGTCCAGCACGTGCGAGCCATAAAGATGCGCGCCCACCACGGAACCGGGCAGGCGCGCGTCCAAGAACTCCAAGTACTCCCCAGGTGTGATCACCTGGTCCAAACTACCGGCGGCGCAGCAGCGCCCAGGCTCCCGGCAGCACGCCCGCGGCCAGCGCGATCTTCAGCGCGTCGCCGAGCAGGAACGGCAGCACGCCGACGGCCGCGGCCTTCGCGAACGACATGCCGGTCATGGCCATCAGCCACGGCACGCCGACCGAGTAGATCACCAGGTTGCCCAGCACCATCGTGCCGATCACCCGCACCGGGGTGCGGTCACCTCCGCGCCCGGCCAGGTAGCCCACCAGGGCACCGGCGAAGACGAAGCCGACGACGTAGCCGAGCGACACCGGCACGCCGGACGAGCCGCCCTGGAACCACGGCACGCCCGCGACGCCCGCGATCAGGTACAGCAGCATCGACGTGGCGCCGCGCTGCCAGCCGAGGGAGGCGCCCACCAGCAGCGCCGCGAACGTCTGGCCGGTCAGCGGGACCGGGCTGCCGGGGATCGGCAGCACCACCTGCGCGGCCAGGCCGGTGAAGACGGCTCCGGCGGCGATGAGGCCCAGGTCGCGGACGAGCGCCCCCGGCACGAAGTCGGCGAGCACGGTGCGACGAGGCGCGAGTGCGAGAGTCACGGTCCCTCCCAGGCGGAATCGGGTGAACCGAGGTTAACCAGGAGGACTCGAGAACGTCTTTGCCCGGAGACCACAAAGTGACCGTTCACACATGCTTCACACGTCCAGCGCCACCTTGCCGGTGAGGCGTTCCTCGTTGCGCCGCGTCTTCGTCCAGCCGTTGTGGCCGCGCACCAACCGGATCAGCGCACGCCACGACGTGATGTAGAAGGTGTAGATGTACAACGCGTAACCGAGCCCGTACGCAATGGATTTCCAGAACCCGACGGAAACGCACCGAGCGCGGTACACCGGTCCCCACAGGACGAACGGCAGCAAACCGAAGGCGCCGTAGACGGTGAACAGGACCCACGCGCCGTCGACGAACCACGTCACCACTTCGGACGGCGACAGCACGAACCGGTACGCCATCATCACCATCGGGATCGGGTAGATCAGCGTGCCGAGCAACTGCATCCACGGTTGCGCGAGGTAGTACATCATCTCGGCGGCGCCGAGCGTGGTCAGGTGTTCGGAGTCCCAGATGCGGCGCAGGTAGCGCATGCACTGCATGGTTCCCTGCCCCCACCTCGTGCGTTGCGCGAGGAACCGGCGCAGCGAGTACAGGGCCTCCTGGTTGACGTGCGTGTCGAGCGTGAACCCGGTGTGCCAGCCCTCGGTCAGCAGGTGCACGCCCAGCTCGAAGTCCTCCAGCAGCGAGCCGCGCCACGGGCTCCCGGCCGGTCCGGCGATGGAGTCCAAAGCGGACAGCCGGGTGAACTGGCCGTTGCCGCCCATCGAGATCGTGCCGGTGGCGCCGCGCGACATCTGGATCGCCGCGATGGCCGTGCGGAACTCCAGGTCCTGCATCCGGACGAGACCCGCGCCGAAAGCGCGCCGCCAGCGGGAGACGCCCGGCTGCGGCGTGCCCGCGTTGATCATCCGGACGTCCACCTGCACGGCGCCGATCTTCGGGTTGCCGAACAGGTGGGCCGCCGCGCAGACCTCCAGGCAGTTCGGGGCGGGACGGCCGTCGGCGTCCACCACGACGACGATCGCGCGGTCGGTGTCGGCCCGTTTTCCCATCCACAGCTTGAGCGTGCGGTACGCGTCGTTCAACGCGTTCCCCTTGCCGGTGCGGGCATACGGACGCTGGCGTTGGACGAGGTGGATCTGCGGGTCGCGGACTCCATCGCCGCGTTTCAGCGTCCGCACGACACCGGCGGTGCTGTCGTCGGAGTCGTCGTCGATGACCCACACGTGCGCGATGGGGAACGTCTCGCGCAGATACCGGATCGTGCCGCCGATGACGGCTTCCTCGTCGCGGCATGGCACGAAGAAGTGCCACTCCAACGACTCCGGGGCACCGGTGGGGGCGGGTTTGCGCCGCAGGTACGGCACCACGATGACGAACACGTACGTCACGAAGGCGACGCTCATCGTCAGAGCGAGGGCCTGCGTGAACCCGAGGACGAGGTCGAGGCTCACTTGCGCGTCGCCAGCCAGACGAACGTCACCAGCGCCGCCGCGCCGCCGAGCACGCTCACCATCGAGCCGAGCAGCGTGTGGCCCCAGTGGTAGCCGGTGTCGACGCCCAGCCAGCGCACCAGGCCGGCGAGCGTGAGCACGCGGAGCTGGTTCACCACGACGACCGCGAGCGCGGCGACGCCCAGCGCGGCCAGCACCCGCGACTGGACGCGCGGCCGCAGCGCGATCATCACCGCGCCGACGACCACCAGCGGCAGCACCAGGAACGCCGAGGTGCACTCCGGCGTCATCCGCAGCCCGAGCGGAGTGTCCGAGCCGAGTCCGAAGTAGACCGTCTGGCGGCCGGGGACCACGTGCACGCCGTAGGAGCTGACGACGTCCAAGATCGCGCCGGACACCGAGATCTCCGCGGCGCGGTAGAGCCCGTGCGCGAGCACGAGGCCCGCGGCCAGGGCGAGCAGGAGGACCACGGTCACCCGGCTCGGGAACGTGATGCGGCGTGCTGCAAGCGTCACCCTTGCGATCCTTTCCCTCTATGGGGGAGCGCCCAAACGGGCTAGTCCAGGTTCCATCGGAAGACGGAACGTCAGCCCTCATCCCCGGATCGAGTGACGCCGTGACCGAATTTTGATCCGGAAACCAACCATGAGTGGCTCCGATTGGGCGAGTCGAGTGATCACGTCCCCCGATACGGGGAGTAACCATCAGTTCCCCCGATGGATGGCCGATGGCGGTAATTGCCCCCGGAAGCGTGAAACCACCTTGGTATCGCCACGCCCTGGGGGCCGGAGGAAGTAAGGGAAGGAGTTTCATGCGTGTCCGAATGACGGCACTGACCGGAGTCGTGGCGATCGCCGCTCTCCTGGCCGGCGCCGCACCCGCTTCGGCCGCCCCGGGGGACGCCTCGGCTCATGGCGCGAAGATCGACGTGACCCTGCTCGGCAGCCCCGCGGTGAGCGCGGGACCGGTCGCCGAGGCCAACGCGAACGGCCCGACGGCGAACACGGCGGTCGGCCTGAACCTCACCGGGATCATCAGCACCGGTGTCATCAACACCGCCGCCTCGCGCGACGACAACTCCGGAGCCGTGTCCTCCAGCGCGAGCACCGCGGGCGTGGGCGTCGACCTGCTCACCGCCGTCACCGGCAGGATCTCCGCGGACGCCGTGGTGGCGGAGTGCGCGGCCACCCAGGAGGGGATCACCGGCAAGGCCACGCTCGCCGGGATCGACCTCGGCAGGCTGGGCCAGGTCGACGCCGAGCCGGCGGCGAACACCAAGCTCGACGTGCAGCTGCTCGGCATCAAGATCGCCGAGGTCGTCTTCAACGAGCAGGTGCGAAACGGCGACGGCAGCCTCACCGTCAACGCCGTCCACATCAGGCTGCTCAACGGCGTGCTCGGCTCCATCGGCTCCGGCGACGTGGTCATCTCGTCCGCCACCTGCGGCCCCGCCGCGCTGCCGATCCCGATGGCGTCGGGCGTGGGCCTGTGGGCGGGTCTCGGCCTGCTGGGCCTGATCGCCGTCCCGGTGGCGTTCTCGGCACTGCGCCGGCGCTCGTCGCTGCCCGCCCTGCCGTCCGCCGGGCAAGCCTGACCGAGGAGAACGGCGGATGTACAAGGTCCCCGGTACCGGCATCGGTGTCGGCACGGGCGTGGGTGCCCTCGCGGTCACCGGCGCCGACGTGACGTGGTGGGTCGTCGCGGCGGTCGTGCTGCTCGTCGCGGGCGCGCTGGCGCTGCACGCGGCGAGGCGGCGCCGTCCGGCGGTTCCCGCGCAGACCAGGCCGGATCGCACCGGCTGACACAGGCCCGCCTGGGAACCGCGCCCCCTCCCGTTCCCAGGCGGGCCCTCCCCGGTTCGAGCAAGGAGAGGACAACGGTGAGCAAAGAGGTTCTGCTGGTGGCCGGCACGAGGCCGGAAGCCGTGAAGATCGCCCCGGTGGCCATCGCGCTGCGCGGGCACCCCGGTCTCCGCCCGACGATCGTCCACAGCGGACAGCACTCCGGCATGGTCGAGCAGGCGCTGGCCGCCTTCGACCTGGAGCCCGACCTGCGGCTGGACGTGCCCCGCGACACCGGCACGCAGGCGGAGCTCGTCTCCCGGCTGCTGCCCGAGTTCGACGCCGTGCTGACCGAGCGCGCCCCCGCGGTCACCCTCGTGCAGGGCGACACCACGACCACCCTGGCGGCGGCGCTCGCCTCGTTCTGGCGCGGCATCCCCGTCGCGCACCTCGAAGCCGGGCTGCGCACCGGCGACCTGCACGGCCCGTTCCCCGAGGAGGGGAACCGGCAGATGATCTCCCGCATCACCGCGCTGCACCTCGCGCCGACCGACGACGCCGCCAACGCCCTCACCGGCGAACGCCTGCCGGACAGCCACATCGTCGTCACCGGCAACACCGTCGTGGACGCCGTGCAGCGCGTCGCCTCCGTCTCGCAGCCCCCGGCGAACGCGGACCTCGTGGCGCTGGAACGCACCCTCGACGACAGCGGCGACCGGCTCATGCTCGTCACCGTGCACCGCCGCGAGTCGTGGGAACGCCCGCTCATGCGCGTGCTCAACGCCGTGCGCGCCATCGCCGACCGGCACCCCGACCTGCACGTGCTGGTCCCGGCGCACCCGAACCCCGGTGTGCGCGACCAGGTCGTGTCGATGCTGGGCGGCCACGAGCGCATCGTCATCACCGAACCGCTCGGCTACCCGGACCTCGTGCGGGTGCTGCGCCGCGCCGCCCTGGTGCTCACCGACTCCGGCGGCATCCAGGAGGAGGCGCCCACGTTCGGCGTGCCGGTGCTGGTGCTGCGGGAGACCACCGAACGCATGCTCGCCGTCGACGCCGGGTGCGCGTGGCTCGTCGGCACCGACACCACCCGCATCCTCGCCGAGGCGGGCTGGGTGCTCGGGTCGCGGCTGCGGCTGCCGCTCGGGCGCAACCCGTTCGGCGACGGGCGTGCCGCCGTCCGCGTCTGCGCCGCGCTGGAACGGCTGGCGGGCCTGCCGACAGCGCTGCCGCGCAGGGAACCGTTCGCCACGCTCGTGGGAGCGCGCTGAATGTCACCCGTTCGAGTAATCGCGATTTCTCGAACGGGTGGCAAAGACGCCGAGCTCTCAGCGCCGCCACGTCCCCCAACCATTATCGGCCCGTGGGAAAACGAGCCGCAGGGGAGATGGCACCAGTGCGCAAGAGCCTGATCGCGGGAGCGGTGGCCGCGTTGTCGTTCGCGAGCGCGGCACCCGCGCTCGCGTCCAACCCGCCCGGCACCGCGTCCTCGGGGTCGGCGAGCTTCTCGCAGCCGGGCCAGACCGTCGAGGTCGCGCCACTCGCGGTGTGCGACGTGAACCCGGACGCGGAGGGCACCGTCGCCGGGTCGAGCCCCGCCGTGACCAGGCCCGGCCTCAAGTTCGGCGCGACGAGCTCCTCGTGCACGACCGAGGTCGTGAACCCGGACGAGTTCCTCACCAGGACCAGGTCGGTCGCCAAGGGCACCGGGTTCGAGCTGTCCGCGCTCACCGCGGCGAAGGGCCCCCGGCTCAGGATCAGCGAGTGGACGGTCACCTGCGACGCCGACGACAAGGGCACGCAGGCGGGCTGGCAGCTCAAGGGGATGACCGGCTGGACGGGTCTGCCGACGCAGATCCAGCCCGGCCACGTGCACGAGGTCAAGGCGAGCGACGGCACCGTGCTCGCCAAGGCCAAGTTCACCGACTCGGTGCTGCCCGAGCCGAACGACGGCAGCATCAGCATGACCCTGCTGCGGATCACGTTCGAGCCGCCGTCCGGCTACACGGGCAGCGTCACCGTCGGTTCCGTGGCCTGCTCACCGACGCCCTGACCCGAGTCAGGCGACGACGACACCCGCGGCGAGGAGCTCCTCGACGGCCGCGTCGCGGGTCGTCGGGGCCACCGCCGCCGTGAGGTCGACGAGCACCCGCGTGCGGAACCCGCTGCGGTGCGCGTCCAGAGCCGTGGCGCGCACGCAGTGGTCCGTCGCGATGCCCACGACGTCCACCTCGGTCACGCCCTTGTCCGTCAGCCAGCCCGCGAGGTCGTTCTCGGCCTCGAACCCCGAGTAGGCGGCGGCGAACCGGCCCTTCGAGAACACCTGCTCGATCGCGGCCACGTCCAGCTCGGGGTGGAACGACGCGCCGGGCGAGCCCGCCACGCAGTGCACCGGCCACGAGTCGATGAAGTCCGGCGTCAGCGAGAAGTGCGAGCCGGGGTCGACGTGGTAGTCGCGGGTCGCCACGACGTGGTCGTAGGACGACGCGGCGATGTGCTGCGAGATGGCGGCGGCGACGGCCGCGCCACCGGCGACGGCCAGCGAGCCGCCCTCGCAGAAGTCGTTCTGCACGTCCACGACGATCAGCGCCTTGGTCATGTCAGCCCTCCAGGTAGGTCGTCGGGATCGCGGGCTCGCCGCGCGAGAGCTTGAGTCCTTCCCACGGCACGCTCACCAGGGCCGCGCGCAGCAGCTCGCGGCTCTGCTCCAGCGTGGGAACGTCCTCGGTGGTCCGGCCGGACCGCACGAGCGGGATCTGCACGAGCCGGTCGTGCTCGCCCAGCCCCGGTTCGGCGGACGCCTGGAACACGACCTCTTCCAGGGCCGTGCCGGTGTCCTTGTGCCGCCGCAACGCCTTCTTCCAGCCGCCGCGCGACTGCTTGGACGTGCTGCGCTTCTCGACGTGCCTGCCGTCGACCTCGACCAGCTTGTAGACCAGGCCCGCGGTCGGCGCGCCGGACCCGGTCACGACGGACGTGCCCACGCCGTAGGCGTCCACGGGCTCCGCGCGCAGGGCCGCGATCGCGTACTCGTCGAGGTCGCTCGACACCACGATCCTGGTGTTCTTCGCGCCCAGCGCGTCGAGCTGGTCGCGCGCCTGCCTGGCCATGACGCCCAGGTCGCCCGAGTCGATCCGGATCGCGCCCAGCTCGGGGCCCGCGACGGCGACGGCCTTCTTGATGCCCTCGGTGATGTCGTAGGTGTCGACCAGCAGCGTCGTGCCGACGCCCAGCGCCTCGACCTGGCTGCGGAACGCCTCTTCCTCGGTGTCGTGCAGCAACGTGAACGCGTGCGCGCACGTGCCGGCCGTCGGGATGCCGTGCCTGCGGCCCGCCTCCAGGTTCGAGGTGGCGTGGAAGCCCGCCAGGTACGCCGCGCGGGCGCTCGCCACGGCGGCCTCCTCGTGCGTGCGGCGGGAGCCCATCTCGATCATGTGACGGCCGTTCGCGGCGGTCACCATGCGGGCGGCGGCGGACGCGATGGCGCTGTCGTGGTTGAGGATGGAGAGCGCGATGGTCTCCAGCACGACCCCCTCCGCGAACGACGACCTGACCGTCAGCACCGGCGAACCCGGGAAGTACAGCTCGCCGTCGGGATACCCGTCGATCTCACCGGTGAACCGGTAGTTCGCGAGCCACTCCAAAGTGGAGTCGTCGACGACGGAGTTGCGGCGCAGCTGGTCGATCTCCTCCTCGCCGAAGCGGAACTCCTCGATCGCCTCGAGCAGCCGCGACACGCCCGCCACGACGCCGTAGCGCCGTCCGTCGGGCAGCCTGCGGGCGAAGACCTCGAACACGCACGGACGGTCACCGGTCCCGTCACGCAGCGCGGCCGCGAGCATGGTCAGCTCGTAGTGGTCGGTGAGCAACGCCGTCGAGTTCATGGTCACCAACCCTAAGGTCGCGCGCGGTTTAGTCCCATGCGGTCTCCGCCACTGCGGCGAACATGACACCATTGGCGGTATGACCACGCCCGTCGAACAGGAACGGACGCAACCAGAGGCCGTCGGTGAGGAGATCGCCGCGGAGGACCGGCCCTGGCAGACCGTGGTCTGGAACGACCCGGTCAACCTCATGTCGTACGTGACGTACGTCTTCCAGAAGCTGTTCGGCTTCAGCAGGGACAAGGCGACCAAGCTGATGCTGGACGTGCACCACAAGGGCAAGGCGATCGTGACATCGGGCACCAAGGACAAGGTGGAGGCCGACGTGGCGAAGCTGCACGCGGCGGGGCTCTGGGCGACCATGCAGCGGGCCTCGTGAAGCGGTGGATCCGCGACGGTGACCTCGTCATCGGGCGGCTGGACCAGCAGGAGGCCGCGGTCGTGCGCGGTCTGGTGAGCCAGATCCAGGACATGCTCCTGGCCCGCGCCGAGGAGGCGCCGCAGGACGAGCTCGCCGAGCTGACCGGCATCAGGACGGGATCGTCGGAGGCCCCCGACGACCCGATCCTGGGCAGGCTGCTCCCGGACTTCCACCGCCTCGACGACGACGCGCCCGACCCGGACGAGGTGAACTCCGCCGCTGCGCTGCGCTCCCTGCACGAACCGGAGCTGCTCGACCACAAGACCGGCGCCGCCGAGGTCGTGCTGCGGACCTGCTCACCCGACGGTGGCGAGATCCGGCTGTCGATCGGGCAGGCCGAGGCGTGGCTCTCGTCGCTGAACGACGTGCGGCTGGCCCTCGGGACGGCGCTGGACGTCACCGAGGACATGCCGGACGAGCTGCCGCCGGAGGACCCGCGCTCGCCGCACCTCGGCGTCTACCACTGGCTGACCTGGGTGCAGGACACCCTGGTCGAGGCGATGATGCCGTGATCCCCGGCGTCCTCGTCGGCCACCACCACCGCGTCGAGCCCGGCTGGGCCACGGGCACCACCGTGGTGCTCGTGCCGGACGGCGCGGTCGGGGCGGTCGACGGACGCGGCGGCGCGCCCGGCACCCGCGAGACCGACCTGCTGGACCCGTCGAACCTGGTCCAGCAGGTGCACGCGGTGTGCCTGAGCGGCGGCTCCGCCTACGGGCTCGCGGCCGCCGACGGCGTGATGCGGTGGCTGTCGGAACGCTCGATCGGGTTCCGGGTCGGCGCGCAGCCGCACCACGTGGTGCCGATCGTGCCGGGCGCGGTGATCTTCGACCTGCCGATGTCCGAGTGGGGCAACCGGCCGGACGCGTCGTTCGGCTACGCGGCCTGCGAGGCGGCCTCCTCCGAGTTCGAGCTGGGGTGCGTCGGCGCGGGCGCCGGGGCACGGGTCGGGTCGCTCAAAGGTGGTGTCGGCGTCGCGTCGACGACCGCCGGAGCACACCGGGTCGGTGCGCTGGCCGTGGTGAACGCGGCCGGCGAGGTTGCCGACCGCGCGTCCGGCCTGCCGTGGCTGCCCTCGCTCGGTACGACCGCCGTCGCGTTGCCCGAGCGCAAGCCCGACGGCCTGAACACGACCATCGGCGTCGTCGCGGTCGACGCGGACCTGTCCAAGGCGGAGTGCCGGCGGCTCGCGATGGCCGCGCAGGACGGCCTGGCCCGCGCCGTCCGTCCCGCGCACTCGATGTTCGACGGCGACACGGTGTTCGCGCTGGCCACCGGTGCCGTGCCGCTGGCGGAGCCGCGTGCGTTCGCGCTCGACGCGCTGTGCACCGCCGCCGCCGAGATGTTCGCCGAGGCCGTGGTGTCCGGAACCCGCGAGGCGACGTCGCTGAACGGCGTGGTGGCTTTCCGCGACCTCTGAGTGGGTAACCCTCCGGCATGGCCGACGTACTCGATCAAGCCGCAGGTGTCGTCACCGAGCTCGCCCCGCCCGGCGCGGCTCGCCAGATCCCCGGCAGGGAGCTGGCGGTCGTCGCACCCGCGGGGCTGTTCGCCGCCTCGTTCCTCGTGCCACCGGCAGTCGGCAAGGTGCTGATGAAGCTCGGCGTCGCCACCACCCCGCTCGCGGCGTGGGCGGAGCTGGCCGCCTGGCGCGGCCTCGACCAGGGGCAACGGCGGCGCGGCGTGGCGTTGCTGGCCCTCTACCTCGTGGTCGTGCTCAGCCGCCGCCGCTGAGGGCTGCCGCGACAGCACCGCGAGGTACCTCTCCAGCGCCGGCACGTCGGTGCTCATCTCGCCGATCTCCCGGGTGGGCACGATCTCGGCGGGGCGGATGACGAGCTTCTCGCCCTCGTGGCCCCGGTCAGTCACCGTTCTCCTCCGGTCCGCGTTCCCGCTTGCCGCGGGCCAGCTCGGTCGCGAGCGCGTCGAGGTGCGGTTCCCAGAACCGCCGGAAGTGGCCGAGCCACGCGTCGATCTCCCGCAGCGGGTCCGGCGCGACGGCGTAGACCCGGCGCGTCCCCTCCGGCCTGACCCGGACGAACCCGTTCGAGCGCAGCACCTTGAGGTGCTGCGACACGGCGGACTGGGTGATCCCGAACTCGGCCTGGACCGCCGCGCCGACGTCCCCCGCCGCGCGTTCGTCACCGGCGAGGAGCTCCAGGATCCGCCTGCGCACCGGGTCGCCGAGTACGTCGAACGCGTGCACGGCGGCCACTGTAGTAGCCGTCACTAATATAAGCCAGAACTGAAATAGCGAGCGTGACGTTGGTATCTCGCATACCGAGACAAGTCCCGTCAGCCCGTAGGATTGAAAGCGTGCTGGTGATTCGCCGTGACCTGGTGGACGCGATGGTGGCCCACGCGCGCCGTGACCATCCCGACGAGGCGTGCGGGGTGATCGCGGGCCCCTACGGGTCCGACCGCCCGGAGCGCTTCATCGAGATGGAGAACGCCGAGCGGTCGCCCACGTTCTACCGGTTCGACGCCGGCGAGCAGCTCAAGGTCTGGCGCGAGATGGACGCGAACGACGAGGTGCCGGTGGTCATCTACCACTCGCACACCGCGACCGAGGCGTACCCGTCCCGCACCGACATCGCGTTCGCGGGCGAGCCGGAGGCCCACTACGTGCTGGTCTCGACGCGTGACCCGGACGAGCACGAGCTGCGGTCGTACCGCATCGTCGACGGTGTCGTGACCGAGGAACCGGTCAAGATCGTCGAATCCTGAGTAGCACCCGTTTCCCGGAGGTAGAACCACCATGGCCGTCACCGTGTCGATCCCGACCATCCTGCGCACCCACACCGGGGGCGAGAAGTCGGTGTCCGCCACCGGCACGACGCTCGCCGAGGTCATCGACGACCTGGAGAACAACCACGGCGGCCTCAAGGCCCGCCTGGTCAAGGAAGGCGCGCTGCACCGCTTCGTCAACGTCTACGTCAACGACGAGGACGTGCGCTTCGCCGGCGGCCTCGACGCCGCGGTGAAGGACGGCGACAACGTCACCATCCTCCCGGCCGTCGCGGGCGGCTGATCCCGCCGTGGCCCGCTACGACTCGCTCCTCGACGCGCTCGGCGGCACGCCGCTGGTCGGCCTGCCCCGCCTGTCGCCGTCGGAGAACGTCCGCATCTGGGCGAAGCTCGAGGACCGCAACCCGACCGGCTCGATCAAGGACCGGCCCGCGCTGGCCATGATCGAGGCGGCGGAGCGGGACGGCGTGCTGCGCCCCGGCGCGACGATCCTGGAGCCGACGTCCGGCAACACCGGCATCTCGCTCGCCATGGCCGCCAAGCTCAAGGGCTACGGCCTGGTCTGCGTGATGCCGGAGAACACCTCCACCGAACGCCGCCAGCTGCTGCAGGCGTACGGCGCGCGCATCGTGTTCTCCCCGGCCGCGGGCGGCTCCAACCAGGCCGTCGCCACGGCCAAGGAGCTCGCCAAGCAGAACCCGGACTGGGTCATGCTCTACCAGTACGGCAACCCGGCGAACGCGGAGGCGCACTTCCGCGGCACCGGCCCGGAGATCCTCGCCGACCTGCCCACCATCACGCACTTCGTCGCTGGCCTGGGCACGACGGGAACGCTGGTGGGCGTCGGCAGGTTCCTGCGGGAGGCCAAGCCGGACGTGCAGGTCATCGCCGCCGAACCGCGCTACGGCGAGCTGGTCTACGGCCTGCGCAACCTCGACGAGGGCTTCGTCCCGGAGCTGTACGACGAGTCGGTCCTCACCGGCCGCTACTCCGTCGGCTCCTACGACGCCCTGCGCCGCACCCGCCAGCTGCTGGAGACCGAAGGCATCTTCGCCGGCATCTCGACGGGCGCGATCCTGCACGCCGCACTGGCCGTGGCCCAGAAGGCCGAGGTCGCGGGCAAGCCAGCGGACATCGTGTTCATCGTCGCCGACGGCGGATGGAAGTACCTGTCGACCGGCGCGTACGCGGGGACGCTCGACGAGGCCGCCGCCCGGCTGGACGGGCACCTCTGGGCCTGAGCGCCCAACCGGACGATCTTGTCGGTGGTGCCGAGTACGTTGTGACGCAGGGGTTCCCGGTTCGGGGGGACCCCTGCGTCAGCGTGCGGGCGACCTCGCGGTGAGCACCCGGCGGTCAGCCCGCGAACGCGGTCCCCGGCAGCCCCGCGCCCAGACCGGGCAGCACGAGCACCGACCCGTTCAGCTCCCGGGCGGCCAGCGCCTCGTCGGACAGCCCGACGCGGGCGGACGTGACGTACAGGTCGGTGAAGTCCGGGCCGCCGAAGCAGCACGCGGTCGGGTTGTCCACGGGTAACGCGATCTCCCGGTCGAGCTCTCCGGCGGGCGTGTAGCGGCGCACGGCGTGCCCGCCCCACAAAGCGACCCACACGCAGCCGTCGGCGTCGACGCACAGGCCGTCCGGCCAGCCGTCGGTGTTGCCGACGTGGGTGAGCGGGCGGCGGCGGGACACCGTGCCGTCGGAGTTGTCGAAGTCGAGGACGTCGACGCGGCGGGTCGGGGTGTCGATGTAGTACATGAGCTTCGCGTCCGGGCTCCAGCCGACGCCGTTGCTGGTGTTCACCCGGTCCAGCACGACCTTCGCGGCGCCGTCGCCGGTGACCCTGGCGAGCCAGCCCTCGTCGGCGGCCTGGTCGTAGCGCATGGTGCCGGCCCAGAGCCTGCCCGCCGGGTCGACGCCCGCGTCGTTGCCGCGCACGCCCTCGCGGGCCCAGTAGACGAGCCAGGTCTTGGTGCCGTCGCGGTCGATCAGCGCTATGCCGTCGCGCAGGTTGCAGACGATGCCGCCCTGCGCACGGGGTTTGGCGGCGCCGACGTGCTGGGGGACGTCGAGCACCGCGTCGTGGTCGCGGGCGGGGGCGTAGCGGTGCACCTCCGAGGCGAGGATGTCCACCCACAGCAACGTGGAGCTGCCGTGGTCCCACGTGGGGCCCTCGCCCAGCTGAGCCGATGCGCGTACAGCCACCTCAATCGCCACCTGATCAGCTTAGGTGCACGTACGCTGGAGAGCGTGGATCGCACCGCCGCCCTCGCGAAACGAGTCATTCCGCCGCACCCCGTGCTGTCGCTGCTCGTCGTGGCCGGGTTCGTCGGCTTCCTGTACGCGGTCGAGGTCTTCGACGTCGCGACCGGTGGGTCGCTGGAGGACGACGGAGTGCGGCCGCGCGACTTCGGCGAGTGGGACAACCTGCTGTGGATGCCGCTGATCCACGGCGACTGGAGCCACCTCACCGGCAACGCCGTTCCGTTGCTGCTGCTCGGTTTCCTCGCGAGCTCCGGCGGGCTGAAGCAGTTCTTCCAGGTCACCGCGGTCATCTGGCTGACCTCCGCGCTCGGCGTGTGGGTGTTCGGCAGCCCCGGCAGCCACATCGGCGCGTCCGGGCTGGTGTTCGGGTTCCTCGCGTTCCTGCTGGTGCGCGGGGTCTTCGCGCGGTCGTGGCTGCAGCTCGTCATCGCGGTCGGCGTGTTCGCGTTGTACGGGGCCGCTTTGTGGGGTGTGCTGCCGGGCCAGCCGGGCGTGTCGTGGGAAGGCCACCTGTTCGGCGCGGTCGGCGGGGTGCTGGCGGCGTGGGGTGTCTCGCGCGACAACCGGAAGAGCAGCGCACCGGCTACATTCACGCCGTGACGATCGGGATCATGGACTCGGGCGTCGGCGGCCTCACGGTCGCCCGCGCGATCATGGACCAGCTGCCGGGCGAGTCGATCCACTACATCGGCGACACGGCGAACGGCCCGTACGGGCCGCTGCCGATCGCGCAGGCCCGCAAGCACGCGCTGGAGATCTGCGACAGGCTCGTCGACGAAGGCGCGAAGATGCTCGTCATCGCGTGCAACACGGCGTCGGCCGCCTGCTTCCGCGATGCCCGCGAGCGTTACGACGTGCCGGTGGTCGAGGTGATCCTCCCGGCGGTGCGGCGCGCGGTGATGACGACGCGCAGCGGCCGCGTCGGCGTGATCGCCACGGTCGGCACGATCAAGTCGCACGCCTATCAAGACGCGTTCCAAGCGGCGCGCGACGTCACCGTCACGGCGGCGGCGTGCCCGCGGTTCGTCGACTTCGTCGAGCGCGGCATCACTTCGGGACGGCAGGTGCTCGGCCTCGCCCAGGCGTACCTGGAGCCGTTGCAGCGCGCCGACGTCGACACGGTCGTGCTCGGCTGCACGCACTACCCGCTGCTGACCGGCGTGATCCAGATCGTCATGGGCGAGCACGTGACGCTGGTGTCGAGCGCGGAGGAGACGGTGAAGGACGTCGTGCGGCTGCTGACCGAACGCGACGAGTTCGCCGACGGACCGCCCGTGCACCGGGTGACGTGCACCGGACCGCCGGAACGGTTCGCGAAGCTCGCCGCCCGGTTCCTGCCGACCTTCGAACAGTGGGGCTGACGTGCTGCTGACGGTGCTGGGCTGCTCCGGCAGCATCCCCGGGCCCCGCGCGGCGGCGTCGGGGTACCTCCTGGAGGCCGACGGGTTCACGCTGGTGCTGGAGTTCGGCAACGGGGTGCTGTCGCGGTTCCAGGAGGAACGCCCGCTGTTCTCGATGGACGCCCTGGTGCTCTCGCACCTGCACCCCGACCACTGCATCGACGTGTCGTCCCTGTACGTGGCGCGGAAGTACCACCCGACGCCGCCTGCGACCGTGCTGCCGGTGTACGCGCCCGCCGAGGCGCCCTCCCGGTTCGCCGCGGCGTACGCGCCGGACGAGGCGGAACGGGCGTCGCTCGACCTCTGCGACGTCTTCTCGTTCCACCGGCTGGGCGGCACCGTCCACATCGGACCGTTCACGGTGGAGTCCGCTCTGGTCGACCATCCTTGCGAGGCTTACGGGTTCCGCATCTCGTGCGGCGGCGTGTCGCTGGCCTACACCGGCGACAGCGGGCCGTGCGCGGCGCTGGACGCCCTGGCGTCGGGAGTGGACGTGCTGCTCAGCGAGGCGAGCTGGACGCACTCGCCGCGCCGCCCGGCGGGGCTGCACCTGTCCGGCAGGCAGGCGGGCGAGCTGGCCGAACGCGCGGGCGCCGGGCGGCTGCTGGTCACGCACGTGCCGCCGTGGACGTCGCGCGAGGACGTGCTGAAGGAGGCCGAGTCGGCCTTCGGCGGGCGGTGCGAGCTGGTCGTAGAGGGCGGCCGGTACGAGGTGGGGGAGCGGACATGATCAACGTGGAGCGGGTCGGCGAGCACGAGTTCGTCGCGACGAACGACAGAGGCGCGTCGGTGCGCATCGGCCGCAAGGGCCAGGAGGGCTCGTTCAGCCCGGTCGAGCTGCTGGTGGCGGCCGCCGCGGGATGCGCGCTGGTGACGTCGGAGACGCTCGTGCTGCGCCGCACCGGCGGCGGCGAGCTGTCCGCGGTCGCCGACGCCGTCCAGTCCGAGAGCGGCAACGAGGTGATCTCCATCCCCGTGACGCTGTCCTACGACCTGTCCGCCGTGGACGACCCGGAGGCGCTCGAGACGGTCGTCCGGCGCGCGGTCGAGCAGTTCTGCACGGTCACGCGGACGTTGAAGCAGTCGGCGACGGCGCCGCTTCAGCTCCCGACACCGCTCCAGACCGCCGTCGACCCGCTGTGACCGGCGCGCACGGTCTGCACGACGGTCCCGGCCGCGAGCAGCATCACCAGGACCGACACCACCACTGAGACGACGCGCCACGTCTTCGTGGTCGGCGCCTCCGCCTGGCGCTCGCGGTCGGCGAGCCTGCCCGCGACCAGCAGCGCGATCACCGCGACGCCGAACCCGAGCGCGACGGGCAGCAGCACGTCGCCGAGGTCGGCGTGCGTCTGGATGGCGGGGTTCTGCACGCCGTTGCGCTCCAGCGCGGCCTGGAGGTCCTCGCCCGCCTGGACGGCGGCGGGAACCGCGGCGACACCGGCCAGCGTGATGCCGAGGACGGGCCACGCGTACTTCCGCCGCCAGTTCGGCACGAGCGCGATCGCGACCGCGCTGAGCGCCGCGAGGGGCAGCAGCACGACCACCGCGTGCACCAGCAACGGGTGGAGCGGTAGACCGTCGATCGTCAGCATGTCTCTCCCTACGCCACGGCGCCCCGGAAGGTTCAGCAGGCCGAGGGTCATTAGGGTAGGCCCCGTGGTGCGAAGCGATGGCCGATACGACGACGTGTTGCGTGACATCCGGATCACGCGTGGATATCAGACCTGGCCCGCGGGCTCGGTCCTGATCGAGTTCGGGAACACCCGCGTGCTGTGCGCCGCGAGTGTCACCGAAGGCGTGCCCCGCTGGCGTTCCGGCTCCGGCCTGGGCTGGGTGACCGCCGAGTACGCGATGCTGCCGTCCGCGACCCACTCGCGCAGCGACCGCGAGTCGGTGAAGGGCCGCATCGGCGGCCGCACGCACGAGATCTCGCGCCTGATCGGCCGGTCCCTGCGTGCCTGCATCGACCTGGCGGCGCTGGGCGAGAACACGATCGTCATCGACTGCGACGTGATCCAGGCCGACGGCGGCACCCGCACCGCGGCCATCACGGGCGCCTACGTCGCACTGGCGGACGCCGTGACGTACCTGGGCGCCGCCGGTCGCCTGGCCGACCCCAACCCGCTGTCGTGCGCCGTCTCCGCGGTGTCGGTGGGCGTCGTGGACGGACGGGTCCGCCTCGACCTGCCCTACGAGGAGGACTCGCGGGCCGAGGTCGACATGAACGTCGTCGCGACCGACGCGGGCACGTTGATCGAGGTCCAGGGCACCGGTGAGGGCGCGACGTTCGCCCGCTCCACTTTGGACAGGATGCTGGACGTGGCCCTGCAGGGCTGCGCAGAGCTGAACCGCATCCAGGCGGAGGCGCTCGCCCAGCCGTACCCCGGCGTGCTGCCCGAGCCGAAGACCGGCGGCAAGCGGTGAAGCTCCTCCTGGCGTCCCGCAACGCGAAGAAGCTCAAGGAGCTGCGGCGCATCGTCGTCGCGGAGGAGCTGACCGGCATCGAGGTGCTCTCCCTCGCCGACGTGCCGGAGTTCCCCGAGGCGCCCGAGACCGCGCCGGACTTCGAGGGCAACGCGCTCGCCAAGGCCCGTGACGCCGCGGCCGCCACGGGCCTCGTGTCCGTCGCGGACGACTCGGGCCTGGCCGTCGACGAGCTGAACGGCATGCCCGGCGTGCTGTCCGCGCGGTGGTCGGGCCGGCACGGCGACGACGACGCGAACCTGGACCTGCTCCTGGGACAGCTCGGCGACGTCCCGGACGAACGCCGCGGTGCCGCGTTCGTGTCGGTGGTGGCGCTTGTGGTGCCCGGCGGCGACGAGGTCGTCGTGCGCGGCGAGTGGCGCGGCAAGCTGCTGCGCGCACGCCGTGGCACCAACGGTTTCGGCTACGACCCGATCTTCTTGCCGGACGGCTACGAGATCACCTCGGCGGAGATGACCGCCGAGCAGAAGGACGCGGAGTCGCACCGAGGCCGCGCGCTCAAGCAGCTGGTCCCGCATCTGCGCAAGCTCGTCTGAGCCCGGTCACGGGCAGCTCTTGTGCGAGAACTGCTCCGGGCTCGCGGTCACGATCTTCACGAGGTGCTCGGCGAGGTGCTCGTCGAGCACCTCGCCGGTCATGAGCCTGCGGTAGAGGATCGTGCCCGCCCACACGTCCTGGACGAGGTCGGTGTCCACGTCGTGCGGCAGGTCGCCGCGGTCGGCGGCACGCCGCAGCGCGACCGCGATGTTCTCGCGCTTGCGCAGCAGGAACACCTCGCGGAAGCGGGCCATCAGGTCCGGGTTGGGCAGCAGCCCCACGGCGAGGGCGGGCAGTGACGCCGCCATCTCGTCGTTGTCGTAGTTGCTGATCGTCATGTCGACGGCCTGGCGCAGCTCGGCGTGCGTGTCGCCGAGGTCGGGGATCTCGTCGGCGCGGAACACCTGCGCGAGCGCGTCGGCGATCAGCGCCTCCTTGTTCGGCCACCAGCGGTAGATCGTCGACTTGCCGACGCCCGCCTCGGCCGCGACGGCCTCGATGGTCAGGCCCGGATAGCCCTGCTGGGACAGC
The DNA here is from genome assembly GCF_900100955.1 of Lentzea fradiae. GTDB lineage: Bacteria > Actinomycetota > Actinomycetes > Mycobacteriales > Pseudonocardiaceae > Lentzea > Lentzea fradiae. The sequence goes on along the minus strand of NZ_FNCC01000006.1, from coordinate 309,158 downwards.
ACGGTCCTGGCAGCGCCGAGGATCTTGCCCGCGGAGCGCGGGCCGGCCTCGGACGAGCCGGAGAAGTAGGCGGAGGTCACAAAGCGAAACGATACGTCTCGTTGCGTTCTGCGGCAAGGCGGTGCTAGCGTCGGTCCCAACAACGAAACGAAACGTATCGTTTCGATCGAGGGAAGGACCTCCGTCATGAAGGGCTACACCGTTCCCCTGTCACCCCGCGGCATCGCGAACCTCGCGCCCGTCCCGCCGTGGCACTACGCGGGCACCGCGATCGCCGTCGAGTTCTTCACCGACCCGGAGGCCGCCGCCGCGACCCTGCCGGAGGGCCTGACCCTCGACCCGGCCTCGGCCGGACGCGGCGTGGCGACCTTCATCGACTGGCAGTACTCGTCGACCGGCTTGGAGTACCTCGACCCCGCGCGCTCGCAGTACCGCGAGTTCTTCGTGACGCTCGACGCCCTGCACGGCGAGACGCCGGTCGCCTGGTGCCCGTACATCTACGTCGACAACGACTCGGCGATGGCCCGCGGCTGGGTGCAGGGCTTCCCGAAGAAGCTCGGCGCCGTCCACCAGACCCGCGCCTACGCGGCCGGCGGCCCCGGCACACCCGTGCTCGGCGCGGGCGGCAGGTTCGCCGCCACCGCGTCGTCGTCGGGCCAGCGCATCGCCGAGGCGTCGATCACCCTCGCCCAGCGCGTCGAGGACCCGGCCGCCCTGATGAGCAGGCCCGTGGTCAACCTCCGCCACTTCCCGAGCCTCGCCGCAGGGACGCACGACAAGCCCGCCGTCCACGAGCTCGTCATGTCGGTCATGGACGACCCCGCCGTCGCCGACGCCTGGGCGGGCACCGCCGAGCTCGCGTTTCTGCCCGCCCGCAGCGAGGAGCTGGCCGACCTGCCGGTGCGGCGCGTCGGCGCGGGCCTGCACTTCGACCTCGCCTACACCGTCACCGACCTCAAGACCCTGGCGAGCTGAGCCGTGCCCGTCTACACCTGCACGACCGCGGCCGGCACCCTCACCCCGGCGGTCAAGCGGAGCCTGGCCGGGGAGATCACCCGCGTCCACTCCGAGATCAACCACGTGCCGCCCGGCTATGTGAACGTCGTCTTCTCCGAGCTGCCGCGCGAGGACGTCTACGTGGGAGGAGAGCCCGGCGCACCGCTGCTCATCACGGGCTGGGCCCGGCGCGGCCACCCCCAGCGGGAGACGACACGTCTGGCGCTGGCGGTGTCCGCCGCGGCATCCCGGATCTCCGGGGTGCCGCGGGACCGGGTCCTCGTGGTGATCCAGGACAGCCCGGCCCGCTCGGCCGTCGAGGCCGGACACGTGCTGCCCGAACCGGGCGAGGAAGCGAGCTGGCAGGGCGCCGGGTGACCCGCGCCAACCGGGGAAACCACACCTCGGCGTGCGGTCACGCCGCCGCGTGGGCGTGGGACGCGACCGACACCACGCACACGCCGGCCGCGATGAGGGCCATGCCGGCCAGCATCGCGAGGTTCAGCGGGTCGGCGAACAGCACGCGGCTCGTGATGGCGACCAGCGCGATGCCCGCGCCCGCCCAGATCGCATAGGTGATCGCGACCGGCAGGCCCATCCGGATCACCTGCGACTCGAGGTAGAGAGCCGTGAGGAAACCGGCCGCCAGCCCCACCACGGGCCACGGTTTCGTGAAGCCCTCGGAGTACTTCAGACAAAGGGTCGCGAAAACCTCCGCGCCCACGGCGACGGTCAGCAAAATCCACTTCAACATTGATTTTTTCCCAGCACGAAATGCACGCAGCGGTACGCATGCGTGTTCGACGACGAACGGACGACAGGGCAGAAAGCCCTGGTCAGCCGCCTCGCGTGGGGAAGTGGACGCGCAAGACGAAATCAGACGGGATGTCGGGACCGCGAGGTGTCGTCACGCGACACACGGTGTATCACCCTCACCGGAACAAGGGGCGGCTTTGTGCACGCCCTGTCCCGACCATACCCGAAGAAGGGGTCGCCGCCGCAACTTCTGCGGCGACGACCCCTGTTTTCACGCGAAAGTTTCCGCGAACGGGCGACTCAGGCGGGCAGTTCGCGCAGGAGCTTCGCCACGTGACCGGTGGCGCGGACGTTGTACATCGCCTTGACGATCTTGCCGTCCGGGCCGACGAGGAACGTCGAGCGGATGACGCCCTGGACCGTGCGGCCGTAGTTCTGCTTCTCGCCGAACGCGCCCCACTCCGTGAGGACCTTCTTCTCCTGGTCGCCGAGCAGCGGGAAGGTGAGGCCCTCGGCGTCGCGGAACTTCGCCAGCTTCTCCTGCTTGTCGGGCGAGATGCCGACGACCTCGTAGCCCGAGTCGGCGAGAACGCCGAGGTTGTCGCGGAAGTCGCAAGCCTGCTTCGTGCAGCCCGGCGTGCTCGCGGCCGGGTAGAAGTACACGACGACGGACTTGCCGAGGTAGTCGGACAGGGACACCGGCTTGCCCTCGCTGTCGGGCAGCGTGAACGCGGGCGCGGTGTCTCCGGGTTCGAGACGACGGGTCATGCCCGGAAGACTAGTGGTGCGTCACGCGCCGCCGGCGACGCTCGGCAGGCGCCCGCCGCTGGTGCGTGAACCGCGCGGCTGGTGTCGTGAGTCGCCGCAGGTGCCGCGAGTCGGCTCGCCGGACGGCGAGCCCGGCTGCCGCCTAGCTACGCCTTGCCCTCGTAGACGGTGGGCGCGTCCTGCCCCTGGCCGCCCGGCTGGATCGTGAGCCGTATCCGCACGGGCTGCTGCGGCACCGCGAAGGCCAGCTGGATCTGCGTGTCGCGGCCCGCCGGGACCTCCGCCACGGCCGCGTCGAGGCCGTCGAGGCCCTGCACGGAGTCCACCAGTTCGGCGGCGGGGGAGTCGTCGGCCGTCGCGCGCACGGACAGCTGGGACGTGCGGTAAGGGGTCTTCGAGCCGTTGTAGATGGTGATCGTGAAGACCGCTGTGCGCCCGGCCGGAGGGATCGCCGTCTCGGACGGTGTCAGCGAACGAGGGGCGGACACGACCACCGACAACCCCGAGGCCCACACGCGCTGCGTGCCGAACGGGGCGACGTTGGACGCGCTGGGCGTCTCGGCGCGTTGTTCGACGGTGAGGTCGTCCTTCGGGGCGTCGGCGACACTGGGGCCCGCACATCCCGCCACGGCCAACAGCAGGCACAGGCCCGCGGCCGTTTTGGCGAACTTCACGAACTCCCCTTTCCCACCCCGGCGGTGGGTGTGTGCGACTCACGTCAACTGTGACGGTGCCGCAGGGGTAGTTGCGAACGAAAGTGGCCCTTGAAGCGGACCTGGTGCCGGGCCGTGGCCGACTCGTGATGGGCGGCGTGGGCGGCGCCACATGGACGCCTGCCCCACGCCATCCGGCGGCATCAGCCGCCTGGTGAAGCTAGGGAGCGCGTCGGGGGGCGTGCGCGCTCATACCGATCATCGCCCACTGTGTGTCTGGCGCTACAAGCGGAGCCGATAATCACCCGTTCAGAGCAGTGGGTATCGTACAAAACGTGAAGCTCACGCCTGGGCGACTCATGTATGTGCGGCTGAACGGCCCAGGGAGGGCGTCCGTTCGGCGATCTCGCTCAGCAGCTCGAACGATCGCAGACGGTCATCATGGCCGTGCACGATCGTCGTCACCATGAGCTCGTCGGCCGCCGTCGACTCCAGCAGCTCGCCGAGCCCGGCGCGGACCGTCGAGGGCGACCCGATGATCTGGCTGCTCATCCGGTCCTCGATCACGAGCTCGTCGATCTCGGTGTACGGGTAGTCCGCCGCCTCCTGCGGCGTCTCCAGCGGCCCGGGGCGGCCCTGGCGCAACCGCACGAATGAGAGCGCTCCCGGACCAGCGATCCAGCGCGCGTGCTCGTCGGTGTCCGCCACGATCACCGAGGCGCAGACCATCGCGTAGGGCTCGGAGAGCACCTCGGACGGGCGGAAGTTCCGCCGGTACAGCTCCAGCGCGGGCAGCGTGTTCTGCGCGCTGAAGTGGTGGGCGAACGCGAACGGCAGCCCCAGCAGACCCGCGGCCTGCGCGCTGTAGCCGGACGAGCCCAGCAGCCAGATCGGCGGCTTGTTGCCCGCGGCCGGGACGGCGTTGAGGTCGGCGGTGCCCTCGAAGTACTTGATCAGGTCGGTGAGCTCCTGCGGGAAGTTCTCCGCGGACAGCCCGGCCTCCGTGCGCCGCAACGCCCGCGCGGTCTTCTGGTCCGTGCCCGGCGCGCGGCCGATGCCGAGGTCGATGCGTCCGGGGTGCAGCGCTTCGAGCATGCCGAACTGCTCCGCGACCACCAGCGGCGCGTGGTTGGGCAGCATCACACCGCCGGACCCGACGCGGATCGTCGACGTGGCGTCCGCGATGTGCCCGATCAGCACGGCGGGCGCGGAGGACGCGATGCCCGGCATGTTGTGGTGCTCGGCGAACCAGTACCGGTGGTAACCGAGGCGTTCGGCCTGCTGAGCGAGCTCCCGCGAGTTCCGCAACGCGGTCGTCGCATCCGACCCCGACGTGATCGGGGCGAGGTCGAGAACGGACAGCGGGATATCACTCAGGCGACTCATGCATCGATCAACACCGATACTTCGTGACTTCTTCCGTGAGCCGCGTAACTCGTTTCGCCGCCGTCTCGTAGCTGGTGCCCTCCGGGTGCAGCGTCAACACCGCGACGACGCTGAACCCGCACGTCCCGGACGTGTGCAGGGCAGGCGACGTCGTGTCGAGCTCCCACCGCACACGCGGCCGAGGCCGGTCCACGCACGGCCTGACCGGGTCGCCGAACCCGGACCAGCCCTGCTTGAACGCGGGCCGCCACGTGACGGACGGCAGCCCGAACGACTGGTCGAACCCGTCCGACGCGCACCGCTCCGCCCGGTGCAGGTGCCCCATGACCGTGTGCCGGACCTTCGGCGCCGCCCGCTCCAGCAGGTACCGGTAGGTCTGCACGACGTCGTGGGCGCTCACCGCCGTGTAGCCCCACATGCCGCGGTTCTCCGGCGGCCGCGTGTCCCGCAGCCCGAGCCGCCGGGCCGTGCGCACCACGACCTGCTCCCACCCGTTCTCGACCCACAGCTCGCTCGCGGAGTAGTCGTCGCTGACCCGCAGCATCGGCTCGATGCGCGGATCGTCACCCCGCGTCTCCAGCTGCTCGATCGCGATCAGGATCTTCACGAGCGAGGCCGACCGGATCCGCTTGTGGACGTCCCGCCCGGTCACCTTGCGCGCGAACCGGTCGTAGATGGCATAGGACGCCGTCGTCCTGGACACGGACTGGGTTTCGGACACGGGCACGGACTGGGCCTCGGACACGGACCGGGGCTCGGCCGGGGCGGCTGCCGCCGGGGCCGGTGCCGCCAGCAGTGCCGTTGTGACCAGCAGTGCCGTCGTGAGCGGAAGGTGCACGTTCCGGAACTTAACGGTGATGAGCCGTGGCTCACATCACGAGAAGGACCACTACCTCCTTTCCGTTGAACTGGACGTGACGGACGTGGGTGTGACGGACGTGGTGGTGATCGGCGCGGGACAGGCGGGCCTGTCCGCCTCCTACTTCTTGCGGCGTCGCGGCGTGGACCACGTCGTGCTGGACGCGAACGACGCGCCCGGCGGCGCGTGGCTGCACCGCTGGCCGAGCCTGCGCATGCGCACCGTGCACGGCATCCACGAGCTGCCCGGCATGCCGTTCGAGCAGCCCGCCCCCGACGAACGCGCCAACGAGGCGATCCCGTCCTACTTCGCGCGCTACGAGGCGCTGCACGACCTGCCGGTCGTGCGCCCGGTGAACGTCACCCGGGTTCGCGACGACGGTCCCCTGCTGAAGGTCGAGATCTCCGCCGGTGTCTGGACCGCCCGCGGCCTGATCAACGCCACCGGCACCTGGCGCCGCCCGTTCTGGCCGCACTACCCCGGCCAGGAGACGTTCCAGGGCCGCCAGCTGCACACCGCCGACTACCAGGGCCCCGAAGCGTTCGCCGGTAAGCGCGTCGTGGTCGTGGGCGGTGGCGCGTCGGCTACACAGTTGCTCATGGAACTGGCTCCTTTCGCTGCGGAGACGCGCTGGGTCACGCGTCACGAACCGGTGTGGCGGGAAGGCCCGTTCACCGAGGACTACGGCCGCTGGGTCGTCGGTTTGGTCGAGGAACGGGTTCGTGCGGGCCTGATCCCGCGCAGCGTTGTCAGCGTGACCGGCCTGGCCCTGACCGAGGAGACCCGCGCGGCGATCGAGTCCGGCGTGCTCCGGCGCCGGCCGATCTTCTCCCGCATCACGCCCTCCGGCGTGGAGTGGGACTCCGGCGCGAGCGGCACGGGTGAGCCCGAGCGGTTCGACGCCGACGTCATCCTGTGGGCCACCGGGTTCCGGCACGACCTCGACCACCTGGCACCGCTGCGGTTGCGCGGACCTGGCGGCGGGATCCAGGTGGACGGCACGCGGGTCGTGGCCGATCCGCGGATCCACCTGGTGGGGTACGGGCCGTCGGCCAGCACGATCGGTGCCAACCGGGCCGGGCGGAGCGCTGTGCGGGAGTTGGTGGGGTACTTGGAGATCGGGAGCTTGGCCGCGGCCGGGTGAGGCGAGGGCTCACAGGCGTGAGGTGGTGCGTCTCTTCGAGAGGCGGACCGCCACGAAGATGACCGCTGTCACCGCGGCCAGCACCAGGACGGTGGTCGACGCCAGGCCGACGTACTGCTCGACCAGGTGCCAGTTGTCGCCCAGCAGGTAGCCCGCGAGGATCAGCGCTGTGTTCCACAGCAGGCTGCCCGCTGCCGTGTAGGCGATGAACGGGGCTAATCGCATGCGTTCCACGCCGGCCGGGATCGAGACGAGGCTGCGGAACACCGGGACCATGCGGCCGAAGAAGACCGCGCGGTAGCCGTTGCGCAGGAACCACGCCTCCGTCTTGTCCACATCGGACACTCGGACCAGCGGTACGCGTCCGGCCAGGCGGCGGACGCGGTCCCGGCCCAGGAGCGCGCCCGCCCAGTAGAGGAGCAGGGCGCCCGCCACCGAACCGGCTGTGGTCCAGAGGATGGCGTCGAGCAGCGACATCTTGCCCTGGCCCGCGGTGAAGCCGGCCAGGGGCAGGAAGACCTCGCTGGGCAGGGGCGGGAACAGGTTCTCGAGTGCGATGGCCAGGGCCGCTCCCGGGGCTCCGGCCGTCTCCATCAGGTCGGTGACCCAGTCGGCCAAGTTCATGGGGTCGACGCTACGGACGGGGATGGGCGGGCACAGTGGGGTTTTCCCTGATGTTCGGGTGGGGTGTTCCCCACCTCTTGGATGCGGGAAACCGTAAAAGGGGTGGTCCTGGCGCAGTCCTCGGAGGACGCGGCCGGATCGGTGGAACGGGCGTGCTGATCGGCCACAAGGGACCTGGGCCGGGAGCGTGGCGCCGGCTGCGGGGGCGCGACGCGGAAGCGGGGGCAGACGTGGGGCAGTTCCGGAGCGGTGCCCCGAACTCGCCCCACGCCCGTCGGGACGCCGGTCGACGGTCTTCGCTCTGACGCGGACCAGAGCCCTGTCGTGAGGTCGGGGGGACTCGAACCCCCACTGGCTGGGACCTAAACCCAGTGCCTCTGCCAATTGGGCTACGACCCCTCACGGAAAGCCTATCGGCCCCCCGTGTGCACGCTCTCCCGGGTCGCGCGAAGCCCCGGCGCGTGCCGTCCACTACGGTTGGCGGCAGAACCGCTGCTAGGAGGACATGTGGCTCGCGACCCCGACACCATCCAGCGCGAGATCGAACAGGCTCGCGCCGCGCTGGCCGCCACCCTGGACGAGCTCAGCGAGCGCGCCAACCCGCAGAAGCTCGTCGAGCAGGGCAAGGCGTCCGTGCTCGACGTGCTGAGCCAGCCCAAGGTCAAGTACACGCTGATCGCGGTCGGTGCCGTGGTCGGCTTCGCGTTGGTCCGCAAGCTGTTCCGCTAGACCGGCGCGGGTTCCGCGCCGGTCCCTACGCGTGCACCAACGGCAGGAGCACCTGCTCGACGACCTTCTCCACGAACGGCTCGTCGAGCGGGTCCCCGGTCAGCATCAGCCGGTAGATGAGGGCGGCGCCCGCGATCTCGACGGCCATGCCGCGCGGGGCGTCGGCCCTCAGCTCTCCCCGTTCGGCGGCCCGGTCGAGGATGCCGCGCAGCACGTCGCGCTGCGAGATCAGGAACGTCTCCCGGAACGCCGCCGCCAGCTCGGGCTCGTGGGGCAGCTCGCCCACCAGCGCCTGGGCCGCCTTGCCGATCGGTCCGGAGAGGAACGCGGCGAACGACGACAGGAACTCGCGCAGGTCGCCCGCCAGCGAGCCGGTGTCCGGCGCCGCCAGGTTCTGCGTCGCGAGCTGGGTGCAGGTGTCGATCACCAGGTCGAGCTTCGACTCCCACCGCCGGTAGATCGTCGCCTTGCCCGCCCTCGCGCGGGCCGCCACGGCGTCCATGGTGAGCGCGCGGTACCCGACCTCGGCCATCACCTCGAGCGCTGCCTGACGTAATGCGTCGTCCCTGCTGGCGTCGCGAGGGCGGCCCCGCTGGGGGGTCCTGCCCTCGTTGTACGCCGTCGTCGACACGGCCATGCCACCTCCTCGTGCCAGGGCACGGCTTCGCGTGTCTCCCCGCCCCTTTGGCGGAACATCCTAGGCGTGATACCCGCCCCGTAGGGCGAGGAGCACCCGGTTGTCGCTTCGTGTTGCGGTTGGTGAGGTCTGGCCCGGCACGGCGGTGCGCGACCTGCGACGACGTGACGGAAGACCGGCGGTGAAACGCTTTTCGCGGGCGGAGAGCGTCTCAGTTGGGGGTGTCGCGCAGCTCACACCGGCGGGCCAGGGCGAGCTGGGTCAGGTAGCGCTTGACGATCCTGCCACCGAACCGGGTGTCGATCAGCTCGGCGACGCCGGCGACCAGCCGGTCGCGGTCGGGCAGCGCGATGTGGTTGGAGTACGTGTTGATCAGGTCGACGTACGCCGCCGTGTCGTAGGCCAGCTCCCACTCGTAGCGGTGGAACTCCGGCTCCTCGAAGAGGTCGCTCTCGTCGAGCTCGCGGGGGATCTCCTCGGCCGGGGAGAGCCGCAGGCCGGGCGGGGTGTCCGGGTCCCAGCGCTCGTAGACCTCCTGCACCTCGGCGAAGAACCGCCCGGTCCCACCGGCGACGTGGTGCGTGGAGATCACCGCCAGCGAGCCGCCCGGCCGCAGCGCCGCGGCGCACCTGGCCATGCGGGTGGCCGGGTCGAGCCAGTGGAACGCCGTCGCGGACACGACGAGGTCGAACGGGTCCGGTGGCAGCGGCCAGACGTCGAAGTCCGCCACGACCACGTGCGCGGCCGGGGCGTGCGTGCGGGCCAGTGCGGCCATCGCGGGGCTCAGCTCGACCGCCGTCACGTCGCCGAGAGCCGTGAGCGGCAGCGTGGCTTGGCCGGTGCCGGGGCCGATCTCCAGGATGCGCGGGCCGGTCAGCCGGGTGAACAGCTCGGGCGGGTAGGTGGGACGGGCCCGGTGGTAGCGGGCCGCGTCCTCGCCGAAGGTCGTGCGCAGGCGCTCGCGGTCGGTCATCCGCCGAACTCAAGCGAACGCGACGGCAGCGCGTCCATCCCGTTTCGCGCGAAACCCGCCCACGTGCTGCGCATGGTCTTCGCCAGGTCCTGGTCGGGTTCCTCGCCCGCCAGCATGCCCGCGCCCACCCAGCCGTCCGGGTCGAACAGGAACGGCAGCTCCATGCAGTGGCACGACCCTTTGGGGGCTCCGGCGGCCGCCCAGCGGAAGACGTAGGTGGCGGCCTGTCCGCCCGCCGCCGTCCAGTCCTGCGCCAGCTGACGTGACGGGCCCGCGAAGACCAGCTCCGTCACGGCCTGCCAGTACTCGGGGTCCGGCGAGTACGGGCTGCCGTCGTCGGCGGTGTGCCCGACCAGCAGCTCCACCCGCGGCGCCACCGAGGCGAGGCCGGTCGCGTCCAGCTCCGGGGCGAACGGCATGCCGCCGGACGGCGCGAACCGCGGCCCCACCTCGGCGACGGCGGCCTGCTGCAGGGCCAGCACGTCCGCCACGGGAGTCTCGGCGTCCACCGGGATGGCCTCGCGCAACGCCTCCGCCAGCGCGGGCCGGTCGGCGCCTCGGGTGCCCAGCGGCGCGCTTTGCAGGATCGCCCGGTGGAACAGGCCCTCGGTGTCGGTGAGCAGCAACGCGTACACGGCGTCGGCACCGGCGGACTGCCCGAACGCCGTCACGTTCGACGGGTCGCCGCCGAACTCGGCGATGTTGTCCCGCACCCACCGCAGCGCGGTGAGCTGGTCGAGCAGCCCGAGGTTGTCGCGCAGGTACCCGAAGACGCCGAGCCGGTAGCTGACGCTCACCACCACGACGCCCTCCGCGGCCAGCAGCGACGCGTCGTACTTCACCGCCTCGCCGCTGCCCGTCACGTAGGCGCCGCCGTGGAACCAGACCATCACCGGCAGCCCGGACGCCCCGGCGGGCGCGGTCACCGACAGCACCTGGCAGTGCTCGTCGAACGTCATGCCGTCGACGGTGCCGCCGACGAGCGCCGCGAGCGTCGACGGCGGCTGCGGGCAGGCGGGGCCGCGCCGGGACGCGTCGCGCACGCCGTCCCACGCGACCGGCTCCGGCTTCTCGAAGCGGGAGGCGCTCGCGTAGCGGATGCCGCGCGCACGGACGAGACCATCGGTGTTGATCAGCACGTTCGCGATCGTAGGCGGGCGGGGTAACCAACTCCACAGCGTTCCGGTTCGGCGCGACCGGCGTCGCAGGAGCACGATGCACAGGTTCGGTCATCGAGGCATGAGGAGGTAGCCGGTGCGGGCTACGACGATTCACGGCACCCGTGACGTCCGCGTGGAGGAGGTGCCGGACGCGGCCGTCGTGGAGCCCACGGACGTCGTGGTGAGGGTCGAGCTGGCGTGCATCTGCGGCAGCGACCTGTGGGCGTACCGGGGCGTGGCCAAGCGCGCGGCGGGACAGCGGATCGGGCACGAGTTCCTCGGCATCGTCGAGGAGGTCGGCGGCGAGGTGCGGTCCGTGCGGGTGGGCGACCGGGTGATCGCGCCGTTCGTGTGGAGCGACGGCAGCTGCGCGTACTGCCAGGCCGGGTTGCAGACGTCTTGCCTCAACGGCGGCTTCTGGGGCACCAAGGGCAGCGACGGTGGCCAGGGCGAGGCGGTGCGCGTGCCGCAGGCCGACGGCACGCTCGTCAGGGTGCCCGCGGACGCGCCGGCCGAGCTGCTGCCCGCGTTCCTGAGCCTGTCCGACGTCATGGGCACCGGCCACCACGCGGCGGTCGGCGCCGGGGTGCAGCCGGGCAGCACGGTCGCGGTCGTCGGTGACGGCGCGGTGGGCCTGTGCGGCGTGCTGGCCGCCAAGCGGCTGGGCGCCGAGCGGATCATCGCGCTGGGACGGCACGAGGACAGGGCGAAGGTCGCGCAGCTCTTCGGGGCCACGGACCAGGTCGCCGAACGCGGTGAGGCCGCCGTCGAGCGCGTCAGGGAGCTGACCGGGGGACTCGGCGCGGCGGCCGTGCTGGAGTGCGTCGGCACCGAGCAGTCGTGGGAGACCGCGATGGGCATCGTCCGCGACGGCGGCCGGATCGGCTACGTCGGCGTGCCGCACGAGATGCCGGGCCTGCCGCTGGGCAAGCTGTTCGGCCGCAACATCAACATCGGCGGCGGCGTCGCGCCCGCGCGGGCGTACCTGCCGGAGCTGCTCGCGGACGTGCTCGCCGGACGCATCGACCCCGGCCCCGTCTTCGACCGGACGGTCTCGCTCGACGACATCGCGCAGGGCTACCAGGCGATGGACGAGCGGACCGCCCTCAAGGTCGTCGTGAAGCCCTGACGGCCGCGGTGAGCACGTAGTCCTCGGCGCGCACGCGCTTGGTCCGCATCCAGTACCGCCAGGTGAAACCCGGCCACACGGTGCGGTTCACGCCCTGCGCGTCGAGGTACCAGCTCTTGCAGCCGCCCTGGGTCCACACGCCCTTGGTGAGCTTGCGGTGCAGTTCGGCGTTGAACGCCCGCTGGGCCTCCGGCCGCACGTCGATCTCCGCCGCGCGGTGGCGGTCCAGCAGCCGCAGGCACTGCGCCACGTACCGGATCTGCGACTCGATCATGAACACGACCGAGTTGTGGCCGAGGCCGGTGTTGGGGCCCAGCAGGAAGAACAGGTTGGGGAAGCCCGAGACCGTGATGCCGTAGTAGGTCTCGATCCCCTGTTCACGCCACTGCTTCGCGAGGTCGACGCCGTTCCTGCCCTGGATGTCCAGGTAGTCGAACGAGTCGACGACGTGGAAGCCGGTGCCGTAGATGATGACGTCGACCTCGTGCTCGACGCCCGCACTGTCCACGATGGACCGCTCGCGCACCTCGGAGATCTTGTCCGTCACCACGTCGACGTTCGGGCGGCCGAGCGCGGGGTAGTAGTCGTTGGAGATCAGCACCCGCTTGCAGCCCATCGTGTAGTCGGGCTTGAGCTTGCGGCGCAGCTCGGGGTCCGGCACCTGCTTCTTCAGGTGCCGCACCGCGACCCCCTGCGCGAACCGCATGATCTTCGGGTTCACCGCGAAGCCCAGCACCGACGACTCGCGCGTCCAGTAGACGAAGTCGCGGTAGAGCCGCTGCGTGAACGGCAGGGTGCGGAACAGCCTCCGCTCCCAGTCGGTGATCGCCCGGTCCGCCTTCGGCATGACCCACGGAGGCGTGCGCTGGAAGAGCTTGAGCGACCCCACCTTCCCCGCGATCTGCGGCACGAACTGGATCGCGGACGCGCCGGTGCCGACGACGGCGACGCGTTTCCCGGTCAGGTCGTGGTCGTGGTCCCACTGGGCACTGTGGAACGTCTTGCCGGTGAAGTTCTCGATGCCGGGCAGCTCGGGGATGTTCGGGATGTGCAATGCGCCCACGCCTGCCACGAGCGCCTGTGCGGTGTAGGTGTCGCCCTGTTCGGTCGTGACGTTCCAGCGCTTCGCCTCGTCGTCCCACCGGGCGCCGGAGACCTTCGTGCCGAACCGGATGTGCGGGCGCAGCCGGTACTTGTCGGCGACGTGCCGGAGGTACTCGAAGATCTCGCCCTGCCGCGCGAACATCCGCGACCACTTCGGGTTCAGCTCGAACGAGAACGAGTACATGTGCGACGGCACGTCGCAGGCGCAGCCGGGGTAGGAGTTGTCGCGCCACGTGCCGCCGATGTCGTCGGCCTTCTCCAGCACCACGAAGTCGTGCTCGCCGCGCCGCCTCAGCTCGACGGCCATCCCCAGGCCGGAGAAGCCGGTGCCGATGACGAGCACTTTCGTCTCACGGTGCATGGGGAGTCCCTCCGCTCGCGATGCCTACTTCGCAGTAGGTTACTCGAAGTAAGTTACGAGCGGTAGACTCCGTTCGTGACCGCACCGCGCCGCCGCATGCCCAAGGCCCAGCGCATGGCGCAGATGATCACCGTCGCGGAGGAGATCTTCGCCGAGCAGGGATATCTGGCCACGTCGATGGACGAGATCGCCGACCGCGTCGGCGTCTCGAAGCCGATGCTCTACGAGTACTTCGGCTCCAAGGAGGGCCTGCTCATCGGCTGCATCCACCGCGCGCGCACCGAGCTGCGCGAGAAGACGGCGGCGGCCATCGCGGGCGCGGCGGGGCCAGAGGAGTTCCTGCGGCGCGGGCTCATGGCGTTCTTCGAGTTCATCGTCGACCACCAGAGGTCCTGGGCGCTGCTGCGGCAGGAGGCGGCGATCGCGGTGCCGTCGGCGCAGGAGGAGGTCGAGGGGATCCGGCAGCAGCAGACGGACATGATCGGGTCCGTGCTGGTGTCGTTCGCCCCGGAGATCGACCCGCTGGAGGCCGAGGCGTTCGCGGAGATCGTCGTCGGGGCGTGTGAACGGCTCGCCGTGTGGTGCGAGCGCAGGCCCTCGGTGGGACCCGCGCTCGCGACCGACTACGTGATGACCGTGATCTGGCCCGGCGTCTCCGCCAGGGTCATGAAGCGGCCCGAACCCGTTCCGCACGCATCGCGGTGACGGCGGGGAGGTCGAGCGGGGCGAGTTTCGTGCCCGTGGCCCACTCGATCAGCAGGTCCGCGAGCGCCGGGTTGCGCGGCAGCACCGGGCCGTGCAGGTAGGTGCAGACGATCCGGCCCTGCACCGCGCCCTCGACGCTGCCGTCGTTGCCCGTGCCGACCTTGACGTGCGCGAGCGGCCGGGCGGACGGCCCCAGTACCGTGCGGCCCTGGTGGTTCTCGAAGCCCGTCAGCGGCCCGGCGAACAGCCCGCCGGCCGGCTCGGCGATGACCTCGCCGATCGCCCGGCTGCCACCCGCGTGCGACGTCGAGTCGATCAGGCCCATGCCGGGGTGCGTGACGTTGTCGGCACGGGTGAAGCTCTCGCCGAAGATCTGGATGCCGGCGCACACACCCAGCACCACGGCGTTCTTCGTGACGGCCCGCTGCAGGCCGGGGTGCTCGCGCAGGTGCTTCACCGCGAGCGTCTGCGCGGTGTCCTCGCCGCCGCCCACGACGTAGATGTCGCACGAGTCCGGCACCGGCTGGCCGTAGTTGATCGGCACGATCTCGGCCTTGATCCCGCGCCACGCCATGCGCTTCTCGAGCACCACGGCGTTGCCGAAGTCGCCGTACGTGCCGAGGAGGTCCGGCAGCACGAGCGCGATCTGGACAGTCGACTCACTCATCAGCGGCAGCCCTGGCATTCAAGTCGCGGAACGCGGTGTAGTTGGCGATGACCTCGACCGGGCCCTGCGGCATCTGGTCGATGGCCTTCAGCGGGTCCGGCACGATCGTGTGCTGGACCTCGGCGTAGGTCAGGCGGACGGCGAGGTCGGTCGCGCGCTCGCCGGACGCGATGACCGTGCGGCCCTGCATCCGTTCGAACGGGACGTCCCACAACCAGCTCAGGTCGCGGCCGTCGGCCTCCTGGGCGTTGATCACCAGGACGGCCGGGTGGTCGGCCTCCTTGACGACCGTGAGCGTCTCGCTCCAGCCGGCCGGGTTCTTGCTCAGCAGCAGGCGCGCGCTGCGGCCGTTGCGCTGGATCGTGCGGTAGCGGCCGCTGACGTTCGAGACGCCGCGCAGCCTGCGCACCGCCTCCTCCGTCGGGACGCCCATGGCGTGCGCCGCCGCCGCCGCCATGACGGCGTTGGCCTGGTTGAACTTGCCGGGCAGGGTGAGCCGCAGCTCCACCTTCTGGTGCTCCGGCGTGATCATCGCCTCGTCGGTGGTGATCCAGTTCGGGTGCGGGCGCGCGAGGTCGCAGCCGGTGCAGTGCCAGTGCTCGCCCTGCCAGGCGATCGGGTTGCCGCAGCGGGGACAGCTCGCCGAGTCGTGGTGCCAGCCGGTGCCGGTGGCGACCCAGACGACCTTCGCCGCGTTCCAGGCCGCGCTCGTCACCATCACGTCGTCGCAGTTGGCGATGACCGTGCAGTCGCGCAGCCCCGCGATCGTGTCGCGCAGCGACCGCTCGATGGTGCGGACCTCGCCGACGCGGTCGAGCTGGTCGCGCGACAGGTTCAGCACGACGGCCACCGCCGGGTTGCTGGCACCGGCGACGGCGGGGAAGTAGCCCTCGTCGCACTCCAGCACCGCGTACGGCGCGTCCGGCTGCTTCGACAACGCGGTGACGTGGCCGTCGGGCATGTTCGCACCGCTGTGGTTCGTGGCGACCTCGCCCAGCGCCGAGACGGCCCTGGCCAGCATCATGGTGCTGGTGGTCTTGCCGTTCGTCCCGGTCACGACGGCGACCCTGCGGCCCTGCGTCAACCTGTTCAGCGCCTGGGGGTCGAGCTTCAGCGCCACCCGGCCGCCGATCATGCCGCCGGCGCCGAGACCCATCTTCTGGGACAGCGTGGAGCTCAGGTTGCCCAGCTTCACGGCGGCCGCGGTGCGCAGGGGGAGGCGGGCGGGGGAATCGTTCACCCCGGCGACTCTACCGGCGGCGGGGTGCGGTCCTTTCCCGGCGGTCGTTGCGTTGCTGTGAACGGGGTTCGGTACAACTAGCGACTCAGCGCGCGCAGGGTCCTGATCAGTTCCACGGTCGGCAGCTGGCACAGCTGCGCCATGTTCTCCAGCGCCGGCAGGTCGAGGTGGATCTCCGGCGAGGCGCCCGGCGCGAGCGCGTGCAGCCGTCCGGCGGCCCAGCGCTTGAGCGGCAGCAGCCGCGGGTTCTCGGAGACGGCGACCGCGGCGAGGCTCAGCGTCAGGTGCCCGGCGGGGGCGTCGCCGAAGAAGCGTTCGTGCACGCGGGCGAGGACCTCGTGCGCCGGGACGTCGAGCGCGTGGCAGATCTCCACCAGGCGCACGACGGAGCACTGCCGGGTGCCCAGCTCGTAGGTCGCGAGCGTCTGCAGCGAGATCTCGGTCTGCAGCCGCTTGTTGAGCTCCTTGCGGGTCCAGCCGCGCTGCTTGCGAAGGCTGCGGATCTCATCACCGAGCACGCGCTGGTACGCCGCCGTGTCGATTTGGCCTGTCGCCGTGTGCACTGGTCCCTCCACCCCGTGAGCGGGTCTCACGCAGATGGAAGGCGCCAGTGCTTCGTCGCTTACGCAACTTGCCGAGAGATTCCCCCGAATGGGCGATACTTCTCTACTCTGAGTATTAGTTCACGCAGCGCACGCCGTCCGCGGTGATCGGTTTGGGGGCGTCCGGGTCGGCGGCGGGCTGCTGCCGGGCACCGTCCAGGTTGAGCGGTTTCGAGGCCGTGAAGCCCTGCGCGCCCGGTCCCGAGTAGTCGGCGCCGAGGAACACGCGGACCGTCCCCTTGGGGATGTCGGGGTCCTCCTCGATCTCCATCCCGCCGAGCGCGTTCTGCACCGCGTTGGCGCCCGCCTCGCCGCCCAGGCCGTAGCGGACGACCGACTTCCGCATGGACTCGGCGTTGCCCGGCTGGCCCGCCTTGAACTTCTTCCCGACGAGCGACTGCAGCACCCCGGCCGCGAGTCCGGGGGCGCCGGAGGCGTTGCGGACGTCGACGGTCACCGTGGAGTTGTCGAACGTGGGGTCGGGAGGGGTGGACGTGGCCGGCGTCTTGCCGAGGTTCTTGAAGAACCGGCGCACCTCGGACTCGTCGACCTCGACCGCGGAGCCGTCCTCGGGCGTCTGCAGGTCGGGGTTGCCGGTCGGGATGGTCTGGAACGTCATGTTGCCGCCCGTCATGTCCTTCATCTGCAGGGCGAACTTGGTGATGTCCCAGCCGTCGTCGAGCACGATCGCGCCGCTCACGGCCTTGATCATGTCGTTGCGCTTGGTGTTGTCGGCCAGCACGCCCGCGGACAGCATCTTCTTGGCCAGGCCCGCCATGAAGACCTGCTGGCGCACGACGCGGTCGAGGTCGCCCAGCGGCAGGCCGTGCCGCTGCCGGACGAACGCGAGCGCGTCCTTGCCCTCGATGGTCTGCGGGCCCGCCGCGAAGTTCGCGCCGGAGAACTTGTCCTTGACCGCGGTGTTCAGGCAGACGTCGATGCCGCCGATGGCCTTGGTGATGTCGTAGAACCCGACGAGGTTGACCTCGGCGTAGTGGTCGATGGTCGTGCCGGTGAGGTCCTGGACGGTCTGGATGAGGTTGTTCGCGCCCGCCTTGCGCGACTCCATCTCGACGTCCTGCGCGCTCTTGCCGCTGTTCTTGAGCTTCTCGGCCGCCTCGCCCTTGGCGTAGCCGTAGGCCGAGTTGATCTTGTGGCGGCCGAAGCCGCCCGCGATCTTCACGTACGAGTCGCGCGGGAACGACACCGCGTACGCCTTGCCGCTGTCGTTCGGGATGTGCACGAGGATCAGCGTGTCGGTGTTGAAGCCGCCGTCGTCGGTGCCACCGGCCTGCAGCTCGTTCAGGATCTCCTGCGGCAGCGGGTTGCCCTTGGAGTCGGTGCGGCTGTCCATGCCGACCAGCATGATGTCGATCGCGCCGTCGGCAGGGCGTTCGCCCTCGTCGGCGAGGGACAGGTCCTGCTTGGTGAGGCCGTCGGTCAGCGCGTTGAGGTTCTGCCACGCGACGCCGGTGATCACCAGGACCAGCGCGGACAGCAGGCTCACGAAGATCTTGCCGCCGGTCGACGCGCCACGCTGGGCGGCGCTCGGCCTGCGTGCGGCGGCGGGCCTCGGGCGGGGACGAGGCGCCGGCGGCTTCGGCTTCACCTCGGCGGCGGGGGTGGTGCGGACGGTCGGGCGGTCGGCCAGCGGACGGGGCCGGGCCGGGGTGTCGCGCGCACCGCCGCGTGCCGGTTCGGCCCGGCTCGCCGCCTCGCGCTTCGGCGGGACGCGCCGGGGAGGCTCGCGGCGCGGCGGTTCCGCCCGGTTCTGGGTGTCACGCTTGAGCGATTCCCGGCCACGCGGGTCACGACCCTGCGGTTCCCTCTTCTGGGGTTCCCCCTTCCGGGGTTCCCTCTTCTGGGGGTCGCGCTTCGGGGGTTCCCGCCTGGGCGGATCGGCCTTGCCCGGCTGCCGGCGCGGCGGGTCCGACGCGCGCGGAGGCACCTGCGGGCGGCGCGGTTGTCCCGCCGAGGGACGCGGGGTGGCGGAGGGTCGCCTCGGAGTCCCGTCCGGCTCTCCTGGCCGCGGCGGCCGGTTGTCCACACCCACTCCTCTCGACATTGCGGTTGCACCAGGTAGACGTACGGGAACGTCCCCCGGTTGTGCACAGCGTGACACAGTGCTCCGCGGTGCCGGATTCAGGGCTACTGACCAGCGGTTTTGTCCTGTTTCGTAGACTCGTCGCGTGTTGACGATGCAGGATGCGCTGCTCGCGCTGACGAAGTACTGGACCGACCGGGGTTGCATCGTGGTGCAGCCGTTCAACACGGAGGTCGGGGCGGGGACGCTGAACCCGGCGACCGTGTTGCGGGTGCTGGGTCCGGAGCCGTGGCGGGTGGCGTACGTGGAGCCGTCGGTGCGTCCTGATGACGCCCGGTACGGCGAGAACCCGAACCGGCTGCAGACGCACACGCAGTTCCAGGTGATCCTCAAGCCCGATCCGGGTGACCCCCAGGAGTTGTACCTGGGGTCGCTGGAGGCGCTGGGCATCGACGTCCGCGGTCACGACGTGCGGTTCGTGGAGGACAACTGGGCCTCGCCCGCGCTCGGTGCGTGGGGTCTGGGCTGGGAGGTGTGGCTGGACGGGTTGGAGATCACCCAGTTCACCTATTTCCAGCAGGCCGGTGGGATGACGCTGGACCCGGTGTCGGTGGAGATCACCTACGGCATCGAGCGGATCATGATGGCGTTGCAGGGTGTGTCGCATTTCAAGGACATCGCCTACGCGCCGGGGATCTCGTACGGGGAGGCGTTCGGGCAGGCCGAGTACGAGATGTCGCGCTATTACCTCGATGACGCGGACGTGGAGGCGAACAAGCGCCTGTTCGAGGAGTTCGCGGCCGAGGCGCGGCGGATGCTCGACGCGAGGCTTCCTGTTCCGGCGCACAGTTTCGTGTTGAAGTGCTCGCACATTTTCAACGTTTTGGACGCGCGGGGCTCGATTTCCACGACGGAGCGTGCACGGGCGTTCGGGCGGATGCGTGGCCTGGCCCGTGAAGTCGCCGGATTGTGGGCCGAGCGCCGCGCCGAGCTCGACCACCCGCTGGGCGTGGCCGAACTTCCCGCCCCGGCCGCGAAACCGGAATCGTTCGCCGAGGTCGTCGCACCCGCGACCCTGCTCTTCGAAATCGGCACCGAGGAACTGCCGCCGCACGAGGTCCTGCGGACCGTGGACGCCGTGCGCGAGGCGGTCTCCACGAAGCTGGCTGCGACGCGGTTGACGCACGGCACGGTGACGGTGCACGGCACGCCGCGTCGGATCGTGGTGCAGGTGCCCGCGGTGGCGCCGCGTGAGCCCGACGCCGAGCGCACGGTGCGTGGCCCGCGAGTCTCGGCGGCGTTCGACGCCGAGGGCAACCCGACGAAGGCTGTGCAGGGCTTCGCGCGTGGTCAGGGCGTGGACGTGTCCGCGCTCGGGCGCGTCGTGGAGAACGGCGTGGAGTTCGTGGCGCTCACCAAGACCGAGACCGGCCGTGGTGCGGTGGAGGTGCTCAGCGGGCTGCTCGCGGAGGTCGTCTCGGAGCTGCGGGCCGAGAAGAACATGAAGTGGAACGACCCGAAGCTGTCGTTCACCCGCCCGATCCGCTGGCTGCTCGCCCTGCTCGGCTCCACCCCGGTTCCCGTCTCCGTGTCGTCGTTGCAGTCGGGCACGGTCACGCGCGTGCACCGCACCGCCGACACCCCCGTCGTGGAGGTGCCGGAGGCGGACGGCTACCTGGAGTTGCTGGTCTCGCACGGCATCCAGGCCGACGCCGCCGTCCGGTCGGCCTCGATCGTCGAAGCCGCCCAGGAGCTCGCCGCGTCCGTTGGCGGTGTGGTGGAGGTGGAGGGCCTGCTGGACGAGGTGACGAACCTGGTCGAGTGGCCCACCCCGATCCTCGGCTCGTTCGAGGAGCGCTACCTGGAGCTGCCCGCGCAGATCCTGACCACCGTGATGCGCAAGCACCAGCGCTACCTGCCGGTGCGTTCGTCGGACGGGTCGCTGCTGCCGCACTTCGTCGCCGTCGCCAACGGATCGGTGGACGCCGACCTGGTGCGAGCGGGCAACGAGGCGGTGCTGCGGGCCCGGTACGAGGACGCCGCGTTCTTCTGGCGCGCCGACCTCAAGACGCCGCTGGAGGAGATGAAGGCCGGGCTGGCGAAGCTCACGTTCGCCGACAAGCTCGGCTCCATGGCCGACCGCGCCACCCGCATCGCCGCACTCGCCGGGCGGTTCGCGTCCCTCGTCGAGACCGACCGGGAGACGCTGGACCGGGCGGGGGCGCTGGCCAAGTTCGACCTGGGATCGCAGATGGTCATCGAGCTGTCCTCGCTGGCCGGGGTGATGGCCCGCGAGTACGCGGTGCGGGCAGGGGAGACCCCCGAGGTCGCGCAGGCGTTGTGGGAGATGGAACTGCCGCGCTCGGCCGGAGACGCGCTGCCGTCGTCGGTGCCGGGGGCGCTGCTGTCGCTGGCCGACCGGTTCGACCTGCTGGCCGGTCTGTTCGGCATCGGCGCCCAGCCGACCGGGTCGTCGGACCCGTTCGGGCTGCGCCGGGCCGCCCTCGGTGCGGTGACGGTGCTGCGGGCGTTCCCGGACCTGCGGGCCATCACGCTGCCCACCGCGCTGGCGTTGGCGGCGGAAGGGCTGGAGGTGCCGGCGGAGGCGCTGGAGACCGCACGGGAGTTCGCGGTGCGCCGCTACGAGCAGGCGCTGCTCGACGCCGGTCACGAACACCGGTTCGTCCAGGCGGTGCTGCCACTGGCCGACTCGCCCGTGCTCGCCGACGACACCCTCACCCAGCTGGAGTCGCTGGCTGGTGACGAGTCGTTCCAGGCGCTGACCGCCGCCCTGCAACGCGTCCGCCGGATCGTCCCGGCCAGCGTGGAGGGCTCCTACGACGCCACCGTGCTGACCGAGCCCGCCGAGATCGCGCTGCACAAGGCGTTCGAGGCGGTCGAGAAGGACGTGACCGGGCTGGCCGCGTTCGTCACCGCGACGCAGGGCCTGACCGGGCCGATCAACACCTTCTTCGACGAGGTGCTGGTCATGGCCGAGGACGACGAGGTCAAGGCCGCCCGGCTCGGGCTGCTCGCCTCCATCCGGGACCACGCCGCACCGGTCCTCGACTGGACGCAGCTGTAGGACGGAACGGGAGGGCGTCCAGGACGCCCTCCCGCCCGGTCAGCCGGTCTCGGCGGCGCACCTGACGTCGCCGGGACGTGGCCCGCCCAGCACTGGGGCAGCAGGCCCACGTCGTGGTAGTGCCGGATCGTGCGCAGGGTGGTCCCCGGCGAGATCGGCCAGCTGACTGGTGCTCCACCCCGGCACGGTTCCCCTCCGCTCTCGTCCCGACGCCGTCCAGTGGAAACCATGCCGCTACGGCACGGTCAAGGCGCGCCGGGAGGTCGAGACGAAGAGTGCGGGAGGCGGCCGGTTTTCGTCGTACGCGAAAAGGGCTCCCGGCCGAGACGGCCGGGAGCCCTTCGTCGTCCTGGGACCTACAGGAACTGGCCGCCGCGGGTGACGGCGCCGTAGGCGTCCACGATGCCGTGACCGTAGAAGCCGTTGAACTTCGCGTCACCCTCGCAGGTGGCGTCGAACTCGGCCGAACGGCCGACGTCGACGTACGAGACGGTGCGCGGGTTCGGGCACGCGCGCTGCGTGGCCGTCTTGTAGAGCACCTTCTCGACCTTGTCGGGGGCGAGCGTCAGGCCGGGACGGCCCTTGTCCTTCTTGCCGTACTCGCTGACGATCAGCGCGGCGACACCGGCGGCGTGCGGGGCGGCCATCGAGGTGCCCTGCAGGTACTGGTAGTAGCCGACCTTGTCGCCCTGCACGGCCTTCTTCACGCCCGCGGCCTCGCCGTCCGGGGTGATGTTGCCCGCCTCGTCGATCGCGCCCTCGGCGAGAGCGACGTTGCGCGGGTAGGTCGACAGGATCATGTTCTCGTTGGTGCGGTACCACGGCGTGCCGAGGCCGTCGCGGAAGTAGCCGCCGGGAGCCGAGATCGCGGTCTGCTCCAGGCCGTAGTTCGAGTAGTCGGCCTTGGCGGTCGACGGGCCGAGCGCCGACACCGAGATCACGTGGTCACCCTCGGTCGGCAGGTTGAGGCAGCTCGCGTTGTCGATCGGCCGCGGACGGGCGTGACCCGGGGGGTAGTTCGGGCTCTGCACGTCCTGGCGCGGCTTGCCCAGGTCCTCGTGGTTGTTGCCGCCGGCGCCGATCAGCGTGACGCCCTTGCGGTGCGCGTAGTTCAGGGCGCGCTGCACGGCCGCGATGATCGTGCGCTGCTCCAGCTGCTCCTCGGCCGAGGCCGTGGGGTCGTTGGCGCAGTTCATGTACCACGGGTCGACGTAGAACGACATGTTGATGACGTCCAGGCCGACGTCGGCGCCGTACGTCAGCGCGTCGACCACGGGCTGCAGGAAGAACGAGCCCGCGTCCTGGCCGCCGCGGATGTTCACGAGCGACACGCCCGGCGCGACACCGGAGATGCCGAAGCCGTTGGCCGCGGCACCGATGGTGCCCGCGACGTGCGTGCCGTGGCCGCCGTCGTCCCAGTTCGCCGGGTCGACGCAGCCGCGGAACTCGCACGGGCCGTCGAACACGCCACCGTCGGCGTCGTTCGGGATGTCGATCGTGAAGTTGCGCGACAGCTCGTTGTTGAAGTTCGGCGCGATGTCCGGGTGCGTCCCGTCCACGCCGGTGTCGAGAATGCCGACGTAGACGCGTTTGTCACCGGCCTGCTTGGCCCGCGCGATGTTGGAGCGCACGAGGTTCAGGCCCCACAGGTCGCCGTCGAGCGGGTCCATGCCCGCGGTCGACCCCTGCGGCGCGGGCGCCTTCTTCGGCGGCGCGGTCTTGTTCTCCTTCTCGACGTCGTCCCGCTTGGCCTTGCCGGCCTTCGCCGCGGGGGCGTGGCCGATCGGCTTGGAGCGGGCGGCGCCGACGATCTCGCTGGAGGCCGAGACCTTCTCCACGAAACCGTTCGCGGGCGCCTTGACGGTCAGCAGGCCGACGGCGTCGTTGCTGCGCACGACCTCACCGCCGGCCTTCCGCACGGCGTCGATCGCGAAGTCGCGGTTGCCGGGGCTCTCCAGCAGCACGGTGTACTCCGTGTCCTTCTGCTGCCCCGAAGCCGTGGCCGGCGCTGCCCCCGCCGCCGACGTGCCCGCGGCGACCAGCGACACCGTCGCCGCCACCGCCATCACGGTTCTGCGCGTTCTCACCTGGCTGTCTCCTCACACCCGGTCAGGGCTGGATCCACGTGGACGGCCCCCGATCGCCGCCCAGGCCCGACACCCTGGCACGGAATCGCGCCGGGCATCAGCACCTTTCGTACGGAATCGAACCGTAGTCGAACGGAAGCAGAGGGTGATGTTATTCGATGAAAGCTTGACTTGTTGTCTATTTGACGATGAACTTCGCTCCCATGCGAAGACGGGTAATGGCAACGTCGGCGTGCCTGGTTCTTCTGCTCTCTGCCTGCGGTGATGCGGATGAGAGCGCCTTGACGCTGCCTTCGCGAGGCCCCAAACCAATCGTCGGTGTCATCCTTCCCGACCAAACGAGTTCCTCGCGATGGGAGGAGCAGGACAGGCCCCTCCTGACACAAGCTTTCAACTACGCGGACATAGAGCCGTTCATAGAAAACGCCAACGGCGATGAGGGGAGGTTCCTCCAGATCGCCGAGGAGATGATCCGCCGCAAGGTGAAGGTGCTCGTGACGACCCCGTTGTCGTCCGCGGGTGGTCTCGCCGTGCAGAAGAAGGCGAAGGACGCGGGCATCCCGGTCATCGACTACGACCGGCTCACCCTCGGCGGCTCCGCGGAGTATTACGTCAGCTTCGACGGCGTGAACGTCGGCCAGCTTCAGGCCGAGGGGATGCTGTCGTGCCTCGGTGAGAGACCGGGCGCGCAGGTCATCGAGATGGAGGGCGCGCCGACCGACCACAACGCCACGTTGTTCGCCCAGGGGCACAAGTCGGTCCTCGGTCCCAAGTACGAGAGCGGTGCGCTCAAGCTCGTGAAGACCCAGGCGGTCGACGGGTGGAAGGCCGACATCGGCAAGCCGCTGTTCGAGGAGATCCTGAACGGCAACGGCGGCAAGGTCGACGCCGTGGTCGCCGCCAACGACGGCCTGGCGGGTGCGGCCATCGAGGTGCTCAGGACGAAGAACCTCGCCGGCAAGGTCCCCGTCACCGGTCAGGACGCGACCATCGAGGGGTTGCAGGCCATCCTGCGCGGCGAGCAGTGCATGACCGTCTACAAGCCGGTGCGCGACGAGGCGGAGGCGGTCGCACGGCTCGCCATCGCGGTCGCCCGCGGTGACCTGGACGGCGCCGACGACCTCGCCACCGGCAACCTGCGGGACCCGGTCGCGCAGCGCGACATCAAGTCGGTGCTGCTGGGCGCGACGCTGATCAAGAAGGATTCCGTCAGGAGGCTCGTCACCGAGGGCGTGGTCAAGGCGCAGGAGCTGTGCGCCGGCGACCTCGCGGCGGTGTGCGCCGGCCAGGACATCGTCGGGAGCTGACCCGGCCGTGGTGGCGCGGCCGGCGCCGCGCCACCACGAAAACGATCTCGAGGATTTCCGGGGCGGAAACCCCGCCGCGCAGGCACCTTTCGCGGAAATCGGCCCGTAGTGGTCCGGCAGCGGAGGGTGATGTTATGAGAAGAAATCTTGACTTAACGAGTTTCAAGATATCAACTGCGCTCTTATGCGAAGACGCGTAATGGCATCGTCGGCGTGCCTCGTTTTTCTGCTCTCCGCCTGCGGTGATGCGGGCGGCGACGCACTGACGCTGCCGTCGCGTGGACCCAAACCGATCGTCGGGGTGATCCTTCCCGACCGAACGACTTCCACGCGTTGGGAAGAACAGGACCGCCCGCTGCTCACGCAGGCTTTCAACTACGCGGACATCGAGCCGTTCATCGAGAACGCCGACGGCGACGAGGGGAAGTTCCTCCGCATCGCCGAGGAGATGATCAACCGCAAGGTGAAGGTCCTCGTGACGACGCCGCTGTCGGCGGCGGGGGGCATAGCCGTGCAGAAGAAGGCCAAGGAAGCGGGCATCCCGGTCATCGACTACGACCGGGTGACGCTCGGCGGGTCGGCCGAGTACCACGTGGGCTTCGACAGCGTGAACGTCGGCCAGCTGCAGGCCGAGGGACTGCTGAGCTGCCTCGGGGAGCGGCCGGGAGCCCAGATCATCGAGATCCAGGGCGCGCCGACCGACCACAACGCCACCCTCTTCTCGCAGGGCCAGAAGTCGCGGCTGTCGGCGAAGTACGACACCGGGGCGCTCAGGCTCGTCAAGTCCCAGCCGGTCGCCGACTGGGACAACGACCTCGGCGGGCAGCTGTTCGAGGAGATCCTGAACGGCAACGGCGGCAAGGTCGACGGTGTCGTCGCGGCCAACGACGGCCTGGCCGGCGCGGTCATCGGGGTGCTCAAGAAGCAGAACCTCGCCGGCAAGGTCCCCGTCACCGGCCAGGACGCCACGATGGACGGCCTGCAGGCCGTCCTGCGTGGAGACCAGTGCATGACGGTCTACAAGCCGGTGCGCGACGAGGCGGAGGCGGCCGCGCGGCTCGCCATCGCCGTCGCACGCGGTGACCTGGACGGCGCCGACGACCTCGCCACCGGCAACCTGCGCGACCCCGTCTCCAGCCGCGACATCAAGTCGGTGCTGCTGGGCGCGACGCTGATCAAGCGGGACACCGTCCGCACGCTCGTCACCGAGGGCGTCGTGAAGGCGCAGGAGCTCTGCGTCGGCGACCTCGCGGCGGTGTGCGTGAGCCAGGACATCGTGGTCGGCTGACCGTCCCGGAGCAGCGGTCCCGCGCCGCTACTCCGGCAGGTCGTGCCTGCCCGAGATGAACTCCTGCACGGCGATCTTGGCGCGGATGATGGGCTGCCTGATCCGCGCCTCCCTCCGGTAGGCGCGCGTCAGCTTGCGCGAGCCCTCCGGGTAGCGCCAGCGCGCCCACGGCGAACCGGGCCGTGCGAGCCGCACCGCGCCCACGGCGGGCACGACCGGCACGAGCAGGCCGAGCAGCCCCGTCCAGATCTTGCCCTTCAGCAGCGCCACGATCGCGAAGCACAGGTTCACGCCGATCGTGATCACCCGCAACGTGAACGTGTCGCTCGGCGTCGTGTCCGGGTTGAGCTGCAACACCTCGTCGTAGCCCAGCGGCCGGGCTCCGAGCAGGAACGTGCCGGTCAGGCCGACGGCGAGGAACACGGCGTCGACGGACAGCCGTCCCGCCTTCGTCCAGTACACGTCCCTCAGGTGCAGGATCAGCGCGAACTCGTCGAGCACCAGTGCCGCGCCCACGCCGAGGCCGGCCGCGGCGGCACATCTCGCGCCGTAGAGGTCGTCGGGGATGACCAGGCCGGTGACGCTCGACAGGAGCAGCAGCACCGTGCCGAACACGACGTGGTGCACGTGCGTGTCGCCGTGGACGATGTTGCGGGGCCACCAGCGCACCTTCGCCCGGATCATGCGCACGCTGATGCGGATGAACACGAACGTGGTCACCAAGCCGATGAAGAAGAAGAGCAGTCTCTCGCTGCCGGTCAAGCACGTCCCCCTGGGGTCAAGGACCCCTCAGGTTACCCGTTGACGTGGAAGCCGCCGTTGATCTTGCCCACCTGGATGGCGGTGCCGTGCACGGTGCCGGTGATCTTGTTGTGGATCACGTCGCCACCGCGGGAGGACCGCTCCGCGGGTGCGCCGCGCACGTGCTCCAGGACCGTCGCGTGCAGTCCCGCCCCGATGTGCGGAGCCAGCGCGGCCTTGATCGACAGCGTCGTCTGCTCGGGCACGGGACACCTCCTGCGGATCATTTGGGATCTCACGGTAGCAGCGAAATCGATGGCTCGACTGGAAGCGGGGAGCCGTGGTTCACTGTCCAAGGTCGTACGTTTCGTGTTCGAGGACAAGCCCCGCTCGCGGAACGAGGTTGCGAGCGCGTGGTTTCTCCAAGGTCCGGAGAAGGCGCCGCCAGTGACTTGACCCGGTGGTCGCGAGCGCGATCCGGCACCTGTTAGAGGAGAAGTAGCAAGATGGCAGTACAGGGCACCGTCAAGTGGTTCAACGCGGAGAAGGGCTTCGGCTTCATCTCCCCCGACAACGGTGGCGCCGACGTGTTCGTCCACTACTCTGAGATCCAGATGAACGGCTACAAGGCTCTCGAGGAGAACCAGCGGGTCGAGTTCGAGATCGGTCAGGGCCAGAAGGGCCCGCAGGCGCAGGGCGTTCGCGCCGTCTGAGCCTGATCGGTCAGCACATCTGATCTGACGCGGAAGCCGCCTGTTCGACACCGGACAGGCGGCTTTCGTGCGTCCGGCGCCGTCCCGGCTGGAGGCTTCCCGTGCCCGCACTGCTCGCTGAGGTCACCCGGTCCGGCTTCGTGGAGAGCGTGCACCACGGCAGCGTCGTCGGCCTGCTGCCGTCCGGGGAGATCGGGGTGTCCGTCGGCGCCGTGGAGGACCCGGTGCTGCCGCGATCGTGCATGAAACCGTTCCAGGCGCTCGCCTGCCTGGCCGCCGGAGCACCGCTGGCAGGTCCCTCGCTGGCCATCGCGGCCGGGTCGCACACGGGGGAGGACCGGCACGTCGAGCTGGTGACGGAGCTGATGGGCGACCTGCCGATCGGGCTGCTGCGGTGCCCGGCGTCGTGGCCGGAGGACGAGCTCACGCGGCGACGGCTGACCGAACCGTCACGGGTGCGGATGAACTGCTCCGGCAAGCACGCGGCGATGCTCGCGGCGTGCGTCGCGGCGGGGTGGCCGGTGGAGACCTATCTGGACATCGCGCATCCGTTGCAGCGACTGGTGTCGCGGACCGTCGAGGACCTGGCGGGGGAGGCCGTCACGCACACGGCGGTCGACGGGTGCGGTGCGCCCGTGTACGGGTTGTCGCTGCACGGCCTGGCGCGGGCGATGCAGGGCCTGGTGCGCACGCCCGTCGCGGACGCCATGCGTCGGTTCCCCGAGTACGTCGGCGGGACCGGTCACGTGAACACCGTCGTGATGCAGCTGCTGCCGGAAGTCGTGGCCAAGGGCGGCGCGGAGGGGGTGCTCGTGCTGGCGACGTCGGCCGGGCACGCGGTCGCGGTGAAGGTGCTCGACGGCAACCCCCGTGCCACCACGGCGATCGGGCTGACGGCGCTGGCCTCGCTGGGGTTCGACGTGTCGGCCGCGAAGGAGCACCTGTCCGTGCCGGTGCTCGGCGGCGGGCAGGTCGTCGGCGAGGTGCGCGTGGTGTTCTAGAACTCGGCTGGGAGGTCGAGCAGGCCGAGCTGGGCCATCACGGTCGCGGTGTCGCCGTAGACCCGCTGGCAGACCAGGACGTCCTTGTCGAACAGGAAGAAACCGGCCATCCTGACCTTGAACGTCCGGCCGGTCACCTCCTCGCCGGTGAGGCTGCCGAGGTGGGTTCCCTCCAGCTCGAACTCGACGATCACGGTGTCCTCGGTGTGGTGGACGTCGACGACCTTGTTGCGCTGGTCGGGGAAGGCCGCACGGGTGCGCTGCCAGTAGTCGCGGACGGCGTCGACCCCGTCGAGCACCTGGCCGGACGCGATGATCTCGTAGCGGGGGTGGGGGAAGGTGTTCAGCGACATGTCGAAGTCGTGGTCGTTCTGCGACTCCATGTGCTCCAGGACGATCGCTTCACGCAGCGCTCTGAGCGCCTTGGACTCGGTCATGCCGACGGATCCTCCTACGTACGCCGTACGTCGCAGGGAAGCTACTCCACGTCACCGGGTCTCCGCCAGTGTCCGGTGACCGCGAGCCGCTGACCCGCGACCGCATCGTGGAGGCCGCGGTGCGGATGATCGAACGCGGGGGAGTGGAGGCCGTCTCGATGAGACGCCTCGCCGCCGAGCTGGGCGCGGGCACGATGTCGCTCTACAACCACGTGCCGAACAAGGCCGTGCTGGTGGACCTCGCGGCCGAGCGCCTCATGGCCGAGGCGCGGCCGTACCACGTGGACAGCGACGACTGGCGTGACCACGTCCGCGCGCACGCACGGGCCGTGCGGGAGCTGGCGCGCCGCCACCCCCGCGCGTTCGTGCTGCTCGCGACGCGGCGGCTGAGCAGTGACGCCGGGTTGCGCACGATCGAGACCGCGCTCGCGAACCTCGCACGGGCCGGGTTCCGCGGCAGGGTCGCCGTCGGGGCGATGCGGGCGATGGTGTCGTACCTGCTGGGCACGGTGATGCGGGAGGTCGCGACGTCGCCGGAGCACGGCGGGATCGCGCTGTCAGCGTTCACCGGCGTGGACGCGGAGGCGTTCCCGCTGGCCGCGGGGGCGCTCGACGAGCTGGGGACCTTCGACCACGACCAGGAGTTCGAGTTCGGGCTCGAGCTCCTGATCGCGGCCCTGGAGCGCTACCAGACCTAGGGGCGCATCTCGTACCGGCCGGAGAGCTGGGCGACCTGCTGCCAGACGGCGTCGAACCGGGCCTGGTCGACGTGCGGCTTGCGGATCTGCGCGAGAGCCCACTGCTGCTGGGCCTCGGTGCTGCTCGCCTTGCCGTGCAACGCGGTCGCGTAGGCGGCGAAGTCGCGGACGAGGACGTCGAAGATCTGGTCCAGGACGTTCTGGTCGGTCCCGGTGATCTTCGCCTGCTCCAGCACCAGCTGGCCGTAGACGACCAGTGTGAAGAGGTGGCCGAGGTTCAGCAGGAAGTCGAGGTCCTTCTGCTGCTCCTCGTCCGGCGCGGCGGTGGCGAGCAGCGTCTTGACCGCCTTGGCCTGCTCGTGGAACAGCGCCACGTTCGGCAGGTGGGCGTGCTCGGCGTAGATCGGCTCCCAGTCGTGGAACTGGATCTTGCCGAGGCCGCGCGCGGGACCCTGGTGCCAGAAGAAGTCGTCGTCGCTCGCGTCGTGACGCGTCGGGACCTCGTCGTACGCCTTCGGGTTGAAGAAGTAGTTCGGCATGAACTTCAGCACCAGCGCGAGGTTCACGTGCACGGTGCCCTCCAGCTTGGGCAGCGCGCGGATGTCGGAGGTGGCCAGGGTGAAGTACGTGTCCTTCTCGAAGCCCTTGGCCGCGATGACGTCCCAGAGCAGGTCGATGACGCGCTCGCCCTCGCTCGTCACCTTCATCTTGGTGATGGGGTTGAAGAGCAGGTAGCGGCGGTCGTCCTCGTTCGCGCTGCGGAAGTAGTCCACGCTGCGGTCCGCGAAGAGCTTCATCGCGGCGAGGCGCGCGTACGCGTCGACGAAGTTCTGCCGCACGTGCGGGAAGTCCGTGACCGGGTTGCCGTACAGGATCCGGTTGTGCGCGTGGGTGATCGCCTCGTAGTACGAGTGCTCGCAGATGCCGATGCTGGCGGTGCAGAGGTTGAACTTGCCGACGTTGACGGTGTTCAGCGCCGCCGAGAACGCGTCGGGACCGCGGTGCAGGATGTCGGCGTCGGTCAGCGGGTAGTCCTCCAGGCGGAACTCGCTGACGAACATCTGGCTGTCGACGACGTTCTTGACCAGCTTGAAGCACTCGTGCCGGCTGTCGACGGCGAAGAAGAGGTACTCGTCGCCGATCCGGCCGAACACGCTGACCATGCCGGCGACGTTGCCGTTGCCGATGTAGTACTTGCCGCCGTTCGCGAGGTAGCCGTCCGCGGTCTCGGTGACGACCATGTCGGTGCTGTAGACGTCGGCGCCGTGTTCCTTCTCGGAGAGGCCGAACGCGAACACCGCGCCGCTGTCGAGCAGTGCGGCGGCCTTGCGCTTCGCCTCCTCGTTGGCGCTCATCCAGATCGGGCCGAGGCCGAGGACCGTGACCTGCCAGGCGTACCAGTACTGCAGGCCGTAGAAGCCGAGCACCTCGCTGAAGGCGGCGTTGCGGGCCGCGTCCCAGCGCTTGGCCGGGTCGACGCTCGCCGGGGTGCAGAAGGTGGCGAAGAGCTTCTCCCGCTTCACGAAGTCGAGGAACTCCGTGTACCAGACCCGCTCCTGCGCGTCGGAGATGAGCTGCCGCTTGCCGCGCGTCTCGAACCAGTCGACCGTCGCCCTGAGCAGGCGTCGTGTCTCGTCGTCGAGGTGGACGGGGTCGTGGTGGTTCGGGTCGAGCAGCACTGGCGCCTCCCTGCGTCTCCTGCCGCCGACACGTTACCAGTCGGTAACTTGTGGGTCTACGTGGGGTTTCTTCTTGGCGCGGAAATTGTCGGACCCCCGGCGTAACGTGCTCCGCATCACATCGGCGGGTGCGGGAGGTCTGAGCGAGATGACGGTGGTCGTGGCGATCGGGACGCGCAAGGGCCTGTGGCTCGCACGCAGCGAGGACCGGGTCACGTGGGAGCTCGACGGCCCCCACCACGCCATGCGGGAGGTGTACGCGGTCGCGTTCGACACCCGCTCCGGCGTGCGGTTGCTCGCGGGATCGTCCTCACCGCACTTCGGCCCCGGCCTGTCCACATCGGACGACCTGGGCAAGACGTGGGACGAACCACCCGATCCACCCATGTCGTTCCCCGTCGAGGACGCGGCCCTCGAACGGGTCTGGCAGCTGCAACCCGCACCCGCCACCCAGCCGGGCGTCGTCTGGGCGGGCACCCAGCCCTCGGCGCTGTTCAAGTCGACCGACGGCGGCCGCTCGTTCGAGTTCGTCGAGGGCCTCTGGAACCACCCGCACCGCCCGGAGTGGGAGGCGGGCTTCGGCGGCCAAGCCGTCCACACCATCGTCCCCGACCCGGTAGACCCCGACCGCCTGCTCGTGGCGATGTCCACCGGCGGCGTCTACCGCACGTCCGACGGCGGCAAGTCCTGGGAAGCCCGCAACAAGGGCATCAAGGCGTACTTCCTGCCTGACCCGTGGCCGGAGTTCGGCCAGTGCGTCCACAAGGTGGCCCAGCACCCGGCGTCCCCGTCCCGCTTCTACGCGCAGAACCACCACGGCGTCTACCGCAGCGACGACGGCGGCGACACCTGGCAGTCCATAGCGGACGGCCTGCCCACCGACTTCGGCTTCGCGATCGCCGTCCACCCGCACCAGCCGGACACGATCTTCACGTTCCCGATCGAAGCCGACGGCAACCGCTTCCCACCAGAAGGCAAGTGCCGCGTCTACCGCTCCCAGGACGCGGGCGCCACCTGGCAGGCCCTCGGCACCGGCCTGCCCGACAACTTCTGGACAGCCGTGATGCGCGACGCCCTGTGCACCGACGACGCCCCGGTGCCCGGCGTCTACTTCGGCTCCCGCTCCGGCGAGGTCTACGCCAGCCCCGACGAAGGCGAGACCTGGCACCGGATAGCAGCCCACCTCCCCGACGTGATGACGGTGCGCGCGGCGGTGATCCCCGCGTGAAGGTCACCGTCCTGATCCCAGGCGTCCTCCGCACCGCCACAGCCGGCCAGTCCCACGTGGACGTGGACGTCCCCGAACCAGCCACCCTGGCCACAGCCCTGGATGTCCTCGCCGACACCTACCCGGCCCTGGACCGCCGCCTCCGCGACGAACGAGCAGCGCTCCGCCGCTACGTGAACTTCTACGTCAACGGCGAGGAGTGCCGCCGCCTCTCCGGCCCGGCCA
Organism: Lentzea fradiae; assembly: GCF_900100955.1. Lineage (GTDB taxonomy): Bacteria > Actinomycetota > Actinomycetes > Mycobacteriales > Pseudonocardiaceae > Lentzea > Lentzea fradiae. Next base: position 276,132 of record NZ_FNCC01000006.1, on the reverse strand, counting down.
CCCCACTACCGGCAGACGCCGAGATCCAGATCCTGCCCTCGGTGGCAGGAGGCTGACCCCCGGCGCCGCCAGACGGCGCTGGTGGGCTGTGCCGCCTGGTGGTGCTGGGGCTGTGCTGCCTGGTGGTGATGGCGTGGGGTCGGCGGTGGGTGCCGAGGCCGGTGCCGCGAGCCGGGACCGGAGCGGGGTCCGGCGGCTTGAGCCGGTGACTGAACGCGGATGCGGTCGGCGGCTGGGATGAGCGCGGCGGCTGGGACGCGGTCGGCGGCTGGGATGCGGTTGGCGGCTGGGGCCGGCGCCGCCTGCTGCCCTCCGCCGCCTGCTGCCCTCCGCCGTCTCGCGGTCCGCTGACCAATCGCACCCGTCAACGCCGTCCTGATCGCTGTCCTGCCTCCCCCAACTCCGCCTCTGCCTCCGCCTGCCTCCCCCAACTCCGTCTCCGCCTACCTCTCCCATCACCTCCCTCCCGCCCAGCTCTCTCTTCCGTCGCGTCCGCTTCCTCGGCATCAGCATCGACATCAGCAAGACGCGAAGTCGTCGAGCAGGCCCGACGCCACCTCCACGTCGGGGCTGAGCTGGCGGTCCGTCATGTCCGGGTTCAGCTTCGACTCCGCCGTCTCGAAGGCCGCTCGCAGCGCGGGCGTCTCCGGTGCCACCCCGCGCAGGCGCAGCGCCCTCACCGCCGCCACCACCTCGCAGGCCAGCACCAGCCGGAACGCGCTCAGCGACCGCAGCGCCTGCGACGCCGACTGGAACGCGAAGCTCGAGTGCTCCTCCTGCCCGCGTGACACCACGGCGTTGCCGAGGCTCGCGGGTTCGGCCAGGGTGCGGACCTCGGCCAGGGCGGAGTTGGCGCTGTACTCGAGGATCATCACGCCCGAGCTGCCGCGCACGCCCTCGGCCAGGAACGGGCGCAGGCCCGTGAAGTTCGGCTCGACCAGGGTGGCCAGCCTGGCCGTCGACAGGTGGCCGGTGTGCAGCAGCGACAGGCGCAGCCGGTCCAGGGCCTGGCCGAGGTACGCGCTGTGGAAGGCGCCGTGGTGGTAGGCGGCGTCGTCGGACGGGCCGAAGTGGTCGGCGACGATCAGCGGGTTCTCGGCGGCGGCGTTGAACTCGACGTCCAGCACCCGGCCCAGGTCGGTGGCGGCGTCCACCGCCGGGCCGTGGATCTGCGGGAAGCAGCGGTAGCCGAACGGGTCCTGGATGCGGGCCTGCGGGCGTGCCGGCTCGGCCAGCAGGCGGCGCATCTCCGCGGCCACCGCCACCTGGCCGGGGTGTGGGCGGCCGAGGTGCACGCGTTCGTCGTACGCCTCCACCGCGCCGTCGACCGCCAGGAACGACAGCGCGGCGACGACGTGGGTGGCCTTCAGCAGCTGGTGGGCGTCCTGCCAGGCCAGGCCCGCCATGCCGATCGTGAGGGCGTTGCTGCTGATCAACGCCAGCGCGTCGCCCGAGTCGAGGTCGATCGGGTCGGGGGTCTGGGTCGAACCGAGCCAGTAGCGTTCGCCGATCAGGGTCAGGCCCGTCTCGGCCAGTGCGGTCAGGTCGCCGGTGCCGATGGCGCCGTACTCGTGCACGCCGGGATAGCAGCTGCTGTTCAGGGCGGCGAGCAGCGCGTCGGCGACGGCCGGGCGCACTCCCGCGCCGCCCGCCAGCAGCTGGTTGAGGCGCACGACCATCATGGCGCGCACCTGTTCTTCGGGGAGCATGCCGCCGAGGCCGCCCGCGTGGCTGCGCAGCAGGCGCAGGCCGTGCTCGGCCCAGCCCTCGGTGCTGACGATCTCGTCGCGGTTCGCGCCGACGCCGGTCGTGCGCCCGTAGACCTGTCGTCGCACCACCAGGCGCTGGCTGGCGTGCCACGACGCGTCGAGGCGGGCGAGTCCGTCCGCGTGCAGGGACACCGGGGCGTGGTACCTGGCCACGCGCACCACGTCGTCGGCGCCGAGCGAACGGCCGTCCAGCACGACGGGGGAGTCATCGACCATGACGCCAATGTGAGCACATAGGGTTCAGAGGTGCTCGTACTGCATGGCCTGTGCACGACCGACGGCGTTCTCGAGCTGTGGGCCGAGGACGCCAGACTGCCCGCACGGAGCGAGAGCACGCGTCGGGACGCACCGCACCCGTTCGCCGCGACCACCGAGTCGCTGGCTGAAGCGTTGGGGCGGGACAGTGTCGAGACGACCACACGCATGTTGTTGTTGCCCTCGTACTCGTCGGGGCCGATGGCGTCGCCTGAGCTGGTGCGCGACCCGTTGACAGCGGGACGGGCTCAGCGCGGAAAGGTGCAGCTGAGGCAGTGGGGTGTTCCCACGATGCGCCTCGACGGCCCGGTGGAGCGCGGCGCCGAGGTGCGGTTGAGCGACTCCGCGCGGTTCGTGTTCGACGTCCTGGGGTTCGCCGCCGATCTCGTCGGACGCGGCCGCGTGCTGCCGTCGGTCGCGCCGGACCGGGCCGTCGCGCGGTGGGTGCCGGTGCTGTCGGGCACGGACTCGGCGCGGTTCGCGGCGCTGCAGGCCGCGATGCCGCCCGCGTGCCGGTGCGAGGAGATCGCCGGTGACCCGGCCGAGCTGGTGCGCGCCGCCTTGACGACCGCGGTCGACGAGCAGGTGCGCGGCCGGTTGACCGGCACCGACCTGGCACCGAGACGACGTGGCCGCGGCACGACGGCCGAGGCGTGGCTCGCCGCCCTGACCGGTGAACCCGCGTTCGACGCCGACCCGGTGGAGCTCTACGAACTGCGCGAGCAGCTCGACCGGTGGCGCGACAGCGCGGGCAACGAGAGCCCGGTGCGCACCTGCTTCCGGCTGCGGTCGCCGGAGCAGCGCGACGAGGACGAGTGGGCGGTGGAGTTCCTGCTGCAGGCCGTCGACGAGCCGAGCGTCCTGGTGCCCGCGCACCAGGTGTGGTTCGCCGACGACGGCGTGCTGCGCCGCTGGATCCCCGCGCCTCAGGAGCACCTGCTGGCCGACCTGGGCCGGGCGGGCAAGCTGCACCCGGACCTCGACGAGGCGTTGCGCGGCCGGCACCCGTCCGAGCTGGAGGTCGGCGCGGAGGGCGCGTACCGGTTCCTGACGGCGGCGCCCGTGCTGGCGCAGGCCGGGTTCGGCGTGCTGCTGCCGTCGTGGTGGCAGCAGCGCACGAAGCTGGGGCTGAAGCTCACGACGAAGAGCCGCGGCACGGCCGGCACCGTCGCCAAGGAGAGCGAGATCGGCCTCAAGTCCATCGTGGACTACAAGTGGGAGCTCGCCCTCGGTGAGGACGCGCTCACCGACGCGGAGCTGGCCGAGCTGGCGAGGGCGAAGGTCCCGCTGGTGAAGGTGCGCGGCCAGTGGGTGCAGGTCGACCAGAAACGCCTCGCCGCCGGTCTCGCGTTCCTCAAACGCGGCGGCGGCCAGATGACCGCCGCCGAAGTGATGCTCCACAGTGGACTGACCGAGGAGGACGAAAGCCTCCCGCTCCCGCTGACCGCTGTGGAGGCCGATGGCTGGCTCGGCGACCTGTTGTCCGGCAAGGCCGACGAACAGCTCGAACCCGTCGAGCCGCCACCGAACTTCGGCGCCCAGCTGCGCCCGTACCAGCGACGCGGACTGGCGTGGCTCGCGTTCCTCGACAAGATCGGCCTGGGCGCCTGCCTCGCCGACGACATGGGCCTCGGCAAGACCGTCCAGCTGCTCGCGCTCGAAGCACTGAACCGCGCTCACGGCAAGCGGCCGCCGACGTTGCTGATCTGCCCGATGTCGGTCGTCGGCAACTGGCAGCGCGAAGCCGCCCGCTTCACCCCGGAACTGTCCGTGCACGTCCACCACGGCACCGGCCGCCTCGACGGCGACGCGCTGCGCGAGGCCGTCGAGAGCCACGACCTCGTGCTCACCACCTACGCGCTGGCGGGCCGCGACGCCGACGCGTTGAGCGACCTCACCTGGGACCGCGTCGTGCTCGACGAGGCGCAGAACATCAAGAACAGCGCCACCCGCCAGTCCCAGGCCGTGCGGCAGCTCAAGGCACGCCACCGCGTCGCCCTCACGGGCACACCGGTCGAGAACCGGCTGGCCGAGCTGTGGTCGATCATGGACTTCGCCAACCCCGGCGTGCTCGGCACGATCAACACCTTCCGCGCCCGCTTCGCCGTCCCCGTCGAACGCCACAACGACCAGGACGCCGCCGCCCGCCTGCGCAAGATCACGAACCCGTTCGTGCTGCGCCGCGTGAAGACCGACCCGCGCATCATCAGCGACCTGCCGGACAAGGTCGAGATGCGCCAGCTCTGCAACCTCACCACCGAGCAGGCATCGCTCTACCAGGCCGTCGTCAACGACATGCTGGAGAAGATCGAGGAAGCCGAGGGCATCGGCCGCAAGGGCCTGGTGCTCGCGACCATGTCGAAGCTCAAGCAGGTCTGCAACCACCCGGCGCACTTCCTCGGCGACGGCTCCCGCGTCGCCGGCCGCTCCGGCAAGCTCGCGCGGCTGGAGGAGGTGCTGGAGGAAGTGCTCGCCGAGGGCGACAAGGCGTTGTGCTTCACGCAGTTCACCGAGTTCGGCAGCATGCTCGTGCCCTACCTCGCCGCCCGCTTCGACACCGAGGTCATGTTCCTGCACGGCGGCACGAACAAGGCCGCGCGCGACCGCATGGTCGAACGCTTCCAGGACGCCAAGGGCCCGTCGCTGTTCCTCCTCTCGCTGAAGGCCGGCGGCACCGGCCTCAACCTGACCGCCGCCAACCACGTCATCCACCTCGATCGCTGGTGGAACCCGGCCGTCGAGGACCAGGCCACCGACCGCGCGTTCCGCATCGGCCAGCGCCGCAACGTGCAGGTGCGCAAGTTCGTCTGCATCGGCACGCTCGAAGAGCGCATCGACGCGATGATCGAGGAGAAGCGCGCCCTGGCCCAGCTCGTCGTCGGCGCCGGCGAGAACTGGCTCACCGACCTGTCCACCGCGCAGCTGCGCGACCTGCTGACGCTGTCCGGGGAGGCCGTCGGTGAGTGAGCACTGGTCCGGCGAACGCCCCCGCTACGGCAAGACCATCAAGACCGACAACGGCATCAAGGCCAAGAGCAAGCGCGGCGACATCGGCGCCACCTGGTGGTCGCGCCGCTTCATCGAGGTGCTCGAGTCGTTCGGCATGGGCGGCCGCCTGACCCGCGGCCGCAACTACGCGCGCCAAGGCCAGGTGCTGTCGCTCACGCTGTCCACGAGCATGGTCATCGCCCTAGTGCAAGGCTCACGCCCCACGCCGTACAAGGCGCGGATCGCGATCAAGGCGTTCACCAACCCGGAGTGGCAGCGCATCGAGCACGCCTTGGCGGGCAAGGCCCTGTACGCGGCCAAGCTCCTGGCGGGCGAGATGCCGGGCGACATCGAGACCCTGTTCGCCTCGCTGGGCCTGCAGCTCTTCCCCGCCACGCAGCGCGAGCTGACGATGGACTGCTCTTGCCCGGACTGGGAAGTCCCGTGCAAGCACCTCGCCGCCGCCTGCTACCTGCTCGCCGAGTCGTTCGACAACGACCCGTTCGAGATCCTCGCCTGGCGCGGCCGCAGCCGCGAGGACCTGCTCGAACGCCTCCGCACGCTGCGCGGCACCACCCGGACCGCGGTGGCCAGGGAGGAGGCGCCGCCGCTGACCCGGTGCCTCGACACGTTCTGGCAGAAGCAGACCGCGACCAGCCTCACCCTCGGCGACCCGACCGCGCAGGTGCGGGCGGACGCCGTCTTGGACCAGCTCGACGCCGTGCCGATCACCGTGGGACAGGAGTCCCTCGTCGACCTGCTGCGCCCCGCCTACCTGGCGTTGCGCGGACCTGAGGACGAACCGACGGCGTAGGTGGGCTGCCCGGCGTTTGGAGTTCGGTGAACAGGGGTGCCCAGCTGGCTTCCTCTCGGTGTGCGTGCGGGTGTGGGGGCGGGTGCCATCAGGCTGCGGGAGCTATGAAGTTGTTGGGATGCCTCCTTTCTTCGGGGAGAGGGACGGGGTGGAGACCGCGCATCGGGTGCGGCACTCGTGCTGGAAGTGGTTGAAGTGGAGTGATCGAGAGGGGAGCGGCCGGAACGGGCGGGGATGCTGCTTGTGGCTGGGCTTTGAGAGTGGCGCGCTCAAGGCTGAGGGCTGAGGGCTGAGGGCTGAGGGCTGAGGGCTGAGGGCTGAGGGCTGAGGGCTGGCGGCGTGGCGGAGGCCGGAGTGGCGCTCTTGGACTGCGGACACGTTGGTCCTGGCGTGCTCCGGCTCGGTGCGGAGGTCACGGACAGAGCCGAGGCCGCTGCTGATGCGCGTCCACCCCGGCATGCCTCCACCCCGGTACGCGTCCACCCCGACACGCGTCCGGTCCGGTCTGCGAACCCTCAGCCCGAGGCCCGTGCGGGTCGGGTCAGGTCTTGGCTTCCGCTGTCCCCGGGCTCCTCCCCAGCAGGGCGGCGCCGGTGGCCGAGAGCTCGCGGCCGGGGACGTCCGGGTCGCAGCCCACCTTCGCCAGGCGGGCCCTGATGGCGGTGCCGGAGCGTTGCAGGGTCTCGGCCAGGGACTTGACGAGGGTGGGGGCGGTGTCGGTGGTCGGGGTGAGCCAGGTGGTGCGGAGCTGGGTGTCGAGGGCTTCGGTCCAGGGCTGGTTGGCGTTGGCGTGGCGGGACGGGCGGGGGCGCAGGCGGCTGTGGGCCGTGAGGACGCGGGTCAGGAGCTTGCCCACGGTGGCGCTGCCCTCGACGGGCATGCGCAGGCGGCCTTCGGCGACGGCCTCGCCGGAGTCGAGCGCGCCGGACAGGTCGAGCACCAGGGACTCCGCGGAGTCGGTCGTCGCGCTCAGGCGGTAGGTGACCTCGCCGAGCTTGATCTCGTTGTAAAACGTGGATGTCATGGGGACGACGTTAGGAACGGGGTCTGACGTTTTTTCGCGGTGCGGGGCCCGGAGGGCTTTTTGGCGGTGGGAGTTCACCCGGAGGGGTGGCGGGTCAGCCGGAGGTCACGGAGTTCCGGCCGGTTCCGATGTCCGCGGCGTCCGCTGCCGCCCGGCCGGCGCCCCAGCCTGCGGCCGAGCGGACCGTCACGCGTGAGGTGCGGGTGTGCGTGAACATCTCCTCGAACAGCGTGTCCACGGCCTTCTTGCGCTCCGCCAGGACGGGCAGGAGGCGTTCGTCCGGGATGTCGGGAGCGGTGTCGGGCGTGGGCTCCAGGCGCTCGCCGATCCGTGACGCGAAGGCCACCAGGAACGACTTGCGGAACGGCCGTGAGCGCGCCTCGCTGCCCTTGCCCGCACGTCCGCCGACGGCCACCATCGCGCGGGTCGCCTGGACGAGCAGCGACGTCGACAGCAGTTCGATGCTTTCCAGGTCCACCTCGTCGCCCACGAGCGCGACGAACCCGAAGCCGTCGTAGGCGACCGCACGTGACCGGAACGCGGACGCGACCACGTGCACCAGCTGCGACTTCTCCTTGAAGTAGCTCTTGTCGAGCCACACCCGCCGCGAGGTCGCCGTCGCCGGCTGGTCCGCGTCGAGCACCGCCCGTTCCAGCGCGTGCCGGTTCATGAGCTCCTGGGCCTTGGCCGACAGCGCCTCGGCCTCCTCGGGGAACGACGTCGACTCCGCTTTCGCGAGCAGGCCCCGCACCCGGTTGAGCACCTTCGGGTCGAGGCCCGCGCGGACGGCGGACATCAGCCGGTCGCCCGGCAGCGGCAGGATGCGCGGCAGCGTCGGCAGCCGTCCGAGGAACTTCAGCAGGTCATCGGCGGTGCGGGCGGCGTACGCGGGGGTCTCGATGTGGCGGGTCGCCCACGCCTCCAGCAGCGGCCCCTCCCACCACACGGAGGCGCCGATCTCCTCGAGCTGACGGCGCCAGCGCGGGTGCACGGTCGACTCGGGATGGGATGAACAGGACAAAGCGATCACGTCCACGGCCAGCGAGGTGGCCGACTCGCCGAGGGAGCGAGACACGATCTCGCGAACGTCGTACGGCAGCCAGCCGCGCTGCCAGAGCCCGTCGACCGCTTTCACCAGTTCCACGCGAGGCAGTATGAGACGTCCGCCATGTGCACGAGCCGGGGACCACCTGGTAGACACGGGATGTGATCGAGCTCCAGTTCCGCGGCCGGACCGTCGTCCGCGACCACGCGCTGGTGATGGCGATCATCAACCGCACCCCCGACTCGTTCTACGACAGGGGCGCCACCTACGCCGAGGACGTCGCGATGGAGGCCGTCCACCGGGTTGTGGACGAGGGGGCGGACATCGTGGACATCGGCGGCGTGAAGGCGGGACCCGGTGACCTGGTCGACTCCGGCGAGGAAGTGCGCAGGGTCGTGCCGTTCATCGAGAGGGTCCGCGACGCGTATCCGGACCTGATCATCAGCAGCGACACGTGGCGCGCGGACGTCGGCCGGCTCGCCTGCGAGGCCGGTGCCGACCTGCTGAACGACACGTGGGCGGGCGCGGACCCGAAGCTGGCGGAGGTGGCCGCCGAGTACGGAGCCGGGTACGTCTGCTCGCACACAGGAGGCGTGCCGCCCCGCACGCGGCCCCACAGGGTCAGCTACCCGACTCTCGTGCGGGACGTCGTCGCCGAGACGACGGCGCGCGCCGAGAAGGTCGTCGCGCTCGGGGTGCCGCGCAAGAGCGTGCTGATCGACCCCACCCACGACTTCGGCAAGAACACCTGGCACAGCCTCGCGCTGGTGCGGCACACGGACGAGCTGGTGGCGACCGGGTGGCCGGTGCTGATGGCGTTGTCCAACAAGGACTTCGTCGGGGAGACCCTCGGCGTGGAACTGCACGAACGCGTCGAGGGAACCCTCGTCGCGACTGCGATCGCGGCGTTGGCGGGCGCCGCGGTCTTCCGCGCGCACGAGGTGGCGCGCACCAGACGAGTACTCGAGTCCGTCGCTCGACTGTGAGCTGGAGGTATCAGGTGGACGACGTCTTCGCCCGGTTTTCGGATGACCGGTGGGACGACTTCCTCGACGAACTCGACAAGATCCGCGTCAGCGTCGTGGATCCCGCGGAACGGCAGCAGATCAAGGCGACCGCGCGGCGTGATGCCAGAGAGGCGGCCGGTCAGCCGTTGCTCGTGCGGATGGCCCTCGCGGACCACTACCTGAACTTGCTCGCCATCGGCGTGTGGGCAGGTGACGAGAGCTGGCGTGCGGATCTGCGTGACCTGGTCGTCTCTCTCGTACCGGGGGATGACGAGTCACACGATGACGCGCTGCTGAGTTCCGTCATCGCCGTAGTGCTCGCACAGCTGTTGCAGGACGCACGGCTGCGCGGCGGTTCCGAGGCTGACGTCATCGCACGTTCGGCGTGGGAGAAGGCCCAGGAATGGGCGGCTTATGCCGAAGACCGTTACGTCGAACGGCTCTTGCACGCGTCCACTGAGGCCGGTGCGCGGGTCGTGACGGCGTCGGAGGTCCAGGAGGTCGTCGAACTGGCCACCGCGGCCGCTGACGACCAGCACGCCGAAACCCTCGCGGCGCTGGAGGCCGAAGGGCTCTCCGCGGAGGTCATGAACGGTGTGTGGGTCGTCGACGGCGATTTCCGCAACCCCGTGCGTGCGGCTGCGCGCGCCATCACGCTGACGGGCTACGGATGCGTCCTCGCGCGCAACATCCGTTCGTCCGCTGTGATGCTGTGGCACGAGAACACGCTCGCCATGGCGGACTCGAAGGTGCCGCGCTGGCGGGTCTACCCGATTCTCGCGCCGGTGACGCCGCAGTCGAAGTTCTCGGGCGGTGAAGGTCTGCCGTTCACCCGGGAGACGCATCCGCTGGCACCCGCTCCAGAAGTCGTGCGCCGGTTGGCCGACGCCGTCGGTGTCAACCTGTCTCATCTGCTGGCTGCATTGCGGTGAAAGGGTGATCTTTGCCTTTCCGACACCTCGACTCGTTATCTTGGTGTCATGCCCAGATTCGCCGAGTTCGATGTGGAAGGGCTGCGCAAATCCAGCGCCGTCGCGGACTTTCCCTGGTCGGAGACGTGGGTCACGTTGATCCGCGTCGACGCGAAGGGAGTTGTCCGGCAAGCGACCTCGTTGCCGGAGAAAGTCTCACTGCTGACCGTCGCGTCGGACAAGGACCTCGTGATCGCTTCCTGCCCGGAGATCTACGCCGTCGACGACCTGTCGGCGGCCCGCGCCGCCATCAAGGCTTCGGCCGCACGAGAAATGTCGCCGAGCCTCGGATGAGCGACTCCCTCCACTCGGGCTCAGCGGCGAGCACGAGCGGGAGGGGTCCGGCCGACTCTCCTGATGGGACGGTTAGTCCTTACGGATGACGTCGTCCGCGGCTGTTAACGGAAGCCACGGGCCCGGACGACAGCCCCGGCATGGGCAACGGGTACGCGGTCGTCGACGTCGAGACCACCGGGATCTCACCTGGTCATCACCACCGGGTGATCGAGGTCGCCGTGGTGCACGTGGACGGGTCCGGTCGCCGCACGGACGAGTGGTGCACGCTGGTGAACCCGCGCCGGGATCTCGGACCTCAGCACGTCCACGGCATCAGCGCGGCCGAGGTCAGGCGGGCGCCCGACTTCGCCGGCATCGCGGGGGAGCTCGCGGCACGGCTGTCCGGCAGGGTGCTCGTCGCGCACAACCTGTCGTTCGACCTGCGGTTCCTCCAAGCCGAGTACGCGCGGCTGGGACACGAGCTCCACGTGGGTGCCGGGTTGTGCACGATGGAGCTGGCGGGCCGGTACCTGGGTGCGTCGTCACGTTCGCTCGCCGCGTCTTGTGAAGCCGCCGATGTACCGATGGGTACGGCACATTCGGCTTTGCACGACGCACGCGCGTGCGCCGGTTTGCTGGTGCGGTGCCTTCACCGCATCGGGCACGTCGAGCCCGCACGGCTCGCGGTGCCGCGGACCGGGAACACGTACGCGGTGCAGCGCGCACGCGCACACGGCGCCGAACAGCACTTCCTGGCGAAGCTCGTCGAGCTGCTGCCGCGCGCGACCACGCTGTCCGGTGACGAGTACCTCGACGTGCTCGACCGCGCGCTGCTCGACCGCCACCTCTCGCAGGACGAGCAGGAAGAGCTGCTCTCGGTGGCCCGGGCTCTCGACCTGGGCATGGCCGAGGTGATGGAGCTGCACCGCGGCTACCTCTCGGCGCTGGCCGACGTCGCGTGGGAGGACGGACGGCTGACGGCGGACGAGGAGGCCGACCTCCGGCTGGTCGCGTCGCTGCTCGGCGTGGACGCGACCGAGGCGTTGAGAAGCGAACCGGTCCGGCTGTCACCGGGGGACCTCGTCGTCTTCACTGGTGAGATGCGCGAGCCGCGGGACGTGTGGGAGAGCCGGGCGTCGTCGGCGGGGCTCACCGTGAAGGGCGGCGTCACCAAACGGACCGCGCTGGTGATCGCGGCGGACCCGGACTCGTTGTCGGGCAAAGCGGACAAGGCGCGCAGGTACGGCATTCCGATCGTGTCGGAGGAGTCGTTCGCCGGAATGCTCAGCGAGCTCATGGCCGGTGTGCGGTGATCGGGCACGTCGTGCTGCGGCACGTCGTCACGGACGACGAAGACGTGGTCGCGGTGTGGCACGTGAGCGTCGACGGGACGAACACGGGCGCGTGGATCGTGCCGTCGGCGGAGGCGTTCACCGATCCCGAGGCCGCCCGGCGTCTGGTCGGCCTCTGCGCTGACCGGCTGCTCGTCGGCTGGGAGCCGTCGTTCGACCTCGTGCGGAGGCTCGAAGCGGTTGCCGGGAGCACGCCACGGCGATGGGTCGCGCTGTCGGTTCCCGACGCGGTGGCGGAGATCGCGGAGATCCGGGCCGCCTGTGAGAAGCGGGTCGAGGAGCGGCGTGCGGACAACGCTGCGATCGTGTCGTTGGAGTGGCGGGTCGACCTTCCCGATGCGTTGCCGGGTACGGAGGAGGAGATGCACCAGTACGCGCATCTCGCGCCACCACCGTTCGATCCCGGTGCGGCGGCGGGCTTGCTACTGACGTGCCGGTTGGTGCGGTGGACGCTGCGGCGGTGGCAGGAGACCGCCGTCGCGCTGGAACGGCGTGCGTACCTGAGGGACGACGTGGGCGAGCCTGATGTCCTTCCACCGCAGTGGCTTCGGGCCATGACGGAGGCCATGGCCGGGCATCCGGGACTGCGCTGGCGGCGGGAAGGGCACGTGGCGTGAACGAGGTGAAGCGGGTGGCTCAGCTCCTCCGCGAACGCAACCGCATCGACGCCGAGCTGTCCGCGATCATCGGACGGCCCGCGCTGACCGGACACCTCGGCCGGTGGATCGCCGCGCAGGTCTTCGGCGTGGAGCTAGGCCGCGGAGATCTATCCGCGGCCTCGTGACGCGTTTCCGTTGACCGGCGAGCAACGGGAACTGCTGGCGTTGCTTGGTGCTAGTCGTCGGCTTGAAGGCGGTGTCCGTCCCACGTGAAGCGCACCGTCGTCACCGCGTCGTCGCCATCGGTGCCCGTGGTGAGCTGGTGGATCGCGATGCCGGTCAGCTCCTGGTAGTCGCACCACTCGTGGTCCGAAGTGAGGACGAGGTCCAGGTCGAAGTTGACCAGCAGCTCCAGCAGTTGGCCGCGGTTGGTGGCGTCGACACCCACGAAGACCTCGTCGAGCAGGATCAGGCGGGGTGCCGTGGGGGTGGCGTGGTAGTGAGCTGCTGCTGCGGCGAAGAGGGGGAGGTGCAGCACGATGGCCTTCTCTCCGCCGGAGAGGGCGCCGTGGACGCGTTTGGTGACGGGCACCCAGCCTTCGCCGCGGTCGACCTTCACGACGAACTGGTGCCATGTCGTGTAGTCGAGCACCTGGGCCAGTTGTTGTTCCCAGCCCGTTGCTGTGTCGTGGGCGCGTGCTTCTTCTACGCGCTCGCGGAAGAACTGGTGGAGCATCGCGCGTTCTGACGCGTCCAGGTCTGTGCGGAGCAGCAGGTCGCGGGCTTCTCGGGTGCCCGGCGGCAGTTGGGGGTCCACCTGCCAGTCGAGCTGCACGCGGATGCCCGACGCGGTCTTGACGCGGGCCAGGTGCTGGTTCATGGCGTCGACCAGCTCGGCGGCGCCCTGGATGCGTTGGGCCAGGTGGCGCCGGGTGTGGCCGGTGAGGGTCTGGTCGAACAGGTCGCGTTCGGCGTCGGTGATGTGGGTGCGCACGCGGTCGCGTTCGGCTTGCAGGACGTGCAGCAGGGCGTGTGCGCCCATGCGCGTGCCGTCCACCGTCGCGGTGAGCACGGTGACGTCGTCGTCGGGGTCCAGGGACAGGTCGATCCGGCCCGCGAGTTCGTGCTGCGCCGCGTGCACGGCCAGGCTCAGGCGGGACTCGGCGTCGCGGATGAGGCGCGGGTCGACGGGGCCGTCCGGCACCTCGCCGGCGTCCTCGGGGAGGTGGGCCGCCGTCAGATGGCGGTAGCGGGTGTCGGCCAGCTCGAACGCGACGGTGGCTTCCGCGGCGCGTGCGTTGTCGGTCTTGCGCTTCTCCTCCAACGTACCGAGGGTGCGCGCCAGGCCCGTTTGCTTGTCTTGCAGCAGTTCGCGTTCTTCGGCCAGCGCGAGTGCCTTGGCGCGCAACGTGATGAGCTGCTGGTCCAAGGCGTGGAACTCGGCGCCTGCCGCGCGTTCGACTGTCTCCAGCGTGATGGCGAGGTCCGCTGCTTCCTGCTGACGTGCGGCGGCGATCTCCTCGGCTTCGTCGGCCAGAGAGCCGCTCACGGACGCACGGTTGCCCGCCTCGACCGACAGGGCTTCGGCCGCCAACGCGTCGTGGCGGTCGTCCAGCCAGCGGTGGCCCGCGGCGAGGAACGCGGACACGGCGTCCTTGTCCGGCACGTCCGTGACGGTGAGGGCGGAGACCGCGGCCTCTGCCTCCGCCACCCGGCGGGAGGCGGCCGCGACGGCGTCCTTGCGCGCCGCGCACCGCAGCTGGGCCTTGGTGCGCTGCTCCTCGGCTACCTCGATCGGGTCAGTCGAGGGCTGCCGCGCCAGCTCGCCCGCCAGGGTCGCCCGGCGCACCGCGATCTGGGACAGCGCCGCGTCCACACCGGACAGGTCGGTCGCCAGCTGCTCGATCAGGCCGGTCAGCTCGGCGATCCGGCCCGCGCGGGCGCGGTGGCGCGCCTTCTGGCCGATGTAGGCGGGAGCCTCCTTGACCCAGCGGCCGTGGAGGTTGCCCACCCGCCACGTCCCGTCCGCACCGATCGCGGTGACGTGCCCGGTGGCGGTCGCGCCGAACGCGACGCCCTCCAGGAACTGGTAGCAGCGCTCGTCCTCGGTGACGAGCACCTCCAGCAGGGAGCTGCCGGGGGCGGGGGCGACGAGCAGCGGTTCGGTGAAGCGGTCCTGGTCGGAGACGCCGAACGAGTTCTCCGGCGTGAGCCACGCGTCCAGCAGGCCCGACGCTTCCAGCGCCGCCTCGACCGCTCCGCGCACCTCCGGTGGCGTGCCCTCGCGGAAGTCGACCAGTCGCCACAGAGGGGCTCCCGCGGCGTACGTGCGGTACTCGGCGTCACGCGTGTACGGCGCGGGCGGCGGTACGTCGGCCTGGTTCGCCAGCTTCTCGCGGATGGACCTGTACTGCGAGAGCTGGTTGTTCAACGCGCTGCGCGTCTCGTGCAGCCGTGCCTCGATCGCGCTGAACTCCTCGCGGGCCAGCGCGGCGGCTTCGACGATCTCGCTCTGGTCGGAGACGCGCAGTTCAGAGCACCCGCGAGTCCAGGTCTCGAAGTCCGCGCCGAACTTCGCAAACGCTTGCTCGAACGTGTACTGCGCGGCGATCTCGGCCTCGGTGGCGAGCTCCAGCTCCTCCCGCGTCTCCTCCAGCCGCTGCCGTGCGGTCTCCCGTGCGTCTACGGCCTTCTCGTGCTCGACGACGGCGTTCTGCAGCGTGCTGATCTCGGCCAGACGCGCGTCCACCGTCGCCGTGAGCAGCTCACGGCCCGCACGGGCGTCCGTGCCCGCGTCGATCTCCTCGAACACCGACGGCATGCCAGCCAGTTCGGCCGCCGCACGGGCCTCCGCGGCGGAGCGCCGCAGTGCGTCGGCACGGGCGGCCGCTTCGGCCTTCGCCTGAGCCGCGTGCTCCTCGTCCGCAACGGCCCGTGCACGCAGCTTCGCGGCGTGCGCCGCGGCCTCCGAGGCACGCAGGGCCGCGCCGGAGTGCTGCTGCCGCAACAGGTCGAGCTGCTTGCCCTCCTGGTACGCGGGCAGGTCGGAGATGCCGGCGATCTCGGCGTCGACCGCTCTCGCCTCCCGGCCCAGCGCGGCGAGCTGCTCGAACGCCTCGTCGGTCAGGGTGACCTGGCGCTGGAACCGCCGTTCGCTCATCCGCGCGGCGCGCGTCATGTCCTCGAGGTTCTCGGTGGCGGTCGACAGCGTGAACGCCGCCGCGCCCAGCACCCGCTGCGCATAGGTGCGCTGCACGTCCGCGAGCTTTCCGGCGGTGACGATCTCCTCGTCGAGCCGCCGCAGCTCCTCGCGCTGGCGGTCGAGCCGCTCGAACCCCTCGGCGATCTCCGTCAGGTCCGACTGGTCCAGCGGCGGAAGGGCCTTCGACAGCAACGACGACAGCACGCCGGGGTCGAGCCGCTCGGACAGCTTCGGCGTGCGCAGCTGTAGCAGCGCCGTGATCAGCGAGTCGTACCGCTGCTCCGTGACACCGGGGAACAACGTCGTGCGCACCGTGTGCCGGTAGTCGGCCGGTGTCGCGTGCATGACCCCGTGGTCACCCATCGCCGCGATGAGCTCCGCCTTGGTCAACGGCCGCCCGGACTCGTTGACCAGCAACAGGTCGCCGATCCGCAGCGACGTCGTGAAGTACGACGCCTGCACGTTGGTGGTGTTCGTCGTGGCTTCGAGCCGGGCACCGCAGGTGAACCACTCGTCGTCACCCTGCTGGAACTCCAGCCACACGTAACCCACGCGCGTGCTGCTGCCCTGGGCGCCCTCACCCATGAGGTTCCAGTGCATGGTCCGGTCCGCGCTGCCGAACGTCGACAGCCGGTGCGGACGCAGGTTCGCGTCGAAGAGGAACGGCAGCAGCAGTTCGAGCGCCTTCGACTTGCCCGTGCCGTTGGGGCCCCTGAGCAGCAGTCTGCCCTGGTAGAACGAGAAGATCTCGTCGTAGTAGCGCCAGACGTTGGTGATGCCGGCGCGGCTGGGTTGCCACCGGTCAGTCATTGAGCTCCTCGACCGCGTACCTGGCTGCCGCGGGCAGCCTGCGAACGGTGCCGTTCTCCGTGCGTGCGAGCCCGAACGCCTCGAGCAGCGCGAGCGCGTCCGCCGTCAGCCTGCCAGCCCCACCGTCCGACTGGTACTCCTTCGCCCAGTTGCGGAACTCGGTGAGCAGCTCGCGTGCTTCTTCGACCAGTTCGTCGAACCGTGCGGGACCCTGTGCCAGGCGGTCGAGCAACAACAACGCGGCCACTTTCGCACTGCTGTCGTCGTCCGGGAACCGGGTGTCCGTGGCGATGCTCTCGGGATCGACGACGAGGTACCCCTCGGCGCGTTCCTCCAGCGTGCACCCGGCGAGCCCGATGCCCGTCCGCACCACCTTGCGGCCGGTCGGGGACGTCAGGAACGCGAGCTGGCTCGCGGACAGCTCGTCCTTGTAGACGACCGGGTCGTCGATCAGCCTGCGCATCACGGAGTGCCGTTGCCACAAGCTGCGGTGCGCGTTCTCGTAACGCGACTCGTGGGTCAGCTCGCCGATGCCGTCCACCGTGGACGGCGGGTTCGGCGCGGCGAGCAGGCGGGTGATCAGCGTCGGATCCGCGCGCACCTGCACCTCGTCGCTCTCGATGGCGCCGTGCTCCTCCAAGAACCGCAGCACGCTCGCCAGCGCGGACCTGTCGCTGCGCCGGTCCAGGTTGAACGGCGGCAACCCCTCGGCCGCGGCAGCCAGACGCACGTTCATCGTCAGTGCGTCCACCGTCGTCGTCGGAGTGGCCAGCAACTCCGCACACACCAGACACAGCAACATGTACCGCCGCCGGTCGAACAACTTACGCGTGCGGTCGGGCCGTTGCGTCGTCTTGAACAGACGCGCGTATCCGGCACGTGGCTCGACGTGCACGCGCCAGCCGCAGTAGTAGTCGAACCACTTCACGATGGGTTCGCGGCGCCGTCGCACGAGGTCGAAGCCGTCGTGGTCGAACACGGCCGTGAGCAGCGGACGCGCGAGCAGCAACCGCACGCCACGCGCCACCTCCTCGCTCTCCAGCCGAGCCAGCTGGTTCCCGGTCCTGCTCATCGGCTCTGCACGTCGATCACGTAGTCGGGTCCGCTCAGCGTGCCCTTCTGGGTGGTGATCGTCGCCCACCCGCGGGCGTTGCGCAGGTTGATCTGCATCCTGCCGTCCGTGGTGCCGGCCGTGCGCGTGCCGGTGCTGTCCGGGTCGCTGCCGAGCGCCCGGCCGACCAGGTCGATCAGCCGGTGGAACGTGTCGTGGTCGAGGTTGGTGAGCGTGGAGATCCGGACCGCGCCGTCGGTCTGGATCTGCGCCCAGGCGTGTTCGAGCTCCCGGCGCTCCTTCTCGGCCTGCTCGCGGCGGTTGCGGCGGACCTCGTCGACGTTGCGGACCTTGCCCGCGCCACCGCCGACCTCCTGCCCACCGAGCGCGCGCAGCTGCGGCGACACCGGCACCGCGGGCGTGTTGCGCCACGGCTCACCACTCGGCAACAGCTCACCGTCGGCGTGTGCGAGGTGTGCGTGCCGTGCCGGCCACAACCCGAACGCCGCGTTGAACAGCTCGTGAGCCTCGTCCTCGGTCTCCGTCCGCGCAAACCACCGCGCAAGCGCACGGAAGTCGGACGCGGTGTTCGTCGGACGGCGACGCTGCTCGCTAATACGGTCGAGCACGCGCAGCAGCTGCACGATCGCTTTGCGTGCCACGTCCTGCAGTTCGTCAACGGTGGCAAACCACGTCTTCAAGCTCTTCCACTGCGTCGCGCGCTGACGCAACCACAACTCGTCGTCCTGGTAGAGGTCAGCACCGTTGCGCGCGCGTTCGTGGAGTGTCACGGGATCGATGGCGTCGATCTTGTCGCGGATCTGCTGCTTGCGCGCGTCAAGGTCACCGATGAAGTCACGCAGATAGGTGATCGTGGTGCGCTTGACCTCTTGGAACGTGGCGAGGTCGGTCTCCTCGTCCTTGAGGAGCCGCTGCAAGTCCGCGTTGAACCGCGTCGTGTTGCTCCGCAGCGCGTCGAGGTGACCTTCCAGCTCCATCAACGCCGTGAACACACGACGGTCGTCCCGCACGTTCTGCAGCTCGTCCAGCCGGTCCACGATGGCGTCGAGCACGGCGGTCTGCAACGAACCGCTGCCGCTCAGCGCTTCCAGCGCCCGCCGGACCCCCGCGTACGCGGCCTCACCGAGCCGGGTGAGGTGGTAGCGCTGCTGGGCCGCGTCGAGCAGGCCCCACTGCCGCAGGGCCGTGAGCGACGTCGTCAGCTCCCCGTCGGTCAGCTGCTCGCGCCAACCGGCCTCTTTGAGACGTTGCTGCACGTCGTCGACGGTGAGGGCGGTCTCCAGGCGCTCGTTCGCCAGCCCGAACACGCGCAGCACCGCTGTGTGCAGCTCCGCGTGATCGGTCGTGGTGAAGCGGAACAGGTCCGCGGGCACCGGTGGGAACGTCGTCACCTGTGTCACCGTAGCTGGTGCCTTTACGCCGTCAGAGTGGCACGGCACTACCTCGCCAAGCTCCGGAGGTGGTTCTGGGTCTCCTCGTCCTCGGAGTAGACGCAGACACCTCGCATACCCCTGGTGAGCAGCACTTTGTACGTGTTGCGGATCAACCGGGCGAAGTGGAGCTCGTCCGCCTTCTTCACAGCGGGATCGTGGGAGTGTTCGCGCCGTGCCTCCCAGTGGTCGCCGCGCCAGACGAAGTCCTCGCCGAAGATGACGCCGGCCCAGTCGTACTCGAAACCCTGGGCGGTGTAGATGCAGCCGACCTGGCCGAACCCGCGTTCGTCGCTGGCCCAGAAGTGCGATGCCGGCACACCGGGGACGCGCTGTTCCGGCTTGGCGTTCCACGGCCGGTGCCAGTCGCCGATCCGCACGTCGGGCACCAGCACCTTCGTCCCGTCCTCGGTGATCGGGTCGCTCCACCTCCAGCAGTAGCCGGCCGCGATCCGCGCGGTGCCGCCCTCCTTCTCGCGCTGGTCCAGGAGCCAGGACTCCATCTCGCGCGGCGACTCCGCGCTGCGCACGACGAACTCGTCATCGGTGCGCGTGACCAGGTCCGACCACTGCACGGGCGTGCCCTTGACGCCGAGCAGCCTGGCGACCCACGAGTCGAAGAACTCGGAGCCGCCGCAGCGGAACTGCCCGCCCAGCTCCACCACCTGCACGTCACAGCCCGCGGCCTCGGCCGCAGCCTCGATCTCCACCCGCGAGCCCATCTCGCCGGGACGCACCGTCTGGTTCTCGTCCAGCAGGAAGACCGGCACCCTGGCGGCGTCGATCAGCTCCTCGATCTGCCGGCGTGCCTTCTCCCGGACCTCCCGCTTCGTGTAGCGGTTGAGGCTGGTCTCGCGGACGCGGTGGGCCTCGTCGCAGATCAGCACGTCCAGGTCACGCGGCTCGGCGTCGATGAAGTTGTTGAAGTACTTGAACATCGCCTGCACGCGCTTGTTCCGGCTGCCCGCGTGCTTGCGCATCGTGCTGGTGAACGACGACGAACCCGTGGCGTGCAGGACCGCCCTGCCCTGACGGGCCAGCTCGCCGAGCAGGCTCAACGCGATGACGCTCTTGCCGGAACCGGGGCCGCCCAGCACGATGACGACGGTCTGCGTGCGCGAGGCGCGTGCCTTCTCCACGGCCCTGCGGACCAGGCTGTAGGCGACCCGCTGCTCGTCCAGCAGCACGAACTGCTCACGCTCCTGGATCTCCTTCGCCGCCAGGGTGAGCAGCGGCTTCGACGGTGCGTGCCGCATGCCGAGGAACTCGTCGGCGGCGTCGCGGGCGTGGTCACGAGTCGCGGCGTCGGGATCCAGCAACGTGCGCAGCCGGTTGACCAGCTCGCCCTTGTTGTCGAGCGTGTACAGCTCGCCGAAGTCGTCCACGCCGTAGCGCGTGATGTTCCAGACGCCGGCCTTGCGGGCGTTGTGCAGGTAGGCCACCCCGTGCACGGAGTCCGGCCGCTCGGCGAGAGCGGGAGTCGAGTCCACGAGGTACTCGCAGTACCGGCGCACCTGTTCCAGCGGGTGCAGCACGGGCTGCGGGTAGAACTCGACCTTGACGAGGTCGTCGGCGTACGGCTCGGCCTTGGACCACTGCTTCAGCTCGACGAGCACGTAGGAGGGGCGGCCGGTCCGGGGGTTCCGCCCGCACAGCACCACGTCCACGCGCTTCGGGCTGTGCGGCAGCTTGTGTTCCAGCAGCACCTCGACGTGGCCGAGACCGGCGTCGACGAGGTCGTTGAGGAACGTCGGCAGGCTGTTCCGCCACGACCGGACCTCGCCCTTGCCCACGCCCGCTTCGAACTGGATCCGTGCCTGGTCCTCCAGCAGCGTGTGCAGCCGGTCCGCCAGTGCGTCTTCGAGCAGCGACTGGGCGCTTTTGCGAACGAGAGCCACTCTTGGTTCCCCCACCTGGGCATGCGTGATCCACATGCGGGTGGAGGCAGCTACGGGATCCGGTGCCTGGCGGGCCGCGACCCGAGGCTAGCCGATCACGTGCGCTGCGGGCCGACCATCGTCCGAAGGTGTTCCTGTGTCCGGGGGTCGACGGAGAACATGGTGACGCCGCGCATGCCCCTGGTCAGCAGCACGCGATACGCGTTGCGCACCAGCTCGGGGAACAGGGCGGGATCGGCCTTGGCCTTGCCGTCGCGGGACCTGTCCCGGCGGGCCACCCACCCGCCCTCGCGCCACACCAGGTCAGGCCCGAAGATCACCCCCGCCCAGTCGTACTCGAAACCCTGTGCGGTGTAGACGCACCCGACCTGCCGGGCGCCCCTGGGGTCCGTCGCCCAGAACGTGGACGCGGGACCGTCGGCGGCCTCCTTGCGCAGGTTCCACCACCGCCGCCAGTCACCGATGACGATGTCCGGGGTCTTCGACCGGTGGTCGTAAGGCCAGTCCCAGCAGAAGCCGGCCGTCATCCGCGCCGTCTGCTCCTGCGTCCGGCGAGCCCGGAACCAGTTCTCCATGTCGCGCGGGCTGTCGCCGACGTGCACCTCGAACCGGTCGTCCTGAACGAGATCGGACCAGACGACGGGCGGCTCGTCGACGATCCCGAGCAGGCGGTCGACCCAGTGGTCGAACGTGGCGCTGCCCCCGCAGCGGAACTGACCGCGCAGGTTGATCTTCTCGACCTCGCAGCCGAGCTCGTGGGCGATCCTGGTGATCTCGGCGACCGAGCCGACCTCGTCGGCCCGCACCCGCTGGTTGTCGTCGAGCAGGAAGACGGGCACGCGCGCCGCTGTGATCAGCTCCGCGATCTGCGGCACCGCGTTCTCGTCACTCCTCCTCGTCCCCGGAGAGGTGCTCGACCGGCGCAGCCGATGCGCCTCGTCGCTGACGATGACGTCGACCCCGTGGTTGCGGTTCTCGCGGAAGTCGTTGTTGTACTTGAAGAGGTGCCACACACCGGTGCGACGTCGCGGATCCAGGTGGGTGCGCAGGGTCTCGGTGAACGACTTGGAGCCGGTGGCGTGGTAGCCGCGCAGGTCCAGTTCCTCGAGGCTGCCCAGCAGGCTCACGGCGATCGCGCTCTTGCCGGAGCCGGGACCACCCACGACGATCACGACCTTCTTCCGGGAGCCCTCGTTCGCGTTGGTCAGTGCGGTCTTCACCAGTTGGTAGGCGGTCATCTGCTGGTCCACGAGCGGCAGCAGCTCGCGCTGTCCGACGGCGTTCTTGGCGATCTCGACGAACTGCGCGGAAGGGCGTGCCGGGTACTTGAGGAACCGCTCCGCGGCGGCGCGGTTCTCCTCGTGACGACGCTCGCCGTCGAGCAGCAGGGTCAAGTCCCGCACCAGTTCGGAGCGGTCGTCCTTCGTGTACATCCGGCCCCACCGGTCCGCGGTGTGGCGCTCCAGCGCCCTGATGTCCCGCCGGTTCGCGTTGTGCAGGTACGCGAGGCCGTTGACCAGTTCCTTCTCTTCCGCGACGAACTGGAGTGAATGGGCGACATAGCGGCAGTAGTCCCGTACCTGGTCCGCTGGGTGGAGCCTGGGTTCGTCGTTCTCGTGCTGCCGGACGAGACATCCCTCGACCGAGTGCACACGACTCCACTGCTTCAGTTCGACGAACACGTAGGAGGGGCGACCGGTGTCCGGCCGGAGCCCGCACACTATGGCGTCGACCCGCAGTGACGAGCGTGGTAGCGAATGTTCCAGGAGCACGTGGCTCTCGTGCAGCCCCGCCTCGTCCAACACTTCCAGCAGTGCCTTGAGACTGTGCTGCCACGACCGGTACTCGGCCGCGCTGAACGCCTTGAAGTGGGTGGCGGAGTAAGCCTTGCCCAGCCGCGAGTGCAGCGTGTTCTGCCGCGACTCCTGCAAGAGATGTGCGGCTTTGTCCTGTACTAATGGCACCAGTCCCCCACTGTTGCTCAGCGTGACCACGGTCACTCGATCAAGTTATACCCAAACGAGTTTCGTGGGCGAAAGTGGGGGAGCTGAGTGATCGGTGCCGGGGGTGCGCGGTGGTGACCTGATGTGGTGAACCGCGACTCGGGGAAGATCCAAGACGGCGTCTCTTTGGGCTGATCGGCCTAATGTCGCGGCATGCGGACGAGGCTGACCCCCATGCAGCAGGCGGTGGTCGACGCCGGGCGTCCGTTGCCGCAGCTCACCGATCCGCTCGAGGTGGAGTTGCTGGTCAGCGCGTTCGCGGGGCCGTTCGCCGGGGACGAGGAGCTGTGGGAGGGCGTCGTGGCGCACCTGCGGGAAGTGCCGAGCCGGCGCAGTGCGGCGTTGCTGACGGCACTCGGGCACCTGTTGCCGGGGCGGCCTGGGCGGTGGGCCCGGGAGGCGGCTTGTCTGCAGGGGGCGCCGCGGTGGGACCTGGGGGCGTTGCGGTTCGGGGAGTGCTGGATCGGGGACCGGTCGATCGACGCGGGGTACCTGACGTTGTTGTGCGGGTACGCGTACGGGGACGCGCGGCACGCGATGGTGTTCATGGTCGACGAGATCAGCGGCAGTCTGACGCGCAACGCGTTCCTCACCCGGCAGGTGGAGGGGGCGCTGGGGCGGTTGCGGGAGCAGGTGCGGCTGGAGCCGATCACGCCGGAGGCCGCGCATTGGCTGCTCAGCCGCAGTTACGACCGGTTCGAGCGGCGGCCTGGGCTCGGGGTGGGGGCGGACGTGCACCAGACGCGGTTGCTGGCGCGGCGGCGGATCGCGCTCGCGGTGGGTTAGGTCGGGACGGACGCGGGGAGGGTCGCGTTCACCTCGAAGCCGCCGTCGTCGGTCGGGCCCGCGGTGAGGGTGCCGCCGACCACCTCGACGCGGCCGCGCAGGCCCAGCAGGCCCGTGCCGGGGGCCGGTCTGGTGTCCGGGGCTGATGGCGGGGCGGTGTTGCGGATGACGGCGCGGACGACGTTCGGTCCACAGTGGACCGTGATCTCGGTTTGGGCGCCTGGTGCGTGTTTGTGCACATTGGTCAGGGATTCCTGGACCACGCGGTACATCGTGCGGCGCACGGCGGGGGAGATGATGTCGGTGTTGCCGTGCTCGACGAGGGTGATCTCCAGGCCGGAGTCGGCGACCAGGCTGGAGAGGCGGTCGGGCAGGACGTCCGGGATGCGGGTGGTGCGGCCGGAGCGCAGGACGCTGATCAGGTCGCGCATCTCGGCCAGCGCTTGGCGGCCCGTTGTGCGCAGCTCTTCGGAGGCGTCGCGGACCTGGGTGTCCTTCGCGGCCATTCGCAACGCGCCGGCGTGCAGCACCATCAGGTTGAGGCGATAGGTGACGACGTCGTGCAGCTCGGAGGCGAGCCGGGTGCGTTCCTCGGTGCGGGCGCGTTCGGCGCGGAGGTCTCGTTCGCGTTCTTCCTGCTCGGCTCTCGCTCTTGCCAGGCGGTGGCGGGTGTGGAGGTAGAGGGCGGTGAGGGCCGCGACCGCGAAGGGCCAGAGCGGCAGGTCGCGCCAGCTCTCCAGTGCTGCCACGAGCAGCACCGGCCCCAGGTCCTCCGCCCGCGTCACGCGGGTGACGATACTGGCGCCGGTGTGGTCCCGATCACCTACTGGAGCAGGGGGATGTCCCTACTTTCGCAGGTGGCGGGGCTGGCGGATTCCGCCTGCCGGACACGGGTGTCCGCTCAGTCCTTTCGGAACAGGGCCGTCCAGGGGAACGGCCTGCCGAACAGCGGCGAGCCGACGGCTGGTCGAGGACAGCCGCCGGCTGCGGCGATGCACGGTGACGACGCCGTGAAACGCGCGCTGGTCCGGTTGATCGAGGCGACCGGCGGCGCGGAGAACGTGCGGCGGCGCCGCGTGCCTATGGCGTGAAGACCGGCTGCACCCAGTAGTTGCTGCCGAACCACGTGTCCGACGGGAAGCCGCCGCCGTAGCGGTACACGCCCGCGTTCGGGGGCAAGGTGAACGGGGTCTGCACGACGTTGCCGGTGAAGTAGTTCTCCGTTGCCCGGTAACCACCTGACGGCGTGTAGTAGGAGACGACGTACTCGGCGCCCGGCGCGACGGGAACCGGTGTGGTGAAGTCGATCCGTTGGCTGTGCGCGGCGCCGGGAGCTTCCTGTGCGGCCAGCAGCGTGCCGTTGGACGACCAGACGTGTGCCGTCACGGGACCGGTGTAGGTGCCACGCCGGATGACCACGCCGGTGAGCGAGCCGGGACGGTCGACGGTGGTGCGCACGCCGAGCTCGACGGCCTCGGTGTCGGCGTCGTCGATCGACGTGCTGGGCGTCTCGTGCAGGAAGAGCGGGGTCTCGCCGGACAGCGGTGGCACGGTCGTGCCGCCCACGTGCAGGGTGCGCGACGCGGTGGCCGGGCCTGTCGTGGACGCCGTGTGGGCGCGGGCGAGGATCGTCAGCGGGCCCGGGACGGACGGCCACAGCGTGACCGACCACCGTTCGCCCTGAGTGGTGGCTGGGCTCCAGTTGGTGCCGCTGTCGGTGGAGAAGGACACGCCGGTGATACCGCCGGACTCGCCGTTGACGGCGCCGCCGACCACGAGCAGCGGCTCGTTCAGCGGGACGGAGGCGTCGGCGGTCGGCGAGAGGATCGTCGCCACGGGGGCGTCCGCGGCGAGGGCCGGGACGGGGGAGGCCAGGGCGAGGGCGAGCAGCAGTGCGGCTAATCGTCTCATGTACGGCGAATCGTCCCTGGTGAAGAGGTGTTACGGAGATCATCCGATCGGGCGCGCACTCGATCGGCGGACGGCCCTGCGCAGGTCTTAACCTCTGCGGTGGTAGAGACGTGGGAGCCAGCCGGGGCGGTGCCGGCGCAGGAGGAACCGTGCTGGCGCTGTCCGTGCTGCTGCTCGTCGCTGTGCTCGTGTGCGCGGTCGTCAGACCGTGGGGCTGGCCGGAGGCGGCCGTGGCCGTGCCCGCGGCGGTCCTGGTCGTGCTGGTGGGGGCGTTGCCCGTCGAGCACGCCGTGGACGAGGCGGTGCGGCTGGGGCCGGTGATCGGGTTCCTGGCCGCGATCCTCGTGCTGGCGCAGCTCTGCGACGACGAAGGGCTCTTCCACGCCTGCGGCACCTGGATGGCACGGGCCTCCGGTGGCAGACCGCGGACGTTGCTGGGCGGCGTGTTCGTCACGGCGTCGGTGACGACGGCGGTGCTCAGCCTCGACGCGACGGTCGTGCTGCTGACGCCGGTCGTGTTCGCGACGGCCGCACAGCTCGGAATCAGGCCGAAGCCGCACGTCTACGCGTGCACGCACCTGTCCAACAGCGCGTCGTTGCTGCTGCCCGTGTCGAACCTGACGAACCTGCTGGCGTTCGCGTCCAGCGGGCTGAGCTTCACCCGGTTCGCGGCGCTGATGGCGTTGCCGTGGCTGGTCGCCATCGCGGCCGAGTACTTGGTGTTCCGGAGGTTCTTCCGCAGCGACCTGGACGCTCCGGTGCACCCGCCGGAGACCGTTCCCGCGCCGGAGCTGCCGGTGTTCGCGCTGGCGACGGTCGGGCTGACGCTGGTGGGGTTCGTCGTCGCGTCGGCCACCGGGATCGACCCGGCGTGGGCGGCGTGCGCGGGCGCGGTGGCGCTGGCGGTGCGGGCGCTGGCGAGGAGGCGCACGACCCCGCGCAAGCTCGTGCGGGCGGCCTCGCTGCCGTTCCTCGCGTTCGTGCTCGGACTCGGGCTGGTGGTGCGGGCGGTGGTGGACAACGGCCTCGACGACCTGCTCGCGCACCTGGTCCCGGACGGTCACGGGCTGCTCGCGCTGCTCGGTGTCGCGGCGGTCGCCGCCGTGCTGGCCAACGTGATCAACAACCTGCCCGCGGTGCTCGTGCTGCTGCCGCTGGTCGCGCCGTCCGGGCCGGGGGTGGTGCTCGCGGTGCTGCTGGGCGTGAACCTGGGACCGAACCTCACCTACGCCGGGTCGCTGGCGACGTTGCTGTGGCGGCGGATCGTGCACGACCACGACACCGAGGTGAACCTCGGGGAGTTCACGAGGCTCGGCCTGCTCGCCGTGCCTGCCACGCTCGTCGGCGCGGTCGTGGCACTGTGGGCGTCCCTGCACCTGATCGGAGGATGACGGCATGACGGTGGTCGTGTGGGTCGCCGACGACACCTGGCAGGACTGCGTCGACGCGGCCCGCGGCTGCTCGGGGGACGTCCTGCTGTTGCACGTCAGCGACCACGACGTGCCCGGTGCGGCGCACGGGGCGTTCGCCGGGCTCCTCGGCCGCGGTCATCCCGAACGCGACCCCGGCACCCGCCTGGACGGCCTCGCCGCCGACCACGCGGAGAGCCTGCTCGACGCGGCCGCCGAGCGGCTGGGACGGCCCTGCGCGAAAGAGGCCCGTGTCGGCAGGGTCGAGCACGAAGTCGTCGAAGCGGCCACGAACGCGTCGTTGCTGGTTGTGTGCCGGGACGTCGGCCATGTCGGTCCGCGCAGCCTCGGTCCGGCGACGCGGTTCGTCGTCGACCACGCACCCTGCCCGGTGCTGCTCGTCTGGCCAACATAACTGCGTACAAGAAAACTTGCGTGCACGCACTTTTCTCGCGTAGCTTTGGGCCATGCGAGCCAAAGGCATCGCGTACGACACCGGTTTCGTGCGCCACGGAGAGATCTCCCTGCCCGACTTCGACCTCGGCGCGGTCCGCCGCGACCTCACCGCCATCCGGGACGACCTGCACTGCACCGCCGTCCACCTCGTCGGGGGTGATCCGGAGCGGCTCGAACGGGCCGCGGAGACCGCCGCCGAGCTGGGCCTGGAGGTCTGGTTCTCGCCCTACCCGCTGGAGCTGGCGCCGGACGAGATCCTCGGCCTCTTCGCGGACTGCGCTCGCCGGGCCGAACGGGTCAGGAGCACCGGCGCCGAGGTCGTGTTCGTGACCGGCGTCGAGCTCAGCATCATGAACTCCGGCTTCCTGCCCGGCGACGACGTCGGCGACCGCCTCGGCCGGACGCTGGGGCGGCCCGAACGGATGCGGGAAGCGGCGGAACGGCTCAACGCGTTCCTCGCCGAGGCCGTGACCGTTGTGCGGCAACACTTCGGCGGCAAGCTGACGTACGCGTGCATCCCGTTCGAGAACCCCGACTGGACGCTGTTCGACATCAAGTCGTTCGAGCTGATCCGGTCGGCCGAGGTGGCCGACGTGTACGCCGCGAGCATCAGGAACGTGGTGGCGCAAGGGAAACCGGTCGCCATCACCGGCTTCGGCACGGCGCCGTGGCGCGGGTCGGGGGCGATGGCGCCGCGCAGCATGGAGATCGTCGAGCACGACGAGACCGGGCGGCCGGTGCGGGTGAAGGACGGCTACGTCCGCGACGAGGCCGAGCAGGCCACGTACCTGCGTGAGGTGCTGGAGACCTTCGAGGCGGAGGGGGTCGACGGCGCGTTCGTCTACCTGTTCGCGCTCGCCAACTACCCGCACCGGCCCGGCGACCCCGGCCGTGACCTCGACATGGCCAGCGTCGGTGTCGTGAAGGTGTTCGAGGACGGCACTTGGGAGCCCAAGGCCGCGTTCGGCGCCGTGGCCGAGGTCTACGCGCGGATTTAACCGCTTGGCGCGTTTGTCGCCGCCCGCCACACTCGTCGGATCATGAGCAGCAGGTTGCGTGCGATCGCCCGCGAGACCGTCGAGATCGCGGAACGCGGTTCTTACTCCAGTGACGCCGGCGAGGTCGTCATCGACGTCGCCGCCGCGGTCTCGGGGACCCGGCTCCACCTCCCCGACGAGGTGCTGACGTTGCCCGCGGAGGTGCCGGGCACGCGGATCGAGGTCACCGGCGAGTCCACCCTGGTGGCCGCGCATCGTCTCGGTGGCGATGTGGCCGCGCTGAACTTCGCCTCCGCCCGCAACGCCGGTGGCGGGTTCCTCAACGGCGCACAGGCCCAGGAGGAGAGCCTCGCCCGGTCGTCGGCGCTCTACCCGTGCCTGCGCGCCGCCGCCGACTTCTACGGCTACCACCGCGCGCACGAAGACCTCACCTACAGCGACCGGGTGATCTACTCGCCGCGCGTGCCGGTGTTCCGCGACGACAAGGGAAACCTGCTGGAACGGCCGTACGAGGTGTCTTTCCTGACGGCGGCGGCGCCCAACCGCGGCGCCGTGCTGCGCAGCCAGCCCGAACGTGCCGCGGACATCCCCGTCCTGGTGTTGCGGCGGGCCATCCGCGTGCTGCACGTCGCCGCGTCGCATGGTCATCGGCGGCTCGTGCTCGGCGCGTGGGGCTGCGGGGTGTTCGCGAACGACCCGGCCGTGGTCGCCGAGGCGTTCCGGATCGCGTTGCGCGACAACCGCTACCTCGAGCACGTCGTCTTCGCGGTTCTCGACCGCCAGAAGGGCACGCCGACGCTGGCCGCGTTCACCGGAGCCTTCGAGACAAGCCTCTGACCTGCACTGAGCCAAAATGATGCCAAGCTGAGCCAGAAATGCTTGCCGGTGATGCCACGCCGTGCCATAGTGGCGTCATGGATCTGACCCCGTACGTGGCTTCGCTCGGACGCGAACTGGTGGCCGCCGTGGAGACCGGCGGTGACGAGGCGAGCGCGCTGGTCGAGCGGCTGACCGTGACGATGGAGTCGGCGATCCGGCTGGCGCTGCTCGAAGCGCTGTCGGCCGCCGCCGACGAGATCACCGCGGACCTCGCGCCGGACTCGGTGCAGGTGCTGCTGCGGGGCCGTGACCCCGAGTTCGTCGTGACGCGCCGGGCGCCCGAGACGCGGGCGGAGGCCGCGCCGGAGCCCGCGCCCGCCGAGGACGCCGCCGGCTTCGAGGACGGCGCCACCGTGCGCATCAACGTCCGCCTGCCCGAGGCGCTCAAGGCCGCCGTGGACGAGGCCGCGGCCAAGGAGGGCCGGTCGGTCAACGCCTGGCTCGTGCGGGCCGCCTCCGCCCAGCTGAACGCGCGGAAGGACGGCTTCGAACCGCGCACGGGCGGCCTGCCCGCGACACAGCGGTTCGTCGGCTGGGTCCGCTGACCCCGTTCCTCCACCTCGCCTCTCCCACCTGCGGAGACGTCGCTCTTACACCTTCTGAGGGGACAGCCATGCCAAAATTCGAGACGCCACAACCGATTTCCGTGCTCCTGGACCTCTACGCGGGCTTCGTGCAGATCGTCGCGAGCAACCGCACCGACACCGTCGTCGACGTCCGGCCGTCCGACCCGGCCGACAGCTCCGACGTCGAGGCCGCGCAGAAGACCAGGGTCGACTACGCCGACGGCGTGCTGACCGTCCGCGGCCCGAAGCGGACGTTCGACTTCTCCAAGAAGACCCGCTCGGTCGACGTGGTCGTCGAGCTGCCCACCGGGTCCAAAGTGGACGCCGACGTGACGGCGGGCAGCACCCGCACCAGCGGTGTGCTGGGGGAGACCGACATCGACATGTCGGCGGGGCACGTCCACGTCGACCGCACCGGCCCGCTGCGGGTCCACACCGGGGCCGGTCAGGTCGACGTCGGGGCCGTCACCGGCGACGCCAAGGTCAAGACCGGGAGCGGGTCGCTGCGCGTCGGCGCGGTCACCGGCTGCCTCACCGTGAAGAACTCCAACGGCAACACCGAGGTCGGCACGGTCGGCGGCGAGCTGCGGGTCCGCGCGGCCAGCGGTGACATCACCGTCGAACGGGCGGAGGGAGCGCTGGAGGCCAAGAGCGCGATGGGCGCCATCACCGTCGGTCAGGTCGTGCGCGACACCGCCACGCTGAACACCGCGATGGGCGGCATCGAGGTCGGGATCGCCGACGGGTCGGCGGCCTGGCTGGAGGTCCACACCGGCTTCGGCCGCGTCACCAGCTCCCTGGAGAGCAGCGACGGTCCCGGTGACTCCGCCGAGACGGTCAAGGTCATGGCCCACACGTCCTTCGGCGACATCACCGTCCGGCGGGCCCCGTGAACGCGGTCACGGCCACCTGTGGTCCAAGAAGCTCTTCCACCGTGAATCCCACCCGTTGAAGGAGATTTGTCGTGCTGCACGGACTTCCCACGGACCGCGATGTCACACCGTTCGACCCGCCCGGCGCGATCACGGCGCTGCGCGCGACCCACCCGGTCAGCCCGATGCTCTTCCCCGACGGTCACGAGGGCTGGCTGATAACCGGCTACGAGGCGGTCAGACAGGCGCTGGCGGACACCCGGTTCAGCTCGCGCCAGGACATCGGCCCCCTGCACATGCCGTTCCCGACGCCGGGGATGCCGCCCGCCACCGAACCGTCCCCGCAGGAGCCGGGGCTGTTCATCAGCATGGACCCGCCGGACCACACCCGGTTGCGGCGCAAGCTCACCGGCGCGTTCACCGTGCGGCGGATGAAGGCGCTGGAGGAGGGCATCGCCGAGATCGTCGAACGGCGGCTCGACCACCTGGCGGGGCTCACCCCGCCGGTCGACCTGGTGCGCGAGTTCGCGCTTCCGGTGCCGTCACTGGTGATCTGCGAGATGCTCGGCGTCCCCTACGCCGACCGCGACACGTTCCAGACGAACTCGTCCCGGTTCATGGAGCGGGACATCGCCCTGGAGGACAAGATGGCGGCGTACGTGGCGCTGAGCACGTACCTCGCCCAGCTCGTCGCGGACAAGCGCGCCGAACCCGCCGACGACCTGCTGTCCGACCTCGCCCGCGACGAGGACCTCAGCGTCGAGGAACTGACCGGCATGGCGTTCCTGCTGCTGCTCGCCGGGCACGAGACGACCGCGAACATGCTGGCGCTCGGCACGTTCGCGCTGCTGGAGCACCCCGGTCAGGCGGAGGCGCTGCGGACGGCGCCGGAACTGGTGCCCGACGCCGTCGAGGAGCTGCTGCGCTACCTGACCGTCGTCGACATCTTCTTCCGCTACGCGGTGGAGGACATCGAGTTCCACGGCGAGACGATCCGCGCCGGCTCGACCGTCGTGCTGTCGCTGCTCGCCGGCAACCACGACCCGGAGCGGTACGGGGACGCCGACTCGCTCGACGTCCACCGCAACGCCCGCGGGCACCTCGCGTTCGGGCACGGCGTGCACCAGTGCCTCGGCCAGCAGTTGGCCCGCGTCGAGATGCGGGCCGGGTTCGAGGGGCTGCTGCGGCGCTTCCCCTCGCTGCGGCTGGCCGTCCCGGCACGGGAGGTCAGGCTCCGCACGGACATGAACATCTACGGGGTCCACGCCCTTCCCGTCACCTGGGAGTAGCGGGACTCAGACGGTGAAACCACCGTCGGCGTTGATGCTCGCGCCGGTGACGTACGCACCGGCGCTTCCCGCCAGCGCCGCCACGACCTCCGCGATCTCTTCCGGGGCCGCGAACCGCCCCAGTGCCGTCAGGCCGCGGATCGTGTCCGCCATCGGCCCGTCCGCCGGGTTCGCGTCGGTGTCGGTGGGACCGGGGTTCACGACGTTCGCGGTGATCCCCAGCGGGCCCAGCTCGCGGGCCAGCCCCTTCGTCATGCCGATCAGCGCCGTCTTGCTGGCGGAGTAGAGCGCGAAGCCGGGGAACGGCGCGTACACCGCGACGTTGCTGCCGATGCTGATGATCCGCCCTCCCTCCCGCATGTGCTTCACGGCGGCCCGTGCGGCGAGGAAGGGAGCACGGACGTTCACCGCCATCGTGTGGTCGAACTCCTCCCGGCCGAGCTCCTCCAGCGGCCCGACCCGGAACGCGCCCGCGTTGTTCACCAGCACGTCGAGCCGGCCGAACCCGGCCGCGGCCTCCTCGACGGCCGCGACCACGGCGTCCGGGTCGGCGCTGTCGGCCCGGATCGCCGTGACGCCTTCGGGTTTGGTGTTCT
This sequence comes from Lentzea fradiae, assembly GCF_900100955.1. Taxonomy (GTDB): domain Bacteria; phylum Actinomycetota; class Actinomycetes; order Mycobacteriales; family Pseudonocardiaceae; genus Lentzea; species Lentzea fradiae. The sequence goes on along the minus strand of NZ_FNCC01000006.1, from coordinate 243,855 downwards.
GGTACGTGACCGCGACCCGTGCGCCGAGCACGGCGAGCTTCGCGGCCACCGCGGCTCCGATGCCCCGGCTGCCGCCGGTGACCAGAGCCGTCTTCCCCTCGAGTGATCCCATGCCGTCCACTCTGGCCGGAGGACGGGCGGGAGTCCGGCGGGTTTCGGACGGATGCCTCGCGACACGATGGAGTGATCGTGATCTTGGCCCCCGGCGAGCCGCTCGCCTCGGCCCCGGCGGGTGTTGTCCAGTTCTGTCACACGATCGGCAGAGAGGACCGGAAGGCGTGGTCGACCACACCACCGTGCTCATCGCCGGAGCGGGGCCGGCAGGACTCGTCTTGGCGAACCTGTTGCGCGCACAGGGAATCGACACACTCGTCGTCGAACGTGCGACCCGTGAGCAGGTGCAGACCAGGGCCAGGGCCGGGTTCCTCGGACCGAACAGCGCACGCGTGCTGACCGAGCACGGCCTCGGCGCCGGGATGCTCCACAAAGGATGGTCGCACGGCGTCTGCGCGTTCCGCGGCGAGGACGGCGAGTTCGAGCTCGACTACTCACGGCTTGGCACGGGCGAGGTGCACACCGTGTACCCGCAGCAGGACCTCGTCACGGATCTGGTCGCCGAGTACCTCGCCCGCGGTGGCGACATCCGGTTCGGCGCCACCATCACCGGCGTCGACCCGCACACCGCCACGGTCCGCTACCGCGACGAACGGGGCGAGGGCGTCGCCACCGGCCGGTTCCTCGCCGGGTGCGACGGGAGCAACGGCGTGACGCGCCACGCGGTTCCGGCCCGGCGGCTCCGGCAGGACCACGGCGTGAGCTGGCTGGCCGTGCTCGTGGGAGCACCGCAGAGCATGGCGGCCGTGACCTACGCCGTGCACGACGACGGGTTCGCGGGCCACATGGCGCGCAGCCCCGAGGTCACCCGCTACTACCTCCAGGTCCCTCCCGGCGACGAGCCGGGGCGGTGGCCGGACGACCGGATCTGGGCGGCGCTCGACGACCGCCTGCGCACCGGCGCGTTCGGGCAGCTCAAGCGGGGACCGGTGCTCGAACGGCGGATCGTGCGGCTGCGGTCCGAGGTGGGGGAGACCTTCCAGCACGACCGGCTCTTCCTCGCGGGCGACGCGGCGAGCCTGATCAGCCCGTCCGCCGCCAAGGGCGCCAACCTCGCGATCCTGGAGGCCGAGGTGCTCGCCACCGCGTTCACCGCCGCGCTGAGGGGTGACGAAAGACCGCTGGCCGCCTACTCGCGCACCTGCCTGCCCCGCGTGTGGCGGGCCCAGGAGTTCTCCCGCTGGATGATCGACCTCCTGCACCCGCACGGGGACGACTTCCAGCGCGCCCTGCGCCGTGCGCGGCTGCACAGCCTGCGCGACTGCCGCGCCCACCAGAACTTCTTCGCCGAGCACTACGTCGGAATCTGAGACCAGGGAACACTCACCATGATCTCCACCCGCACCCCCGTCCTCGCCGCCGCCGACGCCGCTCGCCTCACCGCGGCGATGGCGCTCATCGGCGCGCACGACACCGACTCGGCGCTGACGGCCGCCATGCCGTCGCTGACCCCGGAGGAGCGTGCGGCCGTGTCCCGGCACGCCACGCTCGACCACGTCGCGTTGCTGATCTTCCCGGAGACCGTGACCGGCCTGGCGGACGAGCTCTCCTCGCTCGGAGTCGAGGCGGGCGCGATGACGCCCAGCGTCGTCGTCCGCGAACGGCTGAGCGACCGGTACTCCGTGCCCGTCGCCGACCTGCGGGTCGGCATCGTGCGCGCGCCCGTCACCGCCCGCGACGGCAGGACGTGCGAGCTGGAGATCTTCGTGATGGTGACGCCGCCGTCGCTGGCGCACATCGCGGAGCACGAACGCCGGCACGGGCGGGAGAACCACGTCGCACTGGCCGTGCACCGGCCGGATCCCGTGGTGCTGCGCGGGTTGCGCACGATGGTCACCGGCACGATGCGTCCAGACGGCGGCGGCTACAACCAGTACGCGGACAGCACGGTGCTGTACTTCCGCGACGAGCACGGCGCCGATCCCGCGTTCCGCCGCCTGGAGCTCGTCGCCACGGGCCGGTTCCCGCAGCTGCAGGCCACCCACCAGCGCGAGTCGTGCGCGGGCACCTCGGTGCTGCGCCTGATGACCGGCGCGTGGGCGACGCAGGCCATCGCCACCGCGGCCGAGCTGTGCCTGTTCGACCACCTCGCGGTCGCGTCCGACCTGGTGTCGCTGGCGGCCAGGACGAGCACCGACCCGCGGAGCCTGGCCCGGTTGCTGCGCTACCTCGCCTCGCTCGGCCTGGTGCGGGAGTCAGGTGGCGGGCACGTGCTGACCGAGCTGGGGGAGCTGCTGCGCTCGGACGTCACGGGCTCGATGAGGCCGCTCGCGTTGATGTACGGCGGCCCGTTCTACCGCTCCTTCGCCTGGCTGGCCGAGGCGGTCCGCACCGGCGAGGAGTCGTACGCGAGGGCATTCGGCCTGCACCACTTCGCCCACCTGGCAGCGAATTCCGCGCTTGCGGAGCTGTTCCACGGGGCGATGGCGGCGAGCAACGCCATGTTCACCGGCGTCACGAAGGCCGTCGACTTCTCCCGTGCGCGCACGGTCGTCGACGTGGCCGGTGGCAACGGCGAGCTGCTGGCCCACGTCCTGGAGGCCACCCCGTCGCTGCGCGGCGTCCTGCTGGACCTGCCGAACGCGCTCGTCGCCGCACGGTCACGGCTCGCCGCCTTCGCGGGCCGCGTCCAGCTGCTCCCCGGTGACTTCACCAGGTCGGTCCCCGGTGACGGCGACATCTACCTGTTGTCGCGCGTGCTGCACGACTGGGAAGATGACGAGTGCCGCAGGATCTTGTCGACGTGCGCGCGCGACATGCCCGCGCACGCCGAACTGCTGGTGGTCGAACGGCTGCTGCCGGAGACCGGTGGCACCGACTCCCTCGCGGTCCCGTGGGACATCCACATGCTGTGCAACACCGGTGGACGCGAGCGTTCCGAGTCGCACTACCGCGCCTTGCTGGCGGAAGCGGGGTTCGAGCTGGTCGAGACGCACGCGTTGCCGTTGGACGCGCACGTGTTGCGCGCCCGCCTCACTCGACCTTGAGCCGAGGGTCGACCGCCGCGGCGGCCAGCTGCTCGGCGGTCATCGGCATCCCACCGAGGGCGGGACGTCCCGACCGGGCGGCACCGGGGCTCTGCATGACGAACACCGCGGTGCCGTCCGGGTGCCGGTAGCCCGCCCACTGCGAGGGCGGCAGGAGGTCCTCCGGCGGCGGGGTGACGTCCGCGACCGCGACCTTCTTCCCGTCGACCTCCACCTCGGTGCACCGGGCGGTCGTGGAGTCCCACACCACGCCCGTCATCGCGCAGCCGTCGCCGGTCGCCCACCCCGGCGAGTAGACCGCGGCGAGGAGCTCCCCGACGGCGCCGTCCTTGGTCAGCGGGGTGCCCGCGGCGTGGTACCTGCCGCCGGTCTCCGCGACGGGAATGGTCTTGTGGCTCTTCAGGGTGCGGCCGGCGAAGTCACCGGTTCCCGTGAGGTCGCCCGGTGTCCCGTACCCGGCCGGTGCCAGTGCGTCCAGTGCCTCCGCCAGCGCCACGCCCTTGTCCGCGGGTGCCACCGCGAGCTGCGCCAGGTCTTCCTGGGCCTGCCACGGGACGAGCGTCGTCACCCCGGCCGTCACCACCAGGGCCGCCGCCGCGCTCCAGCCGCTCGCCCGCGCCGCGCGCCGCCGTCGCAAAGCCCGCCGCCCCGCGCTCAGCACGGGTTCCTCCTCCATCGGTGGCGGCTCCACCGCCACGACGCGGTCCATCGCCGTCCGCAGCTCGCGTTCGTCCACTCCCCGCACCCCTCTCCGGTCACGCATTGACGGACGGCGCCAGTGCGCGCATCGCGGCGAGACCGCGCGCGAGCTGGCTCTTGACGTTGCCGGTGCCGCAGCCCATCGCCTTCGCGGTCTCCTCGACGGACAGGTCCGCCCAGACCCGCAGCACCAGAGCCGCCCGTTGCCGCGGCGCCACCGCGGCGAGCGCCTGCACCAGCAGCATCCTGTCCTCGACGTGGTCGCCCGGCGCCGGCAGCGGACGGTCCGCGAAGTCGGCGACGGGCCGCTCGCGCCGGAAGAACCCGCGCCGCGTCTCGTCCAGGAACGTCCGCACGAGGATCTGGCGCGTGTAGGCGTCGAGCCGCTCCTCCTCACCGACGCGGTGCCACACCACGTACAGCTTCACGAACGTCGTCTGGACGAGGTCCTCCGCGCGGTGCCAGTCACCGCACAGCAGGTACGCGGTGGCCCGCATCGCACCGGATCTGGCGGCGAAGTACGCCGCGAACCGGTCCTCGCGTTCGTCCTGGGTCCGTTTCCCACGGGCATTCACGGGGAGGTAACGCCCTGTCCCGGACGGAAGGTTGCGCCCTCTTCCCGAACTTCTCAGGTGAGAGGGACCGCATCAGGATTCCGAATGCCACGACCCGATCATGACCTGCTGTCCCCGTACCACCCGCGTAGCCTGAAACCGTTGGCGCACGAGGAGGTTCCGCGATGATCGATTCCTCTTCACCGAAGAACGAGGAGACCTTGCGCCGCCTCGCCCAGCTGCAGAAGCAGCTCGACGCCGCCGAGGCCGCGTTGTCCGAAGGCGGCCACCGCGGGATCAGGGAAACGGTTCTCGACGACGTGCGCGAGGCCCTTCGCATCGCCGAGGAGGTCGTGGACCAGAACCCGGCGGGTGAGCGTGCCGACGAGGTCGTGCGGGAAGAGCTGTTCCTCGCGAGGAACCAGATCCACGCGGCCAACGAGCTCGGTGGCGTCACCGCCGAGGAACCTCCGGGGATGTCCTACCGGAACCTGGCAGGCCGCATCGAGCACCGCATCGAGGCGCTCGACGGCGGACGGAGGCTGGTCGCGTCGCCGACGGCGTCCGAGGAGACGCCGCACCACTTCCCGGGAGGGCAGGTCCGCGGCCGGCTGGTGCCACGCGGGTGGTACTCGCACGACTGGTGGCGCGACATCGAACGGGAATGGCGGTGGCGCCGGGTGGAGACAGCCGCCGCGGGTGTCGGCGGTGTGGTCGTCGGGAGTCTCGCGTACGCGTTCTACCGGCACATCGCGACCGACCACGCGAGCAGCGGCCGTCCGCTGGAGGAGTGGCTGCAGGGTGTCGGCGGAGCCGGGCACCTCCCGGCCGACATCACCCGGATCTACGACGCGTACGTGGACGGTTCTCCGGTGGGCGGAGACGCGCAAGACCCTTCAGGACTCGGCTTCGACTCGAACTTCTAGAGCCGCGGGAGGCGATCGTGGACAATGGGATGAGAGAGTTCCTGCTCAGACTGGAGAAGTCCGGCTCCGGCCACCAGGTGTCGCGTGACGACGACATCGGCGCCTACTACACGGTGGCGGTGCCCGCGGACGGAGAGCTCGATCTGTCCTCTGCGGACGTGGTCCCGCTGTTCACCGTCGACCTGCCGGGTCTGCGCAACCCCGCCGTCATCTACGCGCCGGGCAGGCAGGCGGTGCGCAAGGCGCGTCTGAAGAAGGCGGCGGTCGTCGCGGGCACCGCCGCCGCGGGCGCCCTCGCACTGGTGGCGTACAAGGGCGCCCGCGCCGGTCAGCGCGAGGCGGACCGGTTGCGGCAGCTGGGTTTCGGCGACCTCGTCGTCTCCGGCGGACGCCGCGCGACGCGGTCCGGCACGATGATCGGCGGTCTGCTGGGCACCGCCATCGTCGCGGCGACCAACGACCAGCTCGACCGGCTGCGCGAGGAGGACGCGCTGGAGCTGTCCGACCGCGAGATCGGCAAGCTGGTCAAGAAGGCGGAGCACGAGGGCTACTACTCGCTGGAAACGGGAGAAGCCGTGATCCGCGGTGCCGTCCGCTTCTCGGACCTGCGGCCACCCGGCAGCGACTGGTGACGGCTCACGGCGTCGCGAGCGCCTCCGTCGGGGTGAGGAGCGACGCGCGCACCGCCGGGTAGAGCCCCGCGAGCACGCCGATCAGCAACGCGCCCCCGACACCCAGCCCGAGCGCGGCGGGCGGGATGTCGGCGGGCCAGCCGCGCGACAGCGCGTAGCCGACGGTGCCGAGCGTCCCGAGCAGCACTCCCGCCAGCCCGCCGCCCAGGCACAGCAGCGCCGACTCGGTCAGGAACTGCCCGCGCACCTGGCCCCTGGTGCTGCCGAGGGCACGGCGCAGGCCGATTTCCCGGCGGCGTTCGAGCACCGACACGACCATCGTGTTCGCCACGCCCACCCCGCCGACGAGCAGCGCGACCCCGGCGAGGCCGAGGAACAGGCCGGAGAACGCGGTGTCGGTGATCCGCTTGGCCGCCAGCGCGTCCGAGGGCCTGCTCACCACGACCGAGCTGGGCCTCTCGGCGAACACCGTGGCCGCCAGGACCTTCCGCACCTGCTCGACCTGGCTCTCCGCGGCACGGACGTAGACGGTCGTGGGGTGCCCGGTGAAGCCCAGCCACGTCTTGGCGGCCTGCCAGCCGACGAGCGCGGCCCGTTCGACCTCCGGGGCGAGCGGCGCGGGGGCGAGGACCCCGGTCACGGTGAACCAGCGGTCGTTGATCCACACCACCGGCCGTTGCCGGGAGACGTCGGTGATGCCGAGCAGGGTCGCGGCCTTGTCGCCGAGCACCACGACGGGCAGCGCGGACGACGTCTCGGTCAGGAACTCCCCGGAGGCGACGCCCGCGCCGATGACCGGCATCAGGCCGGGACGCGCGGCGAGCACCGTGATGCCGGACCCGCGTTCGGGCGGCACGGCGTCGGTCCGCCGGATCGAGGCGGAGGTGTTCGCCACCGCCGCCGCGGCGGTCACCGGGCCGATCCGGGCGACCATCGCGTCGGCCTCCTCCGGCACTGGCGGGAGCCGCTGCGTGCGTTCGTCGAACTTCGCCTGGGCCAGCAGCAGGTTCACGCCCAGGGCGGACAGCTCGCGGTCCAGGGCGAGCCGCCCGGACGCGGGGATGCCGACGACCACCACCATCGTGGCGATGCCGACCGCGATGCCGAGCGCGGACAGGAAAGCCCGCAACGGCCGGGTGCGCAGCCCGCCCGCGCCGAGCCGGAGCAGGTCGAGCGGGCGCAGCCGGACGGGCCTGGTCAGGTCGTCGCTCATCGCGCGACCCCCAGCCGCACGGTCTGCTCCGCGGCGCGCACGTCCGCCACGATCCGGCCGTCCCGCAGCTCCACGCGGCGGGGCAGCGAGGCGGCGAGGTCGCGGTCGTGGGTGATGACGGCGATGGTCGCGCCGTCGCGGTTGAGGTCCCGCAGCAGCTCGACCACGCCCTGGCCGTTCGCGGTGTCGAGCGCGCCGGTCGGCTCGTCGGCCAGGACGATCGCGGGGTCACCGGCGATGGCCCGCGCGATGGCTACCCGTTGCCGTTCACCACCGGAGAGCTGGTGCGGGTGGTGGTGTGCGCGGTGGCCGAGACCCACGCGGTCGAGCGCCTCCAGCGCGCGGGTGCGCCGGAGGGCCGGTGGCAGCCCCGCGTAGAGCAACGCGGTGGCCACGTTCTCCTGCGCCGTCACGCCTTCGGTGAGGTGGAACTGCTGGAACACGAACCCGATCCGCCGTGCCCGCAACGCGCAGAGCGCCCGGTCCGGCAGGTCGGCGATACGCCGTCCGTCCACCTCGACGTCGCCGGACGACGGGCGGTCGAGCGTCCCCATGACGTGCAGCATCGTCGACTTGCCCGACCCCGACGGGCCGACGACGGCGAGCATCTCGCCGCGCCGGACCCGCAGGGACACCGAGTCGAGCGCGGTGACGCCACCGGGGTGGACCTTGCTGACATCGGTCAGCACCAGGACCTCGGTCATGCCGCCCGCACCACCTTCATGCCCGCTTCCAGGCCGTCACCGGTGATCTCGACGAGCTCACCCGCGAACAGCCCGGTGCGCACCGGCACCAGCCGCGTCGTGCCCGCCGGGTCCGCCACCTCCAGCGCGTAGCCGCCTTCGCTCAGCGCGAGCAGCGCCGTCACCGGCACCGCGAGCACGCCGGTGCGGCTCTCGGTGACCACCCGGACCACGACGGGGCCGCTGTCGACGCCGTCGAGCTGCTCGACGACGACGCTGACCGCCTGCGTCTCCTTGCCCTCCTCGCCGGTGGTGGTCAGCTCGCCGAGCGTGCCGGGCACCTCACGGCCACCGGGGAGCCGCACGGTCGCGGCGGCACCGGGCTTCAGCGTCGCCACGTCGACCTTCGCGGGGTCGATCTCGGCGGTGATGCCGCGGGCGGTCGAGGTGTAGGAGAACAGCGCCGTCGTCGCGGAGCCGCCGACCTGCCCGGTGACGGCGGCGATGCGCACGGCGTCCGGGAGGAACACGACGTCACCGACGTCGAGCGCACCGGTCTGCTCCAGGCCGTGCTTCTTCTGCCAGCGCTTCACCGCGGCCTCGGTCTCGGTGCCGTACTTCTCGCCACGGCCGGTCACGTACCCCAGCGCCCGCAGGGCGTCGTTGAGCTGCGCGACGTCCGGGCCGGGCGGGACCGAGGGGTCGAGCTTGCGGTAGAGCGGCAGCTTGCCCTTCATCAGCGGCACGGGCTTCGCGTTCACCGAGTACAGCGCCTCGCCGGGGCTCACGGTCGCCCCGGCCGCGGGCAGCGCGGTGACGGTGCCCTCCTTGCGGCCGGTGAACGTGGTCTTGGCCCCGTGCCCGACGACCCCCTGCAACGTCAGGCTGTTGGTGAGGTCGGTGCGCACCAGCTCGGTCAGCTCCGGCGCGGCGACGGTGGCAGGGGGAGGGTCGGCGGGGCGCTGGCGGGAGAGGACCAGCCCGGCCACCGCCACCACCCCCGCCACGACCAGCACCGCGCCCGTGACGAGCCACGGCCGGCGTGCTCTCATCGGCTGCCGCCCGCGGCGAGTTCCTTCTCGCACTGGGGGATCAGGCGCATGCCCTCGGAGATCGACGCGGAGTCGTTCTGCTCACCGCCCAGCGAGAGCGACACCCGGTCCTCGCCAGGAGCGGCCGGCGCGACCTCCACGTACCGCACGCCCTTGTCGCGCAGGCAGCGGACGACCTTCTGCGCGAAGTCGACGGCCTCGGGGTTGGCGACGTCGTACTCCCAGGCGGGCAACGGCTTCTTGTCGAGGCAGACGCCGGAGGACTCGACCTCGTCGTACTTGCGCTGCTCCTCTGCGCTCATCGGCGCGGGCGCCATGTCGGAGGAGCTGCCCGGCGGCGGTGAGGTGAACCCGATGTGCTCGTTCAGGCAGCTGTCGTAGGCATGGGACAGCCGGTCCTGCTCCTCGGGGGTCATGTCGAGGCGGAACCGCGGCCGGGAGGTCTGCTTCGCCGACTCGGCCGCCGCGGAGGGCGCGCCTGCCTGGCCGGTCTCCAGCGTCGCCACCTTGGGCGGTGCTTCCTGCCGGGTGGTGCATCCCGCGACGACCGCGACCGCGGCCAGCAGCAGGGCGATGTGCCGAAGTCTCATGGCGGCAAGACTTCCCGAAGGATGTGAAGGACCTGAGTAGACGTCATTCAGGTTCCTTGGCCGGCAGCCGCACGACGAAGGTGGTGCCGGCGCCGACCTCGCTGGACACGTCGACCGTGCCGCCGTGCGCGACCACGTAGTGCTTCACGATCGCGAGGCCCAGCCCTCGTCCGCCGGTGGCACGGGTGCGGGAGCGGTCGGCGCGCCAGAACCTGTCGAACACGTGCGGCAGGTCCTCGGCGGAGATGCCGTGCCCGGTGTCGGCCACCTCGATCACGACCTCGTCCCCCGATCGTCTCGCCCGCACCACGACGCGGCCGTCCTCCGGGGTGTGCTGCACGGCGTTCACCACGAGGTTGCGGATGACCTGCCGCAGCCGCAACGGGTCCACGACCGTCAGCAGGCCGTCGCCGGGCACCTCGGCCTCGGCCCGGTGCGCCGCGGCCACCTGGCTCACCAGCTCCGCGACGTCCACGACCTCCGGCCGCAGCCGCAGCTCACCCGCGTCCGCCGCCGCGAGCTCCTGGAGGTCGTCCACGAGCTGTTGCAGCACGAGCGTCTCGTCCAGCAGGAGCTGGAGCAGCTCGTCGTCGAGGTCGGCGACACCGCCCTGGGCGGCGACCAGCCACCCGCGGATCGTGGCGAGCGGGGTGCGCAGCTCGTGCGAGACGTCGTTCACGAGGTTCTTGCGCACCGCCTCCTCGCTCGCCAGGTGCGCCGCCATGTCGTTGAACGCGGCGGCCAGCTCGGCGACCTCCCACCGGGCCCGCACCTCGGCCCGCGCGGACAGGTCGCCCGCGCGCATCCGCTGCGACGCCGAGGTGAGCACCGCCAGCGGCCGCAGCACCCGCCCCGCCAGCAGGTAGCTGACGAGTCCCGCGAGCACCAGGACCAGCGCCGCGGCCAGGGCGATCCGCGCGGCCCCCGCCGCGGGCAGGCCCACGACGGTCCGCGACGGCGCCGGGTCCTCCGCCACGAACAGCAGCGCGGCCGGCGCGACGTACGGGCTGAGCAGCGCGCGCCGCGCCACCGCTACGCACTTCCGCATGGCTTCGACGCCGCTCTCGACCACGAGGAAGTCGAACTCGCCGTCACGGCTGAGGGTCACCGGACGGCGGGGTGCGCCGGTCTCGTCCTGGCATCGCTCCAGATAGCTGTTGAGCAGGCCGGTGGCCTGGTCCTCCGCGGCCGTGGTGCGGTCGGAGGCCCAGCACCCCTCCACGACCGGCCACGCGTACGACCGGCCCGGCTCGGTGGTGCGGATCTCCGCGGCCTCGCCCTTCTCGCGGGCGCACGCGACGTCCGCCTCCGCGTTGGCACGGGTGACCGCGCGTTCGGCGTCCTGCAGTCGGAGCGGCCCGGCCGCGCGCGGGTCGATCCGGTCCTGCGGGCTTCCCGGCCGCAGCGACACGTCGACGTTCAGCGGGTCGATGACGGCGGCGGGCTGCTCGGGGAACCGGGGGTCGCCGGAGTCGAACACACCGCCGATCAGCACCCGGTCCGGCGTGGTGAGCCGGATTCGCAGACCGGTCTGCTCGCTCAGCTCCTCCAGCAGCGGCACGACACCGGACCAGCTCGGGTGGGTGGCGCCGAAGCCGAGCAGGGCGTCGTAGAAGCGGGCCAGGCCCTCGTGGTCGCGTCCCTGCTCGTCGCGCAGCGTCTGGGTGGTGCTCTGCACGGACAGCCACGCGGTCGCGGCGATGGCGCACGCGGACACCAGGACCGTCCCGATGAGCAGCAGGACCAGCAGGCCGCGCGGCCTACGCCTCACCGCCGCCGTCCGACAGCTTGTAGCCGACGCCGTAGACGGTCACCAGGTACGCGGGCGCCGCCGGGTCCTCCTCCAGCTTGCGGCGCAGGTTGCGCACGTGGACGTCGACCGTGCGCTCCGAGATGAACCCGTCGAGGCCGTAGGCGCCCTCCAGCACCTGCGCACGGCTGAACACCCGGCCCGGCTGCGCGGCGAGCGTGGCCAGGATGCGGAACTCGGCCGGGGTGCACGGCACCGACCGGCCGCGCACCCGCACCTCGTGCCGCATCGGGTCCAGCTCCAGCTCACCGACCCGCAGCACCCTGCTCACCGGCCCGCCGCCCGCCCTGCGCAGCAGGACCCGCACCCGTGCCATCAGCTCGCGCGGGTCGTAGGGCTTGGCCAGGTAGTCGTCCGCGCCGAGGTCGAACCCGAGCAGCTTGTCGTCGGCCGCCGCCCGCGCGCTGATCATCAGCACCGGCAGGTCCTGGTGGTCGGCGCGCACCGCCCGGCACACGTCCCAGCCGTCCACCCCCGGCAGCATCAGGTCGAGGACCACGAGGTCGGGCAGCCGCGTGCGCACCTGGTCGAGCGCGGTGCGGCCGTCACCGGCCAGCACGAACGAATGCCCCTCCCGGGCGAGGTACCGCCCGATGAGCTCCGCCTGCCTCGGCTCGTCTTCCACGACGAGGACATGAGCGCACATGGGCGCATGATGCCAGCCCGGCACGCGGGTTCCCGGACCCGAGAAGAAACCTGAACATCATCCACCCGGCTCTTTAACACCCCGCCGGAATCGTTCGGGCACATGAGAACCCCGCGTGCCACGGCGCTCAGATGGGCCGCTGCGACCATCGCCGCCGTGTCCCTGACCGCCGGCTCACCGGCGACCGCGTCGCCCTCGCCGCTGAAGTGGACGTCCTGTGAGGACAGGCCCGGTTTCGACTGCGGCACACTGACTTTGCCGATCGACCGCGGCGATCCGCGGCTCGGCACGTTCGAGATGGCCGTGGCCCGCCACCGCGCGACCGACCCCGCCCGCCGCATCGGCGTGCTGGTGGTCAACCCCGGCGGGCCCGGCGAGTCCGGTGTGAGCTTCACGTTCGGTGCCCGGTGGACGTTCAGCCCCGAGGTGCTGGCGCGGTTCGACGTCGTCGGTTTCGACCCGCGCGGCATCGGGCGCAGCCAGCCGGTGCGGTGCTCGACCGGCCTGGTGTTCGGCGGCCCCGGTTCGCACCCCGGCGACGCGGCCGGGTTCGAGCGGCTCCGCGAGCACGGCGAGCGCCTGCACCAGGACTGCGCCCGGCACACCGGCCCGATCATCGACCACCTGTCCACCGACGACGTCGTGGCGGACGTCGACGCGTTGCGCCGCGCCCTCGGCGAGTCCCGGATCAGCTACTACGGCCTGTCCTACGGCACCGTCATCGGCCAGCGCCTCGCGGAGCTGCACGGCGGCACCGTGCGCGCGATGGTCCTCGACTCGGTGGTGGACCGAGGCGTGAACGCCCGCGAGTACGTCGCCTCCGCCGCCCGTGCCGCCGCCGACTCGTTCGAGGAATGGCGGCGCTGGAACGAACTCACGCCGTCGTCCCCCTTGCACGGGCAGGACGTCGTGGCGCTGTGGGACGACCTGATGGCCAAGGCTGCGCGCGGTGAACTGGCCACACCGGACGACCCGGCGACCCTGCTCACCGTGCACGACCTCGGCAACACCCTCACCACCATCGCCTACCTGCCGGACTGGGCCGAGCTCAGCACGTGGGTGCTGTCGTTGCGCGAGACCGTCTCCTCTTCCGCCGCCACCAAGAGTGCGGACGGGCCGGAGTCGTTGTTCCCGTCCCCGATGCGGTCGATCACCTGTGCCGACAGGGACTTCCGCGTCCGGACGTATGCCGAGTACGACGCCCTGACCCGGCTGGAAAGGCGGATCTCCCCGCGCACGGCCGGTTCCGCGCGCGGGAACAACGCGATCACCGGGTGCCTCGGCAGTCCGGAGGCGCGCACCCCGCAACGTCCGGGCGTCATGCGCACCTCCGTGCCGGTCCTCCTGCTCAACAACAGGTACGACCCGTCGACGCCGCACGAGTGGGCCGTTTCCGTTCGGCGCCAGCAACCTCACGCGACCGTGCTGGTCACCTACGAAGGCGCGGGACACGGCACCTACGACCGCAGTGACTGCACCATCGAGGTTTCCGACGCCTACCTGACGTCGCTCGCCCTGCCGCGCGACGGGTTCTCGTGCCCCGTCACCAGCTGACGAGGCAGAAGGGGTGGCCGGCGGGATCGGCGTAGACGTCGAACCGCTCGCCACCCCCGTCCAGCCGCCGAGCGCCCAGCGCGAGCACCTCCGCGCCCGCCGCCGCCAGGTCGTCCACCCGCACGTCGAGGTGCTGATGCGCGGACTCCCGCGGCCACTGCGGCGGCGTCCAGTCCTCGACCAGCGCGAACGCCAGTCCGGGCCGGTCGGGGGTGTCCCCGATGACGACGAACCTGCCGTCGTCGTCCTGCACCCGGACCATGCCGAGCAGTGCTTCGTAGAACCCCGCGAGGCCGCGCGGGTCGGGGCAGTCGATCACGAGTCCGTGCCAGCGTCCGATCATGCGCGGGACGATGTCACCGAATGCGGACATCCACTGTCCTGACCGCGCTCAGCACGGGTGCGTCCAGGTCGTTGTTGTCGACGACGAGGTCCGCCCGCCCGGCCGGGTCGCACGTCCGCAGGTAGAGGCGCTGCCCGCCGACGTACCGGCGGTTGCGTTCGTGGCCGGGGTCCGGTGACCCGCCGTCCCTGACCGCCATCCGCGGCACCGACACGTCGAAGCCGACGGAGAGGAAGACCGAGAAGTCCCACTGGTGCACGACCTCGTCGCGGTGCAGGAAGATGCCGTCCACGAGCAGGATCGCGCCCGCCGGGACGTCCTCGGGCGGCGCGTCGACCAGCTCGTCGGTTTCCACGTCGTGGATCGCGCGGCGGAAGCGGTGACCGGGCCCCTTGCCGAACGGCTCCAGCAGCTCCGCCCGGAACCGGTCGTAGTCGTAGGAGTCCAGCCAGAAACCCTCCGCCGACGTGCTGCCCCGCGCGTATCGCAGCGCGCGGACCTGGTGGAAGTCGTCCACCGAGGCCCGCACGACCTCGTGGCCGCGTTCGCGGAGCACGTGCGCGAGCTCGTCGGCGAACACCGTCTTGCCCGACCCGTCGACACCGTCGACGGCCACCCGCAGCGTCGCGGGCGGCACGGGCACGGGAACGGCGTCGGCGACCTGCCCGAGCAGGCGGAGACGGGCGGGGGAGCGAGGTGGGCCGTCGGCTGGGGACACCCGGTCATTGTCCGCCGGCTGGCTGATCACAGCCCGGTCGCGAGCGTCACCAGCTTCAAGCACCCCAGCGCCGCCCACGACAACGCCACCGAGACGGCGAGAGCCCGCCACCGGTCACGGGCCAGGAGCACCGGCAGCACCACGGCGACCACACAGGCGGTGATCCCGGTGTCGAGGTAGCCGAGCACCAGCCAGTGCCACAGGCCCTCCATCCCGAACACCGCGCCCAGCACCCCGGCACCCGTCCAGTGCCGCCACCCCTCGTCGTGCCGCCACCACTTCCCGGCCGTGCCGAAGATCGGCCCCGCGACGAACGCCAGCGCCAGCCACACCGAGGGCGCGTGCAGGTCACCCATGCCGTCGCGAAAGAGCTCGGCGTAGCCGTAGTACCCCGCCACCGCGCCCACCTGCGTCAGGACGCCGGAGAGGACCGGGCGCCGGGAGTGCGCTCCCGCGACGAACGCCGCGACGACCCAGATGGCCCCGGAGTTGGCGAGGGAGTTGAAACCGCCCGGGAGAACGCCCTGGCCGAGGTTGGTCAGCACGCCGAGCAGCAGGCCGGCGGGGAACGCGTAGATCATTCGATCATGGTCGTCGCGGGTCCCCCGTCCGGCATCGGCATCTCGGCCGACCCGGCACGTCCTTTCGGCCACAGTCGCCGGGTTCGCGGCCGTGTGCAACGTCCCGGGGCACTTCTCCATTGGGGGTGCGGAGTCGAGATGAAGCCGATGATCGGGAGTGGCCGATGGAGTTCGCCGAGTACGTGGCGAGGCAGCGTCCCGCGCTGATGCGGTTCGCCACGGTCCTGACCTGCCGGACCTGGCTGGCCGAGGACCTGGTGAGCGACGTGCTGGGCAGGGCGTTCGAACGCTGGGAACGGATCTCCGTGATGGACGAGCCGCACGACACCGCGTGCCGAGGTGGAGCCGGCGGCGGTCTCCGACGGCGCCGACGAACGGGCCGAGCGCGACGCGATGATCAGCCGCCTCGCGGGCCTGCCGAAGAAACAGCGCGCGGCCGTGGTCCTGCGCTACTACAGGGAGCCGTGCTCGGCACGCCGGGCGGCCGGATGCTCGCACCCCGTCCTCCGATGACCCTGGAACAGCTGAAGGCGATCGTCACGTCCGGCCAGTGGTGACGGCCGGGCCGTCACCACTGCCAGCAGTAGAGCCCCGAGCCGCCGGCGGACCGGGCCAGCCGGGCCGCGCTCTCCACGACCGTCAGGTGGTCGGCGCCGGTCAGCTCGAGCTCGTTCGCCTCCGCGAGCCGCTCACCCCAGTACGACGCCAGCCGGCGCAGCTCGTCCAGCCGGGCTCGCGCGAGCGCTGTGACCAGTTCACCGGGGAAGGCGAGCACGGCGATGCCGTCGTTGCGCATCTCGGCCACGTACCGCGGCCACTCGGCACTGACGCGCCTTCCTCACCGTCGAAGAAGGCCATCCAGTCCGCGATGGCGTCGTCCGGGTCGAAGCCTCCGAGATCCACCACACCGGTGAACGCCCGCCCGGGACGCGATGAGCGCGTCCGGGCGGCGGACTCGTCGTCGGGCGCGAGGAAGAACGTGACGTCTGTGACCACCCTGGCATGCTGGCGCACGCACTCCGCGATCACCAGCCGCGATGAGCTCCGGCGCCGTCAGCGGTCTGCCGACACGTCCCCTTCCGCGCGACCTGGAGGCAGCCGTGAAGCTCTTGCTCACATCCGGCGGCGTCACGAACCCGAGCATCCACGAGGCACTCGTGCAGCTCCTCGGCAAACCGATCTCCGAGTGCCACGCCCTCTGCGTCCCGACCGCCCAGTGGGGACATCCGATGTGCGGTCCGGCGTCCGTGCGGGGCTTCGTTGCGGCCACCTCGGCGTGGCGGAACTTCTCCGGCCTGGGCTGGGCTTCGCTCGGCGTCCTCGAACTCACCGCGCTGCCCAGCATCGGCGAGCGGCGCTGGGTTCCCTGGGTCCGCGACGCCGACGTGCTCCTGGTCGACGGCGGCGACGCGACGTACCTGTGCCACTGGATGCGCGAGTCCAGGCTGGCCGACCTGCTGCCGTCGCTGCCCGACCTGGTCTGGGTCGGGGTGAGCGCCGGCAGCATGGTGATGACGCCCCGGATCGGCTCGTACTTCGTCGAGTGGCCGTCCGCAGAGGACGACCGGACCCTCGGCGTCGTCGACTTCGCGATCTTCCCGCACCTGAACGCTTTCCCGGAGAACACCCCGGCCGACGCCGAGCGGTGGGCCACCGGTCTCGGTGTTCCCGCCTATGCCATCGACGAGCAGACGGCCATCAAGGTCGTCGACGGCTCCGTGGAGGTGGTCTCCGAAGGGGAGTGGACGCTGTTCGAGGATCGGTGAAAGCAGCGCCTGGTCGCCGGAACGCGAAGAAGCGGGTCGAGATGACTCTCGACCCGCTTCTCCGATGTACGCCGCCAGGGACTCGAACCCCGGACCCGCTGATTAAGAGTCAGCTGCTCTAACCAACTGAGCTAGCGGCGCTTGACCAGTGCCGGACCTTGCTGCTTCCGACACGGAGAACGCTAGCACAGCCCCTCCACCGGGTTTCGCACCGGGGGTCACCCCTCGCGCGAGAACCCGGTGTGGAGGAGCCACTGCGCGGCCGTGTAGGTCGGGATGACGCCCGCGGTGGCGACGCGTGCCGCTCGTCCTTTGAGGACGAACCGGCTGGCGCCGAGGAGGGCGTCGGACACCGCGAACAGTGCCGCGCCACCGAGAACGCGTCGTGAGCCCTCGCCGCGGGCGGTCGACGCGGCGGCGACCATCGTGCCGAGCGTCAGGGCGTAGAGGGCCACCGGTTTGCCCATCGGGCCTGCTGCTTTGCCGAACGCGGTGGCGAGTGCGGCCGAGCCCGCGAGGATCGGGAGGACCGCCTTGCGCGAGCCCGGAGTGGAGCGGCCGGCGAGGGCCGCCGTGTAGCCGAGGTGCGCCACCAGGAAGCCGGTCAGTCCTGTCCGGAACGCCTTGTCGGAGTCGCCGAGCAGGGCGACGTCGCCTGCCCACGACCCGGCGAGGCCGACGGCCATGCCGGGGTCGCGCGGAGGGGCCGCCACGGCCAGGGTGGGCATCAGCGCGGTCTTCGTGACTTTGCGCACTTTCTTGGTGCGGAACGCGATCGCTGCGATCGAGTCCAGCACCGCTGCGGCGGCGTACGCCTGCTTCTTCATGAAACGCCCTCTCACGGGTGCGAGTCGCGGGACTCAGGTTAGACGGAGCCAGGCGCGGGCGGCGACGACGAGTGCGTCGACCCCGGTCGTGAGGGTCGGTTCGATGTCGGGTGCGAACTCGGGGGAGTGGTTCATCGCCACGGGTCTGCCGGGTTCGCGGGTGCCGAAGTCGATGCCGCCGAGGAACCAGAACACCGTCGGCGCCCCTGCCACCGCGCCGAAGTGGCCGACGTCCTCGCTGGCGTTGACGACGGCGCCGGGGATCAGGTTGTGCGCGCCGAAGTGCTCGGTGAACGCCGCCACGGTGCGGGCGGTCGCGTCCGGATCGGACACGAGCACCGGCATGCCGTCGCTCCAGGTGAGTTCCGGCTCGCGTGGTGCGCCGGAAGCCTGTGCCTCCGCGCGGACGATCCGTTCGACCGCGTCGCGCAGGGTGGTTCGGACGTGGTCGTCGAACGACCTGATGTTGATCCCCAGCTCGGCGGTCTCGGGGATGATGTTGTCCTTGGTGCCGGCCTGCACCCGGCCGACCGTGACCACGGCGCGTTCGCTCGGTGCGATCTCACGGGCGACGATTCCTTGCAGCCGCACGACGACGTGCGCCGCCATCAGCACCGGGTCGACGGTGTTCTCCGGCGCCGACCCGTGGCCGCCGCGGCCGAACAGCGTCACGTGCACCGAGTCCGACGCCGCCAGCACCGGGCCGCTGCCGTGCGCGATCATGCCAGCCGGCAACGGGCCGACGTGCTGGGCCAGTACGACGTCGGGTGTCCCGAAGCGGTCGAACAGGCCGTCCTCCACCATGTTCCGGGCGCCGAGACCGAGTTCCTCCGCCGGTTGGAACACGAGGAGGACCGTGCCGCTCCACTCGTCACGCGTCCGCGCGAGCCGTTCCGCCGCGCCGACCAGGCAGGTGGCGTGCATGTCGTGCCCGCACGCGTGGGCGACCGGGACCTGGTCGCCCCCGGCGTCGGTGGCACGGGCGGTCGACGCGTAGGGCAGGCCCGTCGCCTCCTCCACGGGGAGGGCGTCGATGTCCGCGCGCAGCAGCACGACCGGACCGTCTCCGTTGCGCAGCACGCCCACCACGCCGGTGCCGCCGACGCCGGTCGTCACCTCGAACCCCAGCTCCCGCACGGCTTCTGCCAGCACGGAGGCCGTGCGGAACTCCTGCAGGGACAGCTCGGGGTGGCGGTGCAGGTCGCGGTAGAGCTCGGGCAGATCGGCCATGTCGCAGATCCTGTCACCCGGCCGGTTGGTAACGGAATGGTAACCGCACCCATCCGGTTCTCGGGGGGTCCCGAATCACGGGCAGGAACCCGCTCGAAGACCCCTTGGAGATGTCTCGTCATGAAGAAGACCGTTCGCAGCACCGCTCTGGCCCTCGGCGCCGTCTCCCTCGCCCTGTTCGGCGCGGCGTGCGGTTCGGAGGACACGGCCGCCAGTGGCGACTCTTCGACCACGTCCGTCGCCACCTCGACGGCGCCCTCGTCGTCGGCGATGGCCGATCCGGCGAGCACCCTCGTCGGCCCCGGCTGCGCCGACTACGCGAAGCAGGTCCCGTCCGGCGCGGGCTCCGTGGAGGGCATGGCCGCAGACCCGGTCGCGGTCGCGGCGGGCAATAACCCGCTGCTCACGACCCTGACCAGCGCGGTGTCCGGCAAGCTCAACCCGAAGGTCGACCTGGTGTCGACGCTGAACGGCAGCGAGTTCACGGTCTTCGCGCCGGTCGACTCGGCGTTCGCGAAGATCGACCCCGCGACGATCGAGACGCTCAAGACCGACGACGCCCTGCTCACCAAGATCCTGACCTACCACGTGGTCCCCGGTCAGATCACGCCCGACAAGATCGCGGGCGACCAGAAGACCGTGCAGTCCGGCACCGTGAAGGTCACCGGTTCCGGCGACGCGCTGAAGGTCAACGACGCCAACGTGATCTGCGGTGGCGTGCGCACCGCGAACGCCACCGTCTACCTGATCGACACGGTGCTGCTCCCGGCCTGACGGCCTCGATCCGCACAGAGGCGCACCCTCGTCGAGCACGGGGGTGCGCCGTCGTGGGTCAGTCGGGCCGTCCGAGGGTGAGGGTCTCCTGGACGACCTCGCGCACGAACTCGTCGACGTCCTGCTGCGGCGGCGGTTTCAGCGATCCGTCCACCAGCAACAGCGTGAGCCCCTGCGCGAGCGCCCAGACCCCGGCGGTGAGCGCCGCCGAACCGGGACGGCCGGTCGCGGCGGTGACGCTGTTCTCCACCACCGCCTTCATCGCGTCCTCCGCGGCCCGCGTCCGCGGGTTGTCGCTGCACAGGTGCGCGACGGCCAGGCGGTACAGGCCGGGATGGCCGAGGGCGTACCGGACGGCGGCGGTCGCGACGGCGGTGATCTCGTCGCCGGGATCGGCCGCGGACACGGCGGCAGCCAGTTCGCCTCTCAACTGGTCGAAGCAGTGTTCGGCGAGTGCTTCCAGCAGCGCTGCCTTGTCCGCGTAGTGGTTGTACGGCGCGTTCGGCGACACGCCTGCCGCACGGGCCACGGCGCGCAACGACAGCTGCTCGGGCCCTGACGTCTCCACCAGTTCCAGCGCCGAGGCCAGCAGGCCCGCCCGCAGATCGCCGTGGTGATAGCCGGTGCGACTCATCTTGACAGTGTACATATCGGGTGGGCTATGTTGACGCTGTCCATAATGTGGACAGCGTCAACACAAAGGGAGCCGTGATGGGTCTGGACACGCCGCTGGAGCTGCCGAACGGCACGAAGCTGCCCAACCGCGTCGCGAAGGCGGCGATGGAGGAGTTCCTCGCCGCCGACGGCCAGCTGCCGGGACCGGAGCTCGCCGAGCTGTACCGGCGGTGGGCGGAGGGCGGCGCGGGCCTGCTCATCACCGGGCACGTGATGGTCGACCACCGGGCGATGGCCGCGCCCGCGGACGTCGTGCTGGAACGCGACACCCCGCTGGAACCGTTCCGGCGCTGGGCGAGCGCGGCCCGCTCCGGCGGCGGCCAGGTCTGGCTTCAGATCAACCACCCCGGCCGGGTCGTGAACTCCGACCTGCCCGGCCCGGTCTGGTCGGCCTCGGACGTCGCGGTGGACATCGGCCGGTACTCCCGCCTCTACACCCCGCCGGCGCCGATGACGCCCGAGCGGATCGAGGAGACCGTGCGCAGGTTCGCCGACACCGCGCGGATGGCCGAGGCCGCCGGGTTCACCGGCGTGGAGGTGCACGCCGCGCACGGGTACCTCATCAGCCAGTTCCTGTCGCCGCTGACGAACCGGCGCACCGACCGGTGGGGCGGGAGCCTGCGCAACCGGGCCCGCCTGCTGCTCGACGTCGTCACCGCCATCCGGCGCGAGGTGAGCAGCGGGTTCGCGGTCGCCGTCAAGCTCAACACCGCCGACTTCCAGCGCGGCGGGTTCGACGCGGACGACGCGGCACGGGTCGTGGACATGCTCTCGGAGCTCGCGGTCGACCTGGTCGAGCTGTCCGGCGGTTCGCTGGAAAGCCTGGCCACCAACGGGCACGCGGCGGACGGCAGCACGCTGGCCCGGGAGGCGTACTTCCTCGACGCGGCCACGCCGATCCTCGCCACCGCGAAGGTGCCGATCATGATCACGGGAGGGGTGCGCCGCCGGACGGTCGCGGAGAGCGCGCTGGCGCGTGGTGCCGCCGTGGTGGGGGTGGCGACCGCCCTCGCCGTCGATCCCACCCTGCCCGTACGGTGGTTGCTCGGCGAGGAGGCCGCCGCGGAGGTCACCCCGGTGCGGTGGCGGGACAAGGCGATCGCCGCGGCCGCCACCCAGGCGACCGTGCACTGCCGGATCGCCGCGCTGGCGAAGGGCGACGCGAACCCGAAGCAGGCGCACCCGGCGATGGCGTTGCTCTGGGAACGCCGCCGGCGCCGCGCCGCACTGCGCCGCTATCGGTCCTGGTTGGACAGCCGGGTCACGGCGAACTGACCGGAAACGCAAGCAAGCAGGCCGGGACGAGTCCCGGCCTGCCCTTCCTTACCCCAGGAAGGCATTACTTGGCGCACAGCGCCTTGTCGAAGACCGAGATCACCTCCATCACGCCCGCCTCGTCGTTGGTGGCGGCGATGGTGACCGCGCGGCCGTCGGGCGTGATCGCGGCACGGGTCTGGAAGCCGTCCGCGTCACCGCCGTGGCCATAGGCCGTGATCCCGCAGCTGAGCTTCATCTCGATGACGCCGAGGCCGTACCGCCACCCCGGGAACAGGGCCGTCTCCACCGTCTTGCGCATCTCTGCGAGCTCGCGCGGCTTGAGCAGCCGGCTCTCCAGCGCGACGAGGAACTTGTTGATGTCGCTGGGGGTCGCGATCATCTGACCGGCGGCACCGGCGATCGACGGGTCGAACCGAGTGATGTCGACCAGCTTGCCGGGGATCGGCTCGCCCTTGTCCGTCTTCTCGAACAGGTACCCGCGGGGGTGCGGCGAGCGGATCTCGCGGTCACCGGGGCCGGGGTAGTAGGTCTCCTTCAGCCCGGCCGGCTTGATGATCTTCTCGGTGATCACCTCGGCGAGGGGACGGCCGGTGACCTTCTGCACCAGCAGGCCCAGCGTGATGTAACCGGTGTTGCTGTAGGAGAAGACCCGCTCCTGGCCGGGCGCGAACGCGGGCTCCCGCGTCAGCGAGGCGTCCAGCAGCTCGCGTGCCTCGAAGTACCGGTCCTTGACCGGCAGGATGCCCTGCGACAGCAACGGCATCTCGGAGGTCATGCCGCTCGTGTGGTTGAGCAGCTGCCGGACCGTCATGTTCCCGCCGTGGACGGACGCGCCGTCACCGGTGCCCCTGATCAGGCCCGGCAGGTGCTTCTCCACGGTGTCGTCGAGCGCGAGCTTGCCCTCCCCGGCCAGCTGCAGGGTCGCCACCGCGGTGAACATCTTGGTGATGCTGGCGATCCGGACGTGGCCGTCGACCGGGACCTTCGACTTCGTGCGGATGTCGCCGACACCGGCGGTGTAGTCGGTGACCCGGCCGTTGCGGTCGCGCACCGACATGAGCACACCGGGCACCGAGCCGTCCTTGACGATGGCTTCGAGCTCCGCCTGCAACGCCCTGTCGTGACCGGGCCGCGGCTTGTCCGACGGACCCGCCGAGGCGACCGAGACGGCCCCGAGGCTCGCGACCGCCACCGCCGCCAGCGCGGCGGCGACCACGCCACGCCGCCCGCGCACGGAACCCGTGCGGGTTCTCAGACCTTTCAACAAGACGCACTCTCCAAATAGGACTGACTTGCGAACACGCACAGTCTTTCGGCGGCGCCCGCGTCCGCACGATCCCGCGCACTGCCCAACCGGGGTACAGCCAGCACCACCCCGATGGTCGTCAGCTCTTGCACAGCGCGGCATCCAGCAGCGCGCTGCGGTCGGCGGCGACGGACTTGTCCTTCACCGAACCGTTGAGCGACGTGACGACGAGGGTGGCCGTGCGGCCGTCCTCGGTGGCACCGTTGACGGTCGAGTAGCCCTGGATGTCGCCGCCGTGGCCCCACGCGACCACACCGCAGCTCAACGGCAGCCGGAACAAGCCGAGTCCGTAGCCCGCGCCCGAGGGCGCCTCCGGGTCCAGCGGGATCGTGTCGCGCATCTGGGCCAGCTGCGCCGGTGCGAGCAGCTTCCCGTCCAGCAGTGCGCGCAGGAACGTGTTGAGGTCGTCGGGAGTGGACACCAGATGGCCCGCGGCCCAGCCCCAGCCCGGGTCCATCCGCGTGATGTCGACGAGCTCGTCGGTCGCCATGTCGCGCTGATAGCCCCGCGCGTGCCGGCCGTGCAGGTCGCGTTCGCCGACCGCGGGCGCGTAGGTGTCGCGCAGGCCGATCCGCTGGATGACCCTGGTGGTCACCAACTCGTCGAACGGGCGTCCGGTGACCCGCTGGGCGATGAGACCGGCCAGGACGTAGTTCGTGTTGCTGTAGGACCACCCGCCGCCGGAAGGACGGCCTTCCTCCATGCCGTTGGCCAGGTCGACCAGCTGCCGCGGCTCGAAGTAGACGTCCCGGTACTCCAGCAGGGTTTCGATGCGGGGGAACAACGCGTCGGTGTACTCGGGCAGGCCGCTGTCGTGCCGGAGCAGCTGGCGGACCGTGATCTTCGAGGCGTCGACGTTCTTGCCGTGCACCATTCCGGGCAGGTACTGCTCGACCGACGCGTCGAGGTCCACCTTGCCCTCACCGGCGAGCTGCAGCACGAGCACGGCGGCGAACATCTTGCTGGCGCTGCCGATCCGCACCCTGCCGTTCACCGGCACCTTCGCGCCGGTGCGCAGGTCGCCCGCCCCGGCCGTGTAGTGCCGGGTCCGGCCGTGCCGGTCGCGCACCGCCGCCAGCGCGCCGGGGTGCCGGTCGGGGCCGACGAGCTTGTCGATGCCCTGCTGAAGAGCGTCGGGACGGGGTTCCGCCTGACCGGCGGGGACGAACACGAGGGCACCGGCCGCGGCCAGCACGGCCGCCGTGGTGGCGACCACGCGGCGGTACCGCGCGTGTTTCGGTTGAGAAGAAAGGGATTTCACAAGAACCGGAGTCTGTTCGCGTCCGTCCGGGCGAACAATCCAGCCTGCTGGACGAACCGGGGTGCAGGAGGCACCCCTCTTCCGCCGCAAGGGCTTCCGGCGGCCCCGAGGTCGGTTAGGGTCCCGGCCGGGGAGGTGTCATGGCTCGGGTCCGGGAGCGTCTGCGGGCGTCGCTCGACGTCGTCGTGCGCCTCGTCGGCGGGTTCGGCACGGCGTTGCTCGCGGTGGCCGCCGTCGTCGTGCTCGGCGTGGTCGCAGTGCTCGGCCTCCTGGGCGTCGGCGTTCTGCTGCTGCCAGCGGCGTTGCAGGCGCTGCGATCGGTCGCGAACCGGGAACGGGCGCGGCTCGGCGTGCTTGACCCCGGACCGGTGCCGCGCTCGGCGCGGGCCGCCCTGCGCGACGTGACGGTGCTGCGCGAGCTGGCCTGGCTCCCGCTGCACACCACCCTCGGCCTGGCGGCGGGGTTCCTCGGGCTCGCGCTGCCCGCTTACACGGTGCAGAACCTGACGTACCCGCTCTGGTACCACCGGCTTCCGCCGTCGGACAACAGGCCCGACCTCATCTTCTGGGCCGTCACCGACCTGCCCAGCGCGCTCGGCGTGGCCCTGACCGGGTTCGGTTACGCCGCCCTCCTCGTCGTGGCGGGGCCGGTGCTCGTGCGGCTGCAGGAGTGGCCGGGACGCCAGCTGCTGGCGCCGCCCGCGGGTGCCGACCTCTCGTTGCGGATCGCCGAGCTGACCGCGACCCGTGCCGCCGCCCTGGACGCGCACGCCGCCGAGCTGCGCCGCATCGAGCGGTCGTTGCACGACGGCACGCAGAACCGGCTCGTCGCGGTGAACGTGCTGCTCGGCGCCGTCCGGCGGGCCGTGGACCGCGATCCCGCCGCCGCGCACGCCGCCCTCGACCGCGCCCAGGACGCCGCCGAGCAGGCGCTGTCCGAACTGCGCGCGGTCGCCAGGAGCATCCTCCCGCCGGTGCTGGCCGACCGCGGGCTCTCCGGCGCCCTGACGGGCCTCGCGACCAGCTGCGCGGTGCCGTGCGAGATGGTGGTGGACGTCCCCGGCCGGTGCGCGGTCTCGGTCGAGGCCACCGCGTACTTCGTGGTGGCCGAGGCGTTGTCCAACATCACGAAGCACAGCGGCGCCACACGGGCGGTGGTCGAGGTGGCCGGAGCGGGTGACCGGCTGCGGCTGCGGATCACCGACGACGGCAAGGGCGGCGCGGACGAGACCGGCGGGTCGGGTCTGGCCGGCATCCGCCGCCGGGTGGAGGCGTACGACGGCCGGTTCACCTTGGACAGCCCGTCGGGAGGACCGACGACGATGCGAGTGGAGCTGCCGTGCGGATCGTGATCGCGGAGGACGACCCGTTGCTGCGCGAGGGTCTGGCGTTGCTGCTGCGCGCCGAGTCGCTCGACGTGGTGGCGACCGCCGACACTCCTGGCTCGTTCCTGGCCGCCGTGACCGAGCACGAACCGGACGTCGCCATCGTCGACGTGCGGATGCCGCCCACGCACACCGACGAGGGCATCGTGGCGGCCGTCGAGGCACGACGCCGCCGCCCCGGCCTGGCGGTGCTCGTGCTCTCGGCGTACGTGGAACAGGCGTTCGCCACCGAGCTGCTGACCGGCGGCGCCAATCGCCTCGGCTACCTGCTGAAGGAACGGGTCGGCCGGGTCGACGAGTTCCTCACCGCCCTGCACCGGGTGGCGGGCGGCGGCACCGCCGTGGACCCCGAGGTCGTCGGCCAGCTGCTGGCCCGCAACCCGCACACCAGCGCCCTCGGCCGGTTGAGCCCGCGGGAGCGGGAGGTCCTCGCGCTGATGGCGGAAGGGCTCGGCAACGCCGCCATCGCCGAGAAGCTCTGCGTCACCGAAGGCGGCGTGCACAAGCACATCCGCAACATCTTCGCGAAGCTCGACCTCACCCCGGACGACCGCGCGGACCGGCGGGTGACGGCCGTGCTGCGCTACCTCGAAGGCACCGGGGCGAGATGACGCGTCAGGCCCGGCGCCAGACCTCGTCGGCCCGTGCGCCGGCCTCGGCGGTGAAGTAGTCGCCGTGACCCCGGCGCTGCGCGAACGGGAGCTGGCCAAGCACGACGGCTTGATCGAGGTCGTCGTGCGCGGCCTGCGTGACCGTGGCGTCCCCGACGGCCTCGCGGTCCTGGCCGCCCGCACCGGCTGGGCCGCCTGCCACCACGCGGTCCCGCGGTGGCTCGCCGAGCCCTCCACCGGCCTGGACGCACACCTGCTGCAGGCGTTCGAGGACCTGCGGACGCTGTCGCGGTAGCGCGGCACCGAACCTGATCGGGCGACGCCGGACCACCCCCACGGCGACACCCCTTGCGTCGCAAGCCACCGTGTATGGCGTGGCTGAGGAGCCGGTGACGACGGCACTGCTGCGCGGCACGCTCGAGTACTGCGTGCTCGCGCTGGTCGCGGAGCGCGAGATGTACAGCACGGAGCTGCTCCGCCGGATCAGCGACGAGCTGCGGCTGACGGCGAGCGAGGGCGCGATGTATCCGTTGCTGTCGAGGCTGCGCAAGTCCGGGAAGATCGCCAGAGGACGCCGGGCTGTCCGTGGCGTCGCCGCCGGCAGTGGCGGAGGTGGGGGACCGTCGCGGCGCCGGCTCGCGCCGAGGCCGGATCATCGCGCTGGTGGGCGTCCTCTTGTTGCTCGTCTTCCTCGCGGTGATGGTCCTCTTCGTGCAGGACACCGGGGGTGGCGAGGCATCCGCGCCGGTGAGCGTCGTGTTCGCACCGAGGTGACAGCATCGGCGTCCACCGCGCCGCAGGCGTTCAGCCCGCCAGCCGGGCCGTCCATCCGCCGTCGAAGACCGGCTCCATCCCCACCTCGAACGCGTCGCCGACCGCCAGCGCACCCGCCGCCCGCACCGCTGACTCCTCGATGTCCGTGAAGTTCAGCTGCACGTGCACCACCTCGGCCGACCACCCGGTGACGTCCACTCCTGCCTCGGCCACCAGCCGCAGCCCGTCAGCCACCCCGGCCAGCGCGGCCGCGACGAGCTCGTGGTCGGTCCCCGGCTGCAACGACGAGGAATCCGCCGGATCCACCTGCCACACGACAGGTTCCACCCCGGCGACCACTCGCACCCGGACCTGCCCGAAGTACCCGACGCCGCCCTTTTGCCGCTTCAGCACGAACTCACCGGTGCGGCCATCGAACATCACGTGCTCCTGGTGTTGGTGAACAGGTGGAACACCGAGCCGCGGAAGTAGTGCTCGTTGCCGTAACGGCCCGTTCCGCGCGTGACGTGATCGTAGTCGTGGTTGCCGCCCGAGTTCCACAGGTCAGTGGCCGCGTCATCGTCCATTGTGGTCATGTCGGCGTGCCGCAGGTTGTCGTAGTCCTCGCCCCGGATCCGGTGCTCGATGATCTCCAAGTCGGACGGTCCACCCGGCCTGCCGCTCACGTTCTCCAGATACCGCTCGGCCTGCGCCCGGTTCTCCCAGGCGTACAGACCTTCGCCGAGCTCCGAACGCGGGCGGCCCTGAGGATCGACGCCGGACGGCCACGGTTCGCCGCCGTGGTTCAGCAGACGATCGGCGTCGGACGGACCTTGCACGCTGTAGAACGTGCGACACGGCGACATGCCCATCGGGTCGGTCGCGGACAACGGGTTCGGCACGTACGCCTGCGGGTTCGGCGCGGGTGCCAGCCCCAGCGGGTCGATCGACGTATAGCGGCCGGTCTCCGGGTCGTAGTAGCGGGCGTTGTTGTAGTGCAGGCCGGACTCGGCGTCGTAGTACTGGCCGGGGAAGCGCAACGGCGTCGGAGCCGCACCCCGGGAAGCGCCCCAGATGTTGGCCTGGCGGCGCCACGCCACTGTGCCGTCGGCGGACACCAGTTCGGAGACCGCGCCGACCAGGTCCGTGACGATCGAGTGGAACTCGCGGTCGAACCACGCCTGGTCCGCGCCGCGCACGCGTTCGGTCTGGCAGATCGGGTTGAACGTGCCCGGTTCCCAGTCCCACGTCGTCGCGGTGCCTGCCGTGGTGATCTGCTCGGCGACGACCAGGCCGTCCCAGCAGAAGTCGACGCGTTCAAGACCATCGGCGCGTAGCTTGGCGATGCGACGGCCGAGCGGGTCGTAGAGGTAGCGCCAGCGCACGCCGTCCGGGGTGACGACCTCGACCAGGCGGTCGTCCGCGTCCCAGGTGTAGTGCCACGTGTCGGGCTTGGCGGACAGGCGTTTGCGCTGCCGCTGGACCACGCGGCCTTGGTCGTCGTACCGGTAGCGGATGTTGCCGGCCGCCATCAACGCCGCGCCCGCGTACTGGCGCGGGCCCTGCGCTTCGCCACCGCCGGGCCACACGGCGCTGGTGATGTTGCCGGTCGCGTCGTAGGCATAACGCTCGTGCCAGCCGGGGCCGGTGACCTCGGTGATGCGGGAGCCGTCGTCCAGCGCCATCCGGCGGTCGCCGGCGAGCAGGTCGTCGACGCCGACAACGGTTCCGGCCCGGTCGTAGTGGTAACGGCGGCGCTGCACCTCGACGTCGTGCACCGCGACTGCCTGCGTGTCGAGGCGTTCGCCGACCCAGCCGCGGGTGATGGCGGTCAGCGCGTCGACGGTGCGGGCGGTCTCGCGGCCTGCGGCGTCGTAGCCGAACGAGATCGTGTGGCTGCCGGTGTGCAGCTGTTCGGCGAGCGCTGAAGTGCCGTACCGCCAACGGGAAAGCACGCCGGTCGGGGTCGTGCGGGAAGTACGGCGGCCGATCGCGTCGAACGTCGACAACACGCCCCGGCCGTTGACGCTCTCCTCCAGCACACGGCCGAGCGGGTCGCGGCGCAGGACCACATCGGCGTCGCGGTTGCGGGCGCGGATGAGCCGCCCTACCGGGTCGTACTCGAACGTCTCGACCACGTCACCGAAACGGCGTTCGCGGACCTTGCCCACGTTGTCGCGCAGGTACGCGATCTCCTCGCCGCGGCCGTTGACCTTGCCGACCAGCTGACCGGCGGCGTCGCGGCGATAGCGGATCGTGCGGCCGTTGAAGTCGTGCTCGGCCACCAACCGCCCGGCCGCGTCGTACTCGTAGCGCCAGACCTGGTTGTGCGCGTTGGTGACCGAGGTGAGCCGCAGCAGCTTGTCGTAGGAGAAGACCAGCCGCGAGCCGTCCGGGAACGTTCTGGTGCGCGGCAGGTCGAAGTGCGTCGCCGTCTCGGTGCTGAACCGCCCGGTGGCGTCGCGGTACTCGACCTGGTTGCCCTCACCGTCGTAGCGCCACACCTCGGTCGCGCCGTCGCCGCCGGTGCGGCTGAGCAGCTTGCCCTCCACCGTCCACGTCAGCTTCGTGACCCGGCCACCGGGTTCGATGATCGTGGTGACGCGGCCGAAGTGGTCGCGGTGGTAGCGGGTGATCCGGCCGTCGGGGTCGATCTCCTGCACCGGCAGGCCGAGCCGGTTGCTCTCGGTCCGCCGGACCCGGCCGAGCGGGTCGGTCACAGCGGCGAGCTGACCGAGCTCGTCGTACTCGCACCGGGTCAGCTCGCCCGTGGGGCCGGTGACCGACGTGACCCGGCCCGCCTCGTCGTAGGTGCGCCGCCAGATCGCGCCGTCGGGGTCGATCGTGACGAGCGGACGGCCGTTGTCGTCGTGCTCGGCGCGCAGCTGGGTGCCGTCAGCCCGGGTCCACACCGTGAGGTTGCCGCGTTCGTCGTACTCGTAACGATCCGTCCGGCCCAACGGGTCCGTTTTGGACACCAGCTGGTCGCGCTCGTTCCATTCCTGCGTGGTGGTGTTGCCGAGCGGGTCGGTGGTGGCGAGGATCTGGCCGCGCCGGCTGATCACGTACTTGGTGACGTTGCCCAGCGCGTCCGTGAACCGGGTGACGCCCTGCTCGTACTCGAAGGAGCCGTCGAGGAACCCGTCGGCTCCTTCGTTCGCGGTACAACGGCCCTGAGCGTCGTAGCGGTAGCGGTACCAGCCGCCGTTGCGGTCGATCCACCGCACGATCCTGCCGTCGGCGTCGTAGTCGAACGTCAGTGCCTGACCGGAGGAGTTGAAGACCGCGAACAGGTTGCCGTTGTGGTCGTAGCGGTACTTGACGAGTGTGGTGCCCTCGCCGGTCTCCGGGTTGCGCAGCCGCAGCTCGGTGATCCGGCCACCTTCGGTGTCGACGTCGACGTGGTAGCCGCCGCTGTGCCGGACAGCTTTGAGGTCACCGGACGGGTGCCGTTCGAAGTCGATCCGGTGGTGGTCGCCGCGGTCGGTGATCGCCTCCAGATGGCCGGTGTCGGCGAAGTGAAGCTTCTGGCCGTTGTCCGTGCGCTGCACCAGATACCCGCTGGAAGTCCGGGACAACGGCCAGCGCGGCCCTGTCACCGGCAGCACCTCGGTGGCCTGCGGGTTCGGGTAGACGAGGATCATGCCGTCGTCCGCGACGAACACCAGTCCCTTGGCGTCCGCTTCGACGCGCTGCGACAACGAGCTCGCCCACGATCGACCGAACACGGTTCCCGCCGTGTACGACGAGACGTGCGTTCGCCGGACGACCAGCGGCAGAACGCCCGGGAGTTCCACATCGGACTGCCCGAGCACCATCTCGCCGGAGGCGACGTCGATCGGGTCGTTCTCGCAGACGCGGTTCGGTTCCTGAGCCCTGGTGGTGTCCGGGTTGTCCGGCCGGCTCGGGCTGTCGGCGTCCGGCGACGAGCCGGGCTTCGCCGAACCGGGCGAGGAGCTGGACGAGCTGTTGCCGCTGGGCGAGGTCGCGTCCGGACTGCTGCTCGGCGGGCTGGAGCTTGTCGGGCTGGAACTTGTCGCACTTGAGGTGCTGGACGGCGAGGTCGTGCTCGATGGTGACGTCGTGTCCGGCGCGCTCGACGGAGACGTGGTGCCGGACGGGCTGGTCGTACCGGGCAAGCTGTGGGGCGTGCCGGGGGCGTCCACAGAGGACGGACGTACGCCATCGGGAGCGTGCACGCCATCGACACCCTTGGCACCCCTGCGCAGCGACCCGAGCCCCTTCTTGATCGCCGCCCAGATCTCGTCCAGCTTCTTCAGCAACGGCTGGAGCTTGCCGATCGACCGCACCAGCTTCTGGATGAACTCGCTGATCCGCCGCACCCACTTGGCGATCAACGCGATCGCCTCCGGCAACACGGCGGCGGTGCCGATGCCCAGCGTGCCCGCGATCTCCGCGATCCACCGCGGAATCCGCGCGATCAACGTCGCGATGCACTCCGCGATCAGGTCCCGCACCGTCTCCCGCACCACACCGACCAGCACGCCGACGACCTCGACCACCGTGCCGACGGTGCCCGCCGCGTCCGCCGCGCCGGCCAGGTGCTCCGCCTCGGCCTTCGCGCTGGCCCGGTAGGCGTCCGCGGTCGCGCCGGTCCAGCCGGAGGTCCCGGTCTCGACCTCACGCGTGAAGTCCTGCGTGGCCGTGCCGATCGCGGCCGACACGTTCCTCCACGTCGCCGCGTACGACGCGATCGTGTCCGGATCACCCGCCAGCCAGTCCAATGCGTCCGACAACGGTTTGACGTGCTCCATCAGCCACGACACCGCGTACGACAACAGCGTGCCGACCGGGTCGGTGATCAGCCCGAGCGCCTCCATGCCGGCACCGGCGAGCCCGAGTCCCGCTTCGAGCCACGACCCCGACTCGATGCCGGACTTGACGTCGTTGACCGACTCCAGGATGCCGATGCCGGTGACGCCGGTGGTGGAGTCCTGGCGTTGCGCGACCAGCGGGTTGCTCATGAGCCGAACGCCTGGCTGTTGGTCTCGTCGACCGCCTCGTACGCCGTCGCCGTCTCGCGGATCCCGGTCGCCGTCGACTCCATCGCGGACACGGCCTCGGAGATGGCGTCCATGCCCATCTGCTCGACGGGATCGACCATCGGCGGGAAGAACTGGCAGATCACGCCGTACGCCCCGGTCGGCAGGCTGACCGTGCGCGCGGCGTCGAGCGCCGTCGACAGCTTGTCCCTGATCCCGTCCAGGCGCGCCGCGTGCGCACGCAGTTCCTCCGGCACCAGCTCGAATCCGGTCACGACAATCCCCTCCCCTGTGGATTGGCCGCAGGCATCAACGCAGGTAAGAACCGCCGTCGAAGTCGTCGTCCTCGTCACGCGGACGGCGTTGCGGCTGCCGTCGTTCCACCGGTGGAGGCGGTGTGTCGTCCTCCAGCTCACCGATGCGCTTGTATCCGGGGGAGGTGCTGGTGGCAGGGCTGACCGGCTCGGGGAAGCGCTGTTCGTAACCGGACACGACGGTGTCGATCGTCGACTGCTCGTCGCCGATGGTGGCCTGCATGGCCGCCGCGACCTGGCCGGCGAGCTTGGCCTGCGCCCGCTGGACGCACGCCATGATCTGCGCGGCCACCGCGGACCCGCTCTGCTCGCGGATGCGGTCGGTCAGCTCCAGCGCCGACATCGCGCCGGAGGCGTTCACGGTCACCTTGACCACGCCGTCCGGCGACGACTCGGTGGCACTGACGGCCGAGACCGCCGCGCTCATCTGCTGATAACGCTGAGCTTTCTGCTCAGCCTGCTGCGCCCAGTCCTCGATCTGGCGCTCAACCTGCTCCGGGCTTCCACCGATCACGACGCATTCCCCCTTGCGCCCATCATCACAGCGGGGGTGGCGTGGAACGGCGTTTTGGACGAGCTGGGCCCGAACGGCCTAACGGGCCAGGGTCGCTGATCGACGCGTCAGGCAATGTCTTGCGGGTCGCAAATCATGATCCACAGCGACGAATGAAGATGAGTCCGGAAACGCGAAAAAGCGGGTAGAGACGAATCTCCACCCGCTTCTCCGGTGTACGCCGCCAGGGACTCGAACCCCGGACCCGCTGATTAAGAGTCAGCTGCTCTAACCAACTGAGCTAGCGGCGCTTGTTTGTGTGCCGGTAACTCGCGTTCCGACGTGAAGAACGTTAGCACATGGCCGACGCGCACTCCCAATCGGCTGGTCAGCCGGGGTGTGGGGGTGCATCGACCGCGTAACGATCCGGCCACTCGGGCAACTTCTGACCACTACTGGGCGTCCCCTGATTAGGGGGACGCTGAACGCTTCGTGCAGGCGGTTCCGGGAGTGGCGACAAGACAGATCGGAAGTGCGTCGATGGCGATGTGGGGCAGGCGCGGTCGCGGGGTGGTCGCGGCGGGACTCGCTGTGATTCTGATCGCAGGCTGTTCGGGCGGGGATGACGGCGGGGCGACCATGGGCGCCGGTGGGGAGTCGAGCGCCGCTCCTCCTCCGCCGAAACCGGTCACGCTGACGCTGGCCCTCAACGACGGTGCCGCGGACGTGTCTCCCGGGCTGCCGGTGATCGCCACGGCGGCGGACGGGAAGCTCACCGACGTCAAGCTCACCAACGCCGACGGCAAGGTCGTCGAGGGGAAGATGAACCCCGAGTCGACGCAGTGGACCAACACCGAGCCGCTCGGGTACTCGAAGACGTACAAGCTGAGCGCCACGGCGACCGGCGCGGACGGCAAGACCGAGACCAAGGAGTCGTCCTTCACGACGGTGAAGCCGCGCACGCTCACCTACGTGTCGGTGAACCCGCAGGACGGCACCACGATCGGGGTGGGGCAGCCGCTCGCCTTCTACTTCGACGAGCCGGTGGCCGACAAGGTCGCCGCCGAGAAGATGCTGGAGATCACCACCGAGCCCAAGGTCGAGGGCGCCTTCTACTGGTTCAACAAGAAGGAGGTGCACTGGCGTCCCGAGAAGTTCTGGAAGCCGGGCACCAAGATCACGATGAACATCAAGGTCTACGGCAAGCACGTCGGTGACGGCATCTACGGCCAGGAGGACCGCACGATCACCACGACCGTCGGTGACGAGGTCATCTACGAGGCCGACGGGCAGACGCACCAGGTGAACGTGAAGGTCAACGGCCAGGTCGTGCGGACCATGCCGACCTCGATGGGCAAGCCGGCCGACGCCACCCCCACCGGCACGTACGTGCTGATGGAGAAGTACTCCCACATGGTCATGGACTCGACCACGTACGGCCTGGCGCTGGAGAACGGCGGCTACCGCACCCCGGTCGACTGGGCGTACCGCATGTCCAACAGCGGCATCTTCTTCCACGGCGCGCCGTGGTCGGTCGGGGACCAGGGGCACCGCAACGTGAGCCACGGCTGCCTGAACCTGTCGCAGGAGAACGCCAAGTGGGTGTTCGACAACAGCAAGCAGGGCGACGTGGTGATCGTCACCAACTCCGGTGGCCCGCCGTTGCAGGAGTGGGACGGCTTCGGCGACTGGCAGGTGCCCTGGAGCACCTGGGTGCAGGGCAACCGCTAGAGCGCTAGGAAACCGTCACCTGGCCGTTCGCGACGGTCAGGTGACGGTTCACCCGCACGGCCTCCAGCATCCGGCGGTCGTGCGTCACGAGCAGCAACGTGCCGGGGTAGCTGTCCAGGGCCTGCTCCAACTGCTCGATCGCGGGCAGGTCGAGGTGGTTCGTCGGCTCGTCCAGCACCAGCAGGTTGACCCCGCGGCCCTGCAACAGCGCGAGCGCC
This sequence comes from Lentzea fradiae, assembly GCF_900100955.1. Classification (GTDB taxonomy): domain Bacteria; phylum Actinomycetota; class Actinomycetes; order Mycobacteriales; family Pseudonocardiaceae; genus Lentzea; species Lentzea fradiae. The sequence continues at coordinate 209,128 of NZ_FNCC01000006.1, read as the reverse complement.
GCCCGCGTCCGCTCACCCGGTGACAGCGACGCCGCCGGACGCCGCACGTGCGCCGCCTTCAGCCCGAACTTCGCGAGCAGCGTCCGCACGTCGGCGGGCGTCATCTCCGGCACGGCCTGCTCGAACGCGTCGGCGAGCGGCAGGTCGCCGAGGAACAGTCCGCGGGCCTGGTCCACCTCGCCGACCACGACGCCGGACCCCAGCGTCGCGTAGCCGGAGGTCAGCTCCGCCCGGCCCAGCAACGCGGCCAGCAGCGTCGACTTGCCGGCACCGTTCGCCCCGGTGATCGCGACCCGGTCCGCCCAGTCGACCTGCAGGTCCACCGGGCCGAGCCGGAACCCGCCGCGCTCGACCACGGCCGCCCGCAACGACGCCACGACCGCACCGGACCGCGGGGCCGCGGCGATCTCCATCCGCAGCTCCCACTCCTTGCGGGGCTCCTCGACGACGTCCAGCCGTTCGATCATGCGGTCGGTCTGCCTGGCCTTCGACGCTTGCTTCTCGGTGGCGTCGGCGCGGAACTTGCGGGCGTTCTTGTCGTTGTCGCCCGCCTTGCGCCGGGCGTTCTTCACGCCCTTCTCCATCCACGCCCGCTGCATCCGGGCACGGGCCTCCAGCGACGCCTTGGTGTCGGCGAACTCCTCGTAGTCGTCACGGGCGTGCTGCCGGGCCCGCGCCCGTTCCTCCAGGTACGACTCGTAGCCGCCGCCGTAGAGGTGCACGGCGTTCTGGTGCAGGTCGAGCTCCAGCACGCTCGTCACCGTGCGGGCGAGGAACTCGCGGTCGTGCGACACCAGCACCGTCGCGGCGCGCAGGCCGGTGACGAACTTCTCCAGCCGTTCCAGGCCGTCCAGGTCGAGGTCGTTGGTCGGCTCGTCGAGCAGGAACACGTCGTACCGGCTCAGCAGCAACGACGCCATGCCCGCCCGTGCCGCCTGACCGCCGGACAGCGACGTCATCAGCGCGTCCAGGCCCACGGCCAGGCCGATGTCGTCGAGGACTTCCTGGGAGCGCTCTTCCAGGTCCGCGCCGCCCAGGGCGAGCCAGTGGTCCAGCGCGTCGGAGTAGCCCTCGTCGTTGCCCGCGGTCAACGCCTCGGTGGCGGCGTCCAGCGCGGCCTGGGCAGCCGCGACACCGGTGCGGCGGGCCAGGAAGTCCCGCAGCGTCTCGCCCTCACGGCGCTCCGGCTCCTGGGGCAGGTGGCCGATGGACGCGGACGGCGGGTTCAGCGTGATCCGGCCCGACTCGGCGGGGACCAGCCCGGCGAGGGTCTTGAGCAACGTCGACTTGCCGGCGCCGTTCACGCCGACGAGCCCGATGACGTCGCCGGGAGCGACCACGAGGTCGAGGCCGGAGAACAGGACGCGGTCACCGTGTCCGGCGGCGAGGTCCTTGGCGACAAGAGTGGTCATGAAGAAGCTCCCCGGACGTGAAGAAAGGCCCCCGCGATCGCGAGGGCCTTTCGACAAAGGGTGAGTGACGGGACTTGAACCCGCGACACCTGGGATCACAACCCAGTGCTCTACCGGCTGAGCTACACCCACCATCGCCGGTCGTTGACCGGCGAGGAAAGCATAGCAACGGCAGCTACCGATATTGAAATCGGGGGGCTACTTGACGTTCTTCAGCAGGTCAGCGGCCACGGCCTGGGCCTGTTCGGTCGTCGGTCCCGGCTGCGGCACGAACGCCGTGCGCCGGTAGTAGGCGAGCTCCCGGATCGACTCGACGATGTCGGCGAGCGCCCGGTGCGCGAGGCCCTTGCCCGGCTGCGCGTAGTAGATGCGCGGGTACCAGCGCCGGCACAGCTCCTTGATCGACGACACGTCGACCATGCGGTAGTGCAGGTGCGCGTCGAGCGCGGGCATGTCGCGGGCGATGAAGCCGCGGTCGGTGGCGATGGAGTTGCCGGCCAGGGGAGCGGTGCGCGGGTCCGGCACCCACTCCTTGATGTAGGCCAGCACGGCGGCCTCTGCCTCCTCCAGCGTCACCGCGGAGGCGCGCACCTCCTCGGTCAGGCCCGACTTGGCGTGCATCTCCATGACGACTTCCGGCATCGAGGCGAGCACTTCGTCGTCCGCGTGGATCACGATGTCCACGCCGTCGCCGAGCACGTTGAGCTCGGCGTCCGTGACCAGTGCCGCGATCTCGATCAGAGCGTCCTTGCCCAGGTCGAGTCCGGTCATCTCGCAGTCGATCCACACCAGACGATCCATCACCCCGGGAACATTACTGCGCGGCGCCCGGCTTCGAGTGGCGGCGTGCGGCAACACGGTTACGCTCCCCGTGCATGACGGCTCAGGGTGAGATCGCTGCGGGCTACGCCTCCGGGAGCGCGGCCATCGAGCTGGGCGCGGTGCTGGTCGACGGAACCGTCGAACCCGCCGCACAGGTCCGCATCCCGTTGTCCATGGTCAACCGGCACGGGCTCGTCGCGGGCGCGACCGGTACCGGGAAGACGAAAACCCTGCAGCTGCTCGCCGAACAGCTGTCCGCCAACGGCGTCCCGGTGCTCATGGCGGACGTGAAGGGCGACCTGTCCGGGCTGTCGCGGCAGGGCGAGGTGAGCGACCGCACCACGTCCCGCGCGCAGGACACCGGCGACGACTGGCAGCCGCAGTCCTTCCCCGTGCAGTTCCTGTCGATCGGCACCGGCGGCCTCGGCGTGCCGCTGCGGGCGACCGTCACGAGCTTCGGGCCGATCCTGCTGTCGAAGGTGCTGGGGCTGAACGACACCCAGGAGTCGACGCTCGGCCTGATCTTCCACTGGGCCGACTCGCGGGGCCTGCCGCTGCTCGACACGAAGGACCTGCGCAGCGTCATCCAGCACCTCACGAGCGACGAGGGCAAGGAGGACCTGAAGGGCATCGGCGGGGTCTCCGGCGCGACGGCGGGGGTGATCCTGCGGGCGCTCGTGAACCTGGAGGCGCAGGGCGGGGACAGGTTCTTCGGCGAACCCGAGCTCGACCCGGCGGATTTGATGCGCCAGCGCGGCGGCCGGGGTGTCATCAGCCTGCTGGAGCTGGCGGAGCTGCAAGGCAACCCGGCCCTGTTCTCCACGTTCCTGATGTGGCTGCTGGCCGAGCTGTTCGAGACGCTGCCGGAGGAGGGCGACGTCGAGAAGCCCAAGCTGGTCTTCTTCTTCGACGAGGCGCACCTGCTGTTCGCCGACGCGTCCAAGGCGTTCCTCGACCAGATCACCCGGACCGTGAAGCTCATCCGGTCCAAGGGGATCGGCGTCTTCTTCTGCACGCAGCTGCCGACCGACGTCCCGAACGAGGTGCTGTCGCAGCTCGGCGCACGGGTCCAGCACGCGTTGCGCGCGTTCACGCCGGACGACCAGAAGGCGTTGGCGCGCACGGTGAAGACGTACCCGACGACACCGCACTACGACCTGGAGAAGGCGCTCACGTCGCTCGGCATCGGCGAGGCGATCATCACGGTGCTGAGCGAGAAGGGCGCTCCGACGCCGGTCGCCTGGACGCGGCTGCGGGCGCCCCGGTCGTTGATGGACACCATCGGCGACGACGCGATCAAACAGGCGGCGGCGGAGTCGGAGCTGCACGGCAAGTACGCGGAGACCGTCGACCGCGAGTCGGCCTACGAGCAGCTGATGAAGAAGGTCGCACCGCCTCCGCCTCAGGAGAAGGCCCCGGAACCTCCTCCGCGCAGGCAGGAGAAGGAGGAACCGGGGCTCGTCGAGAAGGTGCTGGGCAACACCGCCGTGAAGTCGTTCCTGCGGTCAGCCGGCAGCACCCTGGCGCGCGAGATCACGCGGGGCGTCTTCGGAACCTCGCGCAAGCGACGCTGACAGCGCCGCCGCGCCGATGCAGAGGGCACCCGCGACGTACCAGGCCAGGTCGTAGCTGCCCAGGTGGTCGCGGGTCAGGCCCGCGGCGGACGCGGCCAGCGCGGCGCCGAGCTGGTGCGAGGCGAACACCCAGCCGAACACGACGGGCCCGGACAGGCCGAAGTACTGGCGGCACAACGCCACGGTCGGCGGCACGGTCGCCACCCAGTCGAGACCGTAGAAGATGATGAACACCAGCATCGACGGGTGCGCGGCCTCGCCGAACAGCTGCGGCAGCAGCATCAGCGACAGGCCGCGCAGCGCGTAGTAGGACGCGAGCAGCAGCCGTGAGTCGACGCGGTCGGTCAGCCAGCCGGACGCGATGGTGCCCACGATGTCGAACACGCCGACCAGCGCCAGCAGGCCCGCGGCGGTCGTCGTCGGCATGCCGTGGTCGTGCGCGGCGGGGATGAAGTGCGTGCCGACCAGACCGTTCGTGGACGCGCCGCAGATCGCGAACCCACCGGCCAGCAACCAGAACGGCCGGGTCTTCGCGGCGTGCACCAGCCCGCCGAGCGCCCGCCGGGCGGCACCACCGGACGGCGGCGGGGGAGTGTCCTCGCTCGCGCCGAGCGGCAGCAGGCCCACGTCGCGCGGGTACTCGCGCAGGAAGAACGCGGCCAGCGGCACCACGGCCAGCGCCGCGATGCAGATGACCAGCGACGCGGGCCGCCAGCCGTAGCTCTCGGACAGCCACGCGACGGTCGGCAGGAACACCAGCTGACCGGCCGCGCCGCCCGCCGTCAGCACCCCCGTGACGAGGCCGCGGTGCCGGACGAACCACCGGCCGGTGATCGTCGCGACGAACGCGAGCGCCATCGACCCGGTGCCGAGCCCGACGACGACGCCCCAGAGCAGCACGAGCTGCCACGACTCCGTCATGAACACGGTCAGCCCGCTGCCGATCGCGACCATCGTCAACGCCCAGGTCACCACGACCCGCACGCCGAAGCGGTCCATCAGCGCGGCGGCGAACGGAGCGGTCAGCCCGTAGAGCAGCAGGTTGATCGAGATGGCCAGCGAGATCGTGCCGGTCGACCAGCCGAACTCGGCCCGCAACGGTTCGATCAACGCACCCGGCGCCGCGCGGAACGACGCCGCGCCCACCAGGGCGATGAAGGACACACCCGCGACAACCCAGGCCCAATGCATTCTCACGACGACAAGGTTCGGCGAGCGGCGATCGGGCGGCCAGTGGCCGAAAAGCCAACATGTGAAAGAATCGGGCCATGCACCGGATCGCCGTCCTGGCGCTCGACCAGTCCGTCGCGTTCGACATCGGCACCTCGACGCACATGTTCGCCCGGCTCGCGGACCTCTACGAGGTGGTCGTCTGCTCGCCGGACCGCCGCCCGATCCCGACGACCGGTGGCTTCACCATCACGCCGGACCACGGCTTGGAGGCGCTCCAAGACGCGGACACCGTGCTCGTGCCGGGCACCCACTACCCGCCGGCGCGCGAGGGCAGGCTCGAACCGGCGGTCCTGGAGGCCCTCACCACGACGAACGCGCCGAGGATCATGTCGATCTGCACGGGCGCGTTCGTGCTCGCGGCCGCCGGGCTGCTCGACGGCAGGCCCGCGACCACGCACTGGGGCGCCACCGACCAGTTCCGGGCGCTCTACCCGAAGGTCCGGCTGAACCCGGACGTGCTGTTCGTCGACGACGGCGACGTGCTCACCTCGGCGGGCGTCGCCGCGGGCATCGACCTGTGCCTGCACGTGATCCGGTCCGACCACGGCAGCGAGGTCGCCAACTGGATCGCCCGCTACTGCGTCGTCCCGGCGTGGCGGCAGGGCGGCCAGTCGCAGTTCGTCGACCGGCCGGTGCCGAGCTACCCGGACACGTCGACGGCGCTCGCCCGCGAGTGGGCCTTGGAACGCCTCCAAGAGCCGCTCGACCTCGCCGCGATGGCCGCGCAGGTGCGGATGAGCGTGCGCACGTTCACCCGCCGGTTCCGCGCGGAGACGGGCATGTCGCCCGGCCAGTGGCTCACCCAGCAGCGCGTCGAGCGCGCCCGGCACCTGCTGGAGACCACCGACCTGCCGATCGACCAGGTCGCGAACCACGCCGGGTTCGGGACCGGCGCGGCGCTGCGGCAGCAGCTGGCGGCGACGATCGGGGTGTCCCCGAGCGCCTACCGGCAGACGTTCCGCAGCGCCTGACCGCGGGCTTTCAGTCCTCTGTGGACTTTTCGGCCAGGAAGGGGCGCAACAGGTCCGGCACCGCCGCGTCCGCCAGCAGCAGGCCGTCCGCCTCGCCGACGTCCGTCACGTGGTAGACGCCCGCACCGGCCGCCGTGGTGGCACCGATCGTCATCAACCCGCTGCGGCGCTGGAAGAACGACCGCCGGATGCGCCAGCCGATGATGCCGGTGCGCTGCAACGCGACGGTGCTGCGCACCAACGAGTTGTTGCGGGTGATGAGGTACCGGTCGTCCAGCGCGTGGCCGAGCGAGCGGTAGTTGTCCCAGCCCACCAGCGCGGCGAACGGGATGATCGCCACCGGGATCGGCCAGGCCCACGACGGGGCCCAGACCGCGAGTCCGGCGGCGATCACGACCCACGGCACGACGTGCCGGACCAGGCTGCGCCGCAGCGCCGCGAACGGGTGCGGGCGCAGGGTCCTCGTCGTCGGGTCGTCGTCGACCTTCAGCACGTCGCGGGTGACCTGGTGCGCCACCTCGATCGGCGCGGGCGGCAGCAGCAGGTTGCTCTCGCCCTTCGAGCCCAGGCCCGTCGTCACCGCCACTGCCTTCGCGCCCTTGCCCGCGCGCACCAGCAGCGGCTCCTGGATGTCGACGCCGCGCAGGCGCTGCTCCTCCACGGAGACGGACCGCGTGGTGAGCAGGCCGCGCTGCACGCGCAGGGTCGCGTCCGGCTCGCGGGTGAGCCGGTAGTTCCAGAACTGCATGACGTAGATCGGCACCGAGAGCACCAGACCGGCCACGACGAGACCGATCGCGGACGCGCCGATCACCCCGACGCTCGGGTCCTCGAAGAGCCACTCGAACAGGCTCTGCACCGGGTGCAGGCCGAAGTCGTCCGCGTAGTTGGTCAGCAGGCCGATCAGCGCGCCGATCGCGACGAGCCCGGACAGCGACAGCGGCGCGTACTTGAGCCACTTCAGGTCGAGCTGCGAGATGACCTCCGACCGCGGCACCTCCACCGGCTCCGCCGAGGTCTCCTCGCCGGGCTCGGCGGCGGGTCGCGGGGCGACTCCCTTCTGCAGCAACAACACCCGGAGCCGTTCGGCCTCCTCCTGCGTCACGGCGTCGAGGGTGAGCCCGTCCGAGCCGGGGACGTCCTGCTGGCCGGTGCCGATCCGCACGGCGGACAGGCCGAAGATCCGGTGGCCCGGCTTCGAGGTGAGGTCGACCGTCCTGATGCGATCGCGCGGCACGGCGAGCTGCTTGCGGGTGAACAACCCGGTGTGCAGCTCGACCCGCTCGTCGGTGATGCGGTACTTCGTGGTGCGCCAGACGAAGTAGCTGAACGCGAGGATCGCGGCGACGGTCGCGGAGCTCGCGATGATCCGCCACTTCTCGCCGTCACCGGTGAACAGCAGGAAGAACACGGCCGCCAGCGCCGTGACGCCCTCGTTGAGCGGGCGCACGACGAGCATCCGCACGTGCAGCCGGTGCCACTCGCTCCGCGGCTCGGTCGCCTCCGGCGCGGCCGGCAGCCCGGAAGGGGCCTCCCACGGATTGCTCACGTGGCATCACCCGGCGTGGCCTGTGTGGTGTTCGTCAGCTCGACCACCAGCCGCCGCGCGACGTCGTGGTCCAGCCCTTCGATCTCCACCGGACCCGCGGCGGACGCCGTCGTCACCGTCACCGTCGCCAGGCCGAGGATCTGCTGGAACGGCCCGCGCTTGGTGTCGATCGTCTGGATCCGCGACACCGGCGCGACCCGCCACTCCTGGCTGAGCCAGCCGGAGAGCGTGTACACGGCGTCCGGCGTCGTCTCCCAGCGGTGGACGCGGTAGCGCCAGCTCGGCTCGACCGCGGTGTGCAGCAGGCCGACGGCCCCGGTGGCGGCCAGCAGCGCCACCTCCCACGTGGGCGGCTCGCTCACCAGCAGGAACACGATCAGCTGGGGCACGAAGAGCACGAGCCAGAACAAGGCCGCCTGCATCGTCCACAGCACGACGGACCTGGGGCTCACCTGGTGACGGGGCGTGCGCAGTTGCGGAGTCACCCCACAAGGGTGCCTCACGCACCGCGGGCGGTGTGGACAGGTGTGGCGAACCGGGGTGCGGGGCACCGGGTGGTCCCGCGTGCGAGGGAGGCGGGACCACCCGGTGCCCCTGCCCGGTCAACGGTGTCCGGCGGCGTCAGGGCTGCACGCCGTCAGCGTTGTGACATCAGGGTTGGATCACTTCAGAGTCGGATCACTTCAGGGCTGGATCACTTCAGGGCTGGATGACGTACGGCGGGGTGAACTCGCCCGGCTCGTTCGCCGAGGCCGTGCCGCCGAGGGCGAACAGCGCGCCCAGGCCGAGGACCAGGGCGGCGATGGTGCGGGCGATGGGGTTCAGCTTCATTGAGGTGCTCCGTTCCGTTGGGTGGCGACCGTGGGGAGAGGGTGGGCGGCCGGGGTGCGCCATGGCCTGTCGCAAGAGGACCTCGCCTGCCCTGGTGTGTCGATGAGCTACGTGTCCCGCCCGGAGTCCGGCGAGAGGGTGCCGTCGCCCGCCGTCGTGCGCGGGGTGCCCGGCCACGAGGGGCTGGTGGGGGCGGCGGTGAAGCTGCGCAAGTCGTGGTCTCCCGGTCCGGCGGTGGACGCGTTCGTGGAGATCCTGCGCGCATCCTCGCTCCGGCGCCTCGCCCGGACGGCCGAATCCGTGCGTGCCGCGGTGCTGGGGCCCGTCAGCGCCGAGAGCGCCGATCCGCTGCTGTGGCGGGACGTGGCACGGGCCGCGCCGCGCGAGTACTGGGCCCGCGGACATCGGCAGCGGGCGACGTTGCCCCGTCATGACCGCCCCTAGCTCGTCGACCGGACACGTTGTGAACGGAGCATGACACAGTCGGGTCATCTGCGACATCACCCAGTTCGCCCTCGGCGGGAAGGGCGGACCGCCCGATAACAGCAGGTACCCGGGTCAGGGCAAGCGGCCGAACGGGCGATGCGGCATCCGCCGCGAAAGTCCGGTCGTCAACTACCCGCGGGCGGTTGCCCGCTGCCTCGCGCCGGAGCTTCGCGGAGCTCCCGCTTGACCACCTTCCCGGCCGCGTTGCGGGGCAGCTCGTCGAGGAAGAAGACGTCGCGGGGCACGGAGAACCGCGCCAGGTTGGCCTTGACGTGTGCGCGGATCCGGTCCGCTGTCAGGCTCTCGTCACCGACGACGTAGGCGGCGAGGCGTTGGCCGAAGTTGTCGTCCGGCACGCCCGTCACCGAGACCTCGCGGACCCCGTCGAGCGTGGAGAGCAGGTCCTCGACCTCGCGCGGGTAGACGTTCTCGCCGCCGGAGACGATCATCTCGTCGTCGCGCCCCGCCACGAACAGCAGGCCGTCCTTGACGTAGCCGAGGTCGCCGGTGGACATCAGGCCGTCGACCGACTCCTTGCCGGTGCCGTTGGTGTAGCCGTGGAACAGCATGTCGTTGCCGACGAAGATGCGGCCGGTCTCGCCGGGTGCCACCGGAACGCCGTGATCGTCCACAATGGCCAGCCGGGTGCCCAGTGGAGGCTTTCCCGCGGTGCCGGGCTCCTTGAGCATCTCCTCGGGCGTCGCGATGCTGGCCCAGCTCACCTCCGTCGACCCGTAGAGGTTGTAGAGGACGGGGCCGAACTCCTCGAGCACGCGGGTGGTGACCTTCGGCGGCAACGCCGAGCCGCTGGTCGCGATGACCCGCAGCTTCGGCCGGTGCGGGGTCTCCAACATGCGTTGCAACATCACGGGAACGACGAACATGGCGGTGCAGCGTTCGGCGTCCTTCAACGCCTGCGCGGGGTCGAAACCGCGGCGCAGCACCAAGGTGGCGCCGAGGACGAGGCTCAGCTGGAACGCGGCGAGGCCCCAGGTGTGGAAGAGCGGGGAGGTGATCGAGATGACGTCGCCGTACCGCAACGGGATGCGCGACAGCAGTGCGGCGGCGGGGGCGAGGCTCGCGGGTTCCGGCCGGTGCGCGCCCTTCGGGGCGCCGGTGGTGCCGGAGGTGAGGACGATCAGCCGTCCGCGCGGGGGACGGCGGGCCAGCGGCGTGCCGGGCCCGTTGAGGATCAGGGAGTCGAGCTCGTCGCTGAAGTACGTGGGCACGTCCGGCAGCACGTCCGCGAACTCGCGGTCGGCCACGAGCTGGTCGATCCGCTGTTCCCGCGCCACCTGCGCGAGCTGGCCCGCGCTCAGGCCCGTGTTGAGCAGGACGGCGTCGGCGCCGATCTTCGTGCAGGCCGTCAGCGTCTCGACGAACGCGCGACCGTTGCGGCACAACAGCCCGACGCGTTCCCCGGTGTGGAAGGCGTGCGCGAGGGCGCTGGTGCGTTCGTCGACCTCCGCGTACGTGAGCACGCCGTCGTCGTCGATGATCGCCGCGCGGTGGGGGTGCCTGGCGGCGCCGGTCCGGTATCCCCACGCGAGCGTGATGTCCCACTGGAGGTAGCCGGCGAGGGTGCCGGACAGCCCCCGCGGGCCCAGTGGGCGGATCACTCCGGCTTTGACCAGGGTCAGCAGCACGCGGATCAGCATGAACCCACTGTGCCATCAACCTACTGGTCAGTAGGTAATGGTGTGATGGCGGTCACAATTCGGTGTTCGTCGCGCTCACGACCGCGTCCCGCAGCGCCGCGCGCAACCGGCCGACCTCCAGTGGTGTCAGCACGGCGGCCTCTCCCGGCGGCACGGTGACCACGATGTGCCCCTGGCTGACGAACACCGTCATGTCCCGTCGGCGCGAAGCGATGTCGCGGCAGCTCACCTGCCACTCCTCTTTGGCTCCCACGGGTGCGTTCCTCCAGCTCGCTCGGGCGCCGGCTCGGCGGTTCCGGCGCTCACACCCATTAGACGGGAAGGCGGGCAGGTCATTACGGCGAATTCTTCCCTCGCACCGCCGAGCTGCGGCGGGCCCCGGACGTGGAGTAACGAAGTCACCTGGAGGGGTGAAAAATGCCGAAGCCGCAACGCATTGTGATCGGCGGGACGGCGCGGCTCCTGGGCCGCTCGCCTAGGGTCGTTCGCATGATCGACAAGGTGGCTTGGCTCTATCTCAAGGACGGCCGCGTGCTCGGCACCCGGTCGGCCGGCAACGACACGTTCTACCTGCCCGGCGGCAAGCGCGAGCCGGGGGAGACCGACGTCGAGACGCTCGTCCGCGAGATCCGGGAGGAGCTGTCGGTCGAGATCGACGCCTCGTCGGCGCGGTACGCGGGGACGTTCGAGGCGCAGGCGCACGGCAAGCCGCCGGGGGTGACCCTGCGGATGGCCTGCTACACCGCGTCGTTCGAGGGGGAGCCGGTGGCGTCGGCCGAGATAGCGGAGATCGCCTGGCTGACCAGCGCGGACGCGGACCGGGTGTCGGACATGGCCCGGATCGTCTTCGCCCATCTGCGGGAGCGCGGCGAGCTGTCCTGACGCCCGCGCACTTCTTCCCACTTCAACATATAGCGCACCCCAGGGCTTGCGGCAAGACCCGGGCCATGCTTCACCATTGCCCGGCGAAAGGCCATCAACCTGGGGAAACGGGGTTCAACCCATGATCGACGTCATCATCGCCGGCGGCGGGCCGACCGGCATGATGCTCGCGGGCGAGCTGCGGCTGCACGGGGTGGGCGTGCTGCTGCTCGAACGCGACCCGGAACCGACGAAGGTCGTGCGGGCACTCGGCCTGCACGCGCGCAGCATCGAGGTGCTCGACCAGCGCGGCCTCGCGCAGCGGTTCCTCGACGCGGGCACGACGCACCCGCTGGCCGGCTTCTTCGCCGGGATCGACCGCCCCGCGCCGGAACGGCTCGACACCAAGTACCCGGTCGTGCTCGGCCTGCCGCAACCGCACATCGAACGGCTGCTCACCGAACACGCGCTCGACGTGGGCGCGGACGTGCGGCGCGGGCAGACCGTCACGGCGTTCAGCCAGGACGACGACGGCGTGACCGTGGAGCTGGCGGACGGCACGTCGCTGCGGGCGAAGTACCTCGTCGGCTGCGACGGCGGGCGCAGCACCGTGCGCAAGCTCGCCGGCATCGACTTCCCCGGCGAGCCGTCGCGGGTGGAGACGCTGCTCGGCGAGATGGAGATCGGCATCCCGTGGGAGGAGGCGATGCCGCTGATGCTGGAGGTCCGCAAGACGCAGAAGCGGTTCGGCGTCGGCCCGATCGGCGGCTCCGCGACCTACCGGGTCGTCGTCCCGGCGGAGGGGGTGACCGAGGACCGCGAGGTCCAGCCGACGCTCGACGACTTCAAGCGGCAGCTGCGCAGCGTCGCGGGCACAGACTTCGGCGTGCACTCGCCGCGCTGGCTGTCCCGCTTCGGCGACGCCACCCGGCTGGCCGAGCGCTACCGGTCCGGGCGCGTGTTCCTGGCGGGCGACGCGGCGCACGTCCACCCGCCCACCGGCGGCCAGGGCCTCAACCTCGGCGTGCAGGACGCGTTCAACCTGGGCTGGAAGCTCGCCGCCGCGGTGCAGGGCTGGGCGCCCGAGGACCTGCTCGACACCTACGAGGCCGAACGGCGCCCGGTCGCCGCGGACGTGCTCGACAACACCCGCGCGCAGATCGAGCTGATGAAGGTCGAGCCGGGCCCGCAGGCGGTGCGGCGGCTGGTCACGGAGCTGGCGAAGATCGAGGAGGTCAACCGGTACCTCATCGAGATGATCATCGCCGTGAAGGTCCGCTACGACCTCGGCTCCGACGACGACCTGGTGGGACGGCGCATCGGCGACCTCGCGCTCAAGCGCGGCGGGCTCTACGGCCTCATGCACGAGGGCAGGGGCGTCCTCCTCGACCAGACCGGGTCGCTGTCGGCGCGGGGCTGGTCCGGGCGCGTCGACCACGTCGTGGACGTCAGCGAGGAGCTCGACGTGCCCGCCGTGCTGCTGCGGCCCGACGGGCACGTGGCGTGGGCGGGCGACGACCAGCGGTCGTTGGACGAGGCGCTCGCCCGCTGGTTCGGCGCCTCCTCCTGAGGTCACCCGTCCGGGTGTGCGCGGCGCTTTGTCACACTGTGCGGCGTGTCCGAGCCGATGACAGCCGTGCTGCTGCGCGCAGCCGAGCTCACCGCCTCGGGGAAGCCGCGGCAGGCCATCGACCTGCTGCGGCCCCTCGTGGCGGCGAACCCCCGGCACGCCGAGGCGTGGTGCCGGCTCGCGGCCGCCCACCTCGACCTGGGGGAGGCGGACCAGGCGCTCGACTCGGCCAAGCGCGCGATGATCCTCGACGGCGAGCCCGCCTGGCCCCAGCGGCTGGCCGCGCTCGCGCTGAACGACCTGGGCCGCCACCAGGAGGCGGCGGTCGCGGCCCGCGAGTCGGTGCGCCGCAAGCCCGGCGACTGGCGCGGCTACGTCGTGCTGGCCGAGGTGCTCGCCGAGTCCCCGGACGGCGCCGTCGAGGCGTTCGACTCGGCCCTGCACGCGTCGCAGCTCGCGCCCACCGAGGCGCGGGCGTTCCAGGTGCTGGGCGACGCGGCGCTGCGGATGCGCGACTGGGGCACCGCCGAGCACGCCTACCGGTCCGCCATCAAGCTCGACCCGTCCGACTCGGACTCCAAGGCCAACCTCGCGACCGTGCAACGACGCCGTGCCGCGAAGCCGCCAGGGCCCGCGCGGATGAACAAGGCGCAGGTGTGGCGGGCGCTGCGCACGTTGTCGTTGCTGCTCGTAGGCGGTGGCCTGCTCGCGTTGGTCGCCGGTATGCCGCGGCCCACGCCGTACCTCGCGTTCTTCACCGGAGCCCTGCTGCTGTGCTGTCTCGTCGTCGCGCTGCGGCTGCGTCCTTTCAAGACCTTGTTCGGACTGCGTAAGCTCGCCGTGACGGTGTCGTTGCTCGCTGCTTCGGCACTGGTGCTCGCGGGGTGGACGGTGGCGTTGCTGTTCGGCGCGACCACGATGCAGCCGCTGGTGCTGTCCTGGCTGTGCGCTGTGGTCGGGGGCGCGCTCGTGTACGTCGGAGGAGGCAGGAAGCGGTGATGCGTCGCAACGCGGTCGCGCTCGCCTTCCTGCTGTTCCTGGGACAGCTCTTCATCGTCGCCGCGCCCGCCGAACCGGCACTGGCCGAAGGCGGCTCGGTCGTCCGGCACGGCCACGAGTACGCGAACCTCCCGCTCACCGCCCCCAGACCGCACAACCACCAGGCCGCCCAGGTGCCGCAGGCCCAGGTGCCGATGGACGTGCCGCCGGTCGCGAAGCCCGCGTTGCCGCTGCGATACGTGATCGCCTTCGCGCACCGCCTGCACCGCACGCCCGACGGCATCCGCTGGACGCCGCAGCGGGACCGTTCACCGCCTTCCGGTCTCTGATCCCCACACACCCTTTTTCTTCTCCCGGAAGGCTTTTCCACCCATGTCGCGCGACACCGCGCGACGGGGCCTGCTCGTGCGCGGTCTCATAGCGCTCGGTGTCCTCGTCGCCTCCGCATTCCTGTTGCTCACCACCGATCCGCGCCTCGGCCTCGACCTGCGCGGCGGAACCCAGATCGTGCTCGAGGCGAAGGGCGACGCCGACGCGGCCGACCGCTCGCTCGAGGTCCTGCGCCGCCGCGTCGACGCGCTCGGCGTGGCCGAACCGGTGATCGCCCGCTCCGGCGAGAACCGCATCGTCGTCGAGCTGCCCGGCGTGCAGGACCCCGAGGAGGCCGTCAAGGTCCTCGGCCGCACCGCGCAGCTGAACGTGCAGCGCAACGGCGAGACCGTGATGACCGGTGAGGGCATCTCGGACGCGCAGTCCGCGCGCAACTCGCAGGGCGCGGGCTTCGTCGTCAACATCCAGTTCCAGGGCGCCGGTGCGGGCACCTGGCAGAAGGTCACCGGTGAGGCGGCCTGCGAGCCGTCCGGCACGCCCGGCCGCCAGATCGCGTTCGTGCTGGACGGCGAGACCATCTCGTCGCCCGAGGTCAGCCTCGACACGCCGTGCGGCGCCGGTCAGGCCGGTGGCGCCACCACGATCACCGGCCGCTTCGGCCAGGAGGAGGCCAAGGAGCTCGCCCTCGTCATCCGCTCCGGCGCCCTGCCCGTGCCGGTCGAGGTCATCGAGCAGCGCACCGTCGGCGCCACCCTCGGCGCAGAGGCGATCGACGCGAGCGCCAAGGCCGCCATCATCGGCATCGCCCTGACCTCGCTGTTTCTCATGATCGCCTACCGGCTCGCGGGCTTCCTGGCCGTTCTCGCCCTCATCGGCTACGCGGCCGTCGCCTACGCGGGCCTGCTCGCCGTGGGGGCGACCCTGACGTTGCCGGGCCTCGCCGGCTTCGTGCTGGCGATCGGCATGGCGGTCGACGCGAACGTCCTGATCTTCGAACGGGCCAGGGAGGAGTACGGGCGGAAAGCGAACCTCCGGCGCGCCTCGGAGAACGGCTTCCGCGGCGCGCTGAGCGCGATCGCCGACTCGAACGTCACCACCCTGCTCGCGGCCGGGCTGCTGTTCTGGCTCGCCACCGGCCCGGTCAGGGGCTTCGGCGTCACGCTGACCATCGGTGTGCTGGCGTCGATGTTCAGCGCCCTGGTGCTGTCGCGCGTGCTGGTCGAGTGGGCGATGGGCACCCGGTTCATCGCGAAGCGCCCCGCCCTGAGCGGCCTGCACACGCTCGGCTTCGTCCGCCAGCGGCTGTCCGTGGTCCTCTACCGGCGCCCGTGGCTGTGGCTGGCCAGCGCCGGCGTGCTCATCCTGGTGGCGGTGGCGGGCCTGTTCGCCCGCGGCCTCAACCTCGGCGTCGAGTTCACCGGCGGCCGCATGCTCGACTTCGACGCGAGCGGCGCCGTCGACGCGGGCCGCGTGCGCACCGCACTGGCCGACGCGGGCTTCGACGACGTCGTCGTCTCCTCGTCCGGCAACGAGATCACCCTGCGCACCGGCCCGATCGACGACGCGACGTCCAACCGCATCGGCCAGGTCGTGTCGTCCGCGGTCGACGGCGGCGCCCGCCAGTCCAGCAACGAGCTCATCGGCCCGTCGCTGTCCTCCGAACTGCGCCGCAACGCCGTGATCGGCCTCGCCATCGCCGTCGCCGCCCAGCTCGTCTACCTGGCGGTCCGCTTCGACTGGCGCCTCGGCCTCGCCACCGTCGCCGCCCTGCTGAGCGACGTCCTCGTGCTGGTCGGCGTGTTCGCGTGGCTGGGCAAGACCGCCGACGGCGTGTTCCTCGCCGCCCTGCTGACCGTCATCGGCTACTCGGTGAACGACTCGGTGGTCGTCTTCGACCGCCTGCGCGAGCTGCGCGGGTCCCGGTTCAAGTCACCGTATCCGGACGTCGTGTCCGACGCGGTGGTGCAGACCGTGCCCCGCACCGTGAACACCGGCATCGGTGTGCTGTTCGTGCTGGCCGCCCTGCTGGTCCTGGGCGACGGCTCCCTGGCCAACTTCGCGACGGCACTGCTGATCGGCCTCGTCGCGGGCACGGCGTCCACTGTGGTCACCGCCGCGCCGATCGCCATCTGGCTGGAGTCGCGCTGGCCGCGTCGCCCGGCCGCGAAAAAGCCCGCGCGGCAGGCGACCGCACAGGTGTAGTTCCGGGCGTGCGGGGCTGGTGCTTCCCAGCCCCGCACGGTCGTAGCAAAGTATGCGCATGACGTCTTTCGCCTCGTACCAGAATGAGATCTACCTGCAAGGACTCGGCGGCACCGTGCCGCCGTTCACCACCGACCCGGACGCGCTGGAGCAGTCCGCGCGTGACCGGCTGGGCCCGGGTCCGTTCTGGTACGTGGCGGGAGGCGCGGGATCGGGCGCCACCATGCGCGCGAACCGCGAGGCGTTCGACCGCGTCCGGATCGTGCCGCGGATGCTGACGAACGCGACCGAACGGCACCTCGGCGTCACCGTGCTGGGCACCGAGCTGCCCGCACCCGTGATGCTCGCACCCGTTGGCGTGCAGTCGATCCTGCACCCGGACGGCGAGCTGGCGACCGCGCGGGCCGCGGCGGAGCTCGGGCTGCCGATGGTGCTGTCGACCGCGTCGTCGCACACCATCGAGGAGGTCGCGGAGGCGTCCGGCGAAGGGCCGCGCTGGTACCAGCTCTACTGGCCGAACGACCCCGACGTGTGCGCGTCGTTGCTGGAGCGCGCGAAGAAGGCCGGGTACACCGCGCTGGTCGTCACGCTCGACACGTGGACGCTGGCGTGGCGGCCGCACGACCTCGACCAGGCGTACCTGCCGTTCCTGCGCGGCGTCGGCACGGCGATCCCGTTCAGCGACCCGGCTTTCCGCGCCGGGCTGCAGAAGGCGCCGGAGGACGACCTGCCGATGGCGATCCTGCGGTGGGTGCAGCTGTTCACCGGCACCGACAAGTCGTGGGACCAGCTGTCGTTCCTGCGCGAGCACTGGGACGGCCCGATCGTCCTGAAAGGAATCCAGCACGCCGACGACGCGCGCAGGGCCGTCGAGTCCGGAATGGATGGTGTCGTCGTGTCCAACCACGGCGGCCGCCAGGTCGACGGCGCGGTCGCGTCGCTGGACGCGCTGCCGTCGATCGTCGAGGCGGTGGGGGAGCAGGTCGACGTGCTGTTCGACTCCGGCGTGCGCACGGGCGCGGACATCGTGAAGGCACTGGCGCTGGGCGCCAAGGCCGTGATGGTCGGACGGCCCTTCGCGTACGGGCTCGCGCACGGCGGCCAGGTCGGTGTGAAGCACGTGCTGCGCGGCCTGCTCGCGGACTTCGACCTCACGCTCGGGCTGTCGGGACACCGCAGCCCGGCCGACCTGGGGCCGGACGCGCTGCGGTTCTCCTGACGTCCTACGGCATCGTCGCGGTCATGCGGGCGAGCGTGCCGAAGTCGGCTGGCTGCACCCGCAGCCAGCCCTCGCTCTTGGCCGCGAGGTACCGTCCACCCGGCGTGTCGATGAACGTGAGCGGGTGAACGCAGCGCTGCTTGCGGCCGAGGTGGTCGCGCTTGGCCGAGAAGACCTGGCCACCGCCGGTGCGCGGCTGGTTCAGGATCTCCTTCAGCTGCGTGACCAGCTGGTCGTTCGGCGTGCTCACCGGACGGCTCTGCTGCAGGAACGACCCGGTGTCCTCGTAGCGGGGCTGCTGCTTCGGCTTCAGCGCGTCCTCGGGCACCGTGATCGGGGCGCCCTTGCCCGCCGGCGTGGGCGGCAGAGCACCCACCAGTGCCTGCGGGGCCTCCTCCGCGCGGATCGGCTCGAGCACGAAGAGCTTGTCGGGCGTGAGCACGATCCGCAGCACGTCCTGGCCGTTCGCCACGACCAGCGCGCTCTGCTGAGGGCCGTCCTTCGCGCTGAAGAACGCCCAGTACTCCACACCCGCCTCGACCACGAGCCGCAACGCGCCGGCCAGGTCCGGGTGGACCTGCCCGCCCCGCGCGAGCCCGTACTGCTCGAGCTGCGCCCAGGCCGAGCGCTGCAGCTGTTCCAGCTCGCCCACGTCACCCGACTCGAGGCGCTCCTCGTCGAAGTCGACCTGGGTCAGCAGCGCCCTGTGCAGCGACGGCAGACCGGCGGCCTGCCACGCCTGGTAGAGCGCCGTGACCCCGATGGCGACCTTGCTCCGAAGCACGTTCTCCCCTTAGCCGCCGATGACGGGCGGTGCCACCATCGTCCCGTCACCGAAGATGTCCTCGGTCTCCTGCAGGTAGGACGCGGACTTGTGCTCCTTGTCCTCTTCTCCCTGCCCACGACCGGCACCGGCGCCCATCGCACCGGCACCCATGCCACCCAAGCCGCCACGACCGGCGGCACCCGCCGCACCAGCCGATCCGGCACCGGTGGGCCCGAAGCTGCCGCCACCGCGACCGGCGTCACCGGCCACACCCGACGCGCCACCGAACCCACCACCCATGCCACCGGGCCCGCCGATGCCACGAGCCGCCGCGGCGCCACCGAGGCCACCACCGCCGAGACCACCACCGCCGAGACCACCACCACGGCTGCCACCACCGGCGCCGCCTCCGCCGCCACCACCGCCGGGCCCGCGACCACCGTTGTTGGTGCCACCAGGACGGTTGCGCGGGTCGTTCGGGTCGAGGCGCCCGCGGTTGCGCGGGTCGTTGGGGTTGTTCGGGTCATACCGCCCACCAGGCGGCACACCGACGTCGGTACCGGGTGGCCGCGGGTTGCGCGGGTCGTTCGGGTCGACGAAACCGGGAGGCGTCTGCGTCTTCGGCGGACCGGGCTCCAGCCAAGACGGGTTCGTAGTGTCACCCGGCGGCTTCCACCCGGACGTGTTCGTGGAGCCGTTGTCGACCCCGCTGCGGTTGCCGGAGCCCGTGTTGTTGTTGGTACCGCTGGTGTTGCCGCTGTGATCGTTGATCTTGTCGACACTGCTGATGTTCGTGGAGCCGTTCCCCTGCTCCATGCTCGCGTCGTTGGCAGTCGGCGAGATGAACGTCGGCATGCTGTTCGTGCTCGCCTCGACCGCGCTCCCGTACTGGTTGAACGCGCGCATGTTCGCTTCGCTCACCTGCTGGTTCTTCTCGACCGCCTGGTCGTAGTCGGTCTCCCAGAACGCCCAGTCGTTGAGGAACGGCTTGTCCGGCACCTCGGGCGGCTTCGACATGGAGTTCTTGGCGTTGACGTACGCCTGACCCACCGTGTCCGCCGTGGTCGCGGCCGACGTCGCCGACTGCCCCGTGACGTCGGCCCAGGTCGCCAACGGCGAGGTGGCACCCCGCGCCGCGTCACCCGCCGCGCCTTCCCACGACGCGCCGGAGTCGGCGACGGCCTTCTCGATCAGCCGCGAGACGTCGTTGTGGCCGGCCGAGAGTTCTCGCCACGCCTGTGCGGTGGGCGCTGTGCTCCGGCTCGGGCCTCTGCCCTTCTCGAACCACTTGTAGACGGTTTCACCGCCCGCGAAGGGAAGCATTGCGAAACCAGCGATGTTCGGCTCATCTCCAGGCATTTCTGCTACCCCCTCAGGTTTTCGACGATCAACTGCGCGACCCGCTCGGTCTCCGGGCACGCCTTCTTGGTCGCCCGTTCGTCCGCGGCTGTGTTGAGCTGCACCGTGATCGAGTCGCTCTTGGAGACTTGGATGGAAGTCAGGCAGGCGAGCTCACCATCGGCGCGATCGGTGGTGATCACGCGCATGCCGTCGAGTTCCTTGTCGGTGAAAACGGGATTGGCCTTGACCCTGCTGACCATGTCCTCGAAGTCCTGCCCCTCGGTCACGGCGACGACGTAGGTCGAGTTCTTGATCGCGTCCTGGCCCTTCCAGGTGCAGTTCGGGCCGAGTGTGCCGGTTCCGGGCGTGGCCGCGCGAACCGAGCCGAGAGTCACCACCTGGTCGGCATCGAGGATGCCGCACGGGTTGGCCACGAACTGGCTGATGCTCGGGCCGTTGTCCGAAGGCGCGCTGCTCGTCGTTCCGGCCGTGTTCGCGGACGCCGCGGTGGCGGCCCCGTCGGTCTTCGTGCCGGTGCACCCGCCGACGGCGGCGACGGCGGTCAGCAGAGCGATCAAGCGTTTCAAGGTGTGCTCACCCCCTCAGCGTCTCGATGACCATCGTCGCGACCGACTCGACCTCGGTGCACGCCGGCTTCGAAGCGCGCTCGGCGGCGGCGATCCTGGCGTCCACGGTGACCGAGTCGGTCTTGCCGACCTCGATGATCGCCCTGCAGTGCAGGGTTCCGTCGGTCGAGTCGTTGACCACCACCCGCACGTCACCGATCTTCTTGTCGGTGAAGATCGGCTGGCCCTTGACGTTCTGGACCATGGCCTCCACGTCCCTGTCCTCGGTGACGTAGACCGTGTACGTGGAGTTGTCGGTGGGAACCTTGCCCGCCCACTCGCAGGTCACGCCGAGCGTGCTGGTCCCAGGCTTCCCGGCGTTCACGCCGCCGAGCTTCGCCACCTGCTCCGCGGTCAGCACGTCGCAGGGGTTGTCGGCGAACTCGGCGATGCTGAGGCCCGGAGACGATCCTTCACCGGCGGATGTGCTGCTGGTCAGGTCTCCGCTGACGGGGGAAGCCGTACCCGCGCTGCCACTGGCCTGCATCGAGCAGCCGGCGATGACGACGGCACCGATGACGGCGGTGAACGAGGCGGCCATGCGCTTCAAGGTCGCGCTACCCCTTCAGCGTCTCGATGACCATGGCCGCGACCGACTCGGCCTCGGTGCACGCCGGCTTGGCCGCCCGCTCCTCCGCGGCGATGTCGGCGTCGACGGTGGCGGAGTCGGTCTTCGAGACCTCGATGATCGCCCGGCAGTGGATCACGCCGTCCGTCGAGTCGTTGATGAAGACGCGGACGTCGCCGATCTTCTTCTCGGTGAAGATCGGGTTGGTCTTGACGCGGTCGACCATGGCCTCCACGTCCTGGTCCACCGTCGCGTAGACGACGTACGTGGAGTTCTTGAGGATGTCCTTGCCCTCCCAGGTGCACTTCGGGCCGAGCGTGCTCGTGCTCGTCTTGGGTGCGGCGACCTCGCCCAGCTTCGCGACCTGGGCCTCCGTGAGCAGGTCGCACGGCTTGTCGGCGAACTTGGCGATGCTGAGACCGGAGGACGAGCTCTCGCTGGTGGGAGCTGTGCTCGTCTGACCACCGCCGGTTGTGAGGGTCGTGCCCGCGGTGCCGCCGGTCTTCTCGGAGCAGCCGGCGAGCACGCCGACGGCGATGACGGCGGTCAGCAGAGCGGTCATGCGCTTCAAGGTCGTCTCAGCCCTTCACCGCGTTCTCAGCGGCTTCGTCAGTGCCCCGGTACTCGGCCAGGGCCTTCTTGATGTTCGCGATGGTCTGCTCGAGCGCGACGCGTGCCTTGTCGTTGGACCAGACGTAGCCACCGTCCTGGTCGCCGGCGCTCCTGCGCATCGCCAGGGTGGCCCAGCCGCTGTACGGGTCGGGACCGGGGGCGCCGGACTGGGTCAGCTCGTCTCCCGTGGTGCGCAGCTGGCGCAGCCGGGCGACGGCGGCTTCGAGACCCTGGATCATCTTCTCGGCCTGGTCGGGGTCGACGCTGAACTTCGCGGTTCCACCGGCTGAGGCACCCGCCGCCGCGCCCGCAGCGGCACCCGCCGCCACGGCCTTCGTCACCGGCACCACTGCGTCGAACATCAGCATCTCAGCCAGCTCCCCTCAGAACTCCACACCCCGGTAAGAGGATTTTTACACAGCCGCGGTTCCGCCCGTAGGCGAACGAATGAGCTGATCAGGTCACATGGCCGTTTCGTTCAAGACCCCGCCCGCCCACCGGCCTACGGTCGGCACATGATCGAACGCGCGAGGTACTTCCTCTGGCACAATGCCCGCACGCTGGAGCAACGCTGGTTCGAGCACGCTTTCGACGGTGGTGGTGCCGAAGCGGTGGTGCGTGCGGTGCTGGCTTACCGCAACGACGACGGCGGGTACGGGTACGGGCTCGAACCCGATCACCGGGGGCCCACCAGCCAGCCGTTGCACGTTCTGCGCGCCCTGCAGATGTTCGCCGAGGCGGGAGCCCCCGAGCACGCCGAGCCGGTGCTGGGCTGGCTCGAAGCGACGTGTCCCGACGGCAGTGTCCCGTTCGGCCTGTCGACCTCGAAGGGGCACCCGATGGCGCCCTGGATCACCGCCGACGACCAGGGCGGACTGCTGCTCACGGCGCAGATCGCGGCCGCGTTGCACGAGCTCGGGGTGAGTCATCCGTGGCTGGACCTGGCGACGGACTACTGCTGGCTGAAGATCGACGAGCTGCGGGAGACCCACCCGTACGAGCTGCGCGCGGCGGCGATGTTCCTGGACGAGGTGCCGGACCGGGCGCGTGCGGAGCTGGTCGCCGAGAAGCTGCGGCACCTGACGCCGAGCACCGAGGGTTATGCGGAAGGTGAGGTGTTGGGGCCGCACGAGTACGCGCGGAAACCGACCAGTCTCGCCTGCCGGTGGTTCTTCGAAGAACAGCTCGAGAAAGATCTGGACGCCCTGGAACGAGGTCAGCGGGAAGACGGTGGTTGGGATTTCAACTTCCCCGCCTTCACGCCGATCACCCGTTTCGAATGGCGCTCGATCGCGACGGTCGACGCATTGCTGACATTGCGCCGTCACGGCCGGATCAGCTGACCCAGCGACACGCCGGCGAGCGCGCGGACCTCGCGGGCCAGGTGTGCCTGGTCCGCGTAGCCCGCCTCCGCGGCGACGGTGGCGAACGGCACGCCGGTCCACGCCAGGCGCAGCGCCGAGTCGAACCGCAGCACCCGCTGCAGCACCTTGGGCGGGTAGCCGAACGCGTCGAGGCAACGCCGCCGGAGCTGGCGCTCGCTCAGGCCGATCTCCCACGCCGCCGTCGTCACGTCACCGGTCCGCAGCAACGCGGCGGTGGCGGTCAGCACAGGATCGACCGTCACGCGGGACGCGCAGAACTCCACCATCGAGGTGAACGACTCCAGCCGCGCCGACGGCACGAGGTCGGTCAGTGGCACCCGGAGGTCGCGCACGGCGTGGGCGGGCACGCCGAACACCGACGGGAACGCGCCTGGCGGCAGCCGCACGCCGTACAACGTGCCGGGGGCCACGGACGCGAGCTGCGCCTGCGTGTCGGGGCCGGCCACGTTCAGGGCACCGGTCGACGGGGTCCACATGAGATCGGTGCAGCCGTCCGGTACGACGCGCTGCACGGTCGGTGACGACACGGTGCGCGTCCAGAGACAGGCCAGACCCGCGGGAGCGGGACGTTCGGCGTACACGGGTTCCATCAAAGCAAATGACGCCGCATCCAGAAGGATGCGGCGTCAGATGGACGATATCGCGTCAGCGGCTCATCAACGTGCTCTGACCTGGGTGAACGAGCCTCTCCGCGACCCGTTCACGCGTTCGCGGCTTCGTATGCCTTGATCACGTCGCTGGGCACGCGTCCCCGTTCCTTGACCGAGAACCCGTTCTGCCGCGCCCACACCCGCACGGCCGTCAGGTCCTGCGCCTGACTGGGGCGGGCGATGTGAACCGGTGCGACCTCTTCCCGCGCCGCGCCCTCACGGATCGCGGCACGGACTTCCTCCGCGGCGCGCGTTGGCTCCAGTGCCGCCGGTGCCACGAGTTCCGACACGGTCACGCCGGCCAAGCCCAGGCCCTCCGCCACCTGACGGATGTGCGTGTGGTGGCTGAGCACGATGATCTGCCACCGCTCCGCCAACTCGGCCATTACGCGGATGGCCGCCGCGGCCCTGGCGTCGTCGAACGTCATCAGCACGTCATCGAGGACGACAGGGAGGGTGGGCAGGCCGCGAGCCACCCGCTTCTCCTGCAACGACGCGATGCCCGCGAGCCGCAGTGCGAGGAACGCCTGGTCCGCCGTCCCCTCGGACAGTTCGTCGGGTGCGTGCGCTTGTTCGTCCGCCCCCACCACCCGCAACGATCGCCCATCCTTGCCGTGAACGGGTCGCAGCCCGACGTACCGGCCCTCGGTCAGCTGTTCGAGGATGCGGCCCGCCGCGTCGAGCAGTGGTGAGGCGTGCTTGCGCTCGTAGGCCTCCAATTCGTCTCGCAGGACGGTCCGCTGGATCTCGACGACCAGGTACTCCTCGACGCGCTCGGCGAGTGCGGACAGCTTCTCCTCGGCCTTGGCGTGCAGTTCCGCCGCTCCGGGGCGCGTGGTCAGCTCCTGATACTGCTGCGTCAGCCGGACATGGTCCGTGAACGCCCGATCAAGAGCTTCATCGGCTGCCTGGGCGCGTTCTGCGGCGGACGCCGCCGCAGAACGCAGGGACTCGGCGTCGGCGTCCGCCAGTTCGGACACCACCTGCTCGACGTCGAGGTCCGGCAGTGCGGCCCTGACTATCTCGGTGTGCTTCGCGACCCGTTCTTCGAGTTCGGCGAGGTGCCGCCCTCGGCCCGCCGCCCGTTCCAGATCACCGGTCCCGGTACGGCCTCCGAGATCCGCCAGTTCATCGAGAGCGGATTGCCGCCGTCGTGCGGTGCTCTCGATGTCCTTCTCCAGGGCGGCGAGCCGGGCCTCGAAGTCGTCCGACCTCGTTCTGGCCTGTTGTGCCGCTTGCAGGCGGTCGGCCAGCAGAGCGGTGGTCTCCGCGGGATCGGCGGTCAGGTCGATGCCCAGCCGGGCCGTCACCCTGGCGAGTTCTCCCGCGAAGATCTCATAGCGCTCCTGGAGCACACCGGCTTCGTCCCGGCGGCGTTTCGCATCGGTGTGCAGGACACGGGCCTGCGCCACGACATCTCGCCGCCGGTACCACCCCGCCGGACTCGACGTGGGCAACCCGGCCGCGGTGAGGGCACCCCTCCACTTCGCGTCGGCCGAAGCGCGAGTCGCCGACGCCTGGTCCCGCTGGTGCTGCGCCTCCTCCCGCAACGTTCGCATCCGCTCCGCCACGGCCCGCGACGCACGGGCGTCGTCGTCCTCGGCGAGCACCTGCTCGGCGGCCGCCAGCAGGCTGTCCGGATCGGCGCCGGGGCGGGGACGCCCGGCTCGCGCAAGCACCTCGGTCAGGTAGGCGCGTTGCTGTTCGGCCTGGGGGTGCAGATCCTCCACGAGGTCCCGCGCCGCCGTGGCCCTGCCCTCGGCGGCCAGCGCGTCGACCAGGAGCGCGCGATACGCGTCCGCCTCGGCGGGCGGGGGAGCGGCCACACCCGCGGGCCGCCAGACGGCCGTCCAGGCGTCTCGTGCCCCGGCCAGTTCGGACGCCGCCGCGTCGGCCTGTCCCGCCGCGTCGGCGGCCTCTGCCTGGGCAGCCGTTATCTGAGCGAGCAGACCCGCTCGTGCCGCGACCGCTTCCCGGTGCTCGGACAGCAGGTCTGCGACGTGATCGGCCTGCCGAACGGCGCGTTCCACCGCCACCGGGAGGTCTGGCGCGTTCGTCGCGGGAACCCCCGTCACCCACGCCCGCACGACGTCGTCGACGAGCCTGTCCCGTCCGGCACGCGCGTCCGCCACCGCGGTGGGGGTGGGCACGTCGTGATCACCGCTCACACGCAACCGCTTTTCGAGCTTGTCGACCTGTCGTGCGGCCAGCTCTACCGCGCGTTGCGCGGCGCGTTCCGCCTCCTCGCACGCGACGAGGCGGTCACCGCTGGTCCTGACGGCGTTCACCGACGGAACGGCGCCGAGGGTCGTGTTCGCGGGAAGACCCGCACTCGTGAGCAGAGCAGCGCGCTCGGAGGTCGCCTCGTGCGCCGCGTGCAGCGCCTCGTTGAACGCTGCCGACGCCGACCCCGGCACCTTCAGCGAGTCGACGGCCTCGCGCAGCGCCGCGATGGATTCCGGAGGTGGCGCGGCCTGGCCGCGGCTGTCGGCGGCTTCCTGGCGGAGGGCGGCCGATAGCGTCTGCTCGGCCGTGGCCAGTTCCTGGTCCGCCTCGTCGAGTTTCGCCGCGACGGCGTCCAGCTCGGCGATCCGGTCCTCGCCGAGCCACAGCCGGGACAGCGCGTCCGCGACCGGCAGGTCGTCGGTACCGGTGAGACCGGAGAGCAGCACCGCGGCCTCATGGTCCAGCCGGTCGGCATCGGTGCGGGCGGTCTCGGCGGTGGTCATGCCCTCGGTCCGTGCCGTGCACTCGTGGGCCAGCAGCGTGATCGCGGACTGTTCCGCCAGGACCTCGTGCTCGACGGTGACCGCCGCGGACTGCTCGCCCACCTTCTCCCGCTGCCGCTCGACGTCCGCGAGGATCTCGTCGAGCGCCTGGAGCTGCCCGGCCGCCTCCTCCCAGGCAGCGAGATCCTCACCCAGCAGGTACGGACCGGCGGCGCGCAGCTCGGCCGCGCGGGCCCGCAGGCGTGCCAGGTCCCGGACCGCTCCGGCGATCCTGAGCTTCGCGCTCCACGTGTCGTGCTCGATTTTGGCCGTGCCGGCCTCGGCACGTCGCTGGGAGAGGTCGGCCTTGGCCCGTTCGACCGCCGCCCGCACGTCCATCACCTGGTGGGCGCGGGCCATCGCCTGTTCCGCCTCGGTCTTGGCCTCCTCGTACTCGGCGAGTGCCCGGCGTGCCTCGACGTTCTTGTTGTTGCGGTGGCTCCGGTAGAGCGCGTCGGCCCGTGCCGACAGGTCTTCGAGGATGCCGTGGACCGAGTGCCCGCTGCGGGCCCGGAAGATCAACGAGGCGAGGTCGCCCTTCGCCTGGCACAGGTCCCGCCCACCAGCCCGCAGGGCTTCGTGCGACAGCCCGAACGAGGTCTTCCAGAGGCTGCGGTCGTCCCCGTCGCCCTGCCACACCTCCGCGATCCCGGCGCGGGTCACGGGGTCGCTCAAGCCGCTCGCGACGCGTTCGACGCGCAGCTCCGTCTCGTCCGGGAGAAGGAGGTCGGCGCGCAGCGCCAGTGCCTGCCTGCTGAAGCGGTAGCTGCGCGACGAGTTGAGCGGGATCGACCACAGCAGATCGGCCAGGGCGTCGAGGGTCGTGCTCTTGCCGGTCTCATTGCCGCCGAGGACGAGGCTGAGGCCGGTGCCGAACTCGACCGACCTGCCTTCGAAGGCTCCGTAGCGGGCGAGTTCGAGCCTTCTGACGCGCATCAGTTCACCTCGGAGGACATCTTGGCCAGCAGGTCGTCCATCGCCCTTGTGGTGATCCCGCGCAGGGCGTCGTCGTCGAGCAGGTCGAGCAGGCCGCTCCTGCGCAGTTCGAAGCCGAAGTCGCGGTTGGGCATTTTCGCCATCTCGTGGACGGGGCCGAGATCCTCGGTCAGCTCCTGGCGCCGCCGGAGGACAGCGTCGAGCAACCGCTCCTCAACCCTGCTCCCGCTCCGCGGTGCTCGTGCGTGCGAGACGGCTTTCTCGATCGTGACCCCGGTGCGTTCCGCGAGTGGCCGCACCGTCTCGGTCAGCCGGACCCGGTCGCTCAACGCCCCCGCCGCCGCAGTCTCGCCGATGATCGTGACGCGGGCGAGCAGCGGCCGGTCGCCCGTCGTCGCCCGTTCTTCCGCCAGGCGGCGCGCCACCGCGTCGTAGACGTCGTCGACCGAGCGCAGGCCGGTGGCGTCCACCTGGACTTGCCCCCACCGGGCCACGTCCAGCGGCTCGAAGGACAGCTCCGCCTTCCTCTCGACGGCGAGGTCCACGACCAGGGCGCCCTTCGGGCCGGTCTCGTTCACGTGCCTGCCCTGGAGGTTGCCGGAGAACGCGGCCACCCAATGGTCCTCGTTCACGACCCGCCGGGTGTGGACGTGGCCCAGCGCGAAGTACTCGTAGGCTTTCCGCTCCAGGTCCGCGGGTGCGCACGGGGCGTACCTCGCGTGCCCCTCCGCCCCCGAGACCGCGGTGTGCAGGATGCCGACGTTCACCAGGCCGTCGACCCGGTCGGGGTACGCCAGCACCAGGTTGTCGTGGACGTCCCGCGCCGCGAAGCCCTGACCGTGGACCGCCAGGCCCAGGTCGTCGTCAATCTCCAACTGCGGCTGGTCGGTGCTCATCACGGTGACGTTGCCGGGCAGGGGCACGGCTTTCGTGACGACGCTGGCGGCGTCGTGGTTGCCCGCGACCATGAAGACGCGCACCCGGTGCTGGTCCAGCAGGTCCATCTGCCTGGCGAAGAACTGACCCGTCGCGTAGTCCTTCCAGTCACCGTCGTAGATGTCCCCGGCCAGCACGAGAGCCTGAGCGTCCTTGTCGACGACCAGCTTCACCAGGTTCTCCAGCGCACGCCGCGACGCCAGCCGCAGGTGCTGGGCGAGGTCCTCGTCGGCGAACCTGCTGAGCCCGCGCAGAGGGCTGTCGAGGTGGATGTCGGCCGCGTGCACGATCCGCACCCCGGTCACCGCCGCGCTCTTCCCCGAAGCGAGCGGACCAGGGGGAATGGCGTTGAAAGGTGATCACGCAAGAGCATCATGGCTCGCACATCGCAGCCGTGTGCCAGGGCGCTACAAGGGGTCACGAACGCCGATTATGAGTAGTTCTCACGTATCTGCCGGGTGCTGCGACAAGGCGAAAGTGTCACCGACGTAATTCACCCGTTTGGGCGCTAACGTCGAATGGATCTGACGCGACGTAGTCGCTATCACCGTTTTTCGAGCCCGTCCCGCCCGGACGGCGCAGACCCGAGGAGGCCGAGTGGGGCTGTTCGACCGGCTGCGCCAGAGGTTCGGGGGCGGGTCAACCGCGATCGCGCCGCCACCCGCCCCGCAGTACGCACCGCCGCCACCTGCCCCGCAGTACGCACCAGCACCTCCTCTGCCACCGCCCGCCCTGCCGGTCGTCGCGGCCCAGCCGCCGCGGGTCACCCCACCTCCGGCTCCGCCTCCCCGGCCGGCTCCACCCCGAAAGCCTGCGGTGTCCGCTCCGGCCTGGGTTCCGGCGGGAACGACGGCGACGGTGGCGGGCCGGTCGCTGCCCGGCGGGATGATCTACCTCGGAAAGCTGTCCCGCGGCGAGGCCGTGTTCCGCCACAACGTCGAGGTCGTCGACCCGACGTTGCCGATCGACTGGCGAAAGCCCGACCTCGCCGGTCAGGACATGGACTACTGGCCTGCCTACCACTCGATGACGCCGCGGAGCAGGGCCGCGTACCTGCTGTGGCTGGAGAGCGGCCGGTGGGCTCCCGACGCCTACATCGGTTACGTGTTCCTCTACTTCTACGGTCTCGAGCGACGCGCGTTGGTCGACGCGCGGCAGGACCCGGATGCGCGGGCCGACTTGCCGCGCATCCTCGGGGAGGTCGTCCGCCTGCTTTCCGTCTACGGCGGCAACTCGTCCTTCCGCGGGTACGCGACCGAGTTCCAGCAGGTTCTGTGCGCCCTCATCACCAAGGGAGAAGGCGCCGCGCCCGACCCGGCCGAGCACGACAGGTGGTCCCCGCCGCTCACCCTGCGCGCGGGTGTCGGCCGCTTCGCGGCCGAGAAGCTTCCGGTACCCGTCGAGTGGGCCTGGTCGTGGGCGATGCTCCACCCCGAGATCTACCCGCGGACGCCCGTGACGCGGTGCCCCGACGAGTTCCGTGCGCTGTTCAACGTCCGCTACCAGGCCCGCTACACCGATGGCATGAAGGTCCGCCCGCTCAAAGGCCGGGTGGCCCTCTCCTACCGCCCTGCCAGTGGAGGGCTGGGCACGACCAGCCTGTCCTTGGACGTGCCCGACGTGCTCACCGCCGCCGCGCCGACGAAGGCGCTCAAGGCGCTGGTCGAGTCGTGCACCGACGACCTGGACGCCTACAGCCGCCTGATCGGCCGTCAACCCGAGGCAGCGGGAACGCTTCCCGCGCTGGCCCTGCTGCCGGACGAACTGTTCACCGGCGACCTCGACGGGTTGCGCCCGGTGCGCGACCTGGTCGGCCGGACTCTCCCGGACGACGTGCGGCAGGCACGGTTCGAACTGGCCGACCTGACCTCCCTCTGGCCGTCCCGCACCCCCGGCAAGTTCGCGAAGGCCGACGCGGTCGGCTTGGCGCAGCTGCTGGACAAGCTGGGCGTCGGCATCGAGCCCGACGTGCGCATGGGCGCTTCCGTGCACAGTGCGGGACCGGCCGTGCTGTTCCGGGTCACCGCCGCGCAGCCCACGACCGCGACACCCGAGTACACCGCCGCCACGACGTTGCTACACCTCGCCGCGGTCGTCTCGGCCGCCGACGACGACGTGTCCGCTGCCGAACGCGACCACCTGGTCTCCCACCTGGAGTCGAGCCTGCACCTGACGCCGGGGGAGCGGTGCAGGCTGACCGCCCACCTGGACTGGCTGCTGGCCTCGAAGCTGAAGCTGACCGGGCTCACCAAGCGCCTGGGCGCCCTGACCGATGCCCAGCGCAGCCACGTCGCCGAGTTCGCCACCGCCATCGCGGCCGTGGACGGCGTCGTCTCGCCCGCCGAGGTCGACACGCTGCGCAAGATCTACAAGCTGCTGGGGCAGGAGCCGGACTCGGTGTACACCGAACTGCACGCCCTCACCGCCACGCCGGCCCGGCCCGCACCCGCCACCGAACCGGTGGTCGTCGTGCCCGCGGACACCGGCCCGACCGGCCACCTCATCCCGCCGCCGCCGAAGCCCGAGCCACCGGCCGGAGCCATCCGGCTGGACCCCGCCCTGGTGGAGGCCAAGATGCGGGAGAGCGCCGCGGTCGCGGCCCTGCTCGCCGACGTCTTCGACGACGAACCGGACGAGACGGCACCACAGCCACCCGCACCGGTCGTCGAGGTGGAGCTCGTCGGTCCCCTCGACGCGGCCCACTCGACCTTGCTGAGAAAGCTGGCCGCCCACCCGTCCTGGAGCCGTGCGGATTTCGACGCCCTGTGTGCCGAGACCGCGCTGCTGCCGGAAGGCGCGCTGGACGTGCTCAACGAAGCGGCGATCGAGGTGGCCGACGAACCGGTCGTCGAGGACGACGGTGACAAGCTCGTGATCAACGACTACGCAATGGGAGAACTGCTCGCATGAACGACACGCGCATCCGGCCCAGGGACCGCGACGCGATCATCCAGTCGCTGCGGGCAGGCGTCGTGCCCCGGTCGGGCCAGCAGCACGTCCAGGTCGGACGTGCCCGCGAGGTCGAGTCGCTGCTGCGGGACCTTGACAGCGTCGCCGACGGCGGTTCCACGGCCCGCTTCGTCATCGGCGAGTACGGCTCGGGCAAGACGTTCTTCCTGAACCTCATCCGCGCGGCCGCGTTGAAGAAGCGCCTGGTCACCATGCACGCCGACCTCGCGCCCGATCGCCGTCTGCACGCCACCGGCGGCCAGGCCCGCAGCCTCTACGCCGAACTGGCCCGCAACACCTCCACCTCGGCCAAGCCGGACGGCGGCGCGCTGGCGGGCATCGTCGAGCGGTTCGTCTCCCAGGCGCTCACCACCGCGCGCGAACAGGGCGTGGCACCGGAGATCGTCATCCGGCAGCGCATGGCCGAGCTGTCCGAACTGGTCGGCGGCTACGACTTCGGCACGGTGGTCGAGGCGTACTGGCGGGGCCACGACACCGGCCACGAACAGCTCAAGATCGACGCGGTGCGCTGGCTGCGCGGCGAGTTCACCACCAAGACCGAGGCCCGCGCCGCGCTCGGCGTGCGCACGATCGTGGACGACGCGAGCTTCTACGACCAGCTCAAGCTGCTCTCCCGGTTCGTGCGCATGGCCGGGTACAGCGGACTGCTGGTGTGCCTGGACGAGATGGTCAACCTCTACAAGCTGACCTCCTCGCAGGCCCGGTCCGCCAACTACGAGCAGATCCTGCGCATCGTCAACGACAGCCTCCAGGGCATCAGCACCCATGTCGGCTTCTTGTTCGGCGGCACGCCCGAGTTCCTCATGGACACCCGCCGCGGCCTGTACTCCTACGAGGCGTTGCAGTCGCGCCTGGCGGAGAACGCCTTCGCCACCAACGGCTTGGTCGACCACTCGGGCCCGGTGCTGCGGCTGACCAACCTCACCCAGGAGGACTTCTACATCCTGCTCACCAAGCTGCGCCACGTGCACGCCTCGGGCGACCCGCAGCAGTACCTCGTGCCCGACGAGGCGCTGCACGCGTTCATGCACCACTGCTCGCAGAACATCGGTGACGCCTACTTCCGCACCCCGCGCACCACGATCCGCGAGTTCCTCAACCTGCTGTCGGTGCTGGAGAACAACCCCGGCCAGCCGTGGGAACCGCTCATCGGTGGAGTGCGCTTCGAGGCGGAGCGGAACCCCGACCTCGAACCGATCGAGGCGGCGGAGCCGGACGAGTCGAGAGTGGACGATGAGCTGGCCACCTTCCGGCTCTGACACCTCGCCGGCGTCCTCGCAGTTCTTCCGCCTGCACCGGAAGGTCCAGCGCTGGGTCTACCGCCAGGGGTGGCCGAAGCTCAACGACGCCCAGGAGCAGGCGATCCCCCTGGTGCTCAAGGGCACCGAGGACGTGATCGTCTCGGCGGCCACCGCGTCGGGCAAGACGGAGGCGGCGTTCCTGCCGATCTGCTCCGCCCTGCTCGACGAGGTGTCCGAGGGTGGCGTCCAGGTGCTCTACGTGTCACCGCTCAAGGCGCTGATCAACGACCAGCACCGCCGCCTCGACGAGCTGTGCGAAAGCCTCGACCTGCCGGTGCACCGCTGGCACGGTGACGTACCGGGTTCGGCCAAGGCCAAGGTGCTCACCAAGCCCGAGGGCGTCCTGCTGATCACGCCGGAGTCGCTGGAGGCCATGTTCGTCCTGCGGGGCACGGAGATCGGCTGGCTGCTGCGGGCCCTGCGGTGGGTCGTGGTCGACGAGATGCACTCTTTCATGGGCACCGAGCGCGGCGCGCAGCTCCAGTCCCTGCTCCACCGCGTCGAGCTCGTCGTCCGCCGCAGGGTTCCCCGCATCGGGTTGTCGGCCACCCTGGGCGACATGGGGTCGGCGCGCGACTACCTGCGCCCCGGCGACGGCGGGAACGTCCATCTGCTGACCGCGTCACACCAGAGCAGCGACATCAGCGTCATCCTCCGCGGGTACGTGAACGAAGCGGCCACCGCCGGGGACGACGACGAGTCCGACGTGGGGATCTCCGTCGAGCGGATCAGCGAGCACGTCTTCACCGCTTTGCGCGGTGGCAACAACCTCATGTTCTTCGACCGGCGCGGCGACGTCGAGCTGTACGCGGACCGGCTGCGCCGCCGCAGCGAGGAACGCGCCGTGCCGAACGAGTTCTTCCCGCACCACGGCAGCCTCGCCAAAGACGTGCGGGAGCACGTCGAAGACCTGCTCAAGAGCAGCCGCCCCGTCACCGTGCTGTGCACCTCCACTCTGGAGATGGGCATCGACATCGGCACCCTCACCTCGGTCGCCCAGGTCGGGGCGCCGCCCTCGGTGGCGAGCCTGCGGCAACGCATCGGCCGTTCCGGGCGGCGGGGCGAACCCGCCGTGCTGCGCATGTACGTGACCGCTCAGGAAATCACGGCCGACATCACGCCCCAGGACGAACTGCGCGCGGAGCTGTTCCAAGCCGTGGCGATGATGAGTCTGCTCGCTGAGCGCTGGTACGAGCCAGCGGACACGTCCTCGTTGCATCTGTCCACGCTCGTGCAGCAGGTCATGTCCGTCATCGCCCAGCACCAGGGAGCTCATCCGGTCGAGCTGTTCCGGGCGCTGTGCCTCTCCGGGCCGTTCTCACACGTCGACAAGGCGACTTTCGCGGCACTCCTGCGCGACCTGGGCCACGCCGGAATCGTCCAGCAGGAACCCGACGGCTTGCTCCTGCTCGGCAAGGTCGGGGAGCAGATCGTCGACCGCTACTCGTTCTACGCCGTGTTCGCGGAGAAGCAGGAGTACCGGCTGGTCCACGGCTCCCGCACGCTCGGCACGCTGCACGTGACCACGCCCACCGAGGTCGGTTCACTCGTCATCTTCGCGGGCAGGCGCTGGAAGGTCGTCTCCGTGGACGACCGGGCGTCCCTGATCCAGGTCGAGCCCTCCCACGGCGGACGGGCGCCCAGGTTCGCCGGCGGCCGTGCCGAGATCCACGACGAGGTCCGCCGTCGCATGCGCACCTGGTACGAGTCCGACGACGTCCCCGCCTACCTCGACGCCACCGCTCAACGGCTGCTCGACGAGGGGCGTGCGGCCTACCGCCGCTTCGACCTCACTCGCAACGGTGCACTCGCCAGGGGTGACGACACCATCGTGTTCCCCTGGCGCGGCGACCGCGTTCTCAACACCCTCACGGCCTGGCTGACCCGCGCCGGTGTGCAGGCCGCCCGGGACGGCGTCGCCTTCACCGTGCCGAAGTGCACCCCGGCGCAGCTGCGCGCGATTTTCCAGCAGTTGCTGCTGGAGGACGACACCACCGCCGAGGACATCGCCGCCGCATTGCCCGACACCGTGGTCGAGAAGCACGACGTCCACCTCGGCGAGCACTTGCGCACCCGCGCCTATGCCGCGGGATACCTCGACATGGCAGGAGCCCGCTCCGCCCTCGTGGACCTGGTCGGCCGGCTGCCCGAGTACGACGTGGATGTCATCACCGGAACTCCTCACGTCCCGCCGCCCCTCATCACCACCCCGGCGGTCTACGCGGTCGTCGACATCGAGACCACCGGTTTCGCCGCCAGGGGTCACGACCGGATCATCGAGGTCGCGGTCGTCCGCGTCGCCCCGGACGGGACCGTGCTCAGCGAATGGAGCTCACTGGTCGATCCCCAGCGCCCACTCGCGGCCATGGAGGTCCACGGCATCACCGAGCACGAGGTGGCCGGTGCCCCGGTGTTCGCCGACGTGGCGCCCACTCTCGCCATCCACCTGGAAGGCGCCGTCGTCGTGGCCCACAACGCTTCGTTCGACCTGAACTTCCTGGACGCGGAGTTCGCCCGCGCCGGTCACCCATTCACCCCTCGCGGGTCGCTGTGCACGATGAAGCTCGACAGCAGCATCCATCAGGCGGGGCGCCGCAGGTTGCCGGACTGCCTGGCGGCGGTCGGCGTGCCCGGTGGCCATGGCGCGGCCCATCGTGCTTTGGCTGATGCCAAGGCGACCGCGGATCTGCTGCGCCACTACCTGGCCCATGCGCCCCACGAGGTACGAAAGGTCGTCATCGGACCAGAGCACGGCGTTTCGTGGTGACGCCGGAGGGCCTGCCGGTGATGATCACCGACAGGCCCTCCGGGTGTACTTCTGGTGGACGATACTGGGATTGAACCAGTGACCCCTACCGTGTCAAGGTAGTGCTCTCCCGCTGAGCTAATCGTCCGCGGCGAACGGACGAAATCCTAGCGGACGGACGGGCCACCGCGAA
The DNA here is from genome assembly GCF_900100955.1 of Lentzea fradiae. GTDB lineage: Bacteria > Actinomycetota > Actinomycetes > Mycobacteriales > Pseudonocardiaceae > Lentzea > Lentzea fradiae. The sequence continues at coordinate 173,613 of NZ_FNCC01000006.1, read as the reverse complement.
GCCGGGGGTCAGGTTCCGAACTTCACCCAGTTCACGCTCACGTACGGAGCTGGCTGCCCGCTCGTGAAGGTGATGTAGACGTCGTGCGTGCCGGAGATGTTGGAGATGTTCGCGGGGATGGTCTTCCACGCCTCCCAGCCGCCGGTGTTGCCGACCGCGATGGAGCCGACCGGTGCCGCGGTGCGCGATCCGAGCCGCACCTCGATCAGGCCGCTGACGCCGCCGCCCGCGCCGGAGGCCACGCGGGCGTAGAACTGCCGCGCCGGGCCGGAGCCGAAGTTGACGCCGGAGAACTTCAGGTAGCCGCCGTTCGCGATCTGGTGCACGCCGGAGCCGCCGTCACCCGGTGACACCGAACCGCCCGACCGTTCCGAGGCGCTTTCCGCCTGCAGCTCGTTGTACGCGGAGCCCCCGCCGCCGGGGTTCGACGTGGTCGTGGTCGTGCTCGTCGGGGGAGTGGTGGTCCCGCCACCAGTCGAGTAGACGGCCACGTAGTCGACCACGAGGGAGTGGCCGGACTGGGTGGCCGCGACAGGGGTCGGCTGGTTGTTGTTCAGCGCGTTCGGGAACGCGCCGCCCATCGCGAGGTTGAGCAGCATGAAGTAGCCGGCGTGCGACGTCATGCGGTTCCACACGTCGGCGCCGAGGCGGGACTGCGACACCTGGTGGTACTGCTGGCCGTCGACGAACCAGGTGAACGTCTTGGCCGCGTCGTCCCACTCGAAGCGGTAGGTGTGGAACGCGCTCTGGCAGGACGAGCCGGGGCACGCGCGGGAGTTGCCGATGCCGTCGAACTCGTTGCAGGCACCGCCGGGTGCGACGTCGCAGTGCAGCACGCCCCACACGGAGTTGATGCCGTTGACGTTCTCCATGATGTCGAACTCGCCGATGCCCGGCCAGTTCCAGTAGTTGCCGCGGTACGGCGACCCGAGCGCCCAGAACGCGGGCCAGTAGCCCAGGGCCGCCTGGCCCGTCACGTTCGGCATCTGGATGCGGCCCTCCATGGCGAGCTTGCCGCCGGCGGGGGGTCTGAAGTCGGACCGCTGGGTCTCGATGCGGGACGACGTCCAGTTGCCGGCACCGTCCTTCAGGGCGGTGATGCGCAGGTTGCCGTTGCCGTCGAGTTTGATGTTGTTGGTGCTGTTCGTGTAGTTCTGGATCTCACCGGTGCCCCAGTTGGCAGGTCCGCCGGGGTAGCCGTGGCCGAGGTCGATGATCCAGTTGGAGCTGGACGGCAAGGATCCGTTCGGACCGTTGAAGTCGTCACCCCACACCTGCGTCCATCCCGCTGCAGGGGGTGGGATCGAAGCGTTGGCGGACATAGCGGCGAGCGCCAGGGGTACCGCGGCAATAAGCGCTGTCGTGGCCGCGAGTGCGCGGCGGCTTGGCCTCATGCGCGAGTGACCTCCTTGTCACGGGTGCAGTCCATTTATGAGAGCGCTCTCACGAAGTAAGGGCAAGCGCCCGTTCGGGCTAACGGCTCCGATCGTCGAGGTCGCGGTACGTCTCGTTTGGACTTACTTCGCGTCGGCGTAGCACTCCACCGGCACGGCGTTCATCGGGAAGCGCACCGATGTCTCGCCGAACAGCAGCCTCGTCGCCTCGCGCCCCGCCTCGGCGATCGCCGCGATCACGGCGTCCGCCTCCTCGCGTGGGCAGTGCACGAGCACCTCGTCGTGTTGGAAGAAAACCAAGTGCGCGTCGGCGGGCAACCGGGTGCGCAGCACGCCCAGCAGCGCGGCCGTCCAGTCCGCCGCGCTGCCCTGCACCACGAAGTTGCGGGTGAACCGCCCCCAGTTCCGCGCCGCCTGCCGGGACGACCGCGACACCTCGCCCGAGTCGTCGGCCCCGCCGGTGAGCTCCTGCCAGGCGGCGGACGGCGCGGGGGAGGTGCGGCCCAGCCGCGTGCGCACCATCCGGCCCTGCTCGCCCGCCAGCGCCGCCGCCTCCACGTACCCCACGGCGACCGGAAACCTCTTGCGCAGCACGGCGAGCAACGGCCCGGCCTCGCCGGACGTGCCGCCGTACATGGCCGACAGTATCGCGATCTTCGCGCGCGGGCGTTCGCCCTTGAACGAGTCGGCCGCCAGCGCCGCGTACAGGTCGTCGTCGCCGCAGACCTCCATCAGCCGCGCATCCCCTGACAGGGCAGCGAGAATCCGCGGTTCGAGCTGGGAGGCGTCCGCCGCGACCAGGCACCAGCCCTCGTCCGCCACGACGGCGCGGCGCAGCGACCGCGGGATCTGCAACGCCGCACCGCCGCGTGACGCCCACCGCCCGGAAACCACGCCGCCCACGACGTAGTCCGGCCGGAACCGTCCACCCGAGACCCACGTGTCGAGCCACGACCAGCCGTGCGCCACCCACAGCCGGGCGCGTTCCTTGTAGTCCAGCAACGGCGCCACGGCCGGGTGGTCGACCTTCTTCACCACCCACCGCCGCGCCGACGGGATGTCGATGCCCGCCCGCGCGAACGCCCGCACGATGCTCGCCGGCGCGTCCGGGTTCATCTCCCGGCCGCCGAGCGCCTCCTGGACCTGGTCGGCCAGGTCCTGCAGCAGCTTCGGCCGCGCACCGGGAGCGGGCCGCGGTCCCAGCGTCTCCTCGAGGATCCGCAGGTGCACGTCCTCGCGCCACGGCAGCCCGTGGTGCGTCATCTCGGCGGCCGCGAGCGCCGACGCCGACTCCGCCGCGATCAGCAGCCCCAGCGCCGGGTTTCGTTGCTGGGCCCGGAAAACCAGCGACACCGCGGCCAGCTCGTCGGTCCCGCCGGGCAGCACGACCGGCTCCGGCGCGAACAGCGTCAGCTCCGCGTCGGGCTTGCGGTGCCCCGCGTCGGCCGGTGCGGGCAGCCCCAGGGCACGGGCCACCGCCGCCGGCAGCTCGCGGGGCTCGCGGTGCCTGCCCTCGGCGCCGAGCAGCAGCGACTCGGTCAGCAGCAGGTCCCAGCACCGCTCCACGCGCACACCCGCGCCGAGCAGCGGCGGATAGACCTCCGAGGTGTCCGCCCACACCCAGCGCGGCCGGTGGGCGCGCTCCAGCTCGGCGACGGCGGAGGCGAGCGACGGAGCCGTCATCGCGGGACCGGCCGGCGTCCCGTCGTCGTGCAGCTCCTGCCACCGGCCCGCGCCGTCCTCTTCCGGGACGAGGGCGACCAGCACGTCCCCGATTCTGCCGGGCGGGTCCGACAGTTTCAGTCCAGGCTGAAAACCAACCCGGCCGCAGCTGATGGAGCTGCTCCAAGCCAGACAGCGATGGGGTGAGGCGGACGAGGGAAAAGTCCACGATGGTGTGGTCTTCCTACCCCTGGCCGGAGCACCGGCCGACTATGAAGCCGTGGACCGAGCACCCAGCGTCGCCGCCTTGCTGGATCCCACCCACCAGGTGGTTCCCTTCCACGGCCGGGAAACCGAGCTGCAAGCACTGCTGCGCTGGCGCGACAGCCCCGCACCGCAGGCGTCGCTGCTGCTGCACGCCCCTGCGGGCGCGGGCAAGACCAGACTGCTGCGGCACTTCCGCGACGAGCACTGGGACCCGGTCGAGCACGGCAGGCTGCTGGTGGTCGACGACGCCGACCGGCTGCCGTGGCAGGACGTCTTCCAGAAGCTGCAGGACACCCTGCGGCAGGGTCCGGAACGCACGCGGGTGCTGTTCGCCGCGCGGATCACCGGCTGGTGGTGGTCCTCCACCCGCCAGCGCGTCGCCGACTTCGACCACGAGGTCACCGACCTCGCCCTGCCTCCGACGGTGCAGGACAGGGTCACGTCGTTCGCCCTCGCCTGCCGGTGCTTCGCGGACCGGCTCGGCGTGCCCGCCCCGCACGAGCCGCCGCCGAACATCGCCGGTGAGACGGTCCTCGACCTGCACCTGGCCGCGCTCACGGCCGTCCGCGGCGACCCGTGCGACGTCAACCGCACGCAGCTCGTCCGCACGCTGCTCGACCACGACGCTGGCCCGTTCACGGGCCGTCTCGCCGAGGACCACCTCGCCGTCGCCACGCCGGACGACCCGGACCCGGACCTGCTCGCCCGCGCCGCCCTGCGGTGGCCCCACCTGGTGCCGCGGCTCGACGAGCTGATCGCCGCCACGCCCGAGGTCGTGCCGGACATGGCCTGCGACAGCCTGCGCATCGCCGCGGAGATCGGCTCCCTCCGCACGGCGGAGCACATCGCCCGGCAGATCTTCCACGACGAGCGGTTCGTCGTCGACGCCGTCCCGTCGCTGCTCACCCGGAGGCTGATCGACCGCGCGGAGGGCACCCTCGAGCGCGCCGAGATGTACGGGATGCTCAGCGCCCGCACGATGCTGTGCGGGCTGCGCGAGGAGTCCGTCGAAGCCTCGATGCGGGAGGTGGAGTGCTACCGCGAGCTGGTGCGGCAGGACAGGGAGAACCGGCCGCTGCTCGCCGACGCGCTGGGCGACCTCGGCCTGCGGCTCATCAACGCGCAGCGGCGCGAGGAGGCGCTGGCCGTCTCCGAGGAGGCGATCGAGCTCTGGCACGACATCGCGCTCGACGACCAGGAGACGATCCCGCAGCTCGCGACCGCGCTGGAGCAGATCAGCCACCGCTACCAGGCGCTCGGCCAGGACGAGGCCGCGATGACCGCGATCAGCCGCGCCACGCTGCTCTTCCAGGAGCTCGCGAAGACCTACCCGGCGCTGTTCCGGGCCGACTTCGCGCGGGTCGCGGCCACCCTCGCCCGCCGCTACCTCGCCGAGGGGCAGACGCAGCACGCGGCCGACTCGATGCAGCTCTCCACCGCGAACTGGCGGGTGCTCGCGCAGGAGGACCCGAGGTTCGAGCCGGAGCTGGCCCGCAACCTCGTCGTGGCGGGCACGATGCTGATCGACCTGCGCAGGGCGGAGGCGGCGAGCGAGACGGTGAAGGAGGCCATCGACCTGTTCCGCCGGCTCGCCGTCGTGAACCCGGAGACGTTCCGCGCCGAGCTGGCCGAGGCGCTGATGCGCTACAGCCAGGCGTTGCGGCAGCTCGGCGAGGGCCTGGACGCCGAGCTCACGGCGCGCGAGGCCGTGATGGCGTGGCGCGAGACCGGTGACCGCAAGGGCCTCGGCACCGCGCTGCTCGTGCTCGCGCAGATCGCCGACGACCTGGACGCGGCGGCGGAGGCCGTCGAGGTGCACCGCGAGCTGGTGGCCGAGGACCTGGTGTGGAACCAGGCCGACCTGCTGATCGCCCTCGCGACCCTGGTCGAGCAGCAGCTCCTGCACGGCTGCGACGACAGGGCCCTGCGCACGGCGGACGAGTGCCTCGACCTGTGCCACCGGATGCCGTCGCAGCTCGTCGAGTTCTTCGGCGCGAAGCTGGCGCCGGTGCTGCAGTCCGCCGCGCACGCCCTGTCCGAGTCGGACCACCACGTCCGCGCGTTGCGGCTGTCCGAGTTCGCCGTGGACGTGTGGCGGTCGCAGCTGCCGAAGTCGTCGCCCGGCCCGTACCTCGCGGCCGTGCAGCAGCACGCGTGCCGGCTGCGTGGCGCCGAACGCCGGGACGAGGCGCGCAACGCCGCGCACACGGCCGTGGTGCTGTGGCACATGACGGGCCTGGACCTCGAACAGCAGCCGGGCTACGCCGACGCGCTGACGATCTACGGCCGGTTGTGCGTGGAGACCAGGCACGAACCGGCGAAGGCGCTCCAGCTCGCCCAGCACGCGGTGCGGATCGCCAGGGCGGTGGGGGACCCGGTCAAGCTGGAGTTCGCCCTGGAGACCGTGCGGGAGGCGGAGGCCGCGCTCAGCTGGTCGTGAGCAGCGACCGCACGAAGAACGCGACGTTGGCGGGACGCTCCGCGAGGCGCCGCATGAAGTAGCCGTACCACTCGTCGCCGTACGGGACGTAGACGCGCATCCGGTTGCCCTCGGCGGCGATGCGCCGCTGCTCCTCGGGCCGGATGCCGTACAGCATCTGGAACTCGTAGGTGTCCTTGGCGCGTCGCGAGGCGAGGTCGGCGGCGATCGCGATCAGGCGCGGGTCGTGCGAGGCCACCATCGGGTAGCCCTTGCCCTCCATGAGGACCTTGAGGCAGCGCACGTACGACAGGTCGACGTCGTGCTTGTCCTGGTACGCAACGGAAGCGGGCTCCTGGTACGCGCCCTTGCACAGCCGCACGCGCGAACCGGAGTGCGCCAGGTCGCGGCAGTCCTGCTCGGTGCGCTTGAGGTACGCCTGCAACACCGCGCCGACCCACGGGAAGTCCACGCGCAGCTCGCGCAGGATGCCCAGCGTGGAATCCGTGGTGGTGTGGTCCTCCATGTCCAGCGTCACGGTCGTGCCGACGACAGCGGCGGCGGCACAGATGCGACGGGCGTTCTCCAGCGCGATCTTCTCGCCGTCCACCGGCAGCGACTGGCCGACGGCGGACAGCTTGACCGACACCTCGGCGCCCTCGGTGAGCCCTTGCGCCTCCAGCCGCGCCAGCAGCGTCAGGTACGCCTCGACGGTGGCGTCGGCCTGCGACTCCTCGACGGTGTCCTCACCGAGGTGGTCCAGGGTCACCAGGCGACCGTCGCCGAGGACCTCGGCCGTGGCGCGGATCGCCGCGTCCACATCGGACCCGGCGACGAACCGCTCGACGACGGGCCGGGTCAGCGGCGCCGACTCGACGAGCTTGCGGGCACCCGCGCTGCGGGACGCCAGGAGGAGGCTGGAGCGCAACATGGTTCACGTCCTCGGGGTGTGCGAGGTGGGAGGAACGTCCCCGCGTTCGTGACGCGGGGACGTTCCCCTCACTTCTGCAGGGCCTGGGTGTCAGCCCTGGTGCGGGTGGAGGTGGGTGGTGGGCGCCGCGAACGTCTCCTTGATGGAGCGCGGGCTGACCCAGCGGAGCAGGTTGTGCACCGACCCCGCCTTGTCGTTCGTGCCGGACGCGCGCCCGCCGCCGAACGGCTGCTGGCCCACGACGGCACCGGTGGGCTTGTCGTTGACGTAGAAGTTGCCGGCGGCGAACCGCAGCTCCTCCTGCGCGTGCGCCACGGCGGCGCGGTCACGGGCGATGATCGACCCGGTCAGGCCGTACGGGGCCGCGTTCTCCATCTGCTTGAGCACGGTGAGGTAGTCGGCGTCCTCGAAGACGTGGACGGCGAGCACCGGGCCGAAGAACTCGGTGGTGAACACGGAGTTCGCCGGGTCGGTGCCGAGCAGCACGGTCGGCCGGACGAAGAAGCCGTCCGTGGCGTCCGCGGTGCCGCCGGCGGCGATCTCCAGCGACGAGTCGGCCTTGGCGGCCTGCAGCACGCCCGACAGCTTGTCGAACGAGCGGCGGTCGATGACGGCGCCGCCGAAGTTCGAGAAGTCGGTGACGTCGCCGTAGGTCAGCGCCTCGACCTCGGCCAGGAACTGGTCGGAGATCTTGTTCCACACCGACCGCGGCACGTAGGCGCGCGAGGCGGCGGAGCACTTCTGGCCCTGGTACTCGAACGCGCCGCGGAGCATGGCCACGCGCAGCACGTCCGGGTCGGCAGACGGGTGGGCGAGGATGAAGTCCTTGCCGCCGGTCTCGCCGACGATGCGCGGGTACGAGCGGTAGTTCGCGATGTTCGCGCCGACCTGCGCCCACAGCTTCTGGAACGTGGCGGTGGAGCCGGTGAAGTGGATGCCCGCGAGGTCGGGGGAGCTCAGCGCCACCTCGGACACCGCGAGGCCGTCACCGGGCAGCAGGTTGATGACGCCGGGAGGCATGCCCGCCTCCTCCAGCAGCCGCATGGTGAGGTGCGCGGCGAACGACTGGGTGGGCGACGGCTTCCACAGCACGACGTTGCCCATCAGCGCGGGCGCGGTCGGCAGGTTGCCGGCGATGGCCGTGAAGTTGAACGGCGTGATCGCGTAGACGAACCCCTCCAGCGGGCGGTGGTCCGTGCGGTTCCACACGCCGGGGGAGGAGATCGGCTGCTCGGCCAGCAGGTTGCGCGCGAACTGCACGTTGAAGCGCCAGAAGTCGATCAGCTCGCAGGCCGAGTCGATCTCCGCCTGGATCGCGGTCTTCGACTGGCCGAGCATCGTGGCGGCGTTCAGGGTGGACCGCCACGGGCCGGCCAGCAGGTCCGCGGCGCGCAGCAGGACGGCCGCGCGGTCGTCGAACGACATCCGGCGCCACTCGGGGGCGGCTTCGCGGGCGGCGCGCAGGGCGTCGTGCGTGTCCTGCTGGGTGGCACCGGCCAGGGTGCCGAGGACCGAGCGGTGGTTGTGCGGCTGCACGACGTCGACCCGCTGGCCGCCACCCATGCGCTGCTCGCCACCGATGGTCATCGTCAGCTCGAGCGGCTCCTTCTGCAGCTCGGCCAGCTTGGCCTGCAGTTCGGCGCGCTCCGGGGTGCCGGGGGCGTACTGCAGGACCGGCTCGTTGACCGGGGCGGGAACCTGGGTGACCGCGTCCACTCGCAACTCCTCGTTAAGTCAGCGTCGGTACGCACACCGTAGGTCCGCGCGCGGCACCGTCCGTTGTGCGAACCGCCAAGATTCACCGTCCCGGATGTACGATCGGACAGCATGAGCCTGCGGCACCTCCTGATCGCGCTGGGCGACCCGCTGGTGGAGCTGCAGGTCGCGCCGCACGGCCTGGAGGTCGAGGTGCGCGACGTCGTGATCGTGGACCCGGACGACCCGCCGGACGTGGCCGCCGGTGACCTCGCGCTGGTCATCGGAGCCCGTGGCCGGGCCGCGTTGCCCCTGGTCAGAGCCGCCGGACGGGCCAAGGCCGCCGCCGTCGCTGTCAAGGAGTCGTCCCCGGCGCTCGAACAGGCCGCCGTCGACGCGGGCGTGGCGCTGCTGGAGGTCGGGACGGAGGTCCGCTGGGGCCACCTGGAGGCGCTCGCCAAGGGCGTCCTGCAGACGACGACCGACGACGGCGAGGTCCTCGGCGACCTGTTCGCGCTCGCCCAGACGATCGCCACGCTGACCGGCGGCATCGTGAGCATCGAGGACACCGCGAGCCGCGTGCTCGCCTACTCGCGGTCGTCCGACGAGGTCGACGAGCTGCGCAGGCTGTCCATCCTCGGCCGTCAGGGCCCGGAGCCGTACCTGAAGATGCTGCGCGAGTGGGGCGTCTACAACCTGCTGCGCTCGGGCGAGGAGGTCGTGCGCATCGACGAACGCCCCGAGCTCGGCATCCGCCGCCGTCTCGCCGTCGGCATCCACGCGGGCAAGCAGCCGCTCGGCACGATCTGGGTGCAGGAGGGCGACCAGCCGTTGAACGAGCAGGCCGAACGGGCGTTGCTCGGCGCCGCCCGCGTCACCGCCCCGCACCTGATCCAGCAGCGCAACCAGCCCACGTCGAGGTTCCGCGAGAACCTGCTCGCGGCCCTGCTCTCCGGCCGGATGGACGCCGCCACCGTCGCGGGCCAGATCGGCGCCGACCCCGGCAAACCCGCCGCCGTCGTGGTGTTCGCGCTGCGCGGCGGCGAGGTCGACCGCAGCGAGCACGAGCTGCGGCTCGCCGAGATGACCGGCCTGATCTCCGTGCACGCGGCGGCGTACCGGCGCAGCGCGCTGGTGAGCGAGTCCGGCGGACGCACCTACGTGCTGCTGCCGGACCTCGCCCCGAACGCCCAGCTCCTCAGCCTCACCAAGGAGATCGTCGCCACGGCCCGGCGCCACCTGCACACGCGCGTGCAGGCGGCGGTGGGCTCGACGGTGTCCACCCTGGACGAGGCGCAGGTCTCCCGGCAGGAGGCCGAACGCGTGCTGGACGCGCTCGCCCGCGACCTCGACGCCGAGGTGGCGACGCTCGCGGACGTCCGCTCCCAGGTCCTGGTGAGCGAGATCCTGGCTCTGCTGCAGGACAACCCGCGCATCCGGGACCCGCGCATCGACGCGCTCGACCCCGAGCTGGCCAAGTCGCTGCTCGCCTACCTCGACGCGCTGGGGGACGTGCGCGCCGCCGCGGAACGGCTGCACGTCCACCCGAACACGTTGCGGTACCGGCTCAGGCGCATCGACCTCGACCTGGACGACCCGCTCGTGCGGCTCGTCGCCCAGCTTCAGCTCAGGATGCGGTAGAGCAGCGCCCGTTCCGCGATCGTCCACGTCGTCGTGGTGAGCAGGTACAGCCCGGCGGCGAGCGGCAGGTAGGCCGCCACGAGGATCGTGCCGAACGGCAGCACCTTGACCAGCCAGCCCAGGAACCCCGGGGTGGGCGTGGTCATCCGCGACTGCTGCCACTTCACGGTCAGACAGGCGACCACGGCGAGCAGCCCGAACAGCAGGAAGAACGCCCAGGCGAAAGTGCTCAGGAAATGAGCGCTTAGTGAAACTCCCAGAAAAGTACCGTCCAACAACGGGTTGGGGGTCGTGACGACCTGGTAGACGACCATGAAGAACGGGATGGTGGCGAGCATCGGCAGCAGTCCGGCGAACATCGAGACGCCGTTGCGCTGGTAGACCTTCTGCGACTCCTCCGAGAGCCGGACGAGGTCCTTCCCGTGCTTCTCCCGCAGCTTCCTGATCTCCGGTTCGAGCTTGGCCTTGGCCAGCTCACCCCTGACCGCGGCGCGGTAGAGCGGGTGCAGCGCGAGCCGCACGACGATGGTGAACACGACGATGGCGAGCGCGGGCGTGCCGAAGCTCGCCAGGGCGGCGCCCAGGTCAGCGAACAAGGGTGGGTTCTCCGTCTTGAGTTGGGATTGGGGACGTGTCAGAACGTCCGGCATCCCGGTGCTCGAGGACGGGCCCTGCCCGCGGCGTCGGGGTTCCGCAGGCGCAGCTGTGCCGTGCGCTGGGCTCGTTCGCGGATCGAGAGCGACCGCGCCGGTGCCGCCGAGAGCGGCACCAGCGCGACCAGGACGACCAACGTGAGGGCGAGCGCGGTCACGGCCGCGACGACCTCGGTCGGTGACGAGAACAGCGTGAAGGCGTAGAGGGCGGGCAGGAAGACCGCGAGCACGAGCATCGCCCGCTGCTTGGTCTCCGGCCGCCACATGCCTCGCAGCCTACCGAATCCCGGCCGGTGCGGTCCCGATCTCGGTGCCCTGGCGGTCGTACAGCCTGACGAGCTTCGCGTCCTCCTTCCCCGGCCACCACGCGATCAGCCAGCCGTCGCCGATGGTCGCGGTCACCTCCAGCCCGTTCTCCGTCTCGACCACCGCCTTGCCGACCTGCCCGCTCACCTCGCCGCGGAAGATCCGCATCGCGTCGCTCCCGTCCCGCTCCGAGTGCGTGCTCGCGCCGAACGACCGGAACAGCTCGTCGCCGAGCGGTTCCAGGCCCTCCGCGCGCCCGCTGCCGGTGAGGCTCGCGCGACCGCCCTGGACGTGCCGGCACAGCAGCTCGCTCTGCGGACCGGTGAACAGCGCCAGCGTCATGATCCCCCGCTGGTCGACGACCGAGACCTCGGTGGGCGCGGCGGGGAAGTTCGCCGGCTTCTCGCGGCGGTCGTGCTCCTCGATCATCGTCCGGCAGTCCGCCACCGCCGCCTCGGTGTCCGCGCCAGGTGCTCTGGGCTCCGCAGACCAGGACGCGGAGGCGTTCGGGTTCGTCGGCGTCCACAGCACCATGACCGCCGCGGCCGCGGCGACCAGCGTCGTCGCGGGCACGGCGATCCGCCACCAGCGGCGCGAGGGCTTCTCGTCGATCTCGGTGAGCAGGGCGTGCTTGCGGACCTGCACCCGCAGCGGGTCCAGTTGCGGGACGTCGGGCGTGATGTTCACAGGACCTCCTCCACCAGAGCGCCACGCACGGTGCGTTGCGCGCGAGCAAGACGGGACTTCACCGTGCCGACGGGAATGCCGAGCACCTCGGCGATCTGCGGCTGGGTCAGGTCCGACCACGCGGACATCTCCAGCACCTCGCGGTCCCCGGCAGGCAGCTTCTCCAGCTCGGCGATCACCGCTCTGGTCCTGGTCTCCGCGTCCACCCGCCGTGCCACGTCGTCGGCGTGGTCGTCGTCGGCGTGCTGCGCCGGGACCCTGCCCAGCGCCGCCCTGTACCGCTTGCGAGCGCGTTGGTGGTTGCGGGTGGCGCCCAGCGCGACGGTGTAGAGCCACGGCAGCAGGGACCCCTCGACCCGCACTGACGTCCGTTTGCGCCACGTCTCCATGAACACCACGGACACCATGTCCTCGGCCACCGCCCACGTGCCGGTGCGGCGCAGGCAGTAGGCGAACACGGCTTGGGCGTGGCGTTCGAACAGCAGCCCGAACGCCTCGTCCCCGCCTGCCCGGACCTCGCCCCACAGTTCTTCGTCGGTCACGGACCCTCCTCTCCGCCCCGTTCATGTCCGCGGCGGGCAGAGCGGTTCACGACTCGACGAGACCAGGCCGTTCCGGGTGGTCGTAGCGCACGAAGAGGTCGGCGACCGGCTCGTAGTCCTCGAACGCCGGCAGCGTCCACTGCTCGGTGGTCTTGCGCTTCAAGGCGCCGGGGGAGAGCCACAGGTGCACGGTCAGCTCGGCGGGCAGCCACCGGTCGAGCAGCAGCGTGCCGTCGACCACGACGACGCCGTTCTCCGGCAGGTCGACGTACTCGGCGCGGCTGGCGCGGTCGGTGGCCGCGTTCCACAGCGACGGCAGCACCTTGCCGTCGAGCGCCGGGTCGAGCACCTCGCGTCGCAGACCGTGGAAGTCGAACCAGTCGTGCCGGTAGGAGTACGGGTCGGTGCGGCCGTGCTCCAACCGGACCGACGCGGGCCGCAGGAAGTCCTGCGTGGACACCCGCTGCACGGCGCGTCCCAGTGCGCGCAACGGTTCCACGACGGCGTCGGCGAGCCTGCCCGGTTCCGCGGCGGGGGCACCGTCGACGAGCACGCGCACCCGGCCGTCCATCGCGCCGACCCGGCCGACGACCTCGGCGACGAGCGCGTCGAACGTCAGGGGACGGACCTTCACCGCCGGTCCGCCGGGAGCAGGCTGTCCGCGAGGAGGTGCCAGTCCGCGGGCGGCTGCCAGTCCGCCCAGGTCGTGTCCCACCAGATCTCGCCGGACGCCAGCATCTTCTCGATCGTGACGCCCTGCGCCCTGATCGCCTCGGCCTCGGCCGCCGAGTACTTGCCGGCCGCGACCTGCTCCTCGAACTCGTCGAGGTCGCGCTGCTCCCAGGTGCCGTCGGGGGCCAGGGTGTAGTCGAGCGCGTGGTCGAGGGTCTCGAACCCGTCCTCGACGCGGCGGTAGGGGGCCTGCAGGTTCAGGTAGTAGTTGGCGAAGACCCGGTCGTCGCCCCTCCAGAACAGGTCGACGGAGTAGGCGTCCCCGGGCCGGTGCAGCATGAGCTTGCCGTGACCGCGCCAGAAGCCGCGGCCGGGGGTGTCCCAGGGGTGCGGGTGGTGGTGCGCGGGGTAGGTGAGCCGGGTGCCCGGCTCCACGAACACCGCGAGCAGCCCCGGCTCGTCGACGACCACCCTGGTCGGCATCTCCGACCAGACCTCGCCGTGCAGCACCTCACGCCGCACGACCACCTCACCCGGCGCGAACGACCTCATCCGGCAAATCTACGTGGTCGCGCTCGTGCGCGTCCTCGGCGAGCATCTTGCGCTTGAGCACGGGCACGGAGTTCGTGAAGCGCAGGACCGTCCGGGTGAACGCCGACGCGACCCGGCCGATCACCGGCTTGTGGACGAGGCTGTTGCCGTCCATCAGCTCCATCGACGCTTCGACGGCGTCGAAGCCGTAGACGCGCATCTCGTCCTCGTACTCGCCGATGGCCCGCACGACGTCCTTGCTGCCGCGGGCGACCTCGGTGAGCTTGCGGCACAACAGCTCCGCGTCGCGCAGCGCCGTGTTCGCGCCGATGCCGCGGCCGGGCGTCATGAGGTGCACCGAGTCGCCGATCAGCGTGACGTTGCTCGGCGCCCACGGCTTGAGCCGCTCCGACGTGCGGATCTTGATCTGGAACACCGTCTCGGGGATGGCCAGCGCGATCATCTTGCGCAGGTTCGGGTGCACGTCCGGGGTCATGCCGAGCACGACCTGCTTGAGCTCCGGCTGGCTCATGCCCTTCATGTCCGGGAATTTGTCGTGCGAGGCCGTGTAGCCCCACATGATGTAGTCGTCCTCGACGTCGGAGTTGTCGAAGCGCATCACGTGGACGATCACGAACTCGCCGCGCGGCCCGAACAGCAGCGTGACGGCGCCGTCGGCCAGCGGGGGCAGCAGCTTGACCGTCTCGTCGTTGAGCGGCAGCTTGCCCGCGATCGACGTGATGCCGCTGTCGAGGACCTTGGCGTGCGGCAGGTACTGCTTGCGCACCTTGGACTGCGCGCCGTCCGCGCCCACCAGCACGTCACCGCTCTCGGACGTGCCGTCGGCGAAGAACGCGGTGACGGTGCCGTCGTCGTTGCGGGTGAAGTGGGTGAACGTCTTGTCGAACCGCACGACGTCGTCGAGGCCGCCCAGCAGCGCCGAGCGCATCGCGATCCGGCTGACGGACTGCTCGCTGCGGCTCGCGTCCAGCGGCTCCGGCAGGTCTCCGACCAGCAGTTCCTTGTACTTCTCGGTGCGCATGTTGATCCGCACGGGCGGCCGGGCCGTGGTGCGGAGGAACTCGTCGAACACCTCGGGGGGTAAGCAACTGTGCAGCGCTTTGCTGCCGTCGGGACTGATCCCGACCCGGTATCCGATCAGCATGCTGCGGGGCGTGCGGTCGCGTTCGAACACCGCGACGTCCACGCCGGCCTTCTTGAGCCCCTGCGCCAGGCACAGGCCGCCGGTTCCCGCTCCGATGATGAGTACACGCACAACAGCCTCCCGAGCTAAGTCTCTTAGTCGGGAAGATTTTCAGTTCTCAAGAGTCTTGTCAATCGTCCTGACCGAGCCTCCTGAGCCGCGCCGTGGCGACCGCGAGCCGCACGTCGTCCGGCGGTAACAGCCTGACCAGCTGTTCCATCGCCTCGGTGTCGTGCTCACCCGAGTCGGTCTGGGTGAACGTCCACAGCGCGTTCGCGTCGCCGCGGGACAGGACCGCGTTGCGCATCGCCGTCGCCAGGTCGTCGCGCTCGGCCAGCACGAACGGCGCCTCGGACCGGCGCAGCAGCGACCCCCGGTACCGCGAGGCGGCCAGCGGGACGTCACCCGCCTTGAGCGCGGCCCTGGTCGCGAGGAAGTCGGCCTCGACGTCGGCGGTGAGCCGGTAGGGCCTCGTCGCGAGGACGCCCGCACCCAGCTGGGCGCGCAGCCGGTGCAGCTCGGCGCGCACGGTGGTCGGGTTGCCGCGTTCGCCGTAGAGCCGCAACGCGAGCTGGTCGGCGGACAACCGGCCGTGCAGCGTCAGCGCGCACAGGATCTCGGCGTGCCGCGACGAGATCGGCACCTCGCGCCCGTCCAGCACGACCTTCGGCTCCGGCAGCAGGAACGACAGCGACAGCACGCTGCGCCGGACGTGGCGCTGACGCGGCACGCGCAGCAGGTAACCCTCGGAGAGCGGCTCCAGCACCGCCTCGCGGCCGTCGTCGAGCAGCACGCGGTCACTGGAGACGTCGACCCGTGCGGGCAGCAGCCCGTACGGCTCCACCGCGACGACACGGCCGGTGGGGCTGAGCAACGCGCCGGGCTCGCCGCGCAACGCGATCAGGTGGCGCATGTTGCGCGCACGCAGCTCCTCGTCCTGGGCGTGCATCCTGGCGAGCATCTCCGACTCCGCGAGCCGGGCCGACGCGGACACCAGCGCCACCATCGACGGGTGCACGGTCGAGATCGGGCCACTCAGGTCCACGACGCCGATCGTCGTGCCGGAGTCGGGGTCGCGGATCGGGCTCGCCGCGCACGTCCAGTGGTGGTAGGTGCGCACGAGGTGCTCGGCGGAGTGGACCGTGACGGGACAGTTCACCGCCAGCGCCGTGCCCATGCCGTTCGTGCCGGCCGCGCCCTCCGACCAGAGCGTCCCCTCGGCCAGGCCGACGTCCTCGGCGTGGCCCCGCGTCTGCCGCGACCCCTCGCACCACAGGACGTGGCCCTGGGCGTCCGCGACGATCATGATGTGGCCGGCTTCCTCGGCGAAGCCCAGCAGCGTCTCGCGCAGCAACGGCAGGCTCTGGTGCAACGGGTGGCGCTCGCGCAGACCCGGGAGCTCGTCGGGCGCGAACACGGTCGGGGCGGTGTGCAGGTCGGGATCGACGTTGGCGGCGAGTGACCGCTGCCACGACGCGGAAATAACGGAGCGTGGCGAATCTACCGTGCGGGAACCACTCAACACGGCATCTCTCAAGCGACTCAGCAACAGTGCGTGTTGCCCTGGGGTGTGGGCCACTGAATCCATCCACGGATTGCAACGAGCATGCAACGTTCCGCTGCCTACTTTCTCATTTCCCCCACTTCAGTCCGTCAGCGGGAGTCGAGAATGACGCAGTACGCGGCACCGGGTCAGCCCGGCAGCGTGGTCGCGTACCGAGCGAGGTACGGCCACTTCATCGGCGGCGAGCACGTGGCGCCCGTGTCCGGTGAGTACGTCGAGAACGTGTCGCCGGTGACCGGCGAGGTGTTCACCGAGGTCGCCCGCGGCACCGACGCCGACCGCGCACGGGCCCTGGAGGCGGCGAGCGGCGCCGCCCGGTCGTGGGGGAGCACGACGGCGCGGGAACGCGCCACCGTCCTGGCCGAGGTCGCCGACCGGGTCGAGGAGCACGCGACCGAGCTCGCCGTCGCCGAGACCTGGGACAACGGCAAGCCCGTCCGCGAGGCGCTCGTCGCGGACATCCCCATGCTCATCGAGCAGTTCCGCCAGCTCGCCGCCCTCGTCCGCGCCGAGGTGGGCCAGGTCGAGCAGCTCGGCCACGACACCTGCGACTACCGCACCTTCCAGCCGGTCGGCGTCGTGCGCGAACGGCTGTCCTGGACGTTCCCGCTGATGAACGCCGGTCGCGTGCTGGCACCCGCGCTGGCCGCCGGCAACGCCGTGGTGCTGGAGCCCGCGTCGCAGACCCCCGCGTCGATCCACGTCCTGCTCGACGTGATCGCGGATCTGTTGCCGCCCGGGGTGGTGAACGTGGTCACCGGGTCGGATGACCACCCGGTCGTGGCCGGGCGGTGTCCGAACATCTTCTTCGCCGACGTCCTCGCGCAGCGCGATGCCTTCCTGGACAAGGCATTGGAAGGGTTCGCGATGTTCGCCGCGAACCAGGGCGAGGTTCCCACCGCGCCTTCCCGGGCGTTGGTGCAGAGCGGGGTGTACGAGGAGTTCCTGGAGCTTGCGGCCGAGCGGGTGCGCAGGCTCCGGCTTGGCGATCCGCTCGACACCGACACGATGGTCGGTGCGGTGGTGTCACTGGCTCAGCGGGACCGGGTTCTGGAGTACATCCGACTTGGGCGGGCTGAAGGGGCTCGGCTGGTGCACGGTGGGGAGGCTTCCGGGCACTTCGTCGAACCCACGGTTTTCGAGGGGGATCATCGGCTGGGCGTCTTCTCGGCCGATGTGCTCGGGCCGGTGGTGTCGGTCACCCGGTTCGATGACCGGGCCGATGCTGTGAAGATCGCCAACGACGGTGGGTTGCGGGTGGGGGCCGGGGTGTGGGGGCGGGACATCGCCCTTGCCCACTCCTTGGGGATGGAGCTGGCCGCCGAGCGGGTCTGGGTGAACAACTACCACGTTTATCCGGCCGGGGCTTCCGCGTTGGGGCGGTATCGGCGGACCAAGCATCTGGTGGTCAGTTACTCGGATCGTGGGCTGGGGTACTTCTAGGGTTTTCGTTTGTGGGGGGTTGCTGTTCAGGGCGCGGGGCTTCGCCGGAAAGCAAAGCCTTGCCTGGGCTCGCCGTCGGCTTCGTGGTCTGGTGCTAGAGGCGCGTTTTCTTCAGCTTTGCCCAGGTGGCCGGGAGTTCCGCTGCCGTCTTGTTCGCCAGTTCCACCTCCCTGCCGTAGAGCAGGCCGAAGGTGAACCCGTTCTCGTCGCCCCTGCCCAGGGTCAGGAGGACCGGGCGGGCCACCACCGAGTCCTGGTGGTCGCCGAGGAGGGTTTGGACCGCCTTTGCTCGTTTGCGGAGGGCCTTGGCCTGCTTGCCCAGGGACGGTTCGGCCACCTCTGCGCTGTAGCGGAGGCGTTTTGCCGCCTTGCGGGCCTCGTGCAGGGAGTCGTCGGTGGTGGTGCTCAAGGCTGTGTTCACTCGGTCGGCGAGGCGGGAGTGGGCCTTGTTGACCAGAGTGGGAAGGACCTTCTTCGCCTTGCGGCCGGCCAGTTCGGTCAGGGGTGGAGTGGTGAGCAGGTCGTCGATGGCGTTGAGGAGGGCGAAGTAGCGGTCGCTGTCCAGGGCCGCCACGGAGTCGTTGTGCGCCTTGGCTTCCTGTGGGGCGAAGTGGCGGGTCGTCCTGGCCTTCACGTCGCCCAGGACCAGTTCCGGAGGGAGGGCGTTCAGCGCTTCTTCGAAGCGGGCTCGGAGGACTTCCAGGTCTCGCGCGGTTCCCAGTACCGAGGCGAGCCACTTCAGTTCGTCGGTCAGGGCTTTGGTCGCTTCGCGGTCGATGACCTTGCCGTACGCCTGGAGGGCTGAGCGGAGGCGGCGGGTCGCCACTCGCATCTGGTGGATGGCGTCGGCCTCGTTCGTGCGGACTCTGGGGTCCTGGTTTTGCAGTGCTGCTCGTTGTTCGTGGAGGTAGGCGAGAACTACCTCGCCTGCTGTGGACTTCTTCGTCACGGTGGGGACGGCGTCTCGTTTCACGCCGATCACCTGGGAGAGCTTGGACTTCGAGCTTGACGGGTGGATGCCCGCGTCAGCCAGGTGGCGTTCGACGGTGTCGAGGAGGTCGTGGGTGCCTGTGTCGCCCAGCTCGACCTCGATCTCGCGCCAGGCGGTGGTCGAGGTGGAGCTGCCCAGGGTTTGGGCGGTGACGACGTCGTCCACGACCTCGGCCAGCAGGTCGCCTGTGCTGTTGGCCAGTTGCCAGCGGCGGCGGTTGGTGCGGATCTCGGCCACCGGGGTCAGGGCGGCGCCTCTGGTGTGGGCGCGGACCAGGGTGGTGAGGTCCTCGGGCGGGGTTTTCACCGCTTCGCCCAGGGGGACGCGGAGTTCCTGGCGGCTGTCCTGGCTCACCGGGAGCTTGAGGTGCCAGCCCTCGTCCTCGCCGCCGACGCGGCGGCGGAGGGTCACGCCTGCCCTGGCCAGGCGGTAGTCCGGCGTGTCGAAGTAGGTGGCCTCCAGGTCGAACTCCTCGGGGCCAGTCGCCACGCCGGTGATCTCCGCGAGGTCGGGCAGGCTCGCGTCCGATGGTGCCTCGTACTTGCGTTCGGTCTCAGTAACGGAGGTCGCCATTTCCTATTAATACCTCGTTTTGTCCTGGTTCACCCACTGTCGTGACGGTGCGTGAAGCGGGATTGCCACTGGTGGGCGGAAGCCGGTCTCTAACGCGTGCAATCGCCGGTTACCCGCTTTTGCGGGTTCCGCGTCTCGGGTTCGCTGGGCGCGTGCCCACGGAGAAGGAGCGGCTCGACGTCGTCGAGCCGCAGGTCGCCTCGTTGATCAGTCACGTCGGTCAGCTCTCGGCCGAGCTGGAACGCGTCACGGCTCGGCTCACGGTGCTGGAGCGCCGGTTGTCCGGGGCCGGGGACGGGCCGCTCGCCGACCTCGACGCGGTGGACGGGGAGGTCGCGCCGCTCGTCGAGGCGCTGCGCCGGGCGTGGGACGCCGAGCAGGAGATCCTCGCCGACCCCGCCAGGGTCGAGCTGAGGCAGGAGGTCCTCGAGTTCGAAGGGCTCAAGGCGCGCAGGGACGACGCCAGGTCCAGGTTGGACGGTGGGCGGGTGCCGCGGTTCGAGCGGGACGCGTTGTCGCACGAGGTGCGGCAGGTCGAATGGCTCATCCACGCCAACGAGGCCAGTGCCCGGCGGGCCGCCGAACGGCTGGCGGCCGACGAGGACGCGACGGCCGAGCAGTGGCGCACCGAGGCCGTGCTGGCGGGGGAGAAGGCTCGCGGCGAGATCAGGGACGCCGCCGCGCGGCGCATCTCCGGGGCGCTCGCGCAGTACGCGCGGATGCCGGTGTGGTTCCGGGTCGGGCTCGGCGAGATCCCGACGCCGGACCCGTCGTTCTGGCTGGAGTCGGCCATCGCCGTGCTCGCGTACCGGCTGGAGTACGGCGTCGTGGACGCGGTGTCCCCGCTCGGCCCCGCGCCGTCGGCGTCGAGCGGGCTGCAGAACTGGGTGCGCCGCACCAACGTCCACACCGACATCACCGACCGGCTCACGACCCTGGCCGCCACCTTCCACCTCCAGTAGGGGCGGAGGCCGGGGTGGTCAGAGGGCGCTGTTGTGGGCGAACGTGCCGTTGACCATCGTGGCCAGCACCGGGATCTGTGCGATGTCGTCGCTGGTGCGCGGGTCGTCGCCGAGGACCACGAGGTCCGCGAGCTTGCCGGGAGTGATGCTGCCCAGCACGTCCTCCTTGCGGCACGCGTAGGCGCTGCCGAGCGTGTACGCGCGGAGGGCCTCCTCGACGGTGACGGCCTCGTCCGGTCCGATCGCCCGGCCTCCGCAGGAGCGGCGTCGCACCATGAACTCGATGGCGCGCAACGGTGCCCCGTCCGCGACGGGGCGGTCCGAGCTGCCCGCGACGGTGATGCCGTGGTCGAGGAACGAGCGTCCGCGGTAGAGCCAGGGTGCGCGCCGCTCGCCCATGATCTCGCTGTAGTCGTCGCCGTAGGCGTGCAGGAACGTCGGCTGGACCACCGGGACCACGCCCAGCTCGGCGATGCGGGCGAGCTGGGCGGGCCGGACCAGGCCGCAGTGCTCGATGCGGTGCCGGGCGTCGGCGCGCGGGCGTTGGCGCTGGGCCTCCGCCACGGCGTCGAGCGCGAAGTCGACGGCGCGGTCGCCGATGGCGTGGATCGCGAGCTGCCATCCGGCGTTGTGCCCGTCGATCACCGCGGCCCGCATGGACTCCTCGAAGTCGGCGAGCTGACCGCGGTTGTCCGTTCCGGCGTAGGGCTCGGACAGCGCGGCCGTGCGCGCGATCATGCCGCCGTCGGTCCACAGCTTGAGGGCGCCCAGCGAGAGCATGTCGTCGCCGAACCCGGTGTGCAGGCCGAGGTCGACCGCTCGCGCGATGCCGTCGGCGGGGTCGGCCGCGACCGGGTGCAGCACGTGCGCGGACACCATGAGCTGCACGCGGATCGGCAGCCTCGCGCGCTGGTAGGCGGCGGCCTCCAGCGGGCTGCTCGCGATGAGCCCGGCGCCGATACCGGCCTCCGCGCACATCGTGACGCCTTCGGCGAGCACCTGGCGGGCGCTCTCGTGCAGTTCCTCGACGATCTCGTCCACCGAATACGGCAGGCGCAACGTCCGGGCGGCCAGCTGCTCGTTCTCGGTCAGCCAGCCGTCGCTGTCGATGCCGGGGAGCTGCCGCAGCACCACGGAGTTCACGACGCACGCGTGCCCGGACAGGTCGGCCACGTAGACCGGCCTGCCGTCGCTGATCCGGTCGAGGTCGGCGGCGGTGAGAGGCCGGTCCACGGCCCTCGGGTCGTAGCCGGACGCCTCGATCCAGCCCGTGCCGGGAGCACCGGCGAGCCGGTCGAGGATGCCCGCGATCGTGGTGAGGCCCGCGATGTCGGTCGTGCGGCGGCCGTTCCACGCGAGGTGCGTGTGGGCGTCGATGAAGCCGGGGAGCACCACGGCGCCCCCGAGGTCGGCGGTCTCGGCGGCGGGCAGGTCCTCGACCTGCTCGTCGAGACCGGCGATGCGGCCCTGCCACAGGCCGATCGTGTGCGCGGCGGGGCGTGCCGGGTCCATCGTGAGGGCCCGGCAGCCCGTCAGTTTCAGGTCGAGTCTCACCCGATGAGTCTCACCCGGTCGCCGTCACGCCGTCGCGAGGACGGGCACGGGCGTGGTGGCCAGGGGCGTGTTCGCGAGGACGGAGGCGAGGATCTCGCCCGACCGCACCGCGACGTTGGACAGCAGCGACGACGTGATGCCGTGCGAGTGCTCGGTGCCACCCTGGAGGTAGATGCCGCCGCGCGCCGTCGACTGGAGGCGGTAGTCGCGGCCCACGACCAACCTGCCCGCCTCGTCCCGCGCGCAGGTGGCGTCGAGTCCGCCCAGTGCCGGCGCGGCCTCGTCGTACCCGGTCGCGAGCAGCACGAGGTCCGCGTCGAGAAGCTCCTGCTCGCCGGTCACGAGTGACTGGACCACGGCGCGGGCGCCGTCCGCCGACTCCTCGACGGCGACGAGCCGGGTCATGTTCATCATCCGCAGGCGTTCGACGCCCAGGACCTTCTCCCGGTACGCGGTGCGGTAGAGCTGCGCGATCAGGTCGACGTCGACGACCGAGTAGTTCGTGTTGCGGTGGTAGTCCATCAGCTGCCGCTTCACCGCGTCCGGCGCGTCGAAGTAGTGGTCGACGGCCTCCGGGTCGAAGATCCGGTTCGCGAACGAGCTGTCGTCGGCGGGGCTGTAGCCGTACCGGGAGAACACCGAGCAGACCTCCGCGCCGGGGAACTCGCGGTGCAGGTGCGCGACGGCCTCGGCGGCGCTCTGACCGGCGCCGACGACGACGCAGCGCTTCGGGTCGGTCAGCTCGCCGATGCGGTGCAGGAACTGGCTGTTGTGCCACACGCGGTCCGAGAGCGCGACACCTTCCGGCACGGTGGGCCGGAGTCCGGTCGCGAAGACGAGGTTGCGGGCGTGGTACACGTCACCAGTGGCCGTGGTCACCTCGAACAGGTCGTCCTGGACCGCTTCCACGCCAACGACTTCCGCGCCGTAGGACACCAGGTCGTCGACCTGGGCCGCGGCCCACTCGAAGTAGTCGTGGAACTCGGCGCGCAGCGGGAACAGGTTCTTGTGGTTGACGAAGTCGACGAGCCGGTCGCGGTCCTTCAGGTAGCAGAGGAAGGAGAACCGGCTGGCCGGGTTCCTCATCGTGACGAGGTCCTTGAGGAACGACACCTGCATGGTGGCGTCGTCGAGCAACATGCCCCGATGCCAGCCGAAGGTCTGCTGACGTTCCAGGAACACCGCGGTGACGGGCGTTTCGGCCTGCTCGTTGTGCTCGGTCAGAGCGATGGCGAGCGCCAGGTTCGAGGGACCGAACCCGATGCCGACGATGTCGAAGATCGGATGCATGACCCCGTAACTTAGGGAAGCCTAAGCTATCTCCGCAAGCCTTCAGTTAGGTTAGCCTGACCGTATCGCACCGGAGTGAAGGAGGACACCCCGATGAGGGTCGTCATGTTCGGGTTCCAGACCTGGGGTCATCGCACCCTGCAGGCACTTTTGGCGTCCGAGCACGAGGTCGTCCTGGTGGTCACCCATCCCAAGGGAGAAGGCGCCTACGAGAAGGTCTGGAGCGATTCGGTCGAGGAGCTGGCCAGGGAGAACGGCGTCGAGGTCGTCATCCGCGAACGCCCGGAGGACCAGGAGCTGCTCGACAAGCTCAAAGCGGCCGACCCGGACGTGATCGTCGCCTGCAACTGGCGGACGTGGATCCCGCCGCAGGTCTTCACCCTGCCCAAGCACGGCACGCTGAACGTGCACGACTCGCTCCTGCCGAAGTACGCGGGCTTCTCGCCGTTGATCTGGGCCCTGCTCAACGACGAGAAGGAAGTCGGCGTGACGGCCCACATGATGGACGACACGCTCGACGCGGGCGACATCGTCCTGCAGCGCTCGGTCCCGGTCGGCCCGCGCGACACCACCGCCGTCCTGTTCGAGAAGACGCTCGAGCTCTTCGGTCCGATCACCGTCGACGGCCTCGCCGAGATCGCCTCCGGCCGCACCGACTTCACCAAGCAGGACCGCTCGCAGGCGTCGTTCTTCCACAAGCGCGCCGAGGAGGACCTGCGCATCGACTTCACCTGGACGGCAGAGGAGCTCGACCGCCTGGTCCGCGCCCAGTGCGCGCCGTACCCGAGCGCGTTCTGCTTCCACCGCGGGCAGCGCCTGGAGATCATCGAGGCGGACGTCTCCGCCGAGGTCTACGGCGGAACCCCCGGCCGCATCTTCTACCGCGAGGGCGACGGGGTGGCGATCGTCGCGGGCGCGGAGGCCCGCCGGGGGCGGAGCAAGGCGTTGCTGGTCAAGAAGGTCCGCACCGCCGACGGCACGGAGCTCAAGGCGCACGAGTACTTCAAGCACATGGGCGGTTACCTGACGTCACGGCCGTGACCCCTACAGGCTGACTTCGCCGCGCTGATCACGGACCTGGGTGACCGGACCGTGATCAGCATGGTCGATCATGGGCGCATGAATCGCGCGGCGGTGACGTCACTGGTGGTCTTCGTCCTGCTCGTGGCACTCGGCTGGTATTTAACGGAGCTGCAGTCCGGCGAGGAGAGCTCGCAGCCGCCTGCCCCGTCCACCGGACCGGCCCCGGAGGTCTCGGCCGACCTCGCGGCGCTGCAGATCGCGCCGGAGGGCAAGATGACCGGCTACAGCCGCGACCGCTTCCCGCACTGGGCGTCGCAGGGGAACTCCTGCGACACCAGGGAGATCGTGCTGCAGCGCCAGGGCACCGACGTGAAGACGGACAAGGACTGCAAGGCGGTGTCGGGCACCTGGACCAGCCCGTACGACAACGTCGTGGTCAAGGACGCCGGCGAGATCGACATCGACCACACCGTCCCACTGGCCGAGGCGTGGCGGTCCGGCGCCGACAAGTGGACCGACGAGGAACGCAAGGCGTTCGCCAACGACCTCGGCGGCATCCAGCTCCTCGCCGTGACCGCGAAGACCAACCGCGGCAAGGGAGACCAGGACCCGGCGAAGTGGAAGCCGCCCGTCGAGACCTACTGGTGCACCTACGCCCAGCACTGGATCTCGGTGAAGGTCACCTACAAGCTCACCGCCGACCAGGCGGAGCACGACGCACTGGCCGCGCTGCTCAAGACCTGCTGACACCGGAAGGCGAACGCCGCCACCGGAAGGGAAGCGCCGCCGGGCATCACCGCTGAGCGCCTGTGCCGAAGCGGCACTTCGGCCTTCAGCGCTCAGCTTCGGCCACCGGCCCCGTGGTGCCTGCTCCTTGGCACCGGGCCCTTGACACCGGGCTCTTGGTGCTGAACTGCCGGTGCCGAACCCTGCTGCGCACTCCTCGGTACCGGACCGCCGGTGTCGAACCGCAGTACCGTCCACCTGTCGCCGACGACGCGGCCCGACCCCCCAGACGGGCCGCGTCCTCTGCTGTCCCCCGGCCCTGCACCCAGCCCGGACCTTCGTCGAACCCGGTTCCTCACCCAGCCCCGGCCTTCCGCCCAGCCGGTACCGGCCGAACCCGCCTCCACGGGCCCGGCCCACCCCACTGCGACAGCCGCGCCCCCGCACCGCCGCCAATCACCTGCCCGCTACCCGACCTGCTCCTGCCCCACCCGCACGTCCTCGAACAACCCCGACAGCTTCCAGTGCGTCACGTACCCCATCGCCTCCGCGGCGATCAGCACGTCGAGCTTCCCGAGGTTGGTCCGCGCGGGCATCTGGAAAGCCTTGCCGCGCCGCACGTCCAGCACCATCGGCGTGGCGCCCGGCAGCGTGTCCTCGATGGTGTGCTGCAGGATGCGCAGCCCGACGTTGGCCGCCTCCCTGGTGAGCGGCACCTCCTTGGTGTGCACGAGTACGGCGTAGGTCGAGCCGTCCTTCTTGCGCAGGCCCAGGTGTGGCCGGACCTTCAGCGTGAGCTCGCCGGCGCGGTAGGTGGCCCCCTCCACGGGGACGCCGGTCGCCTTGAACGACGCGAGCCACGGCAGGAAGCCGTCGGCGATCTCCTCGAACGCCCGCGGCTGGCCGGTGCGGTTGGCGCCCATGATCGCCTTCTTGAGCTCCAGCTCCGGTTCGGTCGAGCTGACCGCTCGTCGCATGGCGTCGCGGATCGGGTTGTAGAACCCGCAGACCCTGGTGTCGGAGGCGAGGTACATGCCCCGCTGCTCCGAAACGATGTTGATGCGTCCACGCTGACCGCTCATGACGTACTCGGTGAACGACAGTGCGGTGACGCTGACGTTGTTGTCCGGCAACGTTTTCTCCCCTCGTACCGCTCTCTGGTCCGACGTTATCGGAGGGGTCTGACAAAAACGGCGTTCCGCCGGACGGAGCAACGGTGACGGACTGCTGAACGTTCACTCGATCGGGTGATACAGAGAGTTGCGACCTGCGCCTCAATCTGTGGACGGACGGTGACGCAACGGCGACCGATCGCGGGATCGACCGTTCGTCTGCCGTTCGCCGACGCTCACGCAACGCTCACCGCACGACGTGCGGAAGTAACACTGCGTAGAAGATCAACTCAGCAGAATGGATGGCGGCCAGGAGGCGAGGACGGCGAAGGAGCACGATGACGGTCGAGGCGGAGCGTTCACTCGATAGCGCGGGTGACGTGGAGGTTCCGCAGCGGAGGCGGCCGATCGGGTGGCTGGTCCACCCCGGTCAGTGGCCGCACGCGGTGCAGACCACGGTGATCGTGGTGCTGATCGCCCTGCTGCTCTGGGCCATCGCGCTCACGCTCGGCCCCGACCAGGCGTTCATCGTCGGCTCCGCGGGCATCGCGGCCAAGCTCGTCTGCATGTACCTCGACACCCGCGTGCCGCGCTAGCGACCCGGTATCGCTCCGGCGGGACGGGGTTCAGCGCGCGTAGCGCTCCGCGGCGCGGGCCTTCGCCTTCGCCGCCTCGACCTCGCGGTCCTTCGGCGGAGCCGCGGTGACCAGCGAGTCCAGCAGTTCCTGGGTCGCCGCCGCCACGGCCGCGACCGCGCGGTCGAACGCGGCCTGGTTCGCCGCGGACGGCTTGGCCGCCCCGCTCACCTTCCGCACGTACTGCAGCGCCGCGGCCTGCACCTCGTCACTGGTGGCCGGCGGTTCGAAGTTGTGGAGCACCCGGATGTTTCGGCACATGCCCCCACTATGACGTCTTCGGCGGCGCCGCGCGGGTGTGCAGGCGTTCTCCCTGCTTCCCGAAGAGGCTGAGGATCTCGGCCGGTCTGCCGTCCGCGCTGCTCACGGAGTGCGGCTGGCGGCAGTCGAACTCCGCCACCTCGCCCGCGCGCAGGACGACCTCCTTGTCGCCCAGGCGCAGCCGGATGCGCCCGCTCAGCACGTAGAACCACTCGTAGCCCTCGTGCACCTGGGGTTCGTGCAGCGTGGCGTCGGTGATGACGAGCTTCCACGCCTGCAGCGGCCCGACCGAGCGGGTCAGCGGGATGCCGACGCGGCCGTGGGTCAGCTCGCGCGGCTTCATCGTCACCCGCGGGTCGCCCACCTCGGGCGCGCCGACCAGGTCGTCGAGCGACACCTGGTAGGTCCTCGACAACGGCAGCAGCAGCTCCAGTGTCGGCTTGCGCTGGTCGGTCTCCAGCCGGGACAGCGTCGACTTCGAGATGCCGGTCATCTCGGACAACGCCGCCAGCGTCAGGTCGTGCTCCGCCCGCAGCGCGGCGAGGCGTTGCCCCACGGTTGTTGCCATAACGGCAACTTACTTTGCCAAAACAGGACTGTCGACCGCAGCCTGGGAGCATGAACTACGAAGTCGTGATCATCGGTGGGGGAGCGGCCGGGCTGAGCGCCGCTCTGATGCTGACCAGGGCACGTCGCAGCGTGCTGGTGGTCGACGGTGGCGAGCCGCGCAACAAGCCGGCCGAGCACATGCACAACTACCTCTCCCGCGACGGGCTGTCGCCGCTGGAGCTGCTCGAGCACGGTCGCGCCGAGGTCGAGGGCTACGGCGGCGAGATCGTGAACGACGACGTCCGCGCGGTGAGCCGGGACGGTGACGGGTTCACCGTCGAGCTGGCCGGACGCACGGTGCGAGCCCAGCGCCTGCTGTTCGCGACCGGCATGGTCGACGAGGTGCCGGAGAACCTGCGCGACCGCTGGGGCCGCGACGTCTTCGGCTGCCCGTACTGCCACGGCTACGAGTTCCGCGACCAGAAGATCGTGGTGCACGGCGACGACATGAAGGTCGCCTTGCTCCGGCAGTGGTCGGACGACGTCACGCACGTCGAGTCCGTCGACGGCATCGAGGTCGAGGACGACCGGCTCGTCGCGGTGCTCTCCGGTTCGCGGCGCATCCCGGCGGACGCGCTCGTGTACTCGGCGGCGGTCAAGCCGCGCGACGAGCTGCTGCTCGCGCTGGGCGCCGAGACCGAGGAGGGCGTCGCCGGTCCGTTCGTGCGCACGGACGCCAAGGGGCGCACGAGCGTTCCCGGCGTCTACGCGGCCGGCAACGTCACCGACCCGACGGCCATCGTGATCGTCGCCGCCGCGCAGGGTGCCCAGGCCGCGGGCATGATCAACACGGATCTGCTGGGACTCGTCCCAG
The DNA here is from genome assembly GCF_900100955.1 of Lentzea fradiae. Lineage (GTDB taxonomy): Bacteria > Actinomycetota > Actinomycetes > Mycobacteriales > Pseudonocardiaceae > Lentzea > Lentzea fradiae. The sequence continues at coordinate 145,452 of NZ_FNCC01000006.1, read as the reverse complement.
TGGCAGGCTGATCCGGAACACCGAGCCGCGGCCCAGCTCGCTCGTCACCGACACCGCGCCGCCGTGGGCCTCCGCCAGGTGCCGCGTGATCGCGAGCCCGAGGCCGCTGCCGCCCGTGCTGCGGCTGCGCGACTTGTCCGCGCGCCAGAACCGGTCGAACACGTGCGGCAGGTCGTCCGGCGCGATGCCGGTGCCGGTGTCGCGCACCTCCAGCACGGCGGTGTCGTTGTCCTGGAACAGCTTCACGACGACCTCGCCGCCGGGCGGGGTGTAGCGGACGGCGTTGGCGACGAGGTTGCCGAGCGCTTGGCGCAGCCGCACCGGATCGGCGGTGAGGTGGATCGGCGCGGTTTCCGCGCGCAGCAGGACCTCGCGGTTCTGCTGCGCGTTGACGACCTGCTCCACGACGTCGTCGAGCGCGATCGGCTCGGGGTGCAGCCGCAACGTGCCCGCGTCGGCCTGCGCCAGGTCGTGCAGGTCGTCCACGAGTCGTTGCAGCAGAAGGGACTCCTCCAGCAACATCCCGATCAGGTGCGGGTCGGGGTCCGCCAGCCCGTCCTGCGTGGCCTCCAGCCAGCCCGTGATGTTGCCGAGCGGTGTGCGCAGCTCGTGGGCGACGTCGCTGACCAGCGCCTGGCGTTGCCGTTCGGTCTCGGCGAGCTTGGCCGACATCGCGTTGAACGACCGGGCGAGCTCGCCGATCTCGCCCGCGCCGCCGTCCACGCGCGCCGTGCGGTCGCCCTCCGCCGTGCGTTTCGTGGCGGCGGTGAGCGCCCGGATCGGCCGCACGAGCTGCGTCGCGGTGACCCACGAGGCGAACCCGGCGAGCGCGAGGATTCCCAGTGCCACCAACGTGATCCGGGTGGCGCCGGTCGTCGACAGGTCGATCGCCACCGGTTCACCGCCGGTCGGCGAGGTGAGGAAGAGTTGCACCGGCGGCGCGACGAACGGCCGCAGCTGTTCGCGCCGGGCGCTGTCCATGCACCCCACCACGTCGGGCGGCGCGTTCCGGACCGTCGTGATCTCCCAGTCGAGGTCCGACGACCCCGGTGGCTGAGGCGAGAAGAGCAGCTCCGAGCCGATCCGCTCCAGGCACTCGGTGAACATCCGCCGCAGCTGCCCGTACGCGGCCTTCTCCGTCACGGTGATGGTGTAGAGCCACTCGCCGGCCCTGCACTGGTCGTCCCACACGGAGAGCTCGCCCGGTTTGAGGGTGGTGAGCCGCGGCCTGCCGTTGGGCGCCTCGTAGAGCCGGATGTGCGGGCTGCACTCGGTGAGCTGTGAGGCGTACTCGTGCAGCGTGCGGTACTCCTCGTCGGTGAGCTTGAACGGCCCGATGGCGCGCGGGTCGATCTTCCCGCCCACGTTCAGCGGGTCCACGACCGCTCTCGGGGTGACCGGCAGCGGCGGCGCGGTCCCGTTCCCGGTGTCGACGAGCTTCTTGCCGTCGCGGTCGACCAACGCGATGCGGCGCCCGTACCGCAGCCCGATCTCGTCCACCCGGGGCTTCGCCGCGGCCCAGCTGTCGTGCGTGGCCGCGTACCGCACCAGCTCGTCGACGATCTGCGCGTCCGTCTCGAGCGCCTCGCCCTGCTCCTGCCGGATCGTGCCGGTCGTCGCCTGGCTCGCGAGCCACGCCGTGACGGCGATCGAACCGGCCGCGATCACCAGTGAGAACAGGAAGAACCGGACGAGCAGGCTCTTCATGCGAGCTTGTAGCCGATGCCGTAGACGGTCAGCAGCCGCTCCGGGCGGCGCGGGTCCTTCTCGATCTTGCGTCGCAGCTTCATCATGTGCACGTCCACCGTCCGCGCGGTGATGAACCCGTCGTCCAGCAGCTGTTCTCGGGTGAACACCCGCTGCGGCTGCGCGGCCATCTTGGTGAGCAACCGGAACTCCGCGGGCGTGAGGTTCACCAGGTCGTCGCCGATGCGCACCTCGTGCCGGACCGGGTCCACGGTCAGGTCGCCCGCCTTGAGCACTGTGGCGCCGGTCTCGCGGGCCCGCCCGGTGCGGCGCAGGATCGTGCGGACCCGCGCGACCATCTGCCGCGGCCGGAACGGTTTGGTGATGTAGTCGTCCGCGCCGAGGTCGAACCCGAGCAGCACGTCGTCCTCGGTGGAGCGGGCGGTGAGCAGCACGATCGGCACGTCGGACTCGGCGCGGACCGCGCGCACCACGTCGATGCCGTCCACCAGCGGCATCATCACGTCCAGGACCAGCAGGTCGGGGTTGCGGCGCCGGGTCTCGTCGATGGCGGCCCGTCCGTCGTGGACGACCAGCACGGAGTGCCCGTCGTGCTCGAGGTAGCGGCGGACGAGCTCTGCCTGGTGGACGTTGTCCTCCGCGACGAGGATGTGGGCGCACACGGTTCGAAGTATGCAGGTCTTCACGGCAGCCAAGCGGAACGCAAACAGGTTCTTCATCAGTTCCGGCGAGCGTTGCCGTCATGAAGGTGCACCTGGTCCTGGCTGTGCTGGCGCTGACCGCGCTCCTGCTCACGACGACGCAACCGGCGGGGGAGACGGCACCCGTGGCCGCGCCGACCGTGACGACCACACCGCCGTCGCCGCCCTCGTCCAGCGCGCCCGTCCCGTCGTCGGAACCGCCTCCGCGCGTCTACGCGTCCAGCGCGGACCTGCCGGACGGCCCCGCGTTCCCGGAGACGGGCGCGGGCACGTTCCACGTCGTCCCCGGCGAAGGTCCGGTCGTGGGCACCGGCGGCCCGGTGCGCACCTACGCGATCGACGTGGAGGACGGCATCACCGTTGACGAGCAGGCGTTCGCGGCCTTCGTCGAGGCCACCCTCGCCGACCCTCGCGGCTGGACCGCCGGAGGCGCCCGCTCGGTACAGCGCGTCTCCGGGCCGGCCTCGGTCCGCGTCAGGCTGGCGTCCCAGCAGACCGCCCGTGCCGTGTGCGGCTTCGAGATCCCGGTCGACGTCTCGTGCAACAACGGCGGTTTCGTGACGCTGAACGGTGCCCGCTGGTTCCGCGGCGCCGTGGCGTTCCTGCCCGACCTGACCTCGTACCGGCACTACGTCGTCAACCACGAGGTGGGCCACGCGTTCGGTCAGGGGCACCAGCCGTGCGGCGTGGCGGGCGGGCCCGCGCCGGTGATGATGCAGCAGACGTTCAGCGTGTCGAACGACGAGATCGTCCAGATCACCGGCGGAATCCCGCAGGGCGCCGTCATTCCGCGCGACGGCAAGGTGTGCACGCCCAACGGCTGGCCTCACCCGTGAGGTTCAGTCCTGACAGGACTAGGCGCTCACCGCGCACTTGGTGCGGCACTCGCTCGGGCTGACGCCGTGGACGCGCTTGAACGCGGCGCTGAACCCGAACGCGTCCGCGTACCCGACCCGTCGTGCCACCGCGGCCACCGTCGTCGGCGACTCGGCCAGCAGGTCGGCCGCCAGGGCCATCCGCCACTCGGTGAGGTACGTCAGCGGCGGCGTCCCGACGAGCCTGCAGAACCGGCTCGCGAGAGTCGTCCGCGCCACCCCGGCCACACCGGCGAGCAACGGAAGCGTCCAGGAACGGGCCGGGTCGTCGTGCATCGCCCGCAGCACCGGCCCCACGACCTCGTCGGCCAGTGCGGCCATCCACCCCTCGGGGTGGTGCCGGTCGAACCACTCGCGCAGCGCGCAGACCATCATCCAGTCCAGCAACCGGTCCGCGACCACGCCGGGCTTGCCGGTCTCCAGGGTGTCGAGAAACCCCTCGCATCCGTCGGTGCCCGGCGTCACCAGCGCGTCCGGCAGCACGTCGGTCAACCGGCGCGCCACCGCGCCCATCACGTCGTACGTCCCGCTGATCACCGTGGCGTGCCCCGTGACGGTGACGGAGTCCTTGACCACCAGGAGGTCGCCGCCCCGCGCGACGTCGTCACCGACCCCGATCGCGCCCCTGACCACCGCGTAGAGGGTGAGTCCTGACGCGGCCCGCGTCCCGGACACCTCGATCCGGTGCAGGCCGGCGCCGTCCGCGCGCACTCCGCGCAGCAGTTCGTCGAACGGGTCCATGTCTCCAACATACTGGCGGACGATCAGACAGCAGCTCCGAACTCTCACCCATGTCCCCGGCTGCACGCCCGCGGTGAACTGGGTTCATGACACACGACATCCTCGTCCTGGGCGCCACCGGCAAGACCGGCCGCCGCGTCGTCGGCGCCCTGGCGAAGGCAGGCGCGAGCGTGCGCGCCGCGTCCCGTTCCGGTGCGGTCCGCTTCGACTGGTCAGACCCCTCGACCTGGCAGCCCGCCCTGACCGGCGCGACCGGCGCGTACGTCATCGCCCCGCACGACCCCCGCGCCATCGCCCCGTTCGTCGAGCAGGCGGAAGCCGCCGGCCTGTCCCACCTCGTCCTGCTGTCCGGCAAGGGCCTCGACGACATCCCCGGCGACATCTTCACGAGCATGCACGCGGCCGAAGCGGCCGTCCGCGCCTCCTCGCTGCCGTGGACCGTCCTGCGCGCCAACAACTTCGCCCAGAACTTCTCCGAGGAGCTGTGGCAGCCCGGCATCCGTGAGGGCGTCCTGGCACTGCCGGTCGACGACACCCCGGAGCCGTTCGTGGACGTCCACGACATCGCCGAGGTCGCCGCCCTGGTCCTGACCTCCGGCGACGCCCACGCCGGCCAGACCTACAACCTCACCGGCCCCGAGGCGCTCACGTTCGACGAGGCGGTGGAGAAGATCTCGAAGGCGCTGGGCCGCCCCGTCGAGCTGGTCAGGCCCAGCCCGGACGAGTACCGCGAGATCCTGCTGGGCGCCGGGCTCCCCGAACCGGTCGTCACCGAGCTGAACGGCATGTACGACGCCATGCGCAAGGGCCTGCTCGCCACGCCGACCGACGACGTCAGCCGCCTGCTGGGCCGCCCGACGACCAGCTTCGACACCTACGTGGCGGGAGCCCTAGACGCCTGGCGCTGACCGCCGCGGCAACAGCAGGTGCACGGCGAACCCCGCCGCCGTGGCCAGCACGGCCTGGTAGACGACCGACAGCTGGTACGACGACGCCACCAGGAAGACCGCGTCCAGCCCGGTCGTCCACCAGCCGGCCAGCTCGCCGAGCCCCACCACGTGCCAGCCGGCGAACCCGGCGCACCACCCGGCCACCACCCAGGCGCCCCGCCCGCCCCGCCGCGTGAACAGCCAGGCCGACACACCGGCCACGAGGTTGAACGCCAGCGCCATCCCGGTCAGCGTCGCGTCGGCGTTCCAGACCAGGCTCGCCAGCGTCTGCACGACCAGCACGGCGACCACGAGAACGGTGCCGAATCGAGTCTTGTCCACGCGCGGCAGGGTAACCAGCGCCGCCGATGGCCTGCTCGTCAGTCCAGGTCGCGCAACCGCGCGTAGACCTCGGCGGCACGCGGCGCGCCCAGGTCCGTGAAGATCGTCAGCGCACCGGTCCAGCACGTCCTGGCCGTGCCGGTCTCGCCCGCCGCCCGCCACACCTCGCCGAGATCGTCCAAAGTGGCCGCTTCGCCGTAGCGGTCCCCGATCTCGCGGCGGATGCCGAGCGACTCGGTCAGGAAGCGGACGGCCTCGCCGGTGCCGGTGAGCTGTTCGCAGACCAGCCCGAGCACCGCCAGCGTCTCCGCCTCGCCGTACCGGTAGCCGATCGCGTGCCGGATGGTGAGCGCCTGGCGGAGGTGGTCGTGCGCCTCCTGGGACCGCCCGAGCTCGTGGCACGTGCGCCCGAGGCAGTGCAACGTCTGCGCCTCACCCCACTCGTCACCGAGCCGCCGGAACACCGCCAGCCCGTCGGTGAGGCACCGCAGCGCCTCGGTGAACAGCGACTGCTCGTGGTGCGCGGTGCCGAGGCTGACCAGCGCCTGCGCCTCGCCCCAGTCGTCGCCGATCTCGCGCCGGATGGCGAGCGCGGTCCGCAGGTAGGTCATCGCCTCCTCGAACCGCCGCAGGTCGCGGTGGGCGATGCCGAGCCCGGCCAGCAGCGACGCCTCGCTGAACCGGTCACCACACCGCCGCGCCGCCGCGAGCCCCGCCTGGTACATCGCGACCCAGTCGGCCCACGGTTTGCGCAGCGTGAAGAAAGCCCACAGCGCCAACGGAAGCCGACACGCGATCTCGGGCAGATCCGCGTCCACCGCGGCATGGACGGCCGACACCAGGTTCGTGCGCTCAGTCTCACACCACTCCAACGCATCGCCGTGCGCGCGAAACGCCACAACACTTTCCGTGTTCACAGGAGACCGATATGGAACGCGCCGACGTCGCGGCGTGAGCACACGATCCGCGGAGTCGGCACACGCGAGGTACCAGCCGAGCAGACTTCTCACTGCCTTCTCGCGCTGCTCCTGCGTTTCCTCCTCGTCCATGCGCTCCTTGGCGTATACGCGCAGCAGATCATGAAACCGATAGCGTTCGTGCCCGATCTCCATGAGCAGATAGCCATCCGTGAGCGCACCGAGCCACCGCCGCACACTCCCGATCGGCTCACCCGTCACCACCGCGGTCGCCGCAGCGCTGAAGGTCGGCCCGGGATGCAACGCGAGCATCCGGAACACCCGCGCCGTCTCCGGCGCCAACGCCCGGTAGGACCAGGAAAAGACGGCCCGGATCGCGGACATCTCGTCCCCGTCGGTCTCCAGCACGTCCAGCCGGTCCGTCTCGGAAGCCAACTGGCCCAGCAGGTCACCCAGCCGCCGATGCGGATGAGCCGCGACCCGCTCACCCGCGATGCGCAAGGCCAACGGCAAGTGCCCGCACCGATCGGCCAGCTCCCCGATCGCGCCGGGATCCTCGTCCGTGCGGTCCGTCCCGATGACCTCCCGCAGCAACGCGGCCGAGTCGGCGGGCGGCAACATGTCCAGCGTGATCCGATAAGCGCTGTTGCGAGCCACCAGCCCCGGCAGACTGCTGCGGCTGGTCACGAGCAACAGACATTCGGGCGTGCTGGGCAGCACCGCCCTCACGTCGTCCGGACGCGTGACGTTGTCGAGCAGGATCAACATCCGCCGGCCCACGAGCAACGAACGGAACAACGCCGCCTTGGCCTCAACCCCGCGCGGCACCTTCTCCCCGGGAACATCAAGCGCCAGCAGAAACGCCGACAACGCGTCATCCGCAGTCAAAGCAGGCCCAGGCGAGTACCCGTGCAAGTCGAAGTACAGGTCCCCGTCGGGAAACCGCGCCCGTTCCCGCCACGCCCAGTGCACCGCCAGCGCCGTCTTCCCCACTCCCGGCGACCCGGCGACGATGCCGATCGGCGCCGAACCGGCCCGGCGAGCAGCGAGCCCGTCGAGCTTCGCGAGCTCCGCCTCCCGCCCCACGAAACTCGGGATCGTGCCCGGCAACTGGTGCGGCGTGAGCGGAGACACCCCACGCCCACCGTGCAGGTGCACGTCACCCCGGACCACACCGACCTGCACGACGTTCCCGGCGCTCCCCGCGACCTCGTTGCGCGTGCCCCCGGCGGACTGTTCCACCCCGCCATCGTGGCCACCCCGGCCGGGGCGATCGACCGCCAAGCGGCTCGATCGCACGTCCGTTCGACGCAACCTCTAGCGCGTGCGTTGAGCGACTGGCTGAGAAGCACTGGAGCCGACCTCCGAAGAGACCGGCTCCAGTGCTGTTACCAGCGCGTTTGTGCCCCTGGCAGGATTCGAACCTGCGACCTCGGGATTAGAAGTCCCTCGCTCTCTCCACTGAGCTACAGAGGCTGGAGGGGTCCGAAGACAGCCACGGATCGTGGCCGCCGGTGCCCCCACCGGACACATCGTCCGAAGTCGATCGACCGTTTCCGTCCTGCGTCCAAATGGGTGACGAAAACGGTCTAAACGTGACGAGGATCACTTCATGGACGCTGTCGAGGCTCTCTCCACGAGGGAAACGGCGAGTCTCGTCGGCTTCGGCGGTCTACCGCCGGCCAGTAGTTTCAGGGCCAGTTCGCCGGCTCGGCGGCCCTTGTCGGCCAGGGGTTGACGCACCGTAGTCAGTGGTGGGTCGCTGTACGCCGCTTCGGGGACGTCGTCGAAGCCGACGACCGAGAGGTCTCCCGGGACGGTCAGGCCGAGGTCGCGGGCCGCCTGGAGGGCGCCGAACGCCAGTTGGTCCGACGTGCACAGCAGTGCGCTCGGGCGCGGCGTGCGGGTGAGCAACCACCGCGCGCCGAGACGTCCGAGTTCGCGATCGCTGCCGCGGGCCTCCCACACGGGAACATTGTCCGGTTTCACCCCGGCTTTTTCCAAAGTGTCGAGGTAGCCGCCCAGGCGGTCGCGGCTGACGCGGAACGGCACGTCCGAACGGCGGTCCGGTGAGGCCGGGCCCGATGCGCCGTCCGGGTGCAGGGCGAACGACAGCACGCCGAAGCGGGTGTGGCCGAGGCGCAGCAGGTGGTCGGCGGCGAGGCAGGTGCCGGTGTAGTCCTGCACCTCGACTCGTGCCGAGCCGGGCAGGACGGGCTGGTCGATCACCACCAGCGGCAGGCCGCGGGCGGCCACTGCCTCCAGTGCGGGTGCCGAGTCGGGCAGGGAGTAGGCCACCATCACGTCGGCCTGGGCGCGCGTCACGATCGACGGGCGGGGGCCGCCGGTCGCGTCGCCCGGCATGAGGACCAGGCTGTGGTCGTGGCCGTCGACGGTCGAGGCCAGGCCGTCGAGCACGATCGAGAGCGCCGGGTCCGAGAACGCGCCGGACAGGCCCTCGGGGAGCATGAAGCCCACGGCCGCGGACGACCGGGTGGCCAGGGAGCGGGCCACCGGGTCCGGGCCGGTGTAACCGAGCGACTGGGCCGTCTCGAGGATGCGTTCGCGCAGCGACGCCGACAGCTGGTCCGGCCGGTTGTACGCGTTCGACACGGTCGCTCTGGAGACCCCGACGGCTGCGGCGACGGTGTCCAGCGTCGGCCTGCGTCGGCGATCGGAGTCCACGGTCAGCATCGTATTCGAGGGCACCGACAGCGCGGGCTGGCGCGACTGAAGCGCTTCAGTCATCCTGGGGGCATGTCTCCGCGACTGGCGACGTTCGTCGTCTTCCTGTTGAACGGCGGTGTCTTCGGCACCTGGGCCTCGCGCGTGCCCGCGCTCGCCGACCAGGTCGGCGCCGAGGTGGGGGCTCTCGGGCTCGCGTTGCTGGGTGCGAGCATCGGTCTGGCGGTCACGGCGCCGCTGGCGGCACGGCTCTGCGCGCTCCACGGGTCGCGCGGGGTGCTGATCGGCAGCAGTCTGCTGAGTCCATTGATGCTGCCCGTGCTCGCGCTCTCACAGTCGACGTTGCAACTGGGGCTGACGCTGGTGGCGCTGGGTGCGTCGGTCGCGGCGATGGACGTGTCGATGAACATGGCCGCTGTCGTCGTCGTACGTGACCTGCGGCGGCCGTTGATGCCGCAGTTCCACGCGGGGTTCAGCGTCGGCGGACTCATCGGGTCGTTGGGCAGCGCCGCCGCCGCGCAGGCGCAGTGGACTCCCATGCGGCACTTCGTGCTGGTGGCGCTGGTCGGCGTGCTCGTCGTGGCGTTCATCGTGAAGGCGATCCCCGGAGGTGTGGGGGAGCGTCACAGGGAAGAGGCGACCGAACGGGCCAGCGTCCTCAAGAGCCCGGTTCTCTGGCTGTTGGCGAGCGTCGCGCTGTGCAGCGCCATCGCCGAGGGGGCGGCGGCGGACTGGTCCGCGTTGTTCATGGTGCGTGAGCGGGGCATGGGTGACGCGGCCGGCGCGTACGCCTATGCGGGTTTCTCCGTCGCGATGGCGCTCGCACGCTGGTTCGGCGAGCCGATCCAGCGCAGGCTCGGCCCGCACCGGCTGCTCGCGGCGGGTGGTGGCCTCGCCGCGACGGGGCTGGGGCTCGTCGCCGCGGTGCCGTTCCCCGCCGCGGGGTACGCCGGGTTCGGGCTGGCCGGGCTCGGGCTCGCGTTCTCGTTCCCCGTCGTGATGGACCTCGCTGGCGAGACCGGCAGACGCGCCGACGGCACCGGTGGCGAGCGTGAGCTGGGCCTGGTGACGACGATCGCCTACACGGGGTTCCTCGCGGGCCCGCCGGTCGTGGGCGGGCTCGCGCACGTCAGCTCGCTCGTGCTGTCGCTCGGGTTCGTGGCGCTGGTCACCGCCCTGATCATCCCGGCGACCTGGCTGGCCAGGCGTGCTGCTAGGCGGCCGGCATCCGTTTGAGCGCCTCCACGCTGAGCGGCTGCAGGGACGCCTGCGCTCGCGCCTCGGGGATGTCGCCACCCATGCCGATGGCGACCATCAACGACTCCGTGCGCGTCACGGCGATGGTGGCCGTGCACACCATCTCGGTCTCCTGCTTGCCGCAGCTGAGCCACGTGGAGTGCTTGGAGGTGACGATCTCACGGCCCTTGGACTGGATCCTCCGCGACTCGTCCAGCGACCGGTACGGGACCACCACCAGCACGTACGCGTTCTCCTTCATCGTGAACAGGCACGAGTTCGGGATCTCGACACGCGGAGCGGGCACGAACAGGAGCGACCCGAGCGGCTTCAGGTCCGCTTCCGTCAGGAGCTTGCACGCGTCGACACCGGCTGTCTTGCGCGGCGTCTCGATGGACAGCGGCGGAGGCGGGGCGGCGACAGGCGCGCCCTGGATGCGATAGGAGCAGCCCGACACCGCTAGAAGGACGAGCAGCAAGGAGAGAGAACGTCTCACACGGCGAAACCCTAAAGGGTCGTAGGCTCCATGACGTGCCAATCGAACGCTCCACCAGAACGGGTTTGGTGCCCCTCGTCGTCATCGGCTTCGCTGTGGCGGCTCTAGTCGCCGTGGCGTTCAGCGCGCTTTCGGGCAATCCACCGGCAGGACTGCTGGTCGTGCGCGTGCTGACCGAGACGGGCGCGGTGGTGACCATCGGCTCGTTGCTGCTGGCGGCGTTCCTCGTGCCACCGCAGAAGTCCGGCACTCTCGCAGCCGACGGCTACGCCGCGATGCGCACCGCCGGGTGGTTCGCGCTGGTGTGGCTCGTGGGCGCACTGCTGTCTGTGCCTTTCAACACAGCGGCGGCGATCGACCGTCCGGTGAGCTCGTTCAGCCTCAACCAGATGCTGGCGACGGCGATGCTCCTGGAGCAGTCGAAGGCGTGGATGCTGACGGCGATCCTCGTGGCGTTGATCGCGGTGGCGTGCCGTCTGGTGCTCACGTGGGGATGGACGACCGTCCTGCTGTTCCTGTCCATCTTCGCGTTGGTCCCCGTCGCCGTCACGGGCCACTCGTCGTCCGGCGGCTCGCACGACATGGCGACGAACAGCCTGCTGTTCCACCTCGTCGCCGCGGTCCTGTGGGTCGGCGGGCTCATCGCACTGCTCGCGCACGGCAGGCGAGGCGGCGCGCACCTGTCGCTCGCCACCACGCGGTTCTCCAAGCTGGCGCTGGTCTGCTGGATCGTCATGGCCCTCTCCGGCGTGGTCAACGCGCTGGTGCGGATCACCCCTGCCGACCTCGTCACGTCGACCTACGGCTGGCTGACGCTCGGCAAGCTCGCCTGCCTGGTGCTGCTCGGCGTGTTCGGCTACTTCCAGCGCGAACGCGGGGTCAAGGGCGTTCTCGACGGCAAGCCGCACGCGCTGGTCAAGCTCGCCGGCGTCGAAGTGCTGCTGATGATGTTCACGATCGGGCTCGCCGTGGCGCTGGCCCGCACGCCTCCGCCGGGCGGCGACCTCGAGCTGCCCAGCCGCGTGGAGATCGCGATCGGCTACGACCTCGAAGGACCGCCCACGGTCGCGGGCATCCTGTTCGACTGGCGGTTCGACCTGATCTTCGGCACGGCGGCGCTGGCGCTCGGCCTGCTGTACGTGCTGGGTGTACGTCGGCTCGTGAAACGCGGCGACAAGTGGCCGGTCGGCCGCACCGCGGCGTGGCTGTGCGGCTGCTTCACGCTGCTGTTCGCGACGTCGTCCGGCATGGGCCGCTACTCGCCCGCGATGTTCAGCATCCACATGGAGGCGCACATGGTGCTCTCCATGCTGACGCCGATCCTGCTCGTCCTGGGTGGACCGGTGACGCTGGCGCTGCGCGCACTTCCGGTGAGCAAGGAGGTCCCGGGCCCGCGTGAATGGATTCTCGCGTTCGTGCACTCACCGGTCGCGCGTCTGCTGACGAACCCGTTCGTGGCGCTGGCGCTGTTCGTCGGGTCGTTCTACGCGCTGTACTTCTCGGGGCTGTTCGAGGCCGCGCTGCCGTACCACTGGGCACACCTGCTGATGAACGCCCACTTCATCCTCGCCGGCTACGTCTTCTACTGGCCGGTGATCGGCGTGGACCCGTCGCCGAACAAGCTGCCACCGCTCGGCCGGCTCGGCCTGCTGTTCGCGTCGATCCCGTTCCACGCGTTCTTCGGCGTCGTGCTGATGAGCTCCGCGACCGTCATCGGCGAGCAGTTCTACCGCGGCCTGGCGCTGCCGTGGTCGCAGAACCTGCTGGAGGACCAGCGGCTCGGCGGCGGCATCGCGTGGGCCGCGGGCGAGATCCCGCTGCTGGTGGTCATGGTCGCCCTGCTCGCGCAGTGGGCGCGGCAGGACTCCCGTGAGGCCAAGCGGATCGACCGCAAGGCCGACGCCGATGGCGACGCCGACCTCGAGGCGTACAACGCGATGCTCCGCAAGATGGCGGGCAAGGACTAGAACGACAGCGGCCTGCGGAACCCGCGGACCGCGAAGAACGCGCCGATCGCCGCGATCACGCCGCTCGTGACCAGTGCGCCGACCACCCCGGTGACGGGGTTGCCGAGCGCGAGGCTGCGGGCGGCGTCGACGGCGTAGGTCAGCGGGTTGACCTTCGCGATGGCCTGCAGCCAGCCCGGCAGGCCGGTGACCGGCACGAACGCGCTGGACGCGAACATCAGCGGGAACATCGCCAGGAAGCCGACGGTCTGCATCAGCTCCGCCTTGCGCACCCACGCGGCGATCGCGATGAACACCCAGCTCAGTGCCCAGCCCACGACCAGGGCGAGACCGAGCGCGGCCATCGTGCCGACCAGGCCGCCGTCGGGCCGGAACCCGAACACCAGCAGGCCGAACGCGATCATCAGCACGAGCTGGAACGCGGTGCGCACGGCGTCGGACAGGTTGCGCGCCAGCAGCACCGTGCTCGGGCGGATGGGCAGCGAGCGGAACCGTGCGAGCACGCCGTTCGACATGTCCTGCACGAGTCCGATGCCGGACGAGAGCGAGGACTGCATCGCGGTGTTCACGAGGATCGCGGGCAGCAGGAAGTTGATGTAGCTCATGCCCGGCGGGAAGTTCGCCGTGGAGGTGATGCTGCCGAAGATCTGGCTGAACAACGTCAGCATGATCAACGGTTGCAGCACGCTGAAGAACACGAGTGCGGGCGTGCGCAGCAACGCGCGCAGAGAACGGCCGGTCAGCACCAGAACCTGTGTCGGGTAGCTGCTGCCGTGCCAGGTCAAGGTCGCCATGATTTCCCCCTAGTTCGCGGCGAGAGTGAGGTAGACGTCGTCGAGAGTGGGCTCTTTGAGGCCGATCTCGTGCGCCTCCAAGCCGTTGTCGTCCAGCGCGCGCACGACCGTCGCCAAGTCGCGTGACGCGTTGACGGGAGTGGTGAGCGTGAGACCGTCCGCGACGGGGTGGAGCCCGACGCCGTTGATCGCCCTGAGTGCGGCGTCCACTTCGGACGCCGAGTCGAGCGTCACGGTCACCGTGCGCTGGCCGACCTGCGCCTTGAGCTCCGCCGAGGTGCCGGACGCGACGACCTTGCCGTGCGACAGCACGGTGATCGAGTCGGCGAGCCGGTCGGCCTCATCGAGGTACTGCGTCGTGAGCAGGACGGTCGTGCCGTCCGCGACGAGCTTCTCGACGATCTCCCACATCGCGAGGCGGCTGGCCGGGTCGAGGCCGGTGGTCGGCTCGTCCAGGAACAGCACCTCGGGGTTGCCGACCAGCGAGGCGGCCAGGTCGAGGCGCCGCCGCATGCCGCCGGAGTAGGTCTTGGCGTTGCGCTTGGCCGCCTCGGTGAGGTCGAACTGCTCCAGCAGGTCGTTCGCGCGCCGGTGGGCCTGCGCGCGGCCGGCCCCGAGCAGGCGGGCGATCAGCACGAGGTTGTCGTGGCCGCTCAGCTGCTCGTCGACGGCGGCGAACTGGCCGGTGAGGCCGATGCGGCTGCGCACGTCGTGGCTCTGCCGCACGACGTCGAACCCCGCCACCTTCGCGCTGCCACCGGTCGGCGGCAGCATCGTGGTGAGGATGTTGACGAGCGTGGTCTTGCCGGCGCCGTTGTGGCCGAGGAGCCCGAGCACGGACCCCTTCCGCGCGGTGACGCTCACGCCGTCGAGCGCCACGACGTCGCCGAACTTCTTGTCGACGTCCGTCGCTTCGATCATGAGCTCGGTCATCTGGTCCCCCCTGAGGTGAGTGCGCCGTGCAGGAAGAGCTCGACGAGCTGCTCCGGTTCGACGGTGGTCTCGCCGAAACCCTTGCCCTGCAGGCGGTTGGTGAAGACGAAGCCCAGGAGCAGCCGGGCGGCGTGCTCGGGGCTCGTGCGCAGCTCCGCGTCGCCGAACAGCTCGGCGACCGCGGTGGAGACGCGCTGCATGCCAGCCTGGGGACCGCGGTGCTTCTCGTGGTCCTCCTGGCTTGGCTTGTACCCGGACTCGCGCAGCGCGCCCATGACGCTCCACATGCGGTCGAGGTACCCGGTCACCGTGCTGGCCGCCTCGACGAGCCGTTGTTCGAGGGGCAGGTCCGCGGGCACGGCCTTGATGCGGGCCACCTCCTCGTCGGAGAGCAGCACGCGGTCGATGCACGCGTTGAGGAGTTCCGCCTTGTCCTTGAAGACGCGGAACACCGTGCCTTCCGCGATCCCGGCGGCGGCGGCGATCTGGCTGGTGGTGACGTTCGCGCCGTCCTTCACGACGAGCGGCAGCGTCGCCTGGACGATCGCCTCGCGGCGGTCTTCCGGGCTCATCGCGGGGGCGCGGCGGCGGCGTGGTTCCTCTGACACGCTCCCACTGTATGAGTGAGTACTCACTCATGTCAATGAGTGGGCACTCACTCACTTGCTTGGCGCTTAGCACACGGGTCTGACAATTTCGCCTCTCAGGGGCGCTCAAGATCGCGACCTGTCCACAACCCGCGAGTTGTCCACAGATTCGCCTCGGCGTCGTCCCGGGCGGCTGCTGGAACGGCAACCTGGACCGGCAACCCCGCAACCTGGAGGCGAACCGATGTCCTGGAATTCCACGGTGGTCACCGTCGTTGGTCTGGTGGCGAGCGAGATCTCGTTCCGGCACGGCGAGGACGGCAAGAGCAACGCGTACTTCCGCCTCCACTCGACGGAGCGCCGGTACAACACGGCGGCCGGCGACTGGGAGGACGGCGAGACCCTGTGGCTCGGCGTCTCGTGCTGGCGCAAGCTCGCGGACAGCGTGAACACGACGCTGTCGAAAGGCGATCCCGTGATCGTCCAGGGCAAGCTGCGGATGAGGCACGTCGAGAAGGACGACGTGAAGCGGACGACGTTGACCCTGGACGCGCTGCACGTCGGACTGGATCTCAGCCGGGTGCAGTCACTCGGGTCGCCTCCCGTCGTTGAACCCGGGGCCGGGGAGGATCTCGTGGCGCACACCGCGCCGTTCTGAGCTCCCGCCGCCGGGTTTGCGCCGTTCGGAGGCAAGCACAGGCGGGATCCCGGGAACCCACCCGGTCCGGGGGTGCCGCCGGAGAAGATGAGAGCACCGCGAAGCACGAAGGAGGGAAGCTCGTAGGTCGGAGCAGGGGAGACCGTACGCCGAGAATCGTTCACGTTCGAACGGAACGAGCAGGTCACCGAGCCGTGTGACCCTCGATCCGGGCGTGGACGCCCGCTACTCGGCAACCGAGGTCAAGACCCTTCGGGCACCGCTCTACGATCGCCGCCATGGCCGAGTTCATCTACACCATGAAAAAGGTGCGCAAGGCGCACGGTGACAAGGTCATCCTCGATGACGTCACGATCATGTTCTACCCCGGCGCGAAGATCGGTGTGGTCGGTCCCAACGGCGCCGGCAAGTCGAGCGTGCTCAAGATCATGGCGGGGTTGGACACGCCCAACAACGGCGAGGCGTACCTGTCTCCCGGTTACACCGTGGGCATCCTGCAGCAGGAGCCGCCGCTCAACGAGGAGAAGACCGTCCTCGGCAACGTCCAGGAGGGCCTGGGCGAGATCAAGGTGAAGCTCGACCGCTTCAACGAGATCGCCGAGCTGATGGCGACCGACTACTCCGACGAGCTGATGGAGGAGATGGGCAAGCTCCAGGAGGAGCTCGACCACGCCGACGCGTGGGACCTCGACTCCCAGCTGGAGCAGGCGATGGACGCCCTGCGCTGCCCGCCGCCGGACGCCGATGTCACCAAGCTCTCCGGTGGTGAGCGCCGCCGCGTCGCGCTGTGCAAGCTGCTGCTGAGCAAGCCCGACCTGCTGCTGCTCGACGAGCCCACCAACCACCTGGACGCGGAGAGCGTCCTGTGGCTGGAGCAGCACCTCGCGCAGTACACCGGCGCCGTGCTCGCCGTCACCCACGACCGGTACTTCCTGGACAACCTGGCCGAGTGGATCCTCGAGATCGACCGCGGCCGGACCCACCCCTACGAGGGCAACTACTCCACCTACCTGGAGAAGAAGGCCGAGCGGCTCGCGGTCCAGGGCAAGAAGGACCAGAAGCTGCAGAAGCGCCTCAAGGACGAGCTCGACTGGGTCCGCTCCGGCGCCAAGGCCCGCCAGGCGAAGTCCAAGGCGCGTCTCGACCGCTACGAGGAGATGGCGGCCGAGGCGGAGAAGACCCGCAAGCTCGACTTCGAGGAGATCCAGATCCCGCCGGGCCCGCGTCTGGGCAGCGTCGTGGTCGAGGTCGACAAGCTGAAGAAGGGCTTCGGCGACCGGGTCCTGATCAACGACCTGTCGTTCACGTTGCCGCGCAACGGCATCGTCGGCGTCATCGGCCCGAACGGCGTCGGCAAGACGACGCTGTTCAAGACCATCGTCGGTCTGGAGCAGCCGGACGCGGGCAGCGTGAAGGTCGGTGAGACGGTCCTGCTGTCCTACGTCGACCAGAACCGCGGCGGCATCGACCCGAAGAAGAACGTGTGGGAGGTCGTGTCCGGCGGGCTCGACTACATCCACGTCGGCAACGTCGAGATGCCGTCCCGCGCGTACGTCAGCGCGTTCGGCTTCAAGGGCCCGGACCAGCAGAAGCCCGCGGGCGTGCTGTCGGGTGGTGAGCGCAACCGGCTGAACCTCGCGCTCACGCTCAAGCTCGGCGGCAACCTGATCCTGCTGGACGAGCCGACGAACGACCTGGACGTCGAGACCCTGGGCTCGCTGGAGAACGCTCTCGAGCAGTTCCCCGGCTGCGCCGTCGTGATCTCCCACGACCGGTGGTTCCTCGACCGCGTCGCCACGCACATCCTCGCGTGGGAGGGCACGGACGAGGACCCGTCGAAGTGGTACTGGTTCGAGGGCAACTTCGAGGGCTACGAGAAGAACAAGCTCGAGCGCCTGGGTGCCGACGCCGCGAGGCCGCACCGTGTCACGTACCGCAAGCTGACACGGGACTGAGAGGGCAACGGCGACGACGTGGCGGCGAGGGGCGAGGCGCAGGCAGACGTCGAGGTGAGCACGCTGGTCGTGCCCGCCTGGCGGCTGCGTTGGCGGGCACCGGAGCTCGCTCTGGTGCTCGGTGAACGAGCGTCGGCCCTCGCCACCGCCCGTCGTGACGAAGCCGACCGGTTGCGGGCGGAGTCGCTCGTGGTCTTCGCGGGCAACCGCGTGGGCCGCGGCGTCGCCCTCACCGACCGGGCGCTCGACGCGCTCAAGGCGGCCGAGGCCGCCGGTGAGCACGAGTCCGCGTGGCTGCTGCGGGTCGAGCTCGCGGCGTGCGCGCGGTCCGCGGGTGCCCCGCTGACGGGGTTCGCCGCGGTGGCGCCTGTGCTGGAAGCGCCGGACGTGCCCGCGGGACTGCGGGCGTCGGCTCTGGTGCAGGCCAGCGAAAGCCTGGTGACGGTCGGCCGCGGCGACGAGCCCACGCGGGCGCTCGCCGAGGCCGACCAGCTCTACGTCGCGGACACGTCGCTCGACGACGACACCCGCCTGGTGGTGCGCGGCCTGGTCCGCGCGGTGCAGGCGGCGCAGCACCGGCGGTGGGGCGACCTCCCCGCCGCCATCGGTGCCGCACGCGAGGGCCTCGACCTGGTGAGCAGGTGCACGGACCCGGCGGCCGACAGCGGCGAGTGCGTCAGCCGCCTCACGCTGGAGCTGGTGCTCGCGTTGCTCGACGCGAACCGCCTGCTGGAGGCGAGCGAGGCCGGTGCCGCTGTGCTCGGCAGCCCGGTGCGGGCCGCGTCGGCGTCCACGACGGGCTGGCTGCGCCTGGCGCTGGCCACGCGCGTCCACCTGCCCGCGGGCAGGGTCGCGCAGGCCCGCGAGATGCTGAGCGAGGTCGAGTCGAGCGCCGAACGCCACCAGCTCGACACCCTCCTCGCGGAGAGCCTGCTCGCGCTCGCCCACGTGCACGAGGTGTCCGGTGAGCTCACCGACGCGCTCGCGAACCTGCGCTCCGCGCACGCCGCTGAACGCCGCCGTGCCCGCGCCGTCTATGCGGTGCGCGCCCGGCTCGCCGCCGAGTTCTCCGGCGTGCACCGCCAGCCCGCCGACCTGCACCAGCAGCTGGCGAGCCTGCTCCGCCCGGTCGAGGGCCTGCCCGCCGACGCCGACGGCGTGATCCCGACCGCCCTGAAGCAGCAGCTGCGCCAGTGGCGCCCGGTCACCGTGCGCAAGGGCGACGGCGTGAAGGCGAACCGCGTCCGCCGCGCAGCCGAGGACATGACCGTGGAAGGCTTGTCCGCAGCACAACAGCACGCCGCCGACCGATGGCGCGTGGTCCAGCCGTTCGGCGACCCAGAAGACAAGACTCCGGAGCCCGTGGAACCGCCACCCGCACCCTCGTCGTCCGGCCGCACCGTCCCCGCCTCCGGCCTGATCGCCTCGGCGGGCGCCATGGTGAGCGGCCGCCGCCGCGCCGCCCGAGTGGCGGCCGGGGAGATCGGCGACGACACACCGACCACCATCGCCCAGATCCCCGTCATCACCGACGACTCCGAGCCGCCCGCCTCCGCGGCCCAGGAGCCCCCGGCGGAGCGGCCCGCGTTCGGCGAGCAGCGCCTGACGGAGCGGCCCACGTTCGGCGAGCAGCGTTTGGCGGAGCGCCCTTCGTTCGGCGAGCAGCGTTTGACCGACCAGCCCTCGTTCGGCGAGCAGCGACTGGTGGAGCAGTCTTCGTTCGGCGACCAACGCTTGGCGGAGCAGCCACCGGCAGCCCAGTCACCGGCGGATCGGTCACTGGCGGACCGGTCAGGGGCTGGTCAGTCAGGGGCGGCGAGTCAGTCGGCGGGTCGATCGTCGGTGGAACTGTCGCCGGCGGAACAGACGGTGGTTGGCCAGTCGCCGGTGGGCCAGTCGCCGGTGGAGCAGTCGCCGGGTGCTCACGCGTCGGGCGGTGCCTCGGCTGACCAGGTCGCGTCGGCCGAGCAGTCGCGGCTGAGCCCGGAACAGGAGCGCAAGCGCAAGGTCGAGCAGCAGCTCATGGAGTTGCAGCGCGAGGCCCGCCGCCAGATCGAGGCCGAACGCAAGGCCATCGCCGAGCAGCTCGCCCAAGCCGAGCGCGAGGCCGCGGCGGCGGAGGAAGCAGCCCGCGAGGAAGCGGCACGGGCAGAGGCCGCGCGTGCGGAAGCGGCCCGCGAAGAAGCGGCGCGCCAGGAAGCAGCACGCTTGGAAGCAGCCCGCGAAGCGGCAGCGCGCGAAGAGGCAGCCCGCCTGGAAGCCGCACGTGAGGAAGCGGCGCGCCAGGAGGCGGCACGCGAGGAAGCAGCGCGCCAGGAAGCTGCCCGCGAAGAGGCTGCCCGGCAGGAAGCCGCGCGCGAGGAAGCAGCCCGGGAGGAAGCCGCCCGCCGGGAGGCGGCCCGCGAAGACGCCGCACGGCGTGAGGCGGCCCGCCAGCAAGCCGCGCGCGACGCGACGGCACGTCTGGAGGCGGCCCGCGAAGAGGTCGCCCGCCAGGAAGCGGCCCGTCGCGAGGCCGCACGTCTGGAAGCGGTGCGCCGCGACGTCGCGCGTCAGGAGGCGGCGCACCAGGAGGTCGCACGTCTCGCCGCGGAACGAGAGGCGGCGGCAGCACGTGCCGAAGCCGCCAAGCCGCAGCAGGAGAGCGTCCTGGACATGCTCAAGGCCCAGGGCCTGCGAGCAGGAGGCCGCCGCCGCGCCCGCGACCCGCTCGCCGAGCCTGGTTCCGAGTCCGGGTCAGACGCCCAACCGGGCACAGGCCCCTCCCCGGAAGCCGGCGCGGCGAAATCTCGTGCCGCCACCACCTCGGACGGCACCACCTCAAACGCCACCACCTCGGACGCTGTCGCCTCGGACATCGCCACCTCGGATGTCACCGCCTCGGACCTCGACGCGGCCTCGGCATCGAGCACCGACTCAGGCCCGGGCTCAGCCTCGGCGACGCCGTCGTGGCGCGTCGAGCCCCCGTCGCGCCTGCGTCCGGACGACCCGAGCGCGGTGCCCCCGTTGTTCTCCATGTCGCCGGGCAGCGGCATCCCGATCGTGGAACCCCGGTCCGCGCCTGACCAGCAGGCCGCCTCGGCGGCGCCGTACGCGCCGGACTTCGGCCCGCACATCGACGAACCCGTCTACCCCCTGCACACCCCGGCCGGCGGTTTCCCCGCCGCGGACGGGGACGAGCGCAAGCTCCCCGACCTCGACTTCAGCTCGCTCGACCTCAGCGCCCCGAAGGCCAAGCCGCAGAACTCGCCGACGCCGGACCTGATGTCGACGAGCTTCCTGAGCTCCGCGGACGTGGACGACGACTCCTCGGACGTCCCGACGGTCCCGGTGCAGGTCGACCGGGCACCCGACCAGCCGTCGGGCGACCACACGGGGCCCGGTACCGGGGCGCAGGCCGGGTTCGGTGCCCAGCCGGGCTTCGGAGCCCAGACGTTCGGCACCCAGGGCTTTGGAACTCAGGGCTTTGGAACTCAATCGATCGGCGGGAGCGAGCCCGGCTTCGGGACGCGGCACACCTCGGACACGCCCGAGCCCACCGCTCCACCCGCACCGCACTCCGAACCGGCAGCGCACGTCGAACCGGCAGCGCACCCCGAACCCGGGGCGCTGTCCGGACCGTCCACGCCGGACGTACCGGCGCCCTCGGCAACCGCGGACGACCCGGCCGGGCCGCCGAGCAGCCGTCGCCGGCCGAGCGAGATGAGCCTCGCCGACCTGCTCGCGGAGGCGCTCGTCGCCTACGAGACGGGACGGCGCTCCGACGAGGACCAGGTCCAGGCCGCGGACCTCGACGCCCCGGAGTGGGCAGCCGTCGACCCGGACGCCGCCGGCCACCAGCAAGCCGGCCACCAGCCAGGCGGCCACCTGCCGGGCACCCCGCAAGCCGGTGCACCCGGCGCCACCGGTCAGCCACCCGCGGCCGACCCCGCCGACCAATCCGACCTCTACTTCGGCGCCACCCAGTTCGGTGCCGGTGAGTTAGGCACGCCGCCGACGCACGAGAGCGACCAGGAGAAGACCGGCCCGATCCGCCCCGTGGGCGCGGCCCCGGACAGTGAGACCACCGGTCCGATCCGGCCGGTCGGGTTCGACGGGCCGCCGGGCTGGACATTGCCCGGGGTGTGATGGTGGCGAGCGCCACACCTCAAGCCTTGCCCAAGAGGTCCGTCCGGGTGTGATCGACCGGCGGGCGGTGGGTAGGCCACGGGAGGTGGAAACGGCTCGCCGCACGTCGGGCGGCGTGTCGCTGGTCGGCCGGGCCGCCCGTGCCGTTCACCGGCGGGAGCCGGGTGGTGCCGGGGCGTGGCCGGGCGTGGGGAAGGTGTTGCCGCGACTGGGGAAGTTGTTCGATTCAGCCCTCGATTCAGTGGTCTGCCATTGCCCTCCCGTGGCCGGTGATGTCCGCCACCCCATCTAGGGTGGGGACGGACCCGGCACACAGAGGTGCCGGATAGCGTGGAGTCGCCTGAAGATGACCTCGACTGGAGCCCCGACCCGAACCGACGACGTCCCCGCGGTGGCCACCGCGGCCGATGGGAGTCGATCGGCCAGTCCTGAACAGGTCCGTGACGAGCTGATCGAACGGGCCGCCGCCAATGCCCCTGAACTGGCTGACCTGATCCGCCTCTTCTACCGCCACGTGCCCGCCGAGGAAGTCAACGACGACGACCCGGTGGACCTGGTCGGTGCGGTGCGGTCGCTGTACCAGCTGGCCGAGCACCGCGTCCCCGGACGCGCCGCGGTGCGCATCTTGAACCCGACGCGCCCTGCCGACGGGTGGCAGTGTCCTGTCACCGTCGTGCAGGTCGTGACGGACGACATGCCCTACCTCGTGGACTCGGTCGCGTCCGAGCTGACCCGAGGTGGTGTGCAGGTCCAGCGCGTCGTGCACCCGATCGTCGTCGTACGCCGCGACCCGGTGACCGGCGACCGCACCGAGGTGCTGCCCGCCGCCGACCCCTCCGACCCGCCCGGCGACGCGCTGGCCGAGTCGTGGATGAACATCGAGGTCGACCTCCTCACCGACGCCGACCGCGCCCGCGAACTTGAGACCCGGCTGCTGACGGTGCTGAACGACGTCCGCGAGGTCGTCGAGGACACCGACCGCATGGTCGCGACGGCGCTGCAGTTGGCGGAGGAGCTGAAGAAGGACTCGTCCGAGGCCACGACCGACGGGGCGAACCTGCTGGAGTGGCTCGCGGACGGGCACTTCACGTTCATGGGCTACCGGCAGTACGAGCTGGTGCGCGAGGACGGCGAGCCCGCGCTGCGGGCCGTGCTCGCGAGCGGTCTCGGTGTGCTGCGCCAGGACAGCCTCGCCGCCCGCAGCCTCACCGCCGGGCCGGACAACGGTGCCCAGGCGCTCAGCAAGGAGCTGCTGGTGCTGACGCAGGCGAGCGCGCAGAGCAGCGTGCACCGCAGCGTCTACCCGTACTACGTGGGCGTGAAGACGTTCGACAACGAGGGCAACGTCTCCGGTGAGCACAGGTTCCTCGGCATCTTCAGCACCACGGCGCTGCACGAGGACGTGCTCGACATCCCGGTGATCGAGCGCCGCGTGCGCGAGGTGATCCACCGCGCCGGCTTCCCGCTGCAGTCCTACTCGGGCCAGCGGATGCTCGAGGTGATCCAGAACTACCCGCGCACCGAGCTGTTCTCGGTGGACGCGGACACGCTGTACCAGACGACGACGGGCGTCATCGCGCTCGCGGAACGGCGGCGGCTGCGGCTGTTCCTGCGCCGCGACCCGTACGGCCGCTTCTTCTCGTGCCTGGTCTACCTGCCGCGCGACCGCTACACGACGACGAGCCGTCTCGCGATGCAGGAGGTGCTGCTCGCCGAGCTGGGGGGCCTGAACCTCGAGTACAGCGCGCGCATCGGTGAGTCGGCGCTGGCGCGCGTGCACTTCATGGTGCACACGGACCCGGCGCGCACGCTGGAGCCGGACGTCCACGCGATCCAGGTCAAGCTGGCCGAGGCCGTCCGCAGCTGGGACGACCGCATGGTCGAGGCCGTCGGTGGCGACGACCTGGGCGCCGAGTCCGCCACCGAGCAGGGCCAGCGGTTCGCCGCGGTCTTCCCGGAGGCGTACAAGGAGGACTTCCCCGCCACCACCGGTCTGCTGGACTACCGGCGCATCGAGAAGCTCGCCGAGGGCGACCTCGACATGGAGTTCTACAAGCCGGAGGACGCGGAGCCGGGGGAGCGGCGTTTCAAGCTCTTCGTGACCGGCGACGGCATCACGCTGTCCGACGTGCTGCCGATGTTGCAGCGCATGGGCGTCATCGTGGTCGACGAACGGCCGTACGAGATCGCCCGCGAGGACGGTGTGCGGTGCTGGATCTACGACTTCGGCCTGCGCATCGACAAGGCCGCGCTCTCGCAGCTGTCCGAGGCCGACCTCGACAACGTGCGCGTGCGCTTCCAGGACGCGTTCGCCGCGGTCTGGCGCGGTGAGGCCGAGGTCGACAGGTTCAACTCGCTGGTGCTGCAGGCCGGGCTCAGCTGGCAGCAGGCCGCGATGCTGCGCGCCTACGCGAAGTACCTGCGCCAGGCGGGGACGCCGTACTCGCAGGACTACATCGAGGACGCCGTCCTCGGGCACACGAGCGTGGCGATAGCGCTGGTCGCGTTGTTCGAGGCCCGGTTCGACCCGTCGCTGAGCGACGCAACGCGCGCGGACCGCACCGAGACGATGGTGACCGAGCTCGGGAAGCTGATCGACGACGTGACGAGCCTCGACGCGGACCGGATCCTGCGCAGCCTGCTCAGCCTGATCAACGCCACGCTGCGGACGAACTACTTCTTCCGCGACGAGGACGGCAACGCCCGGCCGTACCTGTCGGTCAAGCTCGACCCGCAGGCGATCCCGGACCTGCCGGCGCCGCGGCCGAAGTTCGAGATCTTCGTGTACTCGCCGCGGGTCGAGGGCGTGCACCTGCGCTTCGGCAGCGTCGCGCGCGGTGGCCTGCGCTGGTCCGACCGCCGCGAGGACTTCCGCACGGAGATCCTCGGCCTGGTGAAGGCGCAGGCCGTGAAGAACGCGGTGATCGTGCCGGTCGGCGCGAAGGGCGGCTTCGTCGTGAAGCGCCCGATCGCCCCCACCGGCGACCCCGGCATCGACCGCGAGAACTTCATGGCCGAGGGCGTCGCCTGCTACAAGATGTTCATCTCGGGCCTGCTCGACCTCACCGACAACCTGATCAACAACGAGGTCGTGCCCGCGCCGCAGGTGGTGCGCTACGACGGCGACGACACGTACCTGGTCGTGGCCGCGGACAAGGGCACCGCGACGTTCTCCGACATCGCCAACGGCGTGAGCCAGAGCTACGGCTTCTGGCTGGGCGACGCGTTCGCCTCCGGCGGCTCGATCGGCTACGACCACAAGGCCATGGGCATCACGGCCAAGGGCGCGTGGGAGAGCGTGAAGCGCTCGTTCCGCGAGCTCGGCGTGGACACGCAGACCGAGGAGTTCACGGTCGTCGGCATCGGCGACATGTCCGGTGACGTGTTCGGCAACGGCATGATGCTGTCCGAGCACATCCGGCTGGTGGCCGCGTTCGACCACCGGCACATCTTCATCGACCCGAACCCGGTGGCGGCCGCGTCGTACGCGGAGCGGGTGCGGCTGTTCAACGTTCCGCGGTCGTCGTGGGACGACTACGACCGTTCGCTGATCAGCGAGGGCGGCGGCGTCTTCCCGCTCACGGCCAAGTCGATCCCGATCTCCGAGCAGGCCCGCGTCGCGCTGGGGCTGCCGGAGGGCGTCGAGAAGCTGTCGCCGCCGGAGCTCAAGAAGGCCGTCCTGCTCGCGCCGGTCGACCTGCTGTGGAACGGCGGCATCGGCACCTACGTCAAGGCGTCCACCGAGTCGCACGCCGACGTCGGCGACAAGGCCAACGACGCGATCCGCGTCAACGGCGACGAGCTGCGCGTCAAGGTCGTCGGCGAGGGCGGCAACCTGGGCCTGACCCAGCGCGGCCGCATCGAGTTCGCCCGCAACGGCGGCAAGGTCAACACCGACGCGCTCGACAACTCCGCGGGCGTCGACTGCTCCGACCACGAGGTCAACATCAAGATCCTGCTGGACCACCTGGTCCGGGAGGGGTCGCTGGAGCAGCAGCAGCGCAACGAGGTCCTCGCCGAGATGACCGACGAGGTCGGCAGGCTCGTGCTGGCGGACAACTACTCGCAGAACAGCGTCCTCGGTGTCGGCAGGGCGCACGCCGTGTCGATGCTGTCGGTGCACGCGCGGCTCACGGCGGACCTGGAGGCGCGCGGCGCGCTCAACCGGAAGCTGGAGGCGATGCCGAGCGTCGCCGAGTTCAAGGCGCTGGAGAAGAACGGCGAGGGCCTCACCTCGCCCGAGCTCGCGACGCTGCTCGCGTTCACCAAGCTCACGCTGAAGGAAGAGCTGCTGGCGAGCGACATCCCGACGATAGACACGTTCGCCCGCAAGCTGCCTGACTACTTCCCGAGCCTGCTGCGCGAACGGTTCGGCGCCGCGATCCCCGACCACCCGCTGGCGCGGGAGATCATCACCACGGTCGTCGTGAACGAGGTCGTCGACGGTGGTGGCATCTCCTACGCCTTCCGCCTGGCCGAGGAGATGAGCGCGTCGGCGACGGACGCGGTCCGCGCCTACGCGGTCGTCACCCAGGTCTTCGACCTCCCGTCGATCTGGCGTGAGATCGAGGCGCTCGACACCGTGGTGCCGACGGACGTGCAGGACAGCATGGTCCTGGAGACCCGCCGCCTGCTCGACCGCGCGTCGCGCTGGCTGCTGTCGAACCGCCCGCAGCCGCTCGCGGTGGGGTCCACGATCAACCGCTTCCGCGGTGTGGTCGAGGAGCTCAGCCCGCACGCCTTCGACCTGTTGCAGGGTCAGGAGTACGACGTCGTCGCGGCCAAGGCCGAGCGGTACGTCGAGCAGGGCGTTCCGGCGGTGCTCGCCCGCAAGGTGGCGGCCCTGCTGTACATGTACGGCCTGCTCGACGTCACCGAGATCGCCGAGCTCGCCGAACGGGAGATCGGCCCGTCCGGCGGCGTGGGCCCCGAGCGGTCGCACCGCGAGACGGCCGAGCTGTACTTCGCGCTGTCCGACCACCTCGACATCGACCACATGCTCGACTCGGTGACGAGGCTGGAACGCGGCAACCGCTGGCACGCCCTGGCCAGGCTGGCGCTGCGCGACGACTTCTACTCGTCGCTGCGGGCCATCTCGCTGGACGTGCTGCGGGCCAGCGACGAGGGCGACACGGCCGCCGAGAAGATCGCCAAGTGGGAGCAGGCCAACTCCTCCCGCCTGGTCCGGTCGCGCGGCGCGCTGGAGGAGATCAGCCGGGTCCGCCAGCTGGACCTGGCGACGCTGTCCGTCGCCGCCCGCCAGGTGCGGAGCATGGTGCGGTAGGTCATCACGGAACGGGCCCGGCTTCGCGGAACACCGCGGAGACCGGGCCCGTTCTCGTTGCGCAGCAGCGAAAGCCCGGCATCGCGAAGCGGTTCGACGCGGCGGAAACCGTGCCCGGGCAGCAAACCGGGGCGCCACGAAATCCCCTTCGCGGCGCCCCGACCCCCGTCCAACGTCAGACGACCCCGTCGAGTTCCCGCCGCTGAGCGATGGCCCGCAGCAGCCAGTGCCGGCCGACGACGACGAGCAGCGCCACCCCGGCCGCGGCGACGGTGCCGGCCGCGGACCCCATCCACAGGCCCAGCAGCTCCATGCCGTCGGCAGGCGAGGGGATGTCGGCGAACGTGACGTAGACGAACAACCCGGCCAGCACGACGGCTCCGGCGGCGATGGCGCCGATCGCGACGTTGGTCCACGTGACCGCGCCGGACTGGAACACCGTGCCGTTGCCCGCCTTCCGCAGCATCACGCCCAGCGCCAGCGCGAGGACCTGCAGGCACACGATGAAGACGATCGCGGCGGTCACGAACGGGACCCGCACGGACTCGTAGGGCGGGAAGAGCTCGACCTCGTGCGCGGCCGTCGTCGGGATCACCACGACCTGCGCGAACAGCCCGCCGAGGACCGCGAGGGCGAGCAGGGACTGCAGGACGATCACCAGTGCACGGGACATGGATCGAGTTTCGTGAGTTACCTATTGAGATTCAATAGGTTGCTGTGGAGGTCCTGTGAAGGTTCGCACTGTCCAGGACGGTAGGGTCCGGTCATGGGTGTCTTCGTCACTGGTGTGCGGCCTCGCTGGTCGGACATGGATGCGTTCGGCCACGTCAACCACGCGAACACGGTGACCCTGCTGGAAGAGGCCCGGATCGAGCTGCTCTTCACCGAGGCGGCCCGCCACGGGGTGAAGGAGATGGCCGAGGGCATGGTCGTGGCGAGGCTCGCCGTCGACTACCTCGCGCCGATCGTGTTCACCGGGGAGGCCGTCGTCGTCGAGATGTCGGTGCGGGAGCTCAAGGCCGCGTCGTTCACGCTCGACTACGTGGTGCGCGGCGGCCGGGAGCCGGACAGCCCGGTGCTCACCAGGGCGGAGACGTTGATGGCTCCGTACAACGTGACGACCGCGCGGCCGCGGCGGTTGACCGATGCGGAGCGCGATTTCCTCGCCGGATGGCGAGCAGGGGGTAGTGGTGCCTGAGCTGGTGCTGGCCGACGCGGCCGAGCGGGACGATCTCGGGGCGTTCGCGGCCCGGGCGGTGCGGCTGGACGCGCAGTCCGTCGTGCGGCTGCGCAACCGCAACGACGAGCTGCTCGACGCGTGGACCGCCACGCCGTTCGACGCGCTGGCCACGCGAACCGTTGCGGGGCAGGCGAACCCGGCCGACGTGACGGTGGCGGGAGCGGAGCTGCTGACCGGGCTCGCGGTCATGCGGGACGAGCGCATCGACCCCGGACCGGCCAAGGACCTGCTGTGGCGGTCGGCGCTGCCGCCCGCCGAGGGCTGGGTGGTGGTCGACCGGCTGCCCGTCGAGGTCGTGGCGAAGATCGCGGACGAGGGCGTCGAGGTGGCGCGGGAGAACACCGGCCCGCAGGGCACGCCGCCCGCCTCCCTGCTCGACCAGACGGTGCTGACCGTCAGCGGGTCGGGAATGGACGTGAAGATCCCGCTGCGCTGCCTGTTCGCGTTGTCCGGCATGGGTTTCCTCGGCGAGGGCGGCGACGTGCGGGTGACGGCGACCGACTCGTGGCTGCGCATCGACGCCAAGTTCGGCGCTGTCGTGCGGCGCCGCCACAACATGCTGCCCCTGCTGGTCTGAGAGCGACCACAAGGGCCCCCGGGACGCGTCCCGGGGGCCCTTGTGCTGTCAGGGGGTCAGACGAGCCACACGGCCGTGTCGGGCGGCAGCTGCTCGCCGTCCATCGGGCCGGAGGACAGCAGCACCTGACCGGGCGGCAGCGGCACGGACGCGCCCGAGGTGTTGAGGGCGCAGATCAGCCCGCCGCCCTTGCGCCGGAACGCGAAGCAGCCGGCGGGGGCGCCGTACCACTCGAGCTCGGTGCCGGCGAAGCCCGCGTTGGACTTGCGGTGCTCCAGGGCCTCGCGGTACAGCGACAGCATCGAACCGGGGTCCTCCAGCTGCGCCTCTGCCGTGAGGTGGTCCCACTCGTTCGGCTGGGGCAGCCAGGTGTTCGGCGCCGTGGAGAAGCCGAACGGGGGCGAGGTGCCCTCCCACGGGATCGGCACGCGGCAGCCGTCCCGGCCGCGCTCGGTGCGGCCGGAGCGCTCCCAGGTCGGGTCCTGCAACGCCCAGTCCGGCAGCTCGACGTTCGGCAGGCCGAGCTCCTCGCCGTTGTACAGGTAGATCACGCCCGGCAGGGCCAGCTCCACCAGCGCCATCGCGCGCGCCCGCTGCTCGCCCAGCGCGCCGCCGCCGTAGCGGGTCACGTGCCGCACCACGTCGTGGTTGGACAGCGTCCACGCGGCGGGCGTGCCGGACAGCGCCACGGCGGCCAGCGAGTGCTCGATCGCCGAACGGACGGCGTCGGCGTCGAAGGCGGCCTCGACGAGCCGGAAGTTGAAGCCCAGGTGCAGCTCGTCGGGACGGACGTAGGCGGCGAAGCGCTCGTCGTCCTTCACCCAGATCTCGCCGACGGCCATGGTGCCGGGGTAGCCGTCCATGACCTTGCGGATCATGCGGTGGATCTCGTGCACGCCGTCGTTGTCGAACCGCGGGTCGTGCGCGTCGTCGGACAGCACGCCGGGGGCCTGGTGGTGGATCTCCATGTCCGGCAGGCCCTCGGGCTTCGCCATGCCGTGCGCCACGTCGATGCGGAAGCCGTCGACACCGCGGTCCAGCCAGAACCGCAGCGTGTGCTCCAGGTCGGCGCGGACCTCGGGGTGCTCCCAGTTGAGGTCGGGCTGCTCCGGCGCGAACAGGTGCAGGTACCACTGGCCGTCGGGCACGCGGGTCCAGGCGGGGCCGCCGAAGACGGAGACCCAGTTGTTCGGCGGCTGCGAGCCGTCGAAACCGCGGCCCTCGCGGAAGATGTAGCGCGCGCGCTCCATGCTGCCGGGGCCTGCCCGCAGGGCGTCCTGGAACCACTCGTGCAGGTCGCTCGTGTGGTTCGGGACGAGGTCGACGGTGACCCGGATGTTGTGCTCGTGCGCGTCCGCGACCAGCCGGTCGAACGCGGCGAGGTCGCCGAACATCGGGTCGACGTCGCGCGGGTCGGCCACGTCGTACCCGTGGTCGGCCATCGGGGAGCGGTAGAACGGCGTCAGCCAGAGGGCGTCGACCCCGAGCAGCTCCAGGTAGCCGAGGCGGGACCGGATGCCGTCGAGGTCGCCCACGCCGTCGCCGTTCGAGTCGGCGAAGGAGCGCACGTACACCTGGTAGAAAACGGCGTCACGCCACCAAGCGGCCTCTTCGGCGATCTCAGGGGTGAGGTCGGAGGATCGTCGCACGAGGGGTCATCCTGCCATTCGTCTCGCTGCCAAAGGACCCGAACGGGTGATGGGTGGTCACGTCAGGCTGTTCATCAGACTGTTCGCGGCCATCTCCAGGTAGTCCCAGAGCTGCTTGCGGTGGGCCTCGTCCAGGCCGGCTTCGTCGACGGCGATCCTCATGCAGCGCAACCAGGCGTCCCGCTCGATCGGGCCGATCTTGAACGGGACGTGGCGCATCCGCAGCCTCGGGTGGCCCCGGTTGTCCGAGTAGGTGTGGGGGCCGCCCCAGTACTGCATCAGGAACAGCCGCAGCCGTTCCTCCGCAGGTCCGAGGTCCTCTTCCGGGTAGAGGGGGAGGAGCACGTCGTCGTTCTTGACCTCTTGGTAGAAGCGCGCGACGACTCGGCGGAACGTCTCCTCGCCGCCGACCTGTTCGAAGAAGCTCACGGGGTTTCCCACACACCCATCCTGACTCACCGGGAACGCCACGCGCATGCCGCCCCGGTGTTGGCTGTGCCATAGGCCGGTGAGCTGGCAGGACGCCGGGTGATCAGGATCTCGGATGCGTGTTCCAGCTCACCCGGCGCTCGGGGTTCCGACCTCACTTGGGCGTGAAGCCGGCCTCTTCCAGCGCGGGCATCAGCTGCGCCCGCAGGTTGCGCTGGACCGCCCACTGGCGGCCGGGCCGGGTCTTCACGGTGACCCGCAGGGTGATGCCGTCGGACGTGAACTTCTCGACGCCCAGCACGTCTGGCTTGGCCGTGACGTCGGACTTCAGCGGTTCGGTCTCGGCGGCCTGGGCGGCCTTGCGCTCCAGCACGGCGGTGGCCTCGGCGAGGTTCGCGCCGTAGCCGAGCGGCAGGTCGACGACCGCGACCGCGAAGCCCTGCGACGAGTTGCCGACGCGCAGGATCTCGCCGTTGCGGACGTACCAGACGGTGCCGCCGGTGTCGCGGATCGTGGTGGTGCGCAGGGCGACCGCCTCGACGGTGCCGCTGATCGACGGGCCCAGGTCGACGACGTCGCCCACGCCGTACTGGTCCTCCAGCAGCATGAACATGCCGGACAGGAAGTCCTTCACCAGGTTCTGGGCGCCGAAGCCGATGGCGACGCCCAGGATGCCCGCCGAGGTCAGCACGGGCGTGATGTCCAGCCCGATCACGATCATGATCTCCAGGAACGCTATCCCGAAGATCAGGATCGTGACGATCGACTTCAGCACCGACCCGATCGTGCGGGCGCGCTGCTCGCGGCGTTCGGAGATGAGGCTCCCGAGCGCCTGCGGAGCGCGTTCCCGCAACGGCTTGAGCAGGCCCGGCTTCTTCCCCTCCTTGCCGGGGATGGTGATCCTGTCGATGATCTTGCGAAGCACGGCCCTCAGCACGAAGGCGGCGATCAGGATCACGACGATCTTGATCGCGCCCGCGAGGATCATCGGGCCGTACTTCTCGAAGAAGCCCACCGCCTGTGCGGTTCTGTTGGCGACGTCATCCACGGGACTGCTCACGTGGTCGGGCCCTCCTACAACTCCATGCCGGTGGCATTCGCGAGAAACGTCAGCTGGTCCACGGCGAGAGCGACCGTCCGGCTGACGGACCGGCCCGCGTGACCGACCTCGGTCTCGCGGCGGATCAGCACGGGGTGCTTGGTCGGATCACTGGACGAAGCGTGCTGCAGCGCGGCGCACATCTTCCTGGCGTGGTTGGGGTCCACACGAGAATCCGACTCGAACACCGTGAACAACACGGAAGGGTACTCAACGTCCGTTACCACTTGGTGATAAGGCGAGTAGGACAACAACCAGCCGAGCTCCTCCGGCACGGAGGCGCTGCCGTACTCGTCGGCCCACAACCGTCCGAGCAGGAACTTCTCGTAGCGCACCATGTCCAGCAGTGGTGCTGAGCACACCACGGCGGCGTAGAGGTCGGGGCGCTGGGTGAGCGCGGCGCCCACGAGCAGGCCGCCGTTGGAGCCGCCCATGATCGCCAGCTGCTGCGGCGTGGTCCACCCGTCGCGGACCAGCCGCTCCGCCGCCGCGTGGAAGTCGTCGAAGACGTTCTGCTTGTGGGCGCGCATCCCGGCGAGGTGCCACTCCTCGCCCTCCTCGTCGCCGCCGCGCAACGACGCGTGCACCCACACGCCGCCCGCCTCGACCCACGCGAGCGTGGTCGCGCTGTAGCCGGGGCCGCGGCCCAAGGCGAAGCCGCCGTAACCGGTGAGCAGCGCGGGACGGGGCAGGTCGGGCTGCTGTTCGCCGCTCACCACGAACATGTGGACGGTTGTGCCGTCCTTGGACGTGTACGCGATCTGCTGCGTCGTCACGGCGGGCAGCTCGACCCGGCCGGGCGCGGCCTCGTGCAGCACCGTCTCACCGGTGGTCTTCGAGAACCGGTACACCGACTGCGGCGTGACGAAGTCGGTCCAGCCGAACCACAGGGTGTCCTGGTCGTGGTCCGTGCGGGCGTCCACGACGGACATGCCGTGCACCGACCCCGTTCCGGGCAGGGGGATCTGCTTCTTGTGCGCGCCGGTCGCGGCGTCGTGCAGGTGCAGCTCGGACACGGCGTGCCGGGTGCGCAGGACGACCAGGTCGCCGTCCAGCCAGCGGACGCCGTCGAGCACCGAGTCCGGCTCCTCGCCGATCAGCTCGGTCCACTCGGTGGGGTGCTCCGGGTCGGCGACGCAGAGGCGCTGCCGGGGCGCGCCGTGGTTGGTGTGCAGGTAGAGGCGGCCGTCCCTGGCGACGCTCGCCGAGCACTGCGCGCCGGCCTCGGTCAGGATCACCGGCTTGAGCGAGGCGTCGCCGTGCAGGTCCGCGATCCACACCGAGTCGTGCTTCAGCGTGCTGGGCGCACCGCTCACGACCATCCAGCGACCGTCGTGCGAGACGGTCAGCGAGTAGTAGAAGGTGTGCTCCAGGCCGTCGCCGTGCACGTTGAGGTCGGTCTCCGGGTCCGTGCCGACGCGGTGGCGCCACACCCGGCGGTGGAACAGCTTCTCGTCCTCGGGCAGCCGCGCCGGGTCGAGCTGGCGGACGTAGTAGAACTCCTCGCCGCCGGGCAGCCAGCCGATCGAGGAGTAGCGGCACCGGTCGATCGGGCCCTCGACGAGCTCACCGGTCTCGACGTCGACGACGTGCAGCAGCGAGTGCTCGTTGCCGCCGACGGAGACCTGGTAGGCGAGGAGGGTGCCCTCCAGGCTGGGCGACCAGGCGTCGAGGGTGGTGCGGCCGGACGGGTCGAGCACGCCGACGTCGAGCAGCACGCGCTCGGTGCCGTCGGTCTCGCGGACCATCACGACCGG
This sequence comes from Lentzea fradiae, assembly GCF_900100955.1. GTDB lineage: Bacteria > Actinomycetota > Actinomycetes > Mycobacteriales > Pseudonocardiaceae > Lentzea > Lentzea fradiae. The sequence goes on along the minus strand of NZ_FNCC01000006.1, from coordinate 111,766 downwards.
GTGGTCCTGCTCGGGGCCGCGGCGGGTGAAGAACGCCCTGCCCGCGCGCCAGGCGGGCGTGGACACCGACCCCGTGCGCATCAGCTCCCGCAGCCTGCCGCCGAGCCGGTCGCGGCCGGGCATCGCGTCCAGCCAGGAGCGGGCGAGCACGTCCTGGGCGCGGGACCACTCCTCGGTGCGGGGGTCCGCCGTGTCCTCGAGCCAGCGGTACGGATCGGCGACGGTCCGCCCGTGGAGCTGTTCGACGAGGTTGAGACGCTCGGCGACGGGGTACGAGATCGTCGCGGGCAGTGCTGCGGAAGGCGCTTCTGTCACCCTGACCAGGGTAGCGGCTGTTGAAAACCATCCCCGATAGGGCGACGGAGCGCCTCAGGTTCGATCACACATCCATGACGCGTCACTTATCACACGTGATTTTTTCCTGGTAAGTGTGGTCTCCTATGGCTGAACCGGTGGAGGTGGTCGCGTGCCAGACCGACAACCGACCCCTATCGGCGACTCGCTGACCGGCGAGAGGGCGCCGACGGTCCCCCCATGCCGAAACCAGCCCGAGCTGAGGGCGGTGCCGGATGGGGATCGAGACGGGGGAGGTTCCGGTCGGACACCGGCGGTTTTCCCCTGGGGAAGACGCAAGGTCCTGCTCCTGAACGCCACGTTCGAGCCGCTCACGGCGCTGTCGCTGCGCCGGGCGGTGGTGCTGGTCGTGTGCGGCAAGGCCGAGGTCGTCCACGGCGACGCCTCCGGGCTGGTGCTGCACTCCTCGAAGTCAGAGGTGCTCGTGCCGTCCGTGATCCGGCTGAGCACGTACGTGCGTGTTCCCTACCGCGGCCGCGTGCCGATGACCCGTGCCGGGCTCATGCACCGCGACCGGTACCGCTGCGCGTACTGCGGCGGGCGGGCCGAGACGATCGACCACGTCGTGCCGCGCTCGCGTGGCGGACCTCACACCTGGACCAACTGCGTCGCCTGCTGCGCCAAGTGCAACCACCGCAAGGCGGACAAGCTGCTGTCCGAGCTGGGCTGGCGGCTGCGCGTCGTCCCGGCGGCGCCGCGGGGCCCGCACTGGCGGCTGCTCGCCGGCGTGGCCGAGGCGGATCCGCAGTGGCTGCCGTACCTGGGTGAGCCCGCGGCCTGAGTCGCCGTCGCGCGGCGGGTCAGGCCGCGAGGGTGAAGTCGTCGCGACGAGCCGTGATGCGCACGGAGTCGTCGTGCGCCGTGATGCGGACCGAGTCGTCGTGGGCGGTGATGCGGACGCTGTCGTCGTGCGCCGTGATGCGCACGGAGTCGTCCATGGTGATGCGCACGGACTCGTCCTGAGCGGTGATCCGGACCGAGTCGTCGTGCGCGGTGATGCGGACGCTGTCGTCCATCGTGATGCGCACGGAGTCACGCGCAGTGATCCTGACCGAATCCTGGCGCGCGGTGATCCGAACGGAGTCTTCACGCGCCGTGATCCGGACGGAGTCGGACATCGTGATCCTGACCGAATCGCTCGCGGTGATGCGCACCGAGTCCGACATGGTGATTCGCACCGAGTCGGTGGCCGTGATGCGCACCGAGTCACGGGCGGTGATCCGAACGGAGTCGTCGGCCGTGATCCGGACGGAGTCACACGCAGTGATGCGCACCGAATCGTCGGTGTAGCGCGGAAGAGTGAAGGGCACGGCCTGGGGACGGGTCGTCGTGAACATTTTGTGTCCTCCAACTCGATTGGAACGGGTGCGCAAGACCCGTATAGGTGAAAAGCTAGGAGGTGCGTCTCGTTGGAACAAGACCCCAAACCGGCACCCGTTCGCCTCCGACCGGGTGAGGTCTGACCGGGCGTAACCGCTGCGCCGCACGAGAGCGCTCACTGCCCCCACTGGCCGGTGCTGCCACGCTCCGTGATGGTCGAATCGATGGAACATGACATGCGTCACAGCCGAAAGGCGTGCGTGGACGGGGTTTCCGGGCGTTCGTCGCCGCCTGGGCCGTCTCGCTCGTCGGCGACGGGGTCCGCGTCGCCGTGTTCGCCGCCGCGACGACCCGCGGCCCGCGCGGTGTCCGGTCGTCGCCGGGGCGCTCATCCCGCCCTGGTTGTTCGTAGCGCTGTCGGCGGGAGCCCTGGTCGACCGCTGGCCGTGGTCTTCGTGGCGCACGGCCTGCGTGCGGGAGTGACCGGATCGCTCGCGTTCGCCGTCCACCACACGCGATGTGCGCTGGTGGGCCCTGGCCGCTCGCGTCCACGACGTCGCTCGGCACGGTCCGCGTCGTGACGGCTCGATCGTGGGATTGACCGCGATCACGCTGGCCCGGCCGCTCACGCGCGGCTGAGTTCGGCTACCGTACCCCGCGTGACCATCGTGGAGACCGTTCTCGTCTTCGCGCTGATCCCGCTGGCGATCTACGGCGTGATCACGCTGCTGACGGTGAGGCCAAAGGCCACCCGGATCCCCCGGTACAGGCCCGGCCAGGAGTGGGGCTACGCCCCTGTGTGGTGGAGCGCGAACCCTGCCGGGCTGAGCGCGGAGCACCACACCGCAGCCGAGCCCGCTGCCGCGGGTTCGACCGCCAAGGGAGGTGCCCGTGGCAACTGGTAAGACGATCGTTCCCGTCGACCCGGCGACGCTGCCCCTCGGGGCCGTCGTGACGAACAGCGGCAGGGTGTCCGCGGCGAAGATGTACGAGCCGCACGTGCCCGAGGTGCCGTTCACGCCGTCGCAGCTCGCGCAGCTGGACGAGGCGCTGACGCTCTCCAGCCGTTCGACCGGCCTCGACTTCAGCGTCTACCTGGGCGAGCTCGGCTCGTCCTCGCGTGAGCGGGCGGAGGAGCTGCACGGCTCCACCGAGCGTCCCTCGCACCACGTCCTCGTGGCCGTCTCGCCGGGCGAGCGCGTCGTCGAGGTCGTGACGGGCGAGGAGTCGCACCGCCGCATCCCCGACCGCGGCACCAAGCTCGCCGTGATGAGCATGGTGGCGTCCTTCAAGGAGGGCGACCTCGCGGGCGGCCTGATCTCGGGCCTGCGCATGCTGACCGACCAGGCGGGCAGCGCGCCCCGTTCCTGACTCGTAGAGACGCGAGAGCGCCCCCGGTGCCGCACCGGGGGCGTTCTCGCGTCTCTACGCCTGCACGTCGTTGCGCGCGACGACGAGGTCGGAGATCCGCTCCCAGCCCAGCCGTCGGTAGAGGTGCACCCCGTCGGTCGACGAGAACAGCAGCCCGGTCCTCGCCCCCGCCTTTAGCGCCTGCCGCGCCAGCGTGCCCATCACGACGCTGCCCAGCCCGCGCCGCCGGTGGCCCTCCGCGGTCTCGATGCGGTGCGCGACGGCGTCCTCGCCCACGACGGCCATCAGGCCGCTCGCCGCCTGCTCGCCGTCCTCCGCGAGCACCTTCACGCCGAACACCGGGCCCGTCGTCACCTCGACCGAGTAGCCCTCCGGGGCGTCGAAGCACGGGTGGCCGGGCAGCGCGCGGCGCAGGAACGTCTCGTCCGGCCTGGCCACGACCAACCCGGCCGCCTCGATCTCCGCGACCACCTTCTCCCGCGAGAGCGTGGGCACGCTCAGCCAGTTCGGCTCCCGCGACGCCGCCACGACGCTCGCCATCGCGCCGGTCTCGGTGTCGTCGGTGGCGATCCACTCGTACTGCCGGTGCGGCCGGTTCACGTGGACGACCAGGTAGCCGTCGCGGTACCCGGACGTCAGGCCGTCGGCCGCGATCCAGCCGCGGTGCCAGCGCTCGACCAGCGGACCGATCTCGTTCTCGGACACGAATTTCCCCCTCAGACGGGAAGGCCCCGCGACGCGCGAACGCGGCACGGGGCTTCCACGGTGCTACATCAGGAGCGGTCGAACTCCTGGGCGGCCAGCGCGCGCACGATGCCCGCACGGCCCTCGGACACCAGACGGCGCAGGGCCGGCGGGTGCTCGTCCGCGAGCCACGCGTCCGCGGCCTCCACAGTGGACTTCGCGATCGCCCACGCCGGGAACATGCCGACCACCATCGACTGCGCCCGCTCGGACGAACGCCGGTCCCACACGCCCTTGACGTCGGCGAAGTAGCGCTCGACGTACGGCGCGAGCAGCTCCTTCTGACCGGGGTGCGAGATGCCCGCGATGATCGCCTCGCTGACCGCGTTGGGCAGGTCGTCGTCGTTCACGGCGCGGTCCCACGCCTCGTCCTTGGCCTCGGCCGTCGGGCGCAGGGCGCGGGCCGACTGGGCGCGGCGGTGACCGGTGGCGGTCGGGTCGCGCTCCTCCTCGGCCTCGATCTCCGCCAGGTCCGCCTTGCCGTGCGCGACGAGCGCCTGCAGCAGCCGCCAGCGCAGGTCGGTGTCGACGTCCAGGCCCTCCAGCGCGCCGGCGCCGTCGTACCAGCCGCGCAGGACGTCCAACGTGTCGTCGTCGAGCACAGAGGACGTCAGCGCGTTCACGAACGCCAGCTGGTGGTCCGAACCCGGCTCGGCCGACCGCGCCAACTCCAGCGCGGTGGACACGAACCGGCGCCAGCCCTCCGCGCGCCACGAGTCGTCCGCGTAGGACGACAGCGACGTCTGGGCCTGCAACAGCAGCCGCTGCACGACACCGACCTCGGTCTCCGTGTGCAGGCCGCCGAGGACCAGGTTCACGAAGTCGCGGGCCTTCAGCTCCGCCTCGCGGGTCATCTCCCACGCGGCCGACCAGCACAGCGTGCGCGGCAGCGGCTCGGCGATGTCGGAGATGTGGTCGATCAGCGCGGCCAGCGAGTCGGGGTCCAGGCGCATCGTGCAGTACGTGAGGTCGTCGTCGTTGACCAGCACGATCTTGCCGCGGTGCACGCCGACGAGCTCGGGGACCTCGGTGCGCTCGCCCGTCACGTCCAGCTCGTGGCGGTGCGTGCGGACCAGCTTGCCGGAGCCGTCGTCGTCGTAGACGCCGATCGCGATCCGGTGCGTGCGCAGCTCACCGGCACCCGGACGGGCACCGCCCTGCAACACGGCGAACTCGGTGAACTTGCCGTCCGCGTCCACGGTGAACTTGGGGCGCAACAGGTTCAGGCCGGTGGTCTCCAGCCACTGCGCGCTCCACCACGACAGGTCGCGGCCGGACGCCTCCTCCAGCGCGCCGAGCAGGTCCGCGAGCGTCGCGTTGCCCCAGGCGTGCTTGGCGAAGTAGACCCGCAGGCCCGCCAGGAAGTTCTCCAGCCCGACGTACGCGACGAGCTGCTTCAGCACGGAAGCGCCCTTGGCGTAGGTGATGCCGTCGAAGTTGACCTCGACCGCCTGCAGGTCGGGGATGTCCGCGGCGACGGGGTGCGTGCTCGGCAGCTGGTCCTGCCGGTACGCCCACGACTTCTCGATCTTCGCGAACGTCGTCCACGCCTGGCGGTACTCGGTGGCCTCCGCCTGCGCGAGCACGGACGCCCAGGTGGCGAACGACTCGTTCAGCCACAGGTCGTCCCACCAGCGCATGGTCACCAGGTCGCCGAACCACATGTGCGCCATCTCGTGCAGCACGGTCTCGGCGCGGCGCTCGTAGAGGTAGCGGGTGACGCGGCTGCGGAAGACGTAGTCCTCCAGGAACGTGACGCAGCCCGCGTTCTCCATCGCGCCCGCGTTGAACTCCGGCACGAAGCACTGGTCGTACTTGCCGAACGGGTACCGCACGCCGAAAGCCTGGTGGAAGAACCCGAAGCCCTGCTTGGTCTCGGTGAACAGCCGCTCGGCGTCCATGTGCGGCGCGAGCGAGGCCCGGCAGTAGATGCCCAGCGGGATCCGGATCTCGGAGCCGTTCTCGTCCTGGTCGACGAACTCGTCACGCCACTCGGCGTACGGGCCGGCGACCAGCGCCACGATGTAGGTGGACATCGGCTTGGTGGTGGCGAACGTGTGCACGTCCGCACCGCCCTCGCCGTCCTCCGTGGCGGTGATCTCGCTGTTGGAGATGACCTTCCAGTCGTGCGGGGCGGTCACCTTCATGGAGTAGACCGACTTGAGGTCGGGCTGGTCGAAGCACGCGAACATGCGCTTGGCGTCCGCGGTCTCGAACTGCGAGTACAGGTACACCCCGCCGTCGACCGGGTCGACGAACCGGTGCAGGCCCTCGCCGGTGTTCATGTACCGGCAGTCGGCCTCGATCGTGAGCTCGTTGGTCTCCGCGAGGTCCGGCAGGCGGACGCCGTCCTCCTCGCGGTAGCCGGAGACGTCGATCTCGCTGCCGTTCAGCACAGCGCGGTGCACCGTCGCCGCCACGATGTCGATCCACGAGGAAGCACCCGGAGTCCGGCTTCGGAACACCACGGTGGTGGTGGAGCGGAACGTGTCCGAACCCGGCTTTCCGCCGCCGTCGGTCAGGTCCAGCTCGATCCGGTAGGACTCCACTTCCAGCAGCTCAGCACGTTCCTGAGCCTGGTCGCGGGTGAGGTTGGGCGCGGCCACTGGTCACCTCGTCTGCCACGCGTTTGGTTACGCGCTGACGTCGTCGGGAATGGTTATGACTCCCGCATCCAATCACGGAACCGCCGCCCGGGAAGAGATGAAGGGGTGATCTGGTTGGGCTGTTGGGGCGACAAACGCACCCGACGCGACAGAACGCGACCGAAAGGGCACTCATGGCCGACAAGGCGAAGGTCGACTTCTACTTCGACCCTCTCTGTCCGTTCGCCTGGATCACCTCCCGGTGGATCCTCGAGGTGGAGAAGGTCCGCGACATCGACCTCAGCTTCCACGTGATGAGCCTCGCCGTGCTGAACGAGGGCCGTGACCTGCCCGAGCAGTACAAGGAGCTCATGACCAAGGGCTGGGGCCCGGTGCGCGTCGCCATCGCGGCGGAGCAGAAGTTCGGCAACGAGGTGCTGCCGAAGCTGTACACCGCGATGGGCACGCGCATCCACAACGAGGGCAACCAGGACTTCACCGAGGTCATCAAGCTGGCGCTGGCCGACGCGGACCTGCCGGCGGAGCTGGCGGAGGCGGCGGGCTCGACCGAGTACGACGAGGAGCTGAAGGCGAGCCACCACCGCGGCATGGACCCGGTCGGCATGGACGTCGGCACGCCGACCATCCACATCGACGGCGTGGCGTTCTTCGGCCCGGTGCTCACCAAGATCCCGCGGGGCGAGGAGGCCGGCCGCATCTTCGACGGCTCCCGGCTGCTCGCCGGCTACCCGTACTTCTTCGAGCTCAAGCGGACCAGGACGGGCGAGCTGGACTTCAGCTGAGCGTTGTCGTCAGGGGTGGTCGCCGACGTCCTGGGGACAGGGCGCACCACCTCGTCGAGCGCGAGTGGCGCCGTGCCCGGTCTCCGTGACCGGGGGCGGCGCCACTGCCGTCTCGCCGCTGCCCGCCTGCCTCTGCCCCGGTGGACGTGACCCCGGCGCCACGATGTGACACCCTGGACCTCATCACCGCCCCAAGTGTCACATCTAGCGTCCCGCCTGGAGGGCTCTCGTGATCGAGGTCGTCAACCCCGCCACCGAGGAAGTCGTCGGCACCGTCGCCGAGGGCACACCGGCCGACGTCGACGCGGCCGTGGCCGCGGCGGTCGCGGCCTTCCCGGCGTGGTCGCAGACCTCTGTGGACGAGCGCGCCAAGGCCGTCCGCACGATCATCGACGGCCTGAAGGACCGCGCTGACGAGCTGGCTCGGACGATGACCCGCGAGATGGGCACGCCGCTCACCTTCAGTCAGAAGGTGCAGGTCACGAACCCCATCGCCATCGCGGAGGGCGTCGCGGCCGTGCTGGAGGGCGGTTACTTCGAGCCCGAGGAGATCGGCGGCTCGCTGGTCTTCCGCGAGCCGGTCGGGGTCGTCGCGGCGATCACGCCGTGGAACTTCCCGTTGCAGCAGATGGTCGCGAAGGTCGTCCCGGCGCTCGCCGCGGGCAACACCGTGGTGCTCAAGCCGAGCGAGCTCGCGCCCGGCACCGCCGACCTGCTCGCCGAGGTCGTCGCCGCGGCTGTGCCCGAGGGCGTGTTCGGACTGGTCCACGGCACCGGTCCGGTCGTCGGGGAGGCGCTGGCGGCGCACCCGGACGTCGACATGGTCTCGTTCACCGGCTCGACCAGGGCCGGGCGGCGGGTGTCGGCGGTGGCGGCCGAGACGGTCAAGCGGGTGGCGCTGGAGCTGGGCGGCAAGTCGGCGTGCGTCGTGCTCGACGACGCCGACCTCGGGCGGGCGGTGAAGATCGCCGTCGCCAACTCGTTCATGAACAACGGCCAGGCGTGCAGCGCGTGGACCCGGCTGCTGGTGCCCGCCGACCGGCACGACGAGGCCGTCGGGCTGGCCGCCCAGGCCGCGGCGAAGTACACGCCCGCCGACCCCGCCGAGCCGTCCACGCGCATCGGGCCTGCCGTGTCGGCGGCGCAGCGGGACCGCGTCGTCGGGTACATCCGCAAGGGCATCGAGGAGGGCGCGACGCTCGCCGCCGGTGGGCCGGACGCGCCGCTGCCGCAGGGCTTCTACGTCGCGCCGACGGTGTTCGGCGGCGTCACGCCGGAGATGACCATCGCGCAGGAGGAGATCTTCGGCCCGGTGCTGTCGGTCATGCCGTACGCGGACGAGGACGACGCGGTGCGCATCGCGAACTCCACGATCTACGGCCTCGCGGGTGCGGTGTTCTCCGCGGACACCGATCGGGCGATGCGGGTCGCCAGGCGGCTGCGCACCGGGCAGGTCGACATCAACGGCGCCGCGTTCAACACCAGCGCGCCGTTCGGCGGCTACCGGCAGTCGGGCAACGGCCGCGAGTTCGGCAGGTTCGGGCTCGACGAGTTCTGCGAGATCAAGTCGATCCAGCGGTAATTGAGCTGCGCGCGGCGCCGGGGCGGCGTATCACTGGGCCATGGCTGACTCGGCGCTGAGCATCAGGACCATCGGCACCGCCGACTTCCCGGACTTCAACCGGGTGTTCGCGTGGTCGTTCCTCGACGAACCCGTCGAGGAGCAGAAGTGGCTCAAGGTCCTGGAACTCGACCGCGCGCACGCGGTGTTCGACGGCGACGAGATGATCGGCACCGGCGGCGTCCTCACCCGCGAGCTGACCGTGCCCGGCGGCGTCCAAGCGCCTGTCGGTGCCGTGACGGCCGTGGGCGTGAAACCGGGCAACCGCCGCCGTGGCGCGGCCTCGTTGCTGATGAAGACGCAGCTGCACAGCATCCGCGACGCCGGTGAGTCGATGTCGATCCTGTGGGCGTCGGAGGGCGGCATCTACCGCCGGTTCGGCTACGGCGAGTACGCGTCGGGGCTGTCGAAGCTGACGATGCCGACGCGGATGCCGTTCCACCCCGGCGTGCCCGTGAGCCCCGCCCGCATTCGGCAGGTCACCCGCGAGGAGGCCATGCCGTTCATGCGCGAGGTGCACGACCGGGTGCGGCGCACGCGGGTCGGCTGGCTGAGCCGGGTCGAGGGCACGTGGGACGTCCACCTCGCCGACTCCGAGAGCGACCGGGGCGGCCTCAGCGCCTTCCGCTACTGCCTGCACCCCGAGGGCTATGTGGTGTTCCGGGTGAAGCGCGACGGCGACAGCGGCGGGCCCAAGCACGCGCTGCACGTCCGGGAGCTGGTGTGCGAGACCGAGCAGGCGTACGCGGACCTCTACCGGTTCCTGCTGGACCTCGACCTCGCGGGCAGCATCTCGTTCTACACCGCCGCGGACGACCCGATCCTGCACATGGTCGACAACCCGCGGAAGGTCGTGCGGGAGATGACCGACGCGCTGTGGCTGCGGATCGTCGACGTGAAGAAGGCGCTGCCGCTGCGCCGCTACTCGTCCGATGTGGACAGCGTGCTGGAGGTCGCGGACGAGCTGTGCCCGTGGAACGCGGGTCGCTGGCGTCTCACGGTGAAGGCCGGTGAGGCGATCGTCACGCGGACCGACGACCCGGCGGACGTCTCGCTCGACGTCGCCGCGCTCGGCAGCGCCTACCTCGGTGGCGCAAGGCTTTCCCTGCTCAGGCGGGCACACCGGGTCGCCGAGCACACGGCCGGGCATGTGGACGCGTTGTCGCTGGCGTTCCTCGGAGACCAGGTCCCGCATTGCCCGGAGGTGTTCTGACGGAACTACGACCGGCGTTCACACGTTGACGGTTCACCTGCTTTGGGAGGTAAAGCCGTGGGCACGATCGTGTGGGTCGTAGTGCTGGTACTGCTGGTCGCGGGTGTGTTCTACCTGGTCAGCCAGAGCAACGCGCGCAAGGCGCGGGAGCTCGATGACGCCAAGGCGGAGGCACGCCGGTGGGTCGAGCGTCTCGGTGGGCAGGTGATGAGCCTCACGGGCAGCAACACCGCCTCGACCCAGGCGCTGGCGGACGCCTCCGAGCGCTTCACCGCGGCCGGGTCCCAGATGGAGCAGGCCCGCACGATCCCGCAGGCCCGGCTGGTCACCCAGACCGCGATGGAGGGCCTGCACTACGTGCGCGCGGCCCGTGAGGCGATGGGCATGGACCCCGGTCCCGCGCTGCCCGAGATCGCCGGCCAGAAGCAGGCCGGTGCCGTCAGCGAGGACCGCCAGGTCACCGTCCAGGGCCACCAGTACGCGGCGTCGCCGCAGTCCGGTTCGGGCACGCCGTACTACTACCCCGGCGGCATGGTCGCGGGACGCCCGGTGCCGCGGGGCTGGTACTCCGAGCCGTGGTGGAAGCCCGCGCTCGTCGCCGGCGCCTGGGGTGTGGGCACGTTCCTGCTGATGGACGCCATGTTCTCGGGCATGCACGGCGTCGGCGACATGGGCATGGGCGACATGGGCGACATGGGCATGGGGGACATGGGGATGGGCGACATGGGTGGCGCCGACATGGGTGACGCCGGAGGCGGGTTCGACTTCGGCGACATGGGCGGGTTCGACTTCTAGACCTGGCAGACCGGGCACCAGAAGAGGTTGCGGGCCGCCAGCGCGGTGGTCAGCACCTCGGTGCCGCAGACGAAGCACTGTTCCCCGGCACGGCGGTAGACGTACACCTCACCGCCGTGCCGATCCACGCGCGGCGCACGTCCCATCGCCTTCGGCAGGTGCTCCGGCCGGACGGTGTTGATCTGCCCGACCTTCACGCCGTCCTTCATGAGCACGACGAGGTCCGCCCAGATCGCGTCCCACAGCTCCCGGCTCACCCCGGCGCCGGGCAGCATGGGGTTCACGTTGTGCCGGAACAGCACCTCGGCGCGGTAGACGTTGCCCACGCCCGCGAGCACCTTCTGGTCCATCAGCAGCACGGCGAGCGGCTGCTTCGACCGGATGATCCGCTGGTAGGCGAGGTCCGGGTCGGCGTCACGGCGCAGCGGGTCCGGCCCCAGCCTGTCCCGGACGGCCTTGACCTCGGCCTTGTTCAGCACCTCGCATGCCGTCGGGCCGCGCAGGTCCGTCCAGTGCGTCTCGCCGGCCATCCGCATGCGGACCTGGCCGACGGGCGGCAGCACCGGCAGCGGCGCCTCGGTGAACGTTCCGTAGAGGCCGAGGTGGACGTGCACGATCGCGTCCGGTCCGTACACGTGGAAGAGGTGCTTGCCGTGCGCTTCGGCACGGATGAGCTTGCGGCCGTCCACGAGGGACGCCGAGAAGCGTCCCTGTGGACTGCTGACGGACACCGGCCTGCCCGCGAACCTGCGTTGGTGCAGCCGCGCGAGGCGATGCAGCGTGTGGCCCTCAGGCACTCTCGGCTGAGCTGTTCTCGTACGCGCTGACCAGGTCGATGCGGCGCTGGTGCCGCGGCTCGCCGGAGAACGGCGTCTTGAGGAACGCCGAGACGATCTCGGTCGCCTCCTCGGTGGTGTGCTGGCGGGCGCCGATGCCCACGAGCAGGGCGTCGTTGTGCTCACGGGCGAGCTGGGCGGTGGAGACGTTCCACGCCAGTGCGGCGCGGGCGCCCTTCACCTTGTTGGCGGCGATCTGCTCGCCGTTGCCGGAACCGCCGATCACCACGCCGAGGCTGCCGGGGTCGGCGACGACCCGCTCGGCGGCGTCGGTGCAGAACGAGACGTAGTCGTCCTGCGCGTCGTAGGTGTGGGCGCCGACGTCCACGACCTCGTAACCCTGCTCCTTGAGAGCGGTGGACAGGTGGGCCTTCAGCTCGAAGCCCGCGTGGTCTGCTGCCAAGTAAACGCGCACGTCACGAGTCTGACACGCTGGTGGGTGTGTTCAGCCAGGAGGGGTACCAGCTGAGGCTGGAGTGGGGGCCGGAAGGCGTCACGGCGCTGCGGGACTGCGACGTGCTGGTCATCGTCGACGTGCTGTCGTTCACGACGTCCGTCGACCTGGTGGTCGGCAACGGCGGCCAGGTGCGGCCGTCCGAGTGGCGGCCGGAGTCGGGCAGGACGCTGCGCCCGGCGTCGCTCGTGGACGCCACCGGCCTGGTCGAGCTGCCGTCGCCGAACGGGTCGAACCTGTGCGCGCTCGCGGCACGCACCGGCAGGCACGTCCTCGCCGCGTGCCTGCGCAACGCCGAGGCGGTGGCCAGGCGGGCCGCCGAGCTGGGCGAGACGATCGGCGTGGTGCCCGGTGGGGAGCGCTGGGGCCTCGACGTCCTGCGGTCGGGACCACGCGAGTTCGGGCCGTTGCGGCCGTGCGTCGAGGACTACCTGGGCGCGGGCGCGGTGCTGGCGGCGTTGGACGGCAAGGCATCGGCCGAGGCCCTGCTCGCGGTCACGGCGTTCCGGAACACCGACGTGGCGGCGGCCGTGCGGGAGTGCGGGTCGGGCCAGGAGCTGATCCACGGCGGACACGCGGCGGACGTGGACCTGGCCGTCGAGATCGGCGTCAGCGCCGCCGTCCCGGTGCTCGTCGACGGCGTGCTCCGGGAGTCGGCGTGATCGAGATCGCACCGGGCGTGTTCGTGCGGCGGCACGCCGAGCTGGACCTGACCCTCGGCTACATCACCGGAGCGGGCGACGCGCTGCTGGTGGACTCCGGCATGGATCAGGCTCTGGCGCGGGAGATCAGCCCGTCGCGGATCGTGCTGACGCACAACCACTTCGACCACGTCCTGGCCACGGAGGCGTTTCTGCCCTGCGAGGTGTGGGCGCACGAGGACTGCGTTGTCGACGACTCACTGCTGGACGACCGCGCGCACTACTACGACGAACCGTTCAACGGCACGCTCGTCGCACCCACACACACGTTCCGCGACACCGTCACGCTGGACGTCGGCGGCCGCCGGGTCGACCTGCACCACTTCGGCCCCGCGCACACTTCGCACGACGTCGTCGTGCACGTGCCGGACGCCGGCGTGGTCTTCGCGGGCGACTTGGTCGAACAGGGCGCGCCCGCCCAAGCGGGCCCGGACGCCACACCGTCGAACTGGCGTGCCGTCCTGGACCGCCTGCTGGAGCTGGACCCGCGCGTCGTCGTGCCGGGCCACGGCGACCCGGTGGACGCGGAGTTCGTGCGGCGGATGCCTATCCCGGGGGCCAGCTGAGCCCGCGCCCGCCGAGCACGTGGCAGTGCACGTGGAAGACGGTCTGGCCGCCGTCCTCGCCGGTGTTGAACACGAGCCGGTAGCCGGAGGCGTCGATCCCCTCGGACTTGGCGACCTGGTGCGCGGTGGCGAGGATCTCCCCCGCGAGCTGCGGCTCGACGTCCCCGATCTCCCGGTGGTGCTCCTTGGGGATCACCAGGACGTGCGTGGGCGCCTTGGGGTCGATGTCGCGGAACGCGAGCGTCGTCTCGGTCTCGGTCACGACGGTCGCCGGGATCTCACCCGCGACGATGCGGCAGAACAGGCAGTCGGTCACGCACGCATCGTATTGGGCCCGTTGGACCCTGGTGCCGCCGCCGGGCGGGACCGACCATGTCCGGATGAAGGGCGCCAAGCTGCTGCTGATCGTCCGGTGCCTCGTCAGCTTCGCGATCGGCGTCCTGCTGGTGGTCCTGGCGGTCCGCTTCGGCGAGGCCCTCTGGCGCGCGTTCCACTGACCTCACCGCACGAAGCAGAACTCGTTGCCCTCAGGGTCCCGCATGACCTGAAAACTGCCCTTCGCGTCGGTGACAACCACACCTTCGCGAACTGCCCCGAGACTCACCGCCTTCACCACAGCGGCCTCGATGTCCTCGACGACGAAGTCGAGATGCACCCGGTTCTTCACATCTTTCCGCTCGGGCACAGGCTGAAACGCCATCCGAACCCCACCAGGCGTCTCGACGTGGGCCCACCCGCCATCCCGCTCAACAGGCTCCCCACCCAGCAACCCGGCCCAAAACCGAACCAACCGCCCAGGCTCAGCACTGTCGACAACAACCTGCTCCAGCCGAAAGTCCACCAAACCTCCACCTCAGCCACCACTCCACCCAGCCCTCATTCTGCCGCCCCAGGACCTCAACACGGGCCCGCCACGATCTCGACTGCGACCTCGACCACGGGACCACTACGAACTCGACCATTGGGGGTCGGCCATGGGCTCGGCCACAGGAGATGGGGGTCCGGGGGCTCGCCCCCGGCTGGGGGTCTGGGGGGCTCGGCCCCCCAGAGGAAAGACGAGAGGCCGACAAGGTCTGCGCTTTTCGCAGACACACGTCGGCCTCGGTCGCGAGCGGGCGACGGGAATCGAACCCGCGTAGCTAGTTTGGAAGACTAGGGCTCTACCATTGAGCTACGCCCGCGTTGCCGCCCTTGGTGGGGCTGCGGTCAATACCTTAGCGGAGGGCGGTAAGGTGGGTGCAACCGGGGCGTGGCGCAGTTTGGTAGCGCACCCGCTTTGGGAGCGGGGGGTCGCAGGTTCAAATCCTGTCGCCCCGATCAAGAGCCCTGACCAGCGGAAACGTTGGTCAGGGCTCTTCCTTTAGGTGAGCACAGGGCTCGGTGACACCCCGACTGGAGAGCGGGGGGTCGCAGGTTCAATCCTGTTGCCCCGACCAGATGAAGTACGTCGGAACCCGTCTCACCTCAGGTGAGGCGGGGTTTTGGCTGTCCAGAGATAGTGCACCCCGTGGCCGCTCGACCAGAGTCGTCCGGCCAACTCCGCAAGGTCGTCTTCGCCATCCAGGTCGCCGCCATCGCCGTTTCGCTGGCGGTGGTAGGTCCGTGGTGCAGGAGCGAGGTTCAGTTCGTCAGAGGCGCTGTCGTCCTCCCGTTGACCTTCGAGCGCCAGTTGGGCTTCAGCGGTCAACAGCTCGTGATAGGCGTCGGTCAGCTCGGAGCCGACCATCTCAGTGTCCATCACCCAGAGCTTCTCGAAGACCGCTTGGGTCAACAGGAGCCGCATGGCGTCCGGCGCCTCGGTGAAGAGCCGGTACGGATCAACCGTGATGCTCAGTGCTTCGTCGAGGCTGACCTTGATCGACTCGGCGGTGACTGTCCACTTCGTAGTGATCTTCTCGGCAGCGGCGATCTCGCTGTTCGTCAAGTCCTGCTTTGCCTTGAACTCCTCAAGGCTCAGGGCCTCGGCGAAGTAGGCATCCTTGTTGCGCTTGGCCCGTTGCCTGAAATTAGCGATGCGGGAGCGCTGCGCCGCGATGGGTCACCTACTCGTGCAGCAGACCCCTAGGTGGTTCGCGTCTGTCACTCGTGCAGGTCAGTGGATGAGCGTCACCTCCCTTCGGTCAGTTCCGCGAGCGGCACGAAGGTGCAGCAGTGGAGTTTGCGAATCAGGGCGGAGGCGACCAGCCACCGGACGTCCGGGTCGTCGTAGGCCAGGCTGGCTTCCTGGGCCGCACCCGCTCGGTAGAGCGCGCCGCGCACGCCCGCCACATCGAACTTGCGGGCGCGAATCGCAACCGCGCCGCGCCGAAGCGCCGGGCACAGGCGCAAGGAAATCGCGACGCACGGCATGCAGACCGGCGGCTCGTTGCAGCCCATGCCGTTCGGCCATCCCGGCCAGTCGCTCCGGTAGTCCCGCAACAGCCACAGCACGCCGTCGTCGTTCCGGTCGGCAGGCCCGGCACAGACCTGGCACAGGAGCTGGCGCATGGCGCGGCGTTGCCTGAGTGGATGCACCTTGCCGAACTCCGGCTTGCCGACACCGTGGCGCACTGCGGCTCGTTGCCAGAGCACGCCTTTGGCGTCGCGGTCTCCAAAGGACTCGTCGGCGTAGCCGATTCCCAGTCCGGGGCGTTCCATCAGCCGGTACGGCAAGTCCTGCTCCGCGCTCCAGGACGTGATGTACGGCGCGATGATCTGCGACGCTTTCGCAAGCTGTTGGGTGCTCACGCTTCCCCCGCCTCGACGCACAGCACTTCGGAGCTGGTGCGCGCAATCACCCGACGCAGCCGTGCCAGCGGCAGGTCGTACTGCGACAGGTGCTCTTCGGACGGAATGACCGCCCCGATGACGCCCGGCAGGCTCAGCACGCCGACGAGGCCCGGACGGGTCAACGTGCCGCCGCACACCGTCCGATCAGTGAAGATCGTCTCCAGCAGGAAGTCCTGTTCTGGGCAGTACTGCTGGATGACCGCCTTCCGCTCGGAAACGGCGTCCTCATCCGGGCGCTCGACACGGATGTAGCCGCAAACGGTCGGCCGGAGGCCGAGCCGGGCCGACTCGCGGCGAGGGCTTTGCTTCACGATCAGGCCACCTCGGCAATCTGGTGCTTAAAGCACGGGATGGGTGGTGTCCGACGCCCAGGGGCCATGTCGGGGCGGAGGGCTCTTGAGCGCCGGACACTCGCAATCGAGATTGGCCGTGACCAGCGAAAGCGTCGGTGCGTGAGCCGCATGATCGTTATGCGCCATCCGCATGATGGAAGCCGTCCAAGTGGCCTAACGTGGCTAGGCTGTCGCAACGCGTTAGATCAGGTACGACTGGAGACCGGACTCATGGCTGCTGACGGGAGCGTTCGGCGCTGCGCCTGCGGCACGCGCCTGGCGCGCGACAACCGCGGCCGCCAGTGCAACGCATGCAAGAAGAAGGCTCGTGACCTCGTCGTCAGCCCGCCGGTCGTGCCGCCAGAGTTCTGGCGTACAGCGGAAATGTGCGAGGCGTTCGACACTTGCGACATGGGCGCGGTCATTCGGGCTTACCGGACGCACGGCCACCACGGCCGCACCATCTCCCAAGAAGTTGCGGCTCGCTGGCTTGGTATCTCGCAGACCCGGTTGAGCCGCATCGAGGGCGGCGAAGGTGTCTCCGATCTGCCGCGCCTCATGCGCTGGGCGCATGTCCTCGGGATGCCGCGCGACCTACTGTGGTTTCGCATGCCGGGCAGGCCGCAGACAGCGGCCGAAGACCGACAGGCCCGCACGCCCGAGGGCGTAGACACGCCTGATCTCGGGAATCCCGGTGGCATCTCCGGTGGGGCGGTCAAAGGTGAGCGCCCATCGGGTGCACTCACCGCCGCCGAACAGGACACCATGCCGCTTAGCCGTCGCTCGTTGCTCTTCCAGGGCGTTGCCGCCGCCACCTTGCCGGGCGTGAACGCCGACGAGGCCGATCACATCGGGAAGGCGCTCGAGAACGCCCGGCGCTACTCGGACGCGGAGATCGTCGCCTCGTTCACGCGCCAGCTCGACAACTGCAAGGCCGATGACGGCATGCTCGGCTCAGACCGCACGCTGCCGACCCTGCTGGGGATGCTCGGGGCGATCAAGGTCTGTGCCCAGGACGCCAAGCCTGACATCCGCCGGGCGCTGTTTGCCGTTGGCGCACGCGGCGCGGAGTTCGCCGGGTGGTTGTGCCGTGACCTCCACGACCAGGCACGGGCGACGTTCTGGCACGACCGGGCAACCGAGTGGGCGCAGCTTTCCGGCGACCTCCCGATGCAGGGCTACGTCCTGCTCAAGAAGGCCCAGACTGCCTACGACGACCGCGACGCGGTGAACGTGCTCGGCTTTGCTGAAGCAGCGCAGTCTGGGCCGTGGAATCTGCCGCCGAAGGTTCGGGCTGAAGTCGCTCAGCAGGAAGCGCGCGGACTGGCCATGCTCGGCCTGCCAATGCTCGACGTCGAACGGAAGCTGGAGCGATCGCGCGAGTATCTGAGCAGCGCCGGGGATTCGGCCGACAACAGCGGCCTTGCCACGCACTACAGCATCTCGTCGCTGACACTCCAAACAGCCAGCTGCTACATCGAGGCCGGCAAGCCTCTACGTGCAGCGATGCTCTACAGCGAGGTGCTGAACACGGGAGTGCTCTCGACCCGCGACCAGGGGTACTTCCTGGCGCGGCGGGCGTCGGCGCTGGCCTTGTCCGGCGAACCGGACGACGCCGCGACCGTCGGCCTGCAAGCCGCGGAACTGGCGGCGGCGACCAGCTCAGCCCGAACAAGGCGCGAGCTCGGCCGCACGGTCGCCACTTTGCAGCCGTGGGCCAGTCGCCCAGCCCCGCGAGCACTCCGCGAAGTACTTACCGGCTGATCTACGCGGTAACCCAGTCGCACACCGTCTCGATGACGAACCGTTGCCAGGCTTGGCTTTGCGGGTCGGCGTACTCGGGATCGTCATGCACCGCGAAGCCGTGCTGCGCACCCTCGATCTCGACCAGCCGGTGCTCACCGCGGATTTGCTGATCTGCCTGCCTCGACACGTCCACCGGCACGAACGTGTCCTGTGTCCCGTGGACCAGCAGCGTCGGCGCGGTGATCTTGTCCAGCACGTCGAGTGGCCGAATCCAGAACACCTCGTTGAGGAAGGCGCGGCCCTGCTTGACGGTGGGCGAGTGCGCGATGAAGCCCTGCTCGGCGAGATGCGCGGCCATCTCGTCATTGAGGTGGTCGCCATCCCAGTACGGCTTCTGCTCGATGTAGCGGTTCTGGTAGTTGAGCTGGGGGTTGAGCAGCACGAGGCGGTCCAGTTCGGCCGGCCGCGTCCCGGCGTAGTAAGCGGCGAGACCGCCACCGAAGCTCGTACCGAGCAGGCTGACCCGCGTAGCGCCGGTTACCTCACGGACGTGTTGCAGGGCAACGGCAATGTCGTTGAGGTGTCCGGCCAGAGTGGCGTCCTGCTGCGCCCCGTCGCTCTCTCCGTGGCCCCGAAGGTCGTAGCGGAGCGCGGCCACGCCTGCCTCGGCGAGGCCGGTTGCCAGCCTTGTGAAGAAGCCGCCCTCGTCGCGGGTGACGCCGCCGCCGTGCACCAGGACGATGGAGCGGTCGGTGGGAGTGTCGGAAGTGTCGAGCGTCCCGCGCAGGTGGAGGCCGTCGAGGGTGCGGATGGTTGTCTCGGTGCGGTTGACAGGCATCCAGGCTCCTGGGTCGGCTGCCCTCATGATCTCAGGCCCGTTGCACCTACCGCGACCCTTCAACAGGACGGGTCAGGCTTGGGTTCGACTCCAGTTCTGCGCAGCCACCGGCGCATAAGTACTCGAATGAGTCATTCCACTATCCCTTGCGGTAGAAAGCGAGTGCTTTGTTGCCCATCTTCCTCCGCGATCGTGGCGCGATTAGAGGCCCTAAAAGGATTGCAACCGTAGCCGCTGCACCAAAAGCAGAGAAGGTAATGAATCACCACCGTAGTGCTTCAGAAGTGGCGGCCGTTCAGAGCGGGCGCAAATGAACAAAGAGACCAGGACGGAGTGTCCTGGTCCCGAAAATCGTCGTGCCGGTGCAGCACCGGGGATTTACTACAGCCCGATTCGCAGGCGGTCCGCGAGTTGCAGGAGTGGCGTCTGCTTGCGCCGTGCACGTTCAGCCAGTTCGTGCACCGTCTGCCGGCTGAGGGTGTGGTAGCGCATCCATTCCGGCGCGATGCGTTCGGCTGCGAGGAGCTGCGAGGTGGCGGCCTCGTCTTGGCCGAGTTCGCTGTGCGCGATGGCCACGTCGAGGAGATGGCGGGCTCGGAAGGTCGGCGAGACCCAGCCGTTCGCCGGTATGGACCTGGTCAGTTCGAGGGCGTGCTCGAAGCGTTCGCTTTCCACCGCCGCGTTCACGGCCGCGATGCCTGCGTTGGTCGGGCCGAACGGCGTGGCATGGATGTTGTGGTCTGTGCCGATCCGCGCAGCGGCGGCCCGGGCGAGGCTCATGTGCTCTTCGGAGCGTTCCGCCCTCTTGTCGCGCACGGCGGCGCTACCCGCGCGAAGCATCAGGATGCCCCAGACCGCGAGGCGTTCCGCCGGGCCGTTGATGAAGTCCGGGGCGAGCTGCTCCGCTTTGCGCAGTGCCGCGGTCTCGGCGTCCGCCAGCCGACCCTGCTTGAAGAACACCCAGGACAAGGCGGAGACGTTCATCGCTTGCAGCAACTCGTCCCCCGAACGCTCCGCGGCTTCCTGTGCGCGGACGAGGCCGATGTATCCGATGTCGGGCTTGCCGAGTGCCGTGAGCATCGTCGAGGCGATCTGGATGACCTCGGACAGCAGGCCGCAGGCGGCTGCCTGGTCGTCGCCGGACAGTTCGCGCACCGCTGCTCGTGCCTCGGCCATCAGGCCGGGCAGCAGGACGCCGAGCTGCGCGAACGAGCCCTGCTGACGGATGGTCTCCGCGTGGGAGAGGGCGACGCGCAGGCCGGCCACGGTGGGCGGCTCGTCGTTGAAGACCTCTTCGTCCGCCAGGCCGGGGAAGCAGGACAACGAGGTCAGCTCGTCGCGGATGGCCAGGATGCCGGCGGACTCCTCGTCCACCAACGGCTCGATGGTGCTGGTCTGTCCCAGAAGCTGCGGCACGTCGACATCCAGCGCTCGGGCGATGCGGGTCAACGAGCTCATGCTTGCCGTGTGGCGGATCTCCTGCTCCAGCTTGCGCACCAGGTCGACGCTGATCTCGGCTTTTTCCGCCAGTTTTTCCTGGGTGAGCTGGCGACGCTTCCGGGCGCGCCGGATGCGTTGACCGAGGCTTTGATCGCCGGACATGGGGCCGATTCACCTCCTGCCGTCGGGGTGAGATTGCGAGCCGTTGTCAGGGTACGCGGGTTCCGGCCTCATCAAATGGGTGACGTGCGACTAGGACAAGGTGTCCTGGCTTGCGTACGTCGAATGCGGTAGGGACGAATGCGGCCCGCGAGTGCTTCGGTGGTCGGGAAACCGGCGAATTCGGCTGACCGCGGTCACGCCCCGAGGTAGCGGCTTGCCCACGCCGCCAGCACCCGTGCCACGTACGCCGCGTCGCTGCGGTCGGTGAGCAGGTGGTCGGCGCCGTCGAGCGAGACGAACGACTTCGGGTGCCGGGCCGCCTCGAAGATCAGGCGGGCGTTGTCGACGCCGACCAGGTCGTCCTGCGGTGAGTGCATGACGAGCAGGGCCCGGTCGAGGCCGGCGATGCACGCGGTCTGGTTCTGCTGGTTGATGTCGGTGAGGAAGCCGTCGCTGATGCGGAACGGGCGGCCGGCCAGCACGACCTCGGCGACGCCCTGTTCCTCGATCTCGGCCTTGGCGGGGCCGAGCAGGTGCTCCACGTGGGCGGTGTCCGCGGGGGCGCCGATGGTGACGACGGCACGGGCCTCGGGGATGCGGTGGGCGGCTGCCAGCACGGCGGCGCCGCCCAGTGAGTGTCCGATGAGGACGCTCGGGGCGCCGATGGTGTCGCGCAGGTGGGTGGCGGCGCACACCAGGTCGTCGACGTTGGACGTGAAGGTGGTGTTCGCGAAGTCGCCGTCGGACTGGCCGAGGCCGGTGAAGTCGAAGCGCAGGACGGCGACGCCGTGGGAGGCCAGCTCGCGGGCGATGCGGGTGGCGGCCACCGAGTCCTTGCCGCAGGTGAAGCAGTGCGCGAACACGGCGGTCGCGACGGGGTCGCCTTCCGGTAGTTCGAGGCGGCCCGCGAGGGTGTGGCCGTGGGCGCCCGCGAAGACCGCTTTTCGGTTGTCCATGCCCTCTATGGTGCGTCACGTGCGCTACCAGTACCTCGACGGCCGGCTTCGGCAGGCGTTCGACGACGCCGGGCTCGACCGCGGGCAGCGGGCGTTGTTGCAGGGGGTGCTGCGGGCACTGGATCCGGATGCGCACCTCGGTGAGCACGTGGCGGGGCTCAACAGCGCGTTTCTGGCCGTCACGCGGGCCCGGACGGCGTTGGAGAGCCACGCGGCGGAGGACCAGCCCCGGTGGAACCTGTTGCGCCGGATCGTCGTCACGTCGATCGCGTGCCTCGACGCCGCCAAGCCCGCGTATGCGCACGGAGGTGCCAGGGAGCTCGCCAGGGCGCGGAAGGTTCTGCGCGAGGTCGACGCGGCGATCGCGGCGGACGGGCAGCGTCTCGATCCGCAGGTCACGGCGGCGGCAGCGGCGAAGCTCGATCCGGAGGCGTTGGGAAAGGCGGTCAGGGGGTGGATCGGTCCACTGTGGAGCGGAGTGCCGCTTCCGTTGCGCGGCAGGATGATCGCCGAGGTTGCGGTGCTCGTGGCGGTGCACGGGCGGGACGGCAGGCAATTGCGCGCGGACCTGCTGCGGTGGCTCAAGAAGCCCGGTGACCTGGGGGAGGTGCTGTGGCCGGAGCCGCGCAAGTACGTCGTGGCACTGGTCGTGAGCGGGGCGAGGGTGTTGCGGCACCTCGACGAGCTGCTGCCGGACGCGCGGCAAGAGCCGTTGCACCGCAACAGGTTGCCGAAGGACGACTTCCTCAAGGGCGCGGTGAACGGGTCGTCGGTGCTGGTGCGGCTGCCGGTGCGCGCCCCGGACGTGCACACGGCGGCGGTGCGGGGGCGGCGCGTGCTGAACGAGGTGCTCGACCAGTACGCGGCGGGGGAGCGGCTCACCGAGCTGCACGTCGCGCCGGTCTGGCAGGTCAGCAGCCCCGGCGGGCGGGTCACGCGCGGCACCGAGCACCGGCGCACGGTCGGCAACGCCTACCCGCTGACCCCGTACTGGCCCGTCGAGCTGCGCAGCGCGATGCGCGTCGCGAACCTCGCCCGGCAGGTCGACGCGCCGATGGCGAGCGCGGGACTCGCGTGGAGCGCCCTGGATGCGACGGGGCTCGACCCGGGCAAGATCGCGTGGCTCGCCAAGGCGTGCGCGCTCCAGACGTTGCGGCAGCACCTGATCAGCCTGCACGTCCTGGTCACCACCCACGACGGCGAGCTGCGCGGGCCGCTCGACGCGCGGGTGCCGACGGTCGGGGTGAAACACCACCTCAGGTCCGTCGACGCGTGGCTGGAGGTGCTGGTCCCGCACCGCCGTCCCGGCGACGGGCTGCGCGCGGCCCGGCAGGCCGTCGCGGACCTCGCCGGGAACGAGGGCGGGCTGGTGCGCGACCTGGTGGAGGTCTGGCAGGCCAGGCTCGCCGACTCGAAGGCGCTCGCGGACTGGCTGCGGGAGCAGGAGAACACCGCCGCGGCGGTGCTGGAGTGGCTCTACGCCACCCGCAACCTCGCCTTCCACGCGGGCCGGTTCGCCTCGCCCGCGGACACGCTCACCGCCCACGCCGGTCAGGCCGTCATCGACCTGACGCTCGAGTTCCTCGGCAACTGGCGCACCGTCGAACGGCGGCTGGGCAGGCGGGAGACCTCCGCCGTGGAGATCTACCGCCGGCTCGCGCAGCGGCAGGACCAGCTGGTGGCCCGGCTCAGGCGGGCGGGGTCGGTGCGCAGGCTGAGCGTGGAGGACATCTCCGGGCCCGACGAGAAGTGGTGGTCGCGGAGCGGGAGCTGACCACGCCGGTCAGGAGAACCACGTTCGCCTCACCCGTTGACGGCGATGGTAATGCAACCGCAAGGTGCTGCCGGTACCGCGGAACTGGAGCGGGATGACACTGTGGACTCATCGCCGCAACCGGCGGGGGTCAGCACGAGTGCCGTTGTCAGAGCGGTTCCCGGGGCTCGCACGAGAACAGCTCCTCGGTGGAGGGGAAAGCGGAGCAGGGGGCCGCTCAGTCCAGCTTTTCCACACGGGTCCAAGCCGAGTCAAGTCATGGGATGATTGGTCGTCCATTGTGGACGGAATTCGTACCGACCCTTGACCGCGTCCGTGTGAAGGTCAATGCTGTCGCGCATCGAGAAACGGTGTGCGCAGTCCGCAACAAGGTCGGAGTGGTTTGGCGTGGATCCCGTGATTTCGGTCAGGGACCTGTGGAAGGTGTTCGGGCCGAAGGCGTCCCAGGTGGCGGCGTCCGACGAGCTGAAAGCGTTGTCGCGGCAGGAGTTGATGGACCGCACCGGTGCCGTCGCCGCGGTCAGGGGCGTGGACTTCGAGGTCGCGCCCGGTGAGATGTTCGTGGTGATGGGCCTGTCGGGGTCTGGCAAGTCCACTCTGGTCCGGTGTCTCACCAGGCTGGTGGAACCGACTTCGGGAACCGTCGTGTTCGAGGGCGAGAACATTCTCGCGGCGGACGCGAAACGGCTGCGCGACCTGCGCAGGAACAAGTTCTCCATGGTGTTCCAGCACTTCGGTCTGCTGCCGCACCGCACCGTCGCCGACAACGTCGGTTACGGGCTGGAAATCCGCGGGGTACCGCGTGCGAAACGCGCGGAGCGCTCCCAGGAAGTGATCGACCTGGTCGGCCTGAGTGGTTACGAGAAGTCTTATCCCGACCAGCTCTCGGGTGGTATGCAGCAACGCGTCGGCCTGGCGCGCGCACTCGCCGGAGATCCGGACGTCCTGTTCTTCGACGAGCCCTTCTCCGCGCTGGACCCGCTGATCCGCCGCGACATGCAGTCCGAGGTGATCAGGCTGCACCGCGAGGTCGGCAAGACGATGGTCTTCATCACCCACGACCTGAGCGAGGCGCTCAAGCTGGGCGACCGCATCCTGATCATGCGCGACGGCCAGGTCGTCCAGGTCGGCACCGGCGACGAGCTCGTCGGCGCCCCCGCGGACGACTACGTGCGCGACTTCGTCAAGGACGTGCCGCGCGCGAACGTGCTCACCCTGAAGTGGATCATGCGCCCGCCGCGTGAGGACGACGTGCTCGACGGCCCGGAGCTCGCACCGGAAACCGTTGTGCGGGAGGCGGTGCGCAGCGTGCTCGGCGCCGGCAAGCCGGTGAAGGTCGTGCGGGACGGCGAGCTGCTCGGCGTCGTGGCGGACGAGGAGATCCTCGAGGTCGTGGCCGGGGAGGCGTGATGGTGGCCGTCGCCGCTTCCCGGCAGATCCCCCGCAAGCCCCTGCTCGTCGGCGGGATCGTGCTGGCCTGGCTGGTGCTGTGGCTGGTGCTGCGCGACGTCGGCACGCTGCCGCTCGACGCGTCCCAGCTCACGCCTTTGCACCGGTGGATCAACGAGGTCAACGACGCCGTGGGCGCGTCGCGCAACACCAACCCGGTGTTCCTGTACTTCTTCAACGAGATCCGGCTCGTCATCGACGAGTTCGTGACGCTCATCCAGGCCCTGATCGCGCAG
The DNA here is from genome assembly GCF_900100955.1 of Lentzea fradiae. GTDB lineage: Bacteria > Actinomycetota > Actinomycetes > Mycobacteriales > Pseudonocardiaceae > Lentzea > Lentzea fradiae. The sequence goes on along the minus strand of NZ_FNCC01000006.1, from coordinate 86,701 downwards.
CCGTCGTTCGGCAGGCCGGTGCCGGTGATCGGCTGGCTCGGCGTCGTCGCGATCGCGGGCTTCGTGAGCCTCGTCGTGGCGGGCTGGCGGGTCGCGCTGCTCGCACTCGCCGGGTTCACGTTCCTCGGCTTGCAAGGGTTGTGGCAGGAGAGCATGGACACGCTCTCGCTCACCCTGGCGGCGGTCGCGATCGCGTTGCTCTTCGGTGTGCCGCTGGGCATCTGGGCGGGCCTGTCCGACCGCGTGCACCGGGTGCTGACCCCCGTGCTCGACTTCATGCAGACGATGCCGACGTTCGTCTACCTGGCGCCGCTGACGTTGTTCTTCCTGATCGGCCCGGCGTCCGCGACGATCGCCACGCTCATCTACGCCGCGCCGCCCGCGATCCGCATCACCGCGCACGCCATCCGCTCGGTGCCGCGCGACACCGTCGAGGCGTCCGAGTCGCTGGGCGCGACCGGCAAGCAGACGCTGGTGAAGGTGCTGCTGCCGTCGTCGCGCAAGACCATCGTGCTCGGCGTCAACCAGACGATCATGGCCGCGCTGTCGATGGTCACGATCGCCGCGCTGATCGACGCGCCGGGCCTGGGCAAGACGGTCGTGAAGGCGTTGCAGACGCTCGACGTCGGCACGGCGTTCAACGCCGGTCTGGCGATCGTGGTGCTGGCGATCGTGCTGGACCGCGTCACGACGGCCGCGACCGAACGCCGGTCGCTCCCGCGCTGGGCGCTGTTCGGCGGGCTCGGCGTCACGGGCGTCGCCGTCTACCTGTCCCACACCTACCTGTGGGCGGCGGAGTTCCCCTCCGACGAGGTGGAGGTCGGCAGCTCCATCCGGCAGGGCGCGACCGCCGCGACGGAGTGGGTGCAGGACTCGCTGCCGGTGATCACGGGCGGTGTCAAGGACTTCGTGACGTGGGCGCTGATCAACCCGTTGCAGGCGCTGCTGGCCGAGTCGCCGTGGTTCCTCGTGGCGCTGGTCGTCGTCGCGCTGTCGTTCCTGGTCGGCGGTGTCAGGTCCGCGGTCGTCTCCGCGGTCTGCCTCGGCCTGCTCATCGCGACCGGCCTCTGGCAGGACGCCATGGTCACGCTCGCCTCCACCCTGGTCGCCACGGTCATCGTCATGCTGGTCGGCATCGTCGTCGGCACGTGGATGGGGCGCAGCACGCGCGCCGACCGCGTCATCCGGCCGATCCTCGACGCGGGCCAGGTCATGCCCGCCTTCGTCTACCTGGTGCCGTTCCTCGCACTGTTCTCCGCGTCGCGCTTCACCGCCATCGTCGCGGCCGTGGTGTTCGCGGCCCCGGTCGCCACCAAGATCATCGCGGACGGCGTGCGCTCGGTGCCGCCCGCGAGCGTCGAGGCGTCGACGGCGCTCGGCGCGAGCACGTGGCAGACGATCGTGAAGGTGCAGCTGCCGATGGCGCGCGGCGCGTTGACGCTCGCCGCCAACCAGGGACTGATCTACGTGCTCTCGATGGTCGTCGTCGGCGGTCTCGTCGGCGCCGGCGCGCTCGGCTACGACGTGGTGGCCGGGTTCTCGCAGGGCCAGCTGTACGGCAAGGGGCTCGCGGCCGGTGCCGCGATCGTCGTGCTCGGCGTCATGCTCGACCGCCTCACGCAGGCGGCCGCCAGGCGGTGGACCAACCAGGAGGTTCGGTAGTGGCAAGGCACAACGTCCTCGCAGCGGTGCTCGTCGGAGCGCTCGCGCTCGGCGGGTGCGGCGGCGCGAAGGTCGGGGACACCTCGTCGGGTGCCGCCGGCGACTGCGGCACGTTCAACATCGCGATCAACCCGTGGGTCGGCTACGAGGCGAACGCCGCGGTGCTCGCGCACGTCGCCGAGAAGGAGCTCGGGTGCAAGGTCACCAAGAAGGAGCTCAAGGAAGAGGTCGCCTGGCAGGGCTTCGGCACCGGTGAGGTCGACGCCGTCGTCGAGAACTGGGGCCACGACGACCTGCGCAAGAAGTACATCGACGACCAGAAGACCGCCGTCAACGCCGGCTCGACCGGCGTGAAGGGGCAGATCGGCTGGTACGTGCCGCCGTGGCTCGCCAAGGAGCACCCGGACATCCTCGACTGGAACAACCTCGACAAGTACGCGGACCGGTTCAAGACGTCCGAGTCGGGGGACAAGGGCCAGCTGCTCGACGGCGACCCGTCGTTCGTCACCAACGACGAGGCGCTGGTGAAGAACCTCAACCTCAACTTCAAGGTCGTCTACGGCGGCAGCGAGACCGCGCTGATCCAGGCGTTCCGCCAGGCGGAGAAGGACAAGAAGTGGGTCATCGGCTACTTCTACTCGCCGCAGTGGCTGCTGAACGAGATCAAGCTGGAGAAGGTGAAGCTGCCGGAGTACAGGCCCGGCTGTGACGCCGACGCCGAGAAGGTCGCCTGCGACTACCCGGACTACGACCTCGACAAGATCGTGTCGAAGAAGTTCGCCGACGCCAACGGTCCCGCGTACCAGCTGGTCAAGAACTTCCAGTGGACCAACGAGGACCAGAACACCGTCGCGAAGTACATCGCGGAGGACAAGATGAAGCCGGAGGACGCGGCCAAGAAGTGGGTCGAGGCCAACGGCGACAAGGTCAAGGCGTGGCTCCCCGCCCAGGGGTAGACGCGCGACGGCGGTGGGGTGGTCCCCGGACGAGAGAGACCACCCCACCGCCGACCCCCGGCATCACGCCGCCTGCGGTCCGGCGGGAACCTCAGGCTCGTGCCTGTGCGTCATCCGGTGCCACCACGAACGCGGCTTCCCGCCGTTGCGGTAGTACTCCTGGACGCGGCGGGCGTCCTCCCGCAGGGCTTCCTGCCGGTAGTCCATCTCCGCCTTGATCGCCTCGGGCGTCCACTCCATCTCACTCACTCCTCAGGTCGTCTCGCTGACAACACCGAGACTGCTCCTGAGGGGTCACCCCTCACATCGGACGATCACCCACGGCCGGGCGGGGAGACCCCTTACGCGGACGTCGCGTAGCTGGATCGGCGGTCCCCCGGCCCGCGGGTAAGGGGCCACGATCGAGGGCATGACTGTCGCCCACTTACCCACGCGACCTGCGAAGTTCTTCGACCCCGCCACCGAGGTCCACTTCGACGAGGCGCTCGACACCTGGCACGTCTTCAGCCTCGCCGACGTGCAGCGGGTGCTGTCCGACGAGGAGCACTTCTCCGCCGGGTACGGCCTCACCGACGAGACGCGGGCGTTCGCCAACCCGATGATGAGCGGCATGTGGGCCGCCGACGGGCAGCGCCACCGCGACCTGAGGGCCGCCGTCGCCGACCCGTTCAGCCCGCGCGTGATGGCCCGGCTGGAGGACCGCGTCCGCGCCATCTCGGCCGAGCTGGTCGACGGCCTGGACCCGGCGGGCTTCGACGTCGTCCCGGTGATCGCCAGGCCGTTGCCGGCGAGGGTGATCTGCCACCTGCTCGGCCTCGACCTCAGCGCCGAGGCGATGATGACCGAGTGGCTGGAGGAGTGGTACCGGGCGTCGGTCACCACCAGCACCGTCCCGCCGCAGGAGGCGATGGCGCGGTTCTTCGCCGACGAGATCGAGCGCCAGCGCGCCGAGCCCGCGGGCGGCCTGATCGCCGAGCTGATCGCCGCGCAGCGGTCCGGTCACCTCGTGGACGGCAGGCCGCTGTCGGACCTCGACCTCGTCGGGTACTGCGCGATGCTGCTCGGCGCCGGTGTCGACACGACCTACGCGAGCATCCCGAACGCCCTGCTGTTCCTCACCGAGTTCGGCTGCTGGGACGAGCTGCGCGCCGACCCGTCGCTGATCCCCGGCGCCGTCGAGGAGACCATGCGCTGGTACCCGGTGTTCCCGGGCCCGCGGCGGCTGGTCGTGCGGGACGTGGTGGTCGGCGGACAGGCCATCCCGGCGGGCCAGTGGGTGACCGGGTGGCTCAGCGCCGCCAACCGGGACCCGGCGCGGTACCCCTCGCCGGACGTGTTCGACATCCGGCGGCGCACCCGGATCATGTCGTTCGGTCACGGGCCGCACCACTGCCTCGGCGCGGGCCTCGCCCGGCTGGAGCAGCGCGTGCTGCTGGAGGAGATGGTGCGCCGGCTTCCACTGCTGCGCAGGGAACCCAGCGCACCGCTCGTGCGGCGGGAGTGGATGCTCGACAACCTCGAGACGGCCACCTTCCGCTTCGACTGAGGGCTGCGCGCTACCTCGTGAACCGCAGGGTGACCACTTGGAACGGGCGCAGCACCACCTCCGCCGACGCGTCGGCCAGTGGCCGTTCGAGCAGGTCGGTCTCCTGGACCGCGGTGTAGGCGAAGGAGGTGCCGACCGAGGCGCGGGCACGGCCGCCGTGCGCCTCGTAGAGCCGGACGACGACGTCGCCCGACCGGTCGTCGGCCAGCTTCACGGCCTCGACCCTCACCGCCGGGTTGTCCGTGCTCACCAGCGGTTCCGGCGGCACGGAGCCGCGGACCGCGCGCGGCGGCAGGTTGATGCGGTACCCGGCCTTGATGGCCTCGGGCAGGCCGCCGACGACCAGGGCGTAGCGGAAGCGGTGCTCGCCCTGGTCGGTCTCCGGGTCGGGGAACCGGGGTGCGCGCAACAGGGACAGGCGCACGGTCGTGGTGGTCCCGCCGTCCTCGCGGGTGGTGCGGGTGACCTCGTGGCCGTAGGTCGAGTCGTTGACGATCGCGACGCCGTAGCCGGGTTCGCCGACGTGCAGGAAGCGGTGGGCGCAGATCTCGAACTTCGCCGCCTCCCACGAGGTGTTGGTGTGCACCGGGCGGTGCAGGTGGCCGAACTGGGTCTCCGCCGTGGAGACCTCGGCCCGCAGGTCCAGCGGGAACGCGATCTTGAGCAGCTTCTCGCGCTCCTGCCAGTCGACCTCGGTCTCGAAGTCGACCTGCTTGGCGTCCTCGCGCAGCCGGATCGTCTGGGTGAGGACGGAGTTGCCGAACTTCGCCCGCACGACCACGCCGTCGGGCGCGTCGAGCCGTTCGGACGGGGTCAGGTCGGCCTTCCAGTTGCGGTAGAACGGGTCGATGTCCCAGGCGTCCCACTGGTTCGGGTTGTCGCGGTGCAGCTGCGGCATCCCCGCGAAGCCGTGCGGCGGCAGGACCTCGCGGTCGTTCTCCAAGTCGAGGATCGAAGTGACGATGCCGTCGGGGTCGATCGTGACACGCAGGCGCCCGTTGTCCAGGACGCCGTCCACCGGTGCCACGAACGGCTTCGGCGTCTCGCCGCCGAGCACGTCGAACGTGATCTCGTCGTCGCCGTCGCCCTTCAGCGCGTCGATCGCGGACGCCGTCAGGGCTTGCAGTTCCGCCGCCACGCGGGCGTAGGTGTCCCGGGCCTCGCGGTGCACCCAGGCGATCGAGCTGCCTGGCAGGATGTCGTGGAACTGGTGCAGCAGCACGGTCTTCCACAACCGGTCCAGCTCGTCGTACGGGTAGTCGTGGCCCTGCAACGCGGCCGCGGTGGCCCAGTGCTCGGCCTCCCGCAGCAGGTGCTCGCTGCGGCGGTTGCCCTGCTTGGTCTTCGCCTGCGTGGTGTAGGTGGCGCGGTGCTTCTCCAGGTACAGCTCGCCCGCCCACACCGGGGCGTCCGGGTACTCGTCCTGCGCGGCCTGGAAGAACTCGCGCGGCGGCTCGACGCGCACGGTCGGGGAGCCTTCGAGGTTCGCGACGCGGTGCGCGGTCTCCATCATCTCGCGGGTGGGGCCGCCACCACCGTCGCCGTAGCCGAACGGCACCAGCGACCGCGACGCCTTGGCGTGCTCGGCGAACTGGCGTGATGCGCGGGCCAGCTCCTCGCCGGACAGCGACGAGTTGTAGGTGTCGACGGGCGGGAAGTGCGTGAAGATCCGGGTGCCGTCGATGCCCTCCCACCAGAAAGTGTGGTGCGGGAACCTGTTGATCTGGTTCCACGACAGCTTCTGGGTGAGGAACCAGCGCGAGCCCGAGAGCTTGATCAGCTGAGGGAGCGCCGCGCTGTAGCCGAACGAGTCGGGCAGCCACACCTCCTCGGTCTCCACGCCGAAGTTGTCGAGGAAGAACCGCTTGCCGTGCACCAGCTGGCGGGCCATCGCCTCGCCGCCGGGCATGTTCGTGTCCGACTCGACCCACATGCCGCCGACCGGGACGAACTGACCGGCGCGGACCTTCTCGCGGACGCGGTCCCACACGTGCGGGTGGTGCTCCTTCATCCACGCGTACTGCTGGGCCTGCGAGCAGGCGAAGTAGAAGTCCGGGTACTCGTCCATCAGCTTCGTGACGTTCGAGAACGTCCTCGCGCACTTGCGGACCGTCTCCCGCAGCGGCCACAGCCACGCGGAGTCGATGTGGGCGTGACCGATCGCGGAGACCTTGTGCGCGGAGGCGGTGGCGGGCAACGCGAGCACACCGGCCAGCTGCTCCCGCGCCAGGTCGGCGGTGGCCGCGACCTCGTTGAGGTCCAGCGCGTCCATCGCGCGGTCGAGCGCGTGCAGGACCTTGTGGCGGCGCGGGTCGTGGCCGGGCAGCTCCTTCATCAGGCCCTGGAGCACCTCGATGTCCAGCATCAGGTGCCACACCTGCGGCTGGAACACCGCCAGCTCGGCCTTGAGGACCTTGTACAAGGGCTCGGTGCCCGCCGTCGCCTTGTCGCCCAACGGAGTCGGCAGGAACGGGTGGAAGTCGAGGATCGTCGGGTTGCCCGCCGCCTCGAGGTAGAGCAGGACGTCACGGCCCTCGACCGGCAGGTAGGTGTTGCGGGGCTCGATGCCCTTGATCGGCTCGCCTTGGGCGGTGTAGGCGAGGCCCTCGGCCTGGAAACCGGGGCCGGGATGCGTGAAGCCGAGGTCCAGCACCACCTCGACCTGCTTGCCCTCCCACGCCTCCGGCACGCTGCCGGTCAGCCGGAACCAGCTCGTGCTCCACGGCGCGCCCCAGGCGTCACCGACCTGTGCCGGTGAATAGGCGGCCGTGAGCGCCTCCGCGACGGGGACGGGCTCGTCCGGCACGGTCCACACCGCCAGCTCCAGCGGCGCGGTCTCGCCGTAGACGGCCGGGCGGATGCGTTCCTTCAGCGTGCGGTCGAGTCGTTCTTCCAGCAGCGAGCGTTCGTCGTGCACGTGTTCGGTCCCCTTTGGCTCAGGCCGGCTCGATCGAGGCCCGCACGCCGTCGCGCGCGAGTGCCATCCACTCTTCGAAGAAGGCGCCACCCGGACCCCACGAGGGCCGGTCGCCGTGCAGTGTGATCGGTGTGCGCGTGGCGGGAGCGGGTTCCGCCTCCCGCACGATCCTGGCTATCGCCTCCCCGAGCGGCTTGGCCTCGCGGTCCGTCGTCAGCAACCCCAACTCGTACTCGCGTTCGGGGAAGTCCACCAACGCACGGTCGACGTCGTGCGAGCACCACCACGTGACGCCCCACAGGTTCGAGCAGGTCAACACGTTCGCAAGCGTTTGCTCGGCGAACTCCGGCGCCTGTTCGGCGGTGATCTCCGGCTGGGCGGCGCCGACCTCCTGCAGCCACACGGGCCGGTCCGGGTCTTTGGCGTGCGCCTTGGCCAGCTCGACGAGGTACTCGGCGTGGTGGACGCTCTCGGGCGAGAGCGGGCCGTAGCGCTGCGCGGTGCCGTTGAAGACCCACGAGTGCACTGTGGTCATCGCACCCTTGTTGGCGGCGTGCTCCGGAAGGAACGAGTGCTCGCTCTCGTACCAGACGGCGTCGTACTCGGAGTGCACGTGCGGACGGCCTGGAGCGGCCTCCTCGCACTCGGCGAGCAGGACGTCGATCCACTCGGCCGCCTGCTCCGGTGTGCACGGGTTCGACTCGGTGAGCAGGTTGACCTCGTTGCCGAGGGTGAAGCCGAGGAAGTTCGGCTTGTCCCGCAACGCCTCGGCGAGCGTGCGGACGTAGAACCGCTGCCCGTCGATCACGTCGGCGTCGGTGAAGATGTTGCGCCGGTGCCAGGTCTGCACCCACGACGGGTAGAAGTCGAAGCTCGACAGGTGCCCCTGCAGGACGTCGACCTGCACGTCCAGCCCTGTCTCGCGGGCGGCGTCGAGCATCTGCGCGAGCTGCTCGACCGCCTGGGGCCGCACCAGGCCGCGGTTGGGCTGGAACACCGGCCACAGCGGGAAGACCCGCACGTGGTCGAGACCCAGGCCCGCGATGGACTCGAAGTCGGCTTTGACGTCGTCGAGGGAGAAGTCGAGCCAGTGGTGGAACCAGCCGGTCGACGGGGTGTAGTTCACGCCGAAACGCACGGAGTCATCCCTTGATCGCGCCTTCCCCCACACCGCGGAAGAAGTGCTTCTGCAGCAACAGGAACAGCAGGATCAGCGGAAGCACGGCGATGATCGTCCCCGCCGCCACCAGCCGCTGGTTCTGCACGAACGTGCCCTGGAGGTACGCCAGGCCGATGGTGAGCGTGTACTTCTCCTGGTCGCTCAGCACGACGAGCGGCCACAGGAAGTCGTCCCAGCTGAACATGAACGAGAACAGCGCCACCACGACCAGCGTGCCCTTGACCGACGGCAGCGCGAGGCGGGTGAAGCGCTGCCACGCGTTGGCACCGTCGATGATCGCGGCCTCCTCCACCTCGGCGGGCAGTGCGAGGAACGCGTTGCGCAGCAACAGGACGTTGAGCGCGGCGATCGCGCCGGGCAGCACGACCGCGGTGAGCGTGTCGGTGAGGCCGAGACCGCGCATCACCAGGAACAGCGATATGAGGATCGCCTCGAACGGCACCAGGATGCTGCCCGCGAAGACCACCGCGGCGAACCTGCGGCCCCGGAACCGCAGCCGGGCCAGCGCGTAGCCCGCCATCGCCGCGCCCAGGCAGTTCGTGACGACGTTGACGCTCGCGACGCCCAGCGAGTTGAGCGCGAACGACCAGACCGGGACGACGTCGGCGACCGCGCCGTAGTTGGCGAGCGTCGGGTCGTCCGGGATGAAGTCGGGGACGAAGACGTCCTCTCCCGGCCCCTTGACGCTCGTGACGAACTGCCACAGGAACGGCCCGATGCTGATGGCCAGGACCGCCAGCAGACCGAGGTAGCGCAGGGCCAGGGAGACGGGGGAGCGCTTCACAGCTGGTCCTCCCTGCGGTTGAGCTTGAGGGTGACCAGCAGCAGCCCCAGCAGGACGACGAACAGCACGAGGCTGAGCGCCGACGCGTACCCGACCTCACCGGTGAGGCCGCGGCCGACCGACTGGATGAGCAGCACCATCGTGGTGCTCGCGCCGCCCGGACCGCCGGTGCCGCCGGACAGCAGGTAGATCTCGGAGAACACGCGGAACCCGTTCACCGCGCTCAGCGCCGCGATCAGCACCATCGTCGGCCGCAGCGCGGGCACGGTGACCGACCAGAACCGCCGGACCGGGCCCGCACCGTCGACCATCGCGGCCTCGTGCAGGTCCTTCGGCACGTTCGCGAGCGCGGCCAGGTAGATCACCATGTAGTAGCCGAGGCCGCGCCACACCGTCACGACCATCGAGCTGACCAGCAGCAACGTGGAGTCGGTCAGGAAGCCGATCCTGGTGCCGCCCAGCGCCTCCACCACGTTGTTCACCAGGCCGCGGCTGTCGAGCAGCCACGTCCAGATGAGCCCGACCACGACCGCGGACGCGATCACCGGGGTGAAGAACGCCGTGCGGAAGATCCCGATGCCCGGCACCGCCTTCTGCGCGAGCATCGCGATCAGCAGCGGCAACAGCACCAGCGGCGGCACCACGCACACCATGTAGAGCAGGCTGTTGCGCGCGGCCACCCAGAACTTCGGGTCCTGGGCCATCCGCACGAAGTTGTCCACACCGGTGAACTGACCACCGCCCAGCGCGCTCGCGTCGGTGAACGCGAGCACGATCATGTTCAGGAACGGGAAGATCGTGAACGCGAGGCAGATGACCAGTCCCGGCAACAGGAACAGCCACGGCGTGTACGGGCGGTGCGTCACTTGAGCAGCCTGTTGCACTCTTCGACGGCCGCGTCCAGAGCCTCCTTCGGCGACTTCTTGCCGAGCATCGCGTCCGCGAGCTGTTGCAGCAGCGCCTCCCGCATCTGGTCGCTGAACTGCACGGGCGTGTAGTTCACCGCCGTCTTGAGCTGCTTGGCCGCCGCGACCCGCACGCGCGCCTCGTCGGAGCCGTCCTCGGTGGTGAAGTACGGGTCGTCGCCGCCCTTGGTGGTGGACGGGAAGATCGACGCGAGCTTCGCGAACGCCACCTGGTTCGCGGCGTTGGTGACGAACCGGCCGAACGCGAGCGCCGTCGCCTGGTTCTTGCTGCTCTTCGGCACGCTCACGCCGTGCAGGAACATGTTGGCGCTGCCCGTGTTCGTGATGGGCGTGGTGATGCCGATGTTGGCGTAGAGGCTGGGCGCGTCGGTCTTGAACTTGCCCAGGTCGTAGGCGCTGCCGGGGTTCATCGCGGTCTGCTGCGCCATGAACTTCGTGCCCGCGCCGGTGTAGTTCTGCGTGAGCGCCTCGGGGATGAGCGCGCCCGCGTCGTACATGCGCTTGTAGCTCTCGACGAGCTCGACGCCCTTGGGCTCGTTGAAGGTGAACTCGCCGTTCTCGAAGAGCTTCACGCCGTACAGGCCGAAGTCGGCGATGGACGGGGTCTGGCCGAGGATCGCGATGTTCTTCTCGGCGAGCTTGAGGGCGTACTGCTCGAGCTCGTCGAAGTTCGCCGGCGGCTTGTCCGGGTCGAGCCCCGCCTGCCGGAACAGGGCCTTGTTGTAGAAGAGCGGGCCGGTGTTGAGGTACCAGGGGAAGCCGTAGCAGCCGCCCTGGCCGGGGATCTCGAACGCCTGCCAGGCGTTCTCCAGGTACTCGGGCTTCGCGTCCCGCGCGACCTCGTCCAGGTCGACGAGCTGCCCCGCCTTGGCGAGCGGGAAGCTGAGGTCCGGCGGCACGTTGATGACGTCGGGCAGGGTGCCCGCGCTCGCGTCGGCCATGACCTTGGCCAGGTAGCCGTCGGCCGGCTGGTCCACCCACTTCACGGTGGTGCCCTGGTGCTGCTGCTGGAACGCGTCGATGACACCGTTGACGTAGTCGGTGTACTTGGGCTTGAGCGACCACGTCTGGAACGTGATCTCGCCGGTGACCTGACCACCCGCCGACGAACCGGAGTTGCTCGTGCCGGACAGCCCGCAGCCCGCGACGGGCACGGCGACCATGCCGGCGAGGAACGTGCGCCTCTTCATTGACACCCACCTCCTGCTCGCGGACCCTAGCTAAACCGGTTTATCTCCGGCTAGCCTCCGAACGTCCGCATGTCTTGTTCCGGACAAGACCGGGGTTCGGGTGGAGCGGGGTGTGGTGAAGAGGCCGACGATCAAGGACATCGCCGCGGCGGCCGGGGTGTCCAAGGGGGCCGTGTCGCTGGCGTTGAACGGGCGGCCTGGGGTTTCGGAGGCCACGCGGGCGCGGGTGCTGGAGGTGGCGTCGTCACTCGGGTACCGGCCGTCCGCGACCGCTCGGGCGTTGTCGTCGGCGTCCGCCGACGCGGTGGGGCTGGTCTTGGTGCGGCCGCCTCGGGCGTTGGGGGACGAGGCGTTCTTCTTCCAGCTGATCGCCGGGATGCAGTCGGAGATGTCGTCGGCGTTGCTGTTGCAGGTGGTGGCGTCTCGGGACGAGGAGATCTCGCTCTACCAGCGGTGGTGGGCCGAGCATCGGGTCGACGGGGTTTTTCTTGTCGATCTGTTGGTGGACGACCCTCGGGTCGCCTTGATGTCTTCTCTCGGGATGCCCGCTGTTGTTGTGGGTGGGGCTGGGCATCACGGGGCGCTGGCTTCTGTGTGGGCTGATGACTACGCGGCCATGACGTCTGTTGTGGAGTACCTGGTTTCGTTGGGGCACCGGAGGATTGCCCGGGTGGCCGGGTTGCCTTCGCTGCTGCACACCGTTCGGCGGGATCAGGCGTTTTTGTCGTCCGTTGTGGACGGTGTGATCGTTGGCGGGGATTACACGGCTGAGGCCGGGGCCGCTGCTACTCGGGCCTTGCTCGGTTCTGGGGAACCGCCGTCCGCGATCGTTTACGACAACGACGTCATGGCGGTTGCCGGGGTTGAGGTTGCCGCTGAGATGGGGGTCGGGGTGCCGTCTCAGCTGTCGATCGTGGCTTGGGACGACTCGGTGTTGTGTCAGCACGGGCGGTTGACCGCGTTGTCCCGGGACACGTTCGCGTTCGGGGCTCGGGCTGCTCGGGCGTTGCTGGCTGTGATGGGTGGGGCTTTGCCGTCTGATGTCGAGGACGTGTTGCCGGAGTTGGTGGTCCGGGGGTCGACTTCCGCGCCTGGCCGGGTTCTTCAGCGCGGGGCTCCGCCCCGGAACCCCGTCGACTGATCAAGGACCGGGCTCGCGCTGCGAGCGGGCGGCATGCCTGGGGCTTACCGCGGCCGCGTGTTTCGCAGTTCGGTTGTGCAGTGGGTGCTCGCCTTCGGCTTCGTGAGTCAGGTCAGTGACGCGACCTGGTCGCTGACCACCTGCGCGGCCGCCGAGACCAGGGCGGTCACCGCCGGGTTCGTCGAGTTGTCCTGGCGCCAGCCGAACTGCGTGTACACGCGGAAGGTCGGGGACCAGGGCAAGCGGACCAGCCTGCCGTCGGCCAGTTCTGCCGAGACGGTCACCTCGGGCATCAGGGCTATGCCCAAGCCGGAGGCCACCGCTCGTTTCGCGGCGTCCACTGAGTCCAGCTCCAGGACCGGGGCGCGGGTGTCGTCGAAGCCGATCGTGTTCTCGAAGAGCTCGTGGTAGGAGGCGCCGTTCTCGGCCCTGACGAGGGTGCTGCCGGTGATGTCGTCCTCGGTCAGGGACTGGCGTTGGGCCAGGGCGTGGTTCGGGCCGGCCACCAGGGTGAGGGGTTCGGGGCAGAGGACCGTGGTCTCCAGGCCCTCCCGGGGTTCGATGGCGCCGATGAAGAACGCGCAGTCGAGTTGGCCGTCCCGGACGGAGGAGAGGTTGTTCAGGGCGTTGCGGGAGTGCAGGGAGAGTTGGACCGAGGGGTAGCGCCAGCACATGTATTCGATGAGCGGTAGCAGGCGGTAGTCGGTCAGGCTCTGCGCGGAGCCGATGACGAGTTTGCCGTGCGGCTCGCCGTTCATCGTGATGGCTTTTCGGGCCTTTTCGGTGAGGTTGATGATGTTTCGCGCGAACGGGAGGAGTTCCACGCCCGCCGACGTCATCTGGATACCTCGGGGGAGGCGCCGGAAAAGGACGACCCCGAGGCCCTCCTCCAGGGCCTTGATGCGGGTGGTGATGGTCGGCTGCGAGCAGTTGAGCGTGGCTGCGGCCTTCGTGAAGCTCCCTGTCTGAACCACGGTCGTGAACGCGAGAAGCTGGCGTGTCTCCATCAGGCGGATCCTCGGATTAAAACGGTGCGACGACTTTTTCTCGTTCGTTCCCGTGATCCTGTTACGGGTGGTGCAGGAGCCGTAACGCTACCTCTCGCGAGCGCGCGGCCGATTGGTGCTAACGGAGTCATCTTGATCTGTCGGAGAGAAGACTTTCCTCCGAAAGAGTGAAATTGCGATCGCGTCTTCGACGGGGCGTAGTTGGGTGTGTTGTTTCGGTGAAGTCGTTCGCCAGACGAACAAAAGATCTTGGTGCGGGAGGCGGCGGGTGGTGCCGGTAGCCGGGGTGGCGGCGGTCACACTGCGGGGTTCGCCTAGACTCGCTGGGAATCCGGGCGTCACGTGTGGCGGTACCGGCTGTCTTGCACGTTCTTGTTCGCATCGAGGAGTCCACGTTGAAGAGCACCGTCGAGCACCTGAGCCCGACGAGGGTCCGGATCAACGTCGAGGTGCCGTTCGACGAGCTCAAGTCGAACTTCGACCAGGCGTACCGGAAGCTCGCGAAGCAGGTCCGCATCCCCGGCTTCCGCCCGGGCAAGGCCCCCGCGAAGGTCCTGGAGAACCGCATCGGCCGCGCGCCGGTCCTGGACGAGGTCATCCAGGAGGCCATCCCGGCCAAGTACCTGGAGGCGGTCTCCGCGGGTGAGGTGCGCACGCTGGGTCGTCCGGACTTCGAGGTGACCAAGATCGAGGACGGGCAGACGCTCGAGTTCACCGCCGAGGTCGACGTCCGTCCCGAGATCACCGTCCCCGCGTTCGGCGAGCTGGCCGTGACCGTGGACGAGCAGGAGGTCACGGACGAGGACGTCGCGACGCAGCTCGACGAGCTCCGCGCCCGCTTCGGCACGCTGACCGGTGTGACGCGCCCGGCCCAGACCGGCGACTTCGTCAGCATCGACCTGTCCGCCACGGTCGACGGCGAGGAGGTCGAGGAGGCCCGCACCACCGGCCTGTCCTACGAGATCGGCTCCGGCCAGCTCGTCGAGGGCATCGACGACGCGCTCGTCGGCGCCTCCGAGGGTGAGACCAAGACCTTCACCACCACGCTCGTCGCCGGTGAGCACTCCGGCCGCGAGGCCGAGGTGTCCGTGGTGCTGAACTCCGTCAAGGAGCGCCAGCTGCCCGAGCTGGACGACGAGTTCGCGCAGCTCGCGAGCGAGTTCGACACGCTCGAGGAGCTCAAGGCCGACCTGCTGACCCGCCTCGCCCGCGTCAAGAAGATGCAGCAGGGCGTCCAGGCCCGCGACAAGGTCCTCGAGGCGCTGCTGGAGACCACCGAGGTCCCGCTGCCCGAGGGCATCGTCCAGGGCGAGATCGACGCCCGCAAGCACGACGCCGTGCACGCCTTCGACCACGACGACGACAAGTTCGCCGCGTGGCTGCAGGAGCAGGGTCAGACGGAGGAGGAGTTCGACACCGAGCTCCGCACCGCCGCCGAGCAGGCCGTCAAGACGCAGCTCGTGCTCGACTCGATCGCCGACGCCGAGCAGGTCACGGTGTCCGACGGCGAGCTGACCGAGCGGATCATCTACCAGGCCCAGCGCTTCGGTATCTCGCCCGACGAGTACGTCAAGCGCGCGCAGCAGTCCGGCCAGCTCGGCGCGATCTTCGCCGACGTCCGCCGCGGCAAGGCGCTCGCCAGCGTCGTCCGCCAGGCCGAGGTCAGCGACACCGCCGGCCAGAAGCTGGACCTCGAGGAGCTCTTCGGCGAGACCAAGTCCGAAGAGGACGGCCAGGAGTAACGAGGTCGTGCGACTCGTCCGGTCACCCGTTCGAGCCGGAGTCCACTCCGGTGCGAGCGGAGGACCGGACGACGTCTAGTACGACCTCGTCGCGCGTGTGGGCGAGCGCCACAAATACAGCCCTGAGCGAACGCGGGCGGTGTCGGGCATCTGACGCCGCCCGTCTTCGTTAAGGTCGATCGCAGAGAGTTTTGGCATCCAGATTCGTTCCACCTGGAGTTAGGCAGGCAGACGTGACGCAGCACTCCTTCCCGACCCCCGAGATGCGGTCGGCCACCGCCGGGATGAACCTCAACGACTCGGTGTACGAGCGGCTGCTCCGCGAGCGGATCATCGTCCTGGGATCGCAGGTCGAAGAGGGCATCGCCAACCAGATCACCGCTCAGCTGCTGCTGCTGGCCGCTGAGGACCCCGAGAAGGACATCACCCTCTACATCAACTCGCCTGGTGGCTCCGTCACGGCGGGCATGGCCATCTACGACACGATGCAGCTGATCGAGCCGGACGTGGCCACCGTGGCCATGGGGCTCGCGGCCTCGATGGGGCAGTTCCTGCTCTCCGCCGGCGCGCCCGGCAAGCGCCAGGCGCTCCCGCACGCGCGCATCCTCATGCACCAGCCCTCCGCGGGTGTCGGCGGCACGGCCGCGGACATCGCGATCCAGGCGGACATGCTGACGCGCACCAAGCGCGAGATGGCCGAGCTCATCGCCGAGCACACCGGCCAGCCGGTCGAGCGGATCATCGCCGACTCCGACCGCGACCGCTGGTTCACCGCACAGGAAGCGCTGGAGTACGGCTTCGTCGACAAGGTCGTCACCCGGTCGCAGCCCGTCGGCGACTCGAACAACTGACGTCAGCTAGGAGACCCCAAGTGAGCCAGTTCCACATGCCTCAGTCGCGGTACGTGCTGCCGTCGTTCGTCGAGCGCACCAGCTACGGCATGAAGGAGTCGAACCCGTACAACAAGCTGTTCGAGGAGCGCATCATCTTCCTCGGCGTGCAGGTTGACGACGCTTCGGCCAACGACGTGATGGCGCAGCTGCTGGTGCTCGAGTCCGAGGACCCCGACCGCGACATCCTGATGTACATCAACTCGCCGGGTGGCTCGTTCACCTCGTTGATGGCCATCTACGACACCATGCAGTTCGTGCGCCCGGACATCCAGACGTACTGCCTCGGCCAGGCCGCCTCGGCCGCCGCGGTGCTGCTGGCCGCCGGCACGCCCGGCAAGCGCCACGCGCTGCCCAACGCGCGAATCCTGATCCACCAGCCCTCCATGGAGGGCGCGTACGGTCAGGTGTCCGACCTGGAGATCCAGTCGAACGAGATCCAGCGCGTGCGCCGCCTGATGGAGACCACCCTCGCGCGGCACACCAACCGGACGGCGGAGGAGGTTCGCGAGAGCATCGAGCGCGACCGCATCCTGACGGCCGAGGAGGCCAAGGACTACGGCATCGTCGACTCGGTGCTGCCCTACCGCAAGCTTTCGGCCAAGTCCTGACGCGTCCCAGGGACTGGAACTCCCGGTCCCCGGCCTCCGACACGCCGAGAAGTCCAGGTTGTCTGGCCTGATCGGCGCGTCGGAGGGACGCTGGTCCTCCCCTGAAGCGGGGTGGGCCAGGTACCGTCAGTGCAACGGGCTCAGCACCCACAGCCAGTGGGACTGCCACAGCAAGTCAGCAGGCGCACTACAGCAGGTGTGCGCCGGAGGGGACATAGGTCAGCGGTCATGGCGCGTATCGGTGACGGCGGCGACTTGCTGAAGTGCTCTTTCTGCGGAAAGAGTCAAAAGCAGGTGAAGAAACTCATCGCCGGCCCCGGCGTCTACATCTGCGATGAGTGCATCGATCTCTGCAACGAGATCATCGAGGAGGAGCTGGCCGAGGCCGGCGACGTGAAGCTCGACGAGCTGCCGAAGCCCGCCGAGATCCACGACTTCCTCGACCAGTACGTCATCGGCCAGTCCGAGGCGAAGCGGACCCTCTCGGTAGCCGTCTACAACCACTACAAGCGCATCCAGGCGGGCGACCGCGGGCGCGAGGGTCGTGACGACGGCGTCGAGCTGGCGAAGTCGAACATCCTGATGCTGGGTCCGACGGGCTGCGGCAAGACCTACCTCGCGCAGACGCTCGCGAAGATGCTGAACGTCCCGTTCGCCATCGCCGACGCGACCGCGCTGACAGAGGCCGGCTACGTCGGCGAGGACGTCGAGAACATCCTCCTGAAGCTCATCCAGGCCGCCGACTACGACGTGAAGCGCGCCGAGACGGGCATCATCTACATCGACGAGGTCGACAAGATCGCTCGAAAGAGTGAAAACCCGTCGATCACGCGTGACGTCTCCGGTGAGGGCGTGCAGCAGGCGCTGCTCAAGATCCTCGAGGGCACGACGGCGTCGGTGCCCCCGCAGGGCGGCCGCAAGCACCCGCACCAGGAGTTCATCCAGATCGACACGACGAACGTGCTGTTCATCGTGGCCGGTGCGTTCGCGGGCCTGGAGAAGATCATCCAGGACCGCGTCGGCAAGCGCGGTCTGGGCTTCGGCGCCGAGGTGCGGTCCAAGGCCGAGGTGGACGCGGCGGACTACTTCGCCGACTCCATGCCGGAGGACCTCATCAAGTTCGGCCTGATCCCCGAGTTCATCGGGCGTCTGCCGATGGTCGCCTCGGTGACCAACCTCGACAAGCCGTCCCTGGTGCAGATCCTCACCGAGCCGAAGAACGCCCTGGTGAAGCAGTACCAGAAGCTCTTCGAGATGGACGGCGTCGAGCTCGAGTTCACCAAGACCGCGCTGGAGGCGGTCGCCGACCAGGCGATCCTGCGCGGCACCGGTGCCCGAGGTCTGCGCGCGATCATGGAAGAGGTCCTGCTCCCGGTGATGTACGACATCCCGAGCCGCACGGACGTCGCCAAGGTCGTCATCACGGAGCAGACGGTGAAGGAGAACGTGAACCCGACGATCGTGGCCCGGCAGCCCTCGCGCCGGGAGCGCCGGGAGAAGTCCGCCTAGCGTTCGAGCTCAATCGAAGGGCGTCCGGTTCCGGCCGGGCGCCCTTCGGTCGTTCCAGTGGTGTGGCTCGCGACGTTGCCGGTGGAATTCGCGTTCAGACGGGCGGATCGCCACGTCTTCGTACTGGTCGTACGGGGGCGTGGGGAGGTGCCGCGAGGAGTCCTGCCGAGCGTGGATTACGCCGCCGACGCTGCGTGACGCGCCACTAGGCTGGGTGCATGTCGCTGCCCCACGTGCTGCTGCTCCACGGCTACACCGGTTCCGGCCCCGGTCACTGGCAGCGCTGGCTCGCCCGGACCGTGTCCGAGCACGGCGGCCTCGCCGACCTGCCGCACTTCAGCGACCCGGACGCGCCCGACCTGGACACGTGGCTGCGCGAGCTGGACGCGCACCTGGAGGCGGCCCCGGCCGACCGCGAACGCGTCGTCGTCGCGCACTCGCTCGGCTGCCACCTGTGGCTGCACCACGCGGCCCGCGAGAACATCGCCCACGTCGACCGGGTGCTGCTGGTCGCCCCGCCGGCGCCCGACCACCCGGAACCGGCCATCAGGTCGTTCCTGCCGCCTCCCCTCGACCCGGCGAACCTGCGCCGCGCCGCCACCGAGACGCGCCTCGTCGCGGGCGAGGGCGACCCGCACTGCTCGGCGCAGGACGCCAAGCAGCTCGCGGAGGCGTTGCGGATCGAGGTCGACGTCCTGCCAGGGGCCGCGCACGTCAACATCGACGCGGGCTACGGGGAGTGGCCCGCGGTGCTCAAGTGGGTGCGGTCGCGGACGGTGCCGCTCTCGCCGCGCTAGAAAACCAGTCTGGGGGAAACGTGGAACTGTCGTCGGAGTGGCTGGCCGGGCTCCTGGCCGAGCACGGTGTCGTCGGTGCGCAGGTGGCCGTCCTGCACGAGGACGAGATCACCGACTTCTCGGCGGGTGTCCTCAACAAGGACACGGGCGAGGAGGTGACGACGGACTCGATCTTCCAGATCGGGTCGATCACGAAGGTGTGGACGGCCACGCTGGTCCAGGAGCTGGTCAACGAGGGCCTGCTGGACCTGGACTGGCCGGTGCGCGAGGTGCTGCCGGAGTTCCGGCTGGCCGACGAGGAGGCGGCGCGGGTCATCACGCCACGCCACCTGCTCACCCACACGGCGGGCTTCGACGGCGACCTCTTCCACGACACCGGTAACGGCCCGGACATGCTCGAGAGGTACGTCGAGCGGATGGCGGACACCGAGCAGCGGACCCCGCCGGGTGAGCTCTACACGTACTGCAACAGCGGGTTCGTGGTGCTCGGCCGGATCGTCGAGGTGCTGCGCGGACGGCGCTTCACCGCCGTCCTGCGTGAGCGGCTCGTCGACCGGCTCGGCCTGCCGACCGCCGCCGTCAGCCACGCGGAGTACGCCCACCAGCGGTGCGCGTCGGGTCATCTCGGCGACGACGACCTGCGGCCCGTCGAGAAGCCCATGGTCGAGGGGGACACCCCGGCGGGGTCGGTGCTCGCGATGAGCGCGCGGGACCTCCTGGAGTTCGTGCGGCTGCACCTCGGCACCACCGAGTTCGACGTGATGCGCGAGACCCAGGTCGTGCCGCCGGACTTCGGCCAGGGCGGGCGGCAGGGTCTCGGGTGGGTGTTGCACGACTACGACGGTGGTGTCACCGGCATCGGCCACAACGGGACGACGCGGGGCTTCCAGGCCCACCTGCGGGTGATTCCCGCCGCCGGTCTCGCGGTCGCCCTCCTCACCAACGGCGGCGGCTCCCTGCCGGTGGCGCGCGAGGTCTTCCGGCAGGTGCTGGGCGAGCACGCCGGTGTCCGCCTGCGACCGCTGCCCGCGCCGCCCGCGTCGCCCGTCCCGATCGCGATGGACCGGGTCGTCGGGGTCTACCGGTCCGCGGGGCTCGACCTCCACGTGGCCGAGGGCACCGGCGGCCGGGTGACGGTGAGGTTCGAGCAGCGCGGCGACACCTTCCGAGGGCTCCTCGACGAGTCCGAGCGGGAGTTCACCGGGCTGCGCGACGACGCCCTGATCGCCGTCGAGCCCCGCGGCGGCTACCACTCCGTGGTGGTCCTGTGCGGGCGTGACGAGCAGGACCGGGTCAAGTGGGTGCACTTCGGCCGGGCGGCCACCCGGATGTGATCGACCTGCAAGGGCTGCTGGACACCGGCGAGAGGGTGACGAGCCGGTCGGTCCGTACGTGTACTGCACCAGCGGCTACATGGTGCTCGGCCGGGTCTAGACGGCCCGCTTCGCGTACTTGGCAAGGAAGCGGATGACGTCGGGCGTCACCGAGCGGTAGAGCGCGTCGTCGTGCCCGCCGGGCCTGACGGTGGCCACCTCGGGCCGCACGTCGCGCAGGAACCGGCGGGTGCCCTCGATGAACTTGTCCCGGTCGCCGACCCACACGCCCAGCGCGGTCGGGCCGGTCGCCTGAGGGCGCCGCAGCGGGTCCAGCTCCCGCCACTCGGCCTCGTTCTTGAACGCGCGGCGCTTGGCCATCTCCGGCCACGACGTCAGCAGGCCGGGGGAGACGATCGCGGCGGCCGCGACCGGGTCACCCCGTTCGACTCGGCGGCGGGCGTAGAGCAGGCCGCCGAAGCCGCCCATCGACACGCCCGTGACGGCGAACGGCTCGCCGTAGCCGCGGTCCTTGAGCCAGCGGGGGATCTCGTCGAGCAGCATGCCCATCGGGTCGTCGCCGGGGGTGTTCTCGTGCCAGTAGTTGTCGCCGCCGTCGACCGCGACGAAGCCGAACGCGGGCACCGAGCCCTTCGCCACGGCGGCGGCCAGCACGTCGGCGATGCCGCCGAAGGGCGCGTTCCTGGCGTTGCCGCGCAGGCCGTGCAGCAGGATCGACATGGGCAGGCCGCGGGGGTTGACGCCGGTCGGCAGGTAGAAGGCGAGGGTGACCTCGCGGCGCCGGGCGGACGAGTAGACGCGCTCGAAGCGGATCGTCGGCTTGACGGCGGGCTTGGTGTGGAGGCGGTCGGCCGTCGCGATCTGCCGCCGGGGCGCCTCCGCGGTCGACGACACGTAGGTCGCGACGCCCACGGCGGTCGCGACGACCAAGCCGAGCGCCACGAACACCGTGCGGCGGCTGAACCTCGGTTCCCCCATGCTCACCCCATCGCGCGAATGCCGTTCCTCGTTTCCTTCTAGAGGACGGAACGCGCGCGTAACGAGGACAGTTCCTCGTCGGAGTAGCCCAGCCATCTCAACACGCGGTCATTGTGCTGGCCGAGGGCCGGAACCGCACCCGGTGACCAGTCGAAGCCCGCCACCGGGGGCGGCAGCATCCTGGCCGTTCCGCCGGGAACGGGCACGTCAACCCAGGTGTCGAGCTGCGGGTGGGCGGGCAGGTCGGTGATCGGCCTGGTCAGGGCGGCCGGCACGTCGGCGGCGTCCAACGTGGTGAGCAGCTCAGCCGCGGTGAGGCCCGAAAAAGCCTTTTCGAGGAGGTTCTGCAATTCCTCCCGGTGCGCGACGCGGGAGGCCACTGTGGCGAACCTCTCGTGCGGAGCGAGGCCGATCAAATCGCACAGCCGCTGCCATTGACCGTCGTTCTGCACGGCCAGGTGCACGGCGCCGTCGGCACAGGCCACCGGGCCGTACGGGGCGATGCTCGGGTGGTGCGCCCCCGACCGCGGGGCCGCGGCGCCCGTTCCGGCGGCGTAGAGCATCGGCTGGTGCATCCACTCGGCCATCGCCTCGAACAGCGACAGCCGCAGCCGCGCCCCGGAGCCCGTCCGCGCCCGTTGCAGCAACGCCGCCAGCACCGCGGCCTGCAGCTGCACGCCCGCCGCGATGTCCGCGACCGAGATCCCGGCCCGCGCCATCACGTCGCCCTCGCCGGTCAGCGACACCAAGCCCGTCTCGGACTGCACCAGCGCGTCGAACGCCTTGCGGTCCGCGTACGGGCCGTCCCAGCCGTAACCGGACAGCTCACCGACCACCAGCCGGTCGGGCAGCTCCAGCGCGAGCCGGGCCCACACGCGCGGCGACAGGTTGCACAGCAGCACGTCGGCCCGGTCGACGAGCTTGTCCAGCACCTCGCGGCCGTCGGGGTGGAAGATGTCGAGCGACACCGACTCCTTGCCGACGTTGGTCCACGCGAAGTACGACGAGACTTCGCCGCACGCCGAGTCGTAGTGGCGCGCGAAGTCGCCGGTGCCCGGCCGTTCGACCTTGATCACCCGTGCGCCCAGGTCGGCCAGCAGGCGCGTCGCGTACGGGACGGCCACGGCCTGTTCCAGGCTCACGACCACGACGCCGTCAAGCGGTCTCAAGCACGCGCTCCCCACCGGTGTAGACGTTCATCGAGTCGCCGCGCAGGAACCCGATCAGCGTCATGCCCTGCTCCTCGGCCAGCTCGACCGCGAGCGACGACGGCGCCGACACCGCGGCGAGCACCGGGATGCCTGCCATCGCGGCCTTCTGGACCAGCTCGAACGACGCCCGCCCGGACACCATCAGCACCGCGCCGCGCAGCGGCACCAGGTTCTGCAGGACCGACCAGCCGAGCACCTTGTCGACGGCGTTGTGCCTGCCCACGTCCTCCCGCACCACCAGCAGCTCACCGTCGGCGAACAGCCCGGCCGCGTGCAGGCCGCCGGTGCTCTGGAAGACCTTCTGCCGGGCGCGCAGCGCGTCCGGGAACGTCGTGAGCGCCTCCGGCGTGACCCGCACCGGGTCGAGCGCGGGGGAGTGGCGGGTCTTGAGCTTCACGGCTTCGAGGGCGCCCTTGCCGCACACCCCGCACGACGAGGTGGTGTAGAAGTTCCGCTCCACGCCCGTGTCCGGTGGCGGCACGCCCTCGGCCAGCGCGATGTCCAGCACGTTGTAGGTGTTCAGCCCGTCCGGGCCGGTGCCCTCGCAGTACCGGGCGACCGAGATGTCCTCGGACGAGCCGATGACGCCCTCGCTGAGCAGGAAGCCGTGCGCGAGCTCCACGTCGTGGCCCGGCGTGCGCATCGTCACGGCGAGCGCCTTGCCGTCGACCCTCAGCTCCAGCGGCTCCTCGGCGGCGAGCGCGTCGACGCGGCGGCGCCTGCCGTTCGGCGAGACCCGCTCGACGGGGCGGCGCACCGTCACTCGGCCCATGTGCACATCTCCTTCGGACCGCTATGTTCCCCAACGACCAGGCTACGTGGGAGGGATCTCGGGGCATGGACGACGTCGTCATCGTGGGAGGCGGCCACAACGGGCTTGTGGCCGCCGCGTACCTCGCGCGTGCGGGCAAGTCGGTCAGGGTGCTGGAGAAGCTGCCGCGCGCCGGGGGCGCGGCGGTCAGCGCGTCGCCCTGGGAAGGGGTCGACGCCCGGCTCTCCCGGTTCTCCTACCTGGTGTCGCTGCTGCCCGACCGGATCGTGAGCGACCTCGGGCTGAACCTCGCGCTGCGGTCGCGTGCCGCGTCGTCCTACACGCCCGACGGCAAGTCCGGGCTCCTGGTCGAACGCAGCCCCGGCGAGGCGACCGTGCGGTCGTTCGAGGAGGTCTGCGGGTCGCTCGGCGACTGGGAGCGGTGGCAGCGCTGGTACGCCGGCCTGGAGCAGCTGGCCGCCGCGCTGGCGCCGAGCCTGCTCGAACCGCTGGTGCCGGCCGAGGACCTGCGGGCGCGAGTCGACGGACGGGTGTGGGAGCAGGTCTTCGAACGCCCGCTCGGCGAGACGCTGCCGGAGCTGTTCGGCAACGACCTGGTGCGCGGTGTCGTGGCCACCGACGCGTTGATCGGCACGCACGCGTCGCTGCACTCGTTGAGCGCCAACAAGTGCTTCCTCTACCACGTGATCGGCAACGGGACGGGGGAGTGGAAGGTCCCGGTCGGCGGCATGGGCGCCGTCACCGCCGAGCTGGAGCGGGCGGCGCGGGAGGCCGGTGCCCGGATCGAGTGCGGTGCCGAGGTGACGTCGGTCGAGTCGGACGGCAAGACGGCGTCCGTCTCGTGTGGAGGCGAGACCTACGAGGCCAGGTTCGTGCTGTCCAATGTGGCTCCTTCGGTGCTGGGACGGTTGCAGGGCAAGGAGGTCCACGACGCACCCGGCTGCCAGCTGAAGATCAACATGTTGCTGCGCAGGCTGCCCGCGCTGAAGTCCGGTGTGGACCCGCGGCTCGCGTTCGCGGGCACGTTCCACCTCGACGAGTCCTACGAGCAGCTGGAGACCGCCTACCGGGAGAGCGCCGCCGGTCAGGTGCCGTCGGTGCTGCCCGGCGAGATGTACTGCCACTCGCTGACCGACCCGTCGATCCTCGGGCCCGGTCTCGCGGGGCACGAGACGCTGACGCTGTTCGGCCTGCACCTGCCCGCGTCGCTCTTCCAGGGCCGCAACGAGGAGCTGCGCGACCAGCTCGTGGAGCGCTACCTCGACCAGCTCGACGCGCACCTGGCCGAGCCGATCCGCGACTGCCTGGCCGTGGACGCCGCCGGACGGCCGTGCATCGAGGCCCGCACCCCTCTCGACCTGGAGGAGGAGCTGGGGCTGCCGGGAGGCAACATCTTCCACGGCGAGCTGGAGTGGCCGTTCGCCGAGACCGGCGACGAGGTCGGCGGGTGGGGTGTGGAGACCGGCGTGGACAACGTCTTCCTGTGCGGAGCGGGCAGCAGGCGAGGCGGTGGCGTGAGCGGGATCGGCGGCCACAACGCGGCACGCGCGGTGCTCGAACGGCTCTGAACCCTCTGCTACGACTTCTGCGACATTCCGCGACATGCTGGATGACATAGATCGTCATCTCTGGTTACAGTTGTGCTCGTGGGGGACTTCTACGGAATCGCCGAGATCGCGGACGCGATGGGCCTCAGCCGCCAGCTGGTCACGGTGTGGCGCAAGCGCCGTTCCCACGGCATCCCGGAGCCGGACGCGGAGCTCGCGTCCGGCCCGATCTGGCGCAAGGAGACCGTCGAGCCGTGGATCGAGCGCACCCGCGGCAGGCTGGGTCTCGCGGGTGGTCCCGAGTCCGCCAGTCGCAGTCTGCGGTTGCGCGTGTGCCGCCGTGTGCTGAGGCTGGCCGCGTTGATGCTGGAGGAGCCCCAACGTCCGCGGGTGCTGAACGAGGCCGCCGCCCAGCTGCGCGACCTGGCGCCCGAGATCGACCAGACCGCGGACGACGTCGTGGGCGCGCTGCTGCGAGAGCTCGTGGAACCGGTGCGCGACCCGGACGAGGCCGCCGAACTGCTGCGCGTGCCGATCATCGAGTCGTTGCCGCTGGTCACGGCCGTGGCCAGGAACTCGCCGGACTGGTGAGCCGCTAACTCAAGACTCCTATATCAAGGGACCTTGCTAAGGGTTCCTTGATAAGCGTACGCTCGTGTCATGACCGACACCCCGATCACCGACCCGAAAGCGCTGCGCGCGTTGTCGCACCCCTTCCGGTGGAAGCTCCTGGAGCTGCTCACCGAGCAGGGCGCGAAGACCGCCACCCAGTGCTCCGAGGTGCTCGGCGAGAGCGTCGCCAGCTGCTCGTACCACCTGAACATGCTGGCCAAGTACGGCTTCGTGACCGAGGTCGAGGGGCCGGGCAGGCAGAAGCCGTGGCAGGTCGTCCGGCGGCGCCAGTCCATCTCGCCGGACGAGCTCGACGGCGAGGCGGCCATGGCGGCGGAGGCGGCCGCGATGGCCTACCTGGACCAGGAGTTCGAGCGCATCCGCGACCGCATCCGGCAACGCGAGCACATGCCCGCGGAGTGGCGCGACGTGGTCGGCACGCAGGGCACCGTCAAGTTCCTCACCGCCGAGGAGGCCGCCGAGCTCGTGGCCGACCTGCAGGCGTTGCTGGACAAGTACGACGAGCGCCGGATGAACCCCGAGCTGCGGCCGGAGGGGTCACGCGCGGTCAGGCTCTTCCTGAGCCACACGGTCGCACCCGAGTAACAACCACCCGAGGGAGAACAGCCATGATTCCGCACCCGGATGCGTTTGCGATCGCGAAGACGCGGCAGCGGGAGCTCGAGGCCGACGCCGCCGCGCGCCGGCTCGTCAAGGAGAACAAGGCCGAGGAGGAGATGACGGCCGAACCCGAACGGCGACGGCTGAGATGGTCCGCCCGGGTCCGGCACGCCTGATCAGCCCGCGGCCTCCAGGCGCACGATCACCGACTTCGACGTCGGGGTCCCCGAGATGTCCGCCTTGGAGTCCAGCGGCACCAACGGGTTCGCCTCCGGGAAGTACGTCGCCGCGCACCCGCGCGCGGTCGGGTAGGCGACGATCCGGAACGCCTCGGCACGGCGTTCGAAGACGCCCGTCGGGTCGTCCTTCCACTCCGACACGATGTCGACCATCTGCCCGTCCGTGAAGCCGAGCGCCTTCACGTCGTCGGGGTTCACGAACACCACGCGCCGACCGTCCTTCACGCCGCGATAGCGGTCGTCCAGTCCGTAGATCGTGGTGTTGTACTGGTCGTGGCTGCGCAGGGTCTGCATCAGCAGCCGGCCCTCCGGCACGTCGATGACCGTCAGTTCGTTGGCCGTGAAGTTGGCCTTGCCCGTCGCCGTCGCGAACTCCTGCGAGTCGCGAGGCGGGTGCGGCAGCACGAAACCGTCGGGCTGGCGCACGCGCGCGTTGTAGTCGGTGCACCCCGGCACGACACGCGCGATGTGCTCGCGGATGACGTCGTAGTCCTTCTCGAACTCCTCCCACGCCACGGGGTGGGCGTCGCCGAGCACCTTGCGGGCGAGGCGGCAGACGATCGAGACCTCGGACAGCAGCTGGTCCGACGCGGGCGTGAGGCGGCCGCGCGAGCGGTGCACGACCGACATCGAGTCCTCGACCGTCACGAACTGCTCGCCCGAGTGCTGCACGTCGCTCTCCGTGCGGCCCAGGGCGGGCAGGATCAGCGCCGTGCGGCCGTGGACCACGTGCGAGCGGTTCAGCTTCGTGGAGACGTGCACCGTCAGCGAGCACTGCTCCAGCGCCTTCTCGGTCACCGGGGTGTCCGGGGTGGCGCTGACGAAGTTGCCGCCCATCGCGATGAACACCTTGCCGCGGCCGTGCCTCATGGCGTTGATCGCGTCCACGGTGTCGAACCCGTGCTTGCGCGGCACGGAGATGCCGAACTCGGTCTCCAGCGCCTCCAGGAACCGCTCCGGCATCTTCTCGTAGATGCCCATCGTGCGGTCACCTTGCACGTTCGAGTGACCGCGCACCGGGCACAGGCCCGCGCCCGGCTTGCCGATCATGCCGCGCAGGAACATGACGTTCGCGATCTCGCGGATCGTCGGGACGCTGTGCTTGTGCTGCGTCAGGCCCATCGCCCAGCACACGATCGTGCGCTTCGAGTCGACGAACATGCCCGCGACCTTGGTGATCTGCTCGCGGGTCAGGCCGGTGGCGGTGAGCACGCGGTCCCAGTCGAGCTCGCGCAGGCTCTCGGCGTAGGTCTCGAAGCCGTGCGTCTTGGTGCCGACGAAGTCCTTGTCGACCTTGTCCCACTGCAGCAGCAGATGCCCGACCGCCTGGAACAGCGCCTGGTCGCCGCCGACCTTGATCTGCACGAACTCGTCGCTCAACGCCGTGCCGCGGCCCACCACGCCCGAGACGTTCTGCGGGTTCTTGAACCGCATCAGGCCCGCCTCCGGCAGCGGGTTGACCGCGATGATCCTCGCACCGTTCTTCTTGGCGTCCTCCAGCGCGCTGAGCATGCGCGGGTGGTTCGTGCCGGGGTTCTGGCCGACGACCACGAGCAGGTCGGCCAGCTCGAAGTCCTTGATCGACACCGAGCCCTTGCCGATGCCGATCGTCTCGTTCAGCGCCGAGCCGGACGACTCGTGGCACATGTTCGAGCAGTCCGGCAGGTTGTTCGTGCCGAACGAGCGGACCAGCAGTTGGTAGAGGAACGCGGCCTCGTTGCTGGTGCGCCCGGACGTGTAGAAGATCGCCTCGTCGGGCGACGGCAGCGCCTTCAGCTCCTCGGCGATGAGCGTGAACGCGGCGTCCCAGCCGATCGGCTCGTAGTGGGTCGCGCCGGGGCGCAGCACCACCGGCTCGGTCAGCCTGCCCTGCTGACCCAGCCAGTAGTCGGTCTTCGTCCGCAGGCTCCCGATCGAGTGCTCCGCGAAGAACGCGCGCCCGATCCGCCGCTTCGTCGCCTCCTCGGCGACGGCCTTGGCGCCGTTCTCGCAGAACTCCGCCATCTTGCGGTGGCCCTGCGGCTCCGGCCACGCGCAGCCGGGGCAGTCGAACCCCTCGCGCTGGTTGAGCAGGCGCAACGTCTTCACCGTGCGTCCCACGCCCATCTGGCCGACCGCCCGGTCCAGTGACACGAGCACACCGGGAATCCCCGCTGCCCATGTCTTGGGCGTGCTGACTTCGAGCGCGGACTCGTCGACGTCGTGCTGCGGAGGCTTGCTCATGCACCTCATTCAACGCCGATCGACGTCGGCGCCGCCAGCGCCCCCGAAGAACGCGGCGGCACCGCCCGTCACGGGCCCCAAGGGGTTGAACGGTCCGTGACGGTCAATTGTGATCGCCGTCACTGCCGCCCGGCACCTCTGAAAGGGTGGTCACTCGCAGTTGCCGTCGGTCGGCACCGGACCGTCCACGGAGAAGTGCGCCTCGTCGTCGTCCAAGCCGTCCAGGTGCTTGGCGGGCTCGGTGAACTGGGGCGCGAGGAACCCGTCCTTCGACGCCTGGCAGGCGATCGAGTACTGGAACCCCGAGGACTCCACCGGCCACAGCCCTTCCGGGGTGACCTCGTACGTCACCTTCGTCCGCACCGCCGCGACGATCTCCATCTGGTCGAACAGCTTCTTCGGGTCCGGCGGCTCGAACGCGTAGGCGAACACGTAGTCGGTGGTCACCGCCTGATGCCCGTTGCTCTCCCCGAGCGTCATCTTCCCGGACACCCTGATGCCGTTCGGGAGCAGTTTCGTGCCCGGCTTGAGCCGGGTGACCCACTTCTCGAACTCCTGCGAGTAGTGGTCGCGCGCCTGCGGTGCGAGCGCCGCGAGGAACTTGTCGGGCTTGTGCTCGCTGATGGTCACCGGGTCGATCCGCGCCGCGACGAGCGCCTGGCGGACCTGCTCGAACGCGGGATCGGTGGACGGCAGGACGATCCCCCGCTCACCGTCGGACCAGTGCTCCGCGGGCGTGCCGGCAAAGGGCTGTTCGACGTTCACGCCCGAGTAGGGCAGGTCCACGTCCGGCATCGAGACGTCGTCGAACGTCCCCGCCCGATACAGGCCCGCCACCGTCGCGCCCACGGCGACCAGCGCGACGGCCGTGATGATCTTGCCGCTGTGCCCGCGCAGGAACGCGCGCCGCCGTTGCCCGCGGATCTCGCGTCTGGCGCGTCTGGTCGCGCGACGGGTCCAGGCCGAGTCCTGGAGATCCGGGTGATCTTCGATGTCGTAGTGCACTTCGCCCCCCATGATGATCGGCGCACATCATCGATCACCGGCGGGAACGACGCCGACAGCCGGGCACCGATCGTCGCCGGGCCGTTATCAGGTATCTCGGTGTAAGTCGATAGCCGGCCCTCCGTAGACTTGACAGCTGTGACTGAACTCGACACCGCAACCCAGCGTCCTGACCTCCCCGCCGCGTGGACTCCGGCGGAGGTAGAGGCGGAGCTGTACCAGCGGTGGGTCGACCGGCGGTACTTCGAGGCGGACGTCAAGAGCGACAAGCCGCCGTTCACGATCGTCCTGCCCCCGCCCAACGTCACCGGCAGCCTCCACATGGGCCACGCCATGAACCACAGCGTCATGGACGCCCTGACCAGGCGCCGCCGGATGCAGGGCTACGAGGTCCTGTGGCTGCCGGGCATGGACCACGCCGGCATCGCGACGCAGAACTCCGTCGAGCAGGACCTCGCCAAGCAGGGCCTGTCGCGGCACGACCTCGGGCGCGAGAAGTTCGTCGAGCGCGTCTGGGCGTGGAAAGAGGAGTACGGCGGCAAGATCCTCGGCCAGATGAAGCGGCTCGGCGACGGCGTCGACTGGTCGCGCGAGCGCTTCACCATGGACGAGGGGCTCTCGCGCGCCGTCCAGACGATCTTCAAGAAGATGTACGACGACGGCCTGATCTACCAGGCCGAGCGGATCATCAACTGGTGCCCGCGCTGCCAGACCGCGCTCTCCGACGTCGAGGTCAACCACAACGACGACGACGGCGAGCTCGTCTCGATCCGCTACGGCGAGGGTGAGAACTCGATCGTCGTCGCGACCACGCGCGCCGAGACGATGCTGGGTGACACCGCGGTCGCCGTCCACCCGGACGACGAGCGCTACCAGCACCTGATCGGCACCGAGGTCGAGCTGCCCCTCACCGGCCGCCGCATCCCGATCGTCGCCGACACGCACGTCGACCCGGCGTTCGGCACCGGCGCCGTCAAGGTCACGCCCGCCCACGACCCGAACGACTTCGAGATCGGCCAGCGCCACGGCCTGCCGAACCTCGCGATCATGGACGAGCGCGCGACCATCACCGCGAACGGCCCGTTCCTCGGCCTCGACAGGTTCGAGGCGCGCCCGGCGATCGTCGCCGCGCTGCGCGAGGAAGGCCGGATCGTCGCGGAGAAGCGGCCGTACGTCCACGCCGTCGGCCACTGCTCGCGGTGCGACACGGTCATCGAGCCGCGCCTGTCGCTGCAGTGGTGGGTCAAGGTCGAGTCGCTCGCGGCCGAGGCGTCCGCCGCCGTCCGCGACGGCCGCACCAAGATCCACCCGCCGGAGATGAACAAGCGCTACTTCGACTGGGTCGACAACCTGCACGACTGGTGCATCTCGCGCCAGCTGTGGTGGGGCCACCGCATCCCGGTCTTCTACGGCCCCAACGGCGAGGTCGTCTGCGTCGGACCGGACGACGAGGTGCCGACCGGTGAGGGCTGGCGCCAGGACGACGACGTCCTCGACACGTGGTTCTCCTCCGGCCTGTGGCCGTTCTCCACGCTCGGCTGGCCGGAGTCCACTGAGGACCTGAAGAAGTTCTACCCGACGTCCGTGCTGTCCACCGGCTACGACATCATCTTCTTCTGGGTCGCCAGGATGATGCTGCTCGGCCTGTATGCGATGGACGGCGTCCAGCCGTTCGACGACGTCTTCCTGCACGGTCTCATCCGCGACCAGTTCGGCAAGAAGATGTCGAAGACCAAGGGCAACGGCATCGACCCGCTGGACTGGATGGAGCGCTACGGCGCCGACGCCACCCGGTTCACGTTGCTGCGCGGCACGAACCCCGGTTCGGACATGGCCGTCGCCGAGGAGTGGGCCGCCGGCTCCCGCAACTTCACCACGAAGCTGTGGAACGCCACGAGGTTCGCCCTCGCCAACGGCGCGACGGTCGAGCGCCCGCTGCCGGACCGCTCCGAGCTGACCGCGGCCGACCGCTGGATCCTCGACGAGCTCGACGCGCTGGTGTCCACCGTGGACACGAACTTCGAGGCGTTCCAGTTCGCCCGCGTCTGCGAGGCCCTCTACAGCTTCACGTGGGACGAGTTCTGCGACTGGTACCTGGAGATCGCCAAGGTCCAGATCGCCGAAGGCCGTGCCGAGGCCACGCAGTCCGTCCTGGGCCACGTCCTCGACGTCCTGCTGCGCCTGCTGCACCCGGCGACGCCGTTCATCACCGAGACGCTGTGGACGTCGCTCACCGGTGGTGAGTCACTCGTCGTCGCCGACTGGCCGAAGCCCTCCGGTGCCGAGCGCGACCTGGAGGCGCTGGCCGAGGTCGAGGGCCTGAAGAAGCTCGCGACCGAGATCCGCCGCTTCCGCTCCGAGCAGGGCCTCAAGCCCGGCCAGAAGGTCGCGGGCAAGGTCCGCGGCGCGTGCTGCGTCGGCCTGACCGACCAGGTCCCGGCCGTCCGCGCGATGACGAGGCTGACCGAGCCCGGCGACGACTTCACCGTCTCCGCCACGCTCGAGGTCGGCCTGCCCAAGGGTGCCGTGAAGGTCGAGCTGGACCTGTCCGGCGCGATCGACGTCGCCGCCGAGCGCAAGCGTCTCGCCAAGGACCTGGCCGTCGCGCGGAAGGAGCTCGACGGCACGACCAAGAAGCTGGGCAACGAGGCGTTCCTCGCCAAGGCGCCCGCCGAGGTCAAGGCCAAGATCGAGGAGCGCAAGGCCGTCGCGGAGGCCGAGATCGCCCGCATCAACGAGCGCCTCGCGGCGTTGCCGGAGGCGTAAGCACAGTGGACAGCAACCTCGACGAGTTCCTGGACGTCGAGAACGAGCTCAACCAGCGGTGGCCCGAGACCAAGCTCGAGCCGTCGCTGGACCGGATCAAGGCACTGGCCCACGTCCTGGGCGACCCGCAGACGTCCTACCCGGTCGTGCAGCTGACGGGCACGAACGGCAAGACGTCCACGTCGCGCATGACCGATGCGCTGTTCACGCGCATCGGTCTGCGCACCGGCCGCTACACGAGCCCGCACCTGCAGCTCGCGACCGAGCGGATCAGCCTGGACAACCAGCCGATCAGCCCCGAGCGCTACGTCGAGGTCTACCGCGACATCGAGCCGTACGTCGCGATGGTCGACAGCCGCTCCGAGATCCGCATGAGCAAGTTCGAGGTGCTCACCGGCATGGCCTACGCGGCCTTCGCCGACGCACCGGCCGACGTCGCGGTCGTCGAGGTCGGCATGGGCGGCACGTGGGACGCCACGTCCATCGCCGACGCGCGCATCGCGGTCCTGACCCCGATCAGCCTGGACCACACCGAGTACCTGGGCACCCGCCCCGAGGACATCGCGGTCGAGAAGGCCGGCATCATCAAGCCGGGCTCGGTCGCGATCATCGGTGAGCAGACCCCCGAGGTCATGAAGGTCGTCCTGGAACGCGTGGCCGAGGTCGACGCCACCGTCGCCCGCTTCGGCAGCGAGTTCGGCGTCGTCTCGCGCTCCGTGGCCGTGGGCGGCCAGCTGGTCACGTTGCAGGGCCTGGGCGGCGTCTACGAGGACATCTTCCTGCCCCTGCACGGCGAACACCAGGCAGCCAACGCGGCGCTGGCCCTCGCGTCCGTCGAGGCGTTCTTCGGCGCGGGCCCGGACCGCCAGCTCGACGTCGAGGCCATCCGGGAGGGCTTCGCCACCGTCGTCAACCCCGGCAGGCTGGAACGAGTCCGCTCCGCGCCCAACGTCTTCGTGGACGCGGCCCACAACCCCCACGGCGCCGCGGCACTGGCACGAGCCCTGGACTCGGAGTTCGGCTTCCGCAAACTGGTGGCCGTCGTGGCCGTCATGTCCGACAAGGACGCCGAAGGCATCCTCTCGGCCCTCGAACCGGTCGTACAGGAACTGGTGATCACCACCAACTCCTCCCCGCGCGCCATGGACCCGGACGTCCTGGCGGGCCTCGCCGTCCCCATCTTCGGCGAGGACCGCTTCGAGGTCCGCCCCCGCCTCGACGACGCCGTCGAAGAGGCCATCCACCTGACCGAGGACGAGCTCTCCGGCGGCGGCGTGATCGTCACCGGCTCCGTCGTCACCGCAGGCGAGGCCCGCGCCCTGTTCGGAAAGGAGCCGGCATGACCAGCCCGGCCCCTCTGAAGAAGGACCCGCTGAAGGCGTTCCGCGGCATCATGGCCGGAACGCTCATCCTCGAGGTCATCGTCGTGGCCCTGGCCCTGCCGGTGATCGCCAAGCTGCACGGTGGCGTCACGTCCGCGGTCGGCTGGGTGGCGTTCGGCTTCATCGCGGTGTTCATCGGCATGTGCGCGTTCGTGCGCAGGCCCTGGGCGATCCCCGCTGTCGTCGGGCTGCACGTGCTGTTGATCGGCACGTGGTTCCTGTTGCCCGCCTTGGGGGTCATCGGGGTGATCTTCGGGCTGGTGTGGGCTTATCTGCTGTGGCTGCGGCGGGACCTGATGAAGCGGATGGCCGAGGGACGGCTCCCGGCTCAGCAGGCCCAGGCCCAGCAGAGCGAGTGACAGCCTCCGCCTCGTCGCAGGCGAGATTTTCTGCTTGACGAGGCGATGGCCAAATGCTGATCGCCTCGTTCATGCCAGACTTCTTGTGGACGCGTTGAGCAATCTGGCAATAGAACTTGCCGGAGATCACCCGGATGGCATCCGTTGTGCCGAGCACATTTGCCGCGATGTCGTCGGCGATGACAGCGCACCAGTAATAAAGACCCTGCTGCCCACCTTGTCGACGCACGGCTCCGGGTCTCCGGTGAGGACGTCGTCGCAGTTCTCTTGCGGCAGCAACCATTGCGGCGCTGACGAAAAGCGCCGAAGAACGAACCACGTCGCACTTCGTACCCGGACTTGTCGCAATGCGAAGGTGACGCTTCCGCGTGTTCACCCGAACGTGCTTTGAAACCGGGACGGGCGCTGTGGCCCGGCGCTATGCTGATCGACGCACGATTCCGCAAGGAAGGGTTACTGGGGATGAGCGGGACCAAGGTCGATCTCGACACACTGCGCGCCGCGATCAAGGAGTACGAGTCGATCCGCGACGAGCTGATGACCGCGAAGCACACCGGTGAGGCGTTGATCAGGGTTGAGGGAGCAGGGCGGGACACGCCGAGCCAGGTCTACGCCACCTGGGCGGCGAACGCGGGGCACATGCACCAGCAGTCGAACCAGCAGCTCCAGGACGCCCTGACCACCCGCATCGACAACCTGAAGGCCACCTTGCAGCAGTACGAGCAGACCGAGCAAGGAAACCAGGCCAACCTCAAGCCGAAGGACTGAGCTGTTGCGCATCCGAAACGTCGTCGTCGGCACCGCTGTGGTCCTTCTGCTGGCGGGTTGCGACACCGGTGGTGGAACCACGGGTACGCCGACGAACACCACGCAGCCGACGACTTCCAGCAGCAGCGGCGGTGAAGCGGCGCCCGAGGTGAAGAACCCCCTCGAGCTGAGCGCCTTCGAAGCCGCCCCGTGCGACACGGTCACGCCTGAGCAGATCGAGTCGTTCGGAATGCCGGGTGTCGCGGGCAAGGTGAACACCAGCTCACCCGGTGCCTCCTGCATCTGGCTCGGTGCGAGCACGCCGGCCAAGGTGGCTCCCGCGCTGACGATCCTGCCGGAGGGCACGAACCTCGACTCGGTCTACCAGAACAAGGACAACGGGACCTACGCCGTCTTCGAGCCGGTGGCCGACGTCCAGGGCTATCCGGCGGTTCTCGCCCTCGCGAACGACGAGCGGTCGAAGGGCAACTGCGAGATCACCGTCGGGGCGACCGCCGGCAAGGCGATCCTCTTCACCGTCCAGGCCGTCACCGGAAGCCCCAAGTTCGCGGACCCGTGCGCCGCTGTCACCGAGTTCGCCGATCTCGCCATCACCACGATCAAGGCAGGTGCGAAATGACAAAGCCCGCGCCCAGCTGCTTCACCGAAGACAACACCAGGGCCGATGCCCTCTCCGGTCACCAGATCCACTATCTGATGACGTCAGGACCGGGCACCGGTACCGCACAAGCTGGAGCGAACGCGGCCGCCGCGCTCGAATCCAGCTACTCCTCGATCGAGCAGCGGCTCAAGCGGGTCGGCGAGACCCTCGGCGAGTCCTGGACCGGGGCCAGCTCCGACGCCGCCCAGGCGGCGGGCAACCCGATCAACCAGGCCATGATCCAGATGCAGGACTCCCTGCGCCAGGCCGACAACTCGCTGTCCAACCAGGTCTACCAGTTCAACTACAACAAGGCGCAGCTGAAGAACATGCCGGAGCAGAAGCCCGACACGGGTTTCTGGGACGACGTGACCCCGTGGGACACCGACACGGAGGACGCCGTCAACGGCTACAACAGCGACGAGGCGCACAACCGCAAGGTCTACAGCGAGTTCCAGAGCGCCAGCAACACCAACCGCGGTGAGCTGCCGAAGGAGTTTCCCGGTGTCACGGCCGACAACCTGAACGTCGAGGTCGTCGACACCGGTGGCGACGACGGCCGCGACAAGACCGCGAACGTCAGCAACTCGGTGCGGCCGCCCGGTACGCCGAGCGGGGTTCCGACGAGCACGTCGCAGACGTCGACGGGCACGCAGTGGACGCCGCCCGGCAGCATCACCGGCGGTGTCAACGGCGGTGAGACGAACGTCGCGAGTGTCGTCACGGAGAACGGTGTGAGGCCGGGCGAGACGGGACGGCCGCCGGTCGGCAACGTGATCGAGCGGCCGCCGAACACCGGTATCCCGCCGATCGGCGTGCCGGGCAACCCGAACCTGACCGGGCCCGGCAACAGGGGGCAGAACGGCCCCGGTGGCGGCAAGCCCGGTGTTCCCGGTGGTGGCGGGGGCAAGCTCGGCGGTGGCGCGGGCACCGGCCGGTTCGGCGGCGGTGGGCTCGGGACCGGGATCGGCGCGGGCAACGCGGCCGGTCAGGCCGGGCAGCAGCCGGCGGCCAAGGCCGGTGTGTTCGGTGGCATGGGCGAGATGCAGAACGCGCGTGGTGGTGCGGGTGCCGCGGCCGGTGCCGCGGGGCGTGGTGGTGTCGGTGGCATGGGCGGCATGGGTGGCCACGGCCAGAAGGGGCAGGGGGAGGACGACCTGGAGCACAAGTCGGCCGACTACCTGGTCAACGAGGAGAACACCAACGAGATCATCGGTGACATGCCGCTGGTCGCTCCGCCGACGATCGGGGGGTGACGTGCTGCGGTCGTCCATCCAGCTGTCCGACCTCGCGTTCGACGTGCTGTGGAAGCAGGAGAGGCTGGGGCAGTACCACCCGGCGCTCTCCGTCGACTCGCCCGGCGAGACCGAGGACGAGCGCGCGGTCATCGAACGCGACGTCGTCGGTGAGC
Organism: Lentzea fradiae; assembly: GCF_900100955.1. Classification (GTDB taxonomy): domain Bacteria; phylum Actinomycetota; class Actinomycetes; order Mycobacteriales; family Pseudonocardiaceae; genus Lentzea; species Lentzea fradiae. The sequence goes on along the minus strand of NZ_FNCC01000006.1, from coordinate 49,975 downwards.
TGCGCAAGGTCGGGCTCGACCACCCGGACGTGCGGGGCACGCTGCACCTGATCGCCAAGGCGGACGCGGACTACTCGGCGTGGATCGCCGTCACGCCGAACGAGACGAAGCCCGTGGTCGTGGCGGCGAACGCGCAGCACGGTGTGCTCGCCGTGCACGACAACGGGTTCGTGCAGCTGCACCCGATCCGGCCGGAGAACGCGCCGGAGGTCCTCACGATGCAGCTGCCGGACGTCCCGGCGGGCAAGGGCCAGTCGATCAACGTGCACGAGTCGGAGCTCAACGCGCACCAGCCCGGCATCAGGGCGACGCCGTCGATGTCGTTGCGGCAGCTGCTCGCCCAGCCCCGCAGGGGGACGGCGAAGCTGTACGCGGCGAAGCGCGGTGCCGAGGGCAGGCAGCGGGCCAAGACGTTCCTCACCACGATCGACTTCGAGGACGGCCGCTGGCTCGTCGTGAAGTACACCGACCAGAACCGGCAGACGTGGGTGCACGCCACCCCCGCGTCCCGCCAGATCATCACGGACTGGCTCAAGCGCCTGACGTGACGAGGGGCGACGGCCGGAGTTCATCCCGGGTTCGGCCGCCGGACAGGTCCGGCGGCTGGAAACCGCGCATGACCTTCGACCGTCGCACGTTGTTCAAGGCAGGCGCACGCGGCACTGGGCGGTTTTCGTGCACGCCCCGCCCGTGGCGAACACCACGCCGCTCGACGGGTTCCAGCACTTCGGCGAGGTGGAGGCGACGCGGCACGAGCTCACGGTGTGGCTGCGGGACGCCACCGGCGCCTCGTTGTGGTCCAAAACGCTCGGGGCGGTCTGACGGCCGACGTAGTGTCGGAGGGTGCCTATCTCGTTCGACGCCACCGGGTTCCGTCAGCTCGACCAGTTCCTCTGGCAGCACCCGAGCGGTGACCAGGCCGTTCTGACCTACTACAACCGGGTGCCCGACCTGCCCGCCGGGCTGGGTGACCTGCCCAAGCTCCGGCACGACCTCGCGCTCGTCCACGGCGAGACCGGCTGCCTGGTCGAGGCGCACGTCGTCCAGCTCGACGGGGTTCCGGCGCTGCTGCGGATCATCAAGATGCCGTTGCCGGACCAGCCGAACGGGCAGGCGTTCGTCTGCTCGTTCACGATCCCGAAGGCGAACTGCAGCGCCGTGTTGCAGCTCGCCGCGCTGGAGCGCGGCATGACGGGGGCGCGCGAGGCCGTGCTGGCCGCCGAGATCGGCTTCCAGGACTGGGTGATGCAGCACCCGTACGCGCCGGAGCTGCAGGGGGTGCTGCCGTTCCACGCCGGTGACCACCCGCAGCACGACGCGAGGTTCCCGGACCACCCGTTGTCGCGGGTGCGGGCGTGGGCGCACCACGTTGTGCGGACGGCGCGCGTCGACCCGCAGTTCGCGGCGCTGCCGCCGTTCCAGGTGCAGGCGCCGCCTCCGGTCGAGCCCGGGCAGACGCTGGTGACGGCGATGCCGAGCTTGCCGGTCGGGGACTTCATCGGTCTGCTCGCCGGGGAGCGGCTGACGTACTGGCGCACGACGGACCCGAAGCTGAAGGAGATGCTCGGCCGCGGGGTCATGGGCCGCTCGCCGCTCGCGGACACCCGGTTCCGCGACATCCTCATGATCGACCTCGAGACCGGTGCCGCGATGGTCCCCGACCGCTTCACCACCGACGGCAACATGACCGCGCACTCCACGCGGCTGGAGCAGGTCACCATGCAGGAGGCGAACGCCGCGGTGACCGACGACGACGTCATGGAGGCGTACAAGTGGGCCGGCCGCATGGCGGGCGTCGCGGCCGAACGCGGTGAGTTCCTCGCGCTCGAACCGATCGAGCACGAGGGCGAGCAGCAGGACCCGCACGTGTTGCTGGCCGTGCGGCTGCACGAGGGCCAGCCGCACGTCGTCGCCCAGTTCTCGCCGCCGCCGTCCGACGGACCGCTGGCCGGCTCGCCGAGCCGCAGCGCCCCGGCGTCCCCCGAGACTCTGGAGGGCATCGGCGTGCTGGCGGGGCTGGCGGTCAACGAGTGGCGCACGCATCCCCTCCACCTGGCTGTCACGTACCGGCGTCAGGCGGACTGACCGCAAATATTTGCAACGCCCGACGTATTGTTTCCCGCTGTTTGTCGTGGTTTCGTGCAGCAACCCTGCAAGAAGTTGCGACAAGGAGGTCGCGATGCGTCGGGTCGTCGCCGCGCTCGCTGCATTGGTTCTACTACCCCTCACACCGGTCCAGGCCGTTGCCGCTCCACCGCAACGCCTGGCGGTCGGCGAGGTGGTGGACATAGCGCCGGGGGTGCGCGACGGGGACGCGAAGCTCGCGTTGCCGCCCAAGCGGGACGACCTGCGGGGTGAGCGCTTCTACTTCGTGATGCCCGACCGGTTCGCCAACGGCGACAAGGGCAACGACCGGGGCCGCTCCACCAGCGCCGAGCACGGCTTCGACCCCGCCGACAAGGGCTTCTACCACGGCGGCGACCTCAAGGGCCTGCGCCAGAAGCTCGACTACCTCGACGGCATGGGCATCACGGCGATCTGGATGACGCCGATGTTCCTCAACCGCTGGGTGCAGGGGGACAGCGCCGGCTACCACGGTTACTGGACGGTCGACTTCACCAAGCTCGACCCGCACTTCGGCACCACGCAGGAGATGCGCGACCTGATCAAGGACGCGCACCGCCGCGGCATCAAGGTCTTCTTCGACATCGTCGCGAACCACACCGCCGACGTGATCAAGTACGCCGAGGGCAGCACGCAGTACGTCAGCACCGGTGCGCAGCCGTACCTGGACGCGGACGGCAAGCCGTTCGACCTCGCCGAGTACGCGGGCCGCAAGGACTTCCCGAAGCTCGACGCCGCCAAGTCCTTCCCGTACACGCCGGTGAAGGACGTTCCGACGAAGTTCCCGTTGTGGCTCAACGACTCCACGCTCTACCACAACCGCGGTGACTCGACGTTCTCCGGTGAGTCGAGCGAGCAGGGTGACTTCTCCGGTCTCGACGACCTCATGACCGAGCACCCGCGCGTGGTCAACGGCATGAAGGACATCTTCACCAGCTGGATCGACACGCTCGACATCGACGGCTACCGCGTCGACACCGTCAAGCACGTCAACCTGGAGTTCTGGCAGGCCCTGGCGCCGCACGTGAAGCAGTACGCGAACCGCAAGGGCAAGAAGGACTTCTTCGTGTTCGGCGAGGTCTTCGACTCCTCGGCCGCGAACACCTCGAAGTACACGACCGACGGCAAGATGCAGGCGACGCTGGACTTCCCGTTCCAGAGCGGCGCCCTCAGCTTCCTGTCCGGCAAGGGTTCGCAGCGGCTCGGTGAGGTGCTCCTCGACGACGACCGCTACATCGACGCCGACTCCAACGCCTCGTCGCTGCCCACGTTCCTCGGCAACCACGACATGGGCCGCATCGCGTGGATGATCCGCAACGAACGGCCCGGCATCTCCGACGACGAACTGCTTCAGCGGCTCAAGCTCGGCAACCAGCTGATGTACCTGTGGCGCGGCAACCCGGTCGTCTACTACGGCGACGAGCAGGGCTTCGCGGGCACTGGCGGCGACAAGCTGGCGCGGCAGGACATGTTCGCGTCGAAGACGCCGGAGTACATGGCGGAGAAGCTGATCGGCTCCGACCGCACCGGCGCGCAGGACAACTACAACACCTCGCATCCGCTGTACCAGCAGCTCAAGGCGTTGGCGGCGCAGGTCGACAAGGACCCGGTGTGGCGTGACGGCAACCAGGTCCTCCGCTACGCGGACGGCGACGTGTTCGCGTTCAGCCGCATCCTCGGCCGTGAGCACCTCGTCGTCGCCAACTCGGGCACCTCGCCCGCGACGGTGACGGTTCCCGTCAGCTCCCGCGGCTTCGAGAACGCGCAGGTCCAGAACGGCCGCGTCACGGTGACCGTGCCTGCGCTTTCCACGGTGGTGCTCAAGGGAACCAGCGACGTCGCGAAGTCCAAGCCCGCACCTGTGCTGGTCCCGCCCGCTGCCGGAACGGTGCTGGACGAACGCGTCGAGATCCGTGCGGACGGCATCGGCGCGCCCAACGCGGCGGCCACGTTCGCCGCTCGCGTCGAGGGCAAGAAGGACTGGACCGTGCTCGGCACCGACGACTCGGCGCCGTACCGCGTCTTCGCCGACCTGTCGGCACTTCCGGGTGCGGCTGCCGGCAAGCGCGTCGAACTGCGGGTGGTCGCGAAGTCCGGGGAGATCGGCGCGGACGGCGCGTTCGTGTCGCTCGTGGCCGCGCCGCCTGCTCCGGACCCCGGTACGAAGAACCCGGACTGGCTGGTCGTGCACTACGCGCGCGACAACTACGACGGCTGGGGCCTGCACGTCTGGGGTGACGTCGAGACGCCGACCGAGTGGAACACGCCGGTCCCGTTCGCGGGCGAGGACGCCTACGGGCGCTTCGCGTGGGTGAAGCTGAAGCCTGGCGCCAAGTCCGTGGGCCTCATCGCGCACAAGGGCGATGAGAAGGACACGTCGGTCGACCGGTTCATCGACCCGAGCGTGACCCCCGAGGTGTGGCTGAAGCAGGGCGATGTGACCGTGCACCCGTCCGAACAGGCGGCCACGGGCAAGGCCGTCGTGCATTACGTCGGCGACGCCACGGGCGCTGCTGTGCGTGTCGCCGGACGCGAGGACGTGCCGTTCACCAACGGTGTCGCCGAACTTCCGCCGACTACTGACTTCTCCGTCGTGCGCGACACGACCGTGGAGGCGTCCGGCAAGTTCACCGGCGGTCACGCGTGGGTCGCGAACGGCAAGGTGCACGCCACGAAGGCCGCCGCCGAGAACCGCGCGGTGATCCATTACCACCGCCCGGACGGCGACTACACCGACTGGACGATGTACCACTGGACCGGGTCCGCGGAGCCGTCGCCGGGCTGGAACCAGTCGCGGGTGCCGGACGGGCAGGACCAGTTCGGCGTCTACTGGTCGGTGCCGCTCGCGGACGGCGCGGCGGGCCTGAGCTACATCGTCCACCGCGGCGACACCAAGGACCCCGGCCCCGACCAGTTCCTCGACCTGGGCCAGAAGGGCAACGAGGTCTGGCAGCTGCAGGGGGACGAGACCTACCTGCTGCCGCCGAACGCCGGACCGGCCGCCGACGACGACCTGACCAAGGCCAAGGCGATCTGGATCTCCCGGGACCGGGTCGTGTGGGACGTGCCGTCCGTGCAGTCCGACGGCTACCGCCTGGAGTACGGCTCCCGCGTGCTGCGGCTGTCGCCGACGACCGAGGAGGTGCCGGCGAAGTTCCCGCACCTGCGCGGGCTGCCGGTGTTCGCGGTGCGCGGGTTCGTGGACGAAGCGTTGCGGGACAAGCTTTCCGCCGTGCACGTCGACGCGGGCGGTGCGATCCGGCACCGCACGAGCGTGCAGATCGCCGGTGTGCTCGATGACCGGTACGCCGCCGCGGCGACGAAGCTCGCGTTCGGGCCGACGTTCGACCGTGACCGCGCGACGGTCCGGTTGTGGGCGCCGACGGCGAAGAACGTGAAGCTGCGGCTGTTCGACCAGCCGTCCGGCCAGCCGAAGAAGGTCGTGCAGCTCAAGCGCGACGACGCGTCCGGCTCGTGGTCGGGCACGGGCAACTGGAAGGACCAGTACTACCAGTTCGAGGTCACCAACTGGGAGCGCACGGTCGTGGTCACCGACCCGTACTCCGTCGCGCTCTCGGTGAACTCGACGCACTCGCAGCTCGCGGACCTGAACGACGGCCGCACGATGCCGTCCGGGTGGCCGAAGGACGTCGCGAAGGGCATCGGCGGCGCCATCACCGAGCTGCACGTGCGGGACTTCTCGATCAACGACCAGTCCGTCCCCGCGGCCGAGCGCGGCACGTACAAGGCGTTCACGCACCGCGACTCCGTCGGCATGAAGCACCTGAAGACGCTGGCCGAGGCGGGCATGGACACCGTGCACCTGCTGCCGACGTTCGACATCGCGACGATCCCCGAGAAGCGCTCCGAGCAGGCCACCCCGGACTGCGACCTGGCTTCGCTGCCCGCCGACTCCGACCGCCAGCAGGCGTGCGTCGGCGCGGTGGCCGGGCGTGACGGTTTCAACTGGGGTTACGACCCGTTCCACTACGACGTGCCCGAGGGCTCGTACGCCACGGCGGACGCGCAGAACGGCTGGGCGCGCTCGAAGCAGTACCGCGAGATGGTGAAGTCGCTGCACGACAACGGCAACCGCGTGGTCGTGGACGTGGTCTACAACCACACGGCGGCGTCCGGCGACGCGGCGACGTCCGTGCTGGACAAGGTCGTGCCCGGCTACTACCAGCGGCTCAGCCTCGACGGTTCGGTCGAGAACTCGACCTGCTGCGCCAACACCGCCACCGAGAACGCCATGATGGGCAAGCTCGTCGTGGACTCGGTGGTGCGCTGGGCCCGCACGTACAAGGTCGACGGGTTCCGGTTCGACCTGATGGGCCACCACCCTAAGGCGAACATCCTCGCGGTGCGCGCCGCCCTGGACGCGCTGACCGTGGCCAAGGACGGCGTCGACGGACGCAAGATCGGCATCTACGGCGAGGGCTGGGACTTCGGCGAGGTCACGGGCAACGCCCGGTTCGAGCAGGCCACCCAGGCGAACATGGCGGGCACGGGCGTCGGCACGTTCAGCGACCGGCTCCGCGACGCGGTGCGCGGCGGCGGCCCGTTCGACGACGACCCGCGCGTGCAGGGCATCGGCTCCGGCCTCGCCGGTGACGTGAACTCCTCACCCGCCAACGGCGACGTGGCCGCGCGGCTGGAGAACTACAGCGATCTCGTGAAGCTCGGCATGGCGGGAAACATGGCGTCGTACCAGTTCCAGTCGACGGCCGGGCCGATGGTCTCCGGCCGGGACGTGAACTACAACGGTTCCGCGGCCGGGTACACCGGTCAGCCTCTGGAGGCGATCACGTACGTCGACGCGCACGACAACGAGACGTTGTTCGACGCCTTGACCTACAAGCTGAAGCCGGAGACCTCCGCTGCGGACCGGGTGAAGATGCAGACGGTCTCGCTGGCCCCGGCGCTGCTGGGACAGGGCCAGCCGTTCGTGCACGCGGGCACGGAGTTCCTGCGCTCGAAGTCGTTGGACCGCAACAGCTACGACTCCGGTGACTGGTTCAACCTCTACGACCCGTCGTTGCGCGACAACGGGTTCGGCCGAGGGCTTCCTCCCGCGGCTGACAACGAGTCGAAGTGGCCGTACGCGAAACCGTTGCTGGGCTTGGCGAAGCCGTCGTCCGCGAACATGAAGGCGTCGCTGGACGCGACGCTGGAGCTGCTGCGCATCCGTCAGTCGTCGCCGTTGTTCTCGCTCGGGAACGCGGACCTGGTGCAGCAGAAGGTGTCGTTCCCGGCGGCTCAGCCCGGTGTGATCGTCATGCACGTGGACGACACCGTGGGGCCGGACGTGGACCGCTCGCGGCGTGGTCTGGTCGTGGTGATCAACCCGTACCCGACCGACCAGGCCGTCACGCTGCCCGCGGGCGACTGGAAGCCGCTGACGAAGGAGAAGAAGGCCGGAGCGGCACGCTCGGTCGTCGTGCTGGAGCGATAGTTCCGCTCACAAACAGTTTCGTTCACGAACAGTTTGGTATCGTCGCCTCATGGGTGCGACGGGGTGCATTGACCTGATGATGCTGCTGCATCGGACGGCGCACGCGCTGGAGACGGAACTGACGGCGAGGCTCGCGGAGATCGGCCTGACTCCGCGAGCCCGCTGCGTGTTGTCCGCCGCTCTGGACGCGGAGCTCACGCAGACCGAGATCGCCGACCTCGTCGGCATCGACAAGACGACCATGGTCGTGACGCTCGACGCGCTCGAAGCCGCTGGTCACGCTGAGCGGAAGCTGTCGCCGACGGACCGCCGTGCGCGCGTTGTGGCGGTGACGGAGACGGGACGCGAGATCTCGAAGAAAGCCGATGGCGTCTATGCGGACGTCGTCGAGAGCGTGCTGGGCTCGCTGCCGGACGACGAGCGTGAGGGCATGGTCGGCGGCCTGACCAGGTTGGTGGAGGGCCGGTTGAGCACTCCGGTGCAGTGCGAGAAGCCGCCGCGCAAGCGGGCCCTGCGGCAAGCCGTCAGCTAGAAAATAGTCCCGTACAAAACTATCTGCTACGGTCCCTCTCATGACTTCAGGGGGATCGAGGATCGACGCGCGCTGGCTCGCGCTGATCGTGCTGTGCGCGGGGATGTTGATGATCGTGCTGGACCAGACGATCGTGAACGTCGCGCTGCCCGCGATCGAGGAGGACCTCAGGTTCGGTCAGGCGGGCCTGGCCTGGGTCGTGAACGCGTACCTGATCGCCTACGGCGGCCTGCTGCTGCTCGCCGGACGCCTGGGCGACCTGATCGGGCACCGGAAGGTGTTCCTGCTCGGACTGGGCGTCTTCACGGTCGCGTCGCTGCTCTGCGGCCTGTCCGTCAGCGCCGAGATGTTGATCGTCGCGCGGTTCGTGCAGGGTGCGGGCGGTGCGCTGGCCACGTCCGTGACGCTGGGCATGGTCGTGACGATGTTCCCGGAGAAGAACGAGCAACGACGCGCCATCGGCGTCTTCAGCTTCGTCGCGGCGGCCGGCGCGTCCCTCGGCCTGCTGCTCGGCGGCGTGCTCACCGACGCCATGTCGTGGCACTGGATCTTCTTCGTGAACATCCCGATCGGCATCGTTGCCGCCATCGCCGCCCTGCGCCTCGTGCCGGACTCCGCAGGACTGGGACTGCGTGAAGGCGCGGACGTCCTGGGTGCCTCGCTGGTCGTCGCCGCGGTGATGCTCGGCGTCTACACCATCGTCAAGGCCGAGCAGTACGGCTTCGGCTCGGCCCACACGCTCGTCCTGGGTGCCGTCGCGGTGGCGCTGCTGGCCGCGTTCGTGGTGAGGCAGCGGACCGCCGCGAAACCGCTGCTGCCGTTGCGGGTGTTCCGGTCCAGGAACGTGGCCGGCGCGAACCTGGTGCAGATGGCGATGGTCGCGGGCATGTTCGGCCTGTTCTTCCTCGGCACCCTCTACATGCAGCTCGTGCTGCAGTACACGCCCCTGCAGATCGGCCTGGCGTTCATGCCGGTGGCAGGCGCGATCGCGGTGTTCTCCGTATCGCTGTCCGCCCGCCTGAACGCCCGCTTCGGCGAACGCACGATGCTGATCGTCGGCCTGCTGTTCCTGCTCACCGGCATGGTCCTGTTCACGCAGGTACCGGTCGACGGCTCGTACGTGGAGCACGTCCTGCCCGCGGTGGCGCCCGTCGGCATCGGTCTCGGCCTGTCGTTCCCTGCACTGATGACACTCGCGATGTCCGGCGCGGCGCACGGCGAGGAGGGCATCGCGTCCGGCCTGGTCAACACGACCGCTCAGGTGGGCGGCGCACTCGGCCTGGCCGTGCTCGCGACCACCTCGACAAGCCGCACGTCATCGCTGCTGGCGGCGGGCGTGGCCAGGCCGGAAGCCCTGACCGCGGGCTTCCACCTGGCGTTCTGGATCTCCGCGGCACTCGTCACGGTGGCACTCGGCCTGGCGGTCTTCGTCCTGCGTCAGGTCGCCGTCGACCGCGAGGCCCAGCCCGTGCTCGTGCACTAGTGGTCGGCCAGTTCCTCACGCTTCAGGACTTCGTCGGTGCGCAGGATCGCGAACTCGCGGTCCTGTGCCTTGAGGACCTTCAGGAAGCCGGGACTGGTCTCGAAGACGTAGACCTCGTCCTTGTCGTTGATGCGTTCTTTGGGCACCCAAGGCGTGCTGACGATCGCCGCGACCGTCAACGCCGTCCCGGCCAGCAGCCAGGCGAACCACTTGAGCAGCCACCGGGCGTTGCGGATGGCCAGCACCATCACCACACCGATCACCACAGCGCCTGGCGCGATCCACCAGCGGTGGTAGCTGAGGATGTGCGACACCATCAGCGCCCCCAGCACGATCAACGCGAGAAGCGGCAACGCGTGCGGGCGCTCCGGATCCTTCCTGGTGCGGAAGAAGTAGAAGAACACCGCAGGCGTGACGACCATCAGCAGAACCGTGCTGATCCTGTCGTCCGCCATGAACGTGCCGAGGAACAACCCGGGCGCGTCGTCCAGTTCGAGCGTGTGCAGCAGAGCGAACGCTGTGTGCCATTCATAGTTCGAGACCGCCAGCAGCCTCAGCAGAACGAACAGGACGGCAACGCCCGTCAACGCGGACCCGGTGTGCTTCGCACTCACGCTGCGCACTATGGCAGGTGAGGCGTTCGCTACCCTGTCGGGACATCCCGTACCTGTTCTTCGAGGAGTCGTACCGTCGTGTCCGAGCGCACCCTTGTTCTCGTCAAGCCCGATGGCGTTGCCCGTGGTCTCGTCGGCGAGGTGATCGCCCGCATCGAGCGCAAGGGCCTCAAGCTCGCCGCCGTCGAGCTCCGCACCGCCGACCGTGCCACCGCCGAGCAGCACTACGCCGAGCACGACGGCAAGCCGTTCTACGGCGACCTGGTCTCGTTCATCACCGGCGGGCCGCTGGTCGCGCTCGTGGTGGAGGGCGTGCGGGCGGTTGCCGCCTTCCGCCAGCTCGCCGGTGGGACCGACCCCGTCGAGAAGGCCACTCCGGGGACCATCCGCGGGGACTTCGGGACCGAGGTCCAGTACAACCTGGTGCACGGGTCGGACTCGGTGGAGTCGGCGGAGCGCGAGATCAAGATCTGGTTCCCGAACCTCTGATCCGCGGTTGACGGCTTTTGGTGTTGGTGGGTTTCGGCCCTCTTGAGTTCGTTCGCTGATCTTGTCGGACCCTTTGGGCAGGTTGAGTCGCAGGGGTCCTGGTGGCGGGGGGACGCCTGCGTGAGCATGCGTCCCCCCTTTTTGTGCGGTGCGGGCCGGACGTGTGGTGGCTGGGCCCGATCAGCCACCGGAAGGGCGGCGGCCTGTAGGTGGTTGGTGGGGGTTACTGCTCGCCTTCGCGTGTGGGTGTCCTGCGGGGGCTTGAGCCCGGGCCGCCCGGGGTTGATCCGTTGAGGACAGTCCCTTCCGGATAGCCGAGTGGCAGGTACATCCACACGTCGTCCCAGCGGTCGTTGCCCACGGCGATCGCGTTGGGCATTCGGCCGCATTCGCGGAAGCCGGTGCGTTCGTACAGTTCTATCGCGCCGTGGTTGTTGCCTCGTACGCCCAGCATCGCTAGTTCGAAGCCTGCTGCGCGCGCGTTGTCCACCAGGGCTCGGACTACCCGTTGTCCCAGGCCGAGGCCGCGGGCTGATGGGTGGGCCATGATCTGTTGAAGTTCCACGCGGTGCTGGAAGACGGCGGTGCTGCCTTGGCGCCACAGGCCGATGGCGCGGATCGTGCCGTCCACGACGGCGGTGGCGAAGGCGGCTTTGCCGGTTCGGGTCTGGTCGAGGATGTCGTCCAGCCAGGCCGAGATTCGGTCGTACGTGGGTGGGGAGTGGTAGCCGACTGCGCCGCCCGCTGCCACCACGTCGTGGACGACTTCGTGGATCTCGAGTCGGTGCTGGCCGCTGGCGGTGGTCAGCCAGCGGAGGGCGATCTCCGGCATGGGGCGATCGTAATTGCGTCGAGAATTGTCGGACCCCTTGGCTACCGTCGGGTGGGTGGAGAACCTCGTCGAGGCCAAGGCTCTGACCAAGCACTTCGGGACGTTCGAGGCCGTGCGCGGGATCGATGTCGAGGTACGGCGCGGGGAGGCGTTCGGGTTCCTCGGGCCCAACGGGGCCGGGAAGTCGTCGACCATGCGGATGATCTCGTGCGTGTCCGGGCGGACCGGCGGGGAGCTGCGCGTGCTGGGGATGGACCCGGAGGTCGACGGGCCGCGGATTCGGGCTCGGCTCGGGGTGGTGCCGCAGCTCGACAACCTCGACACGGAGTTGACGGTCCGGCAGAACCTGCAGATCTACGGGCGGTACTTCGGGATGTCGCGGGCTCGGTGCCGGGAGAAGGCCGAGGAGCTGCTGGAGTTCGCGCAGCTCGCCGACAGGGCGGAGCACGAGGTCGAGCCGTTGTCGGGAGGGATGAAGAGGCGGCTGACGATCGCGCGGTCGTTGGTCAACGAACCCGAGCTGTTGCTGCTCGACGAGCCTACGACGGGGTTGGACCCGCAGGCGCGGCATCTGTTGTGGGACAGGCTGTTCCGGTTGAAGCAGGACGGCGTCACGTTGATCATCACGACGCACTACATGGACGAGGCCGAGCAGCTGTGCGACCGGCTCGTGGTCATGGACGGCGGGCGGATCGCGGCTGAGGGGTCGCCCGGTGAGCTGATCGGGCGGTACTCCACGCGGGAGGTGCTGGAGCTGCGGTTCCCGCCTGGCGCGGAGAAGCCGGATCTCGGCCGGTTCGCCGAGCGGGTCGAGGTGTTGCCGGACCGGTTGCTGCTCTACACGGGGGACGGGGAGCAGGCGCTCGCCAAGGTGCACGAGCACGGGGTGCAGCCGGTGCAGAGCCTGGTGCGGCGCAGTTCGCTGGAGGACGTGTTCCTGCGGCTCACCGGACGGACGTTGGTGGACTGATGGAGACGTTGAGGGCCTCCTGGTTCGGGTTCGAGAGGAGCTGGGCGTGGTATCGGCGCAACTGGCGCGCCACGGCCGTGTCGAGCTTTCTCACGCCGGTGTTGTTCCTGCTCGCGCTCGGGGTCGGGTTCGGGTCGCAGGTGCGGTCGACGGAGCTGATCGGCGGCGTGCCGTACCTGCAGTACCTCGCGCCCGCGCTGGTCGTGGTCACGGCGGTGCAAGGGGCCACGTTCGAGTCGACGTACCCGATCATGGCGCAGTTCATGTGGCAGAAGTCGTTCATCGCGATGGTGTCCACGCCGATCACGCCCGCGCAGGTGCTCTACTCGCAGGTGATGTGGGTCGGCACGCAGCTGACGCTGCGGGCCGTGGTGTTCGTGGGTGTCGCGGCGTTGCTCGGGGCGGCCGCCGGGCCGGGGATCCTGCTGGCCATCCCGCTCGCGGCGCTGGCGGGGCTCGCGTTCAGCGCGCCGTTGATGGCGTACAGCGCGACGCTGGAGAAACCGGACGCGTTCACGAACATCTTCCGGTTCGTGCTGATGCCGATGACGTTGTTCACCGGCGCGTTCTTCCCGGTCAGCCAGCTGCCGGACTGGTTGTTGCCGCTGGTGTGGCTCACACCGGCATGGCACGGCATCGAGCTCGCTCGCGGAGCGACGTTCGGCACGCTGGACCTCTTACCGGCGTTGGGGCACATCGCGTACCTGGGGGTGCTGGTCGTCGTGGGTGTCGTGCTCGGCGTGAAGTTCTTCCACCGAAGGCTGGCGGTGTGACATGACGCAGACCATCGACCGCGCCGGTCAGGCGAAGCCGGCGAGCGTGGGGCTGCTGTGGCGCGTGCTGCCGCCGGGGCTGTACGGGCGGCGCGCGAGCATGCTGGTCGAACGGTCCGCCGTCGTGCACCGGCGCGCGTGGTTCGTGCTGGTCGGCGGGGCGGTCGAGCCGTTGCTGTTCCTGTGGTCGCTCGGGCTGGGCTTCGGGCAGATGGTCTCGTCGGTGGCCGGGCCGGACGGGCGGCCGGTCAGCTACGTGGCGTTCGTCGCGCCCGCGCTGCTGGCTGCCAGCGCGATGAACGGGGCCGTGTACGACGCGACGTTCAACGTGTTCTTCAAGTTCAAGTACGCGAAGCTCTACGACGCGATGCTCACGACCCCGATGGGGCCGATGGACATCGCGATCGGCGAGATCTCGTGGGCCTTGCTGCGCGGCGGGCTCTACTCGGCGGGGTTCCTAGGCGTCATGCTCGGGATGGGCCTCATCGCCTCGCCGTGGGCGTTGCTCGCGCTGCCCGCGGCGCTGCTGGTCGCGTTCGCGTTCGCGGCGGTGGGCATGGCGGCCACGACGTTCATGCGGTCGTGGCTGGACTTCGACCTGGTGCAGCTCGCGGTGCTGCCGCTGTTCCTGTTCTCGACCACGTTCTACCCGCTGTCGGTCTACCCGGGCTGGCTGCAGACCGTGGTCACGTGGACGCCGCTCTACCACGCCGTCGAGGTGATGCGCGGGCTCACGCTCGGCGTCGTCGGCTGGGGCATGCTCGGCCACCTCGCCTACTTCGCGGTGATGGCGGCGGCCGGCACGGTGGTGGCGGCACGCAGGCTGGGCAAGCTGCTGCTGGACTGAACGGGGTGGTTCCGGCACGCGGTTCGGCGGCGCGCGGAGAGGCCGTTACTCTGGTCGTGTGAGTGCCGAGTCTGTTTTCCCCAGGTTGGAGCCCCTGCTGCCGCGGATCTCCAAGCCGGTGCAGTACGTCGGCGGGGAGCTCAACGCCACCGTCAAGGACTGGGACGCGGCCTCCGTGCGCTGGGCTTTGATGTACCCCGACGCGTACGAGGTCGGCCTGCCCAACCAGGGCGTCATGATCCTCTACGAGATCCTCAACGAGCTGCCGGACGTGCTCGCCGAGCGCACGTACGCCGTGTGGCCGGACCTCGAGAAGCTCATGCGTGAGCACGAGGTCCCGCAGTTCACGGTGGACGGGCACCGCCCGGTGAAGGCGTTCGACCTGATGGGCATCAGCTTCGCCACGGAGCTGGGCTACACGAACATGCTGACGGCGCTGGACCTCGCCGGCATCCCGCTGCACGCCGCCGACCGCACCGAGGACGACCCGATCGTGGTCGCCGGTGGTCACGCCGCGTTCAACCCGGAGCCGATCGCGGACTTCGTCGACGCGGCGGTGCTCGGCGACGGCGAGGAAGCCGTCCTGGAGATCACCGAGATCGTCAAGAGCTGGAAGGCCGAGGGCCGTCCCGGTGGCCGCGACGAGGTGCTGACCAGGCTGGCTGAGACCGGTGGCGTGTACGTCCCGCGCTTCTACGACGTGGAGTACCTGCCGGACGGCCGCATCCAGCGCGTCGTGCCGAACCGGGACCGCGTGCCGTACCGCGTGTTCAAGCGGACCACGATGGACCTCGACGCGTGGCCGTACCCGAAGCAGCCCCTCGTGCCGCTCGCCGAGAGCGTCCACGAGCGGATGAGCGTCGAGATCTTCCGCGGCTGCACGCGCGGCTGCCGCTTCTGCCAGGCGGGCATGATCACCCGGCCGGTGCGCGAGCGGTCCATCGAGGGCATCGGCGCCATGGTCCAGAAGGGTCTGGAGGCGACCGGTTTCGAGGAGGTCGGCCTGCTCAGCCTGTCGAGCGCCGACCACAGCGAGATCGCCGAGATCACCAAGGGCCTCGCCGACCGCTACGAGGGCACCAACACGGGCCTGAGCCTGCCGAGCACCCGCGTGGACGCGTTCAACATCGATCTGGCCAACGAGCTGTCCCGCAACGGCAGGCGTTCCGGCCTCACGTTCGCCCCCGAGGGCGGCAGCGAGCGGATGCGCCGCGTCATCAACAAGATGGTGTCCGAGGAAGACCTCATCAGGACGGTGTCGGCGGCGTTCTCCAACGGCTGGCGGCAGGTGAAGCTGTACTTCATGTGCGGCCTGCCGACGGAGGAGGACGAGGACGTCCTGCAGATCGCGGAGATGGCGAAGAACGTCATCCGCGCAGGCCGTCAGGCCAGTGGCCGCAACGACGTCCGCTGCACCATCTCGATCGGCGGGTTCGTGCCCAAGCCGCACACGCCGTTCCAGTGGGCCCCGCAGTGCGACCCGGAGACCGTCGACGACCGGCTGCGCAAGCTCCGCGAGGCCGTCAACTCCGACCGCAGCCTCGGCCGCAACATCGGCATGCGCTACCACGACGGCAAGCCGAGCCTCATCGAGGGCCTGCTCAGCCGCGGTGACCGCCGCGTCGGCAAGGTCATCGAGGCGGTGTGGCGCGACGGTGGCCGGTTCGACGGCTGGAGCGAGCACTTCAGCTACGAGCGGTGGACCGCCAAGGCCGCCGAGCAGCTGGAGCCGCTCGGCGTCGACCTCGCCTGGTTCACCACCCGCGAGCGCGAGGAGCTGGAGGTCCTGCCCTGGGACCACCTCGACTCGGGCCTCGACAAGGAATGGCTCTGGGCCGACTGGCAGGACGCGCTCGACGAGCGCGAGCAGGACGACTGCCGCTGGACCCCGTGCTTCGACTGCGGTGTGTGCCCGGCGATGGGCACGGACATCGAGGTCGGGCCGACGGGCCGCAAGCTGCTGCCGATCACACCGGTCGGCGTCGGCTCGCCGGTGAAGAACCCGGCGCTCACGCCGTAGAGGTGGAGGAGGGGCCCGCGAAAGCGGGCCCCTTACTTCTTCACGGCGGCCAGCGCGTCCACGAGGCCGTGGCCGTAGAAGGAGTTGTACTCCGAGTAGCCGGTGCAGAACGCGTCCTGCACGCCCGTGCCGTTGAGGTCGTAGTCGGCAGGACACGCGAGCGTGTCGGCCTGCGCGTTCAACATGCGTCCCAGCGACAGCGCGTCAGCCTCGGGGTGCACGGACGCGATGAGCGCCGCCACTCCGGACGCGTGCGGCGCCGCCATCGACGTGCCGCACGAGTAGTCGTAGCCGGACGGCACGGTCGAGAGCACACATCCGCCGGGCGTCCGCGTGCTGCCGCCAGGCGCCGTCACGTCGATCGCACCGAGGCCGTACGAGCTGTACCCGGCCTTGGTCTTCGTCGCCTCCACGGCCGACACGCCGACCACGTTCTTGAGCTGCGCGGGCAGCACGACGCACGTCGGGTCGACCGGACGCGTCTGCGCGTCGCCGTTCGTCGGCGAGACCGAGTCGCGGCCGGGACGGGACAGGTCCGCGGCGTTGTTGCCGGCGGCGGCGACGTGCAGCACGTTGCGTGAGGTCGCGTAGTCGACGGCGCGGCGCACGGCCTCGTAGACGACCCGCTGACCGGGCGCGCTCTGGCACGTGAACAGGTACGGGTCGACGAAGTAGCTGTTGTTCGTGATGGTCATGCCCTGCGCGGCGGCCCACATGAACCCGCACACCGCGTACTCGGGGTAGATGAACCCCTCGTCGTCGACGACCTTCACGGACGCGATGCGCACACCGGGCGCGACGCCCGTGATGCCGCGGCCGTCGTCAGCGGCGGCGATGGTGCCCGCGACGTGCGTGCCGTGGGCGGAGGTCGTCGGGGTCCACGCGCCCGGCGAGGTGTCGGGCCTGCCGGTCAGGCAACCGGCGGACAGCTCGGGGTCGAGCGCGTCGGCCAGGTCGGGGTGGCGGGCGTCGACACCGGAGTCCAGGACGCCCACGACGACCGACCGGGAACCGGTGGTGATCTCGTGCGCCGCCGGGGCGTTGATGAGATCCATGTCCCATTGTTCGCCCGAGCGCTGCCCGGACGCCCGGAAGAGCTCGGTGTCGTCCTTCTTCCGCTTCGGCGAGCGCTTGGCGACGCTCTCCGCCTGGGCGCTGTACGCGCGCTGCGGGCCGATCGCCTTCAGGAAGCCGGGGTCGGGGGAGGTGGCCACCGCGACCCCGATCTCGGGGTAGTAGACGGTGGGCGTCCCGCACGCCCGCGTGATCTCCGCGTCCGCCGCCTCAGCGGTCGTGAACTGCGAGAACACCACGAGGTAGCGCAGCAGCGGACCGGGCTGGATGCAACCGGGCGCGTTCGGCTCCGCGGCGACGGGCAGCGGCACCGCCAGGCACCCTGCCGCGAGCAGCACGGTCATCGCCGCCGCTCTGGCGCGGTGGAGCAGAGGCACCGGGGACCTCCAGTTCGGCGGGGCGTCCAGTCAGCCGGACCGTAACCACGCACAACGATCTAGACAAGCCGAACGCTCCGAATCGAGTTCACGGTACCGTCCTACCGGACGAACAGCCTGCGCCGATGGGACCGCTCACCCGTCGGAACCACTCCTGGGAGCACCACTGAGCCGCCACCAGCCCAACAACCCGTCTGCCGCCGCCGTGCAGAAACTGCGACTCCGCTACACCAAGCGGGGGAGGCTGCGCTTCACCTCGCACCGCGACATCGCTCGTACGTTCGAACGAGCGCTGCGCAGGGCAGGCGTACCCATGGCGTACTCCCAGGGCTTCAGCCCTCACCCGAAGGTGTCGTGGGTGGGGGCCGCGCCGACCGGTGTCGCGAGCGAGGCCGAGTACGTCGAGGTCTCCGTCGTCGAACGGGTCGACCCCGAGGCGCTGAAGGCGGCGCTCGACGAGGCGCTGCCGCCCGGCATCGACGTCGTCGACGTCGTGCAGGCCCGCGGGGGCAACCTCACGGAGCGGATCGACGCGAGTGAGTGGCGGATCGAGCTCGACGGCGTCGAGCCCGATGCGCTGGCCGAGGCGGTGGCCGCGCTGCTGGCCGCCGGCGAGGTGGAGGTCGAACGGCTCACCAAGGACGGCAAGAAGGTGATCGACGTGCGGCCCGCCATCGTGTCGGCGCTGGTCGAACCACGTTCGAGCGATGCCGGACACGATGAGCCCGCATTGTCACAACCGTGTGGGATACTCATGACGGTCGTGCGGCAGGTAACGCCTACCGTCCGACCCGACGACGTGCTGAATGCGCTTCGTGTCGTCGCCGATCTCGTGCCGCCGGTACCTGCGAGAGCAACCCGGATGGCGCAGGGACGGCTCGACGACGAAGGCAGGCTGGTGGACCCGCTCCAGCAGGACAAGGAGTCCTGACGAGCGCAGACGGTGTCTGATTGGTTCTGGCCTCGTCGCAAACAGGAGGAGCGACGCTGACAGCGGCGTCGTCGTGGGACCTGCGCAAGCGTGCGCCCGCCGAGGCGCCACGCCACTGCGCGCGAGGCAAGGATTCCCGCCGCGAGCAGCGGTGGAGAGAGACAAGAGAGGCCCCTGCGCGGCCGCGTCCTCACGGGACGCGCCCGGGGGTGGAGGAGCTGCATGTCGAACACGGAACAGCCTGCCGGTGGAACCGGCGGGCAGGGTGTGGTTTCCGCACGCCCTGAACTCGCGGACCTGCCCGAGAAGCTGCGGGTCCACGCACTGGCGAAGCTGCTGGACGTCAGCAGCAAGGACGTGATGACGGCGCTGGCCGACCTCGGTGAGGTCGCCCGCAGCGCGCAGTCGAGCGTGAGCCGCGACGTCGCCCTGAAGGTCGCCGAGACCCTCGTGGACTGGGACGACGTCGTGACCGGTGAGGTCACCGAGGACTTCGAGCCGCCGGCCGTGCCGGCGTTCGAGGCCCCGGCGCTCGCACCGGTCTTCGCGCCGCCGACCGCGGTCTTCATGCCGCCGCAGCCGATCGAGCGCCCGAAGGCGGCCGCGTCGCCGTTCGTCGTCGAGGCCGAGGAGGAGCCGGCGGAGGACGAGAAGTCCGTCGGTGAGATCGCGGCCGACGAGCTCGACGCCGCCGAGGCCGAGGGTGACGACGAGGGCGACGGCCGCCGTCGCCGCCGCCGCGGCCGTCGTGGCCGTGGCCGCGGCAAGGGCACCGACGCCGAGGCGGGCACCGAGGAGACCGACGAGACCCCGGCGGAGGACGCCGAGGCCGCGCAGGAGTCCGAGGCCGCCGACGAGACCGAGGACGAGGGCGAGGAGGGCTCGACCCGCCGCCGTCGCCGCCGCCGTCGCCGCAAGACCGGCGCGGACGAGGAGGTCTCGTCCGAGGACGACCCGCCGAACACGGTCGTGCACGTCCGCGACGCGCGCGACGACAAGGCCGACTCCGAGGCCGCGCAGAGCGAGGTGCGCAGCATCCGCGGCTCGACGCGCCTGGAGGCCAAGCGCCAGCGCCGCCGCGACGGCCGTGAGGCCGGTCGCCGCCGTGCCCCGGTGCTCACCGAGGCCGAGTTCCTGGCCCGTCGCGAGGCCGTGGCCCGCACGATGGTCGTCCGCGAGCGCGGCGACCGCACCCAGATCGGCGTGCTGGAAGACGGCGTGCTGGTCGAGCACTTCGTCACGTCGTCGGGCAGCGGCTCGATCGTCGGCAACGTGTACCTCGGCCGCGTGCAGAACGTGCTGCCGAGCATGGAGGCCGCGTTCATCGACATCGGCCGCGGCCGCAACGCCGTGCTCTACGCCGGTGAGGTCGACTGGGACGCCGCCGGTCTCGAGGGCAAGTCCCGCAAGATCGAGCAGGCGCTGTCCAGCGGCGACTCGGTGCTGGTGCAGGTCACCAAGGACCCGGTCGGCCACAAGGGCGCCCGCCTCACCACCCAGATCAGCCTCCCCGGCCGCTTCCTGGTCTACGTGCCGGGCGGCGGTGCCACCGGCATCAGCCGCAAGCTGCCGGACAACGAGCGCAAGCGCCTCAAGGACATCCTGAAGAGGGTCGTCCCCGAGGACGCCGGCGTGATCATCCGCACCGCCTCGGAGGGCATCTCCGAGGAGGAGCTGGCGCGCGACGTCACCCGCCTGCAGGCGCAGTGGAAGGTCATCAAGGAGAAGTCCGAGAGCACCTCCACCAAGGCCCCGACGCTGCTCTACGAGGAGCCGGACCTGCTGGTGAAGGTCGTCCGCGACCTGTTCACCGAGGACTTCGCCCAGCTCGTCGTCCAAGGCGACGAGGCGTGGGACGTCATCGACGGCTACGTCCGCCACGTGGCGCCGGACCTGCAGGACCGCCTGAAGAAGCACGTCGGCAACAACGACGCGTTCGTCGAGTACCGCATCGACGAGCAGCTGATGAAGGCGCTCGACCGCAAGGTCTGGCTGCCCTCCGGCGGCTACCTGATCATCGACCGCACCGAGGCGATGACGGTCATCGACGTCAACACCGGCAAGTTCACCGGGTCGGGCGGCAACCTCGAGGAGACCGTCACCCGCAACAACCTGGAGTCGGCGGAGGAGATCGTCCGCCAGCTCCGGCTGCGCGACATCGGCGGCATCATCGTCATCGACTTCATCGACATGGTGCTCGAGTCGAACCGCGACCTGGTGCTGCGCCGCCTGACCGAGTGCCTGGGCCGCGACCGCACGCGTCACCAGGTCGCCGAGGTCACCTCGCTCGGCCTCGTGCAGATGACCCGCAAGCGGGTCGGCACTGGCCTGCTCGAGGCGTTCAGCCAGACGTGTGAGCACTGCCGCGGTCGCGGCGTGGTCGTGTCCACCGAGCCGGTGCACTCGCACGGCGGTGGCAACGGTGGCGGCCAGCAGCAGCCGCAGCAGGGCGGTGGCCGCAAGTCCCGCCGCAACAAGGGCGGCGACCAGGCGCCCGAGACGACCGAGACGACCGAGGTCGTCGAGGCCGCCGTCGAGGCCCCCGCGGCACCGGCCGAGCCCGAGGTCGTCGAGCGGGGCGAGCCGGAGGACGTCTCCGAGGACGTCGTCGCGGCCGACCAGGAGCACGAGGGCCACGGCCGTCGCCGTCGCCGCCGTCGTGGCCGCGACAAGGAGCAGCAGGCCGTCGTCGACGCGGTCGTCGCCGAGGAGCAGGTGCTCAACGGCCACGTGCCGCACGAGGTCGCCGAGGACCCGGAGCCGATCGAGACCGACCCGGTCGTCGAGGAGTCGGTGGAGGAGCTCGTCGAGCCGGTCGCGCCGGAACCCGAGCAGCCGGTCGTGACCGGTCGCATCGGTGCCCAGCAGCCGGCCGTGACGGGCCGGATCGGCGCGCAGCAGCCCGCGGTGACCGGCAGGATCGGCGCGCAGCAGCCCGCCGTGACGGGTCGCATCGGTGCCCAGCAGCCCAAGCCCGAGGCCGGTCAGGAGCCCGTGGAGGCCCCGCAGCCGGTCGCCGCGCCCGAACCCGTGGCGCAGGCCCCCGCGGCTCCTGTGGAGGCTCCCGCGGCCCGTCCGAGGCGTCGTGCGGCCAAGCGTGCCGCCGGTGCCCCGGTGGCCGTCGAGGCGCCCGCTCCGGTGGTCGTCGAGGTGCCGAAGCAGCCGGAGGTCCAGCTGCCCCCGCCGGTGGTCACCACCACCCGCAGGCGCCGCGCCGTGTCGCGGCCCGCGGGACCGCCGGTCCAGGAGGACTGACACGCGGAGAACACGGGACCGGGGTCGCCTGCGGGCGGCCCCGGTTTCGCGTTGTGAGGGACCGCACAGCCTGCGGAAACCCGATCCGGGCACCCCGGTTTGCTCCGGAAGTACCCACTCCCGTAACCTTGACGACGGCCCGCCATCCGACGGGTCCTGTCGTATGCCCCCTCTGCTGGTTTCTCGCAGACGGGTTGGCGCACGGCCCGTCACCATCGAGTAGCAGGAGACTTCCGTCCTGATGTACGCGATCGTCAAGACCGGCGGCAAGCAGTACAAGGTCGCTGTCGGCGACATCGTCGAGGTCGAGAAGCTCGAGGGCGAGCCGGGCACCGAAATCTCCCTCCAGACGCTGCTCGTGGTCGACGGCACTGACGTCACCGCCGACGCTGCGGCTCTGGAGAAGTTCTCGGTGACCGGCAAGGTCGTCGAGCACACCAAGGGCCCGAAGATCCGCATCCACAAGTTCAAGAACAAGACCGGCTACCACAAGCGACAGGGTCACCGTCAGAAGCTGACCCGCGTCGAGGTCACCGGCATCACCGGTAAGTGAGGACCTGACTTCTCATGGCACACAAAAAGGGTGCGTCCAGTTCCCGCAACGGCCGTGACTCCAACCCCCAGTACCTGGGTGTGAAGCGGTTCGGTGGTCAGGTCGTCAAGGCCGGCGAGATCCTGATCCGCCAGCGCGGCACCAAGTTCCACCCCGGCGTCGGCGTCGGCATCGGCAAGGACGACACGCTGTTCGCCCTTCTGCCCGGTGCGGTGGAGTTCGGCATGAAGCGTGGTCGCAAGACCGTCAACATCGTTCCGGTCGCGGTCTGAGGAAGACCGCTCCGCAACGACAGTGAGACACCTCGACGAGGGGCGGGACCGGTCAGCCGGCTCGCCCCTCGTCGCTTTGTTCAAGACTTTGAAGGGAAGTAGTTCCGTGGCCCGCTTCGTAGACCGGGTGGTGATCCACGCTGCCGCCGGCAACGGGGGCAACGGTTGTGCTTCAGTGCACCGCGAGAAGTTCAAGCCGCTCGGCGGCCCGGACGGCGGCAACGGGGGCAGCGGCGGCAACGTCGTCCTCGTCGTCGACTCGCAGGTACACACCCTGCTCGACTTCCACTTCCGCCCGCACGCCTCCGCCACCAACGGCAAGGCGGGCGCGGGCGCGAACCGTGACGGAGCCAACGGCGAGGACCTGGTCCTGCGCGTCCCGGACGGCACCGTCGTGCTGACCGAGGACGGCGAGGTCGTCGCGGACCTCGTCGGTGAGGGCACCACGCTCATCGCCGCCGCGGGTGGCCGTGGTGGCCTGGGCAACGCCTCGCTGGCGTCCAAGGCCCGCAAGGCCCCCGGTTTCGCGCTGCTCGGTGAGCCGGGCGAGACCCGTGACCTGGTGCTGGAGCTCAAGTCCGTCGCGGACGTCGGCCTGCTCGGGTTCCCGTCGGCCGGCAAGTCTTCGCTGATCTCGGTGCTGTCCGCGGCCAAGCCGAAGATCGCCGACTACCCGTTCACCACCCTGATGCCGAACCTCGGCGTGATCACCGCGGGCGAGACCATCTTCACGATGGCCGACGTCCCCGGCCTCATCCCCGGCGCGTCGCAGGGCAAGGGCCTCGGCCTGGAGTTCCTGCGCCACATCGAGCGCACGGCCGTGCTCGCGCACGTCGTCGACTGCGCGACGTACGAGCCGGGCCGCGACCCGCTGGCGGACATCGACGCGCTCGAGAAGGAGCTCGCCGAGTACACGCCGTCGATGGGCGGGAACTTCGCCGACCGGCCGCGCGTGGTGATCCTGAACAAGGTGGACATCCCGGACGCGCAGGACCTCGCCGACATCGTCCGCCCGGAGATCGAGGCCCGCGGCCTGCCGGTCTTCGAGGTGTCGACGGTGTCCCGCAAGGGTCTGCGCGAGCTGTCGTTCGCGCTGGCCGACATCGTGCGGGAGTACCGCGAGGCCCAGCCGAAGAAGGAATCGACCCGGATCGTCCTGCGGCCGACCGCCGTGGACGACGAGGGCTACACCGTGACCGAGGACCCCTCGGTCGAGGGTGGGTTCATCGTGCGGGGCGACCGCCCCGAGCGCTGGATCCGCCAGACCGACTTCTCCAACGACGAAGCCGTCGGTTACCTCGCGGACCGCCTGAACAGGCTGGGCGTCGAGGACAAGCTCGTGAAGATGGGCGCCGTTCCCGGCTGCCAGGTCACCATCGGCGACCTCGTGTTCGACTGGGAGCCGACGACCCCGGCCGGCATCGCGATGACGATGACCGGACGGGGCACGGACGCCCGTCTCGAGCGCAACGACCGCATCGGCGCCACCGAGCGCAAGGCCCTCAGGAAGGCCCGTCGCGCGCCCGGAGACCACGGCGACGACCACGGTGACTTCAGCGAGGAGTAAGAAGTGACGGCCCCCGTGGTCTCACCGGCAAGAACCGCTATCGCCTCCGCGCACCGCATCGTGGTGAAGGTCGGTTCTTCGTCTCTGACAACGGCGGAAGGTGGCCTCGACCCGGCGCGTCTCGACGCGCTGGTCGACGCCCTCGCCGCCAGGACCGCGGCGGGCAGCCAGGTGGTGCTGGTGTCCTCGGGTGCCATCGCTGCCGGCCTGGCGCCGCTGCGGATCTCCCGCCGCCCGCGAGACCTCGCGACGCAGCAGGCCGCCGCGAGCGTCGGGCAGCTGACGCTCGCGCACGCCTACGCGAACTCGTTCGGCCGCTACTCGCTGACCGTCGGCCAGGTCCTGCTGACCGCGGACGACGTGGTGCGCCGTTCCCACTACCGCAACGCGCAGCGCACGTTCGACAGGCTGCTGGCGCTCGGCACGGTGCCGGTCGTGAACGAGAACGACACCGTGGCCACCGAGGAGATCCGCTTCGGTGACAACGACCGCCTCGCCGCGCTGGTGGCCCACCTGATCGGCGCGGACGCGCTGTTCCTGCTGTCCGACGTGGACGCCCTGTACTCCGGCGACCCGCGCAAGCCCGGTGCCGTGCGCATCTCCGAGGTGGCGTCGGCGTCCGATGTGGACGGTGTGCAGGCGGGCAGCGCCGGCGCGTCCGGACTCGGCACCGGCGGCATGGCCTCGAAGCTCGCCGCTGCCCGTCTGGCCTCGTCGGCAGGCATCCCGGTGCTGCTCACCGGCGCCACCGAGGCGGCCCGTGCTCTCACCACCGCCGACGTCGGCACCGCGTTCGCCCCCACGGGTTCCCGTCTATCCGCCCGCCGTTTCTGGCTCGGCTACGCCACCGACGCCAACGGCCGTCTGCACCTCGACGACGGCGCGGTCGCCGCGGTCGTCGGCAGGCGTCGTTCGCTGCTGGCCGCCGGGATCACCGGTGTCGACGGCGACTTCGAGGCGGGCGACGTCGTGGAGCTGCTCAGTCTCGCGGGCGAGGTCGTGGCCCGCGGCGTCGTCGGCTACGACTCGGCGGAGCTGCCGTCGCTGATCGGCCGCAAGACCCACGACCTGCCGGAGGAGCAGCGTCGCGAGGTCGTGCACGCGGATGACCTGGTGCCCTTGCATCGCTAGTGTCTCCGGCATGGCCAGGATGCACGACGTCGTGATCGACTGCGCACATCCCTCGGCGCTGGCCCGGTTCTGGGCGCAGGCGCTGGACGACCACGAGCTGGCGCCGTACGGCGAGGTGGAGCTGGCCCGGCTGCGGGCGCTGGGCGTCGACGACCCCGAGGACGACCCGTCCGTGCTGCTCGACGGGTCGCCGCGGTTCTTCTTCAACCGCGTGCCCGAGCCGAAGACGGTGAAGAACCGCGTGCACGTCGACCTGTGGTGCGATGACGTCGAGGCGGAGGTGGCCCGGCTGGTCGGCCTCGGTGCGTCGGTGGTGAGCCGGGACGGCATCTGGTTCGTGCTGGCCGACCCGGAGGGCAACGAGTTCTGCCTCAGCTCAACCGAACACCCCTTGTCTCCGGAAGCGTGAGCACCACCAGGAACGTGATCACCGCGGCCACGGCGACGTACCAGAAGAACACGGTGCCGCCGACGGCCTGGATGACGAGCGGGGCCGTGCCGCCGAACAACGCCACGGTCAGGTTGTACCAGGCGCCGATGCCGAGCCCGCGCAGCTCGGTCGGGAACAGCTCGCTCATGATCGCGGGCGCGATCGACGTGAGCGCGGTGTAGAGGCCGAGCCCGACCGAGAAGACGATCACCAGGTTCAGCAGCCCCGGCCGGACCAGCGACGACAGCGGCACCACCAGCAACGCCATCGCCGCGGCCCACACCAGCATCTGCGGCTTGCGCCCGAACCGGTCGGCCGCCCACCCCAGCGGGTACTGCAGCGCGATGAACACGACGGTCCCGATCGACAACGCCAGGAACACGTCCACGGCGTCCGCGCCCTTCGTCTTCACGGCGAACGGCGTCAGCGCGGAGAAGAACGTGTAGAAGCACAGCGTCGAGAGCAGCGTGATGCCGACGAGCTGGCCGACGGCCTTCGGGTGTTCCTTCAGCGTGAGCAGCAACGGGTTCCGCAGCTTCTCGGCCTTCGCGCGGTTCTCTTCGAACTGGTCTGTCTCCGGGAGTGCCCGCCGCAGCCACAACCCGATCAGCCCGAGCACACCGCCGATCAGGAACGGCACGCGCCAGCCGTAGGAGGCCATCGCGGCCGAGTCGAGGCCGCGGGACAGGAAGAACCCGAGCAGCGACGACACCAGCACCGCCGCACCCGTCGAGATGTAGAAGAACGACGAGTAGCGCCCGCGGTGGCTCGGCTCGGCGATCTCCCCGAGATACGCGGAAGCGTTCGAGACCTCGCCGCCGAGCGCCATGCCCTGCGCGATGCGCGCGAGCACGAGCAGCACCGGCGAGAGCCAGCCGACCTGCTCGAACGTCGGCAGCAGGCCGATCACGACGGAGCCGCCGGACATCAGCGCGATCGTGAGCAGCATCGCCGTGCGCCTGCCCTTGAGGTCGGCGAACCGGCCGAGCAGGTAGCCGCCGAGCGGGCGGAAGAAGAACGCGAGCGCGAAGGTGGCGAACGTGCTCAGCAGCGCGGCCGTCTCGTTGCCGCTGGGGAAGATCTGGGTGGCGAAGTAGATGCTGAACGCCGTGTAGATGCCCCAGTCGTACCACTCGACCGCGTTGCCGGCGGACGCGGCGACGAGCTTGCGCACGGGCAGTCGATGCGTTCCCGAAGTAACCGCCATGTGGTCACCTTGTCACAGAAAGCGACCGCCGTGGAGGGGCTCAGCCGGTTCGGACCTGGCCGGGGGAGACCCCGACGATCCTCTTGAAGGCTCGGCTGAACGCGGCCTCCGACTCGTAGCCGAGGCCGTGGGCGATCTCGCTGACCGTGCTGTCGCGGCTGCGCAGGCGGTGCATCGCCACGTGCATCCGCCACCGCGTGACGTAGCGCATGGCCGGTTCGCCGACGAGATCGGCGAACCGGGCCGCGAACGCAGACCGGGACATCGCGCTCTCGTTCGCGAGCCGTTCAACGGTCCACGGCCGCGCCGGATCACGGTGGATCGACGCCAGCGCCTGCCCGATCTGCCGGTCCTGCAACGCGCCCAGCCACCCGGTGCGCGCCGCCGGGTCCGTCGCGAGCCACGAGCGGATCGTCTGGACCACCAGCACGTCCGCGAGCCGCGTGACGACCGCCTCCCCGCCAGGGCGCACCGCTTTCGCCTCGGCGGCCATCAGCGCGATCGTGGCGCGCATGTCGTCGGCCTGCCGCACGTGCAGGACGTTCGGCAGCATGGCGACGAGATGCTTCGCGGCGGGGTCGTCGAACCGGACCGCGCCGCACACGAGATGCGTCGCCGCGCCTTCGCCGCCGTGGCGGAGGACCGCGTAGCTCTCGGTCTCGAACGTGTGCGGCAGAGTCGTGACCAGCGGGGCGTCCGCGTCACCGCCGAAGAGCCGATGTCCCTGGCCACCGGGCACGAGCAGCACGTCGCCAGGCGCGAGCGCGGTAAGCCCGCCGTCGACCTCGACCTCGCACCGGCCGCTCGTGAGGACGTGGAACCACAGGCAGTCCGCCATGTCCGGCATCGTCAGACCCCACGGCTCGCCCAGTTCAGTGCGGCAGTAGAAGGTGCCGGACATCCGCAACAGGTGCAGCGCCTCTCCCAGTGCGTCCGTCATACCCGTGATTTTGGACGAACGAGCAAGTCTCCGCGATGAACTGGCATTGAGAGTCCTGCCTGGCGCGGTCAGAGTAGGTGTCATGGGGACGACGACGTTGATCGCAGCCACCGCCACGGGCCTGATGACGGGCCTGTTCTTCGCCTTCTCCGTCGCCGTCATGCCGGGCCTCGCGGACCTGCCGCCCAAGCACGGCCGCGCGGCCATGCACCGGATCAACGCGCGCATCCAGAACCCGTTGTTCCTGCTGGTCTTCCTCGGCACCGCCGTGCTCTGCGGGGTCGAGGTCTTCACCGGCCGTGCCGTGGGCGGCCTGCTGTACCTCGCCGGCGCGTTCGTGTTGACGATGGTCGTCAACGTGCCGCTGAACAACCGCCTCGAACGCACCGACTGCTGGCCCGAGTACCTGCGCACGTGGACGCGGTGGAACCACCTGCGCGGGCTCGCCTGCCTCGCGTCAACGGTCAGCCTGCTGCTCGGATTCTGAGGCCGCGCCTGGGCCGCATCGCGGCCAGCCCGGTCGGCGTGACGCGCTGGGGGAGCAGCTCCGGTTTCGGCCTGCGCAGCAACGCTTTCGCCATCACGGTCAGCTCGGTCGTGGCCAGCCCGGCGCCGATGCAGCGGTGCGGGCCGCCACCGAACGGCAGGAACTCGTGCGGCGCGGGCTTGCGCTCCCACCGGCCGGGGTCGAACCGCAGCGGGTCAGGCCACACCTCGGCCAGCCGGTGGGTGACGTACGGGCTGTACAACAGGAACGCGCC
This sequence comes from Lentzea fradiae, assembly GCF_900100955.1. Taxonomy (GTDB): domain Bacteria; phylum Actinomycetota; class Actinomycetes; order Mycobacteriales; family Pseudonocardiaceae; genus Lentzea; species Lentzea fradiae. The sequence continues at coordinate 21,338 of NZ_FNCC01000006.1, read as the reverse complement.
CGCCTTGACCTTCTTCCCGGCGAACTCTAACGGCTGCGCCGCCACCCGCGCCGAGACCACGGCAGGCGGGTAGAGCCGCAGTGTCTCGTTGACGACACAGGCCAGATAGTCGTCGTCCTCCTGCGCACGCTCCCAGACACCGTTGTGCCGCAACAGAGTGAACACCGTCCACGCCATCGCCGCACTCGTCGTCTCGTACCCGGCCGCGATCAACGTGACCACCTGGTCGCGCACCTCAAGATCGCTCAGCTCGTTGCCCCGCACGAGAGAGGCGAGCACGTCACCAGCCGACCTGCCCTGCCGCGTCTCCTCGATCGCCTTGTACACCCGCGCGTCCACGGCCCTGCGAGCCCTCATCGCGTCACGCCAGGCCGGTGCCTTCGTGCGCCGCAGCAACGTGATCATCGCGGGGTTGCTGTCGATCAGGTTGATCAGCACCTGCAGGTGCGCGCCGAAGAAGTCCGCGTCCCGCGCCAGGTCCTCGCCGAACAACGCGTGGATCGTGCTGCGCCGGATCGCCCTGCGGAACTCCTGGTAAGCGTCGACCTCCTGCCCTGGCCGCCACGCGTCGAGCGTCGCCTCCGCGTTGGCCTCCATGACCGGCACGTAGCTCGCGATCTGCCGATGCGCCAACGCGGGCTGGACAACCCGGCGCCGCCGCCTGTGGTTCTCGCCGTCGCTGACGATCAACGACGTCGGCCCGTCCACCGGAACGAGCGACTGGAACGCCCGCTCCACCTCGAACAGCTCGGCGTGCGCGAACAGGAACCGGTTCGCCTCCGGCCCGAGCAGGTAGGTGTACGGCTCCACCCGCACCACCGGCCCGAACCGCCGGTACAGCCCGGCGAGGAGGTCGGCCTGCCGGAACCGCACGACGTCCGGAGTCATGGCGACGACAGTGGCACACCGGCCCAGGACCACACCAGAACCGCGTGCCGCCGAGGCCGTGCCGCGCCGAAGCCCGCGACGTCACGCCTCGCGCCGTGTCCGATCCGGCCCGCGTCTGGCCGGCACCGCGCCGGAACCGTGCTGCGCCGGAACCGTGCTGCGCCGGAACCGTGCTGCGCCGGAACCGTGCTGCGCCGAAACCGCACCGCGTCAGGCCGCCGAGTTCGGGCCGCATCAGAGCTGGGCAGGTCCACCCACACCAGGCCGGGTCGGGACCGTTCGCACCAGGGCCGTGCCGCCAGGCCCCGCCCCACCGGGCTGCGGCCCGACCGGGCTGCTGCGGGACCACCCAGGCCCAGGACGGGCCGCACCCGAGCCGCCCTGCACCGAGCCGCCCTGCACCGAGCCGGGCCACCCCGGAGCCGAGCCTCACCCTTGCCGGGCAGTCCTCAGTTCGTCACGGCGAGAGCGAACGGCAGCACCGCGGGCACCCCCTCCTTCCTCAGCATCCGTGCCGCCACCGTCATGGTCCAGCCGGTGTCGACGTGGTCGTCCACCAGCAGCACCGGACCGTCCACTCCGGACAGGTCCGGCACCTCGCCCGACCGCACCAGCCCCGCCAGCCGCTGCGCGGAGTTGGCCCGGTGCGTCGACTCGCCGAGCCAGACCTGGCCGAGCAGCGGCAGCCGTCCGATCGCCGCGATCTTCTGCCCGAAGCTGCCCACCAGCGCGGGACGCCGCCGGGAGCCGACCGTCACCACGCCGACCGGCCGTTCGTCCCAGCCCCACGCCGACAGCACCTTCACGCACGCCGCGAACACGTCGTCCGGGATCTCCCGGTCCGGCGCGTCCCCGAGCAGATCGCGCAAGCGGTTGCCCCAGCCGATGTCGGTGAGCCTGCCCAGCGCCCGCCCGGTCGCCGCCACCTCACCCGCACCGATCTTGCCCGACAACGGCACCCCGATCGCGGCCATGCCTGTCGGCCACATCTTGCGCGGCGCCACGTCGACACCGGGACGCAGCAGCCGTTCGCGCGCCGCCTCCGCCGCGACCTCGGACACCTCCACCGACACCCGTTCGCCCGTGCAGTTGTCGCACCGCCCGCACTCGTGCGAGCTCGGGTCGTCGAGCTGGTCCTGGAGGAACTTCATCCGGCACTCGGAGGTCCGCAGGTACTTGATCATCACCTGCTGCTCGGCCTTGCGGGCCTGCGCGATGCGCGCGTACCGCTCGCCGTCGTACTCCCAGGGCCGCCCGGTCGACTCCCAGCCGCCCCGCACCCGCCGCACCGCGCCGTCAACGTCCAGCACCTTCAACACGACTTCGAGCCGCCCGCGGGACAGCTCCACCATCGGTTCCAGCGCTGCCGTCGACAACGGGCGCCCCGCCCCGTCGAGTGCGGCCAGCACCTGCCGCACCACTGCCTCCGCCGGGAAGGCGAGCGACGCGAAGTAGGCCCAGATGTCCCGGTCCTCGTGCCCCGGCAGCAGCACCACCTCGGCCCGCTCGACACCGCGGCCCGCACGCCCGATCTGCTGGTAGTACGCGATCGGCGAGGACGGCGCGCCGACGTGCACGACGAACCCCAGGTCCGGCTTGTCGAACCCCATGCCCAGCGCCGACGTGGCGACGAGCGCCTTCACCCGGTTGTTCAGTAGGTCTTCCTCTGCCCGCTCCCGCTCGGCGGGCTCGGTCTTGCCCGAGTACGCGGCCACCGCGAAGCCGCGCGAGGCCAGGAACGCCGCGATGTCGTCCGCCGCCGCGACCGTGAGCGTGTAGATGATCCCCGACCCCGGCAGCCGGTCGAGCTGCTCGGCCAGCCACCCGAGCCGCGCCTCCGCCGTCGGCAGCACCGCCACCGACAAGCGCAGGCTGTCGCGGTCGAGCGGCCCGCGCAGCACCAGCGTGCCCTCCTCGGCACCGAGCCCGAGCTGCTCGGTGACGTCGTGCACCACCCGGTCGTTGGCCGTCGCCGTCGTCGCGAGCACCGGCACGCCCACCGGCAGCTCCGTCAGCAACGTCCGCAGCCTGCGGTAGTCGGGCCGGAAGTCGTGCCCCCAGTCCGAGATGCAGTGCGCCTCGTCGACGACGAGCATGCCCGCCGACGCCGTCAGCGACGGCAGCACCGCGTCCCGGAAGTCCGGGTTGTTCAACCGCTCGGGACTCACCAGCAGCACGTCGACCTCGCCCGCCGCGACCTGCTCCTGCACGGCGTCCCACTCGTCGGTGTTCGCCGAGTTGATCGTCACCGCGTGCACACCCGCTCGTGCCGCGGCGTCGATCTGGTTGCGCATCAACGCGAGCAACGGCGACACGATGACCGTGGGCCCCTCGCCGAGCTGCCGCAGCAACGCCGTGGCGATGAAGTACACGGCCGACTTGCCCCAGCCGGTCCGCTGGACGACCAGAGCCCTGCGGCGCTGGGCCACGAGCGTGTGGATCGCCGTCCACTGGTCCTCGCGCAGCACCGCCTCCGGGCCCGCCAGTGCCCGAAGCCGTTCTTCCGCCAGATCTCGCAGCGCGATGTCGTCCATGGAGAGCAGCTTGCCAGGGAGGTCTGACAGTGTTTGACGGCCGCCGCTCCGCAGCGGCGGTGAGTTCGCTGTCAGCCGAACCGAGCTTCGCAGGACGTAAGACGCGGCGGCGCGGCCCGTCGGACGGCTGCCATCCCGCAGTGCGAAATACCGTTCCCGGGGGCTGAGCCGCAGGTCGTAAGCTGTCTGCCGTGACTGATGACCTGCGAGACCAGGTGCATGCGGCCGCCCGCCGCGCCCGTGTCGCCGCCGACGAACTAGTCCTCGCCACCCGTGAGCGCAAGGACACCGCGCTGCACGAGATGGCCGCCGCCCTCCGCCGCCGCGCCCCGGAGATCATCGAGGCGAACCAGAAGGACCTCGAAGCGGGCAGGGCCGCAGGGCTCCCGGACGGCATCCTCGACCGGCTCGCGCTGAACGAGTCCCGCATCGACGGCGTCGCCACCGGCCTGGAGACGGTCGCCGGCCTGCCCGACCCGATCGGCCAGGTCCTCAGCGGCGGAGTCCTGCCGAACGGTCTCGAGCTCAAGCAGGTCCGCGTCCCGATGGGCGTCGTCGGCATGGTCTACGAGGCCCGCCCGAACGTCACGGTCGACGCCGCCGGCCTCGCGCTGAAGTCGGGCAACGCCGCGCTGCTGCGGGGCTCCTCGACCGCCGAGCACTCCAACACCACGCTCGTCGCCGTCCTGCGCGACGCGCTCGAAGGCGTGAACTTGCCCGCCGACTGCGTGCAGCTGCTGCCGTGCCACGACCGGGCGTCCGTCACGCACCTCATCACCGCCCGCGGCCTCGTCGACCTGGTCATCCCGCGCGGCGGCGCCGGTCTGATCAACGCCGTGGTCGAGCAGGCGACGGTTCCCACCATCGAGACCGGCGTGGGCAACTGCCACGTCTACGTGGACGCGAACGCCGATCTCGACATGGCCGAGTCGATCGTCCTCAACGCCAAGACGCGGCGTCCGAGCGTGTGCAACGCGGCGGAGTCCGTCCTGGTGCACAAGGACGTCGCGCAGGAGTTCGTCCCGCGCATCACCAAGGCGTTGCAGCAGGAGAACGTCACGATCCACGGCGACGAGCAGTTCGCGCAGCAGGCGGATGTCGTCGGCGCGACCGACGACGACTGGGGCACCGAGTACCTGAGCCTCGACATCGCCGCGAAGGTCGTCGACTCCCTCGAAGACGCCGTGAAGCACATCGCCACCTACGGCTCGGGTCACAGCGAGGCCATCGTGACGAACGACGTCGCGGCCGCACGCACGTTCACGGCACGTGTGGACGCGGCAGCGGTGTTCGTCAACGCGTCCACGGCCTTCACGGACGGCGCGGAGTTCGGCATGGGCGCCGAGATCGGCATCTCGACGCAGAAGCTGCACGCACGTGGTCCGATGGGCCTGTCCGAGCTGACTTCGTCCAAATGGGTCGTGTGGGGCGAAGGCCACACGCGGCCGAAGGCGTAGCTCTACGTTCGGGTATGTGGCTCCCACGTACCCGTTCTCCGAAACTGTCGGTCTCACCCTTGACCCGACGTACGAACACTTACGGCGCGAGGAACCTGTCTCGCGCGTGACGTTCCCCTACGGCGGCGAGGGGTGGCTCGTCACGACATACGAAGAGACGAAGTTCGTACTCGGCGACCCGCGGTTCAGTCGCGCGAGAACCGTCGGTCAAGACGTGCCGAGGATGCAGCCGCTCATCGCACCGGGCGGCTCCATCCTCACGCACGACGGCGAAAGCCACGCCCGCATGCGCAGGCTGGTCTCCAAGGCGTTCACGGTCCGGCGCGTCGAGGAGCTGAGGCCGCGGGCACAGCAGATCACCGACGACCTGCTCGACCGCCTGGACAACCCCGGTGACCTGGTCGAAGGCTTCAGCATGCCGTTCCCGGTCGCGGTCATCTGCGAGCTGCTCGGGGTGCCGTTCGAGGACCGCGACGAGTTCCGCAAGTGGTCCAACCAGGTGCTCGCGACCGTCGGCGGCCACACGCCGGAAGAAGCACTGGACGGCGTGACGAAGCTGCACGCGTACTTCACCGAACTGGTCGCCCGACGCCGCGCACATCCCACGAACGACCTGATGGGCGCACTTGTAGCCGCACGGGACAACGAAGACCGGCTCAGCGAGGAAGAACTCGTCCACTTCGGCATCACGCTGCTCGTCGCGGGGCACGAGACGACGGCGAACATGATCTCCAACAGTGTCGTGACGCTGCTGGAGCACCCGGACGACTTGAAGGACCTGCGCGAGCACCCGGAGAAGCTGCCGAACGCCATCGAGGAGCTGCTGCGGTACGTCCCGCTGGGTAGCGGCGCGGGCTTCCCCCGCATCGCGACCGAGGACGTCCAGGTCGGGAACGCGCTGGTCAAGGCAGGCGAAGCCGTCTTGGTGGTGGTCTCGTCGGCGAACCACGACGCGACGGTGTTCGCGGCCGCGGACGAGCTGGACGTCGACCGCGACGCCGGCCGCCACCTGCAGTTCGGTCACGGCATCCACTTCTGCCTGGGCTCGCAGCTGGCGCGGATGGAGCTGAAGGTCGCGCTGGGCACCCTGCTGCGCCGCATGCCGGGCCTCCGCCTCGCCGAACCCGTCGAGTTCCGGCGGGGATCGCTCGTCAGAGGGCCGGTGAGGCTCGTGGTGGCCTGGTAGGAAAAATCTTCGCGGAACCGCGTAAGGCGGAACGGAGCAGTGCGTTCCTCCTCCGCGCGGCTCTGCTTCGGGGTGGGCCGCGACCCCGCACGGCCCGTCCTCCCCCTGGGCCGTGCGGTGTGATCAGTACGACCGGCGCCAGGTCTCGGGAGCGGCCCGGCGCCGGTCTACGCTGGTCCGATGCGCATCGGCGTCATGGGTGGCACGTTCGACCCGATCCACCACGGCCACCTCGTGGCCGCCAGCGAGGTGCAGGCCAGGTTCGACCTCGACCGCGTGATCTTCGTGCCGACAGGTGAGCCGTGGCAGAAGGCGTCGCGGGAGGTCTCGCCCGCCGAGGACCGCTACCTGATGACGGTCATCGCCACGGCCTCCAACCCCCGGTTCTCGGTCAGCCGCGTGGACATAGACCGCGGCGGCCCCACCTACACCGTGGACACGCTCACCGACCTGAAGAAGCAGTACCCGGACGCGGAGCTCTTCTTCATCACGGGCGCCGACGCGCTGGAACAGATCCTGTCCTGGAAGCGCGCCGCCGACGCGTTCGAGCTGGCACATTTCATCGGCGTCACCCGTCCGGGCTACACGCTGAACGACCGGCACCTGCCTCCCGGAGCGGTGACGCTCGTCGAGGTCCCGGCCATGGCGATCTCCTCCACCGGATGCCGCGCGCGGACCGCGGCGGGCCAGCCGGTGTGGTACCTGGTTCCGGACGGAGTGGTCCAGTACATCGCCAAAACGGGCCTGTACTCCGAGTCGTGACCACCTTCGAGTGGATTTTACGTGCATCCTCAGGCCCGGGGAGCAACAATCAGCGGGTTGTTGCTGGTTCGTGGAAGGCAAGACTTTGGCTACAGGCACCGTGAAGTGGTTCAACGCCGAGAAGGGGTTCGGCTTCATCGCCCCCGACGACGGCTCGGCTGACGTCTTCGTGCACTACTCGGAGATCCAGTCCAAGGGTTTCCGCTCGCTCGAGGAGAACCAGAAGGTCGAGTTCGAGGTCGGACAGGGCCAGAAGGGGCCGCAGGCCCAGCAGGTCCGCCCGATCTGATTCTCGGCGGGCGAAGGCCACCTCAGGGCGCTGAGGTGGCCTTCGCCATGCCTGGGGGAGACGAGGCGGTTTGGCGCACGCCGGTACCCTCAGTAACTCGTGTGGGCGTATCGACGCGCACCGGAAGTCAGAGGAGTGACGTGGCAGCCACCGACGAGGCACGACGGCTGGCGCTGGTCGCGGCGAACGCAGCGGCCGACAAGAAGGCGCACGACGTGACGGTGCTCGACGTCTCCGACCAGCTCGTGATCACGGACGTTTTCGTGATCGCGTCCGCTCCCAACGAGCGGCAGGTCGGTGCGATCGTCGACAACATCGAGGAAAAGCTGCGGGAAGCCGGCTCGAAGCCGGTGCGCCGCGAAGGCACCCGCGAGGGCCGTTGGGTCCTGCTGGACTTCGTGGACGTCGTGGTGCACGTGCAGCACACGGAGGAGCGCAGCTTCTACGGCCTGGAGAGGCTGTGGAAGGACTGCCCGCGCATCGAGTTCGAAGCGGACGTCCCCGCCGAGTCCACGGCTGAATGAGGTAGCTGATGGCCCTGAGCCGGCTCGTGCTGTGGCGGCACGGTGAGACCGACTACAACGCGACAGGCCGCCTGCAGGGCCATCTGGACTCGGCTCTCACCGAGACCGGCCTGAACCAGGCCCGGTTCGCCGTGCCGGTGCTCGCCGGCTTCGAACCGGAGGTCGTCGTGGCCTCCGACCTGCAACGCGCGCGGGAGACCGCGAAGGTGTTCACGTCGTCGGCGGACGTGCCGTTGCGGATCGACGCGCGGCTGCGCGAGACCCACCTCGGCAAGTGGCAGGGCCTGAACGTGGCCGAGGTGGAGCGGGAGTGGCCGGGCGCGGTCTCGGTCTGGCGCACGGACCCGACGTTCACGCCGCCCGACGGCGAGTCGCGGGTCGACGTCGCCGAGCGTGCCATCCAGGTCGTGCACGAGGTGGACGCGGAGTTCTCCGCGACCGTGCTGCTGTGCGCGCACGGCGGCCTGATCAGCGCGTTGACCGGCCGGCTGCTCGGCCTGCCGGTGCAGAACTGGTCGCAGCTCGGCGGCATCTCGAACTGCCACTGGACGGTGTTCACCCGCCGCGACGACCAGTGGCGGCTGACGTCGTACAACGCGGGCACCACGCGTTGAGACTGCTGGTCCTCGGCGACTCGCTGTCGTTCTTCGGGCCGTCGGGACCGCTGCCCGCCGACCATCCGCGGCTGTGGCACAACATCTGCGCCGCCGAGCTGGGCGGTTCGGCGGAGCTGGCCGCCGGTTTCGGGTGGACGGCCAGGGACGCCTGGTGGGCGTTGACCGGCGACCCGCGGATCTGGTCGTTGCTGCCTCGGACGGACGTGCTGGTGTTCGCCGTGGGCAGCATGGACACGCTGCCGTCGCCGTTGCCCACGTATCTGCGCGAAGGGCTGCGTTACGTGCGGCCGGACTGGTTGCGACGGTGGGTCCGTGCGCGCTATCAGGACCTTCAACCGCGGTTGGCGCCCTATACGCGTGCGTCTTTGCCGCCTGCGCTGACGGCGCGGTACCTGCGGGACATGCTCCAGTCGGTGCGCAACCTCCAGTACACGATGCCCGCGGTCGGGATCGTGCCGTCCGTGCACAAGGCACCGACTTACGCGTTCGCGCATCAGGGGCACGCAGCTGCGGTGTCTGCTGTGCGTGGATGGGCCGCAGGTGCGGGAGTGCCGTTGCTCGACCTGCCCGCGGTCATCGGTGAGCACGTGCGGTCCGGTGCGGGAAACCCCGACGGTATGCACTGGGGCTGGGAGGGTCACGAGCTCGTGGGCAAGGCGATGGCCGCGCTCATCTCGTCCGTGGCGCTGAACACCCCCGAGTAGTGAGCACCGTAGGCTCGTCGCTCGTGCGCATCTCCATCGTCACCGACTCCACGGCATACCTGCCTGAGGGGTTCGCGAAGCGCCATTCGATCACCGTGGTGCCGTTGCACGTGGCGGTGGACGGTGCCGGGCGCCTCGACGGCGTCGACTTCGGCCCGTCCGAGCTGGCCGGAGCCCTCGCGGAGCACCGCAGGGTGACAACGTCGCGCCCCACACCCGGCGAGATGGCAGACGTGTACCGGGACGTGCTGTCGTCGTCCGACGCGATCGTGTCCGTGCATCTCTCTCGTGAGCTGTCTGGGACGTGGGAGGCCGCACGGCTGGCGGCCGAGGAGGTCGATCCGTCCCGCATCCGCGTGGTCGACTCGCGCTCAACGGGCATGGGGCTCGGGTTCGCTGTCCTGCGCGCCTGCGCGGCCGTCGCCGCCGGGCACTCGCACGCCGAGGTGGAGGAGGCCGCGACCTCCACGGCCCAGCAGACCCGGATGTTCTTTTGCCTGGAGACGCTCGACCACCTGCGGCGCGGCGGCCGAATCGGCACGGCGGCGGCACTCGTGGGGACAGCGCTGGCCGTGAAGCCGTTGCTGCACATGGAAGACGGCCGGATCGTGCCGCTGGAGAAGGTGCGCACGATGGGCCGCGCCGTCGGCCGCCTGGTCGACCTCGCGGCGGCCGCGGCAGGCGACGGCCCCGTCGGTCTCGCCGTGCACCACCTGGCCGCCCCCGAACGCGCCGCCGAGCTGGCGACCCGCCTGGACGAACGCATCCCCGGCTCGACGGGCTGCGTGATCTCCGAGGTCGGCGCGGTCATCGGCGCCCACACGGGCCCCGGCGTGCTGGGCGTCGTCGTGCTGCCGGGAGGACCCGACAGCATCCCACACACCCCCGACAGTTCCGGGTCTCCGCAGGGCGAGTGATCGCGACTTGTCCACAACCGGTGAGTAATCCACAGTTCGGCAGTTGACCCCACCTCCCCACCCGCCCGGCTCCGTAACGTCGCCGGCATGTTTCCCCGCCCTCAACAGGACGACCGCCCGAGCGAACGCCTGGCCGCACTGGCCGAGAAGGTGCGAGCCGACCCGACCCTGGTCTTCGCACGCTCGGAGGACTCGGACGAACACGGCACACCCCGCCGCCGCTTCACCCTGCCTCGCCTGCCCCGCAAGGGTCTGCTGGCCGCAGGCGTGGCCGTCGCCTGCACGGTGATCGGCCTGGGCAGCTGGTGGCAGAGCCCCGCCGCCGAACCGGCTCCCGCCCTGGCCCTGGTCAGCACCACGGCCCCGGCCCAAGAGCTGATCGTGAACGTCATCGGCGAGGTGCCCACCCCCGGCCTCGTGACGGTCACCTCCGGCGCACGGGTGGCCGACGCCCTCCACCTGGCAGGAGGCCCGAAGCCCGGTACGGACCTCCACGCCCTCAACCTGGCCCGCAAACTCACCGACGGCGAGCAGATCGCCGTGGGCATCCCACCGCCGGCAGCGGCCAACGCCCCGAACGGCCCTCCGCCCAAGCTGAACCTGAACACCGCCACCGCCACCGAACTCGACACACTTCCCGGCGTGGGCCCGGTGACAGCTCAGCGCATCGTCGACCACCGCACCCGCAAAGGCCCGTTCGCCTCGGTGGACGAGCTCCGCGACATCGAGGGCATAGGCGACTCGAAACTCGCCAAGCTCACCGAACTCGTCCACACGTGACCGGCACGCGACCGGAGCCACCCACGCCCACGGCCCGCCGCCCGCACCGAACTCCGGCTCCGCGCCGATTGCCGCTCCAGCACCGAAGTCGGGCCCACTCCGCCGCCGCCCGGAAAACCCCAGCAAGCCCCACCGCAGCGGACACGGCCTCCCTGCCGTCTCGCGATCTGCCTGCCACTCCCACCGACCCCGGCCTTGCATTGACTCCGACCTTGCACCAGCCGTGGTCCCGCTGAGCTGGTCCCGCTGAGCCCCGCCGGATCCCGGCTTCCGGCTGGCTCCAGCCCTTCCCTGAACCCGCCCCTCCCGGAACTCACCGTTCCCGAACCCACCCTCCCCGAACCCAGCCACCCGAACCCCTCCCTGGACTCAGACCTCTCCCAACTCAGACCTCTCAGCGAAAGGAGGAGCCGGTGCCCCGCAAACACCCCCAGACCCACGACTACCGCCTGGTCCCCGCCGCGGCAGCCATGTGGGCCACCGCCGTGGCCGGGCTCTTCCTCAACTGGCAGTCGGCCGTCGCCACCGGCCTGGCAGCCGGAGCCGTCGGCTTCGCGGCCTGGCGCAAAGCCTGGTGGACCAGGACCTGCGCCATAGCCCTGCTGATCTCCGGCCCGGTGGCCGCGGCCTGGGTGGGCAGCAACGTCCTGAGAGCCGAGACCCACCCGCTCCGCCTGGCCGCGAACGAAGGCCGCGGCACCACCCTGACCGTCGAGCTGGACACGAGACCGAAGGGCATCCGCGCCGACGGGTTCGGCGGCCAGCGGGCAGGAGTCGGCCACGTCATCATCAAGGCCAGCACCGACGACGGCGCCCGACTGGTGCTGCTGGCACCAGCGGACAAGTGGCGCGATCTCCTGCCGGGGCAACGAGTCACGGCGAAAGGCACGCTCGCGCCGCCCCGCGGCGGCGACCTGGCCTCCGCTCTCCTGCGGGTCCGTGGCCCGCCGATCGACCCGCGGCCCCCGCCACCCTGGCAAACCTGGGCGGACGACCACCGTGACGGTCTACGGCAAGCCAGCGCGGTCTTGGACGACGAAGAAGCCGGTCTGCTCCCCGCGCTGGTCGTGGGCGACACCGAACAGATGGTGCCGCGCATCGTCGACGAGTTCCGTGCGGCGGGCTTGGCTCACCTGCTCGCTGTGAGCGGGGCGAACCTGGCGATCGTCTGCGGAGCGGTCTACCTGCTCCTCAGAAAGCTCGGCCCGCGCAAGGCGGCCGGTGCCGCGCTGGTGGCGCTGGTGGGCTTCGTGCTCCTGGCCGGCCCGGAACCCAGCGTCCTCCGAGCCGCCGTCATGGGTGCCGTCGCACTGCTGGCGTTGGGGCTGGGGCGGGAACGCTCCGCGGTGCCCAGCCTCGCGGCCGCCGTGCTTGTCCTGGTCGTCGTCGATCCCGCACTTGGCGGCGATCCAGGCTTCGCGTTGTCGGTGATCGCGACGGCCGCGCTGGTGCTGCTCGCGCCGAGGTGGGCGCGGGCGTTGAAGCAGCGCGGCGTGCCGAACGGGGTGGCTGAGGCGGTCGTCGTTCCGACGGCGGCGAGCCTTGTCACCGCTCCGGTCGTGGCGGGACTGAGCGGTCAGGTGAGTCTCGTGTCGGTGGTGGCGAACCTCGTCGCGGGACCGGTGGTCGCACCTGCCACGGTTCTGGGTGTGCTGGCGGCGGTCATCGCGCCGTGGTGGCCGGGAGCGGCGGAGCTGCTCGTTCGCGTCGCGGGGCCCGCCGTGACGTGGCTGGTCCAGGTCGGCCGGCAGGCGGCGACCGTGCCCGGTGCGGCGGTCGGCTGGCCCAAGGGCTGGACCGGGGCGGTCGCGCTGACGGTGGTCGTGGCGGTGACGGTGTTGTTGTTGCGGCTCAAGAAGACGCGCACGTTGATCGTCGCGGTTCTCGTCGGCGGCTTCGTGGTGCTGGTGCCGTTGAAGGTCGTGGCTCCTGACTGGCCACCAGCAGGGTGGAAGGTCCTGAGCTGCGATGTCGGGCAAGGCGACGCGCTCGTGCTCGCCACCGACGACGCCGACAGGGCGGTTCTCGTCGACACCGGGCCCGATCCCGGTGCGGTGGACCGGTGCCTGAAGACGTTGGGAATCAAGAAGATCCCGCTCCTCGTGCTGACGCACCTGCACGCGGACCACGTGGGCGGACTCGACGCCGTGCTCACCGGGCGTGCGGTGGGGGCGGTGGCGGTCGGACCGCTCAAGGAGCCCGAGTGGGCTTGGAGGGAGGTCAACGTAAAGGCCCGCGCCCACGGGGTGCGGGTGATCGAGCCGAAGGCGGGGGAGCGCTACGCCCTGCCTGGGCTCGAGCTAGAGGTGCTGGGTCCGCGGCGGCCGCCTGTCGCCGAGGACGGGAACACGACGGTGAACGACTACTCGCTCGTGCTGAAGGCGCACACGAGGGCCGGCCGGGTGTTGCTCACCGGCGACGTCGAACTGGCGGGTCAGGCGGCGTTGCTGGGGGAGCCGGACCTCAGTGCCGAGGTGCTGAAGGTGCCGCATCACGGGTCGCGGTACTCGTTGCCGGCGTTCCTCGAAGCCGTGCGGCCGCGGGTCGCGCTGGTGAGTGTCGGCGAGGGCAACAGGTACGGGCACCCGAGCCCGCACGTGATCGACGTGTTGCGGTCGGGAGGCGCGTTGGTGTTGCGCACGGACAAGGACGGAGACCTGGCGGTGTTGCCGGGAAACCGAATCGTACGAAGGAGAAGAGATGGTCTGGGTCAGGTTGTACAACGCTCGCCACCCGATCGCCGGCGCCAACGCGGGGTTCGGGTGGGCGATGTGGCAGCTGAACTACTCGGCCACGCCGTGGCCGCACGACGAGCTCAAGCCCGATTTCGGTTTCTACATCTGCGAAACGGTCGCCGACGGCGTACGCGCACTCACCTACCGTGCGACGGCGACACACGTGCTCCCGCCCACGCAGGCGGAGACGCCGGAGGAGGCGTACGACCTCGTCTCGGAGCACGTGTTCGACGACGGTCTGCGGATCGCTCCGCGCGACTGGCACGACTACTACTACAACGTGTTGAAGCTCGAAAGCCCGTGGCCGCAACGGATTGCGGCATGGCGCGCGGACGTGGAGCCGGCCGGGCCGCACGTGGTGGAGAGCCTGCGCCGGTTTCCGCGCACCGGCTGGGTTGAAACCGACGCGATCGCGTTCTGAGGAGCCGTGCAGGTGATGAGCACGAACGACGCGGCTCGGGAACGCGGTCACGTTCCCGAGCCGGAAGGGTGGTGATGCCCAGCACGGAAGCTCGCAGCCGGGAAGCTCGCAGCCCGTTGGCTTTCAGGCCGAGACGCTTTTAGCCCAGGGCCTTGATGACGGCTTCGGCCGACGGCGGGACCGTCGCGCGCGGGCCGATCGTGTCGCCGAGCGCGTCGAGGGTCTTCAGGCCGTCGCCGGTGATCAGCAGCACGGTCTCCGCGTCCGGGTCGAGCTGTCCTGCCTCGATCAGCTTCTTCGCCGTCGCCACGGTCACGCCGCCGGCGGTCTCGGCGAAGATGCCCTCAGTGCGGGCGAGGAGCTTGATGCCCTCGACGACCTCTTCGTCGGTCACGTCCTCGATGGCGCCGTTGGTGCGGCGGACCGCGTCGAGCACGTACGGGCCGTCGGCGGGGGCGCCGATCGCCAGCGAGCGGGCGATGGTGTCCGGGCGGACCGGGCGGATGACGTCGTGGCCCGCCTTGTAGGCGGCGGAGATCGGGGAGCAGCCGGTGGCCTGCGCGCCGAACACCTTGTACGGCGTGGCCTCGACGAGGTCGAGTTCGCTGAGCTCGCGGAACGCCTTGTCGACCTTGGTGAGCTGCGAGCCGGAGGCGATGGGCACCACGATCTGGTCGGGCAGGCGCCAGCCGAGCTGCTCGGCGACCTCGTAGCCGAGCGTCTTCGAGCCTTCCGCGTAGTACGGGCGGACGTTGACGTTGACGAACGCCCAGTCCTCGTTCTCCGCGGCGAGTTCCTGGGCGAGGCGGTTGACGTCGTCGTAGTTGCCGTCGACCGCGATCAGGGCGCCTTCGTAGACGGCGCTCATGAGGATCTTGGCGCGCTCGAGGTTGGAGGGGACGAGGACGACCGACTGCCAGCCCGCGCGGGCGGCGGCCGCGGCGACGGCGTTCGCCAGGTTGCCGGTCGACGGGCAGGCCAGCACCTTGAAGCCGAGCTCGCGGGCGGCGGCCAGGGCGACGCCGACCACGCGGTCCTTGAACGAGTGGGTGGGGTTGCCGGTGTCGTCCTTCACCCAGATCTTGCGGACGCCCAGTGCCTTGGCGAGGTTGTGCGCCTCGACCAGGCGGGTGCCGCCGGGGTCGGTGTTCGGGTGCTGTTCCACAGTGGACGGAACGGGGAGGAGGCCGCGGTAGCGCCAGATGGACCTGGGGCCGGCTTCGATGTCCTCGCGCCGGATCTTCCCGAAGTCGTAGGCCACTTCCAGCGGCCCGAAACACTCGAGACAGGCGTACTCGGGAGCGAGAGGGGTTTCGTTGCCGCACTCCCGACACAGCAGCGCGCGGGCGGGGCCGAGGTCGAACTTGGTGCTCGTGGGCACAGAGACAGCAGTCATCGCGAGGTATCTCCTCATCTTTCCCGCGAAATCGAACGGGTCGGAATTGGCACCGTGATCGTCCGCGCGCGGTGAAGACGCTGCGCTGACGCCGGTTGCCGGGGCTTCTTCGGGCCGGTCCCTCTGCCCCTCTGGATGAGCGGTGTTCAGTTGTGGCCATCAAGCTACGGCAAACGCCCGTCGCTCAGCCAGCATCGTCCACGATCCGGGACGTGGGAGGATGCGGAACGTGAGCGCACCGGAGTCACTGCACCTCGTCGTCGGCGAGGAGGAGCTGCTGGTCGAACGGGCTGTTCGGGCGGCTCTAGAGGCAGCACGCGAGGCCGATCCGACCGCCGACCTGACCCGCGTCCCGGTGACTGAACTCACGCCTCCGGAGCTCGCCGAACTGGTGAGCCCGTCGCTGTTCGCCGAGGGCAGGGTGATCGTCCTGCAGAACGCGCAGGACATCAGCAAGGAGATCGCCGACACGGTGCTCTCCTACGCCAAGTCGCCGGCGGACGGAGTCACGCTCGTCGTCGTGCACACGGGCGGTGGCCGCAGCAAGGCGGCCAAGGACCTGCCCGGTCAGCTGAAGAAGGCCGGTGCCGTCGTCACCGAGTGCGCCAAGGTCACCAAGGCCGGTGAGCGCGAGGCGTTCGTGCGCAACGAGGTGCGGCGGGCGGGCGGCAAGATCGACCCGGAGGCCGTCACGACGCTGATCGACGCCGTGGGCACGAACCTGCGCGAGCTGGCCGCGGCGGCGTCGCAGCTCGTGTCGGACACCGACGGCAAGGTCACGGTCGAGGAGATCCGCCGCTACCACCAGGGCAAGGCCGAGGTGACCGGGTTCGCGGTCGCGGAGAAGGCCGTCACCGGGGACCGAGCGGGCGCGATGGAGGCGTTGCGCTGGGCCATGCAGCTCGGTGTGCCGCACGTGCTGGTCGCGGACGCGCTGGCGGACGCCGTGCGCACGGTCGCGCGCGTGTCCGCGGTGGGCAGGGGCGACCCGTTCAGCCTGGCCGGACCGCTCGGCATGCCACCCTGGAAGATCAAGAAGGCGCAGGCGCAGTCGCGCGGCTGGGACCAGTCGGGGCTCGCCGACGCGATGCAGGTGGTCGCGGGCCTCAACGCCGACGTGAAGGGCGTGGCGGCCGACGCCGACTACGCGCTGGAGCGCGCCGTGCTCAAGATCGTCTCCTCGCACGGCCGTCGCTGATCACTTCGGGACGCCGACGAGGTACTGGGCGCCGGTGAAGCCTGGCTCGACGCCGATCGTCCACGTGAACGACTCGGTGCGGTCCAGGCCGTTGACCATCCTGCGTAGTTCCGCGCGCCCGTACATGCGCAGGAACGACACGACGCTGTCGAAGAACATCATGAACGGCAGCACCGGTACGAGGTAGGTCAGCGCCAGCCGCAACAGGTAGCGCGGCAGCGGGTTGCGCTGGAACGGCGCCGCCAGCAGCACCGCCAGCGTGAGGAAGAACGGGAAGAACAGCACGTAGACCAACGACCGCTTGGTGTCGACCACGACGATGGGCTGCCGGGTGTCGACGGCGTTCTGCAGCATGCGCGTGGCCAGTGGCGGCGGGAAGTGGTGGAAGGCGCCGTAGATCGTGCGCGTCCCCTCCACCCGGCAGTCCGTGGCGTCCACCGGACCGGGCATGTGGCTGACCGAGCAGCACGACGGCAGCCGCCGCCGGTTCGCGGCGGCGACGCGCTCGAACGCGGGCACGTTGGGCACCAGGTCCGTCAGCGTCACCTGGGTGTGGACGCCTTCGGCGTGCAGCCGGCGCTGGATGAGTGGCACCGGTCCGCCGGAGCCCGCGCACAGGTCGACGATCCGGTGGTCGGCACCCGAGCGCAGGGCCAGGGCCAGGGGGCGGGAGTACTCGCGTGCGGCGTCTGTCAGCCGGTAGATCGTGGTGATGGACTCGGTGTGCAGGGTGCGCAACACGGCGGGGGTGCGGTCGAGGTCGTGGAGCTCGAAGAGGCCGACGCGCGGCAGCCATTCCATGGGTCTACGCCTACCGCGTCCGGGGCCGCCCGCGAAAGGGCTCGCCTCGGAGAGCCGGCACGGGCGGAAGCGGACGAAGTGGAAGAGGTGTCGCGGAGGCACGGGAGGGGAGGGCTGGCGGCGTATCCCGCGGTGAGTTGGGGTGTGCAGGCGGAGTTGGGGTGGACAGGGGGAGTGGGTGAGCAGGGGGAGTGGGGTGAGCAGGGGCGGTTTCGCGAGGCGGCGGGGCTGGCGGTGGTCCGAGAAAGCGGGAGATGTGACGCTGACGGTGTCAAGCAAGGCGGAGCCGGGCTGGAAGGTCCGCTCTGCCAGGTGAGGCCGCGTCGGACCGATGGACCGAGTGAGTCCGAGCCGATAGCGCCAGCCCGCTGAGCCCGCGGCCCGCTGTGTCCAACTGCCGCCGTTCAGCGCGGCCTCACCCGAGGCGAAAGGGCACTGCTTCCCACCGGACGCGAAAGGGCCCGCTTCCGGTGGAAGCGGGCCCTTCGAGAAGCTCGGTGTTCTGCGAGCGGAGATCAGCCCTCGAGCTGGTTCGCGCGCAGCGCCATCGCGGACTTCTTGTTGGCGGCCTGGTTGGCGTGGATGACGCCCTTGGTGGCGGCCTTGTCGAGCTTGCGGGACGCGTCCTTCAGCAGCTCGAGGGCCTTCGCCTTGTCACCGGCCTCGGCAGCCTCGCGGAACTTGCGGATGGCCGTCTTCAGGGACGACTTGACCGACTTGTTGCGCAGGCGCGCCTTCTCGTTGGTCTTGATCCGCTTGAGCTGGGACTTGATGTTCGCCATGCGACATCACCCTTCTTGTCGAAACCGGGTTCGTGAGGCGCTTCGTCGGCACCAGCCTGAGCTGGCTCTCCTCCACGGCGGAGTGCCGCGCATTCACGACGGGGAAGGATATCAGGCCAGCTCAGCGCATCGAAAATGGGGCGGATCCGCTGTCCGTGCGGGTAGGACTTCCCGGGTTCGGCTGCACCTGGCCTCCAGGAGCGGGAACATGGGCCGATGACACTGCCAGCCCTTCCGGAGGAGTCCTTCCGGCGAGTGCTCTGCGTCGTCGCGCACCCCGATGACATGGAGTACGGCACGTCCTCGGCTGTCGCCCGCTGGACCGAGCGCGGCATCGAGGTGGGTTACCTCCTGCTCACCCGTGGCGAGGCGGGGATGCCGAACCACCCGGAGGAGACGGCGCGACTGCGCGCCGCCGAGCAGCGGGCCGCCTGCGACGTGGTCGGCGTGCGGCACCTGACGATTCTCGAGCACCCGGACGGGGTGCTCGTCTACGGCCTTGACCTGCGGCGGGACATCTGCCGGGAGATCCGGCGGTTCAAGCCCGACGTGGTGTTCGGCGGCACGTTCGAGATCGAGACGCCTTACGGGTTCGACCAGGCCGACCACCGGGCGGCCGGGCTCGCGACGCTGGACGCGGTGCGGGACGCGGGCAACCGCTGGGTCTTCCCCGAGCAGATCGACGACGAGGGCCTCGAACCGCACTCCGCGCGCTGGTACCTCACCCCGGGGCACGGCGGGAAGGGTGCGACTCACGGGGTCGACGTGTCCGGTGAGCCGTTGCGCCGCGGTGTCGCCTCGCTCGAGGCGCACGGCGCGTACCTGGCGGCGCTTCCTGGGCATCCCGCTCCCGCCGACTTCATCCCGAAGTTCCTCGCGATGAGCGGCGAGGCCATGGGCGTCGAGCACGCCGTGCTCTTCCGCGCCCATGACCTCGAGGCACCGCCGGACTTCTAGTCCGGTTCCTCGTCTTCGTCGGGAGGCTTTTTCGGGGGTCTGCCGCGGCGAGGCATCTTCTTCGCCTCGCCGGGCAGCCGACCCGCGTCGGCCAGCGCGCGCCGCAGCAGGAACTCGATCTGCGCGTTGGTGCTGCGCAGCTCGTCGTTCGCCCACCTGCTCAGCGCGTCGTGCACGGCCGGGTCGAGCCGGAGCAGAACGCTCTTGCGGTCGGCCATCAGGTGTACAGCGACCCGGTGTTCACCACGGGCTGCGTGGACCGGTCACCGCACAGAACGACGAGCAGGTTCGACACCATCGCCGCCTTCCGTTCCTCGTCGAGTTCGACGACGTGCTGGTCGGCGAGCCGCTGCAACGCGAGCTCGACCATGCCGACAGCTCCCTCCACGATCCGGGTGCGGGCCGCGACGACCGCGCCCGCCTGCTGCCTCTGAAGCATGGCGTGTGCGATCTCCGGCGCGTACGCGAGGTGGGTCAGCCGCGACTCGATCACCTTCACGCCCGCCGACTGCACGCGCGCCGAGATCTCGATCGCGAGCGTCTCGGTGATCTCGTCGGCGTTCTCGCGCAGCGACAGCCCGGCCTCGTCGTGGTTGTCGTACGGGTAGCTCGTGGCGATGTGCCGCACGGCGGTCTCGGTCTGGATGCCGACGAACCGCACGAAGTCGTCCACCTCGAACCGGGCGCGCGCGGTGTCCTCGACCTGCCACACGACGACGGCGGCGATCTCGATGGGGTTGCCGTCCGCGTCGTTGACCTTCAGCGTCTGCGTCTCGTGGTTGCGGATCCTGGTCGAGATCTTCTCCCGCGTGGTGAACGGGTTCGCCCACCGCAGGCCGTCCGTGCGGACCGTGCCGACGTACCGGCCGAGGAACTGCAACACGCGCGCCTCGCCGGGCGCGACGGTGAAGACCCCTTTGAGGACCAGCGATCCCAGCAGCATCAGCAGCACGCCGACGATCAGCAGCCCGGGCGACGGGTCGGCGCCCTCCGGGTCGATCGCCTTGATTCCCTCGATGACCGTCCACACGCTCACTGCGAACACCGCCAACCCAGCGAAGAACATCGGCAGGCCGGGCAGGTCGCGCGCTCGCTTCTCGCGGACGACCGGTGCCGGCATGTGGACCGTGGTTTCGACGGATGCGTTCATCCAGACCCCCTAGCGAAGTAGTAGCTAAGTGATATCACTTTTTTGATGATCACCGCAAGTTACGCTGGGCCGCATGAGGGCGAAGAAGCAGCGTGTGGCGGCGTACGGGGTGTGCGTCAACGACGAGGGCGAGATCCTGCTGGCCCGCTGGCTCGGCCCGAACGGCAAGCGGTGGATCCTCCCCGGCGGGGGCATCGACCACGGCGAGCACCCGTACGACGCCGTCATCCGCGAGTTCGAGGAGGAGACCGGCTTCGACGTCGAGGTGCTGAGGTTGCTCGGCATCGATTCCGAGCTCCGCGAGGACCCCGACCGCGACTACCACGCCCTCCGGATCATGTACGAGGTGCGGATCGTCGGCGGCGAGCTGCGGTACGAGGTCGACGGCACCACCGACCTGGCCCAGTGGTTCCCGCTGACGGAGGTGGACCGGCTCGACCGGGTGCCGGCGCTCGACACCGCCCTCGGCCTGTACCGGGACTCCCCGCCGCAGGGCATCTTGCGGTAGCTCCGCGCCCGCGACACCTGTTGGGGACAAGAGCCAGTGTCGTGCTCGCTGTCAGTTTGAACGACTGCGAGCTCGGATCGCGTCCTCGCGGGCAACGTCAACCAGGGTTCGTCGGACCTCCGGAGGTCGTCGGCGAGGGCCGATGTGGAGCGTCTCCGCGCCCCGATCGGGCGTTTGTCCTGGTGAGCGCGTTGTGGCGGGTGGTGGGACCCCCCGATTTGGAGATCGAAACAGGCCCGTGTAATGTTCTCTCTGCCAGCGCGGAACGGGCCGGAAATCAAAACCGGAACGAGCGGGGCAAAACCGGAAGAGAGAAAGCCTCTGAGAGGCCGATTTGACACCGGCGAGCAAGACCAAATAAGCTTCAAACACACCAGCCCCGAGTGAAACTCTCCGGAAACGGAGATTGGATCCGGTGAGCGCGTGTTCTTTGAGAACTCAACAGCGTGCCGAAACACAGCCAGTAATATGAATACTCCTCGTCAGGAGTATTCCTTTGAGTAGTAATACCAGATTGCCAGACATATTCCGTCTGGAGCGATCAAACACAGTCCTTATTGGAGAGTTTGATCCTGGCTCAGGACGAACGCTGGCGGCGTGCTTAACACATGCAAGTCGAGCGGTAAGGCCCTTCGGGGTACACGAGCGGCGAACGGGTGAGTAACACGTGGGTAACCTGCCCTGTACTCTGGGATAAGCCTTGGAAACGAGGTCTAATACCGGATACGACCT
>NZ_FNCC01000003.1 GCF_900100955.1 Lentzea fradiae | reverse complement strand
TGCCCGACGGCGCCACACCGCTGGTGCACTCCGACCAGGGCTTTCAGTACCAGCACGCCTCCTGGCGCACCCTGCTCGACGACGCGGGCCTGACCCAGTCGATGTCACGGCGGGCCAACTGCCTGGACAACTCGATGGCCGAGAACTTCTTCGGCCACCTGAAGGCAGAACTGTTCCACCACAACAGGTTCGACACCGTCGAGGAGTTCACCGCGGCACTGGACGACTACATCAGCTGGTACAACACCACCCGCATCTCCACCACGCTCGAGGGCCTGAGCCCGGTCGAATACCGAGCCCAGGCCCTCGCGGCCTAACCTTCAGTTAGCCAGTCCAACTTTCGGGGCCCAGTTCACAGCCGAATCCGGGCCCTTCGTCTTGTGGCCGGCCGCGGTAACGCGAGAAGACCCGCATTGGTTTGATTCAGACGGCTTGGAGAGCGAGCCAGGCGCCGACCGCGATCACCAGCGCGGCGGTACCGGCGGGCGCGTAATGCGAGAGCACGCGGCTGGCACGGCCGTGCAGGATTTTCTCGACGCGTTCGCGCGTTTTCACGAGCAGCAGGCCGACCGCGGTGAGCGTGCCGGCCATGCCGATCCCGTAGCCCACCACCAGCAGGACGCCGAACCACGTGCGGCCCAGCGCCACGGCGCCCAGCAGGACCACCAGGGCCGACGGCGAGGGGACCAGCCCGTTGGCCGCGCCCATGCCGATCAGGCTCGCGCGGCTGTACCCGTGCCCGTGTCCATGCCCGTGTCCGTGTCCATGCCCGTGTCCGTGCCCGTGGCCGTGTCCGGCTCCCACGAGCGCGGGTTCGCGGGTCGTCCTGAGGGCCGAGCGCAGCAGCACCACGCCGATCACCGTGATCAGCACGCCGCTGGCGAGCCCGAGCCAGCGCAGCACCTCCTCACCCGCGAGCGCGCTGGAGGCGCTGATGACGAGCCCCAGGAGCAGCACGCCACCGGTGTGGGTCGCGGTGACCGACGCCCCGACCACGAACGCGTCCTTCGGCGTGCCCTGGCGGCCGGCGAGGTAGGCGGCGATGAGCGTCTTGCCGTGCCCCGGCAACGCGGCGTGCGACGCGCCGAGCAGCAGGGACAGCAGCAGGGCCAGGAAGCCGAGCCACGGCGTGAGCTCCTCGCTGCCCAGGATGTCGTTGAGCCGGGCCGCCGTGACGCTGAACGACCGGACCGGCGAGCTGGCGGCGGCCCTCGGTTCCGAGCCGCTGCCCGGTTCGGCCGTGAACACGACGGAGCGGACGTCCATCGGACTGCTCAGCAGGTCCTCCGGGTACGCCCGCAGCTCGTCGCTCACGCTCTCGGTCGGCACGGGTGAGCCGGTCAGCCTGATCCCGGTGCCGGCCGCGGTGATCTCGCGCCAGCCCACCCGGTCGGTGTCCGACTCGTCGCGGAACTCGAGCCTGGCCGGTCGCGTGAGGTCCACCTTCGCGGTGAACTCGCAGACCAGCCTCGTGGTCGCCAGCTCGGCCTGGCCCGGCGGGTGTTCCTTGACGGAGCCGGAGAGCGTCCACGAGATCCGCCGTCCGTCCACAGAGGACAGATCGGTGCGGGCCACCTCGTCGCACCACTGCCGCGCGTCCCGGTCGCGCAGGTTCTCCTGCAACGTCGGGATCTCCGCCACGTCGACCACCGACCGCAGGTCCACGCGGTCCGGGTGCAGGTGCAGCCCGTGGTAGTGGTTGACGCTGAAGTTGCCCAGCGGGTGGCCGACCGCCTCACCGGTGAGGAACAGGAACCCCGCGACCAGCAGGACGGCCACCAGCACGGGCCGCAGGACCCGGCTGGACAGGCTCACCGGCCGCCTCGCAGCTCGGCGAGCTTCCTGCCCGCCTTCAACGCCTGCAACGGGGAGAAGTTCGCGTTGAGCCGCAACGCCTGCACGAGCGCCTCCTGCGCCTCGCCCACCCGGCCGAGTGCGGCGAGGATCATCCCGCGGTGGTAGGAGAACGTCGCGTTCTTCCAGCCCAGCGACATCGCGCGGTCCGAGTAGCCCAGCGCCTCGGCGTCGCGTCCGCTCATGTGCAGCGCCCACGCCATCGCGTCGGCCACGAAGACGCTCTGCCGGCGGCTCCACTCCGTCTCCGCGTGCCGCAGCGCCTGCATGCCGTCACCCCGGTCGGCGGCGAAGAGGGCGGCGGCGAGGTCGTCGAAGGCGCCCTGCGACTCCATCAGCCGCTGCTGCTCGGTGAGGACCTCGTACTGCTTCTCCGCCTCCTCGGCCTTCCCGGCGGCCTCCAGCAGCTCCGCGTACTCCTGCAGGTACTGCGGCAGGGGAGCGCGGGCGGTCAGCCTGCGGTAGCCGTCCAGCGCGGCGGGGACGTCACCCCGTGCCGCCGCGACCTTCGCCATCCCTTGAGTGAGGGTCATGTCGTCTCCTCTCGCCGCCAGTCCCTGCTCGTAGTGCTGCGCGGCTTCGTCGAGCCGGTTGTGGTCGAACGCGAGTTCGCCCAGCCGGTAGCGGCAGAAAGCGATCTCCTCGGGCGTCGCGGCGGCGGCCAGCGCGCGTTGCATCGCGGAGCGGGCACCGTCGACGTCACCGTGGAGCTCGAGGTGGAAGGAGGCGCGGGCGAACGACGCCGTGTTCGGCTTGAGGTCCAGCATCCGCTGCACCGCCGCCTCGGCGCCCGCGTCGTCGCCCAGCTGCGTCAAGGCGTCCGCCAGCACGCCGTGGGCCTCCGCGGAGGAGGGGAGTGCGGCGATGGCCTTGTCCGCCCAGTCGCGGGCGGCGTGGAAGTCGTGGCGGGCGTTCGCGAGCGTGCCCATGCCGATGGCTGCCAGACCCGTGTCACCCGCGTTGCGCAGCGCGCCCTCGGCCTTGGCGTAGTACGCCGGGTCGGCCGTGACGCGCGCAAGCTCCACGTAGGACGCACCCAGCCGCGCCCAGGAGTCCTGGTCCTGCGGCAGGGTGTGCAGCCGTTGCTGAAGCTGGTGCACCACGCGGTGCATCTGGTTCTGCTGCGCCACGGCCGGAACAGGGGGCTCGCCCCCGGCCCTGCTGTCGGCAGGACCGGGGGCGGCTAGGTGGGCGAGCGCCGCGGTGACCAGGAGACCCACCGCGACCGCTTGCCGTCGCTGGTACCTCACCTCGAGTGCGACCCGTACTTGCGGATCGACGCCTGGCGCTTGCGCCAGAGGAAGAAGCCGGCGCCGAACACGGCCGCGGAACCCACCGCCGTGGTCATCGCCATCGGGTCGATCGACCCGATCTTGCCGACCGGGTTCACCGCGACCTCGGCCGTGGTGCCGGAGGCGTTGACGGCCGTGCCGTTGCGGGGCAGGCCCACGTACGGGAAGTTCGCCTCGAACGGCTGGTCGTTCGCGTCGACCTTGTCACCGGTGGCGAGCGCCTCGACGAGCTTGCCCGACGCCGCCGCGCCCTCCATCACCTGGACGGCGATGTCCACCACGTCGTCGGTGAGCCTGCGCCCGTTCGGGAAGCCCTGCGTGTCACCGGCGAGCAGGCCCAGGCGGTTCGGGTTGGCGTTCGGGTCGATCATCAGGTTCAGCCGCAGCATCTCCGCGGGCCGGAACCGGTTCTTGTCCGCGTCGGCGTTGTCGATCTGCGAGTTCAGGTCGGCGTTGATCTGGCCGCCGAGCTTCTTGGTGATGCCGGTCAGGAAGATCTCCGCCAGGTCGTCGCGCTGGCCCTGCGGCGCCGGGATCTTGTAGATCTGCTCGATCAGCTTCGGCAGCTCCGGGTTCACGACCCGGTCCACCAGCTCCTTCACCCCGGCGTCCTGGTCGGGGCGCAGGCCGTTGAACGCGTCCTTGAGACCCGCGGGCGCCACGACCTCGTTGACCAGCGGGTTGCCCAGCCGCGAGACCTGCACGAAGTCGCCGACCGCCTCGGCCTTGCCCGGCGAGAGCTTCATCGTGCGGCGCTGCGTGGTGCTCCAGATGCCGATGTTCGGGTTGCGGTGCACGTCGTTCTTGAGCGCCAGCGCCTGCTTGGGCAGCTGGACCGCGATCGTGTTGACGTTGTAGCCGCGCAGCGTGTCCTGGCCGACCTCGCTCAGGTCGCCGCCGTAGAGCAGGTCGAACACGCGCAGGTCCGCGAAGAACGCGTCCTCCGACGGTCCCACGTAGACCTTGCCGCCACCGGGGATCTGCACGATGGCCTGGTCCCGCAGCTTCTTGAAGTCCGGCATCGACGCGGGGCCGTTCGGCGACGGCGCGGCCGGGGCGTTGCTCACCAGCTTGACCTTCTGGCCGCTCTTGTAGATCGCCTCGAGGTCGTAGCGCTGGCGGAACAACAGGTTCTCGTCGTCCAGCGAGTCCACGACGCCGTTGGTGTACAGGAACGTCGCGTTCTTGCGGCGGTCGTCGGTGCGGAAGGTGAACCGCAACGTGATGTCGGCCTTCGCGTCACCGTCGTTGTCGACGTTGAAGTCGTACTGCGCGTCCTCTGCCCACGGGAAGAAGTTCGGGCCGCCGTTCGGTTCCTGGAACGGGAACCAGTTGCCGACCAGCGTGACGGTGTCCTTGTGGTCGGGGCTGACGAACGCGTACAGGTCAGTGTTGTCGACGGCCGGGTCACCCGCGATGAGCGGGGCCTCGCGGTGCGACGACGCGGTGGCGTTGGTGCCGCCGAACATCGCCGCGTTGAGCAGCGTCGCGCCCACCAGCGCGGCCGCGGCCACCTGGCCGCGCCGGCCGCTGAGGACGTGCGGTGATGACATCTCTGGTCTGCCTTTCAAGGGGGTCACGCGCTGTGCATGAGCAGCGACGGTTCGCTGGAGTGGCTCGAACGGCTTGCGTGGTCTGTCGTCCACCTCGCTTGGGTGAAGTCGCGGATTCCTTCGACGAGCCGGTCCACGTCGTGCTCCGGCCGCACCACCAGGCGCGCGAACCGGCTGCTCATGCCGAGCTTGTTGCCGCACTCGCGGATGAAGACCTGGTGCCGGGACAGCAGGTGGTCGCGCAGCTCGCGCCCGTCCACCCCGTTGCCGAGCTTGACCAGCAGGAAGTTCGCCTGCGACGAGTACACGGTGAGGTCGGGGACGCGCGAGAGCTCCATCCCCATGCGGTAGCGGTCGCGCGAGAGCAGCCGCAGGCTCTCGGCGTACTCCGCCTCGTGCTCCGCGAGCATGAACACGACGGTCTCCGCCAGCGAGTTGAGGTTCCACTTCGGCAGCGTCCTGCGCATCTTCCCGGCCAGGCCGGGGTTCGCGACCAGGTAGCCGAACCGGATGCCGTGCAGGCCGAAGTTCTTGCCGAGGCTCTTCAGCACGACCACGTTGGGCCGGATGGACGCCTCCGCGGCCACCGACGGCATCCGCTCGACCTCGACGAAGTCGATGAACGACTCGTCGATGACGATCAGGTCCAGGTCCGCCAGCTCGTCCATGAACCGGACGATCTCCCTGCGCGGCAGGTAGCCGCCGTCGGGGTTGTTCGGGTTGCAGATGACGGCGACCTTGCTGCCGCGGGTGCGGATGAACTTGACGTACTCGTCGACGTCGAGCTCGAAGTTGGTGCTCTCCTGGAGCAGGAACATGTCGACGCGCTTGTTGTTCTCCATCGGCTGGTCGGTCCAGCGCCCGAAGGTCGGGATCGGGACCGCGACGCTCTCGTGGATCCACAGGTGGTCCATCCACGTGATGAGCTCGGTGCTGCCGTTCGACATGGCGATCGTGGCCGGGTTGAGCCCGAGGACCGCGCTGAGCTGCTGCGCGATCTTCGCCGAGTCGCTCGGGTAGAACTTCAGCACCGCCTCGAGGTTCTTCGACAGCTCCTCGAACATCTCAGGGGTCGGGAAGTACGGGTTGCACGGGATGCAGAAGTCGACGAGCTCTCCGGCGCCGGTCCTCGACAGCTCGAAATAGGACGGGCTGTGCGCGGTCTCCTGGAAGAGACCCGAGTCGACACCATGGCGCACGCGATCACTCCGTCCCTCGGTCCGTTTCCGACACCGGGGCATACGTGCCGGTGTCCGGCCCGGTTCACGGGTCAGTTTCGGGAAGGTCTCGACGGGGTCACGGACGCAACCCCGGCCGCCCCCGCCGCCCGGCGCCGTTGATCGTCCACAGTGGACGTAATGTTTGGCCTGGTCGGGTGCCGGTTGGTCACGCACGTGCTCGGGTATCCAGCCGGGGACGCGCTCGGGCACGTGGTGGGCGCCCGACGGCTGTCGTTTGGGCCGGTTTCCACTGTTTTCGCAGGTGGAGCGGGTGTGGAAGCGGGGTGTGACGCACGGAGCAGGACAGGTCCCTCTCACATGACGGGCGTCCTGGAAAGAAATGTCAGACCAGGCAGATACCCTGCTGGCAGTCCGCACACGATCCAGGGAGCAGTACCCGTGACCGCAGAGACCCTGTACGGGGCCGACGACCTGACGCACCTCGAAGGTCTGGAGGCCGTCCGCAAGCGGCCCGGCATGTACATCGGGTCGACCGACAGCCGCGGCATCAACCACCTCTTCAGCGAGATCGTCGACAACTCGACCGACGAGGGGGTCGCGGGACACGCCACGAAGATCGTCGTCACGCTGCACGCCGACGGCAGCGTCCAGGTCGACGACGACGGCCGCGGCATCCCCACCGACGTGCACGCCAAGTCCGGTCTGTCCGGTGTGGAGCTGGTCCTCACCAAGCTGCACGCCGGCGGCAAGTTCGGCGGCTCCGGCTACAAGACCTCCGGCGGCCTGCACGGCGTCGGCGCCTCCGCCGTCAACGCGCTGTCGCACCGCTTCGACGTCACCGTCCGCCGCGGCGGCAAGGTGCACGAGATGTCGTTCGCCCACGGCGTTCCCGGCGTCTTCGAAGGCCCCGGCCCCAAGGCCAAGTTCACCCGCCAGAGCGGCCTGAACGTCGTCCGCAAGATGAAGCGCACCGAGTCGACGGGCACGTCGATCCGCTACTGGCACGACGCCCGCTACTTCGAGAACGGCGCCGCCCTCGACGTCGAGACCGTCCGCACGAAGCTGCGCAACACGGCGTTCCTCGTGCCCGGCGTCACCTACGTCCTGAGGTCGGCGCTGGAAGACGCGATCTCCGAAGAGGTCTTCCACTACCCCAACGGCCTCACCGACATGGTCGACTTCCTGGCCCCCGCGGGCGACCGCGCCGTGTCCGGCACCCTGGTCGTCACCGGCAGCGGCACCTACTACGAGAACGCCGCCGACGAGAACGGCGTGATGCGGTCCAAAGTGGAGCGTCAGGCCGAGGTGGAGGTCGCGCTGCGCTGGGGAACCGGCTACGAGCGCACCGTCGAGTGCTTCACCAACACCATCCGCAACGTCCACGGCGGCACCCACCGCCGCGGCTTCGACCGCGCCGTCGTGAAGTCGGTCCAGGACGCCATCTCCAAGACCAGGGGCCTGCTCAAGCCCAAGGAGGAGATGCCGACCCTCGACGACGTGCTGGAGGGCATGACCGCGGTCGTCCACGTCCGCATCCCCGAGCCGCAGTTCACCTCGCAGACCAAGGACGAGCTGTCCACCGCCGGCATCACCAAGGTGCTGCAAGGCATCGTCGACCAGCACATCCGCGCGTGGACCGAGGACCGCAAGACCAAGCTCGAGGCCAAGACCGTCCTGCAGAAGGTCGTCGACGCCTCCCGCGTCCGCCTCACCCAGAAGCAGCAGAAGGACGCCGCCCGCCGCAAGACGGCCCTCGAAGGCGCGGCGATGCCCGCCAAGCTGGTCGACTGCCGGACCACGGGGGTGTCGCGTTCCGAGCTGTTCCTCGTGGAAGGCGACAGCGCCCTCGGCAGCGCGAGAATGGCGCGCGTCTCCGAGTACCAGGCGCTGCTCCCGTTGCGCGGCAAGATCCTCAACGTCCAGAAGGCGTCCCTCGCCGACACCCTGCGCAACGCCGAGATCGCCTCGATCGTCCAGGTCCTCGGCGCCGGCACCGGCCGCACGTTCGACCTCTCCCAGATGCGGTACGGCCGGGTCATCCTGATGGCCGACGCGGACGTCGACGGCAGCCACATCCGGACGTTGCTCATCACGCTGTTCGCCAAGTACATGCGCCCGGTGATCGACGACGGCAGGCTCTACGCCGCGATGCCGCCGTTGCACAAGGTCATGACGCGCGGACGGAACCCTGAGACGCACTTCACCTTCACCCAGCGGCAGATGGAGCAGAAGGTCGCGCAGCTGGAGAAGGCGGGCAAGCAGGTCGTCACGCCCGTGCCGCGGTTCAAGGGCCTCGGCGAGATGGACGCGGACGAGCTGTGGGACACCACGATGAACCCGGCGACCCGGTCGGTCCGGCGGATCACGATGGACGACGCCGAAGCCGCCGAGGCCGCGCTGGAGCTGCTGATGGGCGAGAAGGTCGAGCCGCGCCGCAACTGGCTCGTCGAGTCCGCCGCCAGGGTCGACCAGTCGGCCATCGACCTCTGAGCCTTCAGACAGAAAGAGCTGGAACACAGTCATGGCACGCCGCAAGGGACCCACGACCAAGATCGACCCGGCCGCCTTCGACCGGGCCGGCGCCAAGGTGCTCGACAACTCGCTGAAGACGGAGATCGAGGACTCGTACCTGGAGTACGCGTACTCGGTCATCCACTCGCGGGCGCTGCCGGACGCGCGGGACGGCCTCAAGCCGGTGCACCGCCGCATCCTGTTCTCGATGCACGAGAACGGGCAGCGCCCGAACACGCCGTACGTGAAGTCGTCGCGCGTGGTCGGCGACACGATGGGCCGCTACCACCCGCACGGTGACACGGCGATCTACGACTCGCTCGTCCGTCTCGCGCAGGACTTCAGCCTGAACGAGCCGTTGATCGACGGGCATGGAAACTTTGGTAGCCCAGACGATGGACCGGCCGCGAGCCGTTACACGGAGTGCCGCATGTCGCCGGTCGCGATGCAGCTCGTGGGGGAGCTGAACGAGGACACGATCGACTTCCGGCCGAACTACGACGGCTCGTTGCAGGAGCCGTCCGTGCTGCCGGCGGCGTTCCCGAACCTGCTGGTCAACGGCACGTCCGGGATCGCGGTCGGCATGGCCACGAACATGATCCCGCACAACCTGCGCGAGGTCGTGGGCGCGGCGCGGTGGCTGATCACGCACCCGAACGCCGACCTCGACAAGCTGATGGAGTTCGTGCCGGGGCCGGACCTGCCGACCGGCGGCATCCTGCTGGGCCTCGACGAGGTCAGGAAGGCGTACGAGACCGGGCGCGGGGTCGTGCGGATGCGCGCCAAGGTCGAGATCGGGCCGCTGGAGGGGTCGCGCGGCAGGCAGGCCATCACGGTCACCGAGCTGCCCTACGGCGTGGGCGCGGAGCGGATCGTCGAGAAGATCACCGACGAGGTCAACAAGTCCAAGCGCCTCACCGGCATCGCGGACGTGAAGGACCTGACCGACCGCGAGAACGGCATCCGGCTCGTCATCGAGTGCAAGGTGGGCGTGAACCCGCAGGCGCTGCTCGCGGACCTCTACCGGCTCACGCCGATGGAGCAGTCGTTCGGCATCAACAACCTGGTGCTGGTCGACGGGCAGCCGCAGACGCTCGGCCTCAAGCAGCTGCTGGAGGTGTTCCTGCGGCACCGCTACGACGTCGTCACGCGCCGCACGCGGTTCCGCCGCCGCAAGCGCGAGGAGCGGTTGCACCTGGTCGAGGGCCTGCTCAAGGCCCTGATCGACATCGACAAGGTCATCAAGCTGATCCGCGGCAGCGAGAACGCCGCCGCCGCGCGCGACGGGTTGATGAAGCAGTTCAAGCTGTCGGAGATCCAGGCGTCCTACATCCTCGACACGCCGCTGCGCCGTCTCACGAAGTTCGACAAGCTCGAGCTCGAGGCCGAGCAGGACAAGCTGAGCAAGGAGATCGCCGAGCTGTCCGCGATCCTCGACGACGAGAGCGTGCTGAGGAAGCTCGTCTCGGCCGAGCTGGCCGCCGTCGCGAAGGAGCTCGGCGGCGACCGCCGGACCAGCCTGATCGACGGTGACCTCAAGGAGGTGCTCGCGGCGTCGAAGCCCGCGGGCCCGCTGGAGGTCGCGGACGACCCGTGCCAGGTCATCCTCAGCGCCACCGGTCTCGTCGCGCGCACCGCGGCGGAGTCGGAGGAGGTGTCCGAGGGCAAGCGCAGGGCGGGCCGCGTGAAGCACGACGCCGTCGCCGCGACCGTGCACTCCACGGCACGCGGCCAGGTCGTGCTGGTCACGAACCTCGGCCGCGCGTTCAAGACGGAAGTGCTGCCGCTGCCGGTCCTGCCGGAGCAGAGCGGCACGGTGTCGTTGCGCGGCGGCATGGCCGCCTCGGAGCTGGTGCCGTTGCAGAAGGGCGAGAAGGTCGTCGGCATCGCGCCGCTGGACCCGAAGGGCTCACCGGGTCTCGCGCTCGGCACGAAGCTCGGCACCGTGAAGGTGTGCGTGCCGGAGTGGCCGGTGCGGTCCGACGAGTTCGAGGTCATCACGCTCAAGGACGGCGACGAGATCGTCGGCTGCACGTGGCTGACCGACGGCAGCGAGACGCTCGCGTTCATCAGCTCCGACACGTCCCTGCTGCGCTACGACGCGAAACTCGTGCGTCCGCAGGGCCTCAAGGGCGGCGGCATGGCGGGCATCAACCTGCACGGCGACGCACACGTGGTGTTCTTCGGCGCGATCCGCACCGACGACGACGAGCACGGCGAGCCGATGGTCGTCACCTCGTCCGGGCAGAGCGTCAAGGTGACACCGTTCAGCGAGTACCCGTCCAAGGGCCGCGCCACGGGTGGCGTGCGGTCGCAGCGCCTCCTCAAGGGCGAGACGCATCTCGTGGTCGCGTGGATCGGGTCCCGCCCCGCCGGTGCGGACGAGAAGGGCTCGCCGGTGGAGCTGCCGGAGGTCGACCCGCGCCGCGACGGCTCCGGCCACGCCCACCCCGGCCCGGCCGTGGTCGGGCACCTGGTGGAGCGCAACTAGCGCCTCCCGGCGCGTGGAGAGGGACGCGCGTTCGAGGCGGACGCGGGCGCGTCGAGAGACGCGGGAGGGAGCCTTCAGGGCGGCGTGAAACGACGCCAGCTGTGAGGGCCCTCGGCCTCTCGTACGCGGAGTGAGTCGCGTGCGGGTGGTGCGCTCGCATGGGCGGCGGGCTCGCGCGGGTGGTGCACTCGCGTGCGCGTGCTGGGCCCCCTCCCACCCC
Source organism: Lentzea fradiae (assembly GCF_900100955.1). Lineage (GTDB taxonomy): Bacteria > Actinomycetota > Actinomycetes > Mycobacteriales > Pseudonocardiaceae > Lentzea > Lentzea fradiae. Next base: position 523,190 of record NZ_FNCC01000003.1, on the reverse strand, counting down.
CGGACTCCACACCACCCCCTGCCTCAGGCGCGGGCCAGTGTCCGCTCCAGGAACGGCAGCGTCAGCGCCACCACCTGGTCCGGCGTCTCGGTGTGCAGGTAGTGCCCCGCCCCGTCGATCACCGCGAGCTCGCCCAGCCCGGCGGGCAGTTCGGCGACGACTTTCTCGCCCTCGGCGCGCGGGTCGGCCCAGTCGGGGTCGGCGCTGCCCTCGACGACGAGCACGGGGCACCGCACGTGCGGCAGCTGGGCGCCCGCGTCGGCGGCGCTGGACTTGCCCATCGCCCGCAGCGCCTCCATGCGGCCGGGCTCGCTCATCTTGGTCTCGATGCGCGCGATCTCCGTGGCCCAGTCGGAGGGCTTGGTGGGCACGGCGAGGTCGAGGTACTTCAGCCAGTTCTCGACGCGGCCCCGCACGAGCATCATGCCCAGCTGGAAGTAGCCGGCGCGGAAGCGCGGCTCGCGGAAGAAGCCGCCCAGGTCGAACGACTGGGCGCGGGTGAACGGGGCCAGCTCGACGACTCCGGCGACCAGGTCCGGTGCGGTGGCGGCGGCGATGGTGGCGGCGCCGCCGCTGATCGAGTGGCCGATGATCACGGCGGGGCCGCCGAGGTGGCGGATCAGGGCGACGAGGTCGCCCGCGATGTCGGTGCGGCTGTAGCCGGGCCAGCCGAGGCTCGAGTCGCCGCAGCCGCGCAGGTCGACGTTCGCCACCCGGTAGCCGCTGCGGACCAGGCCGGGCACGACGAACCGGTAGGAGTGCCTGCTGTCGCCGATGCCGTGCGCCAGCACGACGAGCGGCCCTTCCCCGGTCAGGTCGTAGGCGATGGTGTTGCCGTCGACGGTCATGTGCTCGGTCATGCGAACCCTCCAGCTAATGTGGTTAGCTTAAAGCTAATGACGTTAGCCAAGTCTGTCAACTTCGGGAGGCGGGGTCGATGACGACGTGCTCGGGGGACGCCCGTGCCTAGGGCGGGGCTCAGTCACGCGGCGGTGGTGGAGGCGGGGGCCGTGCTCGCCGACGAGGTCGGGTTCGACGGGCTCACGATGGGGCTGCTCGCCGAACGGCTCGGTGTGCGGACGCCGTCGCTCTACAAGCACGTCGGCTCGCTGGACGCGGTGCGGCGCGGTATCGCGATGCGCGTCGCGCGGGACTTGGCCGAGGTGGCTTCGCGGTCGGTCGTCGGGAAGTCCGGGCGGGACGCGGTGCACGCCTTCGCGGACGCCTACCGCCGCTGGGTGCTCGACCATCCCGGCCGGTACGCGGCCTCGGTGCGCGCGCCGGACCCCGGCGACGAGGAGCACCGGCGGGTCGGGGACGAGTCGGTCCGGGCGCTTCTGGACGTGCTCGCGGGGCTCGGGCTGAGTGAGACCGACGCGGTCGACGCCGCGCGGGCGCTGCGGTCGGCGATCCACGGCTTCACGAGCCTGGAGAACGCCGGCGGTTTCGGGTTGCCGCGCGACGTGGACCGCAGCTACCGGTTCCTGGTGGAGGTCCTGATCGACGGGCTGCGGGCCGTCAGCTGAGGTTGCGGGCGCGGTTCAGGAGGGCTGTCAGCTGCTGCAACTCGTCGTCGTTCAGCGTGCCCAGCGGGGTCCTCGCGAGCACGGAGGCGAGCACCTCCTGGCGCACCTGGCGGCCTTTGGCGGTCAGCACGACGACGCGGGAACGCCGGTCGGACGGGTCCACCACGCGTTCCACCAGGCCGCGGTCGGCCAGTTGGTTCGTCATGAACGACAGGTTCGGCGCGTTGCAGTGCAGGCGTTCGGCGAGCGTCTTCATCGACGGGGGCGCCTCGTCCGGGTCGACGGCCCACAGTGCCTGGAACGTCGCCGTGGTGAGGCGGTGCTCGGCCAGCACCGGGCCGATCAGGTCGACCGTCCGCATCCAGGTGTCGTAGACCGCGGTGATCGCCGCGGTGAGCTCGGACGCGGTCATGCCCCCATCCTACCGATGGTTCGAGACTTGAAGTATCGTGCGTGGCGACAGATGCTTCGAGTCTCGAACTAATGGAGGAACCCGTGGACTACCGGGGACGGACCGCGCTGGTCACCGGCGCGTCGAAGGGCCTGGGCCGGGCGCTCTCGCTGGACCTCGCCCGGCGGGGAGCGCACGTGGTGCTGCTCGCCCGCTCGGAGGAGAGGCTGCGCGGGCTCGCCGCGGAGATCGGCGAGCAGGGCGGGACGGCCGACGTCGTCGCCGGTGACCTCTCGGCCGCCGGCGAGCCCGAACGGGTCCTGACCGAGCTGGAGGACCGCGGCCTGGTCATCGACCTGCTGGTCAACAACGCCGGCGCGGGCACCGCGGGCCCGTTCCTCACCCGGCCGCTGGCGCCGCAGCTCAGCTCCGTGGCGCTCAACATCGACGGCCTGCTCGCGCTGACCTACGCGCTGGGCACCGGCTTCGTGGCACGCGGCTCCGGCGGCATCGTCAACGTGGCGTCGACCGCGGCCTTCTCGCCCATGCCCTACCAGGCCAGCTACGCCGCCGCGAAGGCGTTCGTGCGGTCCTTCAGCGAGGCGCTCGGCGAGGAGCTGCGGGGGACCGGCGTCCACGTCATGACCGTGCACCCCGGTGCCGTCGCGACCAGCTTCTTCGACGGCACCTCCGCCGTGGTCCACCCCATCGCCGACCGGCCGGAGACCGTGGCCGCCCGCGTCCTCGACGACTTCGCGAAGGGGCGCGCGACGTCCTTCCCCGGCAGGCCCGTGACCAGGGTCGTCAACCGGGGCATGACGTGGGTCCCGCGCTTCCTGCCGCGCGGCGCGCTCGCGCGGGTCGCCGCCGCGTTCAACCGGAAGCTGGGCCTGCACCGGGTCGTCGACGTCGCCTGACCTCAGAGCTGGAACCCGCCGGACACCTCGATGTCCTGCGCGGTGATCCACCGGCCGTCCGCGCCCGCCAGCGCGGCGATCGCGACCGCCACGTCGTCCGGCTCGCCGAGGCGGCCGAGCGCCGTCTTCGCCGCCAGCGCGGGGATCACCTCCGGGTACTTCTCGAAACCGTCGTCGCCCAGCCGCGTCCTGGTGGGGCCGGGGGAGACGGAGTTGACCCTGATGCCCCGCACACTCAGCTCCTTGGCGAGGTAGCGGGTCAGCACGACGAGCCCGCCCTTCATGGAGGCGTAGCCGGAGTAGCCCGGTTCGGCGATCTGCGTGGAGCTGCTCGTCGTGTTGACCACGGTGCCGCCGTCGGCCAGCAGCGGGAGCAGGGTCTGCGTGAGGAAGAACGGGCCCTTGAGCAGCACGCGGTAGAGCCGGTCGAACTGCTCCTCCGAGGTGTCCGGGAACAGGGCGGGCGACGAGAAGCCCGCGTTGTTGACGAGGACGTCGAACGAGTCCCTGCCCCAGCCCCGCAGCACCTCGGCGACCTGGTCGCGGAACGCGGGGAACGTGTCGCCGCGACCCACGTCCAGGGGCAGGGCGACGGCCTTGCCGCCGTGGCGCTCGACGGCGGCGACGGTCTGCTTGGCGCCCGCCTCGTTGGAGCTGTAGGTGAGGACGACCGAGGCGCCCCGCCGCGCCAGTTCGACGGCCGTGCTCGACCCGATGCCCGAGCTGCCACCGGTCACGATTGCGACTGACATCTTCCTACCACCCGTTCGGCTCGCTGGTTTCTGTCAAGACAATGAGACCAGCGGAAACAGTCGGGGCGGCAGAACGAAGCCACCGCGTTCTTGCCTGATCCTCCCGCCTATTCGATGTGCAGGTTCTGCACCCTCGCCTCCGCGACGATGCGCTCCGCCTCTTCGCGTGCGACGGTGCGCAGCTCGGCCAGCGCGCGCATCGCCTCCGCGCGACGCGCCGCCATCGCGAGCCGGAAGTCCTCGCGGATGCTCTCGCGCTTCGCCGCGGCCTCCTCGTCGAGCCGCCGGGCGTTCTGCTCGGCCTCCGCCACGATCATCAGGGCCTTGAGCTGCGCGTCCCTGATCACCTCGCGGCGCTCCTCCTCCGCGAGGGCGACCATGTGGGCGAGCCGCTCCGGCAGGCCCTTGGGGTCGACCGGGGTGAGGCAGACGCGCTCCAGGCCGTCCTGCAAAGCGGCGTTCTCCTCCAGGACGGCAGTAAGCCTGGCGGCCAGTGCGTCCGCGCGGGCCTCCGAGGCGTCGCGGTCGGCGGTGACCAGCCGCAGCTCCGCCTCCAGCTCGGCGACGTAGTCGTCCACCTCCGCGCGGTCGTAGCCGCGCCACCTCAGCCCGAACCACGTGCGCAGCGGTACGAGCTCGGTCTTGCTGTCGACGCTCACGCCTGCCTCCTCCGCCTCCCGCGAGTCAGTCCTGTCAGGGGGTACGTACGTGGCCTCGCATCGGTTCTAACGGGTTCACCAGGCACAATGGCGGCGTGAACACCAAACTGTGCCCCTGCGGGACCGGCCAGTCCTATGTGGACTGCTGCGGTGCGCTGCACTCGGGAGCCCGCACCGCGGCCACCGCCGAGCAGTTGATGCGGTCGCGTTACAGCGCTTTCGCCGTGTCCGACGAGGACTACCTGCTGCGCACGTGGGCCGCGAAGCACCGGCCCGCGAGCGCCGGGGTCGACCCGTCGGACCGCTGGCTGAAGCTGGAGATCGTGGCGACCGAGAACGGCGGTCTGCTGCAGAACGAGGGCGTCGTCGAGTTCCGCGCGCACTACGTCGGCGGGATCGTGCACGAACGCAGCAGGTTCGTCCGCGAGAACGGCCAGTGGGTCTACGCGGAGGCGTTGTCGTGAGCACCGTGCGGATCGCGGGCCGGTTCAACGGGCCGCCGGGGTCGGGCAACGGCGGCTACTCGGCCGGGATGCTCGCCGCGCACGTGGACGCGCCCGCGGTGAGCGTGCGCCTGCGCAAGCCCGTGCCGCTGGACCGCGACCTGGAGGTCGTCGGCGGTGACCTCCTCGACGGCGAGACCGTGATCGCCTCGGCCGAGCCCGCGACGCTCGACCTCGACGTGCCCGCGGCGCCGACGCTCGACGAGGCGCGCGCCGCGCAGGCGAAGGTGCCGTGGCGCGACCGGCACCCCTTCCCGACGTGCTTCGGCTGCGGTCCCGGCCGCGACGACGGCATCGGCGCTCTCCTCGGGCCGCTCGACGGACGGCCGGAGTGGGCCGGGGTCTGGCGGCCGGACGACGTGCTGCCGAACGACGGGACGCACGTCCTGCCGGAGGTCGTCTGGGCCGCGCTCGACTGCCCGTCCGCGCAACCCGTTGCCCCGGACGGGGGTCCCGCGTCCGTGCTGGGCACTTTTGTCGCCCAGGTGGCGCAACCCGTCCGGCTGGGCGTGGACCACGTGCTGCTGGCGTGGGAACTTGGCCGGGAAGGGCGCAAGGCCCACTCCGCGTCGGCGATCATCGGTCCTCACGGTGTGTGTGGACGGGCTCGGGCGGTGTGGATCTCTATCGGATGAGCTCAAATAACACGACTGGGTGACAAGGGTGCGAAGCGTCTTGATAGCGTGCACCACCATTGCCCGGGTTGAGCCGAAAGGGCGAGTGAACGGGATGGCACGGAGGTGATCAGGCGCTTGATGGGCCGACGTGCCGCCGCCCATGGCGACCAGCAAACACAGACCACGGGTTCGAGCGAGCTGACGAACGCGGATCTGTATCCCGTCGAGCAGCCCCCGGCGGTGCCCGCACCGCCGGAACCGGTGGCGGCCCCGCGGGCGCCGTACGCGGCGAACTTCGTCGGGGCGACCCTCGTCGTCTCGGCACCGGAGGGACCGGGCCAGGGCGCGACCGGGCTCGCGCGCACCCTCCCCGTCGACCGCGGCAGGACCGTGGTCGTCGTCGACTTCCCCCCGGGAGCCGACCAGAGCACCTTCTGGCCGCACGTCGTGACCGCGCTGAACGGCCGCGGGCCCATCCGGCTCGCGGTCTCGCACGCGGGCTCGATGCGGCCGACCGCGCCGGCGCAGTGGCTGTCCGAGCAGCTGCAGGCCGAGGTCGTCGCGCCGGACGGCGTGCTGACCACGGTCCCCGGTGCCGCGTTCGTCGTGGGCACCCAGGGCTACGGCAGCTGGGTGAGGTTCCAGCCGAACGCGTCGCCGATGCCGTTCGGCCGCCGCTTCCCGGTGCCGCAGTGGGAGGCGATGGACCCGAACTCCCCGTGGCCCACGGGCGAGATCGGTATCTCCGAACCCGTCCCGGCCGGGCTGTGGCTGCGCGCGCAGCAGCCGCCGTTCGACCCGGCCGCGCAGGACTCGCGGCCGATCGTGGCGCTGCCGTGCCGGGAGAACGTCCTCACCGTCGTCGTCGGCGGTCCCGGCCAGTCCGCGATCCCGACCGACGAGGTCTGCCGGCTGCTGACGGCGCTTCCCCAGGCGGCCCGGTCGCGCGTGCGGCTCGTCCCGTACGGGGTTGACGCGTCGCTGGGCCGCGAGGTCGCGGACGCGCTCGGCGAGCCCATCGCGATGTTCACGGGCCTGCCGGTCGGCAACCTGCGCACCGGCGGTCCCGCGGTGATCGCGGTCGACCCGCGCGGGCAGCAGACGTGGCGGCCGTTCGTCACCGAGGTGACGTTCCACCCGGACGAGACCTTCCCGACCGTGTCGGGCTATCGCGCTCCGGTGCCGGGACTCGCGGAAGTCTCACCCGGCGTGTTCTCCCTCGGCGACGGCGTCGTGCTGGAGGTCGTGCCCTCGGGTCTGTGGGTGCGCGAACAGGACGAGCCCTACAACGCGGCCGAGGTGCGCTCCCAGCCCGTCGACCCGGAGTGGGCGCGTCTGACCGTGGGCACACCGGGACGGACGACGCCGGGTGCGGTCGCCGTGCACGGTGCCGCTCTCGTGGAACGCCTTGAGCCCGAGGTGCGCAAGCTGCTGCGTCTGGTGTTCTGCGACGCCAAGGTGTCGCCGCCTCCGCCGCCGCCCCCACCCGCGCCGTCGAGCACTCCAGGACAGCTCGCCTCGGCGTTGAACGCGGCCAAGCAGGCGCTGTCGGCCCGCGACTCGGCGGACAACGGCAGCGGGTTCTTCGCCGCCGTGACTCCGGCGGAGCCGGAAGCCGAGTCCGACCAGCCGGCGTACGCGTCGATGGAGGCCGGTCCGGCGATCGCGACCGTGCCGTCCCACGCGCTCGACGACCCGGACGAGGCCGCGTTCCCGTCCGACGACCCGGACTCCACGCCCATCCGGTTCCGCGTGGACGGCCCGTTGCCGCTCGCGCCGCTGGCCGTGTGGGAACTTCCGTCTGACGGCAGCGACGAACGCGAGACCGTTCCGCCGGATCACAGCAGTTCTGACGCGGAACGCGACACGGTCCGACGAGCGCTCGGCGAACGCTACGGCGCCCACGCGGCCACGGTCTGCCGTCTGCTGGCACAGCGACCCGACGCCGAGGAAGACCCGACGGCGTTCGAGTCGATGGTCACCGACCTGACGGCACTGCTCGCGTGCGTGTCGCAGGACGAGGAGATGGTCGTGGACAGGCTGCGCACCGGAAACCTCGGCCGGATGCGCCCGTACGTCGCCTGCATCGTCTCGGCGCTGAACCGCCTGCCCGTCTACAACGGCGTCGTGGCGGTGTGGGGCCTCACCGGCTCGACGGGCCCACGCCGCTACCGCAGCGGCGACGTCCTCGTGGAGCACGGCCTGCTGGACGCCGTCGCGAACCCGTCCGGCCGCATCGAGGGCGCCACCGAGTACCTGCTGTGGTCGGTCACCGGCCGCCGCGTGGAAGTGGCGGACCGCGTCGCGATGGCGACGGAGGAGCGCGTGCTGTTCACGCCCGGCACGCCGTTCCGGGTGCTGGCCGTGGCCGAGGCGGAGGGCGACCACCCGCAGCAGGTGCTGCTGCAGGAGATGGCGGGTCCCCTGGCGGACCAGGAGATCGCCGGGATGCGGCCCAGCGTGCTCTCGCAGCTGGAACGGGCCGCGGCGAACCTGCGGGTCCTGCCGGTCTCGCACAAGGTCGCGGTGGAAGCCTGAACCTCGGCATCCGGTACGCCGAACCCGCGACCGGCCCACTGCGCCTCCGCCCACCGGTGGACTGCGACGGCGAGCCGGCCGGCGGGTTCGGCGACTCCCACACGTTGAACGTCTGGTCCACGACGGACGGTCCCGCGCCCGTGCTGCTGTGGGTGCACGGCGGAGCGAACACCGTCGGCTCGTCCTCGCAGCCGGAGTACGCCGGTGACGTCATCGCGAGTCACGGCGTCGTGTTCGTCAGCTGCAACTACCGGCTGGCGCTCGACGGGTACGGCGCCCTGGAAGGGGTTCCGCACAACCGCGGGCTGCTCGACGTCGTGTCCGCGTTGCGCTGGGTCCAGCGCAACATCCACCGCTACGGCGGCGATCCGGGCAACGTCACGGTCGCCGGCCAGTCGTCGGGGGCGCAGACCGTCGCGAGCCTGATGGTGATGCCGGCGGCGAAAGGTCTGTTCCACCGGGGGATCGCGCACAGCCTGGCCGGCCGGTTCTTCACGCCCGATGAGGCGGTCGAGGTGCAGCGGGCCGCGGAGCCGGATGTCGTGTGGTACCAGCCGATCGTGGACGGTGACACGGTGCCGCGCTCGCCACTGGAGGGGCCGTACGACGTGGACCTCCTGGTGTGCCACACCGAGGACGAGGACGCGGAGCTGTTCCAGCGTCCGACCGTCCGGCTCGCGGACGAGCACGGACGCGCGTTCCGGTCCGTCTACGCCAGGGATCCCGCTCATCACGGCGCCGACGTGCCGGACATGTTCCGCGGCGACATCGCGCGGGCGTGGGCGAGGTTCGCCGCGACCGGCGATCCGGGCTGGCCGCGTCACGAGACCAAGCGCTGGGTCTGAGCACGGTCCCCCGACGGAAGCCGAGCCCCCCAGCATGCTTCCAGAAGCGCTGTCCGTAACCCCCCCCGCCCCGCTCGCGACTCTCTTTCGTGTTTCCCTTGCCGCACGCGGGGCCCTTTCGTTCGCGTGGTTAGTACGCGGGGCCCCCGCGTACTAAAGCCACGTCACGCTGGGGAGGCGGGACCGCTGGAGCGGGTGGCACACGGGTGGGTGTGTGAGAGCGAAGGCGGGACAGCGCCTCTGGTTCAGCGCCTAGCCCTCGGTCGTCAGGCCCAGCGTGCCGTCCAGCCGGGGGACGCACGCCCCTTCGCGCTTGTCGGTGGCGAGGAACTCGCCCAGGCACCGGCCGACCTGCTCGTGGCCGCGGGCGTTGGGGTGGAACGACTCCTGGAGGGCGTGGGAGGCGCGGCCCTCGTCGCGCAGACCGTCCCAGTCGACGGACAGGCGGGTGAACCACTCGGTGGAGGCGTTGGAACCGCCCGCGCACGCCTCGTGGCCCTCGCCTGCCCGGGACAGGTCCAGGAAGCGGGCGTTCGCCCGGTCGGCGGCGGTGCGCAGGCCGTGGGAGAGCTCCGGCACCGCGTCTTCGACCACCCACTGGAGGTCCGCTGTGCGCAGGGGACAGCCGGAGAGGTTCTGCAGCGACTGCGGCATCTTCGGGGACACCGGGGACGCGTACGACTGCACGACGAACTGGTACGAGGAGTCGAGGTAACCGGAGTCGCGCATGGTCTGGCGGATGGTGTTCAGGGTGTTCTCGACCTTGGGGATCATCCGGCGCACGCGCTTGGACCACTCCGGCGCGACGGACGAGGTGCAGTCGGTGCGCCTGCCCCAGCCCTCGAAGCACTTGTTGAGGATCTCGGAGAAGCGCGGGTCGTCGTTGGCGCCGACGGCCACGACGATCGCCACGACCCGGTGGGAGTTCGCGATCTCGCTGAGCCGGGGGAGCTGTTCGACGCGCAGCTTCTCGGAGTTGGCGCCGGAGCACGCCAGGTTGAACCTCTGGTCGGCTTCCACCGGGGTCTTCATGATCTCGGCGTCGAGGGAGCGGTGGCACCAGTTGCCGCCCTCCTCGCCGTCGGTGCCGCTCTCGTAGTTGCCGGCGCCCTCACCGGACATGGTGCTGTCGCCCAGCGCCACCACGGCGGTCCGCGACTCGCGGTCGGGATCGGAGGGTGGCGGGAACGGGTGGTCGCTCACGACCACCAGGATCGTGAGCAGGCCGATCAGCACGAGGGGCAGCACTCTCCGCATCGGTGATCAGTTTACCGGCGGGTGGCCGAATCCGAGGGTGACTTGGCGTTGCCGCCACCACCCGTCCTGGGGAAAGTGGAGGTGTGGGGAAACCGAGGGAGATCGTCGTGGTGGGGTACGACCACGCCGCGTTGCTGGACTTGGCGGGGCCGGTGGAGGTGTTCCACTCGGCGAACTACGGTGAGACGCGTTACGAGGTGACGCTCGCCACGCTCGGGGGAGCGCCGTTCACCGCGACGGCCGGGGTGCGGGTCGAGGCGGCGGCCGACCTGGGGGTGCTCGACCGGCCGATCGACACGCTGCTCGTGGTGGGGGGCCGGGGCTTCGACGAGGCCGCGGCGGACCCGGCGCTCATCGGGCACCTGCGGCGGCTCGCGGCCAAGGCGCGCCGGGTGGCCGGGGTGTGCACGGGTGCCGTGGTGCTGGCGAGCGCGGGGCTGCTCGACGGGAAGAGGGCGACGACGCACTGGGCGTTCACCGGGGAGCTGGAGCGCCGCGGTGTCGACGTCGAGCCGGACGCGATCTTCGTGTGCGACGGGCAGGTGGCCACGTCCGCGGGCGTGACGGCGGGCATCGACCTCTCGCTGGCGATGGTCGAGCAGGACCACGGGCCGGAGGTCGCCCGCCGGATCGCGCAGTACCTCGTCGTGTTCCTGCAACGGTCGGGCGGCCAGTCGCAGTTCAGCGTGCACACGCGGGCCAAGCCCGTGCGGGACGGCTCGCTGCGCGCGCTGCTGCACGACATCCACGCCGACCCGGCCCGTGAGTGGACGGTGCCGGCGATGGCGCGCAAGGCCATGATGAGCGTGCGGCACTTCGCCCGTGTCTTCTCCAGCACGGTGGGCGTCTCGCCCGCTCAGTACGTCGAACGAGCCCGTGTCGAGGCCGCCGCGGACCTGCTGGCGAGCACCGGCGACTCGCTCGACACCGTCGCCCGGCAGGCGGGGTTCGGCTCGGCCGAGACCCTGCGCCGGGCTTTCCTGCGCGTGCTCGGCGTACCGCCGGGCAGCTACCGCGCCCGTTTCCGGACTACTGGAGTCGCATAGATGGAAGTCACGTTCGTTCTCTACCCGAACATGACGTCGCTCGACCTGATCGGGCCGTTCGAGGTGCTCGCGTCCGTTCCGGTGGTGACGCCGAAGTTCGCCGCCGCGACGCTCGACCCGGTCAGGTCGGACAACGGCCTGGTCGTCCAGCCCACGCACACGTTCGCCGACGTCGAGTCGACCGGCATCGTCGTCGTGCCGGGGTCGGGGCGGTGGAAGAAGGTGCTGACGGAGTCCGGCGAGCTGGTCGAGTGGCTGCGGGCGGTGCACCCGACGACGAAGTGGACGACGTCGGTCTGCACCGGGTCGACGCTGCTCGCGGAGGCGGGGCTGGTGTCGAGGGCGACGACGCACTGGGCCGCGCGCGAGGACCTGGAGGTGCGCGGCGTCGAGGTGGCGCGGGAGCGCGTCGTGTTCGACGGCAAGGTCGTGACCGGCGCGGGCGTGTCGGCGGGCATCGACATGGCGCTGCGGCTGGTCGAGGCCGAGTTCGGGGAGGAGGTGGCGCAGGCCGTGCAGGTCGGCATCGAGTACGACCCGCAGCCGCCGCGCGCCTTCGACTCGATCCCGCCGGAGATCGCGCAGGGCCTGAAGACGGCGTTCGACACTTCCTCCCGCTGACCCCCGTCACCACACTCGGGTGGCGGAGCCGTGCCCGGGAACACTCCGCTGTCGTCCACGTCGAGCAGGGCCAGGTGGTCGCGGGGATCGGCCTGCGCGTCAGGTGAGTCCCGACTGGACGGCGAACACCACGAGCTGGGCGCGGTCGCGCGCGCCCAGCTTCACCATCGCCCGCGACACGTGCGTGCGGACGGTCGCGGGCGAGATCACCAGCCGTTCCGCGATCTCGTCGTTGGACGCGCCGGACGCGACGTGCCGCATGATCTCGCGTTCGCGTTCGGTCAGCTTGTCCAGGTGCGGCACGGGCCGTGCCGAGGCGCCGGACGCGAAGCGGTCGATCACCCGGCGGGTGACGGACGGGGAGAGCAGCGACCCGCCGTCGGCCACCACGTGCACGGCGCGCAGCAGGTCGGCCGGGTCGGAGTCCTTCACCAGGAACCCGGACGCGCCGGTGCGCAGGGCCTCGAACACGTACTCGTCGAGGTCGAACGTCGTGAGCACGACGATCCGCACGGCCGCGCACGCGGGGTCGGCGGACACCCGGCGCAGCACCTCCAGGCCGTCCATGAGCGGCATCCGGATGTCGAGGAACACCACGTCCGGCTTCACCGACTGGATCAGCGACAACGCCTCGCGGCCGTCGGCGGCCTCCCCGGCGAGCTGGACGCCGTCCTCGGTCTCGATCAGCGTCCGCAGCCCCATGCGGACCAGCGGCTGGTCGTCGGCCACCACCACGCGAATCATGACGGCAACGGTATCCGGGCGATCACCGCGAAGCCGTGGGACGCGTCCACCTCCAGCGTGCCGCCCAGCGCCTCCGCCCGCGAGCGCATGCCGGTGATGCCGTGGCCCTCGGTGAACGCGCCGGGCGTGCCGGTGTCGGTCACGTGCACGACCAGCTCGCCGCGCACGGTGTAGACGCGCACGGACGCGGTGACGCCGGGGGAGGAGTGCCGCAGGACGTTGGTCAGCGACTCCTGCACGATCCGGTAGACGGCCAGCTGGTGGTTCTCCGGCAGTCCGGCGTCCTCGACCTCCGTCGAGACCTCCAGACCGGCCTCGCGCATCCGCGCCGCGAGCGCGGGCAGGTCGGCCAGGCCGATCGCGGGGGTGAGCGGAGCGGAGCCGCGCAGGGTGTCCAGCTCGGACCGCAGGCCCTCCAGCGACTCCTTCGCCGTGTCGCGGATGGCCTCCAGCGAGACGCGGGCCTTGGCCGGGTCCCTGTCGAGCACGTACAACGCCACCCCGGCCTGCATCGCGATCACCGACAGGCCGTGGCCCACGACGTCGTGCACCTCCTGGGCGAGCCGCAGCCGTTCGGAGATCACGGCCTTCTCGCGGCTGTCCACAACGGACTTGCGGCGCACCTTCATCAGCACGCCCGCCACGCCGGGCAGCAGGATCCAGCCCGCGGACCAGGTGAACCACGAGACGATCCCGCCGTCCCACGACACCAGGACGGCGAGCGAGTAGACCAGCGCGGCCACGGCGGCCAGCTCGACGGCGGCGTACGTGGCCACCGCGTACACGGCGGCGGCACCACTCAGCAGGACCGGCCCGTACGGGTAGCCCAGCCCGAGGTACAGGGCGATGGCCGCGGTCGTGACCGCGACCGTCCACACCGGACGCACCGAGCGCAGCAGCAACCCGGCCGCCGCCAGCGTCACGAGCAGGTAGGCGGGGGCGTCGAGGGGGTCTGCGCCCTGCAACCGCGCGGCGACCGTCGTCCCGCCGAGGCCGGCGAACAACAGGGCTGTGGTCAGGGCGAAGTCCTGCCAGGGGATCCGCATGGTGCCGACCATACGACCGGGGACGTACGCAGATGTGCGTATCTTCATGACGCTCCGGTGCGGACGCCTCCGCGTCCTCGCACGGCCACAGTTGAGCCATGATCGTGACGACGGAGAAGCTGACGAAGCGCTACGGCGACCGCGCCGTGGTGGACGGGGTCAGTCTGTCCGTGCGGCGGGGCGAGGTCTACGGGTTCCTCGGTCCCAACGGCGCGGGCAAGACGACCACGATCCGCATGCTGCTGGGGCTCGTGAAGCCGACCAGCGGCACGGCCCGCGTGCTGGGGGAGGCGCCGGGCACCCCGAAGGCGTTGCTCCGGGTCGGGTCGCTCATCGAGGGCCCCGGTTTCTACCCCTACCTGTCCGGGCGGGACAACCTGCGCGTGCACGCCGCCCGCCGGGGCGTGAGGGCCGAGCAGGTCGAGACCGCGCTGGAGCAGGTCGACCTGCTGGGCGCGGCGGGCGAGAAGTTCCGCCGGTACTCCCTCGGCATGAAGCAACGGCTCGGCGTGGCGGCGGCGCTGCTCGGACGGCCGGAGCTGCTGGTCCTGGACGAGCCGACGAACGGCCTCGACCCGGCGGGCATGGCCGACATGCGCGAGCTGGTCAGGGCGCTCGCCGCGCAGGGCCAGACGGTGCTGCTGTCGAGCCACCTGCTCGGCGAGGTCGAGGAGATCTGCGACCGGGTCGGCGTGATCGCGAACGGGAAGCTCGTCGCGGAGAGCACCGTCGACCAGCTGCGCGGCGACACCGTGCTGCTGGTCAGGGCGGACCCGATCGAGAAGGCGCACGTGCTCGTGGAGGGCAGCGAGCTGCACGGCGACGTGCTGCACGTGCGGGAGGCGGACACGGGCGCGCTGGTGCGGACGCTCGTGCACGCCGATGTGGACGTGCTGGAGGTCCGGCCGCTGCGCCGGACGCTGGAAGAGGTCTTCTTCGAGATGACGGGAGCGGCGTGATGGGCAGCGTGAAGGCGGAGCTGCTGAGGCTCTGGAAGTGGCCGGCGACGTGGGTGCTGATCGGCGTCTGGCTGGTCATGACGCTGTCGTTCGGCTACGTGTTCAACTACATCGCCCTCGACGGCGGCGGGAACGCGCGCGGCATGTCCCAGCAGCAGCTGGTGAGCGCGATGCAGCCGGAGAACGTCGGCGCGGCCGTCGTGCGCGGCCTGCCGATGTTCGGCGGCGCCATCATCCTCGTGCTCGCGGCGCTGGCGGTGGGCAGCGGCTACGGCTGGGGCACCTGGAAGACCACGCTGACCGCCGGACCGAGCCGGGTCTCGGCGATGGCGGGCACGCTCGGGGCGCTGGCGGTCGTCGTGGTCGTCCTGGTGGCGCTGACGTTCGCGGCCGACCTGGCCGCGGCGGTCACCGTGGCGTCGCTGGAGGGCTGGGACTGGAGCCTGCCCGGCTGGGCCGCCGTCGAGGCGCTCGGCGCGTCACTGCTGATCGCCGCGATGTGGACGGCGTTCGGCGTGTTCCTCGGCGTCGTCACGAAGGGGCCCGCGCTGGCCGTCGGTCTCGGCCTGATGTGGGCCGTCGTCACCGAGAACCTGCTGCGCGGCGTGGGGTCGCTGCTCGGGCCGGTCGAGTCGCTGACCGAGGTCCTGCCAGGAGGGACGGCGGGCAACCTCGCCGGTGCGGTCGGCGGCTCCGGGGCGCCCGGCGTGCTCACGAACCTCAGCGGCACCACCGCCGCCCTGCTCCTCCTCGGCTACGTCGTGGTGTTCACGGGCGCGGCGACGCTGCTGAAGGTGCGCCGCGACCTCGTATAGGGCCACTCCGGCCCACACCACGCCGAGCACGGCCGCGACCGACACGGGGTAGTCGCGGTCGTGCAGACCGGGGTTGACCGGTCCGCTGAACTCCCGCCACAGCAACGGGAACGCGATCAGCAGCACGATCCCGGACGTCGTGAGCCCCACGCCGACCGACGGCCGCCGCACGACGAACCCGGCGGCGCCGACCAGTGGCGCGACCACGAAGTCGTGCAGCACGACCCCGCCGCCGAGCCACAGCAGCAGTTCGAGGGTGACCTGGGGGAGCAGCAGCCACGCACCCCACGCGCCCAGCGCCACGCCCAGAGCACCCAGTGCGTACCTCACAGCACCTCCCCTCACAGGATCTCCAGCGACGTGACCCACTTCGTCTGCAACACGCCGGGCCGGTTCGGGGCGATCAGGCGGCACGGGTAGCCGTGGTCCGGGCTGAGCTCCTCGCCGTCGAGCCGCAACGCGAGCAGCGTCAACGGGTCCCGCGCGAACACCTCCGGCAGCGTGGACGCCCGGTACAGCCCGTCCTTCTCCAGCGACTCGACCCGGACGTCGCCACCGCTGACGAGGTCGGCGACCCGCACGCCGGTCCAGGTGGCGTTCTGGCTCCACCCCTCGACGCACGCGATGGGCAGCTCGACGGTCGTCTGCGGCATCGCCCGCAGCTCCGCCAGCGAGTAGGTCTTCCCGCCCGCCTTCAGCCGCCAGTCCGGTGGCACGACGACGTTCGCGGCTTTCGCGGTCCGGTTCACCGGCAGGGCGCCGTCCGACCGCCAGGCCAGCACCGAGACCTTGCGCAGCCACGGCACCGTGACACCGGCCGTCGTCACGACCGCGACCCCGGCGGTGAGGGCGGTCGTGCGCAGGAAAGCCCTGCGGGACAGGATGGTCCGCTCGTCGGACGCGGGTTCGAGACTTCTCCTGATCACAGGGATCTTCACGGCGATGTGCACGAGCAGCGCACCGGTCACGATCCACGCCACGGCGTAGTGCGCGGTGGGGAAGTAGAACGGCCACGGGTAGTTCTGGGCCGCGTTGAACAGGCCGGTCACCAGCTCGAAGAACGCCGCCGCGACGAGCACGAGGATCGAGCCGCGCTCCAGCGCGTGCGGCACGTTCCTGACCGGCGGCCGTTCGAACAGCTTCGGGTAGACGGACCACAGCTTGGCCAGCAGCAACGGGATCGACGCGACACCGGACAGCACGTGCACGCCCTGGGTGACGCGGTAGAGACCGGCCGGACGGGCCGGCCACGGCCAGTCGTGCTGCACGCCGTGGCTGATCAGGCCGGTGAGGAAGCACAACCCGAACGCGATGCCCAGCCAGGTCCCGATCCGGCTGGTCACCCCGGCGTGGTGCGCGGGTGCCCGGAACCTCACAGCCTCTCCCAGCACGCGAACCAGCGACCGCCGAGCTCTTCGTGCCACAGCGGGAAGAAGCCGTCGGCGGCGAGCGACCCGGCGTCCGTCCACGCCCACGGGAACCAGCCGCTGTGGCGGCCGTCGCTGCGCACGCGGGCTTCCCCGACGGTCAGTCCCGAGCCGGGCTGCTCGACCTCGGCGACGACCGTGCCGCCGGGCCGGAGCAGGGCCCGCACGCGCTGCAGCAGCGTCTCGGGGTCGCCGCCGATGCCGATGTTGCCGTCGGCGAGCAGGACGTGCTGCCAGCGCCCTTCGCCCGGCAGCGGCTCGAACACGTCCCGGCACAGCGCGAGGCCGCCCCGCGCGGTGGTGCGGCGGACGGCCTCGGGGGACACGTCGACGCCGAGCGCCTGCACACCCCTGGTCAGCAGCGCGGTGACGAGCCGGCCGGGTCCGCACCCGACGTCGACGGTGGGGCCCGTGCAGGCGTCGAGCAGGACCGCGTCACCTCCGGCGGCGTCGGCCTGCCAGCGGGCGACGGAGAGCTCGCGCGGGCTGGTGCCGGGCAGGTCGAGCCAGCTGGGGCGACCCTTCAGGGCCTGGTCGAACATCATCGGGGGACCGCCGCGATCTCGGTCAGCGCGGCGGCGAACCGGCCGTGCGGGACCAGGGCCGCGACCGCGCGGGCGTCGGCCATCGTGTCCACATCGGACAGCACCGGCAGGGTCCGCACCCGCAGTCCCGCCAACGCCTCCAGCGTCCGTGCGCCGGTGTCCGCGCGTGACATCGGCACGTCCCGCAACACCGCGGCCCGCAGCGGGTCCTGGAGCCCGAGCGCCCACCAGCCGCCGTCCTCCGCGAACCCCAGCGCCGCCTCGCCGAACGTCGCCGCCGACGCCAGCAGCTCGGGTGTCACCTGCGGCGTGTCCATCCCGATCTGCAGCACCGGCATCCCGTACGCCGCCACGTCGGCGTGCGCGTTCACCAGCCGTTCGGCGAAGGTCTCACCCCGCTGCGGGATCAGCACGCACTCGGACAGCGCGTCCCGCACGTCCTCCCGCAGCACCACCCCGGCCAGCGCCACGACGGGCACGGCGTCCGGCGTGTTCACGACGGCGGTCAGCGTGTCCAGCAACGCCGCCGCCGCGACGTCGGCGGCCTCCTCGGGCGTCAGCGGCGGGCACAGCCGCGTCTTCACCTGGCCGGGGACCGGTGACTTGGCCATGACCAGCAGGCAGAACCTCATCGCAGCACTCCCGCCATGTCCCGCGCCGCCCGCAGCGTGCCGCGCACCGAACCGGAGACCTTCGACCGCGTGCCGGCGGCCCGCGGCCGGTACGCCACGTCGACCTCCCGCACCCGCCAGCCCGCCGCCGCGGCCCGCACCAGCAGTTCCAACGGGTAGCCGAACGCGCGGTCGCGCACGTCCAGCTCCAGCAACGCTTCCCGGCGGCACACCCGCAGCGGCGCGATGTCGTGCACGTCGAGGCCGCGGCGCCGCAGCAGCGACGAGATCACGGCGTTGCCTGCTCGCGCGTGCCACGGCCACACGCCCGCGCGCACCGGCTTCCGCCTCCCCACGACGAGATCGGCGCCGTCGAGCAGCGCGGCCATCCCGGGCAGCTCGCCCAGGTCCAGCGACCCGTCGGCGTCGGCGAACCCGACGACGTCCGACGTGGCGGCGAGCAGGCCGGCGTGCACGGCGGAGCCGTAGCCGCGGGCCGGTTCGCGCACGACCAGCGCGCCGCAGGAGGCGGCCACCTCGGGTGAGCCGTCGGTGGAGCCGTTGTCGACGACGATCGCGCGGTGGCCGGGAGGCAGGGAAGCGAGGACCGCGGGCAGTGCGGCGGCCTCGTCCAAGCAGGGCAACACGACATCCATGCGTCCACCCTGGACCACCGGAAAGCCTTGTGGTGCTTACGGAATTGTGACGCGCGAAAGAGTTCTTACGGTTGTCTTGCGAGCCCTGCGGCCGCGGCTCCGACCCCCTAGGTTGGGCGCGGTGCGTCTAGTCATCGCCGGTTCGCTCCTCGCCGAGGCAGTCGTCGTCGGGTTCCTCGTCAACGCCTCCGACCCGCACGTCCTCTACGCCGCGGCGGCACCGCTGTTCGGGAACTGGCAGCCGCACGTCGGCCCCGGCACGCCCGCCGCGGTCCTGATCGCGTTCCTGGTGGTGGCGAAGGGACCGGAGCTCGCACGGCACCGGTTCGCATTGCCGATCGCCTACGCCGCGGCGACGGCGTTCACCCTGTCGCTCGCGCTGGTCGACGGCTGGGACCGGTTCGTCACCAGGCTCACGACCGACGACGAGTACCTGCACGAGGTTCCCGGCGTCACCGACGTCCCGGCGATGCTGCGCGGGTTCGCCGCCCGCATCCCGGACTTCCAGCCGGACTCGTGGACCACCCACGTCTCGGGGCACCCGCCGGGCGCGCTGCTCACGTTCGTCGGGCTCGACCGGATCGGGCTGGGCGGGGGAGCGGCGGCGTCGCTGTTCTGCGTCCTGGCCGGGTCGCTCGTCGTCGTGGCGATCCCGAAAGCCATCGGCGACAACGCGGTGCTGCCGTTCCTCGTGCTGTTCCCCGGCGCGGTGTGGGTCGGGGCGTCGGCGGACGGCATGTTCATGGGCATCGCGGCGGTGGGCATCTACCTGCTCACCCGGTGGCCGTTGCTCGGCGGGATCGTGCTGGGCTGGTGCCTGTTCCTGTCCTACGGCCTGGTGCTGCTCGCCCCGCTCGCGTTGGTGGCGGTGTGGCGCAAGGAGGATCTGGTCCGCCGGATCGGGCTCGCCGCCGTGGGCGTCCTCGCGGTCGTCGTGGCGTTCGCGGTGGCCGGGTTCTGGTGGTTCGAGGGGTACGAGCTCGTGCAGGTCCGCTACTACCAGGGCATCGCCGACACCCGCCCGTACTGGTACTGGGTGTGGGCGAACCTCGCGGCGCTGGTGCTGGTCATCGGCCCGGCCGGGATCAAGGGGCTGGGCAGGGACAAGTGGGTGCTCGCGGCGGCCGTCGCGATCCTGGCCGCGGACCTGTCCGGGCTCAGCAAGGCCGAGACCGAACGGATCTGGCTGCCGTTCGCGGTCTGGCTGCTGGTGGGCACCGCGAAGCTCGACCGGAGGTGGCTCACCGCCCAGGCGCTGACCGCCCTGGCGGTGAACCACCTGGTCCTCACGAACTGGTGACGGACTCCCGCTGAGCGGCGTTGGCGAAGGACCGCACGCCCTCCTCGAAACCGACCCGCGCCTCGAAACCCAGCACGTCCAACGCTTTCGCGGGCGAAGCGACGACGTGCCGCGCGTCGCCGGGACGAGCGCCGCCGACGATCTCCGGCGCCGGGCCGTCGCACGCCTCCGCCAGCGCGAACGCGAGGTCGCCGATCGTGTGCGGGGAGCCGGAGCAGACGTTCACCGCCTCGAAACCGGGCCGCGGCGACTCCAGCGCGAGCACGTTGGCCCGCGCCACGTCGGTGACGTGCACGAAGTCGCGCCGCTGGCGGCCGTCCTCCATCACGCGCGGCGCCACGCCGTTCTGCAGTGCGGACCGGAAGATCGACGCCACGCCCGCGTACGGGGTGTCGCGCGGCATCCGCGGCCCGTAGACGTTGTGGTACCGCAACGCCCACACGCTCCCGCCGGTCTGCCGCGCCCAGGCCACGGCGAGGTGTTCCTGCGCCAGCTTCGTGGCGGCGTAGGTGCTGCGCGGCTCCAGCGGCGCGTCCTCGGGCACCAGCTCCGACACCACGAAGTCGCCGCAGAAGCACCTCGGCTCGTACACGCCGCGGGCCAGGTCCGCGGCGGACCGCTCGGCGCGGACGATCCCGTGCGACAGGCAGCGGTACCGCCCCTCGCCGTAGACGACCATCGACGACGCCAGCACCAGCCGGGACACGCCCTCCCGGTGCATCTCGGCCAGCAGCACCGCCGTGCCGAGGTCGTTGTGCCGCGCGTAGGAGGGCGCGTCGAACGGGTCGACGCCGTGCCCGACCATCGCCGCCTGGTGACAGACGGCGTCCACTGTGGACAGGAGGGGCCGCAGCACGTCCGGGTCGGTGACGTCGCCGGTCACCAGTTCGTGGTCCAGCACGGGGACGGAGCCGTGAGCCTCGGGCAGCAACGCGTCCAGCAGCACGCAGTCGTGGCCCTGTGCGGTCAGCTCGTCCGCGACGTGCGACCCGATGAACCCGGCTCCGCCGGTGATCAGTACTCGCATGGACCGACCGTAGGACCGCCCGCCGCGCCCGGCGTGCTCCCGGCGTTAGCCGTCAGAACTCCGTAAGACCATCTCGACCACGAACCGCGCCCCCACCGGTGACCTGCCCTCCACCCAGACGCGCCCGCCGAGCCGGTGCACGTGCTCGCGGACCAGCGCGAGCCCCAGCCCGCTGCCCGTGTCGTCGCCGCGGCTGCCCGCCATCACACCGCGCGCGAACCGTTCGAAGACCTCCTCCCGCAGGTCCTCCGGCACGCCCGGCCCCGCGTCCTCGACGCTCAGCCGGACCCGGTCCCCGCACGTCCGCACCCGGACCAGCACCGCGCCGCCCGCGTGCCGCTCGGCGTTGTCCAGCAGGTTCGTCAGCACCCGGTCGAGGCGGCGCCGGTCGCCGAGGACCACGGCGGGCTCCAGGTCCAGCGGCACCGGCTCGCGAGCCGCGACGACGTCGCGCACCAACGCGTCCAGCGCGATCTCCTCCGGCGGCGGGTCGTCGGTCTGGTCGGCCCGCGAGATCTCCAGCAGGTCGACGACCATCCGCGCGAACCTGTCGACCTCCGACGTCAGCAGCTCCAGCGCC
Organism: Lentzea fradiae; assembly: GCF_900100955.1. Lineage (GTDB taxonomy): Bacteria > Actinomycetota > Actinomycetes > Mycobacteriales > Pseudonocardiaceae > Lentzea > Lentzea fradiae. Next base: position 501,808 of record NZ_FNCC01000003.1, on the reverse strand, counting down.
GTGCCCGCCGTGCCGCGCAGGTGCTCGCCGCGCCGCCGCAGCACCGCGCCCGCGTTCACCATCGTCGTCAGCGGCGACCGCAGCTCGTGCGAGACGTCCGACGCGAACCGCGCGTCCCGCAACGCCCGCTGCTCCAGCGCCTGCGCCGTCGAGTTGAACTTGGCCGCCAGCGCCGCCAGGTCGGGGTCGTCCTGGTCGGGCAGCCGGGCGCGCAGGTCGCCACCGGCGATCCTCCCGGCGGCGCTGCCCAGCTCCGCCAGCGGTCTCAGCGCCCGTTTCGACGCCCACCCGCCGAGCGCCACGCCGAGCAGCGCTGCCCCGGCCGTCGCCGCGGCCAGCGCCAGGCCGAGGAACGTGAACGTCCGGTGCAGGTGCCGCAGCCCGAACAGCTCGACGTAGACGTCCTCGCCCGGCAACGGCAGCGCCACCACGAGCATCGGCGCCCCGTCCACGGTGATGCGCGCGGTGCCCGGCGGCCGGTCCAGCAGCGCCGCGGGGAGCAGGGCGGGGTCGACCGGACGGCCCGCCGAACGCGTCCCGCGCGGCCCGAGCACCAGGATCGCCGAGTCCGGCCCCGTCAGCAGGTCGCTGAGGGCGGTGGACGTCGTGGCCAGGCGCGCGTCGAGTTCGGCCTGCCTGGTCGCGCTCGCCTCCCGCTGCCGCAGCAGGTAGCCGGTGGCGAGGTTCCAGGTGGAGAGCGCGAGGACGCCCGTGACGACCAGCAGGCCCAGGGTGAACGAGAGGGTGACGCGGCGGCGCAGCGTGAGCCTCACGAGGGGATCCGGTAGCCGGAACCGCGCACGGTGAGCACCAGCTGCGGGTGGTCGGGGTTCGCCTCCACCTTTCGGCGGAGCCTTCTTATGTGCACGTCCAGCAACCGGGTGTCACCGAAGTAGTCGTAACCCCAGACCTTGTGCAGCAGCTGTTCTCTGGTGACGATTCGCCCGCCCGCACCAGCGAGTTCCAGCAACAGCCGGAATTCGGTCCTGGTGAGGTGAACGCGTTCGCCCGCACGGTGCACGAGCCCTTCCTGCGGACGGATTTCCAGATCCCCGACCCGAACCGCGTCCCGGCCGGGACCGCGCCGTCTCAACAACGCGCGGACACGGGCCGCGAGAACGTCTCCCATCAACGGTTTCGTGACGTAGTCGTCCGCTCCCGCCTCCAGCCCCGCGATCATGTCACGGGCGTCCGCCCGCGCCGTGACCACGATGATGGGCAGGTCACCACGGGCCCGGAGGGTCCGCACGACGTCCAGGCCGTCGAGGCCGGGAAGGGTCAGGTCGACCAGCACCACGTCGAAGGGCTCGGCGTCGAGCCGGCGCAACGCCACTTCGCCCGAACCCGCCTCGTCGACCGCGAAACCCTCGTCGGACAAGGCGAGGCTCAACGCCTGCCGGATTCGCTCGTCGTCTTCGACCAGCAGGACCCGTACGCACACGGAAACTCCACTGTGTGAAAGCCGCGGCGACGGCTCTCACACAGTGGAGCTAAAGTCGATCAAAAGCAAGAACGCTTAGGGTTAAAATGCGGTCAGCGTGATTTTTGCCGAACGCGGGTTCGGTTCGTGGACAAGTGACTCGAAGCCGCCGACGTCGTCGAAGGCGAAGCCGTAGGCCCGGCCGTCGGCCATGTTGGCGTGCACGATCCGCGAGAAGTGGTTCGCCGTCGCGCGGGTGTAGAACTCGCTCGCGTCGTAGGTCGGCTGGGTGTGCAGGAAGCCCAGCGTCGAGCGGTGCAGCGCCGCGCACAGCGAGCGTGCGATGGCACCCACTTCGTCGTTCGGCGCGAAGAGCTTGCCGTCGCAGTTGAGCACGTCACGGGTGGACGGCTGCTGGAACTCCCCGACCTGCTCGCCTGCGGCGTTGGTGAACCGCATGACGCCGCCGCTGACGCGTCCGGTGTACTTGCGGTCCGGTTCCGACTGGTAAGGCACGACGGTCAGCGGCGTGTTCTCATACGTCGACCAGACGCTGCTGACGTAGTCCTGGAAGTACGTGCCGGAGAACAGGCCCTCGTCGAGCCCCTTGCTCGGGTTGAGCGCGCGCAGCCGGGTGCCGTCGGACCGGGTGTAGATGAGCTTCGCCCAGTCGCCACCGGCCTGCTCGAGCTGGTCGAAGACCTGGTTCCGCCCGTTCGCCACGAGCTCACCCGCCTTCTTCGTGGCGCCGCTCTGCGACGTGACCTCCACGGAGTGCGGCACGGCGAACATGTCCACCTGCGAGCTGTTGAGCCACAGGCCGCCGTTGTCGAAGGTGAGCTCGCTCCAGTCGAACAGGACGTCGCGGTTCGGGTCGCCGCCCGCCCACGGTGCCGGCTGCACGAGCCCGCCGGGGACGAGGCCGAACTTCAGCTTGTCCCGGAAGGCCAGGTAGATGCGGCCTCCGCCCAGGTTGAGCGGGATCTGGACGGTCTTGCTGGTCCCGTTGGCCGGGCCGGGGATCGAGAAGTCGGGAGCGGGGGAGGGCGGGTTGGTGCCGCCGGTCCACGGGGTGAACTGGCCGCTCTCGTTCACGTAGCCGAGGCGTCCGTTGTAGACGCCGGTGATGTAGAGGTGGACCGCTTCGGAGCGGCCCGAGTTGTTGGTGATGGTGAGCGGGAGCTGGCTCGGTGGAGCCGCTTGCACGGGCGCGGACATCGTTGTCAGCCCTAGTAGGGCCGATGTCGCGAGCAGCAGGAGCTTGCGCATCGGTCTATCTCCTCACTGAGACAGGGTTGCGTGAGAGCGCTCTCATACTCGGCGGATCGCGGTCCATCTGTCAAGAATGGTCCCTATGCGAGCGTTGATTGTGGATCTTGCACGACCCGGTTCCCTGGCGTTGTCCGAACTGCCCGACCCGGTGCCGGGACCAGGCGATCTGCTGGTCGAGGGACTGGCCGTCGGCATCTGCGGGACGGACCGCGAAATCGTCCGCGGCGAGTTCGGCGTGGGGGAGCGGCTGGTGATCGGTCACGAGTCGCTCGGCCGCGTGATCAGCGGACCGGGCTTCGATCCGGGAACATTGGTGGCGGGGGTGGTCAGAAGACCGGACCCCGTGCCGTGCGTGGCCTGTGCGCGCGGCGAGTTCGACATGTGCCGCAACGGCCGCTACACCGAGCGCGGCATCACCGGCGTCGACGGCTACGCGTCCACGCTGTGGACGGTGCCCGCCTCCTACGCGGTGGCCGTCGGCTCCGAGACCGGGGTGCTCGTCGAACCGGCGTCGGTGGTGGTCAAGGCGTGGGAACGGCTCGACCGGCTCGCGCTGTTCCCGTTCGAGAGCGTGCTGGTGACCGGTGCGGGCCCGATCGGGCTGCTGGCGGCGCTGGTCGGCGTGCAGCGCGGGCTCGACGTGCACGTCTTCGACCTGGCGAAGGACGGCGTCAAACCGGCGCTGGTCGAGTCGCTCGGCGCGACCTACCACCGCGAGCTGCCGGACCACCCCGTCGTGATCGAGGCGACCGGCGCGCCGCGGCTCGTCGCCCGGCTGCTCGGCCGTGACCTGGTGTGTTTGACCGGTGTGCCGTCCACCGAGGTCGTGCCCGTCGACCTGGGACAGTCCAACCGGGACCTGGTGCTGCGCAACGGGATCGTGTTCGGCACCGTCAACGCGAACGTGCGGCACTACCGGGAGGCCGCCGCCGTGCTCGACCGGGCCGACGACGAGTGGCTGTCGGCGATGATCACCCGCCGGGTGCCGCTGGAGTCGTACCCCGAGGCGTTCGAGCAGCGGCCGGACGACGTGAAGGTGGTGCTGGAGCTGTGAGCGCGGACGGCAGGGCGATCGCGGCGTCGTAGCCGTGGTGCGGCAGCGGGGCAGCGACGAGCGGGCCGGCCACCCGGCCCGCCGAGTACCCCGCTGTCAGCACCGCCGCCGCCTGCGGAAACCCCAGTTCGGCGCCCGTCCGCAGCGTGGTCGACGCGATGCCGAACAGGACACCGTCCGGCACCCGTTCCGGCCGCCAGCGCCGCGGCGGCCTGCCGGGCGCTCACGACCGGCAGGGATCACGCGGACCGGTGCCTGATCCGTCCACTTCGGACAGCGGCGTGTCGGAGAACTCTTTCATGAGAGCCTCAGCCTCCTAGGATGCGGACGTGGAACTGCGCCAGCTCCGGTACTTCGTCGCCGTCGCCGAGGAACTGCACTTCGGCAGGGCCGCGGCACGGCTGCTCATCGCGGGACCGTCGTTGTCACAGCAGATCAAGGCGCTCGAACGCGACCTCGGCGTGCCGCTGTTCACCCGCGACCGCCGCACCGTCGCGCTGACTCCCGCCGGAACGGCGCTGCTGCCGCAGGTGCGGGCACTGCTGGAGCGGGCCGACGAGCTGCACCGGCACGCGCGCCAGCTCTCCGGGTCGCGGCCGGTCAGGATCGGGTACGTCAACTGGCTGCCGCCCGGCCTGACCGAGCGCACGGCCGGGATCGCCCGGCTGTACGTCGACGCGTGGGTGGTCCCATCGCACCAGCAGGCGGCACGAGTGGCGGACGGCAGCCTCGACCTGGCCGTGTGCTGGGTCCGCCGGTCCGACGCCGCCCGGCTCGGCCTGGAGGCGCGGCTGCTCGGCGCCGACCGGCTCTACGCGGTCGCCGTCGGCACCGACACGAGTCCCGTGCGCGCCAAGGACATCGCGGTGCTCGTGGACGACGACGTCACGTCGTGGCAGTCGTGGAACGACTACGCCGAGGAGTTCGCCCGCGACACCGGCGCCGCCGTCCGGCGCATCCACAACGGCGCCATCACCGGGCCCGCGTTCTTCGACCACGTCCGCGACTGCACGACGCCGGTGCTGAACTCGCCGAAGGGGCAGACCACGCCGTTGCCGCCGGACCTCGTCCAGCGGCCCGTCGTCGGCCCCGAGGCGCTGTGGACGTGGTCGCTCGTGCGCCGGGCGGACGAGGTCCGCGCCGACGTGATCGCCGCCGCCGAGGCCATCACCCGGGACGTGGGCGACCTCGGGCTGGGCCGGGACGGCGTCTGGCTGCCCGCCGACGACCCGCACCGGGCGCTGGGAGGCTGAGCCTCCTACGAGAGAGGGAACAGGTCGCAATTCCGCGAGATGAATTCGCGGACGCGCGCCGTTGTGGCTGTCAGTTCCACTTCCCTCCTTCGAAAGCGAGCAGGAAAATGAACAAGGTCGCAATCGTCACGGGTGCATCGCAGGGAATCGGCGCGGCGCTCGTTCCGGCTTATCGCAAGCTCGGCTATTCGGTGGTCGCCGTCTCACGTTCCATCGGGCCGTCCGACGACCCCAAGGTGCTCACGATCCGCGCCGACCTCTCGAAGACCGGCGAGGGCGCGCGGGTCGTGCGGGAGGCGCTGGCGCGCTTCGGCCGGGTCGACTCGCTCGTGAACAACGCGGGCGTCTTCGTCGCCAAGCCGTTCACCGAGTACACCGACGAGGACTTCGCCACCGTCACCGGGACGAACCTCACCGGCTTCTTCGACGTCACGCGCAGCGCCGTCGCCGCGATGGAGAGCACCGGCGGGCACGTCGTCACCGTGTCCACGAGCCTCGTCGACCACGCGCTGTCGGCGGTGCCGGCCGCCCTCGCGTCGCTGACCAAGGGCGGTCTGAACGCCGTCACGAAGTCGCTGGCCGTCGAGTACGCGGCCCGCGGCATCCGGTTCAACACGGTGGCGCTCGGCATCATCAGCACGCCGATGCACGCCCCAGAGACCCACGAGGCGCTCGCCGCACTGCACCCCGCCGGGCGCATCGGCGAGATCTCCGAGGTGGTCGACGCGATCACGTTCCTGGAGCACGCCGGCTTCGTGACGGGCGAGATCCTGCACGTCGACGGCGGCCAGAGCGCGGGGCACTGACATGACGCTCGACGAGGTCATGGACCGGTGGAAGGACGCGGTCGACGCGCACGACCCGGAACGCGTGGCGGCCGGATTCACCGAGGACGCCATTTTTCAGGGCCTCAAGCCGTACGGCGTGGGAAGGGCCGGGATCGCGGCCTACTACGATTCCCAGCCGCTCGGTTTGAAAGCCGCCTACCGGATTCTGGAAACGCGCAGGCTGGCTGACGATCTGGTGCTCGGCTATTTGAGCGTCGATTTCACGTTCGCCGACAGACCGGCGATCGGGGTGCACCTGAGCGTGTTGGTGAAGGACGACCTGATCGCGCACTACCAGGTCTCCCGTCTGCCGGGCTGACCAGGAAAGGTCCCACCTACGAGCCGGTGCTCGGTCTGCCCGACGCCTTCTACCTGCCGCAGTACGTGCTGCTCTTCGTCGGCGTCATCCTGATCCTGCTTCGCCCGTTCGAACGCTTCTTCGCCGGAACCGGACCGGCTGGTCTTCGCCTCGGACGGAGGCGAAGACCAGCCGTCGGGTCTAGCGCCTGCGGGGCTCCCGGCCGAACGGCAGCCGCGGCCGTTCGAGCTCGGGGCACTTCGGGATCGGCACGGTCACCGGCTCCCCGGCCTTGATCGTGATCGGCTCCCCGTGGTGCTTCGTCGTCAGCTCGGTGCCGTCCACGATCCGGTACGTGGCCTCACCGCCGCGCACCTCGACCGCGATCCTGGTGCCCTGGAACGCCATCCGGAACGAGAGCCCGGTCAGCGCGTCCGGCAGCCGCGGCGCGAACGTCAGCTCGCCGCCGTGGTCGCGCATCCCGCCGAACCCGGCCACCAGCGCCGTCCACGCGCCCGCCAGCGAGGCCATGTGCAGGCCGTTGGTGACGTTCTCGTGCAGGTCGTGGAGATCGGTGAACGCCGCCTCGACGAGGTAGTCGAACGCGAGGTCCAGGTGCCCGACCTCCGCCGCCAGCACCGCCTGCGTGCCCGCCGACAACGACGAGTCGCGCACGGTGCGGGCCTCGTAGTAGGCGAAGTTGCGGGCCTTCTCCTCCGCGGTGAACGCGTCACCGCGCACGTGCATCGCGAGGACGAGGTCCGCCTGCTTCACCACCTGGCGGCGGTACAGGTCGAAGTACGGGTAGTTCAGCAACAGCGGGTACTTCTCCGCCGGCGTGTTCTCGAAGTCCCACTCCGCGTGCCTCGTGAAGTTGTCCGCCTGCGGGTGCACCTGGAGCAGCTCGTCGTAGGGCATCGCCATCACGTCGGCCGCCTTGCGCCACGCCGCGATCTCCTCCGCGGACGCGTTCGCCTTGTCCGGGTGGCGTTCCGCGGCGTCGGCGGCCGAGCGCAGGTTCTGCTGGGCGACCAGGTTCGTGTAGACGTTGTTGTCGACGATCGCCGAGTACTCGTCCGGGCCCGTCACCCCGTCGATGCGGAACCCGTCGTGCGGGTCGTGGTGACCGAGAGACATCCACAGCCGCGCCGTCTCCACCAGGATCTCGGTGGCCTCGTCGCGGTCGAACGCCTCGTCGTTCGTGGCGTGCAGGTACTGCTGGACGGCGTAGGCGACGTCACCGGAGACGTGGAACGCCGCCGTGCCCGCGGGCCAGTACGCGCTGCACTCCGCGCCGTTGATCGACCGCCACGGGAACGCGGCGCCCTTGAGTCCCAGCACCTCCGCGCGTTCGCGTGCCTTGTCCAAAGTGGAGTGACGCCAGCGCAGCGCGTCCCGTGCGGCGTCCGGCACCGTGTAGGTGAGGACGGGCAGCACGAACATCTCGGTGTCCCAGAACGCGTGGCCGTCGTAGCCGGGACCGGTGAGGCCCTTGCCGGGGATCGCCCTGGTCTCCCCGCGGGCACCGGCCTGCAGGATGTGGAACAGCGCGAACCGCAGCGCCTGCTGAAGCTCGTCGTCGCCCTCGACCTCGATGTCGGCGACCTCCCAGAAGTCGTCCAGGAACGCCCGCTGCTCCCGCAGCAAGCCCTCCCAGCCGGTCTGGCGCGCGCCCGAGAGCGCGGCCTCCACCTGGGCCCGCAACGCGGGCGTCGACCGCTGGCCGGACCAGCCGTAGGCCAGGTACTTGGTGAGCTTGAGGCAGGTGCCGCCCTTGACGTCGACGGCCGCGGTGTACCGGGCCAGGTCGTCCTCCGCGCGGATCTCCGTGCGCGGTGTGGTGCCCTCCGCGAGCTCGACGGCCTCGATCTCGTGCTCCATCGCGGCGGCCATCCGCAGACCCGACACCTTGGTGTGGTGGCACAGCACCGCGCGCGACTTCTCCGCCATCGTGAAGTCGTTGACCAGCGGCGCGTCCAGGGCCGCGGCGACGCGCGGGTCGCTGCTGCGGCTCTGGATCGGCTCGTTCGCCAGCAGGTCGGACTGCAGGACCAGCTGCAGGTCCTCCTCCGGCTCCACCTCGTAGCGGATCGCGGCGACCGCTCGTTGCGTGAACGACACGAGCCGCTCGCTGCGCACCGTCACCCGGCGGCCCGTCGGCGACTCCCACACCGTGCGGCGGCGCAGCGTGCCGGACCGGAAGTCGAGGACGCGCTCGTGCTCGATCGCGGTGCCGTAGCGCATGTCCAGCGGCTCGTCCTCGACCAGCAGCCGGATGATCTTGCCGTCGGTGACGTTGACGACCGTCTGGCCCGCCTCCGGGTAGCCGTAGCCCGCCTCCCCGTACGGCAGCTGGTGCTGCTCGTAGAAGCCGTTGAGGTAGGTGCCCGGCAGGCCGCGGGGCTCACCCTCGTCGAGCGTGCCGCGCATGCCGATGTGGCCGTTCGACAGCGCGAACGTCGACTCGGTCTGGTGCAGGTTGCCCACCGACAGGCCCTGCCAGCGCAGCTGCCACGGTTCGACCGCGTAGCTCATGACAGCAGCTCGTCGAGCTCGTCGACGACCACGTCGGCGCCGTTGGCCTTCAGGACGTCCCGCTGGTCGCCGCGGTCGACACCGACGACGTAGCCGAACCCGCCGTCACGCCCCGCCCGCACCCCGGCCAGCGCGTCCTCGAAGACGGCCGCGTGCTCCGGTGCGGTCTTGAGCCGTCTCGCGCCCTCGACGAACGAGTCGGGGGCCGGTTTGCCCCTCAGGTTCGACGCGGTGATGACGTTGCCGTCCACCAGCGCGTCGACGTAGTCGAGCAGGTTCCCCGCACGCAGCACGCGCATGGCGTTGGCCGACGACGTGACGACACCGATGGGCAGGCCGGCCTTCCGCGCGGCCTGCAGGTAGCGCACCGACCCCTCGTAGGGGGAGATGCCCTGCTCGTCGATGATCTCGTTCACCAGGTCGTTCTTCTGGTCGCCGATGCGGCGCACCTCGTCCTCCGTCGGGGCGAGGCCGCGTGAGGTGAGGAAGCTGCGGACCCCGTCGTAGCGCGGCTTCCCGTCCACGTAGGCGAGGTAGTCCTGCTCGCCGAACGGCTGCCCCATGGCTTCGAAAGTCTGCCGCCAAGCCTGGCGGTGCAGCACGGCGGTGCTGGTGAGCACGCCGTCGAGGTCGAACAGCAACGCCGTGATCTTCTCCGGGATGCCGAGGCTCATGGGACGATCATGCACCCGTCTCGGCGTCGTCGCCGCGCTCTTCGGCCAGCCGGTCGTCCAGTGGACGCGGATGGGCCTGCTCGTACTCCGTCATCCCGTACTTCGTGGACTCCGACCAGTCCTCCGGAGGGTCCATCGCTCCTTCGAGCGGGTCCTTCTTGAGGTTGTCCTCGTCGAGGCCCTCGAAGCCGTCGGTGTCCTGGGGGACGTACGCGCCACGTTCTTCACTCATGGCCGTTGCTGTACCCACTCCGTCGTCGTCCGATGCTTCGGCCGCTACCCGATGCTCTGCCCCACCAGCGAGCCGATCGCGTAGGTGACGCCCATCGCGATCAGGCCACCGGCGATGTTGCGCACGACCGCGCGCCGCTTGCGGGCCCCGCTCAGCCGCGCGCTGACGAACCCGGTGAGGGCGAGCGCGAGGATCGCGGCGGTGACGGTCACCGGCACGCGCAGGCTCGTCGTCGTGAAGGCGATGGCGGCGAGGGGGAGCAGCGCCCCGACCGTGAACGCGATGAAGCTCGCCACGGCCGCACCCCACGGGTTCGTCAGCTCGTCCGGGTCGATGTGCAGCTCGGCGTCGGCGTGCGCGGCGAGCGCGTCGTGCTCGGTGAGCTGCCGCGCGACCTCCTCGGCCGTGCCGGAGTCGAGGCCCTTGCCCTCGTAGATCTCCTTGAGCTCCTCCAGCTCCTCCTCGGGCATGTCCCGCAGCTCCTGGCGCTCCTTGGCGAGCAGGGCCCGTTCCGCGTCGCGCTGGCTGCTCACCGACACGTACTCACCGCTCGCCATCGACATCGCGCCGGCGAAGAGCCCCGCCAGCCCCGCGACCAGGATCTGGGCCCGGTCCGTCGTGGCCCCGGCGACGCCCACCACGAGGCTCGCGGTCGACACGATGCCGTCGTTCGCCCCGAGCACGCCCGCTCGGAGCCAGTTCATCCGGTCACCGGTGACCTCGTCGTGCGTCATGGCCCGGAGACTAGCGGCGCCAGGGCTGCTCCACTGTGCTGAACGGGTGAGTTTTGCCTGGTCAACAGGCACAGGTTCATTTTTTGTCAGACCCCCGTGGCAGCATGTCGAACAGGTGTTCGTGTGCGTGCTAGAAGGAGGTCAGTCCCGATGCAGTTCGAACCCAGTCGCTGGCCGGGCCGCGTGGTCCCTTCCACCGACGCCGACGTGGACATCGCCGTCGAGTCCCTGTGCGTCAGGGCCTCCTGGCCGGACGCCGACCGCCGCTGGGTGCGGCGCCTGCTCGAGCCGTGGTTCACGGCGGGCTGGAGCGTCGACGCCCTCCTCACCGCCGTCGACACCAAGCCCGACGGCACCCGCCAGGGCCGCCCCCGCTCCAGGGCCCAGGTGGCCCACGAGTTCCTGCGAGCCCGCCTGCGCACCTGGACGGCCGACGGCGCCGGCCTCGCCAGCCCGCCGCTGAAGGGCATGACCCTCGGCGAGTGGTACCGCGTGAACCGCCGCAACGCCGCCCTGCACGCCCCGCGCAGAAGCGCGGCCCTCACCTCCGAGGGCGAACGGGCCCGAGCGGCCTCCCGCGCCCTCGCCCACCGCCGCGACCCGGTCGAACGCAGCCGCGAGAAGGGCAGGCGCCGCCAGGAGGTGCTCGACAGCCTGCTCGTGCCGGGCCAGGAGGCCCCGTCGTTCGCCGACTCGTGGCGCCTGGTGGCGGAGATCGTGCCGGTGCCGCGGGTGTGCTCGGCGTGCGGCCACGTGCGCAACGAGGTGGCCCGACCGGCCCACCGGGTGGCTTAGCCCGAACCGGGCTGACTGGGCTGACCGGGCTCTGGCCGGGCGAGTTGGCCGGGCTGGGTTGGCGAGGTGGGCCGGGCAGGTTGAGCTGGACCGGCGCGCTGAGCTGGACCGGCGCGTTGAGCTGGGCTGGCGCGCTGAGCTGGTTGGCAGGGCTGAGCTGAGTTGGCCGGGCTGAGCTGGGCTGGCCGGGCTGAACCAGGTCGGCGGGGCGAGTGGGACGGGCCGGTCAGGCAGCCCCAGTACCCGGTGCCCGTCGCCAGTGCCCGTCCCCGGCGCCCAAATTATCCAGCACTGGTCCACTCACCCCAGTTCCGAGCCGCGTCCACTCCACCTGCTCCCACCAGCGAAAACATCCCCAACTCCTTCCGTCGCCGAGGTCGTTCGACCCTCAATCAGGCGAGAAGTGGTTGAACCCGCCCCGTCCCGGGAACACCGAACGAGTTTTGTTTCCTGATGTGAGGGGCCGACATGCTCGAAGTGACGCCGATGGCTGCCGAGGTCATCAACGAGCTGACGTCGCAGACCGAGGCACCGAGCGACGACGTGGGCCTGCGTTTCGCGCTCGCCGCCGACCAGAACAGCCAGGCCGCCCTGGAGCTCTCGCTCAGCGAGGCGGCTGACGGGGACCAGGTGGTGGCCGCCCCCTCCGGGGCCAAGGTCATCCTGGAGCCCGCCGCGGCCCAGTACCTCGACGACAAGGTGCTCGACGTGCGTCAGGACGACGAGGGCAACCCGGCGTTCGCCATCGCGCGCCAGGAGCCGGGCCAGCCGGGCCTCTGAGCAGCGGGTCGCGAGGAGCAGCGGGCCCGCGAGAACGGGCCTGAGCAGCGGGACCCGGAAGCGCGGGTCCGGCGCAAGACGTGCCGGACGGGCCGGTCCCCAGCGTCGCGGACCGGCCCGTCGCGGTTCACGGAATGGTGAGGACCTGGTCCGGGTGGATGAGGTCCGGGTTGGAGATGCCGTTGGCGGCGGCGATCTCGCCGTACCGGTTGCCGTCGCCGTAGAAGCGTTCGGCGATCGCCCAGAGGGAGTCGCCGCTCTGCACGCGGTAGGTCTGCGCGGCCGGAGGGGCCTCCTGCGCGGGCTCCGGGGCGGGCTCGGGAGCCGCCGGTGCCTCGGGCACGGCCTGCGGGGAGTCGGTGTTGGTGCCGGTCGCCCACTTGGCGCCGCCGTCGCCGCCGACCACGACGAGGTTGCGGTCGTCCTGAAGGACCAGGCGCGCACCCTGGTTGCCCTCGGTGCCGCTCGCCCAGACCGGGGTGTTGTCGTCGGCGTAGAGCACGAAGTTGCCGTCGTCCTGCATCGCGGCGCGGACGGCGCCCTTGCCGTCGGTGCCGGTGGCCCACACGACCCCGGAGTTCTCCTCGAGGACCAGGTTGCCGTCTTCCTGCAGCGTCAGCCGGTAGCCGTTGGCGGTGGTGAGCTGCTGGCCGCGGGTCAGCTCCTGCCCGGCTTGCAAGGTGTCCAATGAACGCTCCACTTCGAAACCGCGGCACCGGGTGGTGCCCGGAGCGGAACGTAGTGAAGGCGGACCCGGCTCGCCCGGCCACGAGGACAGGTGCACACGGGCGAGTGAAACCAGAACGCCCCCTGCCCGGAAGGCAGGGGGCGTCACGACCGGAACGAGGTCAGCCCTCGATGCGGCGGATGACGGAGATCGGGCCGATCGAGTCGATGTCGGCGATCTTCACCGGCACACCCTCGGTCGACGCGTGCACGGCGCGGATGCCGTCCACGGCCATCGCCACGTGGGACTGGCTCGAGTAGTAGACGATGATGTCGCCCGCCTTGACCTCACCGCGGCTCACCGAGCGGCCGGCGGCGGCCTGCGCGTAGCTGGTGCGGCCGATGGACACGCCCGCGGAGCGGTACGCGGCCTGGATCAGCGACGAGCAGTCCCACGAGTTCGGGCCGTTGGAGCCGTAGACGTAGGGCTTGCCGATCTGGTTGAGGGCGAACTGCAGCGCCGCGCCCGCGGTGCCCGCGGGCACCGAGATGTTCGACGTGTCGCCGACCTGGGCCATCTGGCTGCGCACCGCCGCGCTCAGCGACCGGTACTGGGCCTGCGCCTCGCTGAGCTGCTTGTCGAGGTCGGCCTTCTTCTGGTCGATCTCGGCGAGCAGCTTCTTCGACGCCTCGGTGGCGTCGTTCGCCGTCTTCGTCGCGGTGTCGGCCTGCTCGACGGCGTCGGTGAGCCTCTTCAGCGCGTCGGCGTTGTCGGCCGCGAGGATGTTGATGGCCGACATGCGGTTGAGGAAGTCCTGCTGCGAGTCGCTCACCAGCAGCGCGGAGATCTGGTTGAAGCGCGCGCCGGAGTAGGTGGCCTCGGTGAGGAGGTCGACCTGACCGCGCAGCGACTCCTCGGCCTTCTGGGCCTCGGACAGGTCGTTCTTGGCCTTGTCCAGCTCGGCCTGCTTGGCGGCGAGGTCGTCCTGCGCCTTCAGGTGGTCCTGGTTGAGCTTGGACGCCTGCTCGGACAGCTCGTTGTACTTCTTGAGCGCGTCGTCGGCCGAGGGCTGTGCGTTGGCAGCGGACGTGGGCAGCGTGGCTGCGACGACAGCCGCCGTCGCCACGAACGCTCCACGCGCGGTACGGCGTGAGGTGTGCGACACCACGTCGCGGGTCCTCCTTTTTCCTGGCGGCCGCCGCGCGAGAGCTACTGCGCGTGAGGCGGCAACCGTGGCGTGTGCCCCGAGTGGGTTAACTGCTGGGCCGAAGGTCTCGGACAGGTTACGGAACGAGCTGATGTTCGTCCAGCACCGGCGTCCCAGCAGTTGTCAGCCCGCACGTTCTCACAGTCACCCATGTGGGTTTATCGCGGGGTGGAGACACCGGTCACCCCACGACGCGGCGGATCACCGAGATGGGCCCGATCGAGTCGATGTCGGCGATCTTCACGGGCACGCCCTCGGTCGACGCGTGCACGGCGCGGACGCTGTCCACGGCCATCGCCACGTGCGACTGGCCCGAGTAGTAGATGATCAGGTCGCCGGGCGCGACCTCGCCGCGTCCCACCCCGCGCCCGACCTTCGCCTGGTCGTAGGTGACGCGCGGGATCGACACGCCGGCCGCCCGGTACGCGGCCTGCATCAGCGACGAGCAGTCCCACGAGTCGGGGCCGTTGGAGCCGAAGACGTAGGGCTTGCCGCGCTCGCCCAGCGCGAAGTTGAGCGCCACGCCCGCCGCGCCGGCCGCCGCGGGCACCGACACCGGCGACTTGTCACCGGGTGCCGCGAGCGTCTGCTTCTGCGGGGCGGACAACGTCTGGTACTTCGTCCTGGCGGCGGTGACCTGCTGGTCCATGGCCGCCTTGCGGGCGGCCACGTCCGCGGCGTGCTTCTCGGCCGCGCTCGCGGCCGCGGTCGCGTCGGACCGCGCCTTCCGCGCGGCGGTCAGCGTGGCGTCCAGGCGCGCCACCGCCTCGTTCTGGTCGGCGGCGATGATCGTCATCGCCTGCATCCGCTCCAGGAAGTCCTGCTGGGACGACGCGGTGAGCAGTGCCGACACGTTGTTGAACCGCGCGCCCTCGAACGTCGCCTCGGTCAGCGTGTCGACCTGGCCGCGGAACCGCTCGGACTCGGCCAGCGCCTGCCGCTCCGCCTCGGTCGCGGCGCCCGCGGCCGAGTTCGCGGCGGCGAGGTCGCCCTGGGCCTTGAGGTGGTCCTGGGAGAGCTGCTCCGCGTGGTGCGTGAGCTCGGTGTACTCCTTCAGCGCGTCGGTGGCGGGCTGGGCGTGTGCCGAGGGCATCGACACCACCGTCGCGGCGATCACGGCGGCGAAGGCGGTGGTGCGGGCAGCGCGATGGCCGGGCACGCGGCCTCCTCACGGTCGGGGATGCGTCTGGGGAGGCGTACGGCCGAACGGGCGCCTGGGTTCAGCGCCGGAGCCGCCCGGTCCCCCCGGAAAGGGGCGACCAGGCGCGTTGTCGCTGGCCCGAGCCTTGGAGTCGGCGGCTGGTCTGCTGCGCGCCGTCACCGGCCCGTCTCACCGGGTGATGTGCCACCCGGCCTGTCCGGTTGCTCCGGATGGCTTGCTAGGTTAGGCAAGGCTAATCTCAGGAGGTGGACGGATTGCGCAGGACAGTCGCCGCGGTTCTGCTGCTCGGCTTGGTCGCCGGGTGTGGCGGTAACACGGACACGACCGCAGAGCAGGGAAGCGGTCAGTGGTCCTTCAAGGACGACCGCGGCAAGGAGGTCACCGCGCCGGAGCGGCCCCAGCGCGTCGTCGCGCAGGTGTCCGCCGCGGGCGCGCTGAAGGACTTCGGCATCGACGTCGTCGGCACGTTCGGCCCGCTCAAGCGCGCGGACGGCACCACCGACCCGGAGGCGGGCAGCATCGACCCGAGCAAGGTCACCGACGTCACGGGGCCCGGCTACGGCGAGATCGACTTCGAGAAGTTCGCCGCGCTCGACGCGGACCTCGTGGTCGCGGGCTACTACCCGGAGGTCACCGGGCTCTGGCACCTCACGGCCGAGTTCGAGGAGAAGGTGCTCAAGGTCGCCCCGACCGTCGGCATCGGACAGTCGAAGATCAAGCTGCCGGAGGGCATCAAGCGCTTCCAGGAGCTCGCGAAGTCGCTCGGCGCGGACACCGAGTCGGCGAAGGTGAAGGCCGACGAGGAGGCGTTCACCAAGGCCGCGGAGCGGCTGAAGGCCGTCGGCGCCAAGATGACGGCCGCGAACCAGAAGATCCAGGTCGTCGCCGGCGACCCGAAGCTCTTCTACGTCGCCGTGCCCGCCCGCAACCCCGACCTCGACTGGTACGCAAGCGAGCTCGGCCTGCCGCTGTTCACCCCGGAGAACCCCGACGCCGAGGGCGGCGGCTACTTCCAGTCGCTGTCGTGGGAGAACTCCGCCACCTACAAGGAGCACGTGCTCATGTGGGACACCCGCCAGCACGTGCTCGACCCGGAGAAGATGAAGGAGGGCCACCCGGTCTTCCAGAGCCTCCCCGCGGTGCAGGCGAACCGGTTCGTCGAGTGGAACGCGGTCGCCCCGCTGAGCTACTCCTCCTACGCGGCGATCATGAACAAATTGGCTGACCAGCTCGAAGAGGTGTTGGCACGATAGCCGTGTGCTGACGCTGCTGAAGAAGAACGGCCCGTTGCGCGTGCTCGTCACCGCACGGGCCGTTTCCGTTGTGGGGGACGCTCTCAGCCTCGTCACACTGATGGTGCACGTGCAGTCGATCCTCGGGAAGGCCGTCGCGGTGGCGGCGCTGCTGCTGGTGGGCGACTTCGCACCGGCGTTGCTCAGCCCGCTGACCGGGGTCGTCGGCGACCGCTTCGACCGCCGCACCGTCATGATCGTCTGCGAGGTCGCGCAGGCCGCGTTGCTCGCGGTCATCGCGTTCACCCTGCCGCCACTGCCGGTCCTGCTCCTGCTCGTCGGGCTGCGGGCGGTGGTCGGTCAGGTGTTCGTCCCCGCGTCGCGGGCCGCCGTGCCGAGCCTCGTGGCCGACAGGGACCTCGGGCAGGCGAACACCGCGCTCGGGCTGGGCTCCAACAGCGCCGACGTGTTCGGGCCCTTCCTCGCGGCGGTGCTGCTGACGTTCCTGGACACCAGGGGCGTGCTGCTCGTGGACGCGGTCTCGTTCCTGCTGTCCGCGCTGCTGTTGCTGCGGCTGCGGCTGCCGAGACTCCTCGTGTCAGCCGAGCCGGGGGAGGGCGTGTTCGCCGACGCACGGGCCGGGCTGGCCGAGATCTGGCACAACCGCGCGTTGCGGGTCATCTTCATCGGTTTCTGCGGTGTCGTGGCTTGCACGGCCATCGACGACGTCGCCGTGTTGCAGCTGACGATGGTGTCGTTCGGCGGGTCGGAGAGCACGGCCGGCGTGGTGCTCGGCGCGGTCGGGATCGGCCTGCTGGCCGGGTATGCGTTGCTGGCCAGGGGATCGGCGCAGTGGAGCATGGTGACGCTGCTCGTGACGGGGTTCGTGATCAGCAGCGCGGGCAACATGCTCACCGGCTTGGCATGGGGCGTGGCGGCGGCGTTCGCGCTGCAGGCCGTGCGCGGGCTGGGGATCGCGGCGATGGACGTCGCGCACAGCACGCTGATCCAGCGCCTCGTGCCCGCGGACCGGACCGGCCGGGTGTTCGGCAACTTCTACGGCGGGATCGGTGTGGCGGCGGCGGTGTCGTACATCGGCGGTGGCCTGCTGCTCGACGCCGTGGGACCGGAGCTGACGTTCCTGCTCAGCGGTGGTGCCGGGGTCCTGGTCGCCCTGTGGGCGTTTGCCGCGGCGCGGTCGAGGGGTGTTGAGTGGGCACCTGCCTCTTGAGGGGAGAAGAAGGCGATGTGGGGGAAACGCATTGCTGCACTTGTGGTTCTGGTGCTCCTGACCGGCCTGACCACCTCCGCCGCGCACGCAGGGACGGGCGTCGTGCCCGCGTCGACGTCGTGGACGTCCGCTGACCGCGGCTGGGTGCTCGGCCTCGACACCCTGTGCCAGACCGCGAACTGCCCGCAGCTCGTCCGCACGACCGACGGCGGCACCACTTGGACGCGGGTGAGGACCCCGGCGCTCACAGTGCCCGGGGCCGGTCGGTTGCGGGTGGTCTTCGCGAGCGACACCACGGGCATGGTGACCGATGGCGAGCAGCTGTTCGTCACCAACGACGGCGGCACGCGCTGGACGTCGTCCGGCGTCAAGGGAACCGTGGGAGCACTGGGGTTCGACAACGCCGCGTTCCTCGCGGTGATCCACGACGGCACGGCGTCGCGGCTCTACCAGCGCGAGCTGTGGTCCGGTTCGTGGCAACCGGTTCCCGGCGTCGAGGTGAAGGGCGCGGCGTCCGGGTCGATCGCCGCGGGCCACGTCTCGTTGTCCGTGCCGTTCCAGGAGAACCGGTACTGGACGCGGGGACTGGTGAGCTGGCGGGAGGAGGTGCCGCCGTGCACCGCCGAGTCGGCCACCCGCCTCGGCACGGCCGGTGGCGACCGCTATGCGTTGTGCAGCTTCGACCCCGGCTTCGGGAACATGACGAAGGAGCTGCGCAAGGCCACGCCCGGCGGACCGTTCGAGACCATCGGCGTGCCACCGCGCGAAGGCATCACCACCGGCTTCGCGGTGTCGGCGGGAACGGCGCTCGTGGCCGCGGCCGGACGCGACCTCTCGTTCATGCACCGGGGTTCGGCGGGCAAGTGGGACACCCCGCTGACGCTCGGCGGACCCGCGTTCGAGGACCTGGCGTTCGCCGACGAGCAGCACGCCACGCTGGTCCGCGGCGGCCCTGGTCAGGAGTTCGCGCAGGTCCTGCGGTCCGCGGACGGCGGCCTGACCTGGAAACCGGTCGGCGTCTAGATCGGTAGGCTGGCACCGTGGAGCCTTACGAACACGGCATGCTCGACGTCGGCGACGGCAACCAGGTCTACTGGGAGACCGTCGGAAACCCCGGCGGCAAGCCCGCCGTGTTCCTCCACGGTGGCCCGGGCGCACCGTCGAAGGGCGCCCGCAAGGCACTCGACGCCGAGAAGTTCCGCCTGGTGATCTTCCACCAGCGCGGCGCCGGCCTGAGCACCCCGCACGCGAGCGACCCGGTCGCGGACATGGGCGTCAACACGACCGGCCACCTGATCGCGGACATGGAGCAGCTCCGCGAGCACCTCGGCATCGAGAAGTGGCTGGTGTACGGGGGTTCCTGGGGCACCACCCTCGGCGTCGCCTACGCCCAGCGCCACCCGGAGCGCGTCTCCGAGATGATCCTCGTCGCGGTCACGCTGGCGTCCACCCGTGAGCTGGAATGGCTCTACCGCGGCGTTTCCCGGTTCTTCCCGGAGGCGTGGGCCCGGTTCAGCGCCCACGCCGGCGACGCACCGGACCTCGTGCGCGCCTACGCGGACCTGATGGAGAGCCCGGACCGCGCCGTGCGGGAACAGGCCGCGCTGGAGTGGGTGCGGTGGGAGGACACCGTGCTGTCGCTGGAAGACTTCGGCGGCAAGAACATCTTCGCCGACCGCGCCTCCGACGACGTGCTCGCACTGGTGCGGATCATCGCGCACTACTACGCGAACAACGGCTTCGTCGACGACCTGCTGGCACACGCGGACAAGCTCGCGGGCATCCCGGCAGCACTCATCCACGGCCGCCGCGACCTGAGCTGCCCCGCCGACACGGCCTATGCGCTCGCGCAGGCGTGGCCGGACGCCGAACTGACCCTTGTGGACGACAGCGGTCACAAGGGCAGCCCGGCGTTCAACGAGGCGATCCGGTCCGCCGTGAGGAGGTTCTCCCCGTGACGCGACGGAAACCGCCCGGCATGGGCTTCGAGTCGTGGATCGACAGGCAGATCCGCGAGGCCCAGGAACGCGGCGAGTTCGACGACCTGCCCAGCGCCGGCAAACCGCTGTCCGGCGCGGGCACGCCGCTCGAAGAGGACTGGTGGATCAAGCGGAAGGTCAGGGAGGAAGAGGGCAGTGCAGGGCTGCCCCCTTCCCTGGTGCTGCGCAAGGAGGCCGAGACCGCCAGGGCCAGGGCCCTGGCGGCCGCCACCGACGACGAGGCCCGCGCGATCATCGAGCGGGTGAACGCGAAGATCCTCGACGCACTGCGGAAGCCGTTGTCCGGTCCGCCGTTGAACCTCATGCCGTTCGACGTCGACGCACTGGTGCGTGAGCGGAAGGGGACCTCACGCGCCTAGCAGCTGGTCAGGTCAGCTCGCGTTGATGTCGACGCAGGAGTAGAAGGCGTTGGCCGTGTCACCGATGTTCCACACGGCGAGCACCTTGTGCCGTCCGGCCGATCCCACGTTGACCGTGTGCGACACGGTGGCCGGAGGCTGCTGGTTGTTGCCGCTGAACGTCGCGACCTTGCGCCCGTCCACGAAGTAGTCGTAGTCACGCGTGCGGTGGCGTGCGGTGAACGTCCAGTTGAACGTCACCGACCTGCCCGTGTTGTGGACCTTCCATCCCTTGTTGTCGTTGCTGAGCACCGAGAAGTGCGACAGGTTGGCGTGGCAGCTCTGCAGGCCCTTGGGTCCCTCGACCGACTGCGGCTCCCACTGGATCGCCCCGCAGTCCTTCACGACACCGCTGGCGCACTGCGCCTGACGGCTGGCGGGCGAGGACACGTAACCGTGCGCGAACGCCGTGCCGCTGGGGAGCGCCACGACGAGCAACGGGGCAGCGAGAACGCCGGCCATGGAGGCCGCGACCCTGCGTCCAATCTTCATGGGACTTCCTTTGCCTTGATGTGCTTGTGGTGCGTGGACATCGCGGCGGCGGTTGAAGGTCTAGACCATACCGCGCGTAATCGCCGATGCACAAGACGTGTCGGACGCGCACGGCTGGTCGTGTCGGTGTTCGCGGTTGCGCTGATCGGCTGAGATCCCGGTCCTGCTCGAGAAGACCGGCGACGCGAACCACGCCAGCCTGATCGCGACGATCTCCAGGAAGTGGCCATCGGCCACAGGCCCGCCGCGGAGGTGCCGGTGGGGACCGGTGGTCATGCCAGCGGCGGGGTGTTCTCGGCGAAGTACTCGTAGTTGTCGGCGTTCACGACGGCGCGGTCCGGGTTGGTCCTGGCCAGCTCCAGGCAGTCGTCCTGGCCGTACTCGATGTCCTGGCTACCGCCGTTGACCCTGAAGTGGGTCGCCTCGTGGACCAGGGTGCCGGCCTGGGAGTCGGTGCCGGTGGGCTCGCTCTGCCAGAACACGCGGCAGAGGTAGATGACGCCGAACCGGTCCGGGTAAACGTAGGCGTGCACGTCCGGGTAGGGGCAGGTGGTGCAGTCGTAGACCATGCTCATGAAGTCGTTGTGGGAGAGGTTCGTGAAGACCGTCTGGACGAACGCCTTCCGGTTTGCGCTGTACTGGCCGAACCAGGCGGTGTACCTCGGGGTGTTGCCCGACACCTTCTTGAGGTAGGTGTTGGCCTCGGTGACGTAGCCGTTGGCCGCTTCCGCCGCGGACACGACCGCCTTCTGCTGGTCGCTCGTGCAGCCGATGAAGTGCGGGTCTTGGACGGCTGTCGCTTGCGCGGTTCGACTCTCCGTGACCGCGGGTGCCGGGGTGACCTCGGGTCCCGGGGTGGCGCCGGCGGCAGGGGCCACGCCGGTGAGGACGGCGAGGGCGAGTGCTGTGGAGGTGAGGACATGGCCGAGCTTCATGATTTTCCTTTGCCGAGGTGAGGTTTTCGGTGCGCCGGGTGGCCACCGGCGGATCTGGCACTGGCGCACCCTGCTGAACCGCGGCGGGTGTGGGGCCGTAGGCCCTGGCAGGAGGTGAGGAGCGGATGCGCGTCCTCGTGCTGCTGCTGGGGTTCCTGTTGCTCTCCGGGTGTGCGGAGAAGGCGCCGCCGCCGGAGAAGTTCCAGTTCACCGCCAAGACGTTGGACGGGGCGGAGCTGCGCGGGGACAAGCTCGTCGGGCAGCCCGTGGTGTTGTGGTTCTGGACGCCGTGGTGCCCGTCCTGCAACGCCGAGGCGCCGCTGGTCGCGAAGATGGCCGCGCGGTATCCCAAGGTGCAGTTCGTCGGTGTGGCGGCGCAGGACGAGCTGGCTGCCATGAAGAAGTTCGTGTCCGACCACGGGATGGACGCGTTCCCGAGCCTGGCCGACCTCGACGGGGAGGTGTGGCGGCGCTTCGGGGTGACGGCGCAGCCCACGTTCGCGTTCGTGCGGCCGGACGCCTCTGTCGAGCTGCTCGTCGGTTCACCTGCCGAGGAACAGCTCGACGCGAGGATCTCTTCGTTGGTCAGCGGGTGAGGGCTTTTTCGATCGCGGTGGCCACGTGCTCCGCCTGGATGTCACGGCCCTTCTCGTTGGGGTGCGCGAACCAGGGGATCTGTTCGAGCCGGGAGGGCTCCAGCACCCCGCCGATGCCCCGGTTGGCGCCGTCGCAGGCCGTGTTGCTCCCGGTGACGCCGTAGAGGTCCACGAAGTCGTTCTCGGAGTCGGCGGCTGCCTTCTTCATGAGGTCGTTCAGCCGCTTCTGCACCTGGTCCAGGACCGGCAGGGCGTCCGCGGGGATGTCGGCGAACGGCCGTTCCGTCTGGCCGGGAGCCGGAGTTCGGCAGAGGGCCGTGTTCTCCGGCACGAGGCGGGGGTAGCCGACCAGGACGAGCTTGGCGGGCGAGAAGAACTCCACGCGGTCGAACAGGTTCTCCAGCTCGAACTCGATCTGGGAGAACCTGTCGTCCAGCCAGTCTTTCCCATAGCCATCGGTGAAGAAAGCCGCGCATTGGCCGGCCGGTGAGTCCGCGTCCACCGGTTCGCCGGGCGCGATCTGTTCCGATGCGTTCCGGAGCTGGTCCGAGCACTGCTTGAGGATGGCGGAGAAGCCCAGCGTGTTGCCGCCGATGCTGCCCACGGCCAGCTGGGTGTCGTGCTTGAGCGCGTCCTGCTGCGCCGGCACCTCTCCCATGTTGAAGGGCAGATGCTGTTCCCTCCAGAAGTGCTCGAGGAGTGCGCCTCCGCAGGAGACGTCCGACTGCACCTTCAGCGGGACGCCCTTGTTCGCCAAGCGCCGGGTGGCGACGGCGGGGTAGTTCTCCGTCGCCTGGAAGCACAACATCCTGGGCTCCCCCATGTCGTTCACGGGAGAGATGCCGAAGTTCGCGGTGTAGGAGTCGCCGAAGAAGACGGTGGGCGCCGGATCGGCGGGTGCCGCGGTGGCGGTTCCCGCCGGGACGGTGAGGGCCAGGCAACTGCCCAGTGCGACGGCCGCGGCGGCGAGTCGCCGTGGCCGGGGTGCTGTCTTCGTGCGCATGGCCTGTCGTGCCTTTCGTCGTGCTCTGGAATGAAGAGCGGCGAAGTCGGAACACTCTGTATCCACGCACATGCGCAGTGTGACGGCCTGGTGTGTGCTCCTATCGGACGAAGCAGGTCAACCCCTGTGCGTGACCCGCAGCGGAACGGCCTCCGCGCGGTGAAGAAGCGGGTCGTGAACCGCTCGCCGACGCATCGGCCGGGGGAACGGCCCGACACGAAGGTCTTCTCTTCGGCGGCACAGGTTTGAAGATCGGATCACCGGGAAAAGGACCCTGTGCAGTCAGGACCAACGCCTGGTTCGGCACTGCTGTCGGAACCGTAGTGTCGGACCGGCCGCGTGGCGGTGCCGCGTGGCCATGAGGAGGCTGTTGTCGATGGACTACATCCAGGTCTCGCTCGGGCTGGACGTCCCTGAGGAGGCTCGGGACTACGCGTCCGAGCGCATCGGCTCGCTGGACTTCTTCGCCCCCTGCCGGGTCGACTTCGCGTGGGTCAGCCTGACGTCGGACAGGACCGTGATCCACGCACACGCCCGGTTCGACCTCAAGTGGGACGAGGTGCAGGCGTACGCGGAGGCCGGGACCGCCACGGAGGCGATCGACCTCCTGCGCGAGCGGTTGCGGCGCCAGCTGGTCTCGCTGAGGCTCACCACCGTGAGCTGAGCCCCGTCACCGCCCGGACCCGGATCGGCCTTCCGAAGTGATCCGGGTCGTCGTGCTGTCCAGGCCGGGTGGACGAGACCATGTCGTGGTTGTCGAAAAGGGCGGGCCCCGTTCGTACAAGGGGTGAAAGGAGACCACCATGACGCAGCAGTACCTGCTCAGCATCTACCAGCCCGACGGTGACGCGCCCCCGCCCGAGGTGCTCGACCCGATCATGGCGAACCTCGCCGCCCTGAACGACGAGATGCGCGCGAAGGGGGCCTGGGTGTTCGCCGCCGGCCTGCACCCGCCGTCGACCGCGACCGTGCTGACGGCGAAGGACGACGAGGTGCTGATGACGGACGGGCCGTTCACCGAGGGCAGGGAGCACATCGGCGGCTTCACCGTCATCCGGGCCGCGGACCTCGACGAGGCGCTGGAGTGGGGCCGCCGGCTGGCCCTCGTGCTCACGCCCCTGTCGGTCGAGGTCAGGCCGATCGCGACCGGTTGAGCCCGGCCAAGTGATCGAGGAGGTCTTTCGCGCGGAGTACGGCCGCGCGGTGTCCGTCCTGACCCGCGTCCTCGGCGACCTCGACCTCGCCGAGGAGGCGGTGCAGGACGCCTTCGCCACGGCCATGCTCCGGTGGCCGGTCGACGGGGTGCCGCCCTCACCCGCCGGCTGGATCATCACGACGGCCCGCAACCGCGCCGTTGACCGGCTGCGCCGCGAGACCAAGGGGCACGAGAAGCACGCCCAGGCAGCGGTGCTGCGCGGGGAGTCCGAACCGGAGGAGGTGGGGGACGTGCCGGACGACCGGCTGCGGCTGATCTTCACCTGCTGCCACCCTGCACTGGCGGCGCAGGCCAGGGTGGCGTTGACGCTGAAGCTGCTCGGCGGGCTGTCCACGGCCGAGATCGCCAGGGCGTTCCTGGTGCCGGAGGCCACGATGGCGCAGCGGATCGTGCGGGCCAAGGGCAAGATCCGCGCGGCCCGCGTCCCGTACCGGGTGCCGCGCGACGCCGACCTGCCCGACCGGCTCAAGGCCGTGCTCGCCGTCGTCTACCTCATCTTCACCTCCGGCTGGCCTGACCGGCGGGCGCTGAGCGACGAGGCCGTGCGGCTCGGGCGGGTGCTGGCGGAGCTGATGCCCGACGAACCGGAGGTCTGGGGACTGCTCGCGCTGATGCTGCTCGTCGACTCGCGCCGGGAGGCCCGGCTGCGCGACGGGGAGATCGTCCTGCTCGCCGACCAGGACCGGGCGCTGTGGGACGCGGACCTGGTGGCGGAGGGCCAGGACCTCGTGCGCCGCTGCCTGCGCTGGAACCGGCCCGGCCCGTACCAGGTGCAGGCCGCGATCAACGCCGTGCACAGCGACCCGCCGACCGACTGGCACCAGGTCGTGGCGCTCTACGACCAGCTGATGGCGATGGCGCCGAGCCCGGTCGTGGCACTGCACCGGGCCGTCGCGGTGGCCGAGACCGAGGGGCCGGAACGGGCGCTCGCCCTCGTCGACGCGCTCGACCTCGACCGCTACCACCTGTTCCACGCGGTGCGGGCCGACCTGCTGCGGCGGCTGGGCGAGGACCCGAGGGCGGCGCTGGAGGCCGCGCTCGGCCGGACGGACCACCCGGCCGAGCGCGACCTCCTGCGCGCACGGCTACGCCTGGCGGCGGCGGACCAGCAGGACCGCGCCGACGGCGACCACCAGGGCGAGCGCGATCCACACCCAGATCCACCCGGACCCGCCTGACCCCTGGCCGGTCTCCGCCGCCCGGGCCGCGGTCGTCGTCACCGGCACCGACGAGGTGACCGCCGCCGGGGACGAGGTCGGCGCGGCGACGTTCATCGTGAACGAGAAGGTGCCCTCGACGACGTCGCCGTCCTCGGACTTCGCCTTCCACGCCAGCGTGTGCGCACCGGCCTTCATCGCCGTGGTGTCGAACTTCGCGGTGATCGTCCTGTCGACGGCGGCGGACTCGGTCATCGGCCACTTGGCGCCGTCCGGTCCCGTGATGGTGACCGCGGCGTCGTCCGGCAGGCTGATGACGTCGCTGAACGTCAGCTCGACCTGCGGAGGAGGGGCGTCGAGTGCCGCGCCGGACGCCGGGTTGCTGCTCCTGAGCTCGGCGTGGGCCTGCGCGGGGACGGCCGCGGCCGTCACGGCGAGCAGTGCCAGCACGACCGCGCTGAAGAAACGCCTCATGCGCGCAGAGTAACGGGATGTGAGCGTTTCGAAACAGTCCCGGCGAGACCGGAACGTCAAGCCGGGACGTTCGGCCGCGCCCCGCCGGCGGGCACCAGCGCCAGCCCGGTCGCGAGCAGCGCTGCCACCCCGGCGGCGCCCACCGCCACGAGCGGGTCCACCAGGCGCAGCAGTTCGCCCAGCGCGGGTGCGACCACGGCCGTCAGCCCGACGGTGCCGCAGACTAGACCGGCGACCAGGCCCTGGCGCCGCGTCCCCGCCGCGAACGTGGCGGTCGCGGCGAACCCGGTTCCGCCGAGGCCCGTGCCGACCGCCGCCACCAGGGACCCCGCCGCGGCCACGAGCAGCGACGGCGCGACCGCCAGCAGCACGTACCCGGCCAGCGCGACCGGCGCGCCGATCTTCATCAGCAGGCCGGGTGGCGGCTTCAGCAACGGCACGAGCACACCCTGCGTGCCGACGAGCCCGACGGTCGTGACCGCGGCCACCACTGCGGCCACGCCCGCCGTGCCGGCGGCGGGCCCCAGCCGTTCGCTCATCACCACGATGATCGTGACCTGCGCCAAGACGAACGCCAGGTGCAGCAGGAACCCGACGCCGAAGGCCGGCAGCGCCTCCGCCGGCCGGATCCGCGCCGGGAGGTCACCGGAAGGGCCGGGCTGGAGGACGACCAGCAGCACGGCCGCGACGACCACGACGACGACCGGTGCGACGTAGAGCGGCATGGCCAGCGACACGGCGGCCAGGGCGCCGCCCGCCAGCGGGCCGAGCGCCGAGCCCACGTCGGACGCCGCGCCGAACAGGCCGACCGCGCCGGTGCGCCGGTCCTCGGCGGAGGTGCCCGCGACGGCGAGCGCGGCGACCGGCAGCACGGCGAGGCCCGCGCCCACCAGGACGCCCCGGAACAGCAGCACGGCCGCCACCGCGGGGCCGTGGGACAACGTCCCGTCACTCGCGAACGTCACCGCGACGCCGAACCCGATGAGGCCGGTCGCACCGAGGGCGAGGCCGCTGACCAGCACCGTCCGCAGCCCGGCGAGGTCGGTCAGAAGTCCCCACGGCGGACATGCGAGGGTCAGTGCGACGGCGCTGACGGTCAGCGGCCAGGCCGAGCTGGGCGGTGGTCAGTCCGGCGTCGTCGACGAGGACCGGGAAGATCGGCGTCAGCAGCTGCCGGCTGGCGGCGACCGCCAGCAGCGCCAGGAGCAGGGCTGCGAGACTTCTGGGCACTCGTGTCCCCCGGGAATGGCGACGGAGCGGAGAGGGTATCCCGGGATTTTTGTGGTTCGAAGAGGTGGTTTGGTGGGTGATGTACTCGGGTAACCCGCCCCGGGACTGATCATCTGAGCGAGGAGCGGTTTGGCGCGCGACCAGGCAGCGGAGACGGGCGGAACGGCGGCCGACCTGCCACTGGGCAGGCATCGTCCGTCGCTCGCGGCTGTCCGCCGCTGGGTGCGGCTGGAGCTGGCCCGGGAGGACACCGACGCGGTGGCGGACGTGCTGCTGGTGGTGAACGAGCTGGTCAGCAACGCCTACCGGTACACGTCGGAACCGTCGTTCCTGCGTGTCGTCGTGGAGCGGAGCAAGATCCGGATCGAGATCGCCCACGACGCCCGCGCGCATCCGCCGTTGCGCAAGGTCTCCCGTCCGCAGCGGGGCTACGGCCTGGTCCTGGTGGCCAGGCTGTCCGAACGCTGGGGCGTGGACAGGGCGCACGGCGGGACCGTGGTCTGGGCCGTCCTCCCGAGGGTGACGTGAACGGAGTTCGGTGGGGTTTGAACGCCGGTTCGCCGGGTATGGGAACACCTGCCTTGAACAGACAGGGCGCTGGGAGAGGCTGATGGGTATCGCAGGACGGTCCGGGGAACGACTGGACCTCGTCCTACCGGAGGGGGTGCTGCCGCTCGCGGACGTGCGGGCGGAGGTGCGCGACCTCCTGCAAGGGATGCACGAGAACGTGGTGGTCGACGTGCTGGTCGTCGCCACGGAACTCGTGAGCAACGCGTATCACCACGCCGCTCCGCCGCGGCGTGCCCGTGTCCTGCGCCTCCCGGAACGGGAGGTCGTGCGGGTCGAGGTCGACGACGGGACGCCGGGGCGCTTCCCGCAGCTCGGCCGGATGGGGTTCCGCGGCCGTCGGCAGCGCGGGTTGCTGCTGGTGAACGGACTGGCACAGGTGTGGGGCCACAACCGGCTCCCCGACCTCAAGACCGTGTGGGCGGACGTGTCCACGGTCAGATGAGCGTCTTGAGAACGTAGGCCGCCGCCTCCGCGACGAGCGCCTCGTCGTACCCGGCGTCCGCCGCCGCCCTGCTGGACATGACCGCCACCAGGACCGGCTCGCGACCGGGCGGCCACACCACCGCGATGTCGTTGACCGTGCCGTACCCGCCGGTACCGGTCTTGCCGGCGACCCTGCTTCCTGCCGGCGCCCCCGCCCGCACGCGCTTGGCGCCGGTGACCGAGCGTTCCAGCAGATCGGTGAGGAAGGCCCGCTTCTCCGGCGGGAGCGCGTCGCCGAGCACGAGCCGCCGGTAGTCGGTGCCGAGTGACCGCGGGGTCGCGGTGTCCCGCGGGTCGCCGGGGACGGCCGAGGTGATGTCCGGCTCGATCCGGTCCATCCTCGTCACGGTGTCGCCGAGCCCGCGCAGGTACGCCGTGAGCTCCGCGGGCCCACCGGCCTCGCGCAGCAGCAGGTTGCCCGCCGTGCCGTCGCTGTGGCGGACCGCCGCGTCGCACAGGTCGCGCAGGGTCATGCCGGTCCGGACGTGCTGCCGGGTGATGGCCGAGCTCTTCATGAGGTCGGCCTCGGTGTAGGTGACGACGGTGTCCAGGTGCGTCATCGGGTGGTGGTGCAGGACCGCGGCGGCGGCCAGGCCCTTGAACGTCGAGCAGAACGCGAACCGTTCGTCGGCCCGGTGCTCGACCGTCCTGTCCCCGCCGGCCGCGAAGACGCCCAGCCGTGCGTCGAACTTCTTCTCCAGTTCGGTCAGCGCGTCGTGGTGCACGGGTGCGGCGGTGGTCGTCGTGGTGGCGGTCGTCGTGATGGTCGTGGTCGACGGTGACGTGGCCGGTGGGGGAGTCGCGCAGCCGGCGAGGGGCAGCAGGGCCAGGGACTTCAGCACGGCGCGTCGATCGGTCACAGGATCACCGTATTCGAGGTTGTGGCGCGGGTGGCGCGGTGCCAGGTTGGAGGTTGGCGTGCCGGTTGGTCCTCTGGGTGGGGAGATCACGGATGCGGCGGACAACGACGTTCGGGCTGCTCGCGGTGTGCGGACTGGTGGCGGGGTGCCTGGGGCAGCCCCAGCAGCGTGAGCAGGACAGAAACGCGGATGCCACGGAGTTCACCCTGACGATCGTCGCCAACGCGGTGGCGGGCGGGAAGAACTCGCGCGGGGCGAACTGGCTGCGGAACTGGGTGATCCCCCGGTTCACCGAGCTGCAGAAGGCGAAGGGCGTCACCGCGACGATCGAGTTCGAGCAGAACGGCGCGGGGGACGAGGACTACAAGACCAAAGTCGCGCTGGACCTCAAGACGGGCGGTGGCGGCGACGTCGTCGAGATCGACGGCATCTGGCTGGGCGAGCTCGCCCAGGCCGGTCAGATCCGGCCGCTCGCCGACGTCGTCGGGAACACCGACTGGGACGGCTGGGAGCAGATCCCGGACGCCGTGCAAGGGCTCGGCGAGTTCGAGGGCAAGCGGTACGGCGTGCCGATGGGCACCGACGGACGCGTGCTGTTCTACAACAAGAAGCTGTTCGCGCAGGCGGGGCTGCCCGCGAACTGGCAGCCCCGCGGTTGGCAGGACGTGCTCGACGCGGGCGCGAAGCTGAAGACGTTGCCGGGCGTGACACCGATCCAGCTCAACGCCGGCACCGCGATGGGCGAGGCCACGACGATGCAGGGCGTGCTGCCCGTGCTGGCGGGCACCGGGAAACCCGTCTACGACAACGGGAAGTGGCAGGGCGACTCGGCCGAGCTGAAGGACGTGCTCGGGCTCTACGAGAAGATCTACGGCGGCGGGCTCGGCGATCCCGTGCTGCAGCAGGAGGCCAAGGGCCGCGACCGGTCGTTCCAGCTGTTCAGCGAGAACAGGATCGGCGTCCTGCTGGAGGGCGACTACTTCTGGCGTTCGGTCGTCGAGCCGCGCAACGGCGTGGCGAAGATGCCCGACCGCGACACCGCCGTCGGCTGGGCGCTGGTCCCGGCGCGGCAGCCCGGTGCGGGCGTCGGCGGGCAGGACTTCGTGAGCATGTCCGGCGGCGGTGTCCGCGTGATCAACCCGAACACGCGGTATCCCAGGCAGGCGTGGGAGTTCTTGCGGTTCCTCAACTCCGCGGAAGCGGTGAAGGAGTCGCTCGCGGGCACCGCGCAGCTCACCCAGCGGCAGGACGTCAACGACGAGGTGCTCGAAGGCGACCCGATGCTGACGTTCGTCGCCGAGAAGGTCCTGCCGATCACGCGTTACCGGCCGGGTCTCGCCGACTACCCGAAGGTGTCGGCGGCGCTGCAACAGGCGACAGCGGACGTCGTGGCGGGCAAGAGCCCGGACGAGGCCGCCCGCGCGTACCGGGCGGCGCTGGTGAGGGCGGTCGGCGAGGACAACGTTGGATAGCGCGGGCCTCGGTGTCCGCCGCGCGGCGGCGTTCGTCGCTCCGGCGTTGCTGCTGATCGGTGTCTTCCTGGTCTTCCCCGCGCTGTGGACGCTGTACATCGGCATCACGAACTACCAGCTGACCGGGCCCGCGGCGGCGAACCCGAGGGTGGTCGGGCTGGACAACGTCCTGAACGCCGTGCGTGACCCGTTGTTCACGAACTCGGTGTGGCTGACGGCGTTGTTCGTGCTCGGCTCGGCGGTGATCGGGCAGAACGTGCTCGGCTTCGGCCTCGCCTGGCTGCTCCGGACCGTGCGTCCCTCGCTGCGGCGCACCGTCGAGGGGCTGGTGCTGCTGTCGTGGATCCTGCCGGGCACGGTCGTGGCGTACCTGTGGTTCGCGGTGCTGAGCCGCGACACCGGCACGCTCGGGATGCTGCTCGGCTCGCCGCAGACCGCGTGGCTGGTGCAGTACCCGATGACCAGCCTGATCGTGTTCAACGTCTGGCGCGGCACGGCGTTCTCGATGCTGCTCTACACCTCCGCGCTGGCCGCGGTGCCGCCCTCGCAGCTGGAGACCGCGCGGCTGGCCGGTGCGTCGGGATGGCAGACCGTGCGGGACGTGGTGTTCCCGCACATCCGCGGGCACGTGCTGACGAACACGCTGCTCATCAGCCTGTGGACGGCCAACGACTTCACGCCGTTCCTGCTCACCGCGGGCGGGCCGAACCACCAGTCCGAGGTGCTGCCGGTGCTCATCTACCGGCAGGCGCTGGAGAGCGGGCAGCTCGGCTACGCGTCCGCGATGTCGCTGCTGTTGCTGCTCGGCAACCTGGTGATCGCGCTGGTGTACCTGAGACTGCTGCGGAGGCGCGCGTGAGTCCTCTGTGGATGGTCCGCCGGATCGGCTTCTACGTGCTGGTCGCGGTGGTGATGGCCTTCTTCGCGGTGCCGATGCTGTGGCTCGCCTCCGCGCCGTTCGACTCGAGACCCGGCCTCGGGCTGCGGTGGCCGGACTGGACGCTGGACAACGTCACGGCCACGTTCGACCACCCGTACGCGCTGACGTCGTTGGTGAACTCGCTGGTGCTGTGCGTGATCGCGACCGTGGTCACGACGGTCCTGGCCGCGCTCGCCGCCTATGCCCTGTCGCGGGTGCGGATACCCGGCCGGGACCTGCTGCTGTACCTGCTGTTGCTGCTGTCGAGCGTCGTGACCGGCACGGCCGCGATGGTGCCGATCTTCGTGATGATGCTGCAGCTCGGCCTGATCAACTCGCAGTTCGGCACGGCGCTGGTGATCGCGGGCGGCATGCTCCCGGCGGCGATCTTCATCCTGAAGGACTTCATGGACGCCGTGCCGCGATCGTACGAGGAGTCCGCGCGCGTGTTCGGCGCCTCCCCGCGCCAGGTGCTGGCCCACGTCGTGCTGCCCGTCGCGCGGCCCGGCGTCGCGACGATCTTCGTCTGGGCGTTCGTCAACGCCTGGGGCAACTTCCTGCTGCCGTTCCTGCTGCTGCGCGACGTCGGCGCGCAGCCCGCCGCCGTGCTGCTGCGGACCCTGTACGACGAGGGCGGCAGCGCCAACCTGACGGTGATCCCGGTGTTCTCGCTGCTGTACTCGATCCCGGTGGTCGTGCTGTACCTGTTCGTCAACAGGCGGTACGGCTTCCGGTTCCACGGAGGGATCAAGAGCTGATGGCGGGCATCACCGCGCGCGGCCTGTCCACCGTCTACCCCGGTGGGGTCCGTGCCGTCGACGAGCTGGACCTGGAAGTCACCGACGGCGAGCTGTTCGCCCTGCTCGGCCCGTCCGGCTGCGGCAAGACGACGCTGCTGCGTACCATCGCGGGCCTCGAAAGCGCCTCGGAGGGCACCGTGTCGATCGGTTCCCGCGACGTCACCCGCCTGCCGCCCGGCGACCGCCGGGTCGCGATGGTGTTCCAGGACTACGCGTTGTTCCCGCACATGACGGTGGCGGAGAACATCGCCTACCCGCTGAAGGTGCGGGGAGCCGCCAGGTCGGTGCGCGACGAGACCGCCGCCCGCACGGCGGCGGGCCTCAGCCTGGACGGTCTGCTGGAGCGCCGCCCCGGCCAGCTCTCCGGCGGCCAGCAACAACGCGCGGCGCTCGCCAGGGCCGTCGCGGCGTCCGCCGAGGTGCTCCTGCTCGACGAGCCACTGTCCAACCTGGACGCCCGGCTCCGGCTGGAAGCCAGGACGTTCCTGAAGAAGCTGCAACGGGAACTGGCGCTGACGACGGTGTTCGTGACGCACGACCAGGCAGAAGCACTGGCGCTGGCCGACCGCATCGCGGTCATGGACGCGGGCCGCATCCGCCAGATCGGCACCCCGCGCGAGGTGTTCCAACGCCCCGCGGACACGTTCGTCGCGAACTTCATCGGCTCGACCCCCATGAACCTGGTCCCGCGCGACGCCGAGATCATCGGCGTCCGCCCCGAGTACCTGGCACCGGCTCCTTCCGGACTCTTCACCGGCACCGTGTCCATCGTGGAGAACCTCGGCGTCACGTCACTCGTGACGCTGGACTGCGGCGTCGGTTACGTGGTGCCGGAGGACGACGAGCCCGCAGTCGGCACGACGGTGACCGTGGACGCCCCACCCGCGCGCGTTCTGCGCTACGACAGGGAAACCGGCCTACTCGTGAGGTGAGCTGATGTTCCAGACCGACGGCTACGAGACGCACCAGGACCTCCTGACGCCCTCCCGGTTCGAGGCGCTGGCGGCACACTTCGAGACCAAGCTGGCCGCCCTGCCCGCCGGACGACGGCCCGAGCACATGGACGTGCCGCACCTGACCGACCCGGCCCTGTTCGAGTGGCTGCTCGACCCGGACGTGCTGGACCTCGTCGAGTCGCTGATCGGCCCGGACATCGCACTGTTCTCGTCGCACTTCATCTGCAAACCCGCCGGCGACGGCAAACCCGTGCCGTGGCACCAGGACGCCCACTTCTGGCGCGACAGCATCGATCCCGCGGGCGACGCCGTCACCGTCTGGCTCGCGATAGACCCGTCCACCACCGAGAACGGCTGCCTGCGCGTGATCCCCGGCAGCCATCTCGCCGCCGCCGAACACACCGGCACCGACGACGCGTTCTTCAACCAGGAGACGGAAGTCGACGAGTCGCGGGCCGTCGACGTGGAGCTGGAACGCGGGGCGTGCAGCGTCCACTCGGCGCTGCTGGTGCACGGCTCCCCGCCCAACCGCAGCACGCTCCGGCGGTGCGGTTACACCATGCGGTACATGCCTGCGACTGTCCGGTTCCTGGCCGGGGACCGGCACCGGATCTACCTGGCGCGGGGGCGGGACCGGGCGGGCAACGCCTACACGCCGGTGCCGTGAAAACTGTTCCACCTCGCGTAGAATCGCTGTAACGCAAGAGGATCAGGAACGAGTTCCTCTCGGAATGGTCGTTTCGTCCCCGGATCGGCGGGCTGCACGGAGGTCATCGGTTGGCCGCCGTTCCGTGAGCGGACGCTGTGCTGCGACGAGCGGAACCAGACCAATAGTCCTTGCCGATCACCATCACGGAACTCGCCGACTGCCACTGATGGCGGCGTCCGGGTTCCGCTAAGTTGCGGGTCCCACCGAGTCGACCGGAGAGCCCGCGTGAGTGTTGGTGCGCCGTCCGAGCGCGGTACGACGTCCAACCACGTCGACTCCGCCGGTGCCGCGGTCCAGGCAGGCGAGATCCGCGACGTGCATTTCCACGGTGTGCCGGACAGCGGGTCGCGTCCGGGGCTGGTGTCGACGATCGCGCCGATGGACCTCTTGCCGGGCAAGGTCTTCGGCCGTGAGCGAGTCGTGGACGACCTCGTCGAGACCGCCCGGCGCGCAGACGGTTCCCAGATAGTCCTGCACGGCACGGGCGGCAGCGGCAAGACCGCCGTGGCGCTCGCGCTCGCCGACCGGCTCGGCCGGGAGCTGCCGTGCACCAGGGTGTGGTGGGTGGACGGGTCGTCGGAGAACAACCTGTCCGCCGGGCTGCGCGAGGTGGTCTACGACGCGGACCCGCACCACCGGATCGACGAGGTCGTGCGCGCCTGGCGCGGCGAGGGGTCGGCACCGAACCTCTTGAAGCGGGCGCTCGCCGCCGTGCCCGGCGCGTGGGTGCTGATCATCGACGGTGCCGACGACCGGAGGCTGCTGGAGCAGTGGACGGCGGCCCTGCAGCACACCGCGGGCACCGTCGTGGTCACGACCAGGGACGGGAAGCCGGGCAGGTGGGGCCGCGCCCGGACGCACGAGGTGAGCTCGCTGCACGAGGAGGCGGCGGCGGAGATGCTGCAAGCGCTCGCCCCGTCCTGCGGAACCGCGGACCAGGCGCGGGAGCTGGCCCGCACGCTGGGGTACCTGCCGCTGGCGCTCCGCCTGGCCGGGAGCTACCTCAACTCGGTGCTCTCGTTGCCCACCAAGGCGGGGCTGGCCCTTCCGGACACGTTCGACCAGTACCGCGTCGTGTTCCACGAGCGCTTCCGGGAGCTCGACCGGATGCACGAGATCGGGAGCGTCCTCGCCGAGCGCCAGCTGTTGTCCCGCACCTGGGAGCTGTCGCTGGACCTGCTCGCGGACCTCGGAATGCCGTGGGCACGTCTGCTGCTGCGATGGCTCTCCTGTTTCGAGCAGGCGCCGATTCCGTGCGACATCGCCAACGCGGAGATCCTCACGCAGTCGTCGTTGTTCCACGGCATCACCGGCATGGACCTGATCCACGCCTTCGTGTGCCTGACGAACTTCGGTCTGGTGGAGCAGGTCTCCGTGCGCGACATGCGGTCGTCGTCGGTGACGACCAAGTGCTGGGCGCTCCACCCGGTGATCCGCGAGGCCAACCGGCACCAGCCCGACGTCCGGCGTGATCTGCACGGGTACCTGTCCCTCTGCTACGCGACGCTCGACGGTTACACGAGCTTCCTCTCCGCCGCCCTGCCGGAAGACCTGTCGACGTGGGCGGTGCTGAGCCCGCACTGCGAGTTCGTGGTGGAGTGGATCCACCGCGACCGGTCCCGCCTGTCGTCACCGGAGAACTGGGAGCTGCTGGGCACGAAGCTGTCGTGCGCGGCGGCGAGGTTCGCCGCGCTGTCCGGCCAGCACGAGCGCGCGGAGGCGATCTTCCGCCACGCCCTGGTCGTGCGGGTCCGGTACCTGGGCGAGAACCACCCCGAGGTCTTCGCCGTGCGCCGCGACATCGTGCTGCTGCGCTGGCGGCGGCGCCGTTCCGAACTGGCGCTCGCGGAGATCGTGCTGCTCACCGAGGACGCTCGGGCGGCGCTCAGCGAGCACGACCCGTTCACCATCGCGTGCCACCTGGACCTCGCCCTCGCCCAGGCGGAGCTGGCGGAGGCGGACGACGCGGACCGGGTCGTGGACGACTACCGGACCATCGTGCGGCTCAGCCGCGAGCTGCACGGCCGCACCGAGACCACCGCGCTGTCCGCCCAGATGAACCTGGTGACCGAGCTGGGCAGGCGGGAGGACGAGTCCTGTGTCACCGAGCTGCTCCGGCTCCTCGTGATGATCGCGGAGGTCGAGAAGGCACCCGACGTGGTGGCGCAGGTGCCTTTCCGGCTCGCGGGGCTGCGCACCGCCGTGATGAGCCTGCTGCAGAACGCCCGCGGCTGGTGCGACCCGCCGGACTGAGCACCCGCGGGCTCAGTCGAAGACCAGGACGCCCTGCGCGACCGGTTGCAGGGTGCCCACCTCGGCGTCGCTGACCTTGATCCGGCCGGGGCCGGTGACCGGCTTGCCGTCGGTGCCGACGAACCTCACCGTCGCGGGCGTCAGTCCGGGCAGCTCGGCGGTCATCTCGTCGATGGCGAACGACTTCGTGTCGTCGTCCTCGTCGAGCTTGACGCCCGCGAACGCCGTCTGGCCCGGTTGCAGGGTGATGGGCGGGCCCTCGCCGGGCACGAGCTTCCGCTCGACCGGAATGGCCACGGCCTCGCCGGCGGGGTTGGTGAAGGCGAGCTTCGGCCAGCCCTGGACCGTGATCGGCGCGGAGCCCTCGTTCGTCGCGGCGAGCAGGCCCAGGCCGGGCTTGTCCTGGAAGGTGAGCTCGACCTTGACGGCGGGCTCCTGCGGGCCGGTGGAGCTGGTGGCCGTCGTGGACGGGGGTGCGCTGTCGCTCCCGGCGTCCGAGGTGGTCGCTCCGCACGCCGTCAGTGCGGCCACGACAGCGGCGGCGAGGATGGTGACACGCATCGGCCAACCCCCTGGTGGGTCTAGTTGATCTTCACGGGAGTAGCCCCGCCAGGGGGTGGTGCAAACGCGGGCCGCCCGATCGGGTTACAGCACCGCCAGGTCCACCGCCTTCGCCATCGCCTCGAAGCCCTTGTCGCCGGGGTGGAGGTGGTCGCCCTCGTCGTAGTCGGGGCGGATCCGCTGCGGGTCGGACGGGTCGCGGATGACCTTGTCGAAGTCGACGACGGCGTCGAAGGCGGGAGCCGTGCGGATCCACGCGTTGACGGCCTGGCGCACCTCCTCCAGCTCCGCTGTGTAGCTGTACCAGCCCTTGAACGGGGTGATGGTCGCGCCGACCACCCGCAGGCCGCGGTCGTGCGAGCGCTGCGCGATCTGCCGCAGCGCGGCGATGATCTTGGCCGGGTCGGTCTGGTGCGGGGTCTGCTGGATGTCGTTGATGCCCTCGAACACGATCACCGTGCGGACGCCGGACTGGGTCAGCACGTCGCGGTTCAGGCGCGCCAGCGCGTTCGGGCCCGCCGTGCCGCCGTCGAGCAGGAGCCGGTTGCCGCTGATGCCCGCGTTGAGCACGCCCAGCCGGGTGTTCACGCGGTCGGCGAGCTGGTCGGGCCAGCGCAGGTTCGCGTTGCGCGTCGAGTTGGCGCCGTCGGTGATCGAGTCGCCGAGTGCCACGACGCTGCCGCGCAACGTGGACGTGCGAACGTCCACACCGGACACGTAGTGCCAGTTGGGGGTCTGCTCGCGGAAGGCGGCGGAGGACTCGTCGGTGGTGTGGTCGCCGTCGCGGGTGAAGTACGAGTCCTGCATCGCCAGCGCGTGGTGCGTGGCGGGACCGCCGGGTTCGGGCGTGAAGACGCTGACGAGCAGGTCGGAGTCGGCGGGGACGGTGAGCGCCACGCCATCGCTCACCACGTCGGCGCCGGGCGGGGCCGTGATCGACTGCGCGCCGCCGAACGTGAGCGTGCGCATCGTGCCGGGCAGTGCGCTGGGCGAGCCGGGACCGGCCGCGCGGGCCACGGTGACCCGTCCGAAGAACACCGGTGTGCGGCCGTAGGCGTTGGAGAGCCGGACGCGGATCTCCTTGCCTCCCGCGCTGACGTGCACGATGTTGCGGATCGAGAAGTTCGGGTAGCCGTTCTCGTTGCCGGGCAGGGCCGAGGAGGGAGCGGTGGCCCACGTGCCGACCCACCGCGGTGCCGCGGCCTGCGCGGGGGAGGCCGCCGCTACGAGCAACGCCACTGCCAGCAGAAAGCGCGTCATGCACTCGACCATGGCAGCGCGCGGACGCGGGCGCCATCCGCCGATCTTCGGATCTATGCTCTGACCTCGTGTGGGATGGAGCGGAGTACCAGCGCAGGTTCGACTCGCTCGCCGAGTCCGGGGTGGACGTGCACGGCGAAGCGGCGTTCGTGCGCGCCTACGAGCCGAAGACGGTGCTGGACGCCGGGTGCGGCACCGGACGCGTCGGGATCGAGCTGGCCCGGCACGGCGTCGACGTCGTCGGGGCGGACCTCGACGAGTCGATGCTCGCGCACGCCCGTGAGCGGGCACCGGGCATCACCTGGGTCAGGTCCGACCTGGCCGAGCTGGACCTGGGCCGGACGTTCGACGTCGTCGTGATGGCGGGCAACGTGCCGCTGTTCACCGCCCCCGGCACGCAGGACGCGCTCGTCGCCGGCGTCGCCCGGCACGTCGGCGGCCTGCTGGTCGCCGGGTTCAGCCTCGACCGCGGCTACTCGGTGGAGCAGTACGACGAGCACTGCGCCCGTGCCGGTCTGCGGCTCGCCGAGCGGTTCGCGACGTGGGACCGGCAGCCGTTCGAAGGCGGCGACTACGCCGTGTCCGTGCACGCGGTCTGAGACCCCGCTCAGTACGACCGGACCGCCGCCGTGACGAAGTCCCTCGTCAGCGGGTCGTCGTCGGACACCCAGGCGATGACGACGGGACTGGGCGGCAGGTCGTCGATCGGCACGACCACCACACCGGGACCGAGGTCGTGCCCGAGCGGCGCCAGGCCGACGGACCCGTTCCACAGCACCGACTGCACGCATTCCTGGACCGCCCGCACTATCGGCCCGGTGCGCGGCTCGCCGCCGTTCCAGTAGTTCCGCCACAGCTCGTCAGTGCCCTCGGGGAACTGGAACCAGTCGCGGTCCGCGAGGTCGGCGGTGGTGACCCGCTCGCGCCGGGCCAGCGGGTCGTCGGCCCTGAGCACGGCCCCGACCGGGTCCCGGCGCAGCACCCGCGTCCTCAGCCCGGTCTCGTCGAACGGCCCGCGCGTCAGCGCCACGTCCACCTGGCGGGCCCGCAGCCCGCAGGTCGGATCGGTGAGGCCGGCTTCCCTGACGATGATCGCGACATCGGGGTGCTCTCGCCGGAAGACGTCGGCGAGCTTCGCCGCACCGTGGTCGCCGAGCACGCCGACGGTGAGCGTCGTCCTGGCGACCTTGGCCCGGATGCGGTCGGCGTGACCGAGAAGAGCCCGCGCCTCGTGCAGCAGGATGCGTCCCGCGCCGGTGAGCGCGACCCCGGCGGGGGAGCGGTGCAACAGCGCGGTGCCGAGGTCGTCCTCCAGCAGCCTGATCGCCCGGCTCAGCGGCGGCTGGCTCATGTGCAGGCGCCGCGCCGCCCGTCCGAAGTGGAGCTCCTCGGCCACCGCGACGAAGTAGCGCAACGTTCGCAGCTCCATGACCAGCGACGATACTCACCCGGTAGCGGGGAGACCGAACCGGTCTTGGACGAGCACCACGCGGCGGCGGTGGAGTGGGGACATGAACATCCCAGACCCCGCCGTCCAGCCCTCCGGCGCCGTCGACGTCGCCCCCGGCGTCCTCGTGATCCCGAACCACCACACCGCGCTCGTGCCCAACATCGGCATCATCGGCGGCTCCGAGGCAGTCCTCGTGGTCGACACCGGACTCGGCCCCGACAACGCCCGCGAGGTGTTCGAGTTCGCCGAGGAAGTGGCCCGCGGCCGGCGAGTCCACCTCACGACCACGCACTTCCATCCGGAACACGCCTTCGGCGCCTCCGTCTTCGACGGGTCCTATGTGGTCGGACAGGCACAGGCAGACGACCTGCGCCGCAAGGGCTCCGGCTACCTGGAGATGTTCCGGGGCTTCGGCGGCGCGGTCGCCGACCGGCTCGCCAAGGCGGAGGTGCCCGTGCCGGACGTGGTGTTCGACGGCGTGCACACCCTCGACCTCGGCGGCCGCACGGTGGTCCTGCGCCCCACCGGCCGCGGCCACACGCTCGGCGACCAGGTGGTCGAGGTGCCGGACGGGGGCGTGCTGTTCACCGGCGACCTGGCCGAGACGGGCCAGTTCGCGATCTTCCCGTGGTTCCCGCCGCACGACACCGACGTGTCCGGCCTCGCCTGGATCGCCGTGCTGGACCGCCTGATCGCCTCCGCACCCCGCGTCGTCGTGCCGGGCCACGGCTCGATCGGCGAGGCCGGCGTGCTGGAGGGCGTGCGGGACTACCTGCTGGAGCTGCGCGACGAGACCTGGCGGCGCCGCGACTCCGCGATGGCGCTGGAGGAGATCGTGGCGGAGGTGCGCGCGGTGCTGGTCGAGCGGCACCCCGGCTGGGCGGGGCAGGAGTGGATCGAACCGGGTGTGGGCTGCCTTTGTTCGGAGGCTCCATAGCTTCAGTGTTGACCAAAATCAGTCGTCCGGAGGCGGTCCTCGCCTGGGTGGGCGAGCATTGTCCGATCTTTCCGCAATGGCTACTCCTATCCCAATGAAAACACGCCGAACGACACTGAACCGGACAATTCAAGTCGCCGACCGGTCGAAGTCGTTGCGGAATCAAATTGCGAATCCGGCCAATTGAGACCGGAAGGATTCGGCGATGATGAGAGTGCAGCCACACTCCCTTTCTCCTTT
Source organism: Lentzea fradiae (assembly GCF_900100955.1). GTDB lineage: Bacteria > Actinomycetota > Actinomycetes > Mycobacteriales > Pseudonocardiaceae > Lentzea > Lentzea fradiae. Next base: position 461,464 of record NZ_FNCC01000003.1, on the reverse strand, counting down.
CACTCCGCCGGGTGAAAAGTGGAGTGATGAACCTGAAACGGTCCCTTCCTGCCGTCCTTCCGCTCGTCCTGACCGCGTCGTTCTTCGCGGCCAGCGGACCGGCCGAGTCGGCGACGCCGAAGCAGAGTCCGGTGAACGTCACGCCGCACGCGGTCCGGTTCGACCCTCACGTGGCCAAGCTCGACGTCACGTACGGGCGGTCGGCGCTGGAGCTGAAGTACATCCGCAAAGACGAGGCCAAAGCGGACGGATGTGTGGCTCGTGACCACGAAGAAACAGAAGAGGCCGAGGTGGAGCCGGGAGCGGGTCATGTCACCGTTGCCGGTACGCGGTACGACCTCGTGCAGTTCCACTTCCACACGCCGTCCGAGCATCAGTTCAACGGGCGTCACACTCCGCTGGAGATGCACCTCGTCCACCGCAGTGCCGAAGGCAAGTTGCTCGTTGTCGGAGTGCCGTTAACCGTCGGCGCGCATTCCGTTGTCGACGACGTCCTGGCGACGCTGGCGCCTGAGTGTGGTGCGCCTGTCGATGTCGAACCGATCAATCTCAACCGGTTGTTGCCGGCCGGTCATCGCACGGTGCACTACACGGGTTCGCTGACCACGGCGCCGTTCACCGAGGGGGTCGAGTGGTACCTCACGGGGGAGCAGCACGTCACGGCCGCGACGGTCGCGCGGTTCCAGGGGTTGTTCGGGGCGGGCAACGCCAGGGCGGTGCAGCCGCTCAACGGCCGGACGCTGGTGGAGGTGCCGCGCATCTGAGCGGGTGACGATCGGCCCGGGGGTCTTGATCCCCGGGCCCCGTGTGAGGAGCGGCACCGGGCGGAAGGCTTCTGAAGCGCGTCAGAAGGACCGTAAAATCCTTCCGGTAGCTAACTAAGTCTTCACCCTGCCGATGATGGGAAGCCCGTGACCAGCACCCGTGCCATGACCGCCCTCGCGCTGGGCGGGTTCGGCATCGGAACGACCGAGTTCGCGACGATGGGGCTCCTGCCGCAGATCGCCGAGACCTTCGGCATCCCCGACTACGAGGCCGGGCACGCGATCAGCCTCTACGCGGCCGGTGTGGTCGTCGGTGCGCCGTTGATCGCGGTGCTCGGGGCCAAGCTGCCACGCAAGGGCATGCTGATCAGCCTGATGATGGCGGTCGCGCTCGGCAACGGGCTGTCGGCCATCGCCCAGGACAAGACGCTGCTGCTCGTGGCGCGGTTCGTCGCCGGGTTGCCGCACGGTGCGTTCTTCGGCATCGCGGCGGTTGTCGCCACCATGCTCGTGGCACCCGAACGGCGCGGTACGGCCGTTGCGCGGGTGATGGTCGGTCTGACCCTGGCGAACCTCGTGGGTGTGCCGCTCGCCACGGCCGCGGGACAGCAGATCGGCTGGCGCACGGCTTACCTGGCCGTCGCGGTGATGGCCGTCGCCACGGCCGCGGCCATCGCGGCCTGGGTGCCGAAGGTCGCGAAGGTCGAGGGCGCGTCGATGCAGGCGGAGGTCCGCGCGTTCGGCAGGCCGACGGTCTGGTTCGCGATCTTCACCGGCATGATCGGCTTCGGCGGCATGTTCGCCGTCTACTCCTACGTCGCCCCGCTGACCACCGAGGTGGCCGGGCTGCCGGGGGGCGTCGTCCCGTGGGTCCTCGCGGTGTTCGGTCTCGGCATGACGCTCGGCGCGACCTTCGGCGGCCGGTTCGTCGACCGGTCGGTGACGGGGTCGGTGTTCGGCGGGCTCATCGCCGTCTGCGTGATCCTCGTGCTGTTCGGGTTCACCGCCACGATGCCGGTGTTCCTGTTCGTGCTGCTGGGCCTGCTCGGCTTCGTCGTGCAGATCCTGGCGGCGGCGCTCCAGGTCAGGCTGATGGACGCCTCGCCGGACGCGCCCGCGCTCGCGGCCTCGTCCAACCACTCGTCGCTCAACCTCGCGAACGGCGCGGGCGCGTGGCTCGGCGGGCTCGCCATCGCGGCGGGCTGGGGCTACACGTCCACGGCGTGGGTCGGTGTCGGCCTGTCGGTCGCCGGTCTCGTGATCGCGGTGGCGTCGGTGCTCTACGAACGCCGTGCCTTCACGCGGGAGACGGCGAACCACACGATCGCGATGACCAGCGCCGCCAGCACGACGGTCGAGACCCAGCCCAGGTAGCGGTCGACGAGCTCGTAGTTCTCGCCGAGCGCGTACCCGGCGAGGATCAGCGCGGAGTTCCACAGCAGGCTGCCGGCCGCGGTGTAGAGCGTGAACTTCACGATCGGCATGCCCGACACCCCGGCGGGGATGGAGATCAGGCTCCGCACCACCGGCACCATGCGCCCGATGAACACGGCCTTGGTGCCGTGCTTGTCGAACCACTCGTCGGACTTGTCCACATCGGACACCGTGACGAACGGGATGCGGTCGGCGACCTTGCGCAGCCGTTCCAGGCCGAGCCACGCGCCCAGGCCGTAGAGCAGCAGCGCGCCGACGACCGACCCGGCCGTGGTCCACAGGATCGCGGCGACGAGCGAGATCTTGCCCTGTCCCGCGGTGAACCCGGCCAGCGGCAGGATCACCTCGCTCGGCACCGGAGGGAACACGTTCTCCAGCGCCACGGCCAGGCCGGCGCCGGGCGAGCCCAGCGCCTCCATCAGTCCGGTGATCCAGTCCATGGTCGTCGAAATACCCGTTTTGCGCCCCTGTCCAACCTCGGTGGTCCGACCGGTGGCCGGACCTCGGGCGCTCATGCCGCCGTCCGCGGGCAGGACGACGCCCGCTTCGGCCATCCGCCGCCGTGATGTCCGCGCCGACGCCGAGCACGACGCCTCGGACGCCTGACAGCGCGGGGCCGGGGCCCGGCGGCTACCGTTGTCAGCCTTCTGCACGGAGGTGTGCGGTGCGAGGAGCGATCGCGGCGGGTCACCCGCTCACCGCCCTGGCGGGCGCGGAGCTGCTGCGTGCCGGTGGGAACGCGGTGGACGCGGCCGTCGCGGCGATGCTGACCTCGTGCGTCACCGAGCCGCTGCTGACCGGTCTCGGCGCCGCCGGGTACATGCTGATCGCCCCCGCCGGGGAGGCGCCCGTGCTGCTGGACTTCTCCGCGGAGGCCCCCGGCCGCGGGAAGTCCGGCGACAGGGCTCCGCTCGAACCCGTCACCGTCCACTTCGGAGACGCCGACCAGGAGTTCCACGTCGGTCCGTCGTCCGTCGCCGCGTTCGGGCTGCCCGCGGGAGCCGCGGAGGCCGCCGCCTACGGCCGTGCGCCGCTCGAAGAGCTGGTGGGCCCGGCCGTCGCGCACGCCAGGAAAGGCCACCCGGTCACCGGGTACCAGGCGTACGTGACCTCGCTGCTGCGGCCGATCGCGCACCGGCTGGGCCTCGATGCCGTGACGGAGGGCGACGTCCTCGTGCAGCCCGAGGTCGCCGAGGCGCTCGACCGGCTCGGCCGCGACGGCGCGGACCCGTTCTACACCGGCGACATAGCGGCCGAGATCGTCGAACGGATCGGTGCGCACGGCGGCGACCTCACGCAGACCGACCTCCACGCGTACGAGGTGGAGGAACGCGCACCGCTGCACGCCCGGCACCGCGGACGTGACGTCCACACGAACCCACCGCCCGCGATCGGCGGCGCCTTGCTCGCGCGGATGCTGGAGGCTTTGCCCGGCACCCCGACCGAGCAGGACCTCCTGCGCGCTCTGGCCCTCGGGAAGACGCACGTGAACCGGCTCGGCTCGACCACGCACATCTCGGTGCTCGACGCCGACGGCACCGCCTGCTCCGTCACCACCACCAACGGCGCGGGCTCCGGGATCTCGGTCGCGGGCGTGCACCTGAACAACATGATGGGGGAGGAGGACCTGTCCCCCGCCGGGTTCTTCAGCCACCTGCCGGGGGACCGGCTGCCGTCGATGATGGCGCCGACCGTCGTCACCCACGACGGCGGCGCGCGGCTGGTGCTCGGCAGCGCGGGCTCCAGCCGGATCTGCGGCGCCATCCTGCAGGCGCTCGTGAACGTCCTCGACCGCGGAATGCCCGCCCAGCAGGCCGTCGACGCGCCCAGGATGCACCCCGGCGCGGACCGTCTCCACGTCGAACCGGGAATTCGACCGGAAAGCGCGCTCCCGGTAGCGGAGTTTCGTGCGCCGAACATGTTCTTCGGCGGTTGCCAGCTGGTCGAAATGACCGAATCCGGCCAGCTCAGGGGTGGTGCGGATCACCGCAGGGACGGTGCCGTCGTCGTGGTGTGAGATCTTGCCCGCATCATGGGAAATCCTGTTCCTGATCAGCGGACGGGACCGGGACGATGAACGGGTGACGGTAACCAGCGAGAAAAGATCCTCGCCTCTCCTTTCCCGCACTTTCCTGCAGCTTTCCGTGGTCAGCGTCGTGGTCGGCGTCGTGGGCGCGTTCGCGTTGCCGTTCCACTCGCTGTTCCTCACCAGCGAGGTCGGGGTCACCCCGTTCCAGCTCGGCTTCTTCCTGATCGTGAGCCCCGCGGCGTCCGTCGTCGCCAGCACGGTCATGGGCAGGTTCTCCGACGGCCGCGTGCAGCGCCGGTACCTGCTCGTGATGGGCGGCATCGCCGGCGTGATCGGCTACGGCCTGTTCGCCGTGCTCCGCGACTACTGGCTCCTGCTCGGCACGTCCATCGTCTTCGTCGCGATGACGTCCTCGTTGCTGCCGCAGCTCTTCGCCTACGGCAGGCAGATCTCGCTCGGCCCGTCGATGGTCGTCAGCGTCCTGCGCACGCTGGTGTCCGTGGCCTGGGTGGCCGGACCGCCGCTCGCCGCCCTCCTCGTCGCCAAGACCGGCTGGGTGGGCCTCTTCGGCGCCACGGCGGTGCTCAGCGGCGTCGTCGCCGTCCTCGCCCTCCTGCTCCCCGTTCCCGTCGCCGAGCAGCAGGAGGAGCCCGCCACCGAGGAGGAGGCGGCGGGACCGGTGCGCGGCACCATGACCATCGTCTCCGCCGCGTTCACGTTCCTGCAGGGCTCCGTCTCGCTCGCGGTGGGCGGCCTGCCGCTGTTCGTCACGGCGGAGCTCGGCGGCACCGCTGGCGACGCCGGGCTCGCGATGGGCCTGTGCGCGGCGCTGGAGATCCCGCTGATCCTCTGGTTCGGCTCGCTCGCGAACCGGATGTCGCAGTACCGGCTGGTGCTCGTCGGCGCGGCGGTCTCGTTGAGCTACCACGGCCTGATGGTGCTCACCGACTCCGTCTGGCAGGTCATGTCCCTGCAGATCCTGCACGCCACCGTCATCTCGTTGATCATGGGCGTGGGCATCACGTACTTCCAGAGCCTCGCGCCCACGCGTCCCGGCCACGCCACGACGATCTTCAGCAACACGCAGATCGTCGGCGGCATGATCGCGGGCGCGCTGATCGGTGTCGCCCAGGGGCTCGGGTTCCGCTGGGTCTACGGCTTCAGCCTCATGATGTGCGTGTGCGGCCTGGTGCTGGTGCTCGTGGCGGGCTGGGTCAGCGGATCGTCGAAGCGGTGACCTCGGGCTTGGCGCCGGCGCCGAGGTAGAAGATCCCCTTGACCGTCTCGAAGCCGAGGCTCGGGTTGCGCCGCAACGTCGAGCCCTGCACGGACATCGAGCCGGACCTGTCGTTGCTGACGAAGAACACCGCGCCACCGCCCTCGTTGGCCTGGTTGTCCTCGACGAGCGACCCCGCGATCCGCAACGTGAACTTGTTGCCGTCGTTGTAGATGGCGCCACCGCTGCCGCCACCGGGCGTGCCGTCGCGCGCCGGGTTGGCGCCGCGGCCGACGGCCTTGTTGCCGCGGAACAGGCTGTTGAGCACGACCCACGACGTGCCGATGCTGCTGAGCGCCCCTCCGTTGGAGCACACGCCGCCCTCGAACGTGCTGCCGGTGACGTGCACGGGGCCGTCGCGGAACTGGTCGAGCACGCGGATCGCGGCGCCGCCGAGGTCGGGACCGGTGGCGTCGCACTTGTTGCCGGAGAAGCGGGCGTTCACGACCTTGAGCTGACCGCCGCGCACGAACAGCGCGCCACCGCCGCCGCCCTCTGTCTCGTCGCCGGTCGAGTTCCCGTCGGCCAGCGTGATGTTCTGGACGACGAGCTTCGGCGCGTCCTGGTCCTGGCAGTGCGACGTCGTGATGCCCAACGCGCGGTCGCAGGTGTTCTGGTAGAGCACGCGGCGCTGTCCCTGGCCGCTCAACGTGACCAGGCCACCGCCGTCGATCACGACCTTGGGTCCGGAGCTCGTGCGGACCTTCGCCGTTGCGGCCATCGGGATGGTGAGCGGGGCGGGCCCGCAGTCGAACGTGATCACCCCACCGGCGGCCACGGCGTCGACGACGGCCTGCGACGTGCAGGAGGCGGGGGTGCCGGTGCCGATCACGCGGGTGGGCTTCGAGGTGTCCTCCTCGGCGGCCTCCGGTGGCACGGCGGCGGTGCCGTCCGGGTTGCCGAACTTCGCGACGGGAGGCGGCGGGGGAGGGGTGGTCGTCGTGGGGGCCGCACTGCTCGTGGAGGACGGTGGCGTCACCACGGTCACGGTCCGCGACGGAGACGGGGGCGGCGGGGGTGCCGCGACCGGAGAGCCCTGAACCGTCGTGCCGCACCCCGCCACGAGAGCGGCCAGCAGCACGACCACCTGTCTACCTGACATGGCGGGCAACCCTAGACCCCGTGTCCGGCAGGGGAAAGGACCTGCTGAGACGTCGTGAGACCGACGTGTTTCCCAGGTGTTTCCCGACTGTGATCGACTTCGCCGCCCAAGATCGAATGGTCGCGCTCTCATGAAACGACTTCGCTGGTGCGGGGCTTGACGGGGCTGACCGAGGGGTCGGTGGCGGAGGGTGCGCCGCAGGGGTCGCCGTGACGAAATGTGGACGGAAAGTCGTGGCGGGGTGCCGGACCAGTGGTGGATTGAGGACAAACGACGCGATTGTGAAACAACCACACGTTCGAGTGACCCTCTGCCCCTGGCAGACTGCGCTGCGTGCCCGCTGAGTTCGACGACGATCGCCCCACCGAGCGTCTCTTCAGACCCGATCCCGCCCTGATGGAGGCGGCGCGGGCCCGTGGCCGCGCGCGGTGGGCGGCCGCCGGTGAGACGAAGGCCCCGCAGGAGAAACCGCCGGCGAGCACGGGCACGCCGTGGGCGGGAACAGCCGGTGCCGTCGTCGCGATGCTGGTGCTCGGCGGGGTCGCGCTCGCGACCTTCGACGGTGGTGCGGGAGGCGACGAAACAGCCCTCGCGCAGCCCTCGCACAGCTACGTGCCCGGCCTCATCACCCCGGCGGAGCTGCCCGCCGAGGCGGAGCAGCCGGCCGAGTCGTCCGAGCCCGGCCTGTCCTCGCCCGCCACGCGCAACGCCGTCCCGCCCGCGGGCGACAGCGGCAAGACCCGGTCCTACACCACGGGACCCGGCTGCGGCGGCTACACCAGCGTCGGCTCCTACCGCGACGGCAGGAAGGGCTGGGTCGACCACGGCGACGGCCGGTGCGGCACCACGTTCGTGTCGGTCCCCATGTCCGGCGACCCCCGCCGCGACGACCCCGGCAGCTACGCGCAGTGGACGTTCGCCATGACCGGCAGCTGCGAGCTGTCGGTGTTCATCCCGGACGGGGGCGTGGAGGAGGTCGGGGGTAACCCGACCGTGTACTACGTGTTCGACGGGGACGGGGTCATCCGCACCCCGACGGCGTCGTTCGCGATCAAGCAGGTCGAGAAGCGCGGCCAGTGGGTCCGCGTGGGGAGGTTCCGTGCCAGCGGAAACCTGACGGTGCAGCTGCTCAACCGAGGTCAGAACACCGACGCGGCCGGACCCACCCTCGCCCATCACGCCGCCGGGGCCGTCAAGGCAGACTGCACGGCGTGACGAGAGATCTTCATCTGGTCCGGCACGGCGAGGCGACGAAGGACGAGTCGAGGCTGACCGCGCGCGGCCGACGGCAGGTCGAGGCACTGGCGGAACGGTTGCGCGGCACGGGTTTCGCGGCCGTGCACCACGGCCCGCTGCCGCGTGCGGCGGAGACGGCGTCCATCATCGCCGCGGCGCTGCGCATCCCGTGCCGCGTCGAGGCCGCCGCCGGCGACTACGTGCCGCACTTCGTTCCCGGCCACGACGACTTCTTCGACCGGTTCCCGGAGTCCGAACGCACCCGCGGTCCCGCGCTGGCGCACGAGGCCGAGACGCGGTTCGCCCGTCCCGGTGACGGCCCGGTGCTCGTGGTGACGCACATGTACCTGATCAGCTGGCTCGTGCGGGACGCGCTGGACGCCCCGCCCGAGCGGTGGCTGACGCTGAGCCACGACAACGCGGCGCTGACGGTGATCCGCTACGAGACGGGCAGGTCACCCCGGCTCGTGCGGTTCAACGACGGCGGGCACCTCAGCGGGACCTGAGCGTCAGCAGCGTGATCTCGCTGGGCGCGAAGACGCGCATCGGCGGGCCCCAGAAGCCCGAGCCGCGGCTGGTGTAGAGCTGCGTGCGGTCGCCGTGCGCGCTCAGGCCCGCCACGACCGGCTGCTGCAGCCGCACGAGGTAGTGGAACGGCCAGATCTGCCCGCCGTGCGTGTGCCCGGACAGCTGCAGGTCCACGCCCGCCTCGACGGCCTTGCGCACCTCGGAGGGCTGGTGGGCGAGCAGCACCACGGCCGCGTCGGGCGCTCCGTCGAGGGCACGCCGCAGATCGGCGGAGTGGCCCGGCTCGCCGGAGTGGTCGGCGGTCGGGTCGTCGATGCCCGCGAACACCAGGCGCGCGTCGCCGCGGTCGAGCGTCACGTGCTCGTTGTGCAGGGCCTTCCAGCCCAGCCGGGTCATGAGGTCGATCCAGCCCTGCGCGTTCGAGTAGTACTCGTGGTTGCCGGTGATGTAGAAGCGGTGCGGTGCGGTGACGTCCCCGAGCGGCGCCGCCTGGTCCAGGCGCTGCTCGGCGGTGCCGTCCGCGATGTCGCCGACGTGCACGGCGACGTCGGCGTTCAGCCGGTTGACGGCGTCGACCATGCCGCGCGACCACTTGGCGCGGTTGATGGCGCCGTAGTGGGTGTCGGTGATGACCGCGACCGTCAGCCCGTCGAACGCCGGGTCGAGCCGCGGCAGGACGACGTCCTGGCGCTTGACCCGCGGCACCCGCATCGCCTCGTACACCCCGTGGACGGTGACGGCCACGATCAGCACGGCCAGCAGCACCGCGATGAACCGGGACCGGAACGGGTTCTCGACACCGCCGAGCGCCATGCCGAGCCGCACCAGGTCGGTGAGCAGCGTCCAGACGAACGCGATCCACACGAACCCGAGCAGGAAGTGGGACGTCCGCGCGGCCCGGTCGCTGCCGCGGCGGGTGAACAGCACGATCATCGCGACGGCCGCGGCGGCGAAGACGACGGCGGCGACCGGCCGCACCGGGTCCGGCCACTGCGCACTGGCGGCGAACAGCCCTTCGAACGGCACCCAGAACAGCAGCGTCGTCACGGTCAGCAGGACGAGCGTGAACACCACCCGCCGTACCGTGATGCGGGGCCGGGCAGCGGTGGTGGTCATGCGGGCATCCTCCAGCGGGCTTGGTCTCGACTCCTCTCAACGCGCGAGAACCGCCGTTTGTTCGCCCGACGTCCGTCACACCGGATTTCGCGGCCGGAACGCAACCGCGTCACCCGTCCGTGAGTCCTTCTGGGAAAGCGCGAGACCCTCGGACCCTAAGGTGGGCGACATGATCTTCTACAACGCAGAGGAGAGCCGGACGCTGCGCACCGCCGTGTACGGCGCGATGTTGCTGGTCTCCCACGCCGACCCCGGCCCTGTCCTGGAGGAGCGGTTCGCCGGCCTGCGCGCCCTGTCGAACCTGTCGGCGGACCTGCGCCTGGTGATGGCCGCGGCCCGCCCCTCGGTGCCCGCGGGCACCGACGAGGAGATCGAGCCGGTCATCCTGGAGGCGCTGCGGTCGTCGATGAAGGTGCTGGCCGCCAAGTCGCCGGAGGACGCCGCCGACTTCCCGCGCGCCGTGCTGGCCATCTGCCGCGAGGTGGCGGAGGCCGACGGCGTCGTGGTGGACGCGGAGGACGCGATGGTCGCCAAGATCGAGGACGCGCTCGTGCTCTGACGGGTGGCCCGTGCGCGGTGCCGGACGTTCCGGCACCGCCTCCCTCACACCTCGCCGAAGACGTACGTGCCCGGCGCGTCCTCGTCGTCGCCCGCCCAGAACTCCAGCCAGTGGCGGGCGAACTCCTGCTTCGACAGGTAGCCGTCGCCGTCCAGGTCGAGCCGGGCGAACGCGTGGACGCTCGTCCCACCGGTCCACGCCCGCACCAGCTGGGCGTACTCGGCCTCGGACACCCTGCCGTCGCCGTCGGAGTCCACGGCCTCGAACATCGCCACGGCGGTCGCGACCACCAGGTCGATCATCGTGCCGTCGCCGTCCACGGCGGACATCAGCTCGCTCGCCGTGACGCCGCCGTCCCCGTCCTGGTCGGACGTCGCGTACAACGCCTCCCACCACGCGCGCAGGGTCTCGCGCATCCGCTCCTCGTGCGCCCCGCCGCGCACGGCCGCCCAGCGGTCCGCCAGCAGGTCGAAGTCCGACCGCCGCAGGACCCCGTCGCCGTCACCGTCCATCGCGCGGAACACGAAGGAGATCTTCCTGGTCTGCAAGTCGCTCGGCACGCCTTCCAACGTCGCAGGCACCGCGGGGCGCGGCAATTGACCGATCAGGGATCGTCCGGCCACTCCCGGGTGATCACCGTGGGTGATCTCCCAGCTGAGACGGACCAGGCAACTTCGCGCGCGGCCTCCCGTGTCCTCCAAGCAGCAGTGCTGTCGCATGAAGGTGGGAAACGCGGATGAACGCCGCCTCCACCCGGTGCTGGGCTGTCTCGTCGCGCTGGCGGCCGTCCTTCCGGGGACGACCGCGGTGCGCGCGGACGAGCCGGACCGGGTGCCCGTGGAACGCCTGGCCGAGACGCTCAACGACACAGTGCTCCGCGAGGGCACCCACCTCGGGCCGGCCGGCCCGGCCACCGAGCTCGCGGTCCAGGTGTGCCTCCGGGGCGACGCCGCCGGACTGGCCGACTACGCGCGCCGGCCTTCGACCCCGGCCGCCTGACGGACGTCGTGTCGGGCTCGGTCATCGCCAGCTACACGCCCGGCAACGCACCGGAGCACATGGCGGCGTACGAACGCCTGTTCCGGGAGGCGGCCGTCGAGGGCATCACGTTCCTGTTCGCGAGCGACGGCTTCGGCGGCCAGGACGTCGAGTACCCGGCGTCCAGCCGTGGGGCACTGGGACGGGCGGCACCAGCCTCTCGTCGCCGTTGTTCGCGGGCATCGCCTCCCTGATCGTGCGGAAGAGCGGCCGGCTCGGCTTCGCGAACCCCGCCTTCTACGCGCGGCACCACGAGTTCAACCGCGCCAAGGACAACCCGCTGGGCACCCGGGACACCGTCGTGTTCGCGATCAACGACCACGAGACGGTCGAGCTCGTGACCCCTGGCCGCTGGGAGGACGCCGATCTGGTGTTCGCGCCCGGTCACAACACGGCGACCGGCCTCGGCACGCCGACCAGGAGGCTGCTCGACTCGTTTCCCCTGAAGCGGTAACGCCGCGTCAGGCGTGGCGCGCAGCGGAGTGTGCCGAAGTGGACGGTCGTCCCTCGTCGGTGACCACGCCATCGGTCGATGACCGTCACAGCACCGAGGAACTAGCTTCGAGACAACTATCCACTAAGGACGGAGTTGTGCGATGCCGGTTCAACCGTGGTTCGCCGTCGCCGCGCTCGTGGCGGCTCTCGTGGGTGCCGACCAGGTCGTGGCCGATCAGGAGAGGGACCGGACCGTGGAGGTGACGGGCAAGCAGACCTTGATCTCGGCGCCGGCGAACATCGCTGTGGGCCAGGGGTTCGTCAGCGGCGGAGAGCTGTTCGACCGGCAGAGCGGCGCCAGGGTCGGCGAAGGGCTTTCGCACTGCGGTGTCGTCAGGGTGGCCGCGGCGGTCCCTCCGGCGGTGACGGCGCTGTGCACGTCCGTCTTCCGCCTCCCGGACGGGGAGCTGCACCTGTCCGGGAGTCGCACCTACGAGTCGACCGCCACCGGCTTCGGCGACGCCGTGTGGGCGATCACCGGCGGCACCGGCGCGTACTCCTCCGCCGAGGGTGAGGTCAAGGTGGTCCGCACGAGTCCGACGACCGCGCAGGAGATCGTCCACGAGTTCGTCTTCACGATCTCGGACTGAGCCGCGTCCGGTGGCGGGCGCGGGCGAGGCACCCCGCGCCCGCCACCGGATCCCACTCCGTGGGCACTGGTCCGAACAGCGGATGCGCGGACGTGGTGCGGTGGCAGTGTGAGTTCCCTGGGGACCAACGCTCGGGGAGTGCCGCCGTGGAACTGTCTCGTCGTGAACTGCTCACCCGCACCGGCCAGGCCGCCGCTCTCGCCACCACCGCCTCCGCCCTCACCGCGGGAACAGCCGGTGCGTCGGGGGACACCGTCACCCTGACCCAGGGCACCAACATCTCGGTGTCGCGGTCGCCGGACGGGAAGTGGCTCGCCATCGACCTCGTCACGGCCATCTGGGTGCTGCCCGCCACGGGAGGTAGGGCGCGCAAGCTCACCGACGAGCTGCAGGACGCCACGCTGCCGTCGTTCGGCCCGGGCGGGCGGATCGCGTTCCAGTCCTATCGGGACGGAAACTACCACCTGTACGTGATCGGGCAGGACGGGCGCGGGCTGCGGCAGCTGACCAGCGGCCGGTACGACCACCGCGAACCCGCGTTCTCCCCGGACGGCACGAAGATCGCGTTCGTCAGCGACCGGGCGGGAAGCTACGGCGTGCACGTCCTCGACCTGGCGACGAACGAGATCACGCAACTGACCGGCACCCCCGACGACGCCGCGGCGCCGCAGTGGTCACGTGACGGCAAACGCCTCATCTACATCACCGGCACCACGTCGGTGGACGTCGTCTCGATGGACGGACGGCGGGAACGGCTCGTCACGGCACCGTCCGGCGCGCAGCTGTTCGGCGCCGCGTTCGGACCGGGGGAGCAGCCGAGCTACACGCTGGTGCGGCCGGGGCAGACCGATCTGATGCTGGGCACCACCGCCGTCGTGACGGGGGAGGACGTCTTCGGGTTCGCGGCGCTGTGGGACGGCGACAGCGTCCTCTACACCGCTGACGGCAAGATCCGCCGCCGCACCGGTCAGTCCACGAAGGACGTTCCGTTCGAGGCGACCGTGCCGGTCAAGAAGGTCGAGCGGCACCGCACGCGGAACCTCGCCGCCGGTCCCGTCAAGGGCATCGCGAGCCCTGTCGTGTCGAGCGACGGCACGATCGCGTTCCGGGCGTTGAACGCGCTCTACCTGCTGAAGAACGGCAAGGCCACGCGAATCACGGACGGCCGGTACTTCGACTCCGACCCCGACTTCTCGCCGGACGGCACGAAGCTCGTCTACGCGAGCGACCGCACCGGTGTGGCGCAGTTGTGGCTCCGCGACCTGAAGACCGGTGAGGAGAAGCTCTACTCGCCCTCACCCGGCGCGCAGACCACACCGCGGTTCTCGCCGGACGGCGGCAAGGTCGCGTACGTCGACCACGACGGCCAGGTCTGGGTCGCGGACCCGGCCGGGCGCAGGCAGATCACGCCGGCGTTGTTCCAGCCCGGCCGCCCGACCTGGCCGAAGGACGGGAACACGGTGGCGCTGGCCGCCGTCAAGCCGTTCTCGCGGCGGTTCCGCGAGGGCACGAGCCAGATCCTGTCGGTCGACCTCGTCAGCGGCGAGCTGCGGTACACCGAACCGCTGCCGTTCCGCTCGATCGCCACGCGCGGCGACGACGGACCGGTCTGGTCACCGGACGGACGGCACCTCGCGTTCGTCGTGGAGAGCGTCGCGTGGGTGGTTCCCGTGGACGCCAAGGGCGACTTCACCGGCGAACCGCGGCAGGTGACGCGGGAGGTCACCGACTCACTGGCCTGGCACGGAAACGACCTCGTGTACCTGAACAACGGACGGCTACGACGGTCTACTTTGGACGGCAAGGTCTCGACCATCCGCGTCGGCCTCGACTGGCGCAGGCCCAAGACTCCTCAGGCCACGGTCGTGCGCGTCGGCGCCTACTGGGACGGCGAGGCCCACGACCTGAGGCGGAACGTCGACATCGTCGTGGAGAACGGCGTCGTCCAGGAGATCCGGCCGCAGCGGGGACGCGCCGGCACCGACCTGTCGGACAGCACGGCCATCCCCGGCCTGATCGACGCCCACAACCACTGGCACCTGCGCGGCAGGCAGTGGGGCGCGCGGCAAGGCAACGTCTGGCTCGCCTACGGCATCACCACCGTCCGGTCGCCCGGCGACCCGGTCTACCAGATGGTCGAGACCCGCGAGGCGCTCGCCGCCGGAACCCTGACCGGGCCGCGGTTCTACGCCACCGGCGAGGCGATCGACGGCTCCCGCGTCTACTACAACTTCATGCGCCCCACGCTCTCCCGCGCCCAGCTCGACCTGGAACTGCGCCGCGCGCACGAGCTGGACTACGACATGATCAAGACCTACGTGCGCCTGCCCGTCGAGCTGCAACGCGCGGCCGTCCAGAAGACGAAGCTGCCGCTGTCGTCGCACTACCTCTACCCGGCCGCGAACATCGGCATGGACGGCATGGAACACGTCGGCGCCACCAACCGCCTCGGCTACTCCCACACCGTGACGCGGCAGGGCAAGGCGTACCAGGACGTGGTGGCGCTCTTCACCGCCTCCGGCCTGTCGATGACGCCGACCCTGTTCCACAGCCGAGCCCTCTTCGCCGAGGACAAGTCACTGGCCACCGACGAACGCACCCGCGTGCTCTTCCCGCCGTGGGAGTACGAGCGCTACCTCGCCGAGGCGAACAGCGGCGGCGCGAACTCGTCGGCCGCCATCCTGAAGAACTGGGTCGAGTTCGCCCTCGCCGTGCACCGCGGCGGCGGACTCGTGATCTGCGGCACCGATGCTCCATTGGACGCCCCGGCCACCGCCACCCACCTGAACCTGCGCGCGATGGTCAAGTACGGCTTCACCCCACGGGAAGCGCTCATCACCGCCACCCGCAACCCCGCGCGGTGGCTCGGCCTGCCGCTCGGCGCCATCCGGCCCGGCGCGCCCGCCGACATCGCGTTCGTCGGCGGAAACCCGTTGCGGGACATCAAGGCCGCGGCGAACGTCCGGCAGGTCATGCTCGGCGGCCGGTTGCACACCGTGACCGACCTGTTGGCACCCTACCGGGAGGCCGGTGAGCTCACTGCCTACACGGCAGCACTGGAACCGTTGCCTTCAGCGGAGAAACGGCATTGGTGGCACGAGCCTGAGTGGGCCTGCCACGTCTGCGAGGATCATTAGGCTGTGCGTCACCGTTCACCGGTGGTGTCCCGTTCAAGCCGAAAGACCGGACCGTGCCCGACCGCCCCGAGATCGTCTGCCTCTGCGGCTCCACCCGCTTCGCGGAGGAGATGCGCGCGGTGAACCGCGATCTGACGCTCGCAGGCGCCATCGTCGTCGCGCCGGCCGAACCGGACGGGCTGGTCACCGAGGAGCAGAAGGCCGCGCTGGGCGCCCTCCACCTGCGCAAGATCGACCCGGCCGACCGGGTGCTGGTGGTCAACCCCGGCGGGTACGTCGGCGAGTCCACGCGCCGGGAGATCGCCCACGCCCACGCCACCGGCAAGCCGGTCTCGTTCACCCACCCCGGCTGACCAGCCGCACCTGCTGTCGTGGCTTCCGCACTCCGCCAGAGGTGCTGTCCCCTTCTCCCGCCACACACCCGCCCGAGTGTCACCCAGCCAGCGATCCCGCCTGCTCCGCGTGACGTGGCTTCAGTACGCGGGGGCCCCGCGTACTAACCACGCGAACGAAAGGGCCCCGCGTGCGGTAAGGGAAACACGAAAGAGAGTCGCGAGCGGGGCGGGGCGTTACGGACAGCAGGTCTGGAAGCATGCTTCAGTCCCAGCCGTATACGGCGAACGGCGTGCGGTTCAAGTAGGCCGTGATCCCGGCGACCGAGTAGTCGAGCGTGTCGTCGGGCAGTGCGTCGAGCCGGAACCACCCGAGCTCCCAGCACTTCTCCGGCTCGCGGTTTTCCGGTTCGCCCTGCCACCGCCGCGCCTCGAAGAACAGCCCGAGCCGTGGCTCGACGCCGGACCTGGCGGCGTGCAAGGTGTGTGCGTGCCGCAGGTCGGCCTGCGCGACGACGACGCCGACCTCCTCGTGGGCTTCCCGTGCGGCGGCCGCGAGGGCCGATTCGCCCGCGTCGAGCTTGCCGGACGGCAGGTGCCAGAGGCGGTTGAACACCGGGTTGTGGTCGCGGCGTCGCGACAGCAGCACCTCGTCGTCGCGGACGAGCAGGAGATGTACGTCGATGAGGTGACGGTCGGCCATCGGGCCACCGTAAATGGTCTGCGGGGGACCGGGAGGCCATGCCACGATCTCGCCATGACCACCTTCGCGACACCTGAGGACATCGCCCGGCGCACCACCGCCGCACGGGACGCGGCCGTGGCGGCGGGGCGTGAACTCGGCCTGGAGATCACTGAGGGCAAAGTGCTCTACGAGCTGTTCTCCGTCGTGGTGCACCTGGTGCCCTCGCCTGTGGTGGTCCGCGTCCCGACCGTGCTGCCGTTCACGACCACGCCGGAGTCGCAGGCGCGGCAGCAGCGGCAGGAGCTCGCCGTGGCGCAGTGGCTGCACGAGCAGCGCGTCCCGGTGGTCCCGCCGAGTCCCCTCGTGCCGCGGGAGCCGGTGCTCGCGGACGGGTTCTCCATGACGTTCTGGCAGTTCACCGAGGAGGACAAGAGCGGCGAGCCCGACTACCTCGCGCAGTCGGAGCTGGCCGCCGACCTGCACAAGGCGCTGCGGGGCTACCCCGGCGAGCTGGAGTTCATGGCGTCGGCGGAACCGGGGTTCGTCAGCGCCGCCCTGGAACGGCTGGAAGGGCTGGACGTCGTCGCCGCGGACGACCTCGCCAGGGCGAAGCGGGAGTGGGCGGTGCTGGGGCCGCTGCTGAGCGACGAGGCCGAGTTCCGCAAGCGGTTCCCCGGGGTCGAGCTGCAGCCGATCCACGGCGACTCGCCGCCCGCGAACGTCTTCCGCAGCACCGGCGGTCTGCTGTTCGCCGACTTCGAGCTGGTCACCTACGGGCCGGTCGAGTGGGACCTCGGCGGGCTCGGGTCGGAGTACGAGGCCGCCTACAACCGCGGCGCGGAGCGCAACGGGCTGCGGACGCTGGACGAGGACGTGCTGCGGTTCGTCAACGCCGTCGCCGCGCTGCGCGTCATCGCCTACCTGTCGTGCGCGGACCAGCTGCCCGCCATGGTCGAGTTCATGGCACCGTTCCTCGACCGCTGGCGGGCCACCGACGTCTACGCGTGAGCCGCGGCCCGGTCACCCAGCCAGGCCACCACTTCCTCGGCGGGCAGCGGCTCGCTGAGGAAGTAGCCCTGCACCACGTCGCAGCCCGCCTCGGCGAGCGCCGTCCAGGTGTCCTGGTCCTCCACGCCCTCCGCCACGGCCTGGAGGCCGAAGTTGCGGGCCAGCGCCACCAGCGCGTGCACGATGGCGCTGTCGCCCGCGTCGGTGCACATGTGCGTGACGAACGACCGGTCGAGCTTCATCTCGTGCACCCGCATGCTGCGCAGGTACGAGATCGACGAGTAGCCGGTGCCGAAGTCGTCGATCGACAGCCGCACGCCCAGCTCGGTCAGGCCGCGCAGCACCTCCACCGCGCGGTCGGGGTCGGAGATGATCGCCGACTCGGTGATCTCCAGAGTCAGCAGCCTGGCGGGCAGGCCGTGCCGCTTGATCAGGTCGGCCACGTCGCCGGGGAACTCGGTGTGGTGCAGGCACGCGGCGCCCACGTTCACCGACACCGGCACCTCCCAGCCCGCGTCCGACCAGGCCCGGCACTGGCGCAGGGCCGCGTCGATCACGTACCGGGTGAGCGGCTCGATGAGGCCGTTCTCCTCCGCGACCGGGATGAACTCGTCGGGACGGACGAGGCCGCGCGTCGGGTGGTTCCAGCGGGCGAGCGCCTCGACGCCGCACACCGCGCCCGTGTCGGCCAGCGCCTTGGGCTGGTAGTGCAGGAACAGCTCGCCGCGGTCGATCGCGTGCCGCAGCTCCGTCACGGCCGTCAGGTGCGTGGCGCCGCGTTCGTGCAGGCGCGCGTCGTAGACGGCCACACCGGACTTGTCGCGCTTGGCCGCGTACATCGCGCTGTCCGCGTGCCGCAGCAGCTCGGCACCGTCGCCGGAGTCCGCGGGGCACAGCGCCACGCCGACGCTGCCCGCGACCTCCAGCTCCAGGCCCTCCAGCGTGACCGGCATGGCCAGCGCCGTCAGGATCTTCTCCGCGACCATCGTGGCGTTCTCGGCCGAGCCGACGCCGGGCAGCAGCACCGCGAACTCGTCGCCGCCCAGCCGCGCCACCAGGTCGGTGTCGCGCACGGCCCACGACAGGCGGTTCGCCACCTGGCGCAGCAGCAGGTCGCCGCTGTGGTGGCCGAGCGAGTCGTTGACCTCCTTGAACCGGTCGAGGTCGACGATCAGCAGCGCCAGCGCCTCGTCCTTCTTGCGCGCCTTCGCCACGGCCTGCTCCATCCGGCGCGCGAGCAGCGTCCGGTTGGCGAGCCCCGTGAGGGCGTCGTGGTGCGCCTCGTGCTCGTTCTTGGCGGCCTGGCGCAGCAGCTTGCGGCGGTAGCCGAGCAGCACCATGCCGAACAGCCCGACCAGGACCGCGTCGACGGCGAACGCCACGATCTGCGCGATCCGCAGCTGGGAGTTCTGCTCGTCGGCGGTGCGCAGGTACTCGGTGGTGTCGAGCCAGTTGGCGCCGATCGTCGTCGAGACCTGCCTGCGCAGCGACGAGTGGGCGAGCGCGGCCTGGTCGGCCTGCGGCGCGTCACCGGTCGCGATGAAGCCGCGCAGGGTCTCGGTCGTCTGGTCGTAGAGCGGCAGCAGCCTGCTCGCCACGGCGGCGTCCGACGGCCTGCCGTTCGCGCTCAGCCACTCCAGGTCGCCGCGCGCCGCGCCGACGGAGTTCTCGAGCGGTCTGACCGTCTGCTCGGTCCGCGCCGTCCGCAGGTCGCTCAGCGCGTTGTCGGCGACGTTGACGTGCTCCAGCACTCGGCTCCACCGCTCGCCGGCCTCGTTGAGCTGCCGGACGTACGCGGTCGTGGTCTGCGCGCTGATGCTGCTCCACAGCGCCAGCCCGGTCAGGACCAGCAGCCCGACCGTCAGCCCTGCCGTGGCCACCCGTGCGGTGCCGCGGTTCTCCCCAAAGCTCACCGTGCCTGCTCCAACGGTCGTACCCAGCTCGCCGGATCCTCGACGAAGCTGTCGATCTGCGGCTGGAAGAAGTCCCGTCGCGACCTCTCCAACGCCTGCCTGCGCAGGATCGCGTCGAGGTTCGCCGAGGTCACCGTGAGTCCCGGTGTCTCGATCCAGCCCTGCGGCAGCGCCGCCCCGTGCGCGGCGTGCCGTGCGAGCAACCAGCCTGCCACGGCACCCTTCAGGTAGTGCTCCGGTGAGACGGTCGCCACCATCACACCGTCCCTCACCGCCCGCAACGTCCTCTGGTCGACCCCGAAGGCCCCCACCAGCCACCTCGCCGACCTGTTCTCGGTCTTCAGCGCGGCGAGGCTGACCCCGTCGCAGTCACCCGTCCCGGCGAACGCGAGGGCACCGGGGTTCGCGGCGACCAGCCTGCGCCACGCGTCGCGGTTCGCTTCGTCGTCACGCTGCGTGTCGAACGGCCCCAGCACCCGCACTTCCGGCAGTCGTTCGGCGAACCGATCCCGGATCCCGTCCGCCCTGTCGTCGAAACCGGACAGCCCCGGCGCGGTGTTGCCCAGCACCACCGTTCCCTCCGCGTCGGACGGCAGCCGGCGAATCAGCTCGTCAGCAAGATTTTCGCCCAGCTCGTGGTTGTCGTTACCGATGTGCAGCCGGACCCGCGAGCTGGCGGTGAGCCGCATGTCCACCCCGATGACCGCGACGCCCCCGGCGAGCGCCTCCCCGATGGCCGGTGCCATCAGCGCGGGCTCGGACGTGGCCACGGCGATGCCGTCCGGCGCGGACCTCGTCAGCTCGCGGAACAGCGCCACCTCGCGGTGCCCGTCCTGGCCGGGAGGTCCCACCGCCGTCGCGTTCACCCCGCCGGCCCTGCCAACGCCCTCGTGGAACCCGCTCGTCATCTCCTGCGCGAACGACGCGCCCGTCCTCTTCAGCACGAACCCCACGTGCGGCGGCGGCTTCGACTGCGCCGCCGTGCCGCAGCCCGACAGCAGCACCAGTCCCAGCACCAGCGCCGCAGCTCGCATCGATGACCTCGGGCTCGACCGTGGATTGATGTCAGAGCGGCGAGCCTACAGCGCCCGATGTCGAATCGGGATGACGCACCCTGTTCCAGGTGGTGCCATTCTCGTCTCCGAGGTGTCACGCGGGTTCGTACCCGAGGTTGGGCCGCAGCCACTGCTCGACGTCCGCGACGGACCTGCCCGTGCGGCGCGCGTAGTCCTCGACCTGGTCGCGCCCGAGGCGTCCGACGGTGAAGTACTTCGCCTCCGGGTGCTGGAAGATCAGGCCGCTCACGCTCGCCGCCGGGGTCATCGCGAACGACTCGGTCAGCCCGACGCCGACCTCCTCGGCGCCGAGCAGGTCGAACAGCTGCCGCTTCACGGTGTGGTCGGGGCAGGCCGGGTAGCCGAGCGCGGGCCGGATGCCGCGGAACCGCTCCGCGTGCAGGTCCTCCAGCGCGGGCTCCGCCTCCGGCTCGAACCAGTCGCGGCGCGCCCGCAGGTGGATCCACTCGGCGAACGCCTCCGCCAGCCGGTCCGCCAGCGCTTTCACCATGATGGCGCGGTAGTCGTCGTTCTTGGCCTCGTACCGCGCCGCCAGCTCGTCGGCGCCGAGGATCGTCACCGCGAAGCCGCCGATGTGGTCGCCCTCGGGCGCGACGTAGTCCGACAGCGACCGGTTCGGGCGCGACACCTGCTTGCTCGTCTGCTGGCGCAGCATGGGCAGCAGCACGCCGTTGTCCAGCCGGATGTCGTCGCCCTCCTGCCGCGCGGGCCAGAAGCCGTAGACGCCCTTCGCCGTGAACAGCCCCTGCTCGACGATCTCGTCCAGCAACGTGGTCGCGTCGTCGAACAGCTCGCGGGCCACCGGCTGGTCGAGGATCGCCGGGAACTTGCCCTTCAGCTCCCAGGCGAGGAACAGGAACGTCCAGTCGATGAACTCGCGCAGCTCCGCCAGCGGCGGGCTGATCGTGCGGGTTCCGGTGAACGCGGGGATCGGCGGTTCGGCGAACTCGACCTTTTCCGAGTTCGCGCGCGCTTCCTCCAGGCTCAGCAACGGGAGCTGCCTGCGGTTCTCGTGCTGTTCGCGCAGCCGTGCCTGTTCCGCCCGGTTGGTGCGGTTCAGCTCGTGCGAGCGCTGGTCGTCCAGCAGGTCGGACACGACGCCCACGACCCGCGACGCGTCGAGCACGTGCACGGTCGGCTCGTCGTAGACGGGGGCGATCTTCACGGCCGTGTGCTGGCGGGACGTGGTGGCGCCGCCGATCAGCAGCGGCAGCTTCATGCCGCGCCGCTGCATCTCCTCGGCGACCGCGACCATCTCGTCCAGCGACGGCGTGATCAGACCGGACAGGCCGATGACGTCGGCGTGCTCCTTGATCGCGGTGTCGAGGATCTTCGCGGCGGGCACCATCACGCCGAGGTCGATCACGTCGTAGTTGTTGCAGCCCAGCACGACGCCGACGATGTTCTTGCCGATGTCGTGCACGTCGCCCTTGACCGTGGCGAGCACGACCTTGCCGTTGCCGCCCGCGGTCGACTTGGGCTCGGCGTCCATGAACGGCTCCAGGTAGGCGACGGCGCGCTTCATCACGCGCGCGCTCTTCACCACCTGGGGCAGGAACATCTTGCCCGCGCCGAACAGGTCGCCGACGACCTTCATGCCGTCCATCAGCGGGCCCTCGATGACGTCGAGCGGGCGCGGGAAGCCCTGGCGGGCCTCCTCGGTGTCCTCCTCGACGAAGTCGACGACGCCGTGCAGGATCGCGTGCTCCAGCCGCTTCGCGACCGGGGCCTCGCGCCACGACAGGTCGGCGACCCGCTTCTTGCCGGGCCCCTTCACGGTCTCGGCGTGGGTCACCAGGCGGTCCGTCGCGTCCTCACGGCGGTTGAAGATGACGTCCTCGACCAGTTCGAGCAGCTCGGGCGCGATGTCCTCGTAGACGACGAGCTGGCCCGCGTTGACGATGCCCATGTCCAGGCCCGCCTTGACGGCGTGGAAGAGAAACGCCGAGTGCATCGCCTCACGCACGACGTCGTTGCCGCGGAAGGAGAACGACAGGTTCGAGATGCCGCCGCTGGTGCGCGCCCCGGGACAGCGCTGCTTGATGAGCGGCAGCGCGTCGATGAACGCCTTGGCGTAGCCGTTGTGCTCCTCGATGCCGGTGGCGACCGCGAGCACGTTCGGGTCGAAGATGATGTCCTCTGCCGGGAAGCCCACCTCGTTCGTGAGCAGGTCGTACGCGCGGGCGCAGATCTCGACCTTGCGTTCGGTCGTGTCCGCCTGGCCCTGCTCGTCGAACGCCATCACGACGACGCCGGCGCCGTAGTCGCGGATCGTGCGGGCCTGCTCCAGGAACGGGCCCTCGCCTTCCTTGAGGCTGATCGAGTTGACCACGCCCTTGCCCTGCACACAGCGCAGCCCGGCCTTCAGCACGTCCCAGCGGGAGCTGTCGATCATCACCGGGACGCGGGCGATCTCCGGCTCGGTGGCGATGAGGTTGAGGAACGTCGTCATCGCCTGCTCGCCGTCGAGCAGGTCGGCGTCCATGTTGACGTCCAGCAGGTTCGCGCCGCCGCGCACCTGGTCGAGCGCCACGGCGAGCGCCGCCTGGTGGTCGTCGGCCTCGATCAGCCTGCGGAACTTCGCCGAGCCGGTGACGTTGGTGCGCTCGCCGATCATCACGAACCCGGTGTCCGCGCCGATCTCGAACGTCTCCAGGCCGCTGAACCTGGTGGTGTCACGGGGTTGCGCGACCGTGCGCGGCGTCGCTGCGCGCACCGCGTCCGCGATGGCCTTGATGTGCGCGGGGCCGGTGCCGCAGCAGCCGCCGACGACGTTGACGATGCCCTTGTCCGCGAAGTCCCGCAGCAGGGCGGCGGTCTCGTCGGGGGTCTGGTCGTAGCCGCCGAACGCGTTGGGCAGACCGGCGTTCGGGTGGCAGGCGACGTAGGTGTCCGCGAGCCGGGCGAGGTCGGTGACGTGCGGGCGCATCTCCTCGGCGCCCAGCGAGCAGTTGACGCCCACGACCAGCGGCTTCGCGTGCTCGACCGAGGTCCAGAACGCCTCGACGGTCTGGCCCGAGAGCGTGCGGCCGGACAGGTCGACGATCGTCACCGAGATCCACAGCGGGAGCTCGGGCGCCACCTCGCGGGCCGCGGTGATGGCGGCCTTCGCGTTCAGGGTGTCGAAGATCGTCTCGATCAGCAGCAGGTCGACGTCGCCCTCGCGCAGCGCGGCGATCTGCTCGGCGTAGCTCGCCTTCACCTGCTCGAAGGTGACGGCGCGGAACGCGGGGTCCTCGACCTTGGGCGAGAGGCTGAGCGTGACGTTGAGCGGCCCGACGGAGCCCGCGACGAACCGGCCGCCGAACTCGTCGGCCGCCTGCCGGGCGATCCGGGCGCCCGCGACGTTCATGTCGCGCACCCGGTGTTCGAGCCCGTAGTCGGCCTGGCCGATCGACGTGGCGGTGAACGTGTTGGTGGTCGTGATGTCCGCGCCCGCCGCCAGGTACTGCCGGTGCACGTCGAGCACCAGGTCCGGGCGCGTGAGGTTGAGCAGGTCCGGGTCGCCGGCGACGTCGGTATGGTGGTCGCCGAACTCGGTGCCGTGGTAGTCGGCGGGGGACAGCCCCGCCTGCTGGAACATCGTGCCCCAAGCGCCGTCGAGCACGACGACTCGCTGGTTCAGCAAGGACTTGAGGTCGGCCACATGCGCTCCCGAAAGGTCGGAAGCGCCCTTGTTCGTGGTCCGGCGAACCCGAGCGTGGCAGGCAACTACGGCCTGTTGCAGCGCTTCTCGGCTTCGCCGCCGAGGTTACCAAGACGGACCAGGGAGCAGGAACCCGTCCCACTCCATAGGATGGTCATCCGTGACCGGACAACGCGCATTGGTCCTGGGTGGTGGCGGTGTCACCGGGATCGCTTGGGAGATCGGGATTCTGCACGGCCTGTCTCAGCAGGGCGTCGACCTGACGAACGCGGACCTGGTGGTGGGCACGTCGGCCGGCTCCGTGGTGGCGACGCAGCTCGCGGGCGGCGTCCCGCTCGCCGGGCTGTACGAGAGCCAGCTGGAACCGCCGGACGGCGAGCTCCCGGCCCGGCTCACCCCGTGGATGCTCGTGCGGTACGCCCTTTCCTACGCGATGCCGGGCACGCCCGCGGCGAAGCGCGCGAGGCTGGGCCGTGCCGCGCTGAAGGCCCGCACGCCGTCCGAGGAGTCGCGGCTGGAGGTGTTCGACCGGCGTCTGTCCATCAAGGAATGGCCGGAGCGGCCGCTGAAGGTCACGGCCGTCGACACGGCCACCGGTAAGTTCGTCGCGTTCGACCGGGACAGCGGCGTGCCGCTGGTGAAGGCCGTGGCGTCGAGCTGCGCCGTGCCGCTGGTGTGGCCGCCCGTGACCATCGACGGCCACCGGTACATGGACGGCGGTATGCGCTCGGTGGCGAACGTCGACCTCGCGGCCGGGTGCTCACGGGTGGTCGTCGTCGCGCCGTTGACCCGGTCGGCCAACGTCGTGGCCACCCCCGCCGCGCAGGCCGCGAAGCTCGGGGTGCCGTCGATCGTCGTGAGCCCCGGGCAGGAGGAGCTGACCGCCATCGGCAAGAACGTGCTGGACCCCGCCCGGCGCAGGCCCGCCGCGGAGGCGGGGCTGCGGCAGGCGGCCTCGGTGGCCGACGCCGTGCGCGAGGTCTGGGGCTGACTCGGTCCCGCGCCTCTTGTCCGGCGGTGGGTGCCCGCCTACTGTGCCGTCATAAGGAAGGTTTGTTAACTAATTGGGCGGCGGGTGTGATGGGCGGAAGATCGAAGTTAGGCGTGCTCGGGCTGGTGCTCGGGCTGCTCGCGGCGGGGACGGTCAGCGCCACGGCGGCGGCGGACCCGCTGGTGTCGGCGGGCAAGACGACGGTGGCCTCGTCCGTCGAGGCGGCGGGCCTCGAACCGGGCAAGGCGGTGGACGGCAACCCGTCGACCAGGTGGGCGTCGCTGGAGGGGCGCGACCCGGAGTGGATCCGGGTCGACCTCGGGTCGGTGCACTCGGTGAGCCGGGTGCGGCTGAACTGGGAGACCGCCTACGCCAGGGCGTACCGGGTGCAGACGTCGCTCGACGGGTCCGCGTGGACGGACGTCTACTCGACCAGCGCCGGTGACGGCGGCATCGACGACCTCACGGTGTCCGGCAGCGGCCGGTACGTGCGCGTCTACGGCACGGCCCGCGCCACGCAGTGGGGCTACTCGCTGTGGGAGCTCGAGGTCTACGGCGCCGGTGACGGCACCCCCACACCGACCGTCGGCGTCCCGTTCGGCAGCAGGCAGCAGCCGTACGCGCAGGGCGTCCTGCGCCCGTCCGGCAGCACGTCCACTTTGGACGCCGCGGTGGTGGACTACTACCAGCGCTGGAAGTCCGCGTTCCTGCGGCAGAACTGCGGCAACGGCTGGTACCAGGTGATCTCGCCGGACGCGGACCACCCGTACGTCGCCGAGGCCCAGGGCTACGGCATGGTCGTCGTCGCGACGATGGCGGGCGCGGACCCCGACGCCCGCAGGATCTTCGACGGCCTGGTGAAGTGGAAGATCGACCACCCGTCGTCGATCAACCCGGACCTGCTCGCGGCGGAACAGGACACGAGCTGCCGCAGCGTCAACGGCGGTGACGCCGCGACGGACGGCGACCTGGACGTGGCGTACGGCCTGCTGCTCGCCGACCGCCAGTGGGGCAGCGCCGGCACGTACAACTACAAGCAGCTGGCGATCCGGCACATCAACGCCATCAAGGCCAGCGAGGTCAACCCGTCGACGAACCTGCTCAAGCTCGGCGACTGGACCGGCGCGGGCGACCGCTACTACTACCTGTCGCGGTCGTCGGACTGGATGGCCGACCACTTCCGGGCGTTCCGCAAGGCCACCGGCGACTCGGCCTGGGACACCATCCGCTCCGCCCACCAGAACCTGGTCACGCGGCTGCAACAGGACTACGCGCCGAACACCGGCCTGCTGCCGGACTTCGTCGAGAACACGAACTCCTCGCCGCGCCCGGCCTCCGGCGAGGTGCTGGAGAGCCCCAACGACGGCCAGTACTACTGGAACGCCTGCCGCGTGCCGTGGCGCATCGGCGCGGACGCGGTGACCAGCGGCGACTCGTCGTCCCTCTCCGCCGCCCGCAAGCTCAACGCGTGGGTGAAGGCGAAGACCGGCGGCAACCCGGCGAACATCGGCCTGGGCTACCGCCTCGACGGCACGCAGATCTCCGGTGGCAGCGCCGCCGCGTTCTTCGCGCCGTTCGCGGTCGTGGCCACGACCGACCCCGGCAGCCAGGCGTGGCTCGACGCGCTGTGGAACCGGATGCTGCAGACGCCGATCGACTCGAGCAGCTACTTCTCGGCGAGCATCCAGCTGCAGGTGATGATCACGGTGACCGGCAACCACTGGGTGCCGTGACGTGACGGGGTGCCGTCCCCGCGCGAGGACGGCACCCCGGTCACAGCCTCTGCCGGAACCAGCGGCGGACGAGGGTGATCGTGACGCCGAGCATCAGCAGGTAGACCACGGCCCGCAGGCCGTCGCCGGAGTCGCCCTGGTTGCCGCTGTAGGACGTGGCGCCGTAGATGAAGAACACGACGTCGGCGACGAGCATCACGAGGATCGCCCAGCCCGTCCACTTCCGCTGGTTGAGCCTGAAGTGGTTGACGGTGCTGTTGTCCTGGTGGACGTTCATCTGGCCGGAGCCCTGGTTGGCGAAGACGTTGCCACCGTGGGACGCGTTGTTGTGCTGATGCGATCCGGAGTCTCTCGGACGTTTCATCAGTTGGTCCCGGGAGTCTGGTTGATGGTGAAGCTGCCGCCCTGGTTGGCGTAGACCGATCCGCCGTGCGACGCGGTGTTGGTCTGGACGGAGCCGGTGCCCGGCACTGCCGCCTGCCCGCGTCACGGCCCCCGTCCAGCTCCGCGATCAGCCCGCGCACGTCGGACTCGAACGTCCGGTGCCGCACCTGCCAGTACATCGAATGGCTCAGCAGGGTGATGTCGTGCGGAAGCGAGTCGGGCGTCGGCAGCGGGGTGTTGTCCAGCAGCACCGGCACGACCGTCATGTCGCGCTGGAACGCCATCCGCAGCTCGGTGCGCACCCAGTCGCGTTCGTCGTCCAGACACCGTCCGCCGTTCACGCTCGTGATGGTCAGCCAGGACGGGCCGATCACCGCCAGCACGACGTCCGCGCGTTCGAGCTCGCGCCGGATCCGGCGCGGGTAGACCGAGCCGAGGGGGAGCGAGTCGCGGTCGCGGAACACGTTCTCCTCGCCGTAGTGCTGGGCGAGCAGCTTGGACAGCGACGCCGTCGCGTGGACGCTGTCCTTGATCCGGTAGCTCACGAAGATCCGTCGCACGACTCACCTTCCCGCCGGGGCCGCGATGGGGCGCGATCCTGTCCGCCTACATCGCGGCCTCCGATCAGGCTGTTAGCGGTAGTAGTGGACAGAATCTGGACAGTTGCCCGCCTCAGTAGAGCGTGCGCAGGAACGCCGGCCCGCCCTCCTCCGCATTGAGGCCCTTCTCCACGAACGCGATGTTGTGGTGGAACGCGATCCCCGTGATGCTGCGCTGCAACGGCGTGCCCTGCCCGCGCGGGTCACCGGTCTCCGCGTGGTTCAGTCCATCCACAAAGGACTTGAGCAGGCCGATCGACGTGCCGTCCGTGCCCTCCGGGTGCCCGCCCCAGGAAGGCCAGTACGCGGTCTGCAGGTCCTACCACGTACAGGCCGCCGGACCGCACGTGCGGGAACAGGGCGTGGAACGACGTCCGCACGTGGTCGTTGAGGTGGCTGCCGTCGTCGATGACGATGTCGAACGGGCCCAGCTCACGGCCGAGCCGGTCGAGGAACTCCGCGTCGGACTGGTCGCCCCGCACGGTCGTGATCCGCGGGCCGCGGACGTTCTTGTGCGCGATGTCCAGGCCGACGACGAGGCCGCGCGGGAAGAACCGCTCCCACATCCGCAGCGAGCCACCGCCGCGGTCGGGGTCGTCATACCCGCCGATGCCGATCTCCAGCAGCCGCACGGGTTCCGTGCGCAGGCGGGCGAAGTGGCGTTCGTAGTGCTGCGTGTACCAGTGCAGGTCGCCCCACTTGTCGGTGCCGAGCTCGACGGCCAGCTCGCCGAGGTCCCGCCGCTGAGGCCGCAGCGCGGACAGCAGGCCCTGCACGGCCTGCGGGACGCCCTTGCGGTCGGCGAACCAGCCTGCGATACCGCGTTCGTCCATCTCGGGGTCGGGGGTGCGCACGGAGAGGCTCGACCACGGCCGTCCGGCGTAGAGGCCGCGCACCGCGTCGGCCAGGCCGAGGGTGACGACGACGTCCGAGTCCGTCCGGAGATGGCTCGTCGTCACGCCGTCGAAGACGAGGTCCAGCCGGACGTCGTGCTCGCCGGTCTCCGCCACCACCTCCGCGGCGACCGCCTGCGGGGTGAGGCCGCGGATCGTGGCGTCGAGCAGGTCCGGACCGGCGGTCGCGGCCTGCAGCAGAGGAGCGAGAACCGTCCAGCGGGCGGTGTCGAGCACAAGGTCCCCCTCGGTGACTTGAGTCCGGCTTGAGCGCGTGCGACTTACCATCCCCGCATGGGGATCCGACGAGTTTCACACACGATCTTGGCGGTGTTGCTGGTGCTGGTGGCAGCCGCTCCGGTCCTGGCGCAGGTGCGGCAGTCGCTGCACTACAACCACGCCTGGGGAACCTTCGACCGCGCCACGGCCGACGCCGTCGAGCGGTCCGCGTACCTGCGGGAGTTCGCCGACTTCGAGGTGCGCACCACGACCGGCGCGGACGGCAGGGTCTGGACGGGCCGCTACCTGCGCGGCAGGGAGACCTACCTGGAGGTCTTCGGCGTCGGCGACGTCGACGGCAGGGACGGCGAGCTGGGCGCCGCCGCGCTCGCCCTCTCCACCGAACGCGACGGTGAGGTCGAGGACCTCGAGGACCGGCTGCGCGCGGAAGGCGTGACGCCGATCCGGTTCCTGCAGACCCGCGACTTCGGCGACGGCGTGCCGGTGCCGTGGTTCGACTCGGTCTTCCTGACCGACGCCCACGACAGGTTCGGCGCCTGGGCCATGGAGTACCGCGGCGAGTACCTGGACGACCCGCGCAGCGAGGCGGGCCCCGCACGGTTCCCCGGTGACGTCAGCCGCGAGCGCTACCTGCCCGACGACTACCGCGACAAGCTGATGCGCGACATCACGCTGATCCGCTTCGCCGTCACGGCCCCGGACCTGGCGGATGTGCTCCCGTTGCTGGAGGCGGGAGGTCTCGTGCCGAAGGCCGACGAACGCGGCGTCGTCGTGACCCGCGGTGACACGACGATGCGGTTCGACGTGGTGCCGATGGGCAGGACGGGGCTCAAGCACGTCGAGTTCGAGCTCAACCGCGCCGTCGCGCGGCACGTCGTGCGGCTCGGCACGTCGACGTTGGTCGTGGGACCCGGCAAGAGCGCCGTCTGGACCTTCTGACCCCTGCTGTTCTCACGGATGCCCCTGTGACGTGGCCCGGAACGCTCTGCCGTTCCGGGCCACGGCCTTCTCTACGCCGGCGGCGCCAGGATCCCGCCCGCCGCCGTGCGGATGCGCAGCGAGGACGCCTTCGCCTCCCGCACGATCCGGTCGACGTCGTAGGCGACCAGCCGGCCACCGCGCTTCACGATCCGGCCGTCCGAGAACACCGTGTCCACGTTGGCCGGGGTCGCCGCCTGCACCAGCGTGGTCTCGGTGAGACCGCCCGGTGCGAGGTTGATGTCGTCGCTGCGCACCAGGACGACGTCGGCGCGCTTCCCGACGGTGATCGACCCGGTGACGTCGCCGAGCCCCAGCGCACGGGCGCCGTTCAGCGTCGCCATCGTCAGCACGTCACGGAACCCGATCTCCGGCAGACCGGCGGAAGGCGTGCCCTGCCAGGGGATGCCGGTGTTCCAGACGACCCGCATGGCCTCGAACATGTCCGACGGCGCGATGGACGTAGCGTCTGACGACAGCGACACCGGCACGCCCGCCCGGCGGAACCGCAGCA
Organism: Lentzea fradiae; assembly: GCF_900100955.1. Classification (GTDB taxonomy): domain Bacteria; phylum Actinomycetota; class Actinomycetes; order Mycobacteriales; family Pseudonocardiaceae; genus Lentzea; species Lentzea fradiae. Next base: position 431,168 of record NZ_FNCC01000003.1, on the reverse strand, counting down.
GCGCGTCGCGGGGGTCGCCCGCAGCGCCGAGCCGGAACTCCGAGTGCGGCGACCAGCTCAGCGGCGTCCCGGTCCGCGCCATCACCTCCATGTCGCCGTCCAGCGCCGTGACGTAGTGCGTCAGCAACGTCTTCGGGCCCAGCCAGCCCCGCCGCTCGTAGTCCGCGGCGTCCACGATCCGCGGCGGCGACTGGCCCGCGTGGATCGCGACCGGCAGATCGCGGCCGAGAGCGGCGTCCATCTCCGCGAAGAACGCCGGCTCGTCGCTCTGGGACAGCCCGCGCACGCAGATCCCGAGATGCACCAAGCCGTCGAACGCGCTGTCGTCGGCGAAGTGCTGCTGCCGCACGCGATCGATGTCCGCGAAGTCCATCGGCACGTCACGCGGCATCTGGTCGACGTGGCCGTAGGAGAACCGGGCTCGCAGCAGTCCGTCGCGGTGGGCGCGCAGCTCGGCGTCGGCGTGCGCGGGGGAGCGGGTGTTGTTGGACCAGTTGTGCACGGTCGTCACGCCCGCGTTCGCCAGTTCGGCCAGGCCGAGCAGGACGCTGCGGTAGACGTCCTGCGGCGAGTACAGGGTGGACGTGGCGCGTTTCGCCGCGAAGTACGGGAACCCGTCGGCCACGAAGTTGCGGCCGAGCGCGCTCCACATGTGGAAGTGCGTGTTGACGAAACCGGGCATCACGATCATGCCGGTCGCGTCGACGACCGTGGCGCCGCGAGCGTCCAGCCGGGTGCCCACGGCGGCGATCCTGCCCTTGTTGATCAGGACGTCCGCCCGCGGCAGCACACCGAGCTTCTCGTCGACGGTGACGACGGCACCACCCCTCACCAGGTACCGGTCGCGACGGGCGGGGCCGGCTGGTCCGGAGGCGGCGGAGGTGGCGGGAACGGCGGTGGCCGAGACCGCGAGCGCGGCACCGACGGATTTCGCCAGTGTCCTTCGGTTGATCATGCGAGACCCTCCAATGGCGGGAAAATCCGCATGGTCGCCCACGGTCCGGCGGGTGTCACCGAGGCGCAGGACCCGCTGCGCCGGTCGGGTCAGCGGGCCTGGTCGAGTGGACGCAGGTACCTCATCGGGTTCGCCGTGAGGGCCTCGATCCGCGGCCGTGCCGCCTCCAGCCGGGCGGCCGTGCTCGCCTGACGCCGGATGATCTCGTCCACGTTCGACGACTCCACGACGAGCCCCGGCGCCACGAACCAGCCCTCCGGCAGCTTGCGGCCGCTCTTCGCGTGCTGGGCGAGCATCCACCCCGCGACCGCGCCCTTGAGGAAGTGCTCCGCCGAGATCGTCGCGAACAGGTGGCCCTCCTTGACGCCCTGCAGCGCCTTCGGGTCGATGCTGAACGACGCCGCCAGCCACTTACCGTCTTTCTCCGCGTGCACGGCGGCGAGGTTGACCGCGTCGACGTCGCCCGCGCCCAGCAGCGCGAGCGCGTCGGGGTTCGCGTCGGCGAGCCGCCGCCAGGTCGCGAGGTTCGTCGTGGCGTCGCGGCCGGTGTCGAGTGGTCCGATCACCCGCAGGTTCGGCAGCCGTTCGAGCAGCCGGGTCCGCATCCCGAGCACCCGCTGGTCGAGCGCGGGCATCGCGGGGGAGTTGCTGCCGATCACGATCTTGCCGGAGGCGCCGGGCGGCAACCGGTCCGCGGTCGCGTCGGCGAGCGTCCTGCCCAGGTCGAAGCCGTCGTTCTCGATCATGAACTCGACGCCGGTGCCCGGCGCGACCTGGCCGCCCGCGACCGCCATGACCGGAACGCCCTGCTCCACGACCCGCGCCAGCGGCTCGGCCATGATCTCCGGCGCGACCGCGGAGACCCCGATACCGCCCGTGGCCCTGGTGGCGAGGTCGCGCAGGAGCTCGATCTGCTTGAGCCCGTCGTGCGTGTCCGGTCCCGTCAGCTCGGTCCGCACGCCGCCCGCGATCTCCGCGCCCGCGCGGAAGCCGTCGCTCATCTCGCGGGAGAAGTCGCGGCTCGTGTTCTGCGCGAGGAACCCGATTGTGGGCGGGTCATCGGACGTCTGGCCGGTCCCGCACCCGCTCACCCCCGCCACGAAGACCAAAACCGCAGGCAGGACGACACGGACACCGCGCACCACGGAAACGCCCAATCAGTTGACCCCGGAAAGCCGTCAAGGCTAGTGCACGCCGCACCGCTGTGTCGGCTTGCGTGCGATCCTTTGGCTGCGTACCAATAGCTCTTTCGCCGGAAAGCCATGTCCACACGAGGCGCTCACAGATGCTGTCCAACTGGGTCGAGGCCCGCTCCACCGCGCACACGACCGTTCTCAGCCTGACGATCGGTCTCGCCGCGCTCGCGGGCCTCGCGCTGTGGACGAGCCTGAGCATGCAGCGCGCCGCCGACCACCTGCACGAGCTCAACGAGATCAGCGACCACTGGGGTCTCGTCGTGCAGAACGTCGACGTCGCCGACCACGCGCTCGCGGACTACCTCCGTTCCGGCACACCGGTGATGCGCACACCCGTGTCCAACGCGGCCGGTGCCGCAGGCGACAGCCTGAGCTGGCTGAAGGAGCACGGAGGTCCCGCCGACGTCCGGGCCGCCACGATCGTGAGCGGGCTGTACGGCGACTACTCGGCGTTGCTGCGCGAGACGGTCGCGGCCGGCGACCGCGGCGACGCCACCGCCGCGTTCCAGAAGGCCGACCAGGCCGAGCTGACCCTGGCCTCCGTGCGCAAGCAGCTCTCCACGGTGGTGCAGCTCAAACGCCTGGAGACCACCGACTACCTGCGGTCGGCCGAGGAGCGCAACGGACAGCTGCGGCTCGCCGCCGTCATCGCGTTCGCCGTCGACCTCGGCCTCGTCGCGCTGTGCGGGGCCGTCCTGATCGGACACCGGCGCAAGATCCTGCGCCAGGCCGCGAAGAGCGAGCACGAGGCGATGCACGACGCGCTCACCGGCCTCGCCAACCGCACCCTGCTCGTCCACCGCGCGGGGGAGGCGATCGAGCACGCCCGGCGCACCGGCGACCCGCTCGGCCTGTTCCTGATCGACCTCAACCGCTTCAAGCCGATCAACGACACCCTCGGCCACGCGTTCGGCGACCGGCTGCTCCAGCACGTCGCCAACCGCCTCACCGCGGCCGTCCGCGAGATCGACACGGTGGCACGCCTCGGCGGGGACGAGTTCGCCGTGCTGCTGCCGTCGGTGCTGTCCCCCGCGAACGCCCTCGTGGTGGCCGACAACGTGCACAGCGCCCTGCGCGAGTCCGTCGACCTGGACGGCCTGTCGGTCGACGTCGGTTGCAGCATCGGCGTCGCGATCTACCCGACCGACTCGGCGGACGTGCACGACCTGCTCAAGCACGCCGACATCGCCATGTACGCGGCCAAGCGCGCCCGTCTCGGCACGGCCGTGTTCGAACCCGGCGACGACCACAGCGCCGCCCAGCTGACCGTGATCAGCGACCTGCGCCGCGCGCTCGACCACGAGGAGCTGGTGCTGCACTACCAGCCCAAGGCCGACGCCCGCACCGGCGCCGTCTGCGGCGCCGAGGTGCTGTGCCGCTGGCAGCACCCGCGCCTGGGCCTGCTCGGCCCCGACCGGTTCATCCCCGCCGCCGAGGAGACCGGCCTGATCGAGCCGCTCACCCAGTACGTGCTGGACCACGCGCTGGCCCAGTGCGGCGCCTGGCACGCCGACGGCTGGGAGGTCCCCGTCTCGGTCAACGTCGGCGCCCAGTGCCTGCACGACCCCACGTTCCCCGACCAGGTCGCCGACCAGCTCAAGCGGCACGGCCGGCAGCCGGACGCGCTGACGCTGGAGATCACCGAGAGCGCGATCATCGCCGACCCGCTGCGCGCGAGCGACGTGCTGACCCGGCTGCGCGAGCTCGGCGTCCGGCTCTCCATCGACGACTTCGGCACCGGCTACTCGTCGATCGCCTACCTGCGCACGATGCCCGTGCACGAGATGAAGATCGACCGGTCGTTCACGACGAACATGCGCACGGACGCGTCCAGCGGCGCGATCACCCGCTCGTTGCTCGGGCTCGCGCACAACCTGGAGCTGGAGGTCGTGGCCGAGGGCGTCGAGGACGAGGAGACGTGGGACGTCCTCGCCGCCCTGGGCTGCGACATCGTGCAGGGCTACTGCCTGAGCCGGCCGCTGCCCGCCGGCGAGTTCGCCGCGTGGCTGAGCGCCAGGACGATGGACGAGCTGACCGCTCCCACGCCGTGACCCCGCGGCTTCAGCGTTCGGTCGCCAGCCGGTAGGCCGCCGACCCGACCAGCTCCAGCGACACCTGCAGCCGTTCCAGGCTGATGTTGTCCCTGATGGTGTCCTCCGGCGTGTGGTAGATCGGTTCCAGCTGCGCCGGTCCGCCCTCGCCACGCCAGCTGAAGTTCGCCGCCGCCAAGCCCTTCTCGTGGAACGGCACGTGGTCGCTCGAGCCGCGCGCCACCGGTCCGTGCACCCGCGGGTCGTACCCGAGCCGTCGCGCCGAGGCCCGGACGGCGGCCGTCGTCGCGTTGTCCGCGCCGTCGACCGACAGCAGCCAGTACGCCGTCGCCGGGTCGTGGCTGGTGGCGACCATGTCGTTCTGGAACACGCCCTTGATCCGCGCCAGCTCCTCCGGCGTGAGCTGCGAGACGTAGTGCCGCGACCCGAGCAGCCCCTGCTCCTCCGATCCCCACAGAGCGAACCGCAGCGTCCGGTAGGTCGGCAGGTGCCGCAGCACCCGCGCCAGCTCCAGGCACAGCACGGTGCCGCTGCCGTCGTCGTTGGCGCCCGGCGACCCCGGCACGCTGTCGTAGTGCGCGGTCACCATCACGACCCCGCCGTCCGGCCGCGGGAAGGTCGCCGGCCGTTCCGCGATCACGTTGTAGGACGTCAGGTTCGGGTGGTGCGTGGTCTTGATCGTCAACTGGCCGGAGCCCTGCGCCCGGAGCTTCTCGGTGTGCACCTGGGAAAGGCCGATCACCGGCACGGCGACGTTCTGGTCGAGGGTGGGGGAGAAGGCGCTCGACTTGGTCGCCGTGGTGGAGATCCGGCCGAGGACGACCGCCACCGCACCTCGTTCGACCGCGGCGACAGTCGGCCCGGAACCGTTGGGGGCGTTGACGTAGAACGCGATCTTGCCCGTGAGGTCCGGCAGGTCGCCGTCGGTCACCTCGACGAACGGCGCCTTGACCGTGACGCCGAGCGAGCCGGACCGCGACGCGCCCGCCTGCCAGTTCTTGTTCACCTCGGCGAGGTACTTGTCCGGCACGGAGAACGGCTGGGCCGTCACCTGGTAGCGCAACGACCGCAGCTCCCGCACCAGGTAGTCGCGGGCGCGGTGCTCCGACGCGGTGCCGCCGATGCGCGGTCCGATCTGATCGGACAGCACCCTGAGGTGCTGCAAAGCGTTGCGCGCCTTGACCCGTGCCACGACCGGGAAGTCACCCAGGCCGAGGTCGGGCAGGTGCGACGCTCCCGGCCGCTGCCCGGTCGCCGCGAGCGCGCTCGCCGGGTTGGCCACGACGGCGGCGACCCCGGCCGCCGCCGCGAGGAAGTCACGTCTGCGCATCTCGTCCCCCATCCCAAGAGGTGCCAGGCACACACCGAAACTAGGCAGGCGAGGAGACGCGGGACAACCGACGAAGGGCCTGTATCGGGACCCTCGTCCGCTCCGAGCACTCCGCCAGAGGTTCTGCCCCCTCCTCCCGCCAGCCACCCGCCCGCGCGTCACCCACCCAGCGCCCCCGCCTGCGCTGCGTGACGTGGCTTGGGAACGCGGGGGCCCTACGTTTCCGTACATGGGACGTAGGGCCCCCGCGTACTACACGGGAAACACGAAAGAGAGTCGCGAGCGGGGCGGGGGGTTACGGACCGCAGTGCTGGAAGCGTGCTTAGTGGAGCGCCTTGGCGGACGCGTGGTCGAGCACCAGGTCCTCGACCTGGCGGCGTGCGTCCGAACGGGCCTTCTGCACGCACGCCATCAGCTGAGCGGCGAGCACCTCCGGCTCGACGTCACGCACCGCCTCGCTCAGCGCGATGCCCGTTGTGACGCCGCTCGAGTCGACCGTGACGCTGACACCACCGCGCGTCGCCTCCCCGCTCACCGACGCGAGCTGCTCGACGAGGTCGAGGTAGCGGCGCTCCTCGCGCTCCACGGCGGCGTTGCGGCTCTCCTCCCACCACTCGACCCGGCGGCGCAGCAGTGCGGCGGCGGTCGCGGGGTCGGACACCGGGATGGTCCACGAGCCGGACGCGGTGTGGACGACGATCGCGTTCGCCTGGGCCGTCACGCGCTGGACGCGGGCGAACGAGACGCCGGTGTCGACGCGGCCGCCCTTCTTCGTGGTCCAGTCGACGCGGTCGGTGCCGATCACCATGCGGGCGCGCTCACCCGGCAGCACGAGCGGGAACGCGGTCGAGGCGAGCTCCAGTACGGGCGTCGCGAGCAACGAGCGGTGGGCCATCCGGGCGAGCGCGCTCGCCGAGCCCGCGCCCAGGACACCGGCCGCGCACAACGCCTTCACCGCGATGGCGGCGCCGGGGCTGAGCCGCAGCGCGATGCCGGAACCCGGCAGCACGCCGAGCACGAGCTGCGCGCCGGTCATCAGGGTGGTCGCGGGCAGCCACGAGTACGGGTCGCTCAACCCGTTGCGGCGCAACCAGGACAGCAGCGCCCACGCGCACGCCGCCGCGGCGACGGCCGGGATCGCCGCCCACCACGGGATGACGCGCTGCCCTGCCGACGTCATGCCGGCGAGCACGACGCAGACGATGCCGATGGCGACCGGCAGCACACCGGCGGAGAGGATCAGCAACAGCCTGGTGCGACGCCAGCGCGAGGCCAGCGCGTGCACCACCTGGGGGTCGTTGCTCAGGGGGATGGAGCGGGGGATAAGTGTCATCGGCGCACCCCTCGTCAACCTCCGCGATGCCACCGAGTGTGACGTGCGGGCCGACCAGGCTTCCCGGCTCACCGCACAACAATATGCCTCATATGTCCAGATCTTGCAAGTAAAGTCCACAATGGACTGTGGCGTCGCGCTTCCGTGTTTGGGGTTCGCCGTGCGGAAAGTGCTTGAATGCCAACCGTGATCACTTATGACACCGATGTCAGCGCGGTGACGGAAGAAAACCTCGCCGGGTTCTTCGTCGGCTGGCCCTCGCCGCCCTCTCCCGCTCGCCACCTCGCCGCGCTGCGTGGAAGCTATCGGGTCGTGGTCGCGTGGTCGGGGGACACCGTCGCCGGGTTCGTGAACATGATCGGCGACGGCGTGCTGACGGGGTTCGTGCCGTGGCTGGAGGTGCGGCCGGAGTTCCAGGGGCGGGGCATCGGCACCGAGCTGGTGCGCCGCATCCTCGCCGAGGGCGCCCACCTCTACTCCGTCGACCTCGTGTGCGACGACGAGCTGCGGCCGTTCTACGAGCGCCTCGGCATGACCGCGCTGACCGGAATGGGCGTGCGCAACCGCCACTAGTGTCCTGAGTCGTTAGTTCGTGTGCAGGCGTAGGGTTCGGTGGCATGCCGAACCCCGAAGCTGCCTGAGTTGGTGCTGTCCGACGACGAGGTGAGCGCGTTGCTGGGCTGGACGCGGCGCAGGAAGACGGCACAGGCGCTGGCGTTGCGGGCACAAATCGTGTTGCGGTGCGCCGAAGGCGGCTCGAACAGCGAGATCGCCGCGGAGTTGGGTGCGCAGCGGGCGACGGTGGCGAAGTGGCGGTCGCGGTTCGTGGCCGACCGGCTCGACGGGCTGCTTGACGAGGCGCGTCCCGGACGTCCGCGGACCATCTCCGACGAGCAGGTCGAGGCGGTGATCACCGCGACGCTGGAGTCCACGCCCGCGAACGCGACGCACTGGTCGACGCGGTCGATGGCGGCAGAATCCCGGGTTGACGCAGACCGCGGTGACACGGATCTGGAACGCGTTCGGTCTTCAGCCGCATCGCCGTGAGGCGTGGAAGTTGTCCAAGGACCCGTTGTTCGTGGACAAGGTCAAAGATGTCGTCGGGCTCTACCTCGCACCGCCGGAGCGGGCGGTGGTGTTGTGTGTGGACGAGAAGTCCCAGATCCAGGCCCTCAATCGCACCGCCCCGGTCCTGCCGATGCGGCCGGGAACACCGCCACCGGCAAGGTCATCGGCCGGCTGCACGCCCGGCATCGCGCGATCGAGTTGAAGAAGTTCCTGATCGCCATCGACAAAGAGGTCCCCGCCGAGCTGGCGGTGCATCTGGTGATGGACAACGTCTCGACACACAAGACCCCGGTGATCAAACGATGGCTGGCCGCGCACCCGCGCTTCACCGTGCACTTCACCCCGACGTCGAGTTCCTGGCTCAACCTCGTCGAACGCTGGTTCTCCGAGCTGACGACCAAGAAACTCCAACGCGGAAGCCATACCAGCGTCCGCGCGCTCAACCGGGACAGCCGCGCGTGGATCGAGACCTGGAACGACGAACCACGGCCCTACGTCTGGACCAAGACCGCCGACCAGATCCTCGACTCCATCGCACGCTACTGCACACGAATTGAGAACTCAGGACACTAGAACGTTGTGCGGCACCTGCCTGTCGATCACCACCCCAGTTGTGCAAGCGGCCCCGCTGGACTTCCAGCGGGGCCGCTTGCGCAACAGCAGCGATGCACCTACGAACTGGCGCGCTGTGCCTGCTCCCGCAACTCCGGAGGCAAGGCATCCGAAGCCGCCATCTCGAGCAGGAGCCCGTCAATGAACCGCCGGTCGAAATTCGGCCGACCGGCCATGTCGACGGCCCAGGAAACGGACACCTGCATCCAGTAGGAGCGGCCGGATTTCCAGGCCGACCCGACCGTCAGCTCGATGAGCTTCTCAGGAGTCGCCACGCCGCTGTCGGCGAAGTTGTCCCACACGCGGGAGAACTCGTCGAGACAAGCGGAGAGATCACGTTCCATGAACGGCCACATGGGCACGAACCCGGAACCCTCGAGGGTGGCCCTGCCCTCCGACTCGACCCCGACACCGATCCGGCCGTCGGGCATGGTTCCGATCCAGGCCCCGTTGCCGCGGTACACCACCGGAGTCCATTCGGACATGTCAACCCCACGGCCTGTAGTCGTACAGAATCCCATAGCCGTTCAAGAACTCTTGAAACTGCTGGCGAGTAGCATTGGTCCACCTGTGTCCGTAGTGACCACTGTTTTCCGTGAAAACCAGGCGACCTTTCTCGCGAAAGAGAGTACCACCCAGCACCGTGGTCTTGTCGGCACCCATTGCCTCCGCGAGCTGCTCATGTGGACTGAGCCCGTTGGGGATTCGTTCACGGTCACCGGCCAGGAACTTTCCCGCGCGGGGTTCGAAGACGCATTCGGTCTCCGGCTTCGGTGAATCGACAAAGAGGTCCCCTCGGACCTGGCCGTGCATCTGGTGATGGACAACGTCTCCACCCACAAGACCCCGGTGATCAAACGATGGCTGGCCGCACACCCACGATTCACCGTGCACTTCACCCCGACGTCGAGTTCCTGGCTCAACCTCGTCGAACGCTGGTTCTCCGAGCTGACGACCAAGAAACTCCAGCGCGCGAGTCACGCCAGCGTCCGCGCGCTCAACCGGGACATCCGCGCGTGGATCGAGACCTGGAACGACGATCCACGGCCCTACGTCTGGACCAAGACCGCCGACCAGATCCTCGACTCCATCACACGCTACTGCACACGAATTAAGAACTCAGGACACTAGACGCCGTCGAGGTCCAGCGTCTGCTGGTGCGGCCCGCCGGTGAACGAGCTGCTGTGCAGCCCGGCCGACCGGCACCGTCCGCACGTCACCGGGGAGGTCGTCGGCTTGAACCGGGTGAAGTCCCAGCTGCCGGTGCCGACGTGGCAGCCGGGGCCGGGCACCTCGAGCCCCAGCCACCCCTGCATCCGCACGGCGTGCACGACGCCCGACCCCTCCAGGTAGCCGTTGAGCCGCCCGGCGAAGCGGTTGCGCGCCTCCTCCGCGGGCGCGGTGAGGGCCTCCTGCAGCAACGAGATGCCGTTCATGACACCGATTCAACCTCACCCGGACGCGTCGAGCCGTGCACCACGCCGCTCCAGCACTGTGAGGCTGCGCGCGCACCACCGCACGTTGTCCCGCTCGAACGACAGGCCGCGCAGCAGGGCCAGGTACGGCCCGACCCGGTCGGCGGTGGCCAGGAACTCCTCCTCGGTCCTGCCGTCGAGGAGCCGGTCCCGCAGCCGTTCGTAGCGCGCCACCTTCGCCTCCGCCCACTGCCGGCGTTCCCGAATCGACGCCTTGACCGCCTCGGTGTCGCCCACGTCCGCCGCCAGCACCGCGACCAGCAGGTCGTCGCGGATCGCGGTCGGCCGGTGCTGCCGGGCCGTGAAGGCGGTCAGCGCCTCCAGCCCGGCGGGCGTGAGCGTGAACATCCGTTTGGTCGGCCGTCGTTCCTGCTCGACCGTGCGCGCCTCGACCAGCCCTTCGTCCGCCATCCGGTCCAGCTCGCGGTAGAGCTGCTGCGGGGTGCACGTCCAGAAGTTCGCCACGGACGCGTCGAACGCCTTGGCCAGGTCGTAGCCGGACGCCGCTCCGTCGAGCAGGGCCGCCAGCACGGCGTTGCGCAGGGACATAGTCGCAGGTTACGGTGCGCCTGACCTAGTCAACAAGTTGAGTATTCGGGGGTTCGTCGTGAACGCATTCCGCAAGGCGGTCGAGGCGCGCGACACCGCGGCCATGGAGGCGTGCCTGGCCGACGACGTGGTGTTCACCAGCCCTGTCGCGTTCAAGCCCTACCCCGGCAAGCCCATCACCGCCGCGATCCTGCGCGGCGTGATGCGGGTGTTCGAGAACTTCCGCTACGAGCGGGAGATCGTCGACGGCCCGAACCACGCCCTGGTGTTCCGCACCGAGGTGAACGGCAAGGAGATCCAGGGCTGCGACTTCCTGCACCTGAACGCCGACGGGCTGATCGACGAGTTCACCGTCATGGTGCGACCGCTGAACGGTGCCCAGGCGCTGGCGGAGGCCATGGGCGCCCAGTTCGAGCGCATCCAGGCCGAGGCGCTGGAAGCGTTCAACGCCCAGCGCGACTAGGCAGCCCCGAGGGCGTCACGTTCGTACACGCTCACGTGCCGCGTGCTGGACGCCGTGAACGGTTCGCCGTTCCAGCCGCCCCACCGCTCGCGCAGCCGCAGCCCGGCGATCCGCGCCATGAGGTCGAACTCGGACGGGTAGGTCAGCCGCTGCCGGATCGGGCCGAACCGGATGCCGTCCGCGCTGATCTCCACGTGGTTCTCGTCCAGGAGCTGCGTGACCGGGTCGTACCGGTTGACGTCCAAGCCGACGCGGTCGAGCTCGAGCGACTCCACGTCGATGAACTGGTGGCGTTCCCGCGCCGCCCAGCTCGGCAGACCGCACTCGATCACGAACACACCGCCCGGCGCGAGGTGGCGTGCCGCGTTCTCGAAGCACCGCACCTGGTCGTCCTGGGTGAGCAGGTTCGTGATCGTGTTGTAGACCAGGAACACCAGCGAGTACGTGCGCCCGGTGCCCACAGAGGACATGTCGCCCATCGTGACGGCGATGTCCGCGCCGCCGGGTTTCTCGCGCAGGCGCGCGACCATGTCGGGCGACAGCTCGATGCCGTCCACCGCGACACCGGTTTCCCTCAGTGGCAAGGCGATGCGTCCGGTGCCGATCGCGAGCTCGAGCGCGTCCGTGCCGAACCGGGCGAGGAACCGCACCGTCTCGTCCTCGTCACCGCGGGGTGAGTTGTCGTAGTTCTTCGCCGTCTCGGGACCGAAACTCGGGTTGAATCCCTTCACCCGTCCGACGCTAGCCCGCGTGCCAACCTGTTTTCGGCCGCAGAGCTCGGAGCAGTGCCACGTCGTGCAGATCGCGCTCCCGCGGCTGGTAGCCCTGGTGGAAGTGCAGCTGCTGTTCGACCGACAGGCATGGCACTTCCACTCCGCCGATCGTGCCGGTGACGAAGCACGAAGCTGGGTAGCGGAACGGCTCGCCGGGCGTGAGGGAGGACTGCTCCGCGCTGCCGTCCGCGGCGAACCGCAGCGGGTGCAGGTCGATCTCCCGTCCGGCCGGGTCGGTGAGCACGAACCGCACGGGCCGCCACGACAGCGTCTCCGCGAACTTCAGGCCCGCCAGCGCCGAGAGAACCCGCGGTTCCCGGTCCTCGCGGTGCAGGAGATCGAGGTCGTCGTGCGGACGGGTCTGCCTGCCCGCCAGCGCGTCCACACCCCAGCCGCCACCGATCCACACGTCGGTGCCCTCCAGCGCGGCCAGGATCTCCAGCACGTCCTCAGCGGTCATGACGTCCAGCCAACAGCGAAACGGGTGAACGTGCCACCCGGCTTCGGCCGGCCCTGCTACGTTGGCGTCGTGCCGGTCTTCAAGCTGCCACTCTACGGCGCCGACACCGAACGCGGCGACCTCGCTCCCTGAGCCGTCGTGTTCCTCACCGACACCTTCCGCCCGTATCTCAGGGAGCTTCGCCATGCGGTCGTTCATCCATGCCCTGCCCAAGGTCGAACTGCACGTCCACCTCGTCGGGTCGGCGAGCGTCGAAACGGTTCTCGAGCTGGCCCGGCGCCATCCCGAGTCCGGCGTGCCGGGCGACCGCGACGAGCTGGAGCGCTTCTACGCGTTCCGCGACTTCGACCACTTCCTCAGGGTCTTCTGGGCCGTCCAGTCGATGGTGAGGGGACGGCGGGACGTCCACACGCTCGTGGTGGGCCTCGCGCGGGACCTGGTGCGGCAGAACGTGCGCTGTGCCGAGGTGACGGTGACGCCCTACAACCACGTCACGGACGGCGTGCCGGTCGACGAGGTGTTCGCGGGTCTGCTGTCCGGGCGGGCGGAGGCCGCCGCGCTGGGCGTGGAGCTGGCGTGGTGCTTCGACATCCCGGGGGAAAAGGGACTGGAAGCCGCCCGCGAGACGCTCGCGTTCGCGCTGGAACGCCCGGAAGGGCTCGTCTCCTTCGGACTCGGCGGCCCGGAGGCGGGTGTCGGACGTGCGCAGTTCGCGCCTTTCTTCGACGCGGCGCGGGAAGCGGGTCTGCACAGCGTTCCGCACGCGGGGGAGACCACCGGACCGGAGACGATCTGGTCGGCGCTGCGCGACCTGGGCGCCCAGCGCATCGGGCACGGCACGAGCTGCGCACAGGACCCGGCGTTGCTGGACCACCTCGCGTCGAAGGGAATTCCGCTCGAAGTGTGCCCGACGTCCAACATCCGCACGCGGCAGGTGGCCTCGATCGGGACGCATCCCGTGCGCCGAATGCTCGACGCCGGTGTGATAATCACGCTGAACACCGACGACCCGCCGTTCTTCGGTGCCACGCTGGAAGGTGAGTACCTGGCGGTCGCCACTGCTCTGGGCATGGGACGCGCCGACGTCGCGCGCCTGGCCGAGAACGCCGTGCTCGCCTCGTTCCTCCCCAACGCGCGCAAAACGCCGTTATTGAAGGAGATCGCGTCCGTCCTCGCCGCGAAATGAAACGGAAGTCCATTCGGTACGGAAGTTGAAACGTGCATCGAGCCTGGTGAGCGCTCTGTCCGTGCACGAGCATCTCGTTTGGTGGCAATGCATGCCGCGATTTCGTGCACCATGGTGGTCCGGGCGCAACATCAACAAGGGGAACTATTCCGTGAAAAGATCCATTGGAGTGCTGGCGGCCGTCGTGGCCGCTTTGGGGATCGCGTCACCGGCACAGGCTTCGTACCCGACCTCGGTCGTGGTGCTGGGCGACTCCTACGCATCGGGCACGGGAGCAGGCGACTACCAGGAGGGAACCGCGGGAAACTGCTGGCGCAGCAACAACTCCTACGGTGAACAGGTGGCAGCACGCCTGCGCGCCGAGGGCAGGCTCGCATCGCTCACGAACGTGAGTTGCAGCGGTGCCGCGACGTCCGACATGGCGGTGCCGTTCAAGGGCCAGCCGGCCCAGCTCGACGCCCTCAAGTCCGACACGAAGCTGGTGCTGCTCACCGTGGGCACCAACGACATCGACTACGCCTCCTACGGTGTGGCGTGCGTGCTCGGCGACTGCACCGGAGCACCCACCGAGGCGATCCTGGCGAAGCTGCCGCAGATGACGAGCAACGTCACCGGCCTGCTCACCGAGATCGGCACGCGCAGCCCGGAGGCGCAGATCGTCCTCGTCGGCTACGGCCGCCAGCTCTCCGACTCGCCGAACCCGCCCGGCGTCGCCCTCGACGCCATCTGCGGCGACGGCCTCGTCACGGCGCAGGAACGCGTCGAGGGCAACAGGGTGACCGACGGCATCGACGCCGCCCTGCGTTCCGCCGTGGAGAACGTCCGCGGCCAGGGCGTGCACGCGACGTACGCCAGCCCGTTCGACAACCCGGACGTGTTCGCGGGCCACGCGCTCTGCGAGGCGGGCACGCCGTTCCTGCGCGGGTTCGACGCGCTGTCGCCGGGCCAGGAGGGCTTGGAGGCGGTGCTGCACCCGAACGTGCAGGGACACACGGCTCTCGCCTCGATCGTGCGGGCCTGATGTCTTGACGCCACGCTGAAAGCGCGAGCTCCTCGACCTGTGCGAGGAGCTCGCGCGGCGGCCTCCGGTGTCCACCGGGGCCGCTCCCGCCGGGAAGTCACCTTCCTGGCGATGGACAACCGCGGGGCCGATCAAGCATCGTGCTGGGGTGGAGCAGGTCGTCGAAGTGCGGGACCTGGACGCGGCGCACGAGGTGTTGTCCGCGGCCTACGCCAAGCTGAGGTTGAGCAGCACGGGCCGGCGCGCGTCCCTGCGGCTCGCCTCCCGGACCCTCGGAGCCGTCCGGTTCGACGAGCTGGACTGCCGGATCGGGTTCGAGGCCGACTGCGAGCCGAGTGACGGGTACATCTTCGGGCAGCTGGCTTGCGGCCGGGTCGTGTACTCCTCCGACGGGGAGGACCGGTTCGTGCGGGGTGGTGACGCGTTCCTGGCGGCTCCGCCGGGGCGGCCGTTCACCGCTGTGACCGGGAACCTGCACGCGTCGATCGTGGTGTTCGGCCAAGCCGTGGTGGACGAGGTCGTCGACGACGTGCGATTTGTCGGCTGCCGGCCTGTCTCGGCGCGGGCCGCCGCTGTGTGGCGGGCTACGTCGCTCCACCTGCGTGACGGGATCTTGCCCGCGTTCGCGGGGAACTCGCTGGTGCTGGCCAACGCGACGCGTCTGCTGGTGGCCACGACGCTGGCCACGTTTCCGCACGCCACCGTCTCGCGGTCGAAGGTGTGGGATCGCAGCGACGCGCATCCTCGGACCTTGAGGCGTGCCATCATGTTCATCGAGAGCAACGCGGCTATGGACATCACGGCGGCGGATATCGCGCGTGCTGCCCGTGTCTCCATCCGGGCGATCCAGTTGGCGTTCCGGCGGCACCTGGACACGACACCGATGGCCTACTTGCGGAGCGTCCGGATGTCGTGCGCTCATACCGACCTGCTTGCTGCGAACGGGTCAGTCACGGAGATCGCCGCGCGGTGGGGTTATGCGCGGCCGAGCGTGTTCGCCGCTCACTATCGTGCCGCGTACGGGGTGCCGCCGTCGCGAACGCTGTGGTCGGGCTGACGCTTTTCGCTTTCGTGGTATCGGGTTCGTTCGTGCTGCTATCGCACGGGTTCGCGGTGAGGTGCAGTGAGGGATGCGCCGATGCGAGGTTCCGCGATGACCGCTTGTGAGACGAGCCCGTTCACCGTGCGGACGTACCGGTCCGGCAACCGGTTCGTGGCCGTGTGCCGGGGTGAGATGGACGTGACCACCTGCGAGATGTTCTTCGCCTCCGTGTTGCCGGGCATCACCGACCCCGCCGTCGACGAGGTGGTGGTGGACCTCACCGACGTGACGTTCCTGGCCGCGAGCGGGCTGCGCAGCCTGTTGCTCCTGCTGTTCGCCACGCACCACACCGGCAGGACGTTCGACCTGGTCAACGCCCAGCCGCAGGTGCGGCGCGTGCTCGACCTGTTCGGGTTCACCACGGTCAAGGCCGGTCTTGTGTGGGAGACGGCCATGTCGCCGCGGGGCGGCCGTCGCTAGCTTGACCGGCTATGTTGCTCCCGCTGGTCCTCGTGCTCGCACTGACCCCGCCCGCCGGGACGATGACGGTCCCCGGCGCCGAACACCAGCAGCTCGCCCGCCTCGCCGACCTCACCACCACCGGCACGACGGCGACCGGGCACACCGACCCGGCCGACTGGGCGGGGCTCACCAGTGCCGCGCTGCCCGTGCCGGACCCGGTGGCCGGCATCCAGATCGACGGGTACTTCCCGGACACCTCGCGCACCAACACCAACCACGGCTGGCACGACTCGCAGTTCGTCGTGCGGCTCCCGGACCGGTGGAACGGCGGTCTGGTCGTCACCGGTTCGCCGGGTGTGCGGGAGCAGTACGCCAACGACCGCGCCATCTCCGACTGGGTGCTGTCCCGCGGCTACGCCTTCGCCGCGACGGACAAGGGCAACACCGGCGCGCAGTTCTACCGCGACGGCCGTGCGATGGAGGAGTGGAACCACCGCTTCACCCAGCTCACCCTCGCGGCCAAGTCCGTTGTGCGGCAAAGGTATGGCCGTTCGCCGAACCGCACGATCGCCACCGGCATCTCCAACGGCGGCTACCTCGTGCGCTGGCAGCTGGAGAACCGCCCGCACCTCTACGACGGCGGCGTGGACTGGGAAGGGACACTGTGGACGGTCGACGGCCCGAACCCGCTGACGTTCCTGCCACCCGCGCTCCGGGCATATCCGGCCTACCTCCAGGGTGAACCCGGTGCGCACGAACAGATGGTGAAGGCGGGTTTTCCCGCGGGCACGGAGTTCCTGTGGGACTACCACTACCGCTACTACTGGGACCTGACCCAGCGGATCTACCGCGAGGAGGTCGATCCCGGCTTCGACGGAGCGCTGGAGGCGGGCATCCCGTTCTGCGCACCGGGAACCGCGCTCTGCGACGCGGACTACTCATACGCCGCCCGGCGCCGCATCGCCGGGCCGCTCGTGTCGCGGATCGACCTGACCGGCAAGGTGAAACGGCCGCTGATCACCGTGCACGGGACGTACGACGTGCTGCTGCCCATCAGCCAGGACTCGGACGTGTACGCGGCCATGACGCCGGACCGGCTGCACCGGTACTACCGGGTCGAGCAGGGCACGCACGTGGACGGGCTGGTCGACGTGTACCCGGACCGGTTGCGGCCGCTCGCGCCGTGCCACCGGTCGGCGTTCGTGGCGCTGGAGCGGTGGCTCGACGGGGTGGCGCCACCGGCCTCGGCGACGCTGGCACGGCCGCACGACGTGCGGACCTGCCCGCTGGCGTGATCTCATCGGGGACGTGGCCACCATCGAGTACGTCCTCGGCGACATCACCGAGCAGGACGTGGACGTGATCGTCAACGCCGCCAACTCGTCGTTGCTCGGCGGCGGGGGAGTGGACGGCGCCATCCACCGCAAGGGTGGCCCCGAGATCCTGGCCGAGTGCCGGAAGCTGCGGGCGGGCCACCACGGCGGCGGTCTGCCGGTGGGGCAGGCCGTCGCCACGACCGCGGGCAGGTTGAAGGCCCGCTGGGTCGTGCACACCGTGGGCCCGGTCTGGTCCGCCACCGAGGACCGGTCCGAGCTCCTCGCCGACTGCCACCGCAACTCGCTGGCGGTGGCCGCGGAGCTGGGGGCGCGGAGCATCGCCTTCCCGGCCATCTCGACCGGCGTCTACCGCTGGCCGGTCGCCGACGCCGCGAAGATCGCGCGGAGGGCCGTCGAGGGCGCGGAGCTCGACCTGGTCAGGTTCGTGCTGTTCGACCAGGCCGCCTACGACGCCTTCACCACACCCTGATCACCCGGCGACGGTGCTCTCCCTGACCAGCAACGAGAACGGCGTCTCGACGTCCTCCAGGGCGTCGTCCGGCGACTCCACCCGCCGGTGCAGCAGGTCGACCGCGGCCCTGGCGATCGCTCCCTTGTCCGGGGCCACCGACGTCAGGGACGGCGAGCTGTAGACGCTCTCCTCGTTGTTGTCGAACCCGACGACGGCGAGGTCGCCGGGCACCCGCAGGGACCGTTCCGCCGCCGTGCGCATCGCGCCGATCGCGAGCAGGTCGTTGAAGCAGAACACGGCGTCCGGCGGGGTGGGCATGTCCAGCAACGACCGCATGGCCGCCGCGCCGTCCGCGCGGTGGTAGTTCAGCGCCGGCACGACCAGGTCGCCGGAGAACGGCAGGGACGCCTCGGCCAGCGCGGTGCGGTAGCCCTCCAGGCGCAGGGCCGCGGTGCCCCGGTGGGGGTGGGCGCCGATGGCGGCGATGCGGGTGCGGCCCAGCGAGATCAGGTGGCGCACGGCGGTCCGCGCGGCGGCCACGTTGTCGATGCCGACCCGCGAGATCGGCACGTCCACGGCGTGCTCGCCGAGCAGGACGGCGGGGACGCTCAGCTGGAAGTCGTCCACCAGCAGGGCCTCGGGGCTCAGGATGGCGGCGTCGACGAGGTGCGGGCCCAGTGACGCGAGCGCGGCGCGTTCACCGGCCAGCGTGCCGAAGGTCTGCTCGATGAGCACGTTCCACTCGTGCTCCTGCGCCGCCGTGATCACCAGGCCCGCCAGCTCGGCGAAGTAGGGGATCGACAGCTCGGGCAGGACCAGCGCGATGAAGCCCGTCCGGCCGCGGCGCAGGTTTCGCGCGCCGAGGTTGGGGCGGTACCCGGTCGCCTCCAGCGCCTCCTCGACGCGGCGGCGGTTGTCCGGTTTGACGAACGAGTAGCCGTTGACCACGTTCGACACGGTCTTCACCGACACGCCCGCCAGCCGGGCGACGTCCTTCAGCGTGGCCAAGAGTGCCTCCAGAAAATACCGGGAATTGTACCGGGACGGACTTGGGGCTTTACATCGTTGGAACAACGATGCAAATCTAGCGCCCGAGAGCGCCACCACGCACAGCCCGTGTAGGAGCCAAAGATGTCTCGCATCCTGCTCATCGCCGCTGCCGCCCTGCTCGTGACCGGCTGCACCGCGAGAGAGACCGAACAGACCACTACGAACGGTGGTCCTGCCGCGAGCGCCGCGGCGGACCAGAGCGCGGGGCCCGGCTGCGCGCGCGGCACGACCGGGTACCCGCAGGTCGACCTGAAGGGGGCGGTCGTCGGCTTCTCCCAGTCGGAGAAGGAGGCCAACCCGTTCCGGACCGCCGAGACCCAGTCGATCAGGGACGAGGCGGCCAAGCGCGGGGCCGAGCTGCTCTACACCAACGCGCAGAGCGACCTGAACAAGCAGATCAGCGACATCAAGTCGCTGATCGACCGCGGGGCGAAGCTGCTGATCGTGGCGCCGCTCAACTCCGACGGCCTGCAGCCCGCGTTCGACGCGGCCAAGGCCAAGCAGGTGCCGGTCGTGACGATCGACCGCAAGGTCACGTCGAAGCCGTGCACCGACTACCTGACGTTCATCGGCTCCGACTTCGTCGAGCAGGGCAAGCGCGCCGCCGAGCAGATGATCAAGGCCACCGGCGGGACCGGCAAGGTCGCCATCCTGCTCGGCGCCTCCGGCAACAACGTGACCGTCGACCGCACCAAGGGCTTCAAGGACGGCATCGCGGGCACGCCCGGCCTGACGGTCGTCGCCGAGCAGACCGGCGAGTTCGACAGGTCCAAGGGCCAGGCCGTGATGGAGCAGCTCATCCAGAGCAACCCGGACATCACCGCCGTCTACGCCGAGAACGACGAGATGGGCGTCGGCGCCGTCACCGCGCTCAAGGCCGCGGGCAAGCAGCCGGGCAAGGACGTCAAGGTCGTCTCCATCGACGGCACGCGCACGGCCGTGCAGCTGATCGCGGACGGCAGCTACAACGCCGTCATCGAGTCCAACCCGCGCTTCGGCCCGCTCGCGTTCGACACGCTGGAGAAGTTCGGCAAGGGCGACGAGATCCCGAACACCATCGTGATCTCCGACGACGAGTACGACTCCGCGAACGCCGCGCAGAAGCTGGCCAATGCCTACTGACCCGGTGATCGAGGTCGCCGGCGTCACGAAGACCTTCGCCGGCGTCCGTGCGCTCAGCGAGGTGGACTTCACCCTCCACCGGGGTGAGGTCCACGCGCTGGTCGGGGAGAACGGCGCGGGCAAGTCGACGCTCATCAAGGTCCTGACCGGCATCCACACCCCGGACTCCGGCAGGGTCGGGCGGAACGGGCGGATCTCCACGATCTACCAGGAGGTCAACCTCGTCCCGCTGATGAGCGTGTCCGCGAACCTCTTCCTCGGCAGGGAGCCGCGCACGCGGTTCGGGCTGATCGACCGCGCCCGCCGCGACGCGGAGGCGGCCGAGATCCTCAAGGGCTACGGCATCACGGCGGACGTGCGCGCCCCGCTCGGCACGCTCGCCGTCGGCGAGCAGCAGATGGTCGCGCTCGCCAGGGCGGTCGCGGCGGACGCGGACGTCGTGATCATGGACGAGCCGACGTCGTCGCTCGAACCCCGCGAGGTGGAGACGCTGCTCGGGGTCGTGGACCGGTTGCACGAGGCCGGGATCGCGATCATCTACGTCAGCCACCGGATGGACGAGCTGTATCGGATCTGTGACACCGTCACGGTGCTGCGGGACGGCCGCAACGTCCACAGTGGACCACTGGCTGACCTGCCCCGCATCGAGCTGGTGTCGCTGATGCTGGGCCGGTCGGTCAACGAGATCCGCAAGCACGGCACCACGGCGTTCGGCGAGGGCCACCACGCCGGTGCCCAGCCGGTGCTCGAAGCCGTCGGGCTGACCAGCAGGCCGCGCATCGACGGGGTCAGCGTCTCGATCCGGCCCGGTGAGGTGGTGGGCCTCGCCGGGCTGCTCGGCTCCGGCCGCACGGAGACCGCGAAGGCGATCATCGGCGCGCTGCCGCTCGACGGCGGCACCGTGCTCGTCGCGGGACAACCGGTGCCGCACAGCGTCAAGGGGTCCACCAGGGCGGGCATCAGCATGCTCGCCGAGGACCGCAAGACGGAGGGGATCATCCCGAACCTCTCGGTGCGGGAGAACATCGTGCTGGCCGCGCTGCCGCGGCTGAGCAGGTTCGGCATCACCAGCAGGGCCAGGCAGGACCGGATCGTCGACACCTTCGTGACACGGCTGCGCATCAAGGTGTCCAGCCCCGAGCAGAAGGTCGCGGAGCTGTCCGGCGGCAACCAGCAGAAGGTGCTGCTGGCCAGGTGGCTGTGCACGGAGCCGAAGATCCTGCTGCTCGACGAACCGACGCGCGGCATCGACGTCGGCGCCAAGGCGGAGGTGCAGGCGCTGATCGACGAGCTGGCGCGGGAGGGCCTGGCGGTGCTGCTGATCAGCTCCGAGCTGGACGAGCTGCTCGACGGCGCCGACCGGCTCGTCGTCCTGCGGGACGGCACCGTCGCGGGCGAGCTCGAAGGTGACCAGCTGACCCGCGAGCACGTGCTCGCGGCGATCGCCGCGGAGGTGAGGGATGACGCGGACAGCGACGGCAGCGACTAGAACAGCGGCGAGGACGCGCTGGCTGCAGGACAACGGTGTCTACGTCGCCGTCGGTGTCCTGCTGCTGTTCAACGTCCTGTTCACCGCCAACTTCCTGACGGTCGGCAACTTCACCACCCAGCTCGTGCAGGCCGCGCCGGTCCTGATCGTCGCGCTCGGCATGGCGCTCGTGATCGGCACCGAGGGCGTCGACCTGAGCGTGGGTGCCGTCATGGCGATGGCCGCGGCGATCATCCCGCTCTACCTGGGCGCGGGACCGTTCATGGCGATCGTGATGGCACTCGTCGTCGGCGTGCTCGCGGGAGCCTTCAACGGTTTCCTCGTCGCACGGGTCGGCATCCAGCCGATCGTCGCCACGCTGGCACTGCTGGTCGGCGGCAGGGGCCTGGCGCTGGTGATCGCGGACGGGCAGCTCGTGCAGCTGCACGACCCGGCGTTCCTCGCGCTCGGCACCGACAGCGTGGCGGGCGTCCCGATCAGCGTGCTGATCGCGGGCCTGCTGGCGCTGGTGGTGGCCGCGCTGATGAACCGCACGACGTTCGGCCGCCAGGTCGTCGCCGTCGGTGGCAACCGCAAGGCCGCCACCCTGGCCGGGCTGCCGGTCAACCGGGTGCTGATCGGCGTCTACGCCCTCAGCGGCGCGCTCGCGGCGGTGGCCGGTGTCCTCGCCACCTCGCGGCTGGGCGCGAGCGACCCCGCGGACATGGGGCTGCTCATGGAGCTGTCCGCGATCACCGCGGTGGTCGTCGGCGGCACGCCGCTCACCGGCGGCAAGGTCCGGGTGCTGGGCACGGTGTTCGGCGTGGTCCTCATGCAGCTCGTGCGGGCCACGCTGATCAAGCACAACCTGCCGGACTCGATCGCGCAGATGATCCAGGCCGCGATCATCATCGCAGCCGTCTACGTGGCACGGGAGCGCCGATGATGACCGCGGAACGGCCGACGGTCGTGCAGAAGACGGCGGCGCGGACGAAGGTCCTGCAACGCCAGGGCGCCGCGGTGGCGCTGGTGCTCATGGTCGCGGTGTCGTGGCTGGTGTTCCCGCGCTTCGGCAGCATCGACAACATGCGCGACCTCGCGTTGCAGGGCGCGTTCCTGGTGGTGATCGCGCTCGGCATGACGTTCGTGATCATCACGGGCGGCATCGACCTGTCCGTGGGCTCGGTCTACGCGCTGGGCGGCGTGCTCGCGGCCTGGGGCTCGCAGTACGGGTTCCTGGTGGCGTTGGTGCTGCCGCTGGTGGTCTGCGGGCTCATCGGGCTCGTCAACGGGCTGCTCATCGCCCGCACGAACATGGCGCCGTTCATCGTCACCCTGGCGTCGCTGCTGTTCGCGCGCGGCCTGCTGCTGGTCATCACCGACGAGGGCGCCACCACGTACCAGATCCCGGCGGACAGCGCGTTCGTCGAGCTGGGCCGCGGCACGGTGTCCGGGTTCGGCTACCCGATCTTCATCGCGGCCGTGCTCTGCGTCGTCGGCGGGGCGGTCCTGAACCGCACCGGCTTCGGCCAGAACGTGTTCGCGACCGGCGGCGCCGAGCAGTCGGCGATCCTCATGGGCGTCCCGATCGCCAGGACCAAGGTCCTCGTCTACACGATGAGCGGCACGCTCGCGGGTCTCGCGGGCGCCCTGACCGCGGCCTACCTGCAGTCGGGCGTCACGGTCATCGGCGTCGGCCTCGAGCTCGACGCCATCGCGGTGGTCGTGATCGGCGGCACTCTGCTCACCGGCGGCATGGGCACGGTGCTCGGCACCGTGATCGGCGTCGGCCTGATCAAGGTCATCCAGAACGTCATCAACCAGATCGGCACGCTCGACAGCAACTACCAGTCGGTGGTGAGCGGCGTGTTCCTGCTCATCGTCGTAGTCCTGCAACGAATACTCCGGAGATAGGAGCACCATGACCAGACGCGTCCTGGGCGTATTGGTCGGCATCCTCATCACGACGACGGTCATCACGCCGACAGCGGCACACGCGGTGGAGTGGGTCCCCAAGGCCCCTCCGCTGACGACACCCTGGACTTCCCAGGTGTCGCCCACCAACGCGTTGCCCGAGTACCCGCGCCCGCAGCTCCAGCGCACCGAGTGGCAGAACCTCAACGGTGTGTGGGAGTTCGCGGGCGCTCCCAACCTGTCCACCCCGCCGATCGGCAGGCCACTGGCCGAAGGCGTCCTCGTGCCTTACCCGGTCGAGTCCGCTCTGTCGGGCATCAAGCGGCACGAGGACAACATGTTCTACCGCCGCACGTTCACCGTTCCGTCGTCGTGGAACGGGCGGAACGTGAAGCTCAACTTCGGCGCCGTGACCTGGGAGACGCGGGTCTGGGTCAACGGCAGGCAGGTCGGCACCCACACCGGCGGCTTCGACGCGTTCTCGTTCGACATCACCTCCGCGCTCGTCGCGGGCACGAACGAGATCGTCGTCGGCGTCAGCTCGCCGATCGACGGCAGCCGGTACCCGATCGGCAAGCAGCGCAGGAACCCCAGCGGCATCTGGTACACCGCCGCGTCGGGGATCTGGCAGACCGTGTGGCTGGAACCCGTGCGCAGCGCGCACATCACGCGCCTCGACACCACGCCGAACGTGCCCGCGGGCGCGCTCGACCTGGTCGTGCAGGGCACCGCGGGCCAGAGCGTCACGGCGGAGGTGCGCAGCGGCGGCCAGGTCGTCGGCAGGCAGACCGGCACCACCGGAACCTCGTTGCGGGTGCCCGTCCCGAACGCCCGGCTGTGGTCGCCGGACGACCCGTTCCTCTACGACCTGCGCGTCACGCTCGGCAGCGGTGACGCCGTCACCGGCTACTTCGGCATGCGCTCGCTCGGCAAGGCGATGGTCGGCGGCGTCATGCGGCCGTTGCTGAACGGGAAGTTCGTCTTCCAGCAGGGCACGCTCGACCAGGGCTACTGGCCGGACGGCCTCTACACCGCCCCGACGGACGAGGCGCTGCGGTTCGACCTGGAACGCCAGAAGGCGCTGGGGTTCAACATGGTCCGCAAGCACATCAAGGTCGAGCCGGCGCGCTGGTTCTACCACGCGGACCGGCTCGGGCTCATGGTGTGGCAGGACATGCCGTCCGTCGACGCGGTGGACGAGGCGCCGAGCTCGCACGCGAACTTCGAGTCCGAGCTGCGCCGGATGATCGACCAGCTCAAGGGCATCACGTCGATCGTGCAGTGGGTGCCGTTCAACGAGGGCTGGGGCGAGTACGACGCGGCCAGGATCGTGAACCTGGTGCGGTCGCTCGACAACACCCGGCTGGTCAACCACAACTCCGGCGCGAACTGCTGCGTGTCGGACCCCGATCCCGGCAACGGCGACGTGATCGACGACCACCACTACCAGATCACGACGGCGACCAGGACTCCCGACGGCAACCGGATCGCTGTGCTGGGCGAGTTCGGCGGTCTCGGACGGCGGATCGCCGGGCACGAGTACCAGCCGGGCGCGGGGTTCGCGTACGGCGACCTATACCCGGACGAGCAGTCGCTGACCAAGAGGTACGAGGAGGTCGCGAAGCAGGTCGCGCGGATGGTCCACACCCGCGGGCTGTCGGCGTCGGTCTACACCGAGCCGTACGACGTGGAGAACGAGGTCAACGGCTTCTACACCTACGACCGGCGCATCCTGAAGATGACCGAGTCACGGGTGCGGGACGCGAACCTCAAGGTGCTCGCCATCGCGCGCGGCACGGCGGTCGGACCGGACGAGGTGGTGTCGTTGCGCGTTACCACGAGCGGCTACACGAACCGCTACCTGCGGCACGCGAACGGCACGACGCGCACCGACGTGATCGGTGACGACCTGGGCCGGTTGGACGCCACCTACCTGGTGCGTCCCGGGCTCGCCGACGCGTCCTGCCTGTCGTTCGAGTCGCGCAACTTCGCCGGGCAGTTCCTGCGGCACAGCAACTCCGTGGTCCGCAAGGACGCCAACGACGGCAGTGCGCTGTTCCGCGCCGACGCCACGTTCTGCCCGCGTGAAGGGGCGGGCGGCACGGCGCTGGAGTCCTACAACCAGCGCGGGGCGTTCGTGCGGCACTACAACTCGAACGTCTACTTGGCACGGTCGGGCGGCCCGAACCCGTGGGACACCGCGAACTCCTTCGCGGCCGACACGACGTGGGCGATCGGCGTCGCGTTGTGGCGCAGTGGCGCGGAACTGCCGCTGGACCAAGCCAGGTCGCTGCGGGTGACCACGCCGGGGTTCACGGACCGCTACCTGCGGCACCGCGACTCCCTGGCGCGCACGGACGTCGTGACGAGCGCGAGCGACGCCCTGACCAAGGCGGACGCGACGTTCGTCGTCCGGCGCGGGCTGGCCGAGCCGACCTGCTACTCGTTCGAGTCGCGCAACCTGCCAGGCCGGTTCCTGCGGCACGCGAACTTCCGCGTGCAGCTGGGGGCGAACGACAACACGGACATCTTCCGGCGGGACGCCACGTTCTGCGCCCAGCCGGGCACCGGCGGCGTCCGGCTGGAGTCGTTCAACGAGCTCGGGACCAGCATCCGGCACTACTCGGAGGAGGTGTGGGTCGCCTCGAACGGCGGCGCGCACGCGTACGACAACCCCAGCTCCTACAACCAGGACGTGAGCTGGGCCGTCAGCTCGCCCTGGACGCCGTGAAGCGCCGGCCGGGGCGTCCGCCGCGCCCCGGCCGGTCAGGTGAACAGGATCTTCTTCGCCACTGCCTGCCCGGGAGGAGTCCGCAGCAGGCCGAACGCCAGCTCGGCGATGCCCGGACCGCGAACGAGCGACAGCCCGCGCCGCAGCTGGGAACGGAGGAGGTAGCGGCGCCGCAACGCCGCGCCGTCGTAGTGCTCCAGCACGTGCCTGTTGCCGCTGCGCAGGTAGTCGAAGGTCACCGAGGCCGCCAGCTCGGACATCCGCATGCACGGGTCGAGCCCGCCCGCCGTCAGCGGTGAGACCGCTCCCGCCGCGTCGCCGACCAGCAGGCCCCGCGGCGACACGATCCGCCGCAGCAGGCCACCGACCGGGATCGGTCCGCCGCGCCGCCGCACGGGCCCGGCGGGCTCCGGGACGGGGAAGCTGCCGCGGAAACGTGTCAGCAGCTGGGGAAGCGGCGCGGTGAACCGGTCGGCGCGGCCCGCGAGCCCCACGTGCGCGTGCTCGCCGTCGTCGATGACCCAGGCGATGTAACCGGGTGCGAGCCGCGGGTCGACGACGCAGTGGAACGCCGGCGCCGACCCCGTCCTGACCGGGTAGACCTCCTCGATCCCGGTGATCAGCCGCCGGTTCACGTCGAGACCGAGCCTGCGCGCGACAGTGGAACGGGCGCCGTCCGCGCCGATCGTGAACCGCGCCCGTGTCGCCTTCCCCGGATAACCGGCGTTCAGGCGCACCTGAGCACCGGCGCGTTCGGCGTCCCGGACGGCCTGGGCGTAGATGGCGGCCATGTCGCCCACCCGGAACTCGTCGCGCGTGCTCACCAGCTCGACGGGCTTCTCGTGCGAGGGCGGGTAGAGCAGCACGCGGCGCACCGCCGGGCCGAGGTGCGGCAGCTCGTAGTCCTCCAGGGTGCGCCGGACGAAGATGCCGGTGGTGCGGATGCCGGTCTCCAGGCTCGTCCTGCGCTCGCACACGGCCACGTCGAGACCGGCGTCGGCGAGCAGCCGCGCGGTGTTCAGACCGGCCAGCCCGGCTCCGACGACGAGCACGTCCACGGTGTCCATGCCCGACGGTAGAACGGTTCCAGAGCCCTACCGGCAGATCTTCACGGGATCTGCACGGCATCTCCACCGTCCTTGCACACCAGCAGGTGCACGTGCTGGAACGGCCGCTCGCCCTCGTGCGGCTCGCGGCGCACCCTGGCGACCTCGCGGAAACCCGCCTGCCCCATCAAGCCCATGAGCGCGTCGGGCGACCAGCGGTAGGCGAGCGCGACCTTGTGGTCGAACGGCTCGGGCTCCGGGTCGTCACCCGCGAAGAAGCCGAGCACCGCGTGCCCGCCCGGCGCGAGCACCCGGTGGAACTCGGCGAACACCAGCGGCAGGTCGGACGGCGGCGTGTGGATCAGCGAGTACGACGAGAGAATCCCGCCCACCGAGCCGTCCGCGAGGTCGAGCGCGGTCATCGTGCCCTCGTCGAACCGCAGGTCCGGGTGGGCGCGGCGGGCCAGTGCGACCATCTCGGGGGACAGGTCGACCCCGAACGCGTCCAGGCCGAGGTCGCTCAGGTGAGCGGTGATGTGCCCGGGACCGCAGCCGAGGTCGGCCACCGGCCCGTCCACCAGTTCGGCGAACGCGCCCAGGAACGCGCGTTCCACCGGCAAGGTGCGGAGAACGTCGCTGAACAGCTCGGCGTAGATGCCGGCGACGGCGTCGTAGGCGTCGCGGGTGCTGGACTGGTCGATCACGGGCTAAAACACTAGGCGTAAGAGGATCGGAACGAACCGGGTGTTCCCCGCGGAAGGACGAGAGGCGAGAATCGTTCGCGTGCGGGACATCCACGGACGAACTGTCGAGAGCCGGGCCGGCGTCGCCGCCTTCCTGGCGGGCGTGTGGCTGGTCGCCGCACCCCCGGTCCTGCACTTCGGCGCCTCCGCGCACGCCTTCCGGCCGTACTGGGTGTCGATGGGACTGGCCGTCGTCATCATGCTGCTCGGCATGGTGCGGGCGATGGCCCCGCTGGACGTGCCGTTGCTGCGCCAGCTCACGATCGGCCTGGCGTTGTGGCTGGTCGTCGTGGCGCTGCTGCGCGAGGACGGCGGCACCGCGGTCGTCTGGCTGAACCAGCTCGTCGTCGGGATCGGCATCGCGCTGTCGGCGGCGCTCGCGTTGTTCATCAGCATGCGCGAGTGAGCCCGCCCGGCTGGGTGCCGGACGGGCTCGTGGCTCAGCAGCGCTGGCCGGTCTTCGCGAACAGGAAGTAGCTCGACCCGTTGACCTCGCCGTAGGCGCGCGTGCACCTGTCGATCGTGTTGGCGGCGTTCGACCACAGCTCGCGCTGTCCACGTGAACCGGTCTTGTAGCCGTACGTCAGGCCACCGGACTCGATGTACGTGGTGAGGACGAAGTCCCTGCCGCGGCTGGAGAGCCACGAGTCCCACACGTAGACGTAGGAGTAGTTCTTGCCGCAGCCCGCGTACTGCTTCACCGATGCGACGGTCTCGTCGTAGTTCTTGACGTACACCGTCGACCCGATCTGCTTGGCACTCGGGCAGGCGGGGTTCGTCTCGGCCTGGGCGGTGCCGGTGCCCAGCAGGCTTGCCACCGCGGCCGCGATGGCGCCCGCGGCCAGGATCTTGCGCATGGTGCTCCCCTCTCGTCCTGCGAGGAGCCTGCGCCGTCCCGGTTAGCCGCCGGTAAATCAGCTGTGCCCGGTGAACCAGCCGCGCACGGTGGGTCAGTCGATCGAGGCGACGGCCTCGATCTCGACCAGGTGCTCCGGCACGTCGAGCGCGGCGACGCCGATCAGCGTGGCGGGCGGCTGTGCGGTCTCGCCGACGCGCGCCATCGCGTTCTCCATGCCCTTGAGCAGCTCGGGCATCTTGTCGGGCGTCCAGTCGACGACGTAGACCCTGACCCGTGCGAGGTCCTGGAACGACGCGCCTGCCGCCTTCAGGGCGGTGTGCACGTTGACGTAGGCGTTCTCGACCTGCGTGGCGAGGTCGGCCGCACCGGTCCAGTCGACCTGGCCCGCCAGGTAGACCGTCTTCGAGCCGGTCGTCACCGCCACGTGGTGGTAGATGTCGACCTGCGGCAGGCCCTCGGCGTTGATGAGGGTGACGGACATGATGGGGTGTTCCTCTCTTGCGGTTACTCGGTAACCATAGGAGAGTGAGCAACGACCTGGAAGAACGCACTTTTTCGTGAGTGAGGAACCAGAAGGTGAGCAAGCAGCTCAGCAGGGACGCGGCGTTGCCGGACCGGAAGCGGGGAGACCTCGCGCGGGCCGACTCGCTGGCGCGCGAGATCTTCTCCGACATCGCGAACAAGTGGGCGCTGCTGATCGTCGAGACTATCGGCGACTCGACCAAGCGCTTCACCGAGCTGAAGACCGAGGTCGACGGCATCAGCCACAAGATGCTGACCCAGAACCTGCGCCTGCTGGAGCGCAACGGCCTGGTGCACCGCGTCGTGCACCCGACCGTGCCTCCCCGCGTCGACTACACGCTGACCGAGCCGGGACAGGCGCTGCGGGCCACCGTGGACGCGATGTGCGCGTGGACCTCGCGGTACCTCGACGAGATCGAAGAGGCGCGGCGCCGGTTCGGTTCCTAGCCCGGAGGTCAGCAGCGTTCGCCGGTCTGCGCCCAGTAGACGTTGCCGTCGCCCCACACCTCGCCGTACGCGCGGGTGCACTTGGTGAGCGAGTCGGTGCCCTTGGACCAGACGTCCTGCTTGTTGGTGCCGTTGACGTTGCTGCCGTAGTCGCGCTTGCCGCTGATGACCATCGCGGCGCTGGAGGAGAAGCTGCCGGGCTTCGAGGCGTGCGAGTCCCAGACGTAGGTGTAGGCCCAGTTCTTGCCGCAGCCCTTGAACTGCTTGACCGAGGCGATGGTCGTGCCGTTCTTCTGGATGTAGGCGGTGGCCCCGATCTGGACCGTGCCGGGGCAGGACGGCGCCGACTCGGCCTGGGCGGTGCCGGTCGCGGCGAGAGCGGACAGCAGCACGGCGGGCAGGATCAACATGACTTTGCGCATGCCCCACCGTGGGCCGCGCCGGTTAGACAGCGGTAAATCAGGGCTGGGCGTCCTGGTCGGACGAATGCGTGGCCAGCGGCGTGACCTCGACCCGCATGAACTCCCACAACGGCAACGACGACAGGAACGCGTGCAGCTCGTCGTTGGTCGGCACGTCGAGGATCCCGATCGCCCCGTACTGCCCGACCACCTGCCACAGGTGCGTCCAGACGCCCATCTTCTGCAGCTCCAGCAGCCTGTCGCGCTCGGCGTGGAGCAGCTCGGTCCGCCGGTGGGGGTCGAGGTCGTGGGGCAGCGCCACGTCCATGCGCACGTGGAAGAGCACGGTCACCTCCTGGCCGGGCCGCCCTCGGGACTAGGGCGGCGTCGTGAGGGGGTACCCGGCGCCGCCGGATCGAAGCCACGGGGCCGCTCCGGTCCACTTAGGACCGTCCTCACGCGCCGGTGACGCCGTCGATCCCCTCGCGCAGGAAGTCCGCGTGACCGTTGTGCCGCGCGTACTCGTGACACAGGTGGTGCAGGACCAGCCGGAGCGACACCTCCGCCTCCCAGCGCGGCTGGTAGCCGGTCATGTCGAGCGACTCGGCCTCGCGCTCGATGCGGCGGGAGTGCTCCACCTCGGCCTGCCACGCCTCGAACGCCTCCGCCCTGCTCGACCCGGAGGCGTCGTAGGCGACCTGGTAGTCACCGTCGTCCGACCACACCAGCGGCAGGTCCTCGCCGTTGATGACCTTGCGGAACCAGGTGCGCTCGACCTCGGCCATGTGCCGGACCAGGCCGAGCAGCGTGAGCGTGGAGGGCGGCATGGAGCGCCGGCGCAGCTCGTCGTCGGACAGCCCCTCGCACTTCATCGCGAGGGTGGAGCGGTGGAAGTCGAGGAACGCGCGCAGCGTCTCGCGTTCGCCGCCGGTCAGGGGCGGCTCCGGCCTGGTCGTCACGGCGTCAGTCTGCGGGGTCGGACCCGCGTCGCGCACGCGGATTCCGCCGCGGTCGCTACGGTGGACGCCATGATCTCTCCCGACCAGGCCGAGTCGGTGTTCGCGGCGGTCCGGCCGAGGTTGTTCGGCATCGCCTACCGGATGACCGGCGGTGTCGCCGACGCCGAGGACCTGGTGCAGGAGGTGTGGCTGCGCTGGCAGGCCGCGGACCGCGCCGCCGTGCGCAACCCCGAGGCGTACCTGGCGACGGCCGTCACCCGGCTCGCGATCAACGCGTCGCAGACCGCACGGGCGCGCCGCGAGACCTACGTCGGCCCGTGGCTGCCCGAGCCCGTCGACACCGCTGCGGACCCGCAGCTCGGCGCGGAACGGGGCGCGGTGCTGGAGCTCGCGGTGTTGCTGCTGCTGGAGAAGCTCACGCCGACCGAACGGGCCGCGTACGTGCTGCGGGAGGCGTTCGACTACCCGTACAAGGAGATCGCCGAGATCGTCCGGACCAGCGAGGCCGCCGCACGGCAGCTGGTCAGCCGGGCGCGCAAGCACCTGGCCGACGAGCGCCGCGCCCCGGTCGAACGGGCCGACCAGCGCAGGCTGCTGGAGGCGTTCGTCGCGGCGGCGCAGGTGGGTGACCTCGCGGCGCTGGAGCGGCTGTTCGCGCAGGACGTCGTGAGCTACTCCGACAGCGACGGCAAGGTGCGGGCGGCGGGCCGTCCGCTGGTCGGCGCGGCGGCGGTGGCGCGGATCTTCGCGGCCTGGGCGCCGGGGTTCTGGGCCGGCGCGGACGCCTCGTACGTGGAGGCGAACGGTCAGGCCGCCGTCCGGCTGCGCAACGGCTCCGGCACCTACGCCGTGATCACCGTGACGGCGTCCGCCGACGGCATCGACCAGGTGATGTGGCTGGTCAACCCGGAGAAGCTGCACGCGTTCCGATAGGGCTGTCACAACCGGCGGGGCTGTCCTGTCCTAGCTCGTGAACACCCGCGACGGGCGGGTTCACGAGAGGAACTGACCCATGAGGATCGTTGTCATCGGCGGCACCGGGTTGATCGGCAGGCAGGTCGTGCGGCTGCTCGGTGAGCACGGCCACGACGCCGTGCCCGCCTCGCCCGCCAGCGGCGTGGACACGGTGACCGGCGAGGGCGTCAAGGAGGTGCTGGAGGGCGCCGACGTGCTGGTCGACGTGTCGAACTCGCCGTCGTTCGCCGACGACGACGTGATGAGCTTCTTCACCGCCGCCACCACCAACCTGACCCGTGCCGCAGCGGAGGCGGGCGTCGGCCACTACGTCGCGCTGTCCGTCGTCGGCGCGGACGAGCTGCCCGAGTCCGGCTACCTGCGCGCGAAGGCGGCGCAGGAGAAGCTCGTCGCCGAGTCCGGCCTGACGTACTCGATCGTCCGCGCCACCCAGTTCTTCGAGTTCGCGGGAGCCATCGCGAACTCGGCGACCGAGGCGGGCACCGTGCGCCTCCCGCACGGCGGCGTGCAGCCGATCGCGGCGTCCGACGTGGCCGCGGTGGTGGCCAGGACCGCCGCGACCGAGCCGGTCGGCGGCGTGCTGGAGATCGGCGGGCCGGAGGAGCTCACGATGGACGGCTGGGTCAGGACCGTGCTGGCGCACCGCGGGGACGAGCGCGAGGTGGTGGGCGACCCGGAGGCCCGGTACTTCGGCACGCCGCTGACCGGCAGGCAGCTGGTGCCCGGCGAGGGAGCCTCGCCGCAGCCGACGAGCCTCGCGGACTGGCTGGCCGCGGGGAACTGAGGCCGCGCCGGGCGTCCGGCCGAAAATGCCTGGCGCCCGCGGGCGGGCCGGACGACCATCCGCGCATGGTCGAAGCGCGGGTCGGTGCCGGAACGGTGCGCGGCGCGGTGGAGGAGGGGGTCGCGGTCTTCCGCGGCATCCCGTTCGCCGCGCCCCCGGTCGGTGAGCTGCGGTTCGCCGCGCCCCACCCGGTGCGGGCGTGCGGGACGTGTCGGTGTTCGGCCCGCCGCCGCCTCAGGCCGGGATGTTCGGCATGGACGGGCTCGGTGCCGCGGCACGTTCTTCACGCCGGAGCCGGCCGCCGACATCGCGGCGGTGTGCGACGCCGAGCCCGGCTTGCGGCCCGCGGTCGCCGATCTGTCCACAGTGGAACCCGCGGTGCTGCCGATGGCCGGGGGCGAGGTGATGGCGAAGATCGGGCAGTTCGCGGGGCGGTGGGGACAGGCCGCGCACAAGGTGATCCCGTTCGCGCCCGTGGTCGGCGGCGGTGCTCGGCGAGGTCACGGCGGACACCGACGACGTCGCGGAGCAGATGCGCACTGCGTGGTCGTCGTTCGCCGGTTCGAGCCGTTGCCGCTGCTGGAATAACGCGGGCTCCCTGGCGTTGCAGTGGCCGGAAGGGAGGTTCGATGGACAACAACTTCAACGCCTACCAGCCGAACGGGGAGGTGGCGGCCGACCGCTGGGTCACCGTCCGGCACCTGTTCGACGCGGAGTACGTGGAGACCGCGGCCGACAAGTGGGAGCGGGCGAAGGCGCTGTTCGGCACCAGGGACTACGCCAAGGCCGCCGCGCTGCTGGCCGATGTCGCGGAGGAGGTGCCGTTCCAGACGGACCTCCACCTGCTGCTGGCCCGCGCGTACTACCACTCGGCGCAGCTGGGCAAGGCCGAGGCGGTGCTGCGGGTGGTCGTGGACCGCGACCCGGTCGAGCACTACGCGCACCTGCTGCTCGGCCGCACCCTGGAGCGGCTGGGCAGGGCCGAGGAGGCCGCGCCGTGGCTGCGGCTCGCGGCGGCGTTCGGCGGGGAACCGGCCGAGGTCTAAGCCTGCTCCCGGAAAGCACTCTCCGTAACACCCCTCCCCGCACCCGACTCCCCTTCGCGTTTCCCTTGCCGCACGCGGGGCCCTTTCGTTCGCCTGGACAGTACGCGGGGGCCCCGCGTACTAAAGCCGCGTCACGCGGGGGAGGCGGGGACGCTGGGGGATGACACACGGGTGGGTGGGACGGGCAAAGTCGGGCGGAGCCTTCGGCGTGGCGATCAGTCGGTCAGGTCCGTGATGAACCTGCGCACCAGGCGGGCGATCTCGGCCGGGTGGCTGAGCACGGCCCAGTGCCCGGCGGCGACGGGGGCGCGGCGCAGTGACGGCGCCCAGCGTTCGAGGTCGAGCGGGCCGGTGCGGATGTAGCGGTCCCTGAGCGGCTCGACGACCTGGACCGGCATGGTGGCGACGCGGTCGCGCGGTGCGCGCATGACCGGGCGGATGTTGGCCCGGTACAACGAGATGCCGCGCACCGCGTCGTCCGCCAGGGTCGGCGGGGGCGTCACGACGACCCCCTCCGACCGGCGCAGGACGGTCGCCCAGTTCCTGGCCAGGAACCGCCGCCACACCCACGGCCCGACGGCGGGCAGGTGGAACGCGGCGACGTACCAGGACCTCAGCGACTGCCGGACGCGCGCGACGGACAGGCCCTGCCGCGTCCAGTGCGCCAGGTGGTCGAGGCACGGTCCGGAGATCGACGTGAACGTGGCGATGCGCGCGCCGGGCGTGGTCGCCGCCTCCCACGACTGGATCGAGCCCCAGTCGTGGCCGACGAGGTGCACCGGTTCGTCCGGGCTCACGGCGTCGATCACCGCGAACAGGTCCGCCGCCAAGTGTTCGAGCCGATAGCCGTCCTCCGTGAACGGGGCGGTCGACGCGCCGGCGCCCCGCACGTCGTAGGTGACGACGCGGAAGTCCTGCTCCAGCAGGGGAGCGACCCGGTCCCACACCTCGTGCGTGTCGGGGTACCCGTGCACCAGCAGCACGACGGGTCCGGACGTGCCGCGCACCTGCACGGCGAGGTCGACTTCTCCGGAACGCACCCGCACGGTTCCTCCTCGGCCCAATTGCTACGCCGCCGTAGCTTTGTAAAAGCTACGCCACCGTAGCAATATGGCCCGGTGAGCACAACGCGCCGCAAGTACGCCCGCCGCCTGCCGCCGGAGCAGCGCCGCGAGCAGCTGCTGGACGCCGCGCTGGCCCTCATCCCCGCGGGCTTCGAGGCGGTGACGATGGAGGCCGTCGCACGGCAGGCCGAGGTCACCAAACCAGTGCTCTACGACCTCTTCGCGAACCGCGCCGCGCTGGTCGGAGCCCTGCTGGAACGCGAGGGCGCCCGCGCGACCCAACAGGTCCTCGCCGCCTTGCCCACCGGCTGCGAAGACGACGCGCGGCCGGCGGAGGACGCCTTCGTCGACGCCGTCCGCGCGTTCGTGACCGCCGTCGTCGAGGCGCCGGACCGCTGGCGGCTCGTGCTGCTGCCGCCCGAGGGCACGCCCCGCGAGTTCCGCGCCGAGGTCGAGCTGGTGCGCGCGACCGTCCTCGCCCAGGTGCAGGAGCTCGTCGCCGCACGGCTGGAGGAGGACGGTCCCGACGCCGGACTGCTCGGCCACGCGATGCTCGCGCTGGCCGAGATGTCCGGGCGGCTCGTGCTCACCGACCCGGACGGGTTCCCGCCCGAGCGGCTCGTGGCGTTCGTCGCGCGGGTCGCCCGCGGCCTGTGCTGACCGCCGGGGTCAGCGCACCCGGACGTGCGTGAGCAGCGCGAGACCGGTCTGGTCGTGGCCGGTCGACACGTCACAACCCGGCAGCAACGCGCGCACGGCCTGCTCGTCGCGTTCCACGACGGACCAGTCCATCAGGTGCTCCAACGGCCAGCGGAACTCGTTGCCGGGCACCGTCCCCGCGAAGTAGAACGTGCTCCCGGGGCGGCACAGCCTGGTCAGCACGGCCTCGGTGAGCCGCACGGCCGCGCGGTCGTTGAGGTAGCCGTACAGGCCGTTGGCGAGCACCAGGTCGTACGGGCCTAGCTCGGCGAGCTTGGGGATCGCGCGGAAGACGTTGCCGGGGACCGTCGTGGTGGCCTCGTTGAGCGGGCCGAGCCGCTTCTGCGCCAGCTCCAGCGCGTCCGGGTCGACGTCGGTGAGCACGACCCTGTCACCGGGCCGCAGGATCGAGGGCGGCAGGGCGCGCAGGTCGGGGGCGGCGCCGGAGTCGATCACCAGGACCGACCGCGGACCCGAGCGGGGCGCGGTGAGGCAGTCGCCGATCAGCCGCGTCTGGTGCGCCACGCGGTTGCGCAGCTGCTGGGCCAGCGCCGACCCCTGCAACTGGGCCTCGACGTGCCAGCCGAGCGTGCCGGGAGCGCCGCCGTTGGCCTGCGCGAGGACGTGCTCGACGAGCCGGAAGTCGCTGGGGTAGCCGCGGGCCCACTCGTTCTCGTCGCGCAGCAGCGGCGACCGCGCCAGGACGTCGCGCGCGGGCCGGACGGTGGCGGACACCTGCTCCTCGGGAACGCCCGCGAGGACGCAGGCGCCGATCTGTGTGCCGAGCGCGCGGAACCGGCCTCCGACGAGCGGGTTGACGGCCGGGTCCGCGAGGTTCAGCTCCTTCTCACTGCGCAGGAACCCGTCCACGGCATCGCTGAGCCGGTGCAGGGCATCGGTGCTGTGCGGGAGCACGGTCATCGTCACTTCCTCGCTGCGGCAACGGTTCCGAAGCCTGTCAGCTGCGGCGGCCGCAGGACAGGGTCTTTCGGGTTGTACGGACGTGATCGTGCCCCGGTTCGGGTGAAGACCACCAACCGGGGGAGCGGAGTCAGCGGAGCGCCGCCGTGACGGCGTCCGCGATGGCCCGGTGGCCCTCCGGCGTCGGGTGCACGTCCGTGCGGTCGCAGAAGTACGTCAGCGAGCAGACCTTCGCGACCGGACCGGGGATCTGCCCGTACTTGGGGTCCTGGGTCAGCTCGGTGAGCGCGCCGAAACCGCCGGTCGCGTCCGTGACGTCGGCGAACCTCACCCCGAACTTGTCGTACTGGGCCGCGATCCGCGTGTTGAAGTCCTGGAACATCGTCACGGACAGGCGGGCGAGGTTCTGGCCGTTGGGGAACGACGGGTTCACCCACGCGCCGAGGAACACGTCCGGGTAGGTCAGCCCGACGATCTTCACGTCCGGCGCCGCCGCGCGCAGCTCGGTCAGCACGCCCGCGACGTTGGTCTGGATGCCGGCCACGGTCCTGGTCGCGCACTCCACCGGGTCCTGCGCGAGCGCGCACGGCGTCAGGTCGTTGCCGCCGATCACGAGCGTGACCAGGCTGACCTTGCCGGTCTGGAGCGTCTCGACGGCCGCGTCGAGCTGGGTCTTGCCGTTCGCGGCCGGTCCGCAGGCGGGCTTGGCGGCGAGGTCGGCGGACGTGGCGCCGTCGCAGGCCAGGTTGACGAGGTCCAGCCCGGCGTCCTCGGCGACGAGCTGGGCGAAGCTGGTGCCCTTGCCGCCCGGCGCGTAGCCGGTGGCGTAGGAGTCGCCGAGCGACAGGTGGACCTGCTTCTCCTCGGCGGGCGGGGCGCTCGACTCCGGCACCGGGGCCGGGTCGGGCGCCGACGGGGTCGAGGTGCACGCCGCCAGCGCTGTCAGCAACGCCACGACCAGGGCGAACCTCGGCACGACCGCTCCTTCGCTTCGGGAACCGACGTACCGAGGTTACGAGACCACCCGTGTGGGGCGCGTCAGCGAAACGCCCGCAGCCGCAGGCTGTTGCTCACCACGAACACCGACGAGAACGCCATGGCCGCCCCCGCGATCATCGGGTTGAGCAGGCCGAGCGCGGCCAGGGGCAGCGCGGCGACGTTGTAGGCGAACGCCCAGAACAGGTTGCCCTTGATCGTGCCGAGCGTGCGCCTGGCCAGCCGGATCGCGTCCGCGGCGGCCAGCAGGTCGCCGCGCACCAGTGTGAGGTCGCTCGCCTCGATCGCGACGTCCGTGCCGGTGCCCATCGCGAGGCCCAGGTCGGCCTGCGCCAGCGCCGCCGCGTCGTTCACGCCGTCGCCGGCCATCGCGACCACGCGACCCTCGTCCTGCAGCCGCTTGACGACGTCGACCTTGTCCGCGGGCAGCACCTCCGCGATGACCTCGTCGATGCCGACCTCGGCGGCCACCGCCCGCGCCGCCGCCTCGTTGTCGCCGGTCAGCAGCACCGGGCGCAGGCCGAGCGCCCGCAGCCGGCCGACCGCCTCCCGCGACGTGGGCTTCACCGTGTCGGCGACCACGAGCACAGCCCGTGCCTGGCCGTCCCACGCGACCAGGACCGCCGTGCGCCCCTGCCGTTCGGCTTCGGCCTTGGCCTCGGCCAGGTCCTCGCCGAGCCTGATGCTCCAGTCGTCCAGCAGCCGTTCGCGGCCGACGAGCACCGCGTGGCCGTCGACGACGCCCTGCACGCCGAGCCCCTCGACGTTGCGGAAGTCCTCGACCTCGGGCACGTCGCCCGCCGCCGCCACGACCGCCTTCGCGACGGGGTGCTCGCTCGCGTTCTCCAGCGCTCCCGCCAGCCGCAGGACCTCGGCCTCGTCCTCGGCGGTGTGCACGCCGATCAGGCTCATCCGCCCGGTCGTGACGGTGCCGGTCTTGTCGAGCACGACCGTGTCCACCCGGCGGGTCGACTCCAGCACCTCCGGGCCCTTGATCAGGATACCCAGCTGGGCACCCCGGCCCGTGCCGACGAGCAGCGCCGTCGGGGTCGCGAGGCCCAGCGCGCACGGGCAGGCGATGATCAGCACCGCGACCGCGGCCGTGAACGCCGCACCGGCGCCGCCGCCCGTGCCGAGCCAGAACCCCAGCGTGCCGACGGCGAGCGCGATCACGACCGGCACGAACACCGCCGAGATCCGGTCCGCGAGGCGCTGCGCCTCGGCCTTGCCGTTCTGCGCGTCCTCGACGAGTTTCGCCATCCGCGCGAGCTGGGTGTCCGCGCCGACCCTGGTGGCCCGCACGACGAGCCGCCCGCCCGCGTTGACCGTGCCGCCGGTGACCGCGTCACCGGGACGCACCTCCACCGGCACGGACTCGCCGGTCAGCATGCTCGCGTCGACCGCGGAGGTGCCGTCCTCGACGACACCGTCCGTGGCGACCTTCTCGCCCGGCCGCACCACGAACCGGTCGTCCACGCGCAGCTCGC
Organism: Lentzea fradiae; assembly: GCF_900100955.1. Taxonomy (GTDB): domain Bacteria; phylum Actinomycetota; class Actinomycetes; order Mycobacteriales; family Pseudonocardiaceae; genus Lentzea; species Lentzea fradiae. The sequence continues at coordinate 392,170 of NZ_FNCC01000003.1, read as the reverse complement.
CGGTCGGGACCCGGACCTCGCGGCCGTCGCGCAGCACCGCCACGTCCTTCGCGCCCAGCTCCAGCAACGCCCGCAGCGCGGCTCCCGCCCGCCGCTTGGACCGGGCCTCGAAGTAGCGCCCGGCGAGGATGAACATCGTGACGCCCGCCGCGACCTCGAGGTAGACGTTGCCGCTGCCGGACATCCGCTCGACGGTGAACGTGAACCCGTGCGTCATGCCAGGCGTGCCCGCTGTACCCAGGAACAGCGCGTAGAGCGACCACAGGAACGCCGCGCCGACGCCCAGCGAGATCAGCGTGTCCATCGTGGCGGCGCCGTGCCGGAGGTTCGTCCACGCGGCCTTGTGGAACGGCCACGCGGCGTACGTGACGACCGGCCCGGCCAGTGCCAGCGACAGCCACTGCCAGTAGGTGAACTGCCACGCCGGCACCATCGCCAGCAGGATCACCGGCACGCTCAGCACCACCGAGGTGACCAGCCGGTGCCGCAACGACCGCGTCGGGCCGTCGTCCTCCTGACGGTCGGCGGGCTGGTCCGGTGGCGCGGGGAGCTCGGCGGTGTAGCCGGTGTCCTCGACGACCTTGACCAGGTCCGCGGGCGTGAGGTCGCCCGCGTAGCTGATGCGCGCCTTCTCGGTCGCGTAGTTGACCGACGCCTCGACGCCGTCCAGCTTGTTGAGCTTGCGCTCGATCCGCGCGGCGCAGGAGGCGCAGGTCATGCCGCCGATCGAGATCTCGATCGTGTCAGTGGCCATGACCGTCCTCCTCGTGCGTGGTCAGGGTGAACTCGGCCGTGCGGACGACGTCCCCGTGCCGGAAGTCGAGGAACAGCCGGTACAGCCCGGCCGTCGGCACCTCGACCGCGAACCTCACCCGGTCGCCCTCCTCCGGGTGCACGTGCAGGTAGGCCAGGTCGGCCCCCCGCAGCGCGACCAGGTGGCCCTTCGCGCCCAGGTAGTCCTGCAGGTCCGTCACCGGCCTGCCGTCCTTGGTGACGGACACGGTGACGGCCGACGCCTCACCGGTCCTCAGCTCGCCGTCCAGGGTTACCTCGTAACCGTCCGCGCTGAACGTGCGGCTGACGGCGTGCGCCACGGGCCGGTAGTCGCCGGGCACCTCGACGTCGGCGCCGAGCGTGGTCTTGGGCCCGCCCTCCGGCCGGAAGTCGGCGAACACCCGGTAGCTGCCCGCGTCCGGGAGGGACAGCGGCACCGACCAGGTGCCGTCCCGCGCCATCTCCGGGTGGACGTGCCGGAACCGCGTCCCGTCCCGCCGCGCGACGACGAGGTGCAGCCGCTTCTCGTGCTCCACCGCGAACTTCGTGACGGGCTTCCCGTCCGGTCCCGCGATGTCGAAGCTCAGCGCGCTGTCCGGCTTGAGCCGCAACGTGTAGCCGTTCTCCGACACGGACAGTCCCGGCGGGATGGCGGACGCCGCGGACTCGTGCCCGCCATGTGCCGCTTCTTCACCGTGCGCCATCTCCGCGGCGACCGGTGTGTCGCTCGGTCCGACCGCGGCGCCGGCGGCCCACGTGCCGCCGAACACGACGGCCAGGGCCACTCCGTACAGCGCGACCTTGAACCCGGTTCGCACCGCTCAGCCCACCAGTTCGTAACCGGCCTCGGCGACGGCGGCCCGCACGTCGTCGAGGGCGACCGGGGTGGCGCTGGTGATCGTGACCCGCCCGGTCGGCAGGTCGACGGCCACGTCGCTCACCCCGTCGATGCGGCTGATCTCCTCCGTCACCGCGCCGGCGCAGTGCCCGCAGGTCATGCCGGTGACGGTGTGGACGGACTCGCTCATGTCTTCTCCTCGGTTTAGGAGCGGACCAGGCGTGCGATGGCGTCACTGGCTTCCGCGATCTTCGCGCCGGCCGTGTCCCCGCCCTCGCTGATGGCCTGGCTCACGCAGTGCTTGAGGTGCTCGTCGAGCAACCCCAGTGAGACCGCCTGCAACGCCCGAGTGGCCGCGGAGATCTGGGTGAGCACGTCGATGCAGTACTCGTCGTTCTCGATCATCCGCTGCAAGCCGCGGACCTGGCCTTCGACGCGGCGGAGGCGGCGCAGGTGGGCGGTCTTGGTCTCGGCGTAGCCGTGCACGTCTCGCTCCTTCTCCGGCCACCGCGCGGCCGGCGGGTGCGCCGGGGGAGCGGTGGGCTCCTTTCCTTTATACCCTAGGGGGGTATGGGTATGTCAAAGGGTGGCCTCCGAAAGCCCGACTTGATCAACGCCGAACAGCCGATTGCGGACGCGGACGGCGGGGATAGATTCGTCCTATGGCAGCACGAAAGCACATCTTGGTGCTGTTGACCTTGCTCACGGCCTCCTGCACGGCCGAGCACGACGGCAGGCCCGTCCCCGGCGCGCGGAGCTCCGCCCCCGCCGAGGAGAGACCGCAGTCCACAAAGGTGAGTGCCGTCGTGGACGGTCGCACCGTCGAGCTGGCCAACGGCTCGCGCGTCCGCGTCTCCCTCGTCGCCGAACCCACGCCGTGCGTCGCCGCCGCAGCCCGCGAGTTCGCCACGAAGACGTTGCTGGACAAGGAGGTCGGCGTCACCAGCGTGAGCCCCGGCGAGGTGTCGCTCGCGCTGCCCGACGGCACCGACTACGCGCTCGCCGCCGTCCGCGCCGGGATGCTGCGCACCGCCGCCGGAGTCGACGGCGGCCCGCTGACCGAGGCCGAGACCGAGGCGTCACGGGCCAAGCTCGGTCTCTGGAGCTGCGGTGGACCGACGACGCAGACCTCGCTCCCGCCGTCACCGTCGTGCGTGGTCGTCTACCGGATCGGCACCCAGTGGCCCGGCGCGTTCCAGGCCGACGTGACCGTGCGCAACATCGGCAGCGTGCTGATCGACGGCTGGACGCTGCGGTGGACGTTCGCCGACGGCCAGACCGTGTCGCAGATGTGGAACGCCACGGCGGCCCAGTCCGGCGCGGACGTCACCGTCACCAACGCCGGCTACACCGCGTTGATCGTCCCCGACGGGTCCGTGACGATCGGGTTCAACGGCACGATGTCCGGCCGCAACTCGGTGCCCGAGTCGTTCACGCTCGACGGAGCGCCCTGCGCGGCGGGTTAGGCCCTGTTTCAGACGTGGCGTAGCCAGATGTTGATCGCCACGACGTGGACGATGCCCTCCCGCCCGCGGAGCCTCCGGCCTGGTGACGATGTCCGGGCCGGACGACGTCGAACGCGACCGTGAAGAAGGCGGCGAACGAGGCTCCGTCCTTGGCCTCGCGTTCGCCGACCGCGGTGGTGATGGCCGCGGCCCGTGCTCGAAACGCGGCATCGACGATCTGCTCCCGCACGCCGGCCCTCCGCATGAGCCCGATATGAGCGGCCGTCTCTCGGCGTCGAGTCAGTGCCTTTCCGTTCAGTGGAAAAGGTCTGTCGACGGCGGGGTGATCACGTCCCTAACGTCCGGTCGCGTGACGAGCAGCCAGCACGAGATCAGCGACGAGATCGCGAAGATCCAAGCCGAGTCACCGGGGCGGGCACCGCTGCTGGACTTCGCCCCCTACCGCAGCACGGCGTTGCGCCATCCGACCAAGGAGCTCCAGCTCGTCGACCCGGAGGGCGCCGAGCTGGTGGCCCCCGTGTTCGGGCACTCCGACGTGGACCCGGTCGAGGCGGACCTGACCGTCCAGCGCGGCGGCGACCCGGTCGGCGAACGCATCCGCGTCCACGGCCGCGTCCTCGACGGCGACGGACGCCCGGTGCGTCGCCAGCTCGTGGAGATCTGGCAGGCCAACGCCTCCGGCCGCTACTCCCACCAGCGCGACCAGCACCCGGCGCCGCTCGACCCGAACTTCACCGGCGTCGGCCGCTGCCTGACCGACGACGACGGCCACTACTCGTTCACCACGATCAGGCCGGGCCCCTACCCGTGGCGCAACCACCACAACGCGTGGCGGCCCGCGCACATCCACTTCTCGCTGTTCGGCACGGACTTCACCCAGCGCCTGATCACGCAGATGTACTTCCCCGGCGACCAGCTGCTGGCACTGGACCCCATCGCCCAGTCGATCACCGACCCCGCGGCACTCGCCCGCCTCGTCGCCTCCTACGACCACGACAGCTCCGAACACGAGTGGCTGCTCGGCTACCGGTGGGACATCGTGCTGACCGGAAGCCACGCCACCCACCTGGAGCCGTCCGATGACTGACACCACCCCCGGGCAGACCGTCGGCCCGTTCTTCCACCACGCGCTCGCCTACCCCGGCGACGCCGAGCTGGTGCCGTTCGGCTCGGCCGGTTCCGTGGTGCTGCACGGCCACGTCCGCGACGGCGCCGGAGACCCGGTGCCCGACGCCATGATCGAGATCCGCCAGTCCGACGCCGCCGGCACGGTGCCCCGCGAGACCGGCTCGCTGCGACGCCGCGGCGCGGCCTTCACCGGCTGGGGCCGCAGCTGCACCGACGCCGCCGGCCACTACTGGTTCAGCACGATCGAGCCTGGCCTGCCGTTCTTCGCCGTGACGATCTTCGCCCGCGGCCTGCTCGACCGCCTGTTCACCCGCATCTACCTGCCAGGAGCCGCCGACGCCCTGGACGGCCTCGAGGCCGTGCGCGAGGACGACGGCAGGCTCCGCTTCGACATCCACCTGCAAGGCCCGTCCCAGACGGCGTTCCTCCGCTACCCGAGGACGTGACGGTGCTGCACCCCGGTTCCCACCGAGCCGCCGGCCTGGCCGACGACGAGGCACTGCTGCGCGCACTGGTGGACGTCGAGGTGGCGTGGGCCCGCGTCCTCGGTTCGACGATCTCCGTGTCCGTGCCGTCACTGGACCCCGTCGACGTCGAGGCAGCGGGAAACCCCGTGCCGGCACTGGTGAAAGCGCTCCGCGCCCAGGTCTCCGTCCCCGTCCACACCGGACTGACGAGCCAGGACGTCCTCGACACGGCACTGATGCTGCTGTCCCGCGACGTGGTCCGGCGCGTGTCGGCTGATCTGGACCGCGTCGCCACCCGCTTGGCGGCTTTGGCCGAGGAACACCGGTCCAGCTTGATGGCGGGCCGGACGCTCACCCAGTTCGCTGTGCCGATCACGTTCGGCCTCAAAGCCGCCCGGTGGCTTGTCGGCGTGCTCGACGCGTTGTCCGCGTTATCCGCGCTGTCTTTCCCTGTGCAGTGCGGTGGGGCGGCTGGGACGTTGTCCCGTGCTACTGCTGTGGTGGACCCGCTTGCCGGTGCTGCTTCGTTCGCTTCGTTCTTGGGGTTGTCTTGGCCCGGACTGCCCTGGCACACGCAACGCACGCCCGTGACGCGTCTTGGTGACGCGTTGGTGGAGGTGTGCGACGCGCTCGGCGTGATCGCCGGGGACGTGTTGACGTTGGGGCGTCCCGAGATCGGTGAGCTGTCCGAGGGTGCGGTGGCCGGGCGGGGCGGGTCCTCGACCATGCCGCAGAAGCGGAACCCGGTGTTGTCGGTGCTGGTGAACAGTGCCGCGTTGCAGGCGCCGCAGCTGGGGGCGCAGCTGCACCTCTGCGCTTCGCGTGCCCGCGACGAGCGACCGGACGGGGCTTGGCACGCCGAGTGGCCGGCGCTTCGGGGGCTGCTGGAGCTGACGGCGGTGGCGGCTGCTCAGGGGGCGGAGCTGGTGGAAGGGCTGGAGGTGCACGCCGGGGTGATGGAGCGGCGGGCTGTGGAGGCGGCGGGGGAGCTGCTGGCGGAACGGGACGGGAGCGCCGGGGCGGCTTCTGGCTCTGGCGCCGCTGGTGGGGGCGCGGAGGTGACCTCCACTCCCAGCGCCACCAGCGAGACACCGGAGGCGGCCTGCACCGGCGAGCGAGCAGCCCTGACCTCCTACCTCGGCGCCACCGACGCGTTCATCGACGCCGCCCTCCATCGGAATCGATCCCGACTGGCCCCCCTCCGGGGGGAGCGCGAAGCCCCCACTCCCATGATCCCAAGGGGGTCTGACAAAAATGGCCGTTGAACTGGCCTTCACGCGCCTGACAGGCACCGAGTCCTCCGATCGGCTGACGATCGTCGGCCCGTCCCTGGGCACGTCGGCCGTCAAACTGTGGCGACAATGCGCCACCCACCTGACAGGCGAGGTGATCGCCTGGGACCTCCCGGGGCACGGCGCCAGCCCGCCAACCACCACCCCCTTCACGGTGCGGGACATCGCCGACGAGGTAGAAGCCCGCACAACCGCCCTGGCCGACAACAGACCGGTGACCTACGCGGGAGTCTCGTTCAGCGGCGCGGTCGGACTGGAGCTGGCGAGCAGGGAAACAAGGTTCGGCACCATCATCGCCATAGGGGCGGCAAAGCGAATCGGCACGCCGGACAACTGGCATGAGCGGGCCGCACTGGTGCGCAGGGCAGGGACACCGGTGATGGTCGAAGGCTCGGCCCAGAGGTGGTTCGCGCCCGGCTTCACCACCCGGGAGCCGGACACGGCGGGCGGGCTGCTGAGGGCGTTGGCGGACACCGACCGGGAGTCGTACGCGCTGGCCTGCGAAGCGCTGGCCGCCTTCGAGGCGGGAGAAGCCGTCCGGCCGGTGCACGTGGTGGTCGGGGAGCACGACGTCGTGGTGTCGCCGGACGGGGCGGATCGGAAGCTCCGCGGGTGCGGGCATCTGCCACCCGCGGAGGTTCCGGAAGTGGTGGCCGAGATGGTGGAGGAGATGCGGTGTCCTACGAGGACGGCATGAAGGTGCGGCGTGAGGTGCTGGGGGACGCGCACGTCGACCGGGTGGCGCCGGATGCGTTCACGGAGGACTTCCAGGAGTTCATCACCCGCTATGCGTGGGGTGAGGTGTGGACGCGGCCGGGGCTTGATCGGCGGATGCGTAGCGCGATGACGTTGACGGCGTTGATCGCGCTCGGGCATTGGGAGGAGCTGCGGATGCATGTGGCCGCGGCGTTGCGCAACGGGTTGACGAAGGACGAGATCGGCGAGGTGCTGTTGCAGAGCGCGATCTACTGCGGCGTGCCGGCCGCCAACCACGCGTTCGCGGTGGCGCGGGAAGTCTTGGAGGAGCGGTGAACCGGACGCAGGTCGGGATCATCGGGGCGGGGCCCGCCGGGCTGATGCTGTCACATCTGTTGTCCCGCAGCGGGATCGACAGCGTCGTGATCGACAACCGGACTCGTGAGGAGATCGAGAACACGGTCCGCGCGGGCATTCTGGAGGCGGACAGCGCTCGGCTGCTCGTCGACACGGGGGTGTCCGACCGGGTGTTGCGGGACGGGCATCCGCACGAGGGCATCGACCTGCGGTTCGGCGGGGAGAGCCACCGGGTCGACTTCCGGAAGCTGGTCGGCGAGTCGGTGTGGCTGTATCCGCAGACCGCCGTGTTCGTGGACCTCGCGAACGCGCGGGAACGCGACCACGGTGACGTCCGGTTCGGGGTGAGCGGGACGGAGGTCGACGTCACCACGCCCTCGATGCGGTTCGTCGACAGCGACGGCAGGCCGCAGGAGGTGCGGTGCGACCTGCTCGTCGGGGCGGACGGGTCCCGGTCGGTCTGCCGCAACGAGGTGCCCGAGTCCGTGCGCACGCACCGGTCGCGCGAGTACCCGTTCGCCTGGTTCGGCATCATCACCGAGGCGCCGCGCAGCGCGCCCGAGCTGGTCTACGCGCATTCGCCGCGCGGGTTCGCGCTCATCAGCCAGCGCACCGACACCCACCAGCGGATGTACTTCCAGTGCGACCCGGAGACCGACCCCTCCGAGTGGACCGACGACCGGATCTGGGAGGAGCTGCAGGCACGGGTGGCCGGGCCGGACGGGTTCACGCTCAAGGAGGGGCCCGTCACCGAGAAGACGGTGCTGCGGTTCCGGTCGTTCGTCGCGGAACCCATGCGGCACGGCAGCCTCCTGCTCGCGGGCGACGCCGCCCACACCGTGCCGCCGACCGGTGCCAAGGGGCTCAACCTGGCGCTCGCCGACGTGCGGGTGCTCAGCGAGCTGATCGAGCGGGCCCTGCGGCGCAACGACCCCGCGGCGCTGGACGAGTACGGGCCGCGGGCGCTGGACCGGGTCTGGAAGGCGCAGCACTTCTCCTACTGGATGACGACCATGCTGCACACGCTGCCCGGCGCAACGGACTTCGACGTGCGGCGCCAGCTCGGCGAGCTGGCGTCCGTCGTCGCGTCGGAGTCGGGGTCGCGGTACCTGGCGGAGGGGTACACGGGCCGCTGGCCGGCTTGAGGGGCGCCCGGACCGCTTGAGGGGCGCCGCCGCTTGAGCGGGACTGGAGCGGGACCGGTGAGACTGGGCCGATGGACATCGCGGCGCTGCGGCTCGGCAACATCGGGCGGCTCGGGTCGGCGGAGGACGTCGTCCGGTCACTGGGGGCGGTGCAGGGGCAGGACTACGGCCAGTCGTTGTGGGCGCTGGGCCTGCGCACCGCCTCCGCGCGCATCGCGGACGTCGAGGAGGCGTTGCGGACGGGCCGCGTGGTCCGCACGTGGCTCATGCGCGGCACCATCCACTACGTGCCCGCCGAGGACGTCCGGTGGATGCTCGGCCTCTTCGGCGCCCGCGACCTGGCCCGCCTGACACCGAGGGCGTGGCAGTACCACCACATGACGCCCGAGCTGATGTCGTTGGCGCGCAAGACGTTCGTCGAGGCGCTGACCGGCGGCGGCTGCCTCACCCGGCGCGAGATGATCGACCTGATGGCGGGCGTGGGCATCCCGGACGACCGGCAGCAGAGCTACTTCACGTTCATCCACCTCGCCCAGGAGGGCCTCGTCGTGCCGGGACCGCCGCGCGGCAAGGAGCAGACGTTCGTGCTGCTGGACGAGTGGGCGCCCCGGCAGCGCGAGATCGAGGGCGACGAGGCGCTGGCGCTGCTGGCGTCGCGGTTCTTCGGCAGCCACGGCCCGGCGACGCTCGCCGACTTCGCCAACTGGTGCGGCATCGGCGTGCGGGAGGCGGCCCGCGGGCTCGACCCGGTCAAGGCGTCGCTCGTGCGCGAGGAGCTCGACGGCAAGGAGTACTGGCTGCCGCCCGGCCTCGAACCCGCCTCCGGCGCGTTCCTCCTCCCCGCGTACGACGAGCTGCTGATCGGCTACAAGGACCGCGGCGCGTTCTTCACCCGCTACCCGGAGATCCCGATCTCCACCTACAACGGGATGTTCCACGCCACGATCGTCGAGGACGGACAGGTCGCGGGACTGTGGCGGCGGGTCATGAAGAAGACCTCCGTCGACGTGGAGCTGCGGCCACTGCCGGGCTTCGACACCGACGCGCTGGCGGGCCACGTCGCGCGGTTCGCCGGCTTCCTCGGCAAACCGGTGCGGGTCGTCGTGAAGGACCCGCCGGAGACGGGTTCGTCGAAGGTCAGCTGGCGCTCCCGCAAGTGACCCGGGGTCCTCCGCGAGGATGATGCCGCGCGACGGACGCGATCTTGGCCGGAGCCGCATACCTTTCTCCCATGTTGACTGTGAGGGGGATCAGCCGGAGCTTCGGCGACCACCGGGTGCTCGAGGACATCAGCTTCGATGTCAAGCCCGGCAGGATGACGGGGTTCCTCGGCGCCAACGGTTCCGGCAAGACCACCACGATGCGGATCGTGCTGGGCGTGCTCGCCGCGCACGGGGGCACGGTGAGCTGGCAGGGGACCGAGATCGGGCCGCAGCACCGGCCGGACTTCGGCTACATGCCGGAGGAACGCGGGCTCTACCCGAAGATGAAGGTGCGCGACCAGATCGCCTGGCTCGGCCGCCTGCACGGGCTCGACAGGGCGACCGCCGAGGCCAGCACCGACGCGCTGCTCGCCGACCTGGAGCTCGGCGACCGCGCCGGTGACCGGCTGGAGGAGCTGTCGCTCGGCAACCAGCAGCGCGTGCAGATCGCCGCCGCGCTGGTGCACGAACCGGACGTGCTCGTGCTCGACGAGCCGTTCTCCGGCCTCGACCCGATCGCCGTCGAGACGGTCCTCGACGTGCTGCGCAAGCGGGCGGCCAACGGCGTGCCCGTGCTGTTCTCCAGCCACCAGCTGGCGATCGTGGAACGGCTCTGCGACGACGTCGTGATCATCTCGAAGGGACGGATCGCCGCGAAGGGCTCCCGCGACCACCTGCGCCGCAGCCGCGCGGGCGAACGCTACGAGATCGTCGTCGAGGAGGACGCGGGCTGGGTCCGCGACGTGCCCGGCGTGACGCTCGTGGAGCTCGACGGGCCGCGCGCCGTGTTCGAGTCCGTGCCGCAGCAGGTGCTCAAGGCCGCAGTGGACCGCGGCGAGGTCCGTTCGTTCACCCCGGTCGTGCCGACGCTCGACGAGATCTTCAAGGAAGTGATCTGACATGGCACGGACGTCGTTCGCCCAGGCGACCTGGCTGGTCGCCGAACGCGAGATGAGGACCTTCCTCACCACGAAGGGCTTCTGGATCGGGTTCATCGTCACGATCGCGGGCCTGTTCGCGCTCACCGTGCTGCCGACGGCGTTCGGCGGCGACGACCCGAAGGTCGCCGTGGTCGGCTCGGCCTCCCGCGTCGTCGAGGGCAAACCGCTCGACGTGCGCGAGGTCGCGACCGTCGAGGAGGCCACCGAGCTGGTCCGCTCCGACGACGTCGAGGCGGCGATCGTGCCGGACGGCGCCGGGGTCAAGGTCGTCGCGCTGAACGACCCGCCCAGCGGCGTGATCAGCCAGCTCGTCGACGCGCCACCGGTCGAGCTGCTCGAACCGTCCGAGGTGAGCTCCGCGCAGCGGTCCGTCACCGTGATCGTGTTCGGCCTGGTGTTCCTGATGTTCGGCATGGGCGGCGCGGCCATCGCGCAGAGCACCGTGACCGAGAAGCAGACGCGGATCGTCGAGATCCTCGTGTCGACGGTGCCGGTGCGGGCGCTGCTGGCGGGCAAGATCCTCGGGCACGTGATCCTCACGCTCGCCCAGGTGGTGGTGCTCGCGCTCGTCGCGCCCATCGCGCTGCGCGTCGCCGGGCTCTCCGAGCTGCTGGCGGTGGTGGTGCCCGCGCTGGGCTGGTTCGTGCCGTTCCTGATGTTCGGGTTCGTGCTCGTCTCGTCGATGTGGGCGGTCGCCGGTGCGCTGGTCAGCCGCCAGGAGGACCTCGGCTCCACGATGGGCCTGGTGATGCTCGCGGTGATGGGCCCGTACTTCGCGGTGCAGATCTTCTTCGAGAACCCCGCGGTGCTCGCCGTGATGTCGTACGTGCCGTTCACGGCCGGGATCGCGATGCCGGTGCGGATGTTCGCACAGCAGGCACAGGCGTGGGAAGCGCTGGTGTCGCTGGGCATCCTCGCGGCGACCGTCGCGGTGATCCTGCTCGTCGCGTCCCGCCTCTACACCGGCTCGCTGCTGCAGACCGGCGGCAGGGTGAAGCTGTCGAAGGCGTGGGCACCGGCAGAATAGGCGCATGACCGCCGAACCGATCCGCCTCGCCGTCGTCGGCCTGGGCGCCATGGGCACCCGGATGCTGACGGCGGCGCGGGCACATCCCGACTACACCGTCGTCGCGGGCGTCGACGTCGCGCCACGCGCGCTCGACGTCCCCGTCGTCACCTCGCTCGCCGAGGTGCTGTCCGAAGTGGACGCGGTGTACGTGTCGACCCCGCCCGCCACGCACGCCGGGCTCGTGCTGGAGGCGTTCGCCGCGGGCAAGGCGGTGTTCTGCGAGAAGCCGCTCGCCGTCGACCTCGGCGAGGCGCGCGCGATGGCCGAAGCCGCGGAAGGACGGACCAGCGCCGTCAACTTCGCGCTGTCGGACATGGCCGGCACCATCGAGGTCGAACGCCGGCTGCCCGAACTGGGCGCGCTGCGGGGTGTGGAGATCCGGCTGCAGTTCCCGCGCTGGCCCAGGGCGTTCCAGGAGGGCGCGACCTGGCTCGCGCGGTCCGAGCAGGGCGGGTTCGTGCGGGAGGTCCTGTCGCACTTCGTCTACCTGACCGACCGGTTGCTCGGCCCGCTCACCGTCGAGTCGGTGTCGTCGGACTTCCCCGAGCCGGGAGCCGCCGAGGTGGCGGCACGCGGCCTGCTGCGCGGCGGCGGGGTGCCGGTGCACGTGTCGGCGTTCTCCGGGCTGGCAGGCCCCGAGGTCTACGAGTGGACGGTCTGGGGTACCGAGAGGTCGTTGCGGCTCAGCCAGTGGGCGGCGCTGTCCACGTCGGACGGTGGCGCGTGGGAGCCGGTCCCGTTGGAGCAGACCGGGTCGGACCACTCGCGGCTCACGCTCTTCGCGCGGGCGCTGCGCGGCGAGCACCCGCCGCACCTGGCGGACTTCGCGAGCGGCCTGCGGGTGGCCGAGGTGGTCGAAGCCTTCCTGCGGTGAACCACCGCGGGAAGGCACCGGGACGTCAGCCGAGGACCTCGCGGAGCTTGACGGCGAACTCCTCCGGCTTGCCCGCGTAGCCGAACTCGCCGCCGAGGAACCCGCCGTGGTGGCTGGGGAACACGACGGCCTCCTGCCCGAGCAGCTTCGCCGCGTGCACGGCGGTGCGCGCGGTGAACGCGTCGCCCGTCTCCTCACCGACCGCGATCACGACACGGGTGGACGCGGCGTTGAGCGCGCCGGCCTTCAGCTCGTAGTCGGTGACGGCGAGCGAGGCGGTGCCCAGCAACGGGTCGTCGCGCTTGCCGTCGTCCTCGGCGGGCATGCCCATCTCCGCGGGGTCCGCCGGCGGCTGCGCGAAGTACCCGTCGGTGTACTCGCCCTGGTGCGAGCTCATCCGCATGAACTCCGCCATGCCCGCGCCCCAGCCCTTGGCCTGGTACGCCTCGATGAAGGCGTCCCGGGCCCGCCGCGCGAGGGCCGCGTCCGGCAGGACGTCGATGAGCGGCGGCTCGTGCGCGACGAGCGTGACGACGTCGTCCGGGTAGGTGGCGACGAGCGCCAGCGCGGTGACGGCGCCGCCGCTGGACGCGAACAGGTCGACCGGGCCGCCGACGGCCTGGATCACCGCGTGCACGTCCGCCGCCTGCACCTCGGGGTTGTTGTCGGTGCGGCCGTCGGACCGGGTGCTCCTGCCGATGCCGCGCGGGTCGTAGGTGATCACCTTGCGGTCCGGGAACCGCGCGCGCAGGGCCGTGAAGCCGCTCGCGTCCATCGGCTGGCCGATCATCATCAGCGGACGGCCCTCGCCGCTCACGTCGTAGGTGATCGCGGCGTCGCCGGTGTCGAGAACATGCGATTCCATCGTGGTCTCCCCAGTCGGATCGGGTCGGAACAGCGTAGTCACCGGGACGACCGGCGCAGCCTGGAGCGGACGGCGAACCCCGCCGCCGCCACCAGCACCACCACCAGCGCCACCCACGAGAACTCCGCGAGGTAGTGCTCGGCCGCCTCGCCCAGCAGGTAGACGACGGCGGTCGTGCCCCCGGCCCACGCCAGCCCGCCGGTGGCGTTGGCCAGCAGGAACTTGCCGTAGTGCAGGCCCATCGTCGCCGCGAGCGGACCGGACAGGATGCGCAGCAGCGCCACGAACCGGCCGAAGAACACCGCCCAGGCGCCGAACCTGTGGAACACCCCTCTGGCGCGGTCGATCTTGGCGGGGCTGAAGTGGCGCGGGAACTTCTCGCCGGCCCAGCCGAAGATCCGCGGCCCGAAGCGCTTGCCGAGCGCATAGCCGATGCTGTCGCCGATGACCGCCCCGGCCGTGGCGGAGGCGCCGACCACCCACGGCGAGACGCCGTCGTGGTGCGAGGCCATCAACGCGGCCGTGATGAGCACGATCTCGCCGGGCACCGGGACGCCGACGCTCTCGATGCCCACCACCAGGCCCACGACGACGTAGACCAGCAGCGGTGGGACAGTGTGGAGCCACTGCGCGAGCACGACCGCGATCTTCCCCCAAACGGACGGTACCGGCCATGCGGCAAAGTGATCACGAAACAGCGTGGTCTCGGTAAGCTCGTGATCAACCGGACTAGGGGGCGGTCGTGGCGAGCCAGCTCGGCTCACTGCTGCGTCAGTGGCGGCAGCGGGCGGGATTGAGCCAGGAGGCGCTCGCGCAGCGCGCCACCGTGGGCATCCGCACGGTGCGCGGACTGGAGACCGGCGAACGGACGGACCCGCGCATGGGCACCGTGCGCGCACTGGCCGACGCGCTGGAGCTGACCGGCGCCGAACGCGCCGAGCTGTTCGCGGCGGCGGGCAGGGACGAGCCACCGGTCGCCGCACCGGCGCGGTTCGACCCGCTGCACGAGACGGTCGAGACCCTCAAGGTCGCGATCGAGGCGCGCTGGCGGCGCGAGGAGGAGCAGCGGCAGGTCCACGACCCGGTGCCGCTGCCGGTGCGGTGGGACGCGGCGCCGGAGGCGTTGCGGGACAGCTGGCTCAACATCGGCGGCGAGGCCGGCCTCGCCGGACGGCTCGACCAGGTGGTCGAGGTCTACCGGCGGGTGCCGTCGAAACGGCTCGTCGTGCTCGGCAGGGCCGGATCGGGCAAGACCGTGCTGACGACCCGGTTCGTCCTCGACCTGCTGGCGGCGCGGGACACGGCCGACCCGGTCCCGGTGATCTTCGGCCTCGGCTCGTGGCACCCCGGCCGCGTCGGGCTGCGCGACTGGCTCGCCGAGCAGCTGATCCGCGAGTACCCGTTCCTGTCGGCGCCCGGCCCCGGCGGCACCCTCGCGTCGACGCTCGTCGACTCCCAGCGGGTGCTGCCGGTGCTCGACGGGTTCGACGAGATCGCGACGGGCCTGCACCGGTCCGCGCTCCTCGCGCTGAACGCCACGACGCTGCCGTTGCTGCTGACCAGCCGCGTCGACGAGTACCGCGACGCCGTGGCCGGCACCGACGTGCTGACGTCGGCCGCCGCGGTCGTGCTCGCCGACCTCACCGCCGACGACCTCGCCGGCTACCTGCCCCGCACCACCCGCAGGACCGGGCCGGGCGGCAGCGCCTGGAAACCCGTCCTCGACGAGGTGCGCGCGGGCGGGCCGCTGGCCGAGGTGCTGACCACGCCGTTGATGGTGTCGCTGGCCCGGCGCGTCTACAGCGACACGCCCGACCACGACCCGGCGGCGCTGCTCGCGCTCGGCACACCGGACGAGATCGAACGGCACCTGCTCAGCAGCTTCGTGCCCGCCGTCTACGGGCCGGCGCGGGCCGCACGCGTGCGGCCGTGGC
This sequence comes from Lentzea fradiae, assembly GCF_900100955.1. GTDB lineage: Bacteria > Actinomycetota > Actinomycetes > Mycobacteriales > Pseudonocardiaceae > Lentzea > Lentzea fradiae. The sequence continues at coordinate 377,122 of NZ_FNCC01000003.1, read as the reverse complement.
TCACCCACCTCGCCGAGCACCTGACCCGGCTCGGCACCCACGACATCGCCTGGTGGCAGTTCGGCACGTCGGCGCGGGTGACCGGGCTGGCGGTCGGTGTCGCGGTCGGTGTCGCGGACCTCGTGTTCGACACCCTCCTGGCAGGGCAGGTGATGCTGCAGCTGTGGCTGTTCGCGGTGATGATCGGGCTGGTCACCGGCGGGATCTTCGGGCTCGCCCACCGGTTCGTGGTGCTCAGGACCCCGCTGCAGCCCGTGCGGACCCGGCTGCGGCTGCGCGGCCGGGCCGGGAGGCGGGTGTGGTCGCGGGCGCTGCTCGGGCTGGCGTTCGGCGGTGCGGTCGGCGCGGCGTACGGGCTGGTCCGCAGGCTGGCGTACTGGATGGTCACGCCGGAGTCCGCGATGACGCGGGAGGTGTTCGTGGACGCCGGAGCGTTCGCGCTGGTGTTCGGGCTGGGCGCCGCGCTGGTGCTGGGCCTCGTCGCCGCGCTGGAGGCGCCGTTGGACGTCCGGGCGGCGCTCAGTCCCGAGGGGCTGCTGAGGTCGAACCGGCGGGCGGTGCTGCTCCTGGTGATGATGATGGTGCCGGTCTTCGCGGTGTTCGTCGTGGCCGCCACCGGGGTCGTCACGAGCGGGCTGGCCGCGTTGCGGTTCGCCGTCGTGTGGGAGCCGCCGACGGCGCTCGCGATCGGGCTCGTCGGCGGTATCGGCGGCGGGCTCGCGTACGTGCTGAGCCTGACGGCGTGGGGGCAGTGGGTGGTGTTCGCGCGCGTCTGGCTACCGCTGACCGGGCGTCTGCCGTGGCGCGTGACGGCGTTCCTCGACGACGCCTACCGGCGTGGCGTGCTGCGCCGCGCGGGTGCGGTCTACCAGTTCCGGCACGCCCGGCTCCAGGAACATTTCGCGCGTTCCCGCTGATCAGACCGACCGGCCACGAGTGGCCGGTCGGCTGGCCTGGTGACCGTGCCGCCCGGCTGTGATCGTTCGGACCGTGTCAGGCAACGAGTCACCCGGTGGGGTCAACTGGGAGGCGTACAGCCACGAAGAGCTCCACCGGATGCTGTGGCAGGACGCCGACGTAGCGGATGTGAGCACGGTCGCCGACGAGTGGACGCGGCACCGGGCTGCCCTGGACGCGCACGCGGAGGTGCTGAGGGAACAACGGGCCGCGCTCCTGGAGGGGTGGAGCGGGGCCGCCGCCGAGGAGGCGGCCGCACGCCTCGCGGCGCTCGCCGAACGGGTCGGGAAGATCAGCGAGCTGGCCGCGGCGGGACAGCGGGCCGCGCAGGACTCCGCCGACGCGCTGGCCGCGGCGCGGGCGGCGATGCCCGCGCCACCGGACACGACGACCCAGGCGTTCGCGGGGTTCCCCGTCTCGTTCGCGCCACCCCCGTCCCCGGCTTCGTACCTGCCGTCGTCCCCGGCGTCGTACCTGCCGGCCACGTCTCCGGCGTCGTACCTGCCGTCGTCGTTCATGCCCTCGTCGTTCTCGGTCCCCAGCGCGCCGACGATGCCCGCGGGGGTCACCTCGGGGTTCTACTTCTACTTCGGCGCCTCGTCGGCCGACCAGCAGAAGGCGCAGGCGGTCCGCACGATGCAGACCTACGAGTCCAGCCTCAACGGCAGCGGCCGGCTCATCGACACCGCCAAGGCGGGCGTCCCGCAGGCCGCCGCGCCGCGTCCGGCATCGTCATCGGTGGCGACCGTGCGCACACCCAGCTCCGGCGGCGTGCCGTGGCAGCAGCTCGTGGGCGGCGGAGCACGGGGCTCGGTGGCCGCTGTCGCCACACCCGCCGGCCAGCCGCAGCAGATGACCCCGGGACCGCGGACCGGCGTGATGGCCGGGCAGGCGATGGGCGCCACCACGACCGGCGCCGTCACCGCGGAGACCCGCGCCACCGCCCAGCACAACGGCATGGCCGCGGCTCCGGCCGGTGGCGCGCGCAAGGACGACGACCAGCTGCACGAGAACCAGATGCCGACGCTCGACCACGACCTGTTCGCCGTGACGGGGACCGTGGCGCCCGCTGTGATCGGGGAGGACCAGTGACCGGGTACGAGGTGTCGCCGGAGCTGCTGCAGGACCGGGTCAGGACCCTGACCAGGCTCGCGGAGCTGACCGGCGACCTGGTGGCGACCGCGAGCAGGCTGGCGGAGCGGCACCCGCTGCTCGGCACCGCGCCGCCCGCGCAAGACCTGTCGCGGCGGTTGCAGGACGCCGGGTCGGGGCTCGCGGGGGAGGTCGGTGCCGCCGAACGGGAGGTGCGCGAGTTCCGCCGGATGCTCGCCGAGATCGGCACCGCCTACACCGACACCGACGAGGAACAGGCGCGGAAGGCGGCCAGGTGATCGCGTTCGACCTGGTCGAGATGGACCTCCTCGCCACCCACGCCGGTGTGCGCTGGCCGTTCCCGCTGCGGGTGCCGTCGTTCGGGCGGCTCGCCGGCGAACGCGCGGCGCTGCTCGCCGAGGCGGGGCACGGCCTGCAGGCACGCGGCCTGGCCGAACCGCACGGGCCGGTCGGCCTGGCGGCGGAGCTGGTCACGGCGCTGCACGAGCACACCGCCGCGGTGGATCTCGTGACAGCGGACATCGGCGCCGTGGCGATGGTCCACGGCGACGACGCACTGGTGTGCACGCAGACCGGCAGCACGGTCCGCGTGACGCGGGTCGAGGCGGAGACGCTCGGCGACGAGCTGGTGGCGTTGCTGCCGGTGCTGCCGCCCGCCTCGATGATGCCGATCACCCTGCCGCCCGGCGCTCCGCTCGAACTGGAGGTCGTCGCCGCGGGTCAGGCCGGGGTGGCCGGGGGAGAACGCCGGGAGGTGTCCTGGCTGGACGGGGTGAACGGCAGGGTCGGGGTCGGGGTCGGCCACGACGGGTGGGTCAGCGTGAACCCGTTGCGACATCAGGACCTGGTTCGTGCCATCGGAGAGCTCGCCGCCGCGGCGCGGGCGCGGTAGAGGGGGAGAAGTGGATCCAGCACAGTGGCTGGCGGACTACCGGGGACGGCTGGAGCAGGTCGCGCACCAGGCGCGGCAGGCCAGCGCGGGACTCGCCGAGGCGGGCGCCAGCGCCACCTCGCCGCGCGGGGAGGTGACCGTGACGGTCAACGCGGGCGGCGTGCTCGGTGACGTCGCGCTGACGCCCGCGGCCCGCAGGCTCGACGTCGACACGCTGGCGATGCTCATCGTCAGCACGGCGCGCGAGGCGCAACGGATCGCCGGGGCGCGGATGGCCGAGGTGATGGCGGGCTACCTGGGTGAGGGCGAGGCCCTGGACGAGGTCACGAGGCACCTGCCGGAGGCCGTCCGGTGAGCACCCCTGACAACTTCACGGTCGACCACGAGCAGCTGCGCGGGCACGCCGCGACGCTCGCCGGGTACGCGGACCAGCTGTCCGCGACCGCGGCGCGGATGCCCGACCGGCTCGGCCAGGAGCTGGGGTCGTTCGCGCAGTTCCTCGCCGCCGGACTCGGTGGCGCGATGGGCCGGACCCGGACGGCGTTCGGCGATGTCGCGTCCACTTTGGACAAGGTGAGCATCGGCGTGCGGCAGACCGCCGACGCCTACCAGCGCACCGACGACGGCAACGCCGCGAGCTTCACGGGGGTGGACCGGTGACGACGACGGACGCGGGCACGATCGCCGCACTGCTCGAAGAGCTGCGCACCACCACCAGCGCCATCGCGGGCGACGAGTGGCTGTCGCAGGACCTCGCGGCCACGCCCAAGGCCCCGGTCTCCGCGCTCGGCGAGGACGGGAAACCGTTGCAGGCGCTGGACAGCGCGGGCGTCGGGTTCCTCACGCCGATGGTCTCGTTCCTGGAAGAGCCGTTGCGGCAGCTGCAAGGCGACCCCGGCGGCGTGGAGCAGGGCGCGGGTGACCTGCGGAACGCGAGCACGTCCGCCGCCGCCCTCGCGGAGAGCTACCGGGAGAAGGCGAGCAGCGAGACCAGCGGCTGGTCGGGGCAGAGCGCCACCGACTACCTCCAGACCGGTCAGCAGCTCGTCGACGGCGTGCTGTCGATCGCCGAGACCGCGCTCACCAACGCGACGGCGCTGATCAAGGCGGGCGAGGTGGTCGCCCAGGTCGCCGCCGAGGTGACGCGGCTGGTCACCGAGGCCGTCGGCAAGATCGTGCCGATCATGACGCAGGCCGTCGCGGCGGCGGCGGTGACGTTCGGGCAGAGCATCGCCGCGGCCATCCCGCAGTGCGTGCAGATCGCCGTCGACTGCGGCCTGCGGATCGCCGCCAAGCTCGGCGAGCTGCTCGCGAGCGGCGAGAACCTGATCAAGCTCGTCGAGGGTGCCGCGGCCGTGCTGACGATCGTGAAGCAGTCGATGTCGGTGATCGGGGAGCTGGCCCAGGGCGGTTCAGCCCCGAGCACCACGGCCGAGCTGCCGACCGTCTCGGAGCAGGAGGAGGACCCCGAGGAGGCGGCCGTGGTCTGAGCCGCGCAACGGCGGACAACCCGCCTACGTCCGGTCGATGCGCTGCGCCGCCGCGATGAAGATCGCGGCCGGGATTCTCCGAGAACGCACGCGCTTACTAGGCGCTGCGTCAGAGATTCTGTCCCGTCACCCGCCGCACACCTGCCCGTGTGTCACCCACCCAGTGGTTCCCGCCTCCTCCGCGTGACGTGGCTTTAGTACGCGGGGACCCCGCGTAGGCCGTGACAGGACGAAAGGGCCCCGCGTGCGGCAGGGGAAAACGCGAAAGAGAGTTGCGACTGGGGTGGGGTGTTGCGGAGAGTGCTTGTGGAGCGAGATCAGAAGGGAAAATGGTGGCTGAGGGATCTCCGTCGGTCCCTTGGGACGGTAACCGTGTGCGTTCGTCGTCGGATATGGCGGTGTCGTTCGTGTTTACGAGGCCAGGGGTAGGAAGTAGACGAGTGTGTCGTCCACGCCGTCGAGGCCGATGACGTCGTGGGCGAGGTCGTCGTAGAAGCCGCCGACCAATCCGGTGCGGATGTTTCCGTGTGCGGCGGTGACGGTGAGGTTTTGGGCCAGATGCCCGGCTTCGGTGAACGCGAACCTGAGCGCGCGCAGCCCGTAGGACTCGCGCAGCAGTCCTATTCGGACGTAGAGGGCCAGCACGGCGGGTGTCCCGGTCAGTTCGGTCCTGTCCTTGCCGAACCACATGGAGGTGGCTTCCAGGTCGTCGACCGACGGCGCGTCACCGAGGCGGATCAACGTCCGGTTCGTCTCGTCGACCTCGTACCGGCCGGGCGCCAGGCCGTCGACGTCGAGCGCGATCAGCCTGAGCCGGGCGCAGTACCGGGCGCCCGCGCTCGGGTACGGCCTCCTGCCGTCGCTGGGGGCCATCGCCGTCCACAGCATCGTGCCCAGCTGGTCGGCGGTCAGGGTGCCCTGAAGTTCGCGGCTCGTCCTGCGGGCGCGGAATGCCGACGCGAGCATCTCGTCCACAGTGGACTGAAGCGGGACGGTCGGTAGCCAGGGGGCGAACTGCGGTGCGGGCGCCGGTGTGCGGGGGAGCTGGTCGCCGAAGCCGGGCAGGAACTTGCTGGCCTCCAGGTACCGGCGGTCGGGGGCGGTGGCGCCGTCGGCGTGGAAGTCGGTGAGGCCGGTGGGGGACAGCGCCGCGGCCGCGGTGGTCCAGCAGACCAGGCGTTCCTCGTTCGGGCCGATGCCCAGGCGGTTGAGGAGCATGTGCAGCTGGGAGGCCCAGACGTGCGGGAGCCAGGTGCCCAGCTCCTCCCGTGCCGCGCGGACCTCGCCGGCCCAGTGCGCGAGGACGCCGGTCGGGTCGCGGTGCCACCGGTCGGCCAGGTCCTGGCCGCGCTGGGCGAGCAGCTGGTGCGCGGCCAGGTGGCTGCCGATCGTGGGGGCGGGGGCCCACTCGGTGACGGTGCGCCAGCCCGTGCCCAGGGTGCGCAGCCACGACGCGGCCTGCGGCAGGTCGAGGCCGAGCGCCTTGGCGGTCGTCATCGTGAGCTGGAGGGCGGCGGTGAGGCGGCCGCTCTCCGTGCGGGCCGCCTGGAGGACCGCGACGGCCACCTCGGTGCTGCGGCAGAAGAGGCGCTCGGCCACGGGAAGCGCGGCCGGGCCGCCGTACCGGGCCGTCTCCGGCACGTACTCGACCTCGCGGACGTCGCCGTGCGGCAGCCAGCCCGGTTCGTCGGCGGTGGTGGCGAAGTCCTGGGCGGCGACGAGGTCCGCCAGCTCGGACCGCAGGTCACCGGGATCGCCCTGGACCCGGACGCGCAGGTGCGGCCCGGTCTCCCAGTACCGCAGGAAGAACCACTCGCGGCCCGCCATCAGGGGCGCGAGGGAGTCGGCGACGAACGTGTCGACGTCGGCGCGCTTCCAGTTCACCCTGCAGTGCAGGCCGGTCCAGGTCACAGCTGCTCCAACGGGATCAGGGGAACGGGTGGGGGTGCGGGTTGCGCAGCTCGGGCAGTCGCGTGACACCGCGCGTGCGGCGGTGCCGGTGGCCGAACGTCATCGGCAGCGTTCCCGGCACGATCACCTTCGCCGAGTGCAGGCCCAGGCGGCTCGCCGTCACCGGGTCGGTCTGGTCGACCGCGATCACCTCCAGCCGATCGGCGTAGTGGCCGAGCAGCTCTTCGAGGCTCGTGTGGTCCCGCTCGTCCACCAGTTCGGTCGTCTCGTCGCCGACCAGGAAGTCGTGGCGGGCGGCGGCTTCCGGCAGCGTGTTGACCGCGACGTGGTCGTCCATCGACCGGACCTGGAAGGGGTCTTCGAACAGCTGCCGCAGCCGCTGCTCGGCGTAGAGGTCCGGGTTCGCGCGGACGCGGTCGGGGAACGACTCGACGTCCACGGCCACCTCGACCGCCGCCGACCGCATCGCCCGAAGCGGGTCCGGACTGGCCCCGGCGGCGAAGAACGTTCCCGCGCCCCTCGCCAGGGTGAGCACCGCGGGGATGCCGAGATCGTTGGTGGCGTTGAGGAAGAGCAGTTCGTAGCCGCGTTCTTCGAGCCGGTCCGCGAGGTGGTGCAGCAGCGGGTCGTCCGGGATCGAGAGCCGGGGCAACGGGGTCGCGGCGTACCAGGCCATCAGGAACGCGTCGCGTTCGGCCACCTCGAACAGGCCGTGCAGCACCGCTTCGGTGAGGCTGTTGCCGAGACCGCAGCCGTTGGACGTCTCGTGGACGAACCGGTGTTCCGGCGGGGTGTGGGCGCCGTAGTAGGCCACCTGCTCCGGCACCAGGACGGGCCGGTCGCCGGTGTAGGACCACGCCCGCGTCCACCGCATCCGGAGGTCCGGTGTGTAGCGCTGGTCGAAGTCGGCCAGGGCCAGGCGGCTCGGGTCCACCGCCTGGTCACCCAACTCGGCGAAGGACGCCACGGTTGTGCTCGGGTTCCTGGGACGCAGGCCGTTGAGGCGTTCCACCGCCTCGAAGATCGCCACGCGTTCGGCCTCCTCGAACGTGCTCGTGCGGCCGTAGCCCGCCGTGTGGTGGTCCAGTTCGGCGGTGACGGTGGCGAGCGGCAGGTGTCCGGTGCGGTAGAGGGCCGGGATGGGGCCGTAGCGGAAGTCCACCAACGTCCTGAGCTTGTCCACTGTGGTCAGGTCGTTGCGGGAGCGGAGCTGGTTCGGCTCGATCGACGTGTCCGGTGGCGGCACGTCCTCCGCGCAGCAGTGGAGCCGGTGCGTGGACACCATCGCCAGGTCGGTCCGGATGGCGACGACGGTGTGTTCCGCAGGTTGCAGCAACTCGACCAACGGGCGGAAGGCAGGGGCGACGAGCCCGCCGACGACGGCCTGGGGCGGTGCTCCGCTCACGGCCAGCCGCGCCTGCTCCGCCTGCCGTGCGCACTTCTCGCCAGTCGGCCCGATGACGACCAACCCTCCGTCTGTCGTCGTCATCGTTCGTCCACTGTGTACGCGACGAGTCCGGCGGCGGTCAGTTCCGGATCGAGGGAGAGCGGACTGACCCGCACCCCCGGCAGGAGTTCGAGGGCGCGCTGGAGCTTGTCCTCGTCGGGCCCGAAGCCCTGGACGTGCGCCGTGCCGTCACGGCCCGCCTGGGCGTGGGCGGCGGCTGCCAGGGCGGCGAACGCCACCGCGTCGGCGGCCGTGACCTCCACGGCCCAGGCCAGCACCCGTTGTCCCTGACGGACTTCCGCCCGGTAGGCGTCCTCGGCGAGCTTGCGGACGTCGACCACCGCAGGCCGTCCGAACCGCAGCGTCAGCGCCTTCCACCACCTGCGGGCGGTGCGGCCGGTGGTCCACTCGCCGGGCTCGGCGGGCTCACCGGGGACATACCGCGCGGCCAGCCGCAGGGCGGCGCCGCGGGCGTGGAGGTCGTCGACACCCAGCACGCCGTCGCACTTGATGGCGTTGAGCGCCGCGCGGAGCCTGGCCTCGTCGGCGGTGGTGCCGATGCCGAGGGCGTCGCCCGACAGCGCCAGGTTGACCGGGACCTGGGGGAGCGGGCCGAGCTCCGGCGTCTCGACCGGGCCCAGCTCCCGGTCGGTGAGGGCGTCCAGGCTGAACGGCCGGGGCGGTCCGGTGAGCAGCGGGTGGTAGGCCGAACGCAGCGGCCCGGTGCGGGCGACCAGCACCACCGGGAAGCCGTGGTCCTGCTCGGGCGCGTCCGCCAGGCCGGTCACCGCGCACGTGAGCCGGTGCACCGCCGCCGCCCCGACGAGAGCGGCGAGCACCTCGCCGGGGTCGCCGGTCAGCCCGAGCCGCGCGGCAATTCGGTTGATGACTTCAGTGTTGAATGAAGTGAACCCTTCGCGGGCGGGTAGCACATAACCGGCCTCCGCTCCAGAACCCGCTTGGACCACAAGGGTTCCGGTGGACAGCAAGAGTTCGTCGCTCGGACCGGCAGCACGGTGAACCCGCAGACCGACAGCTTCCGCGGAGCGCACGGCGGCGTCGGCGAGCAGCCCGTTCCCCGTCATGGTGACCACTCCGGCCCGCAGCCGTCGCCACGCGTCCACCGGGTCGGCAGCCACGGACTCCAGCCACGCGGCGACGTCCGGAGCCGGTCCGCCGGCACCCCACGGCTCCGGCATCGACACCAGCATGTCGTGGTCCCGCAACTGGTCCAGGATCGTCTCGACCGCCGCCCGGACGGCCGGTGCCGTGCCCTCGGGCACTCCCAGCGACTCCGGCGCAACGCCTTCGGACAGCCGTGGTTCGAGGCGCCGCCACAGCTCCCACAGCCCGCTGCCGCCGGTGATCGTGCAGCTCGACGCCCAGCCGCGCAGGTGCAGGCCGTCCGCGGTCCTGGTGGCCCGCACGACCGGGCGCAACCGCACCAGCACGGGCCTCACCCGGCCTTCGGCAGCGCGGCGAACTGGTCCTGCCAGGTGGTGCCGCACACCTGCTGAGCGGCGCGGCTCACCAGGTGTGCGGCGGCATAGCGCTCCATCGGCGTCACGTCGCTGATGGCGAGCAGCTGGTAGAGCACGTTGGTGCCCAGGCGGTAGACGGTCATGTTCCGCCGGATCGCGGGGTCGGTGAGGTCGGCGTTCCACAACGCGGTGTGGTAGTCGCTGAACTCGGAGCGCTCGCCGTAGTCGTAGCGGCGGACGGCGTCGGGATCGCCGATCCGGTGGGCGCGTTCGGCGTGGCGCGGGTTGACCTCGTCGAGCCGGCCCGCGTCGTACTCGGCCTCCGCGGCCAGCCGCACCGCGATCGTCCAGGTCTGCCAGGCGGCTTCCAGCCGGGAGGTGGGGTGGCCGAGCGCGACCCCGGCGACCAGCGCGCAGGCGGTCTCGGAGTGCTTGTCCCACACCGCGTCGAGCTTGCCGCGCACGGCGCCGGTCGGGTCGCTGGCCAGCAGGAAGTCCTCGACGTGGGAGAGGAACGAGTGGTAGCCGTACTGCAGGCCGCCGGGGTAACGGCTGGCGTGCACGGCCATCGCGGTCAGGGCCACGGTCGCACGGGGCGCGGCCAACGACTCGCGCAGCACGGGCACTCCCAGGCGCAGTCCCTCGAACCGCAACCTGATCTCCGCGTCCGGGAGCAGTTCGCGCAGCCGGTCGACCGACGTCGGTTCGATCCGCACGGAGTTGTTGGGGTACAACGGTGTGAACGGCGGCAGCAGCAGCTCGGCCACGGCGGCGGCACGGGCGTGGGAGAGCTGCTCGTCCTCGGACAGCTCCACTGTGGACGGATGTGCCGTCACGTAGGACCTGAGCAGGGTGGCGAGCAGCAGGGCAGCGGGCTCGGCCGACTGGCCGGACAGCCGCACCCGCACGTGCGGGCCGTGCAGCCAGTGGCGTTCGACGTGGCCCGCGACGCCGGGGAACGCCGACGTGACGGTGGCCAGGGCGGGCAGGACGCCGTCGCGCAGCAGCGGTGCCTTGACCGGGTCGTGGTAGTGGCAGACGACGTCGGTCATCCGGGCCTCCGGTAGGTCTCCGCGACCACCTCCAGCACCTGCCCCGACGGCACCGGCAGCGCCTCGGTGAGCCGCACCCGGCCGGGGTAGCGGGACAGCAGGCGCGGCAGGCAGTGCAGGTGCAGGGCGTTGGTCAGGTCGACGTACTGCGGTTTCGGGCCGTTGATCCTGGCCTCGAAGTCCTCGCGGGAGGTGATCTCGCCGCCGGTTCCCGCGAACAGCTGGGCGGGCAGGCCGTGCCGGGCGCGGAACGCCGTCACCTCGGCGACGCCGGACAACGTCAGCGCGTCGAAGTCCCACGAGCGGCGGGCCAGCAGCACGTCGCGGTAGCGCAGCTGTCCGGCGACGCGCACGCCGCCGGACTCCTCGACCGGTTGCAACGGCCGGAGGTCGGCGGCGCCGCACGTCAGGTCCGCGTGCAGGGCGGCGGACCGGTCGGGCAGCGAGATCGGCATGAGGTAGCCGAGGTAGAGGACGTCCACGACGGCGCCGGTGTCCTTGCGCCGCAACCGCAGCTCGTCGGCTTCCAGGTCGTGCACCACCTCGAACGCGTCCGGCGTGTGGTCGGCCCAGCGCGGGTCGTCGCCGATCTCCGCGCGGCCGAGCAGCGGGTGCAGGTTCGGGTTGAAGCCCTGCACCGGCCGGTACTCGGCGAACCCGCGTGGGAACACACCGTCCAAAGTGGCCCGGACCGTCGCGTACGCCTCGGGTGGCAGCAGGTCGAGGAACCGGCCGGGGAAGCGCCCGAACCCGTCGTAGACGTGGTTCACGACCAGCCCGCCGGGGAAGGGCTGGGCGAAGAACGAGTACGAGACGGGCCGGGTCTTCATCCACGACGGCAGCAGGTCGGCGGCGGCGGTGACGGCCTCGTCGGTGATCACGCCGTCCCGCACCAGGTCCGCCACCTGCGCGCGGCTGGCGCCGAGGCCGCCGGTCGGAGCGCCGGACATCGCGTCGTGCAGCAGGGGAGCGCAGGCGGCGAGCCGGGCGGTGCCGCCGCGGCCGAACTCCTTGACGAACCTGTCGCGCGCGTCCCGCCGGATCGCGAGGTGCCGGTCGAACAGCATGAGCAACGGCGTCAGCCCGGCCAGCGACCGGACGCCGTCGTAGCCGTGCGACCGGCCGAGGCGGACGGGCTCGGGCAGCACGACGTCCTCGCTCACGGGTGTCACGCCGGTCAGGTCGGCGCCGGCCAGCTCACCCAGCGACTCCCACGCGGCGAACAGCTCCGCCAGCGCTGCCGGTCGTGTGGCGGCGTCGAGATCGGCGAACTCGGCCGTGGCGCGGTGCAGGGCGAGGACCCGGTCGGCGATCGCGTTCCGTCCGGTGTCGCGCAGCCACGAGGCCAGCGCGAGGCAGGCGTGCGGGTCCTGCGGGTCCACCGGCAGCACCGGGACCAGCAGCTTGATGTCGAGCAGCAGCGCGACGTAGCCCTGTGCGCGGTCGGCCTCGCCGTCGGGCAGCCGGGTCGCGAGGGCGCTGGCCAGCTCGGACGGGCTGATGCCCTTGGGGTTCGCGGCGGTGAGGCCGACGAGGAACCGCAGCGGCGGGCTCGACGCCAGCTCGACCGTCTCCTCGACGCCGACGGACGCGCGCAGTGGCCCGGAGGCGGGGACGTCGCGGCGGAACAGCGTCCGCGCCGACTCCTCGTGCACGTCCGGTGCGAGGCGGTGCGGGTGGTCGAAGAGCAGGGCGCGGTCGGCGACGAGGGCGGCGACGAGCCGGGTCAGCAGCACCTGGCTGACGCGGGTCACGGCGACCGGTGTCCCCCACACCGGTTCCGGGGCGTCGGGGGACCAGGTCGCCCAGCCGACGGAGGCGTACCAGGACAGGGGGCTCGTCTTCGACGTCGCGCGCAGCGCGTACCGCAGCACGGACGGCTCGCCCTTGCGGGCACGGCGGCCGGTGGCCCCGGCGCGGGAGATCCCCTGCCACAGGTCACGTCCGCTCAGCGCGGCGGCACGCCGCACCGGCTCCTCGGCGCACAGCCCGGCGAGCACCTCGCGTTCGGCGGCCAGCGCCTCCGGCAGGCAGCGGCCGGCCTCGGCCGTCAGCGTGGCCCGTTCGTCCAGCAGCTCGAACCAGCGGCCGAGCCGCGGCACCCGCGCGACCAGGCCGGTGGCGGCGGCACGCAGGGCGGGACGCGGCGTCCGTCCGTTGTGGACGTCGCGGCGCAACGGCAGGAGCACCCTGCGGTCGAAGCCGCCCGCGCTGTCGTGCAGCTCCTCGCTCAGCGGACCGGCCAGTGCCAGCAGCTCGCTCTCGACGGCCGCCAGCGCCTCCACCACCCGCCGGAACGGCGCCGCACCGGCGGCGCCGTCCGGGTGCGGCAGGGCCGCCAGACGCACGAGGGCGTACGGCGCGACTTCTCCCTGCACGCGACCGGTCATGCCGGGGGGAGCTGGGGCTGGGTGCAGCTGCTGCAGGACGAGCTGCCGCAGGAACAGGACGAGGGGGCGCCGGACGCACCGGACTCGGGCAAGGCGACGGAGTCGCGCATCGAGGTGACCGCGAGCTCGCCGAGCTCCAGGTCGTCGAGGTCGAACGAAAGGTCCTTCATGCGGTGTCCTTCGCATCAAGTTGTGCCGAACCGGCCGGGGGTGGGCCGTTCCGACACGGTCGCAACGCGCGATACGGCACGGATCGCGCCTTGCTTGATCGCCTACAGGCGGTCTCTGACCTCGGCGGCCTTGGGTTCGCCCAGCTCCTCGAACAGCGCGGCCGACTCGATCCAGCACTTCTCGGCGCCGCGGCGGTCGCCGAGCCCGTGCAGCGCCAGCCCCAGGTTGTCGAGCGACTCCGCCTGCCCGTACACGTCGCCGATCTCGCGGAACGTCTCCAGGGCGCGCTCGATGTGCGCCACGGCGCTGGGGAAGTCGAGCAGACCCCGGTGGACCTCGCCGATGTTGTTGAGCAGGATCGCCTCGCTGTACGGGTCCTTGATCTCCTGCCGGATCTCCAGCGCCCGCAGGTACCGCTCCAGCGCGGCGTCGTAACGGCCGGCTTCGGCGTGCAGCAGGGCGATGTTGTTCAGCGTCACCGCTTCCGAGTGCAGGTTGCCCAGCTCGCGGGCGATCGAGGCGGCCCGTTCGAAGCACTCCAGCGCGTCGTCGGGGCGCTGCTGCACGAGGTGGACGATGCCGAGGTTGTTCCACGTCGGCTCTTCGCGTTCGCGGTCGCCGATGGCGCGGAAGATCGCCAGCGCCCGCTGGTAGCTGTCGACGGCCTCGTCGTGGCGGCGCACCTCGCGCAGCGCGATGCCCAGGGTGATCAGCATCCGGCCCTCGGCGGCGCGGTCACCGGCCGCGCGGGCGGCTCGAAGCCCGACCTCGTGGGTGTCGAGCCAGTCGGTCCAGTGCTTGCGGAGGTTGAAGAAGTCCCACAGGCACTGGGCGAGCGTCCAGGCCCGTTCCGGCAGGTCGTGCTCGGCGGCGTCGCGGACGGCGGCCACCAGGTTCGCGCGTTCGGTGTCGCACCACAGCAGGGCGGCGTCGCGGTCGGCGAACGTCCTCGGGTGCACGGCCGGGTCGCAGGTGCCGATGTCGAGCTTGCGCTGCGGGTTGAGCCGCCGCACGGCCTCCCACGACGTCCGCACGTACCAGTCCAGCACGCGGCGGCGCGCGAGTGCCCGCGCCGGTGGTGGCTCGGTGGCCGTGACCTGTTCGACGGCGTAGGCGCGCAGCAGGTCGTGCAGTCCGTACCGGCCGGGGGTGTGCTGCTGGAGCAGGTGTTCGTCGAGCAGCGTCTCCAGCAGGTCGCCCGCCTCGTACGCGGTCAGGCCGGCGAGGGCGGCGGCGGACTCGGCGGTGACGTCCTCTCCCGGGTGGAGTCCGAGGAGGCGAAACAGGCGCCTCTGGTGCTCTGGCAGGGCCTGGTACGAGAGGTCGAACACGCCCCGTGCACCGAGACCGCCCCCTCTTTCCAACTGGGACACGAGGTCCAGCACCGTCCACTGAGGACGCCGGGCGAGCCGTTTCGCGGCCAGCGCCACGGCGATCGGCAGGTGCCCGCACAGCTCGGCGACCCGTGCCGCGGCCTCGCGGTCGGCGTCGACCCGGTCGGCGCCCGCGATCCTGGCGAGCAGCGCGACGGCCTCGCCGGTCGTGAAGACGTCGAGCTGGACCGACTTCACGCCGTCCAGGTGCAGCAGGGTGCGGCGGCTGGTGATCAGCACCGTGCAGGTGGGGCTGCCCGGCAGCAGCGGCCGCACCTGGTCCTCGCCCGCGGCGTTGTCGAGCAGCACCAGCGCGCGTCTGCCCGCGAGCCGGTCGCGGTAGAGGGCGGCGCGTTCCTCCAGCGACTCGGGGATCTGCCCGCCCGGCACGCCGAGCAGGCGCAGGAAGCTCTCCAGCACCGCCGCCGGGTCGGACGGCAGCTCGTCGGGGTCGAAGCCGTGCAGGTCGGCCCACAGCTGCACGTCCGGGTACCGCTCGGCGAGCCGGTGCGCGGCCCGCACGGCGAGCTTGGTCTTGCCCACCCCGGCCATGCCCTCGATCGCGGAGATCACGACGGTGCTCCGCGGTCCCGGTTCGCAGAGAGCGCGCAGCTCGGCCTCACGCCCGGTGAACTCGGCGATGTCCATCGGCAGCTGCCGGTAGGCGTTCAGCGCCGCGGCCGAGGGCGCCCTGCTGGCCAGGATCACCTGGTGCAGCTGGCGCAGCCGCGTGCCGGGTTCCACCCCGACCTGCTCCACGACGTGCTTGCGCACCGCCGTGTACGCCTCCAGGGCCTCGCCGCGGCGGCCGGACCGGTCGAGCGCCAGCATCAGCTGCGCCCACAGCTCCTCGCGCAACGGGTGCAGCGCGGTCTCCCGGCGCAGCCGGTCGATCACGTCGTCGAACCGGCCGAGCTCCAGCGCCACCTTCGCGTACCGCTCGACGGCCGTGAGCCTGCGTTCCTGCAGCCGGGTCAGCTCGGCGCGCAGCAGGGGACCGGCGTCCAGCTCCGCGGTCGGGATGCCGCGCCAGCGGGCCAGCGCCCCGGCGAACGCCTCGGCCGCCGCCTCCACGTCGTTGCCGGCCAGCGCGGTCTCCCCGGCGCGCACCAGCTCGTCGAACGCGTCGAGGTCCAGCTCACCGGGCTCGACGACGAGCAGGTAGCCGTGGCCGGGCCTGGTGAGCAGCCGGTCGCCCAGCGACCGGCGCAGCCCGGCGACGTACGTGCGGAGGTTCGACTCGGGGGAGACCGGCGGGACGTCCCACACCGCGTCGGTCAGCTGAGCCACGCTCACCGCCTGGTTCGCGTGCAGCAGCAGCATCGTCAGCACCGCGCGCTGCCGCGGCCCTCCCAGCTCCAGCGGTGCGCCTTCCCGCCGTACCCCCAGCGGGCCGAGCAGCAGGAACTCCACAGGCGTTTCTCTCTCCTCGACGATCAAGAACTGTCGGTACGGCCATCCTCGCGCACGAACGTGCGGTCTGTGCGCCGCCTGGGCGAAATCTGTGCGGCGCCGGTGGCACCGTGGGTCACGGAGCCGGTACCTGTGCCGCCAGACCCGAGTTCACCTGGGATTGGGGGTCGGCACAGCCACCGGTTCCTCTCCCCCCAGAGCCAGGCCGGCGTGTGCACGTCACCACGCACGCCGGCCACCTCTTCCTCGAGACCGGTGGCCCGGCCGGGTCCCCAGACTGAAACCGGGCCACCACCTCGTGGCCGGTCGTGCGACTCCGACGTCACCGGCACCCGGTGCGGTTCCCCCGGCTCACGGGTGGGGCACCCGTGCCGTCGCGCGGACGTCGCCGAGCCCGCGCGCGACCAGCACGTCACCGCCCCGCAGCGGCTGCCAGCCGCCCGACCAGACCCGCTGGGTCCTGGCCGAGCACCGCACCTCGACCAGGGCGGTCTCGCCCGCCGGGACGTCCACGGCGGACCAGCCGATCAGCCGGACCGGCTCGCCGGACGGTCGCAGGTAGACCTGCACGACCTCCCGTCCCGGCCGCTGCCCGGTGTTGGTGACCGGCACCGACACCACGTCGACGACCCCGTCCACAGTGGACGCGGTGGCGGCGCCGTACTCCCAGGTCGTGTAGCCGAGGCCGTGGCCGAACCAGAACAGCGGACCGGACGCGCCCCGGTGGCCGAGCGCGGTGCCCTCGGCGTAGACCAGCTCACCGTCCACCGGCACCACGGGCGCCGCGCCGGAGTCGGTGCGCGGGAACGTGGTGACGAGCCGCCCGGCCGGTTCGACGTGCCCGAGCAGCGCGGCGGCCACGGCGTCACCGGCCTCCTGACCGGGGAGACCCGCCCACAGCACGGCGTCGACCTCCTCCAGCCACGGCATCAGCACCGGCGTCGCCGCGTTCACCACGACGACCGTGCGCCGCGCGGCCGCTGCCACCGCCGTGACCAGCGCGTCCTGCTCGCCGGGCAGCGCGAGCGTCGTCTTGTCGAAGCCCTCGGTCTCCTGTTCCTCGGTCAGCCCGACGACCACCACCGCCACGTCGGCCTCGCGTGCCGCCCGCACGGCGGTGCCGATCGCGTCGGCGGCCGGGCGGGGGACGGGCCGGGCGATCAGGCCGACCAGCGCGGCGGCCTCGCGGACCGTGGCCGTGATCCGGTCGCCGGGCGCGAGCAGCACCTCGGTGGTCCAGTGCGGCGGCTTCAGCAGCGCCTCCTCGACGACGCCGCCCGCCCAGGCGAGCCGGGTGGTGTGCGTCTGACCGGCGACCTGCACGGTCCAGGCGCCGAACCCGCGCACGCCGACGAGCATGCGCGCCGGTTCCGCCAGGACGACCTCCCCGGACACCTCGATCGCCGCGGCGCCCTGCGCCCAGCCGCCGAACGCCGACAGTTCGGCGACCTCCATCTCCCGTGACGCCAGCACCTCGCCGGACGCGTCGTAGGTCGTGGCGCGGATGTTCCGCAGCACCCCGGCCGAGGGGGCGGCGTACCGGTCCCGCACCTCCACGCCGTCCACGACGGACACCCGGTCGCCCAGCAGCGACGTCAGTCCCTCGGCGACGCTGATGACGTGCGGCGGGCGCACCCCGGCCGAACCGCC
Source organism: Lentzea fradiae (assembly GCF_900100955.1). Classification (GTDB taxonomy): domain Bacteria; phylum Actinomycetota; class Actinomycetes; order Mycobacteriales; family Pseudonocardiaceae; genus Lentzea; species Lentzea fradiae. The sequence goes on along the minus strand of NZ_FNCC01000003.1, from coordinate 359,782 downwards.
ACCCTGTGCGACCGTGTCGACGGCGTGCCGTCCGATCAGCGCGACCCGCGCGGACTCGTCGAGCGGCAGCACACCGGAGTTGCGCAGCACGACCATGCCGCCCGCGGCGAACCGGCGCAACTGCTCGCGCCGGAGGTCGCTGTCCGGTGCGGGCAGGCCGGTGGGCCACGTCCGCTCGCCGCCGAACGCCCCGGTCCGCGCCGCCAGGAGCAGCAGCCGCGCCAGGTGCCCGTCGATGACGGACTCGGCGACCTCGCCCGCCTCGACCGCGGCGACGAGCCCCTCCTCCCACGGGCCGCCGGGACCGGGCATGACCAGGTCGAGACCGCCGTTCGCGCTGGCCGCCGCCGACTTCGTGGCGAGCCAGTCGGACATGACGAGGCCGTCGAAGCCCCACTCGCCCTTCAGCACGCCCTCGACGAGTTCGGTGTGCTCGGTGGCGGGGACGCCGTTGACGTTGTTGTAGGCCGCCATGACCGCCCACGGCGAGGAGTCCTCGACGACGATCTCGAACGGCAGCAGGTACAGCTCGCGCAACGTCTTCTCGTCCACCACCATGCTCGCGGTGCGCCGTTCGGTCTCGGACTCGTTGGCCACGTAGTGCTTCGGCGTCGCCGCGATGCCCTTGTCCTGCAAGCCCCGCACGTATGCGGCGGCGAGCACGCCGGTGAGCAGCGGGTCCTCGCTGTACGCCTCGAACAGGCGGCCGCCGAGCGCCGTGCGGTGCAGGTTGATCGTCGGCCCGAGCACGACGTGCACCCGTTGCGCCGCGGCCTCGTCCGCCAGCACCTCGGCGGCCTCGCGGGCCAGCGCCGGGTCCCAGTGCTGGGCGAGCAGCGTCGCGTTCGGCAGCAGGCAGGCGGTCACCCCGCCCCGCAGCTCGGCGCCGCGGACACCGGTCGGGCCGTCGGACATCCTCAGCGACGCCAGCCCGATGCGCGGCTCGTCGTGCAGCGCGAACAGCGCGGACCCGGTGAGCAGCCGCACCTTCGAGGGCAGGTCCAGACTCGCGATCGCCTTGTCGATGTCCATGACAGCGAGCAAACCACCAACGGCGCCCGGCATCCGGGTGAACGTTCAGGCCGTGGCGAGCCTGGCGCTCTGCAGCACGAACCGGTCCCACGGCCGGCGCGGGTCGCGTCCGGTCAGCGCGGTGATCCGCCGGAGCCGGTAGCGCACCGTCTGCGCGTGCACGCCGAGCCGTGCCGCGACCTCCTCGGCGCTGCCCGCCGTGAACAGGGCGTCGAGCGTCTCCAGCAGGTGCGCGTGCGCGGCCGGGGTGAGGCCGCCGAGCACGGCCGACGCGGTGCGTTCCGGGTCCGCGTCCGGCCGTCCCGCCAGCAGGGCCAGCACCTCGGCGTCGCCGCGGTCGAAGACCGTGCGGTCGGCGAGCACGGCCGCCGGAACCCGTTCCAGGCACGCCCTCGCCAGCCGGTACAACCGCGGGGCGTCGTTCGCGCCGATGCCGGTGAGCACGCAGCACTGCGCACCACGCCGTTGCAGCACGGGCCGCAGCGCCGCGACGTCCACGTGCTCGGCGACGACGATCCCGGCACCGTCGATCGCGGCGTGCATCACGGGTTCCGACGCGGCGGGCAGCACGGCGCCGGTGGCCTCGGCGGAGCGCAGCACGACGACGGTGAACCGGTGCGGCAGCCGCACCTCCAGCTCCCGCAGCCGGGCGGCGAACGCGCCCTCGTGCGAGTGCCTGCCCAGCACGAGGTCGAGGACGAGCCGGGTGAGCGCGCGGTCGCGGTCGCCGCTGATCGTGGTCCCGGCCGCCTGGTAGCCGTCCTGCAGGGCGTCGGCCAGCCGGTCGTCGGCGGCCAGCCACACCCTGGCGAGCCCCGCCATGTCCGCGGCGGTCAGCTCGTCGCCGAACCGGTCGGCGACGTACCCGATGAACGCGCGGGCGGCGACCCGGTAGGAGCGCAGGATCACCGGCAGCGGCCTGCCGTCGCGCGCCCGCACGGCGCCGACCCCGCGGAACCGCAGCGCGTCCTCCTCGGTGAGCGACGTGCCGGTCCTCCACAGCTCCAGCACCCGGCTGACGTTCCACCGGATGTTGGCGCGCACCTCCTCCAGCTGGACCGGGTCGAGCACCTGGTAGCCGGGGATCTCGGCGAGGATCACGCCCAGCAGGTGCTCGACGAGCTCGGCGTCCCTGGTCACCAGGCGACGCAGCTCGTCGTGCGAAACGGGCACGGCACACTCCTTGTCAAGGTCTGACAAATCTAGCTGTCAGGAGTTGCCAAGTCATCTGGCTCTCCGGGCGTGTGCGGGAGCACAGTTGCGCCGCAAGGTCAGACGGATGTGGAGTGTGCGCGTGGACACCGATGTGATCGTGGTCGGAGCCGGGCTGGCGGGACTCACCGCCGCGGCGGAGATCGCCGACGCCGGCAAGAAGGTGCTGCTGCTGGACCAGGAGCCCGAGCAGTCGCTCGGCGGGCAGGCGTTCTGGTCGCTCGGCGGCCTGCTCTTCGTCGACAGCCCCGAGCAGCGGCGCATGGGCATCAAGGACTCCCGCGACCTGGCCTGGCAGGACTGGCTCGGCAGCGCGCAGTTCGACCGCCCGGAGGACGAGTGGCCGCGCCGCTGGGCCGAGGCGTACGTCGACTTCGCGGCGGGCGAGAAACGCGCCTGGCTGCGCGGCATGGGCCTGAAGGTCTTCCCGATCGTCGGGTGGGCCGAACGCGGTGACGGCAGGGCCGACGGCCACGGCAACTCCGTCCCCCGCTTCCACATCACCTGGGGCACCGGACCCGGTGTCGTGGAGCTGTTCGAACGGCGGGTGCGCGCGCACGCCGCGAGCGGCCGCATCATCATGCGGTTCCGGCACCGCGTCGACGAGCTGGTCGTGGACAACGGCACCGTGACGGGAGTCCGCGGCAGCCTGCTCGCCCCGAGCACGATCGAACGCGGCCAGGCGTCGTCGCGCGACGTGGTCGGCGACTTCGAGTACCGCTCGCAGGCCGTCGTCGTCAGCTCCGGCGGCATCGGCGGCAACCACGACCTGGTCCGCGAGGTGTGGCCCGCCCGGCTCGGCACCCCGCCGAAGACGATGGTCGCGGGCGTCCCCGCCCACGTGGACGGGCGGATGATCGGCATCACCCGCGCCACCGGCGCGCGCGTGATCAACGAGGACCGCATGTGGCACTACGTGGAGGGCCTGCGGAACTGGGACCCGATCTGGGAGAACCACGGCATCCGCATCCTGCCCGGCCCGTCGAGCATGTGGCTCGACGCGACCGGCCGGCGGCTGCCCGCCCCGTACTTCCCCGGCTTCGACACCCTCGGCACCCTCAGGCACCTGCGCGGCACCGGCTACGACTACTCGTGGTTCGTCCTCACGCAGAAGGTGATCGAGAAGGAGTTCGCGCTGTCCGGGTCGGAGCAGAACCCCGATCTGACCGGCAGGGACCTGAAGCTGCTCCTCAAGCGGGCACGCGGGTACCCGACCTCGCCGATCGAGATGTTCAAGAAGCACGGCGACGACTTCGTCGTCGCGGACAACCTCACCGATCTCGTGAAGGGCATGAACAAGGTCGGCGACGGCGAGCTGATCGACGAGACCGCCCTGCGCGGGCTCCTGGAGGCCCGTGACCGCGAGCTCGGCAACCAGTTCACCAAGGACGCGCAGATCACCTACCTGCAGCAGCACCGCTCCTACCGCGGCGACCGGTTCATGCGCACCGCCAAGCCGCACCGGTTCCTCGACCCGGCGAACGGCCCGCTCATCGCCGTGCGGCTGAACATCCTCACCCGCAAGACCCTGGGCGGCCTGGAGACCGACCTGTCCGGCCGCTGCCTCGTCGACGGCACCGAGCCCGTTCCCGGCCTGTACGCGGCCGGTGAGGCCAGCGGGTTCGGCGGCGGCGGGATGATGGGCTACAACGCCCTGGAGGGCACTTTCCTCGGCGGCTGCCTGTTCTCCGGCAGGAACGCGGGACGGGCCGCGGCGGCCGCGATCGTCTGACCCGCGCCGGGCCCGGGTTCGTCCCGGGCCCGGTTCACAGGTCGTTCAGCAGCCAGCCGACGTCGCGCAGCAGCGCGTGCCGCCAGCCCGCCCGGTCGTGCCCGGCGGGCGAGCGGTTCACCCGCACGGTCGCACCGGCCCGTCCGGCCAGCTCCTCCACGGCCGCGCAGTGCCGGTGCATCCGCGGCTCGTGCTCGCCGGCGTCGAACGCGACCCGCAGGCCGCTCAGGTCCGCGTCCCGCAGCCGGACGGCGGTGTCACCGCCCGCGGGACCGTCGAGCGAGATCCCCTTGTCCGGCAGGTCGCGCGCGTACCAGAAGGAACCGGACTGGCACGCCACCCGTGACACGAGCGCCGGGAAGTCCAGCGCCGCCTGGACCGCGCTCAGCCCGCCCAGGCTCTGCCCCGCCACCACGAACCGGGCCGGGTCGACCGTCACGCCGTTCTCGTTCAGCAGCGGCAGCAGCTCGTCCCGGATCGCCTGCCACAGCGCGGGAGAGCTGTACTCGGCGTCGCGGTCGCGCGGGGTGGGCAGGAAGACCAGCGTCGCCGACGGCGTCTCGCCCGCCTTCACCGCCGACTCGAACGCGGCCGTGAACGGGTGCACGTACATCCAGTCGTCGCCGTCGAGCAGCAGCACCACCGGTTCGCCGCCCTGGTGCACGCGGACGGTCTTGCGGCCCAGCGAGCCGGTCCACCGCACGCGCAGCGACGGCACGTCGAACACCTCGTCCGGCCCGGCGACCGGCCAGTGCGGCTGGGGCTCCAGGTCCGGGGTCGTGAGGATCGACCGGTTCGGTCCTGCCGCGTCCGGGTTGAGCGGGTCGGCGTGCTCCTCGCCCTCGGCGTCCACGAAGTGGTACGTCACCCGCAGCCGTGGCGGCAGCTCGACCTCCGCCGACCACAGGTCGCCGTCCTCGCGGGTCAGCTCGACCGGGTCCAGCACGCTCTCGAACCTCAGCGTCGCGGGACCGCCGCGCCACTCGAACCTCGTCACCGGGCCACCGCCAGCTGGTAGGAGGAGTCACGGCCGAGCAGCTCGCGGTGCGTGCCCTCACCCGTGACCGCGCCGTCGTCCAGGACGATCACGCGGTCGGCGGCGTCGAGCAGCGCCGGGCTGCTGGTGATCACGACGGTCGTGCGGCCGCGGCGCAGGTCCCTGACGTTGCGTGCGATCAGCTGCTCCGTCACCGCGTCGACGGCGGTGGTCGGGTCGTGCAGCACCAGGATCTCCGGGTCGGCGGCGAGGGCGCGGGCGAGCGACAGCCGTTGCCGCTGGCCACCGGACAGGTTCGCGCCGCGGTCGCGCACGGCGTAGCCGAGGCCCTCGGCGTGCAAGGCCACCACGTCGGTCAGCATCGCCGCCGACACCGCCTCGTCCACCTTCGTGCTCGTGCCCGCGGGGTCGACGTTCTCCCGCAACGTCCCGGCGAACACCTCGTGGTGCGACGGGTTCACCAGCAGGAACGCGCGCAAGCTCTCGATCGTCAGCGACGCGAGGTCCTGCTTGCCCACCCGGACGACGCCCTCGTACGCGTCCGGCGGCGTCTCCAGGGACAGCACCGACACCAGTTCGGCCGCCGCCTGCGGCTGGTAGGCCGCGATCGCCACGAGCTCGCCGGGCCGCACCGAGAAGGTGAGGTCCCGCAACGGCCCGCACGAGACGGACTCGACCTCCAGGCCACCCTCCGGTCCGGGCACCTCGGTGCCCGGCGTCAGGCGCGGGGGAGCGGCCAGCACGAGCGCCATCCGGTCCGCCGACGCCCGCGCGATCATGATGTACTTCGGCATCTCGGAGAACAGCTTCAGCGGCTCGATCAGGAACTGCGCCAGGCCGACGGCCATCACCAGCTGACCGATCGTGATGGACCCCTGGAACGTCAGGTACCCGGCCCACAGCGTCACCGCCGCCGCCAGCAGCGAGTTCAGCGCCAGCGCCAGTCCTGCGTACACGCCGTTGACCCGCGCCACCACGATCGACTGGCGCTTCGCCTCGGTGCTCACCCGCCGGTACGACCGGAACGCCGCGTAGCTGCCGCCGAACCCGTGCAGCGGCCGCAGCCCCGCGATCAGGTCCGACACCTTCGCGCCCGCCCGGGCCACCTTCGCCTGCTGGACCTGAGTGTTCGCGCCGATCCGGCGGGACAGCACGCTCAGCACGGTCAGGATCGTCACCGTGCCCGCGAACACCAGCACGCCCAGCGGCACGCTGATCACCGCCAGCACCACGCCCGTGATCACCACCGACACCAGCGAGCTGACCAGCAGCGGCACCACCTCGATGATGTCCGCCGTCTGGTCGGCGTCCTCGGTGGCGACGGTGAGCACCTCACCGGACTTCAGGTCGATGTCGCGGGCCACCGGCTGCAGCCCGCGGTCCGCGACCGCGACCCGCCACCGGTGCGCCTCGGTGGTGTTGGCCTTCTGCAGGATCCGCATGCCGAACCGCCACGAGTACGACACGGTCGCCATGACGAGCCCCAGGCCGAGCAGCGCGAGACCGAGCGAGCCGACCTCACCGCCGCGCAGCGCGTACTCGACGATCACGCCGAGCAGGATCGGCACGGCGGTCTCCGCCGCCTGGTAGCACCCCATCAGCAGGGTGCCGGACGTCATGGCGCCGGCGTTGCGGCGCAGGGCGGTCCGCAGGATCTCCTTGCCGCAGCGGACCTCGGGGCCGGTGCGGACTTCAGTGTTCGTCAACGTGGCGCGCAATCGCTTCGGGGGTGGAGAGGGTCAGCAGGTCGCGGATGGTCACGACGGGGCCGAACTCGCGGCGCAGCAGGCCGACCAGCCGCACCGCGAGCATCGAGTGCCCGCCCAGGTCGGTGAAGCCGCTCGTCATGCCCACCTCGTCCTCGTCGAGGTCGAGCGCCTCGGCGAACAGCTCCCGGACGACGACCTCCGTCTCGGTCAGCTCCCTGACCTCCCGCCGCACCAGCGTGCCCAGCGGACGGGCCTCGGGCAAGGCCGCGGTGTCCGCCTTGCCGTTGACCGTGAGCGGGATCGCAGCCACCGCGGCGAAGTGGGTGGGCCGCAGGTAGTCCGGCATCCCGGCGCCGACCTCGGCCGCGATCGACGCGAGGTCCGCCCCGTCGCCGAGCACCAGGTACGCGGCGAGCCGGTGCGCGCCGTCGACCTGCGGGTCGGCCTGCGCGACGGCCGCGACGAACCGGACCCCCGGATGCGCCGCGAACCGCGCCTCCACCTCGCCCAGCTCCACGCGGTGCCCGCGGATCTTCACCTGCTTGTCGGTGCGGCCGAGGTAGAGCAGGTTGCCGTCGGGCCGCCGCACCACCAGGTCGCCGGTCCGGTACATGCGCTCACCCGGCACCCACGGGCACGCCACGAACCGCTCCGCCGACTGGCCGGGCTGCCCGAGGTAACCGCGTGCGATGCCCACACCGGACACGTACAGCTCGCCCGGCACGTCGTCCGGGACGGGCCGCAGCCACGCGTCGAGCACGTACACGTCGGTGTTGTCGATCGCCACGCCCACCACCGGGTCAACGCAGTCGAACGTGCCGACACCGAGCGTGTTGATCGTGTACTCCGTCGGCCCGTACAGGTTGTAGCCGACCACACCGGGAGTGTCCGCGAGCAGCTGCCACAACGCCGGCGTGACGGCCTCACCGCCCAGCAGCACCAGGGCGGGCTTGTGCGCGGCGGCCAGCAACCCCTCCGCCACCAGCTGCTGCGCGTACGTCGGCGTCACGTTGATGACGTCGATCTCGTGCTCCAGGCAGTACTCGACCAGCCCGGTCGCGTCGCGGCGCAGCTCCTCGTCGCAGATGTGCACCTCGTGGCCGTCGGCGAGCCAGAGCAGCTCCTCCCACGACATGTCGAACGCGAACGACACGGTGTGCGCGATCCGGAACGTCCGGTGCCCGTGCTCGGCCAGCACCGGCCCGAAGATCCGCCGCTGGTGGTTGACCAGCATGTTCGTCAGGCCCGCGTACTCGGTCACCACGCCCTTGGGCTTGCCGGTCGACCCGGACGTGTAGATCGTGTAGGCCGCGTGCCGCAGCCGGTCCGGGTCGTCCGGCGCGAAGGTGACGACCGGTTCCGCGTCCGGCCACGGCTCGTCCAGCGTGAACGTCTCCCCGCAGATCCGCGGCGCCACCGCGCTCGTCGTGATGACCAGCGACGGCCGGGCGTCGTCGATGATCGACGCGATCCGCTCGTCCGGGTGGTCCAGCTCCAGCGGCACGTACGCCGCGCCGCAACGCAGGATGCCGAACAGCGCGACGACCCAGTCCGGCGACCGCGGCACGGCGATCGCGACCGACGTCTCCACGCCGATCCCCTTGCCGGACAACACGCCCGCGAGGTGCCGGCTGCGGTCCCGCAGCTCGGCGAACGTCATCGTGCTGCCGTGCGACACCAGCGCGACCCGGTCCGGGGTGCGGTCGGCCGCCTCGTCGAACAGGTCCACGACCGTCTTCGTGCCGAAGTCGTTGGCGGGGTTCAGCTCCGGCTCCGGTCCGGTGCCGCGGATCGCCCCCACCGGTCCTTCGGTCCCGGCGAGCTCTCCGAGCAGCCGCAGGTACTCGTCGAACAACCGCCGCGCGAACGCGGGTTCGGTGACCTCCGGCCGGTACTCCAGCTTGACCGTGAGCTGCCTGCCCGGCGTCACGACCCAGGTGAACGGGTAGTGCGTCGAGTCCTCCGACTCGTGCGCCACGATCCCGTTCGCCGCGTTCAGCTCGTCGAACGTGTCGTCACCCAGGAAGTTCTGCAACACGAACAGACTGTCGAACAGCTGGTCGTGCCCGCTCGCGCGCTGGATCTCCCCGAGCCCCAGGTGCTCGTGCTCCATCGCCGCGACCCGCGAAGCCTGCACCTTCGCGAGGAACTCCGCCGCCGTGTCGTCCGGCCGCGCGGACACCCGCATCGGCACGGTGTTGAGCAGCACACCGACGACGTCCTCCGTGCCCTCCTCCTCACGACCGGAGACCGTGACGCCGAAGACCGCGTCACCCCGCCCCGTCTCGCTGCCCAGCAACAACCCCAGCGCCCCGGTCACCACCGAGTTGAGCGTCACGCCGTTGCGCGCCGCCGCGTCCCTGATCCTCGCGGAGTCCTCTTCGGACAACGTCTCCACGATCTTCGTCGGCAACGTGTCCGACGTGGCGCCCGGGCTGAGGACGGTCGGCCCCGGCAGATCCGCGAGGTACTCGGCCCAGAACCGTTGCGCCGCCTCGACGTCCTTGGCCGCGAGCGCCCGGCAGCAGCTCTCGAAGCTCGGCGACGCCGGAGCCGAGTCGACCGCGTCCCCCGCGAGGAACGCCTGGTAGGCCCCGAACAGGTCCCGCAACACGATCTCGCGCGACCACCCGTCCCACAGCAACAGGTGGTAGCTGAACAACAACGCGTCCCGCCCGTCCGGCAACCGCAACACCGTGAGGCGCACCAACGGCGGCCTGGTGAGGTCGAACCCGGTCGCGCGGTCCTCGGTCCGAATCGCCTCGACGGCCTCCTCGTTCAGCACGTCGACCGTGCGCACCACGACGTCACCAGCGCCACCGAGCACCTGGACCGGCGTGCCGTCCTCGTCCTCGAAACCCGCCCCCACAACGGGATGCCGCGCGATGACGTGCTTCATGGCCTTGCCGAGCGCCTCGACGTCGACCCGCCGGTCGAACGCGAAGTAGCTCTGCGCCACATAATGCCCACCGGCACTGAGCGCAGCCTGGAAGTAGAGCCCGCGCTGCAACGGCGAAACCGGCGCCTTCCGGCTCGCCGTAGCTTCCGCAACCCGTTCGAGCGCCAGCAACCACCGCGCCGCGACCTCGTCCGACACGTCCTCGCCCAGCGCGAACACAGCCCGCAGACTGCCGCCGTCCACCCAGCAGTTGACCTCGACCGCGTACGGACTCGGCCGCTGCCCGGCGTCCACGTGCAGCGCCTTGTCCTCGCTGCCCCGCCCCAGGTAGTTGAACAGCACCTGCGGCTTGGCCAGACTCGCCAGAACCGGTGCCGTCTGCGGGTTGAGGTACCGCAACTGCCCGTACCGGACATGCTCTTCCTCGTCCGGCTGGCGTTCGGCCAGCTCCCGCGCCGCCTCGACCGGATCGGTGTGCGGGCTGAGCCTCACCGGCGCGATCGACGTGAACCAGCCGACCGTGCGCGTGTAGTCGTGGTGCTCCTCGACCGGAACACGCCCGTGCCGCTCCAACTCGATCGTCAGGTCGGTGGGGGTGGCCTGGATCTCGGTGAGGGCCGTGCGGAGGGCACCGCACAGCAGTTCGGTCAGGCCCAGGTTCAGCGCCGTCGGAGCCGTGTGGACGACCTTGCCCGTGATGTCGGCGGCCAGGGTGACCGTCACCTCGCGCTGGGCGCCGACGGCGGGGGTGAGGGGCGGTGCGTCCAGGGCCTCGATCCAGTGGCGCAGGCCGGTGGCGGACTGGGCTCGGAGCGCCAGGGCGCTCGTGTAGGTGCCGAACGGGGTGGTGGGCGGGGCCAGCGGCTTGCCCTCGATGGCGGTGGCCAGGTCGTCGAGGAGGATCACCCAGGAGACGGCGTCGACCGCCAGGTGGTGGATCACCACGACCAGGGTGTCCGGTAGCCAGGTGAAGGTGGCCAGGACGCCGGACTCCGGGTCGAGGCGGGTCGCTGCCTCTTGGGCGGCGGCTCGAGGGTCTCCGGTCTCGCTGGTGGCCACCAGCGGGGCTCCGGAATTGTCAGACCCGCTTGGGACGATAGGAGTGGGGACCCGATCCCCCCAGGGGGCCTGCCAGTCCGAATCGATTCCGAACGACCACACGCCGTCCTCGACGACCAGCCGCATCCGCAGCGCCGCGTGTGCCTCCACCACGGCCCTGGCCGCGCGTTCCGCGGCTTCGAGGCTCGGGCACGGCACCTGCCGCGCCTGCGCGAACCGCCGCAGGTCGCCCCCCAGCTCGCGCTGCCGCAAAACGATCGGCGTGGGCACCACCGGACCGTCCACGGCCTCCACGACAGCCGCGGGAGCCGGAGCCACCGCGAACCGGGCCGCGAGCGCGCGGGGCGTCTTGTGCAGGAACAGGTCGCGCGGCGCGAACCGCAGCCCCTGGGCGCGGGCACGGTTCACCACCGAGATCGCGATGATGCTGTCCCCGCCCGCCGCGAAGAAGTCCGTGTCGGCGTCCACCGAGGACCCCGGCAGTGCCTCCGCGAACAAGGACACGAGCGAATCCAGCGAACCAGTCGGCTCGTCCACGCCGACCGGCTCGCTCACACGAGCCTGAGCCTCCAGAGCCTTCCGGTCCAGCTTCCCGTTGACCGTCAAAGGCAGCGCGTCCAGGAACAAAACCCGCTGCGGCACCATGTGCGCCGGCAGCCGCTGGCCCACCACCGCGAGATCGGAAGGCGTCCCCACGACGTGCGCCACCAGGTGATCGGAGGTGTCCGCCACCGTCACGGCCACGTCGACCACGCCGGGCACGGAGCGGATCGCCGCCTCCACCTCGCCCAGCTCGATCCGGAACCCCTTGAGCTGCACCTGGTCGTCGGCGCGGCCGACGAACTCCAGCGAGCCGTCCAGGCCGCGGCGGGCCAGGTCGCCCGAGTGGTACATGCGCGCGCCGTTGCCCGCGAACGGGTCCGCGACGAAACGGGTCGAGGTGAGGCCGGGACGGTTGTGGTAGCCGAGGGAGAGCTGCGGGCCGGACACGTAGATCGCGCCGACCTCGCCCACACCGACCGGGCGCAGTGACGAGTCGAGCAGGTAGGTGCGCAGGCCGGGGAGCGGGCCGCCGATCGGGCTGACGTCACGGCCTGACGCGAAGTCCGCGGCGTCGAGGACCCGGTGCGTCACGTGGACCGTGGTCTCGGTGATGCCGTACATGTTGACCAGCTCGGGGCGGTGGCCGTAGCGCTCGACCCAGCCGGAAAGACGGGACAGCTCCAGGGCTTCGCCGCCGAAGATCACCCGGCGCAGTGCCGTCAGTGGTTCGCTGTGCCGGTCGGCCTCGATGAACTGGTAGAACGCGGACGGCGTCTGGTTCAGGACCGTCACGCCGCGGGCGCGGACGAGTGCGTGGAAGTCGACCGGCGACCGGGTCAGGCCGTGGTCGGGGACGATCAGCTCGCCGCCGTGGACCAGCGCGCCCCACAGCTCCCAGACCGCGAAGTCGAACGAGTACGAGTGGAACTGCGTCCACACGTCCGACGGGCCGAAGTCCATGTCCGGCTGGGTGTTCGCGAGCAGCGTCACGACGTTCGCGTGCGAGACGACGACGCCCTTGGGCTTGCCCGTCGACCCGGACGTGTAGATCACGTACGCGGGGTTGCGCCAGTCGAACGACGGCAGCACCGCGTCGCCGGGCTCGTCCTCGCCGTGCACCAGCACCCGCGCGGTGACACCGGCCGCGGCCAGCAGGCGTTCGAAGCGGTCGCGCTGGTCGCGTTCGACGAGCACGACCTGCGGGGCCGAGTCGGCGAGGACGTACTGCAGCCGCTCGTCCGGGTAGGCGAGGTCCAGCGGCACGTAAGCGCCACCGGCCGACACGATCGCCACCAAGGAGACAACCTGCTCCAACGACCGGGGCATCGCGACCGCGACGCGCTTGTGCGGTCCCACTCCCGCGTTGACCAACGTGCGGGCGAGGGCGTCCTTCGCGTCGGCCAGCTCGCCGTACGACAGGGTCTCGGAACGCCCGTCGAGGTGGCACATCGTCACGGCTCGCGCGGACGGGTCCCGCCGGGCGGCCGTGTCGAACAGTTCGGCCAGCGTCGTCGGCGTGACCTCGGCCGCGGGGCGGGCGGACGACAGGTCCGGCACCGGCACGTCTTCCAGGCGCAGCAACGAGTCCAGCGTCTCGGTGAACGCCCGCAGGATCGTCGAGGCGTCCCGCACCACGGTGGTGTCGTGGATCAGGTTGAACCGCAACGAGCCGTCACCTCCGCGTTCGACGACGAGCGTCAACGGGTAGTGCGGCGCGCCCTCGTTGACGACCTCGGCGATCGTGAAGGAACCCTGCAACGACGTCACGTCCGTGGCGACGTCGAAGACGACCAGCGTGTCGAACGCCGAGCCGTGCGGCGCCTGCCGACCGATGCGGGTCAGCGAGACGTGTTGGTGCGGCAGCACCGCCGTCTGGTGCGCGCGCACCGAGTCCAGCAGTTCGCGGGCCGAGGTGGACCACCGCGTGCGCACGGGGATCGTGTTGATGAACAGGCCGACCATCTCGGCGATGCCCGGCACGTCCGCGTCACGACCGGACACAGTGGACCCGAACACCACGTCCCGCTTGCCCAGCAACGCACCCAGCGTCACGCCCCACGCGCTGTGCACGGCGACGCTCAACGGCACACCGGCCGCGCGCGTGCGCTCGTCCAAGTCGGGCGCCGCGTCCACGACCGCGTCGGCGAAAAGCTCGGACGGCGTGTGCTCCGGCGCCACGACCGAAGGGCCCGGCAGTCCGGCGAGTTCCGAGGCCCAGACGCGGTCGCTCTCCTCGGCGTCGGCGTTCACCAGCCAGCGCACGTAGTCGGCGTAGCTGCCGCGCACGTGCACCGAACCCGGCTTGTCGTACTCGGCGAGCAGGGCGCGCAGCATCGGCGGCACCGACCAGCCGTCCGCGATGATGTGGTGCACGGTCTGCACCAGCACGTACCGCTGAGGTGCGGTGCGGATCAGCGTGTACCGCATCAGCGGGCCGCGCGCGAGGTCGAACCCGGTGGCGCGGTCGCGTTCGGCCAGGTCGCGGATCTCCTCGCCGGTCATGCCCTGACCGTCCACAGTGGAAAAGTCCGGCCGGACGCCCGACTCCAGCACCGACACGACCCGGCCGTCCGCGAGTGAGACGAACCGGGCTGCCAGGTTCGGGAACAGCTCCAGCACGCGCGTCGCGGCGGCTTCGAGGCGGCGGGCGTCGACCGGGCCGGTCAGCGTCAGCAGCTGCTGCTCCACGTACCGGTGGGCGGAGGAGTCGTCGAAGACGGAGTGGAAGTACAGGCCCTCCTGCAACGGCGTCAGCGGCAGGACGTCGCGCAACGCGGGGGAGTCGAGCGCGTCGACGTCGGCCTGGGTGAGCGGCAGCAGGTCGAAGTCGCTGGGCGAGTGGCCGCCGAAGGTCAACGCGGCCAGCGCCTCCAGCGTCTCGGTGAAGTACCCGCCGATTCTCGCGACATCGGCGCCGGTGAACACGCCGGACGGCCACGAGATGACCGTGACCAGCTCCAGCTCGCCGTCCGCACCGGGTTCGGCCGAGGCGTTGAACTCCAGCGCCCGCGGCAGCCGCATCGCCGGGTCGCGCTTCTCGCCGAGCTGGCCCGCGTTCTCCGCGAGCTGCCAGTCGCCGGTGGCGCCACCGGCGAACCGGCCCAGGTAGTTGAACAGCACCTGCGGGCGCGGCACGTCGAACCGCTGGTCTCCCAGGTACTTCAGCGCGCCGTACGAGACACCGTTGCCCGGCACGCGCGCCAGGTCCTCCTTGACGCGCTTCAGCGCCGACGGCAGGTCGTCGACGTCGACCGGGTCCACGGTCACCGGGAACAGCGTCGTGAACCAGCCGACCGTGCGGGACAGGTCCGGGTCGAGCGGCACGAACCGGCCTTCCCGGCCATGTCCTTCCAGCTCGACGTGCGCGAACGTCTGGTCCTGGCCGTTGTCGCGCCGCCACTTCGCCAGTGCGACCGCGAGACCGGTCAGCAGCACGTCGTTGACCTTGGCGTGGAACAACGCGGGCACGTCGCCGAGCAACGCCGCGGTGGCCGCCGAGCCGACGGTGACGGTGCGGACCTGCTCGTGCGCGACGACGTCGTCGTCCGTCAGCTCGCGCCGCCCGAGCAGCTGGTCCACACCGGGCAACGGCCGTTCGTAGTAGGCGCGGTCGGCCGTGAAATCGGCCTGTTCCAGCAACTGGGTCCAGCGCCGGAACGACGTGCCGACCGGGGGCAGCTCCACCGGTCCACCGGCCGAGACCTGCTGCCAGGCCAGGGCGAGGTCGTCGAACAGGATGCGCCACGAGACGCCGTCGACCACGACGTGGTGGATCACGAGGACGAGCTGCCGGGCCTTCGGCCGCCACACCGCGCGCAGCATGATGCCCGCGTCCGGGTTCAGCCCTTCGGTCGCCGCGGCGACACATTCCTCCAGCGGCGCGTCGCACTCCTCCCACAGCGCGCGCCCGTCCGGCAGGACGTCGAACGACCACCGCGGACCCCTGACCAGCTTGGCGCGCAGCATGTCGTGCCGCGCCACGACCGCGTCGAGGATGCGCGACAACGCGTCCGCGGTCAGCTCCGCGGGGGTGTTGAGCACGACGGACTGCACGAAACCGTCGATCGCGTCGGTGGTCTCGCCCAGCCACTGCACGATCGGCAGCCCGGCGACCGGTCCGGTCGGCACGTCGTCGTGGTCGGCCACCGCGCCACCGTCCAGCGACGCGACGGCCGCCAGCTCACGGGGAGTGCGGTGCACGAAGATCTGCGTGGCCGTGACGAACACGCCTTCGGCGCGCAGCGCGGACAGCAGCGAGATCGCCAGGATGCTGTCGCCGCCCAGCTCGAAGAAGTCCTGGTCCGCGCCGACCTGCGGCAGGCCCAGCACGGACGCGACCGCGGCGCGCACAGCCGCCTCGGTGTCGTTCTCGGCGGCGGTGACGGGCCCGGTCTCGACCACCGGTTCCGGCAGGGCGCGGCGGTCGAGCTTTCCGTTGGCGGTCAACGGGAACTCGCTCATCACCACGATGTGCGCGGGCACCATGTACTCGACGAGGTTCTCCGCCGCCCACTGCTTCACGGCGTCCGCCGTCAGGTCGTCGTCGGAGGGGACGACGTAGCCGACGAGGTAGTTGCCGCCCGCCGAGTTCTTCCTGACCACGACACAGGTGTGCCGCACCCGCGGGTGCTCGGCCAGCGCGACCTCGACGTCCTCCAGCTCCAGCCGCATGCCGCGGATCTTGACCTGGTTGTCGACGCGGCCGAGGAAGTCGAGCGAGCCGTCCGGCGCGAACCGCGCCAGGTCACCGGTGCGGTACAGGCGCGAGCCGTCAGAAGCGAACGGGTTCGCCACGAACCGCGACGCCGTCAGACCAGGCGCGTTCACGTATCCGCGCCCCAGCAGGAACCCGCCGATGTACAGCTCACCGCCGACGCCGACCGGGCACGGCCGCAGCTGGTCGTCCAGCACGTACAGATCGGTGTTCGGGTTCGCCTTGCCGATCGACGTCGACAGCCGCTCGGCCTCACCGCGGTAGATCACGTGCGAGACGCCGATCGTCGCCTCGGCCGGGCCGTAACCGTGGTACATCGGGATGTCGAGCTGCGTGCGGAACCGGTCGTACAGCTCGGGGGTGAGCACCTCGCCACCGCACCACACGTGCCGCAGGCTGGCCAGCTCGCCGTCGCCCGCGATGTTCAGCAGCACGTCCAGCATCGACGACACCAGGTACACGAACGTGACGCGGTGGCGCGCGATCGTGGCGAGCAGGTGGTGCGGGTCGCGTTCGCCGCCGGAGCGCACGACGACGGTCCGGCCACCGCACACCAGCGGCAGGAATATCTCGTTGATGGAGATGTCGAACGACAGCGGCGCCTTGAACAGCGACGCGTCGGACTGTCCGAAGTGGAGGATCTGGTGCACCTGCCACAGCAGGCGCTCGCTGATCGCCTCGTGCCGGATCATCGCGCCCTTGGGGCGGCCGGTCGAGCCGGACGTGAACATCACGTACGCGAGCTGCGCGCCCCGGATCACGACGTCGGTGGGGTCGGGGGAGTGCTCGCCGAAGGCCCAGTCGCCGAGGTCGACGGCGACCGCTTCGGGTTCGCCTTCCTGACCGGTGCCGAGCAGCAGCACCACCTGCGCGTCGGTGATCACGGACTCGCGGCGCGAAGCGGGCCACCGCGGGTCGAGCGGCACGAACGCACCACCGGCCTGCGACACCGCCAGCAACGCGACGACCATCTCCGCCGAGCGGTCCAGCGAGATGCCGACGACCTGCTCGGTGCCCAGGCCGCGGTCGAGCAGGTGGCGGGCCAGCTGGTTGGACCGCGCCAGCACCTCGCCGTAGGTGAACGCGCGGTCTCCGTCGTTGACCGCGACCGCGTCCGGGCGCTGCCGGGCCTGCTCGCGGAACAGCTCGACGATGCTCGGCCGCTCGCGCGGGAAGTCGTTGTCGTTCCAGCGGGCCAGCTCCGCGAGCCGTTCCCCGGCCGTCTGCGCGGTCAGCGTGCCCAGGGCGCGGTGGGGGAACTCGGCCAGGTCGTCCACAACCCGTTGTGCCACAACGGGGTCCGCGCCGGAAGGAACGGGGATCGCCCACCCGCCCGGCACTTCGGCGACCTCGGACCGCTGCCCCTTGTCGGCCCACACGAGCACGTCGCCGAACTGCGTGGCCGGCGTCAGCTCCAGTCCCTCGACCTCGAACGAGGGGTCCGCCCAGTGGTGCAGGGCCACGGCGGTCGCGACGGCGACGGTCCGCTGCGGGTACTCACCGGCACGGCGCCGGACGGAGGCGATCCGGGCGGTCGAAAGAAGTACGTCACGGTCGGCCATCTGTTCCATCGACGACTCAGCCATCCCTTCACGGTCGGTGAAGGTAGCCTAACCTAAGTAGTTGTGCTGCCGAATCGCCAAGCGGCCCAAAGTGCCGCGTAACGCCCGTCACGCGCCACGAGCTCTTCGTGCGTCCCGAGCTCCAGCACCCGACCGGCGTCCAGCACGGCGATCCGGTCCGCCGCCATCGCCTGGGTCAGGCGGTGCGCGACCAGAAGCGTCGTGCGGCCCCGGCAGGCCGCGAGGGCGGCGCGTTCCAGAGCGGCGGCGCCCTGGCTGCCCGCTTCGGCGGTCGACTCGTCGAGCACGACGACGGGGGAGCGGCCCAGCACGAGCCGCGCGAGCGCGATCTGCGCGACCTTGGTGGCGTCCAGGCGTTCCCCGCCCTCGCCGACGTCCGTCTGAAGTCCCTGCGGCAACGCCTCGACCCACTCGGCGGCGCCGACGGTGCGCAACGCTTCCATCAGTTCGTCGTCGGTCGCGTCCGGCGCCGCGAGCCGGAGGTCCTCCGCGAGCGGGCCCGCGAAGACGTGGGCTTCCTGGGTGAGGATGCTGACCATCGTGCGGGCGCCCGCCTCGTCGACGTCCGCGAGGTTCGTTCGTCCGATGTGGACCGAACCGGTGCGCGGCGTCCCGGTGCCCGCGACCAGCGCGGCCAGCGTCGTCTTGCCCGCACCGGTCGCGCCGACCAGCGCGAGCGACGTGCCGGCGGGGATCTCCAGGTCGACGTCCCGCAGCACGTCGTGGCCGGAGTCGGGGTAGCGGAAGGAAAGCCCGCGCACCGACACCGGCAGCGGCTCCGCGTCGGCGTCCGCGGCGACCGCGCTGCGCACCAGCTCCTCGCCGTCGGACTCGGTGAGCACGCCGACCAGGCGGGTCAGCCCGGCACCGGACTTCTGGGCCTCGTCGAAGAACGCCATGATCAGCCCGAGCGGCACGAACAGCTTGTGGAACAGCAGCGCGGCCACGGAGACCTGGCCGAGCGACGACTGCCCGTTCGTGACGAGCAGGTAGCCGACGACGATGATCAGGCCGAGGCCGATGAACTCGGCGCGGTTCTCCCTGCCGATGAACCGGCCGAAGAAGCGGAAGACGTCGATGCCGATGTCGCGCACCCGCCACGACTCGGCGGTCACCTTCTCCCGGAAGGCGTTCTCCAGGCGGTAGGCGCGGACCGTGGCGATGCCGTCGAGACCGCTGATCAACGCCTGGGCGCGGTCGGCCTGCGCCTCGGAACGCGCGCGGTAGAGCGGCTGCGAGCGCGGCAGGTACCAGCGCAGCGCGAACGCGTAGGCGGGCAGCGCGCAGGCACCGGCGAGACCGAGCCGCCAGTCGAGCCCGAACATGCCCGCGGTCGCGATGACGACCAGCACCACCGCGGAGAAGATCGTCGGGATCGCGGTGCGGAAACCCTTGGAGATGACCGCGACGTCGTCACCGACGCGGGACAGCACGTCGCCGCGGCCGACCTGCTCGATGCGCGCGCTCGGCATCCCGAGCACCGCGCGCACCGCGCCCTCCCGCAGCCGCGCCAGCATCTCGGCGCCGACCCGGCCGACCAGGTAGGTCGACACCGCGGTCATGACCGCGCCCGCGAGCGCGGCCACGACCGTGGCGGTGCCGATCGACCACAGGACGGACGGGTCCCTGCCCGCGACGACCCCGTCGACCACGGTGCCCAGCAGGAACACCGGGATGATCTGCAGCACCGCGCCCGCCACCGTCGCCACCGCGGTGGCGATCGGCAGGCCGGGCGCGGACCGGCAGTGGCCGAGCACCCAGCGCAGGGCCTCCCGTCCGGTCGCCGTGCGCAGGATCGTGGAGGGCGCGCCGGACAGGCTCGTGGTCACGAGGGGAAGACCTTTCGCGGGGTGTCGTGCGTCAGGAGGCCGACTTGGCGGCCTTGACCAGCTCGTCGACGGCGTACGGCATGGACGCGAGCGTCGCCTGCGAGATCGCGGCACCGATCGCGGGGCCCTCGCTGTCGAGCAGCCAGTGCACCTTGCCGTTCTTCACCGCGGGCAGGTTGTTGAACAGCTCGAAGCCCTTGAGCGACTTCTGGTCTGCCTCGTCGGCGATCACGAAGACGCGGTCGACGTTCATCACGTCGATGCGCTCGGGCGACAGCGTCACGTAGAACTTGCCTCCGGCGAGCTCGTCGACCTTGGTGTTGCCCTTGAAGCCGATGCCGGTGACGACCTGGCCGCGCACGTCCGTCGTCGCGAACGGCGCGACGGCGTCCTTGTACCAGGAGGTGACGACGGCGGTCTCGTTCGCCCAGGCCGGGTTGGCCTGCTTGGCGGCGGCCATCTTGTCGTCGACCTCCTTGATCATCCTGGCGCCCTCGGCCTCCTTGCCGAGCGCCTTCGCGACCTGCAGGGCGTTGTCCTGCCACTTCGCGGAGAACGGCTCGGTCTCGGCCTTGGTGCGGCCGACCACCGGGGCGATCTTGGTCAGCTTGTCGTACCAGGACTGGTCGGCCTCGGAGTAGACCGCGACGATCAGGTCGGGCCGCAGCTCGGCGATCTTCTCGTAGTTCGGCTCGGTGTCGCCGTTCTTCATGACGACCTCGGGCTTCGCCGAGCCCCACTTGTCCTTCACCCACGGCCACTGGGTGTTGATGTCGGGGCTCGTGCCCTCCGGGTTCGGGTACTGGTCGACCATGCCGACCGGCACGGTGCCCAGCGCGAGCATCGTCTGGTCGTCGGTGTAGCCGAGGGAGACGACGCGCTTGGGCGCCTCCTTGATCTCCGTCGTGCCGAAGAAGTGCTCGACCGTGGTCGGGAACGTGCCACCGGAGGCGTTGCCCGCGTCGGTCGTCGTCTCGGGCGTGGACGACCCGCACCCGGCGAGGACCCCGGCCGCGACCAGCGCGGCTGCTGCCACGGCGGTCACGCGCTTCCAGGTCATGGTCGTTCTCTGGCCCATTCGGCACCTCGTTCTTCGCTGCCCACGCGGCGGGAGTCATTAGGACAGGCGAACCTTAGCACCCACTTAGGGCAGGCTAACCTCGTACTTGGTCACTCTTCGATACCACGTGGGTACGGCCGATGGGCACGATCAGCGGCCGCTCGCTGACCGGGTCGTCGATCACCTTCGCCCGCAGGCCGAACGTGTCGCGCAGCAGTTCGCTCGTGATCACCTCGCTCGGATGCCCCTGAGCCACGATCGAGCCGTTGTTCATCACGACGAGGTTGTCGCTGTAGCGCACCGCGAGGTTGAGGTCGTGCAGCACCATCACGACCGTGCAGCCGCCCTCGTGCAGGTCGTCGACGAGGTCGATCACGTCGATGGCGTGCGCGAGGTCGAGGTAGGTGGTCGGCTCGTCAAGCAGCAGCAGGTCCGTGCCCTGCGCGAGCGTCATCGAGATCCAGACGCGTTGCCGCTGCCCGCCCGACAGCGAGTCGACGGGCCGGTGCGCGAGGTCGGCGACTCCGGTCATCTCCAGCGCCCGCGCGACCACGTCCGCGTCGTCGCTCGACCACTGGCGCACCCAGCTCTGGTGCGGGTGCCGCCCGCGCGCCACCAGGTCGGCGACCGTGAGACCCTCCGGCGCGACCGGGGTCTGCGGGAGCAGTCCCATCCGCTTCGCGACGTCCTTGGTCTTCAGGTGCGCGATGTCGTGACCGTCCAGCAGCACCGTGCCCCGGCGCGGTTTGAGCAGCCGGGACAGCGTGCGCAGCAGCGTGGACTTGCCGCAGCCGTTCGGCCCGATGACCGTGGTGATCACCCCGGTCGGGATGGAGACGTCGAGGTTGTCGAGCACGACCCGGTCGGCGTACCCGACCGTGACGCCCTCGGCACCCAGGCGGGCGACATCGTTGCGCAGCGCGGTCATAGGTCAACCTTACTTTGGTGAGCCTGACCTCAGGCCGGGCGTTTCAGGTTCGCCCGGACCAGCAGGTAGACGAGGAACGGCCCGCCGATGACCGCCGTGACGATGCCGACCGGCAGGTCGTTCGGCAGCACCACCCGCGCGACCAGGTCCGACCCGATCAGCAGCAGCGCGCCGAACAGCCCCGACGCGATCAGGGGCGGCACGGGCGAGCGTTGCAGCCGCATCGCGATCTGCGGTCCGACCAGCGCGACGAACGGCACCGGGCCCGCCGCGCTCACCGCGACACCGGCCAGCAGCACCGCGCACAGCAGCAGGAACGACCGGACCGCGCCGTGCCGCACGCCCAGCCCCGCCGCCACGTCGTCGCCGAAGTGCATGGGCCGCAGGTGGAACGCGACGACCAGCACGGCGAGGACCAGCCCGGCCGTGAGCCACAGCGCCGTCCACACCTCGGTCCACGTCCGCGACTGCAGCGACCCGACCAGCCACGCCTGGGCACGGGCGACGTCGCGGATGTCCGCCACCGCGAGCAGCCACGTCGTCAGCGCCTGCATCGCCGCGTTGACCGCGACGCCGATCAGGATCAGCCGGAACCCGTCGATGCCCTTCTTCCACGCCAGGAAGTACACGACGAACCCGGTCAGCAGGCCGCCCGCCAGCGCCGCGGCCGGAAGCCCCACCGCGCTGCCGATCGCCGCGCCGCCGCTCGCCGTCACGATGAACACGGCGGTGGCGCTGGCACCGGAGGTGATGCCGAGGACGTCGGGGCTCGCCAGCGGGTTGCGCGCGATCGACTGCGTCAGCGCGCCGGACACGCCGAGCGCGATGCCCGCGATCAGGCCGACGAGCGCCCGCGGCATGCGCAGGTCCATGATGACGAACTCGTCGACCCGTTCGCCTTGCCCGGCCAGGGTCCTGAGCACCGCGTCGAGCCCGATGGTGAAGTCGCCCACCGAGATCGACACACAGAAGACGAGGAACGTCGCCGCGGCCAGCAGCACGGTCACCAGGGCGACCCACGGCCGCCAGACCCAGGACCACCGGCCGATCCGGACACCGGGATGCATCTGAACGCTCATGCCTGCCTGAACTTCCCGAGCCAGACCAGCGCGGCGAAGAACGGCGCGCCGATCAGGGAGATGACGATGCCGGCCTGCAGCTCGGCTGGCCGCACCACGAGCCGTCCCGCGATGTCGCCGACGAGCAGCACCAGTGCGCCGAGCAGCCCCGCGTACGGCACGAGGAACCGGTAGTCAGGCCCCGTCAGCCAGCGCGCGATGTGCGCGACCATCAAGCCCAGGAACGCGATCGGCCCGCACGCCGCCGTGGCCGCGCCCGCGAGCAGCGTCACCGCGAGCACGCCCATCGTCCGGCCCCGCGCCATGTTCACGCCGAGACCGCGCGCGACGTCGTCACCGAGGTTCAGCAGGTTGATCGCCGGCAGGTTGGCCGCGGCGACTCCCAGTCCCACCACGATGAACCCGCCCGCCAGGAAGATCACGTCCCAGCCGACGCCCTGCACCGACCCGGCGTTGAAGAACCGCAGCACGTCCAGCGCCTGCTTGTCGCCCAGCGCCACCGCGCCGGTGAGCGCCGTCAGGAAGATCGTGACGCCCTGGCCCGCCAGCACGAGCGTGAGCGGGTTGCCCGCCCCGCGCCCGAGACTCGACAGGCCGAACACCACGACCCCGGCCACCGCCGCGCCGACGAACGCGAACCACAGGTACTCCAACGGGTTCCGCAGCCCGAGCAGCGAGACGGCGAGCACCACGGCGAACGACGCCCCCGCGTTGACCCCCAGCAGACCGGTGTCCGCGATGGGGTTGCGGGTGTGGCCCTGGATCACCGCGCCCGCGACCCCCAGCGCCAGCCCGGCGAAGACCGCGAGCACCGTCCGCGGCACGCGCAGCGTCTGCACGATCAACGCGACCTCGACCAGTTGCTGGTCGCCGCCGGGATCGCCGAACAGCCCCTGCCACACCTCGGCGGGGGACAGCGCGCGCGTCCCGATCACCAGCGACAGCACGGTCGCGGCGGCGAGCAGCGCCAGCAGGCACACCAGCCCCGTCAGCCGGCGCCGGTGCGGACTCGCGTCCGGCCCGCGTTGCTCCACCTCGATGCTCACGACGCGGTACGTTAGCCGCTGATCGTTCCGCTTGGTCAGGGCACCCTTACCTGACCGGCGGCGAGAAGCGGTCGTCCAGCCAGCGGGCGATGTCCTCGCGTGCGGTGCGGGCGATCCCGTTGGCGCGGTTGGTGAAACCGTGCGTCGACTCCGGGTAGACCTTCAGCTCGACCTCGCCTGCCGCCGCCATCCTGGCCGCCATCGCGAGGTTGTCCTCCAGCACCACGTCCAGGGCGCCGATGACCATGAGCGACGGCGGCAGGTCCCGC
This sequence comes from Lentzea fradiae, assembly GCF_900100955.1. Lineage (GTDB taxonomy): Bacteria > Actinomycetota > Actinomycetes > Mycobacteriales > Pseudonocardiaceae > Lentzea > Lentzea fradiae. Next base: position 336,091 of record NZ_FNCC01000003.1, on the reverse strand, counting down.
AGGTCGCCGAAGATCGGGGAGATGTCGGGGATCGTGCGGTCGGGCACGTGGCCCGCGTACGCCCGGATGAAGTACTCGTCGGCGATCAGCCTGCCCGCGGGGGTCTGACCGCTGAGGTCGTAGGTCCCCATCTGCAGCACCGCGCCCGCGAAGCTCCGCGCACGGGGGCCGAGCCGGAGCAACGTGGTGACGGCGAGCGTGGCCCCCGCCGAGAACCCGCCGATGACCAGCCTGGTGGTACCGAACCGTTCTTCGGCGTGGCCGAGGAGCCAGCGGGCCGCCGTCTCGCCGTCGTCCGGTGCGGCGGGCCAGGGGTGTTCGGGCGCCAGCCGGTAGTCGACGCTCACGACCGCCACGCCCAGCTCCTCCGCGCGCCGCCGGTTGCGTTCGTCGTCCTGCGCCGCCGAGCCCATGTAGAAGCCGCCGCCGTGGAAGTCCAGCAGCACACCGCGCGGCGGGGTGGAGGGCAGGTGGACCCGGACGGGCACCTGCCGCCCGCCCGCCTCGACGATCTCGGAGTCGCCGGCCGGCGGCGTGCGCACGGCCATCAGCTCCTCGAAGGTGGACGGGCCTCGCCGCACCCCTCTGGCGGCGTTCTCGGCGCGGGCCTCCTCGGCGAACTTCTCGAGCTCGGGGTCGATGAACGCGTCCAGGTTCAGTCGCACATGCTTCCTTCGAGTTCGAGCAGGACGCGTGCCTGCTCGCGGGCATGGGCCAGGGCGTCGGGGAACACCCCGAGACCGTGGCCGACCAATGCCCCCTCGTGCAGCAGCAGGAGCGTCCGTCCCAGGTGGCCGCCCCGGTCTCCGGCGATCTTCGCAGCCAGCTCGGTGAAGAGGTCGAGCATCCACCTCTTCTGCTCGACGATGACCGGGTACGCGGGGTGGGACGGGTCGCTGATCTCGGCGTGCGCGTTGACCATCGCGCAGCCCCTGGTGCTGTGGGCCCGGCCCCAGGCCGTCGTCGCGTCGAACACCGCCAGCACGCGTGCGCGCGGATCGTCCGGCGCTGCCGCCAGGAACTCGGCGACGAACGCGCGCCACCGCTCGTCGCGGTCCGCCAGGTACTCCACGACGATCTGGTCCTTCGACCCGAACCGGTCGTAGAGGGTCTTCTTCGTGACCCCGGCCTCCGCGGCGATCAGGTCGACCCCGACCGCGTGGATGCCGCGCTCGTAGAACAGCCCGGCCGCGGCGGTCAGGACCCGCCTGGCGCCCGGCGTCAGGGTGACCCGCTTCGTGTTCACGGCCAAAAGTATACCGATCTGTATAGTCCGGACGAAGCTGGGTATACCGATCTGTATAGGGAGGTGAGCCGTGAACGTCCTGCTGTCCGCCGCGTTCGTCCTGTGCTGGAGCTCCGGGTTCATCGGGGCCAAGCTCGGGGCCGGGAGCGCGTCCGCCGTCACGATCCTGATGTGGCGGTTCCTGCCGCTGGCCCTCGTCCTGGTCGTCGTCGCCGCTGCCGCCAGGTCGTGGCGGGGGCTGACCCCGCGGGACGTCGCCCGCCAGGCCGTCATCGGCCTGCTGTCGCAGAGCGGCTACCTGCTCACCGTGTACTACGCGATCCAGCTCGGGGTCTCGACCGGCACCACCGCGTTGATCGACGGCGTCCAGCCGCTGGTCGCGGCGGCACTGGCCGGTCCGCTGCTGCGCCAGTACGTCTCGCGCAGGCAGTGGGTCGGCCTGTGCCTCGGCCTGGCCGGCGTCGTCCTGGTGACCGGCGCCGACGCCGCTGCCGCCTCCGGGGTCGCCTGGTGGGCCTACCTCATCCCGTTCCTGGGCATGTTGTCGCTGGTGGCGGCCACGTTCCTGGAGGGACGCTCCCGCACGCGGGTCGATCCCGCCGTCGCCATGACCACCCACTGCCTGACCAGCGCCGTCGTCTTCACCGCGCTCGCCGTCGGTGCCGGGGCCGCCGTGCCGCCCGCCGAATCCGCGTTCTGGCTCGCGATCACCTGCCTGGTGGTCTTCTCGACCTTCGGCGGCTACGGGCTGTACTGGGTGATCATGCGGCGCTCTGGCGTCACCGAGGTGAACACGCTGATGTTCCTCATGGCCCCGGTCACGGCCGTGTGGGGAGCCCTGATGTTCGACGAGCCGTTCGGCGTGCAGACCGCGTTCGGGCTCGCCGTCGGCGTCGCGGCGGTCGTCGTCGTCCGCCGCGGCGCACGAAACGACGTCACCAGCCGCGAAGCCGAGACCACGTCCGCCGCGGGGCCGTCGCGCTGACGACCTCGTAGCGGTCGTGCTGGGCGGCGGTGGCGCACGCGTGGTTGGGCAGGACGCGCAGGCGCGTGCCGATCGGCAGGTCGGGCACCGGCTCGCCGTTGCGCGTGCCGAGGACGCCGTGCTCCTGGCTCGCCCCGGTCATCAGCAGGCCGGGCACCAGGTCGCCGTGCAGGTCCGCGACCAGCCCGTACCCCTGGTCGACGGCCTGCGCCTGCGTGCCGCGGTCCCGCGAGGTGGCCATCCAGCCGCCGTCGGTGAGGATCCGGTTCCGGTCGCGCTGGTGGCCGATCACGGTGACCACGACCGACAGCGCCAGGTCGTCGGCCGAGCAGACGCCGATACCGGCCATGACCAGGTCGAAGAAGACGTAGTTGCCCGCGCGGACCTCGGTGACACCGGCCAGGTCGGTCGCCGCGTGCGCGGTCGGGGTGGAGCCGACGCTCACGACGTCGCAGGTCAGGCCCGCGTCGCGCAACGCGGTGGCGGCCTCCACGGCCACGTCGCGCTCGTGCTGCGCGGCCTTGTGCAGCGCGTCCGGCGTGTAGGCGAAGTACGACTCACCGGCGTGCGTGAGCACCCCTGCCAGGTTCGCGCCGAGCGCCCGGCCGATCGGGACCAGCGCCGGATCGGTGGGGGCGACGCCGCCGCGGTGGCCGTCGCAGTCGATCTCGATGAGCGCGGGCACGCGCAGGCCCTCCGTGCGGGCGAACTCCGCGACCGCCTCTGCCTGCACGAGCGTGTCGAGCAGGACGGTGAGCGTCACGCCGCGCCGGAGCAGGGCGGCGACCCGCGGCAGCTTGTGCGGGGCGATGCCGACGGCGTACAGGACGTCCCGGTAGCCCGCGTCGGCGAAGTGCTCGGCTTCCGCGAGCGTCGACACGGTGATCGGGCCGTCGCCGTGCACGCGGCGGGCGACCTCGACGGACTTCGCCGTCTTGACGTGCAGGCGCAGCGGCACGCCGAGCGAGCCGAGGTGGTCGCGCAACCGGGCCGCGTTGCGGTCCAGCCGGTCGGCGTCGACCAGCGCGAACGGGGTGTCCAGTGCGTCGAGACCGTCGACGTCCGGCCTGGTCATCGGGCTTCTCCTGAGGCACGGCGCAGCAGCGCGGCGGCGAGGGTGAGGTCTTGCAGGGCGAAACCGGAGCTGTCGAACACCGTCACGTCGTCGTCCGACGCGCGACCGGCGGCCTCACCGGCGAGCACCGCGCCGAGCGCCACCGGCACGACGGACGTGTGCTGGAACTCGCCGATCGAGCTCGACTGCTGCGGCAGGTCGCAGAACAACGACGCCCGCTCGTACAGCTCGACGGGCAGCTCCTGCTTGCCGGGACCGTCCGCGCCCATCGCGGAGACGTGCGTGCCGGGCTTGACCCAGCTCGCGTCGAACAGCGGTTCACGGGAGGTCGTCGCCGTCACGAGCACGTCGGCGGCGGACACCCCGGCCTGGACGTCCACCGGTTCGGCCGCCAGTCCGGTCACGGCGGTGACCTCGGCGGCGAACGACCGGGCGGCCTCCGCCCGCCTGCCGACGACGAGGACCCGCTCGATCGGCCGCACCCGGCTGACGGCGCGGACCTCGTGCACCGCCTGGTGCCCCGTGCCGACCACGGTCAGCGTGCGGGAGTCCGCGCGGGCCAGCGTGCCGACGGCGAGCGCGTCGGCCGCGGCGGTGCGGTAGCCGTTGGCCGCGGCGGCCTCGACGACGGCGGCGAGCCTGCCGGTGGCCGGGTCGAGCAGCACGATCGTGGAGCCGTGCCGCGGCAGGTCGACGTTGCCCGGCCAGAAGCTGCCGACCTTCACTCCGACGAGGTCGCCCGCGGCACCGGACTTCAGGCTGAACCGGGTGCCCGGCGTCGACGAGTGCCCGATCACGACCGGGAAGATCGAGCCGGTGGCGGCGGCCAGGAACGCCTCGCGGGCGGCGGCCAGCGCGAGCTCGTCGTCGACGAGGGCCGCCGACTCCGACTCGCTGAGGAACACGGGGGTCACGGCTTGTCCTTCTTCAGTTCGGCGAGGTCGTTGTAGAGGCCGGTGCGGGAGATCCCCAGGCGCTTCGCGATCCGTCCCGGCGCTCCGCGCAGGCTGAAGACGCCGGCGTCGTGCAGTGACCGGACGAGCGCGACCCGCTCCTCACGGCCCAGCGCCGTCACGGGCACGGCGTGGGCGCGTTCGGCCCGCTCGATGAGGGAGTCGACGACTTGATCGAGGTCGCCGGAGAAGTTGGTCGTCACGTTGGACGTTGATTCGTCCACTGTCGACAGGCCGAGTAGATCAGTCAACACACCAGCTGCACGGTTGATTGACGTCATGTCAATGTTGACGCATAAAGCTCCAATCAACATGCCGTCAACATCACGCAAAGGCAGCGTCGTGCACTTGAGCAGCCGTCCGTCCTGCGCGCGGGTGACGTAGCCGACCTCGTTGCGGGCGTCGTCACCGGCGGCGAGGACGCGCAGGCCGATCTCGCTCATCGCGTCGCCGGGCTGCCGGCCGGTGACCGAGCCCGCCACGGCGACGACCGACCGCTCGGGGTCGCGGTAGTCGTGCAGCACCACCTCGCAGCTGCGGCCGAACGTCGCCGCGAGCCCCTCGATCACGGGGGTCAGCGCGGCGAAGACCGCGTCCGCGGTGCTGCCGGGTCCGGGCACGGTGTCCTCCAGGGCTGGACAAACTGTCAGTTGCTGGACGGAGTGTCACACGAACCTGGTGGGCGCGCCACGTCGGGGTGTCCTGAGCGGGTGACGCCACGCGACGGGGCCGCTCGGCGGAGGTGAAAGTTAGGTATTCGTCAGATACCTAGGGTCAATTCCGGTGCTAGCCTCGCGCGGGAAACGCTCTTTCGGCGATGTGGAGAGGACACCGCTGTGACCGAAGCCGCGTCCGAGGGGATCGTGTTCGACCCCGACTGTCCGAGCAGGCCGATCCTCGACCAGATCGCCGACAAGTGGTCGATGATGGCGATGGCCGTGCTGGTCGAGCCGACCAGGTTCAACGAGCTGAAACGCCGGCTCCGCGGTATCACGCAGCGCGTGCTGACCCAGACGCTGCGGCGCCTGGAGCGCAACGGCATGATCCGGCGCACCGTGCTGCCCACCTCGCCGGTGGGCGTCGTGTACTCGCTGACGCCGCTGGGGGAGTCGTTGCGCGTCCCGTTCGCGCACCTCCAGACGTGGACCGTCGAGCACAGCGAGCAGATCCAGCGCTGCCAGCGCGAGTACGACGAGGCTCAGGGCGCGGTGTCGAAGGTCTGAGCCCCGACCACGTTCAGCAGCGCGAGCGCCTCGGCGTCACGCGAACCGGCAGGGGCGGTGTAGAGCACCAGGTGCTGGTCGCTCTCGACGAGGGTCAGCGCGTCGCAGTCCACGGTGACCTTCCCGACCAGCGGGTGCTCGAACGACTTCCTGAGCACCGTCGCGCCCTGCACGTCGTGCCGCCCCCACAACCGCGCGAACTCGGGGCTGCCGTCGAGCAGCTCCTCGACGAGACCGGAGATCGCCGGGTCGGACGGGTAGCGGGCGACGGCCGACCGGAGCCGCATGACGACGTGATGCCGGAACTCCGCCACGTCGGAGACCCCGTACATGACCTGGCCGGTGCCGAGGAACGCGCGGCGCGCGAGGTTGCGGTCGCGCGGGGCGAGCTCGCGGAAGTCCTCCAGCAACGCGGCCGCGAGGTCGTTGCACGCCAGCACCTCGAACATCGCGGAGATGACCATCCCCGCCGTCTGCGGCAGCCGGTCGAGCAGCGTGAGGATGCTCGGCCGGACGTCACGGCGGTGCAGCCCGGACCGGGTGGGCGCGGTGCCGGCGAGGACGTGCAGGTGGTCCGACTCGGCGTCGGTGAGCAGCAACGCGCTCGCCAGCCCCGCGAGGACCTCGCCCGACGGCCGCGGCGCGCGGCCCTGTTCGAGGCGCACGTAGTACTCGGTGGAGATGTGCGCGAGGACCGCCACCTCCTCGCGGCGCAGGCCGGGCGTGCGGCGGCGTGGACCAGAAGGCAGGCCGACGTCCTCGGGCCGCAGCCGTTCACGACGGCTGCGGAGGAACTCCGCGAGCTGCTGTTTGTCCATGCCTGAAGTATTCCCGCCGGGCGCCGCCCCAACCTGGTACCGCTTGTACCTGTATCCGGTTCCCGGTGGCGTCAACCCTGGAGTCATGTCCACCAACGACAAGACCCAGTCCATCGGCCTGCTGACCGGCAAGGTCGTCTTCGTCACCGGCGCGAGCCGCGGGATCGGCGAGGCCGCCGCCCGCCTCTTCGCCGAGGAAGGCGCCGCCATCGTGCTGGCCGCACGCGACACCCACAGCCTCGACACGATCGTGAAGGAGATCAGGGACAGCGGCGGCGTCGCCGACTCGGTCGCCGTCGACCTCGCCGACTCCGAGAGCGTCCGCGCGGCCGTCGGCAAGGTCGAGGAACTGCACGGACGCCTCGACGGCGCGTTCAACAACGGCGCGGCGATCCAGTCGCCCGGCCCGCTCGACCAGACCGCAGACGAGGAGATCGACCAGCAGTTCGCGGTCAACTTCCGCGGCCACTGGACGGCCATGAACGCCGAGCACGCCCTCATGCGCCGCACCGGCCGCGGCGGCGCGATCGTCAACACCTCCAGCATCGGCAGCCGCCGCGCGAACCCCGTCCTGCCCGCCTACGGCGCCATGAAGCGCGCCCTGAACAGCCTCACCGAGAGCGCGGCCGTGACCTGGGCCAAGGACGGCATCCGGGTCAACGGCATCACCCCCGGCGGCACCGCGACCGCCATGATCGACGAGTGGGACGCGGCCATGCCCGGCATCCGCGACCACATCACCAGCACCACCCCGCTGGGCCGCATGGCACAGCCGCGTGAGGTCGCCGAGGCGGCGGCGTGGCTGCTCAGCGACCGTGCCTCGATGGTGACCGGCGCGATCCTGCCGGTTGACGGTGGTGCCGGGGCTTGATCGGGTGCCGCGGCTGACCGGTGCTGCACCCGGCCGGGTGTGGCGGCGCCGGTCCGGCATGGCGGCGCCGGTGCTTGTCCGGGAAGGCGGCGCCGGTGCCCGACCCGGCACCGGCGCCGCCCACCCCGCGTCACCGCCCTTCGAGCACGGCGAGGGTGAGGACCTCGCCCCGGATGCCCCAGCCGCCGTCGGCGACCTCCTCGACGAGGACCATCGTGTTGTCGCGCACGGCGTCACCGAACTTCTCGGCGAACGTGTCGGCGTAGAGGTCGGTGACCTTCTCGACGAGGGTCCGCTTCTGCTCCGCCGACAGCGTGCCCGCGGGGACCTTCAGGTTGGCGAACGGCATGGTGCTGTTCCTTTCGTTGCGTGCTCCCAGCCTCTCCGGCCGCGGGAGAGGCGACCAGTTGCCGTTGACCCGGGGGTTGGCGTCCCCTGGCTGAACGTCCCCTGGTCGCGCAGACTGGCCGGGTGGATCTCGCGGAGCTCGGCCTGTTCCTGCAGTCGCGGCGCGCCCGCATCACGCCCGCGGACGTGAACCTGCCCGCGGGCGCACGCCGCCGGGTGCCGGGACTGCGCCGCGACGAGGTGGCGCAGCTGGCTGGGGCGTCCGTCGACTACTACATCGAGCTGGAACGCGGCCGGGGCGCCCAGCCGTCAGGGCAGATGCTCGTCGCGCTGGCACGGGCGTTGCGGCTCGGCGACGACGAACGCGACCACCTGTTCCACCTCGCCGGCAGACCGGCACCGCCGCCGCACGGCGCCTCGGCCCACGTGCCACCCGCGATGCTCGCGTTGCTGGACCGGCTGGACGGCACACCGGCACGGATCATCACCGACCTGCACGAGACGTTGGTGCAGAACCAGCTCGCCACGGCTTTGCTCGGCCCTGTGGTGCCGGGCAGCTTCCTGGAGCGGTGGTTCACCGAACCGGAGGTTCGTGGGCTCTACCCCGAGGAGGACCACCCGCACCACTCGAAGGTCATGGTGTCGGATCTGCGTGCCGCCGTGGCTCGGCGTGCGCCGTCCGAGCGGGCTGCCGCGATGGTTCGTCGGCTTCGGGGGGTCAGCGCTGAGTTCGCCGCGCTGTGGGAGAGCGGGGATGTCGCTGTCCGGCGGGGGGAGGTCAAGAGGATCGTCCACTCCGGACTCGGGGTGGTGGAGGTCTTGTGCCAGAACCTGTTCAGTGAGGACGGGTTCCAGCGGTTGCAGTTCTTCGTGGCGGTGCCAGGGGGAGTGGCGGGAGAGCAGTTGAGGTCGCTGAGGGTGGGCGAGACAGGGTTGACCGGGACCGGGGTGAGGGTGCGCACCCCGGACCCGGCCGGGACCGGGGCGCGCACCGGTGACCACTAGTTGGCGGAGCCGCCTGCTGCCAGGCGCATCAGGTCCGAGTCGAGGTCGATCGACAGTTCGGTGCCGCCCGCGCTGCCGAACTCGTGCTGGTAGCGGTCCCACGACTCGTCGCGGACGGTCTTCTCGAAGCCCGCGGCCATGAGTGCCACCAGTTCCAGTGCCGCGCGGTCGATGCGCTTGGTCAGAGCGCTGTCCGTCCAGTCTTCGGTCGCGGCGAAGAGCGAAGTCGGGACCACGATCGTGCGCAGGTAGGCGAACAGGCCGCGCATTTGGTCGTCCACTACGAGGGCGTGGCGTGCGGTGCCGGCTGTCGCGGCCAGCGCTACCGGTTTCGCGATCAGCAGGTCGTTGTCGAGGATCTGGAAGAACGACGTGAACAGGCCGCTGGCGCCCGCCTTGTAGACGGGGGTGCTTGCGACGATGCCGTCTGCGTGGTGCAGGGTGGTGATCGCGTTCTGCAGTTTGGCGCCGATGTGGGTCGACACCAGGGCTGTCGCGATCTCTGCTGCCAGCTCGCGCAGTTCGATGGTCTGGACGGAGACCGTCAGTTGTTTTCGGGTGCCCAGCGCGGTGACGCGTTGGGCCAGGCGGTCGGCCAGCAGGCGGGTGGAGGACGGGTCGCCGGTGCCTGCCGACACCACCACCAGGCGGAACTGTGCGGTCATTTCTCCTCGTTCCCTGCCAGCTTGCGGGTGATCACTGCCAGTTGGTCGATCTCCTCCGCGGTCAAGGTGCTGAACGCGCGGGTGACGCTGCGGGCGTGGGGGCGGCCTATCGCGCGTTGGGTTTCGCGGCCTGCCGGGGTGAGTGACAGGCGCACGCCCCTGCGGTCGCCCGGGTCGGGGTGGCGTTCGACCAGGTTTCGTTCGGTCAGGCGGTCCACCATGCGGGAGAGGGCCGGCTGGCTCAGCAGCACGTGGCGGTGCAGCTCACTCATCCTAAGTGGACTGTCGCATTTGGACAGCTGGTACAGCACGTCGTACTCCCGCATGGTGAGGTCGCCCCACACGTCCTCCGCGTTGAACCGCTTCATCAGCACGGCGTAGGCCCTCATCAGGGACTCCCACGCCTCGTTCGCACGGGTCACTTCGTGTCCTGGTAGGGCGAGCCGCCCGTGACGTTGTCACCCCGGTTGGCGTTCGGCCGCGGCTGGCGGGCGGGCTGGTCGCCGTACTTGTCCCGGACCCGGCCCGCGTGCGTCGGGGGCTTCGCGGTCTGCGGGTCCTGCCTCGACTCGATCTCCTTGCGCAGCACCGGGACGACCTCCTCGCCGAGCAGGTCGAGCTGGTTCAGCACCGTCTTGAGCGGCAGGCCGGCGTGGTCCATCAGGAACATCTGGCGCTGGTAGTCGCCGAAGTGCTCGCGGAAGGTCAGCGTCTTGTCGATGACCTCCTGCGGGCTGCCGACCGACAGCGGCGTCATCTCCATGAAGTCCTCCATCTTCGGGCCGTGGCCGTAGACGGGGGCCTCGTTGAAGTACGGGCGGAACTCGTTCAGCGCGTCCTGCGAGCGCTTCGCGATGTACGCCTGGCCGCCGAGGCCGACGATCGCCTGCTTCTCCGTGCCGTGGCCGTAGTGCGCGTACCGCTGCCGGTAGAACTTGATCAGCCGCATGTAGTGCTCCTTCGGCCAGAAGATGTTGTTCGCGAAGAAGCCGTCGCCGTAGTAGGCGGCCTGCTCCGCGATCTCCGGCGTGCGGATCGAGCCGTGCCACACGAACGGCGGCACGTCGTCGAGCGGGCGCGGCGTGGAGGTGAAGCCCTGCAACGGGGTGCGGAACTTGCCCTCCCAGTCCACGACGTCCTCGCGCCACAAGCGGTGCAGCAGGTTGTAGTTCTCCAGCGCGAGCGGCAGGCTCTGCCGGATGTCCTGGCCGAACCACGGGTAGACCGGCGCGGTGTTGCCGCGGCCCAGCATCAGGTCCATGCGGCCCTTCGCCAGGTGCTGCAGCATCGCGTACTCCTCCGCGATGCGCACCGGGTCGTTGGTGGTGATCAGCGTCGTCGCGGTGCTGACGATCAGCCGCTGGGTCTTCGCGGCGATGTGCGCGAGCAGCGTGGTTGGCGCCGACGAGAAGAACGGCGGGTTGTGGTGCTCGCCGATCGCGAACACGTCGAGCCCGACCTCCTCGGTCTTCTCCGCGATCCGCACGATCGCGTCGATCCGCTCGGCCTCGCTGGGGGTCTCGCCGCTCACCGGATCCCTGGTGATGTCGCTCACCGAGAACACTCCGAACTGCACGGTCCCCGCCTCCTTCAGTCGTGAGATTAATGCGTTTGCATCTACCTTAACGCACAGGTGTCCCGGCTATTCCCGCGAGACGACGGCGGCGCGGGTGGCCGCCCGACCAGCCCGCGCCGCTGAAGAAGGATCAGACGCTGCGCAGCACCGACACCACGACGCCGAGGACTACGGCCCGGTCGCCGTCGATCACCGGGTAGGCGTCGTTGCGCGGCTCCAGGAACACGTGCCCGTTGCGGCGCTGGTAGACCTTGACCGTCGCCTCCTCGTCGATCATCGCGGCGACGATCTGCCCGCTGTACGCCTCGTGGGTCTGCCGCACGACGACCATGTCGCCGTCGCAGATCGCGGCGTCGATCATCGAGTCGCCGCGCACCCGCAGCGCGAACACGTCGCTCCCGCGCCCGACCAGACCGCGTGGCAACGACAGCACGTCGTCCACGTGCTCGATGGCCGCGATCGGCGTACCGGCGGCGATGTCACCGACGACCGGCACGGGCACGGAGTCCTCCGGCGACCGCGCCACCGCCGTGCCGTTCAGGAAGACCCGCACGTCCATCGGCCGCGTCACGGAGGCGCCGCGCTTGAGGAAACCCTTCTCCTCCAACGCCGCCAGGTGCTTCGACACCGAGGAGGACGACCTGAGGCCGACCGCCTCGCCGATCTCGCGGGTGCTGGGGGAGTAGCCGTGCTCGACGACCCAGTCGCGGATGGCCACGAGGATCTTCTGCTGGCGCTCCGGCAGCACCGTCGTGTCGAGCTCAAGATCGTCGTAGGCGCTCATCGGCCCGATAGTAGTGAGCGGGTCGCGGGACACGAACGGGTGGTGGGACGGCGTGCCGCTAGGTTGGGCCGGTGCCCAAGTCAGCCGACCGCGGTCGCCGCACCCGTGAACAACTGCTCGACGCCGCCGCCGCGCTCGTGGGCGAGACCGGCTGGGGCGCGGTGACCACCCGGCTGGTCGCCGAACGGGCGGGTGTCAACCCCGCGCTGGTGCACTACCACTTCTCGTCCGTGCAGGAGCTGCTCGCGACGGCGGCGCTGCGGGTCGCGGAGCGGCTGCTCGCCGAGTCCGCCGGGGCGCTGTCCGGACTCGGTCCCGCCGAGGGGATCGAGCGGCTGTTCGAGGAGCTGAGCCGCTACACCGGCGTCGACCCGGAGTCGTTGCTGCTGGCCGAGGCGTTTCTCGCCGCGCACCGGCTGCCGCGGCTGCGGGACGGGTTGTCCGTGCTGGTCGGACAGTTCCGCACGCGGGTCGCCGAGTGGCTGCGGGCGGCGGGGGTCGAGGACGCCGACGGGGTGGCGTTGCTGCTGGGCGCGGCGATCGACGGGCTGGTGCTGCACCGCGCGCTGGACGAGTCAGTCGACTTCCGCGCGGTCGCGGGGTCGTTCCGGCGTCTGGTCGCGGGCTGACCAGCGCGGTTCTCCGCCCGCCTCGGCGAACGCCGCGAGCGCCTCGACCAGGCCGTGCCGCAGGTGTTCCGGCATGCGCGCCACGATCGTGCTGATCTCGGCACGGCGGCGCGCCATCACCTCGCGCACCACCCGGCTGCCCTCGCCGGTCACCACCACGACGACCTCGCGCCGGCTCGTGGGGTTCGGCTCGCGGGCGACCATGCCGGCCGTGACGAGACGGTCGATCATGCGCTTCGCCGTGGACGGGTTGACCTCCAGCAGGTCCGCGAGCGCGGTGAGGCTCATCGGGCCGCGGCTGTCGAGCAGCACGACCAGGCGCAGCTGCGGCAGCGTGAGCGTCTCCTCGACGGCGGCGAGCGACCGCGCCGACACCGCGACCAGCAGGCGGGACGCGGTGAGGACCGCGTCGGTCAGGTCGTCGGCGTCGCTCACGCGTCCAGTCTGACAGGACCGGTTCAGGTCACGAAACGGTAACCATTGCACTGTGCAACGGTCAGGCCGGGGCGATTCGTCCGTATCACTCGGCATGCGGATACTCTTGGTCGTCCTGACGACGTTGTTGCTGAGTGCGCCGCCCGCGACGGCCCAGCCAGACCTCGGTCCCGACTACGAGCAGACCCGGTTCGGCCCGATGGGGCCCGCGGGCAGGGACCTGCTCCAGAAGGTGGCCCTCGCCGGGCTGTGGGAGGGGCCCGCCGGGCGGATGGGCGTCGAGAAGTCGGCGAACCCGCTCGTGCAGGAGGCCGGCAGGCACCTGATCGAGGGACACGCCGACCTCGACCGGCGGACCGTGGAGCTCGCCAGGACGTTCGGCATCACGCTGCCCACGCAGCCCAACGCCGACCAGCAAGGCTGGTTGGACGAGATGCGCACCGCGCCCGCGCGCAGCCAGGAGTTCGACCGGATCTTCGCGAACCGCCTCCGCGCGGCACACGGCGCCGTCTACAAGTTCCTCGCCACGGTCCGCACCGGCACGCGCAACACGGCGATCCGCGACTACGCCGAGGTCTGCATGTCCACCGTCCTCGACCACATCCAGGTGCTGGAGGCCACCGGGCTGGTCGACTTCAACGACACCGAGGCGATCCCGCTGGCGCTGGTCGCGCAGCCTTCCCCGGCCACCCCGTCGATTCCCTCGCCGCGGGCGCAGCAGTCGGTGTCGCAGGTGCGGCAGCCGCAGGACGACGGCGTCCCGGACGGGCTGATCGGGTTCGGCGTGCTGGCCGCCGCCGCGGTGGGCATCTGGCTGTGGAGCGGAGGCAGGAGCAGCCGCAAGATGCACCCGTGAGTGCTAACTTGGGCACATGCCCAAGTCAAATGCCCAACGTGTCGTGGTCGCCGGAGCGGGGATCGCCGGGCTCACCGCGGCCTGGTGGCTGGAACGCGCGGGATGGGACGTCCTGGTCGTGGAACGGGCGCCGGAGTTCCGCGCGGGCGGCTACCTGATCGACTTCTTCGGTCCCGGCTACGAGGTGGCGCGGCGGATGGGCCTGCTGCCGGAGCTGGAACGGCGGCGGGCGCCGATCACGGCGGTGACGAGCGTCGACGCGCGTGGCCGGCGCCGCGCCGAGATGTCCGCCTCCGCCTACGAGTCGGTCGCCGGCGGGGTGGTCAGCGTGCTGCGCGGCGACCTCGCCGAGGTGATCGGGGCCGGCGTCTCCGCGCAGGTCCGGTACGGCACGACGGTGTCGTCCGTCGACGACGGCCGGGTGACGTTCTCGGACGGGTCCGTCGAGGAGTTCGACCTCGTCGTGGGGGCGGACGGGGTGCACTCGCGGGTCAGGGAGCTGGTCTTCGGGCCACCGGAGCGGTTCGTCCGGTACCTGGGGCACCGGACGGCGGCGTTCTCGTTGCGGCACGAGGAGCTGAGCGCCCGGATCGGTCACCGCTACCAGCTGCTGACGGTGCCGCACCGGATGGTCGGGTGCTACGCGTTGCGGGACGGCGTGGTGGCGGCGCTGATGCTGCACCGGGCGCCGGAACAGGCGGTGCCGGACGACCCGGCGGCGGCGCTGCGCGCGCGGTTCGGCGACCTCGGCTGGGTCGTGCCCGAGCTGCTGTCGGTGCTGCCGGGCGACTTCTACTGCGACGAGGTGTCCCAAGTGGACATGCCGGCGTGGCACCGAGGGAAGGTGGTGCTGGCCGGTGACGCGTGCGGGGCGGTGTCGCTGTTCGCCGGACATGGCGCGTCGCTCGCGATGACCGGGGCGTTCGTGCTCGCGGAGGAGCTCGCTCGCGGCACGGACGGCGCCCTCGATCGCTACCAGGCGCGCATGAAGCCCGCCGTGACGCACACCCAGGAGTTCGGGCGGAAGTTCATCGGCTGGATGGCACCGCCGTCGGCGTGGCGGATCTCGGTGCGAGACATGGCCTTCCGGCTCTCCGGGCTGCCGGTCGTGCGCAACCTGGTCCGCGGCTCCGTCACGCCGGAGGTCGACGGCGTGCTCGCCACCGGAGGAACCGCGCGCTGACGGTTTCGGCGGGTCTGCCACCCGATCGGGCTAGATCAGGACAGACTGGACGGCGTGGATCGGGAACGCAGGTGGACGGACAAGGGTGAGGCCATCGGGCACGGCGTGAGCTGGCTCGCCAGGTGGAGTCTGCGGGTGGCGCTGGCCGCGCTCGGCTTCTGGATGGTGTTCTGGCTGGTCGGCAAGCTCTGGGTGGTCGTGATGCCCGTGCTGCTCGGCCTGCTGATCACGACGGTGCTGTGGCCGCCCGCCCGGTGGCTGGTGTCGAAGGGGCTCAACTCGGCGCTGGCGGCGACGATCGTGCTGCTCGTCGGGCTCGGGGCGCTCGGCGGTGCGATCGCGGCGATCTCCAGCTCGATCGCCTCCGGTGTGCCGGAGATCGCCGAGAGCGCGCAGAACGCCCTCCGGCAGCTGCAGGAGTGGGCGAGCGGGCCGCCGCTCAACCTGAAGGGCAGCGACCTCGACCGGTTGATCGCGCAGGGCGTCGAGCAGGTCCAGGCGAGCATCGGGTCGATCGCGAGCAGCCTGCTGACGGGCGCGGGCGCGGTGACGTCCGGCGTGGTGACCGGTCTCGTGGCACTGCTGCTGGCCTTCTTCTTCGTCAAGGACGGCACGCGCTTCACGCCGTGGCTGCGCTCGGTCATCGGCGAACGGGCCGGTGGGCACGTCACGACGGTGCTGGAGCGGATCTGGGCCACGCTGGGCAGCTTCATCCGCAGCCAGGCGGTCGTGTCGCTGATCGACGCCGTGTTCATCGGTCTCGGCCTCGTCATCCTGGGCGTGCCGCTCGCGATCCCGCTGGCCGCACTGACGTTCCTCGGCGGGTTCATCCCGATCGTCGGCGCGTTGATCGCCGGTGCGCTGGCGGTGCTCGTCGCCCTCGTCAGCAACGGCCTGACCACGGCGATCATCATGCTGGTCATCGTGGTCGTGGTGCAGCAGGTCGAGGGCAACGTGCTCCAGCCGATCCTGCAGTCGCGCGGCCTGCGCCTGCACGCGGCGGTGGTCCTGCTCGTGGTCACCGCGGGCACCACGCTCTACGGCATCGCGGGCGCGTTCTTCTCCGTGCCGGTCGCCGCGGCCGTGGCCGTCGTCGTGCGCTACCTGGGCGAGGTCATCGAGGCGAGGTCCGTGCGGGACTCGCCGCGGGCCGACGGGGACCCTCCGGTGGAGGCCGAACGACCCGCGGAGTGATGACCGAGGACCACCGCGCACCGGTCCGTCAGATCGTCTTGGCGTCGATGACGAACCGGTAGCGCACGTCGCCGTGCCGCACCCGGTCGAACGCCTCGTTGACCTGGGCGGCGTCGATGACCTCGATCTCGGCGCGGATGCCGTGCTCGGCGCAGAAGTCGAGCATCTCCTGGGTCTCGTCCATGCCGCCGATCCGCGACCCCGCGAGCGACGTGCGGGACCGCAGCAGCGAGAACACGCTCACGTCCAGCGGTTCCTCGGTGATGCCGAGGTAGACCATCGTGCCGCCGTTGGCGAGCAGCGACAGGTAGGTGTCCACGTCGAGCCGGCACGCGACCGTGCACACGATGAGGTCGAACGTGCCGGCGAGCCGTTCGAACGTCGCCGGGTCGTCGGTGGCGTGGAAGTGGTCCGCGCCCAGGTTCAGGCCGTCCGCCTCCTTGCGCGACGACCGGGACAGCACGGTGACCTCCGCGCCCATGGCGTTCGCGATCTTCACGGCGAGGTGGCCGAGTCCGCCCAGGCCCAGCACCGCGACCTTCTTGCCGGGCCCGGCCGCCCAGTGCTTGAGCGGCGAGTAGGTGGTGATGCCCGCGCACAGCAGCGGGGCGGCCTGGTCCAGCGGCAGCGCGTCCGGGATGCGCAGGACGAAGTGCTCGTCGGCCACGATGTGGGTGGAGTAGCCGCCACGGGTCGGCTCGCCGTCATGGGGGTCGACGGCCGCGTAGACCTCGACCGAGTGCGAGCAGTACTGCTCCAGACCTTCCTCGCACTCCGCGCAGTCGCGGCAGGAGCCGATGATGACGCCGACCCCGACGCGGTCGCCGACGGCGTGCCTGGTGACGTCGGCGCCGATGGCGGTGACGATGCCGGTGATCTCGTGGCCGGGGACCATCGGGAAGGTCCCGCCGCCCCAGTCCCCGTGGACCTGGTGGACGTCGGAGTGGCAGATGCCGCAGTAGTGGATGGCGATGGCGACGTCGGTGGGACGCAAGGGGCGGCGGGTGATCGTGGCCGGTTCCAGCGGGGCGCCGGGCGAAGGCGCGGCGTAGGCGGCGGCCAGCGTCGGGCCGGGGGAGGCCGTCCGGTCGTGCGCCTTCTCCACGGGCGGATCTTGCTGGGACGGCACGGCGATCTCGTCGTGCAGCGTGCCCTCGACGATCACCGCCGGGCCTGCCAGCCCGTCCACCACGCCGGCCGCCGCGCGCAGCAGCACGCGCGCGATCATCGGGTCGACGGCTCCGGCGAGGTGGGGAACGCTGGTGCGGAAGGAGACCCGGTGCACGACCCGGCTGCCGGCGCCGTCGGGGGTGACCTCCCAGCTGCCGCCGAAGTCCACGAAGTCGCCGCTGACCTGTTCGAACCGCAGCACCCGCGCCGCGCGGTCGGCCTCGGTGCGCTGGGTCCACCTGGCCAGGCCGCCGCGGAAGCGCAGGGCGTAGCGGTCTCCCTCCTCCGACGGTTCGACGGACTCGATGTCGGCGCAGGAGAACCGGGAAGGGTTCAGCAAGAGGTCGAAGACCTCGTCCGCGTCCGCGGGCGTGCTGAGTGCGATGCTGTGCTCCTTCACCGTGCTCCTCCCCGTTTGACGTTGACGCCCTGCAGGCGGGTGGTCCGCAGCATCAGGTAGTTGGCCTCGCCGAACACGCCACCGGTCAGGCCGGTGCCGCCGTGCGTCGGCAGGAACGGCCGGAAGGCCGAGTGCGAGTCGTTGACGTTGACGACGCCGCCGGTGGTCACACCGGCCGTGATGGCGTTGATGAGCCGTTCGTCCTTCACCCAGAACGAGTTGCGCAGCCCGTAGCGGTTGGAGCCCACGAACTCCAGCACCTCGTCGAACAACCCGTCGTGGTCCTCGGGCACGACGACCGGCACCAGCGGCGAGAAGGTCTCCTCGCGCACGGCCGGTGTGCGGCGGGCCAGGTCGAGGCCGTCGATCCGCAACACCGAGGGCTCCACGAAGAACCCCGTGCCGGACGGCGTTCCGTCGACCTCCAGCCGTCGTCCGCCGTACAGCAGCTTCGCACCCCTGCGCACCGCGTCGGCGATGTCGGCGAAGTGCTTGTCCGCCATCAGCACCGGCGTCAGCACGACGCCAGGCTCGTCGGGATAGCCCGGTTTCGTGGCGGCAGCGGCCTTCACCAGGCGGTCCAGCAGGGCGTCGGCGATCGCCGGGTGCGCCACGACGTGGTTGGGGATGTTGCAGATCTGGCCGGACTGGCGGAAGTTCTCGGTGATCGCCGCGGCGGCCGCGTCGAGGTCGGCGTCGGCCCACACCACCACGCAGTCGTTGCCGGCCAGCTCCAGCACAGGCTTCTTGCCCGCGGCGACGGCGGCCCGTTCGAACTCCAGGCCCTTCGCGCTGCCGCCGACGTAGACGATGTCGTTGACGTGCGGGCTTTCCAGCCACAGGTCGGTCATCGGCGGCCCGCACAGGATGTTCAGCACGCCGGTGGGCGCACCGGCCTCCTCCAGCACCGGCACGACGACCTCGCGCAGCGCGTGGGTGGTGGCCAGCGGGACGCCGCGGGGTGCGCGGATCACCACGGCGTTGCCCGCGAGCAGGGCCGTCGCGCCGAACAGGGCGTTGGGGGTGGAGGCGTTCTGCGGCGGGTTGACGCAGACGACGCCGTCCGGCACCCGGCGCACCACCGCGTACCCGCCGCAGCCGCGGTGCTTGGTGCTGCGCATCTGCGTGGCGCAGAACGTCAGCGTCTCCATGCTGAAGTCGGCCCGCCAGTACTCGTCGAGCGTCGGGCCTGCCAGGTCGCGCGGCTGTCCCTCGGCGACCAGCAGCTCCACGATCTCGTCACGCTTCTCGCGCAGCCGCTCACCGATGCGCCGCCCGATCTCCACCCGGTCCGTGAGCGGCACCCGCGCCCATTCCGGTGCCGCCCGCGCGGCGGCCTCGAGCGCCTCGGTGGCCATCCGGTCGTCGGCCAGCGCGCAGCCGCCCACCACGGACGGGCCCGCCCGCCGCGGGTCGGCCAGGCCGGCGTCGAGATCGCGTTTCAACGCCAGCGCGGGCATCGTGTCCTCCAGCACCGCGCGCGCCGTGACCGTGTGGACGTACCGTCCCTCCGGGTGCTCGACGTCCTTGCCGTCGATGTAGGCCGGGTACATCAGCAGGTCGTTCATGTCATCACCTCGTCCTCTGCGCGGCCACGGTCGCCGCGATCTCGGCCGCCTGGGCGCGGATCTCCGGTACGGCGGTGCTTTCGAACAGCTCGCCTCGTCGCAGCGCGCCGAGCGTGAAGATGCGGCACGGCCTCCCGTGCCGGTCCAGCACGCGGCCGTCGTCCCCGGTCCGCAGACCGAGCCCGATCGGGTCCGGGCGAGCCTTGCCGTCCGCCACGAGCCCGCGCACCAGCGGCGGGTCCTGGCGGAAGCCGGTCGCGTTGATCAGCCAGCCCACCGTCAGCGTGCGGCTGCCGCGCGGTCCCGTCAGGTCGACGCGGAACCCGTCCCCGGCGGGCCGGACGGCCGTCACCTCGCCCCGGTGCAGCCGCACCCGGCCCTCGTCCACGAGCCGGCGCACCCGGCGGTGGGTGGTGGGCGCGGCCCGGTGGCGGAGGACGTTCCAGTAGGGGCCGACGCGGTCGAGGAAGCGGCGCCGTTCGGGCACGTCGAGCTGCCGCCACAGCCGGTGCGTGTGCGGGCGCAGCTGGTCGACGACGTCGCGTCAGCGGTCCGGGTGCGCCGAGACGCTGCGCCGCACGAACCTCATCAGCTCACCGACCGACCGGACTCGCCGCGGCGGGTCCGGGAGGGACGGCGCCGGCCCGGTCCCGAGCCGGTGCGGCCGGGGGAGCAGGCCGTGCCGCGACACGGCGTGCACCACGGAGTCGTGCGCCACGGCGACCGAGACGTCCATCATGGACAGTCCGGTGCCGAGCACGAGCACCGGCTCGCCGCCGGTGCGGGGCAACGGCCCGGCCCACGGGTCGGCCACGTAGCGCGGCGAGTCGCCGGGTACCAGCCCGGCCAGCGGGTCGCCGCTGCCCACACCCGGCGCCAGCACCGCGAAGTCCGCGTGGAGCGGGCCGGTCCTGGCCGGCTCGACGGTCACGCCGCCGGCGGTGGAGGTGATGCCGGTGGCGGTGTCCACGACGTGCCGCACCGCCGCCTTCTTCTCCTCCTCCCGCAACGTCTCGGCCAGATAGCGCCCGTACTCGCCCCGTGGCAGGAACTCGTCGGCGGCGGCCCCGCTCCAGCGCACGAAGTGCCCGGGATCGTCGTCGAGCGCGCTCATCTTCCCCGCGACGGTGTTCAGCAGGTGCCCCGGATCGCCCGTGCGGTACGCCCGTCCCGGGCCGAACTCCCCGCTGCGGTCGACCAGGACCAGCTCCAGCGAGGCGTTGGCCCGCAACAGGTGTATCGCCGCCAGCGTGCCGCTCGCGCCCGCGCCGACGACCACGACGCGCTCAGGCATCACCGGTCACCGCGGACAGCGTGTCACCCACCTGGCCCGCCGCGAGCGTGTCACCGCCCGCGGGGTCGATGAGCAGGAACGCCCCCGTCGCCACGCAGTCGGTGTAGGAGTCGAACGGCAGCGCGTCCGCGACCTCCAGCCGCACCTGCCCGATGTCGTTGAGCTCCAGGCTCTCCGGGTCGCGCTCCAGCACCAGCTCCTGCTCGTCGAACCGCGCGGCCAGGCCGGGCACCCGGCACTTCGTGGTCCGCGTGCCGTGCTTGAGCAGGACCCGCGCGCCGGGACGCAACGGCTCCTCCGCGAGCCAGCACACCGTCGCGGTGACCTCCTGGACGAGCTCCGGCACCCGGTCCGCCGCCGCGATCAGGTCGCCGCGGCTGACCGGCAGGTCGTCGGCGAGGGTCAGCGCCACCGGCTGCCCGGCGGTCGCCTCGTCGACAGGTCCGTCCGGGGCGCCGACCGCGGTGACCGTCGACCTGGTCCCCGCCGGCAGCACCACGACCTCGTCACCTGGACGCACCTCGCCCGCCGCGACCTGACCGGCGTACGCGCGGTAGTCCGTGCCGCCGTCGCGCAGCACGTACTGCACCGGCACGCGCAGGCCGACGTCGCAGCCGCGTTCGTCGGGCCGCACGGTCTCCAGGTGCTCCAGCAACGTCGGCCCGTCGTACCAGGGGGTCTTGTCGGAGCGGGTCACCACGTTGTCACCCGCCAGCGCGGACAACGGCACCGTGGTGACCTGCTCGGGGCGGAACCCCAGCGACCGCGCGTGCGCTGCGAACTCGTCGCGGATCGACTCGTAGATCTCCTGCGAGAAGTCCACCAGGTCGAGCTTGTTGACCGCGAGCGTGATGCCGGGGACGCCGAGCATCGCCATCACGGCCAGGTGCCTGCGGGTCTGCGGCAGCACGCCCTTGCGCGCGTCGGTCAGCAGCACGGCGTGGTCCGCGGTCGACGCGCCGGTCACGGTGTTGCGCAGGTAGTGCACGTGACCGGGGGTGTCGGCGAGGACGAACGTGCGCTTGGCGGTCGCGAAGTACCGGTAGGCCACGTCGATGGTGATGCCCTGCTCCCGTTCGGCGCGCAGGCCGTCCACCAGCAGCGAGAGGTCCGGGTTGTCGAGCCCGCGTTCCTCGCTGCTGCGCAGCACCGCGTCGATCTGGTCGCTGAGCACGGACTTGGTGTCGTAGAGCAGCCGTCCGACCAAAGTGGACTTGCCGTCGTCCACACTGCCCGCGGTCACCAGTCGCAACAGATCGGACGTCATCAGAAGTACCCCTCCCGCTTGCGGTCCTCCATGGCTGCCTCGGACATGCGGTCGTCGGCCCTGCTCGCACCGCGTTCGGTGAGCCTGCTGGCCTTGATCTCCTCGATGATGTCGCCGACGGTGGCCGCGTCCGACTCGACCGCGCCGGTGCACGAGCCGTCGCCGACGGTGCGATAGCGCACGGTCTTCTCGACGGTCTCCTCGCCCTCGGCGGGGCCACCCCACGGTCCGGCGGTCAACCACATGCCGTCCCGCAGGTACACCTCCCGGGAGTGCGCGAAGTACAGCGACGGCGCCTGGTCGTTCGTCCCCGCCGTGCAGGCCGCGCTCTTCCAGGCGGCGGGTGAGGGCGGCGAGCTCGCCGTGTCGTTCGCGGTGTCGGCCTTCAACATCGGCATCGTCGCGCTCGGCTTCGTGATCGCGCTGGTCCGCTATGTCGCACAACGAGAACCCGTCACCTCTGGAGCGAAAGGATGACCATGCGACTGGAATTCGACGCGGTGCTGTTCGACCTCGACGGCACCCTGATCGACTCCACGGCCGCCGTCCGCAGGGCCTGGCGGCGCTGGGCGGAGGAGGAAGGGGTCGAGCCCGAGCGCCTCGCCGGCACGGAGGGCAAGCCCGCCAAGGACATCGTCGCCGCGTTGTTACCGCCCGAGCGTCACGCGGAGGCTCTGGCGCACTACTCCCACATCGCCACCCACGACCTGGACGGCGTCGTCGTGCTGCCCGGTGCCCTGGACGCCACCGAGTCCGCCGGTCCGTTGAAGGCCATCGTGACCTCCTGCTCGCGGGACGTCACCGCCGCCCGCACCGCGGCCGCCGGACTGCCCGCGACGGAGGTGCTCGTCACCGCCGACGACGTGGAGCAGGGCAAACCGGCGCCCGAGCCGTACCTGTCCGCCGCGGACCAGCTCGGCACCGATCCCCGGCGCTGCCTGGCCGTCGAGGACACCGCCTCGGGTCTCGCGTCGGGCCGCGCCGCCGGGTGCACGACCCTCGGCGTCGGAGAGGGCCTGGACGCGGACGTCGTCGTGCCCGACCTCTCGCACGTGAGCTTCGAGGTCCGCGGTGACCGCGTCGTCCTCAGCGTCCGGACCTGACCATGATGGACGATCACACGCTCGCCTCCACTCTCGCCTCCACTGCCCGGGACCTGCTGTCCCGCTTGCGTTCCGGCGGTCTCTCCGGACCGGAGGCGGGCCGCGAGGGCGACCGCCGGGCGCACGACCTGCTCGTCGAACTGCTGGAGCGGCACCGTCCCGGCGACGCCGTGCTGTCCGAGGAGGGCGACTCCGTCACGCCCGACGCCCGCTCCGGCCGCCTGTGGATCATCGACCCGCTGGACGGCACCCGCGAGTACAGCGACGGCCGCGACGACTGGGCCGTCCACGTGGCGCTGGCCGAGGGCGGTGAGCTGACCGCCGGCGCCGTGGCCCTCTCGTCCGGCGACACGCACGGCACCGGCACCCCGGTGCCGTTGCCCGCCCCGGAGCCCCGGCGTCTGCGGGTGGCGGTGAGCCGCAGCCACCGCCCGCCGCTGGTGGACGAGCTGGCCCGCGTCCTGGACGTGCAGCTGGTGCCGATGGGCTCCGCCGGGGTCAAGGCGATGGCGGTGTGCACCGGCAAGGTCGACGCGTACGTGCACGCGGGCGGCCAGTACCAGTGGGACAGCGCGGCGCCGGTCGCCGTCGCCCTCGCGGCCGGTGCCCACGCCTCGCACCTGGACGGCACACCGCTGGACTTCCGCTCGCCCGAGCCGCGCACCGAGGACCTGCTGGTGTGCCGTCCCGAGGCGGCACCGGTGCTGCTGGCCGCGCTCGCCGAGCTCTGCACCACGCCCTGACACACCTGTAGGTCAAGCGATGGCTGCGAGGGTCTACGTGCCGGTGAGGGCGAGCACCGCTCTTCCGATGCGCAACAGGCCGTCGTCCAAGGGCACGCACCGCACGCCGCCCTTGCCCCGCAACGCTTTGAACGCGCCCGGAGCGATCACCGCGTCCATCCAGGCGCAGGG
The DNA here is from genome assembly GCF_900100955.1 of Lentzea fradiae. Taxonomy (GTDB): domain Bacteria; phylum Actinomycetota; class Actinomycetes; order Mycobacteriales; family Pseudonocardiaceae; genus Lentzea; species Lentzea fradiae. Next base: position 312,529 of record NZ_FNCC01000003.1, on the reverse strand, counting down.
GCTGGCGGGCCGGTGCACCTCGAACCGCACCGGCCCGTCACCGCTGTCGAGGCTGAACACGGTGCCCCGCGCCACCGCGTCCACGTCGAACCCGCGCAGAACGACGTTGCGCCGCGCCACCAACGGGTCCACCGGCCACGGGGCGAGCGACTCGGCCGCGATGAACGTGACCGCGGCGTTGCGGTGGGCGGGGTGGTTGAAGTACCGGTCGCCGACGAGCCCGAGACCGGCGCGGACGGCGACCCGGTCGTGCGCGACAGGTCCCGGATCGGGACGAGGGCCGTCCAACGGACGGCCCTCGAAGGCGTGCACGGGTGAGACGTGCAGACCCGTGATCTCTACCTCTCGCCGAGCTGCCACTCGGGCCTCACGTAGTGGCAGGTGTAGCCGTTGGGGTAGCGCTCCAGGTAGTCCTGGTGCTCCGGCTCGGCCTGCCAGAACTCGGTCGCCTGCGTGACCTCGGTGACGACCTTGCCCGGCCACTTGCCGGAGGCGTCGACGTCCGCGATCGTCTCCTCGGCGATGCGCTTCTGCTCGTCGGTCTCGAAGAAGATCGCCGACCGGTAGCTGGCGCCGATGTCGTTGCCCTGGCGGTTGCGCGTCGTCGGGTCGTGGATCTGGAAGAAGAAGGCCAGGACCTGCCGGTAGCTCAGCTTCTCCGGGTCGAACACGATCTCGATCGCCTCGGCGTGGTTGCCGTGGTCGCGGTAGGTGGCGTTCGGCGTGTCCGGGTCGCCGGTGTAGCCGACGCGCGTCGAGACGACGCCGGGGTGGCGGCGGAACAAATCCTGCATGCCCCAGAAACAGCCGCCCGCGAGAACTGCCTTCTCCGTCACAGTGACGCTCCTCTTCTCGGTGTTCACTCAGGAGAACGCTCGGTCTCGCCTGAATCATCCCCGTCCCACTGTGACGCAATTATTACGGCTACGCCCGAGCACGCCTGCGCACCGGCGCCCGAACGGGACTTGTGCGGGTCCGAATGGAACGTCCCGGATGAGAACGGGAGCGCCCGCGACATCGCGGACGCTCCCCGGTCCTCTTAACCGCGACCGGCACCCGCACCGGCCGTGACCACGCTTTTCACCGTGCTCGCGCTGTCGAGCTGGTACGAGTAGGGAGGGCTCTTCACCGAACCGCCCTGGTCGCCGGAGCCCGAGTTGACGAAGTGGTTGTTGCGCGCGACGAGAGAACCGCCGGCCGAACTGCCCTCACCCCGGTGGAACGGGTCCCTGGTGTTCTCGAAGAAGTTCCCTTCCACCAGGACGCCCGCCTCGACGGTCGAGGCGACCCCGTAGGAGGTCACGCCTCCGTAGTAGTTGTTGTAGACGTGCACCGGGTTGCCGAAGCGCACCCGCGGGTGGCGCTGCTGCGTGCCGTCGAACCAGTTGTGGTGGTAGGTCACCCGGAGCTTGCCGCGGTCCTCCGATCCGTTGTCGTCGCTGTGGCCCAGCAGCATCGTCTTGTTGTGGCTGGTGAACTTGTTCCACGACACCGTGACGTAGTCCGACGCCCGTTTGACGTCGAGCGCGCCGTCGTAGCCGTTCGAGAAGGTGTTGTGGTCGATCCACACGCGGGTGGAGTACTGCACGTTGATCGCGTCGTCACCCCAGTTGCGGAAGTTGAGGTTGCGCACGATCACGTTGGACGCGTTGCTGATGTTCAGGCCCTGGCCGGTGATCGTCGAACCCGATCCCACGCCCTCGATCGTCTTGTCGGACGCGATCTTGGTCATGCTCGGCAGCGAGATGGTGCCGGAGACCCTGATGACCGCCGCGCCGGACGCCTTGGCGGCGTCGGTGAACGCGGAGGCCGTGGTGACGGTGATCGGCGTGGCGTTGCCGCCTCCCGTCGTGCCTCCTGCCTGGGTGGCCCACCCGACCAGGCCGAAGGGCGCCGCGGTCGCCGGGGGGACGGCCACCGCGCCGAGCACCAGCGCAGCCGCGGAAACCAGTGCTGCACGCTTTGGAATCATTTCACGCTCCCAATTCGTGAGCGGCGGTGCAGCCCACACAACCAGCAGGGAACTATTCGGTCAAGCGGTTCGAAGATGTTCGAGTCGAACGATCGAAATCGTTCGGCGGGGCCGGGAGGAGGCTCGATCGGGGCCGGTGATGGTGCCACGGCAACGGAAACCCGGTCCCGGAGTGCCGGATGGAAAATCCTTGGGCGGGGCCGGGACCTTTCTCGTCGCATTTCAAGGGTGTGCGTCTCGATGTGTTCGGGGAATCATTCTTCCGGATCCGCGACGCTCGATGACGGGGGTGCGGCGCGGTGGCGAATCGATCTTCGCCATAGTGGACGGATGAAGTGGTTACGTCGCAAGTCGACGATCGTCGTCGCCATCAGCCTGGTCGTCGTCCTCGCCGCCGCGGTGTCGTTGTGGAACGTCTCGGGATCGCGCACTTTCCAGTTCTTCGGTGAGGTCGTCGACCGGGTCGACACCGATGAGAAGGTCATCGCGCTGACGTTCGACGACGGCCCGCACCCCGCGGGCACCCGAGAGGTCCTCGACGTCCTGGCCGAGCAGCAGGTCACCGCCACGTTCTTCCTGAACGGCAGCGACCTGGCCGGCCACCCGGACCTCGGCCGGGCGATCGTGGAGGCCGGCCACGAGGTCGGCAACCACACCTACCACCACCGGCGCATGGTCGGCGTCCTGCCCGGCACCGTCGAGCGGGAGATCGAGGACACCGACGCCCGGATCCGCCTGGCCGGCTACGAAGGCCCCGTCCACTTCCGCCCGCCGTACGGCAAGAAGCTCTTCGCGCTGCCGCACTACCTGTCCGAGCACGACCGCAAGACCATCACCTGGGACGTCGAGCCCGACTCCGAGGGCACGCCCCCGGCGGAGCGGGTCGTCGAGCAGACCCTCGCCGAGACCGGGCCGGGGTCGATCATCCTGCTGCACCCCATGTTCCCGGCGCGGACCGAGACCAGGAAGGCGCTCAAGCCGATCATCACCGGCCTCAAGGAGCGCGGCTACCGGTTCGTCACCGTGTCCGAGCTCCTCGCCGTCCGCTAGACCAGGTCCGCCAGACCAGCCCGGCGCAGGAACTCCGCGCGCACCCGGTCCGCCACCGCGTTCACCACCTCGGCGCCGTCGGAGGAGGGGTCCACGTGCACCCGGAACGGCGGCTGCCGGGCGGCGACCGCGGCCACGACCGCGTCGGCCACCGCGCCCGCGTCCGCCCAGGCCGGCTCCAGCTCGGCCAGGCGGGCGCCCACCTGCTCCATCAGGCCGGGGTAGAGCTCCTCGTACGCCGCCGCGCGCCCGGTGTCCGCGGGGCTGCCGCTGTGCGCGAAGTGGTTGGTGCCGCTGGTGAACGCGCCGGGCACGACGATCGTGGTGTGGATGCCGAACCGCAGCAGCTCCGCGCGGTAGGAGACCGCGAGCGCGTCCATCGCCGCCTTGGCCGCGAAGTACGGCGCCAGGTACGGGGGAGTGCCGCCGCGGGTGGAGCTGGAGCCCACCCACACGACGTGTCCCGAACGCCGCCCGCGCAGGTGGGGCAGTGCCGCGCGGTTGACGCGCTGCGTGCCGAGCACGTTGACGTCGTAGAGCGCCGCGTACTGCTCGGGTGTGAACGCCTCGGCGGGGCCGGTGGCCATGTGGCCCGCGTTGTGCACCACCACGTCCAGCCTGCCCTGCTCGGCGATGACGGTGGCGATGGCGGCGTCCGCGGACTCCTGCGACTGCACGTCCAGCTCGACGGCGTGGACGTCGGCCCCGTTCGCGTCGCCGAACTCCGCGAGTCCGGCGACGGCGGGGGCGTTGCGGCCCCCGGTCTCCCGCATGCCCGCGTAGACGGTGTGACCGGCCAGGGCCAGCGCGCGGACGGTGAGCGCGCCGAACCCGCTGGACGCGCCGGTGACGACGACGACCTTGTCCATCGGGGTCGCGCCCATCAGATGATGCCTCCGTTCGCACGGATGGTCTGCCCGTTGACCCACCGGGCGGGGCCCGCGAGGAACGAGACGACCTCGGCGACGTCGCTCGGCTCGCCCAGCCGTTCCAGCGGTGGCTGCTTCGCGAGGGTGTCGATGGTGTCCTGGTCCTTGCCGTCGAGGAACAACGCGGTGGCCGTCGGTCCTGGCGCGACGGTGTTCACGGTGATGTCGCGGCCGCGCAGCTCGCGGGCGAGGACCAGGGTCAGCGCCTCGACGCCGCCCTTCGTCATGGCGTAGGCGCCGTAGCGGGGGAACCGCAGCCCGACGACCGACGACGAGATCATGATGATCGCGCCACCGGACCGCAGCCGCCGTGCGGCCTGCTGCGACACGACGAACGTGCCGCGCGCGTTGGTGCGCATGGTCTGGTCGAAGACGTCCAGGTCCATGTCCGCGACCGTGCCGAGCGGCATGATGCCGGCGGAGTTCACGACGACGTCGACGCCGCCGAACGTCTCCTCCGCCAGGTCGAACGCGGCGGCGACGGCCTTCTCGTCGGCCACGTCGGCCTGTGCGGCGATGGCCTGACCGCCGGACGCCTTGATCTGCGCGACGGTCTTCTCCGCCTCGGCCGTGTTGCCGGCGTACACGATGACGACGGCGGTGCCGTCGGCGGCGAGGCGTTCGGCGGCTGCCCGCCCGATGCCCCTGGAACCGCCGGTGACGACTGCGACGCGTGTCATGTCGATGCTCCTAGCTGCTGTTTCCGTTGATAACTCACTTAACGTAGCACTGATATCGAACCAGCGCTACCGGTGATGTGTTACCGTCGTTACATGGACACGAGGGAGCGTCTGGTGCAGGCCGCGGCCGACCTGCTGGTCGAAGGCGGCAAGGAGGCGGTCTCCACGCGCGCGGTCGCCACGGCGGCGGGGGTGCAGGCGCCGACGCTGTACCGGCTGTTCGGCGACAAGGACGGGCTGCTCGACGCCGTCGCGGCGCACGGGTTCGCGGGCTACCTCGCCTCCAAGCACGCGATGGGCCGCCACGACGACCCCGTCGACGACCTGCGCGCGGGGTGGGACCTGCACATCGGCTTCGGGCTGGAGCGCCCGGCGTTCTACCTGCTGATGTACGGCGAGCCGCGCAAGCGGGTGGCGCGGGTGCAGGCGGACGCGATGCTCCGCGAGATCATCGGTCGCATCGCCTCCGCCGGGCGGCTGGCGGTCCCGGTCGAGCAGGCGGCGCAGTTCGTGCACGCCACGGGCATGGGCGTGGTGCTGGCGCTGATCGCGACCCCGCAGGCGGAACGCGACCTGGGGCTGATCACGTTCACCAGGGAGAACGTCATCCGCGCGATCACCACGGACGCCGCGCCGGACGAGCCTGCGGACATCCCGAGCCGGGCGATCGCGCTGAAGGCGGCCTTGGCGGAGGACCCGCCCGCGATGCTGTCCCCCGCGGAGCGGGCCCTCCTGGACGAGTGGCTCGACCGGGTGGCGAAGTAGCGCCTACGCGTTCGGGTCGAACGGGATCCCGGCCGGCTTGGCGATGCTCAGGTTGTGGTTGAACGCGCCGTCCTTGATCGCGAGCGAGGCGCTGCCGAAGTTCGCGTTCACGAGGATGTCGCGCACCCCGGCGGGGAACCTGTTCCAGCTGACGAGATCCGGGTACTGGTAGGCGCCGTAGTGGTTCTCGGCGACCTCACCGGCGTTGGCGAGGCGGAAGCAGTGCGTGCTGAGGCCGTCCTTGTGGTAGATGATCTTCGCGTGGGTGCCCTCCCACTGCACGTTGGAGCGCGGGTGGGTCTTGTACCGGCCGTGCTCGGACGTGGAGACGTACTGGGCCACGTCGTTCTGCACCCAGATGATCACGTGCTCGATGTCGTGCCGGTGGCCGCAGCAGTCGATCAGCGGGACGGCCTGGTCCTTCTCGAAGTACAGGTCGTACAGGTAGGCGCACCACCCGTTGTTGCACTTCGACCGGCTGTAGGAGTTGGTGTTGTCGAGGTCGGACCGGTCGTGGCAGTCGCCGTTCAGCGCGCCGGAGTTCTTCAGGCCGGTCGCCACCTGGCCGGTCGGCGAGATCGCCGGGGTCGGGTAGCAGCCGTCACCGTCGTAGTCGAAGGCGGGCTGCCACTTGCCGTCGGCCTCCTCGTAGCTGGCGGGGATCGCCGTGGGCGGGGCGGCGAGCGCGACGCCGGGGACCAGCACGGTGAGCAGCAGGGCACCGGCCAGCGCGGACAGGAGCTTCTTCTTCATCTGGTTCGGCCTCCGTGAGCAGCAGGGAGCGGAGAGGCGTACCAGGCAGAAGGTGGTACATGAACGGCCTTCACGTCCAGGTGGTTCGCCTGATCGTCGCCGTACCGGAAAATTCACACCGCGTCCGAGTGGTCGCGCGGCGGCGGTCACGGCCCTGGTCCGGAGTCCGTTCGTCGCTGAGTCGCACCTAACAGGCCCCCCGGTGTGCATGTCCATACATCGTCGTGCATAATTCTCAACGTGTCCAAGGTGCTCACTTCACTTCCCGCCGGCGAACGCGTCGGCATCGCCTTCTCCGGTGGTCTCGACACCTCCGTCGCGGTCGCGTGGATGCGTGAGAAGGGCGCGGTGCCGTGCACGTACACCGCGGACATCGGCCAGTACGACGAGCCCGAGATCGAGACCGTCCCCGGTCGCGCCGGCACGTACGGCGCCGAGATCGCGCGCCTGGTCGACTGCCGCTCCGCGCTCGTCGAGGAGGGCCTCGCCGCGCTGGCGTGCGGCGCCTTCCACATCCGCTCCGGTGGCCGCGCGTACTTCAACACGACGCCGCTCGGCCGGGCCGTCACGGGCACCATGCTCGTCCGCGCCATGCTCGACGACGACGTGCAGATCTGGGGCGACGGCTCCACCTACAAGGGCAACGACATCGAGCGGTTCTACCGCTACGGCCTGCTCGCGAACCCGTCGCTGCGGATCTACAAGCCGTGGCTCGACGCGGAGTTCGTGACCGAGCTCGGTGGCCGCAAGGAGATGTCCGAGTGGCTGCAGGAGCGTGACCTGCCCTACCGCGCCAGCACCGAGAAGGCGTACTCGACGGACGCGAACATCTGGGGCGCGACGCACGAGGCCAAGTCGCTCGAGCTGCTCAACGAGGGCATCGAGATCGTCGAGCCGATCATGGGCGTCAAGTTCTGGGACCCGTCGGTCGAGATCGCCACCGAGGACGTCACCGTCGGCTTCGACCAGGGCCGTCCCGTCACGATCAACGGCAAGGAGTTCGGCAGCTCCGTCGACCTCGTGCTGGAGGCCAACGCCATCGGCGGCCGCCACGGTCTCGGCATGTCCGACCAGATCGAGAACCGCATCATCGAGGCCAAGAGCCGCGGCATCTACGAGGCGCCCGGCATGGCGCTGCTGTTCATCGCCTACGACCGCCTGGTGAACGCGATCCACAACGAGGACACGATCGCCGCCTACCACTCCGAGGGCCGCAAGCTCGGCCGGCTGCTCTACGAGGGCCGCTGGCTCGACCCGCAGTCGCTCATGCTGCGCGAGTCGCTGCAGCGCTGGGTCGGCTCCGCGGTCACCGGCGAGGTCACGCTGCGGCTGCGCAGGGGCGACGACTACTCGATCCTCGACACGTCCGGCCCCGCGTTCAGCTACCACCCGGACAAGCTCTCGATGGAGCGCACGGAGGACTCGGCGTTCGGCCCCGTCGACCGCATCGGCCAGCTGACCATGCGCAACCTCGACATCGCCGACTCGCGCGCCAAGCTGGAGCTGTTCGCGGGCCTCGGCATGGTCGGCACCCGCCAGTCGTCGCTCATCTCGGCCCAGGTCGAGCCGACGCAGCTGATCGGCGACGTGCCGGACGGCGGCGCGGAGGCCATCGCCTCGCGCGGCGAGGTGTCGGAGGCCGACGCGCTGCTCGACGCCGCCGCGATCGAGTCCGGCACGGACTGATCCCCGGCGCACCGGGCGGGGTGGGCGACCACCCCGCCCTTCGTCGTTCTCAGGTCTGGGGCCACATCGAGTAGATGACGTTGTCCTCGTCGGCGCACACGACCTGCGGCAGGAACCCCTCCTCGACCTGGTTGCACGACATCGGCCCGATCTCGACCGCGGGCAGGCCCGTCTTCGGGTCGGACCGCTCGGCGTAGTAGTCGACCAGGACGGCCGCGGCCTGGTCGCAGTTCAGCCGTCCGCCCGGCGTCTCGACGACGACGGCCAGCATCGGCTTGCCGAGGGCGCCGGTGAACGGCCTGTCGCAGAACTGCGAGGGCAGGCCGTCGTACTGCTCCAAGGGCACCCCGTCCAGCGCGGCCGGACCGTTCGCCTTGGCGGTGGTGGTGGTCGTGGTGGTGGTCGGCTGCGTCGTCTCGCTGGTCGCCGACGTGGCGGGGGTCTCGGTGCCGCTGCCGGAACCGGTGACCTCCGCGGTGCAGCCCGCCGCGAGCACGGCGAGGAGCGCGATCAAGAACTTCATGCCCTCGGGGTCGGTGCGGGCCTCACGACCGTTACCCCTTGTTCCCGAGACTTCTCCGGGAACAAGGGGTAACGAGGTCAGCGCACGCAGACGAAGCTGGCCGCGCGGGACGGGTCACCGCCCCGGTAGCGGGGCCACGTGGGGTACTCGCAGAGCGGGCGGGTCCGGTCGTGCGTGAGGTCGGCGACGACCTGGTGTTCCGGCGACCGTCCTCTTTCGACCCAGCGTTCCAGCGCTGTCAGCGAGTCCCAGCCCGCGGCGAGCGCCGGGGTGCCGAAGTTCGCGTGGTTGGCGCCGGGAACCAGGTAGTACCGCAGGAACCGCTCGGTGGACGGGCCGATCAGGTCGCGCACGCGTTCGTAGTAGTCGTTCGTGGAGCGGTGCGAGACCAGTTCGTCCGCGTTGCCGTGCAGCAGCAGGAGCTTGCCGCCGGAGCGGGCGAACGGGCGGAGGTCGGCGTCGTTGCGGTCCTGGACGGTCGACAGGTGGCTGATCCGGCCGAGCCACTCGCCGGGTGCGCGCGGGTCGAGGTCGAGCGGGTTGAACGACGGGTCGCGGGTCAGGAAGTACTTCACCCACTGGTCCCAGTACTGCATGCCGTACCCGGCGGTGGCGGGCATCGGGTTGGCGGGCGCGGTCGTGCCGAACCCGAGGAACGGGGTCCGCATGTCCGCTCCCGACAGGAACGGGAAGCCGGGGTAGTGGGTCTCGCCGCTGGCGATCCGGTACGGCCAGCGGAACGGCGTCGACATCGCCTTCACGGCCTCGATCTGCGCGTCCGACAGGCACGACGTCCCGGTGTCGGCGCCGCCGGGGCAGCGCAGCACGTGCGGGTCGAAGGTGCAGCGCGGGTTCGACACGACACCGTCCGCGATGCCGTCGGTGCGGTCGCACGCGGCGATCACGTTGTCGTACAACAGCGTCTGCTTCTCCGGGCCGGGGAACGCGCCGGGCCGGGCCAGCACCTGCGTGAGGTAGCCGAGGTCGAGGACCTCGGCGAGGTTGTTCCACGCGGGATAGCCGGAGATGACGCCGTCGAACGCCGACGGCCACCGCTGGGCCACGATGAGCGCCTCACGGCCACCGGTGGAGCCGCCCGCGAAGTAGTTCTCGGACGTGCCGCGGCCGAACGCGCGCCGGATGAGGAACTGGCTGGCGTCGTGCGTCTTCTTCAGCGCGTCACCAGCGGAGAAGTTGCGCAGCGCCTCGTCGTTCACGCCGAACGACCCGTCGAGCGACGGCACGGTCCCGGCGCCCTGCTGGTGGCCGGAGTCGCTGGCGTACGTCGCGTACTTGCGGGCCAGTGGCGCGAGCGCGTCCGCGGCGGCGAACGGCACGTTGCCGGTCAGGGCGGGGATGGTGCCGTTGTAGCCGCCGCCACCGAACATCATTGCCTTGCCGTTCCAGCCGATCGGCAGGGCGAGGCGCATCTTGATGGCCGGTGCGGCCGGGTCGACGGGGTGGATGTCCGCGTCGACCTGGCAGTACTCGACCGTCTGTCCACTCACGACAGCGGTGGTGAGCGCGGCGGCCTGCACCCGGCCGCCGGTGGTCGGCAGGCTGATGGACGACGCGGGGATCTTCAGTCCGGCCAGCGGCGCGCAGGACGGGGTGGTCCTGGACGGCGCGGTGGCGAGGGCGGGCTGGGCGCCGAGCAGCGCGACCGCGGCGGCCAGCACGGCGAGACGGCGTGTTCTCACGTCAGGTGGCCTTTCAGCGGTAGAGGTGCGAGCCGGGGATCGCCTTCGGGTCCGCGCGGACCTCGGACGGGTTCGTCTCGGGCAGGAACCACGCGCTGACGAACGTGATCAGGCCCATGAGCGTGATGTAGGCGGCGACCGGGAGGGTGCTGCCGGTCTCGGCGATCAGCGCGGTCATCAGAAACGGCGTGCCACCGCTGATGATGATCGCGGACAGCTGGTAGGACAGCGACGCGCCGGAGTAGCGGACGTTGGGCGCGAACAGCTCGCCGAGGAAGCTCGCGATCGGGCCGTAGGTGAGGCACTGGAAGGTGAAGCCGACGACGACGGCGATGAAGATCAGCGGCAGCGACGCGCTGTTGACGAGCCCGAAGTACGGGAAGCCCCACGCGGCGACGCCCAGGCCGCCGATCAGGATCAACGGCCGCCTGCCGATCCGGTCGGACACGTGTCCCGCCCACGGCAGGACGGCGAGCATGGCCACGGACCCCAGCAGCACCACGGCGAGCAGGCCGTCGCGGTCGAGCTTCAGCGACGTCGTGCCGTAGTTCAGCAGACCGGCGATGCTGACGTAGAAGAGGCTGTTGGTGGCGGAGAGGATGCCGCAGGCCAGCAGGATCGTGCCCCACTTCTCGCGGACCACGGTCGCGAGCGGCGCGCGGACGACGGCGCGCTCCGGCCGTTCGACCTCCTTCTGCAGGTCGCGGAACTCCGGCGTGTCCTCCACCTTGGACTGGATGTACAGGACCACCGCGAACATGACGATGCTGACCAGGAACGGGATCCGCCAGCCCCAGCTGAGGAACGCGTCGTCCGGCATCAGGCCGCTGGCGGCGACGAAGATCAGGTTCGAGATGATCACGGCGACGAAGACGCTGGTCTGGCCGAACGTCCCGGCGAAGCCGCGCTTCTTCGGGCTCGCGGACTCGGTGAGCAGCAGCATGATCCCGCCCCACTGGCCGCCCGCCGCGAGGCCCTGCAGGAACCGCAGCGTCACGAGCAGGATCGGCGCGAGCGCTCCCACGGAGGACGCGCTCGGCAGGCAGCCGATCAGGAACGTCGCGCCGCCCATCAGCGCGAGGCAGGTGACGACGACCGGCTTGCGGCCGTACTTGTCACCGAAGTGCCCGGCGAGCACGCCGCCGACCGGTCGCGCCACGAAGCCCGCCCAGAACGTGCTGAACGCGAGCAGGGTGCCGGTCAGCGCCGAGGACTCCGGGAAGAACACCTTCGGGAACACCAGCGCGGCCGCGGTGCCGTAGAGGAAGAAGTCGTACCACTCGATCGAGCTGCCGATGAGCCCCACGGTCAGCAGCTTGCGGAAACCGCGGCGCCGTGCGGGGGAGGTGGCGCCGGGCTGCGCTGACTGTTCGCCGGGCTGGGCCAGAGGGGTTGTCATACATGCCGCCTTCGTCGGTGAACCGGCAGGTGATGACGGCCAATGCTAGGGCGGCACCCCTGCCTGGTTGAGGTCTGGATCACACACGCCTGGGGTAGCTTTGGTGGGGCTTTCCTCCACCGCCCGCTGAGGAAGAATGACGCCGTGACCTCCGACCCGACCGATGAGCCGGACTCGTCCGCGCTCGTGCGCCGCCAGCGCGAGCTGGCCTCGTTGTATGCGACGGCCAAGTCCCTCACGGCGCTCGGCTCGCTGGACGACGTGCTGCAGTCGATCGTCCGGCATGCCCACGACCTGATGGGCACGGACTTCACGTACCTGTCGCTGGTCGCGGACGGCAGGCTGTCGGCGAAGGCGGCCGAGGGCACGATCTCGGCGGCGTTCCTGAGCGCCACCATTCCCGCGAACGTCGGGCTGGGCGGCAAGGTGATCGCCACCCGGCGCCCGCAGTGGGTGCGCAACTACGCGGCCTCCACGCTCATCGCGCACGACCCGAACTTCGACCGCCTGGTCGGCACCGAGGACCTGGTGGCGCTGCTCGGCGTGCCGCTGGTGATCCGCGACGAGGTGGTGGGCGCGCTGTTCGCGGCGGACAGGTCGGAGCGGTCGTTCCGCCCCGGCGAGATCGCGCTGCTGAGCGCGTTCGCCGACCACGCCGCCGTGGCCCTCGACAACGCCCGGCTCTACGAGGAGAGCCGGAAGGCGTTGCGGGAGCTGCGGGTCGCGTACCGCAAGATCGAGGAGCACGTGGCCGTCGTCGAACGGGCGCAGGCGATCCACGAGGCCCTGACCGGCGTCGTGCTGCGCGGCGGAACCCCGGACGACGTGGCACAGCTCCTGGCCGACCAGCTCGGCGGCACCGTCACGGTGCTCGACCGGGCCGACGCCGCCGGACGCGTCACGACCACGGTCGACGACGCGGGGACCGCCCGCAGCGTGGCGCCGATCCAGGCGGGTGACAGCCACCTCGGCGCACTGGCCTGGAGCCGCGAAGCGGTGGGGGACAACGCGGTCTCCGACGCGATGGACCTGCGGACCCTGGAACGGGCCACGCACATCCTGGGTTTGCTGATCCTCAAGGAACGGGCCGTCGCCGAGGCCAGCGAACGCCTGAGCGGGGAGCTGCTGACGGAGCTGATGGTCGGCGGCCCCGGCATCAGCCAGGCCCAGCGCGCCCGCACCCGTGCCCGCAACATCGACGCGGACCGCCTGAACCTGGTGATCGTCGCCGACGCGCCGGCGTCGTCCGCGACGGACCTGGTGCGGCACCTGCACGACGTGGCGAAGACCTGCTCCGGCCTCGCCGGCGAACACCTGGGCCGCGCCACGATGATCGTGCCCAGCACCGACGACGAGCACACCGTCGCCGACGTCCACCGCCGGCTGCGCCGGGCACTCGGCGGCCCGGTCGTCGCCGTGGGGGAGCGGGCGGTGGGCCACGACTGGGCCCGCGCGTTCTCGCTGGCATGGCGCTGCGGCGCCGTCGTGCGGGCACTAGGCCACACCGACGTCGGCGCCACGACGGGCCGGTATGCGTTGTACGCCTTGGTGTTCGACGCCGACCGGGCAGGCGACCTCGACCGGTTCCTCACCGCCTCCGTGGGACCGCTGGTGGAGTACGACCGGCGCCGCGGCACCGACCTCGTCGGCACGCTCAGCGCCTACTACGACCACCGCGCGAACGTGGCGGCGACGGCCAGGGTGTTGCACGTGCACGTCAACACGCTGCTCAAGCGGCTGGACCGGGTGAGCGAGGTGCTCGGCGTCGACTGGCGCGCCGAAAACGACCTGGAACTGCAACTCGGCCTGCAACTCCACAAGCTCCAAGCCGCAATCGCCCCACCCCGCCACTCCTGACCCCCACCCCACCACTCCTGACCCCCCACGTGACGCGCCAACCCTCACGTGACGCGCCAACCCTCACGCGGGGGCCCCACGTACTACGTGACAGTACGAAAGGCTCCCGCGTGCCGGGTCGGAAAGATACGCGGGGCGCCTACGTACTACGTGACAGTACGAAGGGGCCCCGCGTGCGCGGAGGAGGGGACACGAAGTGGGGGTCAGGCGGTGCGTAGAGCGGCTCGCAGGGTGCTCTTCGAGAGTTTGCCGGTGCCCGTCTTCGGCAGCGACTCGGCGAACACCACCTCGTCCGGCAGCCACCACCGGGCCACCAGAGGCGTGATGTGCCGCAGCAGCTCCTCCTGCGTGGCGGTGGCGCCGTCGCGGAGCACGACGTAGGCGACGGGCCGTTCCTCCCACTTCGGGTCCGGCCTGCCGATCACGGCCACCTCGACGACGTCGGGGTGCGAGACGATCGCGGCCTCCAGCTCGACCGAGGAGATCCACTCGCCGCCGGACTTGATCAGGTCCTTCATCCGGTCCACGAGCCGCAGGTAGCCCTCGCCGTCGATGGTGGCGAGGTCGCCGGTGCGCAGCCAGCCGTCGGCGGTGAAGCTGTCGCCCGCCTCGACGAGGAAGTAGCCGCCCGCCACCCACGGGCCCGCGACCTGCAGCTCGCCGACCGACCGGCCGTCACGCGGCAGGACGGTGCCCGTCTCGACGTCGGCCACCCGGATGTCGACGAGCGGCAGCGGCTGGCCCTGTGCGGCTCGCACGGCGACCCGTTCGGGGTCGGGGAGGTCGCGGTGCCGGCTGCGGGTGCCGCCGATCGTCCCCACCGGACTGATCTCCGTCATGCCCCAGGAGTGGGTGATCGGGATGCCGATCGCCTCGCGGTAGGTCTCCGACAGCGCGGGGGCGATGGCCGAGCCGCCGCCGAGCAGGAACCGGGTGGCGCTCAGGTCGTGTGACTCCAGGCCGGGCACCAGGCTCGTCCACACGGTCGGCACGGCGCCCGCGACGGTGACGCGTTCGGTCGCCATCAACGTCAGCAGGTGCTCCGGTTCCGAGGACGGGCCGGGCAGCACGATCGACGCGCCGGTCATCATCGCGCCGTAGGGCAGGCCCCACGCGTTGGCGTGGAACATCGGCACGATCGGCATCACGACGTCGCTCTCGCGCAGACCGATGAACCCCGCGGCGAGCGTTCCCAGGCAGTGCAGGATCGTCGAGCGGTGGCTGTAGAGCACGCCCTTGGGCGCCCCGGTGGTGCCGGAGGTGTAGCACAGGCCCGACGCGAGGTTCTCCTCCTCGTAGGTGAAGGTCTCCTCGAACGAGCCCTCGTACGGCTCGGCCGCGTCCACCAGCTCGTCGTAGTGCAGGACGCGCGGGTCGGCGGGGATCTCCTCACCGCTGTCGTCGGGCAGCACGACCCAGTGCCGGACCTTGGGCATCCGGTCGGCGCTCGGCCAGATCCGTGGCAGCAACGCCCGGTCGACGAACAGCACGTCGTCCTCGGCGTGGTTGACGATGTACTCCAGGTGGTCCGCGGGCAGCCGGATGTTGATGGAGTGCAGCACCCGCTTGGAGACCGGCACCGCGAGGTACAGCTCCAGGTGCCGCCGGGTGTTGCTCGCGAACGTGGCGACGCGCGCACCCGCCGGGACGCCGAGCGCGTCGAGCGCTGTCGCGAGGCGCCGCGTGCGCAGGGCCACGTCGGCGTAGGTGACCCGCTCACCGCCGGCCGTGACGACCGCCTTGTGCGCGTGGAGTCGTTCGGCCCGCTCCAGGATGTGCGCGATGGTGAGCGGCCGTGGTTGCATCAGCCCGTCCATGGGAAGTGACCCTAAGTGAGCTACCTCACCGGCGAGAGGGAAGAAACTTCCACTCATTCCGTTGTCGTGGCGGCGATTTCCCACACGCTCACGTGCGGTAGGCGTCGCAGGCGAGCGTGACGAGGTCGGTCAGGTGCCGCGGCGGCTGGTCCTTCCACCACGCGAGCCACACGGCGATCGGCGGCGCGTCCGTCACGGCCCGGTAGGCGACTCCCGGCCGCGGGTTGAGGCTCGCGGTGGCCTCCGACGTCATGCCGACGGCCTGCCCGGCGGCGATCAGGGTGAGCCACTCGTCGACGCCCTGGGTGGTGCGCACGACGGCGGGGGCGGTGCCGGGCTGCCACAGGTCGAGGGTGGTCGTGCCGGTGCGGTCGTCCACGGCGAGCGAGTACCGGGCGAGGTCGGCGAGCTTGAGCGAACGCTTGCGCGCCAACGGGTTGTCCGTCGCGACGACGCCGTAGCGCCGTTCGGTGCCGAGGAGCGCCGTCTCGAACCGCGGGTCGTCGAGCGCCCTGCGGACCACGGCGACGTCCGCGGTGCCTTCGGCGAGCCCCGCGGTCAGCGAGTTCGACTGCACGAACACCAGCGGCAGCCCGGGATGGGCGGCGGCCCACTTCCTCTGCACGGGCCGGGTGTGCTTGCCGAGCGCGGCCCAGGCGTAGCCGATGCGCAGCTCGGTCAGCGACCGCGCCGCGATCCGCCGCAGGTGCGCGACCTCGTCCAGCACCCGCCGCGCGCTGTCGAGGACCTTCGCGCCGACGGACGTGAGCGCGACGTGCCGCGTGGACCGTTGCAGCAGCCGCACACCCAGGTCGGCCTCCAGCGCCGCCACGGACCGGGACACCGACGCCTGGGTGAGGCCGAGCTCGCGGGCGGCGTCGGTGAACGTGCCCTCGTCGACCACCGCGACGAACGCCCGCACGTGCCGCAGATCCATGCGTCCAGCGTATAGCCGGAACGGCTCATGCATTTCCCGTATCGATGCCGCCGGACGCAGGCTGGACCGCATGAAGAGCATCGGTGGGTTCGCGACGATCACCGCGAGCGCGGCCAGCAACCAGCTCGGCGCCGCAGTGGGCGCCCACGCGTTCGCCGCCATCGGCCCGGCCGGGGTCGTGGCGGTGCGCCAGTTCGTCGCCGCGGCCGTGCTGCTCCCGGTGGCCCGCCCGGACCTGCGGCGGTTCACGTGGGCGCAGTGGTGGCCGACGATCGCGCTGGCGGGCGTGTTCGCCACCATGAACCTGAGCCTCTACCTCGCGATCGACCGGATCGGGCTCGGTCTCGCCGTGACGCTGGAGGTGCTCGGGCCGCTGGGCGTGGCGCTGGCCGGGTCGCGCACCCGCCGCGACCTGCTGTTCGTGCTGCTCGCGGCGGTCGGCGTGTACGTGCTGGTGGTGCCGGGGCCGAGCAGCGACTACCTCGGCGTCGGCCTCGGCCTGCTCGCGGCGGCCTGCTGGGCCGCGTACATCCTGCTCAACCGCCTGGTCGGCGCCCGGCTGCCCGGCCTGCAGGCGCCCGCCGTCGCGACCGCGCTGTCCGCGACGCTCTACGTCCCGGTCGCGGTGCTGCTGGTGCTGAACGGGAAGCTCACCGGGATGGCGATCCTGTACGCGATCGGCGCCGGTGTGCTGTGCAGCGTCGTGCCGTACGCCGTGGACCTGGTCGCGTTGCGGAAGGTGCCGGCGCGGCTGTTCGGTCTCGCGATGAGCGTCCACCCGGTGCTGGCGGCGCTGGCCGGTCTGGTGGTGCTGGGGGAGACGCTGGAGCCGCACCACTGGGGCGGGATCCTGCTCGTCGTCACCGCGAACGCACTGGCCGTCACTTGCTCGAAGTGGTCTGGATCACCTACCGTGCAGGCAGAAACGTGAATTGATTTCACTTAGCGGGGTGGGCATGCGGACCAAAGTCGTGACGCTGATAGCCGCTCTCGTCGGTGCTGTGCTGGTCAGCGGCCCGCTCGCACAGGCGGAGCCGGAGCCGTACCTGGTGGGCAGGGGCATCTCCGACGTCACCGGCCCCGCCGCCGAGAACGGCATGATGGGCTACTCGAAGTTCGACCAGAAGACGTCGGGCATCCACCAGCGGCTGCGGTCGCGGGCCTACGTCGTGGTCGACCGCGCCACGAACAAGCGCGTCGCCTACGTCAACGCCGACCTCGCGATGATCTTCCGCGCGGTCCAGGAGGGCGTGCTCGCGAAGCTCCAGGCGAAGTACGGCACCACCTACACCCGCGAGAACCTCCTGCTGTCCGCCACGCACACGCACAGCGGGCCCGGCGGCCAGTCGCACAACCTCGCCTACAACCTGTCGATCCTCGGCCTGCAGCCGCAGGCGCTCGCCGCGGTGGTCGACGGCATCACGGAGTCGGTCGTCGAGGCGCACGAGGACCTCAAGCCCGGGTCGATCAGCCTCGGCGTCGGCGAGCTGACGAACGCCTCGGTCAACCGCTCGCGCGTCGCGTTCGACCGCAACCCCGACAAGGGCGCGTTCCCCGCGGGCATCGACCCGCAGATGACCGTGCTGAAGCTCAAGCAGTCCGGCTCCGAGGTCGGCGCGATCAGCTGGTTCGCCACCCACAACACGTCGGTCACCAACGCCAACACGCTGATCAGCCCCGACAACAAGGGATACGCGGCCTACCAGTGGGAGCACGACGACAAGGGCGTGCGCTACCTCGACGACGCCAAGGGTTTCGTGGCGGCGTTCCCGAACACCAACGCCGGTGACATGTCGCCGAACCTGAACCTGCGGCCCGGCTCCGGCCCCACCGAGGACGAGTGGGAGAACACGCGGATCATCGGCGAGCGCCAGAACCGCAAGGCGCAGCAGATCTACGGTGGCGCGCAGACCGCGGTGTCCGGCGGCGTCGACTACCGGATGCGGTTCGTCGACATGTCGTCCGTGCAGGTCGAGGGCCGCTTCACCACCGACGGCAGGCCGGGCACCACGTGCTCGGGCGTCGTCGGCGCGTCCACGATCGCGGGCAGCGTCGAGGACGGCCCGGCGATCCCCGGCTTCTCCGAGGGCATGCAGTCGCCGTGGAAGAAGCTGTTCGAGCCGCTGCAGATGGAGGTCCCGCAGTGGCTGCGGGACTGCCAGTACCCCAAGGCGTCGCTCGTCCCGACCGGCCTGATCGGTGCCACGCCGAACATCGTGCCGCTGCAGATCGTCCGCATCGGACAGCTGCACCTCGTCGCCGTGCCGGGTGAGGTCACGATCACCGCGGGCCTGCGCATCCGCCAGGCCGTCGCCGCCGAGGCCGGTGTGCCGGTGCGCAACGTGCTGATCCAGGGCTACGCCAACGACTACAGCCAGTACGTCACCACGCCGGAGGAGTACGACTCGCAGCAGTACGAGGGCGGGTCCACGCTGTTCGGCCGCAACACCACGCCCGCCTACCAGCAGGAGTTCGGCAAGCTCGCCGCGTCGATGAAGGCGGGCACCACGCTGCCCGCCGGCCCGAACCCCGGCAAGCCGCCGTTCACCGAGATCAACCTCCAGACCGGCGTGGTCCTCGACGACAAGCCGTTGGACAAGAAGTACGGCGACGTCCTCATCGCGCCCAAGGCGTCCTACGCGCGCGGCGAGACCGTCACGGCCGTGTTCGTCACCGGTCACCCGAAGAACAACCTGCACCGCAACCACACCTTCCTGGAGGTGCAGCGGCAGGTGAACGGCCAGTGGGTCCGCGTCGCCGACGACGGCGACTGGGCCACGCGCTACCGGTGGCAGCGCGTCGGCATCTCCCACTCCAACGCCACGATCACCTGGCAGATCCCCGCGAACACGCCCGCGGGCACCTACCGGATCGTGCACCACGGTGACGAGAAGTCCGGCTGGACCGGCAAGATCAGCGGCTTCACCGGTGCCACGGCGGGCTTCACCGTCAGCTGAGCAGGAACTCGCCTCCCGCGGCGAGAGCGAGTCCGGGGCCGAAGGCAGCCGCAGGCGTGTACGCGCCGGGCTTGCCCTCGCCCCGGACGAGCCTGGCCGCGACCTCTGCGGACACGGCGGCGGTGAAGTCCATGCCGTCGCCCGCTTTCAGCCAACCCTCGTGCGTCGTGCCGTCAGGCCACGTGACGATGGCGTGGCCCCAGGAGTGCCGCCGTGGCCGTGGTGCGTCCTTGCCTTTGATAGCCGCCATGTTCTTGATGGCGAAGCGACGGACCGGTTGTGGTGACAGCAGCAGTTTCACCACCGGCAGCGCGGCGCGGGCTGCCGGGGAGGCGGGCAGCATCGCGTTGGTGGCGACGATCTCCGGTGCGCCGCTGGCGTTGTGCGCGGCCAGCAGCTCCGCGGACGGTCCCTCAGCGGCCGTGACGCGGTCGCCGTCGGGCAGGACGATCGTGGTCGCACCCGCCCCGATCCGTGACTTGGTCAGCTTTCCGTTCCGGTAGCGACGCCCGCCCGTGGTGAGGCCCTCGACGAGCGACGCGGCCAGTGCGGTGCCGAGCAGACCTTCCTCCACGGCGACGGATGCCAGCGCGTCCACTCGGATTCTCGCGGGCGTCGGCCGTCCCTCGCACAGCTTCGCCACGACGGCCTCCGTGGCCAGCACGCCGAACCCGGCCCCGGTGACGAGCGTGCCGCCCGCCGCGACGGCCTCGTCGTGCAGCCCGAGCAGCCGGGGTACGGACGCCAGGTCGTTGGCCTGGTCGACGTAGTGCGCGCCTGCCTCCAGGCACGCTCGGGCGATGACCGGTGCCGTCTCGGCGTAGTCGCCGATGGTGTTGACGACGACCTTCGGCCGTTGCGCCTTGATCGCCGCCGCGATGCGGTCCGCGCCGTCGGCGACGATGCCCGTGCCGTCGCGGAGGTTCCTGCCTACCGGGACCGTCTCGTGCTCTCGCAGACGGGCGGTGACCGCGCGGCCCACGCGTCCGGTGGCTCCCAGTACCCAGATGCTCATCGTCGTCGCTCCTCGTGACGTCTCACTGTGTCGTCACTGACGCTAACACGAGTGACGACACAGTGAGACATCGCTTGGTAGGCTGAGGTGTGGCCAGGTGGGATCCCGGAACCGAGGGTCGTCTCCGGCGGGCGGCGGTGGAGCTGTTCGTCGAGCACGGGTACGACAACGTGACGATCACGCAGATCGCGGAACGGGCGGGCATCACGCGTCGCTCGTACTTCCGTTACTTCCCGGACAAGCGCGAGGTGCTCTTCGGCGGCTCGGAGCAGCTGCCGGACTTCCTGGCCGAGGCGGTGCGCACGTCGTCCGGGACGAGCGGCCCGGCCATCGCCCTGGATGCCGTCCGCAAGCTCGGCGCGCTGTTCGAGGAACGCGTCGACCGCGACCCGGCGCGGCTCGCCGTGATCGCGTCCAGCGCGGAGCTGCGCGAACGTGAGCGCACCAAGACGGCGGCGCTCACCGACGCGCTGGCGCGGGCTTTGGCGGACCGCGGCGCGGACGAGGCGACGCTGCTGGCGCGCGTCGTCGCCGTCTGCTTCCAGGAGGCCGTGGAGCGCTGGATGCGGACGGGGGAGCGCCTCGGCGCCTGTCTCGACGCGGCCGTGGCGGCGCTTCGCTCGACGGCGGACCTATTCCCCGATCCGCTGAGGCGGTGATTACGTTGTGCACGATTTAATCGCGCGATAGCTTTATGGCATCCGACGAACCGAAGGAGAAGTCATGAAGCGCCCCGTCCTCGAACCCGCCGCCGCCGAGTTCGCCGCCGCGACCGCGAAGCCGCCGTTCCTGTTCGACCTCGCCCCGGAGGAGGGCCGCAAGGCCGTCGACGAGGTCCAGTCGGGCGAGATCGACAAGCCCGCGATCGACGAGCGGTGGGTGGAGCTCGACGGCTTCAAGGTCCGCGTCGTCAAGCCGGCCGGCGCGGAGGGGACGCTCCCCGTCATCCTCTACATCCACGGTGCCGGCTGGGTCTTCGGCAACGGCCACACGCACGATCGCCTGGTCCGCGAGCTCGCCGTGGGCGCGGGTGCGGCCGTCGTCTTCCCCGAGTACTCGCTCTCGCCCGAGGCCCGCTACCCGGTCGCCATCAACCAGAACTACGCGACGGCCCGGTGGATCCTCGCGTCCGGCGCGGAGCACGGCCTCGACGCCACGCGGCTCGCGGTGGCGGGCGACTCGGTGGGCGGCAACATGGCCGCGGCGCTGACGTTGCAGGCCAAGGAACGCGGCGACGTCCCGCTCAAGGCCCAGGTGCTCTTCTACCCGGTGACCGACGCCGCCTTCGACACCGACTCGTACCTGCAGTTCGCCGAGGGCTACTTCCTGCGCCGCGACGGCATGCAGTGGTTCTGGGACCAGTACACGACCAACCCGCTGGAGCGCGCCGAGATCACCGCGTCGCCGCTGCGGGCGACCACCGAGCAGCTGACGGGCCTGCCGCAGGCGCTCGTGATCACCGCCGAGGCCGACGTGCTGCGCGACGAGGGCGAGGCGTACGCCGACAAGCTGCGCGAGGCCGGTGTGCCCGTCACCGCCGTCCGGTACGCGGGTGCGATCCACGACTTCGTGATGCTGAACGCGCTGCGCGGCACGCACGCCGCCGAGGCCGCGATCACCCAGGCGATCGGCTTCCTGCGCAAGGCGCTGCATCGTTGATCTATGCAAATTTTCAGGGGTTGTTCGGATTCGTGATCCGAACAACCCCTCCTGCGCCATGATTGGGGTTGTGACGTTCACGCCTCTGCCGCTGCGGCTTGACGATGTGTGCGACGACGTGTGCTTGGCGTTCAGTCGAGCGGTACGTGGGATCGTTGGAACCGAGTGGCGACCGCGAAACGTCGGCACGACGGCGACCATTCTGGTGACGAGCAGGCAATGGGATGCGGTGCTCGAGGATGCGGACCTCGCTGGTCACATCCGACAACTGACGGAGGCCGTTGCTCGCGTCGTCGACGTGCGGACGTGCGGTAAGCGTGCGATCGGGTCGCGGTTGAAGCGGCTCTTGGCCAGCCTCCAAGCTGCTGATGATGCTGTCAGGAGCGCAGTTGCTGAGGTCGCCTGGTTCGTCCCACCTGATTCGGAAGCGTCGGCTGTGAGAGCCGTGCGCACCATCGCGACGCTACTGGATCGAGGCGTAGCGGCCTTGGTTCGGTCCTTGGCCAACGAGATCGAGCCTGAGAGTTGGTCAGTTGCCCGGGATTCCTTCAGGCGCATGGAACTGTGGATCTGGTTGCTCTCTGAGAGACCGGCCCCGGCGGCTATGTCGGTGTTTGAGCGAGTGCTCAATCTGCCGGCGGGGCTGTTCGACACGAGCCGCGGACTGTCATGGACGTCAGCTCTGTTCTCCGAATGGGCTGTGCGAGGTGACGAGCTCGACTCCCGGCTGC
The DNA here is from genome assembly GCF_900100955.1 of Lentzea fradiae. Lineage (GTDB taxonomy): Bacteria > Actinomycetota > Actinomycetes > Mycobacteriales > Pseudonocardiaceae > Lentzea > Lentzea fradiae. The sequence continues at coordinate 290,099 of NZ_FNCC01000003.1, read as the reverse complement.
GTGCCCAGTTGCCTCACCTGCTCGAGTCCTCAGGTGAGCTCACGGACAAGCTTCGCATGCACCTCACGCAGCTTCTGTGCAGCCCGAGGCCGTTTCTCGCCCAACGGGCCGCTGTTGCGGCCCGTGACCTGGTTCGACGTGCATTGAACAACGATCATGACAAATGCTTGGACGCCATTGCTTCCACAGCTCGACGCAATCCTGAGTTGGAGTCGTCGCATCGTCGCTTTCTGAAGGCGTTCAACGAGTTCAACGGAGCTGCAACGGCGCAAGACGCGGCGCTGGCTGCCGGACGCCTGTATCACGTGGTGGCCGAAGGCTATCTGTGCAAAGTTGGTCGCGTGGCGGTGCGTCTGCTTGGCAAGCCTGCCGACGGCAGCATGCTCACGAAGCTCAGTCAACAGTTCGGCTCGATGTCGCACGAGCCGGTGTGTGCAATGTTAAATCCATTTATGAAGCCGAAATGGCGAAACGCCGTGGCGCACGAGCATGTGTGGTGGGACTCTGTGATGGAGAAAGTGCACTTCGGCGCCGAGGTTGAAGATCCCGAACTCGTAGTGGATATCGCAGTGGGGGCGCGTGAGATTTGTCAGGCGTTCGAGACCGGTGTGGCAGTCGCGATGTGGGAGGCGGGGCATCCGAATCAACTGATTGACACCTCCAACGAGGTCTCCAGCACGCAGCTTGCAATGCAGACGTTGGGTAGGTGCGGCATCATGGTCACCGACTACCAACGAGCTGGCGCAGTGGTTATGTTCAGAGTGCCGACCATATCGATCGAGACGTTGGGCAGACTGCTTTCGGCGCTGGTGGCGACATCAATTCACCTCGACGCTGTCGAAAGATGGATCGTGAGGCAGGACGATGTCGCGATGCCGGATCTCGTTGTCCCGGGCGAAGCTGTGAGTGCAACACTGGAGTGTCTGGAAGTTGGGTCGGACGGCGGGAAGGTGATCGATACCGGTATCTCATGGCTGCCGTTGATCGTGACCGCGCTTCGAGCATGTGATACGGAAAGTGAAGTGATCGTCAACGCGATCGTGGCGCTCGCAAGCAGTCAGGTACTTGGTGAGCATCAACGATTGAGGTCAGAACTTGTAGTCGGCGATGTGGGAGCGACTCAGGAATTCGCCGGGATGATGCTGCGTCTGGAGCGCATTATGCGCGCGGTGATCGACCTCGCGCAGCCAGAGGTTCAACCGATGTTACGTTCGTACCTGCAATTGGTGAGTCGCGTTCGTGTAACCTTCGTCCTTAACCCGAAGTTAGTTGAACACCCCGTCTATCGAGAACTTTTGATAGCGCTGCGCTCGGCGACGCCAGCGAAGTTCCCGTGGATCAGGAACTAGTGACGTCTGAACGCTCGCCTAACCCCGTTCGGTCCTCGTGACGTGGAACGGCGTGCCCTGCTGACACGTCGTCATCGCACCGGGATCGGCCCGCCCGCTCACCTCCACCACGGCGCCGGCCACCGCGACAGCGGGGTCGGCGCCGAGCAGCAGGTACTGCTCCGTGCCGGTGGACAGCAGCGTGCACCCCGCCTCGACCCCCGCCGCCACCGTGCCCCGCACCGTCGTGGCGCCCGGATCGCCCGCCCTGGACGGGGTCGGGACCGCGGCGGTCGGCACCGAGGACGGCACGACGGACGCCGTCGAGGTGACCGCCGGGGGCGCGGTGGCGATCTGCTGGGTGCTCGTCACGGAGTCCTCGGGCGGTGTCTGACCACCGCACGCCGCCAGGACCAGGCAGAGCAGCAGAACCGCCGACCCGCGCATCTCACGTCACCTCCGGTGGACCACCGCGACCGGGCACGGCGCGTGGTGCAGCACAGCGTGACTCACCGAGCCCAGGATCGCACGCCTCACGACCCCGCGGCCGTGGCTTCCCACCGCGATCAGCGCAGCGCCGTCGGCCGCACGGAGCAACGCGCGGGCGGGAGCGTCGAACGCGACCTCCTGGGCCACGTGCACCGACGGGTGCCGGGCGGCGTGCGGTGCCAGCTGCTCGTCCAGGAGCTTGGCGAGGTCCGCGCGGACGTGGTCCACGTCGGGCTCGGGCAGCTCGGCCCAGCCGGAGTCGTCGAACGCGTGGATCGCGAGCAGCTCGCGCCCGTGCCGTCCGGCGAAGTCGAAGGCGAACGCGATGGCGTCGGCGGAGGTCTCGGACCCGTCCACGCCGACGACCACCCGGCCCTCCAGCGGGCCGGACCGGGTCACGACGACCGGGCGTCCCGCGGCGGACACCAGCTCGACCGCCGTGGAGCCGAGGAACATCTCGGCGATGCCGGTGCGTCCCGACGACCCGAGCACCAGCAGGTCACCCTGCTCCTCGGCGAGGACCTCGGCGGGACGGCCGAGGCGGGCGTGCGTGGTGACGGCGAGGCCGGGGAAGCTCTGCCGCAGCTCGGTGGCGAGCGCGGCGAGCTGTTCCTCCGCCGCGTGCGACATCGTCTCCTCGGTGATGAACTCCGGCACCGGAGTGGACATCGGCATGAACACGGGTTCGGGCAACGGCCGGAGCACAGCCTGCACGACCACCAGCTCCACACCGCGCCGCGTCGCCTCCTCGGCGCCCCACAGCACGGCTCTCCTGGCGAGGTCCGACCCGTCGAACCCGACAACGACCGAAGACATGACACCACCTCCGGCCAGGGGGTACCCGTTCGGAGCCGGCCTCAAAGGTGATCTTCCAGGCGTCCGCTCCCCTGGCGTGGCAGCGCCGCCCCGGGAAGGCCCGGGGCGGCGCTGCCGAGCGGCGTCAGTTGATGACGAAGCCCGATCCCGGCTCGACGAGGACGTCACCGTCCCGCGAGTTCGTGATCGTCACGTTCGTCAGCCGCGCCGAGCCCTTGGCCGCCGCCATCGCGAGGATGCCGGAGCCGTTGTTGGACTTGTCGATCCGGACGTTGGTGATCTGCACGTTCGGCATGCCCTGGCCGCCTCCCTTGAACTGGATCCCGTCGTACGTCGAGTCGTGGATCTCGGTGTCGCGGATGACGACTCCGGGGATCGGCAGGTTGTCGGAGAACAGCGTGATGGCGCCGAACTCCTGGTCCTCGTTCCAGAACGCGCCGCCCGTGCGGTAGAGGGCGTTGTTGGCGAGCAACGTCGTCCCGCCGAACGGCAGCGGGTCGTGGTCGGTCGCCAGCATGATGCCCGGGTAGTTCGCCGTGTCGGAGATGATGTTGTTCTCCGCGCGGTTGTTCGACCCGCCGTAGATCGCGATCCCGTTGGCGCGCCAGGGGAGTGCGATCGTGTTGTTGAGGAACGCGTTGCCGTTGCCCGCGTCCGCGACCGGGTCGCGCACGTACTTCGACGCCCACACCGCCAGCGCGTCGTCGCCCGTGGTGCGGAACGACGAGTTGAACACCGTGGAGTTACGCGTGCCGTTGGTGAAGTTGATGCCGTCGGCGTAGGTGTTGCGGATGCGCATGCCGCTGAACAGCAACCCGTCGCCGGGGTTCCACAGCTCCGGCAGGTTGGTGTAGTCGCGGCCGACCCAGACGCCGACGTTGGCGTGCTCGATCCACACGTTGGTGATCTTCGTGTTCTTGCCGAACCGGCCGTTCAGGCCGACGCCGCCCTCGGCGTCGCCGTCACCGCCGCGGATCCGGCCGGAGCCGAAGATCGCGATGTCGGAGATCTTCGTGTTGTCGTCGATGTCGAACCCGAAGTTGCCCTCGTGCGGGTGGTTGATCGTGCCCGCGTCCTGCGGCTCGATCAGCGAGAACAGCTGCGAGTGCCACATGCCGGCGCCGCGGATGTCGACGTTGCGGATGCCGACCTGGTTGTGGCCGCCGGAGTTCTGCCGGGTGAGGATCTTCTTCTCCTGGCGGAACCTGCCCTCCGGGATCCAGACGCAGGGGATCTCGCCGTTCTGGTCGGCGGTGACGGCGCGCTGGATGGCGTCCGCGTCGTCGGTCTGGTCGTTCGGCGTGGCCCCGTACTGGGTGATGGAGACGCACTCGGCGGGCTTCTGCGCGGGCGGGGCGACCTGCTCCAGGTCGACCAGGTCGATGACGTAGAACTGGGCGTTGTCACCGGAGTCGCGCTGGAGCTTGAACTTCGTGCCCGCCGGGTAGGTGTTCGCGAGCAGCTGCGAGGTCTCGTCGAACAGCCTGCGGGCGTCACCGCCGGGACGGTTCGTGAGGCACTCCGGCGGGTCGCAGACGCCGTAGAGCCAGCTGTGCCTCGACGACAGCGTCAGCTTCTGCACGAACTGGTCGTTGGCGTACAGGCTGATCGTCGCGTCCTGGCCACCGCCGCCGGGGGCGTCCGGGATGGAGTTGCGCACGACGATCGAGTTGGTGCTGACCGTCGAGGTGATCTCCACGAACTGGCCCTGCGAGTCGAGCCGCACCGACTTGCGGCCCGAGGACTCGGAGCCGAAGTTCGTGTGCCCGAACGTGCGCTCGGCGTCGGCCTGCACCAGCGTGCCCTGGTAGCGGCCCGCTTCCGCCTCGTAGGTCGTGAACGGCACGGACGCGCCGCGGCCGACCACGATGGACTGGGTGGCCGTGTTGTTGTTCTCGTTGGTCTCCGCGACCTGGTTCGTCGCGTCCGCGGTCGCGGTGGCCGTGGCGCCACCGTTCGTGGCGGTCCAGGTGCCGACGTTGACCGTGACGGTCTGACCGGCGTTGATCGCGGAAGTGTTGGCGTTCAACGTGGTGCCGCCGACGGAAACGCGGGTCACCGACGCTCCTGCGGCTGACGTGCCGCGGTTGTTGACCTGCACCGCGAACGTGACCTGCGCACCGGCCGCCGGGGACGACGGGTTCGGCGTGATGCCGAGGACCTGGAGGTCCGGACCCGGCGCCTGGCCGACGACCAGGGGCGAGCCGGAGATGAAGGTGTTGTTGCCCTCGTTGGTCTCCGCGACGGTATTGGCCGGGTCCACGGTGGCCGAGGCCGGGTAGGAACCGGCGCCCTTGCGGCCCGCGTCGACGGTGACGGTCGTGGTGGCCCCGGCGGCGAGACCGCTGACCTGGGCGGTGCCCGCGACGGTGCCGCCGAGCGTGACGTTCAGCGTCGTCGCGCCGGACGCGACGGTGCCGCCGTTGCGCACGGTGGCGGTGAGCCTGATCGCGTCGGCCTCGCTCGGGTTCTGCGGCGTCCACGTCAGGTTCGTGACGGTCAGGTCGGGAGCCGGGGCGGACGTGCCGAACACCTGGAACTCGGCGACCTGGCCGCCGGGTGCGCCCGTGTTCGAGTAGAAGTGCAGCCGCACGTCCGACGCCCTGCCGGTGACCGGGATGGTCACGGTGTTGCCGGTGGCGGGGTCGAACCGGTGGTCCGCCCGTGCCTTCAGCGTCGCGAACGCGGTCGCGCCCGCTTGCCGGCCCAACACCTCGAAGTTCTGCGTGCGCGCGCCCCACGCCGAGTCGGGGTTGAGCTTCACGACGACCGAGGTGACGTCCGTGTTCGAGCCGAGCTTCGCGGTCAGGTGACCGGGAAGGCCGTTGGACTCCCAGTACGTGCCAAGGTTGCCGTCCACGGCGTTGGCGGCGGCGAAGTCGTGCACGTGCCCGGACTCCTCGACGGGCTTGCCCGCCGCGAGGTTGTCACCGGGTGGCGGCGGGTCGACCGGGCCGCCGGAGTCGCCGTGCACCTCGAACTCGCTGAGCTGAGCGGCCGCCCAGCCGGTGTTCGCGGTGACCGTGACGCGCACGTACCGGGCGGTGGTGGCCGCGAAGTCCAGCGTCACGGTGTTGTTCGAGCCGGGGGAGAACACCCGCGCGGCGGAGCCGGAGAGGTCGCTGAACTGCGACCCGTTCGAGCTTCCTTGCACGGCAAGCGTTTGCGTGCGCTGTTCCCAGTTCGCGGGCAGACGCAGCACGACCTTGCTGACGCTCCGCGCGGAGCCCAGGTCGGCCTGGAGCCACTGGGGGAACACGCCGTTCGTGCTCTCCCAGTAGCTGCCCTGGTTGCCGTCGCCGGCGTTGCCGGCGCCGTACGGGCCGTTGGTGCTGGACGCGGTCAGGGTCGCGGACAGCCGGACAACTGCTGCTCCTGCCGTGGGTGTCAGTCCGAACAGTGCGAGAGCGCTCACGACAGCAGCGCTCACCGCACGCCTCACCAGCGTGCTTTTCATGTGTTTCTTCCTTCGCGGCAGGGATATCAGTTGATGTTGATCTTGAAGGTGGTCGTGGTGTTCCTGATGTCCTGGAAGTTGTCCGAGAACCTCAGGCCGGTGAAGGTGACCTCGCCGGCGGCGGGACCCTGGCCGGGTTCCGGCATCTCGTTGGCCCACAACCCGAAGCCGGACTTGGCGTCGAACGCGTCGCCGGACTTGCGCGCACCCGAGATGCTCACGTTGGACAGCACGGTGTCCTGGAAGACGTTCTCGGGACCGCCGTTGTACTTCGTCTGGAACATGATCCCGCTGTAGGTGGGGTCGATGATCTCGACGTCGTTCACCCGGATCGCCGTGTACTTCTTGGAAGCGGAGAACATCCAGATCGCGCCGAACGTCTGCGCGCCCCAGAAGTGACCGCCGGAGCGGACCAGGGTGAGCCCGGTGAACGTCGTGGGCTCCGGCCCGAAGCCCTCCATCGGGTAGCCGAAGTCGAGCGAGCTGATCGTCACGGCGGAGTAGGTGAGCGTGTCGGCCACGTAGACGTTGCGGACCGTGTTGTTCTTGCCGCCGTACACCGCGATGCCCGCCGCCCGCCACGGGGTCAGCGCCGTCAGGTTCTCCAGCACGTTGTCCTGCAGGCCGGTGCCGCCGAGGTCGGTGGCGGCGAACAACGCGAACGCGTCGTCACCGGTCGAGCGGGCTTCGATGTTCGAGATCCGGTTGCCCGCGGAGCCGTTGGTCAGGTTGATCGCGTCCGCGTACAGGTCGCGGACCCGGCTGTCCCTGATGACGCTGTTGTCGACGTTCGTGCCCCACAGCACGCACATCATGTGCTCGACCCACAGGTTCTCGATGGTGATGTTCTGGACACCGTTGAGGTCGAAGACCTTCCCGGGCCCGTTGATGCGCTGCGTGTAGTTGCCGAACACGGCGAACCCGCTGAACGCCGACCCGCTCGCGGACGACTGGACGGTGAAGCCCAGGTCGGTGTTCTCCTGGGTGAGCGGGGCCTGGAACCGGGTGAACCACGGCCCGGCGCCGACGACCTTGACCGCCTTGCCGTAGACGGTGAACTTCTGCGCCGTCTGGTAGGTGCCGGCGGGCAGGTAGACGCCGACGAGGTTCCCGGTGGTGTCCATGCGGACGCGGTCGAGCGCGTTCTGCACGTCCTGGTGCGAGAACCCGGCGGGCACGGCGTACTTCGCCGGGTCGGGGTTCGCGGCGGCCGTCACCTGTTCGAAGTTCACGAAGTCGATCGCGTAGTTCGTGGTGTTGGCCGCGTCCTTCTGGAGCTTGATCTTCGTGCCCGCCGGGAACGTCGAGTTCAGCATGACGTTCGCCTCGTCGTAGATGTGCCGCGGCCCACCGGCTCCCGGCGAGTTGCCGGGCTCGGCCTCGTTGCCGTAGAGCCAGATGTAGCGCGAGGTGAGGTCGAGGGCCTTGTGGAACTGGCCGTTGACGTAGACGTTGAGGGTCGCGTTGATGCCACCACCGCCGGGGCTGTCCGGGATGGAGAACCGAGTGACGAGCGTGTTGGCGGGCGCTCCGGTGGTGAACTCGACCGACTGGCCGGTGGCGTTCAGCGTGACGGCGCGACGGCCGGACGCCTCACCGGCGAGGTCGCCGATCGTCCTGTTCGGACCGATGACCTGGGCGCCACCGGAGACGGTGCCGTCCTCGGCCTCGATGTGCTGCCACGGAACGCTGGCACCGCGCCCGATGAACAGCGACTGCTCGCTGATGTTGTTGCCCCGCTTGGCGGGGATCTCGTTGGCGTCGTTCGCGACCGTGGTGCGGACCGTGTACCGGCCGTCGGCGGCCTGCCAGGTGCCGAGGTTGACCGCGGCGGTCGTCGCACCCGCGTTGATCGTGCCGTTGTGGCTGCCCGTCAGCGTGCGGACGGTCTGGCCGTTGGCGTTGAGGATCGTGACGGTGACGCCGTGGGCGCCCGCCGCGGAGGCGATGCCGCCCTGGTTGCGCAGGGCGACGGAGAACGTCGTCGTCTGGCCGTTCGCGGGGTTGCTCGGCGACCAGGACGGCACGGGGACCAGGTCGGAGCTCGGCACCGGGCTCACGACGAGCCGGTCAGGGTGCCGGCGGGCGTTGTTGGTCTCGTCCTGCTCCGCGACCTTCTTCGTCTCGTCGACCTTCGCGGTGTACTCGTAGGAACCCTCCGGACGCGGCGGGATCGTCGTGCTGACGTTCGCCTGCGCACCGGCCGCGAGCGCGCCGACCTGGACCGTGCCGACGCTGGTGGTGCCGAGGAAGAACGTGACGTCGGTGGCGCCGCTGGCGGCCGTGCCCGCGTTGCGGACGGTGGCGTTGAGCGTGATCTGGTCGGTCTCGACGGGGTTCGCCGGGGTGAACGACGTGCCGGTGACGGTGAGGTCGGGGTTCGGGGCAGGGGTGCCGAACACCTGGATCTCCGCCACCTGCGCGCCGGGCGCACCGGTGTTGGACGTGAACCGCAGCTGCACGTCGGCGACGCGACCGGCGGCGTCGATGGTGACGCCGTTGCCGCTCGCCGGGTCGAACCGGTAGTCGCGGCCGGGGGTGAGGCGGGTGAAGCCGGTGGCGTTCTGCTCGCGGCCGAGCACCTCGACGTTCTGCGTGCGGGCACCCCAGGCCGCGGCGGGGTTGAGCTTGACCGCGACCGAGCTGACGTCCGCGTTCGCCCCCAGCTGGACGGTCAGCGTGCCGGGCAGGCCGTTGGACTCCCAGTAGGTGCCGAGGTCGCCGTCGTTGGCGTTGGCGGCGACGAAGTCGTGCACGTGGTTGTTCGCGGTGACGGGCTTGCCCTGCGCGAGGTTCGTGCCGGTGGCGCCCTCCCGCGTCACGGAGCCGCTGGCGGGCGACTGGTTGCCCGCCGCGTCCTTCGCGACGACGTGGTAGGTGACGCGCAGCCCGTCGGGCTGGGTGTCGGTGTAGGTGGTGCCGGTGACGGTCGTGCGCAGGACGCCGTTGGCGTACACGTCGTAGCCGGTGACACCGACGTTGTCCGTGCTGGCGTTCCAGGTGAGCCGGATCTGCCCGGACTGCGGCTGGGTGAGGGTGAGCCCGGTCGGCGCGGACGGCGCCTGCGCGTCCCCGCTCGTCGGGCCGTGCACCTCGAACTCGCTGATCTGCCCGGCGGGCCAGCCGGTGTTGCCGGTGATCCGCAGTCGCACGTACCGCGTGGTGGCGGCGGTGAAGTCGATGCCCACGGTGTTGGCGGAGGCGGGGTTGAACTCATAACCCTTGGCAGGGACGAGATCCGAGAAGTTCTGGCCGTCGGTGCTGCCCTGGACGGCCAGCGTCTGCGTGCGCGCACCCCAGTTCGCGGCCGGGAGCTTCAGCACGACCCGGTCGGCTCGCACGGCGGCGCCGAGATCGGCCTGGATCCATTGCGGGAACGCGTTGTTCGCGCTCTCCCAGTAGGTCGCCTGGTCGCCGTCACCGGCGTTGCCCGGCCCGTAGTCCTGGTTGGTGCTGCTCGCGCTGTAGGTGGCCCGCAGCGCCACGCTCGCGGCGGCCTCGCGCACCTCCAGCTTCGCCGTGGTCGTCGTGGCGCGGACGTGCCGGACGAGCGTCGGGTCGACCCGGAAGGTCACCTTGCCGTCCTCGAACCGGTGCGGGCCTTCGGCGACGAGCGTCGACCAGCCCCGGCCGTCGAGGCTCGTCTGGACGGCGAACGTCTCGGTGGTGCTGCGGGGAGCGGTGAGCGTGACCTGGTCGATGCGGGTCTGCTCGGTCAGGTCGAGGCTGACCGGTGCCGCCCGGGCGGCGGGGGAGACCGTCAGGCAGGCGGCGACGGTGACCAGGACTGTGAGGGGGGCTAGCAGGGAGCGGACGCGTGTCGTCGGTGACATGGCGTGCTGTGCCCTTCTCGGTGGGGACGCGAGGGGGTGTGGCGCGCCTCACCGTAGAAGTGACCAGCAGATTACCGCAATATCTCGACGTGATTGCGCAAATTTGCGACATCGACTGTGAGCAGGAAAGACGACCGCTTTTCGGGCCGGTCGGGTGGTGCCACTGGGTGTACGAAGGCTCTACCAGCAGTAGTTCCGGACTCCGTCAGGCGGTTCGAACCCGAACGTACCGCACAAACTGGTGTGGTCTCGATACGAGCGCTTGCGGCGGCTTGCAGTCCGGTTTGCGGTGACCGCCGCAAGGCTTGCGCAAGGCGTCACAGGTCCGCGAAGAACGCTCTGGCTCGGTTCAGCAGATCCAGCCTGTGCTCGCGCTTGCGCAGCGAGTGGCCCTCCCCGGCGTAGATCACGAGTTCGGAGTGCGGCACCGCGGCGTGGAGCAGCTTCGCTTGTTCCACCGGCACGTTGGTGTCGAGAGCGCCGTGCACGATCAACATCGGCGTGGTGACGCGGCCGGCGTAGGTGAGCGGGCTGTCACCGACGGCGGCCTCGAACCGCCCCCACTAGCCCGTCTCGGCCAGCTTGGGCCAGTCGGAGATCCCCGCGCCGACGAACGCGGCCTTGAACCTGCCCGTCCGCGTGTCACCCAGCCAGGCGGTCCCGCCTGCGCTGCGTGACGTGGCTTGGGAACGCGGGGGCCCTACGTTTCCCTACATGGGACGTAGGGCCCCCGCGTACTACACGGGAAACACGAAAGAGAGTCGCGAGCTGGGCGGGGTGTTACGGACCGCAGTGGTGGAAGCGAGGTTAGCGGAGCAGGTAGGCGTCGATGATCGTCATCTCCACCGTCTGGCCGCTGCCGGACGCCTTCGCCCGCAGCGACACCGACTTCGCGTTCTTCGGGTGGGTGAGCAGCAGGTGGTTGTGCCTGAGCTGCGTGCCGCGCCACGTCGTGCCGCCGTCGTAGGAGACCTCGACGGACGTGACCTTCACCGAGCCGCTCTGGGACTGGGTCGAGACCGGCACGTGGAGCACCTTGCCCGCGCGGGCGTAGCCGCCGTCGTCGAGCTTCGGGGTGAAGCGGACGACCGACAGCGGCAGGGCGGTCTGACCGGCCGTGGTGTCGCTGTCGAACGTCCAGACGGCGGAGACGGTGCTGCTCAGCCGCTGGTGCCGCAGCGAGGTCGTTTCCAGGCGGTACTTGCCGGGGCCCCGTGGGACGTCGGCCGTCAGCTTGCCCGCCTCACCCGAGTCGGCGATCTTCCGGTCGTCGCGGTACAGCGTCGTCGTCCCCTCCAACGCCGGGCTGTAGCCCGCGTTGCCCGCGCTGTCCCCGTGCAACGGCAGGTTGACGCCGATGGAGTTGCGGTTGCGGAACGCGTGCGGGACGCCCCGCGTCGGGGGCAGTGCCGGGCCGAACACCGCGCGGTTGAACGGTTCCACGTAGGTGACGCCGATCCGGTAGTGCTTCGGCGGCGTGGCGAGCGAGATGACGCCGCCCGTGGCCTCGATCAGGCTGACCTGGCGCGACCAGTCGCCGCCCTCGCCGCCGTAGTACTCGGTGCGCGGACCGGCCTGCAGGCGGTCGAGCGACCCCCAGCCCCAGCCCCAGTCGGCCTTCCCCGCGGGGGAGGAGACGTGGCTGACGGTCGCGTAGTCGTCCGGCTGCAACGACGGCATGTCCACCCGGACCTTCGCGAGGTCCCGGTACGACACCTTCTTCGTCACGCCCTTCGGCGCGGCGCCCTTGGTGTACCAGGCGAGGCCGTAGAAGTCGGAGCCCGAGGTCCAGTAGGTGGAGGTCTGGCCGAGCACCTCCGGGGAGCCGGGGCCGATGCTCGCGACACCGAGGTTGTCGGTCCGCTCGCTCACCGTGAAGTTGCTGACCACGTAGCTCGTGTCGCCGACGGTCCGTTCGAAACCGGTCTGCATCACCGAAAGCCGTGCCTCGACCGGCAGCGTCACCTGCACCGGCTTGGCCACGCGGGCGTCGAGCTCGATCGTCGCCGGACTGGTGACGGTCAGGTTCGGGTAGTTGATGACATCGGAGTAGCTGTCGTTGCCGGCCTGCGTGTACGTGCTGCCGGACAGCATGTAGCGGCCCTTGAAGACGCGGACGGCGCCGGTCGTGACGTCGGGCCAGAAGCGTTCACCGGTGTCGGCGTTGATGAGGAACGACGACCCGAAGAGCGGCTTGGCGCCGGACCTGTCGCGGTAGGTGATCGTGATCTCGTGGCTCTCCCGCTCCAGGTCGACGACGACCGCGGTGCGCAGGCCGTTCGCGACGATCGCGCCGCCCACCACGCCGCCGTCCGGTTGCTGGGCGATGTCGGCGGAGACGGTGGCGGTCGCCGAACCGCCGGCGGGCACGGTGAGCCGGGCGGGAGAGACGCTGAACACGCTGCCGTTCGTCTCGGCGGTGAGGTCGAGCGTGACGGTCTCGGAGCCCGCGTTGCTGTAGGTGATCTCCTGCGTCAGCGCGGGTTTCCCGGTGTGCGGCCACGGGTGTGAGCCGAAGGTGATGTTCGTCGGGGTCGCGGTGATGTCCTGCGTGATCACCTTGGCGAGGTCGACGCGGCCGGTGCCCTGGTCGAACGGCGTCAGCGCCGGGTTCGGCGTGGTGTTGCCCACGAGCCTGGCCTTCAGCTCGGTCCCGGGGAGCTCCGGGTGCTGTTCGCGCAGCAGCGCCGCGGCACCGGCGACGTGCGGGGCCGCCATCGACGTGCCGCTGAACGAGACGTAGCCGTCGGCGGCGGGCGGGCCGGCCGTGCCCGCGGTGTGCAGGGCGGCGACGATGCCGTCGCCGGGCGCGGTGAGGTCGGGCTTGAGCGTGCCGGCCGCGGTCGGGCCGCGGCTGGAGAAGTCGGCGATGTCGTCGGCGCTGTCGACGGCGCCGACGGTGAGGGCGGCGTCGGCGGAGCCGGGCGTCCCGATGGTCGCACCGGCCGGGCCCTCGTTGCCCGCCGCGATGACGAACAGCGTCCCCTTCTCGGCGGTGAGCCGGTTGACGGCCTCCTCCATGGGCTCGACCTCGGGGGAGTCGGTGCCGCCGAGGCTCATGTTGACGACCTGGGCGCCCTGCTCGACCGCCCACTCCATGCCTGCGATGATCTCGCTCTCGAAGCCGCCGCCGGTGTCGTTCAGCACCTTCACGTCGAGGATGCGGGCGTCCGGTGCCACACCGCGGTACCTGCCGCCGCTCTTCGCGCCGGTGCCCGCGATGATCGACGCCACGTGCGTGCCGTGGCCGTAGCGGTCGATGTTGTCCGGGGAGGCGGTGAAGTTGCGTTCGCCGATCTCGCGGTCGGCGAGGTCGGGGTGGGCGTTGTCGACGCCCGTGTCCAGGACCGCGACCGTCGTGCCCTTGCCCGTGAAGCCTTCCTCGTACGCGGCCGGGGCGTTGATCTGCGGGACGCTGACGTCCAGGTTCGCCCGCACGCGCCCGTCGAGCCAGATCTTCTTGATGCCGGAGGTGTCGAACGCGGACATCGCGTTCGACGACATCTCGCTGGTGAACATCCCGGCGAGCGGAGTCTTGGCCGCGTCGAACGCGACGGCGTTGATGCTCGGCAGCTGACGACCGGCGCTCAAAGTGCGCGCGGTGCCCTCGGGATAGGTGGCGATCACCGGCAGGGCGCCGTCGTAGGTGGCCAGTTCCGTGACGTCGAAAAGACGTTCGTCGAGCTTGCCCGCCGCGATCAACGGCATCGCGTCAGCGGGCACGACGTACTCGTGGCCCTGCGCGGTGTAGGTCGTGAACAGCACGTTCTCCCGGCCCGGCGCCGGGGTCACGGCCCGTTGCCCGGTGAGCACCCGGTCACCGGTGATCAGCGTGACCACCCCGGTGGGCGCCGGTCCGGGGGGAGCGGCTTGGGCCTGGCCGGCGGTGAGCAAAGCCCCGGCCAGCACGACAACTCCGAGTAATCGCACCCGGTCCTCCAGCGGTGGTGGTGTGAGAACGGTCTCACGGACCGTAGTCACGCCCCACTGTGGGTGACAAGGCGAACGACGTGCTGAGACGCACGACCTTTTGCTTGTGAATATCGAGGTCGCGCGGGTGGTGGCCGGCCACGTCCCGCCGGTCGGCCACCACCCTCCGCTCAGCGCAACAGGTAGGCGTCGACGATCGTCACCTCCACCGTCTGGCCGCTGCCCGACGCCTTGGCGCGCAACGAGACCGACTTCGCGTCCCGCGGGTGGGCGAGCAGGACCCGGTTGCCGCGCAGCTGGGTGCCGCGCCACGTCGTGCCGCCGTCGTAGGAGACCTCGACGGAGGTGACGTCCACCGACCCGGTCTGCGACTGGGTCGACACCGGCACGCCGAGCATCTGGCCGGCCCGGCCGTAGCCGTCGTCGTCCAGCTGCGGCCGGAAGCGGACCACCGACAGCGGCAACGCCGTCTGCTCCGCGGTGGTGCCGCTGCGGAACGTCCAGACCCCGGAAACCTTCGTGCTCAACAGCCCGGTCCGCGTCGCGGTCGCCTCCAGGCGGTACCGCGCGGTGCCCGGACGGACGTCGGCCATCGCCCAGCCCGCCTCGGCGGTCTCGGCGACCTTCTCGCCGTCCCGGTACAGCGTCGTCCTGGCCTCGGTGACCGGGCTGTAGCCCGCGTTGCCCGCGTTGTCGCCGTGGAGCGGGACGTTGACGCGCACGAAGTCACCGGTGCGGAACGAGTGCGGGACGCCGCGCGCCGGGGGCAGTGCCGGGCCGAACACCGCGCGGTGGAACGGTTCCACGTACGAGCGGCCGGGCTTGTAGTTCTTGAGCGGGCCCTCGACCGCCGCGATGTTGCCGGTGGTGTCGAAGAGGTTGAACCGGCGTGACCAGTCACCGCCCTCGCCGCCGTAGTACTCGGTGCGCTCGCCCGGTTCGAGGTTGTCGAGCGAACCCCAGCCCCAGTCGGCCTTGCCGGTGGGGGAGGAGGTGTGGCCGATGGACGCGGACTGCCCTTCCTTCAACGGCGGCATGTCCACCCGGACCTTCGCGAGGTCCTGCTGTGCCACCGTCTTCGTCAGACCGCTCGGCGCGGCACCCTTGGTGTACCAGGCGAGGCCGTAGAAGTCGGGCCCCGCGGTCCAGAACGTCGCGGTCTTGCCCGTCACCTCGGAGGAGTCCGGGCCGATGCTCGCGACACCGAGGTGGTCCACGGAGCCGCCGACCGAGAAGTTGCCGATCGTGTAGCTCGTGCCGTCGACGGTCCGCTCGAAACCGGTCTGCAACAACGAAAGCCGTGCTGGGACCGGCAGCGTCACCCGCACCGGCTTGGCCTTGCGGGCGTCGAGCTCGATCACCGCCGGGCCGGTCACCGTCAGGTTCGGGTAGTTGATGACGTCGTGCGTGTAGGGCGTGCCCCACGCCATGACGCTGCCGGACAGCACGTACCGGCCCTTGGCGAGCCGGACGGAACCGGTCGTGCCGTCGGGCCAGACGCGGGCGCCGGTGTCGACGTTGACGAGGAAGGCGTACCCCGAGGCGGCCTTGGCGCCGGACCGGTCGAGGACGTTGATCGTGACGTCGTAGCTCTCCGGCTCCAGGTCGACGACGACCGCCGTGCGCAGGCCGTTCGCGACGATCGCGCCGCCCACCACGCCGCCGTCCGGCTGCCTGGAGATGTCTGCGGTGACCGTCGCCGTCGCCGAACCACCGGCGGGCACGGTGAGCCGCGCGGGCGAGACGCTGAACACGCTGCCGTTCGTCTCGGCGGTGAGGTCGAGCGTGACGGCCTCGGAGCCCGCGTTGCTGTAGGTGATCTCCCGCGTCAGCACGGGTTTCCCGGCGTGCGGCCACCGGTGCTCGCCGAAGGTGATGCTCGTCGGGCTCGTGGTGACGTTCTGCCTGATCACCTTGGCGACGTCCACGCGGCCGGACCCCTGCTCGAACGGAGTCAGCCCGGCGTTCGGCGTGGTGGTACCGGCGAGGCGGGCCTTCAACTGCGCGCCCGTCAGCTCCGGGTGCTGCTCGCGCAACAGCGCCGCCGCGCCCGCGACGTGCGGGGTGGCCATCGACGTGCCGTCGAGCGAGGTGTAGCCGTCGGCGACCGGCGGACCGATCTTGCCGTCGGCGTGCCGCGCGGCGACGATGCCGACGCCCGGCGCGGTGAGGTCGGGCTTGAGCGTGCCCGCCAGGGTCGGGCCGCGGCTCGAGAAGTCCGCGATCTCGTCCTCGTGGTCGACGGCGCCGACGGTCAGAGCCGCGTCGGCGGTGCCGGGAGACCCGATGGTCCCGCTGTTCGGGCCGGAGTTGCCCGCCGCCACGACGAACAGCGTCCCCTTCTCGGCGCTGATCCGGTTGACCGCCTCTTCGAGCGGGTCGATCTCGGGGGTGTCGTAGCCGCCGAGGCTCATGTTGACGACCTGCGCGCCCTGCTCGGCCGCCCACTCCATGCCGGCGATGATCGAGCTGTCCTGACCGGAACCGTTGTCGGACAGCACCTTCACGTCGAGGATGCGGGCGTCCGGTGCCACACCGCGGTACTTGCCGCCGCTCTTCGCGCCAGTGCCCGCGATCGTCGACGCCACGTGCGTGCCGTGACCGTGGTGGTCGCCGTTGTCCGGTGACGTGGAGAAGTTGCGTTCGCCGATCTCTCGGTCGGCGAGGTCGGGGTGGGAGTTGTCGACGCCTGTGTCCAGGACGGCGACCGTCGTGCCCTTGCCCGTGAAGCCCGCTTCGTACGCGGCGGGGGCGTTGATCTGCGGGACGCTGCGGTCCAGGCTCACCTGGCGGCGTCCGTCGAGCCAGATCTTCTTGATGCCCGCCAAGTCGGCCGCGGACGTCCCGTTCGCCGTCGTTCCACCGGCGAACATCCCGGTGAGCGGCGTCTTGGCCGCGTCGAACGCGACGCCGTTGATGCTCGGCAGCTGACGACCGGCGCTCAGGGTGCGCGCGGTGCCCTCCTGGTAGGTGACGATCACCGGCAGGGCGCCGTCGTAGGTGGCCAGCTCGGTGACGTCGAAGAGACGTTCGTCGAGACGTCCGGACGCGATGAGCGGCATGGCGTCGCAGGGCACGACGTACTCGTGGCCCCGCGCGGTGTACGTCGTGAACAGCAGGTGCTCACGACCCGGCGCCGGTGTCACGGCTCGTTGCCCCACGAGCACCCGGTCGCCCGTGACCAGCGTGACCACGGGGTCGGGCACGGGTCTGTGGGGAGAGGCTTGGACCTGACCGGCGGTGAGCAGGGCACCGGTCAGCACGACGACTCCGAGCAAGCGCACCCGGTCCTCCGCGGTGGTGTGTGAGAGCGTTCTCACGGACCGTAGTGAGCCGCCGTGCGGGAGACAAGGTCTACACCAATTTCCGGTACGCTTTAACCTTTCCGCATGACGGGCCTGCGTGAACGCAAGAAGGCGGCGACCAGGGAAGCGCTGGCCGAGGCCGCCTGGACCCTCTGCGTCGAGCGGGGACTGGACGGGGTCACGGTCGAGCAGATCGCACGGGCCGCCGGGGTGTCGCTGCGGACGTTCTTCAACTACTTCTCGTCCAAAGAGGAGGCGATCGTCGCCGGGGACACGGCCACGGCCGTCGCGTTCGTCGACGAGTTCGCCGCCCGGCCCCCGGACGAACCGGTCCTCGTCGCGCTCAAGAACGCCCTGCACGCCGTCTACCCGAGCCAATCCGACTTCGACCGGCTCCGCCGGCTGCGCGAGCTGCGCCAGCACCCCGCGCTGCTGCCGCACGTCTTCGCCGCCTTCTCCGCCCGCGAGCAGGCACTGACCGCGGCCATCGCGCAACGCTGCGGCGCCGACCCCCTCGAAGACCCCTACCCGGCCGTCGCCGCGTCGTCGTTCCTCGCCTCGATGCGCGCCGTCGTGCACTGGTGGCTGACCACCCCGCGCGCCGCCGAGAAGGGCACGGCCGCCGAGCTGGTCGCCCGCATGATCGACCAGCTCGGCGCCGGCCTCACCAGGTGACCGGCAGCCGGTGCACGCCGTAGATCGACATGTCGGTGCGCAGCGGCACCTCGTCCACGGGCACCGCCAGCCGCAACGACGGCAGCCTGCGCAGCAGCTCGGTGAACCCGACCGTCATCTCCACCCGCGCCAGCTGCTGCCCGAGACACTGATGGATGCCGTGCCCGAACGCCACGTGGTGCCCGCGCGGCCGGTCCACCAGCAACGCGTGCGGGTCCTCGTACTGGCCGGGGTCGCGGTTCACGGCGGGCACCGACACCACGACCGTCTCCCCGGCCCTGATCGTGACGCCGCCGATCTCGACGTCCTCCTTGGCGTGCCGCGCGACCCCCATCGAGACGATCGACAGGTACCGCAGCAGCTCCTCGACGGCGTTGTCGATGAGCTCCGGCTCGTCCCGCAGCTTCGCGAACTGCCCGGGGTGCTCCAGCAACGCGAACGTGCCGAGCGCCAGCATGTTCGCCGTCGTCTCGTGCCCGGCGATGAGCAACAGGTTCGCGACGCCCACGAGCTCGTCGGTCGACAGGTCGGTGTCGCGCACCAGCCCGGACAACAGGTCGTCCCCCTGCGCGGCCTGCTTGCTCCGCACCAGTGAGTGCATGAACACCCGCAACCCGGTCGCGTTCTTGATCTGCTCGTCGATCGTCGCGTCGAGGCTCAACAATTTGGCCGTGCGCTCCTGGAACTCGTCCCGGTCGCCGTAGTCGACACCGAGCAGCTCGCAGATCACCAGCGACGGCACCGGCAACGCGAAGTCCCGCACCAGGTCCGCCGGCGGCCCCTTCTCGACCATCGCGTCCAGGTGCGACGTGACGATCTCGTGGACGCGCGGCGTCAGGTCCCGCATCCGCCGCACGGTGAACTGCCCCGTCAGCATCTTCCGGATCCGCGTGTGCTCCGGCGCGTCCATGAAGATGAACGACCCGGCCCGCCGCTCCGGCGGGAACATCTCGGCGTGCAGCTCCGGCGAGATCACCCGCCTGGCCCGGGGGCTGTTCATCCGGTCGGCGCTCATCCGCGGCTCCGCGAGCACCGCCCGCGCCTCCTCGTGCCCGGTGACGAGCCAGACGACGTCCCCGTCCGCCTGCTCGAACCGGTGCACCCGCCCCTGCCCGCTCAGCTCGGTCAACGCGGCGGCGGGGTCGAACGGACACCGCCCGTCCCGCCGGCTGAGCTCCGGAGGCAGCTGAGGACGGATCAGCTCCTGCGCCTTGCGCTGCCGCTCGGCCGTGGTCATGGCCCACTCCCTGTCTGACCCGGCGTGACCGGGTCATTGCTCGGCGTCACATCCACGCTACTCAAACTTGCGCACTGTGCAAGATTTTTGCCAGTGGTTTACGCGTGGGGACGCGAGTTGTGGGGGAGTGGCGCGGCCGGAGGTTCGGTGGGGAGGTTCGCCGAACGAGTGCGGCCTCGTCGGGCTCGGGCGAAGCGGCGGGTCGCAGACCTCCGTAAGGCCCGCGACCCGCGACGGGCCTAGACCGCGAACACCTGGGCGTCGTCCGCGAAAGCCTTGAACTCCAGCGCGTTGCCCGCCGGGTCGAGCAGGAACATCGTCCACTGCTCCCCGGCCTCGCCCTTGAACCGCACGTACGGCTCGATCACGAACCGCGTCCCGGCCTCGGTGAGCTTCGCCGCCAGCGCCTGGAACTCCTCGACCTCCAGAACCAGGCCGAAGTGGGGGACGGGCACGTCGTGGCCGTCGACGGGGTTGCTGACGCGCTCGGTCCTGCGGGGCGCGAGGTGGGTGACGAACTGGTGGCCGTGCAGGTTCCAGTCGATCCACGTGTCGGAGCTGCGGCCCTGTTCGAGTCCGAGGGTCTCGCCGTAGAAGCGGCGCGCGGCGTCCAGGTCGTCGACCGGCATGGCGAGGTGGAAGCGGGGGATGTTCGGCATGTAGGAATGTTAACATTGCTACAAGGGTCATGATTGTTAACATCGGCACATGACCGTGGGACCAGCGCGCCGCAGGGGGTTGAGCGCCGAGGTCGCCGACCTGATCCGGGAGGCGATCTTCGACGGGCGTTATCCGCCGGGGGCCGCGTTGCGGGAAGTGGAGCTGGCAGAGGCGCTCCAGGTGAGCAGGGGGCCGGTGCGCGAGGCGATCCGGGTGCTGGAGGTCGAAGGGCTCGTCCGGGCCGAGTGGCACCGCGGGGCGACTGTCGCGGCGTTGTCGGTGCAGGACGTGGCCGAGCTGGACAGCCTGCGCGGGGCGTTGGAGGCGCTGGCCGTGCGCCGGGTGGTGGACCACGCGTCGGACGAGGACCTCGGCCGGATCGAGAAGGCCGTGGACGCGATGGACCGGGCCACGACTCCGCACGAGATGGTGCGGTGCGACATCGCCTTCCACGACGCGGTGTACGCGGCCGCCGGACACTCGCGGCTCGTGCAGGCGTGGGAGGCGATCCGGTCGCAGGTGCACCTGTTCCTGATCACGCGGGTGAACGTCAGCAGCGTCGGCTACCTGGAGCAGATCCGGTCGGAGCACCGCGACCTGGCGGCGGCGCTGCGGCTGGGCAACGCGGACGGGGCGCTGGAACTGTTCGCGGAGCACCGCAGGCACGCCTTCGACGTGCTCACCTCGGGCAACTGAACGCTGAGCCGGAGGTTCTGCCCCGCCGCTCCCTTTCCACCCACCCGCGTGTCATCCGACCAGCGTCCCGACGCCTCTGCGTAACGCGGCTTTTGGTACGCGGGGACCCCGCGTACTCGTGGATGGTACGTAGGGCCCCCGCGTTCCCGGCGGGAAACACGAAAGAGCCTTGTGTGGGGCGCGGTTGTTGCGGACAGTGCTGATGAAGCACGCTGAGAAGCGGACTGCGGTCTCGGCGGGCTCACAGCCAGCCGTGCTCCTCGGCCAGCTGGAACGCCGCCGCCCGGTTCGCCACCCCGAGCTTCGCCACGGCGGCGGACAGGTGGTTGCGCACCGTCCCCGCGGACAGCGAGGTGCGGGCGGCGATCTCGGCGACGGGGGTGCCGAACTCGCTGAGCCGCAACACTTCCAGCTCCCGCTGCGTCAGCGGGCACGGGGGTGCGGCCAGTGCGTCGGCGGCGAGGGCGGGGTCGACCCAGCGGCCGCCGGAGTGGACGCGGCGGATCACGTCGGCGAGGGTGCCGCCGGGGGAACCCTTGGGCAGGAAGCCCTTCGCGCCCGCGTGCAGGGCCTGCTGCAGGTGCGGGGGACGGCCGCGGCCGGTCAGGATCACCACCGCGCACGCCGGGAGCACTCGTGCCAGTGACTCGGTGACCTCCAGGCCGTCGAGGGCGGGCATCTGGAGATCGACGACGGCCACGTCCGGGCGGTGTGCGCGGGCGGCTTCCACGGCGGCGCGGCCGTCGCCTGCCTTGGCGACGACCTCCAGGTCCGGTTCGAGGTCGAGCAGGGCGGCGAGGGCGTCGCGGATCAGCTCCTCGTCGTCGGCCAGCAGCACCCTGATCACGTGGGCACCGAGACCTGCAGCGTGAACACCTCGTCGGACTGCTCGGCCGTGACGGTGCCGCCGGGCAGCCGTTCGCCCATGCCCCTGATGCCGTTGCCCTCCACGAAGGGTTTTCCGGCGCCGTCGTTGGTCACGGTCATCCGCACCTCCTCGTCGGTCTCGGCGACGTCGATCATGCACCACGTCGCGTTGCTGTGGCGGAGGACGTTGGTGCACGCCTCCCGCAGCACCAGGGAGAGCCGGGCGGCGGTGGCCTCGCCGACCTCGACGGCGGACACCGTGCAGCGGATGCCCGCCTCGCGCAGGACGGTGCTGACGGCTTCCAGCTGCGAGGTGAGGTTGACGGCGCGGTAGCCGTGGACCGCGTCCCGCACCTCCTCCAACGCGGTGGACGCGAGCCGTTGCGCTTCGAACGCCGCCGCGGCTGCCCGGTCGGGGTCCGCCGGGGCGAGCCGTCCCGCCAGTTCCGCTTTCAGCGCGATGACGGTCAGGCGGTGGCCCAGGAGGTCGTGGACGTCGCGCGCGAACCGCAGGCGTTCCTCGCTCACGGCGAGCTCGGCCTGGGCCTCGCGGCCTGCCCGTGCCTGGGCGAGCAGGCCGGCGAACCAGGTCGGCAGCCCCGCCATCGCGACGATCGTCAGCCCGACGGCGAGTGCGATCAGCTGGTACCGCTGCGCATCCTTCGCCACGAAGGCCCCGACCACGCCGGACAGCACGACGGCGGCGATGCCGGCGAGCCAGCGCCACGCGCCGGTGAGCACGAGCGGGGCGAACCCGGCCGCGCCACCGCCGATCCAGGCCCACGTCGCGAGCTCGTCCGCTCCGGCGGGCGCCACGAGAGGGATGGAGACCAGCGTGGCGGCCACCAGCCACCGGACGTGCTCGCCGCGCAGCGTCACCGCGTAGGCGACGGCCAGCAGCAGGAGCCCGGCCACGCCGGACCAGCGCGCCAGCGACGGTTCGCGCAGCACCGCGACCAGCGGCACGGCGAGCGAGCTCACCCACAGCACGTGCAGGAAGCCGCGCAGCGCGGTGTGCGGAAGATCGTGCATCGCCATGAGCCTAGGACCACCGCAGCAGGACCGTGACGGCCACCACGAGGTCGAACACCCCGCACAGCTCGGACCACCAGCGAGGCACGACGGCGTCGCGGATGAAGTGCCACAGGTCCCACACGGCGTGCGCACCCCAGCCGAGCGCGATCAACACCACACCCATGTCCGGAGACGAGGCCAGCACGAGAGCGGCCAACGCCACGTAGCCGCCGAGCACCGCGAGCTGCAGACCGGGTGTGCGTCTTCCCCAGACCAGGTAAGCGGCTTGGCACAGCAGCAATGTCCACACGGGAGGGACGACCGGGGTGTGCCAGAAGTCGAGTGACACCGCCAAGGCGATCACCACCGGCCAGCGGTCGCCCAGCGCCCTGATCACCGGGTTCGCGCTGGGCGTCCCGTGCTCGTGCCGCCGGAAGACCACGACCGCGGCCATCGCGGGGAGCATCAGCAGGTGCCCGCCCATCTCGACCGCGTCGCCGTCGAGCGCGCCGAACCAGTACGGCACGAGCAGCACGAGGTACGGCACGGCCATCGCGGCGCACATCTCGGCGATCCGGCCGTGACCGCGATAGCTCATCCACAACGCCATCGGCACGGACATCGACACCGCCATCCACAGGACGGCGAGCTCGACCTGGTCAGGCCGCCACAGCGGGCCCAAAAGCACCATTCCGGCCAGCATCACGCCGAGCATCTCGGCACCGTGGCGCACCAGCGGCCAGATCGCGGGTGGAGAACTTGTCGTGGTCATGCACCGAGCGTCGCGCCGATGCGGGGCAGATCACATCGGCGCGATGTCACGAGTTTCCTGTGCGCAACGCCCAGGCGGACCGTGCTAGATGACGATCTCGGCCCAGATCGTCTTGCCGCCGGTGAACTCACGGGTGCCCCAGCAGCGGGAGAGCTGCGCGACCAGGATCAACCCCCGGCCGCGGGCGTCACCGAGGCGCGACTCGCCGAGGTGCGGCAGCTCCGCCGGGGTGTGGTCGTCGACCTCCACCCGGATGAAGTCGGTGTGCCGCTGCACGCGGACCGCGCGGGGGCCTTCCGCGTGCTCATACGCGTTGCTGGCGAGCTCCGTGCACACGAGGAGGACGTCCAGCCGGACGTCCTCGTGGAGGTCCTGCAGCAACGTCCCCACCCAAGCTCGCATCCCGGCCAGGTCGGGCTCGTGCTCCGGCAAGGTGTGCAGGGTCCTCGCGGAGGCGTTGAGCACCTCTGGCGTGTCCATCTCCACTCCCACCTCATCCGGTTTCAGGTCCTCCTGGCTGCTCAAGACGACCGTCAGAATGCGAGTTACCACTGCGCGTGGTAGCTGAAACGTGTGGACGGCTACGGCTTCAACCTCGCGCTGGTCGCGGTTCTGGTTCTGCTCAACGCGGCCTTCGCCGGCAGCGAGATGGCTCTGGTGTCGCTGAGGGAGGGGCAGCTGCGCTCGCTGGAACGCGAAGGACGGCATCGGCTCGTGCGGCTCGCACGGGATCCGAACAGGTATTTCGCGACGATCCAGATCGGCATCACGCTGTCCGGGTTCCTCGCGTCGGCGACGGCGGCGGTCTCGCTCGCCGAGCCGGTCGTGCCGCTGCTGAGCTTCCTCGGCGGTGCGGCGAACGGGGTGGCGATCGCGCTCGTCACGGTCCTGCTCACGTTCGTCACGCTGGTGTTCGGGGAACTGGCGCCCAAGCGCCTGGCGATGCAGTACGCGGTGCGCTGGTCGAAGATCATCGCCCGCCCGCTCGACTTCCTGTCGGTGGTGTCACGCCCGGTCGTGTGGCTGCTGAGCAAGTCCACCGACCTCGTCGTGCGGATCTTCGGCGGCAACCCCGACGTCGAGGAGGAGCAGATGTCGCCGGAGGAGCTGCGCGACCTCGTGGAGGTGCAGCAGCACCTGAACCAGGAACAGCGCACGATCATGACGGGCGCGCTGGAGATCCACGAACGCAAGCTGCGCGAGGTCCTGGTGCCGCGCCGCATGGTGACGGTGCTCGAATCAGGTTTGGACACCGCGGCGGCGCGGGAAATCTTGGCTACGTCAGGACATTCCCGAGCACCGGTGACGAGGGACGGTCATCTGGACGACGTGGTCGGCATCGTGCATCTGCGCGATCTGCTCGACGACGGCGTGGCACTGACGGCCGTGGCACGGCCGCCGATGGTGCTGCCGGACTCCGTTCGCGTCACCGACGCGTTACGGCGCATGAAGGCCGAGCACGAGCTGATGGCGCTCGTCGTGGACGAGCACGGCGCGGTCGGCGGGATCGTGACGCTGGAGGACCTCCTGGAGGAGATCGTCGGCGAGATCTACGACGAGACCGACTCGGACGTGGTCGCGGTGCGGGCCGAACCGGACGGCTCCGTGGAGCTCGACGGGACGTTCCCGGTGCACGACCTGCCGGATGTCGGTGTGGTGCTGGAGAACGCGCCACCCGGTCCGTACGCGACGATCGCGGGTCTCGTGCTCGTGCTCCTCGGCCGCATCCCGGAGGAACCCGGTGACGTGGTGGAGGTGTCGGGCTGGACCGCGGAGGTCCTGGCGGTGCAGCACCACGCCATCACGCGGGTGCGGCTGAAGCGCGCACAGCCGGGCGAAGAGACGGACGAGCAGATGGATGAGGTTGAGGTCACAGCGAAAACCGCGGAATGAACAGGGACTCTGAACCGTTACACCCAGTGCAGCCACTCGGGCTGCGTCTCCTGCCAACGGAATCGGGGGGATTTGTCATGCCCGCAGATCTGAAGAACCGCGCGTCCGGGCAGCAGGACGCGGACCTGGTCGGCCAGTACCTGCGCGACGTCGGCAGCACGCCGCTGCTGACCGCGTCCGAGGAGGTCGAGCTGTCACGGCGCATCGAGGCCGGTGTGTACGCCGCCCACCTCCTCAAGACCGGTGAGACGACGCATGACGCGCGTCTCCTGCGCCGGATCGCCAAGGAGGGCGAGAGGGCGAAGGACCACATGATCCGCGCGAACCTGCGCCTGGTCGTGTCGGTCGCGAAGAAGCACTCGTTCCGCGGCCTGCCGTTCCTGGACGTCGTCCAGGAGGGCAACCTCGGCCTGATCCGCGCGGTCGAGAAGTTCGACTACGCCAAGGGCTACAAGTTCTCCACCTACGCGATGTGGTGGATCCGCCAGGCGATCGAGCGGGGTCTCGCCGAGCAGACCCGCACGGTCCGCCTCCCGGTCCACGTCGTGGAGGAGGTCAACAAGCTGAAGAAGATCGGCCAGAAGCTCTCCGCCGGGTTCGGTCGCGAGGCGACGGTCGAGGAGATCGCCGCCGAGGCCAAGTGCTCGCCGGAGCGGGTGCGCGACCTGCGTGACGCCGCGCGGTCGTGCGTGTCGCTGGAGTCACCGGTGGGCGACGAGGGCGACTCGGTGCTGGGCGACCTGATCCAGGACACCGACGGCGTGTCGGCTCCGGACGTGGTCGAGCGCCGGGAGTTCGCCGACGGCGTGCGGTCGCTGCTGGAGGTCCTGCCCGAACGGCAGGTGCGGATCATGCGGCTGCGGTTCGGCCTGGAGGACGGGCGCGAGCGCACCCTCCAGGAGGTCGCGGAGGAGCTCGGCCTGACCCGTGAGCGGATCCGCCAGCTGGAGAAGCAGTCGCTGGCCGTGCTCAAGCAGGCCGGTCGGCCGGAGGAGCTCTTCGCGCTCGCCGGCTGACAATCCGTACGAAAGTCGCTTGTTCGAGGCGTTGTCCCAACTAAAGACTCATCCCGGTCCGAACACGGACTGAAGCTGTTTCGCAACCGCGCGTGAATGCATCTGGAGCCGTCGAGGGCCGGCTCGCGTCCACGCGCGGTGCCCTGCGGATGAGGAGCAGTGATGAGACAACGCACCCTGCGCGCGCTCGGTGTGGCGGTGGTCGCCGTCGCCGGAACCGTGGTAGCGCTCCCACAGGCTGTGGCGGCACAGCCGGAAGGTCCGATCGTCGCGGAGAGCGCGCCGAACGCGGTCCAGGACAGCTACATCGTGGTGCTGAAGGACGACGCCGTGCCGCGTTCGGAGGTCGGTGGCCGCGCCGGCGACCTCGCGACCCGCTACGGCGGCCGGATCGGGTTCACCTACCGGTCGGCGTTCAAGGGCTTCTCGGCCACCATGTCGAAGCAGCAGGCCAAGCGCCTCGCGGCCGACCCGGCGGTGGCCTACGTGGAGCAGGACAGGACCGTGCAGGTCCTGACCGACCAGCTGAACCCGCCGTCGTGGGGCATCGACCGGATCGACCAGGCCGACCTGCCGCTCGACAGCCGGTACAGCTACGGCACGGACGCCTCGAACGTCACGGCGTACGTGATCGACACCGGCATCAACTACGACCACGCCGACTTCGGCGGGCGCGCCACGTTCGGTTTCGACGCGTTCACCGACGGCCGCAACGGCAAGGACTGCCAGGGCCACGGCACGCACGTCGCCGGCACGGTCGGCGGTGCCACGTTCGGCGTGGCGAAGAACGTGAAGCTCAAGGCCGTGCGCGTGCTCAACTGCCTCGGCGGCGGTTCGGTCGCGACCGAGGCGGCGGGCGTCGACTGGGTCACCGGGAACGCCGTCCTGCCCGCGGTCGCGAACATGAGCCTCTACACCGGAACCGCGAACGAGCCGAGCCGCGTGCTCGACGACGCCGTCCGCGCCTCGATCGCCCGTGGCGTCACGTACGTCGTGGCGGCGGGCAACTTCAACGACGACTCCTGCAAGTACTCGCCGCAGCGCGTCACCGAGACGATCAACGTCATGGCGACGTCCCGCACCGACGCCCGCGCGTCGTTCTCCAGCTACGGCACGTGCAGCGACCTGTTCGCCCCCGGCCAGGACATCGTGTCGGCGTCCTACAGCAACAACACCGGCTCCGCCACGATGAGCGGCACGTCGATGGCCTCGCCGCACGTCGCGGGCGCGGCGGCGCTGTACCTCGCGGACAACCCCGCCAAGACCCCGGCCGAGGTGCACGCGGCGATCCTCGCCCAGGCCACCCCGAACAAGGTCACCAACCCCGGCTCCAACTCGGCGAACCTGCTGCTGCGCACGAACACCGGCGGCGTGCCGGGCGTCTCGGTCACCAGCCCCGGCAACCAGACGACCGCGTTGAACGGCACGGTGAGCCTGCAACTGACCGCCTCGGGCGGCACCGCGCCGTACACGTGGTCGGCGACCGGCCTGCCGGCCGGGCTGTCGATCTCCTCGTCCGGCCTGGTCTCCGGCACGGCGACCGCCGCGGGCACCTACACCGTGACCGCCACGGCCACCGCGGCGGCGGGCGGTTCGGGCAGCACCACGTTCACGTGGGCGGTCGGGTCGGCCGCCTGCGCCACGCAGACCAACGGCACCGACGTGACCATCCCGGACAACACGACCGTGACCAGCACGATCACGGTCGCCGGCTGCACCGGCACCGCCTCGGCGAGCAGCAAGGTCGAGGTGCACATCAAGCACACCTACCGCGGTGACCTCGTCGTCGACCTGGTCGCACCGGACGGTTCGGTCTACAACCTGCACAACCGCTCCGGCGGTAGCGCGGACAACATCGACCAGACCTACACCGTGAACCTGTCGTCGGAGACGCGCAACGGCACCTGGACGCTCCGGGTCCGTGACGCGGCGACGTTCGACAACGGCTCCATCGACTCGTGGAGCCTGACGCTCTGATCCGCTGAGCCAACGCGTGGCGGGTGTTCTCCGGAACGCCCGCCACGTCTGCGTTTCCGAGGAAAATCGGTGGCTCGGCGCCGTCGTGCGCCGCTACCGTCCGGCGGAACCGAGTCGTCGAGGCTAGGACGGGCCGTTGTACCTCGCGTGAGACCTCCCCAGAGCTGATTTCCAGCGCGCCGCACCGCGTCGCGCTTGTTCATGCTGCGGACTTCTCACCAAGATCGGTGTGCAACTGTGCCCTTCACCTGGTTCGTCGTGCCCACACGCCTTCCTCTCGTTCGCCGCCGCTGTCACGTGTGCGGCTCGGAACGCTTCCGCGCCAACGGCAAGTTCCGCGTCAACGCCAACCACAAAGTTCTCGACGCGTGGCTCCTCGTGCTCTGCACGGGCTGTGAGGACACCGTCAAGCTCACCGTGCTGGACCGCGTCACCGTGCGCTCCGTCCGGCCCGAGCTGCTGGATCGCCTGCACCACAACGACATCCGTCTCGCCGGTGAGTTGCTCCAGGACACCGTCCTGCAACGGCGCAACCGCGTCCGTCTCGACTGGGACGGTGCCTGGCGGCTCGACACCGGCGGCTCCGGGCACCTGGACCGCGAGATCGCCGACGTCGAGGTGCGGTTCCGCGCGAAGATCCCGGTCCGTCCGGTGCGGCTGGTCGCGGAGGGCTTCGGCCTGTCCGCGGCGGCGGCCGGGCGGCTGCTCGACGAGGGTTCCCTGGTGTCGGCGGTGCGGCTGACCGGCAGGGTCGCCCGCGACTTCGCGTTCACCCTGAAGCGGGATGGCACCATGTCGGGGTGAACGTTCCGGCCGTCCTGCGCACCCTCGCCCGGTTGAGCGCGGCCGAGCAGCCGCGGAAGGTCCAGCTCGACCTCGGCAAGGCGGCGGGTCTGCTGTGGCTCGGCGACCACGAGGCGGGCTGGGCGACGGTCGCGGGGGAGGACGGCGACGGTCCTCCCGCCTGGCGCGTGCCGAAGCAGGCCCGCGACCTGGCCGCCCGCCTGGTGGCCTACGACGCGCTGCACCAGGAGGAGCGCCGGCTGCGGATGGGCTGGGCGTTCCTCACCGGACCGGCGGAGGTCAACGGACAGCGACGGCGCGTGTGCCTTCCGTTGATCTCCCGGCCGGTGCGGATGTCCCTCGGCCTCCGGTCGGTCTGCACGTTCGCCCCCGCCGGGGACGCGAGCCTGTTCCCGCTGGTCGAGGACTGGACGAAGGTCGCGGACCAGGAGGCTGCGCTCGCGCCGACCGAGGAGTGGGTCGCCACGACGCTGCGGCTCGCCGGGTTCGGGGACGTGCCGGTCGTGCACGACGACCCGGCGAAGCTGGTCTCCGGCCGGGAACTGGTCGTGGCGATGGGCGCCGGGGTGCACGCGGGCGAGGCCGCGGTGACGACCGAGCACGGCGCGACGCTGTACGAGTGGGCGTCGACGCGCGGGGTCGAGGACACCGCGTTCGCCGCCCTGTACGGGCCCGCCGAGCCACCGGCCGCGGACCGCGGGGAGCGGATCAGCTCCGTGCTGCCGTTGAGCCACAGCCAGGAACGCGCGGTCGAGCACGCCCGCCGGGCCCGGATCACCGTCGTGGGCGGGCCGCCCGGCTCCGGCAAGACGCACACGCTCGCGGCGCTGGCGCTCGACGCCGTGGCGGCGGGCAAGTCCGTGCTGCTCGCCAGCCGCACCCGCAACGCCGCCGACGTGCTCGGCGAGGCCCTGCGCGCGGCGGGCGGGCCGATGCCGGTGCTGTTCGGCGACTCGGAGCTGCGGCTGAAGATCGCCACGGAGCTGAGCGACGGCTTCGACGCCGCGCGCACGCCGGTCCGGTCACCGGAGCTGGGGAAGGCGCGTTCGGCGGCCGAGGCGGACGTCGACAGGATCGAACGCGCGGTCGCGCAGGCCCTGCACGACGAGGAACTGGCCGCGCGGGCACGCAAGCAGCACGCGCTGATGGCCGGACATCGCGCGGTCGCGCCCAAGGCGTTCGAGGCGGGCGTGGATTTCGGCCGTCTGAAAGGACTTCTGGAGCCCCGGACCGGGTTCTTGAGTGGGCTGCGCACGTCCAGGGCCGTGCAGAAGGCACGCAAAGCCGTTGGTGCGAAACAGGTTTCGCCGGACGACCTCAGCGCGGCGATCGAGGCGGCGGAGCAGACGGCCGCCGCGGTCCGGCTGGCGGCCGCGGGCGGCACCACGTTCGGCGAGCTGCGGTCGTTGCTGGTGGAACGGGACGCCGCCGTCCGCGCGGCCACGTCCGCCTGGCTCGCCGAGCTCGTGGCGGGCAGGAGGGGCGAGGCCGAGCGCCGGGCGGTGGCGGCGCTCGCGGCGGCGCTGCGGTCGGGCCGGTCGGTCCGGCGGCGCGCGCTCACCAGGATCGACAGCGGGGACCTGCTGAAGGCGCTGCCGCTGTGGGTGGGGACGCTGTCGGAGGTCGAGGAGATCCTGCCGCCGGTGCCCGGCGCGTTCGACCTGGTGATCATCGACGAGGCGAGCCACGTGGACCAGCCGCTCGCCGCGCCCGCGCTGCTGCGCGGCCGGTCCGCGGTGATCGGCGGCGACCCGAGGCAGCTGCGGCACGTGTCGTTCGTGAGCGACGAGGCCGTGCGGGCCGCGGTCGACGCCGAGGGCACCGGGGAGCTGGCCGACCGGCTGCACGTGCCGAAGGTCAGCCTGTTCGACGCGGCCGCCGCCGTCGCGGACGTGCACTGGCTCGACGAGCACCACCGCTGCGCGCCGCACCTGATCGGGTTCGCCGCGTCCCGGTTCTACGACGGCAGGATGGAGCTGCTCACCACCCACCCGGCCGTCGCGGACGTCGACCGCATCGACACCGAGCTGGTCGAGGGCACCCGCGGCCGCAAGGGCGTCAACGAGTCCGAAGTGGACGCCGTGCTGACCCACGTCCGCAAACGGGTCGCGGCGGGCGTCCGGTCGATCGGCGTGGTGACACCGTTCCGCGCGCAGGCCGACGCGCTGGAGGCGGTGCTGCTGGAGGAGCTGACGCTCGACGAGATCACCTCGGGCGGTGTCCGCGTCGGCACGGTGCACGGGGTGCAGGGCGGCGAGTTCGACGAGGTCGTGATCAGCTTCGCCGCGGACGCCAGGCCCGGCTCGTGGCGGTTCGTCAACGACCCGAACCTGCTCGCGGTGCTGACGACCCGCGCCCGCCACCGCGTCCACGTGGTCACCTCGTCACCGCGCCCGCCCGGCCTGGCCGGCGAGTACCTGCGGCACGCCGCCGAGCCGCCGGCGGTGACCGAGGGCGCCGCGCCGTCCGACGAGTGGACCGCCGGCCTGGCACGGGAGCTGCGGGCCGCCGGTCTCACCGTCCGCACCGGCTACCCGGTGGGACGCTGGCGGGTCGACCTCGTCGTGGGGGAGGGGGACGAGGCCGTCGCACTGGAGACGCGCCCGCACCCCGGCGGGGCACGGGCGCACCTGACCCGCTGGCGTGCGCTCGCCCACGCCGGGTGGCGCGTCCACGACGCGTTCGGCAGCCGGTTCGGTCACGACCCGGCGCGGGCGGCGCTGGTGCTGGCTCAGGAGCCGGCCGTCACCTCCGGCCCGGCGTGGCGGGCTTGAACAGCGGCTCCGCGGCCGCGGTGGTGGGCAGGAACGGGTTCGGGTTCGCCGGGCACACCGTGCCGGCGGGCGGCAGCGTGCCGTGGAGCAGGTACGCGTTGGTGTGCTCGGTCGCGCATTGGCTCACCGCGTACGCCGTGTGGCCCCAGCCCGCGTAGGCGAGCAGCCTGCTGCCCGCCAGCTGACGGTGCACTGCCTGCGCGCCGCGGAAGTCCGTGACGCCGTCGAAGTGGTTGCCCACCACCAGGACCGGGGCGCTGGTGCGGGTGTGCCACGGGCCGGTGTAGCGGTCGGCGTTGACAGGCCAGTCCGCGCACGCCGCGTTCGCCCACCACCACGCGGGGCCGAACTCCGAACCGGCCTCCGCGTACCGCGAGATCGACCGGTAGGCGCCGAGCGTGCTCGGGTACTCGATGTCCGCGCACGCGTTGCCGTTGTAGGAGTCGAACCCGTTGGGGTAGTCCGGCTCGGCGGAGGTGGCCGACAGGCTCGCGGTGCCGGTGGACGCGTCGGAGAGCTGGTCGAACAGCTCGGCGGTGGACGGCCAGTCGTCCGGCGAGTACATGGCGCCGAGGGCGATGCCGACGACCGTGTCGTAGGTGAACACCTCGTCACCGAGCTGGATCGGCTTGGCGCGCACCGACTTCAGCAACGCGTTCCAGCGCTGTTCCGGCTTCGGGCCGAACACGCACCCGGCCTCGTCGCAGGTGCGCAGGAACTCGCGGAACTCCTCCTTGGTCGCGATGCGGTCCGACTCGACCTGGCGGCCGCTCGACCACAGCTCCGGGTTGAGCACGCCGTCGACGACGAGCGCCCTGATGTTGCCGGGGAACAGGTTCGCGTAGGTGGCGCCGAGGAACGAGCCGTAGGAGAAGCCGAGGTAGGTGAGCTTGCGGTCGCCGACGGCGCGGCGCAGCAGGTCGAGGTCGCGGGCGACGTCCGCGGTGCTCATGTGCCGGGCGATGAGCTGGTCGTCGCGGCACTCGGGGCCGAGCGAGCGGTACCGGTCGTAGAACGGCTTCTCCTGCGCCGCCTGGTACGGGAAGCCGGGCACGCCCTCGAAGAACTCGTCGAGCTCGTCCTCGCTGGAGAAGCAGTGCAACGGGTCGGACCGGCCGACGCCGCGCGGGTCGAACCCGACGACGTCGAAGCGGCCCTGGAGGTTCGCCGAGAGCCGGTCGCCCGCGGACCACGCGAAGCCGACGCCCGAGCCGCCGGGGCCGCCGGGGTTGAGGAACAGCGACCCGATGCGGCGGGCCTTGTCCGTGGCGGGCTTGCGGGTCAGCGCGATCGTCGTGGTGGCACCGTGCGGGTGGTCGTAGTCGAGCGGTACCCGCACCGTGGCGCAGTCGAAGCCGGGGTGTTCGGGTCCGCAGGCGGTCCAGTCGATCCGGGGGACCGCGGGACCCCCTGACGCCTGCACGGCGGGCGTTCCGGTGATCATGAGTGCGGCCGCGGCGGCCAGCACGGTGATGCGCATGGACAAGTCCCCTCCTCATCCGCAGAGGGGGCTCTTCCTACCGGCTCGCGCGGGGCGCGGTCGACCGCCGAAAGTCGGCGAGCGCGTGCTGAGACGACTCAGTCCGGCGGCTGCTGTTTCTGGCGGACTCCCAGGCTGTCGGCGATCTGGTCGTGGATGGGGGTGCCCATCGCGGTCGGACCGGCCGGCGGGGTCTGCGGTGTCGGTGCCGCTGTGTCCTGCTTCTCAGGCATGCGAGGAGCGTAGGGATGTTGGACCAGTTCCTAACGTCGAGATCACCGATTCACACTGGCCATACCCCAAGTAGTGAATCGAGCCCGGTGAACCTGTACCGAGCGTGTTGCTCCATCGGTGCTATGTGACTGGTGTGGGTGTGCCCGATCGGGTTACCCCGGAGTGCTCGGCAACGACCAATCCCATCCGCCGGACGTACGGTTTGCGTGATCTCGCGGCGATGCTGAACCATCGGGTGGTACCGCAGCCGAACCGGGGAGTGCAGAGATGGTCAGCGGCAAGGCGGGCGTCGCCAAGCGGCAGCTCCTGCTCCTCACCGGCAGGGCGCACCCGGAGCTGGCGGAGGCGGTGGCGGGCCACCTCGGCGTCTCGATCACCCCGCAGTCCGCCTACGACTTCGCCAACGGCGAGACGTTCGTGCGGTTCGAGGAGTCCGTGCGCGGCGCGGACGCGTTCGTCGTGCAGAGCCACTGCGCGCCCATCAACGACTGGCTGATGGAACAGCTGCTCATGGTCGACGCGTTGAAACGCGCCTCGGCCAAGCGCATCACCGCCGTCATGCCGTCGTACCCGTACTCGCGCCAGGACCGCAAGTACGCGGGCCGCGAACCGGTGTCGGCCCGGCTGGTCGCGGACATGTTCAAGACCGCGGGCGCCGACCGCATCGTCACCGTCGACCTGCACACGGCGCAGGAGCAGGGCTTCTTCGACGGCCCGGTGGACCACCTGCACGCCATGTGGCTGCTCGCCGGCCACGTCCGGGCCCGCTACCAGAGCGAGGACCTCACGATCGTCTCCCCGGACGCGGGCCGCACCCGCCTCGCGGAGAAGTGGGCGGACCTGCTCGGCGGCTGCCCGATCGCGTTCATCCACAAGACGCGCGACCCGGAACGCCCCAACGAGGTCATGGCCAACCGCGTGGTCGGCGACGTCGCGGGCCGCACGTGCGTCGTGGTCGACGACATGATCGACACGGCGCTGACCAGCACCGGCGCGGCCCGGCAGCTGCTGGAGCAGGGCGCGAGGGACGTCGTGCTCGTGGCCACGCACGGCGTGCTGTCCGGCGAAGCCCACGAACGGCTGGTCGCGAGCAAGGCCCGCGAGGTGATCCTCACCGACACCCTGCCGATCCCGCACGAGCGCCGGTTCCCGGGGCTGACGGTGCTGAGCATCGCGCCGCTGCTGGCACGGGCGATCCGGGAGATCTTCGAGGACGGCTCGGTGACGAGCCTGTTCGACGGCGACGCCTGACGGCTTCCCCCACCGGCACGGGAAGCGTGCGAGCGGGTTCCGTGCTAGGGGCGACGAGCAGCGTGGCCGGGTCCCGGTGGAGACCTCGGCGAAGCGGGTCCGCGCGTACTTCGGGGGCGAGCTTGAGCGACCTCCGGTTCGATCTGCTCAGGCCGTCCGCGAGCAGGACCCCACTGCCCCTGCGAGGGCACGGCGGAACACTGGTCGGCGGGAAGCGGTACGAGGACCTGGTGCGGGGGTACCGGTCACCGCTGCCGGAGAGCCGAAAATCGCTGGCCTCGCCTGTTTCCTCAGTGAGAAGGTCGACCTCTTCGTCGACGGCGAGCTCCGGGAGAGGCCACGAACGGCCTGGTCGTGGGCGATGTAGTTCACACTCTGCAAACTTGCAGAGACTGCAAAAAAGTCCGTACCGTAGTGACGTGAACCAGCCTGTGGAGACCCTGCGCGACCGCAAGAAGCGCCGCACACGTGCGGCGCTCGAGCGGGCGGCACTGCGGTTGTCCGCGGAGAAGGGCTACGACCACGTCACGGTGGAGGAGATCGCCGCGGAGGCCGACGTCTCGGTGCGCACCTTCTTCAACTACTTCGCGAGCAAGGACGAGGCGGTGATCGGCGTCGACCCCGAGACGGGGCCCCGTGTCGTCGCCCGCATCTTCGCCGCGCCGGAGGACGCCTCACCGTTCGAGGCGTACCGGCAGGCGGTGCTCGCCGAGATCACCGACGACCTGGAGAACGCCCGCGAACTGTGGCTGTTGCGCAAGGACGTCCTCACCCAGCGGCCCGACCTGCTGGTCAGGATGTTCACCTCCAACGCGGAGTCCGAGCAGCTGCTCGCCGACGCGGTGGCACGGCGGGCGGGGCTGCCCGAGAGCCACCTCTACCCGCGGCTGCTGGTCGCCGCGGGGGGCACGGCGTTCCGCTGCGCGGTCGCGCGGTGGGCCTTCGACGACACCGTCGCGCTGGGCGACGTCGTCGGCGCGGCACTCGACATGTTCGCCACCGGGCTGGCTCACGTGCCGCCGCACCAGACTGAAGGGGGAGCCTCATGAGCACCGAAGCGGAAGCATCACCGGCCCACAGCAGACGTGACGTCATCCAGGCCCTGTCGGGCCTCATGATGGGCATGTTCGTGTCCATCCTCGCGAGCACCATCGTGTCGAACGCGCTGCCGCGCATCGTCGCCGACCTCAAGGGCTCGCAGTCGATCTTCGCCTGGATCGTCACGGTGGAGCTGCTCGCCATGACGGCCACCGTGCCGCTGTGGGGCAAGCTCGCCGACCTCTACAGCCGCAAGCTGCTGATCCAGGCGTCACTCGGCCTGTTCGTCCTCGGCTCGCTCATCGCGGGCTTCTCGGTGAACGTCGAGATGCTCATCGTCAGCCGCGTCGTGCAGGGCCTGGGCGCCGGTGGCGTCACGGCGCTCGCCACGATCGTGATGGCCGCGATGATCCCGCCGCGCGAGCTCGGCAAGTACGCGGGCCTGTTCGGCGCCGTGTTCGGCGTCGGCACCGTCGCGGGCCCGCTGATCGGCGGCCTGCTGGTCGACACGTCGTGGCTGGGCTGGCGCTGGTGCTTCTTCATCGGCGTCCCGTTCACCCTCGCCGCCATCTACCTGCTGCAGCGCACGCTGAACCTGCCGGTGGTGCGCAAGGAGAACACGAAGATCGACTACCTGGGCGCGTTCCTCATCGTGTCCGGTGTGTCGACGCTGCTGATCTGGTCGTCGCTCGCGGGCCAGAAGTTCGAGTGGTGGTCGGGCTGGACCGCCGGCCTGGTGTCGCTCGGCGTGCTGCTGCTCGTCGCCGCGGTGCGGGTCGAGGCGACCGCGCACGACCCGATCGTGCCGCTGTCGATCTTCCGCAACCGCACGGTGTCGCTCGCGACCGTCGCCAGCGCCCTGGTCGGTGTCGCGATGTTCGGTGGCACGGTGTTCCTGTCGCAGTACTTCCAGCTGGCGCTCGGCAAGACGCCGACCCAGGCCGGTCTGATGAGCCTGCCGCTGATCTTCGGCCTGCTGGTGTCCTCGACCGTGGCCGGCGCGCTGATCACGAAGTACGGCAAGTGGAAGGCGTTCCTGGTCGCGGGCGGCATCATCATGGTCGCCGGTCTGCTGCTGCTGTCCATGCTGACGGCGGAGACCACGGTGTTCATGGTGAGCGTCTACATGGTCGTGCTCGGCGTCGGTGTCGGTCTGCTGATGCAGAACCTGGTGCTGGCGGCGCAGAACGACGTGCCGGCGAAGGACCTGGGCGCGACGACGTCGACGCTGACGTTCTTCCGCTCGCTCGGTGGCGCGGTCGGCGTCTCGGCGCTGGGCGCGGTGCTCGCGAACAAGGTGTCGTCGCTCGCGGAGGAGAAGTTCGGCCCGATGGCCGGTGCCGTCGGCGGCGAGCAGGTGCCGGACCTCTCGGTGCTGCCTCCCGAGGTCAAGGCCGTCATCGCCGACATCTACGCGACGGCGACCGCGGAGATCTTCCTGATCGGCACGCCGTTCGCGGTCCTGGCGCTGATCGCGGTGGTCTTCATCAAGGAGAAGCCGCTCAAGGAGCAGAGCGGCGACGACCGGCTGGCCGCCGAGATGGCCGCGGGTCACTGACCGATCGCACGGCGGACGGGCCCCTGACGCAAGTCAGGGGCCCGTTCCGCGTTCCCGACGCATGCACTTCCAGAACTGCTGTCCGTAACGCCCCGCCCCGTTCACAACTCTCTTTCGTGTTTCCCTTGCCGCACGCGGGGTCCCTTCGTCCTATCAGGGCGTACGCGGCGCCCCCGCGTACTAAAGCCACGTCACGCGGAGGAGGCGGGATCACTGGGGCGGCTGACGCACGGGCGGGTGGGTAGCGGTGGGATCGAAGCGCTGGCGGAGTGCTCAGAAGGGGAAGTGGGCGTGCTCGCTCGCGATCGTCACCCAGCGGGTCGCGGAGAACGCCTCGACGCCCCACCGGCCGCCGAACCGGCCGTAGCCGCTCGCCTTCACGCCGCCGAACGGCGCCTGCGGCTCGTCGTCCACTGTCTGGTTGCCGACGTGCACGATGCCGGTCCGGATGCGCCGCGCCAGGCCCAGGCCGCGCCGCGAGTCCTCGGTGATGATGCCCGCGGTGAGACCGTGCTCGGTGTCGTTCGCGATGGCCACGGCTTCGTCGTCGTCCGCGACGGGAACGACCACGACGGCCGGTCCGAAGATCTCCTCCCGGAAGATCCGCATCTCGGGCGTGACGTTGTCGAGGACTGTCGCGCCGCCGTCACCACCGGTGCGGACGCGGGCACCGTTCTCGACCGCGTCGGCGACGAGAGCGGCGACGCGCTCGGCGGACCGCTCGTTGATCACGGGGCCGATGACGGTGCCGGGGTCGGCCGGGTCGCCGTGGGGGAGCGAGCCGGCCTTGGCGGCGAGCTTCGCGGTGAACTCCTCGGCGACCGACCGGTGCACGAGGACGCGGTCGGCCGACATGCAGATCTGGCCCGCGTTGTGGAAGGCGCTGAACGTGGCCGCGTCCACCGCGTGGTCCAGGTCGGCGTCGTCGAGGACCAGCAGCGAGTTCTTGCCGCCGAGCTCCAGCAGCGCGGGCTTGAGGTGCCGGGCGGCGAGCGTGCCGACGATCCGTCCGACCTCGGTGGAGCCGGTGAAGTTCACCGCGCGCACCCGCGGGTCCGCGATCAGGGCGTCCGCGACCGCGGCGGCGTCCTCCGGCGCGTTGGTGACGACGTTGACCACGCCCGCCGGGAGCCCCGCCTCGTGCAGCACCTCGGCGATCAGCAGCCCGGCCGCGATCGGCGCGTCCTCACTGGGTTTGAGCACGACGGTGTTCCCGGCAGCGAGGGGTGCGGCGACTGCCCGCGTGCTGAGAATGACCGGCGCGTTCCACGGCGCGAACGCCGCGACGACGCCGAGGGGTTCCCTCAGAGCTAGCGACAGCTGTCCCGGCGTGTCGGTGGTGAGCACCTCACCGACGGGCTGGGTGACCGCCGCGGCGGCCTCGCGCAGCATGTTGGCCGCCAGCATCACGTTGAACCCGGCCCAGCCGCCGACACCGCCGACCTCGCTCGCGATGAGCGCCACGACGTCGGGCGTCCTGGCCTCCAGCGCGTCGGCGGCCTTGAGCAGGATCTTGCGCCGCGCGGACGGTGCGGTGGCGGCCCAGGCCGGGAACGCCTCCTGCGCCGCGCCGACGGCCCTGGCCACGTCCGCGGGCCCGGCCGCGGCGACCACGGCGTGGACCGCGCCCGTGTAGGGGTTGAGATCGTCGGTGGTGCGGCCGTCGAGCGCGGGAACGCTCTCGCCGCCAATGAACAATTCTCGCGTTTCGCTGGCCACGGTGGACGATTCAACAGGTGGTGACGTGGTTCACCCAAGACCTTCTTCCGATGGCCGGAAACCGGGTTCCAGCGAGCGGCCGATCCCGCGCGCCGCCACCTGCAACGCCGCGACCAGCCGGGCCCGGACGGTCCGCAGGTCCGGCACCACGATCCCGAGCGCCGCGACCACCTTCCCGTCCACCTCGACCGGCACCGCGACGCTGCACGCGCCGAGCGTCATCTCCTCGAACGTCTGCGCGTAGCCGTCACGCCGGATGCGTTGCAGCTGCGCCCGCATCCGCCCCGGTTCGGTCACCGTGTACGCCGTCAGGCGCGTCAAGCCGTGCACGAGCACCTCCTCCTGCACCTCCGCGGGCGCGTGCGCGAGCAGCACCTTCCCGACGCCCGTCGAGTGCAACGGCAACCGGCCGCCCGTGGCGCTCACGATCGGCACCGACGCGTGCCCCGACACCCGGTCCAGGTAGAGCGCCTCGGTGCCCTCCCGCACGGCCAGGTGCACCACCGCCCGCGTCGCCGCGTGCAGGTCGTGCAGGAACGGCTCCGCGACCCGGCTCAGGTCGACCTCGCCCGCCGCCAGCAGCCCGAGCCGCCAGAGCCGCGTGCCGATCACGTACTCGCCGCTCTCCAGCCGCCGCACCGCGCCCCACGCCTCCAGCTCGGCCAGCAGCCGGTGCGTCGTGCTGACCGGCAGGCCGCTGCGCCGCGCCATGCCGCTCAGCGTCTGCCGGCGGTGGCGGGCGTCGAAGGTGCCGAGCAGGGACAGCAGCTTGGCGGACACGGAGGCGGCCATCCGCGAATTCTGCCCTCGGGCGACACTGGGCGGGTGACGTACTTGGGTGAGGGCTGGGACAGCACCGCCGTCCTGGTCGGCGGCTGGGTCGAACGGCGGCCGCGCAGGCGGGAGATCGGGCCGCAGCTGGTGCGCGAGGCCACCGTGATGCCGTGGCTCGCGCCCCGCCTGCCGTTGCCCGTCCCGGTGCCGCGCATCGTGTCGGCAGACCCGGTGGTGGCGCGGCACGCGTTCGTGCCCGGCGGCGAACTGTCCACGTGGACCGCTCCGATGGGACGGCAGCTGGGGGAGTTCCTGCTCGCCCTGCACGCCGCCCCCGCCGGGGAGGCCGCCAGGCTCGGCGTCACGCCCACGCCGTTGCCGTTGGACCGCTTCCTGGCCGAGGTGCGGGTGCCCGGCGCCGGCGAGCTGCTCGCCCGGCTCGGCGGCCTGCCCGCGGACACGCTCGTCCACGGCGACCTCAACCCCGAGCACGTGCTCGGCCACGACGGCCTGCTGACGGGCGTCATCGACTTCGGCGACCTGCACCTCGGCGACCCGGCGACCGACCTCGCCTGGGCGCTGCACGACACCTCACCGGAGTTCGCGGACGCGCTCGCCGAGGTCTACGGCGTCACGGACGCCCTGTGCGAACGAGCGGCGATCTGGCACGCGCTCACCCCGTGGTACGACGTGCTGCGCGGCAACGACACCGACGACCCCGAGATGGTCCAGATTGGTCTGGCTGGAGTACAGGAACGGTTGCGCCGCTGGGTATCCCCGACCTGACCAGCTCACGCAGTCAGGAGGACGACATGCCCTGGGTTCGCCGCCACCGCCGCAGCGCGCCGTTCAGCTTCTTCCGCAGCACCACCGTCCGCAGCCACTACCGCAGGCCGGCGAACTCGCACTGGATCGTGATCGCCGCGGTGCTCGGCGTGATCCTGCTGCTCGTCGCCATCTTCTGAGGGTAACCTCGCGGGCATGGGACAGTTGGGCGAGTTGTTCCCCGGGCCGAAGGTCCGCCGCGAGGCGACGGACGCGGGCACCGGCGAGGACTACGAGGAGACCGGTCCGCTCGACCTCACGGCGGGCGCGGTGCGGCTGAGGCCGCGCCCGAAGCCCGCCCCGCGCGAGCAGGACGAGGAGCCCGGCGGCAGCGAGTGATCACCGGTATTACGCTGACGCGGTGCTCGCCGCGCTGCTCTGCCTGGTCCCCGCTTCCTTCTTCGTGCTCGGCGTCCTGCGTGACCGGCGCAGGCTGAGCAACGCCATCTGGCTCGGCGTCACCCTGGTGATGCTGCTGCTCCTGCTCGCGAACGTCGGACAGGACAACCCGG
The DNA here is from genome assembly GCF_900100955.1 of Lentzea fradiae. Taxonomy (GTDB): domain Bacteria; phylum Actinomycetota; class Actinomycetes; order Mycobacteriales; family Pseudonocardiaceae; genus Lentzea; species Lentzea fradiae. The sequence goes on along the minus strand of NZ_FNCC01000003.1, from coordinate 249,165 downwards.
CGCTGAGCCTGCCGCTCGCACTCGGGTTCGTGCTGGCCGTCATCGGCCTGCTGCTGCTCCCGCTCGCCCTGCTCGCCAACGGCGTCGTGATGGTGCGCAGGGAAGGGCGGTCGCTGGCCAACCTGCTGTCGTTGCTCGCGGGCACCGCCCTGCTCGGCGAGATGGTGTACTTCTTCTGGGGCATCAGCCAGCCCAGCGACTGGATCCGCGGCAGCGCCATCGGCCTGTTCCTGGTCTCCGCCTACATCGCGTTCCTGTTCGTGAGCCTGCTGCTGTACTCGGTGATCTACGGCCGCACCGGCCGCCGCAGCGGGTTCGACGGCATCATCGTGCTCGGCGCCGGGCTCATCGGCTCCCGCGTGCCCAAGCTGCTCGCCAACCGCCTCGACCGCGCGATGCGCCTCTACCACCGCGAACGCGGCGCCGGTCGCACGCCGGTGATCGTCGTGACGGGAGGGCAGGGCGCCGACGAGGAGGTGTCGGAAGCCTTCGCGATGCGCGAGTACCTCGTGGAACGCGGAATCCCCGCCGACGAGATCGTGCTGGAGGACCAGGCCACCACGACCGACGAGAACCTGCGCTACAGCAAGGCGTTGCTCGCCGACCGCGGCCACAGCGGCCGGATCGTCGCCGTCACGAACAACTACCACGTGTTCCGCACGGCCGTGCTGTCGCGCAACCAGGGCCTGCGCTTGCAGGTCATCGGCGCTCCCACCGCCTGGTACTTCGTGCCCAGCGCGTTCCTGCGCGAGTTCGTGGCGCTGCTCGTGCGCAACCCCCTCGTGCACGGCCTGGCGTGCCTGGTGCTGATGGCGGGAGGGCTCGCCCTGCCCCAGCTCGCCTGAGTTGATACGGGTACCCCCTAGGGGTATGTTCGGTCTCGGCTCCGCATCCCGCAGGAGGACGAGATGGACCACCACGCACCCACGGGCCTCACCCGGCAGGCGATCTCCGCGACCCTGCACTGCCTCACCGGCTGCGCCATCGGCGAGGTGCTGGGCATGGTCATCGGCACCGCGCTCGGCTGGGGCACCCTCGCCACGGTCGTGCTGGCCGTGGCGCTCGCGTTCCTGTTCGGCTACTCGCTGACGATCCGCCCCGTCCTGCGGTCCGGTCTCGCGTTCAAGGCCGCGCTCGGCGTCGCGCTCGCCGCCGACACCGTCTCCATCGCGGTCATGGAGGTCGTCGACAACGCCGTGATGCTGCTCGTGCCCGGCGCGATGGACGCCGGTCTCGGGCAGTGGCTGTTCTGGGCGGCGCTCGCGTTCTCGCTCGCCGTCGCGTTCGTCGTGACGGTGCCGGTGAACCGCTGGATGATCGCGCGCGGCAAGGGACACGCGGTCGTGCACCGGCACCACCACTGAGCGGGGCCGTTCCCGCCCGGCTGAACCGATTCACCGGCGATGAAAGCCGATGACCGGCTGTTGACGTAAAGGTCTGGACCATTTTACGGTTCGGGGCAGTGGCCGCCGCCCTAGCCAGGAGGTCCTTCCCCTTGCGCCTGCTCACCAGAGTGGTCCCGGTGCTAGCTCTGCTCGCCGGGACAGTCATGGCCGTGACCAACGCGCCCACCGCGGCCGCAGCCCACGAGGACTGCAGACCGGACGGGCTCTACAAGACGCCGGGCGTCGAGGTGCCCTACTGCACCACCTACGACACCGCCGGCCGCGAGATGATGGGCGACAAGTCCCGCCGCGTCATCGGGTACTTCACCAGCTGGCGCACCGGCAAGAACGGCCAGCCCGCGTACCTCGCCAAGGACATCCCCTGGGACAAGGTCACGCACCTGAACTACGCGTTCGCCCACATCGACGGCCAGAACAGGATCTCCGTCGGCCCCGGCTCGGCGGACAACCCGTCCACCGGCATGGAATGGCCCGGCGTCCCCGGCGCCGAGACCGACCCGTCCGTGCCCTACAAGGGGCACTTCAACCAGCTCACGAAGTTCAAGAAGCAGCACCCCTCCGTCAAGACGCTGATCTCCGTCGGCGGCTGGGCGGAGACCGGCGGCTACCTCAACCCCGACGGCACCCGCACCGCGTCCGGCGGCTTCTACAAGCTCGGCCAGAACCAGGCCGCGATCGACACGTTCGCCGACTCCGTCGTGGAGTTCGTGCGCCAGTACGGCTTCAACGGCGCCGACATCGACTACGAGTACGCGACCTCCAACAACCACGCCGGAAACCCGGACGACTTCTGGATCTCCAACGCCAACCGCGGCACCCTGTGGGCCGGCTACCAGGCGATCATGAAGACCCTGCGGGAGAAGCTCGACCGCGCCGGTGCCGCCGACGGCAGGCACTACCTCCTCACCGCCGCCGTCCCCGCCTCGGGCTGGCTGCTGCGCGGGCAGGAGACCTACCAGGTGGTCAAGTACCTCGACTACCTCAACATCATGAGCTACGACCTGCACGGCTCGTGGAACCACTTCGTCGGCCCGAACGCCGCCCTCTACGACGACGGCAAGGACGGTGAGCTCGCCGCCGGCGGCGTCTACACCGCACCCCAGTACGAAGGCATGGGCTACCTCAACACCGACTGGGCGTACCACTACTACCGCGGCGCCATGCAGGCCGGACGCATCAACATCGGCGTCCCGTTCTACTCCCGCGGCTGGCAGGGCGTCACCGGTGGCACCAACGGCCTGTGGGGCAAGGCCGCCCTGCCGAACCAGTCGCAGTGCCCGCCCGGCACCGGCTCCGCGGTCGGCTCCACCACCCCGTGCGGCAACGGAGCCTCCGGCATCGACAACCTCTGGCACGACGTCACCGCCGGTGGCGCGGAGGTCCCGTCCGGCGTGAACCCGTTGTGGCACACCAAGAACCTCGAAGCCGGCATCGCGGGCTCCTACGGCGCCCAGTACGGCCTCGACCCGGTCAACGACCCGAGCGACCGCCTCACCGGCACCTACGCCCCGCACTACGACTCGACCCTCAAGTCACCGTGGCTGTGGAACGACCAGAAGAAGGTCTTCCTCTCCACCGAGACCGAGCAGTCCATCGCCGAGAAGGCCAAGTACGTCCGCGACAAGGGCCTCGGCGGCATCATGATCTGGGAGCTCGCCGGCGACTACCGCTTCGACAGCGCCAAGAACGAGTACTTCATCGGCGACACCCTCCTGTCCACCATCCACACCGGCCTGAACGGCGCCGCCCCCTACGGCGACCGGAAAGCCGTGACCCAGCAGTCCCAGGTGCTCGCGATCGACGTCGACGTCCATGGCTTCGCCTTGGGCGACAACAACTACCCGATCACCCCGAAGATCAGGTTCACCAACCGCTCGTCGACCACCGTCCCCGGCGGCACGAAGATCACGTTCGACTACGGCACCAGCGCCCCCGGCAGCATGGCCGACCAGTCGGGCTTCGGCCTGAAGGTCGTGTCGAAGGGCCACACCGGCGCCAACGCGGGCGGCCTGCGCGGCGACTTCCAGAAGGCGGAGCTCACCCTCCCCGCCTGGCAGAGCCTCGCTCCCGGCGCGTCGATCGAGCTGACCGTCAGCTACCAGCTCCCGATCGCCACGCCGTCGAACTTCGTCTTCACCTTCGGCGGCCAGTCCTACGCCATCACCGCCGACTACCCGCGTCTCGGCGCCGGCACCACCCCGACGTCGACCACGACCACCACCACGACCACGACTTCCTCACCGGCGTGCGCGTTGCCGGCGTGGGAGAGCGGCAAGGTCTACAACGGAGGCGACCAGGTGTCGCACCAGAGCCGCAAGTGGCGTGCCCAGTGGTGGACGCAGAACGAGGAACCCGGCACCACCGGTGAGTGGGGCGTCTGGCGCGACCAGGGGCCCTGCTAGTCAGCGATCTGTCAGGCGCGGGTCTTAGGCTGTCCACCGTGACCGCCCAAGACCCGCGTCTGCAGGAGCTCGTCCTGCTCCGCAAGGTCCGCGACAGGATCGACCGCGAGTACCGCGAACCCCTCGACGTCGCGGCACTGGCGCGCGGCGTCCACCTGTCGGCGGGCCATCTCTCCCGGGCCTTCCGCGCCGCCTTCGGCGAGTCCCCGTACAGCTACCTGATGACCCGCCGCATCGAACGCGCCATGACCCTCCTGCGCCGCGGCGACATGACGGTCACCGAAGTCTGCTTCGAGGTCGGCTGCACGTCGCTGGGCACCTTCAGCACCAGGTTTTCCGAACTGGTCGGCATGTCACCCAGCCAGTACCGCAAGGTCGCCGCCGCCGACGGCCAGGGAATCCCGAACTGCCTGGCCAAGGCCGTGATGCGACCGATCAGGAACAAAGAAGCGTCAGCCCGCACCGCAGATTAGGTTCACGCCCATGTCAGTCATCATCGCCGCAGCCTTCCTCCCGACGGACGACCCGGAGAAGTCCCTCGGCTTCTTCCGCGACGCGCTGGGCTTCGAGGTCCGCCAGGACGTCGGCCAGGGCACCATGCGCTGGATCACCGTCGGACCTCCCGAGCAGCCCACGACGAGCGTCGTCCTGCACCCGCCCGCGGTGGACCCCGGGGTCAGCGATGAGGAGCGGCGCACCATCGCCGTCCTCATGGCCAAGGGCGTCTACACCGCTCTGTCGCTCGCTTCGAAGGACCTGCAGGGAACCTTCGAGCGGGCCAGGGACTGGGTCGAGTCGACCGGCTTCGGCGAGGTCCTCCAAGAGCCGGAGGACCAGCCCTGGGGCGTCCGCGACTGCTCGTTCCGCGACCCCGCCGGGAACCTGGTGCGCGTCAACCAGCTTTAGGCGGCGCTCACAGGTCGATGCTCTCGCCGGGGGACAGCAGGGTCTCCTCGACCCCGGTGAGGGTGGTGAGGAACGTGCGCGTCGAGTTCTGGCCGAGGTCGCTGAGCATCAGCTCGTGGATCTGGACCACCCGGCGCGGCTTTACGGCGCGCACGTGCTCGACCGCCTCGCCCAGCTTGGTCCACGGCCCGCTGGTGGGCAGCAGCAGCGTGTCGACTGGGGCGTCGGGGACGAAGTAGGCGTCGCCGGGGTGGAACACCGTCTCGTCGACCAGGTACCCGAGGTTGTCGACGACGGGGATGTCCGGGTGGATGACGGCGTGGTGCTTCCCGTGGACGGTGACGCTGAACCCGTCGACGGAGACGGCGTCACCGGCGTCGAGGCGCCGCACCCTGCCGCCGTGGTCGCCGAGCTTGTCGACAACCGCCTGGGGTCCGAACACGCGCAGGTCGCGGTCCTCGTCGAGAGCGGCCGCGAGCAGGGCGTCGTCGAAGTGGTCGAAGTGCTCGTGGGTGATCAGCACGGCCGAGGCGCCGCGGACGGCGTCTTTCGCGTCGGGGGTGAACGTGCCGGGGTCCAGCACGATCCTCGATCCCTCCTTCTCCAGCGCGACGCAGGCGTGGGCGAACTTGGTCAGCTTCATGTGGGTCCGTTCCTCGCGGGGATGTACAGCAAAAGTGTACAGCTTTGCTGTATTGATGGGCGACGCCCCGGCCTGCGTCCGGTGGGGGCGCGGTGTCTGGCCGGGGCGGTACAGTCCGGCCTGTGAGTGACCAGGAGCGCCTGGCGGAGCGGCTGCGGACGTCCATCGGCAGGTTCGTGCGCGCGACCCGCCTGCACGCCGACACCCTGCCGCCGCCCCTGGCCGAGTCGCTGGGGCTGCTCGACCGCGAGGGCGACGCCTCGACCGCGACCCTCGCCCAGCGTCGCGGCGTGCGCCACCAGAGCCAGAGCCGCACGGTGAAGGACCTGGAGGCGCTGGGCTACGTCGAGCGGCGGGACGACCCGCACGACCGCCGCGGGTTCCTGCTCACCCTCACCGCGCAGGGCCGTGCCGCCCTCGACCGGGACCGCGAAGCCAGGAGCGACTGGGTCGCCCAAGCCGTGGAAGCGGTCCTGAAGCCCGACGAACGGGCCCAGCTCGGCGTCCTGCCGGAGCTGCTGGACCGGCTGTCCGACTACGACGGTGGGCCGTCCCGCGCCAGGTGATCACCTTCCGGCGGCGGGCGAAAACCGCAGGAAGGTACCGTGACCGGGTGCAAGAGCCCGTGTGGAACGAATGGCGGCGACCCGGTCCGACTGCCACGCAACGCAAGCGTGACATCGGCATCGCCGTCCTCGTGCTGCTGTGCGCGGTCGAGAGCACCGTGCTGATCAACAGCATGGGGGCCGTCGTCTACAACCCGCCGCCCGAGCTCCTCGAGCAGCTCGCCTGGGTGTTCGCCCTGTCGGTGCCGCTCGTGGTGCGCCGCCGGTACCCCGTGCCGGTCATGGTCGTGGTGTCCGTGCTGTTCATCCTCGCGCAGGTGCAGCGCATCGGCGACAACTTCGTACCGTCGGCGATCCTGTTCATGGCCATCTACACCGTCGGCGCGTGGGAGCGGAACCGCTTCCTGGCGCGGTGGTCGCGCATCGGCGTGATCATCGCCATGTTCCTGTGGCTCGGGTTCAACCTCGTGCGCGCGCTGATCGGCCCGCCGGGCGAGTTCGAGAACGCCGCGGGGCCGATGGACCCCATGCTGGCCTCCGTCCTGTATGGACTCGAGTTCAACATCTTCTTCTTCGTCTTCGCCTATCTCATGGGCGAGATGGCCTGGACGGCGGCCCGGCGGCAGACGCAGCTCGAGTTCCAGGCCGAGGAGCTGCGGCGTTCGCAGGAGCGGAACACGCGCGGCGCGATCGCGGCCGAACGCATGCGCATCGCCCGCGACCTCCACGACGTCGTGGCGCACCACGTGTCGGTGATGGGCATCCAGGCCAGTGCGGCGCGCCGGGTCCTCGACTCCGACGCCGAGATGGCCAGGGACGCGTTGCAGACCGTGGAGAAGACCGCCCGGACGGCGATCAGCGAGCTGCGCGGCCTGCTCGGTGTGCTGCGGGCCGACGCCGAGACCGACTCGAAGGCGGCCCCCGGCCTGGACGACGTCCCGGAGTTGCTCGACAACGCGCGTGCGGCGGGCCTTGAGGTCTCGCACGGCGTGTACGGCGACCCACGGGAAGTGCCGTCCGCGGTGGCGTTGTCCGCGTATCGGGTTGTGCAGGAAGCGCTGACGAACGTCGTCAAGCACGCCAACGCGCGCCATGTCGACGTGCGGATGCGTTTCCTGGAAAGCGCACTGGAAGTAGAAGTCGCCGACGACGGACGCGGCCTCTCGACGTCCGGTGAGTCGGGATTCGGGCTTGTCGGCATGCGCGAACGTTTGGCCGTGCACGGCGGTTCGCTGGAGGCGGGTCCCCGGCGCAGTGCGGGCTATCTCGTCCGTGCATCGCTTCCCACGGAGGAGAAGGCGTGAGTTTGCGAGTCGTGCTGGCCGACGACCAGGACCTGGTCCGCGCCGGCTTCCGGGTCATCCTCGGCACGGAACCGGGCATCGAGGTCGTCGGCGAGGCCGGTGACGGAGCAGAAGCCGTCGAGCTGGTGACGTCGCTGCGCCCGGACGTCGTGCTGATGGACGTCCAGATGCCGCGCATGGACGGCCTCGAAGCCACCCGCCGCATCCTGTCCGAGGACCACGGCACCCGCGTCGTCATCCTCACGACGTTCGACCGCGAGGACTACCTGTTCGAGGCGCTGCAAGCGGGTGCGAGCGGCTTTCTGCTGAAGAACGCCTCACCGGAGGACCTCGTCGAGTCCGTCCGGGTGGTCGCCCGCGGCGACGCCCTGCTCTCCCCGGAGGTGACCCGCCGGGTGATCGCGCGGTTCACGGGCAAGCAGGAGCGAACGCGGCCACCCGAGCTCACCGACCGCGAGTTCGAGGTGCTCGTGGAACTGGCGAAGGGCGCGTCGAACGCGGAGATCGCCGCCGCGCTGTTCCTCGGGGAGACGACGGTGAAGACGCACGTCTCGCGCGTGCTGGCGAAGCTCGGGCTCCGCGACCGCACCCACGCCGTCGTGTTCGCCTACGAGCAGGGGATCGTCACGCCAGGAGGCTGACCCGTACGCAAACTGACGTATGCGGGATCAGAGCGTGAGCGGACGATGTGCGCGCTCGTGGACGCGAGAGTGAGACGCGACACCACGAGAGAAGGAGCGCATCGCGATGACTACCACCCGCAAGCTCGGCGGCCGTGCCCGCAAAACCGTTCTGCTCGTGCACATCCTCTCGGCGGCGGCGTGGTTCGGCATCGACCTCGCGCTGGGCATCCTGGTCGTCGTGGCACTGTCCACTGAGGACGCCGGGACGGCGGGGGTGGCGATCCAGGCCGTCGACCTGTTCGCGATCACGCCGATGCTGGGCGCCGCCGTCGTCTGCATGGTCTCCGGCGCGGTCCTCGGCGTGACCAGCAAGTACGGGCTCGTGAAGCACTGGTGGGTCGCGACCAAGCTGGTCCTGAACGTCGGCATGGCGCTGGCGATCGTGTTCGCGCTGCGTCCGGCCGTGGCCGAGGCGGCGCGGATCGGCGAGCGCCTGGCGGCGGGCGACCCCACCGCGGTGCTGCCGCCCAACCTGCTCGGCCCGGTGATCGCCGCACCGACGCTGCTGCTGCTCGCGTTCTTCCTCTCGGTGTTCAAGCCGTGGGGCCGGGTCCGCAGGCCGGCGCAGCCCGGTGAAGGACGCCGCCGCGCCCTGGTCGGAGCTGCCTGAACCGCGCGGGATTCCACACGCTTCTCCCAAAGCACTGTCCGTAACCCCCCGCCCGTTCGCAACTCTCTTTCGTGTTTCCCGCCGGGTACGCGGGGGCGCTACGTCCCATCCAGTCGAACGCGGGGGCCCCGCGTCCTATAGCCACGTCACGCGGAGGCGTTGGTTAACGCTGATGGATGGCACACGGGTGGGTGTGGGGGCGGGCGAAGGCGGACGGGGCCTCCGGCGTGGCGCTCAGAGTTGCTGGGTCAGGTTCACCGGGTTCCCGTCGGGGTCGAAGACGTGCGCCACCCGCTGTCCCCAGGGCATGTCGTTGGACGGCCCCGCCACCCGGCCACCGGCGGGTCCGACCAGAGGCAGCAGGGAGTCGACGTCCTCGACGCCGACGCTCAGCACGATCCGGGGAGCCGCGGAGGAGTCGACCTCCTTCGCGACGAGACCGAACGACGAGTCCCCGATCCGCAGCGTCTTGAGGAACACCGGCCCGCTGGCCGGGTACCTGGAGACCTCCACCGCCCCCAGAACTTGCTCGTAGAACGCCTGCGCGCGGGCCACATCAGGCGTGATGACGATCGGCTGGACACTCATCGAAGCTCCTCCACGTCGAACTGGTCCACCTACCTACGAGGCGAACCGGAAGAACTCATCGGCGACCCGAACAGCGGCAGCAACGTCGCGACGTCCAGGAACGTCGTGGTACCGGTCACGACCCCGTCCCGCACGTCCAGGAACACCAGCCCGAACGGGTCGGCCATCCCCGGCCGCATCTGCCAGTAGGCAGGTGAACCGTTGGCCGCCACCGGCACCAGCCACGCGCCGGCACAGGCGGCGGAGGGGGAGCGGAGGGCGGCGGAGATGGCGTCGCGGCCGCGCAGCCACCACGAGTGGGGCGGCATCGACATCGTCGCGTCCTCGTGCAGCAGGGCGACGAGGGTGTCCACGTCGTGGCGTTCGAACGCCTCGCAGTAGCGGGTGAGCAGGGCCTGCTGGGCCGGGTCGGGGCGGAGGGGTTCGCCGGGGTCCGCCACCTGGAGGGTCGCACGGGCGCGCTGGAGGGCGCTGTTCACCGACGCCACCGAGACCGACAGCAGCGCGGCGACCTCGGAAGCCTGCCAGGCCAGCACGTCGCGGAGGATCAGCACCGCCCGCTGGCGCGGCGGCAGGAGCTGGAGTGCGGCGACGAACGCCAGCCGGACGGTCTCGCGCAGGACGGCCTGGTCCTCGGGGAGCACGAGGGCGTCGGGCACCGGCTGGACGAAGGCGCGTTCGGGCAGGGGAGCGCCGATCTCACCGCCGGACGGGCCCAGGTCCACGGCCAGCGCCCGGCGCTGAGGGCTGCGGAGCATGTCGATGCAGATGGTGGTGGCCAGGCGGTAGAGCCACGTGCGCAGTGACGCGCGGGAGGCGTCGTAGGTCTTCCAGGCGCGCACGAAGGTCTCCTGCACGGCGTCCTCGGCTTCGAAGCCGGAGCCGAGCATCCGGTAGCAGTAGCCGGTCAGCTCCACCCGGAACGGTTCCAGCTCCTCGGTCACGCGCACGACAGTACGCGGACCGATCAGTTCGCGACGGTCGCTTCGTACAACCGGGCATGATGGATGAGATTCGAGCGGAACGCACCGAGCAGGCCGAGATCCTCGCGTCGCTCGGCGAAGAGCAGTGGAACGCGCCCAGCCTGTGTGCGGGGTGGACGGTCAAGCACGTCATCGCGCACACGACGTTGCCCTATCGGGTGAAGACGGCGAAGGTCGTGCTGGAGACGCTGAAGTCGGGCGGGCGGTTCAACCACGCGTCCGACCGGATGGCGCGCAGGGACGCCGCGGCACTGTCCACGGGAGAGCTGGTGGACGTCCTCCTGGCGAACGCCGGGAATCCGTGGACGCCGCCCGGCGGGGGCCAGGCGGGGGCGTTGTCGCACGACGTCATCCACGGGCTCGACATCACGGTCGCTCTCGGGATCGACCGGCGGGTGCCGCTGGAGCGGGTGAAAATCGTGCTCGACGGTGTTACTCCGCGCACACTCCGGTACTTCCGGGCTGATCTCGCGCACGTCCGGCTGGAAGCCACGGACCTCGACTGGACGTTCGGCGAGGGCGAACCGCTGCGGGGGCCGGCGCAGGACCTGCTGCTGCTGGTGTGCGGGCGCCGGCCACCGCGGGAGAGCCTCAGCTGAGGGCGGAGCGGACCTCGGCCGTCGCCTCGATCGTCGCGGTCAGGAAGCGGGCCACGACCTGGCGTTCCTCGGCGGTCATGCCGCTCCACGCGGCCGCGTAGCCGCGGGCCAGCGGCTCGAAGAACGTCGCCGCGAGGGCGCGTGCCTCGGTGAGGACGCGCAGCTCCACGCGGCGGCGGTCGCCGGGGTCGCGTTCGCGGACCACGTGGCCCGCGCGTTCGAGGCGGTCCAGCACGGACGTGGTGGCGGAGGCGCTCAGGTTCAGCGCCTTCGCCAGCGTGCCGGGTGTCATCGCCGATGTCATGATCAGGTTTAACGCGGTCATGTCGGTGGGGTGCAGTGAGTGCGCGGCGCTGAAGATCTCGAGGAACCTGTTCGACTCCAGGACCAGCCCGCGCAGCAGCATGCTCAGGTCGTAGTCATCGGTTGCGTCGCTCACGGCACCAGCTTACAGTTCGTTCATCGAAATGTTCGGCGATCGAAGGAATAACTGATGAGAGTCCTGGCCGGGGTTCTGCTCGTCGTCTGGCTGGCCCTGGGTGGCTTCACCGGGCCGTACGCGGGCAAGCTGTCGCAGGTCGCGGAGAACGACAGCAGCGCGTTCCTGCCCAACTCGGCGGAGTCGACGCAGGTCGCCGAGCTGCAGAAGAAGTTCCAGCGGGACAACGCGATCCCGGCGATCATCGTCGCCGAGCGGGAGAGCGGGATCACCGAGGACGACAAGAAGTACCTGACCGACGAGGTCGCCGGGCTGGAGGCGTCGCCGGTCATCCCCGCGCCGAAGGACGGGCAGGCCGCGCAGGTCGTGGTGCTGATCGACCCGTCGAAGGACATCAAGGAGTCGGTCACCGAGATCCGCGACGGCTTCGAGGACGGGCCGGAGGGCCTGACGGTGCTGGTCACCGGGCCCGCGGCGCAGGTCGCCGACCTGTCGGAGGCGTTCGGCGGGATCGACGGGCTGCTGCTCGTCGTCGCTGCCGCGGTGGTCGCGGTGATCCTGCTCATCGTCTACCGCAGTCCGCTGCTGCCGATCGTCGTGCTCCTGTCCGCGGTGTTCGCGCTCGGCGTCGCCAGCTTCGCCGTGTACCTGCTGGCGGACAACGACGTGCTGGCGCTCAACGGCCAAAGTCAGGGCATCCTCTTCATCCTCGTGTTCGGCGCGGCGACGGACTACGCCTTGTTGCTCGTATCGCGGTTCCGGGAGGAACTGCGTGACACCGACGACAAGTTCGCCGCCATCCGCACGGCCTGGCGCGGCACGATCGAACCGATCGCCGCGTCCGCGGGCACCGTCATCCTCGGCCTGCTGTGCCTGCTGTTCAGCGACCTCGACTCGAACCGGGGCCTCGGCCCGGTCGCGGCCATCGGCATCGCCGCCGCGCTCATCACCACCATGACGTTCCTGCCTGCGGTGCTGTCGCTGCTCGGCCGCGGCGCGTTCTGGCCGTTCGCGCCCAAGCTCGGCTCTCCGCACCCGGAGACCACCGGCCTGTGGGGCCGCATCGCGAACTTCGTGCGCCGCAAGCCCCGCGCGATCTGGATCGTCACCACGCTCGTGCTGCTCGTCGGCGCCGCGTTCCTGCCGCAGCTCAAGGCGTCCGGCACCGCGCAGTCCGACGTGTTCCTCACCGACGTCCAGTCCGTCGCGGGCCAGGAGGTGCTGTCGCGGCACTTCCCGGGCGGCAGCGGCGCGCCCACCTACATCATCGCCGAGGAGGGCAAGACCGCGGAGCTGCTCGAGAAGGCCGAGGTGGACGGTGTGGCCACCGTCCGGCCCGCCGGCACCGCGGAGGGCCTCGTCAGCATCGAGGCCACGCTGCAGGACGCGCCCGACTCCGACGCCGCGGTGGCGACGGTCGAACGCATCCGCGAGGCCGTCAAGGGCATCGGTGACGCCAAGGTCGGTGGCCAGACGGCGACCCTGCTCGACACCAGGACGACGTCCGAGCACGACAGGGCGCTGATCATCCCGATCGTGCTGGTGGTGATCTTCCTGGTGCTGGCCCTGCTGCTGCGGTCGCTGCTCGCGCCGTTGCTGCTGATCGCGACGGTCGTGCTGTCCTTCGCGGCCACGATGGGCGTGTCGGCGCTGGTGTTCAACCACATCTTCGAGTTCCCCGGCGCGGACCCGGTGGTGCCGTTGTTCGGCTTCGTGTTCCTCGTCGCACTGGGCATCGACTACAACATCTTCCTGATGACCAGGGTGAGGGAAGAGGCGCACAAGCTCGGCACGGTCGACGGCACCATCCGCGGCCTCAGCGTCACCGGCGGTGTGATCACGTCGGCGGGTGTGGTGCTGGCGGCGACGTTCGCGGCGCTCGCGGTGCTGCCGATCCTGTTCCTCGCCCAGCTCGCGTTCATCGTCGCCTTCGGCGTCCTGCTGGACACGCTGCTGGTGCGGTCGTTGCTCGTGCCGGCGCTGTCGGTCGACATCGGCGGCAAGATCTGGTGGCCCTCGAAGCTCATGAAGGTCACTGGCCAGAAGAGCTGACCCGGGCCAGGATCACCCGCATGACCCCCACGGCCCGTCAGCTCAACCGCGCCACCCTCGCCAGGCAGATGCTGCTGCGGCGGGAGCCGGTCGGTCCGCCGGCGGCCGTGGACCGGGTCGTCGCGCTCCAGGCGCAGGAGCCCGCGTCGCCGTACATCGCGCTGTGGAACAGGATCGCCGGGTTCGACCCGGCGGTCCTGGACCGCGCGTTCACGGACGGGGCGCTCCGCAAGGCGTCGCTGATGCGGATCACCCTGCACGCCGTCACCGCCGCCGACCACGAGGTGTTCCACCACGCGATGCTGCCCGTGCTGCGCGCGTCACGCCTGTACGACAAGCGTTTCAAGGGCATGGACATCACGATCGAGCAGGCCGACGCACTGCTCGCGCACGTCCTGGAGTTCGCCTCCGAACCGCGGCAGAAGGCCGAGATCGAGCAACTGCTGCACGGCCACGCCGGTGACGTCGGCCAGCCCGGCGTCTGGTGGGCGCTGCGGACCTACGGCGGTCTCGTCCACGCCCCGACCGGCGGGCCGTGGTCGTTCGGGCTGAGGCCCGCCTACCGAGCTGTCACGAGCGAGCCGCGCGAACAGAAGGCGGCGCTCGCCGAGCTGCTGCGCCGCTACCTCACGGGGTTCGGCCCGGCGACGGTCCCCGACATGAACCAGTTCACGATGGCCCCGCGCGGCGCCATCCGCGAAGCGCTGGAGCTGCTCGACCTCAGGAGGGACGGCGACCTCCTCGACGTTCCACACGGGACGGTCCCCGACGAGGACACCCCGGCACCGCCACGGCTGATGGCCATGTGGGACAGCACGTTGCTCGCCTACGCCGACCGCAGCCGGATGATCCCCGAGCAGTACCGGAAGGCCGTCATCCGCACCAACGGCGACACGCTGCCGACGTTGCTGGTCGACGGGTACGTGGCGGGCGTGTGGCGCCCGGCGGAGGGAGGCGGCATCGAGCTGACCGCGTTCCACGCCCTCACCGACGACCAGTGGGCCGGTCTCGGCGAGGAGGCGGTCGCGCTGCGCAAGCTCCTCGCCGACCGGGACCCGCAGGTCTACCGGCGCTACTTCCGCTGGTGGAACAGCCTTCCGGCCCACGAGGTCCGGGTCGTGTGAGGACTCAGGCCGGTTCGCCGAACCAGCGGGCGAGGTGGTCGTCGAGGTCGTCCTGGTGTTCCCCGGCCCACGCGACGTACCCGTCCGGGCGCAGCAGCAAAGCGGGAACGTCCAGCGCCGCTTGAGAGTCCGCGACCAGGCCGACCCGGTCGCCCCAGCCGCCGACGGCCAACCGGCCGGTCCGGTCGAGCACCAGGCCGCGACCGTCGCGCAGGTGGTCGTAGAGGGTGCCGGTGCGCAGCTCCACGTCGCGCAGGCGGCGGCCGAGCAGGTCGTGCCCCCGGCCGAGGTCGTAGTGGACGTCGAGCGCGGTGATCTTCTCGATGAGCAGGCGGTTGGCGTCGTTCAGGTCCATCAGCTCGGTGAACAACGCCCGCAGGGCCCGCGCACCCGGCTCGGGCGAGCTCAGCAGCACCTGGGCGCGGGTGTTCTCCAGGACGGACGCGGCGACCGGGTGGCGTTCGGAGTGGTAGGTGTCGAGGAGACCCTCCGGTGCCCGGCCGCGGACCTGCGCGGCCAGCTTCCAGCCCAGGTTGACCGCGTCCTGCACGCCCAGGTTCAGGCCCTGGCCGCCCGCGGGCGGATGGATGTGCGCCGCGTCGCCCGCGAGCAGGACCCGGCCGGTCCGGTAGCGCTCGGCCAGCCGGGTGGCGTCGCCGAAGCGGGACAGCCAGCGCGGCGAGTGGGCGCCGAAGTCGGTGCCGGCGACGGCGCGCAGCTCGCGCCGGAAGTCCTCCAGCGTGGGCGTGCGGTCCTCGCTGACGGCCGAACAGCGGACCACGACGCGGTACCGGCCGTCACCCGACGGCCCGATCTGCAAGCCTTCGCCGGCATGCGCGGTGACTTCTTCCTGTGGCACACCGAGTTCCAGCTCACCCATCAGCGTGTCGTGCCGGGAGGGCTCGCCGGGGAAGCCGACGCCGAGCAGCTTGCGGACCGTGCTGCGGGCGCCGTCGCAGCCGACGAGGTAGCGCGTCCGCAGCCGTTCTCCGCCGGCCAGCTCGACGGTCACGCCGTCTTCGTCCTGCTCCAGTCCGACGAGCGCACGGCCGCGCAGCACCTCGGCGCCCAAAGCGATCGCGTGGTCTTCGAGGATCCGGTTGACGACGGGCTGGGGGATGCCCAGCAGGTAGTCGTGAGCGGAGTCGAGGCCCGTGGGCGTGGGCTTCGGGATGCCGGCGAAGCTGCCGCCGGCCGGGCGTCGCCTGCCGTTGCCGAGGAGACGGTCCAGCAGCCCGCGCATCGCCATCAGCTCCAGGCTGCGGGCGTGCAGGCTCACGATCCGCACGTACGACGACGTGGGCTCGGGGTCCTGCTCCAGCACCAGCACCCGCACGTCGTGCAGCCGGAGCTCGGCCGCCAGCATCGCGCCGGTCGGCCCGCACCCGGCGATGATCACGTCGGTCATCGGCCACCCGTCTTCGTGAGGCCGGTGATTCTGCGAGCACGCCCTGAACGGACGCAAGCCGATTTCGGCCGATCCGGTCCTGAGTCGAACAGGTGTTCCCTAGAGTGTGCGGATGCACTCGTACGCCTACGTCGCCGGCTCCCGGCTCGACGAGACGCGGCGCGCCCTGGGGCTGCAGACCTCCGGCGGCCGGGCGCCGAACCCGCGCTTCTTCACCGGGTTCCTCGCCGACTCCCAGCGGTCGGCGGCGGCGTTGCTGGCCGTCGCCAAGGTCGCCGGGACCCGTTACTTCCAGCCCACCACCGAACGGCTGCGCGACCCGGTCGTCACGTGCAACGGCGACAGGCTGCGCTTCGAGTCGTTCTCGGGCTGCTGCGGCGTCTACGCCCGGCTCGACGTCCTCAGTGGAGCGCTCGACGGCGAGGTGCACGACCGCGGCACGACCAACGTCGACGTCAACGAACCGCTCCGGCGAGCCCTCGCGAGGGTGACGAAGGGCGACCCGCTGCACCTCACCGTCGGGCCGGACCAGGTCGAGGTCGGCACGCTCGACGGCGCGGTCGTCGAGAAGAAGGTGCCGCTGCCGCCGCGCTGGCTGCGCGGGTTCGCCGAGACGCAGGTGCTCACCTCGCGGTTCGACCTCAGGGCCGAGCTGTCGCCGTCCGACGCGCAGCGGTTCCTCCGCACCCTGCCCAAGGGTCGGGCCGCGGTGTGGGCGGTGCCGTCCGGGAAGTCGTTGCGGCTCAGCGGAACCGCGTCCGCCAACGCCGTGTGCCTGGCCGGGCCGAACCGGCTGGAGACGCTGCTCCCGCTGCTGCGCTTCGCGAAGGCCGTCCGGGTCTACGGCCCGCCGTCCGGCGGCAGGCCCGTCGCGAGCGGCTGGGAGGTCGACCTCGGCGCGCAACGGCTCACGCTCGTGCTGTCGCCGGAGGTGAACCGCGGCCTGTCCGGGGAGGGCGCCGTCCTCGACGGGCTGGCCGCAGGGGACGCCGACACCGACGCCGAGCTGGTCGGCGCCCTGCTCGACTTCGAGCCGCGCGTGGACGTCGCCGACCTCGCCGGCCGGTCCGGTCTCACCGCCGCCAGGGTCAGGGACGCGCTGGCCCAGCTCGGCACGGCCGGACGCGTGGGCTACGACTTGGCGGAGGCGTCGTACTTCCACCGCGAGCTGCCCTACGACGGCGCGGACGTGCAGGCGATGAACCCCAGGCTGCGCAACGCGAAGGCGCTCGCCGAGCAGAACGCCGTGAGCTGGGACGGTGACACGGCGGTCGTCGGCGAGTACCGGGTGGACGGCGACGCCTGCACCTGCCAGTGGTGGGCCGAGTACCGGGGCGGTCGCGGCAAGTGCAAGCACGTGCTGGCGGCGGACATGGTGAGGGGACGCGCGTGAGCTTCGACCGGATCGAGAAGCTGATCACGGCCAACCGGGTGGCCGAGCTCGGAGAGCTGCTGATGGACCTCACTCCCGAGGAACGCAAGCAGCACGCGAAAGACCTCGTGGCGTTCGAGAAGCGGCACCGGGCGGGCGAGCGGAGCTGGGAGCACGGGGAGACGCTCGCACTCGCGGGCGCCGGGCTCCTGCCGAACGCCTCGACGCTCACCCCGTGGCTGGTCCGCCACCGGTTCTCGTGGTGGCGGAACAGGACGGAGACCGACCCCGTCGACCTCCTGGTCGAGGTGCTGCGGCACCGGGAGCTCGCCTGGCTGCCCGACCTGGTGACGAGGGTCGCCGCCCGGATGCCCGCGCGCATCGCCTCGCGCCAGGACCTGCTGGCGGTCGTGCTGGAGTTCTGCGGGGAGGACCCTCCTGACTCGGACGAGTTCCTGCTGCACCTGCTGCGGTTCGGCGGCCACGCGCGGTGGCGGCCGGGTTTCGACGTGCTGATCCCCCGCCTGCTGGAGGTGACCGGGGCAGGATCGGCCTTCGTGGACGGGCGTGGCTGGCGGGCGCTGCTGCTGGAGAGAGCCGACCGTCAGGTGCTCCTCGACGGTGTCCTCTCACGGCTCCAGCAGGGCGGTGCCGCGCGGGAGATGGACGGGTTCCTCGCACTGCACGAGGAGCTCCAGGTCACCGTCGACGAGACGGCGCGGCACGTGCGGGACTACGTCGCGATGCTGCCGGGCTCCCGGTCGACCGTCGCCACGCTCGCCCAGAGCCGGCTCAGGCTGCTCGACGAGGCGGGCAGGCTCGACCTCGGCCTGCTGTGCGAGGCGAGCAGGCAGGTGTTCGGCCGCGGCGAGAAGAAGCTCATCCGCACCCAGCTGACGTGGCTCGGCGTGCACGCGAAGGCCGCTCCGGACGAGGTCGTCCTGGCCGCCGCGGAGCTGTTCTCGCACGAGTCGGACGACCTGCGCGGCCAGGCGGTCAAGCTGGTGGCCAAGCACCTCGCGAAGACCACCGGGGACACCAGGGCGGAACTGCTGGTGTTTGCCGAACAGCTGCCCGCCGACCTCGCCGGACAGCTCGGTGTGGTCACGGTTCCCGAGGAGACCGCCACGCTCGCGCCGCTCGCGCCGAGTCCGTGGCCGGAACCGATCGCCACGCTCGACGAACTGACGCGCGAGGCCCTCGCCCTGTTCGCGCACACCGGCAGAGGGCACTCCGACCCCGTCGCCGTCGAGCGAGTCGTCGAAGCGCTCGTCCGGTTCGCCTGGCAGGACAGGGAAGCGCTCATCGAGGCGCTGCGGCGGGTCCGCGGGAAGAACTCGTGGATCTTCGAGCTCGACCTGTTCGAGCTGCACCCCGACCACGTCCGCCGCACCGTGCTCACCGAGCTGATGGCGGTCCTGAGCGCGGCCTCGAAGCCGCCAGCGCCCCTCGGCCCGCTGTCCTCGGAGGTCGCCTCCGTCAGGGCCTGGCGCAAGCAGCTCCGGCGCGCGAACAACGGCCCGGTCGCGGAACTGCTGGCGGAACGCCTGCGCGAGATCACGCGGGCACTCGCCCACGGGCCCCTGCCCGCGCTGGTCTCGGCGCCCACCGAGAGGTCGGGGCTGCTCGACCCGGCGACCCTGCGCGAGCGGCTCGCCAAGGCGGAGGCGCAAGGCCGGCAACCCCGGCGGCGGGACCTGGAGCAGGCGTCGCGCCGCCTGCCACCCGGCACGACCGCCGCGGAGTTCGCCGGGCTGCCCGGCAAGGCGGCGGCCTGGCTGCGCCGCCTGCTGGAGGACCGGACCGAGCCCGAGGTCACGGTCGAGGAGCTGCTCCAGCGTCGCCCCCGGTACTGGGGGAGCGCCGAGGAGACCGTCGAGACCTGCCTGCTCGCGGTCGTCCGCCCCGGGCTGGAGCACCCCCAGCGGCGTCTGCGCGAGTACGGCGAGTGGGGCCCGATGATCGAGTGGTGGCCGTCCGCGCTACCGACCCGGCGCGAGGTGGTCGCCGCCCACCTCGTCCCGCACCTCCGCGCCCGCACGCGGTCCAAGGGCGGTGACGGCCCGCTGCTGCCGATGCTCGCGGAGGCGCACGGCCCCGCCGGACCGGCCCTGCACCTGGCCCTCTGCTACGGCCTCGGCGCCGAGCTGACCGTCAACCGGGCCCACGCCGTGGACGCGGCGCTCGTCCTCGCGTCCAGGGGACAGCTGGACGGCGCGGTGCTCGGCGACCTCCTCCGCCGGTTGCTCGGCCGCGGCGACCTGGCGATGAACCGGGTCGTGCCGGGCCTGCGCGACACGGCCCGCTCCGGTGCGGCCCGCCAGGTGTGGGACGCCGTGGCGGCGGCGCTGCCCGGGCTGTGGTCGCACAACCGGGTCGCGGACCTGGTCGAGCTGGCCGTCGAGCTGGCCCAGCTGCTCAGGCCCGGCGGCGAGGTCGGCGGGCTCGCCGACGTCGCCGCGCGCAAGGGGACCAGCAAGGCCGTGGTGCAGGCGAAGAGGCTGGTGACCGCCCTCAGCTAGCGAAGACGGGGTAGTGGTCGGACAGGTCGTTGTAGGTGTACTTGCGCCCCCACGACGTGATCGACCACTCCGGACTCTTCACGCGCCTGGTCTCGTTGCGCAGCAACGGTCCCTGGATCGTCAGCACGTAGTCGAGGTGCTCCGAGGCGTACTGCGGCCCGTACTGGTCGCGGCAGACGCTGTTGTCGGCGCAGTCCCACGAGAACGGGTGCCCGCCGATCTCCGGCGTGGCCGCGCCCAGCTCGGCCAGCATGCGCGGGAACTCGGCGCTCGCCTTCACCACGTTCAGGTCACCCGCCACGTAGACGGGTTCGTTCGACGGGATCGCGCGTGCCGTCAGGAAAGCCTTGATCTCGGCGCGTTGTTTCGCCCGGTAGCCGGACGGTGCGCTGGGGCAGGCCGAGTCCTCCGCCTGCGCATGGGTGCCGATCACGTGCATCGGACCGTTCGGCGTCTCGATCCGCACGTACGCGAAACCCTTGGCGGAGAACCAGTCCGCGCCGCACGCGTCGCGGTGGATGTGCTGGACGCGCGTGGTGATCGGCCATCGGCTGAGCACCGCGACACCGCCGTCCTCCGGCGTCGTCGAGCTGTAGGCGCCGGACGTGACGTCCCAGCCCGCTTTGCTCCGGCCCAGCACGGGCGTCTGGTGCGGGTAGGTGTCACGCAGGTTCGCGAGCAGCCGGTCGGAGGCGGCGTTGTCGAACGCCTCCTGCAGCACCACGACGTCCTGGCCCGCCAGCACACCGGTGCTGTCGACCAGGTCGGCGCGCTGGAGCTGGCCCCAGTTCGGGTAGAGGTTCCGCGACAGCATGAACACGTTGTAGCTGGCGATCTTCACCGGGACCGCGGCCACCGCGGGCGCTGCGGAGAGCGTCAGCAGGGCGGCGGCGACGAGCGTGAACAGACGCATGACACCCGATCCTGACGGACGTGAAAGTTCTTCACAACCGGGCCGACTGGGTGGTATCGATCAAGACCGCAGCAGGGCCTTGACCTCGTCGACCGGCGTGCGGCCGAGCGCGGAGCCGACCCCGCACGCCACGGCGCCCGCCTCCAGCCACGCCGGGACGTCCGCCGGTTCAACGCCACCGGTCGGCACGAGCGGGGCGTGCGGCAGCACCGCCAGCACGTCCCGCACCCACCGCGGCGTCGGCGCCGGGAACACCTTCACCGCGTCGGCCCCGGCTTCGAGCGCCTGCACGACCTCCGAGACGGTGCCCGCGCCCGGCAGCACGGCGGCGCCGTACCGGTGTTCCGCGCGGATCACCGAGACGTTCAGGTTGGGCGCCACCAGGAACCGGGCTCCGGCGCGGACGGCGGCCACCGCGGAGACCTCGTCCAGCACGGACCCCGCGCCGATCACCGCCTCCGGGTAGTCCGTGCTCAGCTGCCGGATCGCGTCGAGTGCGCCGGGGTTGGTGGGGGCAGCTCCAGTGCTCTGAGTCCCGCGTCCAGCAGCGGCACGGAGGCTCGGAGCGCGGAGGCGGCGTCGGCGGTGCGGATGATCCCGATGACGCCCTGCCGCACGACCGCGCCGGTGATCTCGTAGCGGAAGCTCACCCCGGCCAGCCTAGGCGGGCGGGGGACCGCTCACCTGCCAGCGGCTGCCAGTGCATGTCAGCGCACGTCAGCGAGGTGTGCGTCCGGTGCCAGCCGCCAGGGCCAGCGTGGTCCCCAGCAGATCGACGAGATCACCACAGGGGAGCACTCCACATGCACGTCACGATCATCGGTGCCGGACTCGGCGGGCTCGCGCTCGCCCGCGTGCTGCACGTCCACGGCATCCCGTCCACCGTCTTCGAGGCCGAGGAGTCGCCGGTCGCACGGGCACAGGGCGGCATGCTCGACATCCACGACTACAACGGGCAGCTCGCCATCGAGGCGGCCGGGCTGACCGACGAGTTCCGCGCACTCGTCATCGAGGGGCGCGAAGCGTTGCGCGTGCTCGACAGCGACGGCGCGGTCCTGTTCGACAAGCCCGACGACGGCACCGGCGGCCGCCCCGAAGTCCAGCGCGCCGACCTGCGCCGGATGCTGCTCGGCTCGCTCCCGGGCGGCACCGTGCGGTGGGGCCGCAAGGTCACGCACGCCGAGGGGCGCAGGGTGACGTTCGCCGACGGCACCGCGGTCGAGGCGGAGGTGCTCGTCGGCGCGGACGGCGCGTGGTCGCGGGTGCGGCCGGTGCTCACCGACGCCCGGCCCGAGTACACCGGCATGGCGTTCGTCGAGACCTACCTGCACCACGCGGACACCCGGCACCCGGAGGCCGCGCGGGTCGTCGGCGGCGGCATGATGATCGCTCCCGGTAAGGGGGTCAGCATCTTCGCGCACCGCGAGGCAGGCGACACGCTGCACGCCTACATCGAGCTCAGCAGGCCGCTCGACTGGTTCGACGAGGTCGACGTCACCGACCCCCACCGCGTCGCGCGCGAGTTCGAGGGCTGGGCGCCGCGGCTGACCGCGCTGATCACCGAGACCGACACGGTGCCGGTGCTGCGCCCCCACCACGCGCTGCCGGCCGGGCTGCGCTGGGACCGGGTGCCCGGCGTGACCCTGGTCGGCGACGCCGCGCACCTCACCGCCCCCAACGGCGAGGGCGCCAACCTCGCCCTGCTCGACGGAGCCGAGCTCGCCGCGGCCCTCGCCCGCCACGACGACGTCGAACGGGCGCTGGCCGAGTACGAGGAGGCCATGTTCCCGCGTGCCGTGCTGGCCACCGAGGGCTCCGACGAGATGATGAAGAGCATGTTCGGCGAGGACGGCGCTCCGCAGAAGCTGCTCGACGTCATCACCGGCGGGTGATGACGAGAGAACAACCGCGACAAACCTTCTCCGCGACCTCGGTCCGCAGACGAGCACGCGAGTAGGATCGAAAGTCACCCGTCGGGAGACTTCAACTGGAGTGAGAATGCCGGGATTTGAGGAAGCGCTTATCGGAAGAATCCTCGGCGAGGCGGTGAAGCCGATTGTGGGCGGGACTCGGCAGGCGTTGGCACGGCGAGGGTTGCTGCGTTCGGATGTATACACGACGCTCGGCCTTCTTTCCTCCGAGCGTAACCCGGCCCCATCTGCGCTGGGAACTCTCTTCGCGCTCCCTGTCGGCTTCACCCGGAAAGATGTGGAGAGCGCGCTCGCGCAACCGGAGGGTCATGTCCTGGTAAGACTGGTGATCTCCCTCAAAGTGGACAGTTCGGGTGCGCTTCCTGAGGAGTTCGAGAAGAAGATAAAGAGGTCATTCCATTCGCTCATTATGGCGCAGGCGGTGGACCGCTACGATCGAATGGAACGGCGGCAGGTTCAGCCGCGGATTCCCAGGGGCAACCTGAGCGCGGGCAAGCTCGAACACTATGTGGACCAGTTGTACGACTCCCTGGTCGAAGCTTGCGGGATCTGGGCCGCAAAGCTCCAGCGTTCCCTGAAGAATCCGGAACAAGGACTCGACTGGGCGTATGGCTTCATATCGAACTTCCGGCTCGGTGAGATCGAGCGCTACCTGGAGAAGATATCGGCCACATCGCAACCCTCACGGCCCCCGTTCGAGTCGTGGCACGCTTCGTACAAATCGGCGTTTTTGGCCCATCACTCGACGATGCAGGTTCCCGACCTGCTCCTCCGCAAGTCGGTGCCGTACCAGGCGTTGTACATCGATGGAGACTTCATACCCGTCAGCGACTCCGCAAGAGAACTCGTCGACGCCGGCCGCGGAAGTAGCAGTTCAAGTGTTGCGGTGACACTCGGTGGACTGGTGAACAGGATGTCCAGGACGGTCCTGCTCGGCGACCCCGGAGCAGGGAAGTCGACAACCTCGACGGTCATCGCGAACGGGTTCATCTCCGATGACAATTGCATTCCCTTCATTATTCCTTTGAAAAGTCTGGCGGTGCAGGATTTCGGGTTCAGCGTCGAAGAGGCCGTCGACACGATTCTGCGCGTCAGGTATCAGTCGCCGGCGCCGCCCGGGCTGGTGCGGAATCTCCTTGTCGAGGGTCGTGGGTTCCTCGTTTTCGACGGACTGGACGAGTTGACTGACGGGACGAAGCGCAATGCGGTGGTGCAGACAATAGATGCCGTGGCGGCGATCTTTCCGCTCTGCAAGATTCTTGTCACCTCTCGGAGGATCGGGTACCTGACGGGGCGGCTCAGTCCGGAGTTCTTCGACGAGTTTCTCATCGGTGGGTTCCCGGATGCCAAGGTCGAAGCGTATGCGGGTAGATGGTTCAGTCTGGAGCAAAACCTGACCCCGGTGGAGCTCAATGCCACCGTGAGGTCGTTCATGGAGATCAGCAGGCCAATCGCGGATTTGCGGTCGAACCCGCTGATGCTAGCATTCATCTGTGTACTTTATCGTGGCCGCAGAACTATCCCGCAGCGTCGTCCGGAAATTTTTCGGCAGTGCGTCGATCTGTTCCTCCAGCAATGGGACCGGAGTCGGGGGATTTGGGACTTCGATGTTGATCTCGACTTGGTCGAACTTGCTCTGGCGTATATTGCGCACGCAGTGATGAACTGTCCTGGGTTCAGGGCCGGTGTGACTGAGAGAGACGTGTATGAAATTGTCACGCAGCCCTTGTTGAGTGAAGGGGTGCCTGACGCGCGCAGTGCGAGAAATATAGCCAGGGAGCTTTTGAGGCTGTGCCGCGGACGCGCGTGGATCTTTACCGATGTCGCACTGAACGATCGCGGCGAGGACTTGTTTCTCTTTACGCATGCGAGCTTCATGGAGTACTTCGCTGCCCTGCACATCCATCGGACTAATGGTGGAGCGGCCGAGGTGGCTGACCTTCTGATTCCTGAGGTTGCAGACGGAAAGTGGGAGGTGCTCGCACAGATCTGCATCGCGCTGAAGATGCGCAACAAGGTCGGCGGAAGCGCGGAGATGATCGACAGGTTTCTCGCCAAGGTTGAGGATCTGATCAAGGTGAAGCGGAACCTGTACAAGTTCGGCCCCTCCAATCAGGTCGTGCTTCGAGATGAATTGAACCGTGCGGACAACAAGGATGTCGCCCTGCTGGACTTCCTCTTGCGTGCATCAGAGAGCCTGCCGCTCGCCTCACATTCCTTCGAGAAGCTCGTTGAGATCAGTGTGGAGCACTTCGTCTCGCGTCGCAGTGTCTCCTTGAGTGCGCTGTTCAATGTCGACTACCGGTATGTGGACGCGGTCTACGCGAAACTGAGAAACGTGCTCGGTCGTGCTGTTCAGGAATATGGAGAATCTCCTGCTCATTTCAGTGAGTTGCCGGCGGCGAAAGTTTGGTTCGCAGTTCATATCGGCTACATCGCCAGGGAGCCTCTGGCGCACCTGGTGGATCCGCTTGTGCTGAACAAGGCCAGGCGCTCGATCGTGTCGTCGGGAAGTCTCGCGAGACTGGAGACCTCTCAGAACGCGTTCTCCTGGAACATCTATCTGCAGGCGGGGGGTGTAAAGTCCGAGTTTGATGGTGAGGACTTCACCAGGATTTTCGAGTCCTGCACGCCGGCCATGCCAGGATTCGGTCCTCCGAGCACGGCGGTGTGGATAATAGACTGCTTTTCTGCGGATTTCCGAAGAAACCTTCCCTACGGCGATGCGGCCAGGTTGCTTGGTTGTTTCTCGTGGATCCTCAAGGAAGGCGGGTTCGACAACAGGTTTCCTGACGGATCCAGTCTTCAGGGAGTGGAGTTGGACGCTCTCCTGAAGTCGTCCAAGGTCCTCTCGGCGTACCGTGAAGACGTTCAGCTGGGATGGATCGCCGTGGTAATGGGAATGCATGAATTGTGGGAGATGACGACCCGGAAAACCCGAGGAGAGATGGTGGCACTTGCCGGAATGGGTGGTGTTCTGGCGCAAGCGGTCAGGCGATTCCCTTCTTGTGGGAAATATATCTCCGAATGGCTCGATGGTGACGTCGACATATGGTTCCATGAAGGAACCGCGTCAGCGTAGGCCACCTCTATCGCTGAGTTCTTCCTCCGTGATGGGACGGGGCGCGGAGGAACCACCCGGTGTCCTCACCGGCGGCCACCGACCAAGACGTAGCCCAGCAGTGCGGACAGCAGGCCGACCCCGGCCCACATGAACGTCCGCCAGCCGTCCACGAAGGACGCCGACAACATCCCTCCCAGCAGCGCGACGCCCAGCGCCGTGCCGAGCTCCCTGGTGACGTCGTTCAGCGCGGACGCGACGCCTTGCCGGTGCGCGGGCAGGGAGCTCGTGATCGCCTCGGTGGCGGGCGGCATCGACAGGCCCATGCCCACCCCGAGCGCGATCATGCCGGGCAGCACGGACAGGTAGCTCGCGGACACGAGCACCGCCATCAGCGCCAGACCCGCCGCCGCCGCGCCGATGCCGAGCGCGGTGGTCGCGCGGGCGCCGACCCGTTCTGCCAGCCGCGGGGCGAGACCCGAGGTCACCATCATCAGGCCAGCCATCGGCAGCAGCGCCACCGTGGCCAGCAGACCCGACCAGCCCAGGACCGTCTGGAAGAACGGGTACAGCATGATCGCGACGCCCGCCTGGACCCCGAACACGACGAGGATCGTCACGGACCCTCCCGCGAGCCCGCGGGAGCGGAACAGCCGCACGTCCAGCAGGGGCACGCGGTGGCGGAGCTCCCAGGCGACGAACGCCGCGGTGCCGGCCAGCCCGATGACGAGGCTGACAACGTCGCGCTCGTGCAGGAAGTAGATCAGCCCGGCCACACCGGCCGCCGACGTGAGCGCGCCGACGACGTCGAACGGCCGTTGCGCGCCGCGGGAGTCCGGCACCGACCGCCAGACCAGCACCAGTGCGACACCGACGAGGGCGACCGGCAGCACGAACAGGAACCGCCAGGTCGCGAAGTCGACGAGCACCGCGGACAGGAACATGCCCAGCAGGCCACCGCCGCCCGCGACCCCCGTCCACACGCCGATCGCCCTGCCCCGCTCCCTCTCCGGGAACGACGAGGTGATCACGGCCAGCGTCACGGGCATGATCGTCGCGGCGCCGACACCGCTCAGCACCCGTGCGGCGAGCAGCAGCCCGGCCGACCCGGCGAAGGCCGCGGCCACGTTCGCCACGCCGAACACCACGAGACCGGCGAGCAGCGCGGGCTTGCGGCCCCACCGGTCCCCGGCCGCTCCGAGCGGCAGCAGCAGCGCGGACAGCGCGAGCACGTAGGCGTTGATGATCCACAGCACCGTGCCCGGTGGCACGCCGAACTCGGCGGCGAGGTCGGGCTGGGCGACGTTGAGGCCGGTCACCGACGAGATCACGGCCATCAGGGCGACGGAGATCGCGACGAGGACCGCCCGCTGCGCGCGGGTGTCGGAGATCGTGCTCATGCCAGGAGGTCCGCGTTCATGTGGGCACCGGCGAGCGCGCCGGCCGCCGCGGAGGCACCGACCTGGGCGGTGAGGTCGGTCGCGTTGCCCGCGACCCACACGCCCTTGACCGGGGTCGTGCCGGCCATGCCGCTGACGAACCTCCGCCCGTGGGGCGTGTCCTCCACCGGCAGGCCGAGGCCCTCGACGCCCTCGGTGCGGGCGAACATCTTCGTGGCGACCGCGATCACACGGCGTGGCACCACTTCGCCGTCCACGAGCCGGACACCCGTGATGGCGTCCTTTGTGGACTCGACGGCCGCGACCGGGGTCTCGACGACCCGGATGCCGCCGAGCTTCGCGCGGGTCTCGTCGTCCAGCTCGGTGCCGTTGGCGAAGAACACGAGGTCGTCGGTCAGCTGCCGGAACAACACCGCGTGGTGGGGACTGCTCAGCACGCCGATGGGCTCGTCGCGGACCTCCCAGCCGTGGCAGTACGGGCAGTGCACCACGCCGCGACCCCAGTGCTCGGCGAGACCGGGCACGTCGGGCAGCACGTCCCGCAGCCCGGTTGCGACGAGCACCCTCCGCGCGTGCAGCTCCACGCCGTCGGCCAGCGTGACGGTGAACGCGTCCCCGTCCGGCTTCGCGCCGACGACCTGGCCGGAGCGGACCTGCCCGCCGTACCGGCGCACCTCGGCGCGGCCCCGTTCCAGCAGCTCGGCCGGCGGGATGCCGTCCAGGCCGAGCATCCCGTGCACGCCACCGGCCGGGGCGTTGCGAGGCGTGCCGCTGTCGACGACCACGACCGAGCGGCGTGAGCGGGCCAGCATGACCGCGCCGTTCAGACCGGCGGCGCCACCGCCGATCACCACGGCGTCCCAGAGTTCGTCCATGCCGCCGACGGTAGGCACGGATTGCGGCAGAGGCATACGATCGTGCGTATGACGCAAGAAGATGGCGATCTGGACAGCCTCGTGCGCAAGCGGATCCGCGCGTTGCGCGTGGCGCAGGGCTGGTCGCTCGACGAGCTGGCCGGCCGCGCCAAGCTGAGCCCGTCGTCACTCAGCCGCATCGAGAACGGCCAGCGCCGCCTCGCGCTCGACCAGCTCGTCACGCTCGCACGAGCCCTGGACACGTCGCTGGACCAGCTCGTGGAGACCGACACCGACGACGTGATCGTCAGCCCGATGATCGACAGCGGGCACGCCACCCTGCGCTGGCCGATCAGGGCGGAGCCCGGCATGACCGTCATGCGCCAGCGGCTGACGAACCCGCCGCCGGACACCACGGCGTCCCTGCGCGCGCACTCGGGACGGGAGTGGCTCGTCGTGCTGTCCGGCACGGCCGTGCTGCTGCTCGGCAACCGCCGCTTCCGCGTCGAGACCAACCAGGCGGCGGAGTTCCCGACGATGCTGCCGCACGCCCTCGGCACCGCGGGCGGCCCGTGCGAGATCCTCGGCATCTTCGACCGCGAGGCCCGCCGAGGCCACCACGCCGACCGGAAGGGCTGATCTTGCGCGCCCGGCAGCGTCCGAGCCGAGCGCCTTGCCGAATACGCAAGTGATCGTGCACCTGGCGCATGACCGACCTACGTTGGCCCCATGAGTCAACACGGACACGGGCACGGTCACGGTCATGGGCACGGGGTCGCGCCCGACCAGGCCGAGATCCTCGACCTGGACGCCGAGCTGCTGGCCGGCCTCACCTCGGCCGTCCTCGACTGGCTGCCCGTCACGGAGCCCGACCACATCGCCGACCTGGGCGCCGGCACCGGCGCGGGCACGTTCGCGCTGCTCGACCGGTTCCTCGGAGCACGCGTCACGGCCGTCGACTCCTCGCCGAAGCACCTGGGCCGCCTCCGGGACCGGGCGAGGTCACTCGGTCTCACCGGTCGCGTCGAGCTGGTCGAGGCCGACCTCGACACCGGCCTGCCGGACCTGGGCGGCCCCGGTCTCGTCTGGGCGTCGGGCTCGCTGCACCACCTGGCGGACCCGGTCCGGACCCTGCGCGAGGTGCGCGAGGCCCTCGCACCCGGCGGCGTGCTCGCCGTGGTGGAGATGGCGGGAATGCCGAGGTTCTTCCCGGAAAGCACCGTCGACCGGGACGACAGCCTTCCCCACCGCGGCGCCGACTGGGGCCCGCTGCTCACCGAAGCCGGTCTGACCGTGGAGGGCGAACGCACCCTCACCGTCCACATCGAACGGACAGCCCAGGTGGAGCGGTACGCACGCCTCGTGCTGGCCCGCCGACTGGGACCACAAGCTCTGGAAGAAGCCTTGCGCCGCAACGATCTGGCGTTGCGAGCGGAACGAAACGTATGGGTGGCACGGAAATGAACCACGAAGAGTTCCGAGAGACCCGCTGGGCCGAGATCGCCGGACCCCACGGCAAGGGCACGGTCGTGGCCAGGGGCAAGGTGTCAGGCCCGGAACCACGAACCCTGCCGGGCTTCCCCGGCCACTGGCACGTAGACGAGTCCGGCACGCTGCAACACACGAACGACGGCCTCACCACCGAGGTCACCGGCTCCCTGGACCTGGGCGAGGGCCGAACGCTCTTCGCCGGCGGCGCGGACGGCTTCTACGGCCTGGTCATCATGGACGCCCATGCCCTGGAGCGGTCCGGCCTGAGCGGCATCGACACCTTCCCCCACAACCCGGCCTGGGTCTTCGAAGGCGAGATCCGCGCCGCACCGAACCGCCACCTCGACATCGAACACCTGACCACACCACGTCACGTCGAACCGGTCCTCGCACCGGTAGACCTGGTCGTCACGATCAACGGCACCGAGCACGTCCTCGCCGTCATCGAGACCATGCCGGGCCAACGGCTGGTCGTCTTCACCGACGAGACCAACGGCACCGAGACCCCGGACATCGGCCGCTGGCTCAACCTGCCGCTCGTCGAGCCCGGCACCAAGGTCACCGTCGACTTCAACCAGGCGACCCTGTCACACCACCACCTGGCACCCGCGGTCTTCACCTGTCCGCTGTCCCCACCGGGAAACCACCTCCCGATCCGCGTAGAAGCAGGAGAACGAGCACTCATGTACGACCTCAAGGACAAGGTCACCACCTACCTGCGCCACCTGGAGAACCGCGACTGGGAAGCGGCGCAAGCCATGTGCGCCGAGAACGCCACCGTCTGGCACAACGACGGCAAGGGCGACTCGTCCATCCAGGAGAACATCGCGAGCATGAAGGCGCAGATCGACCCGATCGAGTCGATGCGCTACGAGATCGTCCGCCAGTTCGAGCAGCCGGGTGAAGTGTTGCAGCAGCACGTCGTCAACGTCGTCACGAAGGACGGCGGCGTGTTCCAGGTCGATGCCGCCGCCTACTACCGCTTCGAGAACGGGCTGATCACCCGCATGGAGGCGTATGCGGGCGCGCCCTCTTGAGACAGGACCGGTCGCCGGGCGTGGCGTGACCGTCCGCCCGGCCACGCGGTCAACTCGCTCTGTCACCGCAGATGGGTTGAAGAGCGCGCCAGTCCATGCGCTGCGCCATCACCCGGCGGTTCGACCAGCCGGGTGAGGTCCTCCAGCGGCACGTCGTGAACGTCACGATGAAGGACGGCGCCGAGTTCCGGCTCGACGCCGCCGTCTACTTCCGGTTCGAGAACGGCCTGATCACCCGGATCGAGGAGTACGCCTGCGCACCCTCGGCGGCCTGACGCTCAGCCGGTGGCCGCGCGCTGCGTGATCGTCTGCCCGGCCACCGTGCCGTCCTCGCCCGCCTGGCCCTGCACCACGACCTGCTGACCGGCCTTGAGGTCGCCGACCCCGCCCTCGGACGTGATCTCCACCTTCGTGGAGTCCGAAGTGGACACCTTGACCTCCTGGCCGTCCTGCGTCTTCAGGTAGATCGTCGAACCCTCGACGCGGTCGATCGTGCCGATCGTGCCGCGCCCGCCGAAGTTGCCGCCGTTGGGCCGTTGCGGCATGCCGGACGGCGGGGTGCCGTTGAACTGCCGCCCCGACGCGTTCGGCCGGGCCGGTGTGTCCGCGGAGCCGAAGGACTTCTGCACGAACACCCCGCCGACGAACGCGACACCGGCGAGCGCCACGGCGGCCAGCACGACGGTCGTCCTGCCGATGCCCGACTTGCGTTCCTTCAGCTCGGTCGAGAGGTCGTTCTCGAGCGGCTGGTCGAGTGGGTTGGTCACGGGTCGGGACTCCTATTCGTGCCTGAGGGCTTCGATGGGGCGCAGCCGCGCCGCGCGGGAAGCCGGGTAGCTGCCGAAGAACAGGCCGATCAACGCCGACACCGCGAACGCGAGCAGCACCGACGACGGGTCGACCACCGGTTGGATGCCGGCGATGGTGAACTGGCTGCCGATCACCCCCGCGGCCACGCCGAGCGCGCCGCCGAAGAGGCTGAGCAGGGTCGCCTCGATCAGGAACTGGCCGAGGATCGACGACCGGGGCGCGCCGACGGCCTTGCGGATGCCGATCTCGCGGATCCGCTCGGTGACGGTCACCAGCATGATGTTCGTGATGCCGATCCCGCCCACCAGCAGCGAGATCGCCGCCACCGACGCGAGCAGCACCGTGAACGTCTCCGTCGTCGCGGTCCGCGCGGTGAGCAGCTGGTCCTGGCTGACCACGCGGTAGTCGGCCGTACCGGTGATCTTGTGCCGGCCGTTGAGGATCGTCGTCACCTGGGCCTGCGCGTCCGGCAGCGCCTCGGCCGACCGGGCCTGCACGACGATCTGGCTGAGACTTCCGTAGCCGGTCAACGCGTTCTGCGTCGTCGTCAGCGGCGCCACCGCCAGGTCGTCCGCGTCCTGCAACCCGCTCGACCCCTTGGCGGCCAGCACGCCGACGACGGTGAACGGGATGTTGTTGACCAGCACGGACTTGCCGACCGGATCGGTGCCGGGGAAGAGCTGGGTGGCGACGGTCGAGCCGATCACCACGACCTTGCGCGCCTGCTGCACGTCGTCGGCGGAGAACAGACCGCCCTGCGCCAGCGAGCTGTTCGTGGTGTCGAAGTAGTTCGGGTCCGAGCCGATGAACTGGCCGATGTCGTGCGTCGTGTCGCCGTAGGCGGCCGTCGCCTGCGCGGAGACGACCGGTGACGCGTACTTGACGGCGGGGGAGTCCTCGCCGACGAGCGCCGCCGCGTCCGCCGTGGTGAGCGGCTTGGCCGTCAAACCGGGCTGCGCGCGCTGCGGGCTGACCGTCAGGATGTTCGTGCCGAGCCCGGCGATGCTCTGCTGCACCGCGCTCGACGCGCCGTTGCCGACCGCGATCAGCAGGATCACCGACGCGACGCCGATCAGGATGCCGAGCGTGGTGAGCCCGGACCGCAGCTTGTTCGCCGTCAGGCCCCGCACGGCGAACGCGGCGATGTCGAGGAGTCTCACACCATCACCTCCGCGACCGCCCCGTCCACGACCCGCACGGTCCGCGTCGCGTGCGCCGCCACGTCGTCCTCGTGCGTGATCAGCACGACCGTGCGCCCGCTGGCGTGCAGGCGGTCGAGGATGCCCATCACCTCACGGCTGGAGTCCGTGTCGAGGTTGCCGGTCGGCTCGTCGGCCAGCACGATCGCGGGCGAGGTCACCAGCGCCCGCGCGATCGCGACGCGCTGCTGCTGACCGCCCGACAGCTCGTTCGGCCGGTGGTGCGTCCGGTCCTTCAGCCCGACCAGGTCGAGCGCGGCCAGCGCCCGATCGCGGCGCTGCGCCCGCCGCACCCCCGCGTACACCAGCGGCAGCTCGACGTTCGCGAGCGCCGTGGTGCGCGGCACCAGGTTGAACGACTGGAAGACGAACCCGATCTTCCTGTTGCGCAGCAACGAGAGCTGCTCCTCGTCGAACTCGCCCGTGTCGATCCCGTCGAGCAGGTACTGCCCGGACGTCGGCACGTCGAGACACCCGAGGATGTTGAGCAGCGTCGACTTCCCTGACCCCGACGCGCCCATGATCGCCAGGTACTCGCCCTTCTCGACGGTCAGGTCGAGGCCCCGCAGCGCGTGCACGGCGGTGTCGCCGGAACCGTAGGTCTTGCGCAGGTTCCTGCACTCGATGACCGGGCTCATCGACCGGTCCCGGGGAACCCGCCGCCGCTGTTGCGCTGGCCGCCGCCCGTGCCGGGGAACTGGCCGCCGGGCTGCTGCCCGGTCCGGTTGTTCGTGCCGGTCGACGTCGTCACCTGCGGCAGCACGACCTCGTCGCCCGCGCTCAGGCCCGACTTGATCTCCACGTACTGGTCGCCGCGCACACCGATCTCCACGGTCTTGCGGGTCTCCACGCCGTTCTCCAGCACCTGCACGCTGCTGGTGCCGTTGACCGTCTGCACGGCCCCGGCCGGCACCGCCAGCACCCCGGTGGCCCCGGCGACGGTGATCTCCACGCTCGCCGACTGACCGGGCCGCAGCCCCTCCGGCGCGTCGGTCAGCGTGAGCGTCACGCCGTACTGCACGACGTTGTTCGACGTCGTCGGCACGAGGTCGACCTGGGTCACCTTGGCCTGCACCGGCGTGCCGGACATGGCGTTGACCGTGATGGTCGCCGACTGGTCGGCCTTGAGCTTGCTGACGTCCGCCTCGGAGACGTTCGCCTGCACCACGAGGTTCTTCAGGTCGGTGACGACCACGAACCCGGACGTCGTGCCGGAGCTGGTGCTGCTGCCGGAGCTCGTGCTGTTCCCGGAGGAACCGACCTTCTGCCCGACCTCACCGGTGATCGACGTGATCGTGCCGTCGCCGGGCGCGGTGAGCACAGTGGCGGCGAGCGTCTCCTTGGCCTGCTGAAGCGCGAGCTGCGCCTGCCGGTACGCCGTGAGCAACGCGTTGGTGCCGGTGCCCTTCTCCAGCGCCGCGTTCAGGTTGCCCTGCGCGATGTCGACCTGCAGCTGCGCCTGCGTCGGGTCGAGCTTGGCGAGCTGCTGCCCCTTCGTGACGGTGTCGCCCACCTTGACGTTGATCTCGGTGACCGTGCCGCTCGCCCCGAACGACGCGGCGGCGCTGAACGAACTCTGCACGGTCCCGGAGGCGGTCACGACCTCGCTGACGTCCCGGGTGGCCGCGGCGGCCGTGCGGGCGGCGGTGGGCTGGGCGCTGCCGGAGGAGCCGAAGAACACCAGATAGCCGGCCACACCGGCGCCGAGGAGCACCACCACCAGCAGCCCGTTGATCATCAGGGCTCTGCGACGTCGAGTCATGGTCGTGAATCGTCGTCCGCCAAGCTGTGGGGCCGCTGGGCCTTTCCTATGAGCGAGCTGAAGATCGACTCGGGTGATTTTTCACCCGTCGGTGCACCTTTTGCTCTTCGAGCAAGCCCTAGCGTCGGTCCATGGCCACGACCACCCCCTCCACCGCCTACAGCCGGGACCTGGGCGACGAACTGCGCCGGTTGCGCGAGACCTGCACCGGGCTGACCGGTGCCGCGCTGTCGCTCCGCCTCGGCTGGGACCCGAGCAAGCTCTCGACGATCGAGACCGGCAAGTACCGTGCCAGCGAGATCGACCTCGTGCAGTACCTGTCGATGTGCGACAAGGACATCGACTACTTCGAGGACTTCAAGCGCCGGTACCGGTACGCGTTCGACGAGTACATCGTGCAGGTGTCCGACAACCTGCGAACGCTCGCGATGGCCGAGTCGACGGCGAAGTCGATCAGGCGCTACGACTCGCAGTCCATCCCAGGACTTCTGCAGATGCCGGAGTACGCGGCGGGGGTGTACCGGATGGCTGGCTTCGTCGCCGAGGAACGAATCCCGGCGCTTGTGCAGTTCCGGACAGACCGCCAGGCGATCCTGCGGAGGCACGACCGGCCTGACTCCTTGTTCTACATCCATGAGCGCGCGTTGCAGACACAGGTCGGGGACAGCCACGTCATGAGGGAGCAGTACGCCCGCCTGATGCGCGGCGCCTTCATGATCCGCATCATCCCGGCGGATGCACCGGTGCTCGCTCACGACTGCACCCTTTGGGAGTTCCCCAAGGCGATGCCCGTGGCGTTCGTCGACTCCGACCTGGTGAAGGTGTTCGTGCAGGATCCTGGCGCGATCGTGAGGGCCCGGTTGCTGTTCGACCGTTTGGCCGAGTTCGCCTTGGATGCGGAACAATCGCGGAGCAAGCTGGCTGAGTACGCCGGCCTACCGCGAGAGGACCTCGATGACACAGGAACGCGTATGGCGTAAGAGCACGCACAGCGGCGCGACCGAGGACGACAACTGTGTTGAGCTGTCCTGGCGTAAGAGCAGCCACAGCGGCGGTACGGAGGACAGCGACTGCGTCGAGGTGGCCCTGCCCGGCGACGCTCTCGTGCGCGACTCCAAGAACCCCTCCGGCGGCGTCCTGACCTTCAGCCGGACCGCCTGGAAAAATTTCCTCGAAACTCGTTGAACCGCCGCACGCCCCCTCACGTGTAACCGCCGAACGCACGGGGACGAGGGGACGGGTCATGGCAGACGAGAAGACGGTGTTGATCGGCCGCTGTGGCCCGACGGTGCTGCTGCCCAAGCAGGGCAGCAAGATCGTGCCGCTGCGCCGTACGGCGCCGTTGCGGGTGGACGTGGCGGGCGGGGGCCCGGTCGGACTGGCCTACGCGTGCACGCTGAAGTCGTTGCTGGGGGACCAGGTCTCGATCCGTGTGCACGACCGCCGGTGGATGCGCCGGGGTGACCGCGTGGTGTGGCGCGGGGCAGCCGAGGGCAACAACCGGCGCGAGCAGGTCGTCACGTTGCAGAGCAACGTGTGGGCCGCGTTGCCGGAGGCTGTGCAGCAGCGGCTGTTCGTGCCCGGCCGGTTCTCCGAGATGTGGCCGCTCGGTCCCGACTCGCCCGCGTCGAAGGGGCGTCCGCGCAACATCAAGGTCCGCTGGATCGAGGACTGCCTGCTCGACATGGCGCAGGACGTCTACGGCATCGAGCTCGTCCCCGCCGCCTACGAGAAGCCCGCTCGGTGGGACGGTCTGCACGTTCTCGCCATCGCCGACGGCGCGCGGTCCGCCACGCGCGACTCGTTGCGGGAGCACTTCGGCACGCCCAGCAGGGAGTTGTTCTCGGTGGACGGGTCGCCGCTCGACGAGCGGGTGCTCGGCATCCGTGTCACGGCCAAGGTGCCCGACGAGCACACGGTGCCGTTGACGGTGGCGCAGAACAGGTTCCTCTTCAACTCTCTCGGTGGTGGCTTCATCAACATGCGGCTCACGACCGAGGAGGCGTCGGAGATCGTGGCGCTCGGTGAGAGCGGGCCGGTGTCGTGCATCGGCAAGTTCGGGTGCTCGATGCGTCCCGACAACGGGCGGTTCGTCTGCGACCGGCACCGCGCGGTGTTCAAGCCGTCGGTGGACCGGTTGTCGTTCCTGTGGCCGCGGATTCTCGACGGGCTGCGGTTCTTCGGTGTCGGGGTGGCCGACGTGGTGGCGATCAACTCGTTCACGCTCGGCATGCAGCAGATGTCGAAGTTCACCGCGCAGCTCGCGCCGTCGACGTTCGGCTTCCTGCTCGGGGACGCCGCCAACTCGCTGCACTTCTGGCCCGGCCGCGGTCTCAACACCGGGTTGAAGAGCGCGCTCTCGCTGGCCGTGAACCTCCAGAAGCGCTGGCGCGGCAAGCCGTTCCGGGCCGCGGACTTCGCGCAGCACGAGGGGATCATGCAGCAGCTGCAGTACCGCGAGAAGTCGCGGGCCTGGACGACCATGCTGATGCCGGACTCCGAGGGCGTGCCGCGCGGCATCGAGGACCGCATCCGCACCGGCTTGCAGGGGCCGTACGACCGCAACGCGCTCGTGCAGACGCTGTACCAGCGCGTCCTGGAGATCAAGAAGAGGCTGGGCGACCGGATGGGGTCGCTCGCCACCGACGAGTGGTACTACGGGCGGATCAGCGCGCTCGACACCCGCACGCTGAAGGTCATGGTGGAGTCCGGCGCGTGGATCACGCGGGAGATCGGCGGCGAGGAGGTCGAGATCCCGTCGGCCGTCTCCGCCGACGTGCAGGCGCCGGCCCGTCGCCTCTCGCTCGTCAGCTAGTTTTGTGACGGAAGGCGCTGTGTGACTGGGTGGTCGCGGCACGTGAACAGCGTGAACGCGGGTCGGATAACGCGACGGTGGCAACCGCGTCACGTCCCGGCAACAAGGGTGTAGTCCCTGTTGAGACGGTTGGTGGCGGGTCCGGCGGTCGTTTGTGTCAAAGCGATGGCCGTCGGCGACCGTCCTGGCGGGAACTGACCTGCGACTCCACCTCCATTCCGACGTAACCAGTCCAAGTGACGGGTCCTCACTTCTGGGAGCGTTCCCGGAAACCGGCAGTCACGGTGACGCGGAATCGACAGGTTGGCCTGCTTGACACCGCCTAATGGGTGATATGAGACTCCGGGCGTCTGGGAGCGCTCCCAGAATCGCCGCCGCAGCCAGAGGAGTTTCACCGTGCGTCTCCGTCGTTGGAGCAACGTGGTGGTTCTCGCTGCCGTGTCCGCAGCCGTCGCCTCCTGCGGCACGGCCGGGACCGGGAGCGAGACCGCCGACGGCAAGACCGAGCTGACCATCGCCACGTTCAACGAGTTCGGGTACGAGGAGCTCTTCAAGGAGTACGAGGCGGCGAACCCGGACGTCAAGATCTCCCAGCGCAAGACCGCCCAGGGCGGCCCGCACCACGAGAACCTCTTCGCGAAACTGGAGCAGGGCTCCGGCCTGGCCGACATCGAGGCGGTCGAGGAGGGCTACCTGAGCCGGCTGATGGCGAAGGCCGACAAGTTCAGCGACCTCGGCGACATCGGCCCCGACGACGTCACGCCCGACCGCTGGCTGAAGTGGAAGGCCGACGCGGCCACCACCAAGGACGGCAAGCTGATCGGCTACGGCACGGACATCGGCCCGCTCGCCATGTGCTACCGCCAGGACCTCTTCGAACGGGCCGGTCTGCCGTCCAGCCCGGACGCCGTCCGGCCGCTCTTCGCCTCGTGGGAGAGCTACTTCGCGGCGGGCGACCAGTTCGTGAAGAAGGTTCCGGGCGTCGCGTGGTTCGACAGCGCCTCCCAGATCTTCAACGCCATGCACAACCAGCACGACGTCGGCTACTTCAACACCTCCGACGAGCTCGTGGTCGAGTCCAACCCGGCCATCCGCGGCGACTGGGACCGCGTCGTCGCGGCCGTGGAGAAGGGGCAGTCGGCGAAGCTGGCCGCCTTCAGCGACGAGTGGAACAACGCGTTCAAGGCCGGCACCTTCGCCACCAGGACGTGCCCGTCGTGGATGCTCGGTGTCATCGAGACCCAGGCGGGGCCGGAGAACGCGGGCAAGTGGGCCGTCGCGGACTCGTTCCCGGACGGCGGCGGCAACTGGGGCGGCTCGTACCTGACCGTGCCGAAGCAGGGCAAGAACGCGACCGAGGCCGCGAAGCTCGCCGCCTGGCTGACCGCCCCCGAGCAGCAGATCAAGGCGTTCCAGGCCAAGGGCACGTTCCCCAGCCAGTTCGACGCGATCGAGGACAGGACGCTGCTGGAGAGCGTCAACGCCTACTTCGGCAACGTGAAGGCGGGCGCGCTGTACGCGGCGCAGGTGCAGAAGGTGAAGGCCGCGCAGTACAAGGGTCCCGCCGACGGGCAGATCCAGGACGACGTGTTCGGCCCGGCGCTCCAGTCCGTCGAGCAGGGCAAGAAGCCGGAAGAAGCCTGGCAGACCGCGGTCGACGAGGCCAAGAAGGTCGCCAACTAAGCACGCTTCCAGCACTGCTGTCCGTAACGCCCCACCTCGCTCGCGACTCTCTTTCGTGTTTCCCGTGTAGTACGCGGGGGCCCTACGTCCCATGTAGGGAAACGTAGGGCCCCCGCGTTCCCAAGCCACGTGACGCAGTGCAGGCGGGGACCGCTGGCTGGGTGACACGCGGGCGGGTGTGTGGCGGGAGGAGGGGGCAGAACCTCTGGCGGAGTGCTTAGGAGCTGGGGACGGTGCGCGGGCACCGTCCGGTTACTCGTCCTCGACCTCGCGACGGGCCAGCCGGACCTCCTCGACGTCGAGCTTGCGCTGGATGGTGCGCAGCACGATGTCGTCGATCGCGTCCTCGTCGCGCAGCCGCACGACCGTCGCCCGCTTGTGCGCGATCAGCTCCAGCCGTAGCGCGGTGTACTCGAGCTCCGACCGCGCCACCTCCTCGTCGCCCGCCTGCTTGCCCCGCACGACGTCCAGGTGGTGCTCGTACTCGGCGCGCACGCGCTTGTAGACGACGTCCGAGGCACCGACCTTGTCCGCCAGTTCGGGCAGCGCCTCGAAAGCCTCTTCGGACGCCGTCGACTGGGCCAGCTGGATCTCCTTCTCCAGCGCGGTGTCCTCCGGCAGCTGTGCGACGCGGATGATCGTGGGCAGCAGGACCGCCTGGACGATCAGCGTCAGCACGACGACGCCGGACGTGATGAGGATGATCTCCTCGCGGAACGGGAACGGCCCGCCGTCCACCACCGTCTCGGGCACGGCCAGCGCGGCCGCCAGTGAGACGGCGCCGCGGAAGCTGACGGCCGACGACGCCAGGCGCTGCCGTGCGCCGACGCGGCGGAGCCGTTGCTGCGGGCGGCGGTCCACCGCCCTGATGACGTACGGGGTCGTGTAGCCCCACAGCAGGCGGGTGCCCGCCACCGTCAGCGCCACGAGGCCGATGCCGCCGAACGCGGTGAGGACCTCCGAGCTGTCGAGCGAACGGACGGCGGCGTTGGCCTGGAGTCCGATGAGGACGAACAACGAGGCGTTCAGCAGGAACGTCGCGACGCCCCAGAACGCGTAGCTCACCTGGCGGGTGTCGGCGCGCACCAGCCGCGGGCCGACGCGGGCCAGCGTCAGGCCGCACGTCACCACGGCGATCACGCCGGAGCCGTGGACCGCCTCGGCGAGCAGGAACGCGGCGAACGGGGTGAGGATGCTGGTGACCGTCTCCTGCAACGGGTTGTCGAGGCGTTTGCGCACCTGCACGGCCAGCCAGGCCACGAGCAGGCCCGCGAGCGCGCCGCCCGCGTAGGACAGCAGCAGCCGCAGGCTGATCACGCCGGCGCTGAACTCCTGCTCGCCCACGGTGATCGAGACGGCGATGGCGTAGATGACGAGCGCCGTGCCGTCGTTGATCAGCGACTCGGCGCGCAGGATCGTGGTGGTGCGGCGCGGCATGCCCCGCGCGATGGCCGCGACGGCGGTCGCGTCGGTGGGGGCGAGCGCCGCGCCCAGCACCCACGCGGGACCCCAGCCGAGGCCCATCGCGTGGGCGACCGCCGCCACCGCCGCCGCGGTCGCGAGCACCAGCAGCGTGCTGAGCAGCACGATGGGGCGCAGGTTGGTGCGGATCTCGCGCAACGAGGTGTTGAGGCTCTCCCAGTACAGCAGCGCCGGGAGGAAGATCAGCAGCATCGCCTCCGGCGGCAGGCTGACCTCGTGGAAGACCGGGACGAAACCGAGGGCCGCGCCGCACGCGACGAGCAGGACCGGAGCGGCGACGCGCAGCCGCCCGGCCGCGACGCTGCTCGCGAGGATGCACACGCCCAGCACGACCACGAGTTCAAGACCGAGCATGTGCTAGAAGATAGGCGGATCAGGCGGTGAGCGCGTCGTCCAGCTCCGCCATCAGCCTGGACTTGGGACGCGCTCCCACGATCTGCCGGATCGGCACGCCGTCGCGGAAGAGGATCATCGTCGGCAGCGACATCACCTGGTGGTCGCGTGCCGTCGCGGTGTTCTCGTCGGCGTTGATCCGCAGCACGGTCAGGTCGTCGCGCTCGCGGTCGATCTCGTCGAGCACGGGCGAGAGCATGTGGCACGGTCCGCACCACTGCGCCCAGAACTCGACGAGCACGGTGCCGGTTCTCGTGCATTCGGTGAAGGTGCCGTCGGTCAGCTGCACTGGGTCTCCTCTGGTACTAGGCACGGGTCCTGGAAGGCGAGTCTGGCCAGCAGGAACTCCCGGACGGTGTTCAGCCGTTCCAGGCAGGCGTCCACGTCGGCGAGCTTGCGCCGGTAGACCTCCCGCGAGTCGGGGCACGAGTCGCCCGACTCGTGCCCCGCGCGCAGGCACGCCACGAACGGCCGGGTGTCCTCCAACGACAGCCCGACGGCCTGCAACGACTGGATCTCCCGCACCAGCCGCAGGTCGTGCTCGCCGTACTCGCGGTAGCCGTTGGCCGTGCGCCGCGCCTCCAGCAGCCCTTCGGACTCGTAGAAGCGCAGCGCACGCGTGGTGGTCCCGGCTCGCCTGGCCAGTTCGCCGATCCTCATGACGGGAACGCTAAACCTTGACGCGCACGTCAAGGCAACGTTCTCAGTCCGCGACCGGTCCCGTGGCGTCGAACTGCCGCCGGACGATCCACCGGCCCGGAGCGATGCCGGTGCCGCCGTGCTCGGGGTGCAGCAGGTAGACGGGGCCGGTGTTCTCGACCAGGGCCAGGTAGAACTCACCGGGCGCCCACCGGCAGGTGTGCGGGTCGGCGACGAGGACGTGCGGGTTGCGGCCGTTCGCCCCGGCGATGAGGTGCACGCCCTCGGGCGGGACCTCCCGGTTCGCGGTCTCTCCCACCGGGAGGCCGGTCATCGAGAGCGGGATGACGATCAGGTCGCCCTGGGCCTGCAGGCCGTCGACGACGGGGATGGTGGTCTGGCGCTCGAGGTGGTCGAGCGTGTCGACGCTGGTGCGGTCGACGAGTTCAGCGAGGTTCATGTGGGTTCTCAGGTGCGTCGTCGAAGTTGG
The DNA here is from genome assembly GCF_900100955.1 of Lentzea fradiae. GTDB lineage: Bacteria > Actinomycetota > Actinomycetes > Mycobacteriales > Pseudonocardiaceae > Lentzea > Lentzea fradiae. Next base: position 207,598 of record NZ_FNCC01000003.1, on the reverse strand, counting down.
GCGTACTGGGAGGCGTTCAGGCCGTAGGTCGAGGCGGCGGCGCTCAGCGGGTCGCGCACCCACCGGCTCACCGGCAGCCAGTAGCGGCGGCGGGTGCCGTCGCGCTCGGCCGAGCCGTTGACGACGGCCAGCAGGTTCACGCCTTCCCACAGGGCGTAGAGCCGCAGCTCGCAGCCCGGGTTGCCGGGGTCGGGCGCCGTGCCGAGCAACGGTGGTCCTGCCTGCTCGACGTAGCCGGCCCAGCCGAGGCGTTCGGCCGCGCACAGCTTCACGTCGCTCCGGCGTTCGGTCATGATCCGGACCAGGTCCGGTTCCTCGACCACCCACCGCGGCACGGGCCTGCCGTGCCAGAGATGGGCGTGGCTGCCGTCGGCGAACGTGATCGCCGGGCCGTTGTCGTTGTGGGGCAACGAGTTCTCGTCCACGTGCAGCTCGACCGGCCGTTCGGCCAGCACGCACACGTCCTCGCGTGGCCACCACCAGCCGGTCGAACGCCCGAGCGTCGCCCAGGCGCCGGCCAGCGGGTCACGGGGCGCGCGCAGCTCCGCGAGCCAGTCCGCGTCGTGCTGACCGGCCCAGCCGATGCCCGGCGAGGCGGGCATCGTGGAGTTGATCGCGGGAACGAGGCCGTCGCGGATGACGCGGTGCAGCGTGGTGCGCGGTGGGTCGCCCTTCCAGTCACCCCGCCGCGGCGGATGCCGCAACCGGGACAGCAGCGCCGCGATCTGCGCCCCGACGGTCTGCCACGACCGGTCGATGCGCGTGACCTTGCTGGTGGGCAACACCTTCGTGGCCGCCAGCGGGGAGTCCACCCAGACGAACCGCGGTGGTGGCCTGCCGGTGGCGGCGTAGAGCCGCGCGACGGCGTTCTCGGCCGCGGGACGGTCTGCGGGTGCGGTGCTCAGCGCATGGCCCAGCCATTCTTCGCGGAGCAGTTCGGGAGAGCGGGCCTCGAGCCCGCCCGGTGCGCTCACAGCGCGAGGGCGTTACCGCCCCTTCGAGTCGACATGCCCAAGATCGTGACACCGGTCGGCCGCGGTGCGCAAGCGCGAAAATATTCCCGTCCCGCCGGTCTTTCCCACCCAGTGGCCGCCCCAGCGGAGGGCACCGCCGCGCGCACAGAATGCGAGAAAACCGAAGAGAGGGGGACCGGTGGGCACACGACTGCACCTCGCCGTCGCGCTCCAGGCGACCGGCGACGACGCGTTCGGCGCGAGGCACTGGGCCGGGCTCGTGCGCGAGGCCGAGGACGCCAAGCTCGACTTCGTGACGTTCGACGACGCTCTCGACGGCCGTCCGGGGCTCGACGCCGTGCTCACGGCGGCCAGGATCGCGCCGCTCACCTCGCGGATCGGGCTGGTGCCGACGGCGGTGGTCACGCACACCGAGCCGTTCCACCTGTCCAAGGCCATCGCGACGCTCGACCACGTGAGCAAGGGCCGTGCGGGCGTCCAGCTGGCGGTCGCGCCGGAACCCGCTGTGGCACGGCACTTCGGCCGCCGCGACGACCTCACCGGCCTGTGGGACGAGGCGGCCGACTACGCCGAGGTGCTGCGCGGGCTGTGGGACAGCTGGGAGGACGACGCCGAGATCCGCGACGTCGCCACCGGCCGGTTCATCGACCGCGAGAAGCTGCACTACATCGACTTCGAGGGCCGCTGGTTCTCCGTGCGCGGCCCGTCGATCACACCACGCCCGCCGCAGGGACATCCGCCGATCGCGGCCGTGGAACCGGTGGGGGACATCGTGTTCTCCGACGAACTGTCGGAGTCCGACAAGCTCGTGTTCCGAGACGTCGAAGCCACGACGCCGATCGACCAGCTGGTGGCCTGGCACGCCGAGGGGTTCGCGGGCTTCCGCCTGCACGGCGACCTCACGCACGTCACCCGCGAGGTCGTGCCCGAGCTCCGGCGGCGCGGCCTGTTCCGCGCCGAGTACGAGCACACGACCCTGCGCGGCCACCTCGGTCTCACCCGTCCTGCCAACCAGTTCGCCTGAAGGAGCGCGAGATGACCAAGCAGATCCACCTCGCCGCGCACTTCCCCGGCGTGAACAACACGACCGTGTGGAGCGATCCCCAGGCGGGCAGCCACATCGACTTCGAGTCGTTCGTCCACTTGGCACAGACCGCCGAGCGCGCGAAGTTCGACTTCTTCTTCCTCGCCGAGGGACTGCGGCTGCGCGAGCAGGGCGGCAAGATCTACGACCTCGACGTCGTCGGCAGGCCCGACACGTTCACCGTCCTCGCCGCGCTCGCCGCGGTCACCGACCGGCTCGGGCTCGCCGGCACGATCAACTCGACGTTCAACGAGCCGTACGAGGTGGCCAGGCAGTTCGCCTCGCTCGACCACCTGTCCGACGGACGTGCCGCGTGGAACGTCGTCACGTCGTGGGACGCGTTCACCGGGGAGAACTTCCGCCGCGGCGGGTTCCTCAAGCAGGAGGACCGCTACACGCGCGCCGAGTCGTTCCTGCGCACGGCCTGGAAGCTCTTCGACACCGGCGTCGGCCCGTTCGAGCACAAGGACCAGCACTTCGACATCAGCGGAACCTTCGGGGTTCCGCATTCCCCTCAGGGCCGTCCTGTGATCCTCCAGGCCGGTGACTCCGAGGAGGGCAGGGAGTTCGCCGCCGCCACCGCCGACGCGATCTTCTCCCGCCACGGCACCCTGGAGGCGGGACAGAAGTTCTACCGCGACGTCAAGGACAGGCTCCCGAAGTACGGCCGCACGTCCGACCAGCTGGTGGTGCTGCCCGCCGCCACGTTCGTCCTCGGCGACACGGACGCGGACGCCCAGGAGAAGGCGGCGGTGGTGCGGCGGCAGCAGGTCAGCGGCGCGACCGCGATCCGGTTCCTGGAGCAGGTGTGGAACCGCGACCTCAGCGCGTACGACCCGGACGGACCGCTGCCGGACGTGGAGCCGGTGGCGGGGGAGAACACCATCGCGAAGGGCCGCGCGAGCGTCCGGATGTTCAAGGACCCGGCGGAGACCGTGCGGGAGTGGCGGGAGCGGGCCGCCGCGAAGAACCTCTCGATCCGCGACCTCGTGATCGACGTCAGCGCCCGGCAGACGTTCATCGGCTCGGCGGACACCGTCGCGACGCAGATCAACGACCTCGTGCAGGCCGACGCTGCGGACGGCTTCATCCTCGTCCCGCACGTGACGCCCGGCGGGCTGGACGAGTTCGCGGACACCGTCGTGCCGTTGTTGCAGGAACGGGGAGTGTTCCGGGAGGACTACACGGGTACGACGCTAAGGGAGCATCTCGGACTCCGATAGTTGTTCACCACGTGGACGTCCTTGCCCCGCCGATTCGCCGGTCTTTAACGTGAACGTCGTCGAGTGAACGCTCTGTTGGAGGAGCGCAGGGAAAGGGGGACGGGATGACCGGCTTCGCAACGGCCATCCCGTTCTCCTGTCGCCGCGACGACTGCGCGAGCTGACTCCGCTCGCTCGCTTCACGTTCCCGCCGCAGCAAGGACTCCTCATGGCCTCTCCAGGCACCCTCACGCTGGTGTCCACAAAGGATGAAGATCCGGCATCCTTACCCGTCGTGCCGGCACGGCACCCGTGGCGCTGGGTCGGCGTCGCGTTCGTGCTGGTGCTGGTCGCGCAGTTCGTCCACGGCCTCGTCACCAACCCCGCATGGGACTGGCCGACGTTCGCCCGCTACTTCACCGCGCAGTCGATCCTCACCGCCGTCGGCACGACCGTCCTGCTGACCGTGCTCGGCACCGCGCTCGGGTTCGCCCTCGGCGTCGTGGTGGCGGTGCTGCGGATGTCGCGCAGCCCGTTCCTGCGGGCCGTGGGCTGGACCTACATCTGGGCGTTCCGGTCGATCCCGCTGATCGTGCAGCTGTTGTTCTGGTTCAACATCTCCTACCTCTACCAGCGGCTGAGCCTCGGCGTCCCGTTCGGGCCGGAGCTCGTGAGCTTCGAGACCATCGAGCTGATCAGCCCGATGGGCGCCGCCGTCCTCGGCCTCGCGCTGCACCAGGCCGCCTACGCGGCGGAGATCGTGCGGTCCGGCGTCGTCTCGGTCGACCGGGGACAGCTGGAGGCCGCCGCGGCGCTCGGCATCCCGCGGCTGCGGCAGTTCCGCAGGATCGTGCTGCCGCAGGCGATGCGGTCGATCCTGCCCAACGCCGCCAACGAGGTGATCAGCCTCTTCAAGGGCACGTCCGTGGTGTCCGTGATGGCGATCGGTGAGCTGTTCTACCAGGTGCAGGTGATCTACGGACGCAACGCGCGGGTCGTGGCGCTGCTCATGGTGGCGACCGTCTGGTACATCGTCCTGACCACCCTGCTCTCGATCGGCCAGCACTACGTCGAGCGCCACTTCGCGCGAGGAGACCGCCGGTGATCGAGATTTTGGGCGTGCACAAGAGCTTCGGCTCGCTGGAGGTGCTGCGCGGGGTGTCGCTGGAGGTCGCGGCCGGCGAGGTCGTCGTGGTGCTCGGGCCGTCCGGGTCGGGCAAGTCGACCCTGCTGCGGACGATCAACCACCTGGAGAAGGTCGACCGCGGGTTCATCACCATCGACGGCAGGCTGATCGGCTACCGCAAACGCGGCGGGAAGCTGCACGAGCTGAAAGAACGCGAGATCCTCAAGCAGCGCAAGGACATCGGGTTCGTCTTCCAGAACTTCAACCTGTTCCCGCACCTGACCGCGCTGGAGAACGTGGCGGAGGCGGCGGACCTGGCGTCCGCGCGGCAGTTCCTCGACCGCGTCGGCCTGGGCGACCGGGCGGGGTCGTACCCGCGGCAGCTCTCCGGCGGCCAGCAGCAGCGCGTCGCCATCGCCAGGGCCCTCGCCACCCAGCCGAAGGTCGTCCTGTTCGACGAACCGACGTCCGCCCTGGACCCGGAGCTGGTCGGCGAGGTGCTGGACGTGCTGCGCGACCTCGCGCGGTCCGGCACCACGATGGTCGTCGTCACGCACGAGATCGGCTTCGCCCGCGAGGTGGCCGACCGGATCGTGTTCATGGACCAGGGCGTGATCGTCGAACAGGGCACACCGGCCGAGGTGCTCGACAACCCGGCCCACGACCGCACCCGCGCGTTCCTGTCCAAAGTTCTCTAGAAGGAGTCTGTTGTGCGCAAAACGCTTCTGGCCGCGCTGACCCTGGTTCTCGCCGCCTGTGGAACCGCGGGTGGTGAACCGGAGACCAGCGGTGGCGCGAACCTGAACGTCAACCTGTCGCCGGACCAGAACCGCGTGACCGCGGCGAAGGACGACCAGATCGCCGCGAAGGTCCCGGAGAAGTTCAGAGCCAAGGGCGAGCTCGTCATCGGCGGTTCCGCGGGCACAGCACCACCGCTGCGCTTCTACGCCACCGACGACAAGACCGTGATCGGCGTCGAGACCGACATAGCCACCCTGGTCGCCGACGTGCTCGGCCTCAAGCCGAGGCTGGAGGTGACGTCGTGGGAGAACCTCTTCGTCGGCCTCGACAGCGGCGCCTACGACCTCGGCCTGTCCAACATCACCGTCACCGAGGCGCGCAAGGAGAAGTACGACTTCGCCACCTACCGCCTGGACACGCTGGCGTTCGAGGCGAAGAAGGGCGGCACCTGGCGGGTGAAGAGCCCGGAGGACGTCGCGGGCAAGGTGATCGCGGTCGGCTCCGGCACCAACCAGGAGAAGATCCTGGTGGACTGGAACGAGCGCAACGTCGCCGCCGGGCTGCCCGCCACCGACATCAAGTACTACCAGAACTCCTCCGACTACTACCTCGCCCTGCAGTCCGGGCGCATCGACGCCTACCTGGGCCCGAACCCCGTGTCCGCCTACCACGCGGCGACGTCCGGCCAGACCGAGGTGATCGGCAGCTTCTCCGGCGGCGCGACCGTCCAGGGCAAGATCGCCGCGACCACCAAGAAGGGCAGCGGGCTCGTCGGCCCGGTCCAGGAGGCGCTCAACCAGCTCATCGCCAACGGCAAGTACGCCGAGGTGCTGAAGCGCTGGGGTCTGTCCGACGAGGCGGTGCCCACGTCGGAGATCAACCCCCAGGGCCTGCCGAAGACCTGACGAGGAGACCGACGATGCGGTTCAGCATCACCATCGACACCGAGGACGAGGCGGTCGCGCTGAGACTCCTCGCCGCCATGAAGGACGCGGGCCTCGTCCAGCCCGCGGCCGAGCCGGTGCCCGCCGACGCGGAGGTGAGAGTCCTGCCACACCTCCGGCAGGTCCTGCTCCGCGGCGAGCCCGTCGAGACGACCAGACTGGAGTTCGAGCTGCTGCTGCACCTGTGCGCCCACCCGGACCGCGTGCACCGCCGCCGCGAGCTGCTGTCGTCGGTGTGGGGCATCGAGGACGACTACAGCGGTGCGCGCACGGTCGACGTGCACGTGCGGCGGTTGAGGCAGAAGCTCGGGACCGCGGCGGACGTGATCCAGACCGTGCGCGGGGTGGGATACCTGGTGGCGTCCAGCGGGCGCGTGCGGGTGGAAGGACCGGAGAACGTGGTGCGGCTGGCGGACCGCCGCGCCGGGTGAGTTTGTCCGAAAACGAGTTGCCAGCCCAGCGGGTCCGGTGTTGCATGCGGGAGAACCGGACCCGCTGGGAGCACCTGGATGCACAAGGACGAGACGCCGACCGATCCGTCTCTTGTGGACGGTCTGATCCGCGCGCAGTTCCCGTGCTGGCAAGGGCTTCCGATCACCCAGGTCCGGCACGGTGGCACCGACCACGCCATCTACCGTCTCGGTGACGAACTGGCCGTGCGGCTGCCTCGCATCGAGCGGGCGCAGCACCAGGCCGAGAAGGACTTCATCACCCTGCCGAAACTCGCGCCGCACCTGCCGCTCGCGGTGCCGGAGCCCTTGGAGCTGGGCGATCCGACGGAGAACTACCCCTTCCGCTGGTCGGTGGTGTGCTGGCTGCCGGGCGAGATCGCCCCGGTCGAGGACACCGACGCGGACACACCGGTGAGGCTCGCCGGCCTCGTCCGGGCGCTGCACGCGGTCGAGACCGATGGACGGCCCTGGACGACCTACCGCGGGAGGCTCGACCACTCCGACAGCGATGAGGGCGTCCGGGCCGGTATCGCGGAGGTCGGCGGCGACGAGCGGTTGTTCGCGCTGTGGCGGGAAGTGCTCGACGCGCCGCACTGGGACGGGCCCGCGCGGTGGCTGCACGCCGATCTGCACCAGGGCAACCTGTTGTTCACGAACGGCGCGTTGACCGGGGTGATCGACTGGGGTGCGGCGGGAGTGGGTGATCCCGCCGCGGATCTCATGACCGCGTGGATCTTCCTGGACGAACGCGGGAGAGCGCGGTTCCGGCGTGAGCTGGAGGAGTTCGACGACGCGACGTGGGTCCGGGCACGGGGGTGGGCGCTGGAGATGGCGGTGGCCGCGCTGCCGTACTACCGCGACACGAACCCGTTCCTCGCGGGCATCGCGCGCCGCACCATCGAACAGTTGCTGGCCGACGTCCGCCCGCTGCCATAGCACAGGGCGCCATCCGCGAACCGGCGTAATACCCCCGTCCATTTGGGGCCATTCGTCAGGTTACGTAGATGAGAAAGTTTCAACACCCCTCTCGACGGACCCTCCGATCTGTGCGTACGGTGACCAAGCACTAACCGTACCGGCCAGTAGGAACCAGAGCTGAATTCCTTTCTCCCCACCCCTGCAGGGTGAGGAAGTGAGCGCAGTGACATGCCGTCGGATCGTGAACGGGTGCTGTGTCTGAGCCCCTTCGGCACCCCCAACCCGGCCCTCGTCGTCGCGGCCGAGAGAGCGGGCGCACTCGGTGTGCTCGACCTCGGGCCCGGCGCCACCGCCGATCTTGCCCGCGTCACCGCGCGGCACCCCGGCTCGTTCGGGGTGCGGGTGCGCGGACCCGTGACGGGAGCACTCCCGGACGCCGTCGACACGGTCGTCGCCGACCTCACCGAGTACCGGCCAAGCCCCGCTGAGCTGGGCGAACGTCGTCTGCTCGCGATCGTCACCTCGACGGCGGAGGCCGTGGAGGCGATCGAGCGCGGTGCCGCCGGGGTGATCGCGAAGGGCGCCGAGTCGGGTGGCAGAGCGGGTGTGTCGCCCGCGTTCGTGCTGCTCCAGCAGGTGCTCGCGCTGACCGATCTGCCGGTCTGGGTGGCCGGGTCCATCGGGCCCGACACGGCGGCGGCCGCCATCGCCGGCGGGGCCCGCGGGGTGGTGCTGGAAGGACAGCTCGCGCTCGTCGCCGAAGTGCGAAAACACATTTCACGTGAATTTGTCAACGCCATCCGCCTGATGGACGGCGCGGACACCGTTGTCAGCGGCGGCGTTCGTGTGCATGTTCGGCACAACGCGCTGGAAATAGGCCAGGAAGGTGCCTTGGCCGATTTCAACAGTACGTCGTTCGGCACTGTCGGTGGTGTCGTCGGCGCCATTGAGCGTGGTATTCGGCACAATCTCACCCTGGCGGGTGAGCACGGTCCGATCCGGATCGGCGGGCCGTTCTGCGAGCGTGTTCCCGGTTTGCGCTACCCGATCGCGCAAGGCCCGATGACGCGCGTCAGCGACCAGCCCGCGTTCGCCGCGGCGGTCGCCGAGGGCGGTGCGTTGCCGTTCCTCGCGCTCGCGCTGATGGAGGGCGACGCGGTCCGCGCGGTGCTGGAGGAGACCTCCGCGAAGCTCGGTGACCGGCCCTGGGGCGTCGGCCTGCTCGGCTTCGCGCCACCCGAGCTGCGGGCGCGGCAGATGGAAGCCGTGCTGGCGGTGAAGCCGGGGTACGCGATCGTCGCCGGAGGCACGCCGACGCAGGCACGGGAGCTGGAGGACGCGGGCATCGAGGCGTTCCTGCACGTCCCGTCGCCCGCCCTGCTGCGCCGGTTCCTCGATGAGGGCGCGCGCAAGTTCGTCTTCGAGGGCTCCGAGTGCGGCGGCCACACCGGGCCGCGCACCAGCTTCACCCTCTGGCAGCAGCAGATCGACGTCCTGCGCGGACGCGAGAAGGACGTCGCGGTCCTGTTCGCCGGGGGCGTTCACGACGCCCGCTCGGCCGCCATGATCTCGGCGATGACCGCGCCGATCGCCGCCGCGGGCGCCGCCGTCGGCGTGCTCGTCGGCACGGCCTACCTGTTCACCGAGGAAGCCGTGACGCACGGCGCGATCCAGCCGGTGTTCCAGCAGGTCGCGCTGGAGTGCGAGGACACCGCGCTGCTGGAGACCTCGCCCGGCCACGCCGTCCGGTGCGCCCAGACGTCCTATGTGGACACCTTCGAGCAGGCCCGCGCCGAGCTGGCCGGGTTGCCGAAGCAGGAGAGCTGGGAACGGCTCGAACAGCTCAACCTCGGCCGGCTCCGGCTGGCCAGCCGCGGGCTCGTGCGCGGGGAGGGCGGCCTGGTCGAGGTCGGCGAGGACGAACAGCGCCGCGAGGGCATGTTCATGATCGGGCAGGTCGCGACCCTGCGGTCCGAACGGACCACGATCGCCCGCTTGCACGAGGACATCGTCTCCGGCGTGCTGCCGGGGACCGAGGAGACCGGCGAAGAAGCCAAGCCGCTCGACGTCGCGATCGTCGGCATGGCGGCGATCATGCCCGGCGCGCACGACGTGGCCGAGTTCTGGGCGAACGTGCTGTCCGGCACCGACTCCATCACCGAGGTCCCGCCGGACCGCTGGTCGCCCGAACGCCACGGCAGCCCGTACCGGTGGGGCGGGTTCCTCCCGCGCACGGAGTTCGACCCGTTCGCCTACGGCATCCCGCCCGCGTCGCTGACCTCGATCGAACCCGCGCAGCTGCTGGCACTGGAGGTGTCCGCGCGGGCGTTGAAGGACGCCGGGTACGCGACGCGGGTGTTCGACCGCGAACGCACGTCGGTGATCTTCGGTGCCGAGGCCGGTGCCGACCTCGCGAACGCCTACACGGTGCGGACCGCGTTGCCCGCGCTGGGGATTCGCGGCCTCGACGACCACCTGCCGAAGCTGACCGAGGACTCGTTCCCCGGCGTGCTCGGCAACGTGATCGCGGGCAGGGTCGCCAACCGGCTCGACCTCGGTGGCACGAACTACACGGTCGACGCCGCCTGTGCGTCCAGCCTCGCCGCCCTCGACGTGGCGTGCAAGGAACTCGTCGGCGGCACCAGCGACATGGTCCTGTGCGGCGCCGTCGACCTGCACAACAGCGCCCACGACTACGAGATGTTCGCGTCGGTGAAGGCGTTGTCGGCCAAGGGCCGCTGCGCCACGTTCGACTCGGCGGCGGACGGCATCGCGCTCGGCGAGGGCGTGGCGTGCGTCGTGCTGAAGCGGCTGGAGGACGCCGAACGCGACGGCGACCGGGTCTACGCGGTGATCAAGGGCATCGGCGCGTCCAGCGACGGCCGGGCGAAGGGTCTCACCGCGCCACGGCCGGAAGGCCAGCAACGGGCGCTGCGGCGGGCTTACGCCGCGGCGGGACTGCCCGTCACCGACGTGGGCATGGTGGAGGCGCACGGCACCGGGACCGTGGTGGGCGACCGGACAGAGCTCGCGTCGCTCACCGAGATGTTCTCCGGAGTCGAACCCGGCACGTGCACGATCGGCTCGGTCAAGTCGCAGATCGGCCACACGAAGTGCGCGGCGGGCCTGGCGGGCGTGATCAAGGCGGCACTGGCCGTCCACACCGGTGTCCGGCCCGGCACGCTGCACGTCACGCGGCCCAACGAGTTCTGGGACGCGCAGACCAGCCCGTTCACGTTCGGCCACCGCACGTGGACGAGCAAGAGGCGCGTCGCGGGCGTCAGCGCGTTCGGGTTCGGCGGCACGAACTTCCACACCGTGATCGCGGGCTACACCGGTGCCGACGAACCACGGCACGGCCTCACCGTGTGGCCCGCGGAGCTGTTCGTGATCCGCGGCGAGGACCAGGCCGCCGCACAACGGGAGGCGGCACGGCTCGCGGCACTGGCCGACGACCGCGTTCCGCTGCGGTCGCTCGCGGCGGCGTGCGGTGACGGTCCCGTGCGGGCGGCGTTCGTGGTCAGCTCGCACGAGAGCCTCCGGCAGGCGCTCGCGGACGTGGAGGCGTGGCGTGCGTCGGACGTCGTCCGGCTGCGCGGGGGAGAACGGCCGAAGGTCGCGTTCCTCCACCCCGGCCAGGGCAGCCAGCGTCCCGGCATGCTGCTCGACCTCGCCACCGCCTTCCCGTGGCTGCAGAACTTCGTGGATCCGCGGTACGAGCGGGTCATGTACCCGCCGGCCGCGCTGACCGCCGAGGACGTGGCACGGCAGCGCGCCGAGATCACCGACACCCGCAACGCCCAGCCGGCGCTCGGCATCGCCGGGCTGATGGTCACCGCACTGCTCGAGTCCGTTGGCGTGCGGCCGGATCTGGCCGGTGGGCACAGCTACGGCGAGCTCGTCGCGTTGTCGGCGGCGGGTATTCTCGGGCCCGCGGAGCTGCTGGAGCTGAGCGCCGCCCGTGCCGAGGCGATGCTCGACGCCGTGGGCGAGGACCCCGGCACGATGGCGGCCGTCACCGCACCGGTGGAGGCGGTCGAGGCGGTGCTGCCGCCCGAGGTCGTGGTGGCCAACCACAACGCGCCGGACCAGGTCGTGGTCTCCGGCCCGACCGAGGCCGTGCGCCACGCCGTCGAGGTGCTGCGCGAGGCCGGGTTGCCGGTCAAGGACATCCCCGTCGCCGCCGCGTTCCACAGCCCGCTGATGGCGGGCGCCCGCGACCGGTTCGCGGCCAGGCTGGCGGAGGTCCCGTTCGGCGAGGCGGCTTTCCCGGTGTGGTCGAACGTGTCGGCCGCGCCGCACACCGATGTCCGCGACGGCCTGTCCGCGCAGCTCGCGGGACGCGTCCGGTTCGTGGAGCAGATCGAGTCGATGTACGCGGCGGGCGCGCGGATCTTCGTCGAGGCGGGACCCGGCGGCGTGCTGACGTCGCTGGTGCGCAAGACGCTCGGCGACCGGCCGCACCAGGCGTTGCGCTGCGACGACCACGTGACGTTCCTGCGCACGCTCGCGGAGCTGGCGGTCGCGGGCGTCGAGGTGGACACGGCACCGCTGTTCGAGGACAGGGCCGAACCGGCCACGGCCGTGCCGCAACGGCCGTCCTGGTACGTGGATGGAGGTCTGGTGCGGGACGCGAACGGTGAAGCACTGCCCGGTGGGCTCCGGCCCGCGACCGAGCTCCCGACCCTGCGCCTCGGCGCCGGGCTGGGGCGTGACGAGATCGTGGAGAAGTTCCTGGACGGGATGCGGGACGCGGTGAGCGCCCAGCGCGACGTCCTGCTGAGCTACCTCGGCACCGCGCCGGCCGCACCACCCGCGGCCCCGGTGATCGAGCACGCCGCTCCCGTCGTGGTCGCCCAGCCCGCCGAGCCGAAGCAGCGCGAGGACGTCGGAACGGTCGTGCTGCGGACGATCAGCGCTCGCACGGGGTATCCGGTGGAGATGCTGCAACCGGGTCTGGACCTGGAGGCGGACCTGTCGATCGACTCGATCAAGCGGACCGAGATCGTCGGTGAGCTGGTCGCGGAGCTGGGTGCCGCGGGCTCGGTGGACGAGCTGGCCCAGCTGAAGACGATCGAGGGCATCGTCGGCTGGTTCGGCAGTGCCGCTCCGGTCGCCGCCGGGCCGGTCAAGGACGTGCGCGCGGTCGTGCTGCGGACCATCAGCACTCGCACGGGGTATCCGGTGGAGATGCTGCAACCGGGTCTGGACCTGGAGGCGGACCTGTCGATCGACTCGATCAAGCGCGCCGAGATCGTCGGCGAGCTGGTCGCGGAGCTGGGGGCGGCCGGTTCGGTCGACGACCTGGCGCAGCTGAGGACGATCGAGGCGATCGTGGGCTGGTTCGGGGAGAAGCCGGAAGCCCCGGCGGCGGGCAGGCTCGTGCGGCTCGTGCCGCGGGCCGTTCCCGCCGAGCCCGCCGCGCCCGTCGACCTGACCGGCAAGACCGTCCTGGTGATCGACGACAACGGCATCGGCCTCGAACTGGCCGACCTGCTCGAACGACACAGCGCGAGTCCGCGCGTCGAACCGTCCTTTCCGGACGACCTGACCGGCGTGGACGTCGTGGTGCGGCTGGGAGCACGGCTGCCGCAGGCGTTCAGCGAGGTGAAGGCGTGCGTCACGAACGGCGTGCACCTCGTCGTGGTCACCACGGGCGGTGGCACGTTCGGCTTCGACCACACGCCCGACGAGCTGCCCGCGGACATCGGCCTGCACGGACTGGTCCGCACGGCCGCGCTGGAGCACCCGGACCTCGTGGTGCGGGCGGTCGACGTCAACACCAAGGAGAGCCATCGCGACATCGCGACCGCGCTGGTCGCCGAGATCGGCCACGGTCCAGCCGTCGTCGGCTACCAGGCGGGCAAACGCCAGGTCATCGAAGCGGTGCCGGCCGATCTCGAAGCCGGGGAGCTGCCGCTCGACGCCGACAGCGTCGTGCTGCTGACCGGTGGCGCCCGCGGCATCACGGCCCTCGCGGCCACGGCGCTCGCCGAACGGACCGGTTGCCACGTCGAGCTGATCGGCCGCACCCCTGTCGCGGCCGAGGACCACCGGCTCGCGCACGCCACCACCGAGCCCGAACTGGTGAAGGCGCTGTTCGAGCTGGGGGAGAAGGAGAACGTCCCGGCGAAGGCGCGCAAGGTCCTGGCCGAGCGCGAGGTGCGCCAGACCCTGGAACGCCTGCACGCCACGGCGTCGAGCGTCCGCTACCACGAGTGCGACGTCACCGACGCCGACGCCGTCGGCCGGGTGGTCGGCGACATCCAGGCGCGGTTCGGCCGTCTCGACGGTGTGATCCACGGCGCGGGCGTGCTGGACGACAAGCTGATCGAGGCCAAGACCCAGGAGTCGTTCGAGCGGGTGTGGGCGACGAAGGTCAACGGCGCCAAGGCGTTCGGGGCTCCGGCGTTCAGCGACGGTTTCCTGGTGCTGTTCGGCAGTGTCAGCGGCGTCTTCGGCAACCGCGGCCAGGCCGACTACTCCGCCGCCAACGACGCGCTCGACCGGCTGGCCCGGTTCTGGGGCGCGCAACGCCGGGTCGTCGCCGTCGACTGGGGTCCCTGGGCGGGCGCGGGCATGGCCGTCGGGCTGGCCGACGAGTACGCACGCCGTGGCATCCCGCTGATCGAGCCGAGCCAGGGCGTGGACGCGCTGCTGAACGAGATCGCCGCCGGTGAGGACGTGCAGGTGGTCTACCGATGGGAGGCGTAGCGATCGTCGGGATCGGCGCCGTCTTCCCCGGTGCCCCCGACGCGGCGGCCTTCTGGCGCAACATCGCCGGGGGAGTCGACGCCATCGGGCAGATCCCGCCCGGCCGGTGGGACCCGGCGACCTACTACGACCAGGGCAGCACGAGCGGCGACCGGTTCTACTGCCGCCGCGGCGGGTTCGTCGACGACCTCGCGGAGTTCGACCCGACCAGGTTCGGCATCATGCCGTCCACAGTGGACGGCGCGGAGCCCGACCAGCTGCTCGCGCTCGCCACGGCCGCCGAGGCCATCGCGGACGCGGGCGGCGAGGCGGTCCTGCCGTCCAGGGACCGCGTCGGTGTGGTCGTCGGACGCGGTGGCTACCTGACGCCCGGTTGCGCACGGCTCGACCAACGCGTGCGGCTCGCCGACGAGGTCGTCTCGGTGGTGCGCGACCTGTTCCCGAACCTCGCCGGCGCCGAGCTGGCCGGGGTGCGGCAGGCCATCAGGGACCGGCTCGGGCCGGAGCAGCCGGAGGCGTCGATCGGGCTCGTGCCGAACCTGGCCGCGTCCCGCATCGCCAACCGGTTCGACCTGCGCGGCACCGCGTACACGGTCGACGCGGCCTGTGCGTCCGGCCTCGTCGCCGTCGAGCACGCCGTCCGCGAGCTCCAGGAGGGCCGTGCGGACGCCATGCTCGCCGGGGCGGTGCACGTGTGTCACCACCCGACGCTGTGGAGCGTGTTCACGCAGCTGCGGGCGTTGAGCCCGAGCGAGCGCATCCGGCCGTTCGACGCGGAAGCGGACGGCACGCTGCTGTCCGAGGGCGTCGGCATGGTCGTGCTGAAGCGCCTCGAAGACGTCGGCGACGAACGCGTCTACGCGGTGATCCGAGGCATCGGCACCGCGAGCGACGGCCGCGCGACGAGCATGATGACACCCAACCCCGAGGGCCAGCTCCTTGCCGTGCAACGGGCTTGGGAGAGCGCCGGACTCGACCCGCGCACCGAGGGTCCGGCGTTGATCGAGGCGCACGGCACCGCCACGCCCGCCGGTGACGCCGCCGAGCTGGACACGATGATCAACGCGTTCGGCGCGGACGGCGACGAGATCGGCATCGGCACGGTCAAGTCGATGATCGGCCACGCCATGCCCGCCGCCGGGATGGCCGGGCTGATCAAGGCCGCGCTCGCGTTGCACCACAACACCCTGCCGCCCACGCTGCACGTCGACAGCCCGCACAGCGCGTTGCGAGGCACCAGGTTCACGCCGGTCACGACCGCCCGTGAGTGGACCGGCCCGCACCGCGCCGTCGTGAACGCCTTCGGGTTCGGCGGGATCAACGCCCACGCCGTGCTCGACGGCCACACGATCGCCAAGCCGCGCAAGCCCGTCCTGACGTTCGCCGCCGACACCGCCGAGGAACTGGCGGCGGCGCTGAAGGAACGCCGGACGTCCAGCGCCGACCGCGCGTTCCGGCTCGCCATCGGCAACCCGGACGACCGCAAGCTCAAGCTCGCCGAACGCGTGCTGGCGCAGGGCAAGGCGTGGCCGGGGCGGCACGACATCTGGTTCTCGCCCGAGCCGCTGCTGAGCAGCACGGACCAGGTCGCGTTCCTGTTCCCCGGTTTCGAGCGCGAGTTCACCGGCGAGGTAGTCGACCACGCCGTGACATTGCTCCAGGACGGCCGCCGCGAGGCCCGCGAGCTGATGGCGTCCGGCATCACGCCCGGTGCGCTCGCCGGGCACAGCATGGGCGAGTGGACCGCGATGGTCGTCGGCGGCATCTACCCGACGATCGACGAGTTCGTGGCCGCGCTCGGCCCGGGAGCCGTCGCCGTCGTCGACATCGCCTACGCCGCACTGGGGTGCTCGGCCGAGACCGCCGAACAGCACCTCGTCGACGGCGTCACGGTCAGCCACGACAACTGCCCGCACCAGTCGGTGATCTGCGGCCCGCTCGACCGCCTCGAAGAGGTGCTGGTGTCGCTGAAGGCCGCCGGGGTCATGGCGCAGCTCATGCCGTTCCGCACCGGCTTCCACACCCCGGCGCTCGCCCCGTTCCTGGGCAGGGCCAGGGAGATGCTCGACCAGCTGCCGGTGCGCACCCCGGACGTCCCGGTGTGGTCGGCCAACTCCCTCGAGCCGATGGCGGCCGGCGAGGTCCGCGACCTGGTGCTGCGCCACCTGGTCGAGCCCGTGCGGTTCCGGCCGTTGCTGGAACGCCTGCACCGCGAGGGGTTCCGCGCGTTCGTCCAGATCGGGCAAGGCAGCCTGCCGGGGTTCGTCGGCGACACGCTGTCCGACCGGCCGCACGTGGCGGTGAGCTCGGACATCGCGCCGGAGGCGTTGTGGGCCTTCGGGCTCAAGCGCGGCACCGCCCACCGGGTGAAGCTGCGCCTCGGCACACCGAAGATCACGGTCGACCCGATCGGCGCCGTGCCCGTGGCCGAGGTGGCGGACGACAACCCGATGTCGGCAGCGGTCACCAAGCTGCTGGCGCACACCAACGCCGTGGCGCGTGAGGTCGTGGGCGCCTTGCAGCCCAAGGCACGCACGACCGAGTCCGCCACCACCCGCGAGTTCTCGCTGCGGACCATGCCGGAGCTGGTCGACCACTCGGTCTTCCCGCAGCCGCCGGGCTGGCCGGACCTGGAGGACGGCTTTCCGATCGTCCCGGCGACCGGTCTGCTGGAGGTCTTCGCCGACGCCGCCTGCGCGCTGACCGGCGGCACGGTGCACGGCTTCGCGCAGGTCAGGGCCAAGCGCTGGCTCACAGCCCTGCCCGCCACCACCGCACGGGTCACCGCTCGCGCGGACGGGGACCGCGTCGTCGTGAAGGTCGGCGACTTCGCCGAGGGCGTCGTGCTGATGGCACCGCAGGCACCGCGGCGGGTCGGCAAGGAGCTGGAGAACGTCCGCGAGGCTCCTGTGTCCGCGGCGGAGCTGTACACGGACAACTGGATGTTCCACGGACCGGCGTTCGCGGGCGTCACGGACATCGGATGCCTGGCGGACAACGGGATCGCCGGTGTGCTGACGCCACTGCCCGCACCGGGAGCGTTGCTCGACAGCGCGGGCCAGTTGATCGGCCACTGGATGCAGGTCAGCCGCACGGAGGACCAGACGGTCCTGCCCACCGGCATCGAGCAGGTGACCTTCCACGGACCGGTGCCGTCCGGTGACGTCCACTGCACCGCGTGGATCAGGGAGATCACGGCTCAGACGATGGTCGCCGACGCCGAGCTGACCGTGGACGGCGAGCTGTGGTGCCGGATCACCGGCTGGGCCACCCGGCGGTTCACCACCGACGACCGGATCTGGCAGGTGAAGCTCAGGCCGGGCACCGAGCTGCTGTCCGTTCAGGACGGTGAGTGGCTGCGCGTCCGGGAGAACTGGTCGGACAGCGCCACCCGTGACCTGATCATGCGCCGGTACCTGAACTCCGCCGAGCGCAGGCACTACGGCGGACTCGCCGTGCCCGCCCAGCGGGAGTGGCTGCTGCGCGTCATCGCGGCGAAGGACGCCGTGCGCGCGTGGCTGTGGAACAGGGGAGCCGGGCCCGTCTACCCGGTGGAGCTGACCGTGGCGCCGGACGGGAAGGTGCGCGGCGCCTTCGCCGTGCCACAGGTCGAGGTCGTGTCGGAACAAGGCGGAGCCGCAGCCCGCGTGCGAACGGAGAGCTGATGGACGAGGTGCTGCAGCAGGTGGCCAAGCTGATCACCGAGGTGGTCGGGCCGGACTTCCTGCTGGGCGTGGAGATCACCCGCGACACCACGTTCAGCGACGACCTGGGGCTGGAGTCGATCGAGTTCGTCGCGTTGGCGGACAAGCTCAACGCGCACTACGGCGTCGACCTCGTGGCGTTCCTGGCGGACATGGACATCGACGAGATCATGGCGATGTCCGTGGGCCGGCTGGTCGACCACATCACGGCCCGTGTCTGACGTGCACGCCCGAGGGCTGCGGTTCCACGTGCAGCGGCTCGGGCCCGAGGACGCGCCGACCGTGGTGTTCGTGCACGGCCTGGTGATGGACAACCTGTCGAGCTTCTACTACACGCTCGCCGCGCCGCTGGCCCAGGCCGGGTTCGGCACCGTGCTGTTCGACCTGCGCGGGCACGGCCTGTCCGAACGGCCGCCGTCCGGGTACACGCCGGAGGAGAGCGCGCTGGACCTGGTCGCGGTGCTGGACGAGATCGGCGTGACCGAGCCGGTGTACCTGCTGGGCAACAGCTACGGCGGTGTCGTCGCGATGCACGCCGCCGTGCAGGCGCCCGAACGGGTCGGCGGTGTCGTGCTCGTCGAGTCGGCGGTGGGCGGGCTCGTCGGCGACGCGTGGTTCGAGGACATCACCAACACCCTCACGGTCGCGGCACTGGGCCTGGAGTTCGACCGCACCCAGGACCAGCTGCTGGCACTGGGACAGCGCAAGATCGCCAAGCTCGCGGTGAACGCGAACGCGTTGCTCAACGGCACCACGCTGATCGACGACC
This sequence comes from Lentzea fradiae, assembly GCF_900100955.1. Taxonomy (GTDB): domain Bacteria; phylum Actinomycetota; class Actinomycetes; order Mycobacteriales; family Pseudonocardiaceae; genus Lentzea; species Lentzea fradiae. Next base: position 188,970 of record NZ_FNCC01000003.1, on the reverse strand, counting down.
TCGGTTCGGGCGCGAAGATCGACCTGACGCAGGTCCGCTGCCCGGTGCTCGGCGTGTACGGCAGCGAGTCCGAGCTGATCGGCGCGGCGCAAGAGCTGCGGGAGCGCATCCCGTCGTGCCGGTTGCACGTCGTCGACGGGCTTGGGCACACGGTCCTGCGCGAGGCCACGGCCGAGCTGCTCGACGTGCTCTTCGACTGGTTGCCGTCATGAGCCGGTTCCTGTTCGTGGTGCCGCCGCTGACCGGCCACGTCAACCCGACCGCGTCCGTCGGCGGCGAGCTGCTGGCGCGCGGGCACGACGTCGCGTGGGTCGGCCACCCCGGCACGCTCACGCCGCTCCTGCCGGACGGCGCCGTGATCTTCCCGGCGATCGACGACCGGCTGGAGGCCGAGATCCGGGAGAAGCGGGAGCGCTGGCTGTCGTTGCGCGGCATGGCGGTGCTCAAGTTCTTCTGGGAGGAGTTCCTCATCCCGCTCGGGCACGCGATGGTGCCGGGGGTGACGGACGCGGTGCGGGTGTTCGCGCCGGACGTGGTGGTGGCCGACCAGCAGGCGCTGGCCGGACCGGTGGTGGCGCGCTCGGCCGGGCTGCCGTGGGTCACGTCCGCGAGCACGTCCGCCGAGCTGGTCAACCCGCTCGCGACGATGCCGAAGGTCGACGCCTGGGTGCGCGGCCTGCTGCACGGCTTCGCGGGCGGCGACGTCCGGTTCTCCGACCGGCTGGTGCTGCTCTACAGCTCGAAGGCGCTGGTGGGGCGGGAGTTCGGCGAGGAGGTCGCGTTCGTCGGCCCCGCGCTGAGCCACCGGGTCGAACGGGTGGCGTTCCCGTGGGAGCGGCTCACCGGCCGGCGCCGGGTGCTCGTCTCGCTGGGCACGCTGAACGGCCCGGCGGGGGAGCGGTTCTTCGGACAGGTGCTGGAGGCGGTCGCGGACCTCGACCTCCAGGTGATCGTGGTGGCCCCGGAACGACCGGCGCCGGACAACGTGCTGATGCTGCCGTCGGTGCCGCAGCTCGCGCTGATGCCGCACCTCGACGCGGTCGTCACGCACGGCGGCCACAACACGGTCTGCGAGGCGCTCGCGCACGGCCTCCCGCTGGTCGTGGCACCGATCCGCGACGACCAGCCGACGGTCGCGGGACAGGTGGTGGCGGCGGGCGCCGGGGTGCGGCTGACGTACTCGCGGGCCAAGGCGGCGGACATCCGCAGCGCGGTCCTGTCCGTGCTGGACGAACCGGAGTACGCGGCCGCCGCGGGTGTGGTGCGGGACTCGTTCTTGGCGGCGGGCGGCGCGGCAGCCGCGGCCGACCGACTGGAGAAGGTGGTGGCCGGGTGATTCTCACCGTTCTGGTGGTGCTCGTCGTCCTGCTCGACGTCGCGCGCCTGCGTTCCCGCGCGGCCAAGCTGCGCGTGCTCGCCCCTGGCGTGAGCGAGCACAAGCTCCTCGCGGCCACGGGCGTCCGCACCGACGGTTCCTGGGAGACCGACGCCGACCTGGTCGACCTCGTTCCCCGCGACCTGCCGGTGGTCGCCGCCCTCGACCTGCTCGGCGCGGTCGACCCCGGCAAGTACACGGGCGACACGTGGGCACGCGGCGTCAGCGCTTCGCAGGCCGTGCTGGTGCGTGATGAGTACGCGGAGGACGTCGACACCGACGACCCGACCGAGATCGTCGCGTTCGTCCGGCGGGTCAAGGACCACGTGAAGGCGAAGGTCGAGATCGCGGTCGCTCCGGGGCTCCAGGCCGGGCCGTACGACGTCGAGTACCGCGCGGCGACGTTGCGGCAGCTGGGGAAGCGGCCGTCGCTGTGGATCGCGGGCTCGGTCATCGGGTTCGCCGCCGTCGTGGGCGCTCTGGTCACCGACTGGCGCTGGGGCCTCGTCGCGCTCGCCGTCTACACGGCTCACCCGTTCCTCGTGTTCGCCGGAACGCCGCTGCGGCCACGGGACCTGTGGGTGCCGCGGTTCGTGCGCACGCCGTACCTGTGGTTCAAGACGGCCGGTGGCAAGAAGTCCTCCGCCGAACTGCGCCAGGCCGAGCACCTGGAGAACGCCTCGCCCTGGTACGAGGAGAACCGCGACCGGAACTTCCACGAGGCACGCCGCGAGACCTGTCCGTCGTGCGGCAGCAAGGACCTCCGGCTCTGGGTGACCGCGCACGACCTGGTGCAGCGCAAGCCCGGCACGTTCACGATGGACCGGTGTGTCCGATGTGGACACGTGTGGCAGAACCCCAGGCTGTCCGAGGAAGGACTGGGCTTCTACTACCGCGACTTCTACGACGGTCTCGGCGCGACCTCTGCGGAGGCGGTGTTCTCCGGCAAGAACGGCCCGTACTACGACCGTGCCCGGATGGTCGAGCCGTTCACGAAACCCGAGCGGTGGCTCGATGTCGGCTCCGGGCACGCGCACTTCTGCCTGGGCGCCAAGGAGGTGCTGCCGGACACCGCGTTCGACGGGCTCGACCAGGGCGCGTCCATCGACGACGCGGCCAGGCTGGGCCGGATCGAGCGGTCCTACCGGGGCAGCTTCAAGGACTTCGCGGGTGAGCTCAAGGGCCGCTACGACGTGATCAGCATGCACCACTACCTGGAGCACGTGCGCGATCCGTGGGAGGAGCTCGACATCGCCGCGGACGTCCTGCCCGGCGGCGGCTACCTGCTGATCGAGCTGCCCGACCCGGAGTGGCGGCTCGGCAGGCTCTTCGGCCAGTACTGGATGCCGTGGTTCCAGCCGCAGCACCAGCACATGATGCCGATCGCCAACCTCCAGCACGCGCTGGCCGACCGCGGCCTCGTCACGGTGGCCACCGAACGCGCGGAAGCGCACCTGTGCAACGACTTCACGCTCGCGCTGCTGTTGTTCCTCGGCAACCTCGCGCCCCGCACGCCCGCGCCGTGGCGGCCGGAACGCGTCCGGCTGCGCCGCACCCGCAGCTTCCTGGTGTGGGCGCTCGGCATCCCGGCGTTCTTCGTCGCGCTGGGGCTCGACCAGACGGTGAACCGGTTCATGGCGAAGCGCACCGGCAACGGCAACGCCTACCGGCTGCTGGCGCGCAAGGCATGACCGACATCGCGGACCGCCCGGAGATCGCGCCGGAGCTGAGGCTGGTGCCGCACGCGTTCCGGCGCACGTTCGGCAGGCCCGCCGAGGGGGTCTGGTACGCGCCCGGCGTGCTGAACCTGCTCGGCGGCGCGGTCAAGGTGCCCGCCAAGTGGGGCGCGATCGTCGCGGGTGACCGCCGCGACGACGGACGGCTGGAGCTGGTGTCGGTGAACCGGCCGACCGAACGGGCGCTGCTGCCGTCGGACGACGTCCCGGCGTGGGCTTCCGGGGTGGACGCGACGGGCGGAGCGGCGTTGATGTGCAGCGTCGACCTGCCGCGCGGAAGTGGCCTGTCCGCTTCGGAGGCCCTGCGGACGGCGGTGGCGCTGGCGCTGGCCGACCTCGCGGGCGAGCGGATCGACGAGCTCGCCGCCGAAGCGCTCGACCTGCCCGGTCAGCGGCTGCTCGTGGTCGACACCCGCGTCCGCCGGCCCGAGCCGCAGCCGGAACGGCCGTACACCCCGGGCTCCGGTGACCTCGGGGCGGAACTGACGGCCTACCACCGGGCGCAGAACCCCGACCCGGAGCAGGACGCCGTCGTACGGGCCGCGCTGGCCGCCGGGGCACGAGGTGCGTCCATGCTCGTGGACCCGCCGGGCAGGCCCGCCGTCGCTCTCGTCGACGCGGACCTGGTCCCGGCGGTGCGCAAGGCCGTCACGAAGGCGGTGGAGATCCCTCCCCGCTACCTCACGATCGTGCCCGGTCCCTTCAAGCCAGCGGCTTTACGGTGAACTCGGCCCGGCGCAGGTCCTTCGAGCTCGGTCCGGCGAGCAGGAGGAACTCGCCGGGCTCGACCACCCGGTTCCCGGCGGCGTCGACGATTGTGCAGTCGGCGACGGGCAGCTCCAGGTCGACCTTCACGGTCTCACCCGGCTGCACGTCGACCTGCTTGAACGTCTTCAGCTCCTTGTCGGCCCAGCTGACCGACGTGACGGAGTCGCTGACGTAGACCTGCACGGTCTCGCGTGACGGCCGGGAACCCGTGTTGGTGAGCTCCAGCGACGCCTTGACGGTCTCGTCCGGACGCAGCACGGGCGTCTCCACGTGCAGCTCGCCGTACTCGACGGTGGTGTACGACAGGCCCTCGCCGAACACGAACGCGGGCTCCTGCGTCAGGTCGGCGTAGCGCGTGCCGTGCTGGCCGCGGATCTGGTTGTAGTACGTCGGCTGCTGGCCCGCGTGCGCCGCGAACGAGATCGGCAGCCTGCCGCTCGGCTCGACGAGACCGTGCAGCACCTCCGCGATGGCCCGGCCGCCCTGCATGCCGGGGTTCGCCACCCACAGCAGCGCGGCGGCGTTCAGCGCGGACGGCGGCAGCACCAGCGGCTTCGACGCGAGCAGCACCACGACCAGCGGCTTGCCGGTCGCCGCGAGCGCGTCGAGCAGCGCGATCTGGCCGCCGATCAGCTCGAGCGTGGCGGTGGAGCGGCCCTCGCCGACCAGCTCGATCCGGTCGCCGACCACGGCCACCACGTAGTCCGCGTCCTGCGCGGCGGCGACGGCCTCGGCGATCAGCTCCTGGTCCGGCTCGCACGGCCGCACGACCGGCGGGCGCGGCTGGCCGTCCGGGAACGTGTCGCCCTCGGGGTCCGGCTCCAGCGTCAGGATGTCCGCGCCGCGGGCGTAGGTGACCTCACCGGACGACAGCTCGCGCAGGCCGTCCAGCACCGTCGTGATCATCTCGCGCGGGTGGCCGGTGGGCAGCCAGTCGGCCTGGCCGGACGAGCCCGCCCAGTCGCCGAGCTGCGTCTGCGCGTCGTCGGCCAGCGGGCCCACGACGGCGATCTTCGCCTTGGCCCGCGCGAACGGCAGCACGCCGTCGTTGCGCAGCAGCACCAGCGACCGGCGTGCCACCCGGAGGTTCAGCGCCGCGTGGTCCTCGTGGTTGATCATCACGCGCTGGCGCTCGGCGTCGGGCCTGCGCGGGTTCTCGAAGAGACCCAGGTCGAACTTGAGCGTGAGGATGCGGGTGACGGCGCGGTCGAGGTCCGACTCGGCCAGCAGCCCGTCCTCGACGGCTTGGAGCGCGCCCTCGAAGAACTGCGGGGTAGTCATGATCATGTCGTTGCCGGCCTTCACGGCCGCCGCGGCGGCGTGCGCGTAGTCGGGCTGGAGCTTCTGCTCCCAGACCATGCGGCCGACGTTGTCCCAGTCGGTGATGAGGGTGCCCTGGTAGCCCCACTCACCGCGCAGCACCTCGTCCAGCAGCCACGAGTTCACGGTGATCGGCACGCCGTCGGTGGACTGGTAGCCGAGCATGAAAGTCGCGCAGCCTTCGCGGGCGACCCGCTCGAACGGCGGCAGGAACCACGACCGCAGCTTGCGCCGCGACAGGTCGGCCTCGCTCGCGTCCCGGCCGCCCTGGGTCTCCGAGTAACCCGCGAAGTGCTTGGCGGTGGCGAGGATGGCCGTCTCGTCGGTGAGGCCGTCGCCCTGGTAGCCGCGCACCATCGCCGACGCCAGCTCGCCGATCAGCACCGGGTCCTCGCCGAACGTCTCGTCCACGCGGCCCCAGCGCAGGTCCCGCGCGATGCACAGGACCGGCGAGAACGTCCAGTGCACGCCCGTCGCGGACGCCTCGACCGCCGTCACCCGCGCGGCCTGCTCGACCAGGTCCGGGTCCCACGTCGCGGCCATGCCGAGCTGGGTCGGGAAGATCGTCGCGCCCTCGAAGAACGAGTGACCGTGGATGCAGTCCTCGGCGATCAGCAACGGGATGCGCAGGCGTGTCCGCGTCGTCAGGTCCTGCGCGCGCAGCACCCGTTCCGGCGAGGTGTGCAGGATCGAGCCGACGTGCTTGCGCAGCACGTGGTCGTCCAGGTCCTCCCGCGAGTCCAGCTGCATCATCTGCCCGACCTTCTCGGCCGGTGTCATGCGGGCCAGGAGGTCGGCGACCCGCTCCGCGGTGGGCAGCGTGGCGTCGAGGTAGGGCGCTTCGTCGCGATCCATGTGGTCTCCGAGAGGGCTCGTGCGGCGGCAGCGTCTATGGGAGCGCTCTCACAGTTGATACCCGAAACCGGTTCCGAGCGATACGGGTTTCTCGGATTCCGGTACGAACGACCCGGTCGGGAAGGCGTCCGGTTAGGCCGAACGCGACGAACCGGCTGCTCCGGAAGCAGCCGGTGCCGTGGTGTGAGATCGGTCGGCCCCACCCCCGGAGGCGAGCGGTCTATAACGCTGTCCACTCTCGGATATAGTTCCGTTACATGAGTGACGTGCGGGACCGGATCCTGGCCGCGGCGACGTCCCTGGTGGACTCGGCGGGCGTGGAAGGCACGTCGATCCGCGACGTGTGCAAGGCGGCGGACGTGACGCCACCGACCGTCTACCACCACTTCGGCGACAAGTCCGGGCTGCTCGACGCCGTCGTCGCCGCGGGGTTCGAGCGCTACCTGGAGGAGAAGCGCCACCGGCGGCCGTCCGGCGACCCGGTCGAGGACCTGCGGCGCGGCTGGGACGGGCACGTCGAGTTCGGACTGCGCAATCCCGCGCTGTACGGGCTGATGTACGGCGGCGCGCGCACGACACCCCATCCGGCCGCCGCGGAGGGGGAGCGCATCCTGCGCGGGATCGTGACGCGGATCGACGAGGCCGGGTTGCTCACCATGCCGGTGGACGGCGCCGTGGGGACGATCCACGCCGCCACGATCGGCACCACGATCCTGCTGATCACCGGCCCCGGCGACGAAGAGCTGTCCGAACGCACCCGCGAGGCGGTGCTGGGCTCGGTGCTCGTGACCGGCCGGCGCCGGTCGGACCTGGTGACGTCCGCGCACGCCCTGCTCGGGCAGCTGACGCGCGCGGACGTCCCGCTGACCCCCGGTGAGCTGGGCCTGTTCCGCGAACTGCTGCTGCGGCTCGGCCGCGACACCTGACCGGACGCGGGAACCCGTGACGGGTTCCCGCGTCCGACGACGGGGTCAGCGGCGCCCGCCGCGCAGCGCGTAGGCGGCGAGGCCGGTCACGAACAGCACCGCGGCGATCCACTGCGTCACCGCGTCGTCCGGCGAGCCCAGCGGCCAGGTGGTGATCCGCCAGGTCAGCGAGTCGCCCGGCGGCATGATCGCGGCCACCGCCCACCACAGCACGGGGGCGACCGCGGCCATCCGCGCCCCGGCGACCGCCGCCGTCAGCCCGGCGAGGCCGGTCAGCCCCGCCGCGTCGCGCACGATGAAGGCCAGCTCGTACCGCACGTCGCCGAACTGCTGCACGGCGACCATCGCGACCGCGGCCAGCACCGCCGCGACCAGCAGGTGCCCCAGGCGCCACACCGGCCACGGCAGGGCGGTGGAGGCGTCGAGCTCCGGGTCCTGACCGGCCAGACCGGTCGTCACCACGAGCACAGCGGCCAGCGCGGTGAGCGAGGCGCCGAGAGTCGTCCACGGGTCGTGCAGCATCCACCAGGAGGCGAGAGCCACCACGGGCAACGCGACCAGCGAGGCAGGAATGCCGCGGGACCTGGCATACAGCGCGAGGGGCCTCATGGTGCCGCCAGGAGGTCGAAGACGGAGTCGGAGTCCGCGCAGCTCAGCAGCATCTGCCGGGCCTGGGTGATCCGCTTCAGCTGTTCCTGCGGCGACTGGCCGCTCAGGGTCCGCCAGGCGGCGTCGAGCTCGGCCCGCGTCTGCTGGTGGTCCCAGCTCCACGAGGACCCCGGCAGCTCGGCCAGGCCGCCGTTGAAGTACGCGGCCGTCAGGTGGCGCACCGCCCCCTCCCGCAGGTTGAGCGAGTTCGGCGGTGAGCACCCGGGAACCCCGGCTCCGGCGAGCAGTTCGAGGCGGATCTGGTCGGTCGTCAGGTCCAGCACGCGCGGGCTCTTCTGCGAGTCGACGTAGACGATCTTGTCACTGCGCCGGGGTGCCGTCTGGTGGGCCGTCGGGGAGACGTCCTCGTGGACCTCCTTCGGCGCCCCCGGCAGCACCGCGAGCTTCGCCAGCGCGGCCTTGCCCGCCTCCGCGGTCTGCGGCAGCCGGTCCGCGTGCACCCGGCTCACGCACACCGGGCCGTCGCAGACGAGCTGTGCGCCGATCGAGTCGGCGACGATCACGTCCGTGACCTTCACCGGCAGGATCGACAGCGCGACCAGCGCCGCGATCCCGGCGGGCAGCAGCGCCGCCAGCCGTCCGGCGGCGGACCGCGCCACCAGCAGGACGAGCCCCGTCAGGCCCAGGCCCGCGAACCACACGAGCTGGCCGAGGTCGACGGAGGTCGACGTGGTCACGAGGTCGGAGTACGGCGTCCGGAACGAGGGCGTGAGCAGCCCGGCCCGGTAGATCTCGCCGCTGGGCGAGTCGATGTCCACCCCTTGCGCTCCGGCGCTGCCGAGCACGAACGTGGCCACCAGTGCCACCGGCGCGGTCAGCGGGTGCGGCAGCAGGCGTCCGAGCGCCAGTCCCAGCAGTGCGCCCGACGTCAGCACCAGCACCGTGACCAGCATCAGCGGGACGAACCCGATCGACACGAACCCGCCCTCGATCGCGACCACCGCGACGACCCCGGCGCACAGCAATGCCGTGGACACCGCGACGGCCCCCGCCACCGCGGCCGCGAGCGTGCCCGTGCGCATCCAGTGCGGGCGTGACGTGGAAGCGAACAGCTCGCCCACCCCCGCGCGACCGTCCCGCATCCCCTGGAAGGCGGCGAGACCGACGACCAGCGCCCACGTGTAGACGAGCGGCAGCCGCAGTTCCAGCAACGCCGACGTGCTGTTGCCCTTCCACCTCGAGGTGCCGGACGTCCCCAGCAACAGCAGCCCCGCGCCGGTCACGAGCACGACCAGCCCCGCCCACAGCGCCGCCGAACGGCGCAGCTCGATGCGCAGACCCCTCACCAGGCACCCCCGGAACGCGTGGTGATCAGCGCCGAGTACCCGCGCTCGATCGGGCTGTCGCCCACGTGCTCCGGCGTGCCGGCGTTGACGAGGTCCGCCGGAGTTCCCTGGAACACGACGGAACCCTCGGCGACGAGCACCACGTCCGTGCAGGCGGCGGCGACGTCCTCGACGAGGTGCGTCGAGATGAGCACGCAGGACTGCTCGCCCAGCTCGGCCACCAGCTCGCGGAACCGGAGCCGTTGCGCGGGGTCGAGGCCCACCGTCGGTTCGTCGAGCAGCAGGACGTCCGGGGTGTTCACGATCGCCTGCGCGATGCCCACCCGCCGGACCATGCCGCCGGACAACGCCTTCATCGGGTCGTCGGCGCGGTCGGCGAGCCCGACCCGTTCCAGCGAGGAGGCGACGGCACCGGGAATCCGCCGGGACGGCATCTCCTTGAGCCACGCCATGTACTCGACGAACTCGCGGACCTTGAACCGCTTGTAGAAGCCGAAGTGCTGCGGCAGGTAGCCGAGCCTGCGCCGCACCGGCCGCAGCCCGCCGCCGACCGGCTGGCCGAGCAGCGACAACGATCCGCTGGTCGGCCGCTGCACCGTCGCGAGCGTCCTGATCAGCGTCGTCTTGCCGGCGCCGTTCGGGCCGAGCAGCCCGTGCACCCCCCGGCTGAGCCGCAGGCCCAGCCCGTTGACCGCGTTGCGGCCACGGCGGCCACCCACCCGCACGACCAGGTTGTCGGCTTCGATCGCCCGCATCCTGTTCTCCTTCACGTCATTGCGCTTACGTCCGGCCAGACGGCGGTGACGTCGCCCGGGTTCTCGATCCGCTGTGACGTGAGGCACAATCTGAGTCCTTTGTGGACCGTCACCACGAGCCGGGGCGGTCCGGCAGGGCCAAGGTCGCGCTGTACCCGCGTTCGATGGGGCTGTCGCCGGGGTGGTCGCCGGAGCCCGCCGCGGCGAGCCGCGCGGGCGTGCCCTGGAAGACGACCTTGCCCCGGTCCAGGATCACCACGTCCGAGCAGCCCGCGGCGACGTCCTCCACCAGGTGGGTGGACACGACGACGCACGCGTCGGCGCCCAGCTCGGCCATCAGCTCCCGGAACCTCAAGCGCTGCATGGGATCCAGACCCACCGTCGGTTCGTCGAGCAGCAGGACCTCCGGGTCGTTGACGATCGCCTGCGCGATGCCCACCCGCCGGATCATGCCGCCGGACAACGACTTCAGCTTGTCGTCGGCCCGCTCGGCGAGACCGACGCGGTCGATGGCGCGCTGCACCGCGGCCGGAACGTCCCGTGACGGCATCTCCTTGAGCCAGGCCACGTACGAGACGAAGTCCCGGACCGTGAACCGGCGGTAGTACCCGAAGTCCTGCGGCAGGTAACCGATCCGGGCGCGGACGTCGCGCAGGTCCCCGCCGCCGAACAGCGACAGCGTGCCGGAAGCCGGCTTCACCACCGTGGCGAGCGCGCGGATGAGCGTCGTCTTGCCCGCCCCGTTGGGGCCCAGCAACCCGTGCACCCCGCGCCCCAGCGTGAGCGTGACACCGTCGACGGCCGTCCGCCGTCCCGCTTTCACGCGCAGCTCGCGTGCCTCGATCTCCCAGGCGTAGGTGGTCGGCGCTGTCACAGGTTCGTCTCCAGACGGGTGAAGGCCATCCTGCGCAGCACGACCACGACGAGTCCCGCGGCCAGGAGGGCGAGCCAGAGCGGGGTGAGCGCCGTGTCGAGCAACAACGGCGTGCGCTGGAACAGCAGCGGCGGCCCCGCGATCGCCGTGGCCCACGCGGCCGTGAGGGCGAGCGCCGCGCGCGTGATCCCGACCAGCGTGCCGAGTGCCAGCGTCCCGACCGTGAAAGCCAGGCACGGCAACAGCCACAACGTGAACCCGACACCGGTCACGAGCCCCGCGAGCGAGAGCCCCGGCACCACCACCGCCAGCACGGCGGCCGTGCGCCGGAACACCAGCGGCAACCCGGCCCGCGGCGTCGCGGACACCAGCTCGTGCGCGGGGTCCAGCGCCCGGCTCCACGACGCGGCGACGCCGAGCACCGGCAGCAGCGGTGCGACCAGCAGCACCACGGACACCCGTTCCCCGGCCATGAGGCCGAGCCGGTCCAGCGCCACCGCCGCGGCCGTGACGAGCACGACCATCGCGAGCCACGGCGCCGCCGCGGGCGAGAACCACCCGTTCCACCGCCGCCGGGCCCGTGGCATCTGCGGCGTCCGGTCGAGCGCGGGTTGCAGCTCCGCCCACACCGCCGTGGCGACGGGGTCGGGCACCAGCCGGGCACGGCACGGCGCGCAGTTCTCGAGGTGCGACTCGACCGCCCACAGCTCGTCGGCGGGGATGTCGTCGTCACCGCGCTCGTAGCGGCGCAGCGACTGGTCGGTGGGGTGGTGGGCGGTCATGGCCGGACCTCCTTCGCCGGGCGGGCGTGGGGGCGTCGGGGGCTCTGGGACACGGGGTGCGGTGCCGCGCGACGGGGAGCGGTGCGGTGGGTGGCGTGGCCGGGGCGGGCGGTCTCGCCGGGCGCGGTCCCCTCGCCACCGGGTGCGGTCGTGCCGGTGCGCGTCATGTCAGGGCCTCCCTCATCGCGATCCTGGCCCGGCGCGCGCGGGTCTTCACGGTTCCCTCGGGCACGCCGAGCAGCACGGACGTCTCCCGCACCGACAGCCCGTCGAGCACCATCGCCTGCAGCACGGCCCGCAGCTCGGGGGCCAGCCGCCGCAGGGCGTCGCCGACCTCGTCGCCGATCACGCCGTCCAGGACCGCGTCCTCGGCGGCGGGCGAGGTGTGGTCGGGAGCGGCGGCCGCGGGCGGTGCGGCGTGGTGGGCGCGGCGGCGGAACGCGTCGATCAGGCGGCGGGCCGCGATCGTCCACAGCCAGCCAACGGCGCTGCCGCCCGCGGCGGCCCCGGCGAAGGCGTCGGCGGCCCGCCACACGGCCAGGTAGGTCTCCTGCAGCACCTCGGCGACGATCTGGTCGTCCGCGCACCGTCTGCGCAGGCGGACGGTCAGCCACGGCGACGTGCGGCGGTACAGCTCTTCGAACGCGCGCCGATCACCCCGTGCGACTCGGCGCACGAGCTTCTCCTCGTCGAGGTCGGCCGGCTCACCCCGGATTGCTCTCACACCCCGCAAGACGTCGGCGGCACGGCTCACGGTTCTCACCGTCGTGTGATGCCGGTCACGGCGCGGCGAGGCCCACCGCCAGTGTCAGCTCCAGGACGCGCTTCGGCGAGCTGAGGTCGGGGAACAGGTCGCGCAGCTGCCCCATCCGGTACCGGACGGTCTGCGGGTGCACGAACAGCGTCGTCGCCACCTCCTCGCGCCTGCCCTGGTGCAGCAGCCACGCCCGCAGCGTCTCCTCCAGCTTCTTGGCGGTGGCGGCGGGCAGTGCGCGCAGCGGCGCGAGGGCGCGGGTGCGCAGGTCGGTGAACGCGTCGGGGTCGGCGGTCAGCACCAGCTCGACGAGGTGGTCCTCGGTGTCGCGGATGGCGGGGGAGAGCGAACGCGCGCGTACGGCCCGTTCGTACGAGGCGGCGGCGCGCATCCACGGCCGGGCGGGGCCGACGACGGCCTCGCGGTCCTTCATCGTCCTGAGCAGGTGGGAGCGGTCGGTGTCGGGTACCAGCAGGACGCCCAGCCCGTCGGACAGGTCGTCGAGGACGAGGCTGCCGGGCGACAGCGACCGGAACGCGGGGCGGGCCTGGGCGGCGGGCAGCAGGACGACGGTCAGCGTGGTCGGGATCGGCCAGTTCGCCCGGCCGGCGGCGGCGAGCAGCACCTCGGAGCTCGCGCCGGTCAGCAGGTCGCGGGCCAGCTGCTCCAGGTGGCGCTCGTGCGCGAGCCCCCGCGCGGCCAGCTCGTCGGCGTGGCCGGCGGCGCTCGCGGCGGACAGCTCGTCGATGTAGGCGAAGGTCAGCTCGGCGAACTTCGCCACCTCGGCCGCGGGGAGACCGGCTGAGACGGCGCCGATCGCGAGGCCGCGCCACGCCACGCGCGCGCCCACCCGGTAGGCGCTGAGCAGGGCGTCCATCGACCGGCCGTCGCGCACCTCGCCGCGGCCCAGCTCGTAGGCGGCCTCGCTCGCGTCGACACCGGTCGTGGTGCCGCCGGCGAGGTCGAGGTAATGTCCGAGCGCCGTGCGGACGGCCCGGCGTATGGTGCCGCCCATGCGCCCGGACAACGCGTTCGCGTAGCTCGGAACCTCGTCGATGATGGCCTGGACGACCTCGTCCGCCGTGGTCCTCAGCACCGAGCGCAGCGCTGTGACGGTTTTCTCGTTTAGAGCCAGTTCGCTGGCTCTCTCTATTGCGTGACTCACGATTTGTTCCCCGCGAACAATTCTGCCGAGCAGATTCACGTCGTACGGACAGGACTTTACGCCCTGGGGCGCATCAAGCTGGAGTCATGACGAGTGCCGCCCTCCGCAGCAGGGCGTGGAAACTGCTGGAACTGGTCACGACGCCGCTGCTGCCGTCTGACTACCTCGACCTGCTCAGCCCTCTCCGAGCAGGCGCTGACCTGCGCGGACGCATCGAAGCCGTGCATCAGGAGACCGACTCCGCCGCGACGATCGTGATCAGGCCAGGAAAGGGCTGGCGCGGTCACGTCGCAGGCCAGTACATCCGCATCGGCGTCGACGTCGACGGCGTGCGCCTGTGGCGCGCCTACTCGGTGACGTCGCCGACGAGCCGCGCCGACGGCCGCATCACGATCACCGTGAAGGCCATCCCGGACGGCAAGGTGAGCCACCACCTGGTCCACCGCGTCCAGCCCGGCACCGTGGTCCACCTCGACCAGGCGACCGGCGAGTTCGTGCTGCCCGCGGCCAAGCCCGCCAAGGTCCTCTACCTCACCGCCGGCAGCGGCATCACCCCCGTGATGGGCATGCTGCGCGACGGCGGCCTGTCCGACGTCGTGATGGTGCACTCCGCGCCGCGCGCCGAGGACGTCATCTTCCGCAAGGACCTGCACGACCTCGTCGCGGACAAGGCCCTCACCCTCGTCGAGCGGCACACCGACACCGACGGCGTGCTCGACCTCGCCGAGCTGGAGACGCTCGTGCCGGACTGGGCCGAGCGCGAGACGTGGGCGTGCGGGCCCACCGGCCTGCTCGACGCCGCCGAGGAGCACTGGGCGAGCCGCGGCATCGCCGACCGGCTGCACACCGAGCGGTTCCGCCCGAGCGTCGTCGTCGCCGGTGACGGCGGCGAGGTCACCTTCGGCAAGACCGGCAAGACCGTCGAGGCCGACGGCGCCACCCCGCTGCTGGACGTCGGCGAGCAGGCGGGCGTGCTGATGCCGTCCGGCTGCCGGATGGGCATCTGCTTCGGCTGCGTGACCCCGCTGAAGGCGGGCGCCGTCCGCGACCTGCGCACCGGCGAGATCACCGAGGCCGAGGACGGCGTGCTCGTCCAGACCTGCGTGTCCGCCGCGGCGGGCCCCTGCGAACTCGAACGCTGACCCCGACTTTCCCCCTTCCGCGCGAAGTGGCTCTCCCCCCAAGCCACCGCAGCCCTCTCGAAAGCGAGCTCCATGACCGCCATCGACCCCACCGCCCACCTGACCGACGAGCAGATCGAGGATCTCGGCCGCGAGCTCGACGCCATCCGCGACGAGGTGATCGCGAGTCGCGGTGAGAAGGACGCCGCGTACATCCGCAAGGTCATCTCCGTGCAGCGCAAGCTGGAGCTGACCAGCCGCGGCATCCTGCTGTTCTCGCTCTTCCCGCCCGCGTGGCTGATCGGCACCGCCGGTCTGTCGGTGGCGAAGATCCTGGAGAACATGGAGATCGGTCACAACGTCCTGCACGGGCAGTGGGACTGGATGCGCGACCCGAAGATCCACTCCACCACCTGGGAGTGGGACCACGTCTCGCCGGCCGACCAGTGGAAGCACTCGCACAACGAGCTGCACCACACCTACACCAACGTGATCGGCAAGGACAACGACCTCGGCTACGGCATCATGCGCGTGGACGAGGACCAGCGCTGGCACCCGATGCACCTGGGCCAGCCGCTGTGGAACTTCATCAACGCCTGCTTCTTCGAGTACGGCATCGCCGCGTACGACCTGGAGCTGGGCAAGAACCTGCGCACCAAGAAGCGCCGCAAGGACCCCGAGTTCCGCGCGCGGGCCAGGGCCGTCGGCCGCAAGATCCGCCGCCAGGTGCTCAAGGACTACGTGGTCCACCCGCTGCTGTCGGGCCCGTCGTTCCTCACCACGCTCGCCGCCACGTTCACCGCGAACCTGGTGCGCAACCTGTGGTCGCACTCGGTGATCATGTGCGGTCACTTCCCCGAGGGCGTCGCGGTGTTCGAGCGCCGCTCGATCAAGGGCGAGACGCGCGGCCAGTGGTACCTGCGCCAGATGATGGGCTCCGCGAACATCAGCGGCAGCAAGGTCATGCACATCATGACCGGCAACCTGTCGCACCAGATCGAGCACCACCTGTTCCCCGACCTGCCGAGCAACCGGTACGCCGAGGTCGCGGTCAAGGTGAAGGCGCTGTTCGAGAAGTACGAGCTGGAGTACGTGTCCGGTTCGCTGCCCAAGCAGGTCTTCTCCGCCTGGCACAAGGTGTTCCGCCTGTCGCTGCCGAACCGCAAGCCCAAGGTGAAGGCGCCGGCGCGGGAGAAGGAGCTCGTCGCCGCCTGAGCCGCGGAATGGTTCAGACCTTCGGCCGGTACCGGTGACGAGCCGGTACCGGTGAGATTCCTCGGTAGGGCCCGGGACGTCGTACCCCTGCTGCGTCGGGCCCTCTACGGAGGAACCCATGCGAAGGGTCTACCTCGTCGCGGCCGCCCTGCTCACGGCCGCGACGATCCACACGCCCGCCTCAGCCGCGGCACCCGCCGCCATCACCGAGACCGTCTACGTCGAGTCCACGACCGACAGCGACTCGGACGGCAAGCCCGACCGGATCGCCACCGACGTCATGAGGCCGGACACCGGCGGACGGGTGCCGGTCGTCATGGAAGCCAGTCCCTACTACGGACTGGGCGCCGCCGCGGCCACGTCCCTGACCGTGCCGCGCGGCTTCGGTCGTTGGTACGACGAGTACTTCGTGCCCCGCGGGTACGCCGTCGTCGAGGTGGAGATGCAAGGCACCTCCCGTTCGACCGGCTGCCCGACCTCCGGTGGTCCTGAGGACACCGCGAGCGTCCGCGCGGTCGTCGACTGGCTCAACGGCCGTGCCAAGGCGTTCTACGCGGACGGTCGAGAAGCCGTCGCGAGCTGGAGCACCGGCAACGTCGGCATGCTCGGCGTCTCCTACAACGGCACGCTGCCCAACGCCGCCGCCGCGGCGAACATCCCGGGCGTGAAGACGATCGTGCCGATCGCCGCGATCTCCAGCTGGTACGAGTACGCCCGCGACCAGGGCATCGGCTATCGCGGCTGGGAGACGGACTACCCGTCGTTCCTCGCCGACTACGTCGTCAGCTCGTCGCAGCGGTCGAAGTGCCGTGCGGTGTTGCAGAAGCTGGCCGCCGACGACGGCGACGAGTCCTACGACTACACCTCGTTCTGGAAGACCCGCGACTACCGCGTCGGTGCGAAGGACGTGACGGCATCGGTGTTCGCCGTGCACGGTCAGGCGGACTGGAACGTCAAGCCGTCGCAGTTCGGCCGCTGGTGGCAGGAGCTCTCCGACCACGGCGTGCCGCGCAAGATCTGGCTGCATCGCGGCGGTCACCTCGACCCGATCTCGTTCCGCCAGGCCGAGTGGCAGCGCGTCATGGGCCTGTGGATGGACCACTGGCTCAAGGGCGCCGACAACGGGATCATGGACGAGCCGATGGCCGACGTGCAGCGGCCGGACGGGAGCTGGGAGCAGGCGGCGTCCTGGCCGCGCCCGGACACGAGCGGCACGACCCTCCACTTCGGCCCCGCCGCGGACGGCATGTCCGGTTCGCTGACCACCGCACCGGTCACCAGCGGCACGCACCGGCTGGCGGACAACACGAACCTGAGCGAGTCCGCCATGATGGCGAACCCGGAGAAGACCGACTCGCGCCGGCTCGCCTACGTGACGGCACCGCTCAAGGAGGACGCGCGCCTGTCCGGCGAGGTCACCGTGACCGCCCGGATCTCCTCGAACCGCGCGTCGGTGCCGCTCACGGCGTTGCTCGTGGACTACGGCCCGGCGACGAAGTCCGTGCTGACGGACCGGTCGCCGGTGCAGCTGTCCACGGAGACGTGCGGCAAGAACGACCTGCGCGACCGCACCGGTTGCGCACGGCCGCCGGAGGTGTCCGTGCAGGCGGTGAGCGCGACCATGCTGACCAAGGGCGCGATCGACGCGAAGAACCGGTCGTCGCTGGAGTCCGCCGCTCCGCTGCCCACCACGGGCACCGCGGACGTCACGTGGAAGCTGCACGCCAGGGACGCGCTCATCCCGGCAGGACACCGGATCGGCATCGTGCTCGTCACCCACCACAGCGCCTACATCACCACCGACACCGCGGCGAGGGGCGTGACGCTCGACGTCTCGCTCGGCGTCAGCAAGGTCGTGCTCCCGATCGTCGGGGGAGCGGTCCACACCTGATGTGAGCGACCCGTGCGTGCCGGCTTCACAGGACGCACGCACGGGTCTCCCTACCCTGGCGCGATGCTTCTGGCCGCCATCCCCAGCCCGACCCAGGGCGTCTGGCACCTCGGTCCGGTGCCCATCAGGGCGTACGCGTTCTGCATCATCGGCGGAATCCTCGTCGCCGCCTGGCTGACCGAACGCCGTTACGCGCACCGCGGCGGACAGCCCGGCGTGGTCGGCCGGATCGCCACCTGGGGCGTGCCGTTCGGCATCGTCGGCGCACGCCTCTACCACGTGGCCACGTCCTGGCAGCCGTACTTCGGCCCCGGCGGGAACCCGGTCAAGGCCCTCTACATCTGGGAGGGCGGGATGGGCGTCTGGGGCGCCATCGCGTTCGGGGCGCTCGGCGCGTGGATCGGCGCCAGGCGCGCCGGGGTCGCCCTGCCGCCGCTCGCGGACGCCGCCGCGCCGGGAATCCTGCTGGCACAGGGGATCGGCCGGCTCGGCAACTGGTTCAACAACGAGGTCTACGGCCGGGCGACCGACCTGCCGTGGGCGCTCACGATCCACCGGTGGGACCAGAGCGAGGGCCGGGCGGTGCTCGGTCCCGACGGGGAACCCGTGGTGCTGGGCACGTTCCACCCGGCGTTCCTCTACGAGCTGCTGTGGACGTTCGCCGCGGCCGCCGTGCTGATCTGGGCGGACCGCCGGTTCCGGCTCGGGCACGGGCGCGCGTTCGGGCTGTACGTGGTGCTGTACACGCTGGGCAGGCTGTGGATCGAGGCGCTGCGGATCGACGACGCGAACACGATCCTGGGGCTGCGCCTGAACATCTGGACGTCGCTGCTGGTGGGTCTCACGGCCGCCGCGCTCACCGTGTGGTCGGCCCGGCGGCATCCCGGACGCGAGGAGCTCAAGACGCCCTCGCTGGCATGATCGATCGCATGTGAAACCGAGCGACCACGACGACGCTTCGAACTGCTGGCGACCGCGCTGAGCTTCCTGTTCCTCGTGCTCAGGCTCCCGGAGTGACGAGCCCCGTCTCGTAGGCCAGCACGACGGCCTGCGCCCGGTCGCGCAGCCCCAGCTTCGCGAAGATGCGGGCGACGTGCGTCTTCACCGTGGCCTCGCTCAGCGTCAGGTCGGCGGCGATCTCCGAGTTGGACCGGCCGTGCCCCACCAGCGTGAGCACCTCGCGTTCGCGCGGGGTCAGCGCGGCGAGGTCGCGGTGCACGGCCGGGACCACGGGCGTGCCGGAGGCGAAGCGCTCCACCAGCCTGCGGGTGATCGACGGCGCGAGCAGCGCGTCCCCGGTCTCGATCAGGTGCACGGCGGCCACGAGGTGCTCGGGCGTGACGTCCTTCAGCAGGAAACCGCTGGCGCCCGCCGCGAGCGCGTCGTAGACGTACCGGTCGAGGTCGAACGTCGTCAGCATGAGCACCCGGCAGCCGCCCGTCTCGCGCACGATGCGGCGGGTGGCCTCCAGCCCGTCCATCGCGGGCATCCGGATGTCCATCAGCACGACGTCCGGCTGCTCCGCGCGCACGACCGCGACGGCCTCCGCGCCGTCGGCCGCCTCGCCGACGACCTCGACACCACCCGACTCCAGGATCATCCGGAAGCCGATGCGCACGAACGCCTGGTCGTCGGCGATCACGACGCGGGGCGCGCTCACGGCCCCTCCACCGGGAGCTTGGCCCGGACGCGGAAACCACCGCCGAGCCGCCTGCGCGCGTCGAGGTCGCCGCCGAGCACCGCCACGCGCTGCCGCAACCCCAGCAGCCCGCGACCTTCACCGTCCGATGTGGACACACCCTTCAGGCCGGTGCTGAGCACCTCGACCCGCAGGTGGTGGTCCGCGTAGCGCACGAGCACCTCCGCCTTCTGCCCGTCGCCGTGCTTCAACGCGTTCGTCAGCGCCTCCTGCACGATCCGGTACGCAGTCAGGTCCACGCCGGACGGCAGCGGACGCGGCTCCCCGGAGATCCGCACGTCGACCGGCAGCCCGGCGAAGCACATCTTGTCCACCAGCGCGCCCAACCGGCTCAGGCCCGGCTGCGGTTCCAGCAGCTCGTCACTGTCGGCGGACGGCGCGAGCAGCCCCAGCATGTGCCGCAGCTCCGCCATCGTGTCCCTGCCCGCGCTTTCGACCGCGAGCAACGCGTCGACCGCCCGGTCCGACCCCAGCACCCGGCGTGCCGCACCGGCCTGCACGACCATCACGCTCACGTTGTGGCTCACGATGTCGTGCAGCTCCCGCGCGATCCGCGCCCGTTCGGCGTCGACCGCGCCGCGGGCCGCGCTCTCCCGTTCCCGTTCCAGCAGCCAGCCGCGTTCCTCCACGGCACGGGCGTACGCGCGCCGGGCGGACACCAGCCGCACCGCGAAGAACGCGGCGGCCAGGCAGGCGACGGCCGCCACCACCAGCTCCCACACCCCCTCACTGTCCCAGAGCAGCGCGAACGCCCGCATCGAACCCCGGATGGACGGACTACATCCCGGGGATGACCCCGAGGCGCAGTTGCACCCGAAGACTGACGACCGGAACCTCCGCGGACGGCCAGGATGGCCGCCATGCGGAACGGAGACGCCGTCGTCGAACTGACGGACGTGCGCAAGGAGTACAGCGACTCGGTCGCCCTGGACGGGGTCTCGCTCACCGTCCTGCCCGGCGAGGCGGTCGCGGTGATGGGACCGTCCGGCAGCGGCAAGTCGACGCTGCTGAACATGATCGCCGGGCTCGACCGGCCGACGTCGGGGTCCGTCGTCGTGCAGGGCACCGACCTGGGCACGCTCGGCGAGACGGGCCTGGCGCTCTTCCGCCGGCGCGGCATCGGGATGATCTTCCAGTTCTTCAACCTGCTCGACGACCTGTCGGCGCTCGACAACGTCGCCCTCGCCGCGCAGCTCACCGGCACCAGGGCGGCCCAGGCCCGTGCCCGCGCGCTGGAGCTGTTCGGAGAGCTCGGCATCGCCGGCCGCAGGGACGTCTACCCGGCCCGGCTCAGCGGCGGTGAACGGCAGCGCGTCGCGGTCGCGCGGGCGTTGATGAACCGCCCGGCCCTGCTGCTCGCCGACGAACCGACCGGCGCGCTCGACAGCCGGTCTGGGGAGCAGGTGATGGACCTGCTGCTCGACCTCAACCAGATCGGCCAGACGCTGCTGCTGGTCACCCACGACGAACGGCTCGCGACCCGGTGCGCCACCAGGGTGATCGAGGTCGTCGACGGTCGCATCGCCCGTGAGCAGAGCCTGGAGCGGACGCCGTGAGCCCCGTCTGGCTCGCGTCGTGGGCGGCCGTGCGCAAGCGCAAGGTGCAGACGACCGTGATCGGCCTCGTCGTGTGCGCGGCCGGCGCCACGCTCGTGATGGCACTGGGACTGCTCGTGGCGGCGGACGCGCCGTTCGACCGCGCGTTCGCCTCCCAGCGGGGAGCCCACCTCACCGTCGCGTTCGACGCGCGGGAGGTGGAGGGGGCGGACCTGACGGGAGGCGCCGAGTCGGCAGGACCGTTCCGGCAGGCCACCCTCGACACCTCGGGAGAAGAGACCTACCTCGGCACGCTCACGGTCGTGGGACGAGCGGACCCCGGTGGCGCGGTCGACCGGATCCCGGTGACGCTGGGGCGGTGGGCCGAACGCCCCGGCGAGATCGTCCTCGGCGTGCAGCCGGGTGCGCGGGGAGAGCCGGGCTTCGAGATCGCGGTGCCGGGAGGCGGCACGCTCACGGTCGTCGGGTTCGCGCGCTCGGTCACCGGCTCCGCCGACGCGTGGGTCACGCCGGAGCAGATCGACGCCCTGCGGCCCACGGCGGTGCAGATGCTGTACCGCTTCGACCGGGCTGGCACCGCGGCCGAGGTCGCCGCCGGCCAAGCCGCGGTGACGGCGGGTCTCCCGGACGGAGCCGTGCTCGGCTCGCTCTCACACCTCACCGTCCGGGACAAGGTGACGTCCGAGCTCGGCGTGTTCGTCCCGTTCCTGCTGATCTTCGGCGTGCTCGGGCTCGTCGTGGCGGTCCTGACCGTGGCCAACGTGGTGAGCTCCGCGGTCGTGGCGGGGCTGCGGCAGATCGGCGTGCTCAAGGCGATCGGCTACACCCCGGACCAGGTCATGGCCGTGCACCTGGTCATGGTCTCGGTTCCGGCGGTCGCGGGCAGCGTGCTCGGCGCGGTCATCGGCAACCTCTTCGCGAAACCGGTCGTGCAGGACGCCGTCGAGGGCTTCGGGGTCGACGCGCTGAGCTTCCCGGCGTGGGTGAACGTCGCCGCGGTCGCCGGCCTGCCCCTGTTGGTGGCGCTGGCCGCGCTCGTCCCGGCGCTGCGGGCCCGCGCACTGCCGGCCGCGCGGGTGATCGGCGCGGGCACGGCCGCGCACACCGGACGGGCGTCGCGGCTGCAACGCAGGCTGGCGGGCACGGGGCTGCCGCGTCCGTTCGCCCTCGGCGCCGGTCTGCCGCTGGCGCGTCCCGGCCGCAGCGCGCTGACCCTCGCGTCGGTCGTGCTGGGCGTCATGACCGTGACGCTCGCGACCGGACTGGCCCTGTCGGTCATGGCCTACGACCAGGCCGTCCGGCCCAGTCACGCGGACCGGCTGGAGCTGATGGCAGGGCCGCCGTCCGGTGAGCCCGCCTTCGTGCCGCCCGGTGAACAGGTGCCCACCCCGCGGCTGAGCGACGCAGGGGACGAGGCCGCGCTGCGCTCGGTGCCCGGCGTGACGGCGTTCCTCGCCTCCGCCCGGCTCGAGGCCGAGCTGGCGGGCGGCGCGCAGAAGGCCACCATCACGTTCCACCGCGGCGACACCGGCGAGCTCGGCCCGCGCGTGCTGACCGGCCACCGGCCCGGCCGCCCCGGCCAGGTCGCCGTGCCGTCGAGGTTCCTGAACCAGCGCGGGCTCTCGGTCGGCGACACCGTCACCGTGTCGGCGCGGGGCGGCCGGACCCAGCTGGAGATCGTCGGGGTCGTGCTCACCAACAACGCCGACGAGGTCTTCGCCGACTGGTCGGCTCTGGCCGCGCTCGCACCCGGTGCCCGTGCGGACTCCTACCAGGTGCGCATGGCACCCGGCACGGACCGGGACGCCGTCGTCGCCGCGGTGCGGGAGGCGGACCCGGGACTGCGCGCCCTGCCCCCGCGCGACAGCTCGTCGTCGACCGCCGTGATCATCATCAGCTCCGCCGTCGTGCTCTCGCTGGTGCTCGGCGCGGTGGCGGCGCTCGGCGTGTTCAACACCGTCGTCCTCAACGCCCGTGAACGCCGCCGTGACCTCGGCCTGCTGAAGTCCATCGGCATGACGCCGCGCCAGGTCACCCTGCTGCTGGTGACGTCGATGGGAGGGCTCGGCGTGCTGGGCGGGCTGATCGGCGTGCCACTGGGACTGGCGGTGCACCGGGTCGTCGTCCCCGCCATGACCGCCGCGGGCCAGGCCGACGTCCTCGACATCCTCCTGGACGTCTACCAGGCGCCGGCACTCGCGCTGCTGGCGTTGTCCGGACTCGTCATCGCCGTGCTCGGCGCTGTCGTGCCGGCGAGGGGGGCCGCCCGGCTCTCCATCGCCACCGTGCTGCACAACGAATGAACCGAGGGGGAACCTTGTTACGAAGGCTCGTCGCCTTATCGCTTGCCGCGGCAGGAGTTCTGGCTGCCGCACCACCCGTTCTGGCCGACGGCGGCACCGTGGTCAGACGCACGTCCTACGGCATCCCGCACGTCCGCGCGACGGACTACCGGGGACTGGGGGAAGGGCTCGGCTACGCGTTCGCGCAGGACAACCTCTGCGTGATGGCGGACATCGTCGTGACGCTCGCGGCGGAGCGGTCGCGGTGGTTCGGTGCGGGGAACGTGGAGAGCGACCTCCACTACCAGCGGCTCAACCAGTCCGGTGTCATCGAACGGCAGCTCGTCGCCCAGTCGCGGCAGGCGCGTGACCTCGTCCGCGGGTATGCGCAGGGCATCAACCGCCACCTGGCGCGGACGCGCAACGCCTGCGGTGGCGCGCAATGGGTGCGTCCGGTCACCGAGCTCGACGTGTGGCGGCGCGTGCACCAGATCGCCGGTCTGAACGGCAGCGACTCGCTACGGGAACCGCTCGTCACCGCGCAACCGCCGGACTCCGCGGTCCAGGCCGCGTCGCTGCCGGAGCGGGAGGAACGCCCGGCCAGCAACGGGATCGCGCTCGGCCGGTCCGCCACCATCGCGGGCACCGGCATGGTGCTGGGCAACCCGCACTTCTACTGGGCCGACGACATGCGGTTCTACCAGCAGCACCTCACCATCCCCGGCGAGCTGAACGTGGGCGGCGCGAGCCTGTTCGGCGTGCCGTTGGTCAAGATCGGGCACAACGACACGCTGGGCTGGACGCACACCGCGTCCGAGACGCAGACCGTGACGCTGTCGAAGCTCACCCTGGTGCCCGGCGACCCGACGGCCTACGTCGTCGACGGCCGGGTGCACCGCATGATCGCCGAGCAGGTCACGGCAGGCGGCACGACGAGGACCCTGTACCGCACGCCGGAGGGGCCGCTGTTCGAGGACGCGCGGGCGTTGCAGTGGACGGACACGACCGCGTATGTGTTGCGCGACGCCAACTACGGCAACCTCCGGGTCGTCGACCAGTGGCTGGCCGTGGCCCGCGCCCGCGACGTCCACGCCCTGCACGCCGCGCTCGTCCGGTACCAGGCGATGCCGTGGGTGAACACCCTCGCGTCCGACTCCACCGGCACCTCCTACTTCAGCGACGTCCAGGTCGTCCCGCACGTCACCGACGAGCAGCTGGCGAGCTGCGCCACCGGCCCCGGCGTCGGCCTGGTGATCCTCGACGGCAGCCGCTCGTCGTGCGGGTGGGGCAGCGACCCCGACGCCGTCACGCCCGGCACGTTCGGCCCGAGCCGGTTGCCGAAGCTCTTCCGGCAGGACCACGTGAGCAACATGAACGACAGCCCGTGGCTCACGAACCCGGCCGCGCCGCTCACCGGGTACCCGTCGATCGTCGGCGACGTCGGCACCGAGCGGTCCCCGCGCACCCGGCTGGGCCTGGACATGTTCTCGGGCAAGAAGTTCACCCTGCCCGGCGTGCAGGACGCGATGTTCGGCAACCGCAGCCTCACCGCCGAGCAGGGACGTGAGGCCGTGGTCGCGATGTGCCAGGCCGCCCCGACGCTGACCGCGAGCGACGGCCGCACCGTCGACGTCCGGACCGCCTGCGCCGCGCTCGCCGCGTGGCCCGGCACCGGCGACACCGGCCCGTCCAGCGGGGGAGCGTTCTTCTGGCGCGCGTTCATCCCGGCGGCGGACCGGTCCGGCGGCCTGTGGCAGGTCCCCTACGACCCGGCCGACCCCGTGCACACGCCGCGCGGCATCAACGCGTCCCACCCCGGTGTGCAGCGGGCCTTCGCCGACACCGTGCTCGCGTTCGAGGCCGCCGGGGTCGCCGTGGACGTGCCGCTCGACGACGTCCAGCAGTACGAGGGCATCCCGATCCACGGCTGCCGCGGCCATGAAGGCTGCTTCAACGTGATCTCGATGTCCTCACCGCGGCCGACCGCGGAGATCCCGCACGGGACCAGCTTCGTGATGGCGGTCGAGCTGACCGGGTCGGGCCCGCGGATGCGGTCGATGCTGGTCTACGGCCAGTCGTCGGACCCGGCCTCACCGCACCACACCGACCAGGCCCGCCTGTACGCGGCGAAGAGGTGGGTGACGGGCGCGTTCACCGAACGGGAGATCAAGGCCGACCTCAAGTCGGTGGACCGCCTGCGCTGAGCCCTGCGCGCGTGGGTCCTCACGTGAGGGACCCACGCGCGTCGGTGGGGGCGCTCAGTCGTACTCGCCGTGCCTGCCCGCCCCCGACGTGAAGCGCGCGGCCCCCGCGGCGCCTTCGCGGGCCACGATCGGCACCCCAGCGGCGCCCTCGGCCCGCAACGCCTCCTCCAGCGGCAGGTCGAGCCCCGCGTATGTGGACGCCCGGTCCGCCAGCACGCACTCGAACGGGAACGACGCGATCCGCTCGGCCAGCTCCAGCGCCGCCGCAACGGCCTGCCCCGGCTCGACGACCCGGTTGGCCAGCCCCATCGCCAGCGCCTCGTCCGCCGCCACGGGACGGCCGGTGAGGATCAGGTCGAGCGCCCTGCCCAGCCCCACGACCCTGGGCAGCCGCACCGTGCCACCGTCGATCAGCGGCACCCCCCACCGCCGGCAGAACACCCCGAACACCGCGTCGCTCTCGACCACCCGCAGGTCCGCGAGCAGCGCCAGCTCCAGCCCGCCCGCGACGGCGTGCCCGCTCACCGCGGCGATCACCGGCTTCGTCAGCCGCAGCCGCGTCGGCCCCATCGGCCCCGAACCGCCACCGCCGGGGTCCAGCTCGTTGCGCCGCGCCGGATCGCCGACGGCACTCAGGTCGGCACCCGCGCAGAACGTCCCGCCCGCACCGGTGAGCACCGCGACGCGCTGAGCCGGGTCCGCCTCGAAGGTCTCGAACGCCTCCCGCAGGTCACCCGCCATCCGCCGGTCCACGGCGTTGCGGCGGTCGGGACGGTTCATCCAGATCACCGTCGTGGTCCCGCGCGTCTCGACCCGCACGTCGTCCATCAGCCCTCCCTTGGTGCCGCGTGGCGATCAGTGGCGTCGGCGGTGCCGATGGCGTCTACTGTGCCGCATGGCCATCGTCTCTCCCGGTTTCACCGGACGGCGCCAGCCCCCCGAGGTGCGGCTGCCGCCCGGCCAGTACCTGGCGGAGGACTTCCCGGTGCTCACCGCCGGCCCGACCCCGCGCGTGCCCACCGACCGGTGGGAGCTCGTCATCAGCACCGAGACGGGACAGCGGCACACGTGGACGTGGCAGCAGCTGATCGAGCTGCCCGCCGAGAAGATCACCACCGACATCCACTGCGTGACCAAGTGGTCGAAGCTCGGCACCCGCTGGAAGGGCGTCTCGCTGGACGTGCTGCTGGAAGACGTGGAGACCGCGGCCGACTACGCGCTCGTCCAGTCCTACGGCGGCTACACGACGAACCTGCCGCTGGAAGACCTCCTCGACGGGCAGGCGTGGATCGCCTACCGCTACGACGGCGAGGCCCTCACCCCCGAACACGGCGGCCCGGCCCGCCTCCTGGTGCCGCACCTGTACTTCTGGAAGTCCGCCAAGTGGGTCCACGGCATCCAGCTGCTCCTGGAGGACGAACCCGGCTTCTGGGAAAGCGCCGGCTACCACGACTACGGAGACCCATGGCGCGAACAGCGGTACCAGGGCGACTGACCTGGCGGGTCGCCACCCTCACCGAGACCACCGCCCTCACCGCGACCGCCCGGCGACTCGTCCTCGACGTGCCGGACTGGCCGGGACACCTGCCGGGCCAGCACGTCGACCTGCGCCTGACCGCCGAGGACGGCTACTCGGTGCAGCGCAGCTACTCGCTCTCCTCAGCCCCGGACAGCGTCGAGCTGGCCGTGCAACGCGTCGACGACGGCGAGGTGTCGCCCTACCTGTGCGACGTCCTGCCCGTCGGCGCCCGGATAGAGCTGCGCGGCCCCGTAGGCGGCTGGTTCGTGTGGCGCCCGACAGACCAGGCCCCGGTGACACTAGTGGCAGGCGGCTCAGGCATCGCACCGCTGATGGCGATGATCCGCACCCGCGCCCTCGAAGCGAGCCGAGTGCCGTTCCGCCTGATCTACTCGGTCCGCACCCCCGACGACGTGTACTTCGCCGACGAACTGTGCCACCGCGCCCGCGAGGACGCGGGCCTCGACGTGAAGATCGTGTACACCCGGCGGACTCCGGAGGGAGCCCCAGAGCCGCCGGGCCGGCTGGGTGTGGCCACCCTCCACACGCACGGCTGGCCCGCCGAGTTCACCCCGATGTCGTTCGTGTGCGGCCCGACCGGCTTCGTGGAGACCGTCGCGGACGCCCTCGTCGCCCTCGGCCACGACCCGCGGCGCGTCCGCACCGAACGTTTCGGCTGACAGGAGGCACGGCGATGGGCGATGGACCGGTGGGTGGGCACCCTGACGAGCTGGTGGGCGGGCACTCGGGCGGGAGGTCGGACGGGCGCTCTGATGGGCACTCCGACGGGCCGTTGGACGGGCACTCCGGTGGGCTGGTGGACGGGCGCTCGGGCGGGCATGTGGACGGAAACGCGTTGGCGGGTGACCTGGGGGAGATCTTCGCGGTCGACCTGACCTCGGCGACCGGGCGGTGCTCGGGCTGCGGGCACCGGGGAGCGGTGGCGGCGTTGCGGGTGTACCGGGACGCGCCGGGCGTCGTGGCGCGGTGCCCGGAGTGCGAGGAGGTCGTGCTGCGGCTCGTGCGCGGGCCCGACCGCGCGTGGCTGGACCTGCGCGGCACGGTGAGCCTGGAGATCCCGCTGCCGTCCTGACCGGCTTACGTGTCCAGCCCCACCCAGCCCGGCCCACCCAGCCCGGCCCGGCCCACCCAGCCCGGCCCGGCCCACCCAGCCCGGCCCACCCAGCCCGGCCCAGCCAACTCGGCCCGGCCCAGCTCGGCCCACTTGGCCGCGCTGCGTCTGGCCGGGCACGGCCCACCGCGCCCAGCCTTGCGCGCCGGGCCGCCGAGCCCAGATCGGCCGACCTCGGCCGCCCTGCCCTTCCCCTCCTTCGCTCCTCCTCTCTCCTCCCCAGCAGGCCCGTCCCCCCGGCGGGTCCGCCTCCCAGCGGGCTCGCCCCCGGCACGTTCGCTCTCCCCAGCGGGGCCCGCTCCGCGCCGGAGCGGGCCCCGCGTCGGTCAGATCCCCGAGTTGCCCCCTCCCAGCGTGAGCGCGAAGCCCTGCGCGTTCAGCACGCCGCCCGAGGACGCGCGGGTCACCCTGGTGTTCGAGATCGTGCCGCTGCCCGCGGCCTGGATCTCGAAGCCCCAGGTCGCGCCGTCGATTGTCAGCCGGTCGAAGGTGATCGGCGTCATCGTCTTCTGCCAGCTCATGAGCACGCCCTGGTAGCTGCTGTCGGTGATGGTCAGGTCGCTGATCACCACCGGCGTGCGGATCTCGTGGTCGGCCGTGTAGATCCACAGCGCGCCGATCGCCGAGTTCCAGTTCGGCTCGAAGCTGCCCGCTCGCAGCAGGGTGTTGCGGCGCACGCTGGTCGTGCCGCTGAACGGGACCGGCTGGTGCCAGGTGCTCACCGCGATGCCGGAGCCGGAGGTGACGATGTCCGCGACGTGGTTGTCCTCGATGCGGTTGTCCGCGCCGCCGTAGACCGCGATGCCGTTGGCGCCCGCCGGGAGCTGCACGGTGTTGTGGGTGAACGCGCCCCTGGTCACCGCGGCGCCGCCGGACCACATGGCGAGGCCGTCGTCGCCGTTGTTGCGGGTGGTGGACTGGTCGATCCTGCTGTCGACGACGTTGCCGTGCAGGTTGACGCCGTCGGCGAACGTGTTGCGGATGCGCAGGCCCACGCCGTACAGGCCGGTGGTGCCGTTGTCCGCCCACAGGCCGACCTTCGTGTGCTCGACCCACACGTTCTGCAGCAGCGAGCCGGTGCCGAAGTTGCCCTCCAGCGCCGGGTCGGAGCCGTTGTCCAGGCGCACCCGGACGTCACCGAAGATCGCGAGGTCGGCGATCGTCAGCTTGCCGGTGGCGAAGAAGCCGCCGCGCGGGCCGGTGCCCTGGATGACCGAGTGCCACGGGCCCGCGCCGATGATGCGCACGTTGCCGGCGTTGATGCGCGACGAGATGCGGAACGTGCCCGCGGGCACCCAGACCGGCCGGTTCTGCGCGGCGCCCTCGGCGATCGCCGCGGTGATGGCGGCGGTGGCGTCGGAGCCGTTGTCCGGGACGGCGCCGTGCGAGGTGATCGAGACGGCGTTCGCCGGGGCGGTGGCCGGCGCCGCGACCGGCTCGGCCTCCACGAAATCGAGCACGTAGTGCAGGCCGTTCGCGGTGTCGACCTGGAACTTCAGCTCGGTGCCCGCAGCCCACGAGCCCAGCACCCTCGTCTCGTCGAAGAACCGGTGCCCGCCGCCCAGCGCCGGGTCGTTGAAGTACGGGTAGTCGCCGTACACCCAGCTGTACTCGGACGTCAGCGTAACATCGCGGACCTTCGTCCCGTTGGCGTACAACGAGATCGGCGCCCGCAGGCCCGCGCCGTCCGCGCTGTCCGGGAGCGAGTAGCGCAGCACCAGGCCGTTCGCGGGGGCCGTCAGCCGCACGGTGACGTGCTCACCGACGGCGTCGAGGACGACGGCCCTGCGGCCGCTGGCCTCCGACTGGAGCTGCCGGTACGTGCGGCTCGCCGCGAGCACCGTGCCGTTCGTGACGGCGTCCTCGGCCTCGTACGTCGTGTACGGCAGCGTCGCGCCGCGCTGGGCGAGCGCGGTCTCACCGGACACCGCGATGCTGTCGACCGCGACGTCCGCGGCGGACGTGCTGGACAGGCCCACGGTGTTGAGCCCGGCGCGCACCGGCGCGGTCGCCGTCGCGGTGCGCCACCCGCTGCCCGCGGGGAAGGAGACGGCGCCCGCGTCGCGGCCGTTCACCGTCAGCGCCAGCGAGGCGTTCGACGAGCTCTGGAACCGGACGGTGACGGTCGCGGTGCCCGCGCTGTCGGCCTTGATCGTCCGCACCACCCGCGCACCGGCCGTGCCGAACCCGGCCACGTAGCCCGAACCCGAGTACCCGGACAGTCCTGTGTGGACGGACGTGCCGCCGGAGAGGAACGCGGACTCGGCCTCGCCGGGACCTGCCTGGACCGCGGTGCCGACGGTGAGGCTGTCGAGGTTCAGGTTGCCGGAGTCGCCCGCGTCGAACGCCAGTGCCACGTCGTGCTGCCCCGCGCTCAGCTGGACCTGCTCGGTCGACGTGGTCCAGGTGTCCCAGCCGGCCGTGGTGGGCAGGGTGACCTGCCGCAGCCTCGTGCCGTCGACGTACAGCGACAGCGTCCTCGGCGAGCCGGTGCCGTTCGCCAGCCGGAACGCGAGGTCGTGCTGCCCGGCAGTCGCGGCGGTGACGCGGAACGTCGTGCGCGCCGTGCCGCGGTTCGCGTCGGTGTAGCCGCCGACGAACCCGCTGCCGGTGTAGCCGGTGTGGTCGGTCTGGACGACCGCGCCGCCGCTCAGCGTCGCGTTCTCCGCCTCGTAGCCGGGACCGGAGCCGGAGCCGGTGGACGCGACGTCGAGGTGGTCGAGGTTCACGTTGCCGTTGTCGGCCGAGCCGAAGCTGAAGGCGAACGTGTGCGTCCCCGTCGCCAGCGGCACCGAGACCGGTGCCGTGGCCCAGGTGTCCCAGTTCGCGGTGGCCGGTAAGGAGACCTGCCGCGCCGCTCCGCCGACCCGCAGGGTCAGGGTGCGGGTCGAGCCGGTTCCGTTGGCGTACCTGAGGTTCAGCGAGTAGGTGCCGGCGGCGGGCGCGGACCACGTGAAGGACGTGGTGGCCGCGCCCCGGTTGGTGTCGGTGTAGCCGCCGACGAACCCGCTGCCGGTGTAGCCGGTGTGGTCGGTCTGCACGACCGCGCCACCGCTCAGGGTGGCGGACTCGGCTTCGAGGCGCGTGGTGGCCGCGCTCGCCGAGCTGGGCAGGACTGTGGCGACCAGTGTGATCAGAGCGGATGCGAGCGCGCGCAACCGTGGCGACGTTGCCATGGGGAGGTCCGTTCGTTCAGCCCTTGACCGCGCCGCCCAGCGCGCCGCCGTTGAGGAACAGCCGCTGGAAGACGAGGAAGAGCGCGACAGGGATGAGGGTCGAGATGGCGAGCGCGGCGAGGAACACGTCGAGCTCGACGAACCGCTGCAGCGCGGGCAGCCGCACCGACAACGGCTGCACCGCCGGGTCCGGCAGCACCAGCATCGGCCAGAGGAAGTCCTTCCACGACGCGATGACGGCGAACACCGACACCACCCCGAGGATCGGCCGGGACATCGGCAGCACGACGGAGACGAACAGCCGCAGCGGGCCTGCGCCGTCCACCGTGGCGGCCTCGAAGACCTCGCGCGGTAACCCGTCGAGGAACCGCTGCACCAGCAGGACGTTGAACGCGTTCGCGCCCGCCGGCAGCCACACCGCCCAGAAGCTGTTGATCAGCGACAGGTCGGTGATCGTGAGGTAGAGCGGCACGAGCAGCACCACCGACGGCACGAACAGCGTCGCCAGCACCACGCCGGTGACGAGCTTGCGGTAGCGCGGCCGCAGCACGGACAGGGCGAACCCGGCCGTCATCGCGACCAGCAGCTGCACCGCCCACGCGCCGAACGCGAGCAGCACCGTGTTCAGGAAGTACTTGTCGATCTCGACCCGCGTCCACGCCGTGACGAGGTTCGCGAAGTCGAACCCGTTGGGCCACAGGGCGAGCGGCGCGCGCAGCGTGTCCTGTGTCGGCGTGACCGCCGACTTCGCGAGCCACAGCACCGGGCCGAGGCCGATCAGCAGGAGACCACCGAGCAGCAGGCCCTGGACGGTGGCGATGACGCTGCGGACGCCTGGGTTCCTGCGGTCGTGGGAGGAGAGGACACCGCGGTCGGTCATGACGTCCTCCGCTCGGTGGGGTGGGTGGGACCGGCCTGGGTGGGGCGGTCTGAGGCGGGGCCGGAACCGGGGTGGTGAGCCGGGTTCCGACCGGGGGTGTGGTGGCCCCGGACGGACGGCTCGGCGGCCCGCTGCGGGCACGGGGCGGTCATGTCGTGCTCCACGAGCGGGTCAGGCGGAAGTACAGGGCCGACAGCAGGGCCAGCACCACGGCGAGCATCAGGCTCAGCGCGGTGGCCGCGCCGTAGTCGCCGCCGAGGCTGGAGGCGAAGGCGTAGTTGTAGATGAGCAGCAGGACCGTCGTCGTCCTGTTCGCCGGGCCGCCCCCGGTGAACAGGAACGGTTCCAGGAACACCTGGGCCGTGCCGACGATCTGCAGGATGAACGTGATCAGCAGGACGCCCCGCAGCTGCGGCAGCGTCACGTGCCACACCTTGCGCCACACCGAGGCCCCGTCGATCTCGGCGGCCTCGTACAGTTCCGGCGGCACGCGGGTGAGCGCGGCCAGGTAGATGATGACCGTGCCGCCCATCGCCGCCCACGTGGACTCCACGACCAGCGACACCATCGCGGTGCCGCCGTCCTGCAGCCACGCGACCGGTGCGACGCCGAACCAGCCGAGCACCGTGTTGAACAGGCCGTTGGGGCCCGCGTCGTAGAAGAACTTCCACAGCAGCACCGCCACGACCGGCGGGACCACCACGGGCAGGTACGCGAGGGCGCTGTAGAGGCCGCGCAGCCGGCGCACCTCGTTCATCAGCACCGCGAGCACCAGCGGAGCGGGATAGCCGATGACCAGCGCCAGGAACGCGAACCACATCGTGTTGCGGACCGCCGTCCACAGCAGCGGGTCGTCCAGCACCCGCGCGAAGTTGTCGAGCCCGACGAACTCCGGCGTGTCGACCAGGTTGGTCTCCTGCAACGACATCACGGCGGTCTGCAGGATCGGCAGCCACGAGAACACGCCGAACACCGCGAACATCGGCAGCAGGAAGAGCAGGGCCGCGAGGCCGGTGCCGCGGCGCTTCCCGCGGCGGCGAGGTGGAACGGCAGGCCGCACAGCGCTGCGCGGCGCGGCCTGCCGGGTCGGGGCGGTGGTGGTCACTTGCGGTCCAGCAGCGCCTGGGCCTGCGACTCGGCCTGGGCCAGCAGCGCGGACGCGTCCGCGCCGCGGTCCGTGAGCACCGCCTGCACGACCGGGTCGAGCAGCGCGTAGACCTGCTGGGTCGACCTGGTCGGCTCGGGCACGAGCGGCTGGTCGAACATCCGCTCCGTGTACGGCTTCATCTGCCGCACCGGCACGTTGACGTACTCCGCGATCCACTGCTGGCGCTGCTCGTGCAGGGCGCGGTCGAACACCGGCAGCTCGGGCGAGCCGACCGCCTGCGACGTCTCGGCCGACGTCTTCGCGTCCGACACGGCCTGCTCCTGCGCGGTCAGCTTCGACAGGTAGTAGAAGTCGATCCACTTGACGCCCGCCGCCACCACCGCGGGCGACGACTTCGCCTTCACCACGGCGAGCGAGCCGCCGCCGAGCACACCGGCGTCGGGGGAGTCCGCCAGCGGGATGGTGGTGATGCCGTAGTCGTCCGGCTTCAGGCCGTTCTGCGCCTTGAGCGAGCCGTAGTTGCCGCCGCCGGAGACGTACATGCCGATCCGGCCCGCCGCGAAGTCCTGGTTGATCGTGGCCCAGTCGTAGAGGAAGTTGGCGCCCATGCTGTTGTCCGCCCACCGCATGTCCTGCAGGGTCTTCAGCACGGAACGCATCTGCGGGGTGTTCAGCGTGGACTTCGCGCTGTCGCCGGAGACCTGCTCGATCCGGCCGCCGAACGCGTAGGCGAGCGTGGTGAGGATCCAGCCGCCCGTGTTGCCCGCCGTCATCTGCGCGTAGCCCGCCTGGCCGGTGCGCTCGGCGATCTGCTTCGCGGCCGACCGCACCTCGGCCCACGTGGCCGGCGGCTTGTCCGGGTCGAGCCCCGCCTGCGTGAACAGCGTGCGGTTGTAGTGCAGCGCCTGGCCGTACGCGGCGATCGGCACGGCCTGGATGCCGCCGTCCGCCGCCTGGCCCGCCTTCGCCACCTCCGCGTTGAACCCCTTGGCGTACGGCAGCTTCGCGACCTCACCGCTGATGTCCGCGACCTGCCTGCGCTCGATCAGCCCCCGGCCGTCGGTGAACGGCGCGGTGAACACGGCGGGCAGCGTGCCGCCCGCGAGCTGGGCCGTGAACGTCGTCGCGTCCCACTTGTACTCCTGCGGCTGCACGTCGACGTCCGGGTTCGCCTGCTCGAACGCGGCGACGCGGGCGTTGAACGCGTCGACCGCGCCCTGCTCCAGACCGGGGTCGATCGCGACCGTCAGCGCCAGGCGCCCGCCGGACCCCTCCTGGTCACCTCCTGCGCAGCCCGCCACGGCGAGTGCCGCTACCAGCGTCGCCGCTGCTGTCGCTGTGAATCTCGAGGACTTCATCGTCGCTCCTTGCCGGGTGGATCACGCGCGCAGCCAGGCGGCGGCGTCGGGGGAGAGGAGGCCGTCGCGCACCGGCTCGCTGGCGAGCAGGACCTCGGTGTGCGGCGGGAGGGGGACGGGGGTGGAGCCGAGGTTGACGACGCAGGTGAACCCGGCGCCGCGGTGGAACGCGAGCACGTCCCGGCCCAGGTCGAGCCAGCCGAACTCGGTGCCGCGCGGCCGCAGGGCCACCAGCGCGCGGTACAGGTGCAGCATCGAACCGGGGTCGGTCTCCTGGCGCTCGACCGAGTACGCGCCCCAGCCGGTGGGCTGTGGCAGCCACGGCGCCGGACCCGTCCCCCGGGGACTGAAGCCGAACGCGCTGCCCGACTCGGTCCACGGCAACGGGACGCGGCACCCGTCGCGACCGGGGTCGACGCCGTCGGAACGGAAGAACATCGGGTCCTGCAGCACCTCCCGCGGCAGGTCCTCGACCTCGGGCAGGCCCAATTCGTCGCCCTGGTAGACGTACAGCGACCCCGGCAGCGCGCCCGTGAGCAACGCCGCCGCGCGGGCCCGGCGGGTGCCCCTGGCCAGGTCGGTCGGGATGCCGAACCGCCGCGCCTCGAACCCGAACGAGCTGTCCTCGCGCCCGTAGCGGGTGACGGGCCGGGTGACGTCGTGGTTCGCCAGCACCCATGTGGCCGGCGCGCCGACCGGCCGGTGCGCGTCCAGGGTGGACTCGATCGAGCCGCGCAGCGCGGCGGCCGACCACGGGCGGGTCATGAAGTCGAAGTTGAACGCCGTGTGCATCTCGTCCGGCCGCAGGTACCGCGCGAACCGCCGCTGGTCGGCCAGCCAGACCTCGCCGATCAGCACCCGCGGCTCCTCGTACGAGTCGGCGACCGCGCGCCACCGCCGGTAGATCTCGTGCACCTCGTCGCGGTCGACGAACGGGTGGCCCTCCGCCTCGGCGACCTCGGGGAACGCCGGGTCCTTGACCGGCATCGTCGCCGAGTCGATGCGGATGCCCGCCACCCCGCGGTCGAACCAGAAACGGAGCACGGCCTCGTGCTCCTCCCACACGTCCGGGTGATTCCAGTTCAGGTCCGGCTGCTGCGGGGCGAACAGGTGCAGGTACCACTCGCCGGGCGTGCCGTCCGGGTTCGTGGTGCGGGTCCAGGTGCCGCCGGAGAAGCTCGACACCCAGTCCGTGGGCGGGAGCTCGCCGTGCTCGCCCCGGCCGGGCCGGAACCAGAACCGCTCCCGTTCGGGTGAACCCGGCCCCGCCGCCAGCGCCTCCTGGAACCACACGTGCCGGTCGGACACGTGGTTGGGCACCACGTCGACGATCGTGCGGATGCCCAGCGCCGCCGCCTCGGCGATCAGCTCCTCCGCCGCGGCCAGGTCGCCGAAGGCCGGGTCGATCGCCCGGTAGTCGGCCACGTCGTACCCGCCGTCCGCGAGCGGCGAGGCGTACCAGGGCGTGAACCAGAGCGCGTCCACCCCGAGCGAGGCAAGATAGGGCAGCCGCGACCGCACGCCCGCGAGATCGCCCACGCCGTCGCCGTCGCCATCGGCGAAGCTGCGCGGGTAAATCTGGTAGATCACCGCGTCCCGCCACCAGTCCGCACCGCTCGCGGCCCTGGTCACGGATGGTGCGACGGAAATGCTCGTGCTCACGTCGGCCCCGATCTGACTGAGGAGGTTGAAAGTAGGTTTAGCGCTCAACCTGAAATGACGGTAATGTGACCCGTGCCATGCTGTCAACCGAGCAGCAGGCCGAGCGGGGAAGGCGGGGAAGGCGGACGTGCGGGTCACCTTGAAGGACATCGCCCAGCGGGCGGGCGTCAGCATGATGACGGTCTCGAACGTCATCAACGGCAACAGCGCCAGGGTCTCCCAGGCGACGATCGAGCGCATCGAGCGGATCGTCGTGGAGCTCGGCTACGTGCCGAGCCACTCCGCGCGCAGCCTCGCCGCGAAGTCGTCGCGCATGGTCGGGGTGCTCGTGCCGGCGGCCGACGAGGAGAGCCTGACGATCAGCCCGCACAACGTCGCGATCATCGGCCAGCTGGAGCGCGAGCTGCGCAAACGCGCCTACGACGTGCTGCTGCGCGGCATCGCGAGACCTGGCGAGGTGGCCGAGGCGCTGCGGGCGTGGAACCTCGACGGCGCCGTGCTGCTCGGCTTCCTCGACGAGGAGATCGCCACGTTCACCGCGGCCTCCACCGGCCGCACGAAGATCGTGGCGGTCGACAGCTACGCGGACAACCCGGTGACCAGGGGCGTGCGCACCGACGACTTCACCGGTGGCCGCCTGGCGGCAGAACATCTTAAGGGCCTGGGCCACGTCGACGTGGTGTTCGCCGGCCCGCGGTTCGCGGGGCACGGCGTCGTGTGGCAACGCTTCCAGGGCTTCCGCGAGGAACTGGGCGCCGACTGCGCCGTCGAGGCCGTCAACACCACCTACGACGCCGGCGTCGACCTGGGCCGCCGCCTGCGTGCCGAACACCCCTCCGCCACCGCCGTGTTCGCCACTGCCGACATCCTCGCGATCGGCATCCAGGCAGGGCTGCAGGAGGCGGGGGTGCGGGTGCCGGACGAGGTGTCGGTGATGGGGTTCGACGACCTGGACCTGTGCCGGTACGTGCGGCCCACGCTCACGACCATCGCGCAGGACCTGCCGGAGAAGGCGGCCACGGCGGTGGCGATGCTGATCGGGGAGATCGAGCGGGACGAGGCGCCGCCGGAGTCGGCGACGCTGGACGTGCGGCTGGTGGAGCGGGGGTCGACCGGGCCGGTGGGCGGGGCGGCCGCCGGTGAGACCGCTGGGGTGGTGGCCGGGGGTGGACCGGCGGGCACCGCGGGGGTCGGGGCTGTGGGCGCGGACTAGGGCTGGGGCTGTGGGCGTGAGAGGGCTGCGGCGTGGCGGGGGTGCGCAGGGGCGAGCGCTGGCGTGGATGGTGGGAGTGCTGCTGCGCAAGGGGGGAAGAGGAAGGGGTGAGGAGAGTGGACGGGTGATGGGGGCATGGGTGGTGCCGGGTGGCAGTGCGGATGAGGACAGTGCGGGCCTTGGCCACGCGTGCCGGGGCGTGGGCCGGCCGGAATCTGGTGCCGGATCGTGGTGACCGTGGGTCACGGAAGGCGTGGAGGCGAGGCGGAGTCCGGTCGGTCGGTGCCCCTTCCCACTCCGTTGCGTAACAACGCGGCCATTTCGGCGAAACTTGTCCGGTTTGACATGGGCGATACCTCCGTTCGGCCGTAGACCGGCCTCCGACGTGTGTGCGTGGATGTACGAGAGCGCTCTTACAACGTTGTAAAACGAAGGGGAATCTCGCCGATGAGAAAAGCCGCCCCCGTACTCGTCGCGCTGCTGCTGGCGCTGGGTGTCGCGCCGGGCACGCCGCCCGCCGGTGCCGCCGAGCCCGAGCAGGGCCTGAGCGCCGCCGAGCCCGTGCACGGCCTGAAGGGCGAGTACTTCAGCATGTCCCAGCCGGGCGCGCGTGACTTCGCGAAGCTCGGTGGCACGGTGCTCGACAGCCAGGTGAACCACTCCGACCTGACCGGGGTGTTCAAGTTCCTGAACGGGCAGACCGAGCACACGACCGCTCGGTGGACCGGGCAGATCGCTGTGCCGAAGACCGGCGACTACACGTTCTACGCGATGGGGGACAACGGGTTCCGCCTGCTGGTCGACGGCAAGCCCGTGATCGACCACTGGGTCGGGGACTGGGACGTCGAGCAGACCAGTGCGCCGGTGACCTTGAGCGCCGGGCGTTCGTACGACTTCAAGCTGGAGATGTTCCAGGACGTCGGCGGCGCCAACATGTTCCTGCGGTGGTCGGGTGCCGGCATCGCGAAGCAGATCGTGCCGGAGACGGCGTTCACGCCGCCCGCCGGGTACCAGGCGGTGCCTCGTGCGGCGACGATCTCCAAGGACGGGCGGACCCTCACGGCGGAGTTCGACGGGCGGGTGACGGGGGTCGGTGACCTGAAGGACCACCTGCTGGTCGAGGTCGACGCGACGCCGATGCCGGTCTCCGCCGTCACCACGAGCGGCAAGCGGGCCACGATCAAGCTGGAGGAGGAGGTGCTGAAGGGCCAGCTGGTCCGCATCTTCTACGACGGCGCCGGCTCGCTGGCCGTGGGCGGGAAGAAGGTCGAGAAGGCGGCTCGGGTCGTCAAGAACACCTCCGTCGAGCGGTTGAAGACGCCGTGGGGCGAGAAGTTCGACGCGCGCAACCCGTTGCCGGAGTACCCGCGGCCGCAGCTCGAGCGCTCGAAGTGGGTCAACCTGAACGGGCCGTGGGAGTTCGCCGCGGCGACGGCGGGGCAGCAGCCCTCGTTCGGCAGGAAGCTGCCGGAGAAGGTGATCGTGCCTTACCCGATCGAGTCGCAGCTCTCCGGGCTCGAACGGCACGAGGACCACATGTTCTACCGCCGCACGGTCTCCGTTCCGCACGACTGGAAGATCGGTGACGGGCAGCGGCTCAAGCTCAACTTCGGCGCTGTCGACTACCAGGCCAAGGTGTGGGTGAACGGCAAGCTCGTCACCGAGCACACCGGCGGCTACACGGCGTTCAGCGCGGACATCACCGACGCCCTCAAGCGCGGCAAGGAGCAGGAGATCGTCGTCGCCGTCACCGACACGACGGGTCCGCACCAGCCCAAGGGCAAGCAGTCGCCGAACCCCTCCGGCATCTTCTACACGCCGTCGTCGGGCATCTGGCAGACGGTGTGGATGGAACCGGTGCCGGACAAGGGCATCGACGAGATCAAGACGACGCCGGACCTCGCCGGCAGCTCGCTGACGGTGAACGTCAAGTCCGCGGGCAAGGGCACCGTCACGGCCGTCGCCAAGGACGCGCGCGGGCGGCAGGTCGGCACGGTCTCCGGGCCGGCGAACGCGAATCTGAAGCTGCCCGTCCCGAACCCGCACCTGTGGACGCCGGACGACCCGTACCTCTACCAGTTGGAGGTCAAGCTCGGCGCCGACAAGGTCAAGAGCTACTTCGGCATGCGCTCCACCGGCGTCGCGAACGTCGGCGGCACGCCCAAGCTGATGCTCAACGGCAAGCCGATCTTCAACCTGATGCAGCTGGACCAGGGCTTCTACCCGGACGGACTGAACACGGCGCCGAGCGACGAGGCGCTCGTGTTCGACCTCAAGGCGCAGAAGGACCTCGGCTTCAACGCGGTCCGCAAGCACATCAAGGCCGAGCCCGCCCGCTGGTACTACCACGCCGACCGGCTGGGTCTGCTGGTGTGGCAGGACTTCGTGTCGCTGGAGGACGGCAGCGACCCCGGCGCGCAGCAGGCGTGGCTGCGCGAGGGCCGCGAGCTGATGGAGCAGCTGCACAACTACCCGTCGATCTACGCCTGGATCGTGTTCAACGAGGGCTGGGGCGAGTGGGACCGCACCGCCACCGGCCAGATCACCGACGAGGTGAAGGCGGCCGACCCGAGCCGGATCGTCAGCGCCCACAGCGGCGTGAACTGCTGTGCGTCGAAGGGTGACTCCGGCAGGGGCGACGTCATCGACCACCACGACTACAACAACACCGACCCGGCCCGCCCGGACGGCAAGCGCGTCGTGATGGACGGCGAGCACGGCGGCTTCACGCTGCGCACGCCGGGGCACCAGTG
Organism: Lentzea fradiae; assembly: GCF_900100955.1. Classification (GTDB taxonomy): domain Bacteria; phylum Actinomycetota; class Actinomycetes; order Mycobacteriales; family Pseudonocardiaceae; genus Lentzea; species Lentzea fradiae. Next base: position 148,936 of record NZ_FNCC01000003.1, on the reverse strand, counting down.
GCCGGGCGCGCCGATCGCGATCTACAGCGGTGTGGCGAGCAAGGCGGCGCTGACGGCGAAGTACGTCGACAACACTCGCACGTTCTACCTCGGGCAGGCGCGCCAGGAGCTGTCCGCGTCGGTCTACACACAGGTCACCGACCTTGAAGGGGAGCTCAACGGGCTCTGGACCTACGACCGCAAGCGCATCAAGGTCGACCCCGGTCCCGTCCGAGAGATCAACCGGCGGGTGATCGAGGCCGGGGCGAACGCGGGCAAGCCCTACCCGTACGCGGGCAAGGGCGAGTGGAAGCTCGACGAGCGCAAGGGCACCACGGCCGAGGACTCGAGCGGCGGCGGCAACTCGCTGACGCTCAGCCCGACCGGCGTGACGTTCAAGAACGGCGCGCTGGAGTTCACCGAGGGCTCCGCGGACACCTACGGTCCCGTCGTCGACACGACCGGCGACTACACCGTGTCCGCGCGGGTGCGGCTGGACAAGCTGCCGGACAACTACGCGACCGCGGTGAGCCAGGACGGCAGGGAGCGGGAGAACCCCTTCTACCTGCAGTACGGGCAGGGCGCCTGGGCGTTCAGCACGCCCGGCGGCAACCGGGCCCGGTTCGAGGCGGTGCCGGAGATCGGCCGCTGGTACGAGCTCACGGGTGTGCGGGCGGGCGACGAGCTGCGGCTCTACGTCGACGGAGTGAAGGTCGCGACGGCACCGGCCGGGCCGGCGCTGGAGAGCACCGGCGCGTTCACGGTGGGCAGGGCCAAGTGGGAGAACCGGAACGTCGACTTCTGGCGCGGCGCGGTCGACGACGTCGACGTGTTCGGCCGGGCGCTGACGGACGCGGAGGTGGCCAAGCTGTCCTGATGTTGGGAGAACGCTCTCCTGACGTGGTAGAACCTGGAGCATGAGCAAGGGCGCGCCCACGCTGGAGGACGTCGCGCGAGTCGCCGGTGTGTCTCGCGCGACGGTCTCGCGGGTCGTCAACGGGACGCGCAACGTGGACCCGCAGCTCCAGGAGACGGTGCGGAACGCGATCGAGCAGACCGGGTACACGCCCAACCGCGTGGCCCGGTCTCTCGTCACCCGCCGCACCGGCACGGTCGCGCTGGTGATCTCCGGCGCGGGTGGCGGCTCCGACGTCTTCAGCGACCCGTTCTTCGGCAGGGTCACCGCGGGCGTCGTCGACTTCCTGCGGCTGCGCGGCGTGCACCCCGTGCTCATGCTCGCCGACTCGGACCAGACCAGGACCGAGGTCGTCGAGTTCCTCCGTCAGGGCAGCGCCGACGGCGCGCTGCTGGTGTCGACCCACCCGTCCGACCCGCTGCCGTCGCGGCTGCTCGACGCCGGTGTGCCCGCCGTGCTCTTCGCGCGGCCCGGCAGGCCGATGCAGGTCAGCTACGTCGACATGGACCACCGCGCGGGCGGCAGGATGGCCGCAGACCACCTGGTGGCGGCGGGCCGGTACAACATCGCCACGATCTCCGGGCCGCTCGACGTGCTCGCGAGCCAGGACCGGCACGCGGGCTTCCGCGACGCCCTGGCCCGCCACGGGTTCCCGTACGTGCCGTCGGCGGAGGGCGGGTTCACGGCGGAGAGCGGGGCCGAGGCCATGCGCGGGCTGCTCGCCGAGTGCCCCGACCTCGACGCCGTCTTCGCCGCGAACGACCTGATGGCGCAGGCCGCCGTCGAGGTGTTGCAGGAGCACGGCCTGCGCGTGCCCGGCGACGTGGCGGTGGTCGGGTTCGACGACAGCGCGCCCGCGCTGGCCTGCCGTCCGCAGCTCACCACCATCCGCCAGCCCGTGGAGCGGATGGCGGCGGAGATGGGCGAGCTGCTGCTGTCGGACCTGGAGAGCCCGGGGCAGCGGCCGCGTTCGGTGATCTTCGAACCGGAGCTCGTCGTGCGCGAGTCGGCCTAGCCTCCCAGCCGGTCCAGCTGCCGGCCCCGTGCCTCTTCGATGGCTGTGGCCAGCGCTTTCGTCTCCGCGTCCGCTCCGTTCTCCTGCTCGCTGCGCGCGAGCTTGGCGGTCTGGCCGAGGTGCTCGCGGAGCTTCTCGCCGAGCGACGCCGGTTCGGTCCGGACGGCCAGCAGGTCCGCCGCCGACAGCAAGCCGGGCATCTGGTGACCGGCGTGCACGTTGGTGTCCGGCAACCCGGCCCGGTCGCGCAGCCGCCGCAGCCGGACCAGCTCGTCCGAGTGCGACGCCCGCAGCTCGGCCGCGAGCTCGCGCAGCTCCGGCGGCGCGACGTCGAGGGCGGGCAGGAGCTGTTCGTTCATCGGGATCATCAGCTGCACCCACGCCGTGTCCGTGCTGTTGAACGGAGACGAGGACGGCACGGGTGGTTCGGCGGGTGCGGCCGAGCACGCGGTCAGCAGCACGGCGGTGACACCCAGGAGGGCACGCCGTCTTGGCGCGCCGGGTTTGCTGGACATGTGTGTCCTCCTGCCGACGGGAGAACCGCCTGGGAGAGCGCTCTCCCAGGCAGCCTGCCGGGCCGGTTCGCGAGGTGTCAAGAGCATCTCGACAGTGCGGAGGGCTGGTCGCGCGGTGATCGTGAGAGCGCTCTCCGCCACCCTGGTGTGGCCTTGTGCGGCCCGACAGGGTGGAACCCGTGACCGCATGAGGTGAATCCCGGTGGGAACCGATCTTTCGCTCGCCGCCGTGACCTACGTTTCGGGACCATGACCGTCGACGTGGCGCTGGGACCGGGATCGAGCACGTGGGACCACCTCGGTCAGTGGCGGTTCCTGCTCGTGATGCACCGAACCCTGGTGTTGCAGTCCGCGCATCCGGCCGTGGGTGCCGCCGTGGCCGAGTACTCCGTTTACAACGCACGGCCGTGGCGCAGGTTGTTGCGCACCCTGGAAAGCCTGCAGACCTACGTCTACGGCAGCGCTTCCGAGCAACGCCGTGAGCTCGCCCGGCTCGAACGGCTGCACCGGCGCATGCACGGCACAGACCGCTACGGCCGCTCGTTCGACGCGGGCGACACGTCGGCACGCGCCTGGGTGCACCTGACGCTCTTCGAGGGCGTCGTGACCATGCGGCGGCTGAGCGGCGATCCGCTGTCCCCGGAGGAGACCGCCCGCTTCTACGCCGAGTGGCGCCGGCTGGGCCGCGAGTTCGGTCTGTCCGCCGACGACCTGCCGGCCACGCCGGAGGAGTTCCAGACCTACTTCGACCACGTGGTGGCCGAGGTGCTGGAGGACAACTCGACGGTCCGCGACCTGCTGTCCGGCAGCATCCACCGCGTGCCGCCCCCGCCGGGCCTGCCGTTGCCGGAACCGGTGTGGGCGCCGGTGCGCTACGCCCTCGTGACCGCGGTCGTGCAGGCGACCGCCGTGACGCTGCCCGAGGCGTACCGCCAGCGCTTGCGCCTCACCACGTTCCCCGGCCTGGGTCTGCTGGTCGACGGCCTGCACCTGTCCGTCCGGCTGGCGACCGCGCTGTTGCCGAAGCCGTGGCGCTACCTGCCGATCGCGGCGGCGTCGATCAGGGCCGCCTCCGTGCCGAAGCCGCCGCCCGCCGCGCCGGAGTCGTTCTTCGAGACGGTGCTGGACCAGAACGGCGACGGCACGCTGCGCTGGAACGACCTGCTCGCGATGGCGCGGGAGATCAGCACACACCTCGACCTGGAGGAGAAGGACGAGGACCGCGTGCACGACGCCTTCCGCTCGTGGTGGGAGCAGCTGTGCACCACGACCGGCACGCCGTTGGACGGCACGGTGACCGCCGCCGCGTACAACGCCGCGCTGGAGGACGGACGCTATCCGGGCCCACCGGACCGCGAGCACGGCTACGGCGCGGTGGCGGCGGCAGTGCGCGGCTTGGTCGACCGCGACGGCAACGGCGAGGTGCGGCAGGACGAGTACGCGCGGCTGCTCGCCCACAGCCCGCGGCGGCACGAGCTGATCGCGGCCATGCGGGAGCTCGACCACGACGGCGACGGAACCATCCACGGCGACGAGCTGGAGCAGGCGGTGCGGGAGTTCCTGGTGGGGGAGCGGGACTTCACGGCCGCCCGGCAGCTGCTGGGCAGGATCTGACGGCCGCGGTCGTCACGACGTGCGCGCGCCGGGCCGTCCCGTGTTGGGGGCGGGCCGGGCCTGCACCAGGCCGTTCATGTGCGCGTAGGCGACGGCGTGTACGCGGTCCCGCAGTCCCAGCTTGGCCAGCACCCGGGACACGTGCGTCTTCACCGTCTCGTCGCCGACATGCAGGCGGGCCGCGATCTCCGCGTTGCTGCACGCCGCCGCGACCAGCTGCAACACCTCGCGTTCCCGCGCGGTCAGCGAAGCCAGCTCCGGCGGCGTGGGCGGCGGGGCGATGCTGACGGCGAACCGCGCGATCAGCCGCTGCGTGACCGACGGGTCGATCAACGCGTCGCCGCGGGCGGCGACCCGGACGGCGGAGATCAGCTCCTCGGGCGGCAAGGACTTCAGCAGGAACCCGCTCGCACCGGCCGTCAGCGCGCGGTACACGTACTCGTCGGAGTCGTACGTGGTCAGCAGCAACACCTTCGTGCGGTTCGCCGGGTCGGAGAGGATCCTCTCCGTCGCGCCCAGGCCGTCGAGCTTCGGCATGCGGATGTCGAGCACGGCGACGTCCGGTCGCAGCCGGGCAACCTCGGCCACGGCCGCGCGTCCGTCGGCGACCTCCGCGACGCACTCCAGGTCGGGCTGGGTGTCGAAGATGGCGCGCATGCCGGAGCGCAGCATCGCGTGGTCGTCTGCCAGCAGCACCGACAGGGTCATGACTCCTCCAAGGGGAAGGTGACGACGGTGCGCCAGGTGCGGCCGTCGGGTTCCAGGCCGCACTCGGTGGTACCACCGAACATCGACGCCCGGTTGCGGATTCCGACGAGTCCTCTGCGCACGGCACCGGAACCGCCACGGGCGCCCGCGACGTTCTCGGCCGCGACGACGAGTGCCGCCGCAGCGTAGTCCAGGGTGACCCGCACGCCGGAGGAGTCGCCGTGGCGCAGGGCGTTGGTCAGCATCTCCTGGATGATCCGGTAGACGGTGATGTCCAACGACTCCGGCACGTCCCGCTTCTTGCCGCGCACCTCCAGCCGGGCGGGGATGCCCGCGGAACGGACGCCTTCGAGCAGCTCGTCGACGTTGTCCAGGCCGGGCTGCCGCGCGCCCTCGCTCTTGTCGCCGTGCAGCAGGTCGAGCAGGTGCCTCAGGTCGACCATCGCGGCACGGCTCGACGTCTCCACGGAACGCAGGGACACCGCGATCTTCGAGTCCTCGTCCGGCAGCCTCAGCCGGGCGGCGCCCGCGTGCAGGCCGATCGCGCTCACGTGGTGCACGATCACGTCGTGCAGGTCGCGGGCGATCGCGCTGCGTTCGTCCGCGATCGCCTTGGCCACGGCGGCTTTCGCGTCGCGCTTCTCCATCTCCGACCGCTTCTCCAGCTCGGCCAGGTAGGCGCGGCGGGCGGTGGTGTAGCGGCCGACGAGCCACGGCAGCAGCGCCGCCTTCGTGGCCACCAGCAGCCCTTCTGCCGGGGACACGCCGATGCCCACCGACCACACCACGAGGCTCGCGAAGAGCGCTCCCAGTGAGAGGAACGCGGGTGCGCCGCGCAGCCAGGCTCCCGCCCGGTACGCGGCGATGAGCTGTCCCGCGTCGTTCGACTCGACGCCGGGCCCGATCGCGACGAGGACGACGAGCGGGAGCACGGCCTGCGCGAGGGCGACCCAGCCGGACAGCCGCGCGGGGCCGGCCAGCATCGCGTCCACGGCGAGCGTGAGGACGAGGACCAGGGCGCCGGGCCAGGGGAAGTCGTTCTCGAACAACACGAAACCGCCGTCCGCGGCCATGCACACGGCGGCCACCAGCCAGGACTGGTGTTTCAGGGGCATCTTGACGGAGTCCATCACGGACGATCCTGCCCGATCCCCTCCCCGAGGTCCTCCCGCCGCCCAGGGGTTGCGAATCCCCCGCGCGGGGGACCCGGATTCCGCCGCGACAGTGACGATTCCCGGGGTTCGTGGTCGATACGTTCTGCCGCGATGAAACGAACAGCTGCGATCTTGCTGGTGGTGCTGGGCGCGGTCCTCGGGACCACGGGCCCGGCAGCGGCCGACGGTGCTCATGTGGGTGGCGACCTCCACGTGGCGCAGAGCCTGGGAGACCGCGACCTCACGGTGATCATCCGGAGGGTCGCGCAGGTGCCGGGACCTGTGCACGTGGACGTGGTGACGCACGCGGGGTCACCGGCAGGCGAAGTCACCCTGACGGCACGTGCGGCCGGGGCTCCCACGAGCTCGGCGAAGGTCGTTCTCGGTGCCACGCCGGGGTTCTACGCCGGTGTGGTGCACGTGGACAGGGCAGGACCGTGGGAGCTCTCCGTCGACGAGGCGAGCATCCCGTTCGTCATCCCGGCACGGGTCTCCTCTCCTTGGGAGAACGCGACCTACGGCGGGTTCATCGCGGCCGGCGTCCTGTTGTTCCTGGCGCTGCTGGCCGCGGTGCTCGGCAGGCCGGGCCTGGCGCTCGTGCCCACCACCGGCGTGGTCGTCGCGATGGCGGTGGCGGCGACAGCGGCGTTGCTGTCACCCGTCATCCCGCCGGTCGCGCCACCCGGCGCGCACCTCGACCCGACGTTCGACAACGTCATGAACCCGTACGAGAGGACTCCTGTCATGGACTTCTCGCGGCCACCGGTGAACCTGGTCCCGCGGGTGGACGGCCACGACCTCGTGCTGGACCTGACGGACGGTTCGTCCGGACGGCCCGTGGACGACCTCCTGTTGCACGACAACGCTTTCGTGCACCTCGTGGTCGTGTCGCCGACCGGCGGCCTGCGGCACCTGCACCCGGTCCGCACCGCACCCGGCGAGTACCGGGTCCGGCTCAAGGACCCCGAGCGGGGCACGCACGCCGTGGCCGCCGAGATCGCCCGGCGCGGCGGGGGAGTGCAGCTGTTGCGCTCCAGCGTCGACGTCACCGGGAACGCGGCGGTCGGGGCGCACGACGACGTGGCGGAGCTGGTGACGGAGGTGCGGGAGGCGGGGAGGCCCACCACGATCACCGCGAAGTTCGGTGAACGGGACCTGCAGCCGTGGCTCGGCATGCTCGGTCACATGATCGTCGTCGGTCCCGTCACCGACGGCCCGGTCAGCGCGCCGATCTGGGCGCACGTGCACTCGATGATCCCGCCGCGGCCGGGCGTGCCCGACCAGCCGGACGAGAGCGTCGCCGCGTACGGGCCGGACGTGCCGTTCACCTACTCGTTCCCGCTGCCGGGCAGGTACCTCGTGTGGATCCAGGTCGAACGGGACTACCAGGTCCGCACCGTGCCGGCCGTGGTCGACGTGCCGGCTCCGGCCGGAGGGGAGACGAAATGAGGCGTACCGCACTCGGAGCACTGACCGGCGTCATCGCCCTCGTGGCCGTCCTGCTCGTGCTGTGGCCGCGCGGTGTCGAGGCACAGCCGCAGACAGCGGAGAGCACGCGGTACCGGTTCGTGCTCACACCCAGCAGCACCAAGTCCGGAAGCACGACGCTCGACCTGATGATCACCGACCTCGCGGGCAACGCCGCCCGGGGGGACGTGACGGTCGAGCCGGCCATGCCGCGGATGGGCCACGCGCTGGCCCCGATCACCGCGGCACCGGTCGAGCCCGGCCACTACCGGGTCGGCGACGTCGGCCTGTTCATGGCAGGGCAATGGGAAATCACTGTGTCACTCAGCGCGGAGCGGGTCGTCATCCCGCTACTGCTCACCTAGAAGGGGGAGAAACATGGCCGTCACAGCAGTCGCCGCGCCGTCGGCGAAGATCGCCGTCCAGAAAGGACTGGTGCCCGCGAGCTTCGTGCTCGCCGGTGCCCTGGCCTCGCTCGTCGGAATGAGCTGGGACATCCAGTGGCACGACGACGTGGGTCCCGACACGTTCTTCACGCTGCCGCACCTGCTCATGTACTCGGGCAGCGCGTTCGCGGGCCTCGCCAGCCTCTTCGTCGTGCTCACGACGACGGCGAACACCAAGCGGGGCAAGGCGGTCGACCCGATCGTCGGCGGACGCGCGGTCGGTGTCCTCGGCCGGACCTTCGCCGCACCCGTCGGCTACCTGATCTCCGGCTCCGGGGCCGCGCTGTTCCTCATGTACGGCCTGTGGGACCAGGTGTGGCACTCGATCTACGGCTTCGACGCCGTGATCGACTCGCCGCCGCACATCGGCCTGCTGCTGTCCGTCTCGATCACGATGGTCGGCACCGTGATGGTGTTCGCGGTCGCCCGTGACCGCAGGTGGGGCGTCAACGGTCTCGTGGTGGCGGCGGCCACGCTGCTGATGTTCAGCATGGTGACCGTGCTGGGCCTGCGCGCCCTGCCCGACGGGCTCGTCGACGCGATCACCGTGGGCAGCGGGTTCCTGGCGGTGGCCGTCCTGTTCGCCGGTGCGCACGTGCTGAACCGGCGCGGAGCCGCACTCGCCATCGGTGCCGTCGTTGCGGCGGTGCAGACGGTGCTCTGGTTCTTCTCACCGTGGGCCGCGGAGGTCTACGCGGACGCGATGGGCCTGCCGCTGCGCGACTACCTCGAGGGCTATCCCGGCATGCCGAGCATGATCCCGATGAGCCTGATCCTCGTCGCGGTGGTCGTCGAGGTGCTGCGCGCCGCGCCCCCGTGGGTTCCCGGACTGGTGGGTGGCGCGGTCATCGCGGCACTGGCGCCGGTGCAGAACTCCCTCGTGCAGGGCAGCGGCTTCCCCGGTGCCGACAAGTTCCTCGTCACCGTCGTCGTCGGCGCCGCGTTCGGCGCGCTCGCCGGGATGCTCGGCCACCGCTTCGGCCAGATGATGCGCCACCTCGCTCCCGAGAAGGAGAACCGCCATGCGTAAGACGTTGCTGGGACTGGCCGGGACGGTCGCGCTGCTGCTCGGCCTCGCCACCCCGTCGCTCGCGTTCGAACCGGTGAACGTCGTGCACACCGAGAAGGTGCAGGCGGGACCGTACGACCTGACGATCGGCTTCAGCACCTGGCCGCTCAAAGCCATGCAGTCGCTCGACTTCACGTTCGCGCCGCAGGACGGCATCGCGGGCAAGAAGGGCACGCTGGAGCTCGTCCTCGGCGAGGAGGTCGTGGAGGACGACCCGCTCGCCCGCCACCCCCGCCAGCTGGAGGTGTGGGGGCTCGACATCGCGGCGCTGCCGGAGCCGGGCACCTGGACGATGAGGTTCGCCATCGACGGACCGGCGGGGCCGGGGACGGGCGAGCTGACCGGCCTGCGGGTGCTGGAGCAGCCCGGACCGCCGCTGGGCCTGTCGTGGGCGGTCAGCACCATCCCGCTCTTCGGCCTGATCGCCCTGATCGTCGTCGCGTGGCGGCGGACGCGGACCCCGGTCCTGGACTGACCCCGGGACCTTGATGTGGTGGCTCCCCGGCCGTGAACCGGGGAGCCACCACCTACCTGTCCGGGTGAAGATCGGTCCGAACGGGTTGGGCGAGTGGAACTCCGGCCGTCCACTCCGGTAAGCCCACCGCGTGCGTTTGCCTCACTCGGTCTGGATCGGCGGGCTCCTGGTGCCCGCACTGCTCGCCGCCACCGGAGTCGTCGTCCACGGCGCGGGCATCGAAAGGACGCTGACCGCCGAAGTGCGCTCGGCGCTGGGGAAGGCCGGGTACCACGGCGTGGTGTCGGTGCACGGCCGCTCGGTCGTGGTCAGCGACGTCTCGCCGAGCTCCGCCGGCGCGGTGCGCGCGGTGGTCGCCGACGTCTCCGGTGTCGGCGCCGCCGAGGTGCGCACCGCCGAACCGGAACAGCTGCTCGTCGCCGTGCGGGGCGGCGAGCTGTTGCTGTCCGGGGCGGTCGCCGACGACGCCGAGCGCAAGGCGCTGCTCGACGCGGTCAGGGAGGGCGGGCAGCGCGTCACGGCGGCGTTGCGCACCGGCGGCTCGCTGCCGGTCCCGCCCGCCGTCGTGGGGCGCCTGGTCTCGGCGGCGCGGTCGGCCAAGGTGCCCGACGTGACCACCACCGTCCACAAGGGCCAGATCGTCGTGGCCGCGCGGGTGCCGGACCTGGAACGCGCCCGCGCCGTGCGCGAGGCGGTCGCGGAGGCCGCCCAGGGTCTGCAGGTGACCGACCGGGTCGAGATCGGACCGTCCACGGTGTCCGGTGACCTCGACGCCGCGGCGTTGCACGACTCGGTGAACCGGATGGTGAACGGCAACGGCGCGCTCCGGTTCGTGCAGGGCACCACGGCGTGGGAGGGGCACGGACCGGTGCTCGCCGAACGCGTCGGACGCCTGCTCCTCGTCGCGCCGCGTGCCTCGGTCACGCTGGTGGCGCACGGCACCGAGCCCGCGGTCGCGGAGAAACGCGCGCAGCTGGTGCGCGACGTGCTCGTCGGCCAGGGCGTGCCGGCCGCGTTGATCGCCACCGAGACCCGTCCCGCCCCCGACGGCGAGTACGACCCCGCCACCCGCCAGGTCGACGTCGTCGTCCGTTAGGAGTTCCCGTGCTCTGGTTGTTCTCGCAGATGTTCCTGCTGTGCGCGCTCGCGTTCGCCGCGGGGGCGCTGGTGACGTGGCTGTCGGTGCGCGGCCGGCCCAGGACCGACCCGCCCAAGCCCCTGCTGGCCCTGCCCGGACCGCGGCTCACGACGGAGAAGGTCGTCGTGGACCAGCCCGTCGCGCGGCCGAACTCGGTGCCGCTCAAGGGGAACTCGAAGACGCTCGTCTACCACACCGCCGACTCGCCGTACTACCGGCGGATGAAGGGCGACCGCACCTTCGCCTCGGAGGCGGAGGCCGTGGCGGCGGGCTACCGGAGGTGGACGACCAAGAGCCGCGTCAAGGTTTGACGCGGTCTATCTTCTCAGTGTCGACCAAAATGAAGCCCTTGCCGCGCACCTGACAAAATGCGCTGGTGCTGGAGAGGGAGCTGCTCGCGACGGTGTCGCGGCTCGCGGGCCCCGTCCGCGGCGCGGGGGTCGTCCTGATCAGCCTCCTCGGTGCCTACTCGGTGGGGTCACGGCTGGGCTGGGTGCTGTTCGGGTTCGTCGTGCTCACCTCGGTCGCCGACTTCCGGCTGCCCCGCATCGCGCTGCCGGTGGCGTTCGTGCGGGTCGTGGTGCTCACCGTGGTGCTGGGCGAGGGCGCCGAGCAGTGGGTGATCACCGTCCTCACCACGACGCTGGTCACCTGGCAGCTCCAGTGGCCGCCGCGGGTCACCGTGCCCGCGACGGCGGCGCTGCTCGTCGTCCAGGTCGTGGCGTCCGGTCCGGACGTGCTGGTGCGGGCGGTCCTGGAACCGGTGCTCGCCCGCCTCGGCTACGTGCTGCTGCGCCGGTCCAGCCGGCGGGTCGACGAGCTGCGGCACCGTGCCGCCGAGCAGAACCGCGCGGCCGTCGTCGCCCGCGACCGCAGCCGCCGGGAACGCGAGTACCTGGCCCTCCTGCACGACACGGCGGCGGCGACGTTCCTGATGGCCGCGCACGGCGGTGACCCGGCGGCGGTGTCGGCGCAGGCCCGCCGCGACCTCGTGGTGCTGTCCGAGCAGGGCACCGGGCAGGGCACGGTGGACCTCGGCGCGACGCTCACGGCCGTGGCCCGCGACAGCCCGGTCGAGGTCGAGGTGACCGCCTGGGTGGCGCCGGTGCCCGCCGGGGTGGCGCTCGCGTTCGTGCGCGCGGTGCGGGAGCTGCTCACCAACGTGGAACGGCACGCGGGGACGGGTGCCGCGGAACTGGTCGTGACGCGGCGGGAGCGCGGCGCGGACGTCGTGCTGAAGGACCACGGCCGCGGGTTCGTCGTGCAGGACGTTCCCGAGCACCGCCGGGGACTGCGGTGGTCGGTGGTGCAACGGCTGCGGGAGGCCGGGGGCGAGGCGGTGGTCGAGTCGGTGCCGGGGCGGGGCACGACGGTGCGGTCGCGGTGGCCCGCCGATGACTGACCACGCGGTGCTCCTCGCCATCCGGCGCGCTTTCGTCGTCGTGGTGGTCGGCAACCAGATCGGCCTCACCCTGCCCTCGCTCGCGGGCCACCCGCACGGCACGCCGGCCTGGATCGCCTACGCGCTGCTGACCGCGGTCCTGGCCGTCGTCGCCGGGCACGTCGCGGTGGGCAGGGCGCAGCTGCACCCGGTCGTCGCGGCCTCGGTCACCGCGGCCGTGCTCACGGCGTCGGTGCTCGCGGCGACCGGGTTGCCCGCCGAAGCCTCGTTCGGCGCCGCGGACTGGGCGTTCGGCCTCGTCGGCTGGTACCTGCTGCTCGTGCTGCTGGAGTGGCCGAGGGTCGTGGTCGCCGTCCTCGCCGCGCACATCTGCTTCTGCTCGGCGTGGTTCGCGCACGCGGGCGACGGCGACGTGGGCAACGCCGGGGTGGTGATCCTCAGCGGCACGAGCTTCCAGCTGGGCGTGCTGGTGATGGCACGGGTCGTCCTGCGCGACGCCCGGCTCGCCGCGGCCGCGGCGGCGGAACAGGAGGCCGCGCGCACCCGTGAGGCGCTGACGCGGCAGCGCGAGCAGGACCTGCGGGCCGGGTTCGAGGGACAGCTGGGCGCGGTGCTGCCGCTGCTCGCGGACCTCGCCGATGGGGTGGTCACCTCGGGGGACGAGGCGACGCGGCTGCGGTGCTCGGTCGCGGCGGTGCAGCTGCGGCGGTTGTTCGCCGAGAACGACGACGTGCCGGACCCGTTGCTGCACGAGCTGACGGCCTGTGTGGACGTCGCGGAACGGCGCGGGGTCGTCGTGTCGCTCGCGGTCAGCGGCGTGGCGGTGGAGGTGCCGACGGAGGTGCGGCGCGAGCTGGTGGCGCCGATGGCCCAGGCGCTCGCGGTCGCGGAGGGACGTGCCAAGGTGAGCCTGTTGCGCACCGGGGGCGAGGTGCGGGTGGCGGTCGTCGCGGACGCGCCCGCCGTGCCGCCGCAGGCGCCGGTGGAACCGGTGGCGGTGACCGTCGAGACGAGTGTCCACAGCGGGTTGGTGAGGAGCGAGGCGCGATGGCGGACGACGTGACGGCGGTCGTGGTCGACGACCATCCGGTGGTGCGCGCGGGCGTCGAGCACTGGCTGGCGTCGGAGGGCATCGCGCTCGTCGCGAGCGGTGAGGACGCCGGGGTGGCGTGGGAGGGACCGGGCGCGGACGCGTCGGTGGTGGTGCTCGACCTGCACCTGGGCGGGGTCGCGCCCGCGTTGCCGGAGCTGCGCAAGCTCGTCGAGGACGGCCGCCGGGTCGTCGTGTACTCGATGCGCGCCGACGACGACGTGGTGCTGCAGTGCATGGAGATCGGGGCGCTGAGCTACGTGACGAAGGCCGAGGGCGCCGAGCACCTGGTGCAGGCGGTGCGGGCGGCGGCGGACGGCCAGTCGTACACACCGCCCGCGCTCGCGGGCGCGCTGGCGGGTGACTCGTCCGAGACGCGCCCGGCGTTGTCGCCGCGCGAGACCGAGGTGCTCGTGGAGTGGTTCCAGTCGGAGTCGAAGGAGTTCGTGGCGCAACGGCTGAACATCTCGCTCAGCACCGTGAACTCGCACCTGGAGCGGATCAGGGTGAAGTACGCGGCGATCGGGCGTCAGGCCCCGACGAAGGCGGCGCTGGTGGCACGGGCGATCCAGGACGGGTTGATCGGCCTCGACGACCTCTGACCCACGCTTGTGGTGTGAATGACCGATAGCGTTGTTCGCCCGAGTGGCCTAGCGTGTCGGGAAACCATCTGCAGTCGTTCGAGGAGTCTTGTCTTGACGCACGCCCGTGGCCCCCTGTTCATCGCCGCCCTCGCGACGGCGGGTCTGTTGTTGTCGGCCTGCGGCTCCGAGACCACGGGCACCGCGACGCCCGCCACCTCGGACGAGACGACGACCTCCGAGACCACGACCTCCAGCTCGGCCAAGGAGAGCACCAAGGCGTCCACGCCGCCCGCCGCCGGTGGCGACGCCACCGCTCCCGGCACGAAGCTCAAGGTCGGCGACCAGGCGGTCATCCCCTTCTCGGTGGGCGACAAGACCGGCACGATCGGCGTCACCCTGACCGCTATCGAGCAGGGCGCGAAGGAGGACCTCGCGAAGTTCGGCGACAAGGCCAAGGCCATCACGCCGTTCTACCTGCGGGTGAAGGTCGAGAACCTGAGCGGCACCGACCTCAGCTTCTCCTCGGTCTCGCTGCGCGGCCTCGGCGCCGACGGCAAGGGCACCGGCGTGATCATCAGCGGTGACACCGACAACTGCGACTCGCAGAGCGCCCCCAAGACGTTCACCACGGCCGGCGCGTCCTACGAGACCTGCGTGCTCAGCGGCGCGCCGGACGGCTCGCAGGTGGCCGCCGCCGAGTACAGCCGCGGTGACTACACCAAGTCGCCGATCGTCTGGCAGAGCTGACACCACGCGAAAAGGGCGTCGAACCCATCGGGTTCGACGCCCTTTTCGCTGTCCTGGCGGTCCGCTGCTAGAAGTAGCGGAGCCAGACGTAGCCCCACGCCATCGCCGTGCTGAGCAGCGTGACGACGATGCCGTACCGGGTGAACTGCCAGAAGCTGATCCGGTGACCCGCGCGGGCGGCGATGCCCAGCGCGACCACGTTGGCGCTCGCGGCGACCGCGGTGCCGTTGCCACCGAAGTCGGCGCCCAGCGCGAACGACCACCACAGCGCCTGGCCCGTGCCGGCGTCGGGGATCTCCGCCACCATGCCCTCGACGACGGGGGTCATCGTGGCGACGTACGGGATGTTGTCGAAGAACGCCCCGAGCACGCTCGACCCGAACAGCAGGGCCGTCGCGGCGAGGAAGTAGTCGTCCCCGAACGCGGAGATGGCCCAGGTGCCGACGGTCTCGATCACACCGGTGTGGGTGAGACCCGCGACCATGACGAACAGACCCATGAAGAACACCAGCGTCGGCCACTCGACCTCGGCCAGCACCTCCGACGGTTCTGCTTTCGTCACGATCATCATGACACCCGCACCGACGAGCGCGACGATGGCGGGATCGATGTGCACGACGGCGTGCAGACCGAACCCGATCACCACACCCGCGAACACGATGAGGCATCGGCGCAGCATGGCGGGATCGGTGATGGCGCGGCGCTCCTGCAGCGACATCACCGACTCCACGTGCTCCGCGTTGTACTGGAACGACTTGCGGAACAGCACTTTCGTCAGCAGGACGAACACCACGAAGATCACGACGACGACCGGTGCCATGTGGACCAGGAAGTCCATGAACGTCAGACCGGCGCGGCTGCCGATGATGATGTTCGGCGGATCACCGATCAACGTCGCGGCGCCACCGATGTTCGACGCCAGCACCTCGGCGATGAGGTACGGCTGGGCGGGGATGCGCAGCCGGTTGCACACGACGATCGTGACCGGTGCGACCAGCATGATCGTCGTGACGTTGTCGAGGAACGGTGACGCGATCGCCGTGATGATCATCAGCATGACCATCAGGCGGTAGGGCCTGCCACGGGCTTTCTTCGCGGCCCAGATGGCCAGGTAGTCGAACACCCCTGTCTGTTTGACGATGCCGACGATGATCATCATGCCGAACAGCAGGAAGATGACGTTCCAGTCGATGCCCTCGTGCTCGGAGAAGAACACCTCGGAGCCGGGGATCAGCCCGAAGACGGCCATCAGGCCGGCGGCGACGAGGACGACCTTGACCTTGTCCGCCTTCTCGGTGGCGATGAAGAAAAACGCGATCAAGAAGATCGCCAAGGCGAGAGCGGCGCTCACAAATCTCCCAACGGGGAAAAAGCCGTCGCCGGCGCGTGTTCAGCCGCACCGGCGACGGCGGGGGAGTGGCTCTTGTCGGACGGAGTCAGTCCTCGGCGCCGTACACGGCGAGGCTGGTGATGAGTCGGTCGAGGGTGATGGCACCCACGAGCGCCCCGGAGCGGTCCACGACGGCGACGAGCGGACTGTGCTGCCGCGCCATGAGCGCGGCCACCTCCAGGAGGGTCGCGTCGTCGCGGACGGTGGTGGGTTTGGCGCGCTGACGTGGCGCGACGTCGCCGACGGTGCGGTCGGCGAGCTCTTCCCAGAAGCTCTCGGCGGCGTGCTCGTCGATCGTGCGCGCGAGCGCGGGGTCCTCCTGGTAGGAGGAGGGGACCGCGAGCCGCAGCACCTGCGTGCCCGGCAACACCGTCCACGGTCGTGCCTGGTCGTCGACCACGATCAGGCCGGGCAGGCGGTTGACCGCCATCACCCTCACGGCCTTGGTGACCGGATCGTCGACCGTGACGGTCGGGACGTTGATCGCGATGTCGCGCGCTTGCATTGCATCATCCCGTTCGGTGCGCCCGGCCAGTTTTCCCGGTGCTGACATTGTCGTACCTCCCACTTCACTCGTCGGTCAGGTGCGGCTCAGGCCGATCAGGCCGGCCAGGACGAGGCCGGCCGCGACGAGCAGGGCGTGCGGGGTGGCGACCCCGGCGATCAGCAGCGCCAAGGCGATCCCGATCAGTACTGGGTTCAGCGGCCGTCGGGTCGAGGCGGTCGAGCTGGTCGGGCGGTCGCTGGTGATGGGCATGGCACCTCCTTTCAGTGACACACCCACCACGATCGCTGCTCTGGCGTGCGAAAACGATCCGTCTGGGCACCCAACTCCCCCACGGTGGAGGGGGTGTTCCCACTCGGAAATGGGTGTTGGCACCCATGGACTTGTGCCGGATGGGCGAGGACCCTCCCTGCGTGGCGGGAAGTGGTCAGCTGGAGGAAACCCGAACGTCCACGGCGAACAGCAAGTCCCCGCCCCGGAGCTACCGGCCCGAGCTGCAGGGCCTGCGCGCGGTGGCGGCCGGGCTCGTCGTCGTCTACCACGTGTGGCTCGGCCGGGTGTCCGGCGGCGTCGACGTCTTCTTCCTGATCTCCGGCTTCCTCGTGACGGGGCAGCTCGTGCGCGCGTCCGCCAGGGGCGGGATCAACCTGCGGGTGCTGTGGGGCCGGATGGCGAAACGGCTGCTGCCCGCCGCGTTCGTGGTGCTGGGCGCGACGGTGGTGGCGGTGTTGCTGCTGCTGCCCGCCGACCGGTGGGCGCAGACGATGCGCGAGGTGACGGCGGCCGCGCTGTTCATGGAGAACTGGCAGCTCGCGGCCGACTCGACCGACTACTACGCCCAGAACGCCCAGGCGAGTGTCGTGCAGCACTTCTGGTCGTTGTCCATCCAGGGGCAGTTCTACCTGCTGTGGCCGCTGCTGGTCGGCCTGGTGGTGATGCTGCGCCGCTCGTTGACGCGCGTGCTGCTGCTCGTGTTCGCCGCCTCGTTCGCCTACTCCGTGTACCTGACCGCGGTGAACCAGCCGCTCGCGTACTTCCACACGGCGACGCGCATCTGGGAGTTCGCCCTCGGCGGCCTGCTGGCGCTGACGACCGTCACCTTGGTCCGTCCACTGCGGATCGTCCTCGGCTGGGCGGGTCTCGCGGGGCTGCTGCTGTGCGGGATGGTGCTGCAGGTCGGTGCCGAGTTCCCCGGCTATCTCGCGCTGTGGCCCACCCTGTGCGCGGCCGCCGTGATCCTCGCCGGGGCGACCGGGAGCCGGTTCGGTGCGGACCGGTGGCTCTCGGGCGAGCGGATGCGCTACCTCGGCGACCTCAGCTACGCCCTGTACCTGTGGCACTGGCCCGTCCTGATCTGCTACCTCGTGGTGCGCGGCCAGGGGGAGGCGGGCCTGCTCGGCGGCGTGGCCGTCATCGGCACGTCACTGGTGCTCGCGGCCCTCACCCACCTGTTCGTGGAGGAGCCGGTCCGCCGCTCGGGGTGGGGCGCGCGCAAGGTGACGGTGGTGCTGCTCGTGCCGCTCGTGATCGCCGTCACGACCTGGCAGCTCACCGGCGAGCGGAACGTGGAGGCGTACGCCCCGTCCACCGACTTCGCCACGCTCGACGGCGAGACGTGCTCGATGTCCCCGGGACACCAGCAGCTGACGGTGTGCTTCGGTCCCGCCGAGGGCACACCCGCGAAACGCGTCGTGCTCGTCGGCGACTCCCACGTCCAGCAGTTCATCGCCGCCCTCGACCCGATCGCGCGCAGCCGCAACTGGCAGCTCATCCCGATGCTCAAGGGCGGCTGCCCGTACTCCACGAAGTCGGAGCGGTGGCCCGGCATGCAGGAGTGCGTGCGGTTCAACGACGAGGCCACCGAGGAGATCATCTCCCTCAAGCCCGACTTCGTCTTCACCCTCTCGACCCGCAACGTCCAGGTGGGACTGACCGAGGAGACGCCGCCGGGGTTCCTGGAGCGCTGGCGGCAGCTCGACGCCGAAGGCATCCCGGTGGTCGCCGTCCGCGACAGCCCGCGCTACAGCTTCTCGGTGCCCGAGTGCGTCCGCGTGCACGGCGCGTCGTCGCCCCGGTGCGGCGCTCCACGCGACCAGATGCTCAGCGAGGTGCCGCCCTACGCGAACCTCGACGTGCCGTCCAACGTCTCGTTCCTCGACTTCAGCGACCAGATCTGCCCGGACGAGTTCTGCTCGCCGTTCGTCGGCGACCTGCAGGTCAACTTCGACGACAACCACGTGAGCGCGCGGTTCATGAGGGAGCTGTCACCGGTCCTGGAGGAGGCGCTGGACGCCATCCACAGCGCTTAGGAGGCACGCTGCCGGTCCTGAGACGACGAACGGGCCGGTGCGCACGGTGTCCGTGACGCACCAGCCCGGGTTCGCGGTGGTGAGGGGACCGGTGTGGTGCCCCGGTCGGGGCGGGGCACCACACCACCCCTGGGTTCCCCGTTCGCGACGGGGTGCCGGAGGACCCGCGTCCGCCGCCGGACGCGGGTCCTCCGCCGCGCCATCGGTGCGAAACCCTCAGGCGCGGTTCTCGCCGGGCGAGGACTCCGGCCCTACGAGTTCGGGCAGGTGTTGCGGTACTCCTCGACCTGCGTGCTGCGACCCGGCCCGGGGCACAGGAACTGCTCGTAGCGGGTGTCGTTGTCGATGAACCTCTTCAGCCACGAGATGCTGTACTTCGCGATCGTCGTGTCGGGCAGGTTCGGCGCGAAGTGCGAGGCGTTGTTGAGCTCCAGGTACGCCTTGTCCAGCGTGGACGGCAACGACGTGTAGAACGGCTCCGAGTGCGTCGCGACCGGCGCGACCGAGTCGCTCTCCGCGCCGATCACCAGGGTCGGGACGCTCACCGACGACCAGTTCTTCGTGGTGTGCCAGCCCGTGAGAGGGATCGCCGCCTGCAGGGACGGACGCTGCGCCGCCGCGCGCAGGGTGCCGCCGCCGCCCATCGAGTGGCCCATGACGCCGAGCCGGGAGGCGTCGATCCGGCTGCGGACGTCGCTGCGCTGGGTCAGGTAGTCGAGCGCGGCGAGCAGCTGGGAGGCGCGGCTGTCGGGCTGGTCGTAGATCGTGATCGTGTCGATCGTGAACACGACGAAGCCCTGCGAGGCGATGCGCGGGCCGAGCCAGTCGATGCTCGACTGCGTGCCGGTGAAGCCGGGGGAGATCACCACCGCGCCGAATGTGCCGGACGAGGTGCTGGTCGGGTAGTAGATCGTGCCGCCGCCGAAGCCGCTGACCAGGGACGACACCCTGGTGTCCGACACGGCGAACGGACCGCGCGTGGCCTCGATGCTCGAGTTGGTCGGCGCGGGGCCGCGTTCGTAGGGGTTGTCCGCGGCGCGGGCCGCGGGAGCGCCGATCAGCAGCACGGACAGTGCGATCGGGATCAGTGAACGGAGTTGCACAGCGTTGTACACCTCATTCGGCAGGGGGGAAATCGGGGACGGGATCGACACTGGCGGCCCGCCGCGCACACGCGCATCGGTGCAACCACCGGTCTCGCCGGAGAACTTCGGGGACAAAACTAACGGTGGTAGGTGAATTTCGCCGAGACCCCTTCCGCAGGCCGTCCGGAGAGGGCGAGACTGGCCCGATGCTGCGTGGCAGGGACAGGCAGCGCGTCGCCGTCGACGCGTTCCTCAGGCGTGCGCGCGCTGGGCACGGCTCGGCGCTCGTGCTGCGCGGTGAACCCGGATCAGGCAAGACGGCGCTGCTCGACCACGCCCGCCGCACCTACGACGCGGTGCTGTGCGTGGACGACGTGCGCAGGCTCGACGACGACCTCCGCGAGCTCGCCGAGGACGTCACCGGAACCGGGGCCGCGCTGCTCATCGCGACCGAGACCGAGACGTTCGGGCTGCCCAGCGTGGTGCTGGAGCCGCTGGACCGGGCGGCGAGCCTGCAGGTGCTCGACGACCTGCTGCCGGGCATCCCGGCCGCGCTCGCCGTCGACGTCGCCGAGCTCGCCTGCGGCAACCCGCTCGCGCTCGCCGAGCTGGCCGCGTCGCTCACCTCCGACCAGCTCGGCGGCACGGCGCCGCCCCCGGAGGTGCTGCCGGAGTCGAGCTCGCTGCGCACCCGCCTGCTGGCCCGGTTCGAGGCGCTGTCCCCGGCCGCGCGGCACGTCGTCGCGCTCGCGGCCGTGGACGAGGAGCTGACCGCGGAGGACCTGGCGAGGCTCACCGGCGACCTGGACGCCGTGACCGAGGCCGGCACGCTGCTCGACCCGCGCCGCCTGATCCGCTCCACCGTCCGCACCGGCATCCCGACCGCCCTGCGGTTCCAGGCGCACGGAGAGCTCGCCCGGCTGCTGCCGGAGGGACCGCGGCGCACCTGGCACGCGGCCGTCACCGGCAACGACGGCGGCGAGCACGCCGACGCGCTCGCCGCCAGTGCCGAGCACGCCCGCCGGTGCGGCGACTTCGCGACCGCCGCACGGGACCACGGCCGTGCCGCCCAGCTCACCTCCGAACCGGAGGAGAAGGCGCGGCGGCTGCTCAGGGCGGCCTCCGACCACTGGGCCCGCGGCGCGCCGCACCGGTCGCGCGCGGTGCTGCGCACGGCCGTCCGGCTGACCGACACGGTGGAGCTCCGCGCGCTCATGGATCTCCTGGCGGGCGGCATCGACCTCGGCGAGAGCCTCCCGGACGTGGCCGCCGACCGCCTCATGCGCGCCGCCAGGGGACTCGTGGGCACCCAGCGCGGGCTCGCGGTGGCGGCGCTGGGGTACGCGGGTGAGGCGGCCAGCATCGCGGGCGACCCGCGCCGGCACACCGCCGTCGCCGAGTTCGCCAAGGAGATCCGCCGCCCCGACGAGCACCCGGCCACCCGGCTCACGCTCGACCACGTGATCGGCGTGTCCGCGACGCTCGCCGGGCGGCACGACGAGGCGCTGCCCGCGTTGCGCGGCGTCGTCGCGCTGGCCGGGCAGGTGCCGGGGCCGCAGGCGCGGATCTGGGGCAGCCAGGCCGCCTACGTGCTGGGCGACGCCACCCGGTCCTACGAGTTCGCGATGAGCGCCGTGACGTCGGCGCGGGAGACCGGTTACACCGCGCTGGTGCCGTGGGCGCTGGTCTACCGGGCGCTGTCGGCGTTGCTGCTCGACCAGCACGCCGCCGCGCTGACGGCGGCCACCGAGGGCGTGCACGCGGCCACGGCGATGGGCCAGCACAACGCCGTCGTCGACCACCTTACGATCCTCGCGCTGCTGGCGGCGTTGCGCGGCGACGCCGAGACGGCGCTGCACCGCATCGACACCGCGACCGCGCACATCACCGAACGCGGCCTCATCCGCCCCGGCACGTTCGGCGCCTGGGCGTTCGCCTGCGCCGACCTCGCCCGCGACCGGCCCGCCGACGCGCTCGACCGGCTGCGTCTGCACCACGGCCACACCGGCATCAAGGTGATGGCCGCGCCGCACCTCGTGGAGGCCGCCGTCGCGTGCGGCAAACCGTCCACAGGGGACAGAGCGCTGAGCCGCTACGAGAAGTGGGCGGGCGCCACCGGCAGCGCGGCCAGGCTCGCGCTCTCCCACCGCTGCCACGGGCTGCGCGCGGCCGGCACCGCCGACGAGCACTTCGAGGAGGCGATCCGGCTGCACCGGGCCAGCGGCACCGCGCTGGAGCTCGCGAAGACCGAGCTGCTGTACGGCAACCGGCTGCGCCGCGGCCGCAAACCCAAGGCGGCGCGCGAACACCTGCGCGACGCGGTGCGCATCTTCGAGTCTTACCAGGCCGACCACTGGGTCGACCGGGCCCGCGCCGAGCTGCGCGCGGCCGGTGACTCCACCGGCGAGCCGAAGGACCACCCCGGCCTGACGCCGCAGCAGGCGCAGATCGCCGCGCTGGTCGCCGAGGGCGCCACGAACCGCGAGATCGCCACGCGGTTGTTCCTGAGCCACCGCACCGTCGAGCACCACCTGCGCAACATCTTCGCGCGGCTCGGCGTGCGGTCGAGGGTCGAGCTGACCAGAAGGCTCGACTGAGGGTGTCGAACCACAGCAGCGGAGGGTGTGTGCGCGAGAGTTACCGGCACTGGCAGCGGATTCCGACCCGGTGGGCGGACAACGACGTCTACGGCCACGTGAACAACGTCGTCCACTACGCGTTCATGGACACGGTGATCAACACGTGGCTGATCGCGTCGGGTCTCGACATCCACGAGGGCGCGGAGATCGGCCTGTGCGTCGAGTCCCACTGCAACTACCGCGCCTCGGTCTCGTTCCCGGACGCGCTGGACGCGGGCCTGCGGATCGGCCACCTCGGCCGGTCGAGCGTGCGCTACGAGGTCGGGTTCTTCCGCGAGGGGGACGACGACGTGGTGGCGGAGGGGCACTTCGTGCACGTGTTCGTCGACAGGACCACCCGCAAACCGGCCGAGATCCCCGCGCACCTGCGCACCGCGATGGAAGGGCTGGTGGTGACGTGAGGACGCGAGGAGCCGTGCTGACCGAGGTCGGCGGGCCGCTGGAGGTCGTCGAGCTGGAGCTCGACCCGCCCGGTCCCGGCGAGCTGCTGGTGCGCGTGCACGCCACCGGCCTGTGCCACTCCGACCTGTCGGTGATCGACGGGTCGCGGCTGCGGCCGTTGCCGATGGTGCTCGGCCACGAGGCCGCGGGCGAGGTCGTCGAGACGGGACCCGGCTCGGGGTTCGCGCCCGGCAACCACGTCGTGCTGTCGTTCGTCCCTGCCTGCGGCGCGTGCCGCCCGTGCGCGTCCGGCAGGCAGGCGCTGTGCGAACCGGGCGCCGCCGCGAACCGCGAGGGCACGCTCCTGGGCGGGCACCGCCGGTGGACGCTCCCGGACGGCACCCGCCCGAACCACCACCTCGGCGTGTCCGGCTTCGCCGAGTACACGGTCGTCTCCGGCCGCTCCGCCACGCTCGTGCCACCGGACCTGCCGCTCGACGTCGCCGCGCTGTTCGGCTGCGCCGTGCTGACGGGCGCCGGTGCCGCGTTCTACAGCGCCAGGGTCGAGCCGGGGGACCGGGTCGCGGTCTTCGGACTCGGTGGCGTCGGACTGGCCGCGGTGCTCGCCGCCCTCACCGCCGGAGCCACCCAGGTCGTCGCGGTCGACGTGGTCGAGCACAAGCGCAAGCTCGCCCTCACGCTCGGCGCCACGCACGAGACCGCGGGCGGCCCGGACGTCGTCACCGCCGTGCGCGACCTCACCGGCGGCGGCGCGGACAAGGTCATCGACACGACCGGTGTCGCGGCCGTCCTCGAACAGGCATACGCCGCCACGGCCGTCGGCGGCACGACCGTCACCGTCGGCCTCCCGCACCCGGACCGCACGATCACGCTGCCCGCGCTGAACCTCGTCGCCGAGGAACGCACTCTCAAGGGCAGCTACCTCGGCTCGTGCGTGCCGCGTAGGGACGTGCCGCGGTTCGTCGACCTCTACCGCGCCGGACGGCTGCCGGTCGACGGGCTGCTGTCCGGGCGGCTCGCGCTGGAGGACGTCAACGAGGGGTTCGCGAAGCTCGCGTCCGGTGAGGCGGTGCGGCAGGTGGTCGTACCCGGCTGAGCGGGCCCGGGAGCTGGGCTCGGCGGGTGGGGTCAGGCCGGTCCGGCCCCGCCGAACCGGCCCGGGTGGTGCCCGGTTCCGGGGCTCCGGGCACGAAACGGACAGGACAGGCAGGCGGACAACGGCTTGCCCGTCCACCCCTGCCTGTTGCATGGTGAGAGCGCTCTCATGTTCGCCGTCTTCCGCAACGGGGCGGAAGGCGACCCTGCTCGGACAAGGAGACGAACATGCGGTTCACCCTGCCCAGAATCACCTCCAGAGTCGTGCCCGCGCTGGCGCTCGTGCTGGTCGGGTCCACCTTCACCGTCCCGGCGCCGGCCTCGGCGGAAGAGCTGTCGCCGGGCCTGCTCACCGCGATGACGTCGGCGTTCGGCCTCACCGAGGCCCAGGCGCGGCTGCGGATCGAGAAGGAAGAACGCGCGTCGGTGCTCGCGCCGCGCGCCGAAGCGGAGGCCGGCGCCGCGTACGCCGGCAGCTGGTTCGACGACAAGACGAACCGGCTCGTCGTGGCCGTCACCGACCGGGCGGTGGCACGCTCGGTCGAGGCGACCGGTGTGGACACCGTCGTCGTCGGGCGGTCGGCCAACTCGATGGCGGCCCACCAGAAGCGTCTCGACGCGTTGTCCGCGACGGGGGCAGTGCCGGCCGCTGTCGCGAGCTGGCACCCGGACCCGCGCACCGGCACCGTCGTGGTGAACGTCGAGGCCGGCAAGCAGACCGCCGAGGTCGCGAAGTTCCTCGACAAGGCGCGCCAGTTCGGTGCGATCTCCGTGAACACCGAGGGCGTGCAGCAGCCGAAGCCGTACGCGGCGGGCACGGTCGGCGGTGACCCGTACTACACCGGGAACGTCCGGTGCTCCATCGGTTTCTCGGTGCACGGCGGCTACGTCACGGCGGGCCACTGCGGTGGCAACGGTCAGGCCGTGTACGGCTGGGACCGGTCGTTCCAGGGCAACTTCGCCGGATCTTCGTTCCCCGGCAACGACTACGCGTGGGTGCGCATCGGCGGCGGCTGGTGGACCGTGCCGGTCGTGCTCGGCTGGGGCACCGTGGCGGACGCGCTGGTGCGCGGTTCCTGGGAGGCGCCGGTCGGCACGTCGGTGTGCCGTTCGGGCTCGACGACGCGCTGGCACTGCGGTGTGGTCCAGTCCCGCAACGAGACGATCCGCTACGCGCAGGGCGACGTGCACCAGATGGCGGGCACCAGCGTGTGCGCCGAGGGCGGCGACTCCGGTGGCTCGTTCATCACCGGTGACCAGGCCCAGGGCGTGACCTCCGGCGGGTACGGCAACTGCTCGTCCGGTGGCCGCACCTGGTTCCAGCCGATCAACGAGATCCTGAACGTCTACGGGCTGCGCCTGCACACGGCGTGATCCGCGCGGGCCGGGTGTCCACGGGCGCCCGGCCCGTTCCGTCCGCCCGGAAAATGCCTGATCAGTGAGGCCCGTCCGGCAGCGGCGGCCAAGGTCGGCTAGGTTCGAGGCAGTGGGTTCAGTGAGCAGCCCTTCGGCGTGATCGAGCCGTGTGGGGATGGACTCTGCTGTGTTTTCCTCTTCTGGTGTTTCCGGTGTTCCCGACTCCCAGCCGTTGACGATCGCCCTGGTGTCCGCGAACGACGTCCCCGGCTGGCGTGACGCTCACGTCCGCGACCTGGCGGCGGCGCTCGGGGCGCGGGGGCACGACGTGACGGTGCACCACAGCCCGCTGGCGGGCGACGACGAGCTCCAGCTGGGTGACTTCGTCGACACCCTGCGCTCCGAGTGGTCCGGTGCGCGTCCGGACGTCGTTCACGCGCACTTCTGGCGGGCCGGACTGGCCGCACTGCTCGCCGCGCAACCCTGCGGTGTGCCCGTCGTGCAGTCGTTCCACGGGTTCGGCCGTCGTGCCGAGGTCGAGCGGCTCGTGGGCAAGCAGGCCGCCCTGGTCGTCGCGGACGGGGAGGACGAGCTGTTCGCCCTCGCCGCCGCGGGCGTGCCGAGGTCGAAGATCCAGGTCGTGGCCCGCGGTGTCGACGTCGATCTCTTCCAGTCGCACGGCCCGGTGGCGGTCCGCGGCGAGCTGCGCCGGATCGTCACGGTCGTGGACCCGATGGGCGACAACGGGGTCGCCGACCTGGTGGCCGCGCTGCCCCGGTTGCCGGACGCCGAGCTGGTGGTCGTGGGCACCCGTCCCGCCGACGCGGACCGGCTCGGCCGGTGGGCCCGCAGGCTCCGCGTCGAGGACCGGGTGCGCCTGCTCGGGCCGGTCGCCAGGAAGGACCTGCCCGCGGTGCTGCGGTCGGCGGACGTCGTCGCGTGCGTGCCGACCCGCCCGTCGTGGGACGCCCTGCCGCTGGAGGCGATGGCCTGCGGCGTGCCCGTCGTCGCGACGGCCGTGGGCGGACTGACCGACGCCGTGATCGACGGCGTCACCGGGCTGCTCGTGTCCCCGCGTGACCTCAAGCAGCTCGCGCGACGCCTGCGGGTCCTGCTGGACGACGCTACCCTCAGGACCGCCTGCGGAATCGCGGCCGACGACCGGGTGCGTGCCCGGCACACGTGGCCGGAGGTCGCCGCGGGTGCGGACAGGCTGTACCGGCGGCTGCTCGCTCCACCGGAGCCCGCACGTCGCCGCCGGACCGGACGAGCGGGGGTTCCGACCGTTGACGGTGCGCGAACCTGACCGGAACTGTCCGGACCACGCCGCAGTGAGGGCGTGGTCCTCCGTCCCCGTCGGCATCGGAGGGGGCGGCCGGGGGTGGACCTGACCGCGACGACGACGGAACCCGCCCTGGTGCTCACCCTGCCGGGTGTCACCGAGCTGGATGCCGCCGCCGTGCACGCGATGTCCGACGCGATCTCGGCGTCACCCCAGCCCTCGCTCGTCGTGCTGGACCTGCGCCCGTTGCCCGGTCTGCGGGTGACGGACGCGCGCACGCTGCTGTCGTTCGCCCGCACCCAGGCCACCAGGGGCGTGCGCTGCGTGTTCCTCGTCGAACGGGCGCGGGCGGTGCGGCGGATGCTCGACGCCGCCGACCCGGCGGAGGAGGTCCCCCGGTTCACCGGGCTGGAGGAGGCCCTGCTCGGCACGCCCCGGCCGGTGGACACCGGCGTCGAGGACCTGGTGCCGCAGTTCGAGGCGCTGACCCGCGCGCTGCTCACGACCACCACGGTCGCCGCCGCCCTCGACCAGGTCGTCACGACCGCCACGCAGCTCGTCCCGGCCGCCGCGGTGGTGAGCGTGACGCTGCGCGAGCAGGACGGCACCTTCACCACCCCCGCCAGCACCGACGGCGTCGCCGAGGAGCTGGACGAGGTCCAGTACCGCACCGGCCGCGGCCCCTGCGTCGAGGCGGCGCGGGCGGACGGACCGGGGTACGTGACGAGCACGGACCTCGGGTACGACCACCGGTGGCCGGAGTTCGCGGAGACGGCCGCCCGCGCCGGCCTGACCGGCGTGCTCGCCACCGAGCTGCCCGCCGGGAACGGCGTGGTGACGGGGGCGCTGAACGTCTACACCCGCGGCCACGACCGCATCACCGAGACCGACCGGCACACCGCGCTGCTGCTGGCCACGCACACGTCGCTGGTGCTCGCCCACCTCCAGGCCGCCGAGGTCGCCGCGCTGCGCACCACGCAGATGCGCCGCGCGATCGACTCCCGCGACATCATCGGCCAGGCCAAGGGCATCCTGATGAGCCGCCAGGGCGTCACCGCCGACGAGGCGTTCGGCCTGCTGCGGCAGACCTCGCAGGACCTCAACGTGAAGCTGGTCGAGGTCGCCGCCCGGCTCGTCCACCGGCGCGCCGACCTGACCCCTGACGAGCCGCCCGAGCTCTGAGGGGCACGCGCGCCGAGCACGCTTGCGGAAGCGCTGTCCGTAACCACGCCGCCCGCCGACAACCCTCTTTCGTGTTTCCCGCCGGGTACGCGGGGGCCCCGCGTTTCCGCTGACGGTACGCGGGGCCCCCGCGTACAAAAGCCACGTCACGCGGAGGCATCGGTGGCCCTGGGGGGATGACACTCGGGCGGGTGTGAGATGACGGCGGACAGAAGCTTTGGCGGTTAGCGCTTCAGCAGGTCGCGGAGGGCATCGGCGACCACGTCGGGCGCTTCCTCGGCCATGAAGTGCCCGCACGAGACGGTGCGGTGGTCGAGGTTCGGCGCCCAGCGACGCCAGCGCGCCTCGGCGTCGAAGCCGAGGGCGGCGCCCCAGTCCTGCTGCAGCACGGTGACCGGCATCCGGAACGTGGCGTCGCTGTCGGCGGTGTCGTGCTCGACGTCCACGGTCGCCGAGGCGCGGTAGTCGGCGACGATCGACGTGACGGCCTCGCGGCTCGCCCGCAGGTACTCGGCGCGGACGTCGGCGGGGAACGGCTTCGTGCTCCAGAGGTCCAGGAAGTGCCCGAAGAACGCGTCGGGCCGGGCGCCGATCAGCTCCTCTGCCAGGCCGGGAGGCTGGGCCATCAGGTACAGGTGGAAGCCGACCGCGGCGGACGTGCCGTGCATGACGTCCCACATGTCGAGGGTCGGCAGCACGTCGAGCGACGCGAGGTGCGTGACGTGGTCCGGGTGGTCGAGGCCGGTGCGGAACGCGACGAGCGCGCCCCGGTCGTGGCCCGCCAGTGCGAACGTGTCGTGGCCGAGGGCTCGGGCGACCTCGACGACGTCGTTGCCCATCGTGCGCTTGGCGTAGGTGAGGCCGGTGTCGGCGGGCTTGTCGCTGTCGCCGTACCCGCGCAGGTCGGGCATGATCACGGTGTGCTCGGAGGCCAGGTCGGCGGCGACGTGCCACCACATCAGGTGGGTCTGCGGGAAGCCGTGCAGCAGCACGACGGGGCTGCCCTCGCCCGTGGTGGCGACGTTGATGCCGACGCCACCGGAGACCTGGACGCGCTGGTAGTCGAATGCGGAGTGGTTCACGGACGCAGCTTCGCCCCGGCCGATCAGCAACCGATCAGCGACGGGCTCAGCGGGTGGTGACGTTCGGCGTGCTCGGACCCCTGACGGCGGGGGACGCCCGCCTCGGTGGTCCCCGGCAGCGGGCGGTGCTGGCCAGGCTGCTGGTCGCGCGGCGCCGGGTGGTGCCGGTGCGCACGCTCGTCGCGGACCTGTGGGAGGAGCCGCCGGACGGCGCGGTCGGGGCGGTGCAGACGTTCGTCGGCGCGCTGCGCAAGGCGCTGGAACCGGACAGGCCGCCGCGGACGCCGTCGTCGTTGCTGGTCACGGAGGGCGCGGGGTACGCGTTGCGGGCGAGCGACGTGGACGCCTGGCGGTTCGAGGAGATGCTCGGCGGCGACCTGGCCGTCCTGGACGAGGCACTGGCGTTGTGGCGCGGTCCCGCCTACGCGGAGTTCGCCGAAGAGCACTGGGCGCGCGCCGAGGTCGACCGGCTGACCGAGCTGCGGCTGGTGGCGGTCGAACGGAGGGCCGAGGCGCTGCTGGCCGCGGGCAGGGCGGCGGAGGCCGTCGCGGACCTGCGCGCCCACCTGGCCGCGCATCCGTGGCGGGAGAAGGCGTGGAGCCTGCTCGCGCTGGCGCTCTACCGCGAGGGACGGCAGGGCGACGCGCTGGAGGCCGTCCGGTCGGCCCGGCACGCGCTGGCCGAGAACCTCGGCGTCGATCCCGGCCCCGGCCTGCGCGCCCTAGAGGCGGACATCCTCTCCCAGGCGCCCCGGCTGCTCCCCGCGGTGCCGTCGGCGCTGGTGGGCCGGTCCGCCGAGCTGGCGGCGCTCGACGCGGCGGTGCCCGCGGCCGGGCTGGGCGTCGCGGTGGTGAGCGGGGAGGCGGGCGTCGGCAAGACCGCGCTGGCCGAGGAGTTCGCCGCGGTGCTGCGCGGCCGTGGGTGGACGACGGTGTGGGCGCGCTGCCCGGAGGACGCGCCGCTGGCGTGGCCGTGGCAGCAGGTGGCGGAGGCGCTCGGGGCGGAGCTGGTCGCGGGCGACCGGTTCCACCTGAGGCGGCAGGTCGTGGCGGCGGTGGAGGCGGCGGCGCCGGTGCTGGTCGTGCTGGACGACCTGCACCAGGCCGACGAGGAGACGCTCGCGGTGCTGGCGGCGTTCACCGGGGCGAGCCTCTCCGGGCGGGTGCTGCTCGTCGTGAC
This sequence comes from Lentzea fradiae, assembly GCF_900100955.1. Taxonomy (GTDB): domain Bacteria; phylum Actinomycetota; class Actinomycetes; order Mycobacteriales; family Pseudonocardiaceae; genus Lentzea; species Lentzea fradiae. Next base: position 119,110 of record NZ_FNCC01000003.1, on the reverse strand, counting down.
GACCCGTGCCGCGGTGCCGTCCGAGGCGCTCGCCCGCGCCGAACCCGTCCGCGTGCCGCTGGGCGGGCTGGGGGAGGAGGCGGTCGAGGCACTGGTGCGGTCCATCTCGCGGGACGCGGACGTGCGGGCGATCCACGAGCGCAGCGGCGGAAACCCGTTCTACGTCAAGGAGCTGGCCCGGCTGTTCGCCGCGGAGGGGTCGCTCGGCGTCCCGGCGGGCGTGCGGGAGGTGATCCGGCACCGGCTCGCCCCGCTGCCCGCCGAGGTCAGGACGGTGCTGCACCAGGCGTCCGTGCTGGGGCGGGACGTCGACGTGGACATGCTCGGGCGGCTCGCGGGCGAGGACGTCCTCGACGCGCTGGACGTCGCGTTGCAGCGGGGTTTCCTGGTCGAGGTGGCGCCGGGCCGGGCCAGGTTCACGCACGCGCTGGTGCGGGACACGGTGTACGGCGAGGTGTCGCTGACCAGGCGGGCGCGCTGGCACCTGGCCGTCGCGGAGGCACTGGACCAAGGCGAAGTCCACCTGCGGGCGCACCACTACATCGCGGCGGACGCACGCGGTGAGGCAGCGGTCCGTGCCATCGCCGCGGCGGCGGAGAGCACCCACTCGCCCCGCGAGGCGGTCGCGTTGTGGGAGGCGGCGATCAAGGCGGCCGAGGGCACCCGGCCGGACCTGCTGACCGGGCTGGCACGGGCGCTGGCGGTGAACGGAGACCTGGCGGCGGCACGGGAGCACCGGTCGACGGCGTTGCGGGCGACGACCGACCCGCGCGCCCTCGCCGAGGTCGTCGGCTCGTTCGACGTGCCGGGCGTGTGGACCACCAGCGACGACCCGGCCCACTCCGCCGAGCTGGTCACCGCCGCCGAACGGGCGCTGGCCGCCTTCCCCGGCCCGACCGCCACCCGCGCCCGCCTGCTCGCCACGATCGCGATGGAGGAACGCGGCACCGGGACGCGGCTGGCCGAAGCGCGGGAGGCCGAGACGATCGCGCGCGACCTCGGCGACCCGGCCCTGCTCGCGTTCGCGCTCAACGCGAAGTTCATGCACACGTTCCACCGCACCGGCCTGGCCCGCGAACGGGCCGCGATCGGCGTTCAGCTGACGGGCCTGGCCGCGGCGCACCACCTGGTGACCCACGAGGTGCTGGGCCATCTGATCGGCGTGCAGGCGAACGCTGCGCTGGGCGACTTCGCCACCGCGGACCGGCACGCGGACGCCGCCGACGAACTCGCACGCACCCACGACCTGCCGTTGGTCGGTGTCTTCACCGACTGGTACGCGGCGCTGAAACTGGCCGCGGACAACGAGATCGACGCGGCCGAACGCGCCTACCGGGCGGCGGCGGGACGGGTCGAGGGCACCGGCATGTGGGGCGTGGAACGCGGCCTGCTGCCGCTCGCCCTCCTCAGCCTGCACGGACCGTCCACAGTGGACCTGGACGACGACTGGGGACCGTTGCGGGACTGGGTGAGCCCGCTGGTCCTGCCGCCGGACGAGGCACGGGAGGTCGCACGCGCGTTGCCGCCGGGACCCGCCGACCTCCTGAGCGAGGTGCGGGCGGCCCTGCTCGCGATGGCCGCCCTCCGGCTCGGCGACCCGGTGCTGCGGCAGCGCGCGTACGAACGACTCCTCCCCGCGAAGGACGAGCTGGTGGCGGGCACCGGGCTCGTCACGTTCGGTCCGGTGACCCGCTTCCTGGACGCGCTGCGCGCCGCAGAGCGGGCTTGAACACCTTGCCCGACCCCGTCCTCGGCAACGCCGGCACCAGCTCGAAGTGCTTCGGCACCTTGTACTTCGCCAGCCGCGACGCGAGGAACGAGCGGATCGCGGCCGGGTCGGGTTCCGTGCCCTCACGAGGACGCACGAACGCGTACCCGACCTCGCCCCACCGTTCGTCCGGCACCCCGACCACGGCCACCTCGGCCACGTCCGGGTGCGCGGTGATGGCGTTCTCCACCTCCGCCGGGTAGACGTTCTCCCCGCCGGAGATGTACATGTCCTTCACCCGGTCCAGCACGTACAGGTACCCGTTGTCGATCAGGCCGATGTCGCCCGTGCGGAACCAGCCGTCCGGGGTGAACGCCGCCGCCGTGGCCTCCGGCGCGTTCCAGTAGCCGGGGGTGACGTTCGGGCCCTGCACCTCGATCTCGCCGGTCTCGGACAGCCGCAGGTCGCCCAGGAACACCGGCGTGCCCGCCGATCCCGCCCACGCCACGCTGTCCGCCGCCTCCAGGAAGGTGGCGCCCGGCGCGGTCTCGGTGAGCCCGTAGCCCTGGCAGAACACCAGGCCACGGTCCTGGTAGGCGTGGATCACCGACTCCGGCACCGGAGCCCCGCCGCACAGCAGCACGCGCAACGACGACAGGTCGGCGGTCGGCCAGCGCGGTGACGCGAGGACGTCGGCGAACATCGTGAACACGCCGAACATCAACGTCACGCGGTGCTTCTCGACGAGGTCCAGGCACACGTCGACGTCCCAGCGCGGCGTGATCACGCAGTGCCCGCCCTTGATGAACGTGGGCAGCAGCGTCTGCGCGAGCGCCGCCACGTGGAACAGCGGCGCCGCCACCAGTGCCACGTCGTCGGTCGCGAGGTCGAGGCCGATCAGCAGGTTCATCGTGTTCCACACCAGGTTGGCGTGGGTGAGCACGGCGCCCTTCGGCCTGCCCGTGGTGCCGGACGTGTAGAGGATCAACGCCGGCGCCGACAGCTCCACCGGTTCGTCGATCTCCTCGTCCGAACCGCCCGCGAGCCACTCCTCGTAGTCGTCGAGGGAGACGGCCCGCGGGTGGTCCACGGTGTGCGTCGGCGCGTGGACCAGCACGTGCGCGCCGCAGTCGGCCAGCTGGTAGTCCACCTCCGCCGGGGTGAGGCGGAAGTTCAGCGGGACGAAGACCGCGCCGAGCTGGTGGGCGGCGAACATCGTCTCGGCGAACGACGGGTGGTTGGGGCCGAGGTACGCGACGCGGTCGCCGTCGCGCACCCCCAGCTCCCGCAGCCGCCACGCCAGCCGGGTCGTGCGGACCGCCAGCTCGCCGTAGGTCGTGGAGACGCCGCCGTAGGTGAACGCCTCACGCTTCGGCGCCATGCGTGCTCGGCGGCGTGGCCAGCTGCCCAGTCCCGCGTTGCGCATCCCCGTCTCCCGTCAGGCTGGTCTTGCTGGTCTCGTGCAGGACCAGCGTGCACACCACGGTCAGCACGCAGAACGCCGCGAGGATGAACGGGATGGCGCCCGTTCCCGCGCTGCGCTGCACCTCGGCGAACAGCAGCGGAGCGAGCCCCGCGCCGAGACCGGCGATCTGGTAGCCGAGCGACGCGCCCGTGTAGCGGCTGCCGGTCTTGAACAGCTCGCTGTAGAGGGCGGCGAGCGGACCGAACATCATCGGGTGGAACACCGCCTGGCCGAGCACCAGGGCGATCACGACGTACCCGTTGTCCACCAGCGGGAACAGCACGAACCCGAAGATCCCCATCAGCACCGCGCCCGCCAGCACGACGGGCCTGCGCCCGACCCGGTCCGACACCGCGGACCAGCCGATGATGCCGGCCACCGCCAGCGCGGAGGACAGCGTCAGCGCGTTCAGGATGTCCTGCCTGCTGTTGCCCGCCTGAACGCCGTAGGCGAGCAGGAACGTCGTCAGCGTCGACTGCGCCACGAACGCCGCCAGGCCGATGCCGACGCCGAGCGACAGCGTGCGCGGGTGGTTGCGCAGGACGTCCATCAGCGGCAAGGAGGAGGAACGCTCGCGCTCCGCCTTGAACACCGGCGTCTCCTCGACCCTCAGCCGCACGAACAGGCCGATGCCGAGCAGGACGATGCTGAGCAGGAACGGCACCCGCCAGCCCCAGTCGAGGAACGCCTGCTCGCCCACCAGCGCCGAGGTCCCGCTCAGCACGAGCGTCGACAGCACCATGCCGCTGGGCGCGCCCGCGTTGGTGAAGCTCGCCCACAGGCCGCGCCGGGACGTGGCGTGCTCGGCGGACATCAGCACCGCGCCGCCCCACTCGCCGCCGACCGAGATGCCCTGCAGCACCCGCAGCAGGACGAGCCCGGCGGGCGCGAGCCAGCCGACCTGGGCGTAGGTGGGGAGGACACCGATCAGGAAGCTCGCCACACCCATGAGACTCATGGAGAGCACGAGCATCTTCTTGCGGCCCAGCAGGTCGCCGTAGTGTCCGAAGAGGATGCCGCCGAGCGGGCGGGCGAGGTAGCCGGTGGCGAAGGTGCCGAAGCTCGCGATCGTGCCGACCAGGGGGTCGAGCGAGGAGAAGAAGACCTTGTTGAAGACGATCGCCGAAGCGGTCGCGTAGAGCAGGAAGTCGTAGTACTCGATCACGCTGCCGAGGTAGCTGGATGCGACTGCACGGCGTAACTGCGTTGTTGGCGCCATGACATCACCCTCACGCGTAGTGGCGGTATACGCCGCGTGCGACGCACGCGGGCTTGGGGGACCCCTCCAGTTCGACCGTGAAGTCGATCGTGATCTGCACGCCGTCGCCCGCGACCTCGTCGCTGGACACGACCTTGCCCGTCAGCCGGATCTTCCCGCCGACCGGGACCGGCGCGGGGAACCTGACCTTCTCCAGGCCGTAGTTGAGGCTCATCCGGACGCCCGAGACCGACAGCAGCTCGGTCATCATCGGGATGAGCAGCGACAGCGTCAGGTAGCCGTGGGCGATCGTGCCGCCGAACGGGCCGTCCGCGGCACGGGCCGGGTCGACGTGGATCCACTGGTGGTCGTCGGTCGCGTCGGCGAACGTGTCCACGCGGCCCTGGTCGATCTGCAGCCAGTCGGTGTGGCCGAGGTCGCGGCCCGCCAGGGCTTTCAGCTCTTCGAGTCCGTGCGCGGCGACGGTCATGCGTCCTCCTTGACGAGTCCCAGCAGGCGTGCGGCGTTGTGCTTGAGGATCTTGGGACGCACCTCGTCGGAGATGTCGAGACGCGCGAAGTCGGCGAGCCAGCGGTCCGGCGTGATCACCGGGTGGTCGGAGCCGAAGAGGACCTTGTCCTGGAGCAGCGTGTTCGCGTACCGGACCAGCTGCGGCGGGAAGTACTTCGGCGACCAGCCGGACAGGTCGATGTGCACGAACGGCTTGTGCGTCGCGACCGCCAGCGCCTCGTCCTGCCAGGGGAACGACGGGTGCGCGAGCACGATCCGCAGGTGCGGGAAGTCCACGGCGACGTCGTCGACCAGCATCGGGTTGGAGTACTTCAGCCTGATCCCGCCGCCACCCGGCACCCCGGCGCCGATCCCGGTCTGTCCACTGTGGAACAGCGCGGGGACGCCGAGCTCCTCGATCACCTCGTAGAGCGGGTAGGCCATCCGGTCGTCGGGGGAGAAGCCCTGGAGGCTGGGGTGGAACTTGAACCCGCGCACGCCGTGCTCCTCGACCAGCCTGCGCGCCTCCCGCACCGCCGCCCGGCCCTTCCACGGGTCGACGCTCGCGAACGGGATGAGCACGTCGGCGTGCTCGGCGCAGGACGCGGCGACCTCCTCGTTGGAGATGCGCGGATGACCGGTGGCGTGCTCCGCGTCGACCGTGAAGATCACCGCCGCCATCTTGCGCTCGCGGTAGTACGCGGCGGTCTCGGCGACCGTCGGCTGCCGGTGGCCCGCCTTGAAGTACTTGGCGGACGCCTCCATCAGCGCGGGGCTGAGCGAGCTGTGGCCGTCGCGGGAGATCTCGGCGTGCGTGTGCACGTCGATGGCGACCACCTCGTCCACGTTCATCTTGGGCGCGTTCATGGCGCCACCGGCGCCGGGATGCCGTAGGTCTCCGGCTCCAGCTCGGACCACCGCTCGGCGATCTGCTCCGCCGACCAGCCGCCGTCGCAGTACAGGGCCTGCTTCTCGGCGGGGTGCGTCCAGAGCGCGAGCTTGTCGCCGCCGATGCCGATGGCCTGGCCGGTGATGCCCTTCGCCGCGTCCGACGCCAGGTAGACGATCAGCCCGGCGGCGTCCTCGGCGGTGCCCAGCCCTTCGTCGCGGCGCACCCAGGCCGGCAGCGGCTGCCCCGTTCGTTCGGACTCCTCGATGACCGGCGCGAACACCGGGATGGTCTTGGTCATCTCGGTGGCGGCGACCGGCACGACCGCGTTGACGGAGATGTCCGCGCGGGCCAGCTCCAGCGCCCACGTCCGCGCCATCGCGGCGATCCCCGCCTTGGCGGCGGCGTAGTTGGTCTGCCCGAAGTTGCCGCGCTGGCCCGCCGGTGACGCGATCAGCACGAGACTGCCGCCGGTGCCCTGCTCGCGCATCCGCACGGCGGCCGCGCGGGCGCACGTGAAGGTGCCGCGCAGGTGCACGTTGATCACGGCGTCGAAGTCGTCGTCGCTCATCTTCCACAGCACGCGGTCGCGCAGGATGCCCGCGTTGGTGACCAGCACGTCGAGCCGCCCGAACTTCTCGACGGCGGCGGCGACGAGCCGGTCCGCGGTCTCGGCCGGCCCGACGGGCGCGACCACCGCGGCACCGCCGATGCTCGCGGCGACCTCCTCGGCACTCTCGTCCACGTCGTTCACGACGACGTTGGCCCCGTTGCGCGCCAACGCTTCCGCGTACGCCCGGCCCAGTCCCCGGCCCGCGCCGGTGACGATCGCGACCTTGCCCGACAGCTCCATCCGGTGAGTCCTCTCGTCGGAAGTGCGGTCAAAAGTAGGGCATCTCTCTGACGCTCGTCTAGATGTTGCCCAACATGTATCATTTGGCCGGTGACGCCGCAGTCCCTGATGCTCAACTTCCTCGGCCTGTACGTGCTCGACCGGGACATCGCGGTCTACTCGGGCAGCCTGATCGACGTGTTCGGCCGGGTCGACGTCTCCGAGGAGGCCGTGCGCTCGACGCTGACCCGGATGACCTCGCGCGGGCTGCTCACCAAGCACCGCGCGGGCCGCCGCGTCTACTTCGGACTCACCCCGCGCTCGGAGGCCGTGCTGGAGGACGGCGGCCGCCGCATCTGGCAGCGCGGCGCCGTGAACAGGGACTGGGACGGCACGTGGACGCTCGTCGGCTTCTCGCTGCCGGAGGGCCGCAGGGGTGAGCGGCACGACCTGCGCTCGCGGTTGCAGTGGGCCGGGTTCGGGCCCGTGCAGAACGGCCTGTGGATCGCCCCCGGCACGCACGACGTCACCGAGGTGGTCGCCGACCTCGGCCTGACCGAGAACGTCACGGTCTTCACCGCCCAGCACGCCAAGCCCACCGAGGCGGCCGACCTCGCCACCCGCGCGTTCGACACGGCCGCCATCGCCGCCCGCTACCAGGCGTTCCTCGCGCGCTGGCGGGTGCCGGACGAGTCGCTGCCCGACGACCTGGCCCGCCAGCTGGTGCTGCACGGCGACTGGCTCGACCTCGTCCGCCAGGACCCGCACCTCCCGGCCGAGCTGCTCGCGGACGACTGGCCCGCCATCGAGGCCGAGCAGCTGTTCCAGACCCTCGCCACCCGCTACGTCGAGACGGCGGCCCCGCTCGCCCTCGCGGCCATCGAGTCGATCGAGGTCTGACGGCGTGCGCGTCGCCGTCGTCTCCGGTGGCGATCCCGGGCACGTCGTCCCGGCGATGGCGCTGTGCCTGCGGTTCGCGGCGGCGGGTGACACCCCGGTCCTGCTGACCGGCGAGCGCTGGCTGGCCGCCGCCGCAGGGGAGGGGGTCGAGGCGGCACGGGTGACCGGTCTCGCGCTGTCCGACCTCACGGGCTGCCCCGACCTCGGCCGCGCGTTGCACGACCAGGCGGCGGAGCTGGCGGTGGCGCTCGTGCCGCGCCTTCGCGCGCTGGCACCGGACCTGGTGGTGTGCGACGTGCTCGCGCTCGGCGCGGGCATGGCCGCCGAGCTGCTGGGCCTGCCGTGGGTGCAGCTCTCGCCGCACCCGCTCTACGAGCCGTCACGCCGGTTGCCCCCGATCGGCAGCGGCCTCGCGCCGGGCACCGGGGTGCGGGGACGGCTGCGGGACGCGGCACTGCGCGCGATGACCGCCCGGTCGATCCGGCGGGGTGAACGGCAGCGGGCCGAGGTGCGGCAACGGGTCGGGCTGCCCGCGCGCGGCCCGGGACCGGCCGCGCGGCTGATCGCGACGTTGCCCGCGCTGGAGGTGCCGCGACCGGACTGGCCGGCGAACGCACACGTGGTCGGGCCGCTGCTGTGGGAGGCCAGCGGGGAGACGCTGACGCCGCCGCCGGGGTCCGCGCCGCTGGTGATGATCGCTCCGTCGACCGCGTGGACGGGATCGACCGGGATGGCCGAGACGACGCTGGAGGCGGTGCGGGACCTCGGGGTGCGGGCCGTCGTGTCCACGTTCGCCCCGCTCGGCGGTCTGCCGGACTGGGCGCGGTCCGGTCCCGGCGCGCAGGACGAGCTGCTGCGCCAGTCGTCGGTGCTGGTCTGCGGCGGTGGCCACGGGATGCTGGCCAAGGCGTTGCGGGCGGCCGTGCCCGTCGTGGTCGTGCCGGGCGGCGGCGACCAGTGGGAGATGGCGAACCGGGTGGCGCGGCAGGGCAGCGGCGTGATCGTCCGGCCACCCACCGAGGCTGGTCTGCGCGCGGCCGTCACGCGCGTCCTGGACGATCCTCGGTTCGCCGATGCGGCGGCCGAGGCAGCCGCATCGGGGAATGATGTTCGTGATCCTGTGGAGGTATGTCGGACTGTGTGGAGTCTTGCGCGTTGAGAGCGCTCCCGCTTCGATGGGGTCATGCGCAGGTCAATGGCGATCCTCGTGGTGGCGGCGCTGGCGGTCTCGACCGCCTCGCCGGCGGTGGCGCACCGCGCCGCAGCGCAAGACCTCTATCCCGCGGTCGGCGCGGGAACCTCGTTCCTCGACCACACCGGCCTGCTGGGCGACGTCCCGGAACCGGCCTGGTACGAGGCGAACATCGCGTTCGTCGACCTGCCGGACCGCGAGATCCGCGACACCTACTACTACCGGTGGAAGTCTTACCGGGAAGCGCTCAAGTACACGGGCCCGAAGGACGGCTGGATCGTCTCCGAGTTCCTCGGCCCCGTCGGCTACTCGGCCCCCAACGGCGGCATCGTCGCCGCGGCGGGCCACCACGTCTACGAGGGACGGTGGCTGCGCGACCACCGCTACCTCGACGACTACGTGGACTACTGGCTGCGCGGCTCCGGCTCCGGCCCCAAGCCCGCCACCGACTTCCTGAACAAGAACACGACCGACTGGGCGCACCAGTACTCCTTCTGGGCCGCCGACGCCGTGGCCGCCCGCGCCGCCGTCGACGGGCGGTCGCGGTTCGCCACCGATCGCCTGCCGGAGCTGATCCGCCAGTGGCAGCGCTGGTCGCCGCAGTTCGACGCCGGTCTCGGGCTGTACTGGCAGACTCCGGTGTGGGACGCGATGGAGTACACCGTCAGCTCCTACCAGAGCCCCGACCCGTACCACGGCGGCGACGGCTTCCGCTCCACGCTCAACGCCTACCAGTACGGCGACGCCCGTGCGATCGCCCAGTTGCTCCGGGCGCGTGGTGACGCGGCGGGCGCCCGTCAGTACGACCAGGCCGCGGACGCACTGCGGACCGCGCAGGAACGCTGGCTGTGGGACTCGAACGCGCAGTTCTACAAGCACGTCATGCGGGACGGCAACCCCGGACGCACGAAGCTCGCCGACCGCGAGGCGATCGGGTTCGTACCCTGGTACTTCCACATGGCACCCGCCTCGAACAGCGCGGCGTGGGCTCAGCTGACCGACCCGCAGGGCTTCGCCGCCCGGTTCGGCCCGACCACCGCCGAGCGCCGCAGCCCGTGGTTCATGCGCGACGCGCTGAACGGGTGCTGCCGCTGGAACGGCCCGAGCTGGCCGTACGCCACCAGCCAGACGCTCACCGCGCTGGCGAACCTGCTGATCGACTACCCGGCCCAGCCGTACGTCTCGCGCGCCGACTACCTGTCGGTGCTGCGCGGCTATGCGCTGACGCAACGCAAGAACGGCGCGCCGTATGTCGCCGAGGCCCATCACCCCGACGAGGACCGGTGGATCTACGACGGCCGCGGCCACAGCGAGGACTACAACCACTCGACGTTCAACGACAACGTGCTCTCCGGTCTGCTCGGTATCCGTCCGCAGCTCGGCAACGAGGTTCAGATCGCACCGCTGGCTCCGTCCACTTGGGACTACTTCGCGGCGGAGAACGTGCCGTACCACGGCCACAACCTCACCGTGCTGTGGGACCGCACCGGTTCCCACTACGGCAAGGGCGCCGGTCTGCGCGTCTGGGTGGACGGCCAGCTGCGGCACGTCCAGTCCGGACTGTCCGCTGTGCGCCTGCCGATCCCGCAACGCGGCGACGGGGAGCTGCCCGAGCTCGTCGACGACTTCGCGAACGTCAGCCAGACCGGTTACCCGACGGCCCGCGCGTCCTACAGCTACAGCGCCGACCCGCCCACCAAGGCCATCGACGGCCAGGACTTCCACCTCGACGTGCCCGGCACCCGCTGGACCACGTGGACCAGCCCGAACTCCGAGGACTGGCTGGAAGTGGACCTGGGTGCGCCCGCGCCCGTCTCGGACCTCCGCGTCACGTTCTACGACGACGGCGGGGGAGTGCGCGTGCCCGCCACCTACGACCTGCGGTACCGGACTCCGGACGGCCAGTGGCGCGACCTCCCCGGCCAGCGGCGGAGTCCGGCAACTCCTGTGGCGCGTGCGGTGAACCGCATCCTCGTGGAACCCGCCGTGACGACCGACCGGGTGCGCATCCTGCCGCGCCGTGCGGACGGCGGGGCGGTCGGCATCACCGCGTTCTCGTCGTGGCGGGCGCCGGTGCGGGGACTGACGGCGTCACTGCCGGAGTCGGTTCAGGTGAGGGCGGGTGCTTCGGTCGAGACGACCACGACGGTGACCGCGTCCCGCTCTCTGGCCGGGGTGCGGGCCGGCCTGGCGGTGCCCGCCGGGTGGACGGCGGTGGCGCTGACCCCTGCCTCGACGTCCCGGCTGCTGCCGGGCCGGGCGCTGGTCACGCGCTGGCGGGTCACCGCCCCGGCGGAGCTGCCGCTCGGCGAGTCGGCGCCGGTGCGCGTGCTGGCCACGGCTTCGGGTGACAGTGGGACGAGCACGGCGGTGGCGTCGGCGCAGAGCGCGTTCGACCCGGCCGACTTCGCCGCGGTGGTCTGGGACGACACGTTCGACACGGACCGGCTCGGCTCGTACCGGGTGGACGGTCCGTTCAACGAGGCGACGCCGGGCTTCCAGGTCTCCGGCGGAGCGTTGACGGCCAGTGCGGCTTCGCGCAGCGGTGCGGTGCTGTCGGCGCCGGTGGCCGGTGACGCCCGGGGAACGGCGGTGGTCGTGGAGCCGAGGTCGTTCGCCGGGTCGGCGCCGGAGGACAGCCTGTTCCTCGGGCAGATCGCCGGGAACCGCGACTTCGCGCTGGCGTGGTTCAACAACGCGGGTAAAGCGTCCGGTGTGGACGTGACCGTCGGCGGCGTGCGGCGCGGCGACGAGGCGACCGGTGGGTGTTGCGCCGCGCTGAGCTTCTCGTCCGGTGACCGGCTCGCGGCCGTGCTCGGCGACGGGCGGCTGACCAGCTGGATCGAGCACGACGGCCGGTGGTCGCTGCTGCGGTCGGCGCCGATCGGGAACGCCGTGGACCCGGCCGTGGTGGCGGGCTGGGCGCCGGGGCTCGGGTTGCGGCTGGACGCGGGCGCGTTGGTGATCGACCGGCTGACGGTGCTCCGCCGGGCGTGAGGCCCGGCGGAGCACCACCCGGTCAGCAGTGGTCGAACGCGTAACCGCGGGTACCGGGCGCGACGAGGTAGCGGTCGCGCAACGTGGTGGTCTGCGGGGTGTCCGGGTCGTTGCAGACGTCCCGGAACGTGCCGCGCAGGTCATCGGTGTACTCGATGTCCATCACGTGGTCGCCGTACACGTCGCTGTAGGACGAGCACTCGTCCCACCGGTGGCACTCCTCCGACACCGCGAAGTCGAAGCCGACCTCGCGCTTGGCGCGAGCCGCCTCCTCGGCCGAGTTCTTCTGGCCGATGGCGAGGTTCTTGCCGTGCGCGCGGTCGGCGAGCAGCTTCGCGTAGGCGAAGTTGTTGCTCACGGTCAGCTTGTTGCGGGAGCGCAGGTAGGAGTCGAGGTTGTCGATCTCGACGGCCTTGAAGCCCTTGCTCGCGCACAGGTCGATCGTGCCGCCGATGATGCCGGCCAGCTCGGTGCGCTTGGCGGCGGTCGAGGTGTCCAGGATGAACTCGTCCGGCCAGTTCGGGTCGATGATCGGCTTGCCCGACGAGTCCTTGAGGATCAGGTGGCCCCGCTGGTTCAGCCAGACGTTCCTGTCACCCGGCTGGGTCTGGAAACCGTTGACGTAGCAGATGTTGTACACGCCGGACGCCGGTGAGGCGGTGCTGTCGCGGGTCACCATCGTGACGCCGCTGGGCGGGGTGTAGGCGGCGCCGAGCTGGTAGTCGAGCACCGCGCCGGTCGGGGGCAGCTGGACGGCGGCCTGGCTGGGCGCCGCCAGCGGGCCGGCCGCGAGGGTCAGGGCGAGGGCGGTGCCGGTGAGGGCGCGCGCAGGGAATCTCATGATGCGCCAAACTCCTTGATCGCTCAGAAGTGGTGATCGAGTGTGAGCGACTGTAGCGAGCAGGCCCGATTTCGGCTAGAAAGCAATCTCAATCGGTCAGGATGCTTGCTTGTTTGATCGATATGAGCTTATCGTCCCCGTCCACACAGAGCCGCACGCACATCCCAGGGAGTCGACATGGGCACAGGGCTGAGTCGCCGCACGGTGCTGACGATGGGCGCGGCGCTCCTCATGACGGCGGCCTGCGGAACGGGCTCCGGCGGCAACGGCAAGATCAAGGTGTGGCACGGCTACACCGACGCCGAGGCCGCCGCGTTCGGCAAGCTCGCCGAGCGGTGGAACGCGGCGCACCCCGAGCAGCAGGTCGAGCTGGTCTTCAACGGCGGCAACGACAACGTGCTGCAGAAGACGCTCGCCTCGTTCGCCTCCGGCAACCCGCCGGAGGTCGCCTACCAGTACGGCTCGTCGATCACCGGCCTCACCGGCCGCCCGCAGACGCAGGACCTGACCGACCAGGTGCGCGGCGACGCGGAGTTCAGGTGGGACGACCTGTTCGCCGCCGGGCGCGAGGCCGCCACGGTCGACGGCAAGGTCTACGGCATCCCCGCGCTCGTCGACAACCTCTCGCTGGTCTACAACGAGAAGCTCTTCGACGAGGCCGGTCTCGCCCACCCCACCGCGGAGTGGACCTGGGACGACTTCCGGTCCGCCGCGCGGAAGCTCACCGGTGACGGGCGGTTCGGCTGGGCGTACGTCAACGACGGCACCGAGGACACGGTCTGGCGCTTCCTCGCCCTGCTCTGGCAGGCGGGCGGTGACCTGCTCAGCGCGGACGGCAAGAAGGCCGCGCTGGCCTCCGACGCGGGCCGGCAGGCGATGGAGCTGTTGCGGGACATGGCGGTCACGGACAAGTCCGTCTACCTCGACGCGGGTGACCAGCAGTACCTCAACCTCTTCAACTCCGGCCGCATCGGCATGCTGTGGACCGGGCCGTGGGACCTCGGCGCGATCAACGAGGACGTCTCCTACGGCGTGCAGATCCTACCGGGCAAGGTCACCCACGCGACGATCGCGGGCCCGGACACGTTCGTCGTCTTCGGCGACAACGGCCGCGAGAACGCGCTGCCGTTCCTGAAGTGGCTGCTCTCGCCCGAGATCCACCTCGAGTTCGCGATGGAGACCGGGCACCTGCCGATCCGGCAGTCCGAGGTGGAGCTGCCCGGGTACGCCGAGTACGAGGCGAAGTACCCCGGCGCCAAGGTGTTCGTCGAGAACCTGGAGAAGAACGTCACCAAGGCCCGGCCGAACATCCCGCAGTACCCCAAGATCTCGCAGGTCCTCGGCACGGCCGTGCAGTCGGTGCTGCTCGGCCAGGCCGAACCGCGGGCCGCGCTGGACCAGGCCGCCGCCGAGATCGACCAGGCGCTGGCGGCCTCGTGACAGCCACACCCGCCGACCGGCGCAAGCTCGAGGACCACCTCGCCGGGTGGGGTTTCGCGGCGCCCGCCGTCGTCCTGATCGGCGTCTTCGGCCTCGTCCCGGTGGTGTGGTCGTTCGTGCTCTCGTTGCAGCACACCGACCTCACCTCGCCCGGCACGTTCGCGGGCGGCGACAACTACGCCAAGCTCGTCGCCGACCCGCTGTTCTGGGACGCCGCCTGGCGCACGCTCGTCTACGTCGTGCTGTTCGTGCCGGCGACGCTCGCGCTCGCGCTGCCGATCGCCGTGATGCTCAACCAGAAGATCCGCGGCGTCGTGCTGTACCGGCTCGCCGTGTCCGTGCCGCTGGTGACCTCGACGGTCGCGACCGGCATCATGTTCTCCTGGCTGGCCAACCCGCAGTTCGGCCTGGTCAACGCGGCGCTCGACGCGGTGGGCCTGCCGAAGCAGGGGTTCTTCACCGACCCCGGCCAGGCGCTGGTCTCGGTGGTGGCGATGACGGTGTGGGGCTGGCTCGGTTTCGCGGTCATCATCTACCTGGCGGCGCTGCAGAACGTGCCGAAGGACCTGATCGAGGCGTCCTCCCTGGACGGCTGCGGCCGGGCGCGCTCGTTCTGGCACGTGGAGCTGCCGCTGGTGGCACCCGCGACCGGGTTCCTGCTGGTGTGGCTCACGATCAACGGCCTGCAGCTCTTCGACGCCGTCTACGTGACGACCAAGGGCGGGCCGCTGCGGGCCACGACCGTGCTCGTCTACCACCTCTACAACGAGGCGTTCGTGAGCTTCGACGGCGGCTACGCGGCCGCCATCGGCTGCGCGGTGTTCCTGGTGATCGGCGCGTTCACCCTCGCCCAGCTGCGGCTCAACCGCCGCACGTCCCACTACGAGGTCCGATGAGACGGCCCAGTGCGCTGCACCTGATCCTGTTCCCGCTGTCGGTCGTCATGGTGACGCCGCTGGTGTGGATGCTGCTGGTGTCGATCTCCACGCAGGAGGAGTCGCGGCGCTTCCCGCCCGGCCTGCCGAGCGGCGTCGAGTGGGAGAACTACGCCGCGGCGATCCGCGACGCGCCGCTGGGGTCGTGGCTGGCCAACAGCTTCGTGGTGTCCGTCGTGTGCGTGGTGGGCAACCTGGTGCTGTGTTCGCTGGCGGGGTACGCGTTCGCGCGCATCTCGTTCATCGGCAGCAAGGTCGCGTTCGTGCTGATGCTCGCGACGCTGATGGTGCCCTTCCAGATCGTCATGCTGCCGCTGCTGATCATGACGCGGGAGCTGGGGCTGGTCGACACGCTCGGCGCGCTGATCGCGCCGAACCTGGCCACGGCGTTCGGGGTGTTCCTGATGCGGCAGTTCTTCACGACGCTGCCGCGGGAGCTGGAGGAGGCGGCGCGGATCGACGGGGCGGGCAGGCTGCGGACGTTGTTCCAGGTGCTGCTGCCGTTGATGCGGCCGACGCTCGCGACCCTCGCCGTGCTCACGTTCCTGCAGACGTGGAACGACTTCCTGTGGCCGTTGATCGCGGTGCAGAGCCCGGAGGTGATGACCGTCCAACTGGGACTGCAGAGCTTCCAGGGCGCCCACACGACGAACTGGCCGAAGCTCATGGCCGGCACCGTGCTGAGCCAGCTGCCCGTCCTGCTCGTCTTCTTCTTCGCCCAGCGGTTCTTCGTGCGGTCGGTGGCCGCGGCGGGCATCAAGTGATTCCGGAGGAGTTTTCCATGAGCACCCACACCACCGCCGAGATCGCCTCCCAGCCGTCCTGCTGGCGCCGTGCGATCGAGCTGGCCGCCGAACCCGAGGTCGTGGCCGCACTGCCCGCCGCCGGGGAACGCGTGGCGGTGGTCGGCTGCGGCACGTCGTGGTTCATGGCGCAGGCTTACGCCCGCCGCCGCGAGGACAAAGGGCTGGGCGAGACCGACGCGTTCGCCGCGTCCGAGTTCCCTTACGGCCGCAAGTACGACCGCGTGGTGGCGTTGAGCCGGTCCGGCACCACCACGGAGGTCGCCGAAGTGCTGCGGAGGCTGTCCGACGTCCCGACGACGGCCGTCGTCGGCGCTCCCGGCACGCCCGTCACCGAGCTGGCGGACCAGGTGGTGGCGCTGCCGTTCGCCGACGAACGCTCCGTGGTGCAGACGCGGTTCGCGACGACGGCACTCGTGCTGCTGCGCGCGCACCTCGGCGAACGGCTGGAGCGCGCGGTGCTCGACGCGGAGCAGGCGCTCGCCGAGCCGGTGCCCGCCGGTCTGGTGGGGCGCGGCCAGTTCACGTTCCTCGGCGGCAGCCCGTGGACCACCGGCCTCGCGGCCGAGGCGGCGCTCAAGATGCGCGAGGCGTCGCTGGCCTGGACCGAGTCCTACCCGGCCACCGAGTACCGGCACGGGCCGATCGCGATCACCGACGAGCGTTCGGCGGTGTGGGCGTTCGGTCCCGCGCCGGACGGGCTCGGCGCCGAGGTCGCCGCGGCCGGTGGCCAGTGGGTCGCCCGCGACCGCGACCCGCTCGCCGAGCTCGTCGCGGTGCACCGGCTCGCCGTGGAGGTCGCGCTGTCGCGGGGGCTCGACCCGGACACGCCGCGCAACCTCACGCGCTCGGTGATCCTCGACGGCTCGCACTGACCCCCGCTTACCGGAAGGCACACCAATGTTCACCATCGCGTTCGTGGGCGCGGGTTCCGTCGAGTTCACCCGCCAGCTGCTCCGCGACGTCCTGTCGTTCCCCGAGCTGGCCGGCGCCACGATCTCGTTGCACGACATCGATCCCGAACGGCTGGAGGTCGCGGCGGCCCTGGCCCGCCACACCGCTCCCGGTGTCGACGTCCGCACCTCGCTGACCCGCCGCGCGGCACTGGAGGGTGCCGACGTCGTGGTCAACATGGTCGCGATCGGCGGCCACGCGGCGACGCTGCGGGACTTCGACGTGCCGGAGTCGTTCGGGCTGCGCCAGACCATCGGTGACACGCTCGGCATCGGCGGGATCTTCCGCGGGCTGCGCACGTTCCCGTTCCTCGACGGGCTCGCGGCCGACATGCTGGCCGTGTGCCCGGACGCGTGGCTGCTGAACTACACCAACCCGATGGCGATGAACATCCAGTACCTGGCGACCGTCGCCCCGCGCCTGAAGGCGGTCGGGCTGTGCCACTCGGTGCACTGGACCGTCCACGACCTGAGCGAGCTGGTCGGGGTGCCGTTCGAGGAGGTCGACTTCCTCTCCGCCGGCGTGAACCACCAGGCGTGGATCCTGAAGTGGCAGCACCGGGGCCGCGACCTGTACCCGGCGCTGGACGAGGCGATCGCCGCCGACCCGGAGCTGGCGCGGCGGGTGCGCGTGGACCTCTACCGCCGGTTCGGCTTCTACCCGACCGAGACGAGCGAGCACTCGTCCGAGTACGTGCCCTGGTACCTGCGGCACCAGTCCGAAGTGGACCGTCTGCGCATCCCGGTGCGCGACTACGCCACGATCAGCGCGGAGAACGTCGCCACGTACGAGAAGACGCGCGACGCCCTGGCGGCGGGGGAGGAGCCGCCGCCGCTCGTGGACGAGGCCGTCGAGTACGCGCCGCAGGTGATCCACAGCCTGGTGACCGGGCAGCGGCGCACGATCCAGGTGAACGTCGCGAACGACGGCCTGATCTCGAACCTCCCGCACGGCGCCGCCGTGGAGGTGCCCGCGACGCTGGACCGGCTCGGCGTGCACCCGCACCGCGTCGGCGCCCTGCCGCGCCAGCTCGCCGCGCTGAACCGGAGCTTCCTGAACGTGGTCGACCTGACCGTGGCCGCGGCGGTGGAGGGCAACCCGGACCACGTCCGGCACGCGGCCCTGTGCGACCCGGCCACGGCCGCCGCGCTGACCCCGGACCAGATCACCGGCCTGGTGGCGGCGATGACGGCCGCCCACGGCGACCTGCTGCCCGCCGCCCTCCGGTAACGATCACTCACTTTGCGTGTTTCTTGCGCAAACCGTACTAAACCGAGCAGTATTCCTGAGATATAGTGATCGAATGCGTCAAGAGCAGCGGCTCGCTGCCATCCTCGGCAAGCTCGCGGACGCGGGCTCGGTGACCGTGACCGGGCTCGCGGAGGACCTGGGCACGTCCGTCGCGTCCATCCGCCGCGACCTCCAGTCCCTGGAGGAGCAGAAACTGCTCAAACGCACCCACGGCGGCGCGGTGGCTGTGGAGGTCATCTACGAGCTGCCGCTGCGCTACCGGCTGGGCCGCCGCGAGGAGAAGCGCCAGATCGCCGAGGCGGCGGCGCAGCTCGTCACCGAGTCCGTGCACTCCGTCGGCCTCAACGGCGGCACGACCACCACCGAGCTGGCCCGCCTGCTCGCCTCGACCAGGTCGCTCAAGGTCGTGACCAACGCCCTCAACATCGCTTCCGACCTGTGCCCGCGCCCCACGATCGACCTGGTCGTGACCGGCGGCGGCGTGCGCCCGGAGAGCTACGAGCTGGTCGGCCCGATCGCCGACCGCGCACTCGCCGGCATCAGCCTGGACCTCGTGTTCCTGGGCGTGGACGGCATCGACGCGCGCGGCGGCATCACCACGCATGACGAGGTCGAGGCCCACACCGACTACTGCCTGCTGTGCACGGCCGACCGGGTGGTGGTGCTCGCGGACGGGTCGAAGGTGGGAAAGCGGGCTTTCTCGCGGATCGCCGACATCGGGGCGGTGCACGTGGTGATCACGGACGCGTCGGCTCCTGAGGAGGAGCTGGAGAAGCTGCGCGGGGCGGGCGTGGAGGTCGTGGTGGCGTAGGCGCTCACAGCGCCAGCTGCCCGCCGATCCCCAGCACGGTGTCGCCGCCCACCCAGATCTCCCCGCCGTCGCGCGCCAGGTGCACCCGCCCCCGCCGCCCCAGCACGGTGCCCTGCGCGGCCACGTACCGCTCGGCCGCGAGCCCGGCCGGGATGAGCCACTGGGCGATCGCCGCGTTGAGGCTCCCGGTCACCGGGTCCTCCTCGAACCGGCTGCCCTCGTCGCAGAACGCCCGCACCTCGAACGCCGTATCGCAGCCCTCGGGGTGCGGGCCGACCACGCCGATGCTCGTGAAGGTGCCGAACCGGGTGAAGTCCGGGTCGACGGCGAGCACCTCGTCGGCGGACGCGAGCAGGACCGCCACCCAGCCGGGACCGTTGTCGGCCCACCGCGCGTCGACGACGTCCTCCGGCCGCACCCGCAGCGCGGACGCCAGTGCCAGCAGTTCCGACAGCGTCACCGGACCGCTGCGCAGCAGGGGTGGCGCGGCGAACGCCAGGCGGTTGCCTTCCGAGCGCACGGTGACCAGGCCCGCCGCGCACTCCTGCACGACCTGGCCGGGGGTGTGCGGCACGCCGCCGCGGGCGAGCCACGCGCGGGCCGAGCCGAGGGTGGGGTGGCCCGCGAAGGGCAGCTCGCGGCCGACGGTGAAGATCCGCAGCCGGTAGTCGGCGCCGGAGGTGGTGGGCGGCAGCAGGAACGTCGTCTCGGACAGGTTGGTCCAGCGGGCGAACGCCGCCATCTCCTCGGTGGTCAGCCCTTCCGCGTCGTGCACGACGGCGACGGGGTTGCCGTAGAGGAACTGGTCGGTGAAGACGTCGACCTGGCTGAATCCGCGCACCGCGCAAGAGTAGTCACCGCGGGCCACTGCTTTCGGCCACGATGACCGCACCTGCCGGGCGTCACGACCTCGCCAGGACAGATGTCGTGGGCCCTGATGTGATCAGGTCGATAGACCCTCTCCGATCGCCGCGCCGGGCGCCTACGGTGGAGGGGTGACGATCACGTCTGAGGTCGTGAACGAGACGGACGAACGCTTCCGGCGCCTGGAGGCCCGGCTGGTCCGCGAGCACGGTGAGGTGCCACCGAGCCTGGTGCACGAGTGGACCGAACGGGCGCGGGCGCGGTTCGGCGGGGCACGCGTGCAGGAGTACGTGCCGCTGCTGGTGGCACGGGCGGTGCGGGCGTCCGCGCGGGCGTTCAGAGCCGACGTGCCGGAGGTGACCGGCACGGTGCTGACCGGCTGGGCGCGCAACACGGCCCGGCGGCTGCTCGCGGCCGAGCTGCCCCGCCGGTGGGCCCACACGGCCGGGGTCGCCCGGCGCGCGGGGCACATCGCGCGCGTGCTCCCCGCCGGGGAACGGGAGCTGCTGGTCGCCGCGGCCTGGCTGCACGACATCGGCTACGCCTCCGAGATCACCGACACCGGCCTGCACTCCCTGGACGGAGCCCGCTACCTGCGCAGGGCGGGAGTGTCCGAACGGATCTGCTCGCTCGTGGCCCACCACTCGGGCGCGGCGGCGGTCGCCGAGATCGTCGGGCTCGCGGACGGCCTCGCGGAGTTCGGCGACGACCGCAGCCGGCTGCGGGACGCGCTGTGGTACGCCGACATGTCCACCGGGCCCGACGGGGCGCCGACGACGGTGCAGGGCAGGCTGGCCGAGATCCGGCAACGGCGCGGTCCCGAGGACCCGGTGGTGCGGGCGCTCGCGGTGAACGGCGCCGACCGGCTCGCGGCGGTCCGCCGCACGCACCGGCTGCTGCGCCGTTCGTCCTGAGTGAGTAGTTCTGCCGATGCCGCACCGGCGGCAGGGCGGCGACCATGATCATGTGAGTGACACGGGGGAACGGTCGGCCACGTCCCGGCCGGCGCTGAGGATGGTCGCGGCCGGGGTCGTGGGCGCGGTGGTGCTGCCGCCGGCGGCCGCGGGGGTGCTCACCGGGATCTTCCTGGGCACCGGGTGGGTCGCGGTCCTCGCGGTGGTGGCGGTCCTGCTGCTGACGGGGCTGCTGCTCGTCGTCGCGCCGAGCGAGTCGTGGTTCGGCGGCAGCAGGGCGGGGCGGGGCGGCTGGGCGGTGGCCGTCGCCGTGACGGGCACCGTGCTGACGTGGGCGGGCTGGGTGGCCGCCGACGCCGCGGGCTGGGGCCTGAGCCGGTCGCCCGTGCTCTGGTGGCCCGCGATCGGTGTCCTGTTCGCGCTGGTGGCAGGAGTGCTGCTGCGCCGGTGGCCGCTCGCTCTCGGATCGCTCGGCACTCTCGTGGTCATCGCTCTCGTCTTGCTCGGAGCGGTCGCCGCCGTGCCGGAAGACGCGCAGGACCGCGCACGGGTCGGGGAGCTCCTGGTGGCCCCGGTGCCGGGCTACGACCTGGTGCCCCACCAGGGGTCGTGGCAGGTGGTGCCGAGCGACGCGCGACGTGGCGGCGAACCGTCGCCGTACGTGCGCCTCGACGTGGCTCAGGACGGACCGGACTGCGAGATCGACCAGTACCAGTCCCGCTACCCGAGCGGCCCGGACTGCGAGGTCGAGCGTCCCGGCCTGTTCTTCGTGGAGAGATCGGACGTCATCGCCTACTTCCACCGGTTGGAGGGACGGCGGCTCGTGCTCACCGCGCCCGCGACGTTCGACCGGACCGCGTTGCGCGAGGCCCTGCTCACCGCACGCCCGGCCGACCCGCCGGGGACGTTCACCGCGACCGTGCCCGGTTACACGCAAAGCTCGGCCACACCCGAGCTCACCGAGTTCACCCCGGACGACAAGGCCCTGCTGCCCGGTGCCCGGCACATCGAGTTCGTCACCCTCGGAGCGGTCGAACCGCAGTGCTCACCGGTTGCCTTGGAGTGCGTGACCGAGTCGCCCGGCCTCCGCTACCAGCGCTTCGAGGACAACCACGGGTACACGCGTGTGGTGGAGGACAAGGAACTCACCGTGCGCGGCGGCATGGCGGTGAGCCGGGACGTGTTGCGCACCGCCGCACTGGACGCGCGCCAGCCGACTGAGGAAGAGGTGGACGCCATGCTGGAGACCGGGCAACCGGCCCCGCGGGGCGGCTGGATGCGGCAGGCGGTGCGCGGCGCGGCGCGGTTCCTGTTCGGCTGAACGGTTCCCGGGTTCAACGCATCGCGTCACGGTTGTCACCCGGCCGTGTGCACCTGCTCGCCTGTGCGGACTCCGGGCGGGGTAACCGCACTAACGTCCGGTCGCATGGGCTTCGGCAAGGTCTTGAGCGCCGCCGGCACGGTGCTGCTGGTCGTCGCGGCGCTGGTCCCGCCCGCTCGTGCGGTCGCGCAGCCGTTGCTGCCCGACCTGCGCCAGGCGCCGGTGGGGTGTCCCGGCGGGTACGGCGGAGATCCGGCGCTGTGCCGCGACTGGGACGTCTGCATGGTGACCGACCCGAAGGACCCGAGCGGCGAGTGCGTCACGTCCGGCTCGATCAGGTCCGTGCGGCTGCGGTTCACCACGGCCGAGGACAACGTGGGAGCCGGGCCGCTGCTGCTCTACGGCCGCCGTTCGCCCGGCAGCGCGGAGATGCGGGTGCGCCAAGGGTTCCAGGACCGGCGGGGCGGGCCGATCCCGGTCTCGTTCGACGAGGCGGGACGCACCACCAAGACCACGATGTACTACGAGCCGGCCAAGTCGCACCGGCACTGGCACCTCCTGGACTTCGCGCGGATGCAGCTGCGCACGCCCGGCGGCCGGGTCGTGGTGGCCGACCGCAAGAACGGGTTCTGCCTCGGCGACCGCTACCGCACCGCCGACGCGGACTCGCTGCCCGGCGCGGCGCGCGAGCCCGGCAGCCCGGAGGCGGAGCTGGCACAGCGGCTGGAGCAGAACCGGTGCGGCTACCGCGATCCCGACGCCACCGAGATGGTCGAGGGCATCTCCGTCGGCAGCGGCGACGACTACCGCTACGACGTCGACTTCCAGTGGCTCGACCTCACCGACGTCCCGTCCGGCACCTACGACGTGGTGAACACGGTGAACTCCGGCCGCACGCTGCTGGAGTCGAGCTACGACAACAACTCGTCGTCGATCTCGATCTCCGTGCAGTGGCCGGGCGGTGCCGCGCGCAGGCCGTCGGTCATCACCGAGGCGCCCGCCGTGACGCTGCTGCGCAGCTGCCCCGGCCAAGACCGCTGCTCCGGCGAGCTCACGCTCGGCAAGCACACGTACGAACGCGCGCAGGGGCCCGTCGCCGTCACGCCGCGGTGCGGGTCGGCGGCGCCGGACCAGGGGTGTTGCTGCGGTGACGTGCCGCCGATCCCGCCCGCGGCGAGGAGGGGACCGGCGGCCTGACCGGTCAGACGGTGTCGTTGACCTTGATCTTGCCCTCGATGATCTGGGCCTTGTAGCCCTCGAGGATGCCCTGCAGCTTCGCGTCGATCTTGCCGCCGGAGGTGGCGTAGCCGACGCCGTCCGACTTCAGGTCGAAGACCTTCGGCAGCGATGACAGGTCGTTCTTCGCGGCGGCGCGGAAGAAGTCGTACACGGCCACGTCGACGCGCTTGAGGCTCGACGCGACGATGACGTCCTTGTTGTTCGCGACCGCGGGCTGGTTGTACTGGTCGGCGTCGCAGCCGATCGCCAGCACGCCCGCCTCCTTCACCGCGGCGAACACGCCGAGGCCCGACGCGCCCGCGGCCGGGTAGACGACGTCCGCGCCCTTCTCGATCAGGCCCTTCGCGGCCTCCTGGCCCTTGGGCGGGTCCTGGAATCCGGTGAAGTCACCGGCCGGGGTGATGTACTTCTTGTCGAACTTGACGTTCGGCGCGGCCGTCTTGGCGCCCTGCGCGTAGCCCGCCTCGAACTTCTGGATCAGCGGGATGTCCACGCCGCCTACGAAGCCCACGTGGCACTTCTTGCTCTGGTACGCGGCGACGACGCCCGCGAGGAACGAGCCCTCCTGCTCGGCGAAGACGAGCGGCGTCACGTTGGGCACGCCCTCCACCGCCGAGTCGACCAGGCCGAACTTCACGTCCGGGAACTCCGGCGCGACGACCCGCAGCGACTCGGTGTAGGCGAAGCCGACGCCGATGATCGGGTTGAAGCCCTCCGACGCGAGCTGGCGCAGCCGGGTCTGCTTCGCGGCCTCGTCCTCGTTGGGCGCGGCGGACAGCTCGCGGGTGTTCTCCTTCTTGACGCCCATGTCGGCGATCGCCTTGTCGAACCCGGCGGCGGCGAGGTCGTTGAACGACGCGTCACCGCGCCCGCCGATGTCGTAGGCCAGGCCGATCTTCAACGCGCTGCCGTCGACCTTCTCCCCGGCGGCGGTGGTGGTGCTCGACGCGGGCGGGGCGCTGGGGGCCTCCGCGAACTCGCACCCGCCACCGGCGGCGTTGGTCGACCCGGTGGAGTCCCCACCGGAGTCCTTGGCGCAGGCGCTCACCACCATGGTCAACGCGATCGCGGCAACGGCGGTGCCACGCAGACGACGGCGCACGGTCGTTCTCCTCTTGCTCGATGTGAGAAGCGGACCGTACCCCGAGCCGCTGGTCATCCGGTCAAGAGTTCAACCACTGGGACCGGAGGTCCTTGCGGAAGACCAGGAAGTCGCAGGGGCAGGCCAGGTGCGGAGCCAGCGCCGGGTAGTCGCGGGTGAAGTCGCCCACGTGCACGACCCGGTACCCCAGACGGGTGTACCAGGCGCGCAGGAACTCCTTGACCGGGTGCTGCCATTCCCGCGGTACCAACAGCTCCAGCTGCATGTGGGCCAGATCCCGTCGCAGGGCCCAGTTCTCGGCGAACGAGACGAGCGCCTTCCCGATGCCCGTGCCGCGTTCGCCCGGGTCGGCGACGAGCATGCCGAACTCGCCGACGCCGTCCTCGATCCGCTGGACGCGCACGGCGCCCACGACGCGTTCTCCCCGGCGTGCCAGCACGATCTCGCCGGCCCGGATGAGATCGGCGACCTCGGACTCGGTGGTCCGTGAGCCGCCCTCGGCCCACAGACCCTTCTCGGCGTCGGCGTACACGCGGTTGACGAGCGCGGCGATCTCCGGCGCCAGCGTGGCGTCGGAGACGAAGCCGAGCATCACCACGGCGCCGGCTGGCTGGTCGAGGCCAGCTTGTCCGCGTGCTGCAGCACTCCGAGCTCGCGCAGCATCTTGTCGCGCTGGACCGGGTCGTGCGCGACGTTCGAGACGTGCAAAGCCTTGCGCAGCCGCGCCTTCCGCCGGGGCGTCCACCGGCTGGCGAGCGCGAGCTTCGCGGCCCGCAGCGCCGCCCGGTCGCGGGTGCGCGCGAGGGCGTCGCGGTGGTCGTCGCCCAGGCCGAACAACGACAGCAGCCGTTCCCGGAACTCCCGGCCGACCCGCGCCCACGTCGTGGCGCGCTGCCGGGTGGCGCGGATCTCGATGCCGAGCGCGAGGTGCAGCATCACCAGGCCGAGCACGGGGCCGAGCAGCACGCGGGCGGTGCCCGCGACCGGACCGGACAGGCTGAGGGCGGCGAACGCGGCGAACGCCGTCAGCGCCCACGCCACCAACCGGGCGGGACCGGGCCTGCCGTCGCGGCGCACGCCGCCGCGCATCGCCCAGCCGCAGGCGACGAGCGCCGCCTCCATGACGGAGAACAGGGCCACCCGCTCCCACGTGTCGGTGATGCCGAGGCGCTGCTCGAAGAAGCGCCACGACGTGTCGACGCTGACGCCGATGCTCAGCAGGGCCACCAGGTAGAAGCCCTTGGCGCCGGCCGGTTCGTGCGAGCCGGGAGCCTCGCCGGAAGCGGGCTCGGGCGTGACGGCGGGCTCGGCGGTGGGAAGGGCGGCGGGCACGGCCGGGGTGGTGGGGCGCACGAGCCCGGTGGGTGGCGCAGTGGGCGGTTCCGCGGCCGGTTCGGTGAGTGGCTGGGTCGTGGCCGGAGCCTGGAAGGTCACGGCGGGCGCGACCGGCTTCGTGACGACCGTGGGCGTGTCGGCGGGCCGGACCGGCTTGGCCGTCAGCGCGTCGGCGTGGGCGGCGACTCCCTTGTTCACGCCGTCCAGCTTCGCGAGCAGCTCCGGGGTCAGCGGCAGGTTGCCCGCCGTGTCGGTCACGCTGTTGCGCGCCCGCCACTCGTTCACGATCTTGGTCGCGTACGGCCTGCTGGGAACGTCCTGGCCCTGCCTGTTCAGCCAGCGGCGGACGTCCTCCACCGTGCAGCCGCGCGGCAGGTGGTCGAGCGCGTACAGGACCTTGTCCTTCTGGTTCTTCAGCCTGCTCAACGCGGCGTCGTGCCCGATGGTGCGGGCGGCCTCGTCCGTGGTCACTCTGCTTCTCCGTCCTCGACGTGGATGTACAGGGGCACGCGGACGCGCGGAACCCTACCGCCGCTACGGGGCGTGCACGGAGGTGACATGACCTTGGTCTCACCTTGACACTGTCACTGTTGCAGTGTCACTGTGGTGGGGTGTGGACGCTCGACGAGTTGCTGGACCGGGTCTCCGCCGCGCTGGCGGCGGAGTACTCGGGCGCGCCCAACGGCCGGGTCCGCGACGTTCCCGACCGGCGGGCCGTCCGCTGGTACGCGACGACGGGCCTGGTCGACAGACCGTCGGCCATGCGCGGGCGGACCGCGTTGTACGAACGCCGCCACCTGCTCCAGCTCGTGGCGCTCAAACGGCTGCAGTCGGAGGGGAGGACGCTCGCCGAGATCCAGGCGGAGCTCGCGGGCGCCGACGACGCGACGCTCGCGGCCGTCGCCCGTGTCCCCGCCGACGTGCTCGCCGCCGGTGACGCGCCGTCACCGGCGGAGGTGCGGCCGCGGTTCTGGGCAGAGCCCGCGGCTCCGGCGGCCCGGGAGAAGGCCGCCGCGCCGACCGGAACCGCGCCGGTCGGCACCACGCTGACCGGCGTCGCGCTCGGCGGGGGAGCCGTCGTCCTCGTGCCGGGCACGCCCACCCCCGCCGACGTCGCGGACATCGCGGCCGCGGCCGCTCCGCTGCTCGACCTGCTCGCCGCCCGTGGTCTGCTCGCGAACGAAAGGGAACAGTCATGACCATCTCCGTCGCCCCGATGAAGGAAGCCGAGGGGGACCGCGTCGGCTGGACGACCGAGGACGCGGGCGTCGGCGCGTTGCGGACCGAGCGCGGCAACCTGCCCCTGGAGCGCATCGACGTGCGGGCGGCGGTCACCGGGCTGGTCGGCCGGACCGTGCTGACCACCGGGTTCGTCAACACCCACGAGACCGCGCTGGAAGCCACCTACGTGTTCCCGCTGCCCGACCGCGCCGCGGTCACGGGCATGAAGATGACCGCCGCCGACCGCACGGTCGAGGCGGAGCTGCAGGAGCGCGGGGCCGCGCGGCAGGCGTACGACGACGCCATCGCGGCCGGGCAGCGGGCGTCGATCGTCGAAGAGGACCGGCCGGACGTCTTCACCATGCGCGTCGGCAACATCCAGCCGGGCGAGCGGGTGACCGTCGAGCTGAGCCTGGTCGGGCCGCTGGTGTTCGAGGACGGCGCGGCGACGTTCCGGTTCCCGCTCGTGGTGGCGCCGCGCTACGTCCCGGGGCAGCCGCTCGACGGGCCGCCGGCCGGTGACGGGCACGCCGCGGACACCGACGCCGTGCCGGACGCCTCCCGGATCACGCCGCCCGTGCTGCTGCCCGGCTTCCCGAACCCGGTCCGCCTCACGATCGGCGTCGAGGTCGACCCGGCCGGGCTGGAGTTGGGCGAGGTCCGGTCGAGCCTGCACACCGTGGCCAGGGAGGGCAACACGCTGACGGTCGAGCCGGGGGAGCGGGCCGACCGCGACTTCGTGCTGCGGCTCGCCTACGCCGGTGCCCGCTCCGCGGCCGTGTCCGTGCCCGACGAGAGCGGTGACGGGGGCACCTACCAGGTCACCGTCCTGCCGCCCGAGTCGTCCGCCCCGGCCCGGCCCCGCGACGTCGTGCTGCTGCTCGACCGCTCCGGCAGCATGTCCGGCTGGAAGATGGTCGCGGCCAGGCGTGCCGCCGCCCGCATCGTCGACACGCTGACCTCGGCGGACACGTTCGCCGTCATCACCTTCGACGACCGCCTGGACCGGCCCGACCTCGGTGGCGGGCTCGTCACCGGCACCGACCGCCACCGGTTCCGCGCCGTCGAGCACCTCGCACGCACCGGGGCGCGCGGCGGCACCGAGATGGTGCAGCCGTTGCGCGAGGGCCTGACCCTGCTCGCCGGGGCGGAGAGCGACCGCGACCCGGTCCTGGTGCTCGTCACGGACGGGCAGGTCGGCAACGAGGACCAGATCCTGCGCGACATCGCGCCGCTGATCGGCCGGACGAGGGTGCACGCCGTCGGCATCGACACCGCTGTCAACGCGGGCTTCCTCGGCCGGCTCGCCGCCGCGGGCGCCGGGCGGTGCGAGCTCGTCGAGAGCGAGGACCGGCTCGACGAGGCGATGACGCACATCCAGCGCCGCATCGGCGCGCCGGTCGTCACCGACGTGGTGATCTCACCGGCGTCCGGCCTGCCGAAGCAGCCCACGGCCGTCTACCCCGGCGTGCCGCTGGTGGCGTTCGGCCGCTACCGCGGCACGGCACCCGAAACGGTCGTGGTCAGCGGCCGGACCAGGGACGGCGCAGACTGGCAGGAGACGGTCCCCGTGCTGCGACATGCCGAACCCGCTGTCCGCGCGCAGTGGGCCCGCGCCGCGCTGCGCGACCTGGAGGACCGCTACGCGACGGGCGACCACGCGGTGGAGAAGGACATCCTGCGGATCTCGCTGGAGCACGGCGTCCTGTGCCGCTTCACGGCGTTCGTGGCGGTGGACGACCGTGTTGTGTCCGACGGCAAGGTGCACCGCGTCGTGCAGCCGGTCGAACAACCGTCGGGCTGGGAGCTCGCCGCACCGAAGTTCGCTTCGGCCCCCCGCGCGGGAGGTCCTCTGGCCGCAGCCGCACCGATGTTCGCCGGACCCGCCGGAGGCGCCGCGGGCCCGTTCGCCGGTCCTGCCGGGGGACCGGACGGGTTCGCCCCGCCCGCGCCCCTCGCGCACCACCCGATCGCGCCCCCGCCCGCACCGCGCGGAGCCCCGGGACGCGGCCGGATGCCGGTTCCCGCCCCCGTGCCCGCTCCCGTTCCGGACGGGCTCGCCCAGCTGCGCGAGATCGCCGCGGTCGAGGCCCGGCGACTGGACGAGGCGGCGGCCAGGCCCGTGTGGGAGCGCCGCGACCTGCTCGCGGACCTGGCCAGCAGGCTCGGCATCCTCGTCGGCCAGGACCCCACGTGCGAGCCGCTGCGGCGCCTGGTCGCGGAGCTCACCGAGCTCACGGCGGACGGGGACGTCGACCGCCTGTGGGCGCGGGCGCGGCAGGTGCTGGGCGAGTTCGCCTCCTCGGCCGCGGCCGAGGAGAAGCCGGTGGCGGGGGAGCGCCGCAAGCGGCGGTTCTGGCGCTGACGGACGCCACCCCTGTACGTCCGAACGGAGATCCCTGCCCCGCCGTTCGTCCGTGCGGCCCTGGGCCGTTCGGTGGTCCGATGCCGACACTGGCGGGATGCTGGAACGACGATCGCAGGTGGAGGGACGTCCGGGCGCAGGCCGCAAGGGCGTCCCTCCGGCTGTGGACCACCGCCTCCTGGCGTTGCAGCGGACCGCGGGCAACACGGCGGTCGTGGCCCTGCTGGGCGACGGAGGACCGGTCCGGCAGCGCAACGGTGACGTCGTGTTGTCCGGCAGGCAGCCGATCAAGAGGACCAGGACCGATCGAGAACGCAAGGACGCGGCCAGGAAACGCGACGAGGTCCGGCGGCGGCGCATGCAGGCGAAGGAGGCCGAAAAGCGCAGGGAGATCGTCGCGTTCGAGGTCGAGGTCGAGGGGGCGAAGGAGCAACACCGGCTCTTCCCCGGTTACGAGGACTCGGACCCCGATCTCGAACTCCGCGGTGCCGGCGAACCGGCGGCGCCGCGGCGGCTCATGATCGCGAGCCGGCCGCTGCCGGTGACAGCTTTCATCTTCGAGATGCACACGCAGTACGAGCGGCTGCGCCACAAGGTCCACAGGTTGCTGCCGAACCAGTTCCGCAGCGTCGACCCGGACTTGACCGCGGACGACGCGATGATGCGGACGTACCAATCCGTCGCCACGAACGCCACGGCCACGGCGAACGCGGAGATCGCCAATCCTGCCGCCACCTGGTCCGCCCGGTTGCTCGCCGAACAGAACGTGGCCATCGCGCTGAAGCCGATGATCGCCCTGGTGATCAAGTTGGCGAAGGATCTGGGCACCTACCTGGCCAAGGGCAAACGCAGTGGTTACCCGAACAAACCGACGGGCAAGTACCGCAACGTCACCTCGGACCTGCACTACCGTGCGCAGATGAGCCGCCTGGTCGCGCGCTACCGGGTGGAAGGGCTTGTGGCGACCTACGCCAAGCAACCCGACTACGTCCACAGCGGGTTCGAACGCGACCACCAGCCGCACAGCGACCTCTTGAAGAAGGTGGCGAGCCAAACCGAGTTCGCCGACAGACAGATCAAGCAGGTCGTGTCGGGGAAGCAAGCGCAGGGTGGATGGACGATCATGCTGCACGACCAGCGCCACCGTGCCGGGCGCACCTACAAGCAGCGCGGAAAAACTGTGAGCTCCAACTTCCTCAAAGCGTTGAAAGACGAGCGCAAGCGACTCGCCCGTCTGCTGCGCGCCGCGATGACCGAGGTCCACGACGCACTGAGCACCTCCATCACCGGGACGTCACCCGCGCTGGCCAAGGCTGTGCTCGATGTCGGCAGAGCCAAGAACAAGGCGAACCACGCGGTGCAAGCCGTGTCGTCCAGCCCGGATGCGTGTTCTCTTGTTCTGGCGGCCGAGATGCAGCTGATCGCGGCAGACCGTGCTCTCCAGGCCACCCCCTCGGCACAGTCGGACAGGGCGGCCGTCACAGCGGCGCTTTCCCACATGAGCTCCGCCTCCGCCCTCGCCAGGAGCCGTGCCGATGACGTACGGGCGTTCTGCGTGGCGCAGATGGTCGACTCGTTGGAACAGGACGCGCAGGCGATGAAGAACGTGGTCGCCTCGCCGCCTGCCAACTTCAGCGACATCGAGCAGCTCACACACCTGAACCAAGCGGAACGGAACACGCTGATGGCCGATATCAAGGCCGAGGTCGAGGCAGGAGAGGACCGGCTGCTCCTGGGGCAGAACGCCCTCCACGACTACGCCAGGCCATGACGGTCCCTTCCGGGTCGTAAACGACAGTGCTCCGGGTGGCCACGGCCACCGGGAGCACTGTCTTTTCCGGCTCGGCTAGTCCGGCGGTTCCTGTCCTTCCGGGCCCTCGTCGTTGATCACCTGCTTGGCGGGCACCTCCTCGGCCACCTCCTCGGAGCGCTCGGGTTCCTCGAGGTCGCCGAGGTCGGGGGTGCCGGGGGCGTGCGGGGCCTCTGGGTTCAGCGGATCGGTCATGACGTGCGGTTACCCGCCGGACGGGAAGACCAACATCACCGCGCGGTTGTGTCTCACCACGAAGGGGCATAGCGTGGGCAGGAGTTTCCAAACATCCGAGTCATCCATGTGAGGTCATCTACAGGTTCTCCGGGTTGGGCAGCGGGCTCGCGTCGGCGCTTCGCACGGTTTGCCGATGGGAGGTAGGTCGATGAGCCAGCACGCCGAGGGAGCAGTCGTGGGACTGACCGCCGAGCTGACCGACCACGACGGGATCACGCTCGTGAGCGTCGCCGGTGAGGTCGACCGGATGACCCCGGAGTCACCGATGCTGAAGGCCGCGGCGGCCGTGCGCGAGAAGCCGGCCGGGGTGGTGGTGGACCTCGACGCCGTGACGTTCTTCGGGTCCGCGGGCGTCAACATGCTCGCCGCCGTGTGGCAGGAGGCCGAGGCCGCGGGGGTGCCGCTCGCCGTCGTCGCGACCAGGCGGGCCGTGCGGATGCCGCTCACGATCTCCGGTGTCGACGTGCTGCTGGAGCTGTACTCGAGCCGGTCCGACGCGGTCGCCGCCATCAAGGCCATGCCGCGGCCCAGCCGGAGCTGAACCACGCGCGTGGCGCCGCTCAGGCGGAGCTGACGGGCAGGAACTCACTCACCGCCGGTGCGAGGCACGACCGCCCAGATCGTCTTGCCGGCTCGTTGCTCCGTGACGCCCCACTCGCCGGCCAGCTGGTCGACCAGCACGAGCCCTCGTCCGCGCGCCGAGTGCGGGGACGAGGGCTTCAGCACGGGCGGGATCGACGAGGCGTCCTCGACCTCGATCCGCACGCTCCCGTCGCCGCTCGGCGCGTCCAGGCGCAGGCGCGCGGGGAACTCGCCGTGGTCGTACACGTTCGAGACCAGTTCGGTCACGATCAGCTGGACGTCGAGCAGGTCGTCCTCGTTCAGGCCCGGCAACGCCGAACCGGCCCACCGGCGGATCTCCGCGATGTCGACCACATCACGGTTGAGCTCCAGCACGTGCGGGGTATCAGGGGGCTCGCCTCCGACGGCCAAGAAGGTGCCTTTCTGTCACTGGTGTGCTGGCTGAACGTACCTCCTGCGGGAAGCCGCTAAACGCGGTAACCACCTGTCGGGCCGTTGGACGGCGCACAGCTACTGTCTGTGGGGTACTGACCGCCTGAGGAGGCTTGAGTGACTGCAGACGCAGGACACGCCCAGCGTTTGACCGAGCTGTTGCGGGAGAACGCGGAGCTCCTGATCGACAAGTGGGTGGGCGTGGTCGCGGCCGCGTTGCGCGGCCGGTCGGCGAGGACGGAGCTGGAGGCCGACTTCCGCGAGTTCTACGCGGCCCTGGTGCCTCTGGTGGGCCACGACGGGAAGAACATCAGCGGTCCGGAGTTCACCGAGATCCGGTCGCTGCTCGAGGAGTACTCGCGCTCCAGGGTGCGGGCGGGCTTCACGCCGTCGGAGACGGCGTCGAGCGTCTTCTCGCTCAAGGAGCCGGTCTTCGAGCTGGTCGAGAACGACGCCTCCCCGGAGGTCTTCCAGCAGGCGCTCGCGTTCTCCCGGCTGCTCGACGCGTTCGGGCTGCTGACCTTCGAGTCCTACTCGCGCGCCCGCGAGGACATCATCCGCGAGCAGTCCGAGCAGCTGCTGGAGCTGACCACGCCGGTGGTCAAGATCTGGGAGGGCGTGCTGGCGGTGCCGCTGGTGGGCACCCTCGACTCCGCGCGCACCCAGGTCGTCATGGAGAAGCTGCTGGAGATGCTGGTCGAGACCGGCTCCGAGCACGCGATCATCGACATCACCGGCGTCTTCGCCGTGGACACGCAGGTCGCGCAGCACCTGCTCAAGACCGTCGTCGCGGCGCGGCTGATGGGCGCCGAGTGCATCGTGTCGGGCATCCGCCCGCAGATCGCGCAGACGATCGTGGCGCTCGGCATCGAGTTCGGCGACATCGTCACCAAGGCTTCGCTCGCCGACGCGCTGCGGCACGCGCTGCGCAGGGAAGGCGTCGAAGTCGTGCGCCGCGAGGTCGTGTGATGGAGCGCGTCCCGATTCTGAAGATCGGCGGCGTGCTGCTCGTCTCGATCCAGATCGACCTGCAGGACCAGAGCGTGCTCGCCCTGCAGGAGGACCTGGCCGAGAAGATCAGCGCGACCGGCGCGCACGGCGTGGTCATCGACATCTCGGCGGTGGAGATCGTCGACTCGTTCATCGGGCGGATGTTCGCGACGATCGCGTCCATCTCCCGGCTGTTCGACGCCGACACGGTCGTCGTCGGCATGCGGCCGGCGGTGGCGATCACGCTGGTGGAGCTGGGGCTCACGCTCGGCGGTGTGCGCACGGCGCTCAACCTCGAACGCGGCATGAAGATCCTGGGTGAGCTCGGCCGCGAACGCCGGGGTGCGGTCACGCACTTCGGCGAGTTCCCGCGGGACGCCTGATGCCCACCGGGGCCGACGGGCCGGAACAGGTCGCCATCAGCGGCGACGACGACGTCGTGCGCGTGCGTCAGCTCGTGCGGACGTACGCGCAGCAGACCAAGCTCTCGCTCGTCGACCAGACGAAGCTCGTCACGGCGGCGAGCGAGCTGGCCCGCAACACGCTCATCTACGGCGGCGGGGGCTTCGCCCGCGTCGAGGAGGTCAGCGACGGCAGGCGTAGCGGCGTCCGCGCGTCGTTCCACGACGAGGGTCCGGGCATCCCGGACCTCACGCTGGCCCTCGCCGACGGCTGGAGCAGCGGCAGCGGGCTCGGTCTCGGGCTCAGCGGCGCGAAGCGGCTCGTCGACCAGTTCGACCTGGACACCGAAGTCGGCCGCGGCACGGTCGTGACGGTGGTCAAGTGGAAGAGATGACGACGGCGACGTGCCTGCCCCTGGTGCGCGACGAGGTGTGGCTGCCGGTCGAGGAGACCGCGCAGGTCGGACGGATCCGCCGCACCGTCACGACGCTGGCCGAACGCCTCGGGTTCGGCGCGAACCGCACGGCGGAGGTCGGGCTCGCGGTCACCGAGATCGGGACGAACCTGCACAAGCACGCCCGGCAGGGCGTCGTGCTGGTGCGCACGGTGCGCGGCGAGCGGGACGCGGCCGTCGAGGTCGTCGCCCTGGACCGAGGTCCCGGCATCGCCGACGTCGAGCTGGCGTGGCAGGACGGGCAGTCGACGACGGGCACGCTCGGGGTCGGGCTGGGCGCCGTGGCGCGGCTCGCCACCTCGTGCTCCATGACGTCGCGGGCCGGTTCCGGCACGGCGCTGGTGGCGCGGTTCGCCGCGGCGCGCGACTGGGTGCCCGAGTGGGGCGCGGAGCACGCGGCCGGGGTGACCAGGCCCATCGGCGGCGAGGAGGTGTGCGGGGACGCCTACGCGATCTGCCGCAGTACCGACCGGCTCACGCTGGTGATGTGCGACGGGTCCGGGCACGGGCCGCTGGCGGCCGCCGCGTCCGACCGGGCGGTGCGAATGTTCCGCGACCTGGCCCCGATGCCGCCGGAGCAGCTCCTCGCGCGCCTGCACCACGAGCTGCGCGGCACCAGGGGCGGCGCGCTGGCGGTCGCCGAGATCGACCTGGCCGCGAGGTCCGTCCGCTTCTGCGGGCTGGGCAACATCGCCGGAGCCGTCCTGTCGGACGGCCGGAAACAGGGCATGATCTCCGTGCCGGGCGTGGCGGGCCACCAGGCGCGCACGATCAGGGCGTTCGACTACGAGCTGCCGGAGGGGGCCGTGGTGGTGCTGCACTCCGACGGCCTGACCGAGCGCTGGGGCGCCGACTTCGGCGCCGACCCGGCCACCGACGACCCGGTGCTGGTCGCGGCGACCCTGCTGCGGGAGGCAGGCGTCCGCAACGACGACGCGAGCGTCCTGGTGGCCAGGACGACATGACCCCCACCGAGCTGCTGCGCCTGCCGGTCGGCGACGAACGCGATGTGTTCCTGCTCCGCCAGCGCGGCCGGCAGGTCGCGGCGGCAGTCGGGCTCGACGGGCAGAACCAGATCCGGGTCGCGACGGCGCTGAGCGACGTCGGCAGGGAGCTGGTCCGCCAGGACGTCCGCACCGCCGCCGTCTTCCGGCTCACCCGCGGCGGCTCACCCGCGCTGCTGGTCGAGCTGGCGTGGCAGGCGCCGGTGGCCACCGGCGCCGGGCCGGGCTGGGACACCGCGCGCAGGCTGATGGACGACATGGTCATCACCTCGTCGGGCGTGACGCTGGTGAAGAACGTGCACCACGTGGTCAAGCTCGACGAGGGTCTGCTGAGGGAGCTGCGCGAGACCGCGGACACCAGCGCGCTCGACGAGCTGCGGGCGCAGAACCAGGAGCTCCTGGAGACGCTCGAGAACCTGGAGGCCAAGAGCACGGAGCTGGAACGGCTCAACGCCGAGCTGGAGGAGACCAACCGCGGCGTCGTGGCGCTCTACCAGGAGCTGTCCGAGGAGCTGGAGCGCACGAACCAGGGCGTCGTCGCCCTCTACGCCGAGCTGGAGGCGAAGTCCGCGGAGCTGCGGGAAGCGGCCGCGGCGCGCATCCGGTTCTGGTCCAACATCAGCCACGAGCTGCGCGCGCCGATCAACTCGGTGGTCGGCCTGACCCGTCTGCTCAGCGCACCAGGCGGCGACCCGATGACCGACGACCAGCGCCACCACGTCGACCTGATCAACGAGTCCGCCGCCACGCTGCTCGCGCTGGTCAACGAGCTGCTCGACACGGCCAAGGCCGAGTCGGGCAGCCTGCGGCCGCGGATGGCCCCGGTCGCGCTCGACTACGTGATCACGCAGCTGCGGTCGTCGGTGCGGCCGATGCTGCGCACCGGCGACGTCCAGCTCGTCGTGGACACGATCCCCGAGCTGCCGCCGCTCGTCACCGACGAGACGATGCTCGTGCGGATCCTGCGCAACGTGCTGTCGAACGCCGTCAAGTTCACCAAGCACGGCGAGATCCGGTTCACCGCCGAACAGGGGCCGGGGCCGGAGGAGATCCGGTTCGTCGTGAGCGACACGGGCATCGGCATCCCGCAGTCGGAGCAGGGGAAGGTCTTCGAGGAGTTCTACCAGGTGCCGAACGCGCTTCAGGTGGGCGCGAGCGGCACCGGGCTGGGCCTGTCCTACGCCCGCAAGCTCGCCGAGCTCCTCGGCGGCAGGCTCGACCTGAGCAGCACCGTCGGCGAAGGCACCGAGGTGGTGCTGACGCTGCCCACCGGCAAGGACGACCAGGCGGAACCGGTGCCCGTCGCGTGCGCGCTCGTCGCGGACGGCGACGAGGAGGTCCGCGGGCGGCTGCGGGACGCGCTCGCGGACATCGCCGCCGACGTCGTCGAGGCGGAGGACGGCCGCAGCGCGCTGAACCTGGTGAAGTCACGGCGGCCGGACCTCGTGCTGGTGGGCGCGAACGCCCCGCTCATGAGCGGCAGCGCGGTGCTGTCCGTGCTGCGGCTCGACCCGGACCTCGCGAGCGTGCCGGTGGTGGTCGTGTGCGGCGACGACCCCGGCGGTCTCGCCCGCAGCGTCCACAACCTCGGCGCCGCGTTGCTGCACGACGAAGCGATCGACCCGGCGGCGGTGAGCCGTGCGACGAGGGACGCCCAGCTGGCGGTGCGCAGAGCGGAGGCCCGATGAACCCGACAGCGATGGGTGGCGGACCCGCCAGGGTGCTCGTGGTGGACGACCTCGAGGCGAGCCGGTTCATCGCGTGCAGCTGGCTGCGCCGCAGCGGCCACACGGTCGTGGAGGCGACCACGGCGGCCGAGGCGCTGGACGCGCTGGAGCACCACTCGTTCGACCTGGTCCTGCTGGACGTGCACCTGCCCGACATGAGCGGCTACGACGTCACCGAGCGGATAAAAGCCGACCCGCGCACCAGCTCCGTGCCCGTCGTGATGCTGTCGGCGACCTACATCGAGCCCGAGGACAAGATCATCGGGCTCACCCGCGGCGCCGACGCCTACCTCACCGAGCCGGTCGACCCCGGCGAGCTGCTCGCCAACGTCGAGGCCGCGCTGCGCTACCACCGCGCCCGCGCCCTCGCCGAGCACCTCGCCGCCCGCCTCACCCGCCTGACCACCGCCACGTTCGCCATCAACGCGGCCACCACGTTCGACGGCCTGGTCGAGGCAGCCGCTATCGGCGCCGCGGACATGCTCGACACCGCCGCGACCGCGGTGCTCGGCACGTCGTCCGGCGCCGTCTGCAGCGCGTCCGCGGGCGCCGGTCCGCGCCCGGACGACGCGGACGTCGCGCGGTGGCTGTCGTCGCTGAACCCCGGCATCGGCGTGACCGTGGTCGAGGGCGACGCCTGGCGGCGGGACGCCCCCGTCGTGGCGGCACTGGCCCGCACGAAGCTGCGCCGGTCGCCCATCGGCATAGCGGTGGCACCCGAGTCGGTGACCAACGCCGAGGACCGCAACCTGCTGAGCCAGCTCGCCCAGGCCACCGCGCTCGCCGCGGAGGGCCTGCACACCTTCGCCGAGGAGCACTCGCTCGCGCTGACGCTGCAACGCAGCCTCCTGCCGCGCGAGCTGCCGCACCACCCGGGACTGCCGATGACGGCCCGGTATGTGCCCGCGCAGAGCAACGCCGAGATCGGCGGCGACTTCTACGACGTGATCGAGCTGGACGGCCGCGTGCTGATCGCCATCGGCGACGTGTGCGGCCACTCGATCGAGGCCGCGACCGTCATGGCGGAGGTCCGGCACACGCTGCGCGCCTACGCCGTGGAGGGACACCGCCCGGCCGAGATCCTGCGCCGCGTCGACATCCTCCTCGAACGCTTCCACCCGACCGGCGGCCTCACCACGATGTGCCTGCTGCTGGTCGACCTGGAGGAGGGCACGGTCGACGTGGCCAACGCGGGCCACGTGCCCCCGCTGCTGGCCGACGCCACCGGGGCCCGCTATGTCCCCGTCAAGGGACCGCTGCTCGGCATCGGTCTCGACCGCCCGGAGGCCACCACGCTCCCCCTGCCGCCCGGCACCACGGTCCTGCTCACCACAGACGGCCTGGTCGAACGCCCCGGCGTGGACCTCGACGAGGGCATGGAGAAGCTGCGCGCCGCCGTGTCGCACACCGACGACATGGACGAGCTGGCCGACCGCCTGCTGGCCGAGCTGGGCCAGGACAAGCAGGACGACATCGCCCTGGTGCTGCTGCGGAGGCTCGCGTGACGCCGCTCCTGCTGGACGTGCCGGTGGCGCCCGGCCTCTCGGTCTCGGCACTGCGCCGCTGGCTGACCGCCGCGCTGAGCGCGCTCGGCGAGGACCACCTCTACGACGTGCAGCTCGTCGTCACCGAACTCGTCACGAACGTCCTGGACCACACGCCCGGCACCGGCCGGCTGCGCCTCCTGCACCACCTCGACCCGTGCCGGGTGGTGGTGGAGGTGGACGACACGTCTCCCGCCGCCCCGGTGTACGGGCGGTCGCGGCTGGGGGAGAACCGGGGGCGCGGGATCGTGGTGGTGGACCGGATCTCGGCGGAGTGGGGGTGCCGGCCGCTCGCGGGGGGCGGTGCGGTGAGCGGGAAGACGGTGTTCGCGGTGGTGGACTGCACGGGCTGAGGCCGGGCGCCCTGCCGGTGTGGGAGGTGGGCGGGGTGAGCGCCGCGCAGGTGGAGGACCCGGACGGGTCGGGTGCCGGGCGGGTTGAGCGCCCGGTGGGGTCGATCCCGCCGTGACGTCGAGCCCGGGGTTGTGCCCCTGGCGCGTCAGGCCGAGGTCGCCGGTCGTACCGCCTCGTCGTGGAGCGTCCTCGTCGTGTGCGGCAGGCCGGACAGGTCCAGGATCCGCGCCGGGGCCGATCCACCCGCCGCCACCAGAGTCATGGTCCGGCCGCGGGCCTGTGCGCACGCCGAGGCGCGCAGCAGCAGTGCGATGCCGGAGCTGCTGAGGTAGCCGAGCCGGGTCAGGTCCAGCTCGACCGGGCGGTCGTCGGCGACGTCGATGCGGCTCAGCAGGGCCTCGCGCAGGTCCTCGACGGTCGCGATGTCGAGGTCGCCGGTCAGCAGGACGCGCTGGACGCGGTCGTCGCCGCCCTCGGTGAGGCCGGTGGCGGTGATCGGGGCGCGTTCGGGCAGGGGGGTGGCGCCGGTGCCGGGGACCAGGGGGACGTGGAAGCGGATCGTGGTGCCGTCGGGGCGCACGTCGAGGTCGGCCGAGTCGGTGAGGGCGCGGATCATCGTGAGGCCGCGGCCCCGGTCGCCCTTGTCGGCGGGGACGGGGCGCCAGCGGCCGTGGTCGGTGACCGCGACCTCGACGCCGCGGCCGGTCCAGGTCAGGGTCGTGTCGAACGTGCCGCCGCCGGTCGGGTAGGCGTGGTCCACGACGTTCGCGGCGGCCTCGCCGAGGGCGAGCTCCAGGTCGTAGACGGCGTCGTCGGACAGGCCGGTGGTGCCGGCCCAGTCCGTCGCGGTGCGGCGCAGCGGGGACAGCTCCTGGGGTTCCGCCGGGCACGTCAGGTGCAGCGGGGCCGGCAGGTGGCGGGCCACGACCAGGGCCACGTCGTCGGCCTGGCCGCCCTTGAGCACCTGCTCGACGATGCGCTGCACCAGGAACGCGGGTGCCAGCCGGGAGGCGGCGCCGACGGCCGTCACCAGCCTGTCGAGGCCCTCGTCCAGCACCTCGTCGCGTCGTTCCACGAGGCCGTCGGTGTAGAGGACCACCGAGCCGCCGGGCGGTAACGGGGCCGTGTGCTGGGGCGGGAGGGACGAACCGGCGGCGGCGAGCGCGGGGCCGATCTTGCCGGTGAGGACGCGGGCGCCGGTCTGGTCGACGACGACCGGGGCCGGGTGGCCCGCCGACGCCCAGCACAGCTCTCCGGCGTCCGGGTCGAAGACGATGCACGCGCAGGTGCTGCCGGCGGCGCCGTTCACGCGCGGCGCGAAGACGTTCAGGCGGCGCAACGACTCCGCGGGCGAGAGGCCGTCGAGGAGGTAGCCGGTCAGGGCGCTGCGCAGCTGGCCCATCACCGCGGCGGCGGCCGGTCCCTTGCCGACGACGTCGCCGACGGTCAGTCCCACCTTCGCCTTCCCGAGGGGGACGACCTCGTACCAGTCGCCGCCGATCTGGGAGTGCTCGGCGGCGGGAAGGTAGCGGGCCGCGGTCGCGAGCCTGGGCAGCACCGGCAGCTCGCGGGGGAGCAGGCTCTCCTGCAGAGCGGTGGCGATCTCGTGCTCGCGTTGCAGCAGCAGCTCGCGTTCGGCCTCGGCGCGCTGGCGCTCGGTGACGTCCCTGCCGATCGCCTGCAGGCCCGTCGGGGTGGGCTGGACGCTCAGCTCCAGCGCGACCACCGAGCCGTCGGCGTGGCGCAGCGACACGGTCTGCGTCGCCGAGAGGTCCTCCGGCAGGCCGTCCACGAGCAGGTCGGTGACCGGGGTGCCGGTCAGCTGCTCCGGCCGGTAGCCGAGCAGGTGCCCGGTGGCGGGGTTGACGGAGACGAACCGCATCTCGCCGTCCAGCATCCAGATCGCGTCCGTCGCGCGTTCCACGAGCCGGCGGTGGCGGCTTTCGCTGTCCCGCAACGCACGGTCCGCGTGCGCGCGCTGCAACGACTCCCAGCACCGGTTCACCACGACGGACACGAGCTCGATCTCGTCGCGCGTCCACGTCCGCGGGGTCGCCTGGTGGACGGCCATCGCGGCGACGAACCGGCCTCCACGCAGCAACGGCAGGCAGATCACGGCCTGGATGCCGGTGACGCGGTAGGCGCCGAGGTCGTCTGCTTCGAGCCGTGGGTCGTTCATCGCGTCGTTGACCACCCACGGCTTGCCCGCGCGCATGGCCGTCAACGCGCCTTCACCGAAGGCACGCATCGCGAACCGGCCGGGCAGCGGAGGAAGGCCCTTGGCGTAGTCGCCGCTCATGACGAAGTGGTTCTCGTCCGCCTCCGTGCGCGCGTAGGCGCACCGGTCGACGCCGAGGTGCTCGCCGAGCAGCCGAGTGGTGAGGACCATCAGCTCTTCGGCGTCGTCGAGCCGCTGCGACTCGCGTTCGAGCAGGTCGAGGAACCGCTGCCGGTTGGCCGCCGCGTGCTGGGCGGTGATGTCGACGAGCACGCCGCTGCGCTGTGCGCCGCGCACCCGCGTCGTCTCCAGCAGCCACACGAGGCCGCCGCCGGCCGCGCGGACGCGGTAGATCGTCTGGTAGTCGTCCTGGCCCCAGCGCAGCCGCTCGGTGTCGTCGCGGTCCTCGGGGTGGGTGATCTCCGCCCAGAAACCGGGGTCGGCGAGCCAGCGGGAGGGCGGGTGGCCGAGCAGGTCCTCGACGGCACCGGAGAAGAAGGTGATCACCCGGCCAGGCGACTCGCCCCGCCAGACGACCGCGGGCAGGTCGTCCACCGGGGTCGTCGTCGCTGGCTGCACCGCGGCGCTCCTTCGTCTGCGGGTGGCGTCCACGGCGCCGGTTCCTCTCGACGCGTGTCCCCGCATGGTACGGCGATCAACCACGTGCCTGCCGAACACGTCCGGTTCGTCACGTGCGCTCGTGGTGCGGAGCGTCCGGCGGGCCCATACGGTCAACGGGTGATCGTGGTGGTGGGAGCAGGGCTCGCGGGTCTGAGCGCGGCGTCGGAACTGGTGGCGGCAGGTCTGGAGGTCGCCGTCCTGGAGGCGTCGGACGAGGTGGGCGGCCGGGTCCGCACGGACGTCGACGGCGGTGTCCGGTTCGACCGCGGGTTCCAGATCCTGCTGCCCGCCTACCCGGAGCTGACGAGGCTCGACCTCGACCCGTTCCCGTTGCGGCACTTGCGGTCCGGGGTGTTCGTGCACGACCGCGGCCGGCACGACCTGCTCGCCGACCCGCGTGGCGGGACGTACTCGTGGGACGGTCTGCTGCGTCAGCACGTCCTCGGCGCCCGCGACCTCGCCGCACTGGCCGGGTTCTCGGCGCGGGACGCGTTCGGGGCCGTCCGTCCGCTGCTCGCCGCGCCGGACCGCACGACGCGCGACGAGCTGCGCCGGCTCGGCGTCACCGACCGCGGGGTGGAGTCGGTGTTCCGGCCGTTCCTCGCGGGCGTGTTCCTGGAACGCGAACTGAGGACGTCGTCGCGGTTCTTCCACCTCGTGTGGCGCAGCTTCGCCCGCGGCGGGGCGGCGGTGCCCGCGCTCGGCATGGGTGAGCTGCCGAAGGCGCTCGCCGAGAAGCTGCCCGCCGGGACGGTCCGGCTGGAGTCGGCGGTGCACGCCGTGCACGACGACGGGGTCGACCTGGAGGACGGCGGACACGTCGCGGCGGAGGCGGTCGTGGTGGCGACGGACGGCACGACCGCGGCGAGGTTGCTGCCGGGCCTGGCGGAGCCGCGCTGGAACAGCGTCACGACCTGGTACTTCCGCCCGCCGCGCGCCCCGCTGCGGGACGCCTGCCTGGTGGTCGACGCCAACGGCGGCCCGGTCGTCAACACGGCGGTGATGTCGGAGGTGTCCCGGCCCTACTCGCCGTTCGAGCCGCTGGTGCAGGCGACCGTCCTCGACGACGTGTCCGAGCAGGACGTCCGGGCGCACCTGAACCGCCTGTACAGCACCGACACCAGCCGCTGGGAGGTGCTGCGCCGCTACGAGATCGCCAGGGCGCTCCCGGCGATGGACGCGCCGCACCGGCTCAAGCAGTCGGTCCGCGCGGGCGAGCGGCGGTACGTGTGCGGCGACCACCGCGACACCAGCTCGATCCAGGGCGCGTTGCACTCGGGCCGCCGGGCCGCCCACGCCGTGCTGGCCGACCTGAAGTGCGCCGTTCGGCTCTGACTTTACAAACAACTGCCTGTTGTCAAACTGTCTTTACATCTTCTACCGTTCTGTCAACCTCCTGAACGGAGTGCGACATGGTGACGGTGCCCATCGGCTCGGCCGGGCAGTGGACGGACGGCAAGCGCCACCTGTGGCTCCTGGGCCTGGTCGTGCCGTCCCTCGCGTTCCTCGCGATCGGCCTGCACGCCGTCACCGGCTGGGGCGTGTGGTTCTGGACGGGGCCGATCGTCGTGCTGGTCGTCGTGCCCGCGATCGACCTCGTGGCGGGGCTCGACCGCGCGAACCCGCCCGACGACGTGCTCGAACGGCTGGAGAACGACCGCTACTACCGCTGGATCACCTACCTGTTCCTGCCGATCCAGTACGCCGGTTTCGCCGCCGCGTTCTGGCTGATCGCCCGCGGTGACCTGACGGTCGTGGACAAGATCGGGCTGGCCGTGTCGATCGGGTGCATCGGCGGCATCGGCATCAACACCGCGCACGAGCTGGGGCACAAGAAGGAGAGCCACGAGCGGTGGCTGTCCAAGATCGCGCTCGCCCAGAGCTTCTACGGCCACTTCTACATCGAGCACAACCGCGGCCACCACGTCCGCGTCGCGACGCCGGAGGACCCGGCGAGCAGCAGGGTGGGGGAGAGCTTCTACCGCTTCTGGCCGCGCACTGTCGCCGGTTCGCTGCGGTCGGCGTGGCGGCTCGAACGCAAGCGGTACGCCCGGCGCGGCCGGCACCCGTTCCGGATCGGCAACGACGTGCTGAACGCGTGGCTGATGTCGGTGGTGCTGTGGGCGGCGATGATTGCCTGGCTCGGCGCCGGCGTCCTGCCGTACCTGGTGGTGCAGG
The DNA here is from genome assembly GCF_900100955.1 of Lentzea fradiae. Taxonomy (GTDB): domain Bacteria; phylum Actinomycetota; class Actinomycetes; order Mycobacteriales; family Pseudonocardiaceae; genus Lentzea; species Lentzea fradiae. Next base: position 75,470 of record NZ_FNCC01000003.1, on the reverse strand, counting down.
CCGTGGTCGGGTTCTCGCTGCTGGAGGCCGTGAACTACCTGGAGCACTACGGGATGCTCCGCCGCCGCGTCGGCCCGCCGGGACGCCGCCGCTACGAACGCGTCGACCCCAGTCACAGCTGGAACTCCAACAACATCGCCACCAACGTCCTGCTCTACCACCTGCAACGGCACAGCGACCACCACGCCAACCCGACCCGGCGCTACCAGACGCTGCGCGACTTCGAGGAGTCGCCGGTGCTGCCCACCGGATACGCCGGGCTGATCCTGCTGGCGCTGGTGCCGCCGTTGTGGCGCCGGGTGATGGACCCGCGGGTGCTGGCGCACTTCGGCGGCGACATGGGCCGCGCCAACATCCAGCCGGGCAAGCGAGCACAGGTGCTGGCCCGGTACGGCGGCACCGGCACCGGCGATGACGACCTGGCGGACACGCGCGGCGACGCGACCGCGGGAGGGACGTGCCCCGGCTGCGGGTACGTCTACGACGAGAAGACCGGGGACCCGCGTGAGGGCTTCCCGCCGGGAACACCCTGGTCGGCCGTCCCCGACTCGTGGTGCTGCCCCGACTGCGGAGTGCGGGAGAAGATCGACTTCATCGCGCAGGGACGGGTGCGGGCGAACTAACATCGCCCGCATGGGCGAGACACGAGCGGCCTCGGCGGCGGGCAGGCACCGGCTGCCGATCATCGAGGCGGCGATCGGGATGACCGCCCGCGACGGCTGGGCCGCGGTCACGATGGCCCGCCTCGCCGAGCAGGCGGGGGTGAGCCGTCAGACCGTCTACAACGAGGTCGGCTCGAAGAACGCGCTCGCCGAGGCCATGCTCGCCCACGAGCTGGGCCGGTTCCTCGCGGTGGTCGGCGACGCGTTCGACCGGCACCCCGGCGACCTCGTCGAGGCGATCCACGACGCCGTGCGGGACGTGCTCGACCTGGCGCGGGACAACGTGCTGGTGGGCGCCATCGCGTCCGCCACGCGGGGCGCGGACACCGAGCTGCTGCCGTTGCTCACCACCCGGTCCCGGACGCTGCTCGCCGACGTGAAGGCGATGGTCGCCGCCCGTGTCGCGGCCTACCGGACGGGCCTGACCGGCGAGCAGGCCGGTGTGCTCATCGACCTCGTCACCCGCGCCGTGCTCGGTCACGTCATCCAGCCGACGGGCACTCCCGCGAGCACCGCCGACGGCGTCGCCTGGATCGTCGCGCGAGTGCTGGAGGAGCCCGCCCGCACCCCGTTGCGCTACGGCTGAGCGCGGAATTCCATGCGCCGCAAAAGGAATTTGTAACGCGCGCCGCGGAAGCGGTGATCATACTGGCATGTCGAACGGTTTGATCCGCGTGACCGGGGAGCACGTGCAGTTCACCGAGTCGGTCTCGCGCATCGCGCGGTCGCTGAGCCCGCTCGGCGAGGCGGGCAGGCACGTCGCCGAGTCCTATGCGCTGAACGCGGAGATGCAGCGCCTCAAGCTCAAGGAGACGCGCGCCGCCGACGACAAGGAGATCAAGCTCAAGCTGCTGGAACAGCGTCGCCGCGAGTCCAGCGCCTCGTTGCGGCAGATGCGCAGGAACATCGGGCAGGCGGACGCGAGCGCGGGGGCGTTGCGCGAGTGCATGGTCAACATGCAGCGCGAGACGGTCAAACCCGGGCTGCCGCCTGCCGAACGCCGCGCCTACGCCGAGCTGACCCGGCACTTCACCACCGCGCTCGTGCAGCACCACGCCGACCTCACCGGCGGCGTCGCGAAGGTGATCGACAAGGTGCTGAACGGGGCCGGCGCGACGGCGCTGAACCCCGCACGCCGGCCGAGGCCGCGCCACCGTGGCCGGTAGCCGCCGCGGGTGCGCGCGCTTCCTGCTCGCACTGCTCTTCGGGCTGCCGCTGACGGTGTTCCTCGTCGCTCCGGCGATGTCGGTGCACATCATCGTGTCCGGGTCACCCGAGCTCGCCGCGCACCTCCCGGAGTGGCGCTGGGCCGCGGCCTCCTCGCTGCCGCTGGCGCTGTGGCTGGTGCGCTCCTCGTTGCGGCGCAACGGAAGGCTGCGCGGCCGGTCGACGCCCGTGCCCCTGCGCTGGCTGGGTTTCCTGACGAGAAGCCTGTTGCTGCTGGGCGTCATGAACGTGGTGGCGTTCGTGAAGCTGAAGCCGGACGAGCAGGCCACCACCGACAGCACGACACCGCTGCTGGTCACGGCGGCCAGCGGCATCGCCGTGCTCATCGCGCTCCGGTGGTGGGACCGCAGGCCGAGGCGCGTCACCGTCGAGGAGGTGCGGGCCGCCGCCGCCGAGGCCGACCGCAGCCTGCGCCGGGTCCGCGCCGAGAACGAGCGCGTGCGCCGTCAGGCCGAGGAGGTGCGGACGCGGATCACGAAGCTCCGCGCCCAGGGCGGCGCACCACCGAGGACCAAGCCGCACGGGCGCCCCGCGCACCGGCCCGACGTCGACTTCCACGCCCTGCGCGTCTTCCACCGCGAGTCGTACCAGTGCGCCGACACCGCGCACCTGGCGTACCAGTCGGCGCAGACGTCGTTGCGCGTCATGGGAAGTCTCGTGCACAGGGCCCGGCTCGCGCCGCACCGCCTGGTCATGCCGGGCAGGGCGGCGGGCAGGGCGCGCGCCGAGATGCGCGCCGCCGCCGAGCACCTCGCGCGGTCGCACGGGGAGCTGCGACTCCACGTCGAGGACGGGCTGGGCGTGGTCCAGGAGCTGAACGCCAACACCTCGGAGCTGAAGCACGAGATCCGCGACAGCTGCGGCCCGCAGGGGCAGGAGTGGTTCGAGGCGCTGGAGGAACGCATCGAGCAGGCCCGCGAGGACCGTCGCGCCAGCCGACATCACTAGGCGCTGCACTCAAGCCTCCTGACCCGCCACCGTCGGCACACACCCGCCCGTGTGTCACCCACCCAGCGGACCCCGCTACCCGTGCGTGACGTGGCTTTAGTACGCGGGGACCCCGCGTACGCGTCACGCGAACGCAGGGCCCCCGCGTGCGGGCGGGGAAACGCGAAAGAGCGTCGCGTGTGGGCGGGGCGTCACGGACAGCGATTGCCGGCAGGCCCGCGAGGAGCGCGGCGCGGGCAGGCGCGCTCAGCCGCTGAGGTAGCGCGTCACCATGTCCACCAGCTCGTTCTCCACGGTCTTCATCGACAGGCCCTGCGGGAACGCCACCAGCCGGTGGGTGTTCAGCTCCACGGTGAACACGATCAGCTCGGTGGCGGCGTCGAGGTCGCGCACGCGGACGTCGGGGTGGCGGCTGAAGACGTCGCGGACCTCGGCGAGCCGCCGGGCGCCGTGCCGGGCGAGCGTGGTGCGCAGCTCCTCGGACACCTGACCCTGCTCGATCATGATCCGCAGCAGCCGGGGGTCCTCCTGGTGGTTGTCGACCGCGTCGCGGACCAGGGCGCGGACCACCGTCTCCAGCGTTCCCGGCGCGAGGTCGAGCTCGTCCGCGCGGTGCCAGGCGCCGCGGTCGATGTGGCGCACCATCAGCTCGGCCAGGATCGCGTCCTTGTTCGGGAAGTACTGGTACAGCGAACCGATCGAGACGTGGGCCCGTTCGGCGATGCGGTTCGTGGTCCCCGCCGCGTACCCGTGCTCGGTGAAAACGTGAGCAGCGGCGGTCAGGATGCGGTCGCGGGTGAGCTCCGCGCGGACCTGGCGGGGCTTGCGACGTGGGTCGACAGACGGTTTCCGAGGGGGCACGACGTCCTCTTCCTGGCGGCGGGAAAGCGAGTACCGAAGAGCTGAGCAAATGCTCATAATAGGGTGATGACCAGGGGAAACGCGAACACGATCACGACCGGCGACGAGCTGGGGGAGATCGTCGGCAGACCGGCGGCGATGATCACGCTCAAACAGGTCGGCACGCTCGACGAGGGGTGCGAGGACGTGCTGGCCCGCAGTCCGATCGCGGGCTTCGGCTACCGCGACGCGCGGGGCGTGAGCAGGACGACGTTCGTCGGCGGACGGCCGGGCTTCGCGCGGGTGCTCGCGCCGACGCGGCTCTCCTTCCCGATGGACGAGACCGCGCAGGGGCCCGCGTCGCTGGTGTTCCTCGTGCCGGGCGTGGGGGAGACGTTGCGGGTCAACGGGGTCGTGCGGCGCGGTGTCTTCCACGTCGAGGAGGTGTTCGTGCACTGCGCGCAGGCCGTCCTGCGCTCCGGCCTGTGGCAGCCGCCGGTGTCCGCCGGGCCCGTTGCCGACCTCGCCGGTGACGGACCGCTGGCCCAGCCCGGTGTCGCGGGTTTCCTCGCCACCGCACCGTTCCTGGCTCTGTCCACATGGGACTCCGACGGTGGTGCCGACACCAGCCCCCGTGGCGAGGAACGGGCGGTCGCCCGTGTCGTGGACGACCGCACGCTGGTGATCGCGGACCGCCGTGGCAACAAACGCGCCGACTCGCTGCACAACCTGGTGCGCGACGACCGGCTCTCGTTCGCGGCGCTGGTGCCGGGTCGCACGGGCGTCCTGCACGTGCGGGGCAGGGGAACGATCACCGTGGACCCGGACGTGCTGGCACCGCTGGCGTTGCGCGGGGTCGCGCCGCACTGCGCGCTGCTCGTCGACGTCGAGGCCGCCGAGCTGACGACCAGCGAGGCGGTGACCCGCTCCCGGCTGTGGACGGCGGACGTGCCCTCCGACGCGCCGGACCTGCTGGCGCTGGCCAGCCGGCACCTCGCCGCCAACTCGGCGAAGACCGCCGTGCCCGGTTTCCTGCTCCGGCTGGCGGGCAAGATCCCGGTTCGGTGGCTGCGCGCGGCGATGACCGTCGCCTACCGCTCCGGCCTGCGCAAGGAGGGCTACGAGGTCGCCGCCCCCGCACCCCGTGCCGTGCGGACGGAACCGGTGCGGGAGGTGCGCGTCGCCGAGGTGCGCCGCGAGACGCCGAGCGCCGTCACGCTGGTGCTGGAGGACGGTGCCCCGTTCGACTTCCTGCCGGGCCAGTTCTTCACGCTGGTGAGCGACGAGACCGGCCTGCGCCGCGCCTACTCCGCCTCGTCGGCGCCGGGGCCCCGGCTGGAGGTGACCGTCAAGCGGGTGGGCCGGTTCTCCGAGCACGCGCATTCGCTCGCCGTGGGCGACAGGCTGTCGTTGCGCGGCCCGTCCGGCTCGTTCCGCCTCGTGCCGGGGGCCGATGTGGCGATGGTCGCGGCGGGCAGCGGCATCACGCCGATGATGAGCATGATCCGCACGCTGCTCGCGGAGCGCTCGGAGTTCAAGATCGCCTTGCTCTACAGCAACCGGACCACTGAGGAGACCATCTTCGCGGCCGAGCTGGATGCCTTGGCGCATCAGCATCCTGGCCGGTTGTCCGTCATGCACGTGGTCACCTCGCGCGACGGCAGGCTCGACGCGTCCGGGGTGCGGCAGTGGGCCGCCGGACTGGGATGGCCGGACGCCCGGTTCTACCTCTGCGGCCCGGAACCGCTCATGGACGCCGCCCGTCAGGCGCTCGAAGAGCTGGGCGTCCCGGATGACCGTGTCCACGCGGAGCACTACGTCAGCGCACCGGCCGCGGCGGCGTCCACAGCTCCGCAACGGATGTTGGTCGAGAGTGACGGCCAGCAGGTCGGCACGGCGGTGGTCGAGCCCGGTCAGACGCTGCTCGACGCCGGACTGGCGGCCGGGCTGCCCTTGCCGTACTCCTGCACGGTCGGCAGCTGCGGCGACTGCGTGGTGCGGCTGCGGGCGGGGAAGGTGACGGCGGAGGAACCGGGTGGCCTGGTCCGCACGTGTTCCAGCGCACCGCTGACGGACGTGACGCTCGACGTGTGACAAACCCGTCCCCGCCCGGACGGCTTGGCCGAGTTGATCGCGGCGACCTGCGCAAACGGCAGTTCGGCCAAGTCCTTACCCACCGACGCGCGAGCCGAAACATTGTTCTTGATCCAGAACGGATGGAACAATGAATGAATGGTCGCGGTGCAAAGCTGGCTGCGTTCGCCGTGTCCCGCCATCGTCGTCGACGCTTCCGGGGTCGTTCACAGCATGAACGACGCGGCGAAGGAGCTCTTGCCGGCAGATGTCGAACCGAGGTGGCAGCACGGGGAGTCCGTGCTCATCTCGGAGCGCAGCTATGCCGCCCACCGGGTCGATCACGGCAGCGGTGAGGTCACCTGGTGGCTGCTCGACGACACCGACCTGCGGCTGCAGCAGAACCGGGCCGAGCTGCTCGCGCGGATGTCGAACGCGCTGATGACCTCGCTCAACCCCGAGCGGTGCATGAGCGTCGTGGCCGAGCTCGCCGCCACCCACCTCGCCGACGAGGTGCTGGTGATCGCGCCCGGCACCACCGAGGGACACGCGGTCACCCGCTGCCGCCGCGGCGAGCAGCCGACGCACGAGCTGCTGCGCGTCGACGTCGAGGAGGTCGTCGGTCTCAGCGAGGCGCTCAAGGGCTTCCCGCCGGTGCCGTCGCGCTGGATCGACCCGGCCGCGGCGCCCGCGTGGCTCGCCCACGACGTCTCGTCCATCGTCGTCACCCCGCTGCCGGGCCACGGCGTGCCGGCGGGCGCTCTCATCCTGATGCGTCGCGACGGCCGGTTCGACGAGGACGAGGAGTCGTTCGCCCGGCTGTTCGCCTCACGTGCGGGCGTCGCGATGTCCGCGGCGTGGCTGTTCACCCAGCAGGCCGTCATCACCGAGCGCCTCACGATGGACCTGCTGCCGCCGTTGCTGCGCCGCTACGAGCACGTCGACCTGGCGGGCCGTTACCGCGCCGCCCAGGACACCGAACGGGTCGGCGGCGACTTCTACGACGTGCACGAGCGGGAGGACGGCGAGCTGTTCGTCGTGCTCGGCGACGTGTGCGGCAAGGGCCTCGACGCGGCCGTGCAGACCGGCAGGGTCCGCACCACCGTGCACGCCCTGCTGCCGGTGGTCGCCGACCACGACCAGCTGCTGCGCTCGCTCAACCAGGCGCTGCTCACATCCGACCGCACCCGGTTCATCACCGTCGTCGTCGCGACCGTGACGCCGCGCGAGGACGGCCTGCACGTGCGGCTCACCTCGGGCGGGCACCCGCCGGCGTTGATCGTGCGGGCGGACGGCGGGGTCGAGGCGGCGAAGACCCGCGGCACGCTGGTCGGCATCCTGCCGGAGATCGTCACGACGACCGACGAGGTGGTGCTCGCGCCCGGCGACTCGTGCCTGCTGCACACCGACGGCATCACCGAGGCCGTCGGCGGGCCGCTCGGCGACGAGGAGTTCGGCGAGCAACGGCTGCTGCGCGCGCTGGGCGAGTGCCGCGGCATGCCCGCGGAGGCGCTGGCCGAGCACGTGCACATGCTGGCGTCGCAGTGGATCGGCGAAGGCACCCACGACGACATGGCGGTGGTCGCGATCACGGCACCGCGCCGGAGGTGAGGTCCGTGCCGGAGACGGCCGTGCAGGTGGGCGCCGCTGACGCCCTGTGGGAGGCGGCGCTCGACGGTGACGAGCGCAGAGCCACCGACGTCGTGCTGAAGGCCGCCGAGGAGGACGGGCACGAGTTCGTGCTGCTCGACGTCATCGGCGCCGTGCAGCGCCGGGTCGGCCTGGAGTGGGCGGCGAACCGGATCAGCGTCGCCCAGGAGCACGCGATCACCGCGATCAACGACCGCGCCGTGTCGGCGTTGTCGGTCGCCCGCCCGTACGAGCCGCCGAAGCACGGCCGCGTCACGGTCGCGTGCGTCGACGGCGAGTGGCACGCGCTGCCCGCCCGGCTGCTGTCCGAGGTGCTGGTGCTGCGCGGGTTCCGCGTCGACTACCTCGGCGCCCAGGTGCCGACCCCGCACCTGATCACCCACCTGCACCGCACCGGCCCGGACGTGGTGGCGCTGTCGAGCTCCATCGCGACCCGGCTGCCCATCGCGCACGCCACGATGACGGCCTGCCAGGCGGCGGGCGTGCCGGTGATGGTCGGCGGGGCCGCGTTCGGCGAGGGCGGCAAGTACGCGCGCCGCTTCGGCGCCAACGCGTGGGCCTCCGACGCCCGCCAGGCGGCCGACATGCTGGTGGAGAAGCGGCTCCCGGCACCGGGCGCGCCGCACCAGCCGGTCGACGACCTGCCGCACCTGGTCGACCAGGAGTACACGCTGGTCACGCGCAGCACGCCCACCCTCGTGCGGTCGGTGTACCGGGCGCTGGAGGAACGCCTGCCCGCGATGAAGTCCTACGACGACGAGCAGCGCCAGCACACGGCGGAGGACCTCAAGCACATCGTGGAGTTCCTGGCGACGGCGCTCTACGTCGACGATGCCGAGCTGTTCCGGACGTTCATGGCCTGGACGACCGACGTGCTGGTGGCCCGCAGCGTGCCCGCGAGGGTGCTCGGGCCGACGCTGGAACTGCTCTCCGCCGAGCTGCGCGACTTCCCGCGCGCCCGGCGGATGATCGACTCGGTGCGGTAGCAGCGGTCACGGGCACCACCGGGAGAGGGTGGTGCGCGGCTTCTACTACAAAGCGCTCGCGTTGCGGCGGTTGATGAAGGCGACCCGCAGGACGACCGCGGTAGCCAGCGCGCACAGCAGCGCGATGTCGGCGAACATGTACCGCCAGCCGGTGATGTCGATCATGGCGCCGACCAGGCCGGGGCCGAGGAACCCGCCGGTCGCGAAGCTCACCGTGTACAGCGTCGTGTAGACGCCGATCACCCGCGCGGACGGCGCGAGGTTCCACAGCACGACGGCGGCGTTGATGATGAAGCCGGAGGCGCCGACGGCCGCGACGCAGTACGCGACGACGGTGGCCACCGGAGTCGGCACGAGGGCGGCGACGGCGAGCGAGGCGCCGAAGACCGTCATGCCGAGCATGATCGTCCGGATGCGGCCGAGGCGTTCGGCGACCAGCGCGGCCGGGTAGGCGGCGGCCAGGAACGCGATGCCGCTGGGGAACGTCAGCGAGCCGGCCTCGCCGCGGGTCAGGCCGAGCGTCTCCATGCCGTACGGGGTGAACAGGGCCCGTGAGGAGAACCAGGCGCACCCGAACAGCAGGACCGCGCAGACCACGAGCAGGCGGCTGCGGTCGTGGTCGCGGAGGATGTCCAGGAACACGTCGCGCAGGCGGGTGGTCCGCTCGCCGGTGGCGGTGTCCTCGGCGAGCGCGGCCTGGTAGGCGGGCGACTTCTCGTCCCGCACCCGCGTGACGAGCACGGCGGTGCCGATCAGCATGAGCACGGCGGGGACGGTGAACGCGAGCTTCGGGTGGTCGTCCACCAGGAACGCGCTGATGAGCGCGGAGACGAGCACGGTGAGACCCGAGGCGATCTTGACGAACGCGTTCGCCCTCCCGCGCCGTTCCGGCTCGATGAAGTCGGGCAGCAGCGCCTGCGCGATCGGCTTGAAGGTGTTGCCCGCCAGCGCGTACACGAAGATCACCGCGATCAGCGCCGGCAGCGCGGTCGTCAGCGGGATCAGCGTGAACAGCACCGCCGCGAGCGGCATGCCCACGGCGAGGTACGGGATCCGGCGGCCCCAGCGCGTGCGGGTGTTGTCCGAGCGGTTCGCGATCCAGGGCTGCACGAAGATGCCGAGCAGGTTGTCCATGCCCATGACCAGGCCGACGAGCGCGGTGCTGGCGATGTGCTCGCGCAGCAGCGGCGGTACCTGGGCGTCGTAGAAGTCCCAGGTGGCTTCCTGCGCGAAGACGGCGAGAGCGACGTAGAACGTGATGCGTCTGGCTGTTCGCCGGTCGTCCGGCTTGGCGAGTGTGGTCACGGAAGCCTCCGTTGGCTCGTGGGCGCGCTCACACTAGAATGCTATAGCAAAACCGTCAAGCAATAGCTTTTCGCTCTGCCGTAGGATCTGGCCCGTGACCGAGGAATCCCGGGAGACGCTGGCGGGCCGGGCGTACCGCGAGGTCCAGGAAGCGATCGCCACGGGCGAGCTCGCGCCGAACGAGAAGATCACCGAACGCGGCCTCGCCGAGCGGCTGGACATGAGCCCCACCCCGGTCCGCGAGGCGCTGCGCCGCCTGGAGCAGGACGGCATGATCCAGCGCTCCGGCCCGCGCACCGTCGTCGTCGCCGACATCGGGGCCGCCGCCGTCGAGGACCTGGTGGAGGTGGAGGTCGCGCTGCGCGGTCTCATCGCCCGCTTCGCCGCGCGCCGCGCGACCCCGTCCCAGCTCGACCACCTCGACGCCCTGCTGGACGAGGCGGACGACCTGCTGATCGTCAGCAGGCAGCGGCTGGCGGACGGCCGTCCCGTCGAACGGCACCTCGGCACCCTGCTCGACGTGATGCAGCGGTTCAACGACGCGGTCGCGGACTGCGCGGGCAACGCCGTCCTGGTCAGGCTGCTCGACCAGACGAGGGTGTTCACCAGGGCCGAGCGCAAGAGCAGGACGCTCGAACGCGTCCTCGCGAACCACGAGCGCAACCTCGCGCGGTACGCGGGTCACCGTGCGCTCGTGCGGGCGCTGCGAGCGGGCGACGCCGAGACGGCGGAGCGGCTCGCGATCGAGGACGTCCGGGCGGGACTCGAAGACCTGCGGCGGGAGCCGGACCGGTCGCGCACGCCGGGACCGGTCGCCTGACGGGTGCGCGCGGTCCCGCCACGCGCACCCGGCGGACAGCTCAGCCCTGCCGGCGGTCGTCCGCCGCCGCGGTCTGCGTGAGCACCGCGACGGTCTCTTCCAGCCCGCGCTGCACCTCGTCGCCCGACGCCTCGCGCACGCTGTGCAGGCTCACGGTGATCCGTGACCGGCCCGGCGTGACCTCCTCGACCTGCAGCTCGCCGTGGTAGTCGTCCGGACCCTCCGCACCCCACTCGAGCGAGCGCCTGCCCGCGTCCGGGCGCACCCACGCCTCGCTCTCGACGTGGTGGCCGTGCACCTCGGCCTCGACGTGCACCTGCTCGCCGCCCTCCGGCTCGGCGGCGGTCATCTGCGGGAAGTAGCGGGGCAGGTTGGTGGGGTCGGCCAGGAACTCGAAGAGCGTGTCGGCGGGGATGTCGGCTTCCGCCGTGTGCGTGTAGGTCGTCATGCCGGGCCGGGTACCCGCGATCGGTCAGCCGCAGACTCGCTCGACCAGGTCACACCAGCTCGCGCCCAAGTCGGCCACGACGAGGCCGGGGCCCGCCTGCTCCGCCGGGTGCAGGTAGAGCAGGATCGGCCCTTCGAGCGCCGCGACCAGCTGCAACGCCAGCGTCCCGCTCGCCGCCGCCGCGGGCGCCGCCTCGCTCAGCAGCATCTGCACGTGGAACAGCGAAGGGCTGTGCTGGAGCGGTTTCGGCTGACCGGTGTCGAGCCCGGCGCGGACCAGGGCGAGGTGCTCGACCAGGAACTCGAGCCTCGCCAGCCCGAAGGCGGCGAGCCGTGCCGCGGCGGGCGCGCCGGGACCGAGCGGCGGCGGGCCGCTCAGCACGCGTTCCTGGAACCGCTTCTCCTCCTCGTCGAACAACGCGTGGAAGATGCCCGCGCGGGTGCGGAAGCGGCGGAACACCGTGCCCTTGCCCAGTCCGGCCCGGTCGGCGAGGCCGTCCATGGTGACCTTCTCGACGCCCAGCTCGGCGACCATCCGCCGGGCGACGCAGAGCAGGTGGGCGCGGTTGCGCGCGGCGTCCGCCCGCTCCTCGCGCCGGGGCTGCGGCAACGGCAGGTGTTCCACGGTCCGCACGCTACCCGCCGGTCACGGTCCACCCGGAGTCGCGACTCGCCGCGTGGCTCACCAGCCGAGGAAACGACCGGCCGCCACGAACGCCGCCAGCAGGAGCAGGGCGACGTTGACCGGCAACGACTGCTTCTCGCCGAGCTTGAGGTGCACGCGTGCGGCGAGGACCTGCACGACGACCAGCCCGACGGCGGCGATCGGCGTCAGGACCGGGGCGATGCCGGTCAGCCAGGGCAGGACCAGCCCGATCGCGCCGAGCACCTCGACGGCGCCGATCGCCTTCACACCGCCGTCGCTCACGTCCTTCGCCCAGTCGAACCGGCCCGACGCGACCATCTTCTCGCGGGGATGCACGAGCTTCATGCCACCGGCGGCGAGGTAGACCGCCGCCAGCAGGCCCTGCACCACCCACAGTGCGATGTTCACGAAATTCTCCCGTCCTCGCGTTTCGAAGGGCTCATGATGATCGCGTCGAAGGCGTCGCGAAAGACCACGGCCCCACGAACTCGCCGGGTGTACCGCCTCAGCACGCGTCCACGAGGTGCTGTCGGTAACGCCCCGCCCCGCTCGCAACTCTCTTTCGTGTTTCCCGCACGGAACGCGGGGGCCCTACGTTTCCTCCACGGGAACGCGGGGACCCCGCGTTCCGAAGCCACGTCACGCTGGGGCGTCGGTTACCCCCTGTCGGATGTCGCGCGGGTGGGGGAGGGAACGACCGCTGTGCCCCGCCCGCTGGTGGTGGTGACGGCGGGGGCCGGCTTGCGGGCGGCGCGGGTGAGTCCGGTGGCGGCGCTGAGCACGGCGGACTGAGAGGGCCGGGCCGGTGCGAAAGCCGTCGGGGGCGTTCGCACCGGCTGTGGGGACGCGGCCGGTGCGGGAAGGTCGGGGCATCCGCACCGGCCGCGTGGTTCGGGGTGGCACCGCACGAGGACCTGCCGGTCCGCGCTCAGGCCGAGTCGCGGACCACCAGTTCGGTCGGCAGGATCAGCGACGTCGGCCGCTCGCCGTTCAGCAGCCGCAGCAGCATCCGCGTCATCTCCCGCCCGAGCGCCTCGATCGGCTGGCGGACCGTGGTCAGGGCGGGGCGGGTGTGCTGGGCCGTCACGATGTCGTTGAACCCCACCACCGCCACGTCCTCGGGCACGCGCTTGCCGCGTTCGCGCAGCACGGACAGGGCGCCCGTGGCCATCGCGTCGGAGGCGACGAACACGGCGTCGAGGTCGGGGTGGTCGTCGAGCAGCAGTTTCATGCCCGCGGCACCGCTGGTCTCGCTGAAGTCGCCGTGCGCCACCCGCGCGTCGCTCAGACCGGCGAGCACGGTGGCCTCGCGGAAGCCCATGAAGCGCGACATACCGGCGTGCGTGTCGAGCTCGCCGGTGATGGTGGCGATGTTGCGCCGCCCCGACGCGATCAGGTGCTCGACAGCCGCACGTGCGCCGCCCCGGTTGTCCGCGTCGACGTACCACTGGGGCGGGCGGTCCAGGGACCTGCCGCCGTGCACGGCGGGCAGGCCGCTGTCCTCGGCCATCTTCGACAGCGGGTCGTTCTCCTTGAGCGCCAGCAGCATCACGCCGTCCGCGCCGCGGGACTGCAGGACCTTCGCGAACCGTTCGCGGCCGCGGGCGGAGGCGGCGAGCAGCAGCATCAGCTGCAGGTCCGTCTCCTCCAGCACGGCGTTGACGCCGGTGATCACCTCGGCGAAGAAGAGGTTGGCGAACAGCGCCGGGTCGTCGCTCGAGATCACCAGGACGACAGCGCCGCGGCGGGCGGTGGCGAGGGAGCGGGCCGCGGTGTTCGGCACGTAGCCCAGTTCGGTGATGGCGCTCTGGACGGCCCGCCGCGACTTGTCGCTCACGTGACGCGCGTTGTTGATGACGCGTGAGACCGTGCCGGTGGAGACGCCTGCCCGCTGGGCCACCTCCTCCAGCGTGGGAGGCCGGGTGTTCATGGTTCCAGCCTATCAACGTTGTAAGCGCTCACAGCGCACTTCCGCGGATCTTGTCCGCATACCAGCGGGCGCTGTCCTTGAGGGTGCGGCGCTGGGTCGCGTAGTCGACGTGCACGAGCCCGAACCGCTGCGCGTACCCGTACGACCACTCGAAGTTGTCCAGCAGCGACCAGGCGAAGTAGCCCTTCAACGGCACGCCCGCCGCCATCGCGTCCGCACAGGCGCGCAGGTGCCCGTCCAGGTAGGCGATCCGGCTCGCGTCGTGCACCTCGTCGTCGAACGCGGCCCCGTTCTCCGTTACGTAGAGGGGAATTTCCGGGTAGTCGCGGTTCAGCCGGATGAGCAGGCCGCTCAGGCCGCGGGCGTCGATCTCCCAGCCGATCGACGTGCGGGGACGGCCGCCGTCGTGCTGCACGACGTGTTCCGACCCGACGTACGCGGACGGACGCGGAACCGTGCCGTGGCCCGCCAGCACCGGCGAGTAGTAGTTGACGCCGAGGAAGTCGATGGGCGCCGCGATCGTCTTCAGGTCGCCTTCCTGCACGTGCTCGAAGCCGGTGACCGGGGCGAGGTCGCGCAGCACGTCCTCCGGGTACTCGGCCAGCAGCACCGGGTCGAGGAAGATCCGGTTCTGCATCCCGTCGATCCGGCGGGCCGCGTCGAGGTCCTCCTCGGTCTGCGACACCGGCGTGACCTCGGTGAGGTTGAGCGTGACGCCGACGCGGCCACCGGGCAACGCGCGGGCGGCCAGGCCGTGCGCGAGCAGCAGGTGGTGGGCGGCGCGGACGGCGGCGGCCGGGTCCTGGCGGCCGGGTGCGTGCCTGCCGGTGGCGTAGCCGAGGAACGCCGAGCACCACGGCTCGTTCAGCGTCGTCCAGTGCGTCACGCGGTCGGACAGCGCGTCGTGCACGACCGCCGCGTACTCGGCGAACCGCAGCGCGGTGTCGCGTTCCGGCCAGCCGCCCGCGTCCTCCAGCGGCTGCGGCAGGTCCCAGTGGTAGAGCGTCGGCCACGGCTGGATCCCGTTGTCCAGCAACGTGTCCACCAGCCGCGAGTAGAAGTCGAGACCGCGCTGGTCGACGGCGCCGGAGCCGAGCGGCTGCACACGCGGCCACGCGACCGAGAACCGGTAGGCACCGAGGCCGAGCGACCGCATGATCGCGACGTCCTCCGGATAGCGGTGGTAGTGGTCGGCCGCCACCTCACCGGTGTCGCCGCCGTCCACCTTGCCCGGCGTGGCGCAGAAGGTGTCCCAGATGGACGGACCGCGGCCGTCCTCGGCCACCGCGCCCTCGATCTGGTAGCTCGACGTCGCCGCGCCCCACAGGAAACCCGGTCCGAACGTGGTCATGCCTTGACCGCCCCTTCCATGATGCCGCCGATGATCTGGCGACCGAACGCGAGGAACACGAGCAACAGCGGAACGGTGGCGACCAGCGCTCCGGTGAACATGAGCGTGTAGTCGGTGTAATAGGTGGTGGACAGCTGCGACAACGAGAACTGCACCGTCGGGTTGTCCGCCTCCAGCACGGCGAGCGGCCAGAGGAACTCGTTCCAGGCGCCCATGAACGTGAACAGGCCGAGCACCGCGGCACCGGGCCGCAGTCCCGGCAGCACGACCGTCCAGAACACCCGGAACGTGCCGCACCCGTCGATCCGCGCGGCCTCGATCAGCTCGTCGGGGATGGCCTGCGTGGCGTACTGGCGCATCAGGAACACGCCGAACGCGGACACCAGCGAAGGCACGATGATCGCTTCCATCCGGTTCTGCCAGCCCAGCTCGACCATGATCATGTACAGCGGGATGATGCCCATCTGCACCGGGATCATCATGGTGCCGAGCACGACCAGCAGCAGCGCGTTGCGGCCGCGGAAGCGCAGCTTGGCGAAGGCGAACCCGGCCAGCGACGAGAAGAACACCACGGCGACGGTGATGACCGTCGCGCTGAGCAGCGAGTTCCACAGGCCCAGCGCGAAGTTCGCGTCCTCCGCCTCGAACAGCCTGCCGGTGTTCTCCGCCAGGTTGGGGCCGGGCACGAGCGGCGGCGGCCAGTCGCCCACGACGTCGTTGGAGCGGGTCGCGACGACGAACAGCCAGTACAGCGGGAACGCCGACAGCACGATGCCCGCGAGGAGCGTGACGTAGACGAGCGGGTGGGTTCTGCGCATGGCTACCTCGACCTCCGCGAGACCAGGAAGTTGACGACGCCGAGGAGCGTGATCAGCAGGAAGATCATCCACGCGACCGCGGAGCCGTAGCCGTAGTCGAAGTCGCGGAACGCCTTCTCGAACATGTACATCGAGACCGTCTGGAACTGCCGCAGGCTGCCGCCGGAGATCGCGAAGCCGCCCTGGCCGAAGATCAGCGGCTCGGTGAAGAGCTGCATGCCCGCGATGGTGGACATGATGACGGTGAACAGGATCGCCGGCCGGATGTTCGGCACGGTGATGCTCCAGAACTGCCGGACCTTGCCCGCACCGTCCACAGTGGCCGCCTCGTACAGGTCGCGCGGCACGGCCTGCATGGCGGCGAGGTAGATCAGCGCGTTGTACCCGGTCCAGCGCCAGTTCACCATCGTCGCGATGGCCGTCCAGGACGACCACTTGTCCGCGCGCCAGTCGACGGCGTCGACGTTCACCAGGCCCAGCAACCCGTTCACCATGCCGGCGTCGCGGTCGAAGATCTGGCTGAACACGATGCCCACCGCCGCCACCGAGGTGACGATCGGCAGCAGCACGCCCATGCGCAGGAACGTCATCCCGCGCAGCTTCTGGTTGAGCAGGCTCGCGAGCACGAGCGCCATCAGCAGCTGCGGCACGGTGGCGAGCACCAGCATGCCGAGCGTGTTGAAGACCGCGTTCCAGAAATCGGGGTCGTTGAACAACGTCACGTAGTTGTCCAGGCCCACGAACGCCCCGGCGCCGCTGATGTCCCAGTCGTGCAGGGACACCCACGCCGTGTAGACGAGCGGGAACAGGCCGAACACCGCGAAGATCACGAAGAACGGCGCGATGAACAGGTACGGCGACCAGGTCACCTCGGCACGGCTGAGCCGGGCGCGCCACCCGGTGCGGGGCTGTTCGGGAGGCGCTGCCACCGGCGTGGTGACGGGTGGCAGCGGGTCCGCGTGTCGTAGCTGCGTCACTTGACCAGGCGCTTCGCGTCGTCGACCGCCTTGGCCCACGCCTCGTCCGGCTGGAGCTTGCCCTGCTCGACGGCCAGCAGCGCGTTGCCGACGCGGTCGCCGATCGGGTTGTTGTCCGGGCCGAGGTAGACGGGCTTGAGCGCCTTCACGCTCTCGCCGAAGATCTTGCCCACGGGCGCGTCGTTGAAGAACGGGTTGGTGTAGCCCTGCACGGCCGGGTCGTCGATGGCCTGCGGCGAGGACGGGAAGTTGTTCTTCGACTTGAACGCGGCGGTCTGGCCCTTGGCGCTGGTCAGGAACTTGACCAGCTCCGCGGCCTCCTTCTGGTGCTTGCTCTGCGTGGGCACCGCGAGGAACGAGCCGCCGCGCACCGCGCCCTCACCGGGAACGCGGGCGACGTCCCACTTGCCCTTGTTCTCCGGTCCGGCCTGCTTCTCGATCGTGCCGAGCATCCACGACGGGCAGGGGATCGTCGCGAACGTCCCGTTCTTGAACCCGGCGTTCCACTGCGGGCTCCACTGCTCGATGTTCGCCGAGAGACCGGCCTTCACCATCTCGATGGTCTGGTCCCACGCCTTGCGCACACCGGGGTTGCTGTCGATGACGAGCTTGTTCGACGTGTCGTAGTAGGTGTGGTCACCCTGCTGCATCAGGATGTTCTGGTAGAGGCCGCCGGACGAGTCGTACCAGCCCGCCCCCGTGCCCGCCTCCTTGAACCGCTTGCCGGTGGCGAGGTAGGCGTCCCAGGTCGGCCACAGCTTCCCGACCTCCTCGCGATCGGTCGGCAGGCCGGCCTGGGCGAAGAGGTCCGTGCGGTAGCACATGCCCTGCGCGCCGACGTCCGTGCCGAGCCCGACGACCTTGCTCCCGTCCGGTGTGGACGCCTGCTCCCACTTCCACTCCAGGAAGTTCGGCTTCAGCTCGGCGGCGCCGTGGTCGAGCAGGTTCACGAACTGGCCGGGCTTCGCGACGAACTGCGAGAGGATGCCCTCCTCGATCGCGACGACGTCGCCAGCGCCCTTCCCGGTGGCGAGCCACTGCTGCAGCTTCGGCAGGTAGTCGCCGAGCTTGCCGATGTTCTCCTCCTTGATCTTGATGCCGGGGTGGCTCGCCTCGTACTCCGCGTAGAGCTCGTCGTAGCCGAACTGGCTGAAGGTCTTGACGACCAGCGTCGTGTCACCGGAGGAGGACTCGGCGGCGCCGCCGCACGCGGAGAGCGCCACCACCGCGCCGAGCGTCGTGGCGAGCAACGCCCGCCGCTGTCGAACAACCATCGAGGACCTCCAGTGGACGATTGACTGCAAGCGGTTACACATGGATTCAGGGGGCTGAACTGTTTGGAAACACCGTTCACCTGCTGCGACGCTGCGGCTCGTGCCGGTGTTGGCGCTGGGGGATCGGGTGGGGCTGTTAGCGCTTACAGGACTGTAACCACGAGGCCATCCGGATGTGAAGAGGTCACCCGGATCACAGTTCGGTGACGCGTCGCCGTTGACAGCCGCGTCCGGCTGGGTGAGCATTCGGGGCGACGCTGCGGTCGCGCCGGGAGACCTTCGACCTCGAGAGGGCCCCGGTATGTCCGTGAAAACCCGGCTGGTGGCAGTGTGCCTCCCGCCTGTCCTCCTCGTCGGCCTCGCGCCGGGCGCGACCGCCGCCGAGAGCTACGAACGGGTGCTCAACGGCACCTTCGACAGCGTGAAGACTCCGTGGTGGAGCAGCGGGAACACGCCGTCCACAGTGTCCGGCGGGCGGCTCTGCGCCGAGATCCCCGCGGGCACCGTGAACCCGTGGAACTCGATGATCGGCCAGAACGACGTCCCGCTGGAGGCCGGTCAGCCCTACACGCTGCGGTTCACCGCCACGGCCACACGTGACGTCACGGTCCGCGCGACCGTCCAGCTCGCGACCCCGCCGAGCACCACGACGCTGAACAAGCCGGCGGCGCTCACCAGCACTCCCACCAGGTTCGAGTTCACCGGGACGTCCACAGTGGCCACCCGGCACGGCCAGGTCGCGATCCAGGCGGGCGGTGCGGCGGAGGCGTACACGCTGTGCCTCGACGACGTCTCGCTGACCGGCGGGATCGTGCCGCCCGGCGGTGGCTGGGACTACGGCTCATCGGTGCGGGCGAACCAGCACGCCTACCCGACGGCGGGCGCCAAGCGCGCCTCGGTCGTGCACGACGCCACCACGCCGCAGCCGTGGCAGCTGCGGGATGCGTCGGGCAAGGTCGTCGCCAGCGGGAAGACGCAGGTCAAGGGCGATGACGCGATGACCCGCGACCACGTGCACCTCGTCGACTTCAGCTCGTACCGCAAGGCTGGAAGCGGTTACAGGATCGCGGTGGGGGACCAGGTCAGCCACCCGTTCGACATCACCGCCAAGCCGTACGACAAGCTGCGGCGGGACGCGCTGCAGTACTTCTACCACAACAGAAGCGGCATCCCGGTCGAGGCGAAGTACGTCGGTGACGCCTACGCGCGCCCGGCCGGGCACGTCGGCGTCGCGCCCAACACGGGTGACACGGCGGTGCCGTGCCTGCCCGGCGAGTGCGACTACACGCTCGACGTCAGCGGCGGCTGGTACGACGCGGGCGACCACGGCAAGTACGTCGTGAACGGCGCCCTCGCCGCGTGGCAGCTCATGGACCTCTACGAACGCTCGCTCTACCGCCTCGACCTCGAAGGGCTGCGCGACGGCCTGCTCGCGATCCCCGAGCGGGACAACCGGGTGCCCGACGTGCTCGACGAGGCGCGCTGGGAGGTCGAGTTCCTGCTGAAGATGCAGGTCCCCGCCGGGCAGCCGCTCGCGGGCATGGCCCACCACAAGATCCACGACCTGGCCTGGACGCCGCACCCGACGCTGCCGCACGCCGACGCCCAGCCCCGCTACCTGCACGCCCCGTCGACCGCGGCGACGCTGAACCTGGCCGCCGCCGGTGCCCAGTGCGCGCGGATCTGGAAGCTGTGGGACCCGGCGTTCGCTCAGAAGTGCCTCACCGCGGCCGAGAAGGCATGGGAGGCGGCCGGCGCCAACCCCGCGAAGTTCGCGCCGCGCGAGGACAGCGTGGGCGGTGGTCCGTACGACGACACCGACGTGAGCGACGAGTTCTCGTGGGCCGCCGCCGAGCTGTACGCGACGACCGGCAAGCGCGAGTACCTCGGCCGGGTCACCACGCAGCTCACCTCCGCGGGCTTCTCGTGGAAGGACACGGGAGCACTGGCGGACCTGACGATCGTGCGGCTGCCGCACCGGTTCCCGGTCGACCGCGTGCTCGCCGCCCGGTCCCGCGTGCTGAAGGTCGCCGACGGGCACCTGCGCGACCTGCGCTCGCAGGGCTACCCGAACCCGTCCAAGCCCGCAGACGGCCAGTACGCGTGGGGCTCGACCAGTGCCACGACCAACGCCGCCATGGTCATGGCGACGGCGTACGACCTCAGCCTCAAGCGCGAGTACAGCGACGCCGTGCTGGAGTCGATGGACTACCTGCTCGGCCGCAACGGCCTCAACCAGTCGTTCGTCAGCGGCTACGGCGAGAACGCGAGCCGCAACCAGCACCACCGGCACTGGGCGAACCAGCTCGACCCGAAGCTGCCGAACCCGCCCGCCGGGTCGCTCGCCGGTGGCCCCAACTCCGGTCTGCAGGACCCGGTGGCGCAGCAGAACCTGCCCGGCTGCGCCCCCGCCAAGTGCTACATCGACGAGATCGGCTCGTACTCCACGAACGAGGTCGCGATCAACTGGAACTCGTCTCTCGCCTGGATCGCGGCTTTCGCGGACACACGCTGAACCTCCTGCCACGAGAGGAGATCCACAGTGCGGTGGATCATCCGCTTCACCCTGCCCGCGTTGCTCGTCCTCCCCGTCCCGTCCGCCCACGCCGCCAGTCCGATCGACCTGACGAGCGGCTTCTACGTCAACCCGGGCTCCGCGCCCGCCACCTGGGCGCGGACCAACCCCGGCGACTCCAGGGCGGCACGCGTCCAGTCGTCCATCGGCTCCAAGCCGATCGCACGGTGGTTCGGCAACGACAGCGACATCGGCTCGGCCGTCGCGAACTACACGGGCGCGGCGGACGGCCAGGACAAGCTGCCGGTGCTGGTCGCCTACAACATCCCGAACCGGGACGCGTGCGGCGGCCACTCGGGCGGTGGCGCGGGCAGCGCCGCCGCCTACCGGACCTGGATCTCGAGCTTCGCGGCCGGGATCGGGACCAAACCCGCGGTGGTCATCATCGAACCGGACGCGCTGGCCGCCTACGACTGCCTCACGGCGGCCCAGCGCGCCGAGATGGCGGGGCTGCTCCTGTACGCGACGGAACAGCTGAAAGCCAAGGCGCCCAACACCTACGCGTACCTCGACGGCGGCAACCCCGGCTGGGTGGCGGCGTCGACCATCGCGTACCGGCTGAACGAGGCGGGAATCCGCAACGTGCGCGGGTTCTCGGTGAACGTGTCGAACTACTACACGACGAGCCAGTCGGCCACGTACGCCAACTCGGTCAACGGCTTCCTCGGCTACGCGGCCAAGTTCGTCGTGGACACCAGCCGCAACGGCAACGGGCGTGGTGACGGCTGGTGCAACCCGGCCGGACGCCGTCTCGGCGTGACGCCACAGGCCGGTGGTGGCGCGGAGATGCTGTTGTGGGTCAAGACACCCGGTGTGTCCGACGGGACGTGCGGCATCGCGCCGACCACCCCGGCGGGCACGTTCAACCCCGACCTGGCGATCCGGCTGATCGACGGGACCTGATCACGCGGGCCAGGCGAGCAGAGCCGTGTCGGCCACCTCCTGGAGGTCGGCACGGCTCACCCCGCTCGCGGCCTGGACCGCGATGCCGAACGCGACGGTCATGACGTACAGGGCGAGCCGCCCGGCGTCCGTCTCCTCCGGCAGGTCGCCCTCCTCGACCGCCCGCCGGAACCGCTCTTCCAGCATCCGGCCGCCGTTGTTGCGCCACGCCACCAGGATCTCGCGGGCGGGCTCACCGGACTCTCCCGCCGCCAGCGACCCCTGCACGCCGAGGCAGCCCGCGGGGCAGTTCGGCTGGGTCGTGGTCCGCACGGCCCCCGTGAGGAACGCCTCGGCGACCTCACGCGCGGTCGGTTGCTCGACCGCGCGGTAGCCGTAGGAGGCGGGACCCACGTCGTAGCGGGCGAGTGCCTTGCGGAAGAGCTCCTCCTTGTTGCCGAACGCGGCGTACATGCTCGTCTTCGTGATGCCCATCGCCGCGGTGAGGTCGGCGAGGCTCGCGCCTTCGTAGCCCTGCCGCCAGAACACGAGCATGGCGGCGTGCAGCGCCTCGTCCGCGTCGAAGCCCCTCGGTCTGCCCGTCCCGCTCACGCCTCCAGCCTACCAGTTTTGTACCGATCGGTCTGGAAGTGCTACGGTCGGTTTCAGTACCGATCGGTACACAACTCTGAGAGGGGAACCATGTCCCGGTTCGAGGGCAAGACGGCGGTCGTGACCGGCGGAAGCAGCGGCATCGGTCTCGCCGCCGCCCGGCTGTTCGCCAAGGAGGGCGCGCACGTGTTCATGACGGGCAGGCGCCAGGAGGAGCTCGACGCGGCGGTGGGCCTGGTCGGCGACGCCACCGCCGTGCGGGGAGACGTGGCGGACCCGGCGGACCTGGACCGGCTCTACGCCGCGGTCCGGGAGAGGGGCAGGGGACTGGACGTGCTGTTCGCGAACGCGGGCATCGGCGGGTTCGCGACCCTGGAGGAGACCACCGAGGAGCACTTCGACCAGATCTTCGGCATCAACGTGCGCGGCACGCTGTTCAGCGTGCAGAAGGCGTTGCCGCTGCTGAACGACGGCGCCGCGGTGGTCGTGAACCTCTCGGTCCGCGCCGACGACGGCGTCGCGGCGTTCGGCACCTACGCGGCCACCAAAGCGGCGCTGCGCTCGTACGTCCGCACCTGGGCCAACGAGCTGAAGGACCGCGGCGTGCGGGTCAACGCCGTCTCACCGGGCTCGATCGACACCCCGGCGACCGCCGGCCTCGACGAGCAGGTGAAGGCGAGCTTTGCGGCCAGGGTGCCGCTCGGCCGGGTGGGCACGGCGGAGGAGGTCGCCGACGCGGTGGCGTTCCTGGCTTCGGACCAGAGCACCTTCGTCGTCGGCACCAACCTGTACGTGGACGGAGGCGAGATCCAGATCTAAGCGCACCTCCAGAAGTACTGTCCGTAACACCTCGCGCCGCTCGCAACTCTCTTTCGCGTTTCCCTTGCCGCACGCGGGGCCCTTTCGTTCGCGTGGTTAGTACGCGGGGGCCCCGCGTACTAAAGCCACGTCACGGAGAGGCGTCGGGGCCGCTGGGCGGGTGACACGGACGGGTGGCGCGGGCGGGTGAAGGGATGGAACGTCCGGCGCGGTGCTCAGTTCGCGAGCTCCTCGCGGATGACCTGGACGAACGCGTCCACGTCGGACTCGGTGGTGTCCCACGAGGTCATCCACCGGACCTCACCGCGCGCGGCGTCCCAGTCGTGGAAGCGCACCCGCTTGCGGATGCGTTCGACGGCGTCCGCGGGCACCGTCGCGAACACCGCGTTCGCGGCGGTGTCCTGGGTGAACGCCAGCCCCGGCGGCATCTCGGCCTCCAGCGCGGTGCGCAGGCGGGCGGCCATCGCGTTGGCGTGGGCGGCGGTGCGCACGCCCAGGTCGTCCTCGAACAGCGTCAGCAGCTGTGCCGAGGCGAACCGCATCTTGCTGGCGAGCTGCATGGTGGCCTTGCGCAGGTAGCGCAGCCCGGTGGCGCGGGACGGGTCGAGCACGACGACGGCCTCCACGCCGAGCAGGCCGATCTTGGTGCCGCCCAGGCTGAGCACGTCCACGCCCGCGTCCGCGGTGACTTCGCGCAACGGCACGCCGAGCGCGGCGGCGGCGTTCCACAGGCGGGAGCCGTCGACGTGCAGGGCCATGCCGCGTTCGTGGGCGAACTCGGCGAGGGCGCGGATCTCCTCGGGGCGGTAGAGCGTGCCCATCTCGGTGGTCTGCGAGATCGTCACGGCCAGCGGCTGTGCGCGGTGCTCGTTGCCCCAGCCCCACGCCTCACGCGCGACGAGATCGGGCGTCAGCTTGCCGTCCGGGCTCGGCACGGGCAGCAGCTTCAGGCCGGTCATCCGTTCCGGCGCGCCACCCTCGTCGACGTGGACGTGCGCGGTCGACGCCGCCACGACGGCACCCCAGCGCGGGAGCACGGAGGTGAGCGCCAAGACGTTCGCGCCGGTGCCGTTGAACACCGGGAACACCTCGGCCTGCGTGCCGAAGTGTTCGCGCACGACTTCCTGCAGGCGGGCGGTGTAGACGTCGTCGCCGTAGGAAGGCTGGTGACCACCGTTGGCAGCGGCGATCGCTGCCAGCGCCTCGGGCAGCAGGCCCGCGTAGTTGTCGCTCGCGAACGCACGCCGGCCGGTGTCGTGGATGGTCATGGCCGCCAGTATCACCCTCGGGCGAAACTGCCCGTTCGGCAGGCCGGTAACGATGTGAGGGATCGTCACGATCCGTTCTACATGGGGCAACGGGCCGTGCAGGCCGACCGAGACGCGCAAGTCCACGTTCGCTGTCTGGCGGTGGTGTTCCTGGCGCTCGCGGTGGTGCACAGCGCGGTCGCCGCGGCGGAGCACGTGTCGTGGCCGGTGTTCGTGGCGCTGACCTGCTTCGCGGGCGCGCTGCTGCTGGAACGGGTCGTGCTCACCTGGCGTCCGGACGCGGCCCGGCGCATCCTGCGTGACGGCCTCGCCGAGCTGCCGCTCAGCGCCCGGCCGGACCCTTGCCCTTGCCGGGCCCCTTCAGGTGCACGCTTCCCGGCCCGTCGGACTTCGGCCGCTCGATGGCCTTCGGCTTCTCGACCGCCTTCGGCTTGACCTCGACCGGCCCTGCCGCGACGGGTCCGGCCGCCGGCACGACGACGGCCGGCTCCTCGGCCTGCTGCTGTTCCTGCTCCTGCGGCTGCTGCTGCTGCAGCTGCTGGGTCTCCTCCGTCACCTGGACCGGGGTCGCGGCGGTGGGGGTGGACGTCGTGGTGGGAGCGGACTCGACCGGCGGCGAGGGCAGGAGGACGGCGGCGAGACCCACCGCCGCGAACACCCCCACCACGAGCGGACCGGCCATCGCGCGCTGCTTGCGCAGGGCCGCGCCGATCCGGGTGGGCGCCTCGCCGGGCTCGCGCAGGGCCGCGGCGCACTCGGCGGCGCTCGGGCGGCGGCGCGGCGACAGCGAGGTCATCGCGGTCAGCAGGCGCCGGAGGTGCACGGGCAGGTCGTCGGGGATCGCCGGCTGGCGGTGCAGGCGCGCGACCGCCGCCTCGATCTCGCTGCCCTGGTACTCGCGCTGGCCGGTGAGGCACTCCAGCAGCACCAGGCCGAGCGCGTAGACGTCGACGGCGCCGGTCAGGTCCTCACCCCGCACCTGCTCCGGCGCGAGGTACGCGGCGGTGCCGACCACCTGGTCCGGCCGGGTGAGGCGGGTCGTGTCGACGACCCTGGCCAGGCCGAAGTCGGCGAGGTGGGTGTTGTCGTCGTGGTCCATCAGGACGTTGGACGGCTTCACGTCGCGGTGCACGACACCCATCGCGTGCACGTAGGCGAGCGCGTCGGCGAGCTCGGCGCCGATCCGCTGCACGTCCTCGACGCCGAGCGGTCCCTCCGCGATCCGGTCGCGCAACGTGCACCCGTCGACGAGCTGGAGGACGACGAACTGCATGTCGCCGCTGATGCCCGCGTCGTGCACCTGGACCAGGCGGGGGTGCGAGAGAGAGGCGAGCGTCCTGATCTCGTTGTCGAACCGTCGCTCCTGCGTCAGCTCGGCGCCCGCGCGGAACAGCTTGACCGCGACGTGCCGGTGCAGCCGCCTGTCCCAGGCGCGCCGGACCTCGGCCATGCCGCCGGTACCCAGTACGTCGGCCAGCTCGTACCGGTCGGCGAGCACGAGTTCTTGGGCGGGCATGGCGGCCTTTCCGTCGTTGATCAGCTCTGCCATCCCGGTGTTCCCGGCGATGAAGATCCTCAATCGTCGCGGGCCGGATGCGGTGCGTTTCGAAAACCACACCACCCGAACTGGTATTCGTATACCGCCTCCGGCTAGGGTCGACCGGTATAAAAATACCGGTTGTCCGAAGTGGAGTGCGTAGTGATCGAACTGAAGTCGCCCGCCGAGATCGAGCGCATGCACGTGACCGGGCGCTTCGTGGCGGAGGTGCTCACCGAGGTCCGCGAGATCGCCGACGTCGGCGTGAACCTGCTCGACCTGGAACACCACGTGCGCGGCATGATCGACCGCCGCGGCGCCGTGTCGTGCTACTGGGACTACGCGCCGTCGTTCGGCGAGGGACCGTTCCGCAACGTCATCTGCCTCTCGGTCAACGACGCCGTCCTGCACGGCAAGCCGCACGACTACGTGCTGCGGGACGGCGACGTGCTCTCCGCGGACTTCGCCGTCACCATCGACGGCTGGGCCGCCGACTCGGCCCGCACGTTCGTCGTCGGCACCCCGGCGGAGGAGGACCTGCGCCTCATCCGGGCGACCGAGGAGGCGCTGGAGGCGGCGATCGGCGCCGCCCGGCCCGGCAACCGCGTCGGGGACGTCTCGGCGGCGATCTGGGCGGTGGCGCGGGAGCACGGCTACCCGGTCAGCACCGAGTTCGGCGGCCACGGCATCGGCCGCACGATGCACGAGGACGTCCACGTGTCCAACAAGGGCAAGGCCGGACGTGGTCTCACGCTGCGCGCCGGGCTGACTCTCGCGCTCGAACCGTGGTTCTGCCGCACGACCGACCGGATCGTCTACGACGAGGACGGGTGGACGATCCGCTCCGCCGACGGTTCGCGGACCGCGCACTCCGAGCACACGGTCGCCATCACCGACGACGGCCCGGTGGTGCTGACCCGCCGCGAGGACGAACGGGCGTGACACGCTTCACGCCGTGGAACCGGTCGAGTGGAACGCCGAGCTGGAGGAGCGGTGGGCGCACGCGTGGCGCCCGGAGGAGGTCGCCGCGCGGCTGAAGGACGTGCGCACGCGCTGGTACGTCGCGGGAGGATGGGCGCTGGACCTGTTCCGCGGCGGACAGTCCCGGCCGCACAAGGACCTGGAGATCGCCGTTCCCGCCGGAGGCTTCGCGGAGATCCGCGCGTGCTTCCCGGGCTTCGTCTTCGACGTGGCGTCCTCCGGGCTCGTCTGGTTCGACGCACGGCCCGACGTGCTGGCCACCACGCACCAGACGTGGCTGCGCGATCCGGCGACCGGCCACTACCTGTGCGACGTCTTCCGTGAGCCGCACGACGGGGACACGTGGATCTGCCGTCGCGCCGAGACCGTCCGGTTGCCGTACGACGCGGTCGTGGAACGGACGGCGGACGGAATCCCGTTCCTCGCACCGGAACTGGCCCTGTTGTTCAAGGCGAAGGCCGTGCGGCCCAAGGACCAGGCGGACTTCGAGGGCGTCCTGCCGCTGCTCGGCCGCGACCGGCGGCGGCGCCTGGCGGGATGGCTGGAGCGCGTGCACCCCGGCCATCCCTGGCTCAGGAGCGTTTGAGCGACTCCAGCAGCTGTCCCGCCACGTCCCGCAGCTTCGTGTTCGCCCGCTGGGACTGCTCCACCAGGATGCGGAACGCCTCGTCCGCGGTGCAGGCGTGCACCGCCATCAGCACGCCCTTGGCCTGCTCGATCACGGCCCGCGACTCGATGGCCCGCTCCAGGTGCTTCACCTGGTCGCGCGAGCGGGTCCACCGCTGCGCGTTGGTGATCGTCGCGCACGCGGCCGTGGTGAACAGGCGCAGCAGACCCTCGTCGAACGGGTCGAAGGCGGCGGCGGTCTGGCTGTAGATGGTCAGCGTCCCGAGGTGCCGGGCCTCGGCGTCGTCCGAGGCGGGCAGGATCACCGGCACCGACAGGTACGCGCGGACACCGGCGGCGGCCGCCGCCGTCTCGAACTCCGGCCACTGGTCCTCGTGCTCGCCGATCACCGCGCGGACCGGCGTCAGCGTGCGTGCCGACTCCAGGCACGGGCCGCGTCCCGCCGAGTACTGCGCATCCTCCAGCTTGACGAGCGCCCTGTCCGTCGCGGCGGCGGTGTGCGACTGCTCGGACGTGACGACGGAGACCGTCACGGCGTCCGCGTCCGGCACGGCCCTGATCGCCAGCTCCGCGACCCGCTGCAGGGCGTCGTCGAGCGACTCCTCGCCGGTGAGCGCGGCGTGCAGGTCCGTCAGCGCTTCGGCGGTCTCGTCGAGGCGTGCCACCGCGTCCGGGCGGTCGCCGGCGGCCGGTCGCACGGACCCTGTCTGGACGTAGTCGGCCATACCGCCGCGCTCCTCACTCATCGGTGGAGTCCACGACGCCGACTTCTTGACGCTCGCACAGCGCATATTAAAGCCACCGGCGGCCCGGAGGGCACTCCACCGGTACGAACCGGCACCGGACACGGGTGCTGTAGTGCTCAACATCCCGTGCCGGTGCCGGCCGTCCCACCCGGAGGCGGGTCTTCGACACCGCAACGCGCGCGTACGGCGAACCTTCAGTACCCCGGCGGCCCGGACCTCAAGCCACGCGATCAACACTGATTTCCGAACGCCGCCACGTAAGACGCGACGCAGGTGTCCGGGGTCGCGCGCGATGTCACGACGTGGCCGTCGACGGACACCGGGGGATCGAGCGGCAGCTGCCGCAACCGGGGCGACGAGGAGCCGAGCTGTTCGGCCGGCAGCAGCGTCCAGCCGCGCGGGGCGGTGCCGACCTCGAACAGCACGGACAGCAGGTCGCCCGCCGGTGGCCGCCTCGGCGCGGCGGGCAGGGCGGCCAGGATCGCGTCGAACAGCGGCGGGTCGGACTCCCTGGCGGGCAGCCTCAGCTCGTCCGGGTCGAGGTCGCCGAACCGGACCGCCTCGGCGTCGGCGGCGGGATGTGTTTTCGGCACCACGACGTGCAACGGCTCCGACCACGCGCGGACCGCCGTGACAGCCTGGTTCGCGAACGCGCCGCGGACCAGCGCGACGTCCAGCTCCCCGGCGCGGACGGCGTCGACGCGGGCGCCCACCGGGAGCGAGACGAGCTCCGGTTCGACGGCGCGGTCCCCCTCGCTCAGCAGGGTCAGGGCGCGGTCCAGCCGGGGCGTGACGCAGGTGGCGACACCGATCCGCACGGCCGCCGCCTGGGCACCGGCGACCACCCGCACCCTGGCCGCGGCCGACAGCGTGTCCCTCGCCGCCACGAGCACCCGTTCGCCCGCCGGGGTCAGCCGCACCGACCGGGACGTGCGGTCGAACAGCCGCACGCCCAGCTCCCGCTCGAACCGCGCGATCTGCTGGCTGACCGCGGACTGCACGATCCGCAACCGCTCCGCCGCCCGGCCGAAGTGCAGCTCCTCGGCGACCGTCACGAAGTACCGCAGCGTTCTCAGCTCCACACCCCAGACCTATCACGAGAAGTGATCGCCGCGTTCGCGTCTTGATCGTTGTTCGGGCCGTCCGGCGCCGGTGGGATGGACATCAGCACACCGAACGGGAGAACAGACATGACCACCACCCTTGGCATCATCGGCACCGGATCAGTCGGAGCCGGGGTCGCCCGCCGCGCCGTCGACGCGGGCCTCGACGTCGTACTGGGCAACTCGCGCGGCCCGGAGACGCTCGCGGACCTCGTCGCGTCACTCGGCAGCCGTGCCCGTGCCGCCACACCCGCCGAGGTGGCGGACGTCACCGAGGTGGTCCTCGCCGCCGTGCCGCTCGCGGCGCACGAACGGCTTTCCCGCGCCGAGCTCGCCGGGAAGATCGTGATCGACCCGATGAACTACGCCCCGACCGCCGCGTGGAGCAGCCCCGAGCTCGACCGCGACGAGCTGACCTCCAGCGAACTGGTGCAGCGGCACCTCTCCGGTTCGCGCGTGGTGAAGGCCCTGCACTCGATCGGCCCGCACCAGCTGCTCCAGCTGCACCGCGAGAGGGGCGCCGCTGACCGCACGGCGATCCCGATCTCCGGTGACGACGCCGCGGCCAAGAAGGAGGTCACCGACCTGTTCGACGTGCTCGGCTTCGACGTCGTCGACCTCGGCCCGCTCGCCGAGAGCTGGCGCAGCGAACCCAACACGCCCCTCTACGCGCTGCCGTACGTGGGCGAGCCGCCGTCCGGTCTCACCCCGGTCGAGTTCGTCGCCTGGGCCCAGGCCGCCGACGGCGTCCCCGTGTCCGCCGCGCAGGTCGAGCAGCTGGCCGCGGCCACCGTGCGCGGGCCCGCCGGGTTCCGGTGGTGACGTCGGGTCAACCCCGTCCAGCTGCTGGGAGGACCGGTCTTCCGGCCGTCCCGCCCTTGCGGCGGCCGTCGCGGCATCAGCACCGTGGGAGGTGCCTCGTCCTCCTGGGAAAGGAAAAGCGATGACCGCACAGCTCTCGGACACCGTCACCGTGCACCGGCTGGGCGCGGGGATCGGCGCGCGGGTCGACGGTGTCCGGCTCGGCGGCGACCTGCCCGCGGACACCGTCGCCGAGCTGCGGGCCGCGCTGCTCGCCCACAAGGTCGTGTTCCTCTCCGGCCAGCACCACCTCGACGACGCGGGCCAGCTGGCGTTCGCCCGGCTGCTCGGCGAACCGACCCTCGCGCACCCGACCGTGAAGGGCGAGCAGCACGAGAACGTCCTCGCCATCGACTCCCGGCACGGCAAGGCCAACAGCTGGCACACCGACGTCACGTTCGTCGACCGCGTGCCCGCGATCAGCATCCTCCGCGCGGTCGAGCTCCCGCCCTACGGCGGCAACACGGCCTGGGCGAACACGGCCCGCGCCTACGCCGAGCTGCCGGAGGCCCTGAAAGCCCTCGCCGACCGCCTGTGGGCCGTGCACACCAACCTCTACGACTACGCGGCCGAGGTCGACGAGACCCGCATCGGCGGCATCGACGTGCGGGAGCAGACGTACCGCGACGAGTTCGAGTCACTGCGCTACGAGACCGAGCACCCGGTGGTCCACGTGCACCCGGAGACCGGCGAACGCGCGTTGCTGCTGGGGCACTTCGTGAAGCGCGTCATCGGCGTGAGCACCGCCGAGTCGCGGGCCATCTTCGACCTCCTGCAGAACCGGATCACGCGGCTGGAGAACACCGTGCGGTGGCAGTGGTCCGACGGGGACGTGGCCATCTGGGACAACCGCGCCACCCAGCACTACGGCGTCGCCGACTACGACGACGTGCGGCGCAGGCTGAACCGGGTCACCGTCGCCGGGGAGGTGCCGGTGAGCGTGGAGGGGGTGCGGAGCACGACCGTCGTGGGCGACGCGGCGCACTTCTCGGCGCTCTGAGCCCTGGCGGGGCCGTGCGGACCGGCTGGTGCCGGGCGAAGCCGGGGCGCGGTCGTGTCCGCCGCGCCCCAGGCGACCTCAGCTCTCGCTCAGCGCGGCCTCGATCGCCGCCACCACGGCCGGGTCCTCCGGCTCGGTCCGCGGCCGGAACCGGGCCAGCACCCGCCCGTCGCGCGAGAGCAGGAACTTCTCGAAGTTCCACTGCACGTCACCGGCGGTGCCGTCGGCGTCGGCGTGGCCGGTCAGCTCCTCGTACACCGCGTGCCGGCCGGGGCCGTTGACCTCGATCTTCTCGAACAGGGGGAACGACACCCCGTAGGTGGCCGAGCAGAACGTGGCGATCTCCTCGGAGGTGCCCGGCTCCTGGCCCATGAACTGGTTGCACGGGAAGCCCGCGACGGTGAAGCCCTGCTCGCCGTACTTCTCCTG
The DNA here is from genome assembly GCF_900100955.1 of Lentzea fradiae. Classification (GTDB taxonomy): domain Bacteria; phylum Actinomycetota; class Actinomycetes; order Mycobacteriales; family Pseudonocardiaceae; genus Lentzea; species Lentzea fradiae. Next base: position 44,076 of record NZ_FNCC01000003.1, on the reverse strand, counting down.
GAGCCGTTCGAGGCCCGCGTACTGCGGGGTGAGGCCGCAGCGCGAGGCGACGTTGACGACGAGCGCCACCTTGCCGCGCAGCGCGCTCAGGTCGCCGGGCTCGCCCGCGAGAGTGTTGACCGGGATGTCGTGAATCGCCATGCCGCCAACGTAGTTCATCGCCGGGGAGACCGGTCGCGGCGGTCAGCCGGCACCGTTCCCGGCGGGTGGTCACTCCTCGGGGTGCAGACCGGGACCGTGCCGGGGGACGGAGGCGATGGGGGTGGGGCTGAGCGCCGTCTCGTCCTCGCCCTCCTCCAGCAGCGTCGCGGCGGGACCGACGACGCGGGCGTCGGGCACGCCGACCACCTCGTGGTCCTTGTCGGCGTAGTCGAAGCGGGCCAGCACGCTGCGCATCGCCTCGATGCGGGCGCGTTTCTTGTCGTTGCTCTTCACGACGGTCCACGGCGCGATCTCGGTGTCGGTGGCGCGCAGCATCGCGACCTTCGCCTCGGTGTAGTCGTCCCAGCGGTCGAGCGACTTGATGTCGTTCGGGCTGAGCTTCCACTGGCGCACCGGGTCGATCTGGCGGATGACGAACCGGGTGCGCTGTTCCTTGCGGGACACCGAGAACCAGAACTTCACCAGCAGCATGCCGTCCTCGACGAGCATCCGCTCGAACTCCGGTGCCTGCCGCATGAACAGGTCGTACTCGTCCTGGGTGCAGTAGCCCATGACGTGCTCGACCACGGCGCGGTTGTACCAGGAGCGGTCGAACAGGACGATCTCGCCCGCGGTGGGCAGCCTGCGGACGTAGCGCTGGAAGTACCACTCACCGCGTTCGCGTTCGGTCGGCTTGTCGAGGGCGACGGTGCGGGCGCCGCGCGGGTCGATGTTCTCGGTGAACCGCTTGATGGTGCCGCCCTTGCCCGCCGCGTCACGGCCCTCGAACAGGATGACGAGCCGTTGCCCGGTCTCCCGCACCCAGTACTGCAGCTTCAGCAGCTCGATCTGCAGCAGGCGCTTGAGCCGGTCGTACTCGGGGCGCGACATCCGTTCGGTGAACGGGTAGTTCTCCCGCCACGTGTCCACCTCGTTGCCGTCGGCGTCGAGGAGCACCGGTTCGTCGTTGTCGGGGAACCGGGCGGTGTAGCCGTCGACGAGGAGGTTGGCGGAGTCGAGCGTCAGGTCGGTCACGAGTCGTCAATACCCTGCGCACCAGCGGGAAAAACGGGGGTTCGCCGGGCTCCTCGCGGGTAGGCCGGTGTGGTGGAGGCGGTGCAGCGGCGGCTGGAGCGGGCGATCCTGGCGCTGGCGGCGGAACGAGGACCGGACAAGACGATCTGCCCGTCCGAGGCCGCCCGCGAGGTGGGTGGTGACGGGTGGCGCGACCTGATGGGGCCCGCGCGGTCGGCCGCCAGGGAGCTGGCGCGGCGGGGCAGGGTCGTGGTCACGAGCCGGGGCGAGGTGCTGTCGCCGGAGGAGGAGTGGCGCGGTCCGGTCCGGATCGGCGTGGTGACCGGCGGGTGAGCGCCGCATCCTGGTGGTGGGCCGGGCGGGCCGCAATCGGGGCCCAGCCGAAAGTACGAGATGCCGGCTCTCCCGCTCGCAGGCGCTCTGACCTGCTCTTACCGTCGTGATCATGACTACTGCAACGGATAGGGCCACGCCGCCGGCCACGGTGACCGCCGCGTTCGCGGGGTTCCTCGTGTCGTGCGTCTTCACCGTCACGTCGGTCGGGGTGCTGGTGGGCACGCGGGACGACCTGGTCGACGCGCTCAGGTCGTCGGGCACCGCGATGACCGAGGAACAGCTGCAGAGCGCCGCCACCTTCAGCCAGGTGCTGTTCGCGGGCATCGCGGTGCTGATCACGCTGGTGCAGCTGTGGCTCGCGTTCAAGCTCCGGTCGGGGCGCAACTGGGCGCGGGTGCTGCTGAGCGTGCTCACGGTGTTCCAGGTGGCGAGCCTGTTCATCGGGGAGGGCGGGGCGACGCTGCCCGCGTACGGCGGTGCCCTGGTGGCCGCGCTCGCCGTGGTGGCGAGCTGGTTGCCCGCGTCCAACGCGTACTTCGAGACCGTCAAGCGGACGCGGTAGCGGAGAATGTCCGCATGACCGCAGGGGGAACGCAGGCGCGGCGCGGTGTGTTCATCGCCGAGGTCGTCGCGCTGCTCGCCGCGGTCGTGGTGGACGCGGTGCTGGTGGCGGGCGGAGAGCAGCCGCACGGGGCCTGGGGGACGTTGCTCGCGTCGGTCGTGCCGTACGCGGGCGAGGCCGCCGCGGTCCTCGCGGTGCTGCGGCGCCGGTTCCCGCGCCGGATCGAGCTGCTCGGCGGCGCGGTCATCGCTCTCTCGCTGCTCGGCACGGCGTCGGCGGCGTGGGTGGACGCGGTGCCCGCGCGGCCGCCGGTGACGGAGGTGCTGGCGCTGCTGCTGGTGGCCGCCGCGGGGTGCCGCCGGCTTCCTCCCGTGCGGGCGGCGGTGCTCGCCGTCGCCGCCTGCGCCACCGTCGTGCTCGCGCCGATCGTGCGGTACGGGCTCGGGTTCCCGGCCGCGCTGTTCCCGGTGGCCGCCGCGCTGGCGTGGGGTGCCGCGCTGGTGCTGGGCCTGATCCTGCGCGACGCGGACGCCCGGCACCGGCGCGAGCTGGAGCGCATCCGCACCGAGGACCGGCTCCAGCTCGCCCGTGACCTGCACGACCTGGTGGCGCACCACGTCACCGGCATCGTGGTGCGGACCCGCGCGGCCCAGGCGCTGGCGGAGAACCCGGCCGCACCGCCGCAGGACCCGCTGGAGGTCTACGACCAGATCGAACAGGCGGCGGCGGACGCGTTGACGGCGACCCGGGGTCTCGTCGGTGTGCTGCGCAGCGACGAGCCGCTGCCGTCGCCGAGTCTCGAGCTGGAGGACGTGCTGCGGGCCGCGGTGGGGGAGGAGGCGTCGCTGCGACTGGACGGCGAGGCTGGGCGGATGACGCTTCCGGCACGGGTTTCCGTCGCGCTGCACCGGGTTCTGCTGGAGGCGTTGACGAACGTCCGCAGGCACGCGCAGGCGACGCGGGTGGACGTCACGGCCAGGACGCGGGACGGGGAGCTCGTGGTGGAGATCGACAACGACGGCGTGCCGGACCGCGCTGCGGAGCCGGGACACGGTGTTCTCGGCATGGCGGAACGGATGGAGGCCGTGGGCGGCGGCCTCACCGCCGGTCCGCGCGGCACGGACGGGTGGCGCGTCACGGCCACGCTGCCGCTCGACACCGACGCGCTGCCGAGGGGGATCTGATGACGATCCGGGTGCTGGTCGCCGACGACCAGACGCTGGTCCGCACCGGCTTCCGGCTGGTCCTCGACGCCGAGCCGGGCATCACGGTGATCAGCGAGGCCGCGGACGGGGAGGCGGCCGTGCGGCTCGCCCGGCAGCTGCGCCCCGACGTGACGCTGATGGACATCAGGATGCCGAAGCTCGACGGCCTGCGGGCGACCGAGCTGCTCGCCGGGCCGGGCGTCGAGGACCCGTTGCGGGTGCTCGTGGTCACGACCTACGACGTCGACGAGAACGTCTACGCGGCGTTGCTCGCGGGCGCGTGCGGGTTCCTGCTCAAGGACGCCCGGCCGCGGCTGCTGGTCGAGGCGGTGCACGCGGCCGTGCGGGGAGAGGCGCTGGTCTCGCCCGCCGTCACCGTGCGGCTGCTCGCGCACTTCACCGGAGCGGGCGGGCGGGCGAAGCCGGCCACCCCGCTGACCGGCCGCGAGCTCGACGTGGTGCTCGCGGTGGGCCGCGGCTCGACCAACGCGGAGATCGCCGCCCGGCTGCGGGTGTCGCTGTCGACGGTGAAGTCGCACCTGGCCAACGCCCAGGACAAGATCGGCGCGCGCAACCGCACCGAGACCGCGATCTGGGCCTGGCGCAACGGCTTGCTCAGGTGACGCGCCGCACGACGACGGTGCCCGTGACGATGTCCCCGAACCGCTGGTTGCGCGGCGTCACGGCGATCAGCACGGCGCCGACGAGTCCGAACAGCAGCCCGTCCACCACCATCAGCAGCCAGCGCACGAAGTAGTCGCGCAACGACGGCTCGCCGCCGCGCAGCGTCGTGATCCGGATGCCCAGCCAGCGCATCGCCGGGGTCGAGCCACCGTGCCGGTACGGGTACCAGATCTCGGCCCACGCCACCGCGAGCAGGGGCACCACGGCCATCGGGAGTACCGCCAGGAGGGCGAAGTGCTCGGACGGCACCCCGAGTCTCACCAGACCCGCCGCCAGGAAGAACCCCGGCACCAGGCTCAGCAGGGACACGGCCACCAGCAGCACAAGCTCGATCACGTGCTGGGAGTAGCGGCGGAGGACGATCGAACGGGCTTCGGCGTCGAGTGCCACCCGGCTCATCCTGGCCTCCACCCATCAGGTTGTCCAATGGGCAGGGCTATGGCCGGAGGGGTGAAAGTCCATTCGAGACTGATGTGGAAACACCCGCCGGGCCGCGTGTTCCGCCCTCGCGCGCTGGTCTGAAGGGGCAGTTCCGCCGCGCACGCGGGTGAGGTGTCCGCCGGAGTGCTCCAGCGGGCCTAACGTCGGCGTCCGTTCGCGAATCACGTCGACGAAAGGAAACGCTCGTGCGAAGACGCCTGCCCGCGCTGGCGCTGGCTACCGTGCTCGCGGGTAGCGCCGTCACCGCCGCCGCCCCCGTGTCCGCCCAGCCCGCCGCTTCCACGCTCACCAAGTCCGTGCAGGGCGTGTCCGACCCCGCCTCCCACGGTGACGTCGCCACCTGGGTCGTGTCCTACTCCAGCGGGGCCGACGGCCCCGCGACCATCAGCGACACCGTCGGAGCCGGCCAGACGCTCGTCTCCGGTTCGCTCCAGGTACCACCGGGCTGGACCGGTTCCGAGGGACCGACCGTCACCGCCACGCATCCCGGCGTGCGCAACGGTGGAACCGCTCTCTCCAGTCTGCTGACGCCTCCCGTCCAGGCCAGCGCGAGCTCCACGGGCGGCGACGGCTTCACGCCGATCCTGCACCGCACCACCGACGGCAGCCTTCAGGCGTGGAACATCTACCACCACGCGGCCCCCTCGGTCCCGAAGCTGGTGTGCACCGATCTCACGACCAACGCGCCCTGCGCGGGCGGCCCGTGGCCGAAGCAGCTCGGCACGACTCCCGGCCCGTTCGGCGCCGGTGACATCCAGAGCGGGCTGGAACCCCAGTACGTCCGCGACCCGGCGAACCCGGACCGCGTCTACTACTCGGCGACCACCGCGACGTCGGTCGGCGTCGCCTGCCTCGACCTCGCCGCGCCCGGCAACTGCGGCTACTGGCCGCTGATGGACCGCGGCGGCCAGACGATCGAGCTGGCCGGGCTGGTGGAGCTGAACGGGAACGCCTACGGCGTCGCGACCTCCGGCCACGTGCTGTGCTGGACGCTCGCCACCCAGAGCGCCTGCGCGAACCAGCCTTACGCGCCGATCGTGCCGTTCACCAACAGCGGCGGGTACTACCTCGGCGCGCTGGCCGTCGCGGCGGGCAAGCTGTTCGCGTCGTCGTCGATGCCCTCCGGCACCGTGCCGGTGCTCGGCTGCTTCGACCCGGCCACCACCACCGCGTGCGCCGGCTGGCCTGCCGCGAAACCGGTGGGGCCGCTGGGGAACCACATCTACAACGCCTACACCGCCTACAGCACGACGGGTGCGGAGACCGGCGTGTGCGCCAGCACGACGGGGGTCAACGTCACCACCTGCTACGCGGTCGACGGCTCTCCGCTGCCCGCCCCCGTGGCTGCGGCCGGGCTGGAGAACGGCGTCCTGGTGTTCAACCCGGAGGTCGTCCGCACCGGTGACCGCGTGCGCGGCTACTTCCCGATCTGGGGCGGCCCGTACCAGGGCGCGGCGGTGTGCCACGACTGGAGCACCGGCACCTCGTGCGCCGGTCTGCCGCTGCGCATCACCCACCCGAACGTCAACGGCGGTAACACGAGGGACTACGGCTACGCCTTCGACGAGCCCACCGGCTGCCTGATCGGGCTGGGCGACGCGGGCGTGCTGTTCTCGATGGATCCTGACACGGGGGCGTCGCCTTGCGTGCGCAGTGGCGCCTCCGTGTCGCTCAACCCGGCGCAGTTCTACTGCGACGGCAAACCGCACGCCGTCACCTACGACAGGGCGCGGCTCACCGGCGTCACCCCGGCGAACGTGAACCTCGGCGCGTCCACCGTCACGGTCCTCGACCAGGGTGGAAACCCCGTCGCCACACCGGGTTTCGCCCCGGACGGCACGGTCGACCTGAGCGGTGTCCAGGCCGCCTCGCTCACCGTCACGGCGACGATCGTGCTGAACAACGCGTCCGACTTCGGCGGCGGCAACCAGCCGTCACTGGTCGTGGAGTTCACCGGTGACGCGCCGCAGATGTGCTTCCGCACCACCATCTCCGCCGACTGCCCGGTCACGTCGGTCGCCAACACGGCCGGCGCCGAGGACGCCACCGGCAGTCTCACGTCGAACACCGTGACGCGGCAGGTGGCACCCGGCTCGGCGTGCGCGCCGAACGTGGTGGTGAACAAGGAGATCTGCGGCTCGTACACGCCGTCGAACTGCAAGGCGGGCGGTGCCGGGCCGTGGGTGAAGCAGGCGCCCGTGGGCATCCTCGGGCTGCTGAACGCGACCGCCTACTGGCGCGTGACCGTCACCAACAACGGCCCGATCGCGATCACGGACGCCTATGTCGTCGACGACGTGGAACCGGCTTGCCAGACGGGGCCGTTCGCGTTGCAGCCGGGTGAGTCGAAGGTGGTGCACTGCTCGACGTACGCGCTGCTGTCGTTGTTCCCGCTGACCAACAAGGCGAAGGCCAAGTACACGCCGGTGAACGGGACGCGGGCGTACAGCGACTGGTCGTCCGCGAAAGCCTGCTCGCTGCTCTGCCTGCTCGGCTGATGCCGTGCGCGTGGCCGGGCCGAGCACCGGCCCGGCCACGACTTCGCCTGCGGGGCAACGCACAACGGCCCCGCGCATGCCCTCTCGTTCATGGACTGTGGATCATCTCCCGGGCATACTCGCGCCCATGGAAGAGCCATCCTTACCCGAGAGAACCAGGACGGCCGCCGAGGCCGTCGACGTGACCCCGCGGAAGACGGCGGTGGCGGGCGGCAAGGCCGGCCCGCCCGCCGAGCCGCCGCTCGCGAGCGGGCTGGCCGAGCGGATCGCCGCGGGCATCGCCGCCGGTCTCGCCGAGGCGGCGAAGACCGATCCCGCGCGGTGGGCCCAGGTCAGCGAGCAGGAGCTGCTGCTCTGGATCGCCGAGGACACCAAGGCGGCGCTCGCCGAGCTCGCCGCGAGCGGTGCGCAGGAGGACAGCCGATGACCTCGATGATCTTCGCACTGCGCGCGCAGGTCCGCGGCACCGTGCGCCAGTCGGTCCGGCGGTCTTTCACGACCGCGGTGCCCGCCGCGCCCCGAGGGCAGGACTGGGTCCGGTGGGACCAGCGCGAGCGATGGGCGGACTTCCTGACGCGGGACGTGGTCCCGCCGTTGATGGCCGCGATCGAGGTGCCGGAGTGGCTGCGGTCGTGGCTGCCGCAGCAGGTCCCGGGCGGGGTGCCCGTGGGGGGACCGGACAAGCCCGCCGCCGACACGTCGAGGCGGCTGCCGGTGGCCCGCCTGCTGCGCATGATGATCGAAGAGCCGGGGCAGTACCTGGCACACCGCACCTTCAACCAGGCCGTCGGCGAGCTGTGGGAGGGCACGGTGATCGACGCCTCGTACCCGGCGGGCAAGCTCGACCCCAACGCGCCACCCGGCATCTACGCCGTCCCCGGCCTCGTCGGCGTCGAGTACGGCGACTGGTGCGTGATCTTCAAGAAGGGCACGCCCGGCCACTACTTCACCTCGGTCGCGGTGACGTCGAACACCGACACCAACAAGGAGGAGATGATCTGCATCCGGGACATCCCCACCTCCGCCGCGTACGGCTGGTGCACGGTCACGGACGTGCTGGAGGCGAAGAGGCAGTACGACGCGCACAAGAAAGCAGCAGCAGCCGCCTCGAAGAAGTAGTGACCCGGCACAGGACACGCTCCTGAACCACCCCCCGGGGCTCTGGTGTGATCGCACCAGAGCCCTGGGCGGGCCTGCCACACGTGGAAGATCCACCGGCGGCGGCAACGTCCTAGGCTGAGCGGCATGGGGGACTTCGCGGCAGGTCGCGACTTCGCGCGCTATCTGCACGCGCGGACGCTGTCGGTCTTCGGCGCCGTGATCGCGGCCGTGACGCTGCCCGTCCTCGTCTACCAGCTCACCGGGTCGGCGGGCTGGACGTCGGCGGTGGCCGCGGCGGAGGCGTTGCCGTACCTGGTGTTCGGCCTGCTCGCCGGAGCGCTCACGGACCGGCTCGACCGCCGGAAGATGATGGTCGCGCTCGACTTCTCCGTGGCCGCCGTGCTGGCGAGCGTGCCGCTGGCGTGGCTCGCGGGCGTGCTGACCGCTCCGCACGTCGTGGTGGTGGCGTTCGCGGCGCAGACCGCGTTCGTGTTCTTCGACGCCGCGAACTTCGGCGCGTTGCCCGCTTTGGTCGGCAAGGAACGGCTCACGGCCGCCTACTCGGTCGTCTTCGGCCGCACCACGGTGCTGGAGCTCGTCGTGCCGGGCCTCACCGGGCTGCTCGTGGCGGTCGTCGCCCCGGCGGCGCTGCTGGCGGTGAACGCGCTGACCGGTGTCGCGTCGGCGTTGTTGTTACGGGCCATCACGACGAGCCTGGCGAACCCGCGGCCGGTCAAGGGAGCCGGTGAGCTCGTCGCGGACGTGCGGGAGGGCCTGCGGTTCGTGTGGGTGGAGCCGGTGGTCCGCACGCTGACTCTCGTCGGCGCGACGCACTCGGTGGTGACCGGCGCGTACTTCGCGGTGCTGGTGCCGTACGCCGACAAGGTCCTGGGCATCGCACCGCGCGGGGACGTCCGGCTCGCCGCTCTGTTCAGCTGCTGGGGTGTGGGCGCGATCATCGCCGCACGGACGCTGCCGCGGCTGACCGCGAGGTGGGGCAACGCCGCTGTCGCGCTGGCGGCGTTGCCGGCGTCGCTGCTGGGTGGCGTGCTCGTGCTGGTGAGCGGGCACTGGCTGCCGGTGTGCGCGGCGGCGGTGTACTGGGGCGCGGCCGGGGCGGCCGTGGTGATCAACGGCATCACCTACCGGCAGCAGGTGTGCCCGGAAGAGCTGCGGTCGCGGGTGAACACGACGGCCAGGATGCTGGCCTGGGGTCTCGGCCAGCCGCTCGGCGCCGGGCTCGCCGGGGTGGTGTCCGTGACGGCGGGCGACCCGCGGGCAGGGATCGCCGCCGGGCTCGCGGTGCTGCTGTGCGGGGTCGTGACGGCCTGGGTGACGCCCGCGCTGCGCCGGGCGGCGCGGGAGTGGTCCGCCGGTCCGCGATGAAGGCCATGTTCACTCGTCCACGCTGCTGCGGACGGGTGAACCGCACTCCGGTCGTCGTGCACGGCCCGTCCGGTCGTTTGACCATTGACGGCGTTGTGGACGGACAGAACGTGCGCGGGACACATGCCGGTCGGGGAACGACTGGAGAGGAGACATGCCGTCGATGGAGCTGCTCGACGACTCTCGGGCCAGGAACCTGACCCTGGCCGCGATTGGCGCCGTGAACCGGCGTGACCTCCCGTGGGCCTCCGGTGTCGTGCGGACCCTGGCGTCCGACGACCAGGCGACGATGGTCGCCATCGACGCGTGCGCGGCGATCCTGCTGCGGGGCATCCCGTGCGGCTCGCTCGACCCGGCCGCGCGGATCGCGGTGACGGTCCCCGGCGCACCGCCCGAGGAGAGCGCGGTGGACGCCGCCTCCGCGTTGCTGAGCGGGCTGGCCTGTGCGGACAACGGCCGCGTCGTGTCCGTGTTGATGGCGTTGGCGCAAGGTCAGGCGTACGCCGTGCTGGACGTGCTGGTGCGTGCGGCCGCCGGGTGGGTCGACGCGTACGTGGGGATCGACGGCGACACGGTCGACTCCTACTACGCGATCTCGAAAGCCACCTGACGGTTTCCGGTCCCGTCGTCGTGCGGATCGGCCGTGTCACCCATACGGTCGTCGTGGGAGATCGGGAACGGGAAAGGCGCGCACGTGAACAAGCTTGAGGTACCGGGGAAGTTCGACCGCGCCGCACGCGGCTACGACCTCCTCGTCGGGCTGAACCCCGGCTACCACCAGGCGTTGCGGCGCTCCGCCGGGGCGTTGCGGCTCAAGCCCGGCATGCGGGTGCTCGACCTCGGGTGCGGGACGGGGGCCTCCACGGCGGCACTGGTCGCGGCGGCGCCGGGCGTGGAGATCGTCGCCGTCGACGCCTCGGAGGGAATGCTCGACCAGGCGCGGCGGAAGCGCTGGCCGTCCACGGTGAAGTTCGTGCACAGCCGGGCGGAGGACGTGGACGAGGGCACGTTCGACGCGGTGTTCGCCGCCTACCTGGTGCGCAACCTGCCCGAGCCGGACGCGACCCTGCGCAGGGTCAAGGACTTCCTCGAACCGGGCGGCCGGCTGGTGCTGCACGAGTACTCGGTGCGCGACTCGCTGGTGGACACGGCGGTGTGGACCGCGCTGTGCGGGATCGTCGTGCCGGCCGGGTGGCTCGTGACGGGCGACCGGTCGCTCTACACCTACCTGTGGCGCAGCGTGATGGACTTCGACGGGGCGACGGCGTTGCGGGACCGGTTGCGGCGCAACGGTTTCGTCGGCGTGCGCAGCGCACCCGTGCCGGGCTTGCAGCTCGGCGTCGTGCACACGTTCCTCGGTCACGCGCCGGAGCGGTCGTGAGGGACCGCCGGGCCGTGCGGGTACCGGCACCGGCCGGGCGAGCGCACTTCGACGGGGACGCGCCCGTGATCGCGGTGGTGGGCGGTGGCATCGCCGGTCTGTCGGCCGCGACGCTGCTGGCCGAACGCGGCGCGCGGGTCGTGCTGTGCGAGCGCGAGGACTACCTCGGCGGCCGGGCCGGCGGCTGGAGCACCCGGCTCGCCGACGGCAGCGAGGTCACGATGACCCGTGGCTTCCACGCGTTCTTCCGGCAGTACTACAACCTGCGGGCGCTGCTGAAGCGCGTCGACCCGACCGGCCGTGCGCTCGTCGCCCTGCCCGACTACCCGTTGCAGCACGCCTCCGGCCCCCGCGACTCGTTCGCCGGGCTGCCGACGACCGTGCCGTGGAACGTGCTGGCGTTCCTGCGCAACAGCCCCACGTTCCGCTGGCGCGACCTGCCGGACGTGAACGCTCGCGCCGCGCTGTCGCTGCTCGACGTGGCGGTGCCGCGCGTCTACGAGGAGCTCGACCACTTCGACGCGGCGACCTACCTGGAGCGCATCCGCTTCCCGGAGGCGGCGCACGCGCTCGCGTTCGAGGTGTTCTCGCGCAGCTTCTTCGCCCACCCGACCCGCATGTCGGCGGCCGAGCTCGCGGTCATGTTCCACATCTACTTCCTCGGTTCCGGCGAGGGCCTGCTGTTCGACGTGGCCGCCGACCCGTTCCCGCACGGCCTGTGGGAGCCGCTCGGCCGGCACCTCGCCTCGCTGGGCGCGACCGTGTGCACGGGCGTCGAGGTGCGGTCGGTGCTGCCGGGGGAGCGCAAGCGGTTCTCGGTGACCATCGGCGAAGGCGCGATCGAGGCCGACGCCGTCGTGCTCGCCGCGGACGTCCCCGGCCTGCGCTCACTGGTCGGCGCCTCGCCGTCGCTCGCGGACGCCGCGTGGCGGCGGAAGGTCGGCGCGCTCCAGACCGCGCCGCGGTTCCTGGTGTCGCGGTACTGGCTCGACCTCCCGGTCGACGCCGACCGGCCCGGCTTCCTCGGCACGGGCGGGCACGACCTGCTCGACAACATCAGCGTCCTCGACCACTACGAGCACGAGGCACGGGCCTGGGCCGCCCGCACTGGCGGGTCCGTCGTGGAGCTGCACGGCTACGCGCTGCCCGACGACGTGGACGAGGAGTCGGCGCGGGCGCGGCTGTGGCAGCAGCTCACCGAGGTCTACCCGGAGACCAAACGGGCCGGGATCGTGGACGAGCGCCACGAGCTGCGCGCGGACTGCCCGCTGTTCCCGGCGGGCGGCTACGCGGGCAGGCCGGGCGTGACGACACCCGACGAGTACCTGGTGGTGGCGGGCGACCTGGTGCGCATCAACCTGCCGGTGGCGCTGATGGAACGCGCGGCCACCACGGGGTTCGCCGCGGCGAACCGCCTGCTGAGCCGCTGGGGCGTGGCGGGGACGGAGCTGTGGAGCGTGCCGGTGGAGGGACGCGTGCCGCTGCTGCGCGCCGCGGCCCGCCGCTGGCGCTCGGTGTAGCCGCCCCGGCCGCACGCGGGACCCCACGTGCGCCTCACGGAAACGGAGGGCTCCCGCGTGCCCTACACGGAAACGTAGGGCTCCCGCGTGGCAAAGGTGAGCCGGCGTCAGGGGGCGGTTCGGGGTCAGGCGCGGACGCGGTCCAGCACCAGTTCGATCGCGTCGGACAGGCGGGCGGGGTGGAGCACCGCGTCCGGCAGCGGCAGCCCCGCCCACCCCGGCCCGGCGACCGCCACCGTGGCACCGGACCGTGCGCACAGCTCGTCCAGCGGCACCTGCTCGGCGAGGTCGGTCCGGTGCGCCCAGACCAGCACGACGGACGGGCGCAGCCGCGCCACCGCGTCGAACAACGCGTCGGGTGGCACCCGTGCCCCGAGGTTGCGCCAGTGGCAGCCCTCCTCGGACAGCCCCGCGCCCAGTGCCTCCAGTGCCAGCACGTGCTGTTCGTCGGGTGCGCACGACAGCAACGCGGCGAGCACACCGGGGCCGGGTGCGCGGGGGACCTCCCGCAACGAGTGCAAAATGCTGCCGCTCGCCAGATGCTCGACCTCGACGCCCTGGCCTCGTTCGGAGACCTGTTCGCCGAGCTCGACCAGGCACGGCACGAAGACCGACTCCCACGCGGACACGACGCCGTGGTCGGAGAGGAGCTTCGCGGCGAGGTCGAGCATGAGGGGTTCGTCGAGACGTCGTGCCGCGGTGAGGAAACCCCGCTGGGCGGCCGTCGCGTCGTCGGTGCCGAGCGGTGCGTGCGGGTGGGCCGGCCGGGCGGCGGGGCCCCTGCGGGCCAGCACCGCGGCGGACGAGGGGGAGACGCCCTGGCCGATCAGCACGACCATGCGGCGCAGGACCTCCAGGTCCGCGTCGTCGTAGCGGCGGTGGCCGCCGCCCGTGCGGTGCGACGGGCCCAGGCCGTACCGCTGGTCCCACGTCCTGAGCGTGGTCGGGGCGATGCCGAGCATCCCCGCGACCGCGCGCGGCGTGTACGTCACGACGTCCGGCGGGCCCGCTTCGCGAGGATCGCCCTCAGCTCGCTCTCACCCAGCCCTCCCCAGATGCCGAAGGTCTCCTGGACCTCCAGCGCGTGCGAACGGCACTTCTCCATGACGGGGCAGCGCTGGCAGATCGCCTTCGCCGTGGCCTCGCGCTGCTCGCGCGCGGCGCCCCGCTCGTTCGGCTTGTGGAAGAAGTAGGCGCTGTCCATGCCTCGGCACAGGCCGGACAGCTGCCAGTCCCACGACTCCGCGACCGGTTGGGGCAAACGGGACAACTCGGGCATGACGCACGTCCTCTGCTGAGACGACCACGATGATGGGACCATCGTAAAATCGACTCAGAAACGACGCAACTCGGGGGGTGTCAGTCCGGGAAGCGGCCCGCCTGTCGTAGCGCGTGGCGACGTTCGGCGTAGGCGAGGTCGTCACGCCACAGCCGTGCGGCTGCCCACCTCATGACCGGCCGAAACATTCCGGCGGCGGGCTTGGCCAGCGCGAACCCCGGACGGTCCGAGTGCGCGATGGTGGCCTCGACCACGGCGGTCCTGCCCTCGCGGATCGGCGTGGCGTGCGTCTCGACCACGCTGCCACTGCCCTCGCCCTCGACGATGTGCATCACGATCGTGCGCGGCTCCGGGCAGGTGAACGCGGCGACGACCGGCACGCCGATCCGTCCGGCGAGCCGGAACGTCACCTCCACCAGGAAGCGGTCGTCCGCCTCGGTCGGCGTCTCCAGGACGTGCAGGTTGGCGAACGAGTACGGGTGGAACCACGCGCCGTGCCACGGGTCGAGCCGGTTCGCGACGACGTCCTCCGGGTCGCAGCGGCCGATGAGCGTCGCCACCGCGTCGATCGACCCCTCCGGCGGACGCACGGGCAGGACCGGGGCGTCCAGCGGCTCCTCGCCGCCCACCTGGTCGAGCCGGACCCACACGAGCACGCCGTCGTCGTGCGCGGGGTAGGGCGTCCACGCGCCGAACCGCTTGCCTTCGAGCGCGAGCCCGTGCCAGCGGCAGATCAGCTTGCCCTCGGCCACGGCGCCGTCGCACAGCGGCGCTCCCAGGTGCGGGCACGACCCCGACCCGGCCATGAGCACCCCGTGCGGGCCGCGCCAGAGCACGACCTCCTGGCCAGCGATGGTGCGCCCGCACGGCTTGCCCTTCACCACGTCCCTGCTCGCGCCCGCGACGAACCAGTTGCCGGACGGACGTGCCATCGCGCGTTTCAAAGCCGCCTCGATCAGGGCGGGTTTCGCGTCCTGCCACGTCGGCCGCTGCTCACGCCACGGCGGGCTCTGGTAGACGCGCAACGGAATCCGGTCGCGCAGCGGGACCTTCCCCTCGGGGGCCTTGTCAGGCGGCACGGGCGAACACCGCCCTCGCGAGCGCCGGCAGCGCGACGGCGAGCCGCCTGCCGTTCGACACGACGACGCGGCGCGACAGCACGTCGCAGTCCGCGTCCTCGACGAGGTCGAGGATGCGGCCGTAGAGGCGGTACGCCGTCAGCACGCACGGCCGCGACCGGGGCGCGAGCATCCCGATGCCGGGCCACGCCTTCTGGTAGACGCCGCGTGCCCGCCGCACCTGGTCGCGCAGCGCGGCCTTGACCTGAGGATCGGCCTGGCCCGCTGTCCGCGCGTGCAGCAGCCGCTCGCGGTCGACGCCGAACGCCGCCAGCTCGTCCGCGGGCAGGTACACCCGGCCGCGGTCGAGGTCCTCGCCGACGTCGCGGATGAAGTTGGTGAGCTGGAAGGCGACGCCGAGCGCCGCCGCGGCGGGTTCGGCCTCCTCCCTCGGCACGCAGGTGCCGAGCACCGGGAGCACCTGCAACCCGATCACGGCGGCCGAGCCGTGCACGTAGCGTTCGAGATCGGCGTACGTGGGGTAGTCGGTGACGGTGAGGTCCATCCGCATCGAGGCCATGAAGTCCTGGAAGTGCGCGACGGGAATGTCGTAGCGGTGCACGGTGTCGATCAGCGCCGACAGCACCGGGTCGTCGGTCGCCCCGTCCTTCAGGGCGGCCTGCACCCGCCCGTCGATCGCCGTGAGAGCGGCGACCTTCTCGTCCAGTCCACTGTGGACGTCGTCGACCACGTCGTCCACCCAGCGGGCGAACCCGTACAGCGCGTGCACGGCGGGCCGTTGCTCCGCGCTGAGCAACCTCGTTGCCAGATAATAGGTACGGCCGTGCTGCGCGTTGAGCTCACGGCAGCGCCGGTACGCGTCGCGCAACGCCGGTGCGGTGATACCCGCGGCGTCCAGTTCGCGCTCAGCCGACATCAGCTGTCCTTTCGCGGAGATGGTGGGTCCACGCTAATTCCGACGGTGCTCCGGCGCACAACGACACCGCTCATCATGCGGACCTCCGATCTCGCTGCTTAGCTCGAACCACCCAACGCCCGCCGACCATCCCGGGGGAACACCGATGTCGCTGCTGACCAGCGTGGACGCTCGCACGTCACACGTCGACGACTTCAGGGTCCTCCTGGACGACGCCCTGCACGACTTCCTGGCGGCCAGGCAGGACCTGGCGCCCGAGCTGAGCACCGAGCTGCGCGGCCTCGTCCTGGCCGGTGGCAAGAGGATCAGGCCCACGTTCGCCTGGTGGGGGTGGCGCGCGGCGGGGGGAGCACCGCCCGCGGACGCCGTCGTGCGGGCGATGGTCGCGCTGGAGCTGCTGCAGTGCTGCGCGCTCGTGCACGACGACGTGATGGACCGGTCGGCGACCCGGCGCGGCAAGCCCGCCGTGCACGAGTCGTTCGCGGCGCGGCACCGGCAGCAGCGCTGGGCGGGCAGCGCGCGCCAGTACGGCGACTCGGCGGCGATCCTGGTGGGCGACCTGGCGCTGGCGTGGGCCGACGACGCGCTCATGACCGCGGGCCTGCCGATGGACGTGCTCAGCCGCGCGTGGGGGCCGTGGCAGGCGATGCGCACCGAGATGATCATGGGACAGCACCTCGACCTGCTGGCGGTCGCCCGGCGCGAGGAGTCGATGGAGCACGCCGTGCGGGTCGCGGCGCTCAAGACCGCCGCCTACACCGTCGAACGGCCGCTGCACCTCGGCGCGGCGCTCGCCGGGGCGAGCGACGACGTCATCGACTGCCTGCGCGCCTACGGCCACGACATCGGCGTGGCGTTCCAGCTGCGCGACGACCTCATCGGGGTGTTCGGCGACTCGTCGGTGACCGGCAAGCCGGTGGGGGAGGACCTGCGGGAGGGCAAGCGGACGCCGCTGATGTCGATCGCCCTGACCCGTGCGCAGGACCGCCCGGCGGCGCAGCAGCTGCTCCGGCGGTGCCTCGAAGGCGGGGCCGTCACCGGCCGGACCGTGGACGAGGTGCGATCGTTGCTGGTGGAGCTGGGAGCCGTCGCGGCGGTGGAGGAGTACATCGGCCGCCTCGCGGCCACCGGACTGGCGGCGCTGGACCGCGCCGCGATCGACGACGAGGCGCGGCACGAGCTGGTGCGCCTCGCGGACCGCGCCGTGGCGCGGACGACCTGAGCAGGAGAGAGAGCAGCAGTGGTGCACGTGGTGAAGGGCCGCACGGACCGTGTGGTCGTGGTGGGAGCCGGTCTCTCCGGGTTGTCGGCCGCGCTGCACCTGCGCGGGGCCGGGCACGAGGTGACGGTGCTGGAGAAGCAGCCGCACCCCGGCGGGCTCGCGGGCCGGCTCGACGTGGACGGCCACCGCATCGACACGGGACCGACCGTGCTGACCATGCCGGAACTGCTCGACGACGCCTTCGGCGCGGTCGGCGCGCGGCGGGAGGACCACCTCGAACTGCTGCCGCTGCACCCGGCCTACCGCGCGACGTTCGCCGACGGCAGCGCGTTCGACGTGCACACCGACGCGGACCGCATGGAACAGGCGGTGCACGACTTCGCCGGAGCGCGGGAGGCGCAGGGCTACCGCGACCTGCGCGACTGGCTGGGCCGGCTCTACGAGGTCGAGCGGGACAGGTTCATCGGCGCGAGCTTCGACTCCCCGCTGGACCTGCTCGGCCCCGACCTGGTGAAGCTCGCCCGCCTCGGCGGCTTCGGCTCGCTCGCCCGCGCCGTCGGCAAGTTCCTGCACGACGACCGGCTGCGCCGGGTCTTCACCTTCCAGGCCCTGTACGCCGGTGTCGCGCCCCGTGACGCTCTCGCCGCGTACGCCGTCATCTCGTACATGGACACCATCGCGGGCGTGTGGTTCCCGCGCGGCGGCATGCGCGCGGTGCCTCAGTCACTGGCGGACGCTGCCGCTGCCGCCGGGGTCGAGTTCGTCTACGGCGTCGAGGTCACCGAGCTGGAACGCACCGGCAACCGGGTCGCGGCCGTGCACACGTCCGACGCCCGTTTCCCCTGCGACGCCGTGGTTCTCGCGACGGGACCGGCGCAGAGCACGCGGCTGCTGCGCGGCAAGCCCCGCCGGGTCGTGCCGCTGCGCTGGTCGCCGTCGGCGGTCGTGGTCCACCTCAGCTCCAGCCGGGTGGCCGACGACCTCGCGCACCACACCATCTCCTTCGGCGAGAAGTGGGACGGCACGTTCGACGAGATCATCCGTCAGGGCACCCTGATGAGCGACCCGTCACTGCTGCTCACCACCCCGTCGCTGACCGACCCGGAGCTGGCGCCGGAGGGCAGGCACCTGCAGTACCTGCTGGCGCCGTGCCCGAACCTCGACGTGGCGCCGCTGCGCTGGGAGAAGCTGGCCGAGCGGTACACCGGGCAGCTGATCGAGGAGATGTCCGCGCGCAAGCTCCTGGTCGACCCGGAACCACTCGCGATCGTGACGCCGGACGACTGGGCGCGTGACGGGCAGGCCGCCGGGACGCCGTTCTCGGCCGCGCACACGTTCGCGCAGACCGGGCCGTTCCGGCCGGCGAACCTGCCGTTCCGCGACGGCAACGTGGTGCTGGCGGGCAGCGGCACGACACCGGGCGTGGGCATCCCGCCGGTGCTGATCTCGGGCCGGCTGGCCGCCGAACGCCTCCGCCGCTGACCCCACCTGCCCACGGCCGTCGACGGGAACGCGGGGGCCCTACGTTTCCCGGGCGGGAACGTGGGGCCCCCGCGTTCCCGCGGGGTCAGGCGTCCATGCCGTGGACCTTCGCCATCGACGTCAGGCCCGACACCTCGATGATCGGCGCGAGCAGCGGGCTCGCCACGATCTCCGCGCGGTCGGCGTAGGTGAACAGCACGCTCATCCCCGCGCTGTCGATGTAGAGCACCTCGGTCAGGTCCACCACGAGCGGGCCGGAGGTCTCCGCGAGCGCGGCGGAGAAGGCGGAGGTGTTGCTCAGGTCTATCTCACCTACCGCCTTGACCACCGACCTCCCCTGCGAGTCGGTCGTCTTGTCGATCTTGAGCGGCGTCATCGTTGATCATCACCTGCATCGTCACGGTCGTACCGGTCGGGTCGGGGAGGATGGCTACTTCGTCCATCATCGACAGCATGATCGTGGTCCCGCGGCCGCGGCGCGCCTCGGGGTCGTCCATCGGGGTCTTCCAGGTGCCGGAGTCCGCGACGGTGGCGAGCAGCGCGGCGTCGCCCGCGGTCTCCAGCCGGATGCGGACGTCGCGGCGCCGTGTGCCGCGGTAGGCGTGCTCGATGGCGTTCGCGCACGCCTCTCCGACGGCCAGCAGGACGCTCTGGGCGCGTCCGGGGGAGAACCCGCACTGGCGCAGCCAGTCGCGCACGGTGCCGCGGGTCTCGTGCAGCCGGTTCGCCTCCGCCGGGAAGGACAGGTCCAGCGGCGCGGGGTGCCGGTAGAGCAGCAGCGCCACGTCGTCGTCGTAGCCGTCCGCCGGCGCGAGGTCCGCCATCAGCTGGCCTGCCAGGTCCTCCAGCCCGCTCGACCGTCCTTCCTGGACGGCCAGCGCGGCCTTCTCGATGCCTTCGGTGAGCGAGCAGCGGCGGCGTTCCACCAGGCCGTCGGTGTAGGTGAGCAGGGTGGACCGCGGCGGCAGCGTGCACTCGGCCTCGGTGCGCCGCACACCCGGTTTGACCGCGATCGGGATGGACCGGCCGCCTTCCAGCAGCTCGGTGGTCCCGTCGGCCAGCGCGAGGATCGCGGGCGGGTGCCCGGCGCTGGAGTAGACGAGGTGACCCGTCGCCGGGTCGAGCACGCCGCAGAACACCGTCGTGCACAGGGCTCCGGGGATGGCGGCGGCGAACCGGTCGAGCGTCATGAGCGCGTGCGCGGGCCCGATCTCCTGCAACAGCAACGCCCGGCAGGCACTGCGCAGCTGGCCCATCACGGCGGCGGCGGTGAGGCCGCGGCCGACGCAGTCGCCGACGACGATGCCGATCCGCCCGTCGGGCAACGGGAACGTGTCGTACCAGTCGCCGCCGACCTCCAGCGGCCGTGCCGCCGGCTCGTAGCGCACCGCGAACCCGCCCGGCAGGTGCGACGGGCCGAGGATGGCCCGCTGCAACGCCAGCGCCGTCTCGCGCTGCTGGTCGATCTGGTGCGCGCGGGACAGGCCCTGCGTGAGGTGACCGGCCAGCAGCGACAGCAGGATCTCGTCCTGGTCGGTGAACTGGTGGCGCTGGTCGAGCCGCAGCCACAGCACCATCGGCCCGTCGGGGTGCTCGACGACGACCGCCGTGCTGCCGTCGCCGACGAAGACGGGGATGAGCGCGGGGTGGTCGGTCAACGCGCCGAGGGTCGTGCGCTGGCTCTCCTGCAGCTCGTCCCAGTCGAGGTCGCCGTCCGCGCCGCACACCCGCGGCGTGTCGCCCTTGCCGAAGACCGCTGCCAGCACGTCGGCACGCCACAGGTGCCGCAGCTGGTCGAGCGCGCCGGTCAGGGCGTCGGCCGTGCTGGTCGCCCGCGACAGCCGCACGCTCATCTCGGCTAGCGCGGTCTCCCGGCGGCGCGCGTGGTGCTCGGCCGTCACGTCGCGGAACGTGCCGACGGTCATCGTCCTGCCGCTGTCCGGGTCGCGGGCCGGGTTCATCAGGGCGCTGACCCACAGCCGCCTGCCGTCCCGGTGCGTCACGGGCACGGTGTGGCCGCGCTGGTCGCGTCCCGACCGCGCCTCGAACGCGGCGTTGAACTGCTTGCGCGCCTCGGGGTCGGTCTCCTCGTCCGGCCACCACGGGTGCGGCGCGGGGTAGGGCAGGCCCTCCGGGCCGTAGCCGAGGATGTCGGTGAACGCGGCGTTGATCTCGACCACCGTGCCGTCGTCGTCGCAGACGAAGAACGCCTCCTGCAACGAGTCGATCAACGCGTCGCGCCAGCGGGCGTGCTGGCCGCGCAGGCGGAACAGGTCGACGTTCGCCCGCACGCGCGCCAGCAGGTCCGCGGCGGCGAACGGCTTCACGAGGTAGTCGTCCGCTCCCGCCCGCAGGCCCTCGCCGGACGCCTCCTGCCCGGCCCGCGCCGACAGCAGCAGCACCGGCACCGCCATCGTGCGCGGGTCGGCGCGCAGCGACGTGACGAGCGACAGGCCGTCCATGCGCGGCATCATCACGTCGCTGATCACCAGGTCCGGCGGGTGGGCGCGGGCCGACTCCAGCGCCGCGAGGCCGTCGTTGACCGCGCGGACCTGGTACCCGGCCCGCACCAGCAGCCGGGTCAGGTACTCGCGCATGTCCGCGTTGTCGTCGGCGACGAGCACGGTGGCGGTGACCTCCGGCGCGGCGCTGCCCGCCGTGTTGAGGAGCAGCTCGTCCACGGTGAGGCCCTGGTCGGGCAGCCACCGCAGCGCCTCCTGCACGAACGGCGCGGCGATGTCGGACGGCGCGGGCAGCGCGGTGTCCTCGGTGACGGCGTCGGCGGGCAGGTGGTCCCTGCCGAACGGCAGCTCGATGACGAAGCTCGTGCCGTGGCCCTCGGTGCTGTGCACCTGGACGACACCGCCGTGCAGGCCCACCAGCTCCTGCACCAGGGCGAGCCCGATGCCGCTGCCCTCCTTGGACCGCGACCAGGTGTGCTCGATGCGGTGGAAGCGCTCGAACAGCCGTGGGATCTCGTGCTCCGGCACGCCCACGCCGGTGTCGGTGACCGTCACGACCGCCCGGCCGGCCGCCGCCCGCACCGAGACGCCCACCGAGCCCTCGATGGTGAACTTGAGCGCGTTGCTCAGCAGGTTCAGGACGACCTTCTCCCACAGCCCGAGGTCGACGTAGACCGGTTCGGGCAGCGGCGGGCAGTCGATCTCGAAGGCCAGCCCGGCCTTCTCCACGGCCGAGCGGAAGACGCTCGCGAGCTCCGCGGTGACCGTCGCGAGGTCGACGGGCTGGTAGCTCGCCTGCATGCGGCCCGCTTCCAGCCGCGAGAAGTCGAGCAGCGTGTTGACGAGCTTGCCGAGCCGCAACCCGTTGCGGTGGATGACCTCCAGCTCCTGCGACGACCGCGGGTCCGCCTGCGCGAGCCGGTCCCGCAGGTCGCCGAGCGGCCCCATGATCAGCGTCAGCGGCGTGCGGAACTCGTGGCTGATGTTGGAGAAGAACGCCGTCTTGGCGCGGTCGAGCTCGGCGAGCTCCTCCGCCCTGCGCTGCTGCGCCCGGAAGTCGCGGGCACCGGCGATCCCGGCGGCGAGGTGGCCCGCGACCAGGTCGACGAACCCGCGGTAGGTGTCGTCGAGGGGGCGGTGCCGGTCGAGGCCCGCCACCAGGAACCCGTACGGCTCACCGCCCGCGCGTTGCAGCGGCACGACCAGGGCAGTGGTGGGCGGCTGCTCCCAGGCGCCGGTGGGCAGCCCGTCGATCCCGGCGAGGTCGACGACGACGGACTCGCCGCGCTGCGCCGCCGCCACCGGCCACACCGCGTCCTCGTCCTCCGGCCACACGGACGCGGGGGCGGCGGCGTGACCGCCCTCGATGCCGGTGGTCCCCGCCAGCCGCGCGTGGCCGTCCGAGAAGAGGTAGGTGACGGTGAACGGCAGGTCCCGCTGGTTGCGTTCGAGCTGCGCGCAGGCGAACGCCAGCACCTCCTGCTCCTCGCGCGCCACGCTCGGGTCGGAGCCGAGGTCGCGCAACGTCTCCATCCGCCGCTCGCCGATGACGCGGTCGGTCTCCTCGCTGACGACGCACAGCATCCCCGCCACGGCGCCGTCGTCGTCGCGCAGCGGGCTGTAGGAAAAGGTGTGGTAGGTCTCCTCGGGATAGCCCGAGCGCTCCAGGAACAGCAGCAGCGCCTCGTCCCAGGTGGCCTGCCCGGAACTGAGCACGCTGTCGACCCTGGGCCCGATGTCGTCCCAGATCTCCGCCCACACCCGAGCGGCGGGGCGGCCGAGCGCCCACGGGTACTTGCGGCCCAGCGTGTTCAGCCGATAGGCGTTGTTGCAGAAGAAGGTCAGCTCCGGGCCCCACGCCATCCACATGGAGAACCGCGACGACAGCACCACGCTGACGGCGGTTTGCAGGCTCTGCGGCCAGTCCTGCGGCGGGCCGAGCGGCGTCGCGGCCCAGTCGACGGCCGCGAGGTCCCGTCCCACGGGGTCCTCCGCGAACACGTCGGCGAGTTCCGGCCTGCCGGATCTGTGCTCGGTGCTGTCCTCGGCGCGCGTCACCGACTTTTCCTCCACACCTCGGGCGAAGCAGACGTGTCAAGGGTGCCCAATCCGAGTGGCGCTCGCACAACCAGTTGGTCCCAGTGGCGCACCGCACACCGGTTCCGCCGCCGCCGGAGACGGGTCCGGTGTGGACCGCCTCAGGTCCGCGAGCGCCGCCGCGGTGCCCACGCGAGCACGTTCACGGAGATCCCGCCGAGCACGACGACGCCGAGCATGACGCCCACGACCCGGTGTGCCTGGTCGTTGTCGGCCAGCGCCGCGTCGGCCACCTGACCGTTCTCCAGGTCGTAGCGCACGGTGACGCGGTCGCCGGGGTGGCGCGCCGGCCCGTTCTCCGCCAGGGTCGCCACCTGCCGCGAGCCGTCCGGCAGCGGGTACTCGACCTTCACCTGGAAGCTCTTGCCGGACCGCAGCCGCTCCCGCACGGTGCCCTCGGAGCTCTCCCAGGACCTCTGCTCGGCCGACGACCGGAGCACGAACACCAGTCCCGCCACCGCGGCCGCCAGTGCCAGCCCCGCCAGGAACCTGCCCCTGCGAGACCTCAACGTCCTCGTCACCGCACCCTCCTCGGACACGACATCGCCGCCTCGGCGGCCGATGTGACAGCGCGTGGGGTGACCTGGGCGGACGGCCGTTCGGACGGACCGGGCAGCGGCCTGAAGGACCTTCACCGCTCGTCCCCGCAGACGATGATCACCGACTGTGTCCTTGCGGTTTCGAACTGTTACCAGTAGGCTAAATGCCCTGGGAGCGCTCCCAATCTGCCGCTCCCGGTCCGCCGCCACCGCCGCTGCACGTTCAACGGAGAATGGAGGCACATTGATGCGCACGCGCAGCACCTTCGGGTCCCTGGTCAGAGGACGGGGCGTGATCGCGGCAGTCATCGCCGTGCTGGCCTGCACGTTCCTTTGGGTCCCGACGGCCTCGGCGCACGGCACGATCGTGGGTCCGCCCACGCGCGCCTACCAGTGTTGGAAGGACTGGGGGCACCAGCACATGAACCCTGCGATGCAGCAGCAGGATCCCATGTGCTACCAGGCGTTCCAGGCCAACGCTGACACGATGTGGAACTGGATGAGCGCGCTGCGGGACGGTCTCCGCGGCAACTTCCAGGGGGCCACTCCGGACGGACAGCTGTGCAGCAACGCCCTGTCGCGCAACAACTCCCTGAACACGCCCGGCGCGTGGAAGACCACCACGGTCGGCGCGAACTTCACCATGCAGTTGCACGACCAGGCGAGCCACGGCGCCGACTACTTCAAGGTGTACGTGAGCAAGAACGGGTTCGACCCCAAGACGCAGCGACTGGGCTGGGGCGACCTCGACTTCATCACGCAGACCGGCAGGTACGCGCCGTCGCAGAACATCTCGTTCAACGTCCAGACGAACGGGTCGTACCGCGGGCACCACATCGTGTTCACCATCTGGCAGGCATCCCACCTCGACCAGGCGTACATGTGGTGCAGTGACGTGAACTTCGGCTGATCGGAGCCGGGTTCTTCGCTGGAAACAGGGCCGGAACGGCGTGCGGGTTCATCCCGCACGCCGTTTCCTATTTCCCGTAGGCATTCGCCTATGGAGTGTAGGCTGGCTGTCATGCGTGCTCCTCTCACCGCGGCCGTCGTCGTCGCCGAGGCCGCCGACCTCGCGGACGAGGCCGGGTTCGAGGCCGTCACCCTCTCCGCGGTCGCCCGGCGGCTCGGCGTGCAGGCGCCCAGCCTGTACTCGCACGTCCGCGACCTGGAGGCGGTGCGCGACGGCGTGACGGCGCTCGCGCTCGGAGAGCTCGCGGACCGGGTCGGCGCTGCCATCGCCGGACGGTCCGGCCTCGCCGCCCTGCGCGGGTACGCCGCCGCCCACCGCGAGTACGCGCGCCGGTCGCCGGGACGATGGCAGTCGTTGCAACGCCGTGCGGGCGAGGACGTCGTGCGTTCCGCCGCGGCCAGACGTGTGAGCGCGCAGGCCGGTGCCGTGCTGCGGGGCTATCCGGTGCCCGGTGAC
Source organism: Lentzea fradiae (assembly GCF_900100955.1). Classification (GTDB taxonomy): domain Bacteria; phylum Actinomycetota; class Actinomycetes; order Mycobacteriales; family Pseudonocardiaceae; genus Lentzea; species Lentzea fradiae. The sequence continues at coordinate 19,284 of NZ_FNCC01000003.1, read as the reverse complement.
GAGCACGTGCACGCCGTGCGGGTGCTCGGCAGCACCATCAACGGCTTCCTCGCGCTCGAACGCAGCGGCAACTTCGACCACAGCGACCCGGCTCCCGAGGAGTCCTGGGACAGGACCGTCGTGGCGCTCGACTCACTCCTGCGGGCCTGGCCCGTGCCCGCTGAACAGGAAACGCCATGATCACCACACCGCTGACCGGCGCGTTCGTGCGCGGCGCCGCCGAGCTGGAGGAGACCGCCCGCGGCGTCCTCCCGCACCGCCTGCCGTCGTGGGTGCGCACCCGGTTCCCCGACCCGCAGCTGATGGGGGCGCAGAGCAGGCCGTCCGGCGTGCGGATCGTGCTGGCCACCGCGGCGAGCACGATCGAGCTGGTCGTCCACCCGACGTTCGTGACGTTCCGCGGCGTCGCCCGCCCGCGAGGTCACGTCGACCTCGTCGTCGACGGGGAGGTCGTCGCGAGCGAACGGCTCGGCGGCGGCGACCACGTCGAGACCGACATGGCCACCGGCACGGTCGAGGTCCGTCGGGGCGAGACGTGCACGGTGCGGTTCACCGACCTTCCGACGCGGGACAAACACGTCGAGATCTGGTTGCCGCACAACGAAAGCGTGGACCTCGTCGCGTTGCGCACCGACGCGCCCGCACGGCCGGTCGAGCCGTCGGGGCGGATCTGGCTGCACCACGGCAGCTCGATCAGCCAGGGCTCGAACGCCACGACGCCGACCGGCATCTGGCCCGCCGTCGCGGCCCGGCTCGGCGGCGTGGAGCTGCACAACCTCGGCTTCGGCGGCGGCGCGCTGGTCGACCCGTTCACGGCACGGGTGATGCGCGACCGGCCGGCCGACCTGATCAGCGTGAAGCTCGGCATCAACGTCGTGAACTCCGACCTGATGCGGCTGCGGGCGTTCGTGCCGGCGGTGCACGGCTTCCTCGACACGATCCGCGACGGCCACCCGGACACGCCGCTCCTGCTGATGTCGCCGATCCACTGCGGCATCCACGAGGACACGCCGGGTCCGGGCGCCCTTGACCCGGACGCGCTCGCCCGCGGCGAGGCGACGTTCGTCGCGACCGGCCCGCACGGACCGGCGCCGCAGCTCACCCTGCGCGTCATCCGTGACGCGCTGCGGGAAGTCGTGGCCCACCGGGACGACCCGAACCTGCACCACCTGGAGGGCACGGCGCTGTACGGGGAGCGCGACGCCGTCACGCACCCGCTGCCCGACGCCCTGCACCCGGACTCCGCCACGCACGAGCTGATCGGCCGCCGCTTCGCCGGGCACGCGTTCGGCGCGGGAGGTCCGTTCGCCTGACCCGGCCGATCCGCCGGCGGCTCCGTATAGTTGAAATGTGAAGAAGATTGGCTTCCTGTCGTTCGGGCACTGGTCGGACAGCCCGCACTCGCAGACCAGGTCGGCGGCGGACACGTTGCTGCAGTCGATCGACCTGGCCGTGGCCGCCGAGCAGCTGGGCGCGGACGGCGCGTACTTCCGCGTGCACCACTTCGCCAGGCAGCTCGCCTCGCCGTTCCCGCTGCTCGCGGCCATCGGCGCGCGCACCAGCCGCATCGAGATCGGCACCGGTGTCATCGACATGCGGTACGAGAACCCGATGTACATGGTCGAGGACTCCGGCGCCGCCGACCTCATCGCCGGCGGCAGGCTCCAGCTCGGCATCTCGCGGGGATCGCCCGAGCAGGTCGTGGACGGCTGGCGCCACTTCGGCTACCAGCCCGCGGAGGGCCAGACCGAGGCGGACATGGCCAGGATGCACACCGAGCTGTACCTGAAGGTGCTGGAGGGCGGCGGGTTCGCCCAGCCGAGCCCGCGGCCGATGTTCCCGAACCCGCCGGGCCTGCTGCGCGTCGAACCGCACTCGCCGGGCCTGCGCGAGCGCATCTGGTGGGGCGCCGCGTCCAACGCCACCGCGGTGTGGGCGGCGAAGCAGGGCATGCACCTGATGAGCTCGACCCTCAAGTACGACGAGGGCGGCGCGCCGTTCCACGTCCAGCAGGCCGAGCAGATCCGCGAGTTCCGCAAGGCGTGGACCGAGGCGGGCTGGCAGCGCGAGCCGCGCGTGTCGGTGTCGCGCAGCATCTTCGCGATCACCACCGAGCTCGACGACATGTACTTCGGCGGCGACGGCGAGAGCCGTGACTCCGTCGGCTTCATCGACGGGCCGAACCAGGCGATCTTCGGCCGCTCCTACGCCGCCGAGCCGGACGTGCTGGTGCGGCAGCTCGCCGAGGACGAGGCCATCGCCGAGGCGGACACGCTGCTGCTGACCGTGCCCAACCAGCTCGGCGTCGAGTACAACGCGCACGTGCTGGAGAACATCCTCGTGCACGTCGCACCGGCTCTGGGCTGGCGCTGACCCGCTGAGGTGAGGGCCGGGACTACCGCAGTCCCGGCCCCGCCTGCGGCGTCACGTCGTGTGCGGACAACCGGGTCCCGCACGCGTCGCACTCCAGCTTCACGTGGGCCTCGCCGTCGCAGCCGGTGTGCCGGTAGTGCACGGGCGGGCCGTCGGGCGCCATGTGCGAGTCGCCCCAGTCCCTGATCGCCATCAGGACGGGGTAGAGGTCGTGACCCTTGCGGGTCAGGCGGTACTCCGGGTGCTCGCCGTCCTCGGCGGGCCGCCGCGCCAGGACGCCGTGCTCCACGAGCCGGGTGAGGCGGTCCTGCAGACGGCTGCGCGGGATGCCGAGGTGGCTGCGGAACGCGTTGAACCGGCGCACGCCCGCGAACGCCTCCTTGAGGACCAGCAACGTCCAGCGGTCGCCGAGCAGCACGAGCGGGCGCGTGATCGAGCACGGCAGGTCGGCGAGCTCTTCGTACCGCATGGCGTCACTCTAAACGCAACGGTCTCTTTTCGGGACCACTGCTGCTAGCCTCTGGTCCCGAAAAGAGACCGGAGGTTCCGCGTGAGCACCACGACCGGCACCGCCTTCGAGGCGTTGCGCACGATGCTGGCCGACCGCTGGACGTGCCGGCGGTTCCTGCCGGACCCGGTTCCCCGCGCCGTCCTGGAGCAGCTGCTGGAGGTCGCCCAGCGGACCCCGTCGTGGTGCAACACCCAGCCGTGGCACGTGGAGCTGACCGAGGGCGAGGCCACCGAGCGGCTGCGTTCCCGCCTGCTGGCGCACGTGCGGGAGAACGCCGGGACGCCCGACTTCCCGTTCCCGGCCAAGTACGCGGGCGTCTACCGCGAGCGCCGCAAGGAGTGCGGCGTGCAGCTGTACGAGAGCGTCGGCGTCGCGAAGGGCGACCACGAGGGGACGCTGCGCCAGGCCGTGCGCAACTTCGAGCTGTTCGACGCGCCGCACGTCGCGATCGTCACGACCGAGGCCGACCTGGGGGTCTACGGCGCGATCGACTGCGGGCTCTACCTCACCAGCTTCCTGCTCGCGGCGCAGTCACTGGGGCTGGGCGCAGCACCCCAGGCGGCGCTGGCCACGTACCCGGACTTCTTCCGCGAGCACTTCGGCCTCCCGGAGAACCGGAAGGTCGTCTTCGGCGTGTCGTTCGGCTACCCGGACCGCTCGCACCCGGTGAACTCGTTCCGCACGAGCCGCGCCGACGTGCGGGACGCCGTCACCTGGCACTCGTGACCAGCCCGCCCACCGCACCACGTCGGTGACGGAGGCGTTGCCGCCGCACAGCACGAGACCGAGCCGCGCGCCGGGCCCGACCCGGTCGAGCACGGCGCGCGCCGCCGGGACGAGACACCCGGCGGCCGGTTCCGCCCACACCTTCTGCGTCTCGGCCAGCGTCAGCGAACCCCGTGCCGCCTCGGCGTCGGACACCAGCAGGACGTCCTCCAGCAACGCGACGGCGTGGTCGTAGGTCAGCTGCGAGACGTGGGGTGCCGCGAGAGTGGAGACCACCGACGTGGGCGTGAAGTCGACGGGACCGCCGTCCGCCAGCGCACGGCGCATCGCGTCGGCACCCTCGACCTCCACACCCCACACCCGCACACCGGGCACGAGCGCGTGGAACGCCGTGGCGACGCCCGCCGCGAACCCTCCGCCGCCGATGCTGACCAGCACGTCGGTGAGGTCGGGGGCGGCCTCGGCGAACTCCAGGCCGACAGTGCCCTGAGCGGCGACCACGATCGGGTCGTCGTACGGGTGCACGAGCGTCCTGCCCGCCGCCACCAGGTCGTCCATCAGCCCGAACGCCGCCGCCAAGCCGTCCGTGAGCCGCACGTCCGCGCCACTGGCACGGGCCAGCTCGACCGAACGGGCCGGAGCGGTCGACGGCATCACCACCGTGGCGGCCACCCCCAGCTCGTGCGCGGCGTCGGCCAGCGCGATCCCGTGGTTGCCGCCGCTGACCCCGACCACCCCCGCCGCCCGCGCTTGCCCGGACAGCGAGAGGATCTTGGCGAACGCGCCGCGCGCCTTGAAGGAACCGGTGCGCTGCAACAGTTCCAGCTTCACCGTCGTCGGTGCGCCCAGCAGCGCGGACAGGCCGGGCGAGGGAAGGACCGGGGTGCGCAGCACCCACCTGTCGACCAGCCCGGCCGCGGCCCGCACGTCGTCGATCGTCAGCAGCTCCGCCACACCACCCAGCCTAGGCTTCCTCCCGGCAATGCTCTCCGTAACGCCCCACCCCACCCGCAACGCACTTTCGCGTTTCCCGCCGGGTACGCGGGGGCCCTACGTTCCCTCCTGTGGTACGCGGGGCTCCCGCGTACCAAAGCCGCGTCACGCAGAGGAGGCGGCGTCCGCTGTACGGGTGACACGCGGACGGGTGGGCGAGGGAGGCGGCGGGACAGCAGCCCTGGTGCAGTCAGGCGATCGGCTTCGGCGGGAAGCGCCGTGCGCGGTATCCGCGAGCCGTGCGGGGGGCCTGCGGCGGGCACGCCCGCGTTCGGCACAGGGCCGGTGTCACCAGGGCACCACGCCGTTGTCGTCGAAGAACCCGCCGCGCGGACCGTCGTCGGGCAGCGTGGCGAGGTGGAGGGCGATCGCGGCGCCCTGCTCCGGCGTGCGCGACGAGGCGAACCCGGTGAAGTCGGTGGCGACGTAACCGGGGCACGCGGCGTTGACGAGGATGTTCGTGTCGGCGAACTCGCGGGCGTACTGCGCGGTGATGCTGTTGAGCATCGACTTCGACGGCGCGTAGGCGGCCATCTGCGGGCCGGTCTGCAGCGTCAGCGACCCCATGTTGCTGGACAGGTTGACGATGCGCGGCGTCTCCGACCGGCGCAGCAGCGGCAGCATCGCGTTCGTCACCCGTACGACGCCGAAGACGTTGGTCTCCAGCACGGTGCGGACCACGTCGAGGTTCAGCGTGGACGGGATCTGCACGCCGTTGTCGACCGGGCCGCCGATGCCCGCGTTGTTCACGAGCACGTCGAGGCGGCCCGCGGTCTCCTCGACCGTCTTGGCGGCCAGCGCGGCACTCTCGTCGGAGGTGACGTCGAGGGCGACCCCGAACGCGTCGATCCCCTTCGCGCGCAGACGCTCCACGGCCTCCTCGCGCCGCGCGTCGTCGCGGGCACCGACACCCACCTTGAACCCGAGACCACCGAGGCCCTCCGCGATGGCGAAACCGATTCCCTTGTTGGCGCCCGTCACGAGCGCGGTCTTCTTGTCGTTCACGAAATCCATGCTCAGCCCGCTGACACCGGTACGTCCAAGACTGTTCGGGTGCCCTGTGATACCCGAGGGGTATTAGCCTGGTGGTCGTGCAGGACATCGAGACCCGCGAGCTCCGGTACTTCGTCGCCGTCGCCGAGGAGCTCCACTTCGGACGCGCGGCCGAACGGCTCGGCATCGCCCAGCCCCCGCTGTCGCGCGCGATCCGGCAGCTGGAGCACCGGCTCGGCGTGCAGCTGCTCGACCGCGACCGCCGCGGCGTGGCGCTCACCGAAGCCGGGAAGGCACTCCTGCACGAGGCGAAGACGGCCCTCGACGCCATCGCCGCCGCCACCCGCCGGACGCAGCGGGCCGCGGCGGGCTCCCGTTCGCTCGTCCTCGTCACCAAAGCGGGCGCGACGCACGAGCTGCTCGAACAACTGCTCGCCGCCGCGGAGGCCGAGCCCGACCCGGTGGACGTCGAGGTGCTCCTGTGCGAGGTGGGGGAGCAGGCGGGGTTGCTGCGCGACGGCACCGCGGACGTGGCGATCATGCACCGCCCCTACGACGACCTCGCGGGCTTCGACACCGAGGACGTCCTGACGGAAGGCCAGGTGGCGATCCTGCCCAGGGCGCACCCGCTCGCCTCGCGGGAGAAGCTCCTGCTGGAGGAGGTCCAGAACGTGCCGGACCTGCCGATCGCCCGGTGGCCGCGCCTCGACGGCACCTACCCGGAGGGGCCGGGACCGGAGGTGCGCAACCAGGCGAAGCTCGCCCAGCTCGTGGCGCTGGGCAAGACGCTGCTCGTCATCCCGGCCTCCAGCCGCGCCTGGCAGTGGCCGCGGCACGTCGCCGTGCCGGTGATCGACGCCCCCGACGTCACGACGGTGGTGGCGTGGCAGCCGAGCAGCCGGTCGCGGACCGTCGCCTCGTTCGTGCGCAAGGCGATCGAGGTCCGGGAGAGGCTGATGGTGTCCGATGCGCAAGACAGCTGAAGGCACGCACCACGCGTCGTTCGACTTCGGCGGACTGACGGTCGTGGCGCTGCTGGACGGACACGTCGACCTCCCGGCGTCCCGGCTGCGCGCGGCCGATGGCGGTGCCCTCGACCCGTTGCCCGCCGAGGTGCCGTTGGTCGACGGGCGGCTTCGCTTGTCCGTCAACGCTTTCCTCGTCGACGACGGCGAGCGGCGGGTGTTGGTGGACACGGGCGCGTCGAACAGCTGGGACCCCACGATGGGCAGGCTGCCGGACAGCCTGCGGATGGCCGGTGTCGACCGCTCCGCCATCACCGACGTCGCGATCACGCACGCGCACTGGGACCACCTGAACGGACTCGTCGCTCCGGACGGGTCGGACGCTTTCCCTTGTCTGGAAAGGGTTTTCATCGGCTCCGGTGACGAGGGGCGGCTCTCGGGAGAGCTTGCCCGGTTCCGGGACCGGGCCGTCCTCGTCGCCGAACCGGTGCCGGTGACGCCGTGGATGACCGCGTTGCCCGCCTCCGGCCACACACCCGGACACACCGTCTACGAGGTGCGCTCGGACGCGGGCCGGTTGCTCGTGTGGGGCGACACGGTCCACGTGCCGTCGGCGCAGTTCGCGCGGCCGGACCTGGTGTGGGAGCTGGACGACGACCAGGACCGGGCCCGCGCCGCCAGGGCCGCGCTGCTCGCCCGGCTGGCCACGCCGGGACACTTCGTCGCCGGGGCCCACCTCGACTGGCCGGGGGTCGGGTGGGTCGTGGCGGACGGCCCCGGCTACCGGCTGCTCACCGACCTGACGTGACCTGACCGCCTGCCGGGGCTGGATCGCCTGCCGGGGCTGGATCGCCGGCAGCGCCTGCTCGCCGGGAGACCTCCATCACCGGCGGGGGCTGATCCCGGTGACCGCCACGGCCAGCAGGCGGTCCGCCGCGGCCTTCGGGTCCCGGTGGTTCTCGGTGACCATCGCGATGCCCACGACGAGCGACATCAGCTCGAACGCCGTGACGTCCCGCGCGACCGCGCCGGCCGTGATCGCCCGGCGCAGCAACGGTTCCGCGGCGTCGGAGATCGCCGACGCGCACGAGTTGCCCTGCACGGGGTCGGTCTCGTAGGACAGCGCCGTCGCGAGCCCGCGCGCGGTGACGCAGTACGCCGTGAGGTCGCCGAGCCAGGTCAGCAGCGCCTCTCTCGGGTCGCCCTCGCCGGTCAGCTCCCGCGCCCGTTCGGCGAGTGCCTCGACGCGCTGCCGGGACACCGCCTCCAGCAACGACTGGCGGGTCGGGAAGTGGCGGCGCACCGTGGCCGACCCGACCCCGGCGATCCTGGCGATCTGCTCGAGCGACGCCCCCGCGCCGTGTTCGGCCACCTCCTGCTCGGCCACGGCGAGGATCCGCCCGTGGTTGCGGCGGGCGTCGGCGCGCTGGCTTGCGGTCATGGTGACCTCGTGGTTGATAAACGGCGGGACCCGCCATATCGTAGCGGACGACCGAAACGGCGGGCCCCGCCGTTTCGGGTTTCCCGCTCTGTTCCCCAGAGGAGAGTCATGTCCGTGCTCGTCACAGGTGCCACCGGTAAGCAGGGCGGCGCCGTCGTCCGCGCCCTCGTCGCGGCGGGAGTGCCGGTGCGCGCCTTGGTCCGCGATCCCGGGTCCGGCCGCGCGCAGGCCCTCGGGGTCGAGCTCGTGGCGGGCGACCTCGGTGACCGCGACTCGCTGGTCCGCGCGACCGAGGGTGTCCAGTCGGTGTTCTCCGTGCAGATCGCGCCGTTCGACGGCAGCGGGTTCGACTTCGCCGCCGAGGTGGCCCAGGCGCGCAACCTGGTCGGCGCCGCGCTGGAGTCCGGTGTCCGTCAGCTCATCCAGACGACCGTCGACGGTGCGGGCGAACGCGTCGAGGACGAGCGCTACCCGATGATCGAGGCGTCGCTCAACGCGAAGGCCGCCGTCCAGGACCTGGTCCGGGATGCGGGCTTCGAGCGGTGGACGATCTTCAAGCCCGGCTTCTTCATGGAGAACTTCCTGCCGTCGCTGAGGTTCCTGTTCCCGCGCGGCGTCGAGGGCGGCCTGGTGAGCATGCTGAAGCCGGACACCGGCGTGGCCCTGTTCGCGGTGGAGGACATGGGCGCCGCGGTCGCCGCCGCCGTCGCGGACCCGGACAGGTTCCACCGCGTGGAGCTGAAGTTCGCGAGCGACTACCTCACGATGACGGAGATCGCGGACGTCCTGTCCCGCGCGCTCGGCACCGAGCTGACCGCGCCGGACCTGACGCTCGACCAGGCCCGCGCCGCCGGGATGCCGGAGATGGGCGCGGGCCACGACCGCTTGAACGAGACGGGCATGGAGGGCCGCCCCGAGTACGCGCGGGAGCTCGGCCTGCCGCTGACCAGCTTCGAGACCTGGGCGCGGGCCACCCTGGCATGACCGCTCACCCGCACGGCCAGGCCACGTCGATGCCGCCGAGGCGGCGCTGACGTTCCTCCGCGGACAGCTCGCCGGAGACGAGCGGGCAGAGCGTGCGGACCCACGCGGCGGGGTCCGCCTCCCAGACCGCGAGCGCACCGTCCTCGCGCGCGGTCAGGAGCCCGCGGTCGGCCGTCGCGGCGAACCCGGTGACGGCTCCCTGACCGGCGTGCTGCCAGGAGCCGACCGGGGTGCCGTCCGCGGTGTCCCACAGCAAGAACTCGCCGGTGGCCGGGTCGAGCTGGGCGACGAGGTCTCCGGCGAACGCCACCCGTGTCTTCGGCGTCGGCTGTCCCAGGCCGAACACCCTGGTGGCCGTGCCGTCGTTCAGCAGCACGCGGCCGTCCGCGTCCGTGGCGGACACTCGGCGGCCGTCGCTGCTCACGGCGAAGCTCTGGACGTCCGCCGGGAAGTTGATCTGACGCGGGTCGGTGAGCCCGGTGTGCTCCCAGCGCCAGAGGACGATGTCGGTGCCGCCGGACGCGGCGGTGCGCGCCCTGGTCACGACCGCGATCGCGGTGCCGTCGAGGTTCGCCTCGACCTGCTGGTCATCCGGTGACGGCGTGGTCACCGGAGTCTCGCCGACCACGGGCTTGCCGCCTGTTCCGACGGTGACGAGGTGGCGGTTGTCGCCGAGGAACACGCCCTCGGTCGTGAGGTGCTCGCCGTCCGGGCTGAGCCGCACCCGCCGGCCGGCCGGGGGAAGCGCTTTCCGCTCGGTGAGGGTGCGGACGTCGCGCAGAGACGTGCCGGTGGCGCCGGAGATCGCGGCCGTTCCGCTCGCGCTGACGGCCACACCCTCCACTGTGGACTGGTTCGTGGCCTTCGCGCGCAGGCGGTTGTCGCGGCCGGGCGAGGTCACCACCGCCGTGCCGTTCTCGGAGATCGAGACGACCCGGGTCCCGTCGTCGCTGATGCGCAGGTCGCGGATCTTGGTGGGGTGGTGGAAGAGGCGGGCCGTCCGGTTGAGGTCCCGGTCGTGGAGCAGCACGTCGGCGCCGACGCCGGCCACGATGCGGTGGCCGTCGGCGGACATGCTGACACAGCAGGCTTCCTCGTCCAGGGTGATGGCGCGGGTCTTGGTGGTGCCCTCCCACAGTTCCAGCGAGGTGCCGTCGACCAGCGCCGTGGAAGCCGCACCAGTGGCCATCGCGCGGGGCCAGGTCCTCGACGCGGGCAGGGCGCTCCAGGTCCCGGTCTCCGGGTCGAAGATCGCGAGAGGAGCGTCCGGGGTGCGGCCCTGAGCGGTGTGGAGCTTGCCGTCCCGGAACTCCAGCGGCCCGCCGGGGGCGTTGCCGCCCTCGACCGTGAGCAGCGGCTGACCGGTGTCCGCGTTCCAGACGCCCAGGTTCGGGGTGAGCCCACCGGTGCTGCCCCCGGAGACCGCGACCAGGTGTCCGTCGGCGGACAGGGCGATCCGTTCCGGGGCGCCGCCGAACGGGATCTCCCGCCGGAGCGAGCCGTCCGCGGTGTTCCACAGCTGGACCACCGTGCCGGTCGTGCTGGCGAGCAGACTGCCGTCGCCGTTGAGCGCCAGCGCCCAGGAAGGACCGGGAAGAGTCCTGTCCTTCAGCACGATCGGACCGTCGCTGTAGGCGTGTGCGGTGACCGCGCCGTCGGCGCTGATGGCCACGTTCGCCGGGACGCCGACGTTCGCCGGCCTGTGCCGGGTCACCGTGTCGGTGCCGGGGGAGAGGACCTTTTCGAGGTGCCCGGTTTCGTCCAGCGTCCGCATCAAGGCGGCTTTCGCCTCGGTCGAACGCGCGGCGCTCCACGCCGTCAGCGCGAGCGTGATCGCCAGGTTCGGGTCGGTCTGGAACAGCCGGCGCGACTCCTCCGACAACGCCCTGGACAGAGCCAGTCTGGCCTGCTCGGTGGCACGGTCCCGTTCGGCCACGGCCACCCGCTGCTGCCACACCGCGATCCCGCCCGCCGCCAAGGCCAGCGTCAGCAGGCTCGCCAGCACCGCGACCAGGCGGCGCTGCTGCTTGGAGTCCTCGCTGATCAGGTTGTCCTTGGGGATGCCGTGGACACCGGCGGCGAGAGTGGCGGCCCTGGCCCGGAACTCCGCGCCGGTCAAGGACTCCGGGTCGCGCAGGTCCACCCAGAGGGGTTCCGCCTGGAACCAGCTCTGGAGGGAGTCGGGGAGAGCCGTGGTCCTGGACCAGTCGAAGTCGTTCGTCCGCTCGTCCCAGACCAGCTCGCCGCCGGTGAGGGCGATCAGGAAGGTGTCCCTGGATTTTTGTTGTCGCCACAGGGATACCTCGCGGTTCACCCAGGGGGAGGCGGCCGACTCCGGGCAGGCCAGGAGGGTGAACGTCCGGGAGTTCTCCAGGGCCGTTCGGATGGAGGACCAGAGGTCCGGGCTCGCGGCCAGGCTCACGTCGTCTCGGAAGACTTTGAGGGCTCTGGGCTTGTACCAGGGTCTGCCGATTGTGTGCAGGGCTCGTTGGAGGCGTTTGGCCAGGGGTCTGTCGGCTGCGTGGCTGTAGGAGATGAAGCCGTCGTACATCGTTTGGGCCCCCCTTGGTGATGCGTGGGGGAGTTTACGGAGGCGGGGGTGGCGGGGTGGGGGAACGGGCGGAAGAGCTGGAAGCGTGGCCGGGGCCACCGCGTGGTTCCGGGCTCGCCGGACCGCGGTGGTGTGAGCGGGCGGTGGCCCTGTGCGTCAGCCGCAGTGCGAAGGGCCGTCGTACCAGACGGTCCACACGCCGTTGAGCGTCACGCCGCCGCCCCAGTCGATGCAGGTGCCCGGGGCGTCGACCTTCACCGGACCGGCGTAGGTCGTGTACTTGTCGTCGTCGTTGATGTACGGGCCGATCGACCCGCTGGACTTCTGCTTGGCGATGGCGGCCAGGAGCCGGATCGGGTTGCCCGGGTTGGTCCGCCAGGTCACCACGCAGTTGGTCGTGCCGTTGTAGAGCAGGTACACCGTGGCCACGTTGCCCAGCTTGTGGCTGTCGATCTGGTGGTAGCTGCCGCCGCCGCAGGCCGCGATCGGTGACGACGCCGCGTTGCCCGTCGCCGGGGTGACCGCCAGCGCCGCCGCGGTGGCGCAGCCGACGGCCAGGGCCTTCTTCAGGAAGTTCACGTGTCCCTCGCGTTCGTCCGTGGTGGTGCTTGTCGATCATGGGACGCGCGCGCGGCGGGGCGGAGGAAGTCGGACGGTGTCGGACGTAGTCGGACACCGTCCGTCCCGGGGGAATCGTTGACGTGGTCAGGCGGTCTTGAGCGTGCCGCCGTCCACGGTCCAGTTCGAGCCGATCGCGCTCGGCATGGTCGGGGACGCCAGCAGCACGACCGCGCGGGCGATCTCGGCCGGGTCGACCAGGTCCTTGGTCAGCATGCCGAACTGCTCGGGCAGGCCCTTCTCCAGCTCGGCCTGGTCGACGCCCGTGAGCTCGGCGAGGTCCGCCGAGAGGCTGCCGGCGCCCACCATCAGGTCGGTGCGCGTCCCGGAGGGGGTGACGGCGTTGACCCGGACGCCCGCCTTGCCGGTCGCCTCGGCGAGGCCGCGGGTGAACGCGTTGAGCGCGGCCTTGGCGGCGGAGTAGGGCAGCGGCGAGGTGTGCGGGTAGCGGGCGCTGGCGGAGCTGATGTTCACGACGGCGCCCCGTGCCTTCGTGAGCGCGGGCAAGGCGGCGCGCGTCGTGCGCACAGCGGAGCTGAGGTTCAACGCGAACACGTTCGCCCATGTGTCGTCGTCGCCGTTCATCGGGTCGTCGAACACCCGGTCCGCCCGCTCGGCGCCACCCGCGTTGTTGACCAGCACGTCGAGGCGCGGGTCCAGGGCGAGCACGGCGTCGACCAGCTTCGCCGGGCCGTCCGGGGTGGCCAGGTCGGCGGGGACGAACACGGCTTCGGTGGCGGCCAGTTCCGGGGTGGCCCTGCGGGCGGTCGCGACGACCGACGCCCCCTCGGCCAGGAAGGCGTGCACGATGGCCAGCCCGATCCCCCTGCTCGCACCGGTCACGAGCACGCGCTTGCCTTCGAGCTGCAGGTCCATGAACTTGTTTCCTCTCTCGGCGGGTTGCCCATTAAGTGATACACGGCTGTCGCACTTCCTGCAAGTGAGACACTGCTGTATCTTTTAGGCATGGGAACCGGAACCCGGCGGTTGCGTGCGGACGCCGAGCAGAACACCGCGCGGATCCTCGAGGCCGCCGCGAAGGTGCTGGCCGCCGACCCGTCGGCGTCGCTCGAACGCATCGGGGAGGCCGCCGGGCTGACCCGCGCGACCGTGCACCGCCGGTTCGCCTCCCGTCAGGCGTTGCTGGAGGCGTTGGCCGCGCAGCTCAACCAGCGCTACGTCGACGGCCTGGAACGGTCCTGTGTGGATAACCCGTCGCCGCGCGAGGTCCTGCTGCGCTTCACCGAGGCCGTGTTCGAGCTCAAGACCACGCACCTGTTCGCGATGGAGCTGGTGGGCACCGACTGCGCCACCGGGCTGAGCCCCGAGGTGGTGGCGGGGATCGAGCGGATCTTCGCCAGGCTGCGCGCGGCGGGGGAGATCACCGAGACGGGGGACCGGTGGTGCCGGCGGGTCTACCTGGCGCTGCTGCACGAGGTGCACCTGCTGCCCGGCGACGCGGCCGAGCTGCGGAAGCGGTCGCGGGCGGAACTGGTCGTCGGCAGCGTCCTGGGAGCGCTCGGAGGCATGCCGGGTCAGGGCTGAGGCGCGCCCGCCCGGCAGGCGTCACACGTGGGTCTCGGCCGCGTTCTCCTCGCCGCCCTTCTGCCGCCGTTTGCGGTCCAGTAACCACATCACGGGCGACGCGGACAGGCCGTGGATCACGATCGAGCCGATCACCACCAGACCCACGATCCGCCAGATCGTGTCATGACCGGCGAACTCGCCTTCGTGCAACGCATAGGTGACGTAGAACAACGACCCGATGCCGCGGACGCCGAAGAACGCGATGACAGTGCGCTCCCGCGGCCCCGTCTTGCCGCCCAGCAGCCCAACCCATCCCGCGGCGGGCCGGACGAGCAGCAGGACCGCCGCGGCGACGGCGACCTCGTTCCAGCGCAGGCCGGACAGCAGGCCCGACACCGCGGCACCACCGAGCAGGAACACGATCACGACGGTGAGCATCCGTTCGGTCTGTTCCACGTAGTCGTGCAGGACCTGGTGGTAGCCGTGGCGGCGTTCGGCGGCACGGATCGTGCAGGCGCAGACGAACACCGCGACGAACCCGTAGCCCTCGGCGAGCTCCGTGACGCCGTAGGTGAGGAACGTGGCGGCGAGCGCCACGAAACCCTCCGCGTGCTCGGACAGGCGCAGCTTCTTCGACGGCGCCGAGAAGAACAGCTTCCCCAGCAGCCAGCCGACGCCCAGGCCGATCGCGATGCCGCAGCCCAGCCGCCACAGCAGGTCCACGCCGAGCCAGTGCGGCAGCCAGCCGGACGGCGCCACCCCGGCGAGGCTGATCGCGATGGCGGCGTAGGTGAACGGGAACGCGAGACCGTCGTTCAGCCCGGCCTCCGAGGTGAGCGCGAACCGCGCCTCGTCCTCGTCGGAGTCCGGGTCGTCGGCGGGCTCCGCCACCTGCACCTCGCTCGCGAGCACCGGGTCGGTGGGGGCGAGCGCCGCCGCGAGCAGCACCGACGTGGCGGCGCCGAGACCGAGCGCCCACCAGCCGAGCAGGCCCACGCCCAGCATGGACAGCGGCATCGTGACCGCGAGCAGCCGCCAGGTCGTGGCCCAGCGGCGCAGACCCGGCGCGCGGTTGACCGCGAGACCGGCGCCCATCAACGAGATGATCACGCAGATCTCGGTGAGGTGCAGCAGCACCGAGGCGTGGGCGTCGGGATCGGGGTCGGGGAGGTCGTCGACGACCGCGAACGTGAGCGCGCCCGCGCCGAGGAACACCATCGGCATGGAGACGGGAGCGCGGTCGAGCAGTCGTGGCAGGAGCGCGGCGCCGAGGGTGGCGAGCCCCGCACCCGTGTACAGCAGGGAGCCTGGATCCACTGTCCGCCTTCCGGTCATCGGTGGGGCGGACGTCATACCCGTTGCGGTGATTGACAAAACCCGCGGCCCGGCCGACTGTCCGGTGGGGACGGTCGTCAGCTCGCGGAACGGATCTCCCTGCCCGACAGCGCCCGCGGCACGTCCGGGTAGGTCGTGAGCACCTCGTCCAGCCCGGAGGCGGCGATGACGCGCACCACCGCGCGGTGCGCCGCCGCGATCCGCAGCGAGATGCCGGAGGCTCTGGCCACGCGCTCGTGCTTCAGCAGCTCGTTGAGCCCGGCGGAGCCGAGGAACGTGACGCCGCTCAGGTCGGCCACGACCGGGAACGGCGGTGTCGTCAGCGCGACGGCCGTCCGCAGCTCCGACCCGAGCGCGGCCACGGTGTTCTGGTCGATCTCACCCCTGGCGCTCACGACGACCGACTGGCCGTGGACCTCGCGTTGCACCTGCAAGGGCAGGGAGAAGTCGTAAGACATGGCAGGTGCCTCCTGGTCCCTAGCGGGCTTGGTGCCGGAAGAAGGGACGCAGCTGCAGGCTCAACCGCTCACCACGAAGCTTAGCCGTTCGAAAGACAATCGCAAACTGCTCAGTCTTGACCGGTGGGCAGCTTTCGTGTCGTGGTGAGGTGCTCGGCGATGTCGCGCAGCTTCAGGTTCAGGTACTGGCTGGCGCGGACGAGCACGGCGAACGCCTGGTCGGCGTCCATCTGGTGGCGTTCCATCAGGATGCCCTTGGCCTGGCCGATCAGGTCGCGGGTCGCCACGGCCTCGCCGAGCTGCTCGCGCTCCGTCGCGGCCGCGAGCGCGATCGCCGAGTGCCCCGCGAACAGGCTGCCGACGTGCACGGACTCGTCGGCGAACGCGCGGGTGCCCGCCGCGTAGAGGTTCAGCGCGCCGAGGTCCTCGTCGTCCACGAACAGCTGGAACGACAGCATGCTCCCGACCTTCAGGTCGGCGGCCTTGCGCCCGAACGCCCGCCACCGCTCGTCCCCGGCGACGTCCGGCACCGAGACGATCTTCTCCAGGTACAGCGCGGTCAGGCACGGGCCCTCGCCGGAGTCGAGCTGCGCCTGGTCGACCTCGCACGGCAGCTCGCCGGTCGTCGCGACGGTCTTGATCTCCTTGCGACCGGTGATCGTCATGATCCCCGCGTGCTCGGCACCGGGGATCGACCCGACCGCGGCGTGCACGATCGCGTCGAGGGTCTCCTGCTCACCGCGTTGCCGCCGCAGCCCGCGTGCGATGTCGGTCAGCTGCGTGGCCAGATCGGAGTCGTCGTGGGCCATGTGACCGGGTACCCGCGACCGCCGTGACTCACTCGGGGGAAACCGAGGACCGTTCGGTTGGGTGGTCCGTCAGCGGGTATGCGCCACCCATGCGTCTGGGTGTGCTGGACATCGGGTCGAACTCCGCGCAGCTGCAGATCGTCGACGTCCGCCCCGGCGCCCCGCCGCTGCCGGCGCACTCGGTGAAGGAGCCGACGCTGCTCGGCGAGGAGATCGAGCCGGACGGCTCGGTCAGCGCCGCGGGCGTCGAGCGGGTGGTGCGGGCCGTGGCGGGCGCGCTGGCGGCCGCCTACCGGCACGGCGTCGACCAGCTCTACCCGTTCGCGACCTCGGCCGTGCGCGACGCCACCAACCGCGACGAGATCGTCGGCCGCGTCGAGGCGGAGGTGGGGCTGCGCCCGCAGTTCCTCTCCGGCGAGCACGAGGCCCGCCTGACCTACCTGGCGGCGCACCGCTGGTACGGGTGGTCGGTCGGCAGGCTGCTGCTGCTCGACATCGGCGGCGGCTCGATGGAGATCGCGCTGGGCCGCGACGCCGACCCGGAGCTCGCACTGTCCCTCCCGCTCGGTGCCGGGCGCCTGACCAGGGCGTTCCTGCCGCACGACCCGCCGAGGCGAGCGGAGCTCAAGGCGTTGCGCACGCACGTGCGGGACACGCTCGGCGAGGTGGTCGACCGGCTGCGCTGGGAGAGCGTGCCGCGCAAGGTCGTGGCCACCTCCAAGACGTTCAAGCAGCTGGCGCGGCTCGCGGGGGCTCCGCCGCAGCGCGAGGGCCCGTTCGTGACCCGCGAGCTCACCCTCGACGACGTCCGCCGGTGGATTCCACGGCTCGCGAGGATGTCCGCGGCGCAACGGGCCCGGCTGCGTGGCGTGTCGCAGCCACGGGCCAGGCAGATCCTCGCCGGGGCGGTGGTCGCGCATGCGGCCATGACCGCGCTCGGCGTCGAACGGCTGCAAGTCTGCCCGTGGGCCCTGCGGGAGGGGATCATGCTGCGACACCTGGAGAACACCTCCGACTGCACGGTCGCGTTGCCGTTGCAGCCGCTCGTCCGCCTCCCCGAGCCGCGTGACGCCACGATTACCCCGCTGCACAACCAACCGGGATAGGCTTGTCGATTACGCTCCCGCAGACGGCGAACACGTGTAACACGTCGCCGCACGACGTAGTGTCGTGACCACGCTGGGTGCGTACGGAGGTGGAATGGCCGAGCCGAGCTCGATTCGCGTGCGCGTCCTGGACGCCGTCACCGACGGGGCGCTCAAGCAGCTCGACCTCGACAAGCTCCTGGAGGTGCTGCTCCGGCGCACCAGGGAGCTGCTGGCCGTCGACACCGCGACCGTCCTGCTGGTCGACCGCTCCGGCGAGCAGCTGGTCGCGCGGGCCACGTCCGGTCTGGAGGAGGAGGTCTTCCAGGGCGTGCGCGTGCCGGTCGGCAAGGGCTTCGCCGGTCGTGTCGCCCAGCTGCGCGAGGCCGTGCGGATCGAACGCGTCGATGAGTCCACCGTCGTCAACCCGCTGCTGTGGGAGCACGGCCTGCGGGGTCTGCTCGGCGTGCCGATGATCGCCGAGGGCGAGCTGACCGGGGTCCTGCACGTCGGCACCACGACGTCGCGCCGGTTCACCGACGACGAGGTCGACTCGTTGCAGCTCATCGCCGACCGCCTCGCGCTCGCCGTCTACGTCGACCGCACCCGTTCCGAGCGCAACGCCGCCACGATGCTGCAGGAGAGCCTGCTGCCGTCGAGCCTGCCCAGGCCGGAGGGCTGGGAGCTGGCCGCCCGGTACGTCCCCGGCGCGGAGAGCGGCGTCGGCGGCGACTGGTACGACGTGTTCGAGCTGCCGGAGGGCCGGATCGGCGTCGTCATCGGCGACGTCGTCGGCAACGGGCTGCGGGCGGCCGTCGTGATGGGACGGTTGCGCAGCGCCCTGCGCGCCTACGCGCTGGAGTACTCCGACCCCGGGCAGGTGCTGGCCAAGCTCGACCGCAAGGCCAGCTACTTCGAGCACAACACGATGGCCACCGTCTCCTACGCGATCATCGACACGACGGCCCATCGGATGACCGTCGCCGTGGCGGGCCACCTGCCGCCGGTCATCGCGGTGCCCGGCGAGGAGGCGGGCTTCGTGCCCGGCCGCGTCGGCCCGCCCGTCGGGTTCGACCTCGGCACGACCGGCCGGACCAGCGCGGAGATCGACGTGCCACCCGGCACGGTGATCGCCCTCTACACCGACGGTCTGGTGGAACGGCGCGGCGAGGACCTCGACCAGGGCCTGGAGCTGCTGCGCGCGACGCTCGGCCCGATGGACCCGGAGAGGGCGTGCGTGCGGATCATGGCCACCCTCGTCGGCGACCGGCAGGCGACCGACGACGTCGCCCTCGTGGTCATCCGGCACGTCGGCTGACCGCGCGGCGGACATCGTGCCGCAGGACACGTGCCCGATTCGGCCGCATCTCGGCACGACCCGCATTACGGTGTGATCGTCAAGCGGGTGAGAGGCGTGAGAGGCGGGACCGGGCGTGACGTCGTGGACCGAAGTGATCAACTATGTCCGGCTCCGGTACGAGGTGCTCGAGGAGACGGACAGCTGGCTGCGCTTCCGCCTCGACACCCCGGGGGAGCGGACCCAGCAGGTCGCGGTGCACCACCTGCCCGACCTCGACGGTGTGGAGTGGCTGGAGATCTCCTCGGCCGTCGGCAGGGCCGCAGACCTCGACCTGCTCGCCTTCCTGGAGCTGGCGGGCAAGACCGAGGTGGGCGGTGCCGCCGTCGTGGACGGCGTCGGGTTGCTCAAGCACGTGGTGCCGCTGGAGCACCTGAGCGTGCAGGAGGAGTTCGGCCGGCCGCTGACGCTGCTGGTCGAGGGTGCCGACAAGATCGAGCACGAGCTGACCGCGAAGGACCACTTCTAGATGATTGATTCCTGGATCTTCAGTGGTCGTAGGCGATCAGTGAGCGCTTGACGGGTGCGTCGATGATCCAGTTGTGCCAGATCGCGGCG
>NZ_FNCC01000009.1 GCF_900100955.1 Lentzea fradiae | reverse complement strand
TCCAGATCGGTCGTCACAAACCTGATCTTGACACCCTCCTCCTGCGTCTCAGGACCGCCTTCAGCTCAAGAGCCAAACGGAATCAATCATCTAGGGCTTGCCCCTGCACGCGGGGAGCTTTCGTGCGCGCTACACGCACGAAAGCTCCGCTACATGCACGAAAGGCCCTCGCGAGCGCGCTACACGCACGTGAGGGCCCTTTGTGCGGGTGTCAGCTGTCCACCGCGGCTTTCCCGGCGGTCAGCAGAGCCAGCATCTCCGGCAGGTCGAAGAACCGGGCCACGTCGAGCGCGGACCGCGGTCCCAGCGCGGGGTCGGCGCCCGCGTCGAGCAGCAGCCGGACGGTGCGCTCGGAACGGCGGAAGACCGCCGCGCCGAGCGCCGTCTGGCCCCGGTCGTTGACCCTGGCGGTGTCGGCTCCCCGCTCCAGCAACGCCGCGACGGTGTCCGGGTGGACGTGGTACGCGGCGAGGATCAGCAGGGTGTCGCCCGAGTCGTTGGTGAGGTTCACCGGGATCCCCGCGTCGACCGCCTCGGCCAGCCGGGCGGTGTCGCCGGTGCGGGCCAGGTCGAACATCGAGCGCAGGAGGGTGAGCTCCTCCTCGGTGAGAGTCACGGCGGGGCTCCTCAGGAGACGGTCGCCGGGAAGCGGTCCCACACGCGGTGGGCGCCCAGCAACGTCATCAGCTCGGTGAACACCTTCGACGCGTCGTCACCGGTCACGACGCCCAGGCCGGTGCACCCGGACGCCTCCAGCGCCGCGCGTCCGGCACCCCACGCGCCGATGGCCTTGGCGTGCCGGTAGCACTCCTCGATCATCAGCAGCACCCGCGGGTCGACGGCCGTGCCGGGGGCACCGGCCTTCGCGTCCCGTGCGGGCACCGCGTCGGGTCCGGGCGGCGGGCTGCCCGCGAGCAGCAGCGCGTCGAACTCGATCGACCGGGCGGTGAGCAGCGTCCGCTGTGCCACGAGGCCGCTGTCGCCGATCGGGCCGCCGGTCGGGGCGATCAGCAGCGGCACCATGCCGCCCGCCAGGATCGTCTCGCGGACCGTGCGGACGCCGTCGAGGTCGGCCGGGTCCACCACGATGCCGATCAGCCTGCCGTCGGTGGGCCAGGTCTGCCCGACCTGCGAGAGCGCGGGGCTCGGCGTGACCTTCCTCGGCCGCACGGTCGGCGCGGGCGCCGGCAGGCCGAGACCCTTCGCGACCTCCGAGCACAGCGTCGCGTCGACGTTCGCGAGCACCTGCAGCTGGCGTTCCTTCACGGCCTGCTCGTAGCACTTGCCGAGCTCGAACGTGAACGCGCGGATCAGGTGCTCCTTCTCGACCGGCGACATGCTCAGCCAGAACAGCCGCGGCTGCGAGAAGTGGTCGGAGTACGACGCGGGCGCCTCCCTGACCTTCGCCGACCGCGCCACCGGCTGCGCCACCTCGACGAACGGCCGGTTCTCCGCACCGGCCTCGAACGGGTTGCCGCCGTCGAGGGTGTTCGGCTTGTACGGCGCCACACCCGCGTGCACCGCGTGCTGGTGGTAGCCGTCGCGGAACATGTCGTTCACCGGCACGTGCGGCCGGTTGATCGGGATCTGGTTGAAGTTCGGCCCGGCGAGCCTCGTCAGCTGCGTGTCGAGGTAGGAGAACAGCCGCGCCTGGAACAGCGGGTCGTCGGTGACGTCGATGCCCGGCACCAGGTTGCCGAGATGGAACGCGACCTGCTCGGTCTCGGCGAAGAAGTTCATCGTGTTGCGGTTGAGGGTCAGCAGGCCGACCGGCTGCACCGGCGCCAGCTCCTCCGGCACGATCTTCGTCGGGTCGAGCAGGTCGATGCCCTCGAACGTCTGCTTCGGCGTGTCCGGGAAGATCTGCAGGCCGAGCTCCCACTGCGGGTGCGCGCCGGACTCGATGGCGTCGGCGAGGTCGCGGCGGTGGAAGTCCGGGTCGAAGCCGTTGATCATCTGCGCCTCCTCCCACACCAGGGAGTGCACGCCGAGCTTGGGCTTCCAGTGGAACTTCGCGAGCACCGTCTCGCCGGCCTCGTTGACCAGGCGGAACGTGTGGACGCCGAAGCCCTCCATCGTCCGGTACGAGCGCGGGATGCCGCGGTCGGACATGTTCCACATGACGTGGTGGGTGGCCTCGGTGTGGGTCGACACGAAGTCCCAGAACGTGTCGTGCGCGCTCTGGGCCTGCGGGATCTCCCGGTCCGGGTGCGGCTTGCCCGCGTGGATGACGTCGGGGAACTTGATGCCGTCCTGGATGAAGAAGACCGGGATGTTGTTGCCGACCAGGTCGAAGTTGCCCTCCTGGGTGTAGAACTTCGTCGCGAACCCGCGGGTGTCGCGGACGGTGTCCGCCGAGCCGCGCGAGCCCAGCACCGTGGAGAACCGCACGAACACGGGCGTCTCGATGCCGTCGGCGAGGAACGCGGACTTGCAGACGTTCGAGGCCGTGCCGTAGCCGACGAACGTGCCGTGCGCGCCGTAGCCGCGGGCGTGGACCACGCGCTCCGGGATGCGCTCGTGGTCGAAGTGCATGACCTTCTCGCGCAGGTGGTGGTCCTGCAGCAGCGTCGGGCCGCGCTCGCCCGCCTTCAGCGAGTGGTCGGTGTCGCGGATCCGCGCGCCGGCCGACGTGGTGAGGAACTCGCCCTGCTGTCCCATCGAGGTCTTCGGGGCACCCGTGGGCGCGCCCGTCGGCGAGACGGTCTCGGGGCCGTCCTGGTCACCCTTGGGCGGCAAGGGGCCACGCGGGTCGGTCGGTTCTGCGAGTGAGGGCGGCTCGCTGTTCGGGACGCCGGGGATCGGCGGGTTCACCATCTCGGTGACCTTGTCCACGGCCTTCTCGACCACTGCCTTCACTTTGCCTGGCTTCCGGGTGGCCAAAGCATCCTCCTCAGAGCGGGTCCGTCGCTGAGGCGATACCCGCGATCCGGCCGGATATGCCAAACCATCGGCCGGATCACCGGACGGGCAGCTCAGGGCGCAGCAGTCGGGAAGAGCGCCCTCATCGTCGTGCGGCGCGTGCGGCCCGTTCCGACAGGCCGGCGAACGCGGCCCTCAGCTCGTCCGGCCCGAGCACCTCGACGTCCGCGTCGAACCGGGCCAGCTGCGCGGCCAGCGCGGCCCACGACCACGACCCCGCCGACAGCCTGGTCCGGTCCCCGGCGGCCGTGGCGGTGCCGTCGCCCGCGAACGGTGCCACGGCCGCGAGCGGCAGGTCGAGGAGCACCTCGCCGCGGCACGGCCAGCCGGGGGTGTCCGAGCCCTTGAACCGGGCGGACAGGAACTCCGCGACGTCGCCGCCCGGCACCTCGCGCGGGCTGAACCGCGGCCCGTTCGGGACCCGCAGCGTCATGCGGTCGGCGCGGTAGGACCGCCAGTCCTCGCGTTCGGGACTCCACCCGACCACGTACCAGCGGCCCGCCCTGACCACGAGGTGGTGCGGCTGCACGCGGCGCGGCGGCCCGTCCGGCTCCGGGCCGCCGGGGGCGCGGTAGTCGAACCGCAGCTCCTCGCACGCGTGCACGGCGGAGCTGAGCGCGAGCAGCACGTCGGTGTCCACCTGCGTGCCGCGCCCGGCGGGTTCGACCTCCAGCGCGTCGATGCGGCGGCGCAGCCGTGACGGCAGAACCTGCCGCACGGTGGCCAGCGCCCGTGCCGCGGCCTCCTCGATGCCCGCCCCCGTGCCCACGGCGATCCGCAGCGCCACGGCCAGCGCCACGGCCTGCTCCTCGTCGAACAGCAGCGGCGGCATCTGGCTGCCCGCTTCGAGCCGGTAGCCGCCGTCCGGCCCCTTCACGGCCTGGACGAGGTAGCCGAGCTCGCGCAGCCGGTCCACGTCCCTGCGGACGGTGCGTTCGCTGACGCCCAGGCGCTGGGCCAGCAGGAGACCGGGCCAGTCGCGCCGGACCTGCAACAGTGACAGCAGCGAGAGCAGCCGGCTCGACGTGGTCGTGGACGCGGAAATCGGCATGGAACGAGGATCGCACAAGAAGCGGACGTTCCCTGTCCGGTACTGCTGACAGAGTCGCTCTCGACGCTGGAGACCTCCGGTAACCGAGAACGACTGAAGGAATGCGCACCATGCCGCTCAACGCTGTCGCCCACCTGAACTTCCGCGGCCAGGCCCGGGAGGCCCTCGAGTTCTACGCGTCGGTCTTCGGCGGCCGGGCCACCGTCGTCACCTACGGCGACTTCGGGATGCCCGCCGAGGTGCCCGGTTCGGCCAACGTCGTGTTCGGCGAGGTCGTCGCCGAGAACGGCTTCCGCGTGATGGCCTACGACGTGCCGGGCGAGAACCGGCCCGTCGAGGTGGCCGAGCCCGCCACCCGCCGCGAGAACGGCACCACCGTCACCGCGGAGCGGTTCTTCCTGTCCGTGCGCGGCGAGAGCGCCGACGAGGTCACGCCGGTCTGGAAGGGCCTCGCCGAGGGCGCCACGGTCATCGAGGAGTTCGGCCCGGCGCAGTGGTCGCCCGGCTTCGGGATGCTGACCGACAGGTTCGGCGTCACCTGGGTCATCGACGTCGCCCACGCCTGAGCCGCGCGAGGCGGGGCGCGCCCGGCGCCCCGCCCCTTCCCCTGGAGAACACACCATGCACACCCGTCCGCTCGGCCGCACCGGCATCCAGGTCAGCACGTTCACGCTGGGCACGATGATGTTCGGGCCGTACGGCAACCCCGATGCCGACGAGTGCGTGCGGATCGTCCACCGCGCACTCGACCAGGGGATCAACACCATCGACACCGCCGACGTCTACGGCGGTGACGGCGAGTCCGAACGCATCCTCGGCAAGGCCCTGCGCGGGCGCCGTGACGACGTCGTCCTCGCCACCAAGTTCAACGGCCCGATGGGCGGCGACCCGAACCGGCGCGGCAGCTCCCGCCGCTGGGTCACCGAGGCCGTGGAGGGCTCGCTGCGCCGCCTCGGGGTCGACCACGTCGACCTCTACCAGGTCCACCACCCCGACCCGGACACCGACGTCGAGGAGACCCTGAGCGCGCTCACGGACCTGATGCGGGCGGGCAAGGTCCGCGCCATCGGCCACTCCAACCTGCCGCCGTCGGAGATCGTCGAGGCCCAGTGGGTCGCCGAACGGCGCAACCTCGCCCGGTTCCGCAGCGAGCAGCCGCACTACTCGGTGCTGAACAGGGGAGTGGAACGGGAGATCCTCCCCGTCTGCGAGCGCTACGGCCTCGGCGTGCTGGTGTGGAGCCCGCTGTCGATGGGCCTGCTGTCCGGCCGCATCCGCCGCGGCAACGGCGAGCAGCCGTCCGCGGGCCGCCTGCACTGGGTGCCGAAGCACCTGACCGACGAACGCAAGCTCGACGCCGTCGAGGCCCTCGCCGCACTGGCCGAGGAGGCGTCGCTGTCGCTGCCGCGGCTCGCGCTCGGGTTCGTCACCGCCCACCCGGCCGTGACGTCGGCGATCATCGGCCCGCGCACGCCGGACCAGCTGGACGGCCTGCTCGCGGGCGCCGGCACCGTGCTCGGCGCGGACGTGCTGGACCGGATCGACGAGATCGTGGCACCGGGCACCGACCTGGGGCCGGTCGACGTGGAGCACGTGCCCCCGGCGGTCGCGAACCCCGCCCTCCGCCGCCGGGCCTGACCCGGTCGGCGGTACGTGCTGGTCAACCGACGGCGGCGGGAACGGCGGGTTCGGCCGGCTCCCGTTCCGCCCGCACGGCCGCGATGCCGGCGAGGATCAGCACGCCGCCGAAGAGCTGCAACGCGGTGAGCTCCTCGCCGAGCAGCAGCCAAGCGTACAGGGAGGCGCACACGACCTCCATCAGGCCGATGAACGAGGCCAGGCGCGACCCGAGGACGCTGGTGGCGGTGATGCCCGAGGCGTAGGCGAGCGCCGTGCCGATCACCGCGACCACCAGCAACGGCACCCACCACGGTGTGGCCACGTCGAACAGGGTGACGTCGCGGGCCGTGGCCGTGAACGGCAGCAGGCCGAGCGCCCCGACGAGCGCCAGGACGGGTGCGGCCACCAGCAGCCCGGCACCGGCCAGAGCGACCGGCGGCAGGCCCTCGGCGGGACGCGCGGCGATCAGGAAGTACGCGGCGCAGCCGACGGCGGCGCCGAACGCGGCGGCCAGGCCGAGCGGGTCGACGGCCTGGATCGCGCCCGGCCCGATGACCAGCACCAGGCCGCCGGCCGCGAGGACCGAGCCGGCCAGGACGACCGGCGCCGGCGTGCGCCGGGTGAGCGCCCAGCTGAGCCCGACCAGCAGCAGGGGAGCGAGGAACTCGATCAGCAGCGCCGTCGCCACCGGGATGCGCTGGATCGCCGCGAAGTAGAAGACCTGCGTGATCGCCACGCCGACCAGGCCCATGCCCAGCACCCGCCATCTCGCTCTCAGCAGCAGCGACCAGCGTCCGCGCAGCGAGAACAGCACGAACGGCAGCAGCACGAGCCCGGCCGTGAGCGCCCGCGCCGTCACGGCGGCCGTCGGCGACCAGCCCGCCTCCAGCAGCGGCTTCACGAACGCGCCGGAGGTGCCGAACGAGACGAACGAGACCACTGCCGCGACCAGACCGGTGGTCTTCGACGGGACTCCCATGTGCGCGTACCTCCCGCTACCGTGCGGCGTCATGGCCTAACCTGCTTGACGACCCTGACGCTAAGTCGCGCCCGGTAAGGAGTCAACTTGCGTTTTGCCCCTGACACGGAGATGAACCTCGCGTTCATGGTGGTCCTGTGCAACACCGAGGCGCAGGCGTCGCGCAGCGGAGAGGACGAGCTGCTCACCGTCGAGGCGCTCCACGACCTGCTCCGCGAGCACGGGTACACCGGCCGCTTCGACCGCGACGAGGCCGAGCTGCGCGACGTCCGCGAGGTGCGCGCGCTCCTGCGGCAGGTCTGGACGCTCAGCCGGGACGAGGCCGTCGAGGCGGTGAACAAGATGCTCCGCGACGCCCACGCGCTCCCGCGCCTCGTCCGCCACGACACCCAGGACTGGCACATCCACGCCACCGAGCCGGACGCCCCGCTCGCCGAGCGCCTGCGCGCGGAGGCCGCCCTCGCGCTCATCGACGTGATCAGGACGGACGAGATGGACCGCCTGCGGATCTGCGCCGCCGACGACTGCGAGGGCCTGCTGCTGGACCTGTCCCGCAACGGCCTGAAGCGGTTCTGCGGCGTCCGGTGCGGCAACCGGATGAACATGATCGCCTTCCGGGAACGACGAGCGGGAGCGGCCGGCCGCGTCACCTGACCCGGTGAACGTCGATTGTGGACGGACGCAGGTGGTACTTCCGGGAAGAAGTGCTGGTCGCAGCCACGACGGTGGAGGTGGGTCGGTGATTCTGCGCGACTACGGCTCTGACGCGAAGCAAGGGGACCTCGTCGAGTTCCGCCTCGACGGCGAGGAACGACGCCGGGGCATCGTCATGTTGCTGCGCAGCGTGGGGAAGAAGCTCCTGTACGTCGTCCAGGAGGAACTCACGCACGTCAGGCACGAGATTCCGGTGCAGCGCATCGCTTCCGTGCTGAAACGGCGCCGCCCTCCAGGGGGCTTTCACACGGTCAGGTGAACGATTTGATCTTCTCGGCACCCGTGCCGCACTCTGCCGCAATTCCACGACGACGTGCGAGCGAGAGGTGCCATGGAGCACGAGGAGAACTGGTTCAAGGGCGCTGTCTTCTACGAGGTGCTGGTTCGCGCGTTCAGCGACTCGAACGGTGACGGCACAGGCGACCTCAGGGGGCTGGCGTCCAAACTGGACTATCTCCAGTGGCTGGGCGTCGACTGCCTCTGGTTGCCGCCGTTCTACGCGTCGCCGCTGCGCGACGGCGGGTACGACATCAGCGACTTCCGCGCGGTGCTGCCCGAGTTCGGCACGGTCGAGGACTTCGTGCACCTGCTGGAGGAGGCCCACCGGCGCGGCATCCGGGTGATCACCGACCTGGTCCTCAACCACACCTCGGACGCGCACCCGTGGTTCCAGGAGTCGCGCCAGAACCCCGACGGCCCGTACGGCGACTACTACGTGTGGAGCGACGAGGACTCGCACTACAGCGACGCGCGGATCATCTTCGTCGACACCGAAACCTCGAACTGGACGTACGACCCGGTGCGCGGCCAGTTCTTCTGGCACCGGTTCTTCAGCCACCAGCCCGACCTGAACTACGACAACCCCGCCGTCCAGGACGCGATGCTCGACGTCCTGCGGTTCTGGCTCGACATCGGCATCGACGGCTTCCGCCTCGACGCCGTGCCGTACCTGTTCGAGCGCGAGGGCACGAACTGCGAGAACCTGCCCGAGACGCACGACTTCCTGCGCAAGTGCCGCAAGGTCGTCGACGACGAGTACCCCGGCCGCGTCCTGCTCGCCGAGGCCAACCAGTGGCCGTCCGACGTCGTCGAGTACTTCGGTGACGGCGACGAGTGCCACATGGCGTTCCACTTCCCGCTGATGCCGCGGATCTTCATGGCGGTGCGGCGCGAGTCGCGGTTCCCGATCTCGGAGATCCTGGCGCAGACGCCGGCGATCCCGGAGAACGCGCAGTGGGGCATCTTCCTGCGCAACCACGACGAGCTGACGCTGGAGATGGTCACGGACGAGGAACGTGACTACATGTACGCGGAGTACGCCAAGGATCCGCGGATGAAGGCGAACATCGGCATCCGCAGGCGGTTGGCCCCGTTGCTGGAGAACGACCGCAACCAGCACGAACTGTTCACCGCGCTGCTGCTCTCGCTGCCCGGCTCGCCCGTGCTGTACTACGGCGACGAGATCGGCATGGGCGACAACATCTGGCTGGCCGACCGCGACGCCGTGCGCACGCCGATGCAGTGGACACCGGACCGCAACGCCGGTTTCTCGTCGTGCGACCCCGGCCGCATCTACCTGCCGGTGATCATGGACCCGGTCTACGGCTACCAGGGCCTGAACGTCGAGGCGCAGAGCCGCAGCCAGTACTCGCTGCTCAACTGGACGCGCCGGATGATCGAGGTGCGCAAGCAGCACCGCGCGTTCGGGCACGGCGACTTCACCGAGCTGGGCGCGTCCAACCCGACGGTCCTCGCGTACCGCCGCAGTCTCGGCGCCGACGTCGTCCTGTGCGTGAACAACCTGTCCCGCTTCCCGCAGCCCGTCGAGCTCGACCTGTCCGAGCACGCCGGCACCGTCCCCGTCGAGCTGACCGGCGGCGTGCGGTTCCCGGTCGTCGGCGAGCTGCCGTACCAGCTCACCCTGCCCGGCCACGGCTTCTACTGGTTCCAGCTGACCGCCGACGTGGAAGGTGGCGACAAGAAGTGACGACGAGCAAGGCCGTCGAGGTCCTTCCCGCCTCCGACCAGCTGGAACGCTGGCTGCACGCCCAGCCGTGGTTCCACGGCCGCCGCCGGTCGGTGACGTGCGAGCGGGTCGCGTTCCTGCGCGAGGGGGACCCCACCCTCGCGCACGTGGTCCTGGCGAGCGGCGGACGCCGCTACCAGGCGCTCCTGGGCGTCCGGCAGGAGCTGCCGGAACGCCTGCTGCACGCCAGGATCGGCACCGCGGGCGACCGCCAGGTGTACGAGGCGGTCTACGACCCCGACCTGACCGCCGTGCTGCTGGACCACTTCGAGGAGTCCACCGAGGTGGCGGGCCTGCGGTTCCGCGCCACCCTGCCCCCGCGCCACACCACCGCACCGGTCGGCAGGCCGTTCCCCGGCCCGCAGCGCAACTGCTCGATCGTCTACGGGCAGCGGCACGTGCTGAAGTTCTTCCGCGAACTGACGCCCGGCGACAACCCGGAACTGGTGCTGCACGACGCCCTCGCCTCGGTGGACGACCCCCACATCGCCCGCCCGCAGGGCGCCCTGGAGTCCGACCTGGACGGCGTCCGCACCACCTTCGCCGTCCTGCACGAGTTCGTGCCGCTGGGCGCCCTCGGCTGGCCGATGGCCACCGCCAGCGTGCGCGACTTCCTCGCCGCCTCCGCCAGCGACCCGGCCTCCGCCGGAGGCGACTTCGCCGCCGAGGCCCACCGCCTGGGCCGAGCCGTGGCCCGCGTGCACGCCGACCTCCGCCTCACCCTCGGCGACCACCTGGCGGGCCCCGACGACGAGGCGGAGTTCGTCGCGGCCATGCACCACCGCCTGGACGCCGCCCTGGCCGAGGTCCCGGACCTGGCCCCGTTCGAACAGGGCCTGCGCACCCGCTTCGACGCGGTGCTCGACGCGGCGGGCCCGATCCGCCTCCAGCGCGTCCACGGCGACCTGCACCTGGGCCAGGTCCTGAGGTCACCGAGAGCCTGGGTCCTCGTGGACTTCGAGGGCGTGCCGCACGGCACCACCACCGAACGCTCCCGCCCCCGGCCGGCCGCCCACGACGTGGCGACGGTCCTGCGGTCCCTGCACTACGCCGCCGCCCAGCTGCTCGTGGGCGCCGACGACGTCACCGCGCTGCTGCCCCAGGCAGCCCGGTGGCTGGACCGCAACCGGACCGCGTTCTGCGACGGTTATTCGGAGATCTCCGCCGACCTGCGCCGCGACGACGTGCTGCTGACCGCCGTGGAGCTGGACCGGGCGGTGCTGGAGGTGCGGCACGAGCACCGGTTCCGTCCGGAGTGGACCGTGATCCCGCTGTCGGCCATCGCGGAGGTGGTGACGGGGACGCCGATGTGGACGGCGTGAGCCGGGCCGGGCGGTTCCGCCTCACGGGATGGAGGGTTCGGTGCGGGCGGTGTGTACAACGGTGGAGTCGACGCACCGCCCGCCACAGTCCTCGACGGAGAGTGAGGACGTCCTGTCCGCTCCGACGGCCCGGCAAGCCAACCGCTCGCGCCGTACCGCTTGGCCCCCTTGCGCCGCTCGCGCCCTCTGCCCGCGCCGCTGGCCCCTGCCTGCGCCGCTCGCGGCCTTTGCCCGCGCCGCACCGCTGTCCTCTGCCTGCGCCGTCTCGCGGTCCCTGCCCGCGCCGCATCGCTGGCCCTGCCTGCGCCGTCTCGCGGCTCCTGCCTGCGGCTTCGGCGGGCTCGGTGCGCGGCATCGGAGATCCGGTGCGGCCACCCGGCCTCACCACGGGCGCGTTTTCCCGCGGCACTGCTTGGGTATTCGCCGGTCCTGATTCCCCCGCGGCGCCCAAGGCGCCTTGAGCAGGATGGTGAGACGTGGAGATGACGCCTCCGAAGGACGTGTGGGGGCCTACGGTCGGTGTGGAGGAGGAGTTCCTCCTCGTGGACCCGGTGACCGGAGCGCCGGTCAACCTGGCGGACGAGGTCGTCTCGGTCGCGCGTGAGCGGCTCGGGCTCGAGCTGGAGCACGAGCTGACCGGGGCGCAGGTGGAGATCAACACGTCGGTGTGTCAGGACGTGGAGCAGGCTCGTGACGAGCTGCTGCGGACGCGGCGGCTGGTGGCCGAGGCCGCGCGGCTCGCCGGGTGCCGGGCTGTCGCCGTGGGCGCGCCGCCGCTGGGTGAGGCTTCCGGGGAGATCACGGACAGCCTGCGGTACCGGCGGATCGCCCGCGAGTTCGGGGCGCTGGCCGAGCAGCAGCTGATCTGCGGGTGCCACGTGCACGTCGCCGTTCCCGACCGGGAGACCGCGGTGCAGGTGTGCAACCACGTCCGGCCGTGGCTGCCGGTGCTGGCCGCGGTGACGGCGAACTCGCCGTTCTCCGGTGGTGAGGACACCGGGTTCGCCAGCTGGCGCTCGACCGTGTGGTCGCGCTGGCCGGTTTCCGGGCCGCCGCCGGTGTTCACCTCGTGGGAGCACTACGAGGAGGTCTGCGACACCATGATCACGGCGGGTACGGCCCTGGACCGCGCGATGGTCTACTGGGACGTCCGGCCGGCCACCGAGCTGCCGACCGTCGAGGTGCGGGTCTCCGACGTCGCGGCGTCCGTGGACGAGGCCGTGCTGCTCGCGGCGCTGGTGCGCGCGTTGGTCGCGCAGGCGGTCGTGGACGTCGGGAACGGTGTCGAGGCCGAGCCCGTGACGCAGGAGGTGCTGCGGCAGGCGTGCTGGAGCGCGGCCAACGAAGGGCTGCGGGGCACGATCCTCGACGTCCTGGCCGGGGAGCCGCGGCCCGTGCGGGACCAGCTGGACGACCTGGTGCGCCGGTTGACGCCCATCTTCGAGGCCAACGGTGACCTGCCCGCTGTGCGGCGGGGCCTGCGGCTGCTGGAGACGGAGGGCAACGGCGCGGACCGCCAGCGCCGGGCGTTCCAGGGCGGTCAGGTCGAGTCGCTGCTGAAGGTCCTCGACGTCGACAACGCGGACAAGGACGACAACGCCGACAAGACGGACGCTCAGTCCGCCGCGTCCTGAACCCGGTCGTCCTCGGTCCGAAACTGTCTTCAGTGGACTGTCTGTCGAGGATGGTCTCAGAAGATCGAGTTTTCCGGTGGCGCGTCACGACAGATGTGGCGCGCCACGGAAAGGCGACCCGAGTCAAGCCGGACATGGCGAAGGGCCCCGCACCAGATGGTGCGGGGCCCTCGGCGTGGGGAGTCAGTCCTTCTTGAAAGCGTCCTTGACCTTCTCGGCCGCTTCCTTCAGGTGACCCTTGCCCTGCTCAGCGGCGCCCTCGGCCTGCAGGCCCTGGTCGTCCGTGGCGTCACCGACGCCTTCCTTGAGCTTGCCCTTGAGCTGGTCGCCCTTGGCTTCGAGCTTGTCATCGGCACCCATTGTCCGTCCTTCCTCCACGCTTGGACTTCAGGCGGTAACTGCTGGGTGGATGCCCGCAACGGGGCGTCGTGACACGTGATTAACGCGGCGTTTCAAAGAAGGCGCTTGATCTCGCCCCTCGCGCGGTAGAAACCGCCGCTCGCCGAGGTGTGGATCTCCGTCACCAGGTAGCGGGCACCGGGGACGCGGATGTCCTTCGGGAACTGCACGGCGCGGGTGCGGTCGTAGCCCTCGGACACCACGTGCACGCGCAGGCGACCTGCTTCCTGGACGCACTCCACGACGACGGCGCCGGACGGGACCGCGCTCGCCGTGACGGTCTCGACCTCGGCGGTGGCCTCCACGCGCTTCCAGTGGTCGGCCTTGATGTCGTGGCTCTGCGGCAGCTCGCCCTGCTCGGCGGCGTGGATCGCGGCCGGGCTCGCGTCGATGCACGCCAGCGAGCCGTCGGTCGTCACGATGTAGAGGCGTTCGTCGCGGTACTGCATGGAGTACGCGGAACCGCATCCCGTGCCGAGCTTCCACAGGCGTGTGCCGTCTGCGGCGAAGCAGTACACGGACGAGTGGTTGTCGCCGGCGAAGACGTAGTCGCCGGAGGGGGAGGTGGCGCAGGAGAAGACCGCCGCGTCGCAGCGGTAGCGGGCCGTCTCGGCGCCGGTCGCCCGCGCCAGCCGGTGCACCCAGCCGCGGCTCGTGCCCGCGAACACCTCCGTCGGCTCCTGCCAGCCGAACAGCACCTCGCCGACCGTGTCGGCGTGCCACACCGGCTCGCCGGTGCGGGCCGCGTAGTGCGTGACGCCCCGCGAGTGCCCGTGGAACACGCCCTCCTGCGCGCACCTCACCATCCACGCGTGGTTGCCGGTGCTGCGCCGCGACCACTGGAACTCGTCCTCGTGGTCGACGGTCGTGATGCCGCCGTTGCGGTCGGACACGCCGAGCACGCCGTCGTCGATGTCCAGCCAGTAGATGTCGACGTCGCTCGCGATCTCGTACGCGACGCGCGGCACCTTGCCGCCCAGGTCGTACACGCGGCCGTCGTCGCAGCCCGCGTAGATCCAGAAGTCGTCGGCGACGATGCACTTCACCCCGTCCGGCAGGCCGTAGCGGCCGGTGACCTGACCCTCGTGCGACAGGGTGAACACGTCGCCGCGCTCGTTGCCCACCCACGCCTCGTTCTCGCCGACGAAGATGCCGAACGCGGGCGCGCCGGAGTGGAAGCGCCACAACACCGGGGCCTGCCGCGCGCTCGACCGCACGCTGGTGATCTCACGGCGGGTGATCGGACGCCGCTGCCGCTCGCCCTTCACGGCGGGCGCGTACCCCTTGCGCACCTTCTCGCCGATCTTCTTCTGGGCTGCCTGGACGGCCTTCGTCTCGTCGGCGAAGGTCGACTCGCGGGTGGAACCGCGCTCCCCGATGCGCCCGAACGTGATCGTGACGGTCGTGCCGTCCACGACCACCTCGTAGAACTTGTGCGCACCGCCGCCGGTCTCCGACAGCTCCAGGTAGGTGGTGGCAGCCACGGTCTTCCCCCTCGTGTTGATCAGTTGGGAGGACCGTAGCAACGAGGTCTGACAATTCTTGTCGTGACTGGTCAGAGGCCGGATGGGCAGGGTGCGCGGAGCAGCACGCCGGTCGTGCCGGGCAGCTGCACGGACCGCACCGTCCTGCCTTCGTGGTCGCGGTGCGCGCGGTGCAGGAGGACCTCGACCTTGGCGCTCCCGGTGGGGTTCGCGTTGACCAGCGCGACACCGCAGGCGAAGTCGCGGCGGTACACCTTCTCGGCGACGGCGCGGTAGGACCCGGCGGCGTAGCCGAGGTTCCACTCGTACTCGGGATGCCACGGCGTCGGGTCGCCGTAGCCGTCGGTCTTGGCGATCTCCGCGATGGCGGCTTCCCCGGTGGTGGTCATGTACAGGCTGGCGAGCGCGTACCGGAAGGCCCGCGTGTCGCCCACGTCGAAGTGCGGCTGGACCCAGGTCATCCTGCCGTGGGTCTCGTTGGCCGCGATCTGCGCGACCTGCTTGCGCCAGCCCAGCTCGTAGTCCTCCAGGAGCTTGCCGCTGGAGAACGTGAGCCACCACTCGTCGAACCCGCCGTCGAGGTAGGTGCTGTAGGAGTCCCAGGCGCCGCGTTGCAGGCGGGCGTTGGAGAGGTTCGCGACCGACTTCAGTCCCGCGGCGGTGAACCCGCGCCGCACCTCGGCGAGCATGCCCCGGTACGCCCGCTGGAAGGAGGCGTCGTCGGGGTACTTCGCCGGGCACACCCCGGGGTGGTAGGTGTCGCACGTGAAGAGCGCGTTGTCGAGGAACACGCCGTCGAACCCGGTGGCCTTGGCGTTCGCGACGACGCTCTGCACCCACGCCTTGCGGTAGGCGGTGTTCCCGACGTCCATCTGCCAATGGCCGTCGTAGCCGGAGTAGGCGAGCTCCCGGCCGTTCTTGTCGCGCAGGAACCACTCGGGGTTGCGCTTGCGCACGTCGCAGTAGCCGAGACCGGTGGGCAGCTGGGCGTCGTCCACCCCGTTCTTGCAGGCGTACGAACGGGTCGAGGACAGGTCTTTGTAGACGTACACCTTGACGTCCGGGTTCACAGCCTTGAGCTTGCGCAGCAGTTCGCCTTCCCAGGCGTTCAACGCGATGTGCGCGCGCCGCTTCGCCTCGACGGCGATGGTCGCGTCGGACACCGGTGTGCTGTTGAGGTGGAGCCAGAACGACTGCGCCCGTCCTACCGGGAGGACAGTCTCCGCCCGCGCGGCCGGGGTGATGGACAGGAGGAGGGCGGTCAACAGGAGGACTCTCCGCACGGCACCTGATCGAGCGGGCATCCGGTCCTCCTCGCCTCGTCCGTTCGCAGGAGTGCGCTGAGGATGTACCCGCTCGCGGCGGTGAGGAAGGTGCTTGCCGGGCAAACCACCTCTTGCGGTGCGGTGGCGGTCCCGAAGGGCACCGTCAGTAGGTGCGCGCAGGGCCGGCCGGGCGATACCGCGGCCGTCCCGTCAGATGCCAGTCACGCACAGAGGTCAGCGCAGCGGGTGAGACCGCGTCCAGTCGTCCACGCGGAACGGTGCGGCACCACGGGCCGCCGACGCGTGCTCGGCCACTCCGGAAGGCAACATCCCTTCCACGGCGCCGAGTCTGCTCAGGTAGTCCTTCGAGAACGCCGCGGCCACCTCGGCGGGAGTCAGCGTGGGCGCGTAGTCGGTCAGGCCCGCGACGGTGCTCCGCGTCAGCTCGTAGCCGAGCGCGTCCGACACGGCGGCGAGAACCGCCCGCACCCGGTCCGAGACGGTCACCTGCACCACTGTGCTGAACAGGGAGCCGGTGGCGGTGATGCGCTGCGCCGAGCCCACGACCTTCGCGACGCCACCGACGTTGATGCTGTACTCGCCGGGGCAGTACTCGCCGTCCACTTCGCCTACGCGCGCGTCGACGTCACCCAACGCGCGAAGCACCTGGACGTGGCTCTCGGCGTTGGCGGCGAACGTCGCGCTGCCCGCGTGCCGGAGGCCGGTCGTCCGGTCGAGGTGGTCGATCACGACCGCGCCCTCGTCGTAGGCGACCATCCGTCCGCCGGGAGAGCGGACGACGGTCGCGAACCCCGCCTCGTGCGCGACCTCGGTGGCCGCGGCGATGCCGGGGGAGCGGAGGTCGCGGCCACTGAACGCGACCGTGGGGCCCTGCGGCACGTAGACGTGGACGAGCTCCGACCACGCCGCTTCGGGGGCGCGCAGCAGCAGAGCGGGAACCACGAGCTCGGTGGT
Organism: Lentzea fradiae; assembly: GCF_900100955.1. GTDB lineage: Bacteria > Actinomycetota > Actinomycetes > Mycobacteriales > Pseudonocardiaceae > Lentzea > Lentzea fradiae. The sequence goes on along the minus strand of NZ_FNCC01000009.1, from coordinate 411,977 downwards.
CGCGTCGCCGGCGCTCCCGGACACGACGAGCCGGGCGGGGTCGGGCTTGTTCGCGGTGGACACGGTCTCGACCCTAAGCGCTGCACCAGAGGCTCTGTCCCGCCTTGCCCTTCCCACACCCGCCCGCGTGTCACCCACCCAGTGGCTCCCGCCTCCCCTGCGTAACACGGCTTTAGTACGCGGGGACCCCGCGTACGCCGAGACAGTACGAAAGGGCCCCGCGTGCGGGCGGGGAAACGCGAAAGAGAGTCGTGAGCGGGGTGGGGTGTTACGGACAGCAGCTCTGGAGGTGGGCTCAGACGTGGCTCAGGCGGCGTCCGCTCTCGATCAGCTCGCCGGTGAACGTGTCGAGCGCCTGCGCGAACTCGCGCTGGTCCGGCTCCTGCCAGTCGTGCAGCTGGTCGAGCAGCCAGCCCCGCCACGCCTGCACGAGCCGGGTGAACACCTCGGCGCCCTGCTCGGTGAACCGGTAGCCGTCGTCGTTGAACGCGAGGTGCCCCGACCGCACGAGGCTGCGCAGGGTGGGCTCGAAGATGCCGCCCGGCACGTTCGTCATCTCGGCGATCTCGTCGGGGGTGGCGACGCCGTCGTCCGCCGACGCCCGGTAGACCCGGCCGAGCAGCCACGCCTGCTCCAGCGGCAGGTCCACGCCCGAACGCCGCAGCACGGCCGGTCCCGGGTCGTCCTCCGACCTCGCGACCACCGCCGACACCAGCTTGCGCAGCTCGTCGTAGGAGTTGGACGGTGGTGCGGCGAAGCTCTCGCCCACGCCGCTGTTGCCCGCCGCGGCGGCCCGTGAGGTGTCGCGCAACGGCACCTCCGGCAGGAAGAACGCGACGGCGAGCGCGACCAGGCCGATCGGGGCGGCGATCAGGAACATCGTCTGCACGGTCTCGGCGTAGCCGTCGACGATCGGCGCGCGGACGGCCTCCGGCAGCGCGTGCACGGCGGCGGGGCTCGCGATGGCGCGCGGGTCCACGCCGGGCGGGACGACCAGGTTCCGCGGCAGCTGGTTGGCGTAGATCGTGCCGAACGCGGCCACACCGAACGAGCTGCCGATCGTGCGCAGGAAGCTGATGCCGGACGTCGCCACGCCGAGGTCGCCGTAGCTGGTGGTGCTCTGCACGACGATCACCGGCACCTGCATGACCAGGCCGATGCCCGCGCCCAGCACCGCCATGAACAGGCCCATCACCCAGTAGCTCGTCGTGGCGTCCAGGTTGGACAGCAGGAACAGGCCGAGCGAGAGCCCCACCGACCCGATCAGCGGGAAGATCCGGTACCGGCCGGTGCGGCTGATCGTGCTGCCCGTGACGAGCGCGGTGACCATCAGGCCGGCGATCAGCGGCAGCATCCACAGGCCGGACGCCGTGGCCGACTCGCCGCGCACGTACTGCAGGTAGATCGGCAGGTAGGTGATGCCGCCGAGCATCGCGAACCCGACGACGAAGCTCAGGATGCCGGACACCGTGAACACCCGGCCGCGGAACAGCCGCATCGGCAGCATCGGCTCGGCGGCGCGCTGCTCGACGAGCACGAACGCCACCAGCAGCACGACCGACCCGGCCGCCATCCCCAGGATCGTCGGCGACGTCCACGCGTACTCGGTGCCGCCCCAGCTCGTGACGAGCGTCAGCCCGGTCGCCGCGAGCGCGATCAGGGCGATGCCCGCGTAGTCGATCCTCGGCCGGGCGTCGGTCCTGATCGTCGGGAGGGCGGCCAGCGCCACCAGCACGACCGCGACGCCGAGCGGGATGTTCACGTAGAACGCCCAGCGCCAGCTCAGGTGGTCGACGAACAGCCCGCCGAGCAGCGGCCCCGCCACGGTCGCGACGCCGAACACCGCTCCTGCGAGGCCCTGGAACTTGCCGCGTTCCCGCAGCGGCACGACGTCGGCGATGATCGCGGTCGACGTGACCATCAGCCCGCCCGCGCCCAGGCCCTGCACCGCGCGGAACGCGATGAGCATCCCCATCGACTCCGACCAGCCCGCGAAGAACGAGCCGACGAGGAACAGCACGACGCTGATCACGAACGTCTTCTTGCGGCCGTAGAGGTCGCCGAACTTGCCGATCAGCACCGTCATGATCGTCTCGGCGAGCAGGTAGGACGTCACCACCCACGACAGGTGGGCCCCGCCGCCGAGGTCGGCGACCATCGTGGGCAGGGCGGTGGACACGATCGTCTGGTCGAGGGCGGCCAGCAGCATCGCGAGCAGGACGGCGGCGACGACCAGGTTCCGGCGGCGGGTGTCTACCTCGGGCACCGCCGATGATGGCCCAGCTCCGGCGGTTCCGCTGGCCCGGGTGGTTGCCGCGGCCGGGTGGTCATAGGGTCTGGGCGGAGCACAGAGGAGGCACGTCTTGATCTTCATCACCGCCAAGTTCCGCGTCCTGCCCGAGCACGCGGAGGCGTGGCCGGACATCAGCAGGAGCTTCACCGAGGCCACCCGCGCCGAGCCCGGCTGCCTGTGGTTCGACTGGTCGCGCAGCCTGGACGACCCGAACGAGTACGTCCTCGTCGAGGCGTTCCGCGACGGTGACGCGGGCGGCGAGCACGTGGGTTCCGACCACTTCAAGGCCGCCCAGACGGAGCTGCCGCGCTATCTCGCCGAGACGCCGCGGATCGTCAGCCAGAGCGTGGAGCAGGACGACTGGTCGTTGCTCGGCGAGATGGAGGTTCCACCACGTGGGTGAGGCTCGGCCCGAGCCGTTGGTGCGCGCGGCCGCCGGGTCGAGGATGGCCCGGTGGACGCCTTCGTGGAGTTGTCCGCCGAGCTGACCGGGTTCTCGGCGGAGGAGCTGAGGTCGACCGGACTGGTCGAGCCGTACCGCGCGCTCGCCGAAGGCGCGTCCGAGGCCGAGATCATCCAGCTGTGGTACACCGGCGTCTGGCGCGGAACGGTCCCGAGCGCCCGCGCCTACGCCGAGGGGCTCGCCTGGAAGGCCGCCGGGGTGGCCGCGCCCGGCACCCGCGGCCCCGGTTTCGGCAGCTGGGAACGCAGACCGCGCGGCAGCTCCCGGTGAGGGCCGTGGTGGTCGGCGCCGGGTTCGCCGGGTCGCTGATCGCGAAGGTGCTGGGGGACAACGGGTTCCGCGTGCTCGTCCTGGAGGCGGGCGCGGGCCACGACCCCGGCGAGGCGGTCGAGCGGTACCGCACGGCACCGGCCAGGACGCCGCTCGTGCCGTTCCGGCGGACCGCCGCCGCGCCGTCGAGCGACTACGTCGTCGACACCGGGCCGCACTCGGTCGCCAGCCAGTACCTGCGGATGAACGGCGGCACCGGCACGGCGTGGGCCGGCCTCACGCCCCGGATGCTGCCCGACGACTTCCGCACCGCCGACTTCGGGCACGGCCGCAGCTGGCCGCTGTCCTACGACGACCTGGAACCCCACTACCGCGCCGCGGAGTGGGAGATCGGCGTCGCGGCCGACGCCGACGAGCAGCGTCAGCACCTCCCCGTCGCCGATGGCTACCGCTACCCGATGCACGCCCTTCCGCGCACGTTCCTCGACGAGGCCATCGCGTCCGCTGTGGACGGACAGCGGGTGGACGGACGGGAGCTGCTGGTCGTCGGCACACCCCAGGCGCGCAACGGGGTCCCGGTCGACGGCTACCGGCCGGACGGACGGCTCTGCGCCGGGTTCGCGAGCTGCGTGCCGGTCTGCCCGGAGGGCGCCAAGTACACGCCGCACCGCACGCAGAAGCGCTGGCCCGCCACCGTGGAGCTGCGCACGCGGTGCGTGGTGAACCGCCTGCACGCCGACGAGTCGGGCCGTGTCACCAAGGTCGGCTACCAGCGCTATGAGGACGACACGACCGGCGCGCACACCCGTCACGAGGTGGAGGCCGACGTCGTGGTCCTGGCCGCGCACGCCGTCGAGAACGCCAAGCTGCTGCTCCTGTCCGGTCTCGCGAACAGCAGCGACCAGGTGGGCCGCAACCTCATGGGCCACCCGGTGCTGCTGACGTGGGCGCTCATGCCGCACCCGGTCGGCCCGTTCCGCGGTCCCGGCTCGACCACCGGCATCGAGGCGTTCCGCACGGGTCCCGAACGGGCCGCGCGGGCGCCGTTCCGCGTCGAGATCGGCAACTGGGGCTGGGGCTGGTCCGCGGGCAGCCCGGAGTCCGACACGGCCGAGCTGGTCGCGGCCGGCCTGCGCGGCACGGCGTTGCGCCGGGCCGTCGCGGAGCGGGTGAGCAGGCAGTTCACCCTCCAGATCGAGGTCGAGCACGAGGCGGACCCGGCCAACCGCGTCACGCTCGCCGCCGAGCGCGACGCGCTGGGCAACCCGCGGCCGTCCGTCCACTACGAACTGTCCGAGTACGCCAAGGACGGGATGCTGGCCGCGAAACGCGTGTCGGACCGGATCTTCGAGCTGCTCGGGGCCGAGGACCACACGGCGTACAAACCGGACGACGAGCGCTACTTCGAGCACGACGGCGAACCACTGCGGTACTGGGGTGCCGGGCACAGCGGCGGCACGCACGTGATGGGCACGTCACCGCGCGACTCCGTCGTGGACCAGTGGCAGCGGTGCTGGGACCACCCGAACCTGTACGCGGTGGGCTGCGGCAGCATGCCGTCGCTCGGCACGTCCAACCCGTCGCTCACGATGGCAGCGCTGGCCCTCCGCACGGCGGGGCACCTCGTCACGCGGTGGCGGTGAGAGAAGTTCTCCGCGGGATGTCGAAGCCCGGTGCCGCCGATCGACGCAGGGGTGGCGGCATCCGGATGCCGCCTGCCGACCACGAGGAGAGAAGACCATGCGGTTCCTGCTCATGCACCGGGTCCCGGAGGACGACTCGTCGTCCTGGGAGCCGGTCCCGGAGCTCGTCCAGCGGATGGACGAGTTCGCCACGAGGCTGGCCGCGCAAGGCGTGCTGCTGGGTGCGGAGGGGGTGCAGCGGACCGGTGCGGTGGTGCGCAGGCGCGGCACCGCGGTCAGCGCCGTCGACGGCCCGTTCGCCGAGGCCAAGGAGGTCGTCGGCGGGTTTCTGCTGATCAACGCCGCGGACCTGGCCGAGGCCACGGCCATCGCCGAGGAGTACATCGGCTGCTTCGCGGGCGTCGAGGAGATGTCGGTCGAGGTGCGGCAGGTGGCGGAGGCGGAGGACCTCGAGCGCTACCGCTGAGCCGGTGCCCTGCCGTGCGTCTCCAGGGACGTGCGGCAGGGCGTACTGACCGTTCTGTCTGCTAGCGTGGGCGTGATGGCGCACAACGTTCGAGGTCAGGTCTCCGAGGCCCGCACGCGGCTGCTCGCGACGGCCTCCCGGATCTTCTACGCGGAGGGCCTGCACTCCGTCGGCATCGACCGGATCGTCGCGGAGGCCAAGGTCACCCGCGCGACCCTGTACCGGCACTTCGCGAGCAAGGACGAGCTCGTCGTCGCCTACCTGCGGTCGGTCGCGGAGCTGGAACGCGGCCTGGTCGCCGCCGCGGTGGACGGCGACCGGTCCGCGCCGGACGCGCTGCGGGCGCTCGCCGCGTCCATCGCGGAGGCCATCGGCTCGGACGGCTTCCGCGGCTGCGCGTTCCTCAACGCCGCCGCCGAGTACCCGGACGCCGCGCATCCCGTGCACGCGACGGTGCTGGAGCACCGGGCCTGGTTCCAGGGCGCCGTCACGGACCTGTTCGCGCGCATGGACGAGGAGACGGCCGAGTCGGCCGGACGGCACTTCATGCTGCTCCGCGACGGTGCGATGGCCGCGGGGTGCCTCGCCGACGCCGAGCGGGTCGGCGAGACGTTCGTGGCCGGTGTCGAGGGCCTGCTCGGGTACCGGTCGGACCCGGCGGCGCGGGCCAGGCTCGCTACCTGAGGGCGGCGACGGCGTCGCGGACGAGGCGCCAGAAGCGGGGCACGTCCAGCGAGATCGCGACGTCGGCGTTGTGCTCCTTGCCGAGCATGTCCCGCAGGTCGACCGCCGTGGCACCGGCCGTGAACTCGCCCCTCGTCTCGACGTCGACGTGGCAGCGCCGCACCTCGGCCACGGCCCGGTCGATCGCGATCGCGACGGTGATGGGGTCGTGCAGCGGCCCGTCCGGCATGCCCTGCGACACCTCGTACGCGGCGCAGAAGAACCGCAGCAGCTCGACGCCGAACGCGCTGGTCTCGTTGCCGATCGCCGCGATCGACGCGATCACGTCCTCGGTCACCAGCGCCTGGTGCGAGATGTTCAGCCCGACCATCGTGACCGGCAGGCCGGAGCGGAAGACGAGGTCGGCGGCCTCGGGGTCGGACCAGGCGTTGAACTCGGCGTAGGCGCCGACGTTGCCCCTGCCGGTCGAGCCGCCCATCCAGATGATCTCCCGGATGCGTCCGCGCAGGCCGGGGCGCTGCTCCAGGAACAACGCGACGTTCGTCAGCGGCCCGGTCGGGATGAGCGTGACGGGCTCGGCGGACGCCTCCAGCAGGTCGGCGGTCAGCTCGGTCGCGGTGCGCCCGTCCAGCGGCACCGCCGGTGCGGGCAGGACGGGGCCGCCCAGCGCGTTGTCGCCGTGGATCCACGTCGCCGGGGTGAGCTTGCGCCGCAACGGTCCGTCCGCGCCCGCGGCCACCGGCACGCCTTCGACACCCGCGACCGTGAGCGCGATCCGCGCGTTCGTCGTGGTGTGCTCCAGCTCGCCGTTGCCGGCGACCGTCGTGACGCCGAGCAGGCTGACCTCGGGGTTGCCCGCGGCGAGCCACAACGCGAAGACGTCGTCGTGGCCGGGGTCGCAGTCGATGATGACGGGTGTGGGCACGGCGCTCCCCGGGGTCAGCGGGCGGTCGGGGAGGGGAGCACGGGGACCGTGTCGCGGAACCGGCCGGGCGGGACGCCGTACTCGCGGCGGAACGCGGCGGACAGGGCGAACTCGGTCGAGTACCCGACCTGGGACGCGATCCTGGCCAGCGGCGCGTCCGTGTCGCGGAGCAGCTGGGCGGCGCGGTGCAGGCGCCAGCCCGTCAGGTAGGCCGTCGGGGCCTGGCCCACGGCGGCGGTGAACAGCCGGGAGAACGCCGCGCGGGGCAGGCCCGCCGCCTCGCTCAGCGTGCCCACGGACCACCGGTGGTGCGGCTTGTCGTGGATCTCGCGCAGGGCGGCGGCGATGCCGGGGTGGGTGACCCGCGGCGGCCCCTGGTCGTCCCCGTGCCCCTGGTTGTCCTCGTGCCACTGCCGCAACGCCTGCACGAGCACCAGGTCCAGCACCGCCCGCAGCGTCGCGGCCGCACCGGGACCCGTCGCGTCCTCGGTGAGCAGGCCGACGAGCGAGCGCAGCACCGGGTGGCGGCCGGGCTCCGGCGACACGGTGATGAGGCCGGGCAGCGCGCGCAGGTACCGCGGTGCCCGCTGGAGGTGGTAGGCGCCGCACAGGAACTCGAAGTCCGCGGGCCCCGGCGCGGGCGGGAACGGGCCCATCTCGACGAGCGGGAGGTCGTGCAACGGGAGGGGCTCGGTGCTCAGCCCGTGCTCACCGCCGGACGTGACCAGCACGATGTCCCCGGTGTCCAGCCGCACCGGCTCGTCGTGGCTGACCAGCCAGCACGGCCCGGTCGTGATGACGTGGAACCCGCTGCCCTCGAACGCGGCGAACCGGGCGCCGGGAGCCGTCTTCCTGATCAGCCGGGCGCCCGCGCCGCCCACCCGCACGGCGCGGATCATCTCGCTGATCAGGTCCACGACGGCCATGGTATTCGCTCGCGCATGAACTGGTGCCGCTCGCGCATGGCACCGCGGCCGTGACCGCTGCTTGAGTCGGCGGCGTGATCGAACTTTCGAACCTCGCCGCGGTTCTGCGCGCCCACGCGGTGAAAGCGGAGGAGAACGACAGGCTCTCCACCGAAGCCGTGGAAGCGTTGCGCGAGAACGGGCTCTTCGCCCTGCGGACACCGGGGGACGGGCGGGCCGGCATCGCGGCGGTCGCCCGGCTGCTGACCGAGGCGGGGCGTGCCTGCCCGTCCTCCGCGTGGGTCGCCGGCACGTGCGCGACCGCGAAGACCCTGGTGGCGAACGCGGTCGGCGGCGCGGAGGCGTTCGCCGACCCCGACGTGCTCTTCTGCGGCTCGGGCATCCCCGGCGGCCGCGGCGAACCGGTGGCCGGCGGGGTGCGGCTCACCGGGCGGTGGCCGAACGTCTCCGGCTGCGAGGACGCCGTGTGGGCCGTGCTCGGCGTCATGGTGGACGGCGTGTTCTCGTTCGTCCTGGTGCCGACGGCCGACCTCGTCGTCGAACCGACCTGGCGGATGGCGGGCATGCGCGGCACGGGCAGCCACACCCTGGTCGCCGACGACGTCCTGGTCCCGCAGGAGCGGACCGCGCCCGCGCACCCCTTCGCCCCCAACGACAGGATCTTGTTCGCCATGACGGCGCTCGGGCCGGTCGTCGGTGCCGCTCAGGGCGCACTGGACGCCGTCACCGCGATGTTCGCCTCCGACCGCAAGCCGTTCATGACGTCCTACACGCGCATGGGGGAGTCGCCGGGAGCACGGCACTGGCTGGCCGAGGCCGCCCATCTGGTGCAACGCGCCGAGACCGCGATGCTCACCGCGGCGGAGGAAGCGGACGAACGGGAACTGTCCGCTGAGGACCTTCCACGGCTGTACCGGACGTTGGCCGGTGCGGGCAAGGACTGCCGGGACGCCGTCGACCTCATGCTGGACCTGCATGGCACGAGCGGGTTCGACACGGCGAACGTCCTGCAACGCTTCTGGCGGGACGTCGCCGTGGGCAGCCGCCACCCGCACCTCAACTCCTACCTCGCGGTGGAGAACCTCGGGACGGCGCTCGCCGGCTGACGCGAACCAGCCGGCGAGCACCGCGCGTCAGGCCCTGACCCCGGCCGCGAGCTCGCCGGTCAGCCGGGCGAGGGCGGCGCGGTCACCCGTGTCGAGCAGCGTCGAGACCAGCGCGGACCCGACGATCACCCCGTCGGCGAACCCGGCCACCTGCGCGGCCTGGTCCGCGTCCGAGATGCCCATGCCGACGCACACCGGCAGGTCGGTGACCGCGCGGAGCCGGGCCGTGAGCACGGCGGCGGCCTCGTCGACCGCTGCACGGGCACCGGTGACGCCCATCAGCGCGGACGCGTACACGAACCCGGAACCGGCCGCGGCCGTCTCCGCCAGGTGCGCGTCCGTGCTGCTCGGCGCGACCACGAACACGGTGGCGAGGCCGTGGGCCTCCGCCTGCCGCCGCCACGGGCCCGACTCGGACACCGGCAGGTCCGGCAGCACGCAGCCCGCGCCACCCGCCTCGGCCAGCTCGCGCGCGAACCGCTCGACGCCGTAGCGCGACACCGGGTTCCAGTACGACATCACCAGCACCGGCTTGCCGGTGGCGGCGTGCACCTCGCGCACCGTGCGCAGCACGTCGGCGATCCGCACGCCGCCGCGCAACGCGATGTCGTCCGCCGTCTGGATCACCGGACCGTCCAGGACCGGGTCGCTGTGCGGCAACCCCACCTCGATGACGTCCGCACCGGCGTCGACCGTCGCCAGGATCGCGGCGATGCCGTCGTCGACGGTGGGGAAACCGGCGGGCAGGTAGGTGATGAGGGCGGCCCTGCCCGCGTGTTTCGCGGCCGCGAGGGTGTCGGTGAGAAGACGCAGGTTGCCGGTCATCGCGCGGCCTCCAGTCCGAAGTGGACGGACGCGGTGTCGAGGTCCTTGTCGCCGCGGCCGGACAGGTTGACCAGGAGCACGGCGTCGGGGCCCAGCTCGGCGCCGACCTGGAGGGTGCCCGCCAGCGCGTGCGCGCTCTCGATCGCCGGGACGATGCCCTCGGTGACGGCGAGCAGCCGGAACGCGCGCATCGCCTCGTCGTCGGTGACCGGCCGGTACTCGGCGCGGCCCGACTCGTGCAGGTGGGCGTGCTCCGGTCCGACGCCGGGGTAGTCGAGCCCGGCCGAGATCGACCACGCCTCGCGGATCTGCCCCTCGTCGTCCTGCAGCACGTACGACCGCGAACCGTGCAGCACGCCCGGCTCACCGGCCGACAGCGACGCCGCGTGCTCGCCGCTCGTCACGCCGTGTCCGGCGGCCTCGCAGCCGACCAGCCGCACCGGGTCGTCGAGGAACGCGTGGAACAGCCCGATCGCGTTCGACCCGCCGCCGACGCACGCGATGGCCGCGTCGGGCAGCCGCCCGGTCCGTTCGAGCAGCTGCCTGCGGGCCTCGACCCCGATGACGCGCTGGAAGTCGCGGATCATCGCGGGGAACGGGTGCGGCCCCGCGACCGTGCCGAACAGGTAGTGCGTGTCCTCGGTACGGGCGACCCAGTCGCGGAACGTCTCGTTGATCGCGTCCTTGAGCGTGCGCGACCCGGATGTCACCGGCACGACCTCGGCGCCGAGCAGCTCCATCCGCGCCACGTTCACGGCCTGGCGCCGCATGTCCGTCTCTCCCATGTAGACGGTGCAGGAGAGCCCCATCAGCGCGCACGCGGTGGCGGTCGCCACGCCGTGCGACCCGGCGCCGGTCTCGGCGATGACGCGGGTCTTGCCCATGCGCTGGGCCAGCAACGCCTGGCCGATCGCGTTGTTCACCTTGTGCGAGCCGGTGTGGTTCAGGTCCTCCCGCTTGAGGAAGACCCGCGCGCCCCCGGCGTGCGCCGCGAACCGCGGCACCTCCGTGAGCGCGCTCGGCCGCCCGACGTAGTGGACCAGCAGGTCCTCGAGCCGTGCCACGAACGCGGGATCGGCCTTGGCCCGCTCGTACTCCGCGGCGACCTGGTCGACGGCGGCGACGAGCGCCTGCGGCACGAATTGCCCGCCGAAACCGCCGAAGTAGCCGTCAGCGGTGGGAAGGCCGCCTCGGGCGGCCGGGAAGAAGTGCGAAGTCTCCATGAAGATGTGCTCCTGACCCGGAACCGCCAGGGGTGCCCTGGGCCCGGGGTGTGGGTGGTCTGGGAATCAGCGATTCCGCGCGGTGCGCGGCGCACGACGCCATCGCATCCCGTTGACCTGACCCGCTTCGGAGCCGATCACGTACCTCACCCGACGCCCGAGCACGCGCCGTGCGGGCGCGCGGCAGCCACGCGGCCGGCGGCCACGGGCAAGACGGACGGTGAGGGACACGGGTGCAGGTTTACCCGGTGGACGGCGGTTCGGGCAAGTCGCGGCCACCTGGCGAGCGGCCAGCGTCCTGGACACCTCGGCAGAAGCCGTGCCGCCGCCCACCACTCACCCGTCCGAGTGTCACCCGCCCAACGGCCACCAATGTCTCCGCGTGACGTGCTCTTAGTACGCGGGGGCCCCGCGTGTCCGCGGACAGTACGCGGGGCCCCCGCGTACCCGGAGGCAGACACGAATGGGGCTATCCCGCGTGCGGGTTCGGTGTGCGCGGCGTGACGTGCTCGGCCAGGCCGAACCCGCTGGCCGGGGGGAGCGGCTCGGCGCCGGGCGGCGTCTCCGTGCCGAACGCCTGGAGCAGGTAGCCGGTGAACCGGCGCGACAGGGTGCGGACGTGCTCGGGCGGGGCGGAGCGCAGGCCGGCGTGGGCCAGCAGCAGCATGAGCAGGTCGCCCACCTCGAAGTCGTGCCGCAGCTTCCCGGTCTCCTTCACGCGGCGGACCATCGTGTCGAACGCCGACTCCGCGACGGCGCGTTCGGCGCTCTCGGTGGCGAACGCCGAGAGGAACGCCTCGGTGAAGCCGCGGTCCTCCAGTTGCTCGGCCACCATGAACTCGACCAGCCGCCGGAAACCCCGCCAGGCGTCCGGGTCGGTGGCGGCCTCGTGCAGCAGGGCCTCGCAGTGCGCGCGTTGCTCGGCGAACACCTCGGCGAGCAACGCCTCCCTGCTCGGGAACCGGCGGAACAGCGTCGCCACGCCCACTCCGGCACGGCGGGCGATGGTGCTCATCGGGACGTCGATGCCGCGCGTGCGGAACAGCTCGCGTGCCGCCTCGACGATCCGGGTGCGGTTGCGCGCCGCGTCGGAGCGCAGGTCGGCTGGTTCGGCCACGCGTCCAGTCAAGCGCAAGTGGAAAACATTTTCCAGTTCCGAAGTGAGTCGGCCGGGAAGCAGTCGTTCTCATTTGCAGGCAAGTGGAAGCCGGTTTCCACTTGCCTCGCTACGGTGAAAGGGCGTTTGTTGCGGCGTTGTGAAAAGATGCGAGGAATTCCTGATGAAGATTCTGATGTTCGGCCGCGGCATGATCGCGTCCGTTTACGGGTGGGCTTTCGAAAAGGCGGGCCACCAGGTGGAGTTCTACGTGCGGCCGGGCCGGGCGGCGCAGCACGGCCCGGAGATCGAGCTGTCGATCAGGGACGGGCGCGAGAAGGGCGCCGAGGTCTCCGAGCGATGGCCGGTCACCCTCCGGGAGGAGCTCGCTCCCGGCCACGACTTCGACCTGGTCCTGGTGAGCGTGAACCCCGACCAGCTCGCCGGGGCCGTCGAGTTCCTGACCGGCCGCGTCGGCACCGCCACCGTGCTGGTCTTCGGCAACGTGTGGGCCGACCCGGCGGAGGTCGTGTCCTCGTTGCCGGCGGACCAGGTGGTCTGGGGGTTCCCCGGCGCGGGCGGCGGGTTCACCGGGTCGCGGGTCAGCGGCGGAATGCTGAAGAACGTCTTCCTCGGGTACGTCGACGGCTCGAACCGCGGCTTGCGCCACGAGGCGGTGCGGGACCTGTTCACCGGAGCGGGGTTCTCGGTCTCGCGGGTGAGGGACTTCCGCAGCTGGCTGTGGTTCCACTACATCCTCGACGCCGGGATGCTCACCGAGGTCCTCGCGGCCGGGAGCGTCGACGCCTACCTGGGCTCACCCGAGGCCGTCAGCGGGTCCGTGCTGCTCGTCCGCGAGATGGTCCCGCTGCTGAAGGCCAAGGGCGGCACCCCGCGCATCGGCGCCGCGCTCATGACGTACCTGCCGGCGGGACTGGTGAGCTTCGTCCTGCGCAAGACGCTCGGCGGCGACAACCTGGCCGCGTTCTTCTTCCGGCAGATCGAGCGCACCGGCCACCTGGACCGCCACCTGGCCGGCCTCTACTCCCGCGACGTGCTCGCGGAGGCGAGGGAACGCGGAATCCGGCTGCCCCGTCTCGAAGCCCGGGAGCCGGTCTTCGCGTGACTAGTCTGGTCCCATGCGGATCGGAGAACTCGCCGCGCTGACCGGGGTCAGCCCCCGCTCGCTGCGCTACTACGAGCAGCAGGGCCTGGTGCACAGCACGCGGTCCGTCGGCGGCCAGCGGCACTACGCGCCGACGGAGCCCGCGAGGGTCGAGATCATCCGCCGGCTGTTCGACGCCGGGCTGAGCAGCAAGGTGATCGCCCGCCTGCTGCCGTGCGTGGACAGCGACACCAGGGAGGTCGCCGAGGACGCCTTCACCACGATGGTCGGGGAGCGCGGACGGCTGACCGCCGAGATCGAGCGGCTCGTCGAGGCCCGTGCGGCCCTCGACGAGCTGATCGACGTCAACACCCGGTACCGGCAGGGGATCGGCGCCGCCTGAGCGCCCCAGCCCCTGACCGCCGCAGCCCCCTGGTCTCAGAGGCTCAGGTCGAGGACGAGCTTGCCGGTGGCGTGCCGCGACTCGACGAGCGCCAGCGCCTCGTGCGCCCGCGCGAGCGGGTAGGTGGCGGTGATGTGCGGGTCGAGCCGCCCCTCCACCATCAGCCGGGCGACGCGTTCGAGGCCCTCACGGCCGAGACGGCGTTCCACCGCCACGCCGCCGATCTCGGTGACCGAGAAGTCGCCGACGGAGATCACCCGGTCCGGCTTGGCCGCGAGCGGGGCGAGTGCGCGCAGCGACTCGCCGCCGACCGTGTCGACCACCGCGTCGAACGGGGCCGACGGGCGGAGGCGTTCGACGACGTCGCCCTCCGAGTAGTCGGCGAACGTCGCGCCGAGCGCCGTCACGAGGTCCCGCTTGGCCGCGCTCGCCGTGCCGGTCACCACCAGGCCCCGGTCGCGGGCGACCTGCGCCACCGCGATGCCGACGCCGCCGCCGATCCCGTTCACCAGCACCGACGCGCCGGAGGGCAGGTCGAGCTGGTCGACCACGTCCAGGGCCGTCGTGCCGGCCACCGGGATGGTCGCCGCCCACGTCGCGGGCAGCGCGTCGGGGATGCGGGCCGTGGACTCGGCGAGCAGCAGCGTCGTCTCGGCGTACGTGCCCGCGAACGTCAGCGCGAAGCCGGTGACCCGGTCGCCGACGGCCAGGCCCGTCACCCCGTCACCGAGGGCGAGCACCGTGCCGGCCGCCTCCATGCCGAGGACCTGGGGGAACGGCACCTCGCCGTTCATCGTGGGCACGTGTCCCGAGCGCAGCAGGTGGTCGAGCGGGTTGACGCCCGCCGCCTCGACCCGCACCAGCACCTCGCCGGGACCGGGTGACGGGTCCGGCCGCTCGAAGAACTCCTGCACCTCGGCACCGCCGAAACCGCGGTACCCCCACACCTGACCCATCGTGGATCCCTCTTCCGGTCTCCGCGTCCCGGCTGTCGGAACGCGGTGATCCCGAAGCTAGGTGCTGACACCGGTGTCAAGTTCCAGCGGATGTGACGGGTGCCTCGTCACAGGTCGGCGAGCGGTACCGGTCTTCCGAGGTGGTAGCCCTGGGCCTGGTCGCACCCGAGCGCGCGCAGGATCTCCAGCTGGGCGGGTTCCTCCACGCCCTCCGCGATCACGGTCAGGTCGACCGCGTGCGCCATCGCGACGATGCTCGTGACGATCGCCTCCGCCTCGTCTGACCGGCCGAGACCCGCGGTGAACGAGCGGTCGATCTTGAGGGTGTCGAGGGGCAGGGTGAGCAGCTGGGCGAGCGAGCTGTGGCCGGTGCCGAAGTCGTCGATCGCGAGCCGCACGCCCAGGTCGCGCAACGCCGAGAGGGTGCGGGCCGCGAGCTTCGGGTCCTGCATGAGCGCGCTCTCGGTGATCTCCAGGCACAACGAGCTGGGCGCCAGCCCCGACTTCTGGGTGGCGTTGCGGACCGACGACACGAGCCACGGGTCGTCGAGCTGCCGGGCCGACAGGTTCACCGTCAGCTGCAGCTCCGGCGCGTGCGTCGCGATCTCGCGCGACGCGGTGTAGAGCATGTGCGCCCCGACGATGTTGATCAGGTCGCTCTCCTCGGCGAGCGTGATGAACTCGCCGGGCAGGATCAGGCCGTAGCGGGGGTGCGTCCAGCGCAGCAGGCCCTCGACGGCGGTGCGCCGGTTCGTGCCCAGGTCGACGATCGGCTGGTAGGCGAGCCACAGCTCGTCGCCCAGCGGCGCCATCCGCAGGTCCTGCTCCAGCTGCAGCCGCCGCTGGATGCGCTCGCGCAGCTCCACGTCGAAGAAGGAGATCCGGCCGCGGCCCCTGGTCTTCGCCTGGTACATCGCGAGGTCGGCGTCGCGCAGCAGGTCGGCGCCGTCCCGCGGGTCGCCGGACTCGGCGAGCACGATGCCCACGCTCGCGTCGACGTGCAGCTGCCTGCCCTCCACGGTGATCGGCTTGTTCAGCTCGGCCCGCACGTGGTCGGCGATGGCCCGCGCCTCCTCCGGGCCCGCCACGCCGTAGGCGATGACGGTGAACTCGTCGCCGCCGAGCCTGCCCACGACGTCGCCGCGGCGGGTGCTGCGGCTGAGCCGGTGGCCCACGACCCTCAGCACGTCGTCACCGGCGCTGTGGCCGAGGGAGTCGTTGATGACCTTGAACTTGTCCAGGTCGATGAACAGCACCGCGGTGAGGCCCGAGCGGTGCGACCGCTCGCCGGGGCTCAGCCGGTTGATGGTCACCGTCCGGTTGAACAGCCCGGTCAGCGCGTCGTGCGTCGCCTCGTGCTCCAGCTGGCTGTCGATCATGCGGCGCTCGGTGATGTCGGTGAACGACACGACCGTCGCCGTGGGCAGGTCCCCGGTCGGGTTCAGCGCCCGTGCGCTCAGCGACAGCCACACGCGGGTGCCGTCCGGGCGCAGCGCCCGCACGATCCGGCCGTGCTGGGACTTGCCGGTCGTCCTGGTGATGGCCGACGGGAACCGCGACAGCGGGATCTGCTGGCCGGTCTCGTCGTGCAGCTCGGTCGACGACGCCAGCTGGCCGACCGCGTCCCGCGCGCTCACGCCGAGGATCCGCTCGGCCGCGGGGTTGACGGACTCGACGCGGCCGGTCGGGCCGACGACCAGCACGCCCTCCTCGATGGCGGCGACGACCGCGGTGAAGTGCTGCTCCGCGCGCCTGCGGGCCGTCTCGTCCGCGCAGATCAGCACGTAGCCGTCGTCCATCCTGGCGACCGAGATCCGCACCGACAGCGCGTCGCCGTCGGCCTTGCGGTGGTCGGCCTGGACGACGCCGCCGGAGTCCAGCACGGCCACGGGGTCGAGCGGCGCCCCCACGACCTCGCTGATCGGACGGCCGATGGCCGCGGCGGCACTGCGCCCGTAGACGGACTCCGCGCTGGGGTTCCAGCTGGTCACGACGCCGTCGGAGGTGGTGGCGATGAGCGCGTCGCTCACGTGGGCGACGAGCGCGGCCTGGTAGCGCAGCGCCGCCGCGGCCGCCTTCTGGTCGGTGACGTCCCGCATGATCACCTGGAAGGCGGGCCTGCCCTCCCAGGTCGTGCGCACCGAGACCGACTCGACGTCGATCGTGCCGCCGTCGAACCGCACCAGCACGGTGTCCGCGGGCTCGCTCGTCACGCCGGGTTCGGTCAGCTTGGCGATGCGCTGGAGCATCTCCGCCTGCGAGGAGGGGTGGACGAAGTCGGTGATCGGCCGTCCGATGATGTCCGCGTCGGACGCGGCCCGCACGAACCGGACCGCCGCCGGGTTCGCGTAGACGATCCGGCCGGCCTCGTGCACCACGATCGCCTCGGGCGCGAGCTCCACGAGCAGCCGGTAGCGGTCCGCGAGGTCGGCGAGCTCCTGCTGCTGGTTGTGCCGCCTGGTCACGTCGGCGACCACGCCGACCAGCGCGCGGGCGGAGTCCTTGGTCGAGAGGCGGGCGCGGAACTGCAGCCAGCGCCGCCCGTCCGCCGTGTCGAGAGGCTGGACCAGCTCGAAGTCCTGCCAGGCCGGTGCCGTGCGGGCGGTCACGGCCAGCGGCTCCACCAGCTCGGCCAGCCGGGTGCGGACGACGTCCTGGTCGCTTCCGGACACGCCGAGGACGGCGTCGAGCCCCGGCATCCAGCCGAGCTGCTCGTCGTCGAGGTCGAGCCACCACACCACGGCGGCGCCGATCGACGTCCCGAGGCCGGCCAGCAGCTCGTGGTCGAACTCGCCGTCACCGATCAGGCCGCTCACGTCGTGACTCCCAGATCCAGCAGTCCCTCGAATTCCCGGTGGCGTGGCCATCGTGAAGTCCTACCGCACAGCAGAGCAGAACCGCATCCGTCTGGCGTGAACATGGTGTGCCGTTATATCGGTAATCGAATCCGTCCGCTTGATCAGGGGTCGTTTTCATTGTCCATTGTAGACGAATGGACGTGTTCCACGCGAGTCGCTCCCGGCGGTTAAGCTGGTAGAAGAGGTGTCGGCCCTCGGGGCGGGGAGCGGTTATGGTCGCGCGAGGCGTGGGGATCTGCGGTGTCGGCGTGGTGAGCGCCTACGGCTGGAACAGGGAGTCGCTGTGGGACGGTCTGGCGAGCGGGAAGCCCGCCGCCTTCGTAGTCCCTGAGCTGGGCAGAGTCCCGGGAGACACGGTCTGGGCGGCCAGAGTCGGCGACGACGGCGACCCGCTCGACGGGCCCAGCCGGTTCGCGCAGGCCATGCGGGCCGCGGCCAGGGAGGCCATCGAGGACGCCGGGAACCGCGGCTGGCAGCCGGGGCGGCGGGTCGGGCTCCTGCACGCCGTGGTGCTCGGCGAGGTCGACCTGTGGCGTGACTTCTACATCACCCGCGGCGGAAAACTGCCGGTGCGCGACTACCTGGCGTTGATGCCGTCCACTCCGATGTCGACGTTCATGCAGGAGTACGGCTTCCACGGTCCCGCGATGAACGTCTCGGCGATGTGCGCCTCCGGCAACGCCGGGCTGATCACGGCGAAGGCGTGGCTCGACGCGGGAATCGTCGACGACGTGGTGTTCGTCGCCACGGACCTGTCCCTCACCCCGGAGAACGTCGCCCACTTCGTCCGGCTCGGCGTGGCCGTCGTGGACTCCGAGCCGCTCGACGCGTGCCGGCCGTTCCAGCAGGGCAGCCGCGGCTTCGTGATGGGCGAGGCGTCGGTGGCGTTCGTCCTGTCGAGACGGGCGAGGACCCCGTACGCGCTGACGCTCGGCGGCGCGATGTCGCACGACGCGTACCACGTGACCTCGATCGATCCCCAGCTGGAGCAGGTCACGGCGTGCTTCAGCGACGCCCTGGACAACGCGGGCGTGAGCGCCGCGGACGTCCGCTACCTCAACGCGCACGGGCCCGGCACCGCCCAGTGCGACGCCGCCGAGGCGACCGTCCTGGAGCAGCTGTTCGAGCCGGGCACCGGCGTCTACTCGGTGAAACCGCTGACGGGCCACTGCCAGGGCGCCGCGTCGGCGATCGAGGCCGCGGTGACCGCGATGGGCTACGACCGCGGGGTGATCCCCGCCCCACCGGTCGTCGCGTCCGGACACCCGGCCCTGCTCGACGGCCTCACGGCGGTCGCCGACGGCCTCACGGTCAAGTCCTCCCTCGGAATGGGTGGTCACAACTCGGCCATCGTGCTGGCCCCGCCCGCCTGAGCAGGGCATCGTGTGCGTGACGCGGTGATCATCCCGGCCGGAGTCCGGCCGGGTGGGTCGCGTGAGGACGTTCCGCGCGCGGGTGAGCAAATCGGGAGTGACAGGTGCTGGGCAAGCACGTGCTGGTGGTGGCCGTGGTCCTGCTCGTTTCGGCGTGCACGTCCGAACCGGAACGCCCGCCGTCGTCCAGCACCGTCCCGGTGAAACCGCCGACGCTGGTCAACGAGGTGGTGCCGCCGCAGGACGTGCTGACCGTGGTCCGCGACGTCGTCGACGGCCGCACCGTCGAGCTGGCCGACGGCACGAAGGTCCGCATCGCCCGGCTGGAGGAGCCGAAGGCGTGCTTCGCCACCGCCGCGCGCGACTTCGCCCGCTCGACCCTGCTGGCCAGGTCCGTCCGCTACACCGGCCTGCAGGTCGGTGAGGTGGAGCTCCGGCTGGAGGACGGCACCGACTACGCCGTGCTCGCCGTGCGGCAGGGGGCGCTGCGGCCGGAGAACACCGACAACGGCCCGCTGACCAGCGCCAGGGACGAGGCGTCCGCCGCGAAGCGGGGCCTGTGGGGCCCGCCGTGCGACGGTTCGGACACCGCGAAGCCCACGCCCACGACGACCACCACCACGACCGAGGCCGCGGCTCCCGCCCCGGCGACGACCGCGCCGCGCCCGACGGCCACGACCGCCACACCGCCACCCGCAGCCAAGGCGGCCTGCGTCGTCAGCTACCGGGTCTCCGGCCAGTGGCAGGGCGGCTTCCAGGCGAACGTGACCGTCCGCAACACCGGCTCCGCCCCGGTCGACGGCTGGGTGGTGCGCTGGACGTTCTCGAACGGCGAGTCCGTCCGCGAGATGTGGGACGCCAGGGGCGGGCAGAGCGGGACGTCCGTCAGCGCCTCGAACGCCGACTACAACCCGCGCATCGCCCCCGGCGCGTCGGTGCGGTTCGGTTTCAACGGCACCACCCGCGGCTCGCACCGCGCCCCGGCGGGTTTCTCGCTCAACGGCACCCAGTGCTCGGTCGGGTAACACACTTCGCCACGGCCGGGTGAATTTCTCACCCGGCCCCGCCGTCCTGCTCCTCCAGAGGGCTCGTCCCGGCTCCATACTCCGCGCAAGGGGAGCGTCCAGCAGGGGGAGCCATGAGCAACGAGACGATCAGGACGGGCCGGAGGGGACGGGTGGCCAAGCCGCCCGAGGGCGACGGCCCGGTGGCGGTGTTCGCCCGGCGGCTGTGGGAGCTGAAGCGCTGTGCGGGGGACCCGTCGTACGACGTGATGCGTCGTGAGCACGGTGCGCTGGCGTCGAAGTCGGCGTTGTCGGCGGCGGCCCGCGGCGCGCAGCTGCCGTCGTGGACCACGACCTGGGAGTTCGTCCGGCCGCTGGCCGTCGGCGTGCTCGGCCGGGACGAGGAGCGGGTGCGCGCGGAGTGGCGGCAGCGGTGGGACCGGGCAGCGGCCGCGGTTCCGGCACCGGCCGTGGTGCTCCCGGTGGAGCGGCCGGCCGCGCGGGCGGGGACGCGGGGGCCGGGGAGCGGGTGGTGGGCGCTGGTGGCGGCCCTCGTGGCCGGGGTGGCCCTGGTCGCCGCGTTCTGGACGCATGCCGACCGGCCGGTGGTCCGCACGATCGCCGAACCGTGCGAGGCGTCGTGGCTGTGCCTGTACCGCAACATCGGCTTCGACGACATGAACTTCCGGACCCAGCGGCAGAACGCGTGCTGGAACCTCGCGGACTACCACCTGCGGGACGCGGTTTTCTCGTACGACAACAACACGGCCATCACGGCGCGGTTCTTCGACTCGCAGAAGAACGAGGTCGGTGACATCCGCGCCGGCGGCAGCAGCCAGGACAGCTCCGCACTGCTGGGCGCACAGTGGTTCTGCACCGGCTCCGCACGGCCGTGAAATGTCCATGGCCAAATCGCCGAGCTGCGATTATGCGGTTGTTCGACCAAAGCCGAACCCGTTCCCTTCCACCGCCGCCGGAAAGCTTCCTACGGTCGGTCCCGTCAGGATTTCCCGGCGAAGAAAGGGTGACCGATGAGGATTCTCCGGGTCAGCGCCGCCGCTGTGCTGTCCGCTCTGGCCGCTGTCGCGATGGCCATGCCCGCCGCGAACGCGACCGTGACCGAGCGGAACCAGCCCTGCCCCACCGGCTACGTGTGCCTGTACGAGCACAGCGACTTCAACCGGCACGCGGACGGCCGGATGCTGAAGTGGAACGAGTCGGGCCGCAAGGAGCTCGGGGACTGGAACTTCCGCGAGAAGACCTCCAGCATCCGGGACAAGCGCACCGGCGGCTTCAAGGTCACCGACGTGCGCACCGGGCTGCCGGACCGGCACCTCGACCTCAACGGCGACTACTCCCAGCTCCCCAGCGGCTGGAACGACGACATCGACCGGCTCGAGCTGCCGTAGCGACGGGCTTGGCGCCGGAGCACCGGCACCGGCGAGCGGGGTGCCCGGCACCCCGCTCGTCAGGCGAGCGTGAACTCGGCCCACACGACCTTGCCCTGTCCCGTCGCCCGCTGGCCCCACTGCGCGGCCAGCACGCCGACCAGCATCATCCCGCGCCCGCCCGTCAGCGTGCCCTCCCGCGGCGTGGCGGGGACCGGTGACCCGTCCTCCACCTCGACGCGCAGGAACGCGGGGCCGCGGACGAGGTGCAGCCGCCGCGGGGCGACGCTGTGCCGCAGCGCGTTGGAGATCAGCTCGTCGGCCGCGAGCACGACGTCCTCCGCCTGGTCGGGGGAGAGGCCGCTCACCTGGTCGCGCACCCACGCGCGTGCCCGTCCGATCTCGCTCAGGTCGTTGTCGATCTCGCGCGTGGTCCGTGTCCCGGCGTCGTCGTCCAAGACCTCTCCCGCGTGGCCGCCTGCAGTCATCGGGGCCGATCGTATTGACCCGCCCGCGTTCTGCCCAGGTCCGGTGTCTCACGTGAGCAGGGCGCGGGTGGCGCGGACCTCCCTCGGCACGTTCCGGCCGAGCACCCCGGCCAGGTCACCGTCGTGGTGGTAGTGGGCACGCCTGGACGCGCGCGTCGTACACCCCGGTCCAGAAGTACGGGACCGGGGTGCACGGCTCGGGGTCGCCGAGGACGTTCGCCCGCCGCGTGGGACGCCGCGGCCGCCTTGGTCACCTCGTTCACGTCGATGGTGTGGCGGTCGCGCGGCACGGACCTGCCCGTGGTGCGGACGCTCGTCGAGTGCGCGGAGGAGGTCCGGCCGCTGCTGCGGCAGTGAGCGTCAGGCGGGTGCGGGTGCCGTCGTCCCGCGCGGGACGTAGCGGGCGGTCGGGGACCAGCGCGGTGTGACCGGGCCGCCGTCCACCAGTTCCAGCAGGGAGTCGGCGACCGCCGTGCCGAACTGGTGCACGTCCACGCTCATCGTCGTCAGAGCGGGGGAGGCGAGCCGGCACAGCGTCGAGTCGTCCCACGCCACGAGGCTCAGCCCGGCGGGCACCTCGACGCCGAGGGCGGTGGCCGCGGCGAGCCCCGCCACGGCCATCACGTCGTTGTCGTAGAGGATCGCCGTGGGCGGGTTCGGGGCGGTGAGCAGCGATGTCGTCAGCTTCGCGCCCGCCTCCTCGGAGTAGTCGCCCTCGACGACCACCGGGGTCACGCCCGCCGCCGCGCAGCCCGCGAGCAGCGCCTCGGTGCGGGCCCGCGTGTGCAGCAGTGCGCCGGGGCCGGTGACCCTGGCGATCCGCCGGTGGCCGAGCTCCAGCAGGTGCCCGAGTGCTTCGGCGACCGGTCCGGCGTGGTCGGTGCGCACGCACGGCAGGATCGAGTCGCCGACGGCGACCGCGGGCAGTGCGAGCTCCCGCAGCACGGCCGGGCGAGGGTCGTCCGCCACCGGGTTCACCACCACGACGGCGTCGACCAGGCCGCGTACCGCCCAGCGGCGGTACGCGGCGATCTCCGTCTCGTGGTCGGCCACGACGTGCAGCAGCACGGAGAGGTCGCGTTCGGCGAGCCGCTCCTCGATGCCCGCGATGAACTCCATGAAGAACGGCTCCACGCCGAGCAGCCGGGCCGGGCGCGCCAGCACCAGCCCGATGGCGCCGGTCGACTCAGCTCGCACCGGGCACCGCGCCCAGATCGTTGGCACAGCGCAGGACGAGCGGGCCGGTGAACGCCGCCGGGTCGACCGGCGCGTGCGTGCGGACGCCGAACACGCGCACCTCCCCGGCCAGCAACGGGACCAGCAGGTCGTCCACGACCGCGTCGGGCGCCACCCGGTCGGCCAGGATCGCGACGTCGCGCGCGAACGACGACGCCCGCACCTCGACCTCGTACCCGCCGGGCACCGCCTGTGCCCGCGCGGTGAGGGGAGCGGGGTCGTACGCCAGGTCCCGGTCCTCGCGGAACGTGTGCAGCGCACGGGCCTCGGCGGTCGTCGCCACCACCACCTCCGCGTCCTCGTGCACCGGCGTCAGCAGTGCCTCGTCGAGGTCGAGCGCGAGCACTGACCGGGGCGGCACCGTCCGGCGCAGTCTAGTCAGGTGCAGCGTGACGCCCCGGAACGTCTGGCGGTCGAGTGTCACATGCGCGTCCCACGGTTCGTCGTGGTCGTTGACGGCGAACAGCACGAGCCGGTCGCCGCGCGGCTGGAAGGTGAGCAGGCGCGGCGCGAACGCGTGCCGCAGCCCGTAGTAGAGGGGTTTCACCCGCTCTTCGCTGTCGATGGCCGCCCACGACGTGACGGGCCAGCAGTCGTTGAGCTGCCACACGATCGCGCCCGCCGTGCGCGGCCACCACGAGCGGAAGTGCTCGACGCCGAACGCCACCGCCCGCGCCTGGTTGAGCTGCGTCGCCCAGTGCCAGTCCTCGAACCGTTCGGGGACCGGCAGGTGCGCGGCCAGGCCGCGGTCGAGCTTTCCGTTGCCGTCCTCGGCTTTCTGGTGGGTGAGGAAGCTCCGCGACGTCGGCGTCAGCGGTTCGTCGTGGACCCAGCGGGTGAGCGTGGACCACGTCGGCGGGCCCTGGAAGCCGAACTCCGAGCAGAACCGCGGCACGTGGTCGCGGTAGTGCGTGTAGTCGGCCTGGTTCCAAACCTGCCACTCGTGCCGCGTGCCGTGGTCCGCGTCGTTCGGGTGCGGGCCGCCGTACGGGCTTCCCGCGCAGTAGAACCGGGTCGGGTCCAGCTCGGCGACGATCGCGGGGAAGACCTCGTCGTAGTAGGCCGGTCCCCAGGTGCGGCCGTCGAGCTGCTGCGGCCAGCCCCAGTCCGCGAAGCCCCACAGGTTCTCGTTGCCGCCGTTCCACAAGGCGAGCGAGGCGTGCGACATGAGCCGCACGACGTTCTCGCGGGCCTCCGCCTCGATCTCGGAGCGCAGCGGCTCCTCCTCGGGGTACGCGGCGCACGCGAGCGGGAAGTCCTGCCACACCAGGATTCCGCGCTCGTCGCAGACGTCGTAGAAGTCGTCCGACTCGTAGATGCCGCCACCCCAGACCCGCAGCAGGTTGACGTGCGCCTCCACGGCCTGGCCGACGCGCCGGGCGAGCCGGTCGCGGGTGATCCGGGTGAGGAAGTGGTCGTCGGGAATCCAGTTGGCGCCCTTCACGAACACCGGCCTGTCGTTCACGACGACCGTGAACGGCGTGCCGAGCTCGTCGGGCGTCGTGTCGACGGTGATGGTGCGGAACCCGATGCGCTTCTCCACGACGTCGAGGACCTCGGTGCCGCTCAACGAGACCGTGAGGTCGTAGAGCGGCTGGGCGCCGTACCCGGCCGGCCACCACAGTCCGGCGTCGGGCACCTCCACGCGCGCGGTCACCGAGGTCTGCCCGGCGGGCACGCGGACGGTGCAGCCGTAGCCGCCGACCGCCACGTGCAGCGTCAGGTCCTCGTGGCGGTCCCACTCGATCTCGGCGTGCAGCTCCACCCTGCCGGTGCGCCCCGCGACCGTCACGACCGGGCGGACCCGCGCGAACCTGGCGGTGTGCCAGCGTTCCAGCCGCACCGGCCGCCAGATGCCCGCGGTCTGCAGGTCGGGTCCCCAGTCCCAGCCGAAGCTGCACGCCATCTTGCGGATCATGTTGAACGGGTGGGCGTTCACGTGCGGGCGGCGGCCGAGCGCGGCCTCGGTCTTCTCGGCGTGCGTCAGCGCGGACGAGAACGACACGGTCAGCTCGTTGGCGCCCTCGGCCAGCACGTCCCGCACGTCGAAGCGGTAACCGCGGTGCATGTTCTCGGTGCGGCCGAGCAGGTGCCCGTTCAGCTCGACCGCGGCGACCGTGTCGAGGCCCTCGAACACGAGGTCCGCGCGGGCGTCGGCGGCGGTGGCGAGGAACGTGGTGCGGTACCGCCAGTCCGCGCGGTGCAGCCAGGTCAGCTCCTCCTCCGCCCGGTCCAGGAACGGGTCGGTGATCAGCCCGGCCGCGAGCAGGTCGAGGTGCGTGCCGCCGGGCACCGTCGCGGGCACCGTGCGGCCGCGGACGTCGTCCGGCACCTCGTTCGTCGTCGCGGACAGCTGCCAGCCGTCGTGCAGGTACTGCCGGATCAAGACGGTCCTCCCTGTCGGAAGCGGGTTTCCGGGTTCGGCGCGGCGGCGGCGAGCAGCCGGGTGTACGGATCGGCCGGACGCAGCAGCACGTCGTCGCCCGGCCCGCGTTCGACGATCCGGCCCTGGTGCAGCACCAGGACCTCGTCGGAGAAGTGCCGGGCCGTGGCGAGGTCGTGGGTGATGTAGAGGACGGCGAGGCCCTCCTCCCGCTGCAGCCGGGCGAGCAGCTTCAGCACGCCGAGGCGGATCGAGACGTCGAGCATGGACACCGGCTCGTCGGCGATGATCACCTTGGCGCCCGGCGCGAGCGCGCGGGCGATGGCGACCCGCTGGCGTTGTCCGCCGGACAGCTCGTGCGGGCGCCTGCGCGCGATCTCCGGCGGCAGGGTCACCCGCTCCAGCAGGTGCGGCACCTCCGCGGGGGACTTGCCGTGCAGCCGCAGCGGCCGCGCGAGGTGGTGCTCGACCGTGTGGAACGGGTTCAGCGAGGCGAACGGGTCCTGGAAGATCATCTGGACGTGGTCGCGGTACCGCCGTCGCGGCACAGCGGTTCCGTCCGGTCCGGTCAGCACGATCTCCCCGGACGTCGGCTTCACCAGCCGCGCGATCATGCGAGCGATGGTCGACTTACCGGAGCCGGACGCGCCCACCAGCGCGACGGTGCGGCCGGGACTGAGCGTGAACGACACGTCGTCGACGGCGCGGAACCCGCGGAAGGTCTTGGTCAGGTCGCGGACTTCGAGCGTGGTCATCGGGTCAGCGCTCCCGCTTCTCCGGTCAGGCTGGGGAACGACGCCAGCAGTTCGCGGGTGTAGGGGTGGTGCGGCCTCAGGTAGAGGTCCTCCGCGGTGGCGTGCTCGACCACCTCGCCGTCGCGCATCACCGCGATCCGGTCGCTCAGCTCCAGCAGCAGCGGCAGGTCGTGCGTGATGAACAGGACCGCGAACCCCAGCTCGTCCCGCAAGCGCTTGATCTCGTCGAGGATCTCCCGCTGCACCAGCACGTCCAGCGCGGTGGTCGGCTCGTCCATGATCATGACCCGCGGTTCGAGCAGCAGGGCCATCGCGATCATGACGCGCTGCCGCATCCCGCCGGACAGCTCGTGCGGGTACGCGCCCAGCCTGGCCGGGTCGACGCCGACGAGCCGGAGCACCTCCGCGCACCGCTCCTCGCGCTGTGCCGAGGACATCTCCGGACGGTGCGTGGTCAGGACGTCCTTCAGCTGCGCACGAACGGTTGTGACGGGGTTCAGCGAGTTCATGGCGCCCTGGAACACCATCGACAGCTTCACCCACCGGAACCGCCGCAGCTCCTCCGCTTCCAGCGCCAGCACGTCGACGTCGCCGAACATGACCGAGCCGGACGTGACCTCCGCCGGCGGCCGGTGCAGGCGGTTGACCGCGTACGCCAGCGTTGTCTTGCCGCAGCCCGATTCGCCTGCCAGACCGAGGATCTCCCCTCTGCGGAGCGTCAGCGACACGTCCTTGACGGCGTGCACAGGTGTGTCACCCCGGTAGACGACGTTCAGGTTCCGGACGGTGAGCACCGCGTCCGGCTCGGGTGGCGCCGGGTCGGAGGCGACGACGTCCCCGTCACGCCGGACCCGGTCGCGCAGGGCGGGGTTGACGATCTCGTCGATGCTGAAGTTGATCAGTGACAGCGCGCCGCCGAAGACCGCGATCACCAGACCGGGCGGCACGAACCACCACCACGCCTCGCGTTGCAGCGCGAACCCGTTCTGCGCGTAGTAGAGCATCGTGCCCAGCGTCGACGAGTCGGCGGCGCCGAGCCCGAGGAACGACAGCCCCGCCTCGCTGAGGATCGCGAGCACGACCGCGAACACGAACTGGGAGGCGATGACCGGCAGCAGGTTCGGCAGGATCTCGACGCCGATCACCCGCCACGTCTTCTCGCCGGACACCCGTGCCGCGGCAACGTAGTCCCTGTTGCGCAACGACAACGTCTGCGCCCGCAGCACCCGTGCCGCCGCCGCCCAGCCCGTGATCGCCAGCACGAGCGCGATGGTCGACGTACCGCGCTGGTCGGCGGGCACGAACCCGGCCACCACGATCACCAGCGGCAGTCCCGGGATCACCAGGACCACGTTGGAGAACAACGAGAACACCTCGTCCACGGCGCCACCCGCGTACGCGCCGACGATGCCGAAGACCCCGGACAGCACCGTGGCCAGCACGCCGACGAGCAGGCCGAGCCACAGCGACCCGCGGGTGGCGTGGGCCAGCTGGGCGAGCACGTCCTGGCCGGTGAGCGTCGTGCCGAGGAGGTGCTCGCCGCCGGGCGGGGTGAGGCCGCTGTCCCTGATCGTGGCGGGGTCGCCGGTGAGCAGCGGCCCGAGCAGTCCGAAGAGGACGATGACACCGGCGAGCGCCAGGCCGGTGACGAGCTTGGGGGACCGGGTCACGACACCGTGCTCCGATCCCTCGTGCGGGCGTCGACCAGGCCGTACAGCAGGTCCACCACGAGGTTGGCGCCGAGCACCGCGACCGTGATCACCAGGAAGATGCCCTGCATGAGCGCGTAGTCGTTGTTCTGCACGGCCTGCAGCAGCTTCGAGCCGATGCCGGGGTAGGAGAACACCTGCTCGGTGACGATCGACCCGGACACCACGAACCCGAGCGAGATCGCGAACCCGGCGACCGACGGCAGCACGGCGTTGCGGGCGGCGTACCGCATCATCACCCGGCTGCCGCGCAGGCCCTTGGCCCGCGCGGTCAGCACGTAGTCCTCCGACATCGCCGAGACCATCATGTTGCGCATGCCGAGCAGCCATCCGCCGACCGACGAGAGCACGATCGTCAACGCCGGCAACGTGCCGTGGTAGAGCGCCGAAGCGAGGAACTCCGGGCTCCAGCCGGGATCCAGCACGACGTCGTAGCCGCCGTTCAGCGGGAACCAGCCGAGTCCCGACGCCAGCACCGCGACCAGGATCAGCGCCAGCCAGAAGTACGGCACCGCCGACAGCATCGTGGTGGCGGGGACCAGCGAGTCGAGCCACGTGCCGCGCTTCCACCCGACGACGGCGCCGAGTCCGACGCCGAGCAGGAACGACAGCAGCGTCGCGAGCCCGACCAGCACGACGGTCCACGGCAGCGATCCCGCGATCACGTCCGTCACCTTCGCCGGGAACGCGCTGACCGACACACCGAGCTCGCCGCGCAGCAGGTTGCCCAGGTACGCCAGGTACTCCTGGACGAACGACTCGCGCCCGCCGGTGCCGAGCAACGTCTCGTACGCCTGCCGGGCGGCGGGGTCGACGCTTCCGCCGCGCTGCTGCAGCTTCGCCATCAGGATGTCGACGGGGTTGCCAGGGAGCAGGCGCGGGATGACGAAGTTCAGCGTCACCGCCGCCCACAGCGCGGTCAGGTAGAACGCGAGCTTGCGCAGGTGGTAGCCCATGTCACCGGCCTGCGGGCTTGAGGTTCACGTACACCTGCGAGGCGTCGGGCCGCTTCCAGACGGCCGGGAACGCGTAGAGGTCGTCCTCGGTCGGCCAGCCGGTGAAGCCCCGGGCGTTGTACTCGGTGGGGACGCCACCGGTCAGCACCGGGATGTACGGCATGGACTTCTCCAGCTCGACCTGGATCGCGTCGTAGTGCCGCTGTCGTGACGGGTCGCCGCGGTCGGTCTTCTTCAGCTCGGCCAGCGCCTGGTCGACGACCGGGTTGCTGAACCGCGAGAAGTTCGGCGTGGCCGTCTGCCCGACCGGTGCCGTCGTGGCCGTGGAGAAGAAGTAGCTGTAGGTGTAGTAGGGATCGGGCGCGGGACCCTGTTCCACCGAGTCGATCAGCAGCTCGTACTGGCCGCGGCCGCGTGCGTCGGCCCACTCGTTCCACGACAGCTGCTGCGGCGTGAGCTTCACACCGATCCGCAGCATCTGCTGGGCGAGCGTCTCCAGCGCGGTGATGTAGTCGGTCCAGCCCGCGACCACCTTCACCGTCAGGGCCAGCGGTGTGCCGTCCTTGGCGTAGATCCCGTCGCCGCCCTTGACGTACCCGGCGGAGGTGAGCAGCTGGTCCGCCTTGGCGACATCGGGGCTCATCGGCGCGAGCCGGTCGGTGAGCCCGTCCGCCACCAGGTCGTTGTCGCGGGGCAGGAGCGTGAAGCCGGGCGACATCTCGGTGTTGAGGTTCTGGAACGCCAGCGAGTTGATCTGGGTCCGGTTCATCCCGTAGTAGATCGCCTTGCGCACGGCAGGGTCGGTCTGGGCGCCCTGGCAGCCCAGCTGGGCGTTGGAACAGGTGAAGAGCGCGACCTGGTTGAGCGGCAGGGTGATCGCCTTGTAGCCGGGGTAGTTCTTCTCGATGTCCGCGATGTCCGGGATCGGGCCGGTCTGCCAGTCGACGGACCCGGCCTTGAGCGCGTCCACGCCCGCCTGGTTGCCCGACAGCGACAGGTACCGCACCTGCTTGACGGCGGGCTCGCCGCCCCAGTAGGCCGGGTTCGCCTTGAGCGTGAACGACTGCGCCTTGAAGTCGCCGAGCGTGTACGGGCCGGTGCCGACCGGGTTCTCGTTCACCTCGGTGGCGGGGGAGGAGTGGTTCTTCCAGATGTGTTCGGGCATCATCCACAGCTGGCCCAGCACCTGCGGTCCGTCCATGTAGGACGGTTCGGGGAACTTGACCACGACGTGCGTGTCGTCGGTGGCCGTCGCGGTGCCGCGGAAGCCTGTCCTGTTCATGGCCGGGGTCTTCGCGACCATGTCGAGCGTGAAGACGACGTCCTTCGAGGTGAACTTCTGCCCGTCGGACCAGGTGGCGTCGTCGCGCAGGGTGATCGACAGCTCGGTGCCGTCCGCGTTCCACTCGAACGCCGTGCCCAGCATCGGCTTCGGCGGCCCGTCGCTCGCGATGTTGTAGAAGAACAGCGGTTCGTAGATCGTGCCGGGCCCCTCGATCTGGGTGGGGGCGTACGGGTTGAAGTTGAGCTGGTAGTCGCCGGCCTGGCCGGTGTAGACGACCAGGGTGTCATCGGCCCGGCCGCCGCTCGCGGCGCACCCGGCCGTCAGAGCCACCGCCAGGGTCACGCCGCAGAGCCGCTTCAGCAGGAACATCGTTGATCCTCCCCGTGGCTGGGATGCTGCGGCGGAGATTCTTCAGTTGCTAAACAAAGAAAGTCAACGGCCAGACGTGGTTGACTTGACGAGCGGTCGTCGATGGGCGACGTTCGTCGTTCGACGGAGTGCGGAGGGACCTGACGTGAGCCGACCTGCGCGGGTGACCCACGCGAGCACCAGGGCCGCCGTGCTGGACCTGGTCCGCGCCGCGGGGATGATCAGCAGGGTCGGCCTGGTCAACGCCAGCGGCCTGACCGGCGGGACGATCTCCACGGTCGTGCGCGGCCTGATCGACGAGGGCCTCGTCGCCGAGACGGGGCACGCCGAGTCGACCGGCGGCAAGCGCCGGGTCATGCTGCAGCTCAACCACTTCGCCCGCTACGCCGTCGGCGTGCACCTCGACGACGCCCGGATCACCTACGTGCTGACGAACCTCGGCGGCGCGGTCGTGGCCCGCATCTCCCGCCCCGGCAGCGCGAGCGAGGACCCGGCCGCCGTCGTCGCGCGGATGGCCCGCGAGGTGGACGCGCTGATCGACAGCGTCGGCGTCGACCGCGACCGCGTCCTCGGCCTGGGCCTCGTCTCCGCCGGCTCACCGGGCTTCGGCGAGGACCTCGAACGCGCCACGGGCCTGCCCGTCGTGCTGGACGACGACGCCACGGCGGCCGCGATAGGCGAGCACTGGTCCGGCGGTGTCGGCGCCACCGCCACGTTCGCCGCGCTCTGCATGGGCTCCGGCATCGGCGCCGGGATCGTGCTGGGCGGCACCACGTACCGCGGCCCGGGCGGCCAGGCAGGCGGCATCGGCCACGCCTGCCTCGACGTCGACGGCCCGCCGTGCCCGTGTGGCGCCCGCGGCTGCCTGGAGGTGCTGGCGGGTCCCGCCGCGGTCGTCGCGCAGGCCCGCGCGAACCGCTCGCTGGCCCGCGCCGCCGGCCTCGGCCGCAAGGGCTCCGCCCCGGTCGCCGCCGACTTCGCCGCGATCAGC
Source organism: Lentzea fradiae (assembly GCF_900100955.1). GTDB lineage: Bacteria > Actinomycetota > Actinomycetes > Mycobacteriales > Pseudonocardiaceae > Lentzea > Lentzea fradiae. The sequence goes on along the minus strand of NZ_FNCC01000009.1, from coordinate 380,798 downwards.
CGCGCCGCGCGCCAGGGCGACGGCCGGGCGCTGGCCCTGCTGGAACGCTCCGCCCGCTACGTCGCGGCCGCCGCCCGCACCCTGGCCAACGCCCTCGACCTGGAGGTGCTGGTGCTCACCGGGCCGAGCTTCGCCATCGCCGGGTCGACCTACCTGCCGGTGCTGCGGGAGGAGCTGGACCGGGCCTTCATCGCACGCGGGGTGCACCCGGTGTCGGTGCGGCTCTCACCATCGGCCGCGTCAGCGCCCGCGATCGGGGCCGCGGCGATCGTGCTGCAGTCGGAGCTCGTGCCGCGCAGTCAGGGGCTGCGGCTGCCGGACGACCTGGCGGCCGGCGAACCGCCGGTGTTCCAGCACGCCCGGTGAGTGGCCGCGCGGCCCACCAGGTGCCCTACGGGCAGACGTTCATGCTGCTGTTGTAGAGCTGGATGTTGCGGAACGTCGTGTTGTTGCCGCACGGGCTCTCCCGCACCGAGGAGTTCGTCACGGAGAGGTTCTGCACGAGGATGTCGCTGTTGTTCGGGAACTCCGACCGGGCGGCCAGGCGGAGCTCGCCACCACCGGACACGGTCCCGCTCTGCGCCGCGAGGACCACGTTGTGGCAGTTCTCGATCAACACGGCGTTGTTGCCGGTGTTGGCGAGGTCGACGCGGTCGATGGTGAGCCCGCCGCTCTCGGACACGCAGAACACGCCCCGGCCGCCGCCGCGGGCCTTGACGGTGCCGACCCGGATGTTGGTCGGGTAGCCGTTGCCGATGCGGCCGTTGCGGTTGGCGGTGCGGAACGCCGCGTAGCCGGTGCCGGAGCCCGCGTTCTCGGCGTCGACGGTGCTCACGGTGGCGTTGATGGTGTCGTTGAGGAGCAGTCCGGACTCGCCGACGTTGCGGGCGGTGACCGTGCCGATGGAGATGTTGTCGACGCCGTAGGTCTCCACGGCGTGGCTGCTGGCGCCGGAGACGTACACGGAGTCGATGCGGATGTTGCGGCTGCGGACGCTGGTGTCGCCACGGTTGTCGATACGCACGCCGAGGCCCGCGGACAGGTACATGTTGATCTGGCCGAGGACGACGTTCTCGACGTTGCGCATGAAGATGCCGTACAGCGGGCGGCCGGTCACGGTGAGGTGGCCCACCTCGACCTCGCGGGTGCCCCTGGAGTAGATCGGGGCCTGGTCGCCGGAACCGGAGCCGGAGACGTCGATCGTGCCGCAGACGTCGATTCCGGTGTAGCTGGGCAGCGAGATCCGCGAGCCGGTGCTCACCCAGCCGTTGCCGCGGACGACGACCCATTGTTTGTAGGTTCGGCCGGCGGTGAGGCTCGAAATCGCCGCTTGAACCGCCGAGCGCATGTCGGTGCCCGTGTAGACGGTGCGGCCGGCGTTGCGGGCGGTCCACGTGCCGCCGTTGTTCACCGCTTCTGCCTGGTAGGAGCGGTCGCCGCAGGCCAGCGCGCCGACCTCGGCCGCGGCGGCGGGTGCGCCCGCGAGCGTCATCGCCGCGACGGCCGCCACCGCCCACCACTTGTTCCTGGACATGGCAAATCTCCCTCGTTCGTCCGGGGAAAGCAGGGATTGCCTTGTGCGCCGGGCACGTTAGCGTCGAAGAGGTTGTTCGACGACATGGTGATCGAATTCGTCGAAGTGCGATCGACTCCCGCCGGCAAGGGGACGGCCACGTCTCAGTTGGACACGAATGGTCCGCGGCGGAGTAGTGTGGAACGTTATCGACAACGATTGACACGACCCGGCGGACACGGCAGCCTCTGGCTCCGACAACCGAACTCCGGGGCGACGACCTCTGCGACGATCCGGCGGACCGCCGCAGCACCCGCGCAGCCGGGACCAGCCGTGGGCAGGCGGCGACGGTCCCGGCTGCGCCACCCAGGGCGTCCGGCGGCGTGCCCGGCAGACGCGTGGGAAGAGCATCTCTTGGCACAGTTCGCGAACCCGGTCCTCCCCGGCTCCCACCCCGACCCGTCGGTGTGCCGGGCCGGTGAGGACTACTACGTGGTCACCTCGACGTTCGAGCACTACCCGGGACTGCCGATCCACCACAGCCGCGACCTGGTGCACTGGCGCCAGGCCGGGCACGTGCTGGACCGGCCGTCGCAGCTGCCGTTGCAGGGCGTGCGGTCCTCCGGCGGGCTGTACGCGCCGACCATCCGGCACCACGACGGCGTGTTCTACGTCGTCTGCACCCTCGTCGACGGCACGCGCGAGTCCGGCAACTTCGTCGTCACGGCCACCGACCCGGCGGGCGACTGGTCGGAACCGCACTGGCTGCCCGAGGCCGCCGGGTTCGACCCGTCGCTGTTCTTCGACGACGACGACCGCGCGTGGTGGACCGCGACGCGGGAGATCGGGAACGGGCGCACCGAGGTCTACCTGCGCGAGTTCGACGCGGCGAAGCTGGAGCTGGTCGGTGAGGAGCACGTGCTCTTCCACGGCGCGATGCAGAACGCCGTGTGGGCCGAGGCGCCGCACCTGTACAAGGTGGACGGACGGTACGTGCTCGTGTGCGCCGAGGGCGGCACGGACTTCGAGCACTCCGTGGTGGTGGCCACGGCGGACGCGGTGACCGGGCCGTACACGAGCTCGAAGCGCAACCCCCTGCTGACGCACCGGCACCTCGGCCGGGCGCACCCGATCGCGGCGGCCGGGCACGCGGACCTCGTGGACACGCCGAACGGCGAGTGGTACGCCGTGCTGCTCGCGACCCGCCCGTACGGCGGCTACTACTACAACCTCGGGCGCGAGACCTTCCTCGTCCCGGTGGTGTGGGAGGACGGGGAGCCGGTCCTCAGCCCCGGCAGCGGCCGGGTCGAGGAGTCCTACCCCGTCCCGGACCTGCCCGCGCACCCGTGGCCCGCCGAGCGGGAGTTCCCCGGGCCGGGGCTCGGGGCCGCGTGGGCGGGCCTGCGCACTCCGGAGGAGCCGTTCTGGTCGGTCCCCGAGCCGGGACGCCTGCGGCTGCGGGTGCGGCCGGAGACGCTGACGGAGCAGGCCGCGCCGAGCGTCGTCCTGCGGCCCCAGCGCTACCAGGACTTCCACGTCTCGGTCGCGGTGGAGCTCACGCCGGGCGGCCCGTCCGAGGCGGCCGGGCTCGTGCTGCGGCAGAACGAGGACCACCACGTCCGGCTGCTGCTCGGCGCCGGGGGAGAGGTCACGCTCGTGCTCCGCGCGGGAGGCCGCGACGAGCTGCTCGCCACGACGCAGGCCGGTGGTCCCGTCGTGCGGCTGGCGGTCGAGGCGCGCGGGCAGAGCCACCAGGCGCTGGTGGCCACCGGGTCCGGTGACTGGCGGCCGCTCGGCGAGCCGTTCGACGGCAGGGTGCTCAGCACGCCGGTCGCTGGCGGGTTCACCGGAGTCCACATCGGACTGCACGCGACGAGCGCCGGCGCGCCGAGCGAGTCGTGGGCGGAGTTCTCCGAGTTCGTCCACCGCCCGCTCGACGCGAGCTGACCACCTTTCTGAATCGACGCACACGGCTCCTCCGCCCCGGCGGAGGAGCCTCCACACAGGACTGAGATCGAATCGCCCCACCGCTGTTCGACAGCTCCGTTCGACGCTGTTCGACAGCGTGCTTGACGCTGCGCGAAGCGCCCATGCAAACTCCGGAAAGCGTTTTCCAGACGATGAGGTCAGGAGTTCATGAGCGCTCTCGACGAACTGCGTCAGCTGCGCCGCGGCGGCGCGCAGGTGCGCAGTCGCGACAACCGGGCCGCGTTCTGGTTCCTGGCACCCTGGTTCGCCGGGCTGGTCTTCATCACGATCGGCCCGGTGCTCGCGTCGTTCGGGCTGGGCTTCACCAAGTACAACCTGATCCAGCCGCCCCGGTTCATCGGACTGGACAACTTCGCGCGCATCCTGACCGACGAACGGCTGCACAACGCCCTGGGTGTCACGTTCACCTACGTCCTGGTGTCGGTGCCGCTCCAGCTGGCGTGCGCGCTGGGAGTCGCGCTGCTGCTCGACAAGGGGCTGCGCGGCCTCGCGTTCTACCGCTCGGCGTTCTACCTGCCCTCGCTGCTCGGGTCGAGCGTGGCGATCGCCGTGCTGTGGACGCAGGTCTTCGGCACCGAGGGCCTGGTGAACCGCGTGCTGGGCCTGTTCGGGGTCGAGGGCAGGGGCTGGATCTCCGACCCGGACACGGCGCTGTCCACGCTGATCGTGCTGAACGTGTGGACGTTCGGCTCCCCGATGATCATCTTCCTGGCCGGGCTGCGGCAGATCCCGGTGGTGTACTACGAGGCCGCCGCCATCGACGGGGCGAGCAGGTGGGCGCGGTTCCGGCGGATCACGCTGCCGCTGCTGTCGCCGATCCTGTTCTTCAACCTGGTGCTGCAGATCATCCACGCGTTCCAGTCGTTCACCCAGGCGTTCGTCGTCTCCGGCGGCACGGGAGGGCCGTCCGACTCGACGATGTTCTACACGCTCTACCTGTACCAGCAGGGTTTCAGCCGGTTCGACATGGGCTACGCGTCGGCGCTCGCCTGGTTCCTGCTGCTGATCATCGCGGCGTTCACGGCTATCAACTTCTGGGCGGCGAGGTACTGGGTGTTCTATGACGACTGAACTGCGCCGCCGGCTGGTCGTCCCGGCGAAGCACGCCGGCCTCGTCCTCATCGGGTTCGTCATGCTCTACCCGGTGCTGTGGATGGTCGCCGGCTCGTTGCGGCCGGGCGACGAGATCTTCCGCAGCCCCGGTCTCGTGCCGGAGACGCTGCACACCCAGAACTACACCGAGGGCTGGAACGCGCTCACCCCGTCGTTCGGGACCTACCTGGTCAACTCGGCGGTCCTCGTGCTCGGGTGCATCGTCGGCAACCTCGTGTCGTGCTCGATGGCCGCCTACGCGTTCGCCCGGCTGCACTTCACCGGCAAGCGCTGGTGGTTCGGGATCATGCTCGGCACGATCATGCTGCCGATCCACGTGATCATCGTGCCGCAGTACGTGCTGTTCTCGAACATCGGCTGGGTCAACACGTTCCTGCCGCTGATCGTGCCGAAGATCCTCGCCACCGACGCGTTCTTCGTGTTCCTCATGGTGCAGTTCATCCGCGGCCTTCCCCGCGAGCTCGACGAGGCGGCGCGCATCGACGGCTGCGGCCACCCGCGCATCTTCCTGCGGATCGTGCTGCCGCTGATGACCCCGGCGCTCGCCACCACGACGATCTTCACGTTCATCTGGACGTGGAACGACTTCTTCAGCCAGCTGATCTACCTGACGGACCCGGAGATGTACACGGTTCCGGTCGCCCTGCGCTCGTTCGTCGACTCGACGGTGGCCACGTCGTGGGGCTCCCAGTTCGCGATGAGCGTGGTCTCGCTCGTCCCCATCTTCCTCGCGTTCCTCGTCGGCCAGCGGTACCTCGTCAAGGGGATCGCCACGACCGGGGGCAAGTAGCCGAAAGGAAAGCCGATGTCCAGAGGTGTTCGGCGCGGGACCGCGTGGGCCGTCCTGCTGTCGCTGACCGCGTCGCTGCTCGCCGCGTGCGGCTCCGGCTCCGAGGCGGGCGGTGACCTGACGACCGAGCAGGTGACGCTGCGCTTCACGTGGTGGGGCGGGGACGACCGGCACAAGCGCACGCAGCAGGTCATCGAGCTGTTCCAGAAGAAGCACCCGAACATCACCATCAAGGGCGAGTTCAAGGAGTGGAACGGCTACTGGGACAGCCTCGCCACGACGATGGCCGCCAACGACGCCCCGGACATCATCCAGATGGACGAGCTCTACATCGGCTCCTACGCCGAGCGCGGGGCGCTGCTCGACCTCAACGAGGCGGGGAAGCACCTCGACACCGCGAACTTCGACGAGAAGGCGCTCGCCACCGGGACCATCGGCGGCAAGCGGTACGGCCTGCCGGTCGGCCTCGCCATGTACTCGATCATCGCCAACCTCGACCTGCTGGAGAAGTACGGCGTTCCCGTCCCCGACGACACGAAGTGGTCCTGGGACGACCTCAAGACCATCGGCGACCAGGTCTCGAAGGCCAGCGGCGGCACGGTGTTCGGCGTGCAGTCGCCCGGCATCAACGACGCGGCGGGGCTGGGCATCCGGGCCCGCCAGCAGGGTGAGGCCATGTTCGACGCCGACGCCAAGGTCGTGCTGCCGCAGGAGATCGCGCGCGAGTACTGGCAGTACATCCTCGACCTGTCGAAGTCCGGCGCGACCGCGCCGCCGTCGGTGACGATCGAGAAAGCCTCCGCCGGCCTCAACCAGTCGGCCACCGCGACCGGCACCGCGGCGTTCGGCCTGTGGTGGAACACGCAGCTGACCGCGCTGACCGCGGCCAGCGGGGCCAGGCTGAAGCTGATGAGGCTGCCCGGCGAGACCCAGGGCAAGGCGCCCGGCGCCTACTACAAGCCGTCGATGTTCTGGTCGGTGTCCGCGCGGTCGAAGTACCCGGCGGAGGCCGCGGCGTTCGTGAGCTTCCTGGCCAACGACGAGGAGTCGGCCAAGATCCTGCTGACCGAGCGCGGTGTGCCCGCCAACCAGAAGATCCGCGAGCTCATCGCGGGCCAGCTCAAGGAGACCGACAAGGCCGCCAAGGAGTACCTCGACACCGTGCCGGTGAGCGACCCGCCGCGGGTCACCCCGAACGGCGCCAGCACGCTCGACACGATCCTCAAGCGGCACACCGAGGACGTGCTGTTCGGCCGCTCCACACCGGACGAAGCCGCCGCGTCGTACATCAAGGAAGTCCAGTCCGAAGTGGACGCGGCCAGGTGAGGCGGGCAGCGATCGCCGGCACCGGCGGCATCGCCTCCGCCCACGCCGAGGCGCTGCGGGCGGCGGGGGACCGGGTCGAGCTCGTCGCCGTGGCGGACGTCGACGCGGGCCGCGCGGGCACGTTCGCCGGAGAGCAGGGCGTGGCGCGGTCGTACTCGTCGGTGGGTGACATGCTCGCCTCGGAGGAGCTGGACGTGGTGCACGTGTGCACCCCGCCGCGCCACCACGTGCCGCTCGCCCTGGAGTGCCTGGCGGCGAACGTGCACGTGCTGGTGGAGAAACCGCCCGCCTTGTCGCTGGGCGAGGTCGACGCGCTGATCGCCGCCGAACGCGTCTCGGAGGCGTCGGTCGCCACGGTGTTCCAGCACCGCTTCGGCCCGGCGGCGGTGCGGCTGCGGCGGCTGGCCGCGGAGGGCGTGTTCGGCCGGTCGTTCGTCGCCAAGTGCGACACGCTCTGGTACCGCGGCGACTCCTACTTCGAGATGCCGTGGCGCGGCACGTGGCGCAGCGAGGGTGGCGGCCCGACGATGGGCCACGGCATCCACCAGTTCGACCTGCTGCTGTCGGTGCTGGGGCCGTGGCAGGAGATCCGGGCGGTCGCCGCCCGGCAGGCGCGGGACGTGGAGACCGAGGACGTCTCGATGGCGCTCGTGACGTTCGCGGACGGCACCGTCGCGTCGGTGGTGAACTCCCTGCTGTCGCCGAGGGAGACCTCGGAGCTGCGGTTCGACTTCGAGCACGCCACCGTCGAGGTCGAGCACCTCTACGGCTACACCGACGCGCACTGGTCGGTCACCCCGGCGCCCGGTCGCGAGGACGTGGCCCTGCGGTGGCGTGACGAGCCGTCGTCCGGGCTGGTGAGCGGCCACCGCTGGCAGGTGGCGGCGTTCCTGGACGCACTGGACAACGGCGAGAAACCGCCGGTGACCCTGGAAGACACCCGCACCACGATGGAGTTCATCGCCGCGCTCTACGCGTCGGCGTTCACCGGCACCGTGGTGAAGGCGGGCCAGATCGGCCCGGACAGCCCGTTCTACGCGACGATGGAAGGGATCGGTGCGCCGTGGGCGAACTCCCGGTGATCTCCAGGCAGGACGAGTCGGTGCTCGCCGTGTCGGTGGGCGACGTCGAGGTCTTCCAGTACGTGCACGGGCCGTCGACACCGGAGTTCGAGGGGCCCAAGCCCTACCTGCACCCCGTCCGCACGCTCGACGGCGACGTCGTCACGGCGTTCCGGCCGCACGACCACCGCTGGCACAAAGGTCTGCAGATGACCGCGACCGACGTGTCCGGCGAGAACTTCTGGGGCGGCGTCACGTACGTCCGCGACCAGGGTTACGTGGTGCTGCCGAACGTGGGGAGCATGCGGCACGACTCGTTTGAGTTGTCCTCCGGCGGCTTCACCGAGAAGCTGTCGTGGTTCACGCAGGCGGGGGAGAACTGGGTCGGCGAGGTGCGGTCGTTCGAGGTGCGCGACGTGCTGGACGACGCGTGGACGCTGGAGTTCGCGACGACGCTGACGAACCTGCGCGCCACCCCGCTCGAGCTCGGCAGCCCCACGACGAACGGCCGCGAGCTGGCCGGGTACACGGGGTTCTTCTGGCGCGGGCCGCGGTCGTTCACCGGCGGCGAGGTCATCGCGGCCGACGGCGGCGCGGGCGAGGCGATGATGGGGCGGACGGGGCCGTGGCTCGCGTTCGCCGGTCATCACGACGAGGTGGACCGTTCGTCGACGTTGCTGTTCCTCGACCACCCGGACAACAAGAACACCCACTGGTTCGTGCGCAGCGAGCCGTTCGCGGCGGTCAACCCGTCGTTCGCCTTCTTCGACACCGTCTCGCTGGCGCCCGGCGACGAGCTGAGCCTGCGGTACCGGGTGGTGGTGGGGTGCGGTGCGTGGGACCGCGACCGGCTGGAGTCCTATGTGGAGGAACACCCGTGGTGACGCCGTTCCCCGGTGGGGTGGGCATCTCCGGTCTGCACGTGTACGACTGGCCGGCGGCCGACGGGGTGTGCGGGGGCTCGCCGCACGTGCACCTCACGTGCTCGGAGTGCTACTGCGTCGTCGGCGGGACCGGCAGCGTGCAGACGCTGACCTCGCGCGGGTTCGCCGCCACGCCGCTGCACGCGGGCTCGGTCGTCTGGTTCACGCCGGGCACCATCCACCGGCTGGTGAACGACGGCGACCTGCGGCTCGTCGTCGTGATGCAGAACAGCGGCCTGCCCGAGGCCGGTGACGCGGTGTTCACGTTCCCGGCCGAGGTCTTGGCGGACCCGCGGCGGTACGCGGCGGAAGCCGCCGCGGGCGACGAGGAGACGGCACGTCGTCGGCGAGACCTGGCGCTGGAAGGGTTCCGGGAGCTGCGCGACGGCGGATCCGAAGCGGTGGAGGAGTTCTACGCCGCCGCGCTCGCGCTCAAGCGGGAGTCGTTGGACAGCTGGGAGAAGAGGTGGCGGTCGGGTGCGCTGGCGGCGGCCGAGCTGACCGGCGAGCACCTCGTCCGGCTGCGGTCCGGCGACGCGGGGCACCTCGGCGAGGCGGAGGTGCACGCGCTCGAACCCCGGAGCCCGCGGCGGTTCGGCATGTGCGGCCGGCTCGACACCTACGACGCGGGAGACGGAGAACCGGTGCACGGCCTCGGCCCTGCCGGGTGAGTCACGCCGTCGACTCGCGCAGCACCAGGCGGCACGGCTGGCGGATCACCCCGGACGACGGCGTTCCGGCCATCGCGGCGACCAGGTGCGCCACCGCGGCCTCGCCCAGCAACGGCAGGCCGAGGTCGACCGTGGTGAGCGGCGGGGAGCAGTCGGCGGCGAAGATCTCCCTGTTGCCGTACCCGACGATCGCGACGTCCTCCGGCACCCGTCTGCCCAGCCCGGCCAGCTCCTGCGCGACACCGCTCGCGATCCGGTCGTTGCCGCAGAACACGGCGTCGGTCTCCGGTGCCGTCGCGATGAGCAGCCGGGCGGCCTGGCGGCCCCAGCGCTGCGACCACTCGCCGTGCAGGGCGTGACCGCCCGCGAGGGTCAGGCCGTGCTCGGACAGGACGGCGGACGTGGTGGCGGCCCGGTCGCGCGCGGCGCGGCACGACTGCGGTCCGGTGATGTGGCCGATGTTCCTGCGCCGCAACGCGAGCAGGTGCTCGACCGCCAGCCGGACGGCGCCCTCGTCGTCGGGCACCAGGCTGAGGTCGCCGTGGCCGGTCGACCGGCAGTGCACGTACACCACCGGGACCGGTAGCTCGGCGGTCAGCGACGCGCGGATGTCGTCGCTGTCGCCGACGACGATGAAGCCGTCGACCTGGCGGGCCAGCAACGTGCGGATGTGGTGGTTGCGCCGGATGGTGTCGCCGCGCGTGTCGCACAACAGCACCGACATCTCCAGGTCCGCCAGCGCCTTCTCGGCTCCCAGCAGGACCGGGACGGTGAACTGGCCGTCGAGCTCGTCGGTGAGCACGCCGACCGCACGGGTGCGGCCCGCGACCAGTCCCTGCGCCATCGGGTTGGGCTGGAAGGCCAGCTCGGCCGCCGCCCGCAGCACGCGCGCCCGTGTCGTGGCCGCGACCTCGCCGCGGTCGTTGATCGCCTTCGACGCGGTGGCGATGGACACGCCGGCGAGTCTCGCCACGTCCCCGAGCGTCACCGCTTCCGACCGCCGCCTGCCCATCGAAACCCTTTCGAACGAGATTCGACAGTCCGTTCGACGACTTGTTCGACAAATCGGCCTGCTGTCGAAATCGTTTTCGAAGTCCAGGGTGGGACGTTCGGCGACGAAGCGCAACTCCCCGGTGACCTTCCGTCGCCGGAACGGACGTCACCTGACCGCCGTGCTCCCGCGTTCGGTCAGGTGCGGGGCGAGCAGGCGGACGCCGTGGGAGCGCTCACCCGCGAGCCCGCGCATCAGCGTCTCCACCGCGATCACGCCCACCTCCGCGGCGGGCACGGCGATCGACGTGAGCGGCACCTGCTGGGCCGCGGCCGTCGTGTCGGGGCACAGCGCGATCACCGACAGATCCTCCGGCACCCGGCGGCCGCGGCGGCGCAGCTCCTGCACGAGACCACCGAGCACGGCCTCGTTGTGCACGATGAGCCCGGTGATGGCCCGGTCCGGTCGCAGCAGGTCGTACAGGCACTCGCTGAGCGCGGACTGCGTGGGCGCGCACGGGTGCACGTGCACCTCGACCCCGCGCCGCCGCGCGCAGTCCGTGACACCGGCCAGGAACCTGGACGCGTAACCGGTTCCGCGTTCGTAGACGGCGGGCGGGGACCCGACCATCCCGATCGACCGGTGTCCCAGGTCGGCCAGGTGCGCCACCATCCGCGCGCCGCTCGCGGTGAAGTCGAGGTCGACGCAGCTCAGCCCGGAGGCGTCGGCCGGCACGCCGACCAGCACGACCGGCACCTCCAGCGCGCGCAGCGACGGCAGGCGGGGGTCGTCCGCCTCGACGTCCATCACCAGCACCGCGTCGGCGCGCGACGAGGCGATCACGCGGTGCACCTCGTCGGCTCCGGACTCCTTCGTCAGCAGCAGGACGTCGTGGTCGTGCGCGCGGGCCGTCGTCAGGATCGACGTCACGAACTGCATGATCACCGGCAGGTCGAGGTCCGTCCTCAGTGGAACGACGAGGGCGAGGACGCGGGTGCGGCTGCTCGCCAGCGCCCGCGCGCCCGCGTGCGGGTGGAAGCCGAGCTCGCGGATGCTGCGCCGCACGCGGTGCGACGTCGCGGGCGAGATCGGCCTCTTCCCGCTCAGGACGTACGACACCGTGCTCATGGACACACCCGCGTGCCTGGCGACGTCCTTGATCGTGATCAACCGGGCCTCCCGCAGGGTCGTGGCGCGCAACGATAACCAGTCGTTTCGCCCAGAACAACATCGGGACGCTCCGGGGTCGGGCGACTACAGGTGGTCGCGGAAGTGGCGCAGCTGCGTCTCCACGTGGCTGGTGGGCGTCGTGTGCTTGCCGAACCGCGACACCGTCATCTCCTTGGGGGCGCTGATCTCGTGGTACGCGGCGTACACAGTGGACGGTGGGCACGTCTCGTCCATCAGACCGACGCTGAGCAGCGACGCCGCGGTGATCCGGCGGGCCAGCAGCGCGCAGTCGACGTACTGCAGCGTCCGCAGCACCGTCGGCACCAGCGCGTCGTGCTGTGCGAGGAAGTCGCTGATCTCGGTGTACGGCCGGGTGGTGCCGATGTGGATGGCGCGGTGCAGGTCGCACAGGAACGGCACGTCGGAGTGGCACACCTTGACCTGGCCGGGGCGCAGCGCCGAGGCGGCGAGGGCGAGCGCGCCACCCTGGCTGCCCCCGGTGACGCCGATGCGGCCGGGGTCGACGCCCGGCAGCTCGGCCGCGACGTCCACGGCCCGTGCGGCGTCGAGGAAGAGCCGGGTGTAGTAGTAGTCGTCGGGGCTGGAGATGCCCCTGGTCATCACGCCGGGGTGCTCGGGGCCGGTGCCCGCGCCCGCGTCGCCGGTGGCGCCCACCGACCACTGGCCGCCCTGGCCGCGGCTGTCCATGACGAACACGGCGTAGCCCGCGCTGGGCAGCAGCGTGTGCTGGGCCGGGAGACCGCGTCCGCCGCCGTACCCGATGTAGGTGACGACGACCGGCAGCGGCTCGTCGCTCCGCGGGCGCAGGAACCAGCCGCGGACGCGGTGACCGTGCGCGCCGGAGAACTCCACGTCGTGCACTTCCAGCGGCCCGTACAGCTCGGGCTCGTGCCGGGTCAGCGACGTCGGCGTCGCCGCGGCGGTGGTCTTCGCGAGGTGGGCCGCCCACCACTCGTCGAGGTCCGCGGGCTCCGGCGTCGTGACGCGGTGCAGTCGCAGCTCTTCTTCCGACAGGTCGATTACGGGCACTGGATCTCCTCTGGTGCGGGTCCTGGCGAACGTACCCCGCACCACCGGGGGAGGGGAACGCGTGACCAGTCGACGCCCGCCCCGAGGTGGAAGCCGGGGTACGACGGCTGGTTGTACGTCGTCTGCTGACGGGCGACCTCGACGCGGTACTGGCGGTCGGCCATCAACGTGTACATCTTGTGACGCGTCGGCTCGGTGCTCACGTGGAAGCGCAGCGCCGAGCTGTCCTCCGTGCGCACCACCAGTTCCTCGCGCCAGTCGCCGAACACGTCGGCCACCAGCGACGGGGTTCCCTTGGTGCCGTTGTTGGTCCGGGTGCCGGTGGCGGTGAGCAGGGTGCCGCGCCGCCAGTCGTCGACGGTCGGCGTCGCGTCCTGGGCGCCGTTGACGATCTGCGTGGTGAGGTCACCCGCCCAGCGGATGCTCATGTTCGTCCCGGGGGAGCGGGTGTCGAGCCGGCGGCCGTCCGCACTCCACAGGCCGCCGGAGCTCTCCCCGCCGGGCATGGACGACCACGTCTCCAGGCCCGGCACGTCCGGGAGGACGTCGCCGACCATGCCGCGACCGGTGTCCATCCCCGAGTAGGCGCCGTAGATCGTCGCGCCGGTCGCCGCGTCGCGCAGCGCGTAGCCGAACGGGGCACTGCGCGCGCCCTCGTGCACCATGAAGATCTCCAGACCCGGTCGCGCGGGGTCGATGTCGGTGACGTGCAGGGCATCACCGTGACCGACCTTGGCGACGGCCCCCGGCTCGGTGCTGCCGGGTGGCAGCACGCCGGTGGAGCTGTAGAGCAACGACCCGTCGTCGTCGAGGGTCGCGCCGCCGTAGACGATCTCCTGCCTGCCGTCGCCGTCCACGTCGGCCACGCTCATCGAGTGGGCGCCCTGCGTGGTGAGCGCGGCGTGGCTCGGGTTCGTGCCGTCACGGCCGTGCGGGCTGTCGTTGAACGGATTGGTCATCGGCACCCAGCCGCTGTCGGCGAGCCAGCGCTTCGCCAGTCTTCTGCCGTCCCAGTCGTAGGCGGCCACCGTCGACCTCGTGTAGTAGCCGCGGGCGAAGACGGCGGACGGGCGGCGGCCGTCGAGGTACGCGACCGCGGACAGGAAGCGGTCCACGCGGTTGCCCGGTTCGATGCGGGACATGGCGTAGTCGCCCCACATGAGGCCGTCGTCGTGCCTACCGGGTTCGTAGCGGACGGTCCGCAGCTCGCGTCCCGTCTCACCGTCGAAGACCGTCAGGTACTCGGGACCGTCGACGACGAACCCCGCGAACGCGCGCAGCCTGTTGTTGGCGCTGCGACTCGGGGCGTAGACGTCCATGAAGTGGTCGGCGAGTGCGGCGGCGTCCTGTTCGGACAACGGGTACGCGTACCGCGGCTCGATCCCGAACGCCTCTTCCAGCGTCGCGGGCCAGCGTCCCGCCACGACCTCCGGATGCGCGTGCCAGCCCTGGAACGTCGTGATCAGACGCGCCCGGTACCCGGCAGGACTGAGGCGGTAGTCGTCGGTGTGGGAGTACCCGGCTCGCACGTCCTCGCGCGGCATGGTGACGTACCGGCCGCGTCCGTCCCTGGTGCCCGGCGCGGTCTTCGTCATCAGCTCCGCGCGTCCGTCCCCGTCGAAGTCGTAGCAGAGGAACTGGGTGTAGTGCGCGCCCGCCCTGATGTTCACGCCCAGCTCGACGCGGTGCAGCAACGTGCCGTCGAACCGGTAGGTGTCGAGGTGGACCGGGCCGGTGTAGCCGGCCTGCGAGACGTCCTTGGAGTTGCCGGGATCCCACTTCACGACGTACTCGTACCGGCCGTCACCGTCCACGTCGCACGGGCTGACGTCGTTGGCGGAGTAGGTGTAGGTCTCCCCGGCCGGGGTCACACCGCCCGGCGGCTTGCGCAGCGGCAGGTCGTGGAACGTGGTGGCCCACGGCGTCACCGCGCCGCTGCGTCCGAGCTCGTGGCCGCGCACGACGGGAGCGACCCGGTACCGCGCACCGGGGACGGGGGCGGGATCGGTGAACGTCGTGCTGTCCGTGACGGTCGCGAGCCGCCTGCCGTCGCGGTAGACGGCGAAGTCCGGTCCGGCGAGGCCGGTGGCGGTGGCGCCGGTGGCCTCGTGCCCGAGCAACCGCCAGCTCAGGTGGACGCCGCCGGGCGTGGTGACCGCGACGAGCCCGCGGTCCTGGCGTCCGCCGTGCGCGGACGCGGGTGGCTGCCCGATGACCAGGGCCAGTACCACCAACGGGAGCAGAGCGCTTCGTCGCGGATCCACGGTGGTTACCCTGGACCGTGCGGCAGCCTCCGCGCAAGTCGTTGTGCCAGAAGGTGGTAAGCGCTTTCCAGGATAAACCGTCGAATGGCCGGTAAATTCGACGAAAAGTCCGTCGAACGCGTCGAAACGGCGATCGTGGTTCTTGACGGCCTGTCTCGATACGTGCCACGTTCCAAGAAATTCGAAGCGGTTCGACCCGGTCTCGACGGGGAGACGGTCGCGCGGAACCGCGGAGCCCGGAGGTGCCGGCGTGGTCACCATCGCGGACGTGGCGAAACATGCCGGGGTAGCCCCGAGCACCGTGTCGTACGTGCTGACAGGCAAGAGGTCCATCTCGCCGCGGACCCGGTCGAGGGTGCGGGAGAGCATCCGCCAGCTGGGCTACCACCCGCACGCCGGAGCGAGAGCGTTCGCGGGCAACAGGGCGAACGTGGTGGCGCTGGTGCTGCCGCTGCGGCCCGGCGTGCACCTGCCCGCGCAGATGCGGATCGTGACCTCGGTGGTCACCGCGGCCCGGCGGCACGACATGGACGTGCTGATCATGACCGCGGACCAGGGCGCGGAGGGCCTGCGGCGGGTCGCGGCCGGTGCCAGGGCCGACGGGTTCCTGGTGATGGACGTGGAGCTGGACGACGTGCGGGTCCCGCCGCTGCGCGAGATGCCGCAGCCGTCCGTCCTCATCGGACGCCCGGCGGCGGCCAAGGGGCTGGTGTGCGTCGACCTGGACTTCGAGGCGGCGGGCGCGCGGTGCGTCGAGCACCTCGTCGGCCTCGGCCACCGGCACGTCGGGTTCCTCGGCGCCCCGAGCGTCGTCTACCAGCGCAACACCGGGTACGCGCAGCGCACGATGGCGGGCTTCGGCGCCGCGGCCATGCGCAGGGGGATCGCCTCGACCGCCCTGCCCGCCGAGGACGACTACGAGTCGGTGCTCGGGGCGTTGCGCGCCCTGCTGCGCGCACAGCCCGCGATGACCGGACTGGTCGTGCACAACGAGGCCGCGCTGGGCTGGGTCGTGGCCGGTCTGCGGGCGCTGGGCCGCAAGGTGCCGGAGGACGTCGCGGTCGTGGCGATCTGCCCGGACGAGTACGCCGAGCAACGCCAGCTGACGTCGGTCCAGCTGCCCGCGGAGGAGCTCGGCAGGCGGGCCGTCGAGCTGCTCGCCGCCCGTCTCGCGGGTGTGCCCGCTCCGGCGCTGACCCTGTTGGCGCCCAAGCTCTCCAGCCGGGCCAGCTCGGTACCGCGCTGACCGCCGGCCGCGCGTCCTTGTCCGCAGCGGACAGGTTCGCGCGGTGGGCCAACCGGCGGTGTCACCCGGTCATCGGCTGGCTAGTGTCCGGTTCTGGGAGCGCTCCCGGAAATCGGACATCCACCTCGGCATCCCTCTTCCCAGGAGGTCTTCGTGGCCTTGCGACTTCTCCGGGCCGTGCTGGCCGGGCTGCTCCTCGCCGCCTGCGCGGTCATCCCCACGGCTGTCACCGCGTCCGCGGCCCCGGCGCGGATCATGGCGCTGGGTGACTCCATCACGGGGTCACCGGGCTGCTGGCGGGCGTTGCTCTGGAGGCACCTGCAGGAAACCGGGCACGACGTCGACTTCGTCGGCTCGCTGCCCGCACCGGGCTGCGGCTTCACCTACGACGGCGACAACGAGGGCCACGGCGGCATCCTGGCCACGAACATCGTGCGGGACAACCGGCTGCCCGGCTGGCTCGCCTCCGCGCGGCCGGACGTCGTGCTGATGCACCTCGGCACCAACGACGTGTGGAGCAACGTCCCCGCGAGCACGATCATCAACGCCTACACGACGATGCTCGGCCAGATGCGGGCGAGCAACCCGTCGATCAAGCTCCTCGTCGCCCAGATCATCCCGATGACCCCGGCCAACTGCTCGGCGTGCGCGCAGCGGGTCGTCGACCTGAACAACCTGATCCCCGGCTGGGCGCGGGCCAACAGCACCGCGGCGTCCCCGATCACCGTCGTCGACCAGTGGACCGGGTTCAACACCGCGGCCGACACCACCGACGGCGTGCACCCCAACAGCACCACCGGCATCCAGAAGATCGAGAACCGCTGGTACCCGGCGGTCGTGGCGGCGCTCGGCGGCGGGGCACCGGCGATCGGCCTGCACGTCCAGGGCACGCAGGTCGTCGAGGGCGACGGCACCCCGTTCGTCATGCGCGGCGTCAACCACGCGCACGTCTGGTACCAGACGCAGACCAGGGCGTTCGCGGACATCAAGTCCTTCGGCGCCAACACGGTGCGGGTCGTGCTCGGCAGCGGCCAGCGGTGGGGCCCGACCTCGGCGGCGGAGGTGTCGAACGTCGTCTCGCTGTGCAAGCAGTCGAAGCTGATCTGCGTGCTGGAGGTGCACGACACCACCGGCTACGGCGAGCAGAGCGGTGCGGCATCACTCGACCAGGCGGCGACGTACTGGATCGGCGTGGCGAACGCGTTGAAGGGCCAGGAGGACTACGTCGTCATCAACCTGGGCAACGAGCCGTTCGGCAACAACCAGGAGGTGAGCGCCACCTGGGCGAGCGCCACCAGCAGTGCCGTCAACCGGCTGCGCGGCGCCGGGTTGCAGCACCTGCTGATGGCCGACGCCCCGATGTGGGGCCAGGACTGGGGCGGCATCATGCGCGACAACGCGGCGTCGGTGCTGGCCGCGGACCCGTTGCGCAACACCGTGTTCTCCATCCACATGTACGGCGTCTACAACACCGCGGACAAGGTCAACGCCTACTTCGACGCGTTCCGGACCGCCGGTCTGCCCCTGGCGGTGGGGGAGTTCGGGCACGACCACAGCGACGGCGACCCCGACGAGGACACGATCATGGCCCAGGCGCAGGCCCGCGGTCTCGGGTACCTCGGCTGGTCGTGGAGCGGCAACAGCAGCGACGTCGGCTACCTCGACATGACGAACTCCTTCGACCCCAGCAGCCTCACGCCGTGGGGCGAGCGGTTCCTCAACGGTGCCAACGGTGTCCGCCAGACGTCGAAGGAGGCCAAGATCTACAGCGGCGGTGGCGGCGACACGGAGGCGCCGACGACGCCTGGCACGCCCACGGCGTCCGGCATCACCTCGACCGGTCTCACGCTCAGCTGGACGGCGTCGACCGACAACGTCGGTGTGACCGGCTACGAGGTGCTTCGCGCGGTGGGCAACGGCTCGTTCACCACGGCCGGCATCACCACCACGGCCACTTTCACCGACAGCGGCCTGACCCCGTCGACCACCTACCGGTACCAGGTGCGCGCGAGGGACGCGGCGGGCAACGTCTCGGCCTTGTCCGGCATCGGCTCCGCGACCACGAGCGGCGGCGGCACCGGGTCGTGCAAGGTCGCCTACTCCGCTCAGGACTGGGGCGGGGGCGGCGGGTTCACCGCGAGCATCACGATCACCAACACCGGCACCACCGCGCTCAACGGGTGGACGCTCGCGTTCAGCTACGCCAACGGCCAGCGCGTGACGCTGCCCGGCTGGGGAGCGACGTTCGCCCAGTCCGGCACCGGTGTGACCGCGAAGAACCTGGAGTGGAACGGCGCGCTCGCGCCGAACGCGTCGACCGGCATCGGCTTCAACGGCACGCACAGCGGCTCGAACCCGGCACCGTCGTCGTTCACGCTGAACGGGGGCACCTGCACGACCGCCTAGCACGGGTTTAAACGATTCAACAGGCTGTCCGATTGCGGACAGCCTGTTGCTGTGCGCCTTGACACACTTCGAAACACCCAACACGCTGAAGCCGCCGCCGCGATTGAAACGTTTCATCCAGCGACGAAGGTGGAGGCGACGTGCGCAGACGGGTGTTCCTCAGGACGTCGGCGGTCGGGCTGACCGCGACCGCCCTCCCGGCCGCGGTGGCCGGGGCGGCCAGTGCCGGTGAGGAGAAGGCCGGTGGAGGGCTGCGGGTCGTGCGCACCACCGCGGAGTACGCGGAGACGCTGCTCGGCACCGACGTCGCCGTGCCCCGGCTGGGCTGGGTGCTCGCCGCCGGGGGCACCGGCGCGCGGCAGACCGCCTACCAGGTCGAGGTCGGCACGGCGCCGGGCCGGTCGGACGTCTGGCAGTCCGGCCGGGTCGCCTCCGACCGCACGACGGGCGTCGCCTACGCCGGCAAGCAGCTCAAGCCGCGCACCCGCTACCACTGGCGGGTCCGGGTGTGGGACGGCTCGAACCGGCCGTCGGCCTGGAGCACCACGAGCTGGTGGGAGACCGCCCTGCTCGGCACCGCCTGGCAGGCGAGCTGGATCGGCGCACAGGACACCGCGCTGGGCTTCACCGGCACCCGGTGGATCTGGTCGGAGACCACCCCGGCGGAGAGCCGGTGGTTCCGCGCCTCGCTCGACCTGCCCGCCGACGCGGTGCGAGCCCGGCTCGTCGCGACCGCCGACGACGACTTCACGTTGTACGTCAACGGAACTCAGGTCGTGCACGTCCCGGTGCAGACCGACATCTGGAAAGTCGGGCAGCGCGCCGACGTCACCGCGCTGGCAGGCCGGCGGATCGTGGTGGCCGCACGGGCCACGAACCGCTCGGAAGGCCCGGCCGGTCTGCTGCTGAGGCTCGTCGCGGACCTGCCGGACGGGCAGCAGCGCGAGCTCGTCACCGGTCCCGGCTGGAAGGTGACCGCGACCGAGCAGCAGGGGTGGCAGAACCCGGACTTCGACGACTCGGCGTGGGCGGCGGCGACCGTGCTCGACCCGTACGGCCAGGGCCCGTGGCGGTCGGACGTCACCGTGCGCGAGCAGCCGGCGCCGTTGCTGCGCAAGGAGTTCGCGCTGGCCAAGCCCGTCGCGCGGGCCCGGCTCTACGTCTGCGGCCTCGCCTACCACGAGACCGAGATCAACGGCCGCCGCGTCGGCGACCGCGTGCTGGACCCCGGCTTCACCGACTACGACAACACCGTTCTCTACGCCACGCACGACGTCACGGACCTGGTCAAGCGGGGCCGCAACGCCATCGGCGTCACGCTCGGCCGCGGCTTCTACGGCATGAAGACCCCGAACGCGTGGGCGTGGGACCGGCCGCCGTGGCACGACGAGCCGAAACTGCTGGCACAGCTGGAGGTCGACCACCCGGACGGCACGCGCACGACCATCACCTCCGACGGGTCGTGGCGCCTCACCGAAGGCCCCACGGTGTCGAACTCGCTGTACCTCGGCGAGACCTACGACGCCCGCCTCGCCCCGCGCGACTGGACGAAACCGGGCTTCGACGACAGCGGGTGGCGGACCGCACCCGTGCGGCCGGGACCGAAGGGCACGCTGAAAGCCCAGGAGCACGAACCGATCCGCGTGATCGAGTCGGTGACACCGGTCGCCGTCACCGAACCGAAGCCCGGCGTGTTCGTCGCCGACATGGGCCGCACGATGTCCGGCTGGACGCAGCTCACCGTCACCGCGCCCGCCGGGACGACCGTCCGGCTCAAGCACGGCGAGGTGCTGAAGCCCGACGGCACGGTGCTCGCGGAGAACCCGCTCGTCAGCGGCTCCCGGTGCCAGCTCGACGAGTACATCTGCGCCGGAGGCGGCGAGACGTGGGAACCGAAGTTCTCCTACAAGGGCTTCCGCTACGTCGAGGTGACCGGCCTGACCGCCGCACCACGTCTGGTGGGCAAGGTCGTGCACTCCGACGTGCCGAGCGTGGGCAGGTTCCGGTGCTCGGAGCCGTTGTTCGAGCAGTACGACTCCGCGATGCGCCGCACGGTCCTCAACAACCTGCACGGCATCCCCACCGACACACCGGTCTTCGAGAAGAACGGCTGGACGGGTGACGCGCAGGTCGGCGCACCCTCGATGCTGGCGGAGTTCGGCCTGGCGAAGTTCTTCACGAAGTGGCTCGGCGACCTCGCCGACGCCCAGGACGCCGCCGGCCAGATCCCGGTGATCGTGCCCAGCGGCGGCTGGGGTTACCGGGACCTCGCGCCCGCGCCCGAGTGGACGACCGTGTACCCGTTCGTGCTGCGGGAGATGTACCGCGTCTACGGCGACGACCGGCTCGCCGCCCAGCACTGGCCGGTGCTCACCCGCTACCTCGACTGGGAGATCAACCGGCTGCGCGACGGCCTCGCCGTGACCGCGCTCGGCGACTGGCTGCCGCCCGGTTCCGGCGGCAACCCGCCGGAGGACACCCGGCTCACCGCCACGGCGTACCTCTACCGCGCGTTGCTGCACACCGCCGAGCTCGGTGACGTGATCGGCACACCGATCCCGCGCTACCGCGAGGTCGCGGCCGGGTTGCTGGCCACGTTCAACCGGACGTTCCTCGACGGCGACCGCTACCGCACGTCCAGGGACCCGGACTACCGGCAGACGTCGAACGCGGTCCCGCTCGCGTTCGGCATGGTGCCCGCCGGGTCCGTGCAGGCCGTCGCCGACCGGTTGGCCGCCGAGATCCGGGCCAACGGCAACCACCTCAACGTCGGCTGTCTCGGCGCCAGCGTGCTGTTGCAGGTGCTGAGCGACACCGGACACGCGGACGTGGCGCACGCGATGGCCGTGGAGCGGTCGTACCCGAACTGGGGCGACTGGTTCGCGAACGGCGCCGACACGATGTGGGAGATGTGGGACACCGGCACACGTTCGCGCAACCACTACTTCAAGGGCACGCTCGTGCAGTGGCTGTACGAGAACGTGGCCGGGCTACGGCCCGGTGACGAGGGCTTCCGCACCTTCACCGTCCGTCCAAACGCGACGAACGGCGTGTCGTGGGCCCAGTTCGAGTTCGAGAGCATCCGCGGTCGCATCGCGGTCTCGTGGGCCAAGGTGGACGGCACGCTGCGGCTGACCGTCGAGGTGCCCGTGGGCGCCACCGCCGAGGTCCACGTGCCGCAGGGGAGGAGCTTCTCGGTGGTGAAGGTGCCGCACGGCCGCTGGAAGTTCAACGGCACCGACCCCACACCAGCCTGACCCCAGCCCTTCCACCCCCGCCTTCACCCACCCGAGCGCCACCCCACCAGGCGAGCCCGGTAGCTCCCCGTGCCCTGCCTTGAGTACGCGGGGGCCCCGCGTACTGACAGCGGGTACGCGGGGGCCCCGCGTGCAGCAACGGACACACGAAAGGGTGGTGGGACGGGGTGGTGGTGGGTGGTGGTCAGCGGAGGAGCTTGACCGGGACCGCGTGCGCGAGCATGCGGTACCCGGCCGGGTTGAGGTGGAGGTGGTCGCCGACGTCCGGGACGGGGTGCAACCGTCGCGGGTCGGCGGGATCGCGGACGACGGCGTCGAAGTCGAACACCGCGTCGAAGGTTCCGCTGGTCCGGAGCCAGCGGTTCACCGACTGACGGGCCACCTCGCGGTGCCCGCCGGGGTCGTCGTAGTCGTGGCCGCCGAACGGCAGCAGCGTCGCGCCGAACACCTCGATGTCGTGCGCGTGTGCGCGGTCCACGATCTGCTGGTAGGCGGCGATGAGGTCGTCGGCGACGGCTTGTTGCGCTGCCGCCGTGGGCTCAGCGGTGCCGATGTCGTTGACGCCCTCGAACAGGATCGCCTTGCGCACCCCGCTCTGCGCCAGCAGGTCGCGGTCCAGGCGGGCGAGCACGCTCGGCCCCAGCCCGTCGTCGAGCACGCGGTTGCCGCCCGCCGCCTGGTTGAGCACCGCGACACCGGGCAGCCGCTCGGAGAGCTGGTCGGGCCAGCGGTCGTTGCCGTTGGTGGTGGACCCGCGTCCGTCGGTCAGCGAGTCGCCGATGATGACGACGCCGTTGGCCTTCCTGGCGAGGACCTCGACTCCGCTGAGGAAGTACCAGTGGTCGGTGGGCGTCGAGCCGGGCAGGTCGGCGGCCGTGACGTGGTCGCCGGCCAGCAGGTACGACGTGGTGCGCGAGCCGGGGTGCGAGGTGATGCTGCTCGACGCCTGGCCCCGCGCGAGGTACGCGGTGACGGTGAGGTTCGTGCCGGGGGCCAGCGCGAAGTCCAGCGGGTCGGACACCACCAGTGCACCGATGCGGACGTCCACTGAGGACCGTCCGTTGAACGTCACCCGCCGCACGCTGCCGGGCTGGACGGCGCTGACGCCCGCCTTGCCACCGGCGGGAAGTGCGACGGTGACGGCGGTCAGCGGCAGGACCGCGCCGCCGAACGCGTTGTTGAACCGCAGGCGCAAGCGCTTTCCGCCGACGGTGACCCGGACGGTCTGGCGCAGTGTCGCACCGGCCATCACCAGCTCGCCGTCGGTGAACGGCGGTGGCGGCATGTTGTGCGGCTCGGTGAGCTGCGGCATCGACGTCCAGGTGTGGACCCAGCGCTCGCCGGGTGGTGCCGCGTGCGCTACGGCGGGGGCGGTGAGCGCCCCCGTCACGGCCAGACCGAGGAACGAGCGCCTGCGCATCCTGAAACCCCTTTCCGCGCCAGAGCCTCAAGCTAGGAGGCCAGGCGCGAAGGGGTCAAACAGTTCGACGATGTTCGACTCCGCGCGGCAGAAAACGCCGCAACGGCAGGGACTGCCGCACCAGACGCCTCATGTCCGCCAGACCGCCCGGCACCGCTCCCGCGGCACGCGCCTGCACCAGCACGTTGCCCAGCGCCGTCGCCTCGGCCGGGCCCGCGACCACCGGCAGGCCGCACGCGTCCGCCGTCAGCTGGCACAGCAGGTCGTTGCGCGAGCCGCCACCGACCACGTGCACGACGTCGACCTCCTTGCCGGACAACCGCTGCGCGTCCAGCACCGCGTCGCGGTGGGCCAGTGCCAGACTGTCCAGGACGGACCGGACGACCTCCGGCCTGGTCATGGTCCTGCCGCAGTGCCGCTGGATGCGGTCCGGCATGTCGCCGGGTGGCAGGAACACCGGATCGTTGGGGTCGAACACCGTCCCCGTGGCGTGCGCGGCCTCCCGCAGCAGGGGAGTGAGCTGGACCTGCCACACCCTGACGCACTCCTGCAACAGCCACAGGCCCATCACGTTGCGCAGGTAGCGGATCGTGCCGTCCACGCCGCCCTCGTTGGTGAAGTTGGCCGCACGGCTCTCCGGCGTGAGCACCGGTGCGGAGAGCTCGACGCCGACCAACGACCAGGTGCCGCACGAGATGTAGGCGAAGCGGTCGTTGCGGGCGGGCACGGCGACGACGGCGGAGGCGGTGTCGTGCGAGCCGACCGCGGTGACCGGGACGCCGCCGTACGTGCCCGCCGGATCGCCGGGGTGGCGCAGGTCCGGCAGCAGCCCGGCGGGGAGGTCCGCGGTCAGCTCCGGCGACCACTGGCCCGTCCTGACGTCGACCAGGCCCGTTGTGGTGGCGTTGGTGTGCTCGGCGCCGCGTTCTCCGGTGAGCCAGTACGAGATCAGGTCGGGGACCAGCAGGAGCTGGGACGCCCTGGGCAGCAACGGTTCCGCCATCAGCTGGAACATCGTGTTGAACGGCTGGAACTGCAACCCGTTGACCTCGTACAGGCCCTCGGCGGGCCGGACGCCGTCGGTGCGGGAGTCGCGGTAGCAGACCGGGTCGGCGAGCAGCTCGCCGTGCTCGTCCAGCAGGCCGTAGTCGACCGCCCAGCTGTCGATGCCGATGCTCGTGACGTCACCGGCCAGTCTCAGCCCGGCGACCACCTCGCGGTGCAGGCGCCGCACGTCCCAGCGCAGCGCGCCGTCGTGGTGCACCGGCCCGTTGGCGAACCGGTGCACCTCCTCGACCCGGACGGCGCCGCCGGTGACGACGCCGCGCATGACACGGCCGCTCGACGCGCCGAGGTCGACCGCCGCCACCGCGGTCATCGCAGGAACGCCGCTGCCACACCGGCGTCGACCGGCACGTGCAGGCCCGTGGTGAGCGACAGGTCGCCCGCCGTCAGCGCGATGACGGCCGCCGCGACATGCGACGGCAGGACCTCCCGCTTGAGCAGGGTGCGCTGGGCGTAGAACTCGCCCAGCTTCTCCTCCGGCACGCCGTAGACGGCGGCGCGCTGCGCACCCCAGCCGCCCGCGAAGATGCCGGAACCGCGGACCACGCCGTCCGGGTTGATGCCGTTGACGCGGATGCCGTCACCGCCCAGCTCGGCCGCGAGCAACCGCACCTGGTGCGCCTGGTCGGCCTTGGCCGCGCCGTACGCGACGTTGTTCGGTCCGGCGAACACCGCGTTCTTGCTGGAGATGTAGATGATGTCGCCGCCCGTTCCCTGGGCGCGCAACACCTTCGCGGCCTCCCGTGAGACGAGGAACGACCCCTTGGCCATCACGTCGTGCTGCAAGTCCCAGTCGGCTTCTGTCGTCTCGGCGAGCGGTTTGGAGATCGACAGACCGGCGTTGTTGACGACCAGGTCCACGCCGCCGAACGCGAGCACGGCCGCCCGGAACGCCTCGGCGACACCCTCCGCCGACGTCACGTCGACCGTGACCGGCACGGCCACGTCCGCCGAACCGATGCCTTCCGCGACCTCACGTGCCGTGTCCGCGTTGCGGTCCGCGACCACCACGCACGCGCCCTCCGCGGCCAGCCGTTCGGCGATGGCCCGCCCGATGCCGGAACCACCGCCGGTCACGAGCGCGACCCGGGTCGCCAAGGGCTTGGGCTTCGGCATCCGTCGCAGCTTGGCCTCTTCGAGCGCCCAGTACTCGATGCGGAACTTCTCGCTTTCCTCGATCGGCGCGTACCGGGAGACGGACTCCGCGCCGCGCATGACGTTGATGGCGTTCACGTAGAACTCGCCCGCGACCCGTGCCGTCTGCTTGTCGCGGCCGAAGCTGAACATGCCGACGCCCGGCACCAGCACGATCGCCGGGTCCGCGCCGCGCATCGGCGGGCTGTCCGGCTCGGCGTGCCGCTCGTAGTACGCCCGGTAGTCTTCGCGGTATTCCTGGTGCAGTTCCTTCAACCGCGCGACGACGTCGCCCAACGGCGCTGTCGGCGGCAGGTCCACCACGAGAGGCCGGACCTTGGTGCGCAGGAAGTGGTCGGGGCACGAGGTTCCCCGTGCCGCCAGCTCCGGATGCCGTGCGCGGGCGAGGAAGTCGAGCACCACCGCGGTGTCGGTGAAGTGGCCGACCTGCGGGTTGTCCGTCGAGGCCAGGCCCCGGACCACCGGTGCCAGCTCGGCGGCGCGGACGCGGCGTTCCCGCTCCGGCAACGCCTCGTGCACCACCTCGCCGAACGGGTCGGGGCGGCCGTGGTCGTCGAGGTAGCGCTGGGCGGTGGCGATGATCTCCAGCGAGCGCGCCTCGCACTCCTCGCTCGTCGCGCCCCACGCGGTGATGCCGTGCCCGCCCAGAACCACACCGATGGCCTGCGGGTTGTCCCGCTTCACGGCCGCGATGTCCAGCCCCAGCCGGAAACCGGGCCGCCGCCACGGCACCCACACGACGCGGTCGCCGAAGCACGCCTTGACGAGCGCCTCGCCGTCGGCCGCCGTGGCGAACGCGATGCCCGCGTCCGGGTGCAGGTGGTCGACGTGCGCCGCGTCCACCAGGCCGTGCATGGCCGTGTCGATCGACGGCGCCGCGCCTCCCTTGCCGTGCAGGCAGAAGTCGAACGCGGCGACCATCTCGTCCTCGCGCTCGATGCCGGGGTAGACCCCGGTCAGCGCGCGCAGCCGGTCGAGCCGCAGGACCGCGAGTCCCGCCTCGGTCAGCGTGCCCAGGTCACCGCCCGATCCCTTGACCCACAGCAGGTCCACGGGCTGTCCGGTGACCGGGTCGACCTCGACGCCCTTGGCCGAGGTGTTCCCGCCCGCGTAGTTGGTGTTGCGCGGATCCGCGCCCAGCCGGTTGCTCCGCGCCAGCAGCGCCTCGACCTGCTCCATCACGCACCCCACCCGGCGGCCTCGCCACCGACCCGGTCCCGGACGATCTGCTCGGCGTACCCCGACCGCCGGTACGCGGCCATCGGGTCGGGGTCGAGCCCCATGTCCTCCCGCAGCTCCCGCAACAACGGCCGCACATCGGTGTTGTAGGCGTCCATCAGCACGGCGTTCGCCCCGAGCACGTCACCGGCCCGCTGAGCCTCGTCCAAAGCCGCGTGGTCGACCAGCAACGCCTTGGCCGTCGCTTCCTGGACGTTCAGCACCGACCGGATGATCGCCGGGATCTTCGGCTCCAGGTTGTGGCACTGGTCGAGCATGAACGCGATGCCCGCGGCGGGTTTCAGCGCGTCGGCCAGCACGATCTCGTGCATGATCCGGAACAGCTGGAACGGGTCGGCCGCCCCGACCATGAGGTCGTCGTCGGCGTAGAAGCGCGAGTTGAAGTCGAACGCGCCGAGCTTCCCCGCCCGCAGCAGGAACGACACGATGAACTCGATGTTCGTGCCGGGGGCGTGGTGCCCGGTGTCGATCACGACCTGCGCCCTGTCGCCGAGCTGCTGGCAGTGCGCGAACGCCGTGCCCCAGTCCGGCACGTCCGTGACGTAGAACGCGGGCTCGAAGAGCTTGTACTCCAGCAACATCCGCTGGTCCGAGCCGAGCCGTGCGTACGTCTCGTGCAACGCCTCGGCGAGCCTGTCCTGGCGGGCGCGGATGTTGTCCTGCCCCGGGTAGTTGAGCCCGTCGGCGAACCACAGCTTGAGGTCGCGGGACCCGGTGGCGTCCATGATGTCCACGCAGTCGAGCAGGTGCCCGAGCGCCTTGCGTCGCACCACCGGGTCGGGGTGGCAGACGCTGCCGAGCTTGTAGTCGTCGTCCTGGAACACGTTGGAGTTGATGGCCCCCAACGCGACTCCGCGGTCACGCGCGTACGACGCGAGCTTGCCGTAGTCGTCGACCTTGTCCCACGGGATGTGCAGCGCGACGGTCGGCGCGACCCCGGTCAGCCGGTGCACCACCGCAGCGTCGTCGATCTTCTCGTACGGCGTGCGCGGCACCCCCTGCTGCGCGAACACCTTGAACCGGGTGCCCGAGTTGGCGTAGGCCCACGACGGGGTCTCGATCCGCTGCTCGCGCAGCGCGTCCTTCACACTCATCGTTCTCCCCAAAGCGTCAGTCGAGGTGGAAGACCTCGTCGAGGGGCCGCATCCGCTCGTCGGCGTTGCCGTCGCCGACGAAGAGCTCCGCCATCTCGGCCTGCCAGCGCGCGTTCACCTCGGTGCGGGCCATCGCCGCGAGCGCCGCGTCGAAGTCGTCGCACTCCAGGTAGCCGACGAGCAGGCCGTCCTCGGCGAGGAAGAGGGAGTAGTCGCGCCACCCCGCCTCGCGGAGGGCGGCCCGCATCTCGGGCCACACCTCGCGGTGCCGCGCCCGGTACTCGCCGAGCCGGTCGGGGCGGACCCGCAACGTGAAGCACACGCGCATGTCAGAAGTCGAACTGGTCGATGTTGTCCTTGGTGAACACCGTCGGCGGGCCGAGGACGACCTCGCCCTTCGCGCCGATCGTGTACTCGCCGAGGTCGCCCGCCTGGTACTTCTCGCCCTCGGCACCGGTGATCTGGCCGGACGCGAGCGCGGCGGCGGTGTAGGTGGCGAGGTAGCCGAGCTTGCTCGGGTCCCACAGCGCGAACGACTTCACGGTGCCGTCCTGGACGAACTTGCGCATCTGGTTGGGCGTGCCCAGACCGGTCAGCTGGACCTTGCCCTTGTACTCCGACGAGCTGAGGTAGCGCGCCGCCGCCGCGACGCCGACCGTGGTGGGCGAGATGATGCCCTTGAGGTCCGGGTGCGCCTGCAACAGGCCCTGGGTCTTCTGGAACGACGTCTGGTCGTCGTCGTTGCCGTACGCGGTCTCCACCAGCTTCAGACCCGAGTACTCGGGCTTCGCCAGCTCGGTCTTCATGACCTCGATCCACGCGTTCTGGTTGGTGGCGTTCGGGGTCGCGGACAGGATCGCGATCTCACCGCTGCCGCCGACCGCCTCCGAGATCAGCTTCACCTGGCCCGCCGCGATCTCGTCGGAGGTGGCCTGGTTGATGAAGACGTCCCTGGCGTCCGGCGCGGCGTCGGAGTCGAACGTGACGACCTTGAGCCCCTGGGAGCGCGCGGTCTTCAACGCGGGCGCGACGGCGTTGGCGTCGTTCGCGGAGATCACCAGCGCGTCCTGCCTCTGCTGCGCCGCGGTGTTGATGTAGGTGACCTGCGACGAGGCGGCGGCGTCGGACGGGCCGGTCGCCTTCACCTCGCCCTTGACCGCCGTGCCCGCGCTCTCCGCGCCCTTCTGCGCCACGGTGAAGTACGGGTTGTTGACCTGCTTGGGCAGGAAGGTGATCTTCAGACCTTCCTTGAGCGGCGCGTTCGGGTCGGCCTTGGCGGCGTTGGTGGCACCGCCCGTCTCCTGGGCGGCGCTGTCCTTGGTGGTGCCGCCACCGCAGGCGGTGAGAGCGACCGCCCCGGTCATCACCAGAGCGAGCAACGAGCGTGTCTTCATGGCGCGGCCTTTCGCAGAGTTCCGACGCGTCGGGTGATCGAGGGAGCGAGAACGCTCACCAGCAGCAGCAAGCCGGTGACGATGGTGAGGACCTCGGTGGAGGTGTCCTGCAGGATCAGCAGGTTGCGCAGGCCGCCGAGCAGCAGCACACCCGCGAGGACGCCGAAGAGCGTCCCCTTGCCGCCGAAGATGGACACGCCGCCGAGCAGGACCGCCGCGACGACGGCCAGCTCGAGCCCGACGCCGTTGTCCGCGCGGGCACTGGAGAAGCGGAACGTGTAGACGATGCCCGCGATGGCGGCCACCGCGCCGGCGAGCACGAACAGGGTCAGCTTAACGCGCTTGACCCGGATGCCGGAGAACCGCGCGCCCTCCTCGTTGGCGCCGATCGCGAAGACGGCCCGGCCGAACGAGCTGGCGTGCAGCGCGATGCCGAACAGGACCGCGAGCACGGCGGCGAGCGCGATCGGGTACGGGATGTCGGTGCCGGGGATCGGGGTGGTGCCGAACGACGTGTAGCTCGCCGGGAAGTCCGCGACCGCGGTGTCTCCCAGCACGACCAGCGCGAGACCCCGGTAGAGGGCGAGCGTGCCGATGGTGACGGCGAGCGACGGCAGGCCGAGCCGCGTCACCAGCAGCCCGTTGACCGCCCCGCACAAGGCTCCCGCGACGATCACGGCCGGCAGGATCGTCTCCAGCGACCAGCCCGCGTTCCACAGCCAGCCGATCAGCGCGCTGGACAGGCCGAGCACGGAGGCCACCGAGAGGTCGATCTCGCCCGCCACGATCACGAGCGTGAGCGGTAACGCGATGAGCGCGATCTCCGCGATGTCGAGGCCGAGGTAGAAGAGGTTGCCGCCGGACAGGAACGAGCCGTCCGTGCTCACCTGACCAGCCAGCGCCACCACGACCAGCAGGAACACCAACGCGGTCTCCCACCGCAGGAGGTTACGCATGGCTCGTCCCTTCCGTGGTGCGCAACGCCTTCGCGAGCCGGAGCGCGAGCAGCCGGTCGACCGTGATGGCGCTCAGCAGGAGCGCCCCGGAGATGGCCTGCTGCCAGAACGCCGGGATCTGCAGCACCACCAGGCAGCTCGTGATCGTGCCCAGCAGCAGCGCGCCGAGCGCCGCCCCCGCCACCGTCCCCGACCCGCCGAAGATCGCCACGCCGCCGACGACCACCGCGGCGACGACCTGGAGCTCCAGCCCGGTGCCCGCCGCCGCGTCGACCGTGCCGTATCGCGCGACCCAGAGCGCACCGGCGAGGCCCGCGATCAGTCCGGAAAGGACGAACGTGGTGAGGGTGCGCCGGGCGACGGGGATGCCCGCGAGCGTGGCCGCCTCCGGGTTCGAGCCGATCGCGTACAGCTCGCGGCCCGACCGGTAGGAGCGCAGGTACACGGCGGCGACCACGATCACCGCGACGGTGACCAGGACGAGCACGGGAACGCCGAGGACCCGGCTGCCGCCGAGGTCCAGCAGCGCGTCGGGGAGGTTGGAGGCGTTGACCTGCCGCCCTTGGGCCAGCGCGTAGTCGACGCCGCGGAAGACGTACAGGGTGCCGAGCGTCACAACGAGGCTGGGGACGTTGCCCAGCGCCACCAGCAGGCCGTTGAGCAGCCCGCAGGCGAACCCGGTGGCGACGCCGAACCCGATGCCCGCGAGCAGCGGGGTGCCGGGGTGGTCGGCGAAGTGCTGCGCCGTCAGGAACGCCGACAGGCCGAGCACCGAGCCCACCGACAGGTCGACGTTGCGGGTGATCACGACGAGCGTCTGGCCCACCGCGAGCAGCGCGACGATCGAGGCGTTGAGCGCGAGGTCGCGCAGGCTCTGGGGCTGGACGAACCGCGGGTTCACGATCGCGGTGGGGATGACGACGAGCGCCAGCGCCACGACGATGCCGAGCTCGCGGACGCGGCCCACGCGGGTGGTGAGGCGCCGGGCCGCGGTGCGGCGGGAGGGTGCGGTGGCCGTCGCCGTCACGAGGCCACCTGCCCGGCGGCCGCGAGCGCGACCCGTTCCTCGGTGGTCTCGTGTCGGGCCAGCTCCTCCACCAGGCGCCCCTCGTGCATCACCAGCACGCGGTCGGCCATCCCGAGCACCTCCGGCAGCTCCGAGGAGATCATCAGCACCGCCACGCCCTGCCCCGCCAGCTCCGAGAGCAACCGGTGCACCTCGGCCTTCGTGCCGACGTCGATGCCGCGGGTGGGTTCGTCGACGATCAGCACGGACGGGTTGCGCGCCAACCACTTGGCCAGCACGACCTTCTGCTGGTTGCCGCCGGAGAGAACACCGACCGGGTCGCCGAGCCGCGCGAACCTGAGCCGCAGCTTCACGGCCCAGTCCTCGGCCAGCGCGCGTTCGGACTTCCCGCGCAGCAAGCCGAACGTCGACAGCCGGCCCAGCGAGGCCAGGGCGGTGTTGCGTTCGATCGACGCGTCCATCACGAGGCCCTGCTGGCGCCGGTCCTCCGGCACGAACCCGATCCCGGCGGCCATCGCGGCGGTGGGGGAGCCGTGCCGCAGCTTCTTCCCGCGCACCTCGACCGACCCGGCGTCGGGCCGGTCGATGCCGAAGACCGCCCGCGCGACCTCGCTGCGCCCGGCGCCGACCAGTCCGGACAACGCGACGATCTCGCCCGCCCGCACGTCGAACGACACGTCGGTGAACACGCCCTCGCGGGTCAGCCGCCGCACGGACAGCAGCACCTCGCCCGCCGTCGTGTCCTGCTTGGGGAAGAGCTGCGACAGCTCGCGGCCGACCATCCGCCGCACCACCGAGTCCGGCGTCTCGTCCTCCAGCCCGCCGGACCAGACGAACTCGCCGTCGCGCAGCACGGTGGCGCGCTGGCACAGCTCGAAGACCTCGCCGAGCCGGTGCGACACGAACAGCACCGCGGCGTCCTGGTCGCGCAACGCCTGCACCACACCGAAAAGCCGCTGCACCTCGTGCGCGGACAGCGCCGCCGTGGGTTCGTCCATGACGATCACGCGCGCGGCGAACGACAGCGCCTTCGCGATCTCCACGAGCTGCTGGTCCGCGATGGACAGCCCGCGCGCCGGACGCGCCGGGTCGAGCCGGACACCGAGGCGCGCGAACAGCTCCGACGTCCGCGCGTGCATCGCGGCCACGTCGATGCGCCGCCCGAGCCCGAGCGGCTGGCGGCCCATGAACACGTTCTCCGCCACCGACAGGTCCCCGAACAGCGTCGGCTCCTGGTAGATGATCGCGATACCGGCGGCCAGCGCGTCGGCGGGACCGGAGAACCGCACGGCCTCCCCGTCGACCAGCACCCGTCCCGCGTCCGGCCGGTGGACCCCGGCCAGCGTCTTGATCAGCGTCGACTTGCCGGCGCCGTTCTCCCCGAGCAGGGCGTGGGCCTCGCCGGGCAGCAGCCGCAACGACACGCCGGACAACGCGCGGACGGCGCCGAAGGACTTGCTCACCTCGTCCAGCGCCACCACGGGAGGTCGGTCCACGTCCGTCTCCGTCTCTTCGTTGAAACGTTTTAACGGTTGAGCTACGTGAACTCTGGGTGCGCTGCGTCACCATGTCAAGGGTTGCGAGGTACGATTCGTTGTCACGTTTCAACAAAGGAGCCGCCGTGAAGCCGTCAGTGGGCATCCGCGACGTCGCGCAGCACGCCGGCGTGTCGAACGCGACGGTCTCGAACGTGCTGAACCGCCCCGACGTGGTCGCCCCCGCGACCCGCCAGCGGGTCCTGGCCGCGATCGAGGAGCTCGGCTTCGTCCGCAACGAGTCCGCCCGCCAGCTCAGGGCGGGCCGCAGCCGCGTCTTGGCCTACGTCGTGCTCGACGCCGCGAACCCGTTCTTCACCGACGTGGCCCGTGGCGTGGAGGACGCGGCCCGCGACGCCGGTTTGGCGTTGTTCCTGTGCAACAGCGCCTCCGACGGCAACCGCGAACGCGAGTACCTCGAACTCCTGCACGAACAACGCGTCGAGGGCATCCTCATCACCCCGGTGGACGCCGAAAGCGCCCAGCTCCTCGACCGCGGCACACCCGTGGTGCTGGTCGACCGCGGCGCGACCGACGGCACGCGCTGCTCGGTGGCCGTGGACGACGTGCTCGGCGGCGAACTGGCCGTCACTCACCTGATCGAGAACGGCCACACCCGCATGGCGATGGTCGGCGGCCCCCTGTCGATCCAGCAGGTGCGCGACCGCCGCGAAGGCGCGCTGCGCGCGGTGGAGGCCGCCGGACTGCCCGCCGACGCGCTGACGTTCCTGGAGACCAGGGGCCTGCAGGTGGGGGAGGGCCGCAACGCGGGGGAGCGGCTCGTCGGCCTGCCCTCGTCGCGTCGGCCCACGGCGGCGTTCTGCGCCAACGACCTGCTGGCGCTCGGGTTGTTGCAGTCGATGACGCAGCAGGGCCTGCGGGTGCCGGACGACCTCGCCGTGGTGGGGTACGACGACATCGAGTTCGCGGCGGCTGCCGCCGTGCCGCTCACCTCGGTGCGGCAGCCTCGGGAACAGCTCGGGCGGACGGCGACGCGGTTGTTGCTGGGGGAGAACGAGCCCGGGCACGAGCACCGGCACGTGAAGTTTCAGCCGGAGCTGGTGGTCCGCGCGTCGACGGCGGTGCGGCGGCAGCCCTGACAGCGGCTGAGCCGGTCCATCCGGCTCAGCCACCCGGACGAGCTACCGGACGATCGTCATTTCCCGGTTCTCCTCCGCGACGCCGGAACCGTCCGGCGCCAGGAAGACGTTCAAAGTCGCGGAAGTGAAAGCCACCCCCGGCCGGAACGCTTTCGTGCGCGACACCACGGTCACGTCGACCTTGTGGAACCGACCGCTGCACGGAACGCTCGGCGCGTACCTGTCGCCGACCGCGAGCTCGCCCCGCACGTTCTGCGTGACCTGCACCCACAGCGACCCGGAAGCGCCGTTCGCGCACATCACGCGCATGGGCACGGTGACGGCGGCGCCGCGTGCCTCCAGCCTCGCCTGGGGTTGCAGCGCGACGGAAGCGTCGATCGCCGCCGCCGAGGCCGGAAATGCGAAGGCCATTGTCGCGACGGCACTCATCACGAACACCGGAATCGCACGCACGATTTCTCACCTCGTTCTCGTGGACGGAAATGAATGCGGCCGCGAGAACGACACCAGCCACGAGGCGAAATCGTTACGAGGGGCCATGATTGGATCACCCGTCCGGGGGGAATCCTCGACCATGCCGGACACAACTCTCCTCGCCGGCCGCTACGAGGTCGGCGAGCTGCTGACGGCGAGCGGCAGGGCCGAGGTGCGCCGTGGCAGGGACACCGTGCTCGCCCGCGACGTCGCGATCAAGTTCTTCCGGCCGGGCACGCGCCGGGTCCACGACGAGATCCGCGCGCTCGCGCGGTTGTCGCACCCCGGGGTGATCGGGGTGTTCGACGCAGACCCCGCCGCGGAGGTGCCGTACGCGGTGCTCGAACGGGTCGAGGGGCGCACGTTGCACGACCGCGTCACGGCGGGGAGTCTCAACGTCGCCGACGTGCGGCGGCTTGGGGCGGCGTTGGCTGACGCGCTTGCGCACGTGCACTCGCACGGGTTCGTGCATTGTGCGGTCAGGCCCGCAACGGTGCTGCTGGCTGACGACAACGCGCCGCGGCTCGCGGACTTCGGGCTCGCCCACCTCGCCGACAGCGCCTGTCTCCGGCTGGCGGGGCAGATCTTCGGCACGGCCGCCTACCAGGCGCCGGAGCAGTCGCACGGCGGGGAGATCACCCCGGCGGTCGACGTCTACGCGCTCGGCCTGGTGCTGCTGGAGTGCCTCACCGGACGTCCGCAGGCCACCCCCGAGGTGCCGGACGACCTGCCGTTCGACCTCCAGCGGCTGCTGGCGGCGATGACCGCGCCCTCGGCCTCCCGCCGTCCGACCGCGCAGGAGTGCGTGCGCGCGCTGCCTGCGCTCGGGCCGCCGACGCTCATCGCGCCGAAGCCCCGCAGGCCGCGCGCCCAGGTCAGTCGCGCTCGCGTTTCCGCGATGCCCGCAGCGAACCGGGGCGCGCCTTGGCAGACGGGTCGTTGCGCGTCTTGACCAGGCTCGCCACCGTCACGACCACCAGGATCACCACGATCACGCCGAGGCTGAGCGGCGTCGGCACCTCGGGCACGCTCGGCGAGAGGTCGACGTGGGCCCAGTGCAGGATCAGCTTCACGCCGATGAACGCCAGGATGACCGACAGGCCGACGGACAGGTAGACCAGCCGGTCCAGCAGGCCCTTGACGAGGAAGAACAACGCGCGCAGGCCCAGCAGCGCGAACGCGTTCGCGGCGAACACGATGAACGGCTCCTCGGTCACGCCGAACACCGCGGGGATCGAGTCGAGCGCGAACAGCAGGTCGACGCCGCCGATCGCCACCAGCACCACGAACAGCGGCGTCGCGAGCCGCTTGCCGTCGATCTTGGTGAAGATCTTGCCGCCGACGTAGTCCTCGCTGACGGGCAGGAGCTTGCGCGCGGTCGTCACGACGATGTTGTTCTCGACGTCCGGGTCCTCGTCGCGGTGCCGGAACAGCTGCACGGCCGTGAAGATGAGCAGCAGTCCGAACACCAGGAACATGAACGAGAACAACGACAGCAGCGTGGCGCCGACGGCGATGAAGATGCCGCGCATGATCAGGGCCAGCACGATGCCGAACGTCAGCACCTTGTGCTGGTGCTCCTCGGGCACCGAGAACGTCGTCATGATGATCACGAAGACGAACAGGTTGTCGACCGAGAGGCTCTTCTCGACGATGTAGCCGGCGAAGTACTCGGTGCCCGCGCTGCCGCCGTACGCGCTCGCGAACCACACGCCGAACCCGACGGCGACGAGGATGTAGAACACCGACCACAGCGTGGCCTCGCGGAACCCGACCCGGTGCGGCCGCACGGCGGCGAGCACGAGGTCCACCGCCAGCAGCAGGACGATCAGCCCGATCGTCCCCGCCCACGTGAGTCCGCTGATCTCCAGCACGAAGCACCCCTCCGCCGTCCGGTCCGTCCGGAGCGGACGTTACCGGGCGGCGGAGGTGCCTGCCGTTCAACGACGCGGGCGCGTCACCGGATCTCGAACACCGGCGACATCACCCGGTCGAACCCGACCTCGCGGCGCTCGCCGGTCAGGGTCAGCCGCAGCGCGGTGTGGATGTTCGCGCTGGACGTGCCCACGTGCAGCTCCACGTCACCGGTGTCCACCTGGCGCCGGCCGGACCGTCCCGTGTAAGAGGTCAGGTCGGCGTGCAGCTCGGCCGTCACCGTACGGGTCTGGCCGGGTTCCAGGTGGACCTTCACCGCGCCGACGAGCAGCCGGACGGGCCTCGCGACCTCCGCCACCGGGTCGTGCAGGTAGAGCTGCACCACCTCGGTGGTCGCGGTCTCCAGCTCGTTGCGCAGCACCACGTGCACGCGGCAGACGCCGTCGGTCGGCCACTCGCGCTCCTCGCTGCCCACCGTCGTCCAGGTGGCGGGGTGGTAGGAGAGGCCGTGGCCGAACGGGTACAGCGGCGTCGGGTCGACGTTGCTGACCTCGCTGCGCGTGCCGAGCTTGGCGGTGAGGTAGGTCGACGGCTGGGTGGAGCCGGCGCCGGGGAAGCTGATCGGGAGCCTGCCGGACGGGTTCACGCGTCCACTGAGGACACCCGCGATCGCCGCCGCGCCCTCCTCACCGGCGTAGAAGCCGCTCACGACGGCCGCGAGCCGGTCGGCCTGCCGGGACAGGTCGTAGGGACGGCCCGACAGCAGCACCAGCACCACCGGCATGCCGGTGCCCAGCACGGCTTCGAGCAGCTCCTCCTGCCGTCCGGGGAGGTTCAGGTCGGAGGCGTCGCAGCCCTCGCCGGACGTGCCCCTGCCGAACAGGCCCGCGTGGTCGCCGAGCACCAGGACGGCGACGTCGGCCTGCCGGGCGGTCTGGACGGCCTCGGCGATCTCGTCGTCGGTGCCGCCGGTGACAGGGCAGCCGCGGGCGAACACGACCTCGTGGTCCGCGCTCAGCGCCTCGAGCACCGTCGGGACCTCGATGCCCATCTCGACGTCGGGGTAGTGCACGCCGACGTGCAGCGGGAACGAGTAGCAGCCCATCATGGCGCCCGCCTCGTCCGCGCGCGGCCCGATGACCGCGAGGCGCTTGCCGGACAACGGCAGCACGCCGTCGTTCTGCAGCAGCACGATCGAGCTCTCGGCGACCTCGCGGGCGATGGCGCGCGACTCGTCGTCGTCCAGGTCCACGCCGGCGTCGCCGACGGGCGAGTAGCCGGGGTCGAGCAGGCCCAGCTCGATCTTCTGCGCCAGCACCCGTTCGAGCGCCCTGTCGATCAGCGCGAGGTCGACCCTGCCCGCGTCGATGCCCTCCAGCAGCGGGTCACCGAAGCAGTCCACGGTGGGCAGCTCGACGTCGATGCCCGCCGTCAGGGCGAGCCGCGCGGCGTCCTCCCGGTCGGCGGCCACGCCGTGCAGCTTGTGCAGGAACGCCACCGAGAAGTAGTCGGCGACCACGGTCCCGGTGAAGCCGTACTCCTCGCGGAGCTTCGTGGTGAGCAGCGTCGGGTCGGACGCGGCGGGCACGCCATCGTTGTCGGCGTAGGAGTTCATCACCGAACGGGCGCCCGCCTTCAGCGCCATCTCGAACGGCGGCAGGATCACGTCCGCCAGCTCGCGCGGGCCGATCGACACCGGCGCGTGGTTGCGGCCGGCGCGGGAGGCCGAGTAGCCGGCGAAGTGCTTGAGCGTCGAGACGATCCCCGCCGACTCCAGGCCGGCGACGTAGGCGGAGGCGATCGTGCCCACCAGGTGCGGGTCCTCGCCGATGGTCTCCTCGATCCGGCCCCACCGCAGGTCGCGCGCGACGTCGAGGACGGGCGCGAGCCCCTGGTGGATGCCGATGCGGCGCATCGACTCACCGATCTTCGCGGCCATCCGCCGCACCAGGTCCGGGTCGAAGGTGGCACCCCACGACAACGGAGCAGGGAACACCGTGGCCTGCCACGCGGCCAGGCCGGTGAGGCACTCCTCGTGCACCACCGCGGGGATGCCGAAGCGGCTCGACTCGATGACCTGCCGCTGCGTGCGGGCGAGCGTGTGCACGCCCACCTCCGGCGCGACCGGCCGCGTGCCGAAGACCCTGGTGAGCTGACCGATCCCGTTGGCGGTCAGCTTGTCGAAGTCCTGCGGTGCCACGGCGAACTCGTGCTGGTGCGGAGCCATCTCGCCGGCGGCGTCGATGCCGACCCAGATGCCTTGCAGCTGCGCGATCTTCTCCTGCGGCGTCATGCGTGCGATCAGGTCGCGCACGCGGTCTGCCACGGGAGCGTGGGGGTTGCGCCAGAACTCGTCCGGCGTGGTTGCTTCTGTTGTCACAGGAACGACCTCACGGGGTCAGTGGGCGGGTCGACTGCCGGACGACCAGCTCGGTGCTGAGAGTGATGTGGGTGTCGGTGGGCTCGTCGCCGTTGATGAGCCGCACCAGCAGCTCGACGGCCCGGTGGCCCATTTCGCGTATCGGCTGCTGCACCGTCGTGAGCGGCGGTGTGCACAGCGCGGACTCGGGGATGTTGTCGAAACCGACCACCGCGAGGTCCTCCGGCACGCGGAGCCCGAGCTCCTGCGCGGCCTGGATGACAGCGATGGCGGTGATGTCGTTGGCGGCGAACACGGCCGTGGGACGGTCGGGTTCGCGCAGCAGCCTGCGGGCCGACTCGGCCGCTATGTCTGCCTCGTAGTCACCACGCCTGACCAGGTTCTCGTCCACCGGCAGACCGGCGCTGGCGAGCGCGCCGCGGTAGCCGGTCTCGCGTTGCTGCGCGGACTTCAGGTCCTCGCGGCCGGTGATCAGCGCGATCCGGCGGTGGCCCAGCGCGAGCAGGTGCTCGGTCGCGAGCCGTCCGCCGTGCAGGTTGTCCGAGTCGATGGTCGGCAGCGCCGCGCGCCCGGTGTGCGGGTCGACCGCGACGACCGGGGTTCCCGGGATGCCTTCCAGGTCGACCGCGGGCGTCACCAGGACGGCGCCGTCCACGAGCGTGCCGCTCAGCCGCGTCAGGTACCGGTGCTCCCAGCCCTGCGGGTCGCCGATCCGCCCGCCCGCCGAGTAGACGACGAGCTCGAAACCGGTGCCGCGGATGGCGTCCGCCGCGCCTTTGAGCAGTTCGGTGCTGAACGGCTCGATGTCGGCGACGAGGATCCCGATGACGTTCGTGCGGTGGTTGCGCAGGCTCTGGGCCACGAGGCTCGCCTCGTAGCCCATTTCCTTGATCACGGCCGTGACCCGCGCGAACGTGTCCGCGGAGACGCCGTACCGCTGGTTGAGGACCTTGGACACGGTGGCTACCGAGACGCCGGCTTGAGCGGCGACGTCTCGGATGGTGACGCGTTGGCGAGGGGGCACGGGGTCAGGCTAGCGGTGTAAAACGTTATCGACAACGATTGACACGAGGCCGACCTGCTGAGAGTCTCTGGCCCCAACACACGCAGTCCAACTCGGCCGACGTCGTCAGGAGTGGACCTCCCATGCGTTCCAACAAGCCCCTTGCCCTCTTCGCCGCCGCGGCATTCGTGCTGGCTGGGTGCGGTGGTGGCGGAGACGCCTCCACCGAAGGTCCCGTCACGCTCACGTGGTGGCACAACCGAACCACCGAACCGATGAAGTCGAAGTGGCAGGAAGTCGCGGACGGCTTCACCAAGACCCACCCGAACACTTCGTTCAACATCGAACCGCTCCAGAACGAGCAGTTCCAGACCAAGGTGCCCCTGGCTCTGCAGGGCAACACCCCGCCGGACATCTTCCAGCAGTGGGGCGGCGGCCAGCTCGCCGACCAGATGAAGTCCGGCAAGATCGCCGACATCACCGAGTCCTCCAAGGGCTGGATCGGCCCGGTCGGCAAGTACGCCGACGGCTGGAAGGTCGGCGACAAGCAGCTCGGTGTCCCGTACCTGATGCACGCCGTCGGGTTCTGGTACCGCAAGGACCTGTTCGCCGCCGCCGGCATCACGACGCCGCCGAGCACCGTGGAAGAGCTGAACGCCGCGGTGACGAAGCTGAAGGGCACCGGCGTCACCCCGATCGCGATCGGCGGCAAGGACCGCTGGCCGGACGCGTTCTACTGGGGTTACTTCGCGGTGCGCCAGTGCTCGGTCGACACGCTGAAGAAGGCGGTCGAGAAGACCGAGCTCACCGACCCGTGCTTCACCAAGGCGGGCGAGAACCTCAAGGCGTTCCTCGACACCAAGCCGTTCCAGGACGGCTTCGTCGGCACCCCCGCCCAGCAGGGCGCGGGCAGCTCGGCCGGTCTCCTCGCCAACGGTCAGGCGGCGATGGAGCTCCAGGGCGACTGGAACCCCGACGTGATGCGCGCCCTCACCGAGGACAAGGACCTGGACTCGAAGCTCGGCTGGTTCCCCTTCCCCGCCGTGACCGGTGGAGAGGGCGACCCGACCGTGCTGCTCGGCGGTGGTGACGGGTTCTCCTGCACCACGCGTGCCGCCCAGGCGTGCTCGGAGTTCCTCGGCCACCTCGTCAGCGACGAGGTGCAGAAGATCCTGGCCGAGACGGGATCCGGTCTTCCGGTGACCGAGGCCGGCGTGGCCGCGCTGAAGAGCGAGGCCCACAAGACGATCTCGGAGAACATGAGCAAGGCGTCGCACCTCCAGTTCTACTTCGACACCGCGTTCCCGACGAAGGTGGGCCAGGCGTTGAACGACGCCATCGCGAACTTCTTCGCGGGCCAGGGAGGCCCTGACACCATCGTGAAGTCGGTCAGCGAAGCAGCTGCCGGGAACAAGTGATGAGTGCCGCGATCACCACGCGGCCGCCGACCGCCCCCGTGCCGCACGCGCCAGCGGCCGGGGGCACCCGGCGGCGGTCCCGAACACGCACCCGCCTCGAGCTCGCCCTCCTGCTGACCCCGGCACTCGTGCTGTTCGCCGGGTTCGTCCTGATCCCCATCGGGGTCGCGGCGTACTACAGCCTCTACTCCTGGAACGGCTTCGGTCCTCTCTCGGACTTCGTCGGGTTCCAGAACTACGTCGACGCTTTGTCCGGTGAGGTCTTCCAAGGCGCCATCGGGCACAACCTGATCATCGCGGTGCTGTCCATCGTCGTGCAGCTGCCGCTCAGCATCAGCCTCGCGATGCTGCTCAACCGCAAGATCCGCGGCAGGACCTTCCTGCGCATGGTGGTCTTCGCCCCGTACGTGCTGTCCGAGGCCGTGACCGCCGTGATCTGGCTGCTGATGCTGCAGCCGGGCGGCTTCGTCGACTCGATCCTGCGCGGCATCGGCCTGGGTGGCCTGGTGCAGCTCTGGCTCGCCGACCCGTCCATCGTGCTCTACACGCTGTTCCTCGTGATCACGTGGAAGTACATCGGTTTCGGTGTCATCCTGCTGCTCGCCGGTCTCCAGGGCGTTCCCCCGGAGCTGCGCGAGGCCGCGGCGCTCGACGGCGCGAGCGCCTGGCAGACCACCCGGCACGTCGTGCTCCCCCTGCTGGGACCGACGATCCGGATCTGGGTCTTCCTGTCGGTGATCGGGTCGTTGCAGCTGTTCGACCTGGTCTGGATCATGACGCTCGGCGGTCCCGCCAACGCGTCGACGACGATGGCGACCTACCTCGTCGACCACGGCTTCAAGCGCTACGAGTTCGGTTTCGGCAGCGCCGTCGCGGTGATCCTGTTCATCATCTGCTTCCTGTTCGCGTTGCTGTACCAGCGGTTCGCTCTGCGTCGCGACACGGACGGCGCGTTGACGGGAGTGCGCTGAGATGTCACGTCGTAACGCCATCGGTTATCTCGCCGCGTTCGCGGTCGTGGGCATGACGGTGGTGCCACTGCTCTTCGTCGTGCTGGGCGGTTTCCGCACCACGGCGCAGATCAACTCGTCACCTGCCGGCTTGCCGGCGCCGTTCGTGTGGGACAACTACGCGGAAGTGGCAGGCTCGCCGGTGTTCTGGCGCCTGCTCGGCAACAGCGCGCTGATCGCGGTGATCGCCACGACGCTCGCGGTCGTGCTCGGCTCGATGGCGGCGTTCGCGTTGTCCCGCTACCGGTTCCGCGGCCGTGAGGGGTTCTACACGCTCTTCACGCTCGGACTGCTGTTCCCGCTCGGCGTGGCCACCTTGCCGCTGTACCTGTGGCTGCGCGAGCTGAACCTGCTGGAGAACCCGCTCGGCGTCGCTATCCCGGAGGCGGCGTTCTCGCTGCCGGTGACGATCGTGATCCTGCGGCCGTTCATGCACGCGATCCCCAACGAGCTGGAGGACGCCGCGCTGCTCGACGGAGCGGCGAAGCTCGGCTTCTTCTGGCGGATCCTGCTGCCCCTGTCGCGGCCGGCGCTGATCACGGTGTCCGTGCTCGCGTTCGTCACCAGCTGGAACTTCTACCTGCTGCCGTTGCTCGTGTTCAACGACTCCACGAACTTCACACTGCCGCTGGGCGTGGCGATGTTCCAGTCCGAACACACGCAGGACACGGCGAAGGTCCTGGCCTTCACGGCGTTGTCCATGATTCCCGCGCTCACGTTCTTCGTGCTCGCCGAACGCCGCATGGTCGGTGGCCTCACCGGTTCGGTCAAGGGCTGACTTCACAAGGGAGTGAAATCGTGCGAACCCGATTAGCCGCAGGCATCGCCGCCGTGGTGATGCTCGTCCAGGCCGTCCCCGCCTCGGCGGTGGGACCGGGGCACCACCACCCGGAACCGCCGCACCACGGTGGACCGCTGCACAGCAAGACGAACAGGTGGGTGGGCAGCGCGGTGGCTGCCCAGCACCTGAGCGCCGAGGCGGACTACAAGAAGGTGCTGACGCGCGAGTTCGACAGCGTCACGCCCGAGAACGAGATGAAGTGGGGCACG
This sequence comes from Lentzea fradiae, assembly GCF_900100955.1. GTDB lineage: Bacteria > Actinomycetota > Actinomycetes > Mycobacteriales > Pseudonocardiaceae > Lentzea > Lentzea fradiae. The sequence continues at coordinate 337,833 of NZ_FNCC01000009.1, read as the reverse complement.
GTCGAGGCCGTGCGCGGCCAGTACGACTGGTCCGGTGCCGACGCGATCGTCGACTACGCCAAGAAGACCGGCAAGTCGATCAGGGGCCACACGCTGATCTGGCACAGCCAGCTGCCCGACTGGGTCGCCGACCTGGAGGCAGCGGAGCTGAAGTCCGTGGTGCGCAAGCACATCGCGGACGAGGCCGGCCGCTACCGCGGTAAGATCAGGGCGTGGGACGTCGTCAACGAGGCGTTCAACGAGGACGGCACGCGCCGGGAGACGGTGTTCCAGACGAAGCTCGGCGACGACTACATCGCCGACGCGTTCCGCCTGGCCCACGCCGCCGACCCGAAGGCCAAGCTCTACATCAACGACTACAACATCGAGGGGCTCAACCCCAAGAGCGACGCCACGTACGAGCTGGTGAAGTCGTTGAAGCGCAAGGGCGTCCCGATCCACGGCGTCGGCATCCAGGGTCACCTGTCGCTGATGTACGACTTCCCGCAGGGCGTGAAGGAGAACATCAAGCGGTTCGCGGACCTCGGCGTGGACGTCGCCATCACCGAGATGGACGTGCGCATCCCGTTGCCCGTGACGCCGGAGAAGCTCAAGGCGCAGGCGGACTACTTCGGGAACGTATGGGACGCCTGCCACGCGGTCAAGCGGTGCGTCGAGTTCACCACCTGGGGCTTCACCGACCGGCACTCGTGGGTGCCCGACGTGTTCCCCGGTGAGGACGCGGCCTGCCTCTTCGACGAGAACCTGAAGCCGAAGCCCGCCTACTTCCGCCTGTACGGCAAGAAGTAGCCAAGCCCGCGGGTGGCCGGGAGAATGCGGCACTCCCGGTCACCCGCTTCCCAACCGCGCTACGGTGAGATGCCGCCCGCCGCGGACCATCGGAGGTTGCGGGTGCATCGAACCGGAACAGCGGTGGTGCTCGCCGCCGTGGCGACCCTCGCGGTCACCACGGCGGCGTGCGCCGCTCCAGAACAGCAGGCGGCCAGTCCTCTCGGCAAGGCGCACACCGCCGGCCGCGTCACGAGCACCGGGCAGTACAGCTGGCCCGGCGTGTACTTCGAGGGGCGGTTCCGCGGCACCGGCGTCGGGATCGTGCTGAACGACGCCGCCAACGACTACGACGTGCAGGTCGACGGCGTCACCACCGCGACACTGGTGGCTCCCGGCCGCACCACCTACCGGGTCGAGGGGTTGAGCGACGGTGACCATCGCGTGCGTCTGGTCAAGCGGACTGAAAGCCCGCACGCCGCGGGCGAGTTCGGCGGGTTCGTCGCCACGAGCGGTGGGGCGGTGCTGCCCAAACCAGGGCCGCGGACCCGGCAGGTCGAGTTCATCGGAGACTCCCTGACCGCCGGCTACGGCAACATGTCGACCGGCCGCGACTGCTCGGCCACGGGTGGCGTCACCCGCAACACCAACACCGACCTGAGCTTCGGGGCGCTGACCGCGAAGGCACTGGACGCCGACTACCAGATCAACGGGTTCTCCGGCCTGGGCATGGTGCGCAACTACGACGGCCACACCCCCGGCACCAGCTACCGCGACTACTACGACCGGGCGTTGCTGCACGTCGAGGGCGACGTCTGGCGCAAACCGCCCACCTGGCGGCCGCGGGTCGTCGTGGTCGGCCTGGGCACCAACGACTTCTCCACCGCCGTGAAACCCGGCGAACCGTGGACGCCGGAAACCCTGGTGGCCGAGTACAAGACCGCCTACCACGGGTTCCTCGACAAGCTGCGCACCCGCTACGGCCCCGCGACGACGATCATCGTGAGCGTGCCGGACGCGTCGGGCGCGTTCCCCGAGGCCGCGAGCCAGGTCGTGCGGGACCGCGTCGCGCTGGGCGAGCAACGGCTCCACTACTGGAACTACGCCGACCCGGCACTCGACCGGCTCGGGTGCGACTGGCACTTCTCGGCCCGCGACCACCGGCTCATCGCGGCCAAGCTGGGCGACTACCTGGCGGGGCTGTCCCTGCGCTGGTAGGAGGGACAGCCCCGGGACGTCACTTCGGGTCGAGCACGAACAACGGGATGAGCCGGTCGGTCTTCTCCTGGTACTCGGCGTAGTTCGGGAAGGCGGCGACGGCGCGCTCCCACCACGCGGCGCGTTCGTCGCCCTCGGACTCGCGGGCGACGTACGTCTTCGTCTCCGTGCCGTCCTGCAGCAGGATCTCCGGGTGCGCCTTGATGTTGTGGTACCAGGTCGGGTGCTCGGTCGCACCGCCGTTGGACGCCACGACCGCGTAGCTCCCCTCGTGCTCCACCCGCATCACCGGGGTGTAGCGCAGCTTGCCGGTCTTGGCGCCGCGGACCGTGAGGAGCACGATCTTCCTGCCCAGGATCTCCACGCTGTCGGTGGTCCCGGTCTCCAGGATCTTCTTCGTCTGGTTCTGCACCCACTCGGCGGGGCTGAGCTCCACTTGTCCCATGTCCACGATCAACAATTCTCGCGCCGGGATGATTCCGCCGCGAGTCAGCGGGCGGTGAACTGCCCGTTCGTGGGCTGGACGACGCCGGGCCGCACGGGCAGCGCGCCCAGTTCCAGCCTCTCGCCGTAGACGTCGGTGACCGCCAGCGCGCCACCGCAGCCCGCGCCCGACTCGGACAGGAAGTAGTTGTACTGGGCGCGGTTCAGCTCCCGCCACTGCCCGCCCGCCTGGACCTCCAGCCGTGCCACTGGGTTGCGGTGGCCGAGCACCTGGATGCCGCACCACCACTGGCTGGAGCCGGTCTTGTAGCGGATCGCGACCTTCTCGGAGGTCTGCGGGCTCACGAGCGTCCAGGTGATCGGGACCTCGCCCTGGACGGGCGCCGCGAGCTGCGCGAACGCCTCCGCGCTCAGGTCGAGCTGGCCGGGACGGCAGGGCGCGGGGCACAGGTTGGTGATCCGGACGGTGATGCTCTTGCCGCCGTGCTCCACCCGCACGTGCGCGCCGCAGGCGGCGGCGTTGTCGTAGTCGGTCTCGTTCATCGCCGCGGTCAGCGGGTCCGGTCCGGGGTCGTACGAGCAGGCGCCGCCGCCGTCGGAGTCGTAGAACGTCGCGACGCCGGTCCGCTCCTCGCCGGGCTTGATCTTCCTGGCGAGAGGAGCCGCGACCGGCGCCGGGGGAGGAGCCTGCGTGGTGGTGGTCGTGGTGACCGGTGGAGTGGTGGGGACCGGGGTGGTCGTCTCGGGGGTGGTCGTCTCGGCAGCGGGCGACGCGGCGGCCACGGGTGCGCCGGCGACGCCCGGCGGGTCGCGCAGCACCGCCACACCGAGCACCGCCAGGAGTGCGACCAGGACGAACAGGAGGGGACCGGTGCGTCTCACCGCCGAACCATAGTCCGCTGCACGGCGATGAACACCAGCAGCAGGACGCCGATCACGATTTTCGTCCACCACGAGCTGAGCGTGCCCTGGAACGAGATCAGCGTCTGGATCGTGCCGAGCACGAGGACGCCGACGACGCCGCCGAGCACGTACCCGACGCCACCCGCCAGCAGCGTTCCGCCGATCACGACGGCCGCGATGGCGTCCAGCTCCATGCCGACGGCGTGCAGGCCGTAGCCGGACAGCATGTAGAGGCTGAACAGCAGGCCCGCCAACGCCGAGCAGAAGCCGCTGATCACGTAGACGCCGACCTTCGTGCGTGCGGTGGGCAGGCCCATCAGCAGCGCGGACGACTCGTTGCCGCCGACGGCGTAGACGGTGCGGCCGAAGCGGGTGCGGTGCAGGACGTACACCGCGACGGCGACGACGACCAGTGCGATCACCACGTTGTAGGTGATCGTGACGCCGCCGGGCAGCTCGATCGCGGCCGTGGCGACGTCGCGGAACGTGCTGTTCTTGATCGACACCGACTCGACGCTGATCAGGAAGCACAGGCCGCGGGCCAGGAACATGCCCGCCAGCGTCACGATGAACGGCTGGATGTCGAACTTGTGGATCACGATCCCCATCAGCAGCCCGAGCGTGGAGCCGATGAGCAGCACCGCCAGCACCACCAGCGGCACCGGCCAGCCCGCGCGCAGCCCGGCGGCGGTGACCATCGTGGACAGCGCGACGACGGAGCCGACGGACAGGTCGATGCCGCCGCTGAGGATCACGAACGTCATGCCCGCGGCGAGCACGATGAGGAAGGCGTTGTCGATGAACAGGTTCGCGATCACCTGGCCGGACGCGAAGCCGTCGTAGCGCGCCGACCCGGCGCCGAAGGCGAGGACGAACAGCACGACGGTCGCGATGACGGGCAGGAACCGCGACGGCACCCGCTGGGAGAGAGCGGTCATGACGGGACGGCCACCTTCCGGAAGCTCAGTGCCGCACGGGCCTTCGGCGCCTGCACCAGGCACACGGCGATGACGACGACCGCCTTGAAGACGAGCGTCACCTCCGGTGCGACGCCGATCGTGTAGACGGTGGTGGTGAGGGTCTGGATGATCAGGGCGCCGAGCAGCGTCCCGGTGAGCGAGTACCGCCCGCCCGCGAGCGACGTGCCGCCGATGACGACGGCGAGGATGGCGTCCATCTCGATCCACAGCCCGGCGTTGTTGGCGTCGGCGGCGCTCACGTTCGAGCTGATCATCAGCCCGGCGATGCCCGCGCACACGGCGGCGAACACGTAGACGGTCCAGATGATCGTGCGGGAGCGCACCCCGGCGAGCCGGGACGCCTCCGGGTTCACGCCGACGGCCTCGATCAGCATGCCCAGCGCGGTCCGCCGCGTCACGAACGCGACGACGCCCAGCACCAGCAGGGCGATCAGGATCGCGGTCGGCAGGACCACGAACCCGGCGCCGACCTGCTTGTAGGCGGTGTTGTTGACCGTGACGATCTGGCCCTCGGTCACCAGCATGGCGACACCGCGGCCCGCTGTCATCAGCACCAGGGTGGCGATGATGGGCTGGATGCCCAGGCCCGCCACCAGGAACCCGTTCCACAGCCCCAGCAGCGCGCAGAGCGCCAGCGCGAGCACCATGCCCACGATGGCCGTTCCCGCGCTGTCGGAGGTTCCGATGTGGACGCACGCGACGGCGCCCGCGATGGCGGCCACCGCGCCGACCGACAGGTCGATGCCCCTGGTGGCGATGACCAGCGTCATGCCGAGGGCGATCAGCAGGGTCGGCGCGCCGTTCTTGAGGACGTCGACCAGGCCGCCGTAGAGGTGGCCGTCCTGCACCCGCAAGGAGAAGAACGACGGGGTGACGACCAGGTTGAGCAGCAGCAGGGCCACGAGGGCCAGGAGCGGCCAGAGCAGCCGGTTCTTCATCGGGCCACCTCCTGCGGTGCGGTCGGGGTCCTCACGACACCACCTTCTCCGGTTCGGGGGCGGCCCCGCCCGCGATGAGCTCGACCACCTCGTCCACGCCGGTCGAGCCGTCCAGCTCGGCGATCTTGCGGCGGTCGCGCAGCACGACGATCCGGTCCGCGATGCGCACGACCTCCTCCAGCTCCGCCGAGATGAACAGCACGGCGGTGCCCTCGGCGGCCAGCGTCGTGACGAGCTGCTGGATCTGGGCCTTGGCGCCGATGTCGATGCCGCGGGTGGGCTCGTCGAGGATCAGCAGCCGCGGCTCGGTGACGAGCCACCGCGCCAGCAGCACCTTCTGCTGGTTGCCGCCGGACAGGGTGCGCACCAGCGCGTCCGGGTTGGCCGGCCGGATGTCCAGCGCCTTCAGGTACTTCTCGACGAGCTGGTCCTTCGTCCTGCGCGGCAGCGGGCGGGTCCAGCCACGGGCCGCCTGCATCGCGAGCACCAGGTTGTCGCGGATCGAGAGGTCCGCGACGAGGCCCTCGCCCTTGCGGTCCTCGGAGCTGAACGCGATGCCCGCCGCGATGGCCGACCGAGGCCCGCGCAGCTTCACCGGCTTCCCGTCCACCAGCAGGGTTCCGGAGTCCGCGCGGTCCGCGCCGAAGAGCAGCCGGGCGAGCTCGGTGCGGCCGGAGCCGAGCAACCCGGCCAGCCCGACCACCTCGCCCGAGCGGATGTCCAGGTCGAACGGCTCGATGGCGCCGCGCTTGCCCAGGCCCTCGGCCCGCACGAGCACGGGTCCCTCGACCTGGTGCTTCTCCGCCGCGTCCTCGATCGCCTCCAGCGCGCCGAGGTCGCGGCCGATCATCTGCGCGATGAGCGTGCGCCGGTCGACGTCCGCGGTGAGGTGCTCACCGACGAGCGCCCCGTTGCGCAGCACCGTCATCCGGTCGGAGATCTCGTAGACCTGGTCGAGGAAGTGCGACACGAACAGGATCGCGACACCCTCGTCGCGCAGCACCCGCATGATCCGGAACAGCTCGGCGACCTCGCCCGCGTCGAGGCTCGACGTCGGCTCGTCGAGCACCAGCACGCGGCAGTCGACCGCGATGGCCCTGGCGATGGCGACCAGCTGCTGCACGGCGATCGGGTGCTCGCCGAGGCTCGACCCAGGGTCGATGTGCACGCCGATGCGCGCGAGCACCTCGGCCGCGCGCGTGCGCATCGCCGGGAAGTCGATGCCGCCCAGCTTCCGAGGCTCACGGCCGAGCAGGATGTTCTCCGCGACCGAGAGGTTCGCGCAGAGGTTGACCTCCTGGTAGACCGTGCTGATCCCGGCCTGCTGGGCCTCGCCGGGGGAGGAGAACGCCACGTCCTCGCCCGCCAGCGAGACCTGGCCGCTGTCCGGGCGGTGCACGCCGGTCAGCGTCTTGATCAGGGTGGACTTCCCGGCGCCGTTCTCGCCCATGAGGGCGTGCACCTCGCCGGGGAACAGCCGGAAGTCGACGTCCTGCAACGCCTTCACGCCGGGAAACGCGAGGCTGATGCCCCGCATCTCGACGACAGGCGGCGGTGACTCGGTCATGTGCTCTGGCTTTCGTCGCTGGGCCGTGGGACCGTCACCGGCGCAGGTGACGGTCCCACGGTGTCTTCAGGGCCGAGCGGTGTCCAGCCCCGGCGTCAGTACTGGCGGTTCGGGAGCGCTTCCTTGGCCTGCTCCTGGGTGAAGGTGCCCTCCTCGGTGACGACCCGCGCCGGCACCTCCTCGCCCGCGACGACCTTCTTCGCGAGCTCCATCAGCTGCTTGCCCAGCAACGGGTTGCACTCGACGATGAAGTTGATCTCGCCGTTGGCCAGCGCGGTCATGCCGTCCTTCACCGCGTCCACGGTGATGATCTTGATGTCCTTGCCGGGCACCTTGCCCGCGGCCTTGATCGCCTCGATGGCGCCGAGGCCCATGTCGTCGTTGTGCGCGTAGACGACGTCGATCTGCGGCTGGGACTTGAGGAACGCCTCCATGACCTGCTTGCCGCCGGACCGCGTGAAGTCACCGGTCTGCGACGCCACGACCTTGATGTCGGGCTTGGCGGCGATCTTCTCCTCGAAGCCCTTCTTGCGGTCGATCGCCGGCGCGGCGCCGGTGGTGCCCTGCAGCTCCACCACGTTCGTCGGGCCGTTCACGTTGGCCACGAGCCAGTCGCCCGCCCTGCGGCCCTCCTCGACGAAGTCCGAGCCGAGGAACGTCTTGTACAGCGAGGTGTCGTCCGAGTCGATCGACCTGTCGGTGAGGATGACCGGGATGTTCGCGCGCTTGGCTTCCAGCAGCACGGTGTCCCAGCCCGTCTCCACGACGGGGCTGAACGCGATCACCGACACCTTCTGCTGGATGTAGGAGCGGATCGCCTTGATCTGGTTCTCCTGCTTCTGCTGGGCGTCGGAGAACTTGAGGTCGATGCCGGCGGCCTTCGCCTCGTCCTGGATGGACTTGGTGTTGGCGGTGCGCCAGCCGCTCTCGGCACCGACCTGGGCGAAGCCCATCGTGATGGTGTCGCCGGACGAGCCGGTGCCCCCACCACCTCCCGAGCCACAGGCCGTGAGCGCGCTCAGCAGGACCACGCTGACGGCTGTCGTGATCTTCTTCAGCACTGGGATTCCTCCGGGGTGACGGCTTTGTCGCGGAGCTAGACCGCGTGTCCGCGGTGTCAGGCTGCCAAGAGTGAACGTTCACATCTGTGTCGTCAAGACCTTGCCCGTAACGAAGTCGCAGTCCTATGTTAACGCTCACTTCCGAGCGGGGGAGGATTCCGTGCACCGCACGCACGCCCTGTTGTCCGCCCTTCTTGCGGCCAGTCTCCTGGTCGCCGTTCCCGGTTCCGGCGCCGCCGTCGAGACCGACTACACCCTGCGAGTCGACACCACGAGGACGGGCCCGTCCATCGACGACTCGATGTACGGCGTGTTCTTCGAGGACATCAACCGCGCCGCCGACGGCGGCCTGTACGCCGAGCTCGTCCAGAACCGGTCGTTCGAGTACGACCCCGCCGACAACGCGGGCTACACCGGCCTGACGTCGTGGGCACCGCACAGCGGCACGGTCGACGTCGCCGACGACGACGCCCGCCTCAACGAGCGCAACCGCCGCTACCTGAAGCTCGGCCTGCCCGCCGGGGTCATCAACTCCGGCTACAACAGCGGTATCGCCGTCACCAAGGGCCAGCACTACGACTTCTCCGTCTGGGCCCGCGCCGACCGGACGGCCAGGCTGACCGCCACCGTCACCGACCCGGCCGGCACGCCGCTGGGCGACCCGGTGCGCGTCGACGTCCGCGGTGACGGCTGGACCCGCTACACCGGCACGATCCGCGCGAAGCGGTCCACGACCACCGGCCGGCTCCTGGTGACCGGCGACGGCACCGGCACCCTGCGCCTGGACATGGTCTCGCTGCTGCCACGCGACACGTTCAAGGGTCACGGCCTGCGCCGCGACCTCGCGGAGAAGATCGCCGCGCTCAAGCCAGGCTTCGTCCGGTTCCCCGGCGGCTGCCTGGTCAACACCGGCAGCCACCACGGCTACGACGCGCCGGACTACGAACGCCGCCGTTCGTACCAGTGGAAGGACACCATCGGCCCGGTCGAGCAGCGCGCCACGAACTGGAACTTCTGGGGCTACAACCAGTCCTACGGGCTCGGCTACTTCGAGTACTTCCAGTTCGCCGAGGACATCGGCGCGATGCCGCTGCCCGTCGTGCCCGCGCTGGTCACCGGCTGCGGCCAGAACCGCGCCACCGACGACCCGGCGTTGCTGCGACGGCACATCCAGGACACGCTCGACCTGGTCGAGTTCGCCAACGGTCCCGCCGACTCGACGTGGGGCCGCAAACGCGCCGAGATGGGCCACCCCGAGCCGTTCAAGCTCACCCACCTCGCCGTCGGCAACGAGGAGAACCTGCCGGACGAGTTCTTCGCCCGCTTCACCGAGTTCCGCGCGGCGATCAACGCGAAGTACCCGGACATCGTCGTGGTGAGCAACTCCGGCCCGGACGACGCCGGCGGCACGTTCGACCGCCTCTGGCAGCTCAACCGGCAGGCCGGGGTGCAGATGGTCGACGAGCACTACTACAACAGCCCGAGCTGGTTCCTGGAGAACAACGACCGTTACGACTCGTACGACCGCAACGGCCCCAAGGTGTTCCTCGGCGAGTACGCCTCCCAGGACAACACGTTCTTCAACGCGCTGAGCGAGGCCGCGTTCATGACGGGCCTCGAACGCAACGCCGACGTCGTCAAGCTCGCCTCCTACGCGCCGTTGCTGGCCAACGAGGACTACGTGCAGTGGCGGCCGGACATGATCTGGTTCAACAACCACGCGTCGTGGGGCTCGGCCAGCTACGAGGTGCAGAAGCTCTTCATGACCAACGTGGGCGACCACGTCGTGCCGAGCACCGCGACCGCCACCCCGTCCACCCGGACGCCGATCACCGGCGCCATCGGGCTTTCGACCTGGGCGACCGCCGCGAGCTATGACGACGTGACGGTGACCGGCGCCTCCGGTGAGACGTTGTTCAGCGACGACTTCTCCGGCGGCGACTCGCGGTGGACCAAGTCGGGCCGCGGCACGTGGAACGTCGTCAACGGCGCCTACGTCCAGTCCGACGCCGCCGCCGAGGACACGCTCGTCACGGCGGGTGACCGGAGCTGGCAGAACTACACGCTGAACGTCAAGGCCACCAAGCAGTCCGGCCGCGAGGGCTTCCTCGTCGCGTTCGGCGTGCAGGACACCGGCAACCACTACTGGTGGAACCTGGGTGGCTGGAACAACACCCAGTCGGCGGTGGAGAAGGCCGCCGGCGGCGGCAAGAGCACGCTGATCTCCGACGGCACCCGCGTCGACACCGGTCGCACCTACGACGTGCGGATCGAGGTGCGCGGCCGGCACGTCGCGCTTTTCCTCGACGGCCGGAAGTGGGGCGAGTTCACCGACGACCGCGTGGCCGAGCCGTTCCGCCAGGTCGTCACCCGCGACACCGCCACCGGTGAGCTGGTCGTGAAGGTCGTCAACGCCCAGGGCAGTCCCGCCCGCACCCGCGTGGAGCTCGGCGTCCCGGTGTCCGCATCCGCCAGGGCGACCGTGCTGCAGGGCCTTCCCGACGACGTGAACACCGAGTTCACCCAGCCGATCCGCCCGAGCACCGGGCAGGTGCGGGTGGCGAGCACCTTCACCCACACGTTTCCGCCGCACTCCGTCACGTTCCTCCGGATCAGGAGCCGCTCGTGATCAACCGACGATCCCTGCTGCGCACGGGCGGCGTCATCGCCGCGACCGGTGCGCTCGCGTCCGCCGCACCGGCAGGTGCCGCCGCCGCTGCCGAACCCGACCCCGCGCTGCCGACCCGCAACCCGCTCGTCGAACAACGCGCCGACCCGTTCATCACGCCCCCGACCGACGGCATGTACTACCTGACCGGGTCCGTGCCCGAGTACGACCGGGTCGTCATCCGCGGGGCGTCCACTCTGGACGGTCTGGCCTCCGCGCGGGAACGCACCATCTGGCGCAGGCCGTCGTCCGGCCGGATGGGTGGCTACATCTGGGCGCCGGAGCTGCACCGCATCGACGGCAGGTGGTACGTCTACTTCGCCGCGGGGGACAAGGACGACCCGTTCCGCATCCGCACCTACGTGCTGGAGTCGCCGAACGCCGACCCGCGCGAGGGCGGCTGGGTGCTGCGCGGCCAGATGGTGACGGCGTGGGACACGTTCACCCTCGACGCGACCACGTTCGAGCACCGCGGCAAGCGCTACTTCCTCTGGGCGCAGAGCGAACCCGGCATCGCCACCAACTCGAACCTCTACATCGCCGAGATGGCCTCACCGTTCGCGCTGCGGACGGCGCCCGTGCGGATCGCCACGCCGACGCTGTCGTGGGAGACGCAGGGGTTCAAGGTCAACGAGGGAGCCGCGGTGCTGGTCCGCAACGGCCGCGTCTTCGTGACGTTCTCGGCCAGCGCCACCGACTCCCGGTACTGCATGGGGTTGCTGACCGCGGACGAGAACGCGAACCTGCTCGACGCGCGGTCGTGGACGAAGTCGCCGAACCCGGTGTTCACGACCAACGTGCAGACGTCGCAGTACGGTCCAGGGCACAACTCGTTCACCACGGTCGGGTCCACCGACGTGCTCGTCTACCACTCGCGCGACTACCGCGACATCAACGGCGACCCGTTGTTCGACCCGAACCGGCACACCCGCGTGCAGCAGCTGCACTGGAACACCGACGGCACACCGTCGTTCGGCGTACCGGTGGGCAAGGGTGGGCCGATCGTGCGGTTGTCGCCGCTCGACGCGCCCGGGCTGTTCGTGCGGCACTACGACTACCGGCTGCGCGTCGACGGCAACGTCCGCGAGCTCGCCGACACGCAGTTCCGGTTCGTGCCGGGGCTGCTCGGTGCGGGCACGGTCTCGTTGCAGTCGGTGAACTACCCGGACCGCTACGTGCGCGTGGATTCGTCGTCGATTCGCATCGACCCGTTCGAAGACTCGGACGCCTATGGCCGTGCTGCGAGTTTTGTTCGCATTTCGGGGCTGGGTGACAGTTCAGCGGTATCGCTCCGTGTCGGGACTGACACCTATCTCGCACACGACACGGGTCGATTCGTTGTTTCGAAACCTGACAATGACCAGCAAGCGCGCCGCAGGGCCACATTCCGTCTCGGATGAGTGGACAATGAGCACTGCATCGATGCCGACCAGGTGTTATCGCTAACATCACCGGTGCAGATCGAAGATCGGAGACCGTAGTGGAGAAGACGTCGCGTGACCCCGCGATGACCGATGTCGCACGACTCGCCGGGGTGTCGCACCAGACGGTCTCGCGTGTGCTCAACAACCACCCGAACGTGCGGGAGCAGACCAGGCTGCGCGTGCAGGCGGCGATCAAGGAACTGGACTACCGCCCCAACCGGGCGGCCCGCGCCCTGGTCACCGGCAAGACGCAGCTGATCGGCGTGGTGGCGCAGAACTCGACGCTGTACGGCCCGGCCTCGCTGCTGTCCGCCTTCGAGGAGGCGGCGGCCGCGGCCGGGTTCGCGGTCAGCGTCGGCAGGGTCAAGGTGCTCGACCGCGAGTCCATCTCCGCCGCCGTCGAACGCCACCGCGACCAGCGGGTGGCGGGCATCGTCGTCATCGCCCCCACCTCGTCCGCCGCCGACGCCCTGGCCGACGTCCCGGCGGGCGTCCCGCTCGTGACGGTGGACGGCGACCCGGACCGCCCCACCCCGCTGGTCACGGTCGACCAGGCGGCGGGCGCGTACGAGGCCACCCGGCACCTGCTGGAGGCGGGCCACGAGACGGTGTGGCACGTCTCCGGTCCCGCCGACTGGTTCGACGCGGCCGGCCGCGTCCACGGCTGGCGCCAGGCGCTCGAAGCCGCGCACGCCGAGGTCCCGCCCGTCGTGACGGCGGACTGGAGCGCCGCCGCCGGCTACCGGGCGGGGCAGATGCTCGCCAGGATGCCCGAGGTGACGGCCGTCTTCTGCTCCAACGACCACCTGGCCCTCGGCCTGCTGAGGGCGATGAGCGAACGCGGCAGGCGCGTGCCGCACGACCTCAGCGTGGTCGGCTTCGACGACGTGCCGGAGGCGGCGTACTTCATCCCGCCGCTCACCACCGTCCGCCCCGACTTCGCCGCCGTGGCGCGGGAGACGCTGGGGTTGCTGTTGCAGCAGGTCAGCGACGGGGGAGCGGCGGCACCGCGGCGGACCGTGGAACCGACGCTGGTGAAGCGGGAAAGTGTGGCGCCGCCACCGAGGTGAGGCCCTCGCCCGCGCGGGTGTCCCGAGCGGGGACGAGACCCTGCCGCGGGGCGTCGCCGGCGGCGAGTGTCGTGGGCTGCTGGCCGGTGACCGGCTTGGTGCCGGTGACCGGCCGAGTGCCACTGGCCGCGGGTGCCACTCCGCTGCGGGGCCGCCGGTGATCGTGCTGCCACCAGGGACGAACTCTCCGTGAGTCGCCCCTGCCCCCGTGCGCCCCGAGCTGCCCGAACCTCCTGCCCGGCCGCGTCCGAGCCGTCTCAACTCGCGCCCTGTCCCCGGTTGGCCCACTCCCGCCCTCGTCCGCGCCCCGTCACCTCCGGCCGGTCCACGGCGAGTGAGTGGCCGTCCCGGTCCGGTCACCCGATCGGACCGGGCTTTGTCGTGCGCTCACCACGCCCCACATTCGGCGCTCTCCCTGCGGAATCACGACATTCCCAGCGCATCTTGACTCACCGATTGTTAGCGATAACACTCAGGTCGTGACTGACAAGACGATCGACCGCGACGCCTGTGTGGTGGGGGTCGACTTCGGCACTCTGTCCGGTCGCGCCGTGGTCGTGCGCGTGCGCGACGGTGCCGAGCTCGGCACGGCGGTCCACGAGTACCGGCACGGTGTCGTGGACCAGGTGCTGCCCGCGACCGGCCGGCCGTTGCCACCGGAATGGGCGCTGCAGGTGCCTTCCGACTACGTCGAGGTCCTGAGAACCGCTGTGCCGCAGGCCGTCCAGGCGGCCGGGATCTCCGCGGACCAGGTGATCGGCATCGGCACGGACTTCACCGCCTGCACGATGGTGCCGGTGACCGGGGACGGCACGCCGTTGTGCGAGCTGCCGGAGTTCGCCGAGAACCCGCACGCCTACGTGAAGCTGTGGCGCCACCACGCGGCCCAGGGTCAGGCGGACCGGATCAACGAGCTGGCCCGGCAGCGCAAGGAGTCGTGGCTTCCGCGCTACGGCGGGCTCATCTCCTCGGAGTGGGAGTTCGCCAAGGGGCTACAGGTGCTGGAGGAGGCACCCGAGGTCTACGCGGCGATGACGCACTGGGTGGAGGCCGCGGACTGGATCGTCTGGCAGCTCACGGGTCTCTACACGCGCAACGCGTGCACCGCCGGCTACAAGGGGATCCACCAGGACGGCGGCTACCCCGGCGCGGACTTCCTCGCGGAGCTGAACCCCGCGTTCGCGGACTTCGTGGCCGAGAAGCTCGACCACCCGTTGTCGGCGTTGGGGGACAAGGCGGGTTCGCTGTCCGCCGAGGCCGCCGCGTGGACCGGGCTGCCGGAGGGGATCGCGGTCGCGGTCGGCAACGTCGACGCGCACGTCACCGCGCCCGCCGCGCAGGCGGTCGAGCCCGGCCAGATGGTCGCGATCATGGGCACGTCCACGTGCCACGTGATGAGCGGCGACGTGCTGCGCGAGGTGCCGGGCATGTGCGGCGTCGTCGACGGCGGCATCGTGCCGGGGCTGTGGGGCTACGAGGCCGGGCAGAGCGGCGTCGGCGACATCTTCGCGTGGTTCCTGCGCAACCAGGTGCCGCCCGCCTACCACGAGCAGGCCGCCGAACGCGGCATCACGGTGCACGAGCTGCTCTCCGAGCTGGCCGCCCGGCAGGAGGTCGGTGAGCACGGGCTCATCGCGCTCGACTGGCACAGCGGCAACAGGTCCGTGCTCGTCGACCACGAGCTGTCCGGTGTGGTCGTCGGCCAGACCCTCGCCACCAAGGCGGAGGACGTCTACCGCGCGCTGCTGGAGGCCACGGCGTTCGGCACCAGGGTCATCATCGACGGCTTCACGGACGCGGGCGTGCCGGTCACGGAGCTGGTGATCGCGGGCGGGCTGATGAAGAACCGCCTGCTGATGCAGATCTACGCCGACGTCGTGAACCTGCCGCTGTCGGTCATCGGCTCCGCGCAGGGGCCCGCGCTCGGGTCCGCGATGCACGCCGCGGTGGCCGCCGGGTCCTATCCGGACATCCGCGCGGCGGCCGCGGCGATGGGTTCGGTGCGGCACAACGCCTTCACGCCGATCCCGGAGAACGTCGAGGCGTACGAACGGCTTTTCCTGGAGTACCAGGAACTGCACGACTACTTCGGCCGCGGCGCGAACGACGTCATGCACCGGCTGCGCGGCTACCGGCGCGACGCCCTGGAGAGGAAGAGCTGATGTCCGCCACGACGGAGCTGCGCCGCACTGTCGCCGAGCTGCACCGCGAGCTGACCCGCTACGAGCTGGTCACCTGGACGGCGGGCAACGTGTCGGCGCGCGTCCCGGACCAGGACCTGATGGTGATCAAGCCGTCCGGTGTGTCCTACGACGAGCTGGGACCGCACGCGATGGTCGTGACGGACCTGCACGGCAAGCTGGTGGAGGGGGAGCTGGCGCCGTCCTCCGACACCGCCGCGCACGCCTACGTGTACCGGCACATGCCGCACGTCGGCGGTGTCGTGCACACGCATTCCCCTTACGCCACAGCGTGGGCGGCCCGCGGTGAGCCCATCCCGTGCGTGCTGACGATGATCGCGGACGAGTTCGGCGGCGACATCCCGGTCGGGCCGTTCGCCCTGATCGGCGACGACTCGATCGGCAAGGGGATCGTCGAGACGCTGAGCGCCAGCCGGTCCCCGGCGGTGCTGATGCGCAACCACGGCCCGTTCACCGTGGGCGCGACGGCCCGTGCCGCGGTGAAGGCCGCGGTGCTGCTGGAGGACGTCGCCCGCACCGTCCACTTCGCACTCCAGCTCGGCAAGCCCGACGTCATCGCCCAGGAGCACGTCGACCGGCTCTACGAGCGCTACCAGAACGTCTACGGCCAGTGAGCCCGCAAGTCCGTGAGCCAGAAGGAGAGCACATGCCGGACAAGCCCCAGATCTGGTTCCTCACCGGCAGCCAGCACCTCTACGGCCCCGAGACGCTCGACCAGGTCGCGGCCCAGTCCCAGCAGATCCAGCGGATGCTGTCCGACTCCGGCAGGATCAGCGCGGAGATCGTGTGGAAGCCGGTGCTCACCGACTCCGCCGCGATCCGCGCGGTGATGCAGGAGGCGAACAACGACCCGTCGTGCATCGGCGTGATCGCGTGGATGCACACGTTCTCCCCGGCCAAGATGTGGATCACCGGGCTGGACCTGCTGCGCAAACCGTTGCTGCACCTGCACACGCAGCTCAACGAGGCGCTGCCGTGGTCCAGCATCGACATGGACTTCATGAACCTCAACCAGGCCGCGCACGGCGACCGCGAGTTCGCCTACGTGCAGACCAGGATCGGGGTGGCGCGCAAGACCGTCGCAGGGCACGCGAGCGACCCGGTGGTGGCGGACCGGATCGACGGGTGGGCCCGCGCCGCGGCCGGGTACGCGCACCTGAGGTCGTTGCGGCTGGCGCGGTTCGGCGACAACATGCGCGACGTCGCGGTGACCGAGGGCGACAAGGTCGAGGCGGAGCTGCGGTTCGGCGTCTCGGTGAACACCTACGGCGTCAACGACCTCGTGGCCGTGGTCGACGCGGTGTCCGACGCGGACATCGACCTCCTCGTGGCCGACTACGCCGAGACCTACCGGCTCGCCGGGGAGCTGGCGCGCGGGGCGGAGCGGCACGAGTCGCTGCGGTACGCGGCCCGCATCGAGATCGGGCTGCGGTCGTTCCTCAGCGACGGCGGTTTCGGGGCGTTCACCACGAACTTCCAGGACCTGGGCGGGTTGCGGCAGCTGCCGGGCCTCGCCGTGCAGCGGCTGATGGCCGACGGCTACGGCTTCGGCGGCGAGGGCGACTGGAAGACGTCGGCACTGCTCGCCGCGGTGAAGGCGATGGGCGCGGGGACCGGCCGCGGAACGTCCTTCATGGAGGACTACACCTACCACTTCGGACCGGGCGAGCCGAAGATCCTCGGCGCGCACATGCTGGAGGTGTGCCCGACGATCGCCGGGGACCAGCCGTCGTGCGAGATCCACCCGCTCGGCATCGGCGACCGCGAGGACCCGGTGCGGCTGGTGTTCGACGCGGCCTCCGGGCCCGCCGTGGTGGTCGGTCTCGCCGACCTCGGCGACCGGTTCCGCCTGGTGGCCAATGAGGTCGAGGTCGTGCCGCCGGACGAGCCGCTGCCTGCGCTGCCGGTCGCACGGGCGGTGTGGAAGCCCGCGCCGTCGCTGTCGACGTCGGCGGAGTGCTGGCTCACGGCGGGCGGTCCGCACCACACGGTGATGACGCAGGCCGTCGGAGGTGAGGTGCTGCGCGACTTCGCACAGATGGCGGACACGGAGCTCGTGCTCATCGACTCCGAGACGACTCCCGCGTCGTTCACCGACCGGTTGCGGTGGAACGCGGCCTACCACCGTCTCGCCGGAGGGCTCCGCTAGAACCTTGAAAACCTGGCGTGTGAAGGGACTTCTCCGCGGCGCCTTCCAGGGGTTGAACCGATCATCTTCGGAGCCCGTACTCCTGGTGTGCCGGCAGAAAACGTCCCCTACTCGTGAGGTTTCGACCATGTCGAGAGCGCATGCACAACCGGAACGCAGGAAGCGGGTTCTGATCGCCGGAGTCGCGGTGGCGGCGGCGTTGTCCGCAGTCACCGCGGCCGCCGCCTTCGCGGGCGGCGAGGAGGTGACCGGGTCGATCGCGTGCCCGCGGCCGGTCGTCCCGGCGGTGCCCGCGGCGGCGCAGGCCGAGGTGCAGCGCGAGCTCGCCAACCTGGACAAGCAGATCGCCGAGGCCAACGAGCGCCTGCGCACCTCGGCGGGGGAGGGAGGGCCGAACTTCGTGCAGAACGCCATCCTCGGCCCGCTCGCGAGCAAGCGCGTCGCGGCGCTGAATCGCATCGAGACGGCCATCGGCCGCGTCGCGGACAAGCCCGACGGCCTGGAGAGGTTCGCGACCTGCGGGCTCGGTGACGCCCCCGCCGTACCGGAACCGTCCGCCCCGGCGGGCGGCTCCAGCACCCCGCCGTCCCCGTCGGCCGAGGTGCCGGACGGCGGTGCGGCGGGCGGGGCCATCGCGTGCCCGGCGCCCGCGCTGCCCGCCGTTCCGTCGGCGGCGCAGGCGGAGGTGCAGCGCGAGCTCGCCAACCTGGACAAGCAGATCGCCGAGGCCAACGAGCGCCTGCGCACCTCGGTCGGTCAGGGAGGACCCGACTTCGTGCAGAACGCGATCCTGGGTCCCTTGGAGGACAAGAGGGTCGCGGCGCTGAACCGCATCGAGACGGCCGTGGGCCGGGTAGCGGTGAAGCCCGAAGGACTGGAGCGTTTCGCCACCTGTCAGCTGAGGTAACCGCCTCCGCGGTCAGGTCCCGTCTTCGCAACGGGGCGAGCGCTTCGGAACAGAGGTCCCGCCGGACGGATACGCGCCCCCGTCCGGCGGGACCTCTTGTGTCGTCACGACATCAGGCGCTTTCGCGCACCACGAGCGTCGACGGGTAGAACGTGGCGCCGCTCGTGTCACGGCGGTCCAGGACGGCCGCCGCCGCGGCCGTGGCGATCTTCTCGACCGGATGCGTGGTCGTGGTGAGAGCGGGCCGGGCGAGCCCGGCGAAGGCGATGTCGTCGAACCCGGCGACCGCCACGTCTCCCGGCACCCGCACGCCGAGCCCGTGGAGTCCGTCGAGGACCCCCAGCGCGGTCAGGTCGCTGAGCGCGAACACCGCGTCGGTGTCCGGCCACCGCGCCATGATCTCGATCGCCGCCTTCGCGCCACGCGCGACGGTGAAGTCCCCCGGCACGATTCTCGGCTCGCCGCCGCTCTCGTGCAGCACCCGCTGGTACGCCTCGATGGCACGGGCACCGCACGGCAGCCAGTCCGGCCCGCTGACCATCGCGATCCGCCGCCGTCCCGTGCGCACCAGGTGCCGCACGACACCGTCCGTGCCGGACCGGTTGTCGACGTCGAACGACGGCACGTGCGGCGCCCCCACGCCGACCGCGGCCACCCGTCCGCGCAGGTCGCGCGGCACGGTCGCGAGCGCCGGCGGGGTCGGGTTCACCACCACGAGCCCGCCCAGCCCGCGGCTCCCGGCGAGCCGGGACAGCGAAGCCAGGTCGGCCAAGGGGATCCAGTGCAACGAGACACCGACCTCGCGCTCCGCGGCCACGTGCGCCGCCGACGTCAGCACCCGCCCCACGTAAGGGTCGTCGAGCACGGCGGCGGTGCGGCCGATGACGGCGATGGCGAGACGGGTGCCGGTCCTGGTGACCAACGCGCGAGCGGAGGCGTCCGGCACATAACCCAGAGCCGCCACAGCGGCGTTGACCCTGTCGCGTGCCCGCGGTGACGCGTGACCCTGGCCCGTGACAACACGTGAGGCGGTCGCCCGGGACACGCCCGCGGCGCGTGCCACGTCGTCAAGCGTGGCGGTGCGTTCTGCCGTCATCTTCACAGTATTGCTGTGGAAACGCTTCCACGTGTGGGGTTGGATGTCGGTGTATCGAGAAAGGAGAACCGGGATGGCGGTCGCGGTGTCACGCGAACAGGTCCGTGCCGCGGCTGCGGGGGTGGCGGTCACGTTCGGCCTCAACGGTGTCGGCGTGGCGACCTGGTTCGCCAGGGTCCCCACCGCCCGCGACGCACTGGGCCTCACCCCCGCCGCGCTCGGTCTCCTGCTGCTGTCGATGTCGGTCGGCGCCTTCGCCGCGATGCTCACCGCCGGCGAGGTCACCCACCGCCTGCGCCCCAAACGCGCCGTGGCGGTGGCGGCCGTGACCGTGTCGGTAGGACTGGCGGTCGCGGGCATCGGCATCGGCGCGTTCCCGTCACCCGTCCTGACGGGCATCGGCATCTTCACCCTCGGCTACGGCTCCGGCCTGTGCGACGTCGCGATGAACGTCGAGGCCGCCGAGGTGGAACGCGCGCTGGCCAAGACGGTCATGCCGCGCTTCCACGCGATGTGGAGCCTCGGCACGGTGGTCGCGGCGGGCCTCGCGTCGTTCGCGGCGTGGGCGCTGCTCCCGGTGACCGCGCACCTCGGCGTCGTCGCACTCGTCGTGGCGGTCGGCACCCTGTTCGCGACGCGCACGTACCGCCTGGCCGGTGAGGCCGAGCACGGCGGGGGCAGCGGTGTGCTGGCCGCGTGGCGCGAACCCCGCACCCTGCTGATCGGCCTGCTGGTGCTCGTGCTGGCGTTCACCGAGGGCACCGCGAACGACTGGGTGGGCGTCGCGTTCGTCGACGGGTACGACCTGGACCCGGCCCTGGGCGCCGCGGTGTTCGGCGTGTTCGTCACGACGATGACGTTCGGGCGCGTCTTCGGCACGATCGCGCTGGACCGCTGGGGCCGCGTGCCGGCGGTGGGTCTGTCGATCGTGCTGGCGGCGGCCGGTGTGGCGCTCGCGGTGTTCGCGTCCTCGCCCGTGCTGGCCGTGGTGGGCGTCGGCGTGTGGGGGCTGGGGACCGCGCTCGGGTTCCCGGTGGGCATGAGCGCCGCCGCCGACGATCCCGAACGGGCCGCCGCACGGGTGAGCGTGGTCGCCGTCATCGGGTACACGGCGTTCCTCGCCGGGCCGCCTCTCGTCGGGTTCCTCGGCAACGAGGTGGGTGTCCTGAAAGCGCTGCTGATCGTGCCGGTCTTGTTGTTGCCGGCGTTGGCGTTGACACCGATGCTGAAACCGGTCAAGAACTCCTGACCGCGGCGGGCTTCCGGGCGGAAACCGGGCGGGCACCGCACCCCTTCAATTGCTGTAAAATGCGCCGGCTCGAGGAACGGCGACCGTCCGCGAAGAGGCCCTGGGCGCCGCCTTCGCACTGCGGGCGGCAGGACTTCCCATAGGGGATGTGCAGAAACTCCCACTTAATTCTCAGGTTTCGGTGTATCCGGCCTGCGCTTGGGGAAAAGCCGCAGGTCCGGCTCGTCGCGCACCGGCACGGGACGGCCGGAGCCTAATGAGACGCTAATTGGTCGGTGTGTGCAAATGTCGGAAACCGACGCTACCGTGTGGCTTGGCCTGGGGATGACTTCCGGAAGGGGTGAATGCGGCCGTCCCGCTCGTGGCCGATAGGCCGAACGGAGGCGTCCGGGAATCGACATGGAATCGGACAAAGTGCTTTTTCGTCCCGCGGGTCGCGCGGGATGAGCTGAAGCAGGGTGTTCTGGAGTCCGGAGCGGTCGCGGTAACCGCTCCATGATGCGAGTTCCGCTGGACCGAGTGCGTCGATAGAGGTCTGGAGCATTCACCGTTGTCACATTCTGAGCCACACCTGCGGTTCAACGTCCTGGGACTGCTCGAGTGCTGGGCCGGGACGACTCGGTTGCGACTCGGCGGCCCGGTGCACGAGCGCGTGCTGGTGAGCCTGCTGCTCGAACCGGGACAGGTGCTGTCGGTGCCGCGGCTGGTCGAGGCGGTCTGGGAGGACGCCCCGCCCGCGACCGCCGGGCACCAGGTGCGCAAGGCGGTGGCGAAGCTGCGCCAGGTCATCCCCGGCGGCGCGCGGCTGATCACCACCGAGGGCTCGGGGTACCGGGCCGTCACCGGCTGGGTCGACCTGGACCTCGACCGGTTCCTGTCCCTGCTCGGCCAGGCGCGCGAGGCCGCGGCCGCGGGGTCCGCCGCCGAGACGGCGACCCTGCTGACCAGGGCGCTCGCGCTGTGGCGCGGCCCGGTCCTGTCCGGTGGTGGCGGCCGGCTGATCAACGCCGCCTCCGCCGCGCTGGAGGAGCGCAGGCTCGCCGCCGTCGAGCAGCTGATGGAGCTGCGGCTGGCCAACCGCGAGGCGGCCGAGCTGGTGGGCGAGCTCGTCGAGCTGGTGGCCGCGTACCCGTTGCGGGAGACCCTGCACCACCAGCTGATGCTGGCGCTGTTCCGGTCGGGCAGGCAGGCGGAGGCGCTGGAGGCGTACAACCACCTGCGCCGGCTGCTGGCCGACGAGCTGGGGATCGACCCGGACGTCAGACTGACGGAGCTGCGCGACGCCATCCTGCGCAACGACCCGTCGCTGGTCACCCCGCAGCAGGTGCACGCCCCTGCGGAGCTGATCCCCGAGACCGACACGCCCACCTGTTCGCTGCCCTACGACCTGCGGGACTTCACCGGACGCGAGCGCGAGCTGGACGAGCTGCTCGACTACGCGCGTGAAGAGGGCGGTCGCATCGTGGCGATCGACGGCATGGGAGGCATCGGCAAGACCTCCCTGGCCGTGCGCGCCGCGTACCTGCTCGCCGAGCAGTACCCGGACGGGCAGCTGTACGTGGACCTGTGCGGCTACACGCCGCAGCAGCCGGCGCTGAGCGTCGACGCCGTCGCCGAGACGCTGCTGAGGCAGCTCGGTGTGCCGAGCGACAGGATTCCCGGCGACGCCCACGGCAAGGTCGCCGAGTGGCGGGCGATCGCCGCGCAACGGAGGTTGCTGCTCCTGCTCGACAACGCCGGCAGCGCCGCGCAGGTCCGGCCGCTGCTGCCACCGGGCGCGCACTCGATGATGCTGGTCACGAGCAGGGGCCGGCTGCTCGACCTCGACGGCGCGTACTGGATCTCGCTGGGGACGATGTCCCCGGAGGCCAGCCTCGCGATGCTGGTCGACACGCTGGGCGAGAAGCGCGTGGCCGCCGAGCCCGCCGCAGCGGCCGCGATGGCGGAGCTGTGCGGGCACCTGCCGCTCGCGCTGCGCATCGCCGCGGCACGCCTGCACAACCGGCCGCGGTGGACGATCGCCTACCTCGTCGACCGGCTGGGCAACGAGTCGCGCAGGCTCGACGAGCTGCGGTCGGGGGAGCGCAGCGTCGAGCTGACGCTGAAGCTGTCCTACCTGGGGCTCACCCCCCAGCACCGCGCGGCCCTGCACCTGCTCGCGCTGCACCCCGGGCACAACAACATCGACGCCCGCTCGGCCGCCGCCCTCCTCGACACCGGTGTGGAGGAGGCCGAGGAGATCATGGAGCACCTGCTGGACGTGCACCTGATCCAGCAGCACGAGCTGAGCTACTACGCCTTCCACGACCTCGTCCGCAGCTTCGCGCGACGGCTCGGCCGCCAGCAGGGGACCGGCGGTGAGCGGGACCGCGGTCAGCCCGAGGACGAGGTGGCGGTCGGACGCCTGCTCAACTACTACGTGCTGGCCACCGACCTGGCCTGCGACCTGGCGTTCCCCGGCCGGGTGGTGCTGGAGTCCGAGCTGCGCGACGACAGGGCGAGCCTGCCGCCGTTGCGTGACGGCACCCAGGCGAGGGCCTGGCTGGCGCGCGAGCAGAACGCCCTGCGCAACGCGGTGACGCTCGCCCACCGGATGGGCCTGCACCGCCACGCGGCGGCGCTGGCCCGCAACGCCGTCTTCCAGTTCGACGCCAAGGGCCAGTTCGAGGAGTACCGGGAGATCGCCGAGATCGCCGTGGCGTCCTCCCGCGAGCTGGGCCACGGCGCCCTGCTGCGGGTGAGCCTGTCCAACCTGGCCATCGCGGACTGGAAGCTCGGCCGCTTCTACGACGGGATCGAGGCGGCGACGGAGGCGCTGAACCTCGCGCTGCGGCTGGGAGACCGGCTGGGGGAGGCCAAGGACACCGGGGTGCTCGGCGTGCTGCTGGCCGCGCTCGGCCGGTTCGACGAGGCGCTGTCCCGGCTCCAGCGGTCCATCGCGCTCAAGCGCGAGCTCGGCGCGCGCCGGGCGGAGGCCGAGTCGCTCACCAACCTCAGCACCCTGTACGAGCAGTGGGGCCACTTCGAGGAGGCCGCCGCCGCGGCACGTCGTGCGCTGGAGCTCAACCGGGAGCTCGGGACCAGGGACAACGAGCTGGTGTCCCTGGCCGACCTGGCGACGGCCCACCTCGGCCTCGGCCAGGACGAGGAGGCTCAGCGCCACCTCGACCAGGCGGTGGAGCTGGCCGACGACACCTCACCCGCCGCCGACCGCGCCCTGGTGCTGGCGCTGTCCGCGAAGGTGGCCCACCGGCGGGGTGAGCACGCCCGCGTCGCCACCCTGGCCGAGCGCGCGCTCACCCTCTGCCGGAGCAGCCGGACGCCGATCAGGCAGGCCAGGGTCGAGAACATCCTCGGTGGCCTGGAGCTGCGGGACGGGCGGAGCCAGGTCGCGCTGCATCTGCACGGCAACGCGTACCTGGTCGCCTCCGAGGCGCGCTACCTGGTCGAGGAGGCCCGTGCGCTGCGAGGTCTCGCGGAGGCGTACGAGGCACTCGGGGACGTCCGCGCCGCCGCCGAGCGCCGGCGGCGGGCTGACGAGCTGTTCGGCGAGCTGGGGATCGACGAGCAGTACCGGCGATCCAGCTGACATCGATGTCAGCTGTTGGGGCCCTCGCCGCCGCCGGGGTCCTGCGTGGTGAAGACGGGCCGGCTGTGGTCGGACGGTGCGGCTGACGCGGAGGTGGCCGGAACGCCCGCGGCGGCGATCAGGAGGAGGACGAAACCGACCAGCTTGCAACGCATGGGAACTCCGCTCGTTCGTGTGCAGGAACCTGTGTCGAGCTCAATGCTGGACGACCCCGTTCCCAGGTCGTTCCGACCTCGATACTCCTCGCGCGGTCAACCGGGGGAACCGGCCGTGACGAGTGCCCGGCCGGGGTCGCGGACGGCCGGCGTCCCGCCGCGGGCGTGAGCGCCGGGCGGAACGGGCACGGAACGGGATCCGTTGGGGAACGCCCACTGGAAGAATCGTGTGGTGCACGCGGTCCGAGCCGGCCGGGGACGTGGTCGGTGCGCTGCTCCGGCTCGCCGGGACCATCGGGTCTCCGCACGGGTCCTGCCGCACGTCGTCCCGCGGCTCGGCCGCCGCGAAAACGGGACGACCACGTACATCGGTACCGGAGTTGCCGGGTGTTCGTGCACGCGACGGGGCCCAGGGAGTGCCGGACCGGCCGTCGCGGTGCAAGGTGGTGGTTCGGCCGAACCGCCACTGGGGGCGGTGCGGAGTCGCCGTGCGGGCCGGGACCGGCTCGCGGTGGTCCGGCGGGACCGCCTGCCGGTCCCCGCCCGGGAGGGGGCCACGGGCGCGGCGCCGGAAGTCGAAGTTGGAGGAGTGGTGGCTGGGTCTGGCCGGCGAAGCCGGATTACCCGTGATGGCGCCTGGGGCCTCGGCGCCGAGTCGATGTGGCCGATCCGCGTTCTCGTGGTGCAGCCGAGCCCGGGGTTCGTCCTCAAGGCGGTGAAGGAGGGCTTCGACGTCTGGGCCGTCGTCGACCCGAGCCGGTACGACAGCGGACAGCTCCGGCTGCTCGGGTCGGCCGCGAAGCAGGTGCTCGCCGTCGATCTCGGCGACCTGGCCGTCCTCGACGTGCTCGTCGTGAAAACGGTGCGCCGCAACAGGATCGCGCACGTGCTGTGCCGCTGTGGCCGCTCCCACGGCCTGCGCAGGCAGTCGATGCTGATGCCGGGACCGTCCGCCGCCGTGCGGCTGCTCGACCGGGTGGACGCGGTGAGGAGCAGGCACGCGGAGCGGGGCTCCGATGTGGACGCCGCGCTGGACTTCGGGTTCTTCGCCGCGCTGCGCGACCAGGACACCGCGGCGCAGCGGAGCGGGGTGGACGACACCGAGCCCCGGCCGCGCCTGCACCGCGACTTCTCCCGCCAGGCGGGCCCGGCACCGGGGGTGCCCGCGGTCGTGGTCACCACGCTGACGTTCGAGGGGATGCACCAGGTCGTCGGTGTCACGGCCACCTCGTCCGGGCACCTGCTGCACCCCGCGCCGCTGACCGCACGGCAGGAGGCGGACGTGCGCGCCGCCGTCACCTCCCTGCTCGACCTCGTGGGGTACGAGCGCGGACCGGCGCACGTGACCGTGATGCTCACGGAGAACGGCGCACGGGTCGACTCCGCGCGCACCTGGTTCGGGCCCGACGAGTTCCTGTCGCTGCTGGAGTTCAGCACCGGCCTGGACCTGGAGACCGAGCTGGTCCGGATGCTCACGGACGGGGCGGTGCTGAAGCCGTCCACCGCCCGCACGGCCACGGTGCAGTTCCTCCGGCCGGGCAGGCCGGGACGGCTGGTCTCCGTCGCCGGGCTGGCCGAGGCGAGCAGGTCGCCCGGCGTGGTCGAGGTGTTCTTCCCGCACCGGCCGGGCGAGCTGCTGACCGCGCACGACGCGGGTTTCCTCCTGGTGGAAGGGGCCTCGGCGGTCGAGGCGCGTTCCCGCGCCCTGCAAGCCAGCGCCGGAGTACGCGTGGTCGTCGAGGAGGACTGAGCAAACACGCTCCCAGAAGCACTGTCCGCAACCCCCCGCCCGCCTCGCGACTCTCTTTCGCGTTTCCCCTGCCGCACGCGGGGCCCTTTCGTACTGTCTCGGCGTACGCGGGGGCCCCGCGTACTAAAGCCGCGTCACGCAGAGGCGTCGGTGATCCCTGGCCAGGTGACACACGGGCGGTGGAGAGGGAGCGGCGGGTCACGACCGTCCGGCGGTCTGCTCCTCGCGGTGCTGTAGCAGCGATCGCAGCTCGGGGCGCAGCACCTTGCCGGTCGGGGTCCTCGGGATGCGGTCGAGCGCGATGAACCGTTCGGGGACCACGGCCTCGGAGAAGAGGGCACGGAGCGCCGTCGCGATCTCGGGCCCGTCGTCGCCGGTCGTGACCACTGCGGCCACGATCCGTTCGCCCGCGAAGCGGTCGGGCAGCGCGACGCACGCCGCGTCGCGCACCTGGGGGAGGGCGCGCAGCGCACGGTCCATCTCGTCGAGCGACACCGTCTCCCCGGCGACCTTCGCGATGTTCTTCACCCTGCCGGTGAGGACGAAGAAGTCCCGGTTGTCCGCCTCCACGCGGAAACCGAGGTCCTGCGAGTGGAACCAGCCGCCGCGGAACGCCTCACTCGTGGCCTCGTCGTTGCCCAGGTACCGGGTCATGACGTTGAGCCCGCGCATGCACACCTCGCCGACCTCACCCGCCGGCAGGCGCTCGCCGTCCGGGCCGAGCACGGCCACCTCGTTGCCGGGCAGGGCCACGCCCACCGAGGGGATCTCGGCGTCGAGCATCAGCTCGCGGTAGGTGGGACCGGAGACGCCGGGAGGCATGGTCGTGGAGAAGTTCGTCGTCTCCGAGAGCCCATACCCTTGTACGACACGGGTTCCGATGCGGTCGGCGACGGCTCGGGCCGTGGCGGAGGGCAGCGGTGCCGCCGCGGTGAGGAAGTAGCGGAAACCGGAAGGCAGCCTGTGCCGTCCCCACACCTCCAGCAACGTCTCCAGCACGCTCGGCACGACGCTGGCGACGTGCGGGCGGTAGCGCTCGACCAGGCCGGGGTAGGTCAGCGGTGAGAACGAGTCGGCGAGGACGAGCTGGGCACCGGCCATGAGGGTGCCCAGGACGCTGAAGTGCAGGCCGTTGACGTGGTGCACGGGCAGACAGCCGAGCACCCTGCTGCCGGACGAGAGCCGGTGGTGCCTGCGCACGGCCTCGGCGTTCGCGGTCGCGTTCAGCCGCGACTGGGCGACCAGCTTGGACGCCGCGGTGGAGCCCGACGTGGCGAAGTAGAGCGCGTCCAGCGCGGCGTCGAGGCGGGGATCGGTCCAGCGGGCGGCCAGGTCGCCGGCCGGGGCCTCCCGCCAGTCGGCCAGGTGGAAGGCGTCCGCACCTGCCGGGGGCGTCGTGCCCGGTGTGTGCAGCACGGCGACGGCACCCGCTGCCGCGATCTGCTGCGAGGTCCGTTCCGGTGGGTCGGCGGGCCCCAGCATCAGCAGCCGGTGCCCGGCGCGCAGTGCGCCCAGGACGGTCAGCACCGACGGGATGTCGTTGACGGGTGCGAGAGCGAGCGTCGTCGGCGTGCTGCCGAACTCCGCCGTCAGGCGCGCGGCGATCGCTCGCGTCGCCCGGTCCGCCGCGCCGAACGTCAGCACGGTCTCCTCGCCGGACCGCGCCACCGCGGTGAGCCACGGCCGGTGGCCGCGGACGCGGCCGAAGTGCGCGAGGGCCGCGACCGGTGACGGCCAGCGGGGGACGAGGGAGTCCACTGTGGAGTGGACGGCGGTCACGGTCATGGTCGGTCTCCTCCGTCGGTCGTCACCGGTGTGCGGCGTCGAGGACCCTGGGCATCCCCTTGAGCAGGTCCCCCTTGCGGGACCGGACCTCGTCCGGCACCCGCCCCCGCGTCACCGCGCGCATCCGGGGGTCGGCGAAGCGGTACCCGCCGGACGCGCCGGTCGCGCGCAGGATGCCGCGCTGCACGAGGACGCGCAGCCAGCGACCGGCCTGCCGCGACCTGGCGTCGGTCGCGAGGACGGCCACGGCGCGCTCGGTGAAGTCGCCGTCGACGAGCGAGGCGTCGTACAGCACGGCCCTCGCCTCGGCGGGCAGGGTGTCGAGCAGGCACTCCAGCCGCGACCGGACCGCGTACGGGATGCGGGTGAGGCCGGGCCTCGCGGGGATCGCGTCGGGCGGGGTGGCGAGCATGCGGCCGTACTCGATCGCGAACAGCGGGTTGCCGCCGAGCTCGGCCGCGAAGGACAGGAGGTGCTCCGGGCAGTGCTGCGGGGTGCCGCCGGTCCGCGTCTCGAGCGTCGACCGGTACGACTGCCACAGCAGCGTGGCGATCACGTCGTCGGGCAGCGGGGCCAGGCACAGCGAGCCGCCGCGGACCATCCCGCTGCCCCAGAACGGGAACCGGGTCAGCAGGTCGGGCCGTGCGCTCGCCACGACCAGCAGCGGCACCCCGCCGGAGTACCTGAGCAGGTGGTCCAGGAAGCCGGGGACGAGGTCGTCGGCGACGTGCAGGTCGTCGACCAGGAGCACCAGCGGCTTCACGCGCGCCAGCGCCTCGAAGAACTGCGTGAGCGCGTCGAAGGACTCCGCCGTCACCGGCACCGGCGTGTCGTCGAGCCCGAGCAGGCCGTCGACGTGGGCCAGCATCCACGGTGCCCGGTGGCTGTCCACCAGGCGGGAGATCAGCTCGGTCAGCCTGGCCGCGACCACGTGCGTGGGTTCGTCCGCGTGGATGCCCGCCGCGGCCCGCACCAGCGCGGCCAGCCCGGAGACGGGGTCGGAGCCGCGGGAGGAGGCCGCGGAGAGCAGGGTGACGTCGCGCAGGCCGCGCGCCCATTCCCGCAGCAGCCTGCTGCGCCCGGCGCCGTCCTCCCCGAACACCGTGAGCAGGTGCGGCTGCCGGAGCTCCCGCGCCGCCCTGAGCGACCGGTCGAGGGCGCGCAGCTCGTGGTCGCGGCACAGGAACGGCGGCGGTTCCGGTCCCTCCGGCGTGCGCAGCGCCTCCGTCGTGGTGGTGCACACCTCGATCGGACCGGCCGCCGGGTCCGCGAGCAGCTGCCGGCAGCGCGCGGCGAGGTCCGCGGAGATCCACGGCCGCGAACCCCCTCGGTTCTCCCGCCGCAGGTGCACCTCGCCCGCCACCACGGCGACGCGGACCTCGAACGGCAGCCAGCCACCGTCGGGGCGTTCCAGGCCCGACACCGGGCTGAAGCGGGCGTTGATCGAGCGCGCCAGCCGGACCGCCCTGCTCGACGCGGCGCTGTCCACGCCGTCGAGCTCGGAGGTCACCAGCCAGAGGGGCACGTCCTGCTCGGAGCCCGCGAGCGCGCACTCGTCCACGACGGCGTACGTCCACCGAGACCCGGCCTCCTCCGAGACCGTCGTGCGGAGGCGTTCGCGCAGCAGCGCGAAGTCCTGCCCGGTCGGCGTCCTGCCGAGCGCGGGCCTGGCGGACACCAGCAGCGCCGTCGTCCACCGCATCTCGTCGACGGCGACCGGCTCGGCCGCGGCGCGCGTCGCGGGGGAGACCTTGGCGGTGCCTCCCACCGCGGGCGCGGCCAGCAGCGAGGTGTCGTGGTTGAGGATCGCGAGCTCCAGCTCCTGCAGCTCCGGGCTCGGGTCGAGCCCGAGGCGGTCGACCAGCGCCTCGCGGGTCCTGCGGTAGACCGCCAGCGCGTCCGCCTGCCGCCCCCGCCGGTAGAGCAGGCGCATCAGCTTGGCGCACAAGCCTTCCCGCAGCGGCTCCTGCTCGGCCAGCGCCTCCAGCTCGCCCGTCAGCTCCATGAACCGGCCCAGCTGGAAGTCGGCCTCGATCCGGTCCTCCAGGGCGTTGAGCCTGGCGTTGCGCAGGGCGGTGGCCTCCGGCCAGTCGAAGCCCTGCTCGGCGAGGTCCGGCAGCAGCGGCCCGTGCCACAGGTCCAGGGCCTCCCGCAGCCGCACCGAAGCCGCCTCCCACTCTCCCGCGGCCAGCGCCTGGTGTCCCTGCGCCGCCCAGCGCTGGAAGCGGACCACGTCGATGGACTCCGGCCGCACCTGCAGGAGGTAGCCGGGGGCGCGGGTGAGCAGCTGCGGCCGTTCACCGCCGGGCTCGCCCATCTCCAGGAGCCTGCGCAGCGCGGACACCGCGTTGTGCAGCATCTTGCGCGCGGAGGCCGGTACCTCGTCCGGCCAGAGCGCCTGGAGCATCTGCCGGGTCGGCACCACGGAGTTGTGGTGCAGCAACAACATCGACAGCGCGAGCCGTTGCTGGACACCCCCCACGGCGATCGGCCTGCCGTCCGCCACGACTTCGAGCGGCCCGAGGAGAGAGAACTGCACGGCTGACCACCTCGCAGAGAACAGGAGACCGATGCGAAGCTGACCTTGCCGTCCGGCGCTACCGTTTTCTGACCGTGCTGTTACCGGCGCCGACCTGGCGGGTTCCCGTCGGCGGGGGAACCGCGGAACCCGCCTGGTCGCGACGCCGCCGGGTCAGGTCCCGTCAGTGGCCGCCCGGACCGCGGACACCAGGGTGCGCACGCTGTGGAAGGTCTCCGGGCGCAGCAGGTCGTCCGGCAGGTCGGCGCCCAGCTCCTCGCGGAGCGCCACGACCACCCGCACCATGCGCAGGGAGGTCAGCCCGAGGTCGCGCAGCGGGACCTCGTCGTCGGCCGGTGCGGCGCCGCCGGGCAGGGTGCGGCCGAGGATCCCGCGGACCGCTTCGGTCAGCGAGGACGTGGGTGAGCTCAAGACTTCCTCCTGGGTCACGAGATCGGGTCAGCGGTGGGAGCTGGTCGCCTGCAGCTGGCGCGGGCGCAGGGCCGACGTCACCCTGTCGCCCGCCTCCCGCAGGTCGGTCCAGGGCCGGGCGGTCGTCAGCCGCACCGCCCCGCCGTCGAAGCAGAAGTTCAGGATGGCGGGGTAGGTGGAGACGCCGGTGCGGTCCAGCAGGCTGCGGAAGGCGAGGTAGCTGTCGTCCCAGTCGGGGAACGTCACCGCCGCGTTGATCGAGTAGGCGGGGGCGGTCACGGTGCCCGCCTCCGCGAAACCGGCGCACGTCGCGCCCCGCAGCACGGTCAGCGCCTCGTGCCGGCTCCGGCGTTCGTGGACGTACCCCGCGTAGGCGCGGCGCAGCGAGTCGGTGGTCAGGCCGTAGCTCGGCTCGAACTCGGCCAGCTCGGCGGGCCCCGGCACGGTCAGCCCGGTGACCATCCAGCGCTCCATCCTGGCGAGCACCTCGACCGCCGTGTAGAAGAACGACTGCGGGCCGCCGAACATCGTGGAGGCGTGCTCGTAGTAGTCCGCCACGAACGCCTGGTCCGCCATGATCCAGCCGGTCTTGAGCCCCGGCGCCGACCAGTTCTTCGACAGGCTGGAGATGCGGATGACGTTCGGCGCGGCGCGCTGCGCCGACCTCCTGCGCTCCGGCCCGAGCCACTCGTGGCACTCGTCCAGCAGGATCATCGTGTCCGGGGACGCGGTGCGGATCAGCTCGGCGAGCTCGGCCTCGTCGACGACGGCGCCGGTGGGGTTGATCGCGGTCTGCAGCAGCACCAGCGGGGTGTCCGGCCGCAGCGCGTCGATCAACGGCCGCAACGAGACCTGGCCGGCGGTGCTGGCCAGCGGGACCATCCGGGTGGCGCTCCGCCGTGCCACCGCCTCGACCAGCGGCGGGTAGTTCGGAATCCCGCACAGCGCCGGTCCGGCCGCGCGGGACCGTCCGGTGAGGACGTAGTCGGCGATGTTGCTGACGGTGAACGTCCCCCCGAGGGTGATGGCCACGTTGGCCTCGGTGTAGACGCTGCGTTCCATCATCGCGTTCTCGTAGGCGGCGATGGCCTCACGCGCGGGCACGCGGCCGCGGGAGTCCGAGTAGCCGTACCAGTCCCGGTCGAGCGCGTACCGGAGGCAGTCCTTCAACGCGGCGGGCAGGCCCCACTCCTGCTCGTCGACCGAGCCGCTGGACAGCAGGAGGTGGTCACCGGCCAGCGCGCCGTAGAGGTCGTCGCGGAAGTAGAAGTTGAAGAGCTCCTTGACGAACCGCACCGCGGAACGGGAGTGGTACACCTCGTCCGCGGTCACCTCCCGCCTGCGCCGGGACCGCCGCCACGCCTGCGCGAGCTCGGGGCGCAGCGAGGCTTTCCCCAGCTCGTGCTCGACGCGGCCGAGGAACAGGTCCCGCAGCTCGAACGGGTCCGCGGGGTTCACCGCGCGGGCGAAGACGTCCAGGGTGCGTTCCCCGACGTACGGCACGAAAGTGTTCTCGTCCTGTTCCGGGGGTAATGCGCGCGCGGCCATCACGCGTGCTTCCTCGGGTACTGAGATAGTGCGTGGTTCGGACAGCGAGTCGAACAGCGCCATTGTTTTCCCGTTCTCCCGGCTGCATTCGAGCCACGTTGAAAAACGCGTCGCCGAGAGCAGCTCCATCGAATTTCCACGGTGGTCACACTGAATTGGTGCGCGGTGCCCGGCGGGCACCGGGTCATCTCCCCGCGGGTTCCGTCCGGATCTCGAAGATCTCGGACAGCGCGAGGGCGGTCCGTTCCAGCTCGGGCTCGGTCTCGGCGCCGATGACGAGGAGCGTGCACCAGACGGACGGGTGGGACGCCTCGACGTGGTCGCCCACCTGGTGGTAGCTGACCGCGTCCAGCACGTTCGGGTGTGCCAGCAGCTCGGACCTGTCCGGCATCGAGACGATCACGCCGGACCGCCGCGGGACCAGGCACAGGCCGCCGACGACGGGGTGGGACCCGGAGGCGAACGGCAGGCCGGAGCGCTCGCCGTCGAGCAGCTCGTGCAGGACGACCAGCCCGCCGTGCACGCCGTCCAGCGCCTCGACGACGTTCGCCACGTTCGCTCCGCCGATCCGCGAGGCGATCTCCGAGACGAGCAGCCGCCCGGTGCCGTGCTCGCGGAACACCTCCAGGTGGGTGGCGCCGCGCTCGACGCCCACGGCGGAGTTCAGCTGCGTGCTGATCTTGAGGAGCTGGGCGTACAGGTCGCCGAACTCCGACTCGCGCAACAGCACCGAACCGTGGGCCGCCCGCCCGGACCAGGCTCGCAGCCGGGGCGAGAAGTAGCGGCTCACGTGGAAGGTCCACGGCTTGCCGTCCCGCCACACGGCGTCGACGTGGAACTCCTCGCCGTCGATGAACTCCTCCGCGATGAACTGCGCGGCGAGAGGGCTGGGCAGCTCGTCGGAGAGGGTCCGCAGCGCCTCCGCCAGCTCGGCGGGGCCGTCGACCTTCACCGTGGCCGTGGTGCCCCAGCCGCCCGCCGGCTTGAGGACCAGCGGGTAGCCGACGGCCCGCTCGATCGCGGCGGGGTCGGCGGTGGCGAGGTCGGGGACCGAGCACCAGCGGGCCGTCGGCACACCGGCCTGGGCGGCGCGGAGCTTCGTGACCCGCTTGTCGCGGGTGGCCAGCGCCACGGACGGCGAGAAGTGGCCGAGGCCGAGCAGGTGCGCGAGGTACCCCGCGGCGTACTGGGTGAACTCGGGGAAGCTGACGACGCGGTCGATCTCGATCCCGCGGGACAGGAGGTCGCCCGCGACGGCGCTCAGCTCCTCCAGCGAGTCGTACGACGAGATCCGGTAGACCCCGGCGAAGCGGGCGAGGGCCTCGGGGGGCATGGCGAGGCAGCCGGGCGAGGAGTCCAGGACCGCGTAGACCTCGTCGGCGTGGTCGAGCACCAGCTGGTGCCAGTTGTGCCTGAGCATGAGCACCTTCATCGAGCAGCTCCTGTTCGTGGTCGTGGTGAATGCGCGTCCGGTGCTCGCGGGCGGACCCAGGGCCGCGACCGGTCCCCGGGAGCAATGGCGAAATGTCCCGGGAACTAGTGCGGCGGACACGTCGAGATGCTCGCGTGAACGACGATCAGTGCCCTCTCATTTTCCTGCGCCGCTGCCGAACCGTGGGTAGGCGGCGGGTAACCGGAATGTCAGTTACCGCTTCCATTCCGGAATTGATTGCCGATTCGGAGGTGCCTTCCTAACGTGGTCGCGACCTATCAAGGGAAGGTGCGATGACCTCGACGGGATACCGCTGGGAAATGGCCGCAGACCCGGCCGAGGTGCACGACCTGCTGTGCGCCAGCGACCGCTTCCAGGCCGAACGGACCGGCACGGCGGCACCCGTGCGCAACCCCGCCGGCACCGCGGCGCACGTCGCTGCCGGCCGGGTCCACCTGCTGCGCGACGGCGAGCTGCCGACGGCGATGTTCACGCTCGTGGAGAGCCCGCCCTTCGACGAGCCTCCGGACGCGTTCCCTCCCGCGGTCCGGCCGGTCTACCTGACCCGGCTCGCGGTCAGGCCGGAGGCCGCCGGCTCGCTGGCCGGGATGATGTGCGTGCGCCGGGCCATCGCCACCGCGACCGGTCTCGGGGCCGACGCGGTGCGCTGCGAGGCGAACCCGGGACTGGCGCACACCGTGGAGCTGTTGCAGGCACTCGGGTTCGTCCTCGCCGATCAGCGCGAAGGCTCGCACGTCGTGCACCTCCACCGGCCCCTCGGCCGCTGACCGGGCCCCGAAACGCCGGAGTGCCGCCCGAACCACGCGGTTCGGGCGGCACTCCGGCATCGGTGGCTTCAGCGCCAGGCGCGGCCGGGAGTCCCGCGCACGTCCCAGCTCCCCGGCTCGGCGAGGTCGGGCGGCACCGGGGCGCCCGGCTCGGCACCGGTGGGCTTGAGCATGAGCGTGGGCAGGTGGCCGTCCAGGGCGAACCGGCCGGTGGGTTCGGAGATCTCCGCTCCCCGCCGCAGGAGCACCTCCCGCGCCTCGGCGGGCAGGTCCTGCGTGCAGAGCAGGATCCACCGCCCCGGCAGGAGGTCGTGGGCCACGTCGACCAGGTCCGCCTTGACGTCCGGGTCGTCGGCCTCGCACTCGACGATGGTCGTCGGCGTGTCCCCGTCGGCGGGGTCGAGCACGAAGCGGTGGCCGACCAGGAACCCGACCGGCTTCTCGTCCCCCGCCACGAGGTAGCGGTAGTCGGCCATCGGGTTGGCCGCCCGCCAGGCGTAGTACTCGGCGTCGCGCGCCACGCGGACCCGGCCGTCGTCGGGGACGCGGGACGCGACCTCGGCCATCGCCGCGATGGTGTGCTCGTCGCCCGTCGCCACCGAGATGGGGACGCCCGACCTGGTACCGGTCCGCACCGGCTCGTCCGCCCACCCCGGCCGGAACGGGTCGCCGGTCCTGGTGACGACCGAGAGCGGCCACGGCCCGGCCATCTTCCAGCCCCGCAGCAGCATGGCGGGGATCGCGCCCTGGTCGCCGAAGTCGAGCAGCCAGGGGATGCCCGCGTCCCGCAGCCGGCGGGCCGCCTCGTCGAGCATCAGGTGGAACAACGGGCTGTTGCGGTGCTCGGGAACGACGATCGTGTCGGTGACGCACGGCAGCGTGAACCGGGCACCGTCGCGTTCCCACCGCGAACCGAACACCCCGACCATCCCCACCACCCGGCCGGAACCGTCCCTGGCCAGCACGGAGAAGCGCCCGTCCAGGTACGGGTTGTCGCGGTACTTCCAGTGGTAGTAGGCGAGGTTGTGCTCTTCGCCGTGCCACAGGGCGTCCTGCAGCTCCAGGATCTCCGGAACGTCCGGCGGCAGGCACCCGGAGAGTGCGAAGGTCTCGCTCATCAAAGGCTCCCGGTCGAGAAGGTCGTCATCTGCGCTGGGGACACCCGTCCCAGCACGCTTCAGAACTGCTGTCCGTAACGCCCCGCCCCGCTCGCGACTCTCTTTCGCGTTTCCCGTGTCGCACGCGGGGCCCTTTCGTACTGTCTCGGCGTACGCGGGGCCCCCGCGTACTAAAGCCGCGTCACGGAGGGGAGGCGGGGACCGGCTGGATGGGTGACGCTCGGGCGGGTGTGGGGCGGGAGAGGGACAGAACCTCTGGCGGAGTGCTCAGCCGGCGGACGTGGCCGCGGTCTTCGCGCTCACCAGCCTGGTGATCGCGAGCGGGGTGCGGAAGTTGGTGAGCTCCAGGTCGTCCTTGCCGATGCGGATGTCGAAGCGCCGTTCGAGCTTCGCGATGAGGCCGACCATCGCGAGCGAGCTCAGCACACCGCTGTCCACGAGCTCGGTCTCCGGGTGCAGCTCGGTGAGGCCGAGCAGTTCGAGCAGGCTTTCGCTGACCGCGGCGAGAACGGTGTCCGAGGCCGGCGGCGGGACGGTGGTCATGCGGGTCTCCTTCTGCGTGATGGCGCACAGCTGTCGGCGCCGCTCCGATGCCGGAGCGACGGCGTGGTCAGGGGATCGGTCGTTGGGCGCCGGTCAGGCGATCCTGACGGTGACGGTCTTCGGCCGCTGGTACTCGGTGAGGGCCAGCACGCTCAGGTCGGTGCCGGAGCCCGACTGCTTGCGGCCGCCGTGCGGGAGGTCGGCGGTCTGCTCCAGGTGGCAGTTCACCCAGACCTCGCCCGCCTGCAGCTCGCGGCTGATGCCGAGGAGGCCGGAGACCGAGTCACCCCAGACGCTCGCCGCCAGGGCCTGCGGCACGTCGTTGGCCATCCGGACGGCGTGCTCCGGCGAGTCCGCCGCCTGCACCGTCAGGACCGGGCCGAAGATCTCCTCGGTGACGGCGGGGTCGTCGTCCGGCAGGTCGGCGAGGACGACGCCGGGGCGCCAGTAACCGCCGCGTTCGTCAGGTGCCACGACCACGTCGCCCTGCTCGCGGATCGCGGCCTTGCTCGCGTTCAGGATGGAGTCGTACCGCGCGAGCTGGTCGGGGTTGTTGAGGGGACCGAAGTCGGCGCCCGCACGGCGTCCGCGCATGGCTTCGGCCAGTGCGCTGACGGTCGAGTCGAAGTTCTCGGCGAGGGTGATCACCCGTGCCGGGGCGGCACAGCTCTGGCCGGCGTTGTAGGTGCACGCCGCCACGAGGTCCTCGTAGGTGTGCGCGGGGGCGTCCGGGAGCACGATCGCCGGGCAGTTGCCGCCCAGCTCGAGGCTCACCCGGCGCACCCCGGCGCGGGCGTGCACGTCGAGACCGCCTTGCAGGCTGCCGGTGAACGCGATCGCGTCGACGTCGCTCGCCACCAGGAGCCTGCCGGTCTCGCGGTCACCGGGCGTCACGGTCAGCACGTCCGGCCCCAGCACCTCCGCGGCGTGCTCGGCCAGCAGCAGCACGCTGTCCGGCGTGGTCTCGGCCGGTTTCAGCACGACCGCGTTCCCGGCGGCGAGCGCGGGCGCGAGACGCCAGATCGCCATCATCAACGGGTAGTTCCACGGCACGACCACGCCGACGACGCCGAGCGGCTCCCACCGCACCCAGCTCTCCCGGCCGGGAATCCGGTGCCCGCTCGCGGGGCTGAGGTCGCCCCTGACCACGCCCGCGTAGAAGCGCAGCAGGTCGACGCAGTTCGCGATCTCGCCCTCGGCCTCCGAGCGGGGTTTGCCGGTGCCGGCGCACTCGCTCCGCACGTAGGCCGCGGCGTCGTCCTCGACCGCGGCGGCGAGCCGCAGCAGACGCCGGGAGCGTTCGCCGGTGGTCAGGGCCGCCCACCCGGCCGCGCTGAGGCGTGCCGAGTGGACGGCTCGGTGGATGTCGTCTTCGCGCAGCGTGGGGAAGACCTGTCGGGGGACACCGGTCCTCGGATCCGTGGCAGTCGAGGGCATGCGCCTCAGTAAAGGCCCGGAGCGCGGAGCCGGGCCACGGCGGAGATCCACTCTGCGGTAATCCGCGGCACCGCAGCGCTCATCGGTGCGTAATCGTTGCCAGGCAAGCGGAGCGCCAGGAACTCGGGGCGCCGGCGCGGGAATGCGCCGGTATCGCCGAAGGAACGCCCCGGTGCAAGGTCACTCGTCGAAAGGCGCATGCACCGCGTTCTGCGAGGAGGTAGCTCGGTGGGAATCCAAGGCGTGGGTGAAGCGGGTGAACCGGCGTGACGCGGCTCGACGCGCTCGTCGGCGCCCAGGCCGCGCGGACGCCGGACGCGGTCGCGATCGTCCACGGTGACCGGCGGCTGACCTACGGAAGGCTCGACGAGACGGCGAGCCGCGTGGCGAACGCGTTGCTGGCGGCCGGTTTGCGGCCGGGCGGCCGGGTCTGCGTGCTGGTGCCGAAGTCACCGGAGATGGTCGTGTACCTGCTGGGCGTGCTGAGGGCGGGCGGTGTGTGCGTGCCGCTGGACGTGGCGAGCCCGGTGAGCCGCCTCGTCTCCGTCGTCGGGCAGGTGGGTCCGTGCGTGCTGCTGGCCGACACCGCCCGTGCCCCGCTGGCGGCGGACGTGCTGGCCGCCGTGCCCGCGGACGTCGTGACCGCGCTGTTCGTCCCCGACGGCACCGCGACCGCGCAAGTCCCCGTGCTGGACGAGACCACGCTGGCCGAAGCGTCCACAAAGGACCCGCAGGCGCCTGCCGGTGAGTCCGGCGTCGCGTACCTCCTGTTCACCTCCGGGTCCACGGGCGAGCCGAAGGGGGTGCAGCTCACGCACGACGGCATCGCGCACTTCGTCGGCTGGGCCCACGACCACTTCGGGTTCACCGCGGAAGACCGGATCTCCTGTCATCTCCAGATGCACTTCGACGGTTCCCTGTGGGACGTCTACGGCGCGCTGAGCTGCGGCGCCGAACTGCACCTGGTGCCACCGTCGGCGAGCCTGACGCCCACCGCGCTGGTGGAGTTCCTGCGGTCCTCGCGGGTGACGCAGCTGGCGACCGTGCCGTCCGTGCTCAGCGCGATCGCCCGGTACGACGTGCTCGCCGAGGACGACCTGCCGGACCTGCGCCGCCTCGTCTGGGGCGGCGAGGTGTTCCTGCCGGACGACCTCGCGTACTGGATGAAGCGGCTGCCGCACGTCTCGTTCACCGGTGTCTACGGCACCACCGAGGCGACGATCGCGAGCTGCTTCCACACCGTGACCGAACCGCCGCACGAGCCGCTGCCGATGGGCGTGGCGATCCCGGGGGAGGACGTGTCCGTCGTCGGCGAGGACCTGGCCCCGCTGCCGATCGGCGAGATCGGCGAGGTCGTCATCGGCGGCGTCGGCGTGACGCCGGGCTACTGGCGTTCGCCGGAACGCACGGCCAAGGCGTTCTTCGAGCGGGACGGCCGCCGTTACTACCGGACCGGTGACCTCGGCCGGATCGGTCCCGACGGGCTGCTGCGCTTCCACGGCCGCGCGGACCGGCAGGTGAAGATCAGCGGGTACCGCATCGAGCTCGACGACCTGCTGACGGCGCTGCACGCGGTGCCGGAGGTCGCGATGGCGGCGGTCGTGACCACGCCGGGCCGCAGCGGCGCACTGGAGATCTGCGCGGCGTACGTCCCCGCCGAAGAGGGGCTGACCGTCCCCGTGCTGCGGGAGGCGGTGGCACGCAGGCTGCCCGCCTACATGGTCCCGAGGCGCTGGCTGGAGCTCAAGGCGCTGCCCGTCAACGCGAACGGCAAGACGGACCTGATGGAACTGCAGCGGCGTTTCGCCGAGGACGAGGGCTGAGCCGTGACCTCGACAACGGAACGGGACGTGACCGGTCCCGCGTTCCCGCGCGCGTCGTCACGCGTGCGCGGCATGATCTCCGGCCGGATCTTCGAGCTGCTCGCGGAAGCGGCGCGGTCGGACGCCGTCGACCTCGGGCTCGGGGTGCCGGGCGCGCCGGAGACGTCGCCGCTGGTGATCGACGAAGCCTGCGCCGCGCTGCGCTCCGGCCACAACCAGTACGAGCTGCCGGAGGGCAACCGCGCGTTGCGCCGCTGGATCGCGGACACGCTGCCCGGCGACACCGACCCCGGCACCGAGCTGACCATCACGGTCGGCGCCACCGAGGCGCTCATGGCCGCCGTGCTGGCCGTGGTCGACCCCGGCGACGAGGTGGTGGTGTTCGAGCCGTACTACGAGAACTTCGTCAACGCCGTGGTACTGGCGGGAGGCGTCCCGCGGTTCGTGCGCACCCGGCCGGACGACTGGCGCTTCGACCCCGCCGAGCTGCGCGCGGCGTTCGGCCCCGCCACCAAGGCGGTGATCGTCAGCACGCCCAACAACCCGACCGGCCACATGCTGGACGAGTCCGAGTGGGCCGAGATCGCCGCGCTGTGCCACCAGTGGAACGCCGTCGTCATCTCCGACGAGATCTACAGCGGGTTCACCTTCGCCAAGCCGCACATCTCGGTGACCGAGGTCCCCGGCCTGCGCGACCGGAGCTTCCTCGTCGGCAGCCTCTCGAAGACCCACTCGGTGAGCGGCTGGCGGCTCGGCTACCTCCGTGCGAGCGCCGAGCTCACGGCCATCGCCCGTCGGGTGCACGCGACGGTGTGCGCGGGCGCCCCCGCGCCGTTGCAGGAGGCGGTCGCGAAAGCGGCGGCACAGGACCCCGGCTTCGCCACGCCGGCGGACGACCTGCGGTCCCAGCGCGACCGGGTCGTCACGTTGCTGGAGAAGATCGGCATGGAGTGCCGTCTCCCGGACGGCGGCTGCTACCTGATGGCACGGGTGCCGCGGGGCGAGAGCAGCGACGACTTCGCGCACAGGCTGGTCCGCGAGGCCGGTGTGCTGGTGGCGCCGGGAACCGTTTTCCACGTGGACCCCGCGGCCGGCGCGGACCACGTGCGCGTGGCGTTCAACCGCAGTTCGGAGTTCCTCGACGAGGTGGCCGTCCGGCTGGCCTCCTTCCGGACCGGCATGTCCGGCACCGGGCTCTGACCGACTTTCCGAGCAGGATTGAGATGGGAGCACAACCGTGGCACAGCAGGTGATCGACCGTCCGGTCTTCGACTACATGCAGGCGTACGTGACCTGCACCGTCATTTCCGCGCTGGAGAAGCTCGGCGCGCTCGACCAGCTGGCGGAGCACGGCGTCGTCCCGGCCGAGCTGGGGTACGAGGAGTTCCTCGGCGAGGCCACGTTCCGCTACCTCGCGGAGCGGGGGATCGTGCGGCAGGAGGGGAACCGGTACGTGCTCACGAAGTCCGGCCGCCACCTCTACGACG
This sequence comes from Lentzea fradiae, assembly GCF_900100955.1. Lineage (GTDB taxonomy): Bacteria > Actinomycetota > Actinomycetes > Mycobacteriales > Pseudonocardiaceae > Lentzea > Lentzea fradiae. Next base: position 296,785 of record NZ_FNCC01000009.1, on the reverse strand, counting down.
AGCGCGGCTACCTCCTGTGGCTCGCGGGCGGCTACGGCGAGGCCCTCAACAGCCTCGACGGCCTGCTGTCGCGCAAGCAGACCTTCGGCACCGAGGTGGACCGCGACGTGCGCTGGGTCGCGGTCGGCAGCGCGCTGGTCGGCGAGGCCGACCTGCGGGCCGAGGTCATGGAGATCCTGGGCGGCATCGAGTTCACCACGATCGGCGACATCGGCTGCGGCAACGGCCACTTCCTGATCGACCTGTGCCGCGCGACCGACGCGAAGGGGGTCGGCTTCGACATCAGCCCCGCCGCCTGCGCGGAGGCGACGCAGGAGGTCGAGAGGGCCGGGTTCGGCGACCGCATCGACATCGTCCAGGTCGACGCCACCGACGTGGACAGCGTGCCGCACCTGGAGAACATCGACCTGGTGATGGCCTTCTTCTTCATGCACGAGGTGCTGGAGCTGGGCCACGACGTGCTCGTCGACTACCTCACCAGGACGTGCGAGCGGCTGCCCGCCGGTGCGTACGTCCTCACCACCGAGGTGGCTCCGCCGACCCAGAGCGAGGACACCGCGGAGGCGTTCGGACCGGAGTACGTCTACACCCAGGCGTTGATGTCGCAGCGGCTGATGAACGCCGAGCAGTGGTCGGCGGCGTTCACCGAGGCGGGTTTCCAGGTCGAGCGGATCGTCGAGGGACGGCTGCCCGGATCGCGGCTGATCCTCGTCCGCAAGCCGCTCGCGTAGGCGTCAGCTGGGCGTTCGACGCGGGAACCCGAGTGGCGCGCCGTCCGCGGCACCGTGCTCGGTGACCCGCGTCGACCCCCGATATGATCCACCGCACAGGCTTTGATCCGGCCATCACCGGGGAGCCTCCGGAAGAACGGGCGCGAGCCCCAGTAGAACCGGACGTCCGTCGCACGTCACGCGACCGAATCGAGTGGCACCCGGCTCGCCGGGTGCAAGCGGGGTGGTACCGCGGAGTCCCCGGCACGGTCGTGCCGAGGCGCTTCGTCCCCGTGTGAACGGCGTAGCAGCCGTTCGTACGACGTGAGACGAAGCGAGGAGTTTTACGGACATGCACCAGGACAGCCAGGCGTCCCCGTTCGCAGCGCTGCCGAACAAGATCGACCTCGGGGAGCTGGACCGCGGCATCATCCAGTGGTGGCGGGACAACGACATCTTCGACCGCAGCCTGGCGCAGACCGCCGACGGGAGCCCGTGGGTCTTCTACGAGGGGCCGCCCACGGCCAACGGCATGCCCGGCACCCACCACGTCGAGGCCCGTGTCTTCAAGGACATCTTCCCCCGCTTCAAGACGATGAAGGGCTTCTCGGTCCCGCGCAGGGCGGGCTGGGACTGCCACGGCCTGCCCGTCGAGCTGGCGGTGGAGAAGGAGCTCGGGCTGTCCGGCAAGCCCGACATCGAGAAGATCGGCATCGCCGAGTTCAACGCGCGGTGCCGCGAGTCCGTGCTGCGCCACGTCGGCGAGTTCGAGAAGCTCACCGAGCGCATGGGCTACTGGATCGACCTCTCCAAGCCGTACACGACCATGTCGCCCGAGTACGTCGACAGCGTCTGGTGGTCGCTCAAGCGCATCTTCGACGACGGCCGCCTGGTCGAGGACTTCCGCGTCGCGCCGTACTGCGCGAAGGACGGGACGACGCTGTCGGACCACGAGGTCGCGCAGGGGTACGAGACCGTCACCGACCCGTCGGTCTACGTCCGGTTCCCGCTGTCCGCGCCGGTGGCCGGGGTCGAGGGCGCCGAGCTGCTGATCTGGACGACCACGCCGTGGACGCTGGTGTCGAACACGGCCGTGGCGGTGCACCCCGAGGTGACCTACGCCGTCGCCCGCACCGCGCAGGGCGTGTTCGTGATCGCCGAGCCGCGCCTGGAAGCCGTGCTCGGTGAGGACGCCGAGGTGCTCGCGTCCGTGCAGGGCGCGGACCTCGCGGGGCTGCACTACCGGCGCCCCTTCGACTTCGTCGAAATCCCGGACGCCCACATCGTCGTGCTCGCCGACTACGTCACGACCACCGACGGCACCGGCCTCGTGCACCAGGCGCCCGCGTTCGGTGCCGACGACCTCGCCGTGTGCCGGGCGAACGGGCTCCCGCTGGTCAACCCGGTCGCTCCCGACGGACGCTTCCTCGACGAGGTGCCGCTGGTGGGCGGGGTGTTCTTCAAGGACGCCAACGCCGCTCTCGTCGAGCAGCTGCGGGAGTCCGGGCTGCTGTTCCGCTACGAGGACTTCGAGCACTCGTACCCGCACTGCTGGCGCTGCCACACCGCGTTGATCTACTACGCCCAGCCGTCGTGGTACATCCGCACCACCGAGGTGCGCGACGCCTTGCTGCGGGAGAACGAGAACACCAACTGGTTCCCCGACAGCGTCAAGCACGGCCGCTACGGCGACTGGCTGACCAACAACATCGACTGGGCCGTGTCGCGGTCCCGCTACTGGGGCACGCCGCTGCCGCTCTGGCGCTGCGCGGACGGCCACATCACCGCCGTGGGCTCGCGCGCCGAGCTGGGCACCCTCGCCGGCCAGGACATGTCCGAGCTCGACCCGCATCGGCCGTTCGTCGACGCGATCACGTTCGCCTGCCCCGGCTGCGGGCAGACCGCGACGCGCGTCCCCGAGGTGATCGACGCCTGGTACGACTCGGGCGCGATGCCGTTCGCCTCCCTCGGCTACCCGCACGTCCCCGGCAGCGAGGAGGCGTTCGCCGCCGCGTACCCGGCGCAGTACATCTGCGAGGCGATCGACCAGACCCGCGGCTGGTTCTACACGCTGATGGCGATCGGCACGCTTGTCTTCGACAAGTCGTCCTACGAGAACGTCGTGTGCCTGGGCCACATTTTGGCCGAGGACGGCCGCAAGATGAGCAAGCACCTGGGCAACATCCTGGAGCCGGTGCCGCTGATGGACGCGCACGGCGCGGACGCGCTGCGCTGGTTCATGGCCTGCTCGGGATCTCCGTGGTCGGCCCGTCGCGTGGGACCGGGTCCCCTCGACGAGATCGTGCGGAAGATCCTGCTGACGTACTGGAACACCGCGTCGTTCTTCTCCCTGTACGCGGGCTCCTCGTCGTGGGCCCCCGAGACCGCCAACGCGCCGGGCGACAGGCCCGTGCTCGACCGGTGGATCCTCTCGGAGCTGCACGCCCTGGCCGCGGCTGTCGACGAGCAGATGGAGCAGTACGACACGGCACGCGCGGGCAGGCTGCTCGCCGACTTCATCGACGACCTGTCGAACTGGTACGTCCGCCGCACCCGCCAGCGGTTCTGGGAGGGCGACCAGGACGCGCTCGTGACGCTGTACGAGTGCCTCGACGTCGTCACCAGGCTGCTCGCCCCGTTCGTCCCGTTCATCTCGGAGGAGGTCTGGCAGCGGGTGATCCGCCCCGGTGCGCCCTCGGCCGCCGAGTCGGTGCACCTCGCGTCCTGGCCGCGGGCGGACCAGCGGCTCGTCGACGCCGGGCTGTCGAAGCAGGTCGCGAGCGCACGGGGCCTGGCGGAGCTGGGCAGGGCGGCGCGCAAGGCCACGGGCATCCGGGTCCGCCAGCCCCTCGGCAACGCCCTGGTCGGGCTCCCGCCGGGGGTGCAGGTCGGCCAAGAGCTGCTGGACGACATCGCCGCGGAGCTGAACGTCAAGGTGCTGCAGCCGCTCGGCGCGGGTGACGAGGTCGTCGACGTGCAGGTCAAGGCCAACTTCCGGGAGCTGGGCCGGCGCTACGGGAAGAAGACGCAGGAGGTCGCCCGCGCGATCTCCGGTGCGGACCCGAGGGCCGTCGTGGACGGCATCCGCGAGTTCGGCAAGTTCGAGATCCCCTTCGAGGACGGCAAGATCACGGTCGAACCGGGTGACGTGGTCGTGACCGAGGTGCCGCGCAGCGGGTGGGTCGTGGAGTCGCAGAAGGGGCTGACCATCGCCATCGACACGGTGGTGACCCCGGAGCTGGAGGCGGAGGGCACCGCCAGGGACGTCGTCCGCGTGGTCCAGCAGGCCCGCAAGGACGCCGGGCTCGACATCGCCGACCGCATCACGCTGTCCGTCGTGGCGAGTGACGAGGTGAAGGAGGTCCTGCGCGTGCACGGCGAGTTCGTGCGGCACGAGACGCTGGCCCTCTCGCTGGACTTCGCCGACGAGCTGCCCGGCGGTGCGGCGGGCACGGTCGGCAGCGGCGCGGAGATCACGGTGGCCGTGGCGAAGGCTTGATCTTCGCTCCGGACAGCGAGAACGGGGCCTGACCGCAGTGGTCAGGCCCCGTTCTCAACGGCGTCATGCGGGGCGGACCGCCCGGTAGACCTGCCTGCACGGCACGGGCGTCAACGAGCAGGAGCCCGAGTCGCACTTCAGGTCGGGTCCCGCGAACTCGTGGGGACGCGGCTCGAAACCGGCCTCGCGCAGCGCGCCGTTCACCTCGTCGGCGTCGTAGTACCAGCTGCTCAGGGTCTGCTCCACGCGGCGGGCGTTCTCGAAACCCCCGAACACACCGGAGACCCGGAGCATCCCGCGGCGCGCGCCGACGTCCCACACACCGCGCTTGACGACCGCCACCTCCGGCTTGTCCGTCACGGTGACGTGGTTCCAGTGCTCGAAGTGCGACTGCTCGAACAGGTCGAACACGAACTCCCCGCCCGGGAGCAGCGCCTCGTGCACCTGTTCGAAACAGCGCCGCAGCTCGGCGAGAGCCGGCAGGTGGTTGAGCGCGCCGTCCAGGCTGAAGGCCGCCGCGACGGGTTCGGGCAGCGTGAACTCCCTGGCGTCGGCGGTGGTGAGGCTGAGCCGGCCCTCGTCGCAGGCGTCGGCGTTGCGGGCGCGGTTGAGCGCCAGCATCGCATCCGAACCGTCCACACCGGACACCTGCCAGCCCTCGTCGAGGAAGTACCGCGTGGTGATGCCGGTGCCGCAGCACAGGTCCAGTGCCGTGCGGGGCAGGTCGAGGGACTTGCCGAGCGCCTCGGCCAGCCGCGGCGAGAACCTGTTGACCCAGCCGGTGTAGTTGCCGTCGAAGAACGCGGCGAAGCTCTCCGAGTAGTAGTTCTCCATGCTCGCTTCCTATCCGGTCTGGTCGGTGGTGAAGACGTGCGCGGCCCGGTGCCGGTAGACCTCACCGGGGTCGAGCCGGGCGGACGGGTAGTCGGGCCGGTTGGGCGCGTCGGGCAGCGGTCCTGTCTCCAGGCAGATGCCGCACCGCGGCCGTGCGCCGAACCAGTCACCGGTGTAGACGCCGACGCCGGGCTGGTCCGTCGTGACGCGCATCGTCCGCCCGCTGCCGGGGTGCCGCAGCTCGGCAGCCCAGGCGTCGTCGTGGAGCAGGAAGCAGTTGTCGATGCGCGTGTCGCCGAGGAGCCGCTCGGAGGTGAAGTCCAGCGGTGTCCCGCTCAGGTCGGCGGGAGGGCCGGGCAGCGGGACCAGGTCGTCGTCGAAGCGGACGGCCTCGGCGGTGTTGAGCCGCAACCGGTGGCCGTCGACCGTGCCGGTCCCGGAGAGGTTCCAGAACGCGTGGTTGGTGAGGCCGACGACGGTGGGCTTGGTCGTGGTCGCCTCGTGCTCGATCACGAGCACCCCGCCGGGCTCGACGCGGTAGGTCGTGTGCGCGGTCAGCTCGCCGGGGTAACCCTGGTCGCCGTCCTCGCTGGTCAGCGAGAGCCGCACCGCGGCGGCACCGCCGTCGGCGAACGCCTCCGCCGTCCAGACCCGCGTGTCGAAGCCCGCGGACCCGCCGTGCAGGTGGTGCCGGCCGTCGTTGCGGTCGAGGGTGTGGATCTCGCCGTCCAGCTCGAACTCTCCACCGGCGACGCAGCGGCAGAACCGGCCCATCGTCGCACCCACGTACGGGTTGCGTGCCCGGTCCACATAGGACTCCAGGTCCGGCAGCCGGGCGCAGACGTTGGCGACGCGCCCGTCCCGATCGGGGGTGCGGACCTCGACGAGCGTCGCGCCGTACGTCCACACCTCGATCGACAGGTCGTCACAGGACAGCAGGTACGACTCGACCTCGCGGCCGGCCGGGGTGTGGCCCGCCGAGGCGCGCTCGGTCCTGGGCATCGGGGGTCCCTTCGGTCAGGCGGCGCAGCTCGGGCACCACGCGTTCGGCGAACAACGTCAGGCTGACCCGGTCGACCGGTGGGCGGGCGCCGAACAGGAAGTCCGTGACGCCGAGCGCCAAGTAGGGCTGGAGCGCGGCCACGCACTGCTCGGGCGTGCCGAACACCAGGTACTCAGGCCACACCGGCGAGTCGGGCGGGAACGAGCGGCGCAGGCCGGCCAGCCGGGCGGGCAGCTCGTCCTCGTGCTCCACGAGCAGGGCGCGGAACGTCATCGACCGCCGGATCTCACCGGGATCGCGGCCCGCCTCGGCGCAGTGCCGGTCGAGCGTCGCGCACCGGGCGCGGTAGGCGTCGGGAGGCGCCACCAGGCTGTTCCACACGTCGGCGTGCCGGGCGGCGACCCGGAGCAGCTCCGGTCCGGCGCCACCGAACACGAGCGGCAGCCGCCGCTGCACCGGCGCGGGACGCAGGTAGGCGTCCTGGAGCTGGAAGTGCTTGCCCCGGAACGAGAACGGGCCGCCGTCCCACAGCCCGCGCAGCACCGCCGCCGTCTCCTCCAGCAGCTCGACCCGCGTCCGCCCCGGCGGGTGCGGCAGGCCGTACTGGGAGGTGGCCAGGTCCGCCGAGCCCGTCCCGATGCCGATCTCCGCCCGTCCGCCGCTGACGTGGTCGATCGTCGCCGCGGCGGACGCCAGCAGCGCCGGGTGGCGCCACGAGACGCCGGACACGAGCAGCGCGCACCTGACGCGTTCCGTCCGTGCGGCCAGGGCGGACAGCAGCGTCGGACCTTCGAAGCACGGCCCGTCCGGGCCGCCCATCGGCGGACGCAGGTGGTCGAACAGCGAGCACCAGTCGTACCCCAGCTCCTCCGCCAGCCGCCACAGCTCCAGGGCCTCGGAGAAGGACGCGTACTGCTGTCCGGAGTGGACGCCGAACCTCAGCTCAGGCATGCGGGCCCGCCGGCGCGGTGGTGGTCAGGGTGCGCACCGGTCCGCTCACCCCTCGACGAGGGTCATGCGTTCCTTGGACTCCAGCGGCATGTGCGGCACGCCGAAGGCCAGGATCTGCAACGGTTCGCTGACCTTCGCGTTGGTCTTGACCCCGTGCGCGTAGTCGGCGGGGACGAACACGGTGTCGCCCGCCTTCATCTCGTAGTCGACGCCGTCGATGTGGATGAACCCGCGCGACGACAGCACGTAGAGGATGTGCGCGCCGGGGTGCGTGTGCAGCTCGAAGGCCGTCCCCGGCTGCATCACGAGCCGGTCGGCGCCGATCGGGACACCGAGCCCGATCTCCTCGGCGACGCCCGCGACGCCCTTGATGCCCTCCAGCGGGCGACCGTGGTGGTCGACCAGCTGGACGAACGGCTCGTCCTGGATGCCCCGGATGTGGACCTCCGGGTCGAACCGGACGTCGGTCCTGAGCGCCGTCTCGAACGAGGTGGTCATGTCTGCTGCCTCCTTGGTGAAGAGTCCGTCGTGCGTTCCGCCGTGCGCAGGTCGCCGTGGAACGGTTGCCGGCCGAGGTGGTCGGCGACCCCGGCCGCGAGCAGGGGAGCGAACACCGAGTGGACGAGCGGCGAGAGCTCCTCGCGCACCCCGTCCGCCACGGGCAGTGCGGCCCACACGTCCGGTGCGGTGGCACCGACCAGTGCGATCCGCCGTCCGGCCGCCGTGGCGCGTGCGGCCAGTGCCGCCGCGCGGTCCGCGGCCTTGCCGGGGGTGGCGATGAGGAACACCGGCAGGTCGGTGGGGCGGCAGAACCGCTCGACGTGCCACCACTCCTCGAAGTCCTGGGCGGAGCTCGGCACCCCGGCGGCCTCGACGAGCTTCGCCGCCGCGTACCCGGCGGTGCCGAAACCCGGTCCGGCGCCGAGCAGGTAGCGCACCGGCGCCGACGCCACCACGGGCGCGATGGCCCGGCAGCCCGGCGCGACCAGGGCGAGGGTGCGGTCGATCCGCTCCGCCGTGGCCGTCAGCTCGTCTTCGAGCCCGCGTGCCTCGGCCGCGCCGAGCACCCCGCGTGAGCGTCCTGTGTGGATCGCGAGCAGCAGCAGCGCCAGCAGACTCGCCTGGTGCGTCCGGATTCCCGGGCCGCGTTCGAGGTTCTCGGGCACGGCGTGCAGGCGGTGGCGGGCGCGTTCGTCGACGGCGCTGCCGGGTTTTCCCGTGATGGCCAGCGTGCTCGCGCCCAGCGCCGCCGCCCGGTCGAGCGCCTCCGCCACCCTGGGGCTGCCGCCGGACGCGGAGGTGCCCACGACGAGCGTCCTGGCGTCGAGCCGGTGCGTGCCGGGGTAGTCGGCGAAGCGCTGGGCGGGCACCGCACGGCAGCGCACCCCGGCGAAGGTGGTGAACGCGTGCTCGGCGGCGGCGCCCGCGTGGTGCGAGTCGCCGTTGCCGACGAGGAGCACCTGCCGCACGCCGGGGAACGGGGTGGTCAGCTGGGCCGACAGCGCGGGGACGAGGTCCGCCACGTCGGCGGCCAGCCGTTCGGCCTGCCGCACGAGCGAGGCGGTCGCGGTCACGGGCGGTCCGGTCACGACGGGCCCGGTCATGACAGGCTCCGCACGATCGCCGTGTACTCGCTGACCCGGCGCTCGTCGATCTCGCCGCCCCAGCCGCCGCTTTCGAGGCACGACCCCACGAACGCCCCGTCGGCCGCGCACAGCAGCCTCGCCGCGTTGCCGTGGTCGGTGTGCCCCGCGAGCAGCACGGGCAGGTCGGGTGCGGCGGCGCGGACCGACGCGATCTTGCGCAGCGCCGTCTCCTCGTCGGGGTCGCTCACGGCCACCGCGTCGGCACCGGCCGCCCGCGCGGCCTTGGCCACCTCGCCCGGTGTCTTGCCCCCGCCGAGCCACGAGTAGTGCATGGTGTCGACGTCCGCGACGAGCTCGATGTCGGTCGCGTCGATGATCTTCCGGTAGGTGGCCAGCGCCAGCGGGTCCGGTCGCACCACGCCCTGGTGCGACCGCGTCTCGCCGACGAGCGCGCCGACCCGCACGAACTCGGCACCGGTGACGGCGGCCACGGCGAGCGACGCGGACGCGGCGTTGCGCATGATCTGCACGCCGGTCTCGAAACAGGGACCCGTCGCGTCCACCACGGCGGCCACGACCAGGGCCATCGCCGCGGTGCGGGCGGGGTCGGACTCGTCCTCGACGGAGTAGACGCGGTCGACGGTCTGCACGAGGCAGCCGTCCGCACCGCCGTTCTCCAGCGCCTTCGCCGACCGCACCGCCGTCTTGATGATGCGGTCGAGGCTGCCGGGCTCGTGGAAGGGGGTGCCCGGCAGCGGCTGGAGGTGGATCATCCCGAGGACGCGCTTCGCGTTGTCAGACATGGGCGACCTGCCGGGGGAGGACACCGGGGCGCGCCGGGACCTCGAGCTGACGAGGACCCAGGACATGGGTGGGTGGATGCATGACGGGTCTCCGTTCCTGCTCGGATTCCGGCTCGGCGTGGTCAGGTGAGGCGCAGGCGCTTGAGGTGCCGTGGATGCGCGGGGGAGGAGACACCGGCCGTCCTGCCGTGGAAGAAGTACGTGTTGTCGACGACCACGAGCAGGCCGCGGCGCCAGTGCACGCCGGCGGCGCCCGCCGTGTACATCCCGGACAGAAGTGCTTGCAGGGCCTGCTCTACGGCCTCCGCGCTGTCGTCGCCCTCGTTGACCCACTCCAACTTGTCGTTAAGGAAGTCCCGGAACGAGAACACGGCACGGCCTTCGTGCTCGCGCAGGATCGTCTCTCCCGCGGGCAGGTGGGCGTAGCGCGTGCGCGACAGCACGGCTTCGTGCTCGGGTGAAAGCTGTTGCCGGACCCCGGACATCGGCACCAGCACCGTCTGGGCGGACGCGGGGTTCGCGCCGGGGTCCTGGCACATCAGCACGATGTGGCGCGGCTGCTGCCCGGCGGGACGGCCGCTGCCTTCGGTGTGCAGCGACAGCGAGTTCTCCGCGAACGGCTGGAGCGAGGTGTCGGCGGTGTGCGAGTGCCGGGTGACGAGGTTGAGGACCACCCCGTCGGTGACGAACGGCTGCACGGCCGGGTCGGTCTCCGGCATCGCGGTGCCGAGGTGCGCGCCCACCGCGCGGAAGTCGTCGTCCGACAGCAGCTCCTCCAGCTGCACCACGGCGGCGCCGTGCTGCCGGAGCGCGGCCCGGACGACTCCGGCGACCTCGGCGGGGGTCCCGCCGGCGGTGGCGACGGCCCCGCCGAGAGGTTCGGGCAGCGTCCTGGACGAGTCCAGCAGGGCCTGCCGTGCGGCGACGTGGGTGTAGTGGTCCTGCTCCGCGAATACGCCGGTTCGCACTTTTCCTCCCGACGGGACGAGGGTTGTCGTGCGCTACTCCGCATTGATGCCGGTGCGCATTTCGAGAAGATCTTCGACGCGTCCGACATTACCGGCGGTGTCCGGTGTTGGACAGCTTTGCGCCGCTTTGCGGGCACATCGGCGGGTAATTGCGTCCAGCTTTGCCAAGTGAGCGGTAATCGTGAATTCCCGCGCTGCAATCGTGCGGGCGTTCCGGGGTGGTCAGACCGGCGCGGGACTGACCTGGCGGCGCGCCGCGACCCGTTGGGCCCAGGCGACCGCCGGTCCCATCGCCAGGGCGGTGGACACGAACAGCCCGCCCAGGACCCACCACCCCGGCGTGCCCCACTGGACGAGCAGCAACGTCAGCGCGGGCGCGACCATCATCGACGCGGCGTACCCGGTGAAGAAGAAGCCCTGGTACTGGCCCTGGCGGTCGGCGGGGGCCAGGCCGTAGCTGGTCGTCCACGCCGCCGCGGCGGCGAGCATCTCGCCGCACACGTGGACGAGCCCGGCGGCGACCAGGGCGATCGCGGCGAAGACCGCGGACCCGGCGGAGGACGCGGAGAACAGGCCGCACGCGCCGAGCAGCGCGAAGCCGGCCAGCCGGAAGCCCTTCACCGAGCGGTCCAGGGTGTTCAGCCGGGTCGCCACGCGGACCTGGAACAGGACCACGCTGATCGTGTTGACCAGGAACAGCACGGTCACCATGACCGCGGGCGCCTCCGTGTGCGTCACGATCCACAGCGGCACCGCGATCTCCAGCAGCACGGTGTGCAGCGCGAGCACCCCGCTCAGGGCGGTGAACAGCGCGAACGGCCCGTCGCGCAGCACGGAGTGCTTCGGTTCGCCCGCGGCGGCCGGGGGAGTCGGCGCCACCCTCCCCAGGCGTGCCAGCACCGCGGCGGAACCGAGGAAGCTCAGGGCGTCGAGCACGAGCACCGAGGACAGGGCCGGTGCCGTCCCGATCTGGAGCGCGACGCCGGCGACGAGGGTGCCGACCGCGACGCCGACGTTGTTGACCGATCGCACCACGGCCCGAATCCGCACCAGCTCGTCGCCTCCGAGCAGCCCCGACGTGAGCGCCTGGATGGCCGCCCGCGACCCGCGCTCCGCCAGCACGAACACGGCGGCCACGAGCACGAACGTCCAGAACTCGCGCACGAACAGGTAGGCGGCGGCCGCCACGCCGTTCAACGCGACCAGCGCGGCGGCGACCTCCCGCGGCCCGCGGCGGTCCGCCAGGTGCCCGAGCGGCACCCCCGCGAACAGGCCCACCGCGCCCGCGACCGTCAGCCCGAGCCCGAGCTGAGCCGGGGACAGCCCCGCCACCCTGGTGAAGTAGATGGCGGAACAGGTCAGAAAAGCGCCGTTGCCCGCGGACATCAGCAGGCTCGCCAGCACGAGCTGCCGGGATGTGCCCGCGGGAACCGAAAATTGCCTTAACATATCGCGCGATGCTAACGGCCGCCGGTCATCGGTCAGCAATTCGGCGGTAATCGTTCGAGGTTCCCGCGTGATTGTCCGTCGATTTTCCGGCCGTCGTTCCGGGATGGGGTGAGACGTGCGGAGGAATTGCCGTGACGGCGTTCGCGAAGATCAGCCGAGGCGCACGGGCAGCGTGTGCAGGCCGCGGATCAGCGTGCTCTCCCGCCACACCAGCGTCTCCGGCTCCGCGGCGAGCTCGAGGTTCGGGAACCGCTCCAGCAGCCGGGTCAGCGCCACGTCGAACTCCAGCCTGGCCAGCGGGGCCCCCAGGCAGTAGTGGATGCCGTGCCCGAACCCGACGTGGCCCTGCGCGGACCGCGTCACGTCGAGCCGGCCGGGGTCCTCGAACCGCTCGGGGTCCCGGTTCGCCGCCAGCAGCGACACCATCAGCAGCTCCCCGGCGGGCACCGTGACCTCGCCCAGCTCCAGGGGTTCGGTGGTGTAGCGGAACGACGCGATGTTGATCGAGCCCTCCAGCCGGAGGAACTCGTCGGTGCTCGCGGGGATCAGCTCGGGCCTCTCCCGCAGGATCCGCAGCTGGTCCGGGTTGCGCAGCAGGGCCAGCACCGCGTTGCCGATGAGGTTCACCGTCGTCTCGTGGCCCGCCACCAGCAGGAGGAACGCCATCGACACGAGCTCCTCCCGGCTCAGCAGGTCGCCGGAGTCGGTGGCGTGCACGAGGGCGGAGAAGAACGTGTCGTCGGGCTCGGCCGCCTGCACCTTGGCGACGTGCTGGTGCAGGAAGGCCGCCATCCCCGCGGTGGCCGCCCTCACCTGCTCCGGGGTGCCGAAGGTCAGCACCTGGTTGGACCACTCGCGGAACTCGTCGCGGTTGTCGATCGGGATGCCGAGCAGCTCGCAGATGACGTTGACCGGCAAGGGGAACGCGAACGCCTCCAGCAGGTCGACCACGTCGCCGTCGGCCAGCTCCGCGAGCAGCTCGGCCGTGATCTCCTCGATCCGTGCCCGCATCTTCTCGACGCGGCGGGCGGTGAACGGCTTGGTCACGAGCCTGCGCAGCCGGGTGTGGTGCGGCGGGTCCATGTAGACGATGTGCTCGGCCAGCGCGTCGTGGGTCACCCTGCCCCCGACGTTCTTGCTGACCCCCGGGGCGTTGAGGGCGGCCTTCACCTCGTCGTAGCGGGTCACGAACCAGACCTTGAGCCCGCCCGGCATGCGGACCTCCCGCGCCGGGCCCTCCGCGCGCAGCGCGTCGTGCACCTCGTGCGGGTTCTGGAAGTAGTCGCCGGGCAGCTGGGGGATGGTCCTGCCCGGGATGACGGTGGCTTCGCCCATCGGGGTGTTCTCCTCGGAAGGTGGTGGTGCGGAAGGAAGTGTCCGGCGCCGTCGCGGACGTCAGCCGAGCTCGGCGCGGATCGCCGCACCCGCCTGCGCGGTGCCGAGCGACCCGCCGAGGTCCGGCGTGCACCGTCCCGCCTCCACCGTGCGCGCCACCGCGGCGCGCACCGCCTCGGCCTCGGCCGTGTGACCGAGGTCGCCGAGCATCAGCGCGGCGCAGAGGATCGCGGCGACGGGGTTGGCGACGCCGCGCCCCGCGAGGTCGGGCGCGCTGCCGTGCACCGGCTCGTAGAGGCCGAAGCCGGTCGACGGGTTCAGGTTGACCGAGGTCGCGATGCCGATCCCGCCACCGAGCTCGGCGGCGAGGTCGCTGAGGATGTCGCCGTAGGAGTTGTTCGTGACGATCACGTCGAACCCGGCGGGGTCGGAGACCAGCCGCATGGCCGCGGCGTCGACGTAGAGGTGCCGCGTGACCATCGCGGGGTGCCGCCGCCGGGCGTCCGCCCAGCAGCGCTGCCAGAGCCGCCCGCCGTTCGGCACGGCGTTCGACTTGTCGACCATGCAGACCTCGGAGCGGGCGATGCCGAACGCGTAGTCGAGGATGCGCGACACCCCGCTGTGGGTGTTGACCTCGACGTCGAGCGCGACCTCGTGCGACGTCGCCTGCCGCAGCGCGCCGCCGATCCCCGCGTAGAGCCCCTCGCTGTTCTCGCGGACCACCACGCAGTCGATGGCGCCGCGCTTCGCGTCCTTGAGCGGGCTCAGCCGTTCGGCGGGCAGGCTGACCGGGCGGTGGTTCACGTAGAGGTCGAGCTCGAACCGCAGCCGCAGCAGCACGCCCCTGGCGTAGTCGGGGCTGGTGACCCTGGGATCGCCGATGGCGCCGAACAACGCGGCGTCACTGCGCCTGATCCGGTCGACGTCGTCGTCGGACAGGGCGGTGCCGGTGGCGAGGTACGCGCCGGCGTTGACGTGGTCCAGGACGTCGAACTCCAAGCCGAGGCCGAGGTCGTCGAGCACGCGGAGGGCCTCCGGCACGACCTCCTGGCCGACGCCGTCTCCTGGGAGCACCGAGATGACGGTCATTCTCGTCGTTCCTGTCTGCTGGGGGTGGGGTCAGCGGGCGGCTTGCCACCTGCCGCCCGACAGGCAGCCGGGGCGCAGGGAGGGGAACCAGGGCCTGCGGGTCAGCTCGTACCGCGCGATGTGCTGCTCCTGCTGCTCGGTGAGCCCGATCTCGTCCAGGCCGTTGACCAGCAGGTGCCTGGCGCGCTCGTCGACGTCGAAGCTCCTGCTCGTGCCGGGGGTGCGCAGCTCCCGCTCCAGCAGGTCGATCGTGACGGGCATCGCGGGATCGGCCTCCACCGCGTCGGACAGCGCCGCGACGTCCTCTTTGGACAGGCAGACCGGCAGCAGGCCGTTGGTGAACGCGTTGCGGCGGAAGATGTCGCCGAAGCTGACGGCGACGACGGCGCGGAAACCCCAGTCGCGCAACGCCCACACCGCGTGCTCGCGGGAGCTGCCGGTGCCGAAGTTGCTGCCCGCCACCAGGACCGTCGCCGAACGCAGGTGCGGCTGGTCGAGCGGGAACCCCGGCTCGCCGCGCCACCCGGCGAACAGCCCGTCCTCGTAGCCGTGCTTGGTGAGCCGCTTGCAGAACTCGGCGGGGATGATCTGGTCCGTGTCGATGTCGTCGCGGCGCAGGACCATCGCCCGTCCGCTGTGGACGGTGAACGGTGTCGTGGTCACGTGGTGGCTCCGTCCAGGTGCTGGGGTGCGGCGAGGTGTCCCGCCACGGCGGTGGCCGCCGCGGTCGCGGGGGAGACCAGGTGCGTTCGCGCGTGATCTCCTTGCCTGCGTTCGTAGTTGCGGTTGGACGTGGACGCCACGCGGGCGGGGCCGGTGAGCCGGTCGGTGTTCATCCCGAGGCACATCGAGCAGCCCGACAGCCGCCACTGCGCGCCCGCCGCGGTGAAGACCTCGTGCAGGCCCTCCTGCTCGGCCTGCTTGCGGACCTGCATGCTGCCCGGCACCACGATCATGCGCACGCCGTTGGCCAGCCTGCGGCCTTCGAGCACCTCCGCCGCGGCCCGCAGGTCCTCGATGCGGCCGTTGGTGCAGGAGCCCAGGAAGACGGTGTCGATCTTGATGTCGCGCAGCCTGGTGCCCGGCGCGAGGCCCATGTACTCGAGCGCGCGTTGTGCGGCGGCACGCTCACCGGGGTCGGTGAACGTCGCCGGGTCGGGAACGACGCCGTCACCGACCCGCGCCGCCTGTCCCGGGTTGGTGCCCCACGTGGCGTACGGGGTCAAGGTGGACACGTCGATCCGGACGGTCTTGTCGAACGACGCGCCGTCGTCGGTCCGCAGCTCCCGCCAGGCGGCCACGGCTTCGTCCCACCGGGAGCCCGAGGGCGCGGCGGGCCTGCCGCGCAGGTACTCCTCCGTCACCTCGTCCGGCGCCACGAGACCGGCGCGCGCACCGGCCTCGACGGCCATGTTGCAGATGGACATCCGCCCTTCCATCGAGATCTCGCGCATCACGGGGCCGCGGTACTCGATGACGTGACCGTTCGCGCCGTTCGCGCCGATCTCCGCGATCAGCGCCATCACCAGGTCTTTCGGCGACACCCCCGCGGGCAGCGTGCCGACGAACTCCACGGCCATGGTCGCGGGTTTGGTGATCCGCAGCGTCTGCGTGGCCAGCACGTGTTCGACGTCGCTGGTGCCCACCCCGAACGCCAACGCGCCCAAGGCACCGTGCGTGGACGTGTGGCTGTCACCGCACACCACGGACATGCCCGGCTGCACGAGGCCCAGTTCCGGTGCGACGACGTGGACCACGCCCTGCCGTTCGTCACCGTGGGCGAAGTGCTCGATCCCGTGCCGGGCGCAGTTCTCGCGCAGCCGTTCGACCTGGGCGCTGCCCATCGGGTCGCGGATCAGCAGGCTGTCGGTCGGGACGTTGTGGTCCTCCACGGCGAGGGTGAGGTCGGGACGACGCACCCGCCGTCCCTCGTGCTCGATGCCGTCGAACGCTTGTGGCGACGTGACTTCGTGGACCAGGTGCAGGTCGATGTAGAGCAGGTCGCCCTTGGCGTCGGAACAGACGACGTGGTCGTCCCAGATCTTGTCGATGACGGTCTTCGGTCGAGTCATCAGATCGCCGCCGCGACCGTCGTGCTCAGCACGTGCTTCAGCTCCGCCACCGAGATGAAGTCGCCGTCCGAACGGCTGGCGATGTGCTCCTCGTACAGCTTCTGCCCCAGCTCCTGGTCCCATGGCAGGCCCAGCTCGTCGAACACGTGCCGCAGCACCGCGCGGCCGGAGTGCCTGCCCACCAGGATCTTCCGCTCCCGGCCGAACCGCTCCGGCTCGACGTACTCGTAGGTGATCGGGTTGCGCAGCATTCCCGCCTGGTGGATGCCGGCCAGGGTGCTGAACACGTTGTCACCGAAGACCGCCTTGTTGCGCGGCGGGGCCAGGCCGATCTTCCTGGACAGGGTCTGGAACACCTCGTACAGCCCGGTGGTGTCGAGGGTCGTGTACGCGTCGTACAGGTGCCCCTTGTAGGTCAGCACCGTCGCGAGCTCCTCCAGCGGCGTGTTCCCGGCGCGTTCGCCGATCCCGGCCACCGTCGCCTGCACCTCGTCCGCGCCCGCCTCGACGGCCGCGAGCGCGTTCGCCAGCGACAGCCCCATGTCGTCGTGGCAGTGGACGCTCAGCACGACGTCGGAGGGGATCCAGGAACGCACCTTGGCGGTCATGTCACCGAACTCGGCGGGCACCATGTGCCCGGTCGTGTCGGCCAGCACGACGGTGGTGGCGCCTTCGGACAGGCCGGTCTCGATCAGGGCGCGCAGCAGGTCGTCCGACCCGCGGCTGGCGTCCTCCAGACCCAGCGAGATGTCCCGCACGCCCAGCGACCGCGCGAGGCCGATGGCGAACTCGGTCTCCGCCAGGTTCTCCGCGCGGGTGATGCCGCGCTTGTGCTCCATGTGCAGCTCGCTGCCGGTCACCATGATCTCGACCTGGTGGCGCTCGGTGCCACCGGCCGTGACGGCGGCCTCGATGTCCGCGCGGTTGGCCCGTGCCAGCGAGCAGAACCGGGCGGTCGTCAACGCCTCCGACACGAGCCGCAGCGCCGCGAGGTCGCTGGGGCTGGAGTTGGGGAACCCCACCTCGATCACGTCCACGCCGAGGGCCTCGATGGCGAGCGCGAGCTCCAGCTTGGTCTGCGCGGACATCGCGTTGCCCGGAGCCTGCTCACCGTCGCGCAGCGTCGTGTCGAACACCGAGATCCTGCGTGAACCCCGCTTTCCGGTAGGACTCATCACCACTCCTGGTTCGTGTCGCGCGCCATTCGAGCGCTGGGCCTGGGGAGCAGTGGACAGCTATCCGCCGCCGTCCAGGAAGTCACACGAACCATGACTTGACAAAGGTCGGGAGCAATGGGGGAACGCGAGCGGTCATGGAGCAGGACCGCAAGGGGAACAGTCGCGGAGACAGTGGGAACACGCATTCCGGCACCACGAAGGAGGGCCGACGGTGGCCGCGTCCATCACTCCCGTCGATCACGGGTGGAATGGTCAGAAGAGCCGGTCGTGCACGGTGGCGATCGCCGCGCGTCATCCACTGGTGCGAGCGGGCGTCGCCTGGGCGGCGGCCGCGGAGAACGGGTTCCGCGTGGTCGAGTCGGTGGAGTCGGCCGAGGACCTCGCCCGGCCCGCCGACCTGGTCGTCGCGGAGTTCGACCCCCTGCGCAGGCCGCCGTGCGCGGCGACGCTCGCCAGGCTGGCCAGGACGAGCAAGGTGCTGCTCCTGGTGTCCGCGAGCGACCCCGCCACCCGCGAGCTCGCCGCGGACACCGGCGCTCACCTGGTGGTGGAGCACGACGCGGAGGTCACGGACCTGGTCGCCGCGCTGCGCGGGCTCGCCGCCGAGGTGGAGGCGGACCGCCCGCGCGACGGCCACCCCCGGCCTCACCGGGGCGCTCCGCTCAGCCGCCGCGAGATCGAGACCATGCGGCACATCGGCGCCGGGCTGACCTACCGGCAGGTCGCCCGCAGGATGGGGCTGTCCGAGGCCACCGTGGGCACCTACGCCCGCCGCATCAGGGAGAAGCTCAACGCCGCGACGAAGGTCGAGATGGTCGTGAACGCGATGGAGTTCGGTTATGTCGCGCGGCCCGGTGGCCATCGGCACGGCGTCGTTCTGACGAGTGCGCGCAACGATTAGTGTCGCCACCGGGTGAATTGCCGGGGAATTCCTCCGGGATTACCGGTGGTTTTTTGACTCGCTGGTACCCTTTCACGGGCCGAGCAGGACGGGGAAACAAGTGGCCCATGTTCCGCATGCCGTCGATTCGTCCACACGGCAGGTGCGCACGACCTTCAACCCCTCGCCGATCGGGCCGCCCAGCATCGGGCTGATCCGCGCGGCGGTCTACAACTGGGCCCTCGCCCGCCACCACGGCGGGAGGTTCGTGCTGCGCATCGAGGACACCGACCTGGCCAGAGGGCGGCAGGAGTACTACGAGCCGCTGCTGGAGGTCCTGCGCTGGCTGGGGCTGGACTGGGACGAGGGCCCGGACGTGGGAGGCCCGAACGGGCCGTACCTGCAGACCCAGCGGCGCCCGCTCCACCTCGACGTCGCCCGGCAGCTGCAGGCCGCGGGCGAGCTGTACGAGTCGTTCTCCACGCCGGAGGAGGTCGAGCAGCGCAACCGCGCGGCGGGGCGGCACCCGCGCATGGGCTACGACAACGCCGACCGCGACCTCTCCGAAGCCCGCAAGGCGGCGTTGCGCGCCGAGGGCCGCGTGCCCGTGCTGAGGCTGCGCATGCCCTCCCGGGAGGTCGTCTACGACGACCTGGTCCGGGGACCGATGGTGCTCCGGCTCGACGCCACGCCGGACCCGGTCATGGTGCGCGCCAACGGCGATCCGACCTTCACGCTGGCCAACCCGGTGGACGACGCGCTCATGGGGATCACCCACATCCTGCGCGGCGAGGACCTGCTGGCGTCGGTCCCGCGGCACCTGGGCGCCTACCTGGCGCTCGAACGGATCGGTGTCGCCCGGTTCACGCCCCGCTTCGGCCACATCTCCTCCGTGCTGGACGAGCAGGGCCGCCCGCTGTCCAGGGCGGTCCCGGACGCCGCGGTGCTCGGCTACCGGGACAGGGGGTTCCTCCCCGAGGCGATGGTCAACTACCTGGCCTCCATCGGATGGACGCACCCGAGCGCCGGCGAGATCTTCTCGGCGGCGGAGCTGGTCGAGGCGTTCGACCCGCGCCGCATCAAGCCGCGGCCGGTCAAGCTCGACACCAAGAAGGCCGCCTCGATGAACACCGCGCACCTGCGTGCGCTCGACACGGAACGGTTCACCTCCGCCCTGCGTTCGTTCGCCACGGACACCGGTGTGCTCCCTTCGCGACTCGACGCCCGGCAGCGGCGCCTGCTGCGCCGTGCCGCGCCGCTCGTCCGCGACCGAGCGAGAAACCTCGACGAGGCGGCCGGTCTCGTCGCGTTCCTGTTCCAACGGGACGACTCCATCTCCTTGCAGGACGAGGAGATCGCCTCGCGCGTGGACCGGACGGCGTTGCGTGCCGCCGCCGAGATCCTGGCGGACGTCCCGGAGTGGACGGAGGAAACGCTGCAGGTTCAGCTGAAGGACGGTTTCGGTGAGGACGTCGCCTTCGCCCGCGCCGCGCTCACCGCGCTGCGCCTGAGCATCACCGGCCGCCGGGTGACCCTGCCGCTGTACGAGTCGCTCGTGCTGCTCGGCAGGGAGAGCAGTCTGCGCCGGGTCGGGCGTGCTCTCGGCTCGCCGGGGGAACCGGCGCCGGGGTCCGGTGATCGCGGGCCGGTGGGAGAGCCGTTGCCCCCTGGCGGATGCGGCACCGCACCGCCCAGGCAGTGCGAGCTCGTGTAGCGGTCACCTGATGTTCGCGCGGGAGCGCTCCGTGCGCGTTCACCGCGACTATTACGGCGGTGTGACCGCCCGGCGGACGCGTCGGCCTTCGAGGTGAGCGTCCTGGCCGCAAGCGGCTTCCGCGAGAACACCGGGAGCTGTTCCACCGTGATGGGCGCGGCTCATCCGGTGGTTTTCCGGTCTTGTCGAACGAGCACCCCGGCCACTCGACGCCGGGTGGTCGAAGCGGTTCGGCGAAGAGCCGTCCTCACCTGTCGGCCGCCGACCGCGTGAGTTCGCTGAAACGCCTGGTCACCAACGACTTCATCGGTCCAGGAGAGGGGCCAGGACGGGGAGCGCCCGCACTCGTGCGGGCGCTTTCGCTGTTATCTGGGACCGCTCCCAGAATTCCACTCGAAGGGAGCAGTAAGAGGAACCGGAAGACGAGCCGACGTTGGTCCGGGCAGCCGAGTGGAAAGCGCCTTCCGGGGGAGAAGTCGTTGCACCGCCGCCAGAACGGCTCCTGTGGTCCACGTTACAGTGCCGTGAACTCTGGGAGCGCTCCCAGTTGTCGAGAGGGCGGCGGCATGACTCGACGAAGAGTGGCGTTGGCGGTTGCGGCGGTGGTGCTGAGCGGCGGGGTACCCGCTGTGGCGGCACCGCTCGCGGTGGCCTGCACCGTCACCTACAAAGTCACCAACGAGTGGAACAACGGTTTCGGCGCCTCGGTGGCGATCCGGAACGACGGCGACGCGATGAACGGGTGGAGGCTTACCTGGACGTTCCCCGACGGGCAGCGTGTCCAGCAGGGCTGGAACGGCACGTTCTCGCAGAACGGGTCCGTGGTGACCGTGACCAACCCGGACTGGGCGAGGAACCTGCCCACCGGAGGCACGGCCGAGGTCGGGTTCAACGGCAGCAAGGGAGCCACGAACACCGCACCGACGGACTTCGCCGTGAACGGCGTGTCCTGCACGGGACCGAACAAGGCACCGACCGTGGCGCTCACCTCGCCCACGAGCGGGGCCAGCTACACCGTTCCCGCGCAGATCCCGCTGGCGGCGACCGCGACGGACGACGGCTCCGTCGCGAAGGTCGACTTCTACGCGGGCGACCAGCTGATCGCGACCGACACCAGCGCGCCGTTCACCGGCACGTGGTCGTCGGCGCCGGCCGGTGACCACAGCATCACCGCGAGGGCGACCGACAACCTCGGCCTGGTGGCCACGTCGGCACCGGTGGGCGTGAAGGTCCTGTCGGGGCCCGCGGTGCTGGCCTCACCGAGCACCGTCTCGGTGAAGCAGGGGCAGACGGCCACCTTCGACGTCTCGCTGGCCACGGCGCCGAGCTCGCCCGTCACGGTCACGCTCACCCGCAGCGGGAGCGGAAACCTGACGGTGAGCCCGTCGACGCTGACGTTCAGCAGCACGGCGAAGCAGACGGTCACGGTCACCTCGACCGGCAACGGCGGTGAGCTCGGGACGGCGACCTTCACGGCGTCGGCCACCGGCCACACCCCGGCGACGGTCACGGTGAAGGAACTGGACCCGTCCACCTCGGACTTCAACCAGGCGTTCCTGAACCAGTACAACAAGATCAAGGACCCGGCGAGCGGATACTTCCGCAAGTTCGGCGACCTGCTCGTGCCCTACCACTCGGTCGAGACGCTGATGGTGGAGGCACCGGACCACGGTCACCAGACCACGTCCGAGGCGTTCAGCTACTACCTGTGGCTGGAGGCGAGCTACGGCCGCGTCACCGGGGACTGGGCGCCGTTCAAGTCGGCCTTCGCGTCGATGGAGAAGTTCATCATCCCGGCGAAGGAGGACCAGCCGACCAACGACAAGTACGACGCGTCGAAGCCGGCG
Organism: Lentzea fradiae; assembly: GCF_900100955.1. Lineage (GTDB taxonomy): Bacteria > Actinomycetota > Actinomycetes > Mycobacteriales > Pseudonocardiaceae > Lentzea > Lentzea fradiae. The sequence continues at coordinate 274,867 of NZ_FNCC01000009.1, read as the reverse complement.
ACCTACGCGCCCGAGCACCCGCGGATGGACCAGTACCCGTCCGAGCTGAACAGCTCCGCTCCGGTCGGCTCCGACCCGATCGCGGCCGAGCTGAAGGCGGCGTACGGCAACTCGGACATCTACGGCATGCACTGGCTGATCGACGTCGACAACACCTACGGCTTCGGCCGCTGCGGTGACGGCACGACGGCACCGTCGTACATCAACACCTACCAGCGCGGCTCGTCGGAGTCGGTGTGGGAGACCATCCCGCAGCCTTCCTGCGACACGTTCAAGCACGGTGGCCCCAACGGCTTCCTGGACCTGTTCACGAAGGACGCGTCCTACGCCAAGCAGTGGAAGTACACCAACGCGCCGGACGCGGACGCCCGCGTGGTGCAGGTGGCACTGCTCGCCCAGCAGTGGGCGACGGCGCAGGGCAAGGCGAGCGAGATCTCGACCGAGATCGGCAAGTCCGCCAAGATGGGCGACTACCTGCGGTACGCGATGTTCGACAAGTACTTCAAGCGCATCGGTAACTGCAACAGCCCGACGTCGTGCCCCGGTGGTAGTGGCAAGAGCAGCGCGCACTACCTGATGTCCTGGTACTACGCGTGGGGTGGTGCGACCGACACGTCCGCCGGTTGGGCGTGGCGCATCGGTGACGGTGCCTCGCACCAGGGCTACCAGAACCCGCTGGCGGCGTACGCGCTGTCGCAGGTTCCGGCGCTCAAGCCGCTGTCCGCCACCGGGCAGCAGGACTGGTCGACGAGCCTCGACCGGCAGCTGGAGCTCCTGCAGTGGCTGCAGTCGGCCGACGGTGCGATCGCCGGCGGTGTGACGAACAGCTGGGAGGGCCAGTACGGCGCGCCGCCTTCGGGCACGCCGACGTTCTACGGCATGTACTACGACGCCCACCCGGTGTGGCGCGACCCGCCGAGCAACCGGTGGTTCGGCTTCCAGGTGTGGGGGATCGAGCGCACGGCGGCGCTGTACCGGCTGACCGGTGACGCGCGGGCCAAGAAGATCCTCGACAAGTGGGTGCCGTGGGCCATCGCCAACACGACGACCGGCACGAACTTCCAGATCCCGTCCGACATGGAGTGGACGGGCGCGCCGGACACGTGGAACGCGAGCAACCCGGGCTCGAACGCGAACCTGCGGGTCCGCGTGCTCAACTACAACCAGGACGTCGGCATCGCCGCCTCCTACGCCAAGGTGCTGCTGAACTACGCGGAGCGCTCCGGCAACGAAGCGGCGAAGACCACGGGTGAGGCGCTGCTGACGGCGTTGCTCGACCACCAGGACGACCTCGGCATCGCGACGCCGGAGACCCGGTCGGACTACAACCGGTTCGACGACGTCTACGACACCAGCACGCGGGAAGGCCCGTACGTTCCGCCGGGCTGGACCGGCAAGATGCCGAACGGCGACCAGATCGGCCAGGGTTCCTCGTTCCTGTCGATGCGGTCGATGTACAAGAACGACCCGCAGTGGCCGAAGGTCCAGGCGTACCTGGACGGTGGCCCCGCTCCGACGTTCACCTACCACCGCTTCTGGGCGCAGGCCGAGATCGCCACGGCGTTCGCGCTGCACGCAGAGCTCTTCGGGTGAGGAGGGACCAGTTGAAGAAACGCATCGCATTACTGGCGGTCGCGGCGACAGTGGGTGCCGTGCTGGTGCACACCGGCGGCACGGCGGTCGCACACGGATCGATGGTCTGGCCCGGCAGCCGCACGTACCTCTGCTACGAGGACGGGCGTGCCGGCGGTGGCGGCGGTGACCTGCAGCCCACCAACCCCGCGTGTGCCGCGGCGGTGGCACAGGGCGGCAAGCAACCGCTGTGGGACTGGTTCGGCAACCTGATCAGCAACGCGGCCGGGCGCCACCGGGAGATCATCCCGGACGGCAACCTCTGCGGTCCCACCACGAAGTTCGCCGCCTACAACCTCGCGCGGTCCGACTGGCCCGTGACGCAGGTCCAGGCGAACTCCACGGTCACGTTCCGGTACAACGCGTGGGCACCGCACCCCGGGACGTGGGACCAGTACGTCACCAGGGACGGCTACGACCCGTCGCAGCCGCTGAAGTGGTCCGACCTCGAGTCGGTGCCCTTCGACTCGGTGACGAACCCGCCGCTCGCCAACGGTGAGTACTCCTGGCAGGCCCGTCTGCCCAACAAGACGGGCCGGCACATCATCTACTCGCTGTGGCAGCGGTCGGACAGCCCCGAGGCGTTCTACAGCTGCTCGGACGTCGTGTTCGGCGGCGGCAACAACAACGGTGACACCACCGCGCCGTCGGCGCCCGGCACGCCCGTCGCGTCGAACGTCACCAGCAACTCGGTGAAGCTCGACTGGAGTGCCGCCACGGACAACGTGGGCGTGACGTCCTACACCGTGTATCGCGGTACCCAGGCGGTCGCGACGACGTCGTCGACGTCGGCCACGATCACCGGGCTGTCCGCGGACACGCAGTACTCGTTCACCGTCGTCGCGAAGGACTCCGCGGGCAACACGTCCCCGGCGTCGTCGAGCGTCACGGTCAGAACGGCGTCCGGCGGCGGTGGTGACCCGACGGGCTCCTGCGAGGTCAGCTACAGCAGGCCGAGCTCGTGGAGCGGCGGGTTCACCGCGAACGTCGCGGTGAAGAACACCGGCACCAGCGCGGTCAACGCGTGGCAGCTCGTCTGGGACTTCCCGTCCGGGCAGCAGCTCTCGCAGGCGTGGTCGTCGACCATCACGGTCGCGAACGGCAAGGCGACCGCGACAGGCGCGTCCTACAACGCCAACCTGGCACCCGGCGCGACGGCGTCGTTCGGCTTCAACGCCACGACGACGTCCACGCCGGCGGATCCGACGTCCTTCACGCTCAACGGATCCGTGTGCGCCATCCGGTGATGAGGGTGCTCCTCGCCCTCCTGGTGGTGGGTTCGGTCGCGTTCGCCCTCCTCGTAGGACGTACCGAACCCACCCCGGACCTCAGCCGTGGCGTCGACGGCATCGCCGCGTGGCTCAACGAGCTCACCGGCGAGTGCTCCGACGTCCGGCGGGGGGACGACTTCACCGACTTCGCAGGGCCGGTGCGGTCGAAGGTCTACGCGCCGTTCGTGGTGGAGTGGGGGACCTGCGCCAAGGAGCCGTACTCACGGCTCGGGTTGCTGGTCCTGCGGCCTGGCCTCGAACAGGCATGGCGGACGGCGCTCGCCAACGGCGAGGTCCGGGGTGACCCGGACCTCGCCTTCGGGGACGGCTTCGCGCTCACCGGCTCGATCGGGATGGAGTACCTGGGCCTGAAACGACTCGAGTGCACGCCCACCGCGTGCTCGCTCATAGAGATCGAACACCATTGAGAGACAGGAGATCCGGAGCAATGAAGCTCAACGGACAAAGGCGGTGGGCCGCGGCGGGTGCCGTGGTCGCCACCGCCGTGGCGACCTTCGGGGTGGCGATGAGCGCCCCGGCGGGCGCCGCACCCGGATGTCGCGTGGACTACGCGGCGAACAGCTGGGGTGGCGGGAACTTCGGCGCCACCGTGAAGATCACCAACCTGGGTGACGCGATCTCGGGAGGGTGGACGCTCAAGTTCTCCTTCCCGGGCAGCCAGCGCGTGGCCCAGGGGTGGAGCGCGACCTGGTCGCAGTCCGGCAAGGACGTCACGGCCGCCAGCATGTCGTGGAACGGCAACCTCGGCACCAACCAGTCGATCGACCTCGGCTTCAACGGCAGCGGCGCCGGTGCCAACGACGCCAACCCGACGACGTTCACCCTGAACGGCACGACGTGCACCGGTCAGGTCGGGCCGACGACCACGACCACCACCACGACGACCACCACCACGACCACGACCTCCGGCGGCAACAACCCCGGCACGAGGGTGGACAACCCGTACGCCGGCGCGAAGATGTACGTGGACCCGGACTGGTCGGCCAAGGCGGCGGCGGAGCCGGGCGGCACCAAGATCTCCAACCAGCCCACGGCGGTGTGGATGGACCGCATCGCGGCCATCGCGGGCACCTCGACCAGCCGCGGTCTCGCGGCACACCTCGACGAGGCGGTGCGCCAGGCGGCGGGCTCACCACTCGTCTTCCAGGTCGTGATCTACAACCTGCCCGGTCGTGACTGCTCGGCGCTGGCGTCCAACGGTGAGCTGGGCCCGACGGAGATCGACCGGTACAAGTCCGAGTACATCGACCCGATCGCGGAGATCATCGGTCGTCCCGAGTACGCGAACCTGCGCATCGTGACGATCGTCGAGATCGACTCGCTCCCGAACCTGATCACCAACGTCTCGCCCCGCGAGACGCAGGTTCCCGAGTGCGACGTGATGAAGGCGAACGGCAACTACGTCACCGGTGTCGGCTACGCGCTCGCGAAGCTCGGTGCCAAGTCGAACACCTACAACTACATCGACATCGGCCACCACGGCTGGCTGGGCTGGGACGACAACTTCGGTGCCACGGCCGAGCTGCTCTACACGGCGGCCAACGCGTCCGGCAGCACCAAGGCCAACGTCCACGGCTTCGTCGCCAACGTGGCCAACTACGGCGCCCTCACCGAGCCGAACTTCTCGATCGACGAGTCGATCAACGGCACCCCGGTGCGGCAGTCGAAGTGGGTCGACTGGAACCGCTACACCGGTGAGCTGCCCTACGCGCAGGCGTTCCGGCAGCGCGCCATCCAGGCGGGCTTCGACTCCAACATCGGCATGCTGATCGACACCAGCCGCAACGGCTGGGGCGGCTCCGCGCGTCCGACGGGCCCCGGCCCGAAGACGTCGGTCGACGCCTACGTCGACGGCGGCAGGCTCGACCGCCGTCTCCACACCGGCAACTGGTGCAACCAGGCCGGTGCGGGCATCGGCGAGCGCCCGAAGGCCAGCCCCGCGGCCGGCATCGACGCCTACGTGTGGGTCAAGCCGCCGGGTGAGTCCGACGGTGCCAGCGAGGAGATCCCGAACAACGAGGGCAAGGGCTTCGACCGCATGTGCGACCCGACGTACGGCGGCAACGTGCGCAACGGCAACAACCCGTCCGGTGCGCTTCCCAACGCCCCCGTGTCCGGTCACTGGTTCTCCGCGCAGTTCCAGGAGCTCCTGGCCAACGCCTACCCGGCGCTGTGACACGCGGTCGATATGAACGCGATGTGATGTAACACCAGGTTCATGTGAGCGTGCCCATGCGGCCGGCTCCCGTTTCGGGGGTCGCGCCGTGTGGGCCCGCTCTTCCTGGCAGCGCTGATCTTCATTCCGGCAAGTTTCCAGACGGTGCGGAATTCGTCTGGACCACCTGAGATGCGCAATGTTAACGCACACATAACTCTTGATGTCTCAGAAGGTGCTCCTTATGGTGTCGACACGCTCACCGGGTGTAAGCGCGAAAGGAGGCTGCGTGGTCACCATCGCGGACGTCGCACGGCACGCCGGGGTCGCCCCCAGCACGGTCTCCTACGTCCTCACCGGCAAGAGAACGATCTCCGCGGGCACGAAGTCGAGAGTCCGGGAGAGCATCAGGCAGCTGGGCTACCAGCCGCACGTCACCGACCGCGCGTTGTCGTCCAGCAGGACCAACGTGATCGGGCTGGTGCTCCCGCTGCGCGCGGGCACGCACCTGCCGGCGGTGATGCGCTTCGTCACGGCGGCGGTGACGACAGCGCGCAGGTACGAGATGGACCTGTTGCTCATGACGGCGGACGACGGCGCGGCGGGGCTGCGCAGGGCGGCCAACAGCGCCCAGGTCGACGGCTTCCTCGTGATGGACGTGGAGATGGACGACGACCGCGTGCCCTTGCTGAGGCAGCTGTCCAAGCCGTCCGTCCTCATCGGACACCCGGCCGCCGCGCGCGGCCTCACCTGCGTGGACCTGGACTTCGAGGCGGCGGGCGCGAAGTGCGTCGACCACCTCGCCGACCTCGGCCACCGCTCCATCGGCTTCCTCGGCGCCCCGAGCGCGGTCTACCGGCGCAGCACGGGTTTCGCCCACCGCACCATGAACGGCTTCAGCGCGGCGGCCATGCGCAGGGGAGTGGCCGCGACCGCGCTGTCCGTCGAGGGCGACCACGACTCGGTGCTCAGGGCGACGAAGGCCCTCATCCGCGCCCACCCGTCGATGACGGCGCTGGTCGTGCACAACGAGGCGGCGCTGGGCTGGATCACGCCCTGCCTGCGCGCGGCGGGCCGTCAGGTCCCGCACGACGTCGCGGTCGTGGCGATCTGCCCCGACGAGCTGGCGGAGCAGTCGTCCCCGCTGCTCACCTCGGTGCGGCTGCCGGCGGAGGAGCTCGGCCGGCACGCCGTGGACCTGCTCGTGGCGAAGCTGGAGGGCAAGCAACCGCCCCCGCTGTTGCTGCTGCCGCCACGGCTGTCCCGGCGGGCCAGCACACCGGACCCGATCGCCCGCCACGGCGCGACCGGCTGACTCCGCCCTCCAGGTCCTGGAGGGCGGCTCGAACGGGCGGTCGACGGGTGTTCGCACGCGCGGAAACGCGGCGCGCGCGTGCGAACGTGCCCCGGACACCGTCCTGGAGGAGTGCGCGACCCAATCGGCGGAGCGGCTGTCGCGCACTCCTCCGCACACACGTGGGGCCGGGTCTTCGTAGACTCGGCCGGTGGAACTGGCGGAGGCACTGGCAAAAGACGTGGTCGTGCTCGACGGTGGTCTGTCCACGGCCCTGGAAGAGGCCGGGCACGACCTGTCCGACGAGCTGTGGTCGGCCCGCCTGCTGCTCACGGAGCCGGACGCCGTCCGCGCCGCGCACCTCGCCTACTTCCGGGCGGGCGCGCAGGTCGCCATCACCGCGAGCTACCAGGCGAGCTTCGCCGGGTTCGCCCGGCACGGCCTCGGCGCGCGCGAGACGGCGCGGCTGCTGCGGTCCTCGGTGGGACTGGCCCGCTCCACCGCGTCCGAAGTGGACGGACAGCGCTGGGTCGCGGCGTCCGTCGGGCCCTACGGGGCGGTGCTGGCGGACGGCTCGGAGTACCGCGGCCGGTACGGGCTGACCACGCGGGAGCTGGTGCGGTTCCACCGCCCGCGGATCGAGGCGCTGGCCGAGGCGGAGCCGGACGTGCTCGCCGTGGAGACCGTCCCGGACGTCGACGAGGCACGCGCCGTGCTGGAAGTGGTGCGCGGCAGCGGAGTTCCGGCCTGGCTCTCGTACAGCGTGCGCGGCGACCGGACGTGCGCGGGCCAGCCCCTGGAGGAGGCGTTCGCCGTGGTGTCCGATGTGGACGAGGTGGTCGCCGTCGGCGTGAACTGCTGCGCGCCGCAGGACGTGGCGGGCGCGGTGGCCGTGGCGCGGGAGGTGACCGGTCTGCCGGTCGTCGTGTACCCGAACAGCGGCGAGACCTGGGACGCGAGGGAACGCGCGTGGAGCGGTGGTGCGGCGGGCTTCGCGGCGGGGGAGTGGGCCGGCGCCGGTGCCAGGCTCGTCGGCGGGTGCTGCCGGACCGGCCCGGCCGCCATCGCGGCGCTGGCCGCGGAGCTCACCGCCGGGCGGTGACGCCGGACGGAGTCGGGTGTTGGCGTCGGGTGGCGACATCAGGCTGCGGTGCCGGGCGGTGGCGTCAGGTCCAGCGCCGGTGTCCGGCGGGCAGCAGGTCACGAGGGGGCGTGCGGCCCAGCGACACCGGCGGGTGCCCGCCGAACACCAGCTCCCACACCTGTTCCGGCTCGGGGGCGGGGCGGGGCTCCGGCAGGAAGCCGTGCGCGGGGACGATCGAGCCGTTGAGGAACTGCCAGACCTCGTCCCCCGTGCGCCGGTGCGCGACGACGGCCTTGCGGGGCTGCGGGATGCCGGTCGGGATCGACGCGACGAACCGGACCCCGCGGAACCCCTCCGCGTCGGTGGCCTCCAGCGTGCCGTGGTGCCTCGTCGCGATGCGCCGGGCGATCGCGAGACCCAGACCGGCACCACCCGCGTCCCGCGTGCGGGCCTCGTCGAGGCGGGCGAACCGGTCGAAGACGCGTTCCCGGTCCGCCTCGGGGATGCCGGGGCCGTCGTCGATCACCTCCAGCGTCGCGGACGGCCCGCCGCGCAGGCGCACCACCACGGCGGTGCCCGCGTGCCGTTCCGCGTTGTCCAGCAGGTTGCCGAGCAGCCGGGACAGCTGGGCGCGCCGTCCGGGGACGAGCACGTGGTCGTCGGCCTCCAGGGTGACCATCGCCCGGCGGGCCACCTCGCGGCGCACCACGGCGCTGAGGTCGACGGTGTCCTGGTTCTCCGGCGCGTCGGCGTCCAGCCTGGCCAGCAGCAACAGGTCCGTGGTCAGCTCCTGCAGCCGCTCGGCGTCCTCCAGCGCCGCCTTCACGACGGTCGGCCAGTCCGCGAGGTACGGGTGTGACAACGCGATCTCCAGCTCGGCCCGCAGCGCGGCCAGCGGGCTGCGCAGCTCGTGCGAGGCGTCGGCGACGAACCTGCGGGTGTCCTCCACGCTGCGGTGCATCCGGTCGAGCGTCTCGTTCAGCGCGGCGCCCAGCCGCGCGACCTCGCTGTCGGAGGACGGCACGGGGACGCGGCGGGTGAGGTTGTTCTCGTTGATCTCGGCCACCTCGGCGCGCATCCGCTCCACCGGCCGCAGCACCCGGCCGACCGCGGCCGAGACGGTGACCGCCACCGCCGTCGTGACCGCGGCCAGCACGACGAGGAACGCTGTCGTGATGCTGTTGAGCCGCCACTGGGCAGCGTCGGCGACGCCCTGAGCGAACTCCGGTGCGATCGGCGGGCCGTCCCCGGTGACCTGGTACGGCGTCCGCGTGTCGCCGCCGAACGGCCACAGCGACAGCTCCGGGTGGACCTCGGAGCCGACGTACCGCACCAGTGGCGCCGGCGCGCCGGCGAGAGCACCCGGGACGAGCTCGGCGCAGTCCTGCCCCGCGCACAGGTGGTACCGGCGCGACCCGTCCACGGCACTGGCGGTGACCTGGTCGCGCTGGACCTCCAGCAGCAGCACCCCGGCGAGCCCCGCCAGCAGCGCGGTGACCACCGTCGCCAGCACGGTGATCCTGACCTGCAGGGACTTCACCGGTCCACCAGCCGGTAGCCGACGCCGCGCACCGTCGTGATGGACCGCCTGCCGAACGGCGCGTCGATCTTGCGCCGCAGCGAGCTGATGTAGACCTCGACGAGGTTGGGGTCGGGGTCCTGCGCCGAGTCCCACACGCCCTCGATGATCTCGGCCTTGGTGACCACCTCGTTGGTGTGCCTGAGCAGGAAGCTCAGCACCGAGAACTCCTTCGCCTTCAGGTCGATCGCGGTGGTGCCGCGGTGGCACTGCCTGCTGACCGGGTCCAGCACCAGGTCACCCGCCCGCAGCAGCACCGGCTGGGCGGTGCGCGACCGCCGCGCGAGCGCCCGCAGCCGCGCCACGAGCACCACGTAGGAGAACGGCTTGGTCAGGTAGTCGTCCGCTCCCGTGTCGAGGCCCTCCGCCTCTTCGAACTCGCCGTCCTTGGCGGTGAGCATCAGGATCGGCGTCCACACCCCGGCCTCCCGCAGCTCCTGGCACACCCGGTAGCCGTTGAGGCCGGGCAGCATGATGTCCAGGACGATCACGTCGTACGGGTGCTCCCTCGCCCGCCACAGCCCGTCCGTGCCGGTGCGTTCGACGTCGACGGCGAACCCCTCGGCGGTCAGGCCGCGGGTCAGCAGTTCGGCGAGGCGCCGGTCGTCCTCCACCACGAGCACGCGCATGGGAAGAGCGTGCCGCATCTCCCGTGATCGAGTCCTGAAATCCGGTTCAGAGTCCTTCAGCGTCGCTTCAGGTTCCACCGGGCAAGCTGTGCGCCGTGGAGGAGGGGGCTCCACGGTCTGGGGGGAAGGTGGCGGCGCGGCCGAGGGGGAGCGGCGCCGCCACCTCGTGCACCCCCGGGCCCTGCCGGTGACGCCCTCCGGCCGTCGAACGGAGTCCGTCCACAGTCGAACGCGTTCGACACTTCTTGACCTCAAAGGGGAATCTCCTCCACAGTGCAAGGACGCGGCCGGTAACCGTGCTGTCGCTTCCGGCGACGCACGTGGCCGCTCGACCGTTGGCGCAGGCGGTCGATCGGACGTCCTTCCGGTCGCGGTTCTTTTTTCGAACCTCGACGAAGAGGAGCACGCTCATGGCCGCAACAGGCCACCCGCCCACCTCCGTCCCCCGCGCCGGCAGAACCCGGATGGCAGGCGTCCTCGCCGCCGTCACGGTCCTCCTGGGCGGTCTCGCGGCAGCGTTCACCGCCGCGCCCGTGTCGGCGGCGACCGTGGACACCACAGCCTGGTACGTGCTGGTCAACCGCAACAGCGGCAAGGCGCTGGACGTCTACAACCTCGCCACGAACGACGGCGCGCGCATCACCCAGTGGGCGCGCAACGACGGCAACCAGCAACAATGGCAGTTCGTGGACTCGGGCGGCGGTTACTACCGGTTGAAGTCACGGCTGTCGGGGAAGGTCCTCGACGTCTACAACTTCTCCACCGCCGACGGCGGCAGCATCGTGCAGTGGACCGACGGCAACGGCTCCAACCAGCAGTTCCGCCTCGCCGACTCCGACGGCGGGTACGTGCGGCTGGTGAACCGCAACAGCGGCAAGGCGGTCGAGGTGCAGGGCGGTTCCACCGCCGACGGCGCCAACATCGTGCAGTACCGCGACTGGAACGGTTCCAACCAGCAGTGGCAGCTGGTTCGCGTCGGCGGCGGCACGAACCCCACCACGACCACCACGACGACGACCAACCCCGGTGGCTCCTGCCAGCTGCCGTCGACCTACCGCTGGTCGTCGTCGGGCCCGCTGGCGCAGCCGAAACAGGGCTGGGTGTCGCTCAAGGACTTCACCAACGTCGTCCACAACGGCAAGCACCTGGTCTACGGGACGACCCACGACAACGGGAGCAGCTGGGGCTCGATGAACTTCGGCCAGTTCTCCAACTGGTCGGAGATGGGCTCCGTCAGCCAGAACGGGATGAACTTCTCCGCGGTGGCGCCGACGCTGCTTTACTTCGCGCCGAAGAACATCTGGGTGCTCGCCTACCAGTGGGGCCCGACCGCGTTCAGCTACCGCACGTCGAACGACCCGACGAACGCCAACGGGTGGTCTTCGGCACAGCCGCTGTTCACCGGCAGCATCCCCAACTCCGGCACGGGTCCGATCGACCAGACGCTCATCGCGGACGGGTCGAACATGTACCTGTTCTTCGCCGGTGACAACGGCAAGATCTACCGCTCCAGCATGCCGATCGGCAACTTCCCCGGCAGTTTCGGGTCGAGCTACACCGAGATCATGAGCGACACCCAGGCGAACCTCTTCGAGGGCGTCGAGGTGTACAAGGTCCAGGGCCAGAACCAGTACCTCATGATCGTCGAGGCGATCGGCAACAACGGCCGCTACTTCCGGTCGTTCACCTCCAGCAGCCTCAACGGGTCCTGGACCCCGCAGGCCGCCTCGGAGGGCAACCCGTTCGCCGGCCGCGCGAACAGCGGTGCCACCTGGACCAACGACATCAGCCACGGTGACCTGGTCCGCACGAACCCCGACCAGACCAAGACCATCGACCCCTGCAACCTGCAGCTGCTCTACCAGGGCCGCGACCCGAACTCCGGAGGTGACTACGGCCGCCTGCCCTACCGGCCGGGCCTGCTGACCCTGCAACGCTGAACCTCCTGACATGACAACGCGACCGGCTCAGCGAGCCGGTCGCGTTCTCATGTGTGCGGGTTATCGCGCGGAGCAGGTCGGGTTGAGGCCCGATCCGTTGCCGCTGCCCTGGAAGCCGAACTCGGTCCAGCCGCCGGCGGGCACGTTCCCGTTGTAGGACACGTTCGTCCAGTTCACGCTGCCGCTGTTGCCGCTGCGGTCAGCGTTCCACGAGCCGGTGACCGTCGCGTTGGACAAGGTGGTCGTGACGGTCCAGCCGTTGATGGCGCTGGACCCCGCCGTGACCCTGATCGTCGCCACGAAGCCCTCGTTCCACTGGTTCAACGACACCGTCGCGGTGCAGGCACCGTTGCCGGGGTTGTTGCTCGTGGTGGTGGTCGTCGTGGTCGTGGTCGTGGTGCTCGTCGTCGTGGACGTGGTGGTGCTCGTCGTGGTCGTCGGGTCACCGGCGAACCGGTTGATGAACTTCCACGCCTCACCGGAGGTCCAGGTCTGCCAGCCGGTGCCGCCGTTGTCGAGCGGAGCCGGGGTGTGGTCGCCGTCGAACGCCGCCCAGACGACCGGGTACCCCTGACGGCACCCGCTGTACTCGGTGACGTAGTGGGTCCGGCTGCCCCGCCCCGGTTCCGGGGGGTTCTGGGACGTGCAGCCGTTGTTGCGGACGAACGTGTCGCGCAGCTGGCGACCCATGCTGATGTTCAGCACGGAGTCGCTGACGCCGTGGATGCCCAGGTACCCGATCGGCTGGTTGCCGCCGTCGCACCCGCTGAGCTGTGCGCCCGCGTACACGACGACCGCCCGGAACACGTTCGCCCGCGCGCAGGCCACCGCGTAGGACATGGCGCCGCCGTAGCTGAAACCACCCGCGAAGCGCCGGGTCGTGTCGATGCACAGCGAGTTGTCGAGCAGCGCCACGAGGTCGTCGACGAACCTCAGGTCCTGGCCGCCGGGGTTGGCCCAGCCGTTGTTGTTGCCCTGCGGCGCCACGAAGATGGTGTCGTTGTTCGCGTTGTCGGAGAGCCGGCGCAGGCCGTAGTAGGACCAGTTGTAGCCGTCGCCACCGCCGGAGTCGACCTCGCTCGCGGTGCCGTTGAGCCAGTGGAAGCCCACGAAGAGCCGGTACTGGCGGTTGCTGTCGTAGTTGGAGGGCACCCGGAGGAAGTACGTCCGGTTCTGCCCGCCGGAGCTGATGGTGCGCTGCCCGCTGGTCAGTGGTGCCTTGCCGCAGCCCGCGGTGCCCGCCGCGGCGCTGACCTCCCCCGCCGCCGCCGGCGTCTCACCGGTCGCCGGGCCGCCGAGGGCGATGCCCGCCGCGCCGAGGAACACCATCGCGCTCGTGGCCGCTCCCAGAAGCGCCATCCTGTGCCGTGACATGGTCATCCTCCTTTTCGTCATCGCGCCGAGCAGGTCGGGTTGAGGCCCGATCCGTTGCCACTGCCCTGGAAGCCGAACTCGGTCCAGCCGCCGGCGGGCACGTTCCCGTTGTAGGACACGTTCGTCCAGTTCACACTGCCGCTGTTGCCGCTGCGGTCGGCGTTCCAGGACCCGGTGACCGTCGCGTTGGACAACGTGGTCGTGACCCTCCAGCCGTTGAGGCCGCTGGAGCCGGCGGTGATCCTGATCGTGGCCACGAAGCCCTCGTTCCACTGGTTCAGCGACACCGTCGCGGTGCAGGCACCGTTACCGGGGTCGTTGCTCGTGGTGGTGGTCGTCGTGGTCGTGGTGGTGGTGGTCGTCGTGGTGGTCGTCGTGGTGGTCGTGGTCGTGGTCTCCGACGGGCGGTCCAGGCCGAGGAAGGAGATGGCGTACCCGACCATCCCGTTGGTCGGCACGTCGTGGCCGACGCCCTGGGCGCTGATGCCCTCGACGACGCCGTTGGAGCCGTACCGCGTGCGCGTCCAGTTGGACTGCGGCTGGTCGGTGGAGACCGGGGTCCTGCTCACGCCGTGCACGTTCGTCCACTGGTCGAGCGCCTCACCGAAGTTCGGGTAGGCCAGGGTGGTGTCGTTCGTGCCGTGGAAGAGCTGGATCCGGGGGTAGCTGCCGGTGTAGCCGGGGTACATCGCCCGTGCCTGGTCACCCCACTGCTGCGGGGTCTTGTTCAGGTTGCCGGTGGAGCACTGGTTGTTCCACATCGACCCGTCCGTGGTGGCGAAGCACCCGGCGGGCACACCGGCGAAGGCCGACGCCGCGCTGAACACGTCCGGGTACTGGGCCGCGAGGACGTTGGTCATCATCGCGCCGGACGAGATGCCGGCGACGACGATCCGCGACGGGTCGACGTTGTAGCGCTGACGCGCGTGTGACACCATCGACATGATGCCGGTGGAGTCGCTGCCTCCGTTGCGCCGCAACGCGTTCTGGGTGGACACGTCGAAGCAGCGGCCCTCCCTGGTCGCCTCCGGGTACACGATCACGTACCCGTAGCGGTCGGCCGCCGAGACGAAGTCCCGGCCGCCGCCGTTGTGCACGGCGCTCGCGGACCCGGTGCAGAAGTGGATCATCACGAGCATCGCCGGCCTGGCGGCCAGCCGGTCCGGTGCGTAGACGTACATGTTCAGGTTGGTCGGGTTGGTGCCGAAGTTCGTCACCTGCTGCAGGGACGCGGCGTGCGCGGGTTGGGGGACCAGGGACAGGCCGACGGCGGTGATCAACGCCAGTGCGGCCGCGACGATCGCGACGATGTTGGTGGACTTGCGGGGTGTGCGGGTGGGGCTAGCGGTGGTCACGGTGACCTCGCCTCCTCGCTGGGGGCGCCGTCCCGCCGCGGCAGGACGGCGTGGGATCGGGGGTCGGGCGCTGAAGCGCACCAGCGCAGGACGGTTCCCGCGGGGGACCTCACGTCCGTTCCGCGGGAACCTGCCTGTGGTGTGGTGGGTGCGGGTTATCGCGCCGAGCAGGTCGGGTTGAGGCCCGATCCGTTGCCGCTGCCCTGGAAGCCGAACTCGGTCCAGCCGCCGGCGGGCACGTTCCCGTTGTAGGACACGTTCGTCCAGTTCACACTGCCGCTGTTGCCGCTGCGATCAGCGTTCCACGACCCGGTGACCGTCGCGTTGGACAACGTGGTCGTGACCCTCCAGCCGTTGAGGCCGCTCGATCCGGCCGTGACCCTGATCGTCGCCACGAAGCCCTCGTTCCACTGGTTCAACGACACCGTCGCGGTGCAGGCACCGTTACCGGGGTTGTTGCTCGTGGTGGTCGTCGTGGTCGTGGTCGTGGTGGTCGTCGTCGACGTGGTCGGGTCGGTGGTGCCGCCCGCGTTCAACGCGTCCAGCGTCGAGTTGTACGCCTGCTTCTTGTTGCCGTTGCCGTCGAACAGCAGCGGGGTGCCGGAGGCGCGCCACGAGTCGGTGTCGCGGATGCCCCACACGGTGATGCCGGTGCAGCGGGCGACGGCGAGGCAAGCCTGCGTGACCCTGGAGTAGTTCTGGGCCTGCGTGCTGCCGGAGCCCTCGATGTCGAGCTCGGTGATCTGCACGTCCACGCCGAGGTTCGCGAAGTTCTGCAGCGTGGTCTGGTAGTTGCCCGGCACCGGGCTCTGGCTGTTGAAGTGCGACTGGAAGCCGACGCAGTCGATCGGGACGCCGCGCGACTTGAAGTCCTGCACCATCCGGTACACGCCCTGGGTCTTGGCGTGCGACCAGTCGTCGGTGTTGTAGTCGTTGTAGCAGAGCTTCGCGGTCGGGTCCGCGGCCCGTGCCGCGCGGAACGCGGCCTCGATCCAGTCGTCGCCCGTGCGCTGCAGGTTCGAGTCACGACGCCCGCCGCTGCTGCCGTCGGCGAACGCCTCGTTCACCACGTCCCAGGCGTAGATCTTGCCCCGGTAGTACGTGGCCACCTGCGTGATGTGGTTCAGCATCGCGTTGCGCAGCTGGGTGCCGCCCATGTTCTGCATCCAGCCGGGCTGCTGCATGTGCCACGCCAGCGCGTGACCGCGCACCCGCTTGCCCTGGTTGAGAGCCAGGTTGACGATCCGGTCCGCGGTGCCGTAGCTGAACTGGTTCTGGTTCGGCTCGAGAGCGTCCATCTTCATCTCGTTCTCGGCCGTGACCATGTCGAACTCGCGGTTCAGGATGCCCGTGTAGGTCGAGTCGTTGAGCTTGTACGCCGCGACGGCGGTCCCGAAGTACCGGCCGCTCTGCTGGGCCGCGGCGGCCAGTGTGGTCGCCGCGTTCGCGACCGGGGTTGTGATCAGGGTGGCGCCGATCGCCGCTGCCGCGACCGTGGCGATGGCCGGGATCAGGGCCACTGACTTCGCTGTCAGTCTCATGTTCCGCACTTTCCTGTGGTCACCCCTAATGCAGGGTGGGGATGGGCAGGACGGATGGCCGGACCCGGTGCGCCAAAGCCGGATCTCGGTGAGCGTGAAGAATTGACGGGAGTTGTTCCGTCATCGCCCGCCGGTGCCGTTCCGGAGTGTCGCAGCCGTTCCAGCGAACTCACAAGAAGTCGCTGTCGAATTCGACAGCAGGTTGCCCTGAACGGCGTAGGGAGCGCTCCCAAGTGCCACGTCAGGGGCGTGCGGGGATTGTTCGTCGAATTTTCGAAACATCGATCCGTCAACGTTGTCATGATCACTCGCGACGTTGACGATTCAGCGCCGCATGGTTACGTTGGCCCGAGCTCGCATTCGCTTCTCCGACGTTCTGAGAGTGCTCTCGCGTCGCCGATTCTCACGTCCGGACAGCAACGCCGCTGCGAGAACCTGAATCATCGCAACCGAGCGAAGTGGAGACACGATGACACGGTGGAGCAAGACGACGGGCGCGGGCCTGCTCGCCAGCGCGGTCGTTGCCGGGGTCACCGTCCTCGCGGTCGGGGGAACCGCGACCGTCAGCGCCGCCGAGTCGGCCTTCTACGTGGACCCGAACACCGGGGCGGCGAGGTGGGTGGCGGCCAACCCCGGTGACTCCAGGGCGGCGGTCATCCGCGACCGGATCGCCGAAGTCCCGCAGGCACGCTGGTACACCACGACCAACACCTCGTCCGTGCGGTCGGAGGTCAGCTCCTTCGTCGGCGCCGCCGCGGCCGCGGGCAAGATCCCGATCATGGTCGTCTACAACGTCCCGAACCGGGACTGCGGAGGCGCCAGCGGCGGCGGTGCGCCGTCGCACTCGGCCTACCGCGCGTGGGTCGACGAGGTGGCCGCCGGCCTCGGTGGCCGTCCGGCGACGATCGTGCTGGAACCGGACGTGCTGCCGCTGATGACCAGCTGCCAGAACTCGGGCCAGCAGGCCGAGACGATGGCTTCCATGGCCTACGCGGGCAAGAAGCTCAAGCAGGGCTCCAGCCAGGCGAAGGTGTACTTCGACATCGGCCACTCGGCGTGGCTGGCGCCGTCGGAGGCCGCGAACCGGTTGCGCGGCGCGGACATCTTCAACAGCGCCGACGGCATCTCGACGAACGTGTCGAACTACCGCAGCACCTCCGACGAGGTGAACTTCGCGAAGAGCGTGCTCAACAACCTCGGTGACGGCCGGCTGAAGGCCGTCGTCGACACGAGCCGCAACGGCAACGGCCCCGCGGGCAGCGAGTGGTGCGACCCGCCCGGCCGCGCGATCGGCACGCCCAGCACGACGAACACGGGCGACTCGCAGATCGCGGCGTTCCTGTGGGTCAAGCTGCCGGGCGAGTCGGACGGCTGCATCGGCCCGGCCGGCCAGTTCGTGCCGCAGCGCGCCTACGACCTCGCCATCGCGGCGGGACCGATCACCACGACGACGACGACCACCACCACCACCACCACGACCACTACGACGACGACGGGTGGCAACCCCGGCAGCGGCTGCAAGGCGACCCACCGGGTCGTCAGCCAGTGGCAGGGCGGCTACACCGGCGAGATCGTCATCGAGAACCGCGGTGGGGCGATCAACGGCTGGACGTTCTCGTTCTCGGCACCGGGCGTGAGCGTCACCTCGGGCTGGAACGGCACCTGGTCCGACACCGGTGACGTGGTGAGGGTGACCAACGCGGCGTGGAACGGCTCGATCGCGGCCGGCGGTCAGCTGACCCTCGGCTACAACGCCAACCTCAGCGGCTCCACGCCCCCGTTCTCCGGGGCGACGCTGAACGACGTGCCCTGCTCCTCCTGATCCACACCGGTGCCCCGTCCCGCTCCGGGACGGGGCACCGGCCTTCCCCGTGGGAGACGCGGTGAGCAGGACACGGGTGACGCTGGCCGACGTCGCCGCGGCCTCCGGCGTCTCGGTCACGACGGCGTCGCTGGTGCTGACCGGACGTGCGCGAGAGCTGCGCATCTCCGAGGCGGCCGAACAACGGGTGCGGTCGACGGCGCACCTGCTGGGCTACCGGCGTGGCGGCCCGCCCGCACGTCCCCGCGCGCGGACCATCGGCCTGGTGCTGGAGCCCGGTGCGCCGGACGTGGTCAGGGGAGTGGCGGAGGCCGCGTCCTGGCGTGGTTTCTCCTTGCTGGTCATGGGTTCCGGCGGAGAGCCGGTCAACGGCGTCGTCCACGTCGCGGGCACCAGGACGACCACCGCGCCGCGCGGCCTGCGTCCGGGACCGGTCGTGCTCCTCAACTCCACCGCGGCCGCGGTGCCCTCGGTCGTTCCCGACGAGGTGCGGGGCGGTCGTGCGGCGGCACGCGTCCTGGTCGAGGCGGGACACCGGCACGTGCACCTGGTCGGTGCCGGACCCGGCCGGTTCGACGTCCCGCCCGACGGGATCACGGCCCTGGAACGGCTGATCGGGCTGCGCGACGTCTTCGACGCGGCCGGGGTCGCGGTGTCCGGGTCCCGCTGTCCCGAGTGGACACCGGAGGCGGGTTACGACGCCACCCGCGCGCTGGTGCGGCACTGCCGGCCCACCGCGTTGGTGTGCCTGGACGACCGCCTCGCGTTCGGTGCCCAGCAGGCGCTGACGGAGGCCGGGCTCTCGACACCCCGTGACGTGTCGGTGCTGGGGTTCGGGGACGACCCCGCGGCATCGTGGATGCGCCCCCAGCTGACGACGGTGGCCGTGTCGCGCCACGAGCTCGGCGCACGGGCGGTCGCGGTGCTGACCTCGTTGCTGGACACGCACGTCCTGCCGGCCCCTCTGGTCCACCGCGTTCCGCCCCGTGTGCGCCTGCGTGCGTCGGTGGCGCCCCCGAACCGGTGCGGCGGCTAAAAGTTAGCGCTCACAATTTAGCTTTGACCATGTGAGACGGTGTCTTCTACATTGCAGGAAGTCGCACTGCCGCAGTCTCGCCGTCCACTGTGGACGGCGGTTCGGCGACGGATCCTCCTGCCATGAAGGGTGATCATGTTCGCGCGATCGTTCACCTCCCGGCTCACCGCCGCCGCCGTCTCGGTCCTCACGGTGGCCGCGCTGACCGCCGTGGCGCAGCAGCCCGCCGCGGCGGCTCCGGGATGTTCCGTCTCCTACTCCGCGCCGGCGCAGTGGGACGGGGGGTTCACCGCGAAGGTGGTCATCACCAACCTCGGTGACCCGGTCGACGGCTGGACGCTCACCTGGAGCTTCGGCGCGGGCCAGCAGGTGCGGCAGGCGTGGAACGCCGACGTGCGGCAGTCCGGCTCCGAGGTGACCGCGCGCAACGTCTCCTACAACCGGACGATCCGCACCGGCGGTGAGGTCGAGTTCGGGTTCAACGGCGCCAGCACGGGCGCGAACAACCCGCACCCCACGGGGTTCTCCCTCAACGGCACCCGGTGCACCGGTGACGTCGTCCCGACCACGACGACCACCACGACCACGACGACCGGGCCCGTGCCCGGCCTGCCGTCGAGCTTCAGCTGGTCGTCCAGCGGTCAGCTGATCAGCCCGAAGCCGGACTCCACCCACGCGAACGTCGCGGTGAAGGACCCGAGCGTCGTCTACCACGACGGCAAGTACCACGTCTTCGCGTCGACCTACACCGACGGCTACAACCTGATGTACACGAGCTTCCGGGACTGGTCGGAGGCGCCGAACGCGACGCACCACTACCTCGACCGCTCCGGCATCGGCACCGGCTACCGGGCCGCGCCGCAGGTCTTCTACTTCGCGCCCCAGCGGTTGTGGTATCTCGTCTACCAGACCGGGGACAACGCGTCCTACTCGACGACCTCGAACATCTCGGACCCGCTGTCCTGGTCCACGCCGAAGCAGTTCTACGCCAACGGGATGCCGCAGATCATCCGCGACAACATCGGCGAGGGCTACTGGGTCGACTTCTGGACGGTGTGCGACACCGCGAAGTGCTACCTGTTCTCCTCCGACGACAACGGGCACCTCTACCGGTCGGAGACGACGCTCGCCCAGTTCCCCCAGGGCTTCGGCAACACGGTGATCGCCATGGAGGACAGCGACCGCTACCGGCTGTTCGAGGCGGCCAACGTCTACAAGATCGCCGGCAAGGACCAGTGGCTGCTGGTGCACGAGGCGATCGGCACCGACGGCCGCCGCTGGTTCCGCTCGTGGACCGCGCCGGGGATCACCGGGCCGTGGACGGCGCTCGCCGACACCGAGTCGAACCCGTTCGCCCGGGCCAACAACGTGACGTTCCCGGGTGGACGGTGGACGCAGGACATCAGCCACGGCGAGATGGTGCGGACCAACGTGGACCAGAACATGGAGATCAGTCCCTGCCGGTTGAGCTACCTCTACCAGGGCATGGACCCGGACGCGGGCGGGGAGTACAACCGGCTGCCGTGGCGGCTCGGGCTGCTCACGCAGACCAACTCGCCCTGCTGAGAGACCGCCGGCGGGGGTGCGCCGTCACCCCCGCCGGCGGCCCGAGGTGTTCCAGCTCGCCGTCGCTGGTCCACCGGCCGAGCACGTGCGTCCGGAACATCAGGTGGTCCCCGCCGAGGAACGGGTCCGGCCGGAACCGTTGCGCGGTCAGGTCTCCGTCGCCGAGGTAGCCGGCCGTGACGCACGCGCCCCCGGCCCACATCTCGCCGGCCGCGCCGATGGGGCGCGGGTGCAGCTCCTGGTCCAGGACGTACGTCGTCGTGTTCGGCAGCGGCCTGCCGAAGGTGAGGGGCCCGGTGCGCGGCCGGTAGCGCTGCACGGTGTTCACGATGCTCACCTCGGTGCGGCCACCGGCGTTGTGGAAGATCGCGCGCCGTGACCACAGGTCCGCCAGGTCCCGCGGGCACCGGTCACCGGCCACCGCGACGGTGTGCACCCGCCGGCACGCGTCCGGGTCGAGCGAGGCGAGCACGCCGGGCGTCGCGATGATGACCTCCGCGGTGCTCGCGGCCGGTCCGGCGTCGTCACCGCGGATCACCAGCGTGCCGCCGTTCGCGAGCGTGCCCAGCACCTCCCACATCGCCACCCCGGAGTCGATGTCGAGCAGGTGCGCCACCCGCGTGCCCGTGGTGACGCCGAGCGACCCCGGCGCGGTGAGCAGGAGGTTGCACAGGTTGGCGTGCGAGACCCTGACCCCGGCGCCGGAACCGAAGACCACGGCGGCGATCTCGGCGTCCGGGGTGATGGTGCGGGAGAACGAGCGCACGTCCGGCAGGTCGTCGATGGTGACGACGGCGGCCAGGTGGGCGGGCAGGGCGTCCGCGGTGGTGGAGAGCACCACGTCGATGCGCGCGGTCCGCACGACGTGCCGCAGGCGTTCCTCCGTGGCGGTGCGGGTGTCCTGCGGCACGTAGGTCGCGCCCGCCTTCAGCACCGCGAGAATCCCGACCACCATGGCGATCGACCGGGACAGGAACAGTCCGACGTGGTCACCCGGCCGCACACCGCGCCGGACGAGGAGCTCGGCCAGCAGCGAGGCCCTGGCGTCGAGCTCCCCGTACGTCAGCGACTCGCCGAGGTGCTCCACCGCCGTGACGTGCGGGCGTCGTTCGGCGTGCCGCTCGAAGGCGTGGTGCACGTGGTCGAACGGCGGGGTCCTGATCGGCCCCGCGCCGAACTCCAGGAACAGCGCGCGATCGGCGGGCGGAAGGTCGCGCAGAACGGATTCCCTGAACACACCACGAGGGTGCCCGTTTCAGGTTTCGTCGTGTGTCGAATCACCTGTCGATTCGAGAAGTTTTGCCATGAAGTAACTTTCGTCACACTTCAGTCCGCAGTGGACAGTTGGAAGACCGTCTCCTGCCGGTACACCTCACCCGGCCGCAGCACCGTGCTGGGAAAGTCGTCGCGGTTCGGCGAGTCCGGGAAGTGCTGCGCCTCCAGGGCGAAACCGGAGTAGCGCCCGTACGGGCGGCCACCGGTGCCGACGAGCTCGTCGGTGAGGAAGTTGCCGGAGTAGAACTGCAGACCGGGCTCCGTCGTCCACATCGTCAGCCTCCGCCCCGACTCCGGGTCGGTGGCCTGGGCGGCGAACGGCGCCTCCTCGTCCAGCACCCAGTTGTGGTCGTAGCCACCCGCGATCCCGAGCTGCGGGTGGGACTCGCCGATGCGGGCGCCGATCGTCGTCGCCTGACGGAAGTCGAACGGGCTCGCCTCGACCGGCACCGGCTCGCCGACCGGGATCAACGTGTCGTCGACCGCGCAGAACCGGCTGGCGTGCAACGTCAGCGCGTGACCGCGCACGTCGCCGTTGCCCTCGCCCGCGAGGTTCCAGTAGGTGTGGTTGGTGAGGTTCAGCACCGTCGGCGCGTCCGCCGTCGCGCGGTAGGTGATGCTGAGCCTGTCGTCCCGGTCGAGGCGGTACGTCACCTCCGTCGAGACCGTCGCCGGGAAACCGCTGTCCCCGGCCGGGCTCACCAGTTCCAGCCGCACGCCCACGCTGTCCGGTTCGCGCAGCTCGGTCGCGGACCACACCTCGGAGTCGAACCCCTCCGGCCCGCCGTGCAGGGTGTTCGGGCCGTCGTTGACCGGCAACCGGTACGTGACGCCGTCGAGGGTGAAGGTGCCGCGCGCGATGCGGTTCGCGTAGCGGCCCACCAGCGCGCCGAAGAACACCCTGTTCGCGCCGGGCTGGCTGTTCTTCACGTAGTCGTCGAGCGCGGGGAACCCGAGCACCACGTTGGCCGGCTCACCGTCGCGGTCCGGCGCGTCGAGCGACTGGACGACGCCGCCGTAGTCCAGCACCCGCACGGTCACGCCTCCCGGGGACGAGAGGACGAACCGGTGGACGTCGGTGTCACCGAGCCTGCCGAAGAGCTCCCGGCTGAGCTCGGGTTCCCGCTGGGACATGGAACTCCTTGGGTCGAGTGCGCCCGGACCCCGGCTGTGCGGTGGCCGGAACCGTTGTGGTGCGGTGCTTTTCGTAGTCGATCGTAGGAGATCGCGGCACCGTCCGCCGGGTGGTTCCCACCGGCCGGGAACGCGGCGAGTCCCGGCCGGTGGGGGCTCAGCCGCGGCGCTTGGTCCACACGTCGTAGGCGACGGCCACGAGCAGCACGAGACCCTTCACCAGCATCACCCGTTCGCTGGGCGAGCCGATCAGCGACATGCCGTTGTTGATGACACCCATGATCAGGCCACCGGTGATCGCGCCGACCACCTTGCCGACACCGCCCTGCACCGCCGCGCCGCCGATGAACGCGGCCGCGATGGCGTCGAGCTCGAACGACATGCCCGCCGTCGGCCCCGCCTGGTTGAGCCGCCCGGCGAAGATCACGCCGGCGAGTCCCGCCAGCGCGCCCATGTTGACGAACACCCAGAACGTGACGGCCTTGACCTTCACACCCGACAGCGTCGCCGCCTGGAGGTTGCCGCCGATCGAGTAGATGTGCCTGCCGAACACCGAGTTGTTCGCCATCAGCGAGTACCCGAGCGCGAGCGCCGCCAGCAGCACCAGCACCCACGGCAGGTTGCGGAACCGGGCGAGCTGCACCACGACCGCCATCACGACCAGCGCCACGCCCGCGATCTTGAGCACGAACACCGGCATCGGGTCGACGCTCTGCCCGTAGCCGAGCCGCGCGGACCGCTTGCGCCACTGCGACAACGCGAACCCGGCGACGCAGGCGAGCCCGGCGAGCAGGCTCACCAGGTCGGCGCCGCCGAGCGGGCCGAGGCCGATGTTGCCGAGGTAGCCGCTCGTGAACCCGTTGGACAGCGACCGGATCTCGTCGGGGAACGGGCCGATGCCCTGGTTGCCCAGCGTCGTCATGGTGAGAGCGCGGAACACCAGCATGCCGGCCAGCGTGACGATGAACGCGGGGATGCCGAAGTAGGCGATCCAGTAGCCCTGCGCCGCGCCGATCAGCGCGCCGGACAGCAGCGTCAGCAGCACCGCCAGCGGCCACGGCAGTCCCCATTGGACGGTCAGCACCGCGCAGACCGCGCCCGTCAGCGCGACGGTCGAGCCCACCGACAGGTCGATGTGCCCGCCGATGATCACCAGGATCATGCCGATCGCGAGGATGAGCACGTACGAGTTCTGCACGATGATGTTCGAGATGTTCTGCGGCTGCAGCAGCGCGCCGTCTGTCAGCACCGCGAACAGCACGACGATCAGCGCGAACGCGACGTAGATGCCCGACTGCCGCATGTTGATCGAGAACCGGCTGGATGGTTCCGAGGGAGCGGCGGCCGGTGCCGCGGCGGTCTTCGTGGTCATGAGCCCTGTCCTCGCGTCATGTACTGCATCAGACGTTCCTGCGTGGCCTCTTCTCGGCTCACCTCGCCGGTGATGCGGCCCTCCGACAGCGCGTACACGCGGTCGCACAGGCCGAGGAGCTCCGGCAGCTCGGAGGAGATCACCAGCACGGCTCTGCCCTGCGCGGCCAGGTCGTTGATGATCGAGTAGATCTCGTACTTCGCGCCGACGTCGATGCCGCGCGTCGGCTCGTCGAGGATCAGCACGTCCGGGTCGGTGAACATCCACTTCGCCAGCACGACCTTCTGCTGGTTGCCGCCCGACAGCGTGCCGGTCGGCGTGGACACCGACGACGTCCTGATGCCCATGGACCTGCGGTACCGCTCGGCGACCGAGTTCTCCTCGTTCTCGTTCACCCAGCCGCGGCTCGACAGCTTGTCCAGCGCCGCCGCGGAGACGTTGCGCTGTACGCCCTCGATCAGGTTGAGCCCGTAGCGCTTGCGGTCCTCGCTCACGTACGCGATGCCGTGCCGGATCGCCGACCGCACCGTGCGCGTGTCGATCTCCCGGCCGTCCTTGACGACCCGCCCGGAGACGCCGACACCGTAGGAGCGGCCGAACACGCTCATCGCGAGCTCCGTGCGCCCGGCGCCCATCAGGCCGGCGAGACCGACGATCTCCCCGCGCCGCAACGACAACGTCGCCCTGTCCACGACCACCCGGTCCGGCTGGGCGGGGCTGTGCACCGTCCAGTCCTCGATGCGCAGCACCTCCTCGCCGATGTCGGGCGTGCGCGGCGGGAACCGGTGCTCCAGGTCGCGGCCGACCATGCCGGCGATGATGCGGTCCTCGCTCAGCCCCTGCGCGGGCAGCGTCTCGATGGTCTTGCCGTCGCGCAGCACCGTGACGGTGTCGGAGATCCTCGTGACCTCACCCAGCTTGTGGGAGATGATCACCGAGGTGACGCCCTCCGACCGCAGCCCGTCGAGCAGGTCGAGCAGGTGCTGCGAGTCGTCGTCGTTGAGCGCCGCCGTCGGCTCGTCGAGGATGAGGAGCTTGACCTCCTTCGACAGCGCCTTCGCGATCTCGACGAGCTGCTGCTTGCCTACGCCGAGGTCGTCGACCCGCGTCGTCGGGCTCTCCCGCAGCCCGACGCGGTCGAGCAGCGCCTGGGCCTCGTGGTTGGTGCGGTTCCAGTCGACGAACCCGCGCCGCGACCGCTCGTTGCCGAGGAAGATGTTCTCCGCGACCGAGAGCTGGCCGCACAGCGCCAGCTCCTGGTGGATGATCACGATCCCGCGCCGCTCGCTGTCGCGCACGCTCTGGAACGCGCACGGCTCACCCTCGAAGAGGATCTCGCCCTCGTACGTGCCGTGCGGGTGCACCCCGGACAGCACCTTCATCAGCGTGGACTTGCCAGCGCCGTTCTCCCCGCAGATCGCGTGGATCTCACCGCGCCGCACGGTCAGCGAGACCTCGTGCAGCGCGGTGACACCCGCGAACCTCTTGGTGATGCCGCGCATCACCAGGACGTCGTCGGACACGGGCCCTACCTGAGCTGGTCGGCGGTGTAGTAGCCGGAGTCGATCAGCTCTTTCTGGTAGTTCGACTTGTCGACGGGAACCGGCTGGAGCAGGAACGACGGCACGACCTTCTCGCCGTTGTCGTAGTCGGTCGTGTTGTTGACCTCCGGCTTGGTGCCCTTGAGCACCGCGTCGGCCATGTTCGCCGCCACGTCGGTGAGCTGGCGGAGGTCCTTGAAGATCGTCGAGTACTGCTCACCCGCGATGATCGACTTCATCGAGGCGACCTCGGCGTCCTGCCCGGTCACGATCGGGTAGGGCTGGCCGCCCGTGCCGTAGCCGTTGCTCTTGAGCGCCGAGAGGATGCCGATCGACAGGCCGTCGAACGGCGACAGGACGCCGTCGACCTTGGCGTTGCCGTACGTCGAGGTCAGCAGGTCCTCCATGCGCCGCTGCGCGGTGGCCGCGTCCCAGCGCAGGATCGCGGTGGTCTTGAAGTCCGTCTGACCGGACTTGACGACGAGCTTGCCCTGGTCGATCAGCGGCTGGAGCACCGACATCGCGCCGTTGTAGAAGAACGTGGCGTTGTTGTCGTCTGGGGATCCGGCGAAGATCTCGATGTTGAACGGCCCCTCGCCCCTGGTCTTCAGCCCGTCCAGCAGCGAGTTCGCCTGCTGCACACCGACCTTGAAGTTGTCGAACGTCGCGTAGTAGTCGACGTTCGGCGTGTTCAGGAGCAACCGGTCGTAGGAGATCACGGGGATCTTCGCGTCCGCGGCCTGCTGCAGCTGCGAGCTGAGCGCCTTGCCGTCGATCGACGCGACGATCAGCAGCTTCACGCCCTTGGTGATCTGGTTCTCGATCTGGTTGGCCTGCGTCGGGATGTTGTCCTCCGCGTACTGCAGGTCGACCTTGTACCCCTTGGCCTCAAGGCTCTTCTTGAGGCTGTCGCCGTCGCGGACCCACCGCTCGGACGACCGGGTTGGCATCGTGACGCCCACCAGCGCACCGTCCCCGGTTCCGCTCTGCTGGTCGACTGTCTTCTCCGTGGAACCGCAGGCCGCGAGGGAGACGGCGAGTGCGGTGGTGACCGCGATCCGGACAAGCCTCATTGGTTCTCCTCGATGTCACCGGCAGGCAACAATGCTGTGGGGGGCGAGTGTTATCGCTAACAACAGCCGCGTCAAGAGTCGAGACGGTAACGGCAAGGTGATGCTGTTAGCGCTCACAGCGCGGGTGGCAGGGGAAACGGGGAGGCTTGGGGGGTTCGGCTGGCGGGTTCTGCCGGGTCGCGGGGCGGGGGTTCGGAGGTGGGCCGGGCAGCCTGTCGGCCGGGCAGCCCTCGATCGGGTCGCGCCCAACCGGGCTGCCTCCTCCGCGCCGCCCGAGCCCCAGCCGCACCCCGCCACCCCGGAAACGCCAAACGCCCGCCCCCACCGCGGTGGGGACGGGCGCTCGGTCAGCGGGTGCTCAGGCGGTCCGGCAGGTCTTGCCGTTGACCGTGAAGGCGGTCGGGTCGCCTCCGCTCCCGGACCCGTTGAAGCCGATGTAGACGGACTTGCCCGCCTCGACCGCGCCGTTCCACGACATGCTCGTCGCGGTCACGTTCTGGCCGGTCTGGCTCCAGGTCGCCGACCAGCCGGCGGTCACCCGCTGGTCGCCGGGCAGGGCGAAGGCGAGCTTCCAGTCGGCCCACGGGGTGGTGCCGGTGTTGGTCACCTTGACCTGCGCGGACAGGCCGCCGGGCCAGCGGCCCGCGGTGAAGCCGACCTCGCAGTCCGGCGTCGGCGGGGTGGTGGGGGTGCCCACCTTCTCCGCCGCCCAGCCGGAGACCCACGCGAGGGCGGAGTTCCAGTTGATCGCCACCTCGTTCACCGAGTACGCCTCGATGTCGTCGACCCAGCACTTCTGCTGCGGGCAGCCGACGAGCACGCGCTGCGCGACCGGGTCCTGCAGAGCGCTGTTCGGGCCGCCCGACAGCGATCCGGGCGGGGCGATCGGCAGGGTCGGGTCGTTCTGGTTGGCCCAGAAGCGGTGGTGGGCGTTGCGCATCGCCTGGTCGCCGTAGCCCGCCACGTACGAGGTGGTGAGCGGGTTGCGGCCGAGGAGGTAGTGCAGCGCCTCGAACACGCCTTCGCGGTACTTCTCGGCACCGGTGAAGTCGTGCGCCAGTGCGAGCACGGTGGCGTTGTTCAGGACCGCCGAGTTCGAGCCCCAGACGTAGCCCGCCGTGCTGTTGTCGTACGGCGCGGCGTAGCCCATGCCGGACATCGCGGTCAGGTGCTGGTCCGCGACGGTGGCGAAGGACGACTTGATCGCCGAGACGTCCGCCGCCGGCAGGCCGTTCGGGACGAGGGCGAGCGTGATGTCGCCCAGCGGGGCCGTGCCGCCCCAGTGGAAGCCCTCACGGCTCAGGCTCGCCGCCTTGTAGTGCGGGGACGACGTCACGTCGGTGCGGTAGGCGGCCTCGCCGGTCGTCGCGAACAGTTCCGAGGCGGCCCAGTAGAACTCGTCGGTGAGGACGTTGTCGCTGTACGCGCCGCCGCCGGTGCCGTCGTTCGGGTCGGCGATCTTGGCCGGGTTGGCCTTGGCCGCGGCGTACGCCTTGCGGGCCGCTTCCAGCGTCGTCGCCGCGTAGGTGGCGTCGATGTTCTTCCACAGCCGGGACGCCTGCGCCGCGACGGCGGCCAGGTTCAGCGTCGCCGCCGTGCTGGTCGCCGACAGGCGGCGGACCTCGGAGTCCAGTTCGGGCCTGGTCGGCAGTGCCGTCCAGTTCTCGTCGTGGATCTTGTGGTGCGCCATGCCGCCGGGTGCCTGCATCTTCAGCAGGAAGTCGACCTCCCAGCGCGCCTCGTCGAGCAGGTCGGGCACGCCGTTGGCCTTCTCCGGGATGGCCAGCGAGCCGTCGCGGAACGCGGTCGCGTCGCCGACCAGGGAGGCGCGCTCGTAGGCGTTGAGCAGCTGCCAGGTCGCGATGCCGCCGTTGACGACGTACTTGCCGTGGTCACCCGCGTCGTACCAGCCGCCGCGCACGTCGAGCGTGTAGCCGCAGGCGAGGTCGGCGCGGCACGGGACGTTGTTGTCGCCCTTGTTGGGCGCGACGTTGATGTGCCCGGCGGGACGCGCGTACTCGTCACCGACGTACTGCGCCTCGATCGGCGTTCCGCTGCGCTGGTGGTAGAAGAACGCCAGCGAGTCGTAGCGCAGCTTCTTGAACGCGTCCGCGGAGATGTCGAACGGGTAGCTGCTCTCCTCGCCCACGACCAGCGTGTAGCCGGAGCCGGGGGTGTCGAACGACGAGAAGTCGATGATGTGCACCCGGTCGCCGGACGTGGCGTCCAGGCCCTTCGGCGTGGTCTGTCCACTCGCGACGGTCGCGCCCGCGGAGCTCTTGAGCGTCCACGCCTGCGGGGCGGTGGCGTCGGAGACGAGCGTCGCGCGCTTGGGCAGGCCCGGCGCGTACGCCACGAGGTCGACCTGGACCTTCTTGGTGGGCGTCGGGTTGCCCCCGCCGGGCGGCTTCACGCCGCCGACCACCGACACGTTGTCGACGCAGACCGTGTTGTCGAAGTCCTGCCCGCCGAGCTGGAACGCCACCTGGCCGTGACCGGCGTCGGGGAAGTCCAGAGTGGACGTGAAGGTGAACGTGAAGCGCTGCTTCTGCGGCGTGACCGTGAACTGCTTGCTGGCGATCCCGCGGTAGGGGCTCACGCTTTCGCCCGCCGCGGCCGTGACGGGCTGCTCCGTCGTGGCGTGGGCGTCGAACGAGAACGTGTACGACTGGTCGCTCTCGAACGGCACGCCGTTCTGGCCGATCAGGGCGTCCCAGGGGTTCGCGGTGCCGCCGGTGACCGACGCGCACAGCTCGCCGCCGGTCACGCGGTTGGACACTCCGGCGCCGGGCCACCAGGGATCGGCGCTGCCGCTGTCGAACGACCCGTTGAGCACGCGCTCGTAGTCCGCCGCGGCGGCGGGTGCCGCCAGCGGGAACGCGGTGAGCGCCACGAGCAGGGTCGCGGCGAGCAGGCGTGGGGGTTGCGATCTCATGGCAGTGAGGTTCTCCGTCCTCGTCGACGGGCGTCTGGGAGCGCCTCGCCGACGGGGTGTCTGGGAGCGCTCCCAGGCGACCGTAGGGCGAGTTCGGCGGCGGCTACAAGAGCCGGTCGGTCAGTGGCCGCGTTCGATGGTCGATTCGACTCGATCCCGGCGATGTCCGGGAAGTCCGTCCGGTCGCGACTGTCCCGGACGTGACCAGCCGACGTCTACGCGCGCCGTCCCAGCAGGCGGTCGACCAGGTCGTGCCACGCCGCCTCCACCCGTTCCAGCGACACGCCCTCCTCGCGCACCAGGTGGTCCACGAGCACGCGGTCCACCGACGCCAGCAGGGTGTGGGCGAGGAGTCCCGCGTCGGCGTCCGGGAGGGCGGCGCGCAGCAGCAGGGCCACGTGCCGGTGCCGCAGCTGCCCGGCGGGGACCGAGTACCGGCGTCCCGGCGGCGGTTCGGCCGCCAGGTAGAGGTCGCGGTGGAGGTGTTCGTGGCGCACCGCGGCCGGGCCGTAGGCGTGCAGCCGCGTCAGCGGGTCCGCGCCGGGCCCGAGTGGGGGAGGGCCGGTCAGGAACGCCTCCTGGAACTGGCGTTCCGAGTGGTCGAGCAGGGCCTGGAGCAGGCCGTTGCGGTCGCCGAACCGCCGCGACACGGTGCCCTTGCCCACGCCGGCCGCCGCGGCGACGGACTCCATCGTGATCGCCGCCGCCCCGCACCGCGCCGCCAGCGCCGCCGCGGCGTCGAGCAGCAGCGCCCGGTTGCGTGCTGCGTCCGCCCGCGGTGGCTTCCGCTGGTCCGCGAGGGGGAGGGGTGTGCCGTCGATCACTATGGCAGCCTATCCGGAAGACAACCGGGCCGCGTCCCGTTTATCGCCGTAGTCGACCTCACCCTCTCATCCTCCGGGAGTTCACATCATGGCCGTTCGCATCATCACGCTCGTCGGCTCTCTCCGGTCCGGCTCGCACAACCGCAGGCTCGCCGAGGCCGCCGTGCAGATCGCGCCGGAGCAGGTCGAGATCAGCGTGTACGAGGGCCTGGACGCCGTGCCGTTCTACAACGAGGACATCGACGTCGAGGGCACGGTCCCGGCCGCCGCGACGAAGCTGCGCGAGGCCGTCGCCGAGGCCGACGCCGTGCTGCTCGTCTCGCCGGAGTACAACGGCACCATCCCCGCCGTGCTGAAGAACGCCATCGACTGGCTGTCGCGCCCGTTCGGCGCCGGCGCGCTGCAGGAGAAGCCGGTCGCCGTCGTGGGCACCGCCTACGGCCAGTACGGCGGCGTGTGGGCGCAGGACGAGGCCCGCAAGGCCGTCAAGATCGCCGGTGCGGCGGTCGCCGAGGACCTGACCCTGTCCATCCCGGGCTCCGTCGTGCGCTTCGCCGAGCTGCACCCGGTCGACGACCCCGAGGTCACCGAGAAGCTGGCCGCCGTGATCGAGGGCCTCGCGTCCCGCACCGCCGCGACCGTCTGAGTCTTCACCGCCACGTGGGCGCTCATCCGCAAGGGTGGGCGCCCACGCGCGTCCGCGCGGTCACGCGCTCGCGCGGCGCACCAGGGAGGTCGGCAGCAGCATCGACTGCGGCAGCTTCTCGTCCCCGCCGAGCTCGGCGAGCAGGCGCCACGTCATGGTGCGGCCGAGCTGCTCGACGTTCTGCCGGACGGTGGTGAGCGGCGGCGTCGCGGTGGCGGCCAGCACCGAGTCGTCGAACCCCACGACGGCCACGTCGTCGGGAATCCGGCGGCCCTGGGCCTGCAACACCCGCAACGCGCCCACGGCCATGATGTCCGCGGCCACGAAGACCGCGTCGAGATCGGGTGCCCTGCGCAGCAGCTCCTCCATGGCGAGGGCGCCGCTCTCGGGCGTGAAGTCGCTGTGCACCACCAGGTCCACGGGCATGCCGTGCTCGGCGAGCCCGCACCGCCAGCCGCTCAGCCGGTCCATGCCCACGGCCATGTCCCGCGGGCCCGCGATCGTGGCGATCTTCTGGCGGTTCAGCGAGATGAGGAAGCGCACGGCTCCCAGGGAGCCGTTGAAGTTGTCCGAGTCGACGAACGGGGCGCCGCCACCCGCGAGGGGACGGCCACCCGACACGACGGGCAAGCCCGTCTCGTGCAACGTCCTCGGCAACGGGTCCTCGCCGTGCAGGCTCACGACGAGCGCCCCGTCGACGTGGCCGCCCGTGAGGTAGGCGACCTGGTCCTCCCCGTCGAGCGGCTGGTTCATCATCAGCAGGAGCTGGACGTGCCGTCCGGCGAGCTCGGCGTGCACACCGCGCAGGATCCCGGCGAAGAACGGGTCGGCCAGCACCCGGCTGCCCTGTTCCGAGATCACCAGCGCGATGGCGTTCGCCTTGCTGCCGGCCAGGGTGCGGGCGGCGTGGTTCGGGCTGTACCCGAGCAGCGCGATCGCGCGGTGGACCGCCTGGCGCGACCGCTCGCTCACGTACTTCTCGCCGTTGATCACCCTGGACACGGTCGACTTCGACACCCCGGCCACGCGCGCGACCTCTTCGATGCGCGGGCCGGGGCGCCGACTCCTGCCTTCCGTCATGAGACGGAGACCAGCGCGTTGTCGCGCGCCACCCGGCTGTACCACCTCGCACTCATCTTCGGGGTGCGGACCTGGGTGTCGTAGTCGACGTGGACGATGCCGAACCGCTTCGCGTACCCCTCGGCCCACTCGAAGTTGTCCAGCAGCGACCAGCAGAAGTACCCGCGCAGGTCGACTCCCGCCTCGATCGCCGTGTGGGCGGCGCGGAGGTGGGAGGCGATGAAGCCGGTGCGGTCGACGTCGTCGATCGCACCGGAGCCGTTGACGTGGTCGCGGAACGCGGCCCCGTTCTCCGTGATGTACAGCGGCAGCCGCGGGTAGTCGTGGTGCAGCCGCAGCAGCGTGGCGGTCAGGCCGTCCGGCCGGACCTCCCAGCCCATGTCGGTGATCGGCGCGTCCCTGCGGGGGAACGACGCCTGCTCCACGCCCACCCACGGGGACGGGCCGGGCTCGCTGCCGTTGGCCGACGAGCTGACGTAGTGCTCGCTGTAGTAGTTCACGCCGAGCATGTCGAGCGGCCCGGAGATGATGTCCAGGTCACCGTCCTGGACGTTGCCGGCGAACCCGAACGGCTCCAGGTCGGCCACGATGTCGGCCGGGTACTCGCCGCGCAGCAACGGGTCGAGGAAGATCCGCTGCTGAAGGCCGTCGAGACGGCGCGCCACGTCGAGGTCCGCGGGGTTGCTCGGGTCGACCGGGATGATCGGGTACATGTTGAGCGTGATGCCCACCTGGGCACCGGGGACGCCGGCGCGGATCGCGTCGGCGGCGAGCCCGTGGCCCAGCAGCAGGTGGTGCACCGCGGACACGGCCGCGCGCGGGTCCTGGCGGCCGGGGGCGTGCACACCCGAGGCGTAGCCGAGGAACGCCGAGCACCACGGCTCGTTGAGCGTCGTCCACGAGCTGACGCGGTCGCCGAGGGCTTCGACCGCGGACGTCGCGTACTCCGCGAAGCGGAACGCGGTGTCGCGGTTGGCCCAGCCGCCCTCCACCTCCAGCGCCTGCGGCAGGTCCCAGTGGTACAGCGTCGGCCACGGCAGGATGTCGTTCTCCAGCAGCGTGTCCACGAGCCTGCTGTAGAAGTCGAGACCGGCCTGGTTGACCTTGCCACCGTCCGGCCGCACGCGCGGCCAGGCGATGGAGAACCGGTACGCCTTGAGCCCGAGGTCCGCCATCAGGGCGACGTCCTGCTCGAACCGGCGGTAGTGGTCGGCCGCGGGCTCACCGCAGTCTCCGCCGACCACCTTCCCGGGCTGGCGACAGAACTCGTCCCAGATCGAGTCGGTGCGGCCGTCCACCTCGGTCGCGCCTTCCACCTGGAAGGCCGCGGTCGCGGCTCCCCACAGAAAACCCTGCGGGAAAACAATGTTCTCCATTTTCACCCCTTGACGGCGCCCTGCATGACACCGGCGACGATCTGCCGCCCGAGTACGAGGAAGACGATGAGCACCGGAATCGTCGCGAGCGTCGTTCCGGCGAGGACCAGCGAGTAGTCGACGTAGTAGCCGCTTTGCAGCTTCTCCAGCGCCACCTGGAGAGTCGGGTTGTCGGCGTTGAGGACGACGAGCGGCCACAGGAAGTCGTTCCAGGACTGCATGAACGTGAAGACACCGAGCATCGCGGCGGCGGGACGGGCCGCGGGCAGCGCCACGTGCCAGAACGTCCGCCACAGGCTGCAGCCGTCCATGCGCGCCGCCTCGACGAGCTCGTCGGGGATGGCGTCCACGAGGTACTGCCGCATCCAGAACACGCCGAACGCGGTGACCAGGTTCGGCACGATCACGGCTTCCAGCTCGCCCGCCCAGCCGAACTCGGCCATCGCCATGTACAGCGGGATGATGCCGAGCTGCGTCGGCACCGCCAGCGTGGCCACGACGAACAGGAACAGCACCCCGCGGCCGCGGAACCGCAGCTTGGCGAAGGCGAACCCGGCGAGCGTCGACAGCAGCACGACCGACAGCGTCACCGTGCCGGACACGATGAAGCTGTTGCCGAGCGCCTTCCAGAACGGGATGGAGTCGAACACCCTGGAGGCGTTCGCGATGAAGTTGCCACCCGGGATCAGCGTGAAGTCGCCGGTCAGCACCGAGTTGTCACGGCTCGCGACCAGGTACGACCAGTAGAACGGGAACGCCGAGCCGAGCACGAACGCGCCGAGGAGGCCGTACACCAGGAACGAGGGTCTGCGGTTCGTCATCGGACCGCCCTCCTGGTGATGAGGAAGTTGAGGCCGGCGACCGCGATCACGATCAGGAACAGCACCCACGCGATGGCGGAGGCGTAGCCGAGGTCGAGACCCTGGAAGGCCGACTGGTACAGGTAGAGCACGACTGTCTGGTACTGGTGTTCCGTGCCGCCGCCACTGCCGCCGGCTGGTTCGAACAGCTTCGGCTCGGTGAAGATCTGCAGGCCGCCGATCGTCGACGTGACGATCACGAAGATCAGCGTCGGCTTCAGCATCGGGAGGGTGATGCTGAAGAACTGCCGCAGGGCGCTGGCGCCGTCCACGACCGCCGCTTCGTAGACGTCCCTCGGGATCGCCTGCATCGCGGCGAGGATGATCAGCGCGTTGTAGCCGGTCCACCGCCAGTTGACCATCGAGGCGATGGCGACGTGGCTGCCGAACGTGCTGGCCTGCCAGTCGATCGGCTCGATGCCGACGAGCCCGAGCACGTCGTTCACCAGGCCGTACTGGGGGCCGAACAGGTTGCCGAAGATGATCGTCAGAGCGACGAGGCTCGCGACGTAGGGGAGCAGAACGCCCATCCGCCAGCCCGTGCGGGCCCGCAGGTTCGCGTTCAGCAGCGCCGCGATGACCACCGCGACGACGACCTGGGGCGCGCTCGAGAGCAAGAAGATGCTGAACGTGTTGAACAGCGCGTTCCAGAACTGGTCGTCCGCGACGAGCGTCCGGAAGTTCTCCAGTCCGATGAACGCCGGTTCGTCGTCACCGACCTCCCAGTCGAACAGGGAGACGTAGGCCGTGTAGAGCAGCGGGAACAGCCCGATCGCGCCGAAGAGCACGAAGAACGGCGCGACGAACAGGTAGGGCGAGACCTTGGCGTCCAGGTTGGACAGCCGGTGACGCCGCGGAGGCCGCGGCCGAGCGGTGTTCGCTCGTCCGCGGTCCTCCACCTCAGGAAGAGTGGCGGTCACTACTTGGCCGCCTTCTTAGCGCCGTCGACGGCCGCCGTCCAGGCTTCCTCAGCGTTCTTGCCCTGCTCGATCGACTGCAGAGCCGGGCTGAAGACCGTCTCCTGGATCTGACCGTCGGCCGGGCCCTTGTACTGCGCGGCCTTGATCTTCTTGGCCTGCGTGGCGAAGAGCTCGCCCGCCTTCACGTCACCGAAGTACGCGTTGGTCTGCTCCAGCAGCTCCGGCGCGTCGAGGGCCTTGACCTGGCTCGGGAACGTGCCCTTGGCCTTGAACGCCTTGATCTGCTGCTCCGGCTGGGTCAGCCACGCGGCGAGCTCGGCGGCCTTCTGCGCGTTCTTGCTCTGCTTCGGCACGGTCAGGTACGAACCGCCCCAGTTGCCGCCACCGTTCGGGAACGCGTCGGTGACCGCCCACTTGCCGGCGTTCTCGGCACCGGCCTGCGACTCGACGACACCGAGCATCCACGACGGGCAGGTCTTGGTGGCGAACTTGCCGAGCTTGAAGCCGGTGTTCCACTCGGGGCTGAACGCCACGAGACGGGCCGACTGTCCCTTCGAGACGGCCGCCGCGACGGTGTCCCAGTTCTTCTTGATGTCGGGGTTGGTGTCGACGACCAGCTTGTCGGAGGTGTCGTAGTAGCCGGTCTCCAGCTGGTTGTGCATGGCGTTGTAGACCTGCGCGGCGCTGTCGAACCACGCGACGCCCGGGACCTTCGCGATGAACTGGTCACCCGCGGCGAAGTAGCTGTCCCACGTGGCGAAGAGCGTCTTCACGCCCTCCGGGTCGGACGGCAGGCCGGCCTGCTCGAACAGGTCCTTGCGGTAGCACATGGCCAGCGGACCGATGTCGGTGCCGTAGCCGATGAGCTTGCCGTCCTTGGTGGTGATCGCCTGGGTCTTCCAGTCCAGCCAGCGGCCGTCCTCGATCTTCGGGCCGATCTCGTTCAGGTCGTTGAACTGACCCGACTTCGCCATCACCTGGCTGAGGTAGCCCTCTTCGACGCCCTCGATGTCGGCGAGGCCGGAGCCGGCGCCGAGCTTGGTGAACAGGTTCTGGTGGTGCGGCTGGCCCTGGCCGGTCTTGCGCTGCGTGATCTTGATGTCCGGGTGAGCTGCCTCGTACTCCTTGAACAGCTCTTCGTAGCCGAACTCGTTGAACGTCGCGATCGTCAGCTCGGTCTTGCCGTCTGCCGACTGGCCGGACCCGCCTGATCCGCACGCGGTCATGACGACGGCGGACACGGCGGCACAGATCAGCACGCTGACCCTACGGTGTCGCACGGGAGAACTCCTCTGGTCTCGGCGGCGGGTTCTGGGAGCGCTCCCAGATGCGGAGGAGTGTCGTACTGGCTTCGAACGTGTGTCAAGACACACTCCGGGGTACACCAGGCGTTTCCGGGCTGCGATAACCGGGTGACCTCGATGTTCATCCTCAGGTCACAGTTGGGAAACCTGGGAGCGTTCCCGGAACTGTGACCTTTGGGTTAACAGTGAGTGGCGCGTCCGGCACGCAGCGCGCCGGGAACCGGCTTTCTGGGAGGTCCCCAGACGGTTCCGGGGCGGACGCCCTGCTGGACGCCCGCCCCGGTTCCCTCGGTCGGTGTAGCGCTTTCGGGTGAGACGACGTCTCGTCAGGCGCTCTCGCGACGCACCAGCGACGTCGGCAGCAGCAGTGACGGCGGCAGTCCTTCCTCGCCCGCGAGCTCGCCCAGCAGGCGCCACGTCATCGTGCGGCCGAGCTGCTCGACGTCCTGGCGGACGGTGGTGAGCGGCGGCGTCGCGGTCGAGGCCAGCAGCGAGTCGTCGAACCCGACCACCGCCACGTCCTGCGGGATGCGTCTGCCTCTGGCGTGCAGGACCTGGAGGGCGCCGATGGCGATGATGTCCGCCGCCACGAAGACGGCATCGATGTCAGGGGCCCTGTCCAGCAGGTTCGCCATCGCCTGCGCGCCGCTCTCCGGCGTGAAGTCGGCCTCGGCGACGAGGTCCGCGGGCAGCTTCGCCTCGCCGAGCCCGCGCCGCCAGCCGCTGAGCCGGTCGAGCCCCGCCGCCATGTCGCGCGGGCCCGCCACCGTCGCGATCCGGTGCCGTCCTATCGAGACGAGGTGCCGGACGGCGTCGAGGCCACCGGTGAAGTTGTCCGAGTCGACGAAGGGAACGGTGGTGGCGGCGAGGGGACGGCCGCCCACGACCACGGGAACGCCGAGCTCCTGGAGCTTGCGCGGCAACGGGTCGTCGCCGTGCAGGCTCACCAGCAGCGCGCCGTCGACGTGGCCGCCCGCGAGGTAGGTGAGCAGGTCGTTGTGGTCCTCCGGCCGGCTCATCATGAGCAGCAGCTGGATGTGGCGCCCTGCCAGCTCGGCGTGCACGCCGCGCATCACCCCGGCGAAGAACGGGTCGCCGAGGACCCGCCCGCCCTGCTCGGAGACGATCAGCGCGATCGCGTTGGCCTTGCTGCCCGCGAGCGAGCGGGCCGCCTGGTTCGGGCTGTACTTGAGGTGCGTGATGGCGGTGTGCACGGCGTCGCGCGCCTTGGCGCTGACGTACTGCTCGCCGTTGATCACGCGGGAGACCGTCGACTTGGAAACACCGGCCAACCGCGCCACCTCCTCGATGCGCGGGCCTGGCCGCCGGTGCCGGTCGATCTCCGTCATGACTTCATCGTAGGGCCGTGAGAGCGCGTTCCCGACACGCCGCTGTGCCGGGAACGCGGCTTGGGGTCGGTGCGGGACGCCTGCAGGTGCAGAACGTCCCGCCCCGAAGTCCTCAGGGCTCGGTGCCCCACACGAGGGTCCCGCCGGTGTGCGCGGTCACCCTGTCGAAGTCCGTGAGAGCGGCGCTCACGCGGTAGCTGTGGTCGTCGGACTGGTTGAAAGTGGACCAATCGGACTTGGCGATCCGCACCTGGATGTCGCCCGTGCTCGCCCCCGCCGCGAGGTCGCGGGAGGGCAGGGTGACCTCCAGGTAGGCGTCGGCTCCGGTGCGGGCGGTCGTGAGCTTGATCACCCGCACCGTGATGCCCGAGCAGCCGAGCTGCGCCCAGTCGCACCACGCCTGGTAGCTCGCCGACGGCGAGTCGCCGGTGAACCAGTACCGGATCGTCGTGGTGCCGAGGGCGGCGGGGGACGTGCCGCGGTTGGTCAGCTGGAGCGTGGCGCCGATCTGGTTCGACGTGGCCGGGCCGGATCCCTTGTGCTGCACCGCCAGCGTCCCGCCGCCGCTGTCACCGGGAAGAGTCCGCACGGTGACCGCGCTGCTCGCGGCGGAGACGTTCCCCGCGGCGTCCCTGGCCCGCACCGCGAGCGAGTAGGACGTGTCGGGGGTGAGGCCGGTCAGCCGGAGGGTGGTGGTGGCTGACGAACCGAGGACAGTGCTGCCGTTCAGGACCTCGTACCCGGCCACGCCGAGGTTGTCGGTCGAAGCCGTCCAGCTCAGCGTGACGCCGCTGCTGGTGACGTTCGACGTGGTCAGTCCACTCGGGACCGACGGGGGTTCGGAGTCCTCGACTCCGCTGCCGCCGTCCGGTTCGGTGCCCCAGACGGTCTTGCCGTTCTCGCGCAGCACGAGCCGGTCGGTCTGGACGACGGTGTTGCCGCTGCCGAGGCCCACGTACGACCAGTCGTTGGACGGGTCCCAGGTGCCCGCGCTGGTGATGCGGAACTGGACCTCCTTGCGGTACGCGGACTGCCCGGCCGGTGCCACACCGGGACACGGGATCTCCACGTAGTACACCGAACCCTGGTGCTGCACGGGCGCGCTCGCCGCCCCGCACTGGTTGTAGTTCGTCGTGACGGTGATCTGGCTCGGCGTCGTCGCGCCGTCGAGCGTGAAGTAGTAGCGCAGGGTGCCGTTGAACGTCCTGGCCGGCCACGCGCTCTTGTTGAGCAGGAACGCCTTCACCTCGGTGAACTGCGTGGCACTCTGGTTCACCGACGCCTGAACCGTGAGCTCGGGCCCGTCCGGCGTCTCGGCCACGGGGAAGTTCGCGAGCGGCGTGCCGCCGTACTCGCCGTAGAGGCGGGCGAGGGCACTGGTGAAGCCCGCGTTGTAGTCGAGCGCGACCTCGTTCATCACGTAGTCGCTGCGGCTGTCGGTGTAGGCGTCGTTGTTGGTGCTGGGACCGCCGACCAGCGCGCCGTAGAGCACGTGCCGGCTGACGGCGGGTTCCTGGATGCTGTCGGCCCACGAGCCGTGCGCCGTGCGGTGGTGCGGGTTGCGCGGCGAGTTCGCGCCGAAGCCGACGACGTAGCTGGAGTTGCGCGGGTTGTCGCCCAGCGCGTAGTTGATCTGCCGCACGCCGAAGTCGTGGTAGGTGCGCGCCCGCGTGCTGTCCCGGGTGGACAGCCAGTCGGAGTAGGTCAGCGCGGCGAACGCGGTGTTGGCCGCGTACCGCAGCGATCCCCAGCTGTCGAGCACCGCCTGGCCGCCGGGGGAGTAGCGGATCCGGTTGCCGTTGTACCCGGTCGTCCAGTAGTCGAGCCAGCGGTTCGCGTCGTTGACGTAGGTCTGCTCACCGGTCAGCTTCGCCATCAGGACGTAGGCGCCATAAGACTTGTCGTCCCACGCGATCGTCCACTTGTAGGACCGCTCGCTGCTCTGCGGTTCGGTGCTGAGCTTCTCGTACTCGGCCTTCGCCTTGGTGAGGTAGGACGCGTCACCGGTGGCGCGGTGCAGCCAGATCGCGCCCCACACCAGCTCGTCCTGGTAGCCGCTCCACGAGTTGTAGAAGTTCGAGGCGTCGGTGATGCAGGAGCTGTACTTGCCGCGGTAGGTGTCCGCGAACGAGTAGAGCTGCTTCGCGTGCGTCAGCAGGGTCGCCGCGTAGGTGGGGTCGGTGGCCTGGAAGACCATCGAGGCCGAGGCCATCGCGGCCGCGTACTCGCCCGCGAGGTCGGAGCCGGGGCAGGAAGCGTCCACTTTGTACGAAGGACGGGCCATCGTCATGACCTCGGCCGAGCCCCACCAGGCGTGGTCGGGGTTGCCCGCGCCGACCTGCCCGTAGACGACGTTGGGCGACGGGTGCGCCTTGATGATCCAGTCGGTGCCGTGCTTGAGGTTCGAGAGCAGGTGCGGCAGCTGGCCGGAGCTCGCGTAGGCGTCCCGGTTCTCCACGACGCCCCAGGCGAGCATCGACATCGTGAACGCGAAGGGCAGACCGAACTTCACGTGGTCGCCCGCGTCGTAGAACCCGCCGGACAGGTCGAGCCCGACGTCGGACCCGTCGTTCAGCGCGGAGCC
The DNA here is from genome assembly GCF_900100955.1 of Lentzea fradiae. Classification (GTDB taxonomy): domain Bacteria; phylum Actinomycetota; class Actinomycetes; order Mycobacteriales; family Pseudonocardiaceae; genus Lentzea; species Lentzea fradiae. Next base: position 234,295 of record NZ_FNCC01000009.1, on the reverse strand, counting down.
GGCCCGCCAGCTCACGCGGTTGCCCGCCGGAAGCGCCCCCGAGCGCTGGGCGTCGTAGAACCAGATCGACTTCTGCAACGCCTCCGCGTAGTTGTACGCGGGAGCGGCGGCCGACGGGGACGCCAGCGGCCCCGACAACGCCGCGAGCGCCGTCAGCACGGCGGCGAGGACGACCGGCACAGCTCTCGACATGCGCACGTGAGCCTCCGATGACTGAAGCTTCGACGTAGGACTGGGAGCGCTCCCAGAAACCGGACTGTAACGGTCACGCAGGAAATTTTCCGCTCCTGTTCGACAGTTCGACTTAATTGCGTGCTGCGCAACGCTCCCATCGATTCCGTTCGACCACAGTTCGACGTCGGTGTCCTCCGGTTCGACACGATCTTCCTGTCGCACAAGGACATGGCTACAGTTTCGAAAATCTGGGAACGTTCCCAGAAAACGGAGGTGGATCATGAGCGGACGGCGCGGCGTGGCGCTGTTGGCGGCTTTCGCGGTGGTGGCGACGGGAATCGGGCTCGCGGTGGCGGCACCGGCGGCAGCGGCGCCGGGGTGCCGCGTGGACTACGAGGTCGCGAGCCAGTGGCAGGGCGGCTTCACGGCGAACGTCGCCGTGGCCAACGTCGGGGACCGGGTCGACGGCTGGCGGCTGACCTGGGAGTGGCCGTCCGGTCAGCAGGTCGCCCAAGCCTGGAACGCCACCGTCACGTCGTCCGGCGGCCAGGCGGTGGCCACCGACGCCGGCTACAACGCCGTGATCGAGACGAACCGCACGGTGTCCTTCGGCTTCAACGGCACCTGGACGGGCGCGAACACCGCGCCGCGGTCGTTCTCCCTCAACGGGGTCACCTGCACCGGCAGCCCGGTCACGACCACGACCACCACCACCGAGAACCCCGTGCCCGGCGATGCGATGGCGCAGGTCGCCGCGATGCAGCCGGGGTGGAACCTCGGCAACACGCTGGATTCGACCGGCGCCGACGAGACGTCGTGGGGCAACCCGCGGGTCACCGAGGCGCTGCTGGACTCCGTGCGGGCGCAGGGTTTCAACAGCATCCGCATCCCCGTGACGTGGGGCCAGCACCAGGCCGCCGACCACACCGTCGAGGCCGCGTATCTCAACCGCGTCAAGGAGGTCGTCGGCTGGGCACTGGCGGACGGCTTCCACGTGATGATCAACATCCACCACGACTCGTGGCAGTGGATCTCCGCCATGCCTTCGGACCGCACCGGGGTCCTCGCCCGCTACAACGCGATCTGGACGCAGCTGGCGACCGCGTTCAAGGACGCGCCCGCGAAGCTCGTGTTCGAAAGCGTCAACGAACCGCAGTTCACCGGCAGCTCCGGTGACGCCCAGAACGCGCAGCTGCTGCACGAGCTGAACTCCTCGTTCCGCGACATCGTGCGGCGTTCCGGCGGCAACAACGCGAACCGGCTGCTCGTGCTGCCCACCCTGCACACGTCCTCGGAGCAGGCGCGGCTCGACGAGCTGGCGGCCTCGATCAGCGGGTTCGGCGACCGCAACATCGCCGCGACCGTGCACTACTACGGGTACTGGCCGTTCAGCGTGAACGTCGCCGGTGGCTTCCGTTTCGACGCGACGGCGCAGAAGGACCTCACCGACTCGTTCGACCGCGTCCACGACACCTTCGTGGCACGCGGCGTTCCCGTGGTGCTGGGGGAGTACGGGCTGCTCGGCTTCGACCGGCACACCGGCACCATCGAGCAGGGCGAGAAGCTCAAGTTCTTCGAGCTGTTCGGTCATTACGCGCGCGCCAAGCAGATCACCACGATGCTGTGGGACAACGGCCAGCACCTCGGCCGGACGTCGTTCGCGTGGAGCGATCCCGAGCTGTGGGCGCAGATCAGGTCGAGCTGGACGACCAGGTCCGGCACGGCGTCGAGCGACATGGTGTTCAGCGCGAAGGCGAACGCGATCACCGCCAAGACGATCACGTTGCAGCCCAACGGAACCACGTTCACGGCGTTGCGGCACAACGGCGTGGACCTGGTGCGCGGCACGGACTACACGATCTCCGGCGACCAGCTCACCCTGACCGCCGCGGCGCTGACCCGGTTGAGCGGCTCACGGGTCTACGGCACGAACGCCGTGCTGACCGCCCACTTCTCGGCCGGGGTGCCGTGGCGGATCGACGTCATCACGCACGACGTGCCGGTGCTGTCCGCGGCCACCGGCACGACCGGGGCGTTCTCGATCCCGACGGCCTTCCGCGGCGACCGGCTCGCCACGATGGAGGCCAGGTACGCCGACGGGACGAACGCCGGGCCGCACGACTGGACCTCCTTCAAGGAGTTCGACCGCGCCTTCGCGCCGGACTACACGAGCGGCGTGACGACGCTGACGCCGGAGTTCTTCGCCGAGGTCCGCGACAACGCGCAGGTGACGCTGACGTTCCACTACTGGAGCGGCGCCACCGTCACCTACCGCGTCACGAGGTCGGGCAGCTCGGTCAGCGGGACTCCGTGATCCGCAGACCCCTGCGCAGCGCGTCGAGCTCGTCGTCGGTCATCCGGCGCGAGATCGACGCGCTCCCGACCAGCACCGAGCCGTGGAACGTGCCGGGGTAGAGGCGCAGCTCGACCGGCACGCCCGCGTGGGCGAGCCGGCGGGCGTACTCGATGCCCTCGTCGCGCAGCGGGTCGTACTGGCAGGCCGTCACGAACGCGGGCGGCAGCCCGGACAGGTCGGTGGCGCGGGCCGGGGCGGCGTAGGGCGACACGTCCTCGCCGCCCGGCTCGGTGCCCAGGTACGCGGTCCAGCTGTAGATCGCGTTGCGGCGGTGCCAGATCGGCGTGTCGACGTAGTCCCGCATCGACTCGGTGCCGAGGCGGTCGTCCAGCTCGGGGAAGGAGAGCAGCTGGAACGCCAGCGCGGGGCCGCCGCGGTCGCGCGCCAGCAGCGCGGTCGCGGCGGAGAGCCCGCCGCCGGCGCTCTCTCCGGAGATGCCCAGGCGTGCGGGGTCGATGCCCAGCTCCGAAGCCTTCTCCGCGACCCACTTCAGCGCCGCGTAGCAGTCCTCGACCGGAGCGGGGAAGGGGTGCTCGGGCGCGAGCCGGTAGTCCACGGCCACGACCACGATCCCCAGCTCGTCCGCGACGCGCAGAACCTGGGGGTGGAACGACTCCAGGTCGCCGAGCACGAACCCGCCGCCGTGGACGTAGACCAGCCCCGGCACGGGCCCCTGGCGGTCGGCGGGGCTGTAGATCCGCACCCGCACGTCGGGCGCGTCCGACGGTCCGGGCACCAGGACGTCCCGGACGTCGATCGGGTGCACCGGTTCGTACTCGGGCCCACCGGCCATCGGGCCCTCCTGCTGGGCGCGCAGTGCCAGCAAGGAGTCGTAGCCGGTCAGCTGCACGTCGGGCAGCAGGTGGAGCCAGGGGAGGAGCTCGGGGTCGTAGTCGTAGCTCATGAACCGATCCTCGGTGCTCCGCGGTGGCGCGCGCATCCGACACCTGGCGGGCGGTTCAGGCCCTTCGCCCACCACCTGGCGGGGCTATCGTGACGGGATGAAGGGCTTGCTGCTGAGGTTGTCGGAGCTGGACGCCGACGCCGAGGGCGCGGTGCGGGTGATCGGGTTCTTCGACCGCCTGATCACCGAGCGGGCGGGGCTCGACCGGCTGGTGCGCAGCACGTCCGAGCTCGCCGGGTGCCCCGCCGGTCTGCACGCGCCCGGCCAGGGCCTCGCGCTGCGGGCGGACGCGGGCGGTCCCGTCACGGTGGGCCCGGTGCCCGCGAAGGCCGCCGTCCGCGCGCTGGAGGGCGGCGTGGAGGTGTGGGTCGCGCGGCCGGGCACCCCCGCACCGCTGGACGACATGCTGCTGGAGCGGTTCGCGATCGCCGCCGCCGTGTTGCTGGAGCACTCCGGCGTCCCGCTGCCGGAGCTGGGCGACCCGGCGCTGGTCGAGCTGGTGCTCTCGGAAAGCGTTGGCACGGCGGAACGTTCCCGCGCCCTGCACCTGCTCGGCATCGCCGCCACGGCGCCGATGCGCGTGCTGGCGGTCACCGGGGAGGTGCCGGGACGGTCGGTGGTGCTCGGCTCCGTGCGGGCGGTGCTCGCCACGGAGGTGCCGCCGGTGACCGGGCGGATGGGCGTCGGGCCGCTGCTGCCCGCGATCGACGCGGCCGAGTCGTGGCGCGCCGCCCGCGCCGCACTGCGGTACACATCGGACGGTGAACCGGTGGTGCGGTGGGAGGAGCTGGGCGGGCTGGCGCTCCTGGCGGGCACGAGCCCGGCGGAGATCGCGGCGCTGCCGGACGTCCGCGCGCTCGACCGGCTCGCCGGGGAACCGGACATGATCACGGCGCTGGACGCCCTGTGCGCCACCGGTTCGGTGCGCAAGGCGGCGGCGGTGCTGCACCGGCACCACAGCACGATGACCGCGCGCCTCGCGCGGGCCGAGGCGGTGCTCGGGTTCGGCCTCGACGAGGCACCGGGGCGGTTCCGGCTGCGGCTGGCCCTGGTGCTGCGGCGGCTGCGCGACAACGCCGCCACCCGCTGACGTCCGGCTCAGGGGCGGCGCTCGCCGCTGACCGGCGCCTGCCACAGGCCCACCAGCGCGTCGACCAGACCCGTCGCGGCGTCGTGCCAGCTCGTCCTCGGGGTCGGGGTGTTCTCGGCGAGGGCGCGTTCCCGTTCGGCGATGATGTGCACGAGCAGCTGCCGCGCCATGTCGTGCCGTTCGGCCCGCACGTCCTGCGGCAGGTGGGCCAGGCAGACGTCCAGCCCGGCGAGGATGCGCCGCTGCGACGGTGACGACCGGTTCTCCTCGACGATGATCGGCCGCAGCCTCGGGTCGGTCATCACCTGGGCGCCGAACCGCGCGAACCACGTGGGGTTGCCGAGCGCCTCCAGGTGCTCGGTGAGCGGGTGGACCAGGCACCGCATCCAGTCCCGCAGGTCCGGCTCCTGCCCGAGCCGGGAGATCATCCGCTGCCGGACCTCCTCGACCTGCGCGAGGTGCTTGCGCGCGATGGCGCGGACCAGGTCGGCCTTGGTGCCGAAGTGGTAGCCGACGGCGGCGTTGTTGCCCTGCCCGGCCGCCTCGCTGACCTGCCTGTTCGACACGGCCAGCACGCCGTGCTCGGCGAACAGGCGCTCCGCGGCCGTCAGGATCAGCTCGCGGGTGGCGTTGGCGCGTTCGGTCCGGGACGGGCTGTCCACCTTGCTCATCACGGCACCATCTTCCCCGCGTCGCCTGCGCGTGGCCGGAGCGGCTCCGGACATCGCGGACATCTTGACCGCTCCAGATTAAGTCAAGTGACTGACTTAGACTCGGTGGCGTGCTCCTCGAAGAAACGCGCCCCGTCACGCGTCCCAACGTCGTCGTGGCGGTGCTCGCGGCGGGCGGCATCACCGTCTCGTTGATGCAGACCCTCGTCGTCCCGCTGCTGCCGATGTTTCCGCGGCTCCTGGGCTCGTCGCCGGGCAACACGACGTGGGTGATCACCTCCACGCTGCTGGCGGGCGCGGTCGCGACGCCCGTCATCGGCCGGCTCGGGGACATGTACGGCAAGCGCCGGATGCTGCTGGTCAGCCTGTCTATGGTCGTCCTGGGGTCGCTGATCGCGGCGATGAGCAACTCGCTGGGGCCGCTGGTCGTCGGGCGTGTCGTGCAGGGCATGGCGGTCGGCGTGATCCCGCTCGGCATCAGCATCATGCGCGACGAGCTGCCCCGCGAACGGCTGGCGGGGGCGACCGCGCTGATGAGCGCCTCGCTCGGCGTCGGCGGCGCGCTCGGCCTGCCCGCGGCGGCGTTCCTGGTGGAGCAGAGCGACTGGCACATGCTGTTCTGGACGTCCGCGTGCGTCGGTGCGCTGGCCGTCGTGGCGGTGCTGGTCTGGGTGCCGGAGTCACCGGTGCGCAGCGGCGGCCGGTTCGACTTCCCCGGCGCCGTCGGGCTCTCGATCGCGCTGATCTGCCTGCTGCTGGGCGTGTCGAAGGCGTCGACGTGGGGCGGCGGCACCGTCACCACCCTGTTCGTCGGCGCGGCCGTCGTGCTCGCCGTGTGGGGCTGGTGGGAGCTGAGGGCGCCGCGGCCGCTGGTCGACCTGCGCACCACCGCCCGCAAGCAGGTGCTGCTGACCAACATCGCGTCTGTGTCGTTCGCGTTCGCCCTGTTCGCGCAGTCGCTGGTGCTGCCGGCGGTGCTGCAGGCGCCGGTGGGGGACGGGCACGGGCTCGGTCAGTCGCTGCTGGTCACCGGCCTGGTGCTGGTGCCGTCCGGGCTCGTCATGATGGCGTCGTCGCCGCTGTCCGCGCGGATCTCGAACGCGCGCGGCCCCCGGACGACGCTGATGGTCGGCGCGCTGGTCGTCGCCTTCGGCTACTGCATCGGGATCTTCCTGCTGTCCGAGATCTGGCAGCTCGTGCTCATCTCCGCCGTGATCGGCCTCGGCATCGGCCTGGGCTACGGCGCGATGCCCGCCCTGATCATGGGCGCCGTGCCGACCTCGGAGACGGCCGCCGCCAACGGCCTCAACACGCTCATGCGCTCGATCGGCACGTCGGTGTCCAGCGCGGTGGCGGGCGTCGTGCTGACGCAGGTCGCCGCCCCGCTGCGGTTCCACCTGATCATGGGGCTGGGCGCCGCGACCGCGCTGGTGGCCGTCGCGATCGCGGCGTTCCTCCCGTCGGTCAGCCGAAGAAACGGATGATCTCGCTCGTGACGACGTCCGGCCGCTCCTCGGCGAGCCAGTGGCCGGACCCGTCGACCGGCACGACCTCGAACTGGTTCGCGACGGCCGGGAGCGTCCCCAGGAACTGGTCGTAGGACGACACCGACGCGAGCCCGAGCACCGGCGGCGTGAGCTTCGCGTAGGTCTTGCCGTCCGCGATGTCCTGGTGGAACGCCTGGTACCAGCCGTTGCTCGCGCGGATCGCCTCCGGTGAGTCGTAGGCCCGCGCGTAGATCGACCGCGACCGCTCGTCGATGGCGGACGGGGTGAACGCGGTGTTGGCGAACAGCCAGTCGGCCAGGTACCGGAACCGCCCGGCCAGCAGCTGCTCCGGCAGCCCCATGACCTGGTTGAACGCGAACCACCAGACGCTGAAGACGCCGGGCGGCGGCAGCAGCGGGATGTGGTAGAAGCTCTCGTCCGGGTGCAGGACGTCCATGAAGGCGACCTTCTTCGTCGCCTCCGGGAAGTTGGCGGCGAACGCGAACGCGACCATGCTGCCCAGGTCGTGCCCGACGACGTTGACCTTCCGGTACCCGAGCTTGCGGACGAGCTCGTGGATGTCCGTGGCCATCGTCTTCTTGTCGAAGCCGCCCGCGGGCTTGTCCGACCCGCCCATGCCGCGCAGGTCGACCGCGATGACGCGGAACCGCTCGGCCAGCGCGGGCATGATCTTGTGGTAGAGCCACCACGTCTGCGGCCACCCCGGCAGCAGCACGAGCGGTTCGCCCCTGCCGCCCGTGACGTAGTGCAGGCGGACCCCGTTGACCTGCGTGTGGTTGTGCTGGAAGCCGGGCAGCCCCGGCTCGGCGTGCGCCGGTTTCGCGTGTGCCGCCGCTGTCCCGGTGCTCGCCGCGAGCGCGGCTCCCGCTCCCAGCGCGAACACTCTTCGCCTGTTCAGCTCCATGACCTCGTGCCCCCGTCCGTTGCTCGGCGCGGACATCCGAGCAAGCGCCGCTCGAGCACGGCTGGAGAGGTCAGTGGACGAGCCGGTAGGCGACGGTGGGCCAGGTGCGGCCCTTGACCTCGCGGTCCTGGTCGCGGGCCGGGTCGCGGACGAACCCCGCGCGTTCGGCGACCTTGCGGGAGCCGGTGTTGTCGCGGTGGGTCCACAGCCGCAGTTCGGTCACCGGGTGGTGCGCGAAGATCCACGTCACGAACTCGGACAGCGCCGCGGTACCGAGACCGCGTCCCCGCGCGTGGGCCGCGACCAGGTAGGACACGTGGCCGACGCCGTCCTCGAACGCGACGGCGACGTTGCCGCAGCGCTCACCCGCGTCCTCGACGCAGAACGACGCGGCGTCCGGGTTGCCGGCCAACGCCTCGATCGCGGCGGCGACCCGCTCCTCGGTGAGGTCCGGCGGATCGGCGGTGAACCGCTGGGCCTCGGGGTCCCTCGTCGCCTCCGCGTACCAGGCCGCGTCCTGCGCGGTCCACGGGCGGAGCCTCACCCGAGCTCCGCCGAGTCGGCGAGCCGCAGCTTGCGCCGGGCCCGCTGGTAGAACGTCGTCATCCCGAGCCGCACCACGCGGGCGGCGCCCGGCCTGCCCCGCAGCGACACCCGCTGACCGGGCTCGACGTGTCCGGCGACCATCCCGTCCACCTCCACGGCCAGCGCGCCGCTCGACGGCAGCAGGTCGAGGTCCACCCGGTCGTCCACCGACAGCACGACGCCCCGGCTGTAGGCCGAGTGCGGCGAGGCCGGGGTGACGAGCAGCGCCTCGACGGACGGGCTGGTGATCGGCCCGCCCGCGGAGAAGCTGTACGCCGTCGACCCGGTCGGGGTGGCGACGATGACGGCGTCCGCGGAGTAGCTGACGAACGGCTGTCCCGCCACCCGGACGGCCACGCGTGCGCTGCCCCGGCCCGGCGTGCGGACGACCGCGATGTCGTTGAACGCCGTCACCTTCCGGTCGCCGAACACCGCGTCCACGGCCAGGCGCGGTTCGGTGGTGTACTCGTGCGCGTCGATCGCGGACAGCGCCGCGGGCAGGTCCGGCACGTCGACCTCGGCCAGGAAGCCGAGCTTGCCGAGGTTCACGCCGAGGACCGGGGCGTCCTGGCCGTCGGCGAGGCGCATGGCGCGCAGCATCGTGCCGTCCCCGCCGAGGCTCACGACCAGGTCGGCCCGCCGGCCCAGCTCCTCCGCCGAGACCGGGGTGGCCTCGCAGCGCAGGCGGTCGATCTCGTCGGCGATGCCGAGGATCTCGACGCCCCGGTGGGCCGCCCAGCCGAGCACCGCCTCGACGGCCGCGGCGGAGTCCCGTCTCGGGTGCAGCACCAGACCGGCGGCGTGCACGTCAGGTCGTCCTCGGTCGCGTCATCCCGCCAGTCTGCCGAATTCCCACGGGTCGTGTGCGCTGAAGAGCGTGACCTCGGCGGAGTGGTCGCGGGCGAGGGTGCGCAGTGCGGCCTGAGTGCTCATCCGGCGGTCGTGGTCGACCTCGGCCCGCGTCTGCACGATGTCCAGCACGGGGTGCGTTTCAGGTGCTTCGTCCAGTTCGCGGTGGTAGTAGTAGGCGTCGCCGCAGTGCAGAAGCCACCTGTCGCCGTTGTGCACCGCCACGCCCGTGTGGCCCGCGGAGTGGCCGCCCAGCGGGACGAGCTTGATCTCCTCCGGCAACCCGGCCGGTTGGATCGCGTCGAGACCGAACCAACTGTCGTTCGTGGACTCGTACGTGCGCCACTGTGGACCGTGCGCCCAGTGGGCGGGGCGGTAGCGGTGGCTCGGTGCCTCGCGCAGAGCGGTGTCCAGCTCGGCGGCCAGGACGTGGACGGTGGCGCGGGGGAAGTCAGGCAGTCCGCCGCAGTGGTCGACGTCGAGGTGCGTGACGAGGACGTGGCGGACGTCGGCGGGGTCGAAGCCCAGGTGCTTGATCTGGCGGATGGCGGTCTCTTCTTCTTCGAGGGCGGGTTCGACCATCGCCGTCCAGGCCGCGTCGAGCGTGCCGGCGGGGTCGAGGACGTTGCCGAGCCCGAGCCCCGTCTCCACGAGGACGAGCCCGTCCTCCGTCTCGGCCAGCAGGCAGTGGTTCACGGCAGGGGCGCTCGGCAGGCCGTCGTGGGTCGGGTCGATCCGGCGCATGGAACCGCAGTTCAGGTGGTGGATCCGCATGGTGGGTGATCGTGCGACTTGAAGCGCGCTTCAAGTCAAGGGCGCTATCGTCGGCGGTGTGCTGGACATCGCCGAGGTCGCGCGCAGGACCGGGCTCGCACCGTCGGCCCTGCGGTTCTACGAGAAGAAGGGCCTGCTCACGCCGAGCGGGCGCAACGGGCTGCGCCGCACCTACGACCCGTCGGTGCTGTCCCGGCTCACGATGATCATCTGCGCCCGCCGGGCCGGGTTCACCGTCGCGGAGATCGCCCGGTTCCTGGGAGCCGGTCCCGCGGACGAGGTGACGCGGGCGGACCTCGTCTCGAAGGCCCGGCGCCTCGACGAGGACATCGCGCGGCTGGTCCGGATGCGCGACAGCCTGGACCACGCCGCGGTCTGCACCCACGAGCCGCTGGTCGAGTGCCCGGACTTCAAGCGGATGCTCGCTCCCTGACCACCGGCGGTCCGAAGTGGACCGCGAGCGTCCTTCGGCACCGAATTGCTCGGTTCGGCCGGTGTGGGCGTGGTGAACGGCCCAAGAGGCGCACGGAACCTTGAAAGCGGGCAGACCGAGGCGGGAGGATTCGTCCCGGGCGCCCGGCTCCGCGGGCAGCTCGTTCTTCCTGCGGCACAGCGTGGTGCGGATCATCGGTGCGGCGCGCGTTCCCGGCGCCTACCGGTGCGAGAATTCCGACAGATCGCGGAGGTGGCCGGTGACCGAAGAGGAACTGCTCGTCGAGTTCGCGCTGACCCGCCTCGACCACCCCGGCCTGGAGCTGGAGGAGGTCGCCGCGCTCGTCGTGCGCCGGGTGGGCCCGCAGCGGATGCTGGAGTTCGCGGGGCTCACCCTCGCGCACCGCGACGAGCTGCGCGGAGCGGTGTTCCCGGCCGCCGTGGAGCACGTGCTGCGGGTCGTGCTGACGTTGCGTGGACCGCGGGACTGATTCACCCGATGGCTTGAGCGCCGCTCGATCGCGACTGCACGAAAATTGTCAGGGGTGCCCGGTAACGTCCCGGTCATGAGTGCTGCTGGGGAACGGATTCAGGAGCTCGCCGCGCGGATCGTGGAGCTGCGCGACGCGTACTACCAGGGCGAGCCGCTGGTGGCGGACGCCGAGTACGACGCGATCGAGGACGAGTACCGCGCCTTGGTCGCCGAGCACCCGGATCTGACGCCGGAGGACAACCCGCTCGACCACGTGGGCGCGCCGTCGGTGCTGCACGCGCCGGTGCGGCATTCGCGACCCATGCTGTCGCTGGAGAAGGCGAACAAGCCCGAGCAGGTCGAGTCGTTCTTCGCGCGGTTCCCCGGCCAGCCGGTCGTCGTGATGCCCAAGCTCGACGGCCTGTCGCTCGCGCTGGTGTACGAGAACGGCAGGCTGGCGCGCGCGGTCACGCGGGGCGACGGCACCACGGGTGACGACGTCACGTTCCTCACCCGCGCGTTGTGCGACGGCGTGCCGGACAAAGTGGACGCTCCCGGCCGCGTCGAGGTGCGCGGCGAGTGCGTGATGCTGCGCTCGACGTTCGACGAGTACAACAAGGCGCACCCGGACAAGCCGTTGATCAACCCGCGCAACGCGGCCGCGGGCACGTTGCGCGCCAAGGACCCGAAGGCCGTCGAGGGCCGCCGCATGCAGTTCTTCGCGTTCGACCTCACGACCGAGCCGGAGAGCGCCGACTCCGACCTGGACGCGGGCCTGCGCAAGCTCGGCTTCAGCGTGGCCGAGATGAGGCACTGCACCACCGCCGCCGAGGCCCAGGAGCTGATCGGCGCCATCGAGAACGCGCGCAACTCCCTCGACTACGACCTCGACGGAGCGGTGCTGCGCCTGGCGAACCGGGACGCGTTCGCCGCCGCCGGCACCCGCTCGTCGTCCCCGCGCGGCGCCATCGCCTACAAGTTCGCCGCCGAGGAGAAGACGACGGTCCTGCTGGACGTGAAGTGGGACGTCGGCAAGACCGGCAAGATCGCCCCGGTCGCCTGGCTGGAACCGGTGTTCGTCGGCGGCACCACCGTCACCCGCGCCACCCTGGCCAACCAGGAGGTCATCCGCGCGCGGGGCATCAAGATCGGCGACACGGTCCTCGTCCGCCGCGCGGGCGACGTCATCCCGTTCGTGGCGGGCGTCCTCGACGAGTCGAAGCGCACCGGCGCCGAGGTCGAGATCGTGCCGCCCACCGCGTGCCCGTCGTGCGCCCAGCCCCTGACCGAGCAGGGCAACAGCCGCGAGCTGTTCTGCACCAACGCGGTCTGCCCTGCCCAGACCGTGCGCCGCCTGATCCACTGGTCCTCCCGCGCCGCCGCGGACATTGACGCGATCGGCCAGGTGTGGATCGAACGCCTCGCGGAGACCGGCGACCTGGTCAACCCGTCCGACTTCTACACCCTCACCAAGGAACGGCTGCTGGAGTTCGACCGCGTCGGCGAGGTGTCCGCGACGCGGATGATCGAGTCGATCGAGCGCAGCCGGGCGGTGGGGTTGCGGCGGGCGCTGATCGGGCTGTCCATCCCCATGGCTTCCGAGGGGACGGCGGCTCGTCTCTGCCGGGCCGGGTTCAAGTCGTTGGAGGACGTGGCGGACGCTGGGGTGGAGAAGCTTGTTGCGGTGGAGGACATCGGGCAGAAGGTGGCCGAGTCCTTGACGCAGCATCTGGGGCGGTTGCGGCCGGAGATCGAGCGGCTTCGCGCTCGCGGGGTCTCGCTTGATGTCCGGGAGGAGGATCTTCCGCCTGTCGTGGTGGCCGGGGCTCCGTTGGAGGGGAAGTCCGTGGTGATCACCGGGTCCATCAGTGATCCGCGGTCTGGGGAGAAGGTCACTCGGCCCACTTTTCAGAAGATGTGTGAGCGGGCTGGGGCCACCGCCGCTTCCTCTGTTTCGGCCAGTACGGATTTGTTGATCACCGGCGAAGGTGTGGGGGCTGGGAAGCTGACCAAGGCCGAGAAGCTGGGCGTTGAGGTGGTGGACCAAGGGGTGGTGTGGAAGATGCTGATTTCGGCCGGAGTGGCTTGAGCGCGACTGGGCTGACCGAGCTTGGGCCGTGCCTGGGCTGACCGGGGCGCGCCACGGCCGGGCGTGGCGTTCATCGCCGCCGGGGCTGGGTTGTGCCGCACAGCAGCAGGCGGCTCGCTTCGCATCGCCGGATCTGAGGCACCCGGCGGCTACCGGACCTGGGTGTGCTCGTTATGGCCCGAGGCGCGCTCGTGTGGTGTGTGGCGTTTCCGCCTGAATGAGGAAGCCCCCGCGCTGCACGGGGGAGAGCGGCAGCGTGGGGGCGGGCTTGTGGTCGGTGCGGCGGTCGCCTCTCGGCGGTGTGCACTTCGAGGTACCAGCCGAACGGTCTTCCTCGAAGGCTGTGAGGTGGGGCCCGGGGACTCGTTCCGCACCGACCATCTTGTTCAACGGAACGCGTGTCTGTTCTGTTTCCGGCTGGCCTGTGTGGTCTGTCACCACCAAGAAAACCCTTTTGGCGTAAGGGTTAACCCTGAGTCGATGTCTCGGCTGCTCAGCAAGGTCGTTGTGTCGTAAGGGAAACTGTGTGCGTGCTCACTGCAACCTTGCGAAAAACCTTTGTGTGCCAATGTAAGTAGCAAGGGGGATGCCCCCGTGCTGCCTGGGGGAGGATGGCAGTCCGGGGGCATCGGTGAACGTCCTGGACCACCGGGGGTGTGTGGTGTGCGGACGTTCTCGGGACGCCCTCAGGCCGCCCGTCGGGGGAGAATGACGGCCTGAGGGCGAGTGTGGAGAGATCGGGGCGGCGGTCGCCTCTCGGCGAGTGGCTCTGCGCGGTTCCGGCTCGGCGGGTTTCCGCTGAGGCTGTGGGTGAGGCCCGGGGGACGCGACCGCACCGATCACTCTGAACAACGGAATCCGGGCCCGAAGTGTTTCGCAATTGATCTGTGTGGTGGCTCACCTGCGTGGTGTGCCTGTGCGGCTACGTCCCAGTCTACCCGCGTGGGACCACCAAGCCCGTCTCGTAGGCGAACACGACGAGTTGGGCGCGGTCTCGGGCGTGCAGCTTGGTCATCGCTCGGTTCACGTGGGTTTTCGCCGTCAGGGGGCTGATGACCATGTGGGTGGCGATCTCGTCGTTCGACAGGCCGCGCGCTACGAGGGTGACGGCTTCCTGTTCGCGGGTGGTGAGGTGGTTCGCGCCCGTGCTGGCTGGGGGCGGGGTGGTCACGTAGCGGTCGATCAGCTTGCGGGTGATCGACGGAGCCAGCAGGGCGTCGCCTCTGGCTGCTACTCGTACCGCGTGCAGGAAGTCCGAGGGGAGGACGTCCTTGACCAGGAAGCCCGCCGCGCCTGCTTTCAGGGCGTGGAAGACGTACTCGTCCAGGCCGTAGTTGGTCAGGATGACCACGTGGGTGCCCGTCAGGGACGGGTCCGCCGCGATCTGGCGGGTGGCCTCTATGCCGTCCATCTCGGGCATTTGGATGTCGACCAGGGCTATGTCCGGGAGGTGGCGCCTGGCCTCTGTCACGGCTTGGGTGCCGGTTGCGGCCTCGGCCACTACCTCAATGTCGTCCTCTGCTTCCAGCAGGGCTCGGAAGCCGCCTCGGATCAGCGGTTGGTCGTCTGCCAGGAGGACGCGGATCATGGGCGTGCCACCGGGAGCTCTGCCTGGACGGTGAAGCCGCCTTCGGTGCGGGGTTCGGCGCTCAGGTTGCCGCCCAGGGCTGTCACGCGTTCGCGCATGCCTTGCAGGCCGATGCCGGGTTTGACGTGCTTGGGGTTTGCGGTGCCGTCGTCGTCCACTCGTACCAGGAGGGCGTCGGGGCGGTAGTCGATGTGGATCTGTGCGGTCGCGGCGGCTGCGTGGCGGGTGATGTTGGTCAATGACTCCTGCACGATTCGGTATGCCGTGCGTTCCACGGCGGCGGGGACGTCGTCGTTGTGGCCCTTGATGGTCAGGTGGGCGTTCAGGCCGGTGGCTCTGGCTCGTTCGACCAGTTGTCCGACGTCGTTGATGCCGTGTGGCGGGCTCTTGTCGTCGTCGCGGAGCGCTTCCAGTGTTGCTCGCAGCTCTTTGGAGGCTTCCCGGCCCGCTTCTCTGATGGCCAGCAGGGCCTCCGGGACCTCCTCGCCCCGTTTGCGGGCCAGGTGGACCGCCACCTCGGCCTGGAGCTTGATCACCGAGATCTGGTGGGTGAGCGAGTCGTGCAGCTCGCGGGCGATGTGGAGGCGTTCCTCGTCGGCTCGCCGCCGGGCCGCCTCTTCCTTGGTGCGCTCGGCTTCGTCGGCGCGTTGCTCGGCTTGTCGGAGGGCCTCACCGGCCGCGGCCGCGGCGACGAGCCAGGCGATTTGCAGGACGTCACGCGACTGGGTGAACGCCTCGTAGGTCGTGAGGTCGCGCGGGGAGATCAGGGCTGCCAGGGGGAGCGTTGCCAGCAGCAGGAGGGAGCCTGTCAGGGTGACGGCTCGGTGGCCTGCCTTCATCGTCGAGTAGACGGCGAACAGGAACGCGATCACCGGCACGTCCGCTCCGGTCGCCTGGTAGGCGAGGGCGAGCAGTCCGGTGGCCGCCAGGACCGGGATCGGGGCGGTGCGGCGTTTCGCCAGGACCAGGCCGCTCGCGGCCAGGCAGGCGTAGCCGGTCGGGGTCGCCGGGTGTCCGGCCGCGACGAGGCTCGCCGCCACCCCGGCGGCGATCGCCCAGTCCAGCGAACGTGCGTGCACGAAAGCACCTTAGACCGGTGTTCGTGCTGGTAGATCCTGCGCCGGGACGACATTGCGGCTACTGCGCTCGTAGTAGGAGGTGTCTGCGCGGGAACGACGACTTCGCGTTCTCGCGAGCCCAGGCTTGGTGCCATGACACTTGCTGCTGCTTATGAGATGACATCCGGACGCCTGTGGTCGCTGGTCGGCGTCGCGTTCGGGCTGGGCGGGGTGCTGTGGGTCGTCGTCCGACGTGGCCGCAGCGGGGTGGTGGCGCTGGTCTGCGGCGGCGTCGGGATCGTGCTCGGCGCGATGGTCGTGCTGATGGCGAAGGGGGGTCCCGGCACCGGCTACGGCATCGTCGGCGGGTACTTCTCGCTGGTGCTGGGCGTGGCGGCGGCCGTGGCCGGCTGGCTGGCTATCCGACGAGGCGTTCGGGCTGGTGCACGGCGCGCCGGGTGACGAGTCCTGCCGCGCCGCGCACGACCGCGAACTCGCCGAGCGGTGACGGGACCAGGTGCGTGTGCCGTTCGCCGCCCGCGAGCACGCGGGTGTCCATTTCGGACAGGATGGCCTCGCTGAGGTGCTCGTGCAGCACGGCGTAGCTGCCGCCGAGCACGACCGTGGGCACGTCGAAGAGGTTCATCAGCGTCGCCAGGCCGACCCCGAGCGCCTGCCCGGCCTGCCGCACGGCTCCCACCGCTCTGGCGTCCCCGGCTCCGAGGGCCTTCTGGAGGGAGTCGAGCCTGCGGCGGCCCGCCTCGCGCAGGATGACGTCCAGGCCCGCGTACCGCTCGACGCAGCCGCGGCTGCCGCACGTGCACGGCTCGCCTTCGCGTTCGATCACCACGTGCCCGAGCTCGCCCGCGAACCCGCTGGTGCCCCGGTAGACCTCGCCGTGCAGGACGACGCCCGCGCCGATGCCGACGTCGGCCGACACGTGCACGAAGTCCTCGCCCGCCAGGTGCCGGGGCCACAGGTGCGCGAGGGCGGCGAGGTTCGCCTCGTTGTCCAGCTCCACCTCGATGCCGAGCCGCTCGCCGAGGCGCTGCGCGAGGGGGACGCCGACGAGGTTGGGCAGGTTGGGTGCCCGCACGAGCACGCCGTCGTGCACCACGCCGGGCACGGCCAGCCCCGCGCCCAGGAGGGTGCGGGGTCCGGCGTGCTCGCGGATCAGGTCCGAGACCCGGTCGAGCACCTCGTCCGCCGACGACTTCCGGATGTCGGCCGGGACGATGTGCCTGCGCAGCGTCTCGCCGTCGAGTCCGAGGATCTCGACGGCGAGATGGCTGACGTTGACCTCCGCGCCGACCGCGACCGGGCCGTCCGGGTGGAAGCGCAGCGGCTTGGACGGCCTGCCCATGCCGGCCCCCGTGGCCGGGTCCTCGACGAGGATGCCGTTGGCCAGCAGGGGCTCGGTCAGGTTGGACAGCGTCGCCTTGGTCAGGCCGGTGCGCGCCGCGAGGTCGGCCCGCGACCCCGGGCGGTCGACGAGCGCGAGCAGGACCGTGCGCAGGTTGCCGAGGCGGACCTGGCGCAGGTGGTCGACGGTGGTCATCGCGATCAGTATCGCGTCGTCAGCGGTTCAGGAACTTCTGGGCCGCCTCCGCGTACCGGGCGCGGACCTCCGGCACCGCGTCCGCCTCGAACACCGTGCTCTCCGAGCTGCTCCACTCCGGCGGGTTGTCCGCGGCCGTGAGCGTCCACGCGGCCTGCCGCGCCGCACCGTCGGCCACGTACTCGCCGGGCGCGGGCACCGTCACGGGCACGCCGAACACCGTCGGCGCGATCTCCCGCACGGCCTGCGACACCGCCGCACCGCCCACGAGCCGCACGCCGCTCACGTCCGCACCCTGCGCGATCAACGCGTCGAGACCCACGGCCTGACCGCACAACATGCCTTCGACAGCGGCACGCGCGATGTTCGCGGGCGTCGCGTTCGTCAGCGTCAGGCCGTGCAACGCGCCCGTCGAGCCGGGCAGGTTCGGCGTCCGTTCGCCTTCGAGGTACGGCACCATCACGACGCCTTCCGCACCGGGCGGCGCCGACAGCGCGAGTTCACTCAGCCGAGTGAGGTCGACGCCGAGCATCCGCGCGGTCGCGTCCAGCACGCGAGCGGCGTTGAGCGTGCACGCCAGCGGCAGGTAACGGCCTGTCGCGTCGGCGAAGCCCGCCACGATGCCGGACGGGTCCGCCGCCCGCACGTCCGCGGTCGCGGTGACGACGCCGGACGTGCCGAGCGAGACCACCACGCCACCGCCGACACCGAGCATCGCCGCCGCGTTGTCACCCGCGCCGGGACCGAGCCGCACCGGGCCGTCGGCCCACTCCGACGCCCCCAGCACGCGGGGGAGCACCACGTCCGACCGGCCGATCGCGAGCGCCAGCAGGTCGGGCGCGTACTCGTTCGTCACCGAGTCGAAGTACCCGGTGCCGGACGCGTCCGAACGGTCGGTGACCAGGTCGGCGAGGTCGCCGGACCCGCGCAGCCGCCACGTCAGCCAGTCGTGGGGCAGGCAGACGGCGGCGGTGCGCCGGGCGTTCTCCGGCTCGTGCTGCGCGAGCCAGCGGAGCTTGGTGATCGTGAACGACGCGACGGGCACCACGCCCATCCGCGTCGCCCACTGCTCCGCACCGACCTCATCGGTCAGCTCGGCGGCCGCCGCCGCGGAACGGGTGTCGTTCCACAGCAGCGCCTCCCGCACGACCTCGCCGCTCTCGTCGAGGCACACCATCCCGTGCTGCTGGCCCGCGATGCTGAGTGCCTCGACACCGTCGAGACCACCCGCGTCCGCCAGAGCGGACTGCAACGCGTCCCACCAGTGCGAGGGGTGCACCTCGGTCCCGTCCGGGTGGGACGCGCGCCCCTCCCGGACGAGCTCGCCGGTCTCCGCATCGCGGACGACGACCTTGCACGACTGCGTCGAGGAGTCGACGCCCGCGACGAGCGTCATGTCAGCGCGCTCCCGTGAGGTGCTCGATGGCCAGCTGGTTGAGGCGGACGAAGCCGAAGCCGCGCTCGGCCGCCTTCTCCGGCTCGAACCCGTCGTCGGTCTTGAGGAGGTCCTCGTAGGACTCGCCCTCGTTCAGCGTCGGCTTGCCCAGCTCGTCGACACCGGCGACGCGCAGCTGCTCCTGCACCTCCGGGTCGGCGCGGAACGCGGCCGCACGCTCCTTGAGCAGCAGGTACGTCGCCATGTTCGCCTTGGCCGAGTCCCACACGCCGGTGTAGTCCTCGGTGCGCGACGGCTTGTAGTCGAAGTGCCGCGGGCCCTGGTAGCCGGCGTTCTCCAGCAGGTCGACCAGCGCGAACGCGTTCATCAGGTCGCCGTGGCCGAAGACCAGGTCCTGGTCGTACTTGATGCTGCGCTGCCCGTTGAGGTCGATGTGGAACAGCTTGTCGTGCCACAGCGCCTGCGCGATGCCGTGCACGAAGTTCAGGCCCGCCATCTGCTCGTGCCCGACCTCGGGGTTGAGGCCGACCAGCTCGGGCTTGTCGAGGGTCGAGATGAACGCGAGCGCGTGCCCGACCGTCGGCAGCAGGATGTCGCCGCGCGGCTCGTTCGGCTTGGGCTCCAGCGCGAACCGGATGTTGTAGCCGCGGTCCGTGACGAACTGCGTGAGCAGGTTCATCGACTCGCGGTACCGGTCGAGGGCCGCCCGCACGTCCTTCGCGACGTCGTACTCGGCGCCCTCACGGCCGCCCCAGAGCACGAACGTCTCGGCGCCCAGCTCGGCGGCCAGCTCGATGTTGCGCAGCACCTTCCGCAGCGCGAACCGCCGCACGGAGCGGTCGTTGCTGGTGAAGCCGCCGTCCTTGAAGACGGGGTGCTCGAACAGGTTGGTCGTGACCATCGGGACGACCATGCCGGTGTCCTTCAGGGCGCCCTGCAGCCTGCTGATCTGGTTGTCGCGGTCGGTCGCGGCGAACCCGAACAGGTCGTCGTCGTGGAACGTGAGGCCCCACGCGCCCAGCTCGGCGAGCCGTTCCACCGCCTCGACCACGTCCAGCGGGGCCCTGGTGGCCTCGCCGAAGGGGTCGCGCCCCCGCCAGCCCACGGTCCAGAGACCGAAGGAGAACTTGTCCGCCGGAGTGGGCGACGTTGCCATGATCCACCTCATTCGTTCAATGCTTGAACTTAGTCCGGACAGTACGACGCCGCGCTCCAGATCGCAACAGGTCAGGCGTGGAGTCCCGCCGCCGCCTCGACAGCGGGCGCGAGCGCCTCGGCGATCGCCCGGTACCCGGCCGCGGACGGGTGGAAGCGGTCGGTGGCGAAGAGCGACGGGTCGGCCGCGAAGAGCGACGTGACAGCCCGCTCCACGTGCGCGACCACCCCACCCGCCTTGATCACCGCCCGCTGCTGGGCCTCGGCGTAGTCACGGCTCACCGCAGACACGACATCACGCAACGCGGGCGGCACGTGCGCGACAACGCTCAGGTCCGGCGCCGTCGCCACCACGACCGCCGCCTTCGCCTCCCGCAGATCCGCGACCGCGTCGTGCAACTGCTGCGCCCCGACGTGCGCGGGCACGAACCGCGTCAGGTCGTTGGCACCGATCACGACGACGGCGACGTCCACACTTCCCGCCACTGCCCGCCTGACCTGGGCACGCAGGTCGGCGGACCGGGCGCCGGGGACGGCGTGCACGGTCAGGTCCACCGGGTGACCGGCTTGGCGGAGACGGGTGGCGAGCAACGGGCCGAGGGTGTCCTCCCGGCGCGTGCTGCCGACACCGGCGGCGATGGAGTCGCCGAGCAAACACAGACGCATGTCCTGTTCAACGGGTGGTGGAGGTACCGATGTTCCGCCGGTTCACCTAGAGCGGAGCGGGCGTTGCTCGTGCGGGATCTCAGAGTTCGCTCAGTCGATCGGCCTCTCGCTGCGCTTCGATCTGCTGGTACGCGGACACGGTCTTGCTGTCGGCGATGACCTGGTACGCGAGGGCGGCTTCCTTGGCGCCTGCCACCGTGTGCAGCCGCTTGGCGGCGGTGAACCGGTGCGAGGTCTCGAGGGCGGAGGCGGCGACCTTGTGCAGGATCCGCCTGGCGTCCGCCTTGCCGAGCACCGCGGCGAGAGCGAGCTGGGCCTCGCCGTCGAGGTTCTCCTTCACCAGTCCCTGCAACAGTTTGGCTCCCTTGTGCGAGACGGCCCGCCTCGCCAGGATCGCGGCCTCGACCCGGATGGTGCCCTCCACGCGGCGGTCTTCGACGATGTGCGCGTACGCCCGGTAGCCCGCGTTCGGGCCATGGCCCCTCGCCAGGCGGGCGGCCTGCATCCGCTCCTCCGCGTCGACGTCGGTGTCCGCCGCGATCCGGACGAGTGCCTCGCTGCCTCGCGACTGGTCGAATCGCGTGAGGGTCTTGGCCATCGCGACTCTGCCCGCATCGGACAACGTGGAATCGCCTGCGAGGTGCTCGGTGAGTTCCACAGCTTCCGGCCGAGGCACCCTCTCCGCCGCGCGGAGCCGCGTTCCTTCGTCCTCCTGGCTGTCCTTCGCCACCTCGACCATGACTTCCACGGCGTCCGACTTCGACAGCGACAACAGGTGGTCGATGTTCCGCATCAGGGTCGGGTCGTCGGCCTTCCGCCGCCGGATCACGTCCTTGAGGATCGCGGCGGCTGCTTGGGGGTCGGTCGTCCGGTTGAGCAGTGCGGCGCGCACCCGCTTCTCGGCGTCGACGGAGTGGTGGCGGGCCGTGTCCAGCAGGATCTTCGGACTTTTCCCTGCTCGTTGGTGCAGGAACTCGGCGAACTCGTGCCGGAGAGCGGGCGGGTGCTCCCGGTCAACCCTGGCCGCTGAAAGGTCCTTCACGGTTTTGGCGCTGTCGTGCTCGTACAACAGTTCCATCGCGTGCAAGCGCGACTCCGGCAGACGTGCGGTGACCATGAACTCGGTCCAGAGCACGAAACCCAGGGCCCGGTCGTGTCCTGACGCCAGGTTGACGGCCTTGATCCGGAGATCGTCGCTGCTGGAGGTGTGCCGGGCGATCGAGGCCAGGTGCTTGAGCCCGAGGTCGACGTCGTGGATCAGGATGATCTCCGCGCTCTGCAAGCGATGTGCGCCACCGGGGGCCTCGGACGCGACCGCCGTGAAGATCTCCACGCTCAGCTTGGCGTCGATCTCGGCGAGCAGCTTGTTCACGCTGCTCCGTTCGATCGCTTCGACGAGAGGGCTCATCAGGTACGCGATCAGGACGTCCCTGTTCTCGCGCGCGTCGAGGTTGAGGATGAGGTACCGGACCGCTTCGAACCGCCGGTTGGAGCTGAGCTTCCCCCGTTCGTCCGCGGCCATCGACCTCAGCACGCCGGTCGCGGCCTCCGCGTCGATGTCGTGCAGCCACTGGACGGTTCGCAACCATTCATCACCGGTCGACGGCTTCCGAACGGCTTTGGTCAGCCGGCGCACGGCCAGAGCAAGCATCTTGTCGTCCACGTCCACCCCGTGCCGGACGAGGGCAGCGAAGAAACCGATGTGCTGCTTGCGGAACGTGGGCCACATGAGGTGGCGCAACTGGCGGCGGATGGAGACGTTGTCCTTGACGAGGAGTGCCGCGAGGAACACCTTCATGTTCAGGTCGGGCCACTCCCACCTGTTGGCCCAGCTCGGTTCGAGCAGCCATTGGGGCTTGGGGAACGTCTTCCTGAGGTGACAGGCCGCCAGGTACTCGGCGATCGTGCGGTGCCGGAACACCAGCTCCTGTCCTCGCGGCACCACCAGGCCGCTCATGCGCAGCGCCTCGTCGAGCGCGAGGCGGTCGGCCTCCGGATGACGAACCGCCGCGTAGTCAAGCACGGACGGTTCCGGCGTGACCGACAAAAGCCCGTAGGCGATCTCGCTCAGCAAAGGCAGGAGCTGGTCGCGGATCTCGGCGGCGACCTGCTCCGCGGAGCTCCCCGACCTGGCCTGCCACTCCCGGAGCCTCTTGCCGAGGTCGTGCTGCGAGATCTTGGACAGCTGCCACTCCACGAACTGCTGGTACAGCTCGGTCTGGTCGCGCGGCAGGTCGGCGCCGGGACTGGCGCAGTACAGGGAACACACCATCGTCGCGATCAAGGGCACGTACACCAGGTCGTCCAGCTTGGAGTCGCGCAGCCGGGCCACCAGCTGCCCGGCTTCGGCTTCCGGCCGCCCCGCGCGTGCGAGCCACGTCGACACGAACCGTTCGAGGTCCTCGTACCGGAACGGCTTCAACACGTAGGTGGGATGACCGCTCTGGTGGAACCGCCTGATGTCCTCGGGGGTGAGGTGCCGGCTGGTCAGCGCGATGCGGTACTTGTCGTTCTGCCGGAACTTGCGGACCCGGCGCAGCACCGCCGTGCGCTGGTCCTGGTCGACCACCTCGTCGAGGCCGTCGACCAGGACCAGCCACCTGACGCCGGGAAGCGGCGGCTCGCGGAAGAGGTCGACCAGTTGTGACCGGGTCAGGTCGCTCTCCGGGAGGAACCCGTCGGCCAGCACCTCGGGGAGGTGTTTGCCGCGGAAGGCGTCCGCGGTGATCGGGACGGGCACGACGGTGCTGCTGCCGCCGGTGAGCCACGCGTCGGCGGTCTTGGCGGCGAAGTGGCGCAGGAGGCTCGACTTCCCCACGCCGGGGTCGGCGATGACCTGCGCGTCGGGCCAGATCGTGAGCAGCTCGTCCGCCTCGATGGTCTCGGGGAAGTCGTCGTCCTCGTCCTCCGCGTCGTTCCTGGCCCAGCGCTCCAGGTAGATCGTGTTGAGGTCCGGTGCCGTTCCTTCGGCGCGGGCGTACTCGTGCTGCTGACCCAGCAGCCGCACCGCGGTGAGGTACTCGCGCAGCACCGGAGTGAGGTGCCGCCTGCCACTCGCCAGGCGCTGGTCCGGCTCCATGCGGTCCAGCCACCGCGGGTCGGGGTCCAGGCGCAGGTCGGGCACCGGTGTCGTGGTGTTCGGACCGGTGACCAGAGCGCACACCTCGCCGGTCAGCTGGTTGAGCACCGGTGAGCCGGGTACGTGTTCGAGCACGGTCTGGAACGCCTCGGCCGGCTCCTGCCCGTGGCCGAGGCAGGCGAACAGCTCGTCGTCCGGCGCTCGTTCCACGAGGACGAGATCGGGATGCCCCGGAACAGGGGTGGCGCCGGGCGCGAACCTCGCCAGCGTGAGCACGATGGTGGTGCCCACTCGCACCCCACGTCCGGCGCCGGCCGGGGACTCGAAGACCACCGTCGCCGAGTTGAGGGCCCTGACCAGCTGGTTCGGGCTGT
Source organism: Lentzea fradiae (assembly GCF_900100955.1). Lineage (GTDB taxonomy): Bacteria > Actinomycetota > Actinomycetes > Mycobacteriales > Pseudonocardiaceae > Lentzea > Lentzea fradiae. The sequence continues at coordinate 210,613 of NZ_FNCC01000009.1, read as the reverse complement.
CGGTGACCAGCGGTGCGGACACGATCGTGATCTGCCCCGCCTGAACGGACAGGCCGTACACGATGCCGCTGATCTCGTTGTGGTACATCCGAAGCACGGTAGGAGTCGCTCGCCGGATCTGAAGGCGCCGAACGGGCGAAAAAACAGTTGCCGTTCCGGGTGGAATCCTTAGACTGCACCACGAACACCATCACCGAGCGACGAGAGGGGACCGGCCGTGCGCATCGCCGCCGTCATCTCCCCGTCGCGTTTCGACGTGATCCTCGTGTCCTCGCACCCCGGCTGCCCGCTGCGCGCCGGGCACCGGAGTGTCTGACGAACCCGAGCGGTTCGTCGGCTCATCGCGCTGACCTGTAGTCCCTTTCGCATCGAAAAGGCACTGAGCCATGCGCACTTCCACGCTGAACGCCGTCCGCAACCTGGGCATCCTCGCCCACGTCGACGCCGGCAAGACCACTCTCACCGAACGCGTCCTGTTCGCCACCGGGGCCACCTACAAGCGCGGCGAGGTGCACGACGGGACCACCGTCACGGACTTCGACCCGCAGGAGCGCGACCGCGGCATCACGATCTTCGCCGCGGCCGTCAGCTGCACGTGGGACGGGCATCGGGTCAACCTCATCGACACGCCGGGGCACGTCGACTTCGCCGCCGAGGTCGAGCGGGCGCTGCGGGTGCTGGACGGGGCCGTCGCCGTGTTCGACGGGGTGGCCGGGGTCGAGCCGCAGAGCGAGTCGGTGTGGCGGCAGGCCGACCGGCACGGGGTGCCGCGGATCGCGTTCGTCAACAAGCTCGACCGGGCCGGGGCCGACTTCGACCGGGCCGTCGAGTCGATCCGGACGCGGTTGCACACCGTTCCGTTCGTGGTGCAGCTGCCGATCGGGGCCGAGGACGGGTTCGTCGGCGTCGTGGATCTCGTGCGAATGCGTGCGTTGGTCTGGGACGAGACGATGCGGGAAATCCCTGTGCCGGAACCGCTTGCGCAGGAGGCGTTACGGCGTCGCCGGCTGCTGGAGGAGGCGGTGGCGGAGCTGTGCCCGGACGTGGTGGAGGAGTTCTTCGAGACCGGGTTGTCGGAGCGGACTCTGACGGCCGCGTTGAGGGAGCTGACCTGTCGTGGGCTCGGAACCGTGGTGCTGTGCGGCTCGGCGTACCGGAACCGGGGCGTGGAACCGTTGCTGGACGCGGTGATCGCGTACCTGCCGTCCCCTGTGGACGTTCCGTCGGTGCGAGGCGATGGTGGCGAGGAGCGTCCGGCTGACCCGGACGCGCCGTTCTCGGCGTTGGTGTTCAAAACGAACGCCACCGCCACCGGACGGCTCGCTTACACGCGTGTGTACTCCGGGACCGTCCACAAGGGAGATGTGGTGCAGGTCGCCGGCCGCAACGAACGCGTCGGGCGCATCCTGCGGGTGCAGGCCGATCGGCACACGCCGGTCGACCACGCGGCCGCGGGGGACATCGTCGCGATCGTCGGGCTCAAGTCGGCTCGCACGGGTGTGACGTTGTGCGACCCGGCTGCTCCGCTGGCGCTGGAACCGCCGGTTCCGGCCGAGCCCGTCGTGTCGGTGGCCGTCGAGGCGCGGACCGCGGCGGACCACGGGCGGCTGGCGCAGGCGCTCGCGCACCTGGCCGAGGAGGACCCGTCGCTGCGCGTCACGACGGACCCCGAGACCGGGCAGACGGTGCTGTCCGGCCAGGGCGAGCTCCAGTTGGAGGTCACGGTGCGCAAGGCGAGCACGGACCACCGGGTGGAGATCGTCATGGGACGGCCCAGGGTCGCCTACCGCGAGACGCTCGCGGCGGGTGTCACCGGGTTCGTGTACCGGCACGTGAAGCAGGACGGAGGTCAGGGACAGTTCGCGCACGTCGTGCTCGACACCGAACCGCTGGACGAGGGGTTCGAGTTCCGTTCGGCCGTCACGGGCGGGCGGGTGCCGCAGGAGTTCGTCCGCGCGGTCGAGCTGGGCTGCCGGGACGCGCTGGCCGAGGGGCCGCTCGGCCACCCGGTGACCGGGCTGCGGGTGACGCTCACCGACGGGTCCACGCACGTCAAGGACTCGTCGGAGATGGCGTTCCGCACGGCGGGGCGGCTCGGGCTCCGCGACGCGCTCGCGGCGGGCACGATGACGCTGCTCGAACCGATCGCCGAGGTCGCGGTGACGGTGCCGGACGACTGCGTCGGCTCCGTGCTCGGTGACCTGGCCTCGCGCCGGGGCCGGATCCTCGGGTCCGAGGCCAGGGCCGGCACGACGGTCGTGACGGCGAGCGTGCCGCTGGCCGAGATGTTCGGGTACGTGACGAGGTTGCGCAGCCGGACGCAGGGCCGCGGCACGTTCACCAGCCGCCCGACCGGCTACGCGCCGGCGTGACGGCGCGGGGGCGCGTCCCGACAACAGGTGGGACGCGCCCCCGTGTGCCAAGATCGGCAGGATGTCGACCTTGAACGTCATGTCGTTCAACCTGCGGTTCGCCTCGGCCGCCGAGCCGAACTCGTGGGCGGCCAGGCGGCCGGTGGTGGCGCAGCTTCTGCTGGGCGAGCGCCCGGCGGTGATCGGCACCCAGGAGGGCCTGTACGGGCAGATCAGGGACATCGACCACGACCTGCCCGACCACTACGAGTGGGTCGGGCAGGGCAGGCTCGGCGGCAGCCACGACGAGTTCATGGCGATCTTCTTCGACGCGCTGCGGCTGGAGCCGCTGGAGTTCGACCACCACTGGCTGTCCGCGACGCCGAACGTCGTCGGGTCGCGCTCGTGGGGCAACAACGTCGTGCGCATGGTCACCTGGGTGCGGTTCGCGGACCGGATGACGGGCAAGCAGTTCGTCTTCGTGAACACGCACTTCGACCACGAGTCGGCGAACGCGCGCCTGCGCAGCGCCGAGCTGGTGCGTGACCGGCTCGGCACCTTCACCCTGCCGGTGGTGCTGACGGGCGACTTCAACGACGTCCCCGGCTCACCCGCGTACGAGGTGCTGACGAGCGTGCTCGCCGACACGTGGGTGACCGGGCCGCGCACCACCCCGGCCTACGGCACGTTCCACGGGTTCGGCCCGCTCGTGCCGGACGGGCCGCGGATCGACTGGATCCTCACGCGGGGTGCCCAGGTCGAGGCCGCCGCGATGAACACCTACCGGCAGGGCGTGCAGTGGCCGTCCGACCACCTGCCGATCCAGGCCCTGCTCACTCTTTAGGCGCCCACTCGGGCGGCAGGTCGTGCGCGCAGGCCGGGGCGCCGGCCGCGCGGGCTCGTCGCTGGTCCAGGTACGGGCCGGCGATCACGTCGCGGGGCTGCGCGGCGAGGGCCGTGACGGCGTCGGCGGCGGCCAGCACCTGGCGTCGCATCCGTTCGTGGTCGACGGCCGACGCGCCGAACGACGGCGCCCACAGCGTCCACGGGCCGGAGATCATCGCCATCGTCGGCACCAGGTGCGAGTGGAAGTGCGTGCCGATGCCGCCGAACGAGCACTGCGGCGGCACGCGGCCCGGCACGGGCGGGTCGCTGCCGGGCAGGACGAACGAGCGGTCCACGGAGCGTCCGGCCAAGGCGGTGGCGGCGGCCTGTTGGAGGGCGGGGCTGCCCGCGAACCAGCCGGAGAACTCGGCGTCCCCGGTCGGCCGCAGCTCGCCCTCGGAGGGCAGGAACTCGCGGGTCCCCAGGTGTTCGAGGACGAACGCGAACGCGACGGAGCCCGAGTCGTACTCGGCGTCCAGGGCACGGGCGCGGAACTCGCTGCCTTCCGCCGGGCGGTGCAGGTGGCCGGTGGCGAAGACGAACTCGATGGTGCGCGGACGGCAGTGCAGCGGCAGGCGGGCGAAGTGCTCGGCGAGGGCGAGGAGGGCGACGGTTCCGTTCTCCTGCACCCATCCCACGCCGTCGGTGTTGGTGTCGAGGACGATCCGTTCGCTGCCGCGGCCGGGCAGCGTCGCGATCAACGACCGGGTGACGGCGGGGGAGCGGGCGGCCAGCACACCGATGGTGGTGCGCGTGCCTGCTTTCAGCTTCGCCGCCGCGTCGGAGCCGACGAACACGCCGGGCACGCGGTAGTGGGTGCCGAGGTGCGGGTCCCAGTAGCCCTCGACCTGCCGGTGCGGGAACGGGAACGCGATCACCACACCGGCCGCGCCGGCGATCCCCGCGTCGACCATGTCCTGGTTCAGCACCGGCTCGGCGAGGTAGCCGCGGTCGAGGGCGGGGAAGTCGCGCAGCACGACCTTGCCGGCGGCGTTCGCGGCGGTGATCGGGGTGCCGGTGGGCAGGCGCACCAGCTCGCCGGAGCGCAGACCGGGCGCGGAGTAGGGGATCGCGCCCGCGACCGGCACGGCACCACCGGACAGCAGGAGGCCGGGACCGGGTCGCCAGCGCAGGATCGGGAAGTGCTCGGACCGCACCCGCACGCCGGGCAGGCGGTCGACGCGCCGTTCCAGCCACGAGATCAGGCGCTCGTGGGCGGGGCTGCCGGTCGCCCGCACGCCGAACCCGGCGACGGTCGCGTTCGAAGACCGCAGTTCGGCGGCCGAGGCGATGGCCCGGTCCGGGGAGCAGTCGGGGGACGCGGCCACCGGAGCGGCCACCTGGAGGGCGAAGACCGTGATGACACCGAGCACGGCGATGCATCTGGCAGGGCGCACGCGCCCACTGTGGCCCCGCCGGGAGATCGCCACAATCCGCTGTCGGGGGTAGGCGTCATCTGTGAACGCAATGGTTCATACCAATTTTCCGCTACGGTCCGCCAGATGCGCTTGAAATCGACGTTCGGCCGCGTCGCGGTGGTCGCGTGCGCGCTGCTCTTCGCCGCACCGCCCGCCGCGAACGCCTCGCACGGCCGCGAGTGCGACACCCCGTCCATCGACCGGCTGCAACAGTGGCTCGCCAGCGGTGAAGGCGTCACGGAGCCCGCGACCGGTAGCATCCTCGTGCCGAGGGGGCGGCACGACCACACCGCGAAGATCAAGTTCCTCTCGAACGACTGGCACGTCATGGTCGTGTGGCTGGGCAACCGGTTCGAGGCCGAGGCGGACCTGTCCCGGTCGCACGGGTTCCTGCTGACCTACCGCGCGTCCGCCGACCTGCACGTGCAGCTGCGGCCCGCGTCGGACTGGAGCGGCGGGGCCAAGTGGGTCACGAAGATCCCGTCCACGCACGGCCGGCTCGTCACCCGGTTCTTCGGCTTCCGGCCTGACAACTGGACAAGTTTGCCGGAGCTCGGCGCACCGGCCTACCCGCTGTCCGAGGCCCTCGACGACGCCCGTGGCCTGGTGTTCGTCGGCAAGACGCCCAACGTGCTGGAGTTCCGCGGCCTGAAGATCGACGGTTACCGGCCACCCTGCGTTCACTGAAAACCGGTTAGGTTCCCTGACGTGCGAGCGCTTCCGGTCACACTGGTCCTGGTCCTCACCGCCGCACTGGCGACGCCCGCGAGCGCGGCGGTGCGGGACGACACCCGGTTCGTCGACCCGCTGATCGGCTCGGCGGGCGGGGGCAACACCTACCCCGGCGCGGTGCGGCCGTTCGGGATGATCTCGTGGAGTCCCACGTCGACCAGAGGGGACCAGACGAACACGGGCGCCGCCAACGGGTACGCCTACGACGCGACGAGGGTGCGCGGGTTCAGCCTCACGCACGTCAACGGCGCGGGCTGCCACCCCGGCGCGGCCGGGGACGTGCCGATCATGCCGCACGTCGGCGAGATCACCTCGTCGCCGACCGCGGACACCAAGGACCAGGTCTTCGCGAGCGACTTCTCGCACGACGACGAGACCGCCGAACCGGGCCGGTACCGGGTGGGCCTGAAGTCCGGTGCCACGGCGGACCTGTCCGTGACGACACGGGCGGGCATCGGCGAGTTCACCTTCCCGGTCAACGGATCGCTGCTGTTCCGCACCTCGAACTCGTTGAACGGCAGCGAGGACGCCGACATCACGATCGACCCGGCGACGAACACCGTCTCGGGCTCTGTGCTGACCGGCGCGTTCTGCGGCCGTCGCGCGAACGGCGGCACGAACAACCAGAAGACCTACTACCGCCTGCACTTCACGGCGTCGTTCGACCGCCCGATCAGCGCCTACGGCACGTGGGTCGACAGCGAGCTGCGACCGGGCACCACGACCGCGAGCGGCGGCGAGGGCTATCTGACCGGAAATGCGCGTGCGGGCAAGGGGTCCGGCGGCTACGTGTCCTTCGCGGACAGCTCGGTGCGGATGCGCGTCGGCATCTCCTACACGAGCCTGGAGGCGGCCAAGCGCAACCTTGCGGCGGAGATCCCGAAGCGCGCGACCGTCGACAAGATCGCGAAGGAGGCGCGGAAGGCGTGGGCGAAGCAGCTCCGCGCGGTCGAGGTCGACGGCGGCACGGAGGACGAACGCACGATCTTCTACACCGCCCTCTACCACACCTTCCTGCAGCCCAACGTGATCAGCGACGTCGGTTCTCCCACCCGCTACGGCAACTTCTCCGGCTGGGACCAGTACCGCGCCCACACGCAGCTGCTCGCGTTGCTGGCGCCGGACGTGGCGAGCGACTACGCCCAGTCGTTGCTGGAGATCTCCCGCGAGAACGGCGGGGTGTGGGACCGCTGGGTCCACATCACCGGCCCGACGCACGTCATGACCGGCGACCCGTCGGCACCGGCCATCGCGGGCATGTACGCGATGGGCGCCGAGGACTTCGACGTGCGGGCCGCCTACGAGTCGTTGCTGCGCCAGGCGACCGTGCCGCACCCGGACGGCCTGTCCGACAAGGGCTGCCCGGGCCAGTGCGAGGGGCAGCGGCCGAACCTCGCCGAGTACCTGAGGCTCGGGTACGCGCCGCACGACACCTGCCACTGCTGGGGCGGCGCCGCCGAGACGCTGGAGGACGCCGTGGCGGACCGGGCGCTCGCCGACCTGGGCCGCCGGCTCGGGCGGCCGGACGCGGCGATGGAGGAACGCGCGGGCTGGTGGCGCAACACGTTCAACCAGGAGACCGGCCACCAGCAGGCGCGCAAGGCCGACGGCAGCTGGGTGACGCCGTTCGACCCGGCGTCGGACAGGGGCTTCGCGCAGGGCAGCAGCGCCACCTACACGTGGATGGTGCCGCACGACGTCGCCGGGCTCGCGGAGCTCATGGGCGGCGATGAAACGGCGGTCGCGCGGCTCGACTCGTTCTTCCACCGCCCGGACGGGTCCTGGGCCACGGGTGGTGACCCGCTGAGGTACGACCCGACCAACGAGCCGGGCATCCACACGCCGTGGCTCTATAACGAGCTGGGCCAGCCGCGGAAGACCCAGGAGACCGTGCGGGCGATGGCGCGGCTGGTGTACCGCACCGGTCCGGCGGGCCTGCCCGGCAACGACGACCTCGGCACCATGTCCGCCTGGTACGTCTTCGCCGCGCTCGGCCTGTACCCGCGCACCCCCAGCAGCGCCGAGCTGCACCTGTCGAGCCCGATGTTCCCGAAGGCCAGGATCGCGGCGAAGAACATCACGATCCTGGCCCCCGGTGCCCCCGGGACCTACCTCGCGCAGACGCGGTGGAACGGCCGCGTGGTGGACCGGCCGTGGTTGCCGGAGGCGTTCGTCGAACGCGGGGGAGTGCTGGTCTCACGTCTTGAAGGGTGAGCCCGCGCCCTCCGCCCTGGTGTGGCTGCGCCGTCCGGTGGCCGACAGCGGCATCGCGATGTCCTCCAACGACTTGTTCTCCGCGTCCACCGCGAGGAACCGGGCGACGACGCCACCCGCGATCATCACGACGGCGCCGACCAGGTAGCCGATGAACAGCCGCACCGGGTGCTCGCCCGCGCCGATCAGCGCGCCGTAGATCACCGGGCCGAGCGCGCCGAAGCACTGGGCGATGGCGAAGAAGACGCCGATCGCCTTCGCCCGCACCTCCAGCGGGAAGATCTCGCTGACCGTCAGGTACGCGGCGCTGGCTCCGGAGGAGGCGAAGAAGAAGATCACGCACCACGCGATGGTCTGCGTGACCGCGTTCAGCGCCCCGGCGTAGAACAGCCCGGCGGTGACGGCGAGCAGCGCGCCGGAGACCGCGTAGGTCAGGAACAGCATGCGGCGGCGGCCGATGGTGTCGAAGAGGTGCCCGATGGTGAACGGCCCCACCAGGTTGCCCACCGCGAACGCGATCAGGTACAGCGGCGTGGACTCCGACGAGACGCCGTAGAACTTGCCCAGCACCAGGGTGTAGGTGAAGAAGATCGCGTTGTACAGGAACGACTGCGTGACCATCAGCGTGGCGCCGAGGACCGCCCTGCTCGGGTACTCGCGGAACAGCACGCGGGCGAGCGCGAGGTAGCCGATGTCCTCGGCGGGCTTGACCTCGATGGCCTTCTTCTCGTCGACCGCGGGCAGCTTCTCGCCGGACTCCTTCTCGACCTCCTGCTCGATGCCGGTGATCGTCTTCTCGGCCTCCTCGGTGCGCCCGTGCATGATCTGCCAGCGCGGGCTCTCCGGCAGGTGCCGCCGCACGACGAGGATCACGAGACCCAGCACCGGGCCGATGAGGAAGCCGAGCCGCCAGCCGAGCGACAGCTCCACCTGGTTCAGCAGGATGTACGAGCCGAGCGTGCCGAGCACCGCGCCCGCCCAGTAGGTGCCGTTCACGGCGATGTCCACGCGACCGCGGTAGCGCGCGGGGATCAGCTCGTCGATCGCGGAGTTGATCGCCGCGTACTCGCCGCCGATGCCCATGCCCGCGATGAACCGGGTGAGGTACAGGAAGACCAGCCAGCCCGCGCCGTTGCCGAGGGTGAACGCGGTGAGGCCGGAGCCGATCAGATAGACGGCCAGCGTCAGCATGAACAGCTTGCGCCGGCCGAGCTTGTCCGAGAGGTGCCCGAAGAACAGCGCGCCCGCGACCTCGCCGAGCAGGTACACCGTCGCCAGCAGGCCGACCGCGGTGGAGGACAGGCCGAGCGTCTCCGGTTTGGTCAGCGTGTCCGCGATGGCGCTGGCCACCGTGATCTCCAGGCCGTCCAGGATCCACGCGACGCCGAGCGCCACGACCATCCGGGTGTGGAACGGCGACCAGGGCAGTCTGTCGATTCTCGCCGGAATGAGCGTGCGCACACCAGCTTCTGCCATCTCAACCCCTCGCTGCGATGAGCGCCTGCGGCGCGCTCTGCTTGATCCGCGTCTGCAACCACGCGAGCTGGCGCGCGGTATCCTGCTCACACGAGCTGACGACGTCCATGAGCTCCTTGTCCCGCAACCCCTGCGCGGCTTGACCGACGACGGTCCAGGTGATGTCCGTGAACGAGGCCAGCGCGTAGAGGTCCTGGAGGTCGCGCAGCAGCCCGACGCCGCCGCTGCGGGTTTCCGTGAACTCCGCTGTGTGCAGTCGTTCCGGCTCGTCCTCGCGGTCCTCGCCATAGCGCCCGACGATCGGACCCAGCTTCTCTGTCTGCGCGTCGATGCGCGACGCGAGCACGGTGCAGGTGTGCTGGACGTCCGGTTCGTCGCCGTGGCCCTTCGCGACCTCGCGGAAAGCGGCGGCGAGCGAACGCAGCGACGTGTGCAGCAGTCCCAGATAGGTGGCCAGGTGCATGTCACACCTTCCTGATCCGCACGGCGCTGAGCTTGTACAGCGGTTGCTTGGAGACCGGGTCCCACTCGGTGTGCGTCAGCTCGTTCGCGGCCTGGAAGCCGTAGTGGAACGGCAGGAACACCACGCCGTCACGGCACCGTCCTATCCGGACCGGCACCTCGACACCGCCGCGGCTGGACTCGACCCTGACCAGGTCTCCTTCCGCCACACCGAGATCGGCCGCGTCGGAGGCGGAGATCTCGACCCACGGCTGCGGCGCCGCCTTCTGCAGTTCCGGGGCGCGCTTGGTCTTGGTGCGGGTGTGGAAGTGGTAGACCGAACGCCCGGTAGTGCCGATGAACGGGTAGTCGTCGCTCGGCACCTCCGGCGGAGGCGTGTACTCGGCCGCCTTGAGGAACGCCCGCCCGTCGGGCCTGCGCGCCTTGTAGTCCGTCGGTGTCGTCGACGCACCTGTCAGCAGGTCGTGGCCGTAGTCCTCGCAGTAATCCGCGTGGGTGGGGAAGACGCTGTCGGTGTACAGGCGTTCACCACCCCAAGGGATTCCGCTGCCGCGCAGCTTGTCGTAGGACAGGTCGGTGTAGTCGCACGGACGGCCGCGGCTGCACTCCTGCCACGCCTTGAACGCGCCCTCCGCGTCGGTCCACTTGATCAACGGGTCGCCGTCGCGGTCGCGGAAATCCATGCGCCGCGCGTAGTCCAGGAAGATGTCGAGGTCGCTGCGCGCCTCACCGGGCGGTGCGACGGCCTGCTCCGACAGGTGCACGACACGGGAGAGGTTCGTGAACGTGCCCGTCTTCTCGCCCCACATGGCGGCGGGCAGCACCACATCGGCCAGTTCGGTGGTCTCGGTGCGGAACGCGTCCTGCGCCACCACGAACAGGTCGTCCTGGCGCAGGATGCGCCTGATGCGCGCCAGCTCCGGCAGTGACACGGCCGGGTTCGTCGCGGAGATCCAGAGGAACATGATCGAGCCCTGCTCGGCGTACCGCCAGATCTGCATCGCGTGCGTCGGCGGCGCCCAGTGCGGGATCGTCAGCGGGTCGACGTTCCACAGCCGCGCGAGCTCCTCGACGTGGTCCGGGTTGTCCCAGTTGCGGAACCCCGGCAGGTCGCCGTCGGCACCGGCCTCACGGGTGTTCTGGGCGGTGGGCTGGCCGTTCATCTGCAGCACGCCGCTGCCCGGCTTGCCGATCAGCCCGCGCAGCAGGTGCAGGTTGTTGACCTGGCAGGACGCGGCGGTCGCCTGGTGCGACTGGTAGAAGCCCTGCAACACGGTCGAAAGGACCCGCTGCGAGGTGCCGAAGATCTCCGCGGCGCGCAGCAGGCCGGCCGGGGAGACGCGGCAGATCTCGGCCACGTGCTGCGGGGTGTACGGCTCGACGGTCGCCTTCAGCTCGTCGAACCCCAGCGTGTGGTGCGAGACGTAGTCGTGGTCGACCCAGCCGTTGGCGATCACCGCGCGCAGCAGGCCGTTCATCAACGCCTGGTTCGTGCCGGGCAACGGTGCCAGGTGCACGTCCGCGGCCTCGGCGGCCGGGGTCGTGCGGGGGTCGACGACGACCACCCGCGGCCGGTCGGGACCTTCGATCCGGTCGAGCACCCGTGCCCACATCACGGTCTGCGTGGCGGCCATGTTGTGCCCGTACAGGAACAGCGCGTCGCACAGGTCGATGTCGGTGTGGCAGGCGGGCTGCCCGTCCGCGCCGAAGGTCTCCTTCAACGCCGCCGCGGCCGTCGCGGTGCAGAGCCGTGTGTTGCCGTCCATGTGGGGCGTGCCGATGCCGGCCTTGCCGATCACGCCGAGGGTGTAGTACTCCTCCAGGAACAGCTGCCCGCTGGTGTAGAAGCCGTGCGAGAGCGGCCCGATCTCCTCCAGCAGGCGCCGGGACTGCCGGACGACGAGGTCCATCGCCGTGTCCCAGCCGGTCTCCACGAGCTCACCGCCCCGGCGGACCAGCGGTCTGGTGAGGCGCTCCTTGCCGTGCGCCTGCCACGAACCGAAGAGACCCTTGGGGCCCAGCCTGCCGCGGTTGACGAGATCTTCCGCGCGTCCGCGAACACCGACGATCTTCCCGTCCTTGACGGCGATGTCGCAGCCGCACCCGTTGCTGCAGAGCACGCACGCCGATGGGACCCAGCGGTCCACATCGGACTCCGAAACGCCGTCCGCGAGCTGCTGGTCGACCCTGGCCGGCCAGTCCGCCCCGCGGCCGTGCGGAGTGCGTGGTCCCCATACGTCGGCGATGCGATCCACGGGGTGGCGGTACCCGAAGCTCTCCGCACGAAACACCGTCCAGCGGCGCTTTGTCCGTTCTGCAAACGGATGTCCTGAAATTCACCCGTGTTTGTTCCGGCACTCCCAGGGAACCAGCTTGAGAACGGGAGGAGAAGAACGTGAAGGCAGTTGTGTGGCACGGCACGGGCGACATCCGGCTCGACGACGTCGAGGACCCGAAGGTCCAGGAACCGACGGACGCGGTCATCCGCATCACCCGCAGCGCGATCTGCGGCACCGACCTGCACATGGTCCGCGGCACGATGCCGGACATGGTCGAGGGCACGATCCTCGGCCACGAGGCGGTCGGCGTCGTCGAGGAGGTCGGCTCCGCGGTGCGCGGGTTCAGCCCCGGTGACCGGGTGGTGGTGACCTCCACCGTCGGCTGCGGCACCTGTTCGTACTGCCGCGCCGGGTACTTCGCCCAGTGCGACACCGCGAACCCGAACGGTGCCGCCGCCGGGACCTGCTTCTTCGGCGGCCCGAAGGCGACCGGGCCGGTGAACGGGCTGCAGGCCGAACGCGCGCGCATCCCGTACGCCATGACGACGCTGGTGCGGGTGCCGGACGCCGTCAGCGACGACCAGGCCATCCTGGTGTCCGACATCTTCCCCACGGCGTGGTTCGGCGCACGGCTCGCCGAGGTGGGGTCCGGTGACACCGTGCTGGTGCTGGGCGCGGGCGTGGTCGGGCAGTTCGCCATCGCCTCGGCCAAGCGGCAGGGCGCCGGACGCGTCATCGTCGTCGACGGCGTCCAGTCCCGGCTGGACATCGCCCGCGCGCAGAACGCCGAGGTCGTGAACTTCAACGAGGAGGACCCGGTCGAGGTCGTGAGGGAGCTGACCGGCGGGATCGGGCCGGACCGGGTCATCGAGGCGGTCGGTGTGGACGCCGAGAAGCCCGGCGAACCCACCGGCGAGCAGTGGAAGCCGGGCGACGCGCCGAGGCAGGCCCTGGACTGGGCGGTGGAGGTCGTCGCGAAGGCAGGGACGATCGGGATCATCGGCGTCTACCCGCCGGGCTTCGACCAGTTCCCGATCGGGGACGCGATGAACAAGAACCTCACGCTGCGCATGGGCAACTGCAACCACCGCCGGTACGTGCCGAGGCTCCTCGACCTCGTGCTCACCGGTGAGGTCGACCCGTTGCGGTTCATCACGCAGCACGAAAGGCCGGCGTCCGCCATCGAGGCGTACAAGACGTTCGACCTGCGTGAGGACGGCTGGCTGAAGACGGTCCTCGATGTCGCCTGAACGGGTCGTCGTCACCGGTGGGGCGGGCTTCCTCGGGTCGCACGTCTGCGAGGCGCTGCTGGACGAGGGAGCGCAGGTGGTGTGCGTCGACTCGTTCCGCACCGGTTCGCGGGAGAACGTGCCGCCGGGCGCGACCGTGGTGGCGGCGGACGTCGCCCGGCCGCTCGACCTGCTCGGACCGGTCGACCTCGTGCTGCACCTGGCCTGCCCCGCCTCACCCGCGGACTACCTGCGCATGCCGGTGGACACGCTGCGGACGGGCGGTTTCGGCACCTACCACGTGCTGGAGCTGGCCCGGCGCAAGGACGCCAGGGTCGTCGTCGCCTCCACCAGCGAGGTGTACGGCGACCCCGAGGAGCACCCGCAGCGGGAGTCCTACTGGGGCCACGTCAACCCGATCGGGCCGCGCAGCGTCTACGACGAGGCCAAGCGGTTCGGCGAGGCGATGACCGTGGCGTTCCGCGCCGAACACGGCGTCGACGCCGGGATCGTGCGGATCTTCAACACCTACGGGCCGCGGATGCGCGCGCACGACGGCCGGATGATTCCCACGTTCGTGCGACAGGCACTGGCCGGGGAAGCACTGACCGTGCACGGCGACGGCCTGCAGACCAGGTCGCTGTGCTACGTGGACGACCTGGTCCGCGGGCTGCTCGCGATGGCCCGCAGCGACCACCCCGGCCCGATCAACCTCGGCAACCCGGCCGAGGTCACGGTGCTCGACGTCGCGCACAAGACGATCGAGGTCACCGGCAGCAGCTCCGTCGTGCGGCACGTCGAGTCCATGCAGGACGACCCGCGCCGGCGGCGGCCCGACATCGGGCTGGCGCGCGAGGTCCTGGGGTGGCAGCCCACCGTTGCGCTGGAAGACGGGCTCCGCTCGTTTGCCCGGGAGTTCGCCGGGTAGCCGCTCGTCATGCGAGTCCTCGGGATCAACGCGGTGTTCCACGACCCGGCGGCGGCCCTGGTGATCGACGGGCAGGTCGTCGCGGCGGCGGAGGAGGAGCGGTTCTCCCGCCGCAAGCACGGCAAACGGCCCGTGCCGTTCTCCACGTGGGAGCTGCCGGAGCTGTCGGCGCGCTGGTGCCTGGAGTTCGCCGGGATCACCGCCGGCGACCTCGACGCGGTCGCCTACTCGTACGACCCGTCCCTCGTGGACGCCGAGTACGCGCCGTGGGAGGAGCTGCGCACGACGTACGCCCGTCGCGCGCCCGAGTTCCTCGCGACCGCGTTGCCCGGACTCGACCCCGCGATCGTGCGGTTCGTGCCGCACCACGTCGCACACGCCGCGTCGACCGGTCTCGCGGCGCCGTTCGGCGGCAACTGCGCCGTGCTGGTGTCCGACGGGCGAGGTGAGTGCGGCTCGCACCTCGCCGGACGGTACGTCGACCAGGAGCTGACGACGTTCGCCTCGCAGCGGCTGCCGCACTCGCTGGGCCTGATGTACGAGGACCTGACGCAGCACCTGGGCTTCCTGCGGTCGAGCGACGAGTACAAGGTGATGGCGCTCGCCTCGCACGCCGCGCCGGTGCACCTCGACCTGATGCGCGAGCACGTCCGGGTGCGCGAGGACGGCGGCTTCGAGGTGCGCCCGATCGACTGGAACGCGCTGGCCAAGCCGCGCAAGGACGGCGACGACATCTCCCAGGAGCACGCCGAGCTGGCCGCGAGCGTGCAGGTGCGGCTGGAGGAGGTGCTGCTGGAGCTGGCGAGGTGGCTGCACGACCGCACCGGCGAGAAGCGGCTCACGATGGCCGGCGGTGTCGCGCTGAACTGCGTGGCGAACACGCGGATCTTCGCGGAGGGCCCGTTCGACGAGGTGTGGGTGCAGCCCGCCGCCGGAGACGCGGGCACCGCGCTGGGCGCCGCGCTCGCCACGACCACCGACACCGTGTCGGCCATGCCGGGCGCCGATCTCGGCCGCGGGTTCTCCGACGAGGAGATCGAGCAGGTGCTGCGGGTCGCCGCCGTGCCGTTCGAGAAGCCCGCCGACGTCGCCGCCGAGGTCGCCGAGGCGTTGGCGGCCAACAAGATCGTGGCGTGGTTCCAGGGACGCAGCGAGTACGGGCCACGTGCGCTCGGCCGCCGCTCGTTGCTCGCGAACCCGTGCCACGCCGAGAACCTGACGCGGCTGAACGACGTGAAGGGCCGGGAGCAGTTCCGCCCGGTGGCGCCGATGGTGCTCGCCGACCGGGCGGCCGAGGTCTTCACCCGCGGCCCGCTGCCCAGCCCGTACATGCTCTTCGTGCACGACGTCCGTCCGGAGTGGAAGGACAGGATCCCCGCGGTGGTGCACGTGGACGGCACCGCGCGGGCGCAGACCGTGGAGGACGACCCGGTGCTGGAACGGATGCTGCGCGAGTTCGAGGCGCGCAGCGGCGTGCCGGTCGTCGTGAACACCAGCCTCAACACCGCGGGCCGCCCGATGGTCGACACCCCGCGCGACGCGCTGGAGTGCTTCGGGTCCTCACCGGTCGACCTGCTCGCGATCGGACCGTACGTGGTGCGACGATGAGCTACTCGGTCGTGATCCCCACCGTCGGCCGCCCGAACCTCGACGTGCTGCTCAAGGCGCTGACCGAGGGCGAGGGCCCCGACCCGTGCGAGATCCTCGTGGTCGACGACAGCCGGACGCGGGTGGGACCGGCGGCCGCCCGCAACACCGGCTGGCGTGCCGCGACCGGCGACTGGGTGGCGTTCCTGGACGACGACGTCGTGCTCGCCCCCGACTGGAAGGCACAGCTCGCCGCCGACCTGGAGGGCCTGCCGGACGACGTGGGAGCGAGCCAGGCGCGGATCTTCGTGCCGCTGCCGGAGGACCGCAGGCCCACCGACGCCGAACGCGGCACCGCCGGTCTGGCCACCGCCGACTGGATCACCGCGGACATGGCGTACCGGCGCGAGGCACTGGCGCGGGCGGGCGGCTTCGACGAACGGTTCCCGCGCGCCTACCGCGAGGACGCCGAGCTGGCCCTGCGCGTGCAGGACCTCGGCTACCGGATCGTCCGCGGCTCGCGGCTCACCACGCACCCGGTGAAGCCCGCGACGTTCCTCACCAGCGTGCGCGACCAGCGCGGCAACGCCGACGACGCCCTGATGCGCAGGCTGGCCGGACGGCGGTGGCGGGAGCGCATCGGCGGGCAGCCGGGACGGCTGCGGTCGCACGTGATGACCGCCTCCGCCGCGGTGCTGGCCGTGGCGTGCGGGGTGGCCGGGTGGCGGCGGCTCGGCGGGGCGCTGCTCGCGGTGTGGGCGGGGCGCACCGCGTGGTTCGCCGTCGTGCGGATCGCGCCGGGGCCGCGCACGTGGGACGAGATCGTGCGGATGACCGTGACGAGCGCGCTCATCCCGCCCGTCGCGTGCTGGCACCGGCTGCGCGGTGAGCTGCGGCACCGGGGGGTGCGGCCGTGAGGATCCTGGTGCTGCGGGCGCTCGGGCTGGGCGACCTGCTGACGGCGGTGCCCGCGCTGCGCGGCCTGCGGGCGGCGTTCCCGGACGCGGAGATCACGCTCGCGGCACCCGGCTGGCTGTCCGGCGCCGTCTCGCGGATCGAGGCCGTCGACCGGCTGCTGCCGACCGAGGAGCGGGCGCCGATCGGGTTCCGCGAACCCGATCTCGCGGTCAACCTGCACGGCAAGGGACCGCAGAGCGTCGAACGGCTGCTCGCCACCCGGCCCCGGCGGCTCGTCACCTACGACGAGAACACCTGGCGCCAGGACCGCCACGAGGTGCTGCGGTGGTGCGACCTGCTGGACCGGCACGGCATCCCGTGCGACCCGTACGACTTCCGGCTGCCCCCGGCAGGGGAGCGGACCGGCCGGATCGTGGTCCACCCCGGCGCGAGCACCGGTGCCCGCCGATGGCCCGCCGAGCGGTACGCCGCCGTCGCCCGCGCGCTGGGCCCCGAGGTCGTGGTCACCGCCGGGCCCGGTGAGCTCGACCTCGCCCGCCGGATCACGCCCGACCCGTTCCAGGGCAGTCTCTCCGAGCTGCTGGACCTGGTCGCGACCGCCCGCCTGGTCATCTGCGGCGACACGGGCGTCGCCCACGTCGCCACCGCCTACCGGACCCCGTCGGTCCTGCTGTTCGGCCCGGTGCGGCCGGCGCACTGGGGTCCGTTGAACGGCCCGCACCAGGTGCTGTGGCACGGCACCACCGGCGACACGTTCGCCGCGGAGCCCGACCAGGGGCTGCTGGAGATCACCCCGGACGAGGTTCTCGACGCGGTAGGAGGTGTCCTGTGCGGATCGGAGTCATCGGCGCGGGTTACGTCGGCCTGACGACGGCCGCGTGCTTCGCGCACCTGGGACATCACGTGACCTGCGCGGACGTCGACGAGGCGAAGATCGCCGCGCTGGCCGCGGGCGAGGTCTGGCTGCACGAGCCGGGACTGACCGGGCTCGTCGCGGAGGGACTGGGCAACGGCAGGCTGGAGTTCGTGACCGGCAGCGAACTGTCCGATGTGGACTTCACGTTCGTCTGCGTGCCGACGCCCACCGGCGCCGGCGGCGCGGCCGACCTGTCCGCCGTCGAGGACGTGCTCGGCAGGGCCACGACCCCGGTGGTGCTGAAGTCGACGGTCCCGGTCGGCACCGCGTCCCGGTATCCGGGGGTGGTCTCGAACCCGGAGTTCCTGCGCGAGGGCCACGCCGTCGAGGACTTCCTGCGCCCGCAACGGATCGTCGTCGGCGCCGAGGACGAACGACGGGCCCACGACGTGGCGGAGCTGTACGCGGGAACCGGTGCCCCGGTCGTGCTCACCGACAACACCAGCGCGGAGCTGGTGAAGTACGCCAGCAACTGCTTCCTCGCGCTGAAGCTCTCGTACGTCAACTCGATCGCCGAGCTGTGCGAGCACCTCGGCGCCGACATCGGCGGCGTCACCGAGGGCATGCGGCTCGACGACCGGATCGGCGCCTCCTGCCTCGCGCCCGGTCCCGGCTGGGGCGGTTCGTGCCTGCCCAAGGACACCCTGGCGTTGCTGGAGACGGCGCGGTCCGCGGGCGTCGACTTCGCCACCCTCGACGCCGCGATCGGCACCAACCGGCGGCAGCCGCAGCGCGTCGTCGAGAGGCTGCGCGCGGAGGTCGGCGAGCTGGCCGGCACCCGGATCGGGTTGCTGGGCCTCACCTTCAAGGCCGGGACGAACGACCTGCGCGACTCGCCGGCGCTGGTGGTCGCGGGAGTGCTCGTGCGGGAAGGCGCCGAGCTGCGCGCCTACGACCCGTGCGTCCGGCACGACCGGCCGGGCATCACCGTCACCGGCACCGCGGGGGAGGCGGCCGACGGAGTGGACGCGCTGCTGGTCCTCACGGAGTGGCCGGAGTTCGCCGAGCTCGACTGGCCCGACCTGGCCGCGCGCACCAGGAACCCGCTGATCTTCGACACCCGGAACGTCGTGCCCCGCGACAAGGTCACCGAGGCGGGGTTCCGGCTGGTCACTACCGGACGGTAGGAACGCCGAGGTGCACGACCTTGGTCGTGGTCATCTCGTCGAGCAGCTCCGGGCCGTAGCCGTAGCCGGTGCCGGACGCGCCGCGCGGCTGGGCGGCGCCACCGGGTGCCCCGCCGAACACCGCGTTGACCTTCACCGTGCCGACCGGGAGCGCCCGCCACGCCCGCTGCGCGTGCTCCATCGACGCGGTCAGCACCGTCGCGGCCAGGCCGTACTCGCTGGAGCACGCCTCGGTCACCGCCTCGTCGAACGACGACACCAGCTGGACCGGCGCGACCGGGCCGAACGTCTCCTCGCACATCACCCGCATGGCCCCCGAGCACCCGGACAGCACCGTCGCCGGGTAGTAGGCGCCGGGACCGTCCGGGACCGCGCCGCCTGCCAGCGCGGACGCCCCGGCGGCGACGGCCTCGGCCACCTGCTCGTGCACGAACTCGCGCTGCCGGACGTCGACCAGCGGCTGCGGGTCCTCGTTCCACGTCGCGGCCTGCTCGCACAGCGCGTCGAGGAACTGGGTGGCGATGGCCTTGTGCAGGTAGATCCGCTCCACCGAGGTGCACAGCTGACCGGCGTTGGTGAACGCGCCGAGCGCGGCCTGCGCGGCCGCCCACTCCGGGTCCACGTCGTCGTCGACGATCAACGGGTCGTTGCCGCCGTTCTCCAGCAGCAGCTTCGCGGACGAGACCTCCTTGATGGACCGCCCGGTCGTGGTGCTGCCGACGTGCGCGACGAGGTCGGCCTCCGGTGAGCGCACCAGCGCGTGGCCGATCTCCCCGTCCCCGACGAGGGTCTGCAGGACGCCGGCGGGGAAGCAGTCCGCCAGGACGGTGGCCAGCAGCAGACCGGTGTGCGGGCAGCGCTCGCTCGGCTTGTGCACCACGACGTTGCCCGTGACGATCGCGGCCCCGAGCAGCCCGCAGGCGACGGCGACCGGGTCGTTCCACGGCGTCAGCGCCACGACGACCCCGCGCGGTTCGGGGACCATGAAGTCGACCGCCGTGCCGAGCAGCGACCGCCCGCGGTGGACCGGACCCAGCTCCGCGTACTGCTCCAGCGTCGAGACGCCCGCCAGCACGCCTTCCCTGGCCGACGCGAACGGCCGTCCCGTCTCCGTCTCCACGACCGTCGCGAGGTCGCTCGCGCGTGACCGCAGCGCCGCCGCCGCGGCCCGCAGAGCCGCGCCGCGGTCGGCCGCGGGGGTGGCGGCCCACGCCGGCTGCGCGGCACGGGCCGTGCCCAGTGCCGTCGCCACCTCGGCGGGGGTCGCGGTGGGAAGCCAGCCGACCAGCTGCGAGTCGCGCGGGCTGTGGACGTCGATGGCGTGCATGGCGGTCATGTCAGGCGGGTACCCGTCAGCGCAGGTCGAAACCTGGGAGGAGACCCATGCCCGGACGTCAGGAGCTGCCCGGCACGGTGGCGCGGTCACCGGAGAAGGCGCAGCGGACGTGGATCAAGGCGCACGACGCGGCGGTCGAGACGTACGGAGAGGGCGAACGCGCCCACCGCACGGCGTTCTCCGCCCTCAAGCACGGTTTCGAGAAGGTCGGTGACCACTGGGAGCCCAAGCGCCACAAGGGCCCTTCCGACCGGCAGGCCGAGCGCGGCACCCCGCGGCAGGGCGAGACGGCGGGCGGCGTGGACGCGAACGCGAGCAAGCGGCACCTCTACGACGTCGCGAAGCGGCTCGGGGTGGAGGGCCGTTCGCAGATGGGCAAGGACGAGCTCGTCGACGCCATCCGCAAGGCGAACGACCGCGAGACCGCGCGGGCCCGCTCGTGAAGGTCGTCATCACCGGCGCGACCGGAAACGTCGGCACCGCTCTGTTGCGCAGGCTCGCCGGGGAACCCGGCATCGAGGTGCACGGCATCTCCCGGCGGCCTCCCGGCGACGAGCCGCCGTACCGCGGCGTCACCTGGACGCCGATCGACATCGGCCGGGCGGGCGCGGAGGAGCCGCTGGCCGCCGCGTTCGACAGGGCCGACGCCGTCGTCCACCTCGCCTGGCTCATCCAGCCCGCGCGCGACGAGCGCCTGACCTACCGGGTCAACGTGGCCGGGTCGGAACGCGTCTTCTCCGCCGCGGCCGAGGCCGGCGTGCCGCACCTCGTGCACATGTCGTCGGTCGGCGCGTACTCGCCGGGCTCGAAGGACCGCCGCGTGGACGAGTCGTGGCCGGTCAGGGGCGTGTCGTCGTCGTTCTACAGCAGGCACAAGGCCGCGGTGGAGCACCTGCTGACGCAGTTCGAGCCGCGGCTGACCATCTCGCGCCCGCGGCCCGGCCTGATCCTGCAGCCGGACGCCGGGTCCGAGATCCACGACTACTTCCTGGGCAGCCTGGTGCCGAAGGCGGTGTTCCGGACCGGTGTCCCGGTGCTGCCGCTGCCGCGCGACCTCGTGCTGCAGTTCGTCCACGCCGACGACGTCGCCGACGCGCTCGTCCGGATCCTGCGGCAACGGCTGCCCGGCGCGGTCAACCTGGTGTCCGAGCCCGTCATCACCCCCCGCGCGCTCGCGGAGGCGCTGGGCGCCAGGCACGTGGCCGTCCCGGGAAAGCTGGTGCGCGGTGCGGCGAACCTGAGCTGGCGGCTCCGGCTGCAACCGACACCACCCGGCTGGGTGGACCTGGCGCTGAGGTCACCGCTGCTCGACGCGTCGCGGGCCAGGACGGAACTGGGCTGGGAGCCCCGCTACGACGCGGAGCAGGCACTTCGCGCGATGGTGCGCGGAATCGGGCGGGGCGAGGGGGTTCCCGGCAGCCCGGCGTTGTGACCGCCGGGTGAACCGGTTCCGGGAACCGCTTCAGCGAGTAGCGTTTCAAGGCGTTTTCCGGGGCTAACTCTCCTCTATGGACGAGCCCTTCGACGCGATCCTGTTCGACCGCGACGGCACCCTCATCGAAGACGTGCCGTACAACGGAGATCCGGCCCGCGTCACCCCGATGCCCGGCGCGCGTGCCGTGCTGGACGCGCTGCGGGCCCGCGGCCTGCGCACGGGCGTGGTGAGCAACCAGTCGGGCATCGGGCGGGGACTCGTCACCGAAGCGCAGGTCGCCGCGGTGAACGCGCGCGTCGAGGAGCTGCTGGGCCCGTTCGGCACCTGGCAGGTGTGCCCCCACCACCCCGATGACGCCTGCCCGTGCCGCAAACCGGCTCCCGGTATGGTGCTCGCCGCCTGTGCGGCACTGGGGGTCAGTCCCGCGCGCACGATGGTCGTGGGCGACATCGGGGCCGACGTCGAGGCCGCCCAGGCCGCGGGCGCCGTACCCGTTCTCGTACCGACTCCGGTGACCAGGGCCGACGAGGTCGGCCGCGCACCGCGCACCGCACCGGACCTGCTCACCGTGATCGGGATGATCCGGTGAGGACGCTGGTGGCCAGGCTCGACAGCGACGGTGACGTCCTCCTGGCGGGACCGGCGGTGCGCGCCGCCGCGACCGCGGGCGAGGTCGTCTTCCTGTGCGGGCCCAACGGGCGGCACGCCGCGGAGCTGCTGCCGGGGGTGACCCGCGTCCTCGAGTGGGAGTGCCCGTGGGTCGTCCACCCGGCGCCGGACGTGCGGCCGCTCGACATCGAGGCCGTCATCGCGCTCGTGCACGGCGTGCGCGCCGACGTGGCGCTGGTCCTGACGTCGTTCCACCAGAGCCCGCTGCCGCTCGCGCTCATGCTGCGGCTCGCCGGGGTGCCGCGGATCGTCGCCCGGTCGGCCGACTACCCCGGGTCGTTGCTGGACGTGCGGCTGACCGAGGAGCGCGACGTCCCGGAGGCGGTGCGCGCCCTGGAGGTCGCCAGGGCGGCGGGCTTCGAGCTGCCGGAAGGAGACGACGGCCGGCTCGCGGTCGCCGACCCTCCCGGGAGCGGGCTGGACCGGCCGTACGTGGTCGTCCACCCCGGTGCGTCGGCACCCGCCCGCACCTGGTCGCCCGACCGGTGGGCGAAGGCCGTCGTCGCGCTGACCGCGGCCGGGTTCCGCGTGGTCGTGACCGGAGGCCCGGGAGAGGCAGGGCTGACCGAGCACGTCGCGGGCGCGTGCGGGATCGACCTGGGCGGGCGCACCACCTTCCGGGAGCTGAGCGGGGTGCTGGCCGGTGCGTCGGCGGTCGTCGTCGGCAACACCGGGCCCGCCCACCTCGCGGCCGCCGTCGGCACACCGGTCGTGTCGCTGTTCGCGCCGGTCGTCCCGGCCGCCCGCTGGGCACCGCACGGACAGCACGTCCTGCTGGGCGACCAGGACGCTCCGTGCCGCGGCACGAGGGCCCGCGAGTGCCCCCTGCCCGGTCACCCCTGCCTGGACCTGGTGGAACCGGCCGATGTCGTCGCTGCGGTAGCGGAGGTCATGACATGAGGATCTTGTTGTGGCACGTGCACGGCTCCTGGACGCACTCGTTCGTCCAGGGCGGGCACGAGTACCTGGTTCCCGGCCCGCCGCACGGCATCGGGCTCGCCGGGCGGCACTGGCGGGCGAGGGAGGTCGATCCGTCCGAAATGGACTCGGCGGGCGCCGACGTGGCCGTGGTGCAGCGGCTGGAGGAGCTGTCCCAGGTCCCGGAGGGCGTTCCGGTGGTGTACCTGGAGCACAACACGCCGAGCATGCCCGCCCAGCAGCACCCGCTGGCGGACTGGGACGGGGTCCTGGTCCACGTCACGCACTTCAACGACCTGATGTGGGACTGCGGCGGCACCAGGACCGTCGTGATCGAGCACGGCGTGGTCGACCCCGGACCGCTCTACACCGGTGAGCTGCCGCGCGCCGCCGCCGTCATCAACGACCCGGTGCGGCGCGGGCGGATCGTCGGCACCGACCTGCTGCCGCGGTTCGCCCCGATCGACGTGTTCGGCATGAAGACCGAGGAGATCGGCGGCCTGGGCGACCACGACCTGCCGTCGCTGCACCGGGAGCTGGCACGGCGCCGCGTCTACGTGCACACGCCGCGGTGGACGTCGCTGGGCCTGTCGTTGCTGGAGGCCATGCACATCGGGATGCCGGTGGTGGCGCTCGCGAGCACCGAGGCGATCCGCGCCGTGCCGCCGGCGGCCGGTGCCATCTCGACCGACGTGGACGAGCTGGTCCGCGCCGCGGGGGAGCTGGTCGCCGATCCGGCGCTGGCCAGGGAGAAGGGACGGCGTGCCCGCGAGTTCGCGCTGGCCCACTACGGACTCGACGCGTTCCTGCGCAGCTGGGACGCGCTGCTGAAGGAGGTGATCGGGTGAGGATCGCGATGGTGTCGGAACACGCCAGCCCGCTCGCGGCGCTGGGCGGCGCCGACGCGGGAGGCCAGAACGTGCACGTCGCGGCCCTGGCCGCGGCGCTGGTGCGGCGGGGTCACGAGGTCACGGTCTACACGAGGCGCGACGGGCGGCTGCCGTGCCGCGTGGGCACTCCCGACGGCTACGAGGTCGTGCACGTGCCCGCCGGGCCCGCGACGCGGCTGCCCAAGGACGACCTGCTGCCGCACATGACCGAGTTCGCCCGGTTCCTGCGGCAGGACTGGTCGCCGGACGTGGTGCACAGCCACTTCTGGATGTCCGGGCTGGCCTCGGTGCTCGCCACCCGCGGCACACGCGTCCCCGTCGTGCACACCTACCACGCGCTGGGCACGGTGAAGCGGCGCCACCAGGGCGCCGGTGACACCAGCCCGCCCGAACGGATCGCCGTGGAACGGCTGGTGGGCCGCGAGGTCACCGCCGTGGCGGCCACGTGCGACGACGAGGTGCACGAGCTGACCGGCATGGGCCTGTGGCGGTCGAAGATCACGGTCGTGCCGTGCGGCGTCGACACGCAGGCGTTCGCGACCACCGGTCCCGTGGCGGAGCGCACGGCCGCCCGCCGGATCGTGTCCGTCGGCAGGCTGGTGCCGCGCAAGGGTTTCGACGACCTCATCGCCGCGCTGCCCTACGTCCCCGGCACCGAGCTGGTCATCGCGGGAGGCTCCCGGGACCTGACCAGCGACCCCGAGGCACAACGGCTTCTCGCGTGCGCGAAGACCCGTGGTGTCGCGGACCGCGTGCGGCTGACCGGGCAGGTGGACCGGGCGGACATGCCCGCGCTGCTGCGTTCGGCGGACGTCGTGGCGTGCGTGCCCTGGTACGAACCGTTCGGCATCGTGCCGCTGGAGGCCATGTCCTGCGGTGTACCCGTGGTGGCGTCGGCGGTCGGCGGCCTGAAGGACACCGTCGTCCACGGCGTGACGGGCGTGCTGACCCCGCCGCGCGACCCCCGCGCTCTCGGCCGGGCCCTGCGCAAGGTTCTCGCGGACCGCTCCCGCGCGATGGCCTACGGCATCGCCGGACGGGACCGCGTCGAGGCCCGGTACACCTGGGACGAGGTGGCGACCCGCACGGAGCTGGTCTACCAGCGGGCGTCGGCGACCGACGGTCTGGCGGTGGCGCGATGACGGTCGAAAGCCACCTCGACGGACTGACCGGCACGCTCGCCGCCCTGCGCGCCCAGGCGCCGCGCGTGCAGCGGTGGGGGACGACGCTCGCGCGCCTGCTGCTCGACGGCGGCAGGCTGCTCGCGGCGGGCAACGGCGGGTCGGCCGCCGAGGCGCAGCACCTCACGGCCGAGCTGGTCGGCCGCTACCGCCACGACCGCGCGCCGTTCTCCGCGCTGGCGCTGTGCTCCGAGACGTCCAGCGTCACCGCGATCGCCAACGACTACGGCTACGACCAGGTGTTCGCCCGTCAGGTGACGGCGCACGCCAGGGCCGGTGACGTGGTGGTGCTGCTGTCCACCAGCGGCAGCAGCCCGAACCTGCTGGAGGCCGCGCACGCGGCGAGGCGCGCCGAGGCGGTCGTGTGGGCGTTCACCGGCCCGTTGCCCAACCCGCTGGCGGCGCTGGCCGACGACGTCCTCGCGCTGCCGGGCGAGCCGTGCAACGTGCAGGAGGCGCAGCTGGTCGCCGTGCACGCGTTGTGCGAGGCGTTCGAGGCCGCGCTGCCGCTGGCGCACCGGAGGGCGTCGTGAAGCTGGTCGTGGTGGGCGACTCCCTGCTCGACGTGGACGTGGAGGGCACGGTCAGCAGGCTGTGCCCGGACGCGCCGGCCCCGGTGCTCGACGTCGTCGCCGAGCACCCGCGGCCCGGTGGCGCGGCGCTCGCGGCGACGATGGCCGCGCGCGACGGCGTGGACGTGACGCTGGTGAGCGCCGTGTCCGCCGACGAGGCGGGGGAGCGGCTGCGCTCGCTCGTCGAGGTGCCCGCGATGTTCGGGCGCGCCGGCTCCGTGCCGGTGAAGACGAGACTTCGCTGTGACGGGACGTCCTTGGCGCGCATCGACCGCGGTGGTCCGGCCGAGCCGCCCGAGGTCACCGACGACATGCTGGACCTGGTCCTGTCCGCGGACTTCGTGCTGGCCTCCGACTACGGCAGGGGGATGCTCCGCGACGAACGGCTGCGGTCCGTGCTCACCCGCGTGCCGGTGGTCTGGGACCCGCACCCGCGCGGACCGCAACCGGTGCCAGGGGTGCGGCTCGCCACGCCGAACCTGTCCGAGGCCACGAAGTTCAGCGGCACGGGCGACCCGGACGAGGCGGCGCGTGCGCTGCTGGACCTGTGGCAGGCCAAGGCCGTGGTCGTGACGCTGGGCAGCGGTGGCGCGGTGCTCCACTGTGGAGGGACACCGGTCGCCGTGCCTGCACCGCCGGTCGTGTCGGCGGACCCGTGCGGTGCCGGGGACCGGTTCGCGGCGGCCGCGGCCATCGGCCTGGCCCGCGGCGCCCCGTTCGACGAGGCGGTGGCCGCCGCCGTGGCCGCGGCGGGCGAGTTCCTGGCGCACGGCGGCATCTCGGGGATGCGCGCGACACTTCCGTCCACTGTGGAGGAAGTGCGCCGGCGCGGCGGAACCGTCGTCGCCACCGGCGGGTGCTTCGACGTCCTGCACCCCGGCCACGTCCGGATGCTGGCGGCGGCCCGCGCCCTCGGCGACTGCCTGGTGGTGTGCCTCAACTCCGACCAGTCGGTGCGGCGGCTCAAGGGCGAGGGCCGCCCGGTGAACCGCCAGGACGAACGGGTCGAGGTGCTGCGCGCGCTGGAGTCGGTCGACGACGTCGTCGTGTTCGGCGAGGACACCCCGGCCGCCGTGCTGGGGAGGCTGCGCCCGGACGTGTGGGTGAAGGGCGGCGACTACACCGCCGAGCTGCTGCCGGAGGCGGAGGTCGTGCGGCGCTGGGGCGGGCGCACCGTCGTCGTGCCGTACCACCCGGGACATTCGACGACCGAGATCCTGTCCAGGAGGACTTGATGTTGCAGGGAAACGTGCTGGTGACCGGAGGCGCGGGCGGACTGGGGGCGGCCGTGGCCGAGGCCGTGCGGGAGGCGGGCGCCACACCGCTGGTGCTCGACAAGTCCGCGCCGTCGGCCGGTGACTTCGAACTGGTCGACCTCGCCGACGGGCGGGCCGCCGAGGCCGCCGTGCGGGCGCTGGCCGACCGCCACGGCGGCTTCAGCGCGGTGGTGACCGCGGCGGGCATCGACCGGTGCGGGACGCTCGAGGAGGTGCCGGCGGACGAGTGGGAACAGGTCGTCAGGGTCAACCTGTTCGGCACGGCGGCGGTGGTCCGCGCCGCGCTGCCGTTCCTCGGCACCGGGCGGGTGGTGACGATCGCGTCCACCCTCGGGCTGCGCGCGGTCAGCGACGCCACCGCCTACTGCGCCTCGAAGTTCGGTGTCGTGGGCTTCACCCGCGCCCTCGCCGCCGAGACCGCGGGCAGGGTCGGCGTCACGCTCGTGGTGCCCGGCGGGATGCGGACGAGCTTCTTCGACGACAGGACCGAGCAGTACCGGCCGAAGGACCTGGAGAAGCTGAACCCGCCGGAGCGGGTGGCGGCGGCCATCGTGTTCGCGCTCGGGCAGCCGGAGGGGTGCGAGATCCGCGAGCTGGTGGTGGCGCACGCGGAGGAGCCGTCCTGGCCGTGACGAGCCGGGCGAGAACCGCAGTGCCGGAACGTCCCGGCACGGCGGTTCTTCGCGGGGCTCAGGCCGGGATGGGCCGTTCCGCCAGTGCCGACGTCACCGCGTGCGGGTTCGCCGCTATCGTGCGTCCGGTCTTCTCCGACCACTCGTGACCCTCGTCGGTCTCCGAGCAGCTCGGGCCGGGGCCGCGGTTCCAGTACGTCCACGCCTGGCCGGGGATCGTGTAGCCGATGTCGCCGAGCCCGCCCGCGATCTCGCTGATCACGTGGTGCGCGCCGTCCTCGTCGCCGGTCACCGCGACGCCCGCGACCTTGTTGTACGCCACCGGACGGCCCGGCGGGATGTCGTGGTCGGCCAGGCGGGACGTGGTGACCTTTTCAGGGTGCGGTCGAGCACCACGGCACGCATCAGGGCTGCCTCCACTTCTCGTCGGCGAGCATTCCGCTGGCCTGCGGACCCATCAGGGACATCCCGCCGTCCACGACGAACGAGGAACCCGTGACGTACGAGGCGGCGGGCGTGGCCAGGAACGCCACCACCGCCGCGACCTCGTGGGCGCTGCCCGGCCTGCCCAGCGGCACGCCGGGGCGCGGCTGGGTCTGCGGGTCGACGTCCTCCTGGCCCGTCATCGGCGTGGAGATCTCGCCGGGGGCCACGGAGTTGACGGTGATCCCGTGTTCGGACAGCTCGAGCGCGAGCACCTCGGTCAGGCCGCCGAGGCCGGCCTTCGCGGCGCAGTACGGGGCGGCGCCCACGCGCGGCAGGTGCTCGTGGACCGAGGTGATGTTGATGATCCGGCCGCCACGCCCGGCGGCGATCATCCGCTTGGCCGCGCGCTGGGAGCACAGGAACGCGCCGTCCAGGTCGACCGAGAGCACCTCGCGCCAGGTGTCGAACGACATGTCCAGGAACTTCTCGCTGGTGCCGGTGCCGGAGCAGTTCACCAGGACGTCGACGCCGCCCAGCTCGTCGATGACGGACGCGGCGG
Organism: Lentzea fradiae; assembly: GCF_900100955.1. Classification (GTDB taxonomy): domain Bacteria; phylum Actinomycetota; class Actinomycetes; order Mycobacteriales; family Pseudonocardiaceae; genus Lentzea; species Lentzea fradiae. The sequence goes on along the minus strand of NZ_FNCC01000009.1, from coordinate 182,196 downwards.
CCGGCAGGTCGGTGAGGTCGAGCCGCCGCACGGCGCACTGGACGCCCGCCGCGCGGACCTCCTCCGCCGTGCGTTCGGCTCCGTCGGAGTCCTCGTGGTAGGTGATGCCGACGTCGACGCCGCCGCCCGCCAGTGCGACGGCCACGGCCTTGCCGATGCCCGAGTCCGATCCGGTCACGATGGCGTGCCTGGGTGCGTTCATGAGACGCGAGTACCCGCGGGGGTGGCCTGCATGCGGAGCGCGAAGTGGTTCAGCGTCGCGGGCAGCGGGGCGTCGAGCGCGGGGAGCTCCAAGTGCTCGCCGAGCACGTCCAGCATCGCGGCGCCGGTGGCCAGCACCAGGTCGCGGCCGGGGCAGACGCCGGGGCCGCCGCTGAACGGCACGATCGCCGGGTCGAGCGGCCTGTCCCAGATCTCCGGCGCGTACCGGTCGGCGTACGGCAGCCGGTCGGGGTCGCGGTGGAAGAACGGCGTGAACACCACGAACAGCGTGTCCTCCGGCAGCCACGCGCCGTGCCAGCGGGTGGCGGTCCTGCTCTCGCGCAGGATGACCGGCGTCGTCGGCCACAGCCGCGCCGACTCGAGCATCCCGTGCGTGCCGCGCCCGCCGATGGCGAGGGCGCGCATCGTGACGATGCCGGCGGCGTCGAACGCGAACAGCCAGTGCGGGATCTGCGTGGCGAGGTCACCCGGCTGGGCGGCGAGGCTGCCCTCCTCCGCCCTGGCGAGATGCTCGCCGAGGCGGCGCTCGAAGCGTTCGCGCAGCTCACGGCGCCGCGGGTGCAGGAACGCCCAGTTGGCGTCACCGCGCAGTGCCTTGAGGTCGTCGGTGAGCTGGTCGTCGCCGCGGGCGCCGTCACCGAGGACGATCCTGCGCACGATCCGCCACCACGCCTGGGCGAACGAGTCCCAGGTCAGCTCGCCGGTGCTCCTCACGTGCCTGGTGAGCAGGTCGGCCTCGTCGCGCACGATGTCCTCGACGGGCACGTTGCCGGGACGCAGCGCGCGTTCGTTGACCTCGCGCAGCCGCTCCCGCTCGGCACCCTCGGAGATCAGCACGCCGTGCGGCTGGAAGTGCCTCAACGCCGCCTTCTTCTCCTTCGTGGCCAGCGCGAACGGATCGGGTGACTCCGCGAGCAGCCTGCCGACGTCGGTGGGGTCGACGAGGACCGCGATGCTGCGCCCGGTGACCCGCAGCCGGACCGGCTCGGGGCCGTAGCGGTCGCGGAGCCCGCGCATGGTCTCGACCGCCGACGCGTCCGACTGGAGCTTCTCGGCGAGGGACATCACGGCGGGCCTGCGGACGATGACGCCCTTGGCCAGCGTCGGCAGCAGCACGGTGGAGAGCACGCGAGTGGTGTCGAGTCGAGATGAGATCGCCATGCGGAACGGCTACCCGCTGACCGGTGTGTGAACCACCCGGACGGCGGGTATTCGCGGGTCAGCTCGAACCAGGAGGTCGGGATGCCAGCAGGATCGAACGCGAAGCGGGAACGCCAGTACGAGCACATCAAGGACTCCGCGCAGGACAGGGGAGCGTCACCCAAGCGGGCGAAGGAGATCGCCGCCAGGACGGTGAACAAGAACCGCGCCCAGTCCGGTGAGTCCAAGACCGCCAGCAAGTCGTCCACTCAGGACATGTCGCCGCAGAAGCGCGGTGGCCAGCGGTCGGGCACGAACCGCCAGAAGGGCCTCACCAAGGAGCAGCTCTACAACGAGGCCAAGAAGAAGAACGTCAGGGGTCGCTCGACCATGACGAAGAAGGAGCTCGCGAACGCGCTGGGACGCTGACGTGCCGGAAGCCGGTCCCGAGATCGACAAGGCGACGGCGCTGACGATCCTCACCACCGAGCACTACACGTTGCAGATGGTCCGCAGTGCGACGATCGCCGACGCGGCGAGCCGCGCGGGCCATCTGCTCACGACCATCTCGGCGTCGATGATCGCCCTCGGGTTCGTCGCCCAGCTCGTGCCGGTGACCGTGCTGCTGGTCATGATGCTGGTGATCTCCGGCGGCCTGTTCCTGATCGGTCTCGCCACCCTGTTCCGCACGGTGGAGCGTTCCGCACGGTGGAGCTGACCATCGAGGACGTGCAGGCCGGGCTGGGCATCAACCGCATCCGGCACGTCTACGGCGACCTCGAACCCTCCACGAGGGACGTCTTCGTGCGGCAGATGCACGACGACACGACCGGTGTGGAGCTCGACGGCGGCCAGACCGGCTGGCGCAAGGCCAGGCGGCCGCGGCTGATCGGCACCGCGCTCGGCGTGTCCGGGCTGGTGAACCTCGTCAACGGGATCGTCGCCGGCGTCATCGGCGGTGCCACCGCCGGACTGCTCGGCGCGGGCCTGACCTGGTCGATCGTTCTCGGCGCCGCCGTCGCCGCCACCGTCATCACCGCCTTCGGCGTGATGCTCGGCCGGATCGGGCGGCGCGGACTCGCGACCGTCACCACCCGCTTTCCCCGCCAGACCTGAGCTCGCACCACCCGACCTGCGGCAAGACCTGAACTGAAGGAGAACCACCACCATGCAGTACGACGTCGTCGACCTGATCATGCAGGACCACCGCGAGGTCGAGCGCCTCTTCGCGGAGCTGAAGGGACACCCGGAGAAGCGGCCGCTGCTCACGCCGGTGCTGTGCGGTCTGCTCGTCGCGCACAGCCGCGCGGAAGAGTCCGAGATCTACCCGGCCGCCAAGGAGGCCGGTGGTGAGGACGAGGTCGAGCACAGCCAGGAGGAGCACGCCGAGGCCGAGCAGCTGCTCGTCAAGCTCCTCGACTGCGAGTACGACTCGCCGGAGTACGAGAAGGCGCTGCAGGACGTCGTCGACTCCATCACGCACCACGTCGAGGAGGAGGAGAAGACCGTCCTCCCCGGCATGCGCCAGCGCCTCAGCGCCGAGCGCCGCTACGAGCTCGGCGAGCTGTTCGCCCGCAGCCGGGCCGAGCACCTCGGTGAGATGCCCGGCCAGGCCAGCCGCGAGGAGCTGCTGACGCAGGCCAAGAACCTGGGGCTGAGCGGGGCGTCGAGCATGAGCAAGGCACAGCTCAAGAAGGAGCTGGAGAAGGCCGCCTCGTCCTGATCCGCTGTTCCGCCAGTGCGCCGCCGGGGGGTTCCCCGGCGGCGCACTCATGTGCGTGGGGCGAAGTCGCGTGAGGACGGCACCAAGGCCGCCAAAGCCGGTGCCGCGAAGCAGATCACCGCGCACGCCACCAGCACCGCCGCCGCGCCGAAGGCGGAGATCGCCGGTGCGATCAGGGCGAGTCCGACCGGCGCGAGGCCGTACGACATCAGGAAGTCCAAAGAGGACACGCGTGCCAGCTTCGACGGCTCGACCTCGCGCTGTGTCGCCGTGAACCACGGCACGTTGAACAGCTCGATCCCCAGTCCTGCCACGACATAGGCCCCGACCACGACGAACGGGTGCACCGGCAGCAGCAGGCTGAGCGGCGCGAACCCGTACAAAGCCAGTCCGAACAACGCCGTCCAGCCGACGAACCGCGGTCGCCAGCGGGCGATCAGCAGGGCCCCGGCGAGTGCGCCGAGCGTGTACGCGGTCAGCGCTCCGGCGAGCACCGCCTCCGTGCCGTAGCGGTCGCGGCTGACCAGCGGGAGCACGACACCGGTCGCCGAGTAGCCGGTCGCGATCACCGCGGTCAGCGCGCCGAGCCCTGCGAGGAACCACGGGTGGCGGCGGGCCTCCCGCACCCCGTCCAGGAAGTCGGCGACGAAGCCGGAGCCGGACGCGCCCGCCACGACCCCCGTCCCCGCCGGTGGCACCAGCGCGGCCACGAGCCACAGCGCGCCGATGCCGAGCAGCAGGACCTGCGTCGTCAGGAACAGCGCCAGCAAGGCGGTCAGGCCCGGTGCCACCAGCGTCGTGACGCGCACGGACAACGTCATCGCCGCGTTGGCCCGCTGGCGTTGGTCCGGCGCCACCACCTCGGCGGTCAGCGCCTGGAACGCCGGGCGGCACGCGCCCTGGCCGGCGCCCATCAACGCCGCCGCGAGCCCCGCGACGACCAGTGAGCCGCCCACCGACATCGCCAGCACGGGCGCGGCGAGTGCGGACGTGAGACCCGAGACCAGGACGACCTGGCGACGGGCGTAGCGATCGGCCAGCACGCCGCTGACCGGGACGGCGGCGAGGAACCCCGCGGTGCGCGCGGCGAGCAGCACGCCCAGTTCCACGGCCGTCAGCGAACGGGAGAGCACCGCCAGGCCCAGGACGAACGGCAGCGCCCAGGTCGCGATGCCGGACGCGGTGGTCGCCGTCCAGAGGCGGAGGAACGCGGTGCTGCGCAGCACGGACGGGCTGCGCGCTGTGTCGTGGACCACTCGATCGACCTTCCGGAGCGGGGTTGATTTGAAAATGATTGTCGTTACAGTAGCGCAAGCCGATCGAGTGAAAATCAGTGGAGGATCCGATGTCACACCCCGCCCGGCTCGGCCTGGCGCTGGTCGCGGTGCTCACCGCGGGCTGCGCCGCACCGGGAGGAGCCCAGCCACCCTCGACGCCTTCGGCGGTGGTGGAGAGCTGCGGCAAGAAGCTCACGTTCACCGGTGCGCCGGAACGGGTCGTGACGCTGGACCAGAACTCCACCGAGACGTTGCTGGCGTTGGGACTGCAGGACCGCATGGCCGGCACGGCGAACCTCAAGACGAAGGTCGCCCCGAAGTACGCCGACGCCTACGCGAAGATCCCGGTGCTCTCGCCCAAGGTCCTCACGTCCGAGCCGCTCAGAGCCGCCAACCCGGACGTCGTCGTGGCGTCGTTCCGCGAGCTGTTCACCGCCGACCGCGCCGGGACGCGCGACGAGCTGGACGCGTTGGGAGTGCCCACCTTCGTGAGCGCGGTGAACTGCCCGGACGGCACGACCCCGCCGTTCGAGCGGCTGTTCCGCGACTACGAGGACTTCGGCCGGATCTTCGGCGTGACCGACCAGGCGGCGAAGCTGGCGGACGAGCAACGTGCCGCGCTCGCCGAAGTGCGTGCGGTGAAACGGGAACCCGTGAAGGTCGTGTGGGTCTACTCGGTGTTCAAGGGCGTCCCGTACGTCGCGGGCAAGGACGGCATGGCCAGCGAGATGAGCTCGATCGCCGGTGCCGTCAACGTCTTCGACGACGTGGACCAGGAATGGCCGGAGGCGTCGTGGGAGGAGATCGCACGGCGCGACCCGGACGTGATCGTCGTCGGTGACCTGTCCGAGCGCGGCAACCCCGGCGACACGGCTGGGGAGAAGCTCGCGATGATGCGCGAACACCCGGTCGTGTCACAGCTGAAGGCGTTGCGGGAGAACAAGGTCATCGAGCTGCCCGGCATCGAGATGGACCCGTCGGTCCGCACGGTCGACGCGCTGCGCGCGTTCGCCGCGGGACTCGACAGGATCGCCGGCCGTGGCTGAGGCCGCCCTGCTCGAACGTGCGGTGACAGCACCCAAAGCGGTGCGGGGCAACGGGGTGACGATCGCGCTCGGCCTTGTCGTTCTCGTCGTGTCACTGGTTCTCGCCGTGCGCATCGGCGTCGGCGCGAGCTGGGAGGAGATCGGCAGGGCCGCGGGGGTGCGCCTCGGCCTGCCGGTCGTCCCGCTGCCGCGGCTGCTCGACTCGCTGATCTGGGACCTGCGGCTGCCGCGCGTGCTGCTCGCGGCGCTCGTCGGCGCGGCGCTGGCCGTGTGCGGGGCGGCATTGCAGAGCATCACCCGCAACTCGCTCGCGGACCCGTACCTGCTCGGTGTCTCGTCCGGCGCGTCGACCGGCGCGGTTGTCGTGGTCGTGCTCGGGTTCGCCGGGTCGCAGCTCGGCATGACCGGCGGCGCGCTGGTGGGCGCGCTGGTGGCGTTCGGGTTGCTGCTGGTGCTGTTGCGGCGCACCGGGCTCGACTCGTCGCGGATCGTGCTGACCGGTGTCGTGGTGGGCCAGTTGTTCGCCGCGCTCACCTCGCTGATCCTGCTGTCGTCCGGCGACGCCGACAGCATCCGCGCCGTCACGAACTGGCTGCTGGGCTCGCTCGCGTCGGCGCGGTGGACGTCCGTGGCGGTGTGCGCGGTCGTGCTGGCGGCCGGACTGCTGGTGGTGTGGCTGTGCTCCTCGGCGCTGGACGGGTTCGCGTTCGGCGCGGACACGGCGTCGTCGCTGGGCATCGACGTCCGCGCCACGCGGATCGTCCTGCTGGTGACCACGTCGGTGCTGACCGCCGTCGCCGTCGCCGCGGTCGGAGCGGTCGGGTTCGTCGGGCTGATCGTGCCGCACGGCGTCCGGTTCCTCGTGGGTCCGTTGCACCGCACGCTGTTGCCGCTCACGGCGGTCGTCGGCGCGGTGTTCCTGGTCTGGACGGACGCGCTCACGCGGGTGGTCTTCGCGCCGCTGGAGGTGCCGGTGGGCGTGTTCACCGCGCTGATCGGCGTGCCGCTCTTCCTGCTGGTGCTGCGCAGGAGGGGAGAGCTGTGAGGATCGACGCCGAGGAGCTGAGCTGGGGCGTGCCCGGCAAGACCATCGTCCGCGCCGTGTCGCTGAGCGTCGCCGAGGGCGAGACGGTCGGGCTGATCGGGCCCAACGGGTCCGGCAAGTCGTCGCTGCTGCGGTGCCTCGCCGGGCTGCGCACGCCGACAGCGGGCCAGGTCCGCTACGACGGCGTGGACATCACGCGGTGGCCCTCGCACGAGCGGGCGCGCAAGCTCGCGTTCGTCGAGCAGACCGCCGACACCGACAGCGACCTGCGCGTCGCCGACGTCGCCATGCTCGGCCGCACGGTCCACCGGTCGCGGTGGCGCGGCCCGGACGCCGCCGACCACGCCGTGGTGGAGGAGGCGCTGGCACGGCTCGGCCTGACGGACCTGGCCGACCGGCCGTGGAAGCAGCTGTCGGGCGGCGAACGGCAGCGCACCCACCTCGCCAGGGCGCTGGCGCAACGCACGACCGGGCTCCTGCTCGACGAGCCCACCAACCACCTGGACGTGCGCCACCAGCTCGAACTGATGGAGCTGGCCGCCCGCACGCCGCAGACGGTCGTCGTGGCGCTGCACGACCTCGCGCTGGCGGCCCGCTACTGCGACCGCCTGGTCCTGATGCACCGCGGCACCGTCGTCGCCGACGGCCCCGCCGCCGACGTGCTGACGCCGCCGTTGCTGCGCGAGGTGTTCGACGTGGAAGCCGAGATCGGCCGCGACGCCCTGGGCCACCTGGCCGTGGGCTACCGCGAGCCGGTCCGCTGAGAAGGGGGAAGAAGTGACCACTGTGGACGAACTGACGGCGGAGGTGCTGTCGGGACGGCACGGGCCCGACCCGGGGGAGGTGCCGGCGACCAGCGTGTTCTGGGTCCACCACGGCACCAGGCTCGCGGGCGGCGACACCACCTACCGCAACCAGTACGTGCTGGTGCGCATGGGTTCCGCGTTCGGCGCGTGCGCGTTCGCGGAAGGCGACGCCGATCCGGCGGTGTGCGCGAACTACTCCGGCTCACCCGTCGCGACGCTGCTCACCGAGGCGCCCGCCCCGGTGCGGATCGCGGCACTGGACGCCTACCTCGGGCACGTCCGTCCACACCGGACTGGAGACGCCGAACGCGTGGTGCTGCCGTCGGGAACACCGGAGGAACGGGCGCGGGCCCGTGACGCCGCCGTCGCCGGGCTGCTGGACGTGCCGGCGGGAGCGAAGGTCGCGCTGATCGGCGTGGTGAACCCGCTGGTGGCCGCCATCCGCGAGCGCGGCGCCGAATGCCTGCCGTGCGACCTGCACCTGCGCACCACGCAGTGGGGCGACCCGGTGACACCGGACATGCGGGACGTCCTCGGCGTCGCGGACGCCGTCGTCGCGACCGGCATGACCATCGGCAACGGCACGTTCGACGAGATCCTGCGCACCTGCCGCGAGCGGGACGTGCCGCTCGTCGTCTACGCCCAGACCGCGAGCGCCGTCGCCCGCCACTTCCTCGGCGAGGGCGTCACCGCCCTGTCCGCAGAGCCGTTCCCGTTCTCGCAGTTCAGCGCCGACGAGACAGCGCTGTACCGCTACCGAGCCTGAGAGAAGACGTGGACCACCACATCGCAGAAGCACTCAGCCGCCCCGCCCTGGTGCGCCTCGACTCCCGCACCCTCTGCCTGCGCTTCGAGACCATGAAGGTCGCCTCCGCGCTCGAAGCCGTCCGGTACCTCCTCGAACGCGGCACGATCGCGCACGGGGACACGCTGGTCGACAGTTCCAGCGGCATCTACGCCCACGCGCTGGCGCTCGCGTGCCACCGCTACGGCCTGCACTGCCACATCGTCGCCTCCACGACCGTGGACAAGACGCTGCGCACGCAGCTGGAGATCCTCGGCGCCACGGTCGAGCCGATGCCACCGTCGCAGAGCCTCAAGCTCGACCAGAGCCGCCGGGTCGAACGGGTGCGGGAGATCCTGCGCGACCGCCCGCGGCACCACTGGATGCGCCAGTACCACGACGACGTCCACTACCGCGGCTACCGGCCGATCGCCGACCTGGTGCGCGAACACGCCGACTGCTCACGGCTGACGGTCGTGGGCGGCGTCGGCACCGGCGCGTCGACCGGCGCGTTGACGAGGTTCCTCCGGGAGACCGACCCGGACGTCGAGCTGGCCGGAGTGCAGCCGTTCGACAGCGTCACGTTCGGCAGCGAGCACGTGCACGACCCGGAGATCATCATCGCCGGGATCGGCAGCTCCATCCCGTTCGGCAACGTCGACCACGCGCTCTACGACACCGTGCACTGGTTCGGCTTCGACGCGGCCCTGACCGGCAGCGTGGCCCTGCTGCGCGAGCACGCGATCTTCGCCGGTCTGTCGGCGGGGGCGGCGTACCTGGCCGCGCGGTGGGAGCAGCGCCTCGACCCGGACCGGCACGTCGTCGTGCTGGCGCCGGACACCGGCCACCGCTACGTCGACGCCGCCTACTCCCGGCACGAGCAGGCGATGGCGCCGGACGACCTGCGGCCGCGGCAGATCGGCGCGCTGGAGGAGATGGACCTGCCGTGGTCGCGGATGCGCTGGAACCGCAGGCAGGCGCCGCCGAACGGTCAGCTCAGGATCAGCACGCCCAGCCCGGCGAGCACCGCGGCCACCATCACGGCGACCACGGCCGCCGCGAGCTGACGGCGGGCGCGCCGGGAGTCCGGGAAGGCGCTCAGGGAACGGGCCAGGTCGGGGTCGGTGGCGCGCAGGTGCCGTTCGATGTCGATGAGCCGCTGGTGTTCCTGACGACTGAGCATCACGCGCTCCCCAGGTCGGTCGGCTGTCGCACGGGGCGTGTACCCACCGCGGCAGCCGGCCAAACCCGTCTCCGCAGGAAACGCGGGGCCCCTACGTTCCCTCGGAGGAAACGTAGGGCCCCCGCGTTCCCGGGTGGGGTGCTACAGCGGTTCGGGACCGGGCGGGACCGGGTCCGGATCAGGCCCCGGTGGCCGCAGCGGGTCCGGGGCCGGTCCCGGTGGGTTCAGCGGGTCGGTGTCGGGGCCGGGCGGGCGCGGCTGGTCCGGTCCCGGCGTGGTGGGCGGTCCTGGAGGCGGTACTGGCTGGCTCATGCCCGCCGGGTACCCGGCCGGGACGCCCGTTCACCTTCACCGGTCAGCGTTCGGTGCCCAGCACCGGCTTCACGTCGACCACCGGTGTCCCGTCGAGTGCCTCCAGGTGCGCGACCCGCACCTTCAGCCCGTCGACGGCGACGATCTCGACGCGGTGCAGGCCGATCGGGTTCGGCCGGTCGGGGGAGCGGGTGGAGAACACCCCCGTCTCCGGCCGGTCGCGGTCGTCGCGCGGGTGCACGGCGAGCACGGAGCGGTCGGCGCGGTCGAGCCAGGTGAGCACGAGGACGTCCTGGCCCGCGGCCAGCTCGCGGATGGCCCGCGCGTACTCGGGGGCGAAGACGAGCCACGCCTGCGGCGCGTCCTCGTCGGCCTGCCTCGGTGCGGCCGCGCGGTCGCGCAGCGGCGACTCGACGTGGCCGATGGGCTGCAGTTTCATCAGGTCCCGCAGAAGGTCCGGTAGGTGGCGCTGAAGTCCTGCGGCGCAGGAGCCGCGAAGTATTCCAGGCCGGGCCGTTCCTCGAACGGGCGGGTGATCGCGTCCAGCAGGCGGTGCACCGGGCCGAGGTCGCCGTCGGCGCCCGCCGCCAGTGCCTCCTCGACGAGGTGGTTGCGCGGGACGTAGACGGGGTTGACCCGGTCCATCGCGTCGGCGTCCGGGCCGAGCTCGCACCAGCGGGCGATCCACGCGTCGATGCCGGCGAGGTCGAGGAACAGCGACCTGGCCGGTTCGGCGTCACCACGTGCGGCCTGGGAGAGCAGGCGGAAGAACGACGTGAAGTCGACGTGGTTCTCCTGCAGCAACGCGAGCAGGTCCTTGAGCAACGGCTTCACGTCACCGGACACGCCGAGCTTGCGGCCCAGCCCGTCGATCCAGGCCCGTTCGAACCGCTCGGGGAAGGTCCCGAGCGTCTCCATCGCCATCGCGACGGCCTTGTCCTGGTCGTCGTCGAACAACGGCAGCAGCGCCTCGGCGAGCCGCGCGAGGTTCCACTCGGCGATGATCGGCTGGTTGCCGAAGGCGTACCGGCCGCGGTGGTCGATGGAGCTGTACCGCGTCGCCGGGTCGTACGCCTCCATGAACGCGCACGGGCCGTAGTCGATGGTCTCGCCGGAGATCGTCATGTTATCCGTGTTCATCACGCCGTGGATGAACCCGACGAGCATCCACCGCGCGACGAGGTCCGCCTGTGCCGCCACGACGTGCTCGAACAGTTCCGGGTACGTGCTGCCGGGGTGGTGGCGGGCGATGGCGTGGTCCGCCAGGCGGCGCAGCAGGTCGGCGTCGCCGGTGTTGCGCGCGTACTGGAAGCTGCCGACCCGCAGGTGCGACGCGGCCACGCGAGCGAGCACCGCGCCCGCCAGAGGCTCGTCGCGCTGCACGACCGCGCCGGTCGCCACGACGGCCAGCGACCGGGTGGTCGGAATGCCGAGCGCGTGCATCGCCTCGCTGACGACGTACTCGCGCAGCATAGGGCCGATCGCCGCGAGCCCGTCGCCGCCGCGGGCGAACGGCGTGCGGCCGGAGCCCTTGAGGTGCAGGTCGCGCAGGCGTCCCCCGGCGTCGGTCAGCTCGCCGAGCAGCAGGGCGCGGCCGTCGCCGAGCCGGGGGGAGTAGCCGCCGAACTGGTGCCCCGCGTACGCCTGCGCCACGCCGGTCCGCCCGCCACCGACGAGCAACGGCAGGCCGTCGGCCCGCAGCCAGGCGGGGTCGAGGCCGAGCTCGCGCGCCAGCGGCTCGTTGAGGACGAGGAGTTCCGGCTCGGCGACCGGGGCGGCCTCCCACGAGACCGCCATCTCGGGGACGGCGGTGGCGAAGTCGCTGCTCAGACTGATGCTCACGGCTCCAACGGTACCCGGCGCCGCCGCGCAGCGATGTGATCGCGCTCTCAGCTCGTACCGCGTGCGGACAGGGTGCCGCGCGTACGGGCTTGGCGTCCCGTTTCGAGACAGGTTCAGGAAAACATCTCCGTTGAGTCCGAAGTGGACTCGCGGCGCGGGTCGGCGGGCTCCAGCGCGGAGGACAAGCCCCGGAACCCGCTGTGGTCAACGGCGGTGTGTCCACCTGCGACGGTGACTGTGCCACGGCTTGGCCCAGTGCGGTCAGTCGGAGGTCACGAATCGGCGGTCCTACCTGTTCGTATACCGCTGCCCTGATCGGGTGAAAGCCCTGTCCGCCAGAGCACCCCGGCTCTGGCGGTCGCGGCACGTCGCTAGGCTGCCTGGCATGCGCCACTCCGTCATCGCGCTGGCTCTGCTGCTGGTCGGGTGCGGTTCCACGACCACCTCGCTGCCCACGATCAGCCCCGCATCCCCTTCGTCCCACGGCAGTGCCCTGCCGGAGCTGCAACCCCGGCTCGACGCCGTCGGCGCCCTGCTGACCGCGTGCGTGGCCCGCCTGCGCGGCGAACCCGTCGACCCCGCCGACAACTGCGCCCGCCTGCTGCCGGACGTCACGGCGGTGGTCGACGAGGTGGAGCGGCAGTCCGCGAAGCTCGCGCCCGCCGGGCAGGCCGCCATCGCCGACGTCCGGCGCCAGGTCTCCGAGCTCGCACCGTGCGAACCGTGGTTCGCGGCGGGCGGCGCCAGCGCCGACGCGAGTCTGGACAACCGATGCGGCCAGGCTTGGGACGCGCTCTTCCAGAGCTACCACGTGATCCGCAACTCCGCTTGAGCAGATCGGTGCTGTCGCACGACGTCAGGCGGGTCGCCGGGGCCGCGCTGCCGTTGTACGTGTCGATGGTCGCGGTGTCGGTGAGCGCGCTCGTCACGACCGCGGCGCTCGGCCGGTCGGGAACCGTCGAGCTGGCGGCGTTCTCCGTGACGGGTGCCGTGTACTTCCCCGCGCTGGCGGCGGTGACCGGTGCTGTGCGAGGTGTTCTGCCGTTCGTCCGGCCGGGCGACGTCGAACAGGTTGTGCGCGACGGTGCGTGGCTCGCGGTGTTCGCCGGTCTGCTGGGTGCCGTCGCGGTCGCGTGCGTTCCGCTCGTCGCGCGGGGCAGTGGCGTCGAGCCGGAGGTCGTCGCGGCACTGGGCGCGTTCCCCGCGTTCATGGCCGCGGGTGTGGTGATCACCGGGTTCGGCGCGATGGGCACGTCCGTCCTCGTCGGTCTCGGGCGTGGGAAGGCCGTCCTGCGCGCCTGTCTGCTCGTGGCGGCGTGCACGGCCGTGCTCTCGCCTTTGCTGGTAGGCTTTTTCGGGCTCAACGGAGCGGGAGTGGCGTACTGCGCCGCCCAGTCCGTCGGCTGTGCCGTCACAATGTCGTTGCTGCGCGGCGAACTCCGGCACGGGCCGGGTTGGAAAGTCCACTTGGGACACGTGGTCGAGCTGGCTCGGGTCGGGCTGCCGCTGGCCGGCACGGCGCTCGTGAAGTTCGCGGTGCTCGGGGTGCTGGCCATCGCCGCCGCCCGGATCAGCGCGACGGCGGCAGCGGCCCACAACATCGCCACCTCGCTGGTGGGGCTGGCCTTCACCGCGGCCATCGCGATCGGTCAGGCCGTGGTGCCGGTGGTCAGCGCCCGTGCGGGAGGTGACGGGGTGCGGCGCGCGGTCGCCGCCGGTCTGGTGGTCGCGCTCGTGGCGCTGCCGGTGGGGTGCGGGATCGTCGTGCTGGGGGACGTGGTGCCGCTGTTCAGCACCGATCCCGCGGTCGTGGCGGTGGTCCGCGGGCTGCTCCCGCTGGTTGTGCTCGTGGTCTTCGCGGACGGCGTGCAGGCGGTGCTGGGCTTCGGGCTGGTCGGGTTGAAGCGGACCACGCCGAGCCTGGTGGTGTTCGCCGTCTGCTTCGGCGTGCTGGCCGCCGTCGCGCTGGGAACGCGGGACCTGACCGGGCTCTGGGTCGCGCTGGTCGTCGCGGACGTGGCCATCGGCGTGGGACAGGGCACGGCGTTCCTCCTGGCCGTCCGCCTCAGGCGAACCGCGCGGTGAGGTCCTTGCCGATCTCGTAGTGCCGCACCAGGAACGCGCGCTCGTCGAGCTTCTTGCGTCGCAGCCAGCCCGTCACCTCGGAGTTGCACTTGCTGGCGTTGCACGAGCCGCACGCGGGCACGACGTTGCCGAGCGTGTACCGGCCACCGCGCGAGATCGCCTGCACGCAGTCCTTCTGCAACGCCCCCGAGGACGTGCCGCAGTACGCGCAGCCGCCCCACGCCGCCCTGAGCGCGTCCCACTGCGCGTCGGTGAGGTCGTGCAGGACGCGGGCCATGCGCTTCTTGCGCTTGCGCGCGGCGCGAACCTGTTTGCTACCCCCGGTCGGCACGGGTGGTGAGCCTACGCGTCGCGATGGCCAGCAGGTCGGAGGCGGGGCCCCGGGGTGTCCTCCCGGCGGGCCACACCGCCCGCAGCGCGCGGTGCAGGTCCAGGCCGGTCACCTCGACCTCGACCAGGGCGCGGGTCGCCAGGTCGGCTGCCACCGCGTACCGGCTCAGCACGGCGGGGCCGATGCCCCCGGTCGCGGCGGCCTTGATCGCGGTGGTCGACGACATCTCCAGCAACGCACCGGCCGACTCCGTGACGCCCGCCGCGCGCAGCGCGTGCTCCCACGCCTGGCGGGTGCCCGAACCGGGCTCGCGGCTGACCAGCGGGGTGGCGGCGGCCTGGGCGGCGGTGACGCGGCGCCGCCGGGCCCACGGGTGGCCGGGCGCGACGACCAGCACCAGCTCGTCGTGGGCGACGACCCGGCCGGTCAGGTCCGCGGGCACGCCGGTGTTCTCGATGAACCCGAGGTCGGCCCTGCCGCCCAGGACCTGCTCGGCGACGTGCACCGAGTTGCCCGCCGTGAGCACCGTCGCGGTGTCCGGGCTGACCACCCGCAGCGCGATCAGCCACGCGGGCAGCAGGTACTCGGCCACCGTGAGGCTCGCGGCGATCCGGAGCTGGCCCTGCCGGTCGGCGCGCAGGCTGGTGAGCCCGGCGTCGAGGTCGGTGGCCTTCGCGAGCACCGGCGCCGCCCACCCGGCCACGAGCTGGCCCGCGGTGGTGAGCCGCGCACCGCGCGGGGTCCGCTCGAGCAGCGCCACGCCGACCCGCGCCTCCAGCGCCCGGAGCCGTTCGCTGGCGCTGGGCTGCGACATCCCGCAGGCGCGTGCCGCCCGCCCGATGCTGCCCAGCTCCGCGACGCTCAGCAGCAGGTCGAAGCTGGTCAGGTCGGTGACCCTGGACGGCAGTGGCATAGGCGCAGCCTATGACCTCATCGGTGATCACCCACTACCGGGCCGCCGTGCGGGGGAGCATCGTCGGGGCGTGTCCGCTCCCGCACCTCACCACACCGTGCCCCGAGGTGCGTGAGCGGCACCGGTGTTTTCACGAGCCGGAACACGGGTAGGCACACCGCATGGCCGACATCGCGGGCAAGGCCCGAGCCGAACAGACCGAGGTGACGCTGCGGTCGAAGACGATGGTGCTCGACTTCGAGGGCGAATGCCGGGTCGAGCGCACCGGGGACTCCGTGCGGCTGAGCGGGCTGCGCCTGGTGGCGGAGCTGCCCGACCCCGGTGGCCGCGAGGACGGCGGCACCGTGGTGCTGGAGCAGACCGGCGACTCCCGCCAGACCGGCGAGGAGGTGGCCGTGCCGATCGGCGCGACGGTCGCCCAGCCCGACGGCGAGGTCAAGCTGATCGCGGACGTGCGGTGGACGGCGGAGTCCGCCGGCGACCTGGTGGCCGCGGACGACGAGATCGGCTTCGTGCTCGCCGAAGCACCCGAGTCGACTGTCTTGTTCGTCCGAAATCTACGCGTGAAGTCGTCCTGACGAGGTTTGCGCAGACCCCGGCGGGGTATCCGGCCGACGCACAAACAGTGTGTTCGGCGATGGAGGCACGACAGGCATGGAACGCGAAATGCCAGGTGATCTCGACTTCGACCTCGACAACCACCTCGACCTGGACCTCGACTTCGACGACTCGGCGTATCGGCACGCGCGCCAGTACGTCCGCGAGGTCGTGACGGGCTTGGGCCTGCGCGGCGACAGCTCGTTCGTCGAGACGCACCCCCGCCCGGCGGCGTACGTGGCCCTCGACGGGCGGCTGCCGGACTTCCCCGACCACTACGTCGCCCTGCTGTGGAACGAGCTGACCGGCTGGTCGGTCGCGGTGGAGGACCGCCGCGGCGAGCTGGTGGAGCTCGAACGGCGGGGTGGTGACCCGAGGCCCGCACCGGCTGCCGTCGTCAGCTGGGTGAAGGGTCTCCTGCGTACGGAGGTGACCGTGGACAACCGGGACTTCACCGCTTTCGTGCCTTCGCCGCGAGGCGTCGTCCTCTCCTGAACCATCACCGGCTCGGGGTGCCTTGGCCCCCGTGCGGCTTGAGCTGCTCCTCGGAGTCGGTGGGCGTGCGGTGCAGCAGCCCGTCCGGGTGTTCGCCGTACTGGCCTGTCTGCCGCAACGGCGGCGAGTAGGCGTGGATCGTCACCGTCGCCGCCGAGCCCGGTTCGCGGCGCATCCGGTGGATGAACGTGTCGTCGAAGCAGAACGTCCCGCCTTCACCCACCGCCGCGCCGACCGGGCGCGCACCCAGCCGCAGGTGTTCGTGGCGGATGCAGCCGCACACCACGTGGACCGCACCGCACGACCGGTCGTGGTCGTGGAAGCCCGTGTCGTGCCCGTCCGCCATCCAGGAGATCGCCCACACGCCGAGGTGTTCGTTGGTGAACACCTCGGCATAAGTGCGTTCGGCGGTCGTCTGGCGCAGCCCCTCCTCCCACAGCGACGGCCGGGCGGCGACCGCCTCGGCGATCTTGGCGAGGTCTTCCGGGCGCAGGCGGTCTTGCGGCGGCTCGAACGGCAGTTCCTCCGGCATGGCAGCCGGGTTGCCGCAGAGACCGGCGCCAAACGCGTTCACGACGCTCCGCCAGGGGTAGCCGGACGGCATGAGCACCGAACGCGGGCAGGAACAGCGCTACGACGACGCCGCCAGGACCTCGCTCGACGAGGCCACCGAGGACGACGGCACGACGCCGGGCCGCAGCGCCTCCGGCTCCACCCACCCCGAACCGAACCCGACCGGCAACGTCGGCCTGTCCGACTACTCGGTCTCCGACGACCCCGACCAGGGCTGAGCGAGCCGGCTCAGGACGAGACGGCGGTCAGCAACGAGGTGCCGCGGATCGCCTCCAGCGACAGCGTCTTGTAGCCGACCTCGTCGAACAACACCATCAGCTTGTCGTCCTCGTGCTGCACGACGGTGCCGCGGCCCCACTGCTCGTGCCGCACGGGGGAGTTCGGCGGGAACTCCGAGTCGCGCCCCTCCTCGGGCGGCAGGCCGTCGTCGCACGTGTCGCAGTGGCCGCACGGCTCGTCGAGCCGCTCGCCGAAGTACCCGAGCAGGAACCGCCTGCGGCAGCCGCGCGTGCCCGTGTAGCCGTGCATGACCTCGACGCGCGACCGCTCCCGCTTCGTCTGGCGCTCAGCCTGGGCCTGGGCGGCCGCGAGCGCCTCGTCCGGCGGGGGAGCGTCGTGCACGTACCGCACGCCGTTCAGCGAGGTGCGCAGGACTCCGGCGCTCTCCAGCAGGTTCACCAGCCCGGTGACCTTCCTGCGCGAGCAGTCGACGCGCCGAGCGAGGTCGGCGACGGTCGTGGGCGCCTCGCGCACCGCGGCCGCCACCTCGCGGACGCAGTCCTCGTCGAGCCTGCGGCCGGTCAGGAACCGGTGCAGGCCCTGGTCCTCCGGCCGGTGGAACAGCACGATCTCGGCCGGGTCGCCGTCGCGGCCAGCCCTGCCGATCTCCTGGTAGTACGCGTCGAGCGAGCCGGGGGTGGCCGCGTGCACCACGAACCGCACGTCCGGCTTGTCGATGCCCATGCCGAACGCGGACGTGGCCGCCACGACGTCGAGGTCGCCGTTCATGAACCCGTCCTGCACGCGGCGGCGGTCCGCGGCCTTCATGCCCGCGTGGAACGCTCCGGCGCGCACACCCCGTTCGACCAGGTCGGCGGCGTAGCGCTCGGTGTCCTTGCGGGTGGCGGCGTAGAGCAGGCCGGGACCGGGGTGGCTCGTCACCCAGTCGAGCACTGACCGCCTGCGGTCGTCCTCGTCGGTGCCCTGCCGCACGGTGAGGTGCAGGTTCGGGCGGTCGAAGCCGGCGACCAGCACCGCCGGGTCGCGCAGGCCGAGGTGCTCGGCGATGTCGTCGCGCACGGGGCCGCTCGCGGTGGCGGTCAGCGCGAGCACCGGAGGGTGATCCAGGCTGGTGACGACGTGCCGCAGCCGCAGGTAGTCGGGCCGGAAGTCGTGGCCCCACGAGGACACGCAGTGCGCCTCGTCCACCACGAACAACGACGGCTTGCGCTCCCGCAGCCGTTCGACGGTCTCGGGGTTCGCGAGCTGCTCCGGCGCGAGGAAGAGGTACTCCGTCTCGTCGCGGGCGAACGCCTCCCAGGCTTGCTCGTTCGTCTCCGCGGACTGCGCGGAGTTCACGGCGGCGGCCGGAGGAGCCTCACTGGCCCGCAGCCCGGCCACCTGGTCGTGCTGCAGGGCGATGAGCGGCGACACGACGACGGTCGGTCCGTCGAGCAGGATCGCGGGCACCTGGTAGATCGCAGACTTGCCCGCGCCGGTCGGCATCACGACGAGCACGTCGCGGCCGTCGAGCAGGTGCCGCATGGCCACGAGCTGCTCGTCGCGCAGCTCGGTCCAGCCGAACACCTCCTCGGCGGTTGCGGCCAGGTCGCCGTGCGCGGGGTCGTTCATCCCGTGGGCCGCAGGTCGTACCGGCGCGCCGCCCACTCGGCGAGGCGCGGCCTCAGGGCCACGTACACGTCCGGGTCGAGGCCCATGCCGGTGTGGGTGCTGTGCACCTCGACGCACTCGGCCGACGGGTCCAGGCACAGCTCCCACGGCACGATGCCGTCGGACTTCGAGTACACCGACAAGGCGGGCAGGCCGGAGGGCAGCGGCGCGGTGATCGCCCGCATGTTCTCCTCGTAGCAGTCGCCCTCGAGGCAGTCGGGGTTCATCAGGCCGGGCAGGCCGGCCGAGGCGAGCCGGGCCAGCGCCTTGGCCGCGAGCATCACGTGCGGGTGCGCGCCCACCGGGTCGAGCAGGGGGCTGCCGAGCATCACCAGGCCGGACACGAGGTCGGGGCGGCGGGCGGCGGCGAGGCGGGCGAGGCCGCCACCGCGGCTCTGGCCCAGCAGCACCACCGGTCCGCCGGTGGCCTCTGCGTGCTCCTCCGCGCGCCGCTCGATCCGGTCGACCAGTTCGGACGTGCAGCCCACGTTGAAGCCGACGCCCGCGCCGACCGGCAGGTACCCCCGGTCGCGCAGCCACGTCGTGGCGAACGTGAGGCTGAGCTCGCTGGCCCCGAAACCGGGGACCAGCACGACGCCCTGCCCGGCGCCCTCCTGCGGGTCGGCGTCCCGCCACACCCGGTGGCGCAGCAGGCGGGGAATCGTGAGCGCCGCGACCGCGACGTGCTCCTTGGCAAGAGCCCGCAGTCCTCCAGCAGCACCTGTAGTCATGCCGGGGAGGTAGCCCGGAACGAGGAGAACTAACCACAACGGCCGTCACGTTTGGCGGCGGCCCCGGCAGGTCGTGTGCAGGCAGAGCCCGGTCATCAGCACCAGGCAGCCGGTGAAGACGAGCAGCAGCGCGCCGGTGAGGACGCCCAGGACGACGCAGAGCACGCCCAAGACGTCGACGGCGACCCGGACCGGCTTGCGGTTCCTGCTGCGCGGCGGGGCGGTGCTCAGCGCCGCGGCCAGGTCCGGGTCGTTGACGGCCAGCCAGCGTTCGATCCGCCGGAGCTCCCGGAGTTCGCGGGCGGCGTCCACGGGCTCAGTGCTTCGTCTCGCGGTCGGTCGGCGCGAGGACTTCCTCTGTCGTCTTGTCGACGCCCGCCGCACCCGGCTTCGTGATGGACACGTGCGACTCGTCGCGCATCCGCTCGATCATGTGCGGGTAGTGCAGCTCGAACGCGGGCCGTTCCGACCGGACGCGCGGCAGCTCGTGGAAGTTGTGCCGCGGCGGGGGAGAGGTGGTCGCCCACTCCAGCGAGTTGCCGAAGCCCCACGGGTCGTCCCCGCCCGCCGGTTCGCCGTACCGGTAGCTGCGCGCGATGTTGTAGAGGAACGGCAGCACGGACAGGCCCAGCAGGAACGACGCGATGGTGGAGAACGTGTTCAGGAACGTGAAGTTGTCCGACGGCAGGTAGTCGGCGTAGCGGCGCGGCATGCCCTGGTTGCCGAGCCAGTGGTGCACCAGGAACGTGCCGTGGAAGCCGAGGAACGTCGTCCAGAAGTGCAGCTTGCCCAGCGGTTCGCTCATCATCCGGCCGGTCATCTTGGGGAACCAGAAGTAGATGCCGGCGTAGGTGGCGAACACGATCGTCCCGAACAGCACGTAGTGGAAGTGCGCGACCACGAAGTACGTGTCGGTGACGTGGAAGTCGAGCGGCGGCGAGGCCAGCAGGATGCCGGACAGGCCGCCGAACAGGAACGTGACGATGAACCCGATGCTGAACAGCATCGGCGTCTCGAACGTCAGCTGTCCCTTCCACATCGTGCCGATCCAGTTGAAGAACTTGATGCCGGTCGGGATCGCGATGATGAACGTGGTGGCGGAGAAGAACAACAGCAGCACGGCGCCGGTCGCGTACATGTGGTGCGCCCACACCACCACGGAGTAGAGCGCGATCGCGATCGTCGCGTACACCAGGCCCTTGTAGCCGAAGATCGGCTTGCGGCTGAACACCGGCAGGATCTCGGTCACGATGCCGAAGAACGGCAGCGCGACGATGTAGACCTCAGGGTGGCCGAAGAACCAGAACAGGTGCTGCCACAGGATCACGCCGCCGTTGGCGGGGTCGAACACGTGCGCCCCGAGGTGCCGGTCCGCGGCGAGACCCAGCAGCGCGGCCGTGAGGATCGGGAACGCGAGCAGCACCAGGATGCTGGTGATCAGGATGTTCCAGGTGAAGATCGGCATCCGGAACGCCGTCACGCCGGGCGCGCGCAGGCACACGATCGTGGTGATCATGTTGACCGCGCCGAGGATCGTGCCGAGACCACCGACCACGAGCCCGGCGATCCACAGGTCACCGCCGATGCCGGGGGAGTGCGTCGCGCTCGACAGGGGCGTGTAGGCGGTCCAGCCGAAGTCGGCGGCGCCCGCGGGGGGTGAGGAACGACCCCACCACGATCAGGCCGCCGAACAGGAACAGCCAGTACGAGAACGCGTTCAGCCGCGGGAACGCCACGTCGGGCGACCCGATCTGCAACGGCACGACGAAGTTCGCGAACCCGAACACGATCGGGGTCGCGTACAGCAACAACATGATCGTGCCGTGCATGGTGAACAGCTGGTTGTACTGCTCGTTCGACAGGAACTGCAGGCCCGGCCGCGCCAGCTCGCCCCGCATCAGCAGCGCCATCAGGCCGCCGACCATGAAGAAGCCGAACGACGTGATCATGTACATGATCCCGATCAGCTTGTGGTCGGTCGTGTGCAGGACCTTGAGGAACGCCGAGCCCTTGCGGCCCCGCGAGACCGGGTGTGCGACGACCGGTACCGGCTTGAGCGTCGTCATGTCTCCCCTTCGGCGACCACGCGGCCAGGCGCCGCGCAGCGCCCGGACTACCCGGGGACGTCGCGTCGACACCTGCTTCGGTTCGTCCGTTCGAATGAACCATGGTCACTCCGGGAAGTTTTCGGCCGTCCCGTTTGCGGGGGTCTTCGCCGGGTAGCTCGTTGGCCAGTACCCGACAACGAGCTGAGGAGTCAGCCGTGACCGAGAACCAGACGGGTGGCATGCGCACGGCTGCCCGGGACGAGAGCACCGAGGTCGCGCGGCACGCCAAGGAAGCCGCGGGCGAGGTCGGCGGCACCATCGCCGACCAGGCGGCGCACGTGAGCAGGGAGACCGCGGACCAGGCCAGGCACGTCGTCCAGGACGTGCGGGAGCGCGTCGCGGCCGAGGCGGAGCAGCAGGCGACGAGGGTGTCGAAGCAGCTCGGCCGCATCGCCGACGAGCTGGGGGAGATGGCGAGCAGCGCCTCGCCGGACTCCCTGTCCGCCGGAGCGATCCGCGGCGCGGCCGACACGAGCAGGCAGGCGGCGCGCTTCCTCGACGAACGGGGCGCGCAGGGCCTGCTGGAGTCCGCACGGGACTACGCCCGGCGCAAGCCCGGCACGTTCCTGCTGGGCGCCGCCGTGGCCGGGTTCCTGGTCGGCAGGGTCGCGAAGAGCGCGACCGGCGGGAACCAGGGCCAGGTCGGCGTGGGCGGCAACCAGGGCGGTCAGGTGGCGCCGGTGGCGGCCGAGACCCCTGAGCTCGCACCGGACTTCGGTGCGCCGGTGCCGCCGAGCACGCCGCCGCCGGCCCCCGCGCCGGCCGCGACGCCTCCTCTGCCCGCGGCGGGGGTGCCGCATGTCGAGCCCTGAGGTGCCACCCGTGCGCACCGGCACCACCACCGGCGAGTCGCTCGGCGACCTGGTCAGCGACCTCACCGGTGACCTGTCCAAGCTGATGCGGCAGGAGCTGGAGCTCGCCAAGGCCGAGCTGCGCCAGGAGGCCGCGAAGGCGGGCAAGGCGACCGGCATGCTCGCCGCCGCCGGGTTCGCCGGCTACCTCACGACGGTGCTGCTGAGCCTCGCGCTGGTCTTCGCCCTCGGCGCCGTCATGCCGCTGGGCTGGGCCGCGCTGGTCGTCGCCGTGCTGTGGGGCATCGCCGGAGCGGTCCTCTACACGAGCGGCCGGGCGAAGCTGCGCACCGTCAACCCGAAGCCGGAACGCACGGTCGAAACCCTGAAGGAGGACGCGGAATGGGCGAAACACCCGACCAAATAAGGCGTGACATCGAGAGGACCCGCGCCGAGCTGCGGGCCGACGCCAACCGGCTGGTCGACCACACGAGCCCGCGTGCCATCGCCCGGCGGCGCGTCGACGGCGTCCGCGAAGGGCTCGAGTCGATGAAGGAGCGAGTGATGGGAACCGCCAACCAGGCCACCACGGCCGTGCGCGAGCAGGGCGAGGACGCCGGGTCCGCGATCGCGGACCGCGCGGGACAGGCCGCCCAGGCCGTGCAGGAGGCGCCGCGGCAGGTGGCCAGGCAGACGCAGGGCAGTCCGCTCGCCGCGGGCCTGATCGCGTTCGGCGGCGGCCTGCTGCTGGCGGCGCTGCTGCCCCGCACCGACGCCGAGCAGCAGGCCGTGCAGCAGCTCTCCGACAGCCTGAGCGACGTCGTCGAGCCGGCCAAGGAGTCGCTGACCGAGACGGCGCAGCACCTCAAGGAGGACGTGCGGTCCTCCGTGAGCGACGCGGCGGGCGAGGTCAGGCAGGTGGCCACCGACGCCGCGCAGACCGCGGTCGAGCAGACCAAGGAGGCGGCGCAGGACGTCGGCGGGCACGCCCGCGAGTCCGGTCAGCGCGTGGCGGGCCAGCACTGACATGACCGGTTCGCTGCACTTCGTGGGCAACGCGACCACGGTGCTCCGGCTCGGGCCGTTCACGCTGCTGACCGATCCCAACTTCCTCCACAGAGGACAGTGGACGCACATCGGCCAGGGCGTGGTCTCCCGCAGGCTCACCGATCCCGCGCTGGAGATCGCCGACCTGCCCGAGCTGGACGCCGTGGTGCTGTCCCACCTGCACGGCGACCACTTCGACCGGGTGGCGAGCAGGGAGCTCGCCCGCGACCTTCCGGTGCTCACCACACCGCACGCGGCGAAGCGGTTGTCGCGCAGGGGGTTCACGGAGGCGGCGCCGCTGCGGACGTGGGAGACCGTCACACTGAGCCGCGGTGCGGCGAAGCTGACGGTCACCTCGCTTCCGGGCAGGCACGCGCTCGGACCGCTGGGCCGCCTGCTGCCTCCCGTCATGGGCACCATGCTCGAGTACCGGGAGGCGGCGGGCGTGCTCCCGTTCCGCGTCTACCTCAGCGGCGACACGCTCGTGCACCCCCAGCTCGCCCGGATTCGCGAGCGCTTCGACGGCATCGACCTCGCCGTGCTGCACCTGGGCGGGACCAAGGTGCTCGGCGTGCTGCTGACGATGGACGGCAAGCAGGGCACCGACCTGATGGAGCTGCTGACACCGCGCACCACCGTGCCGGTGCACTACGAGGAGTACGGGGTGATGAAGTCGCCGCTGTCCGACTTCACCGCCGAGATCTCCCGGCGCGCACTCGGGCTGGACGTCCGGGTGGTGGCACGCGGCGACGTCCTCCCCCTCTGAGCACGCTCCAACAAGTGCTGTCGTGACACCCCACCCGCTCGCGACTCTCTTTCGTGTTTCCCGCTGAGGACGCGGGGGCCCCGCGTCCTTTCCACGTACACGCGGGGCCCCCGCGTGCGAAAGCGGCGTCACGTAGAGGAGTTGGGACCGTTGGGTGGGTGACACTCGGGCGGGTAACGGCGGAGCAGAACTTCTGGCGCTCGCACACTTCTGGCTCGCGACGGTTTGGTGGCCAGAGCCGGGGTATGCCGTGTGGACACACGAGAGGAAGGAGATCGTGGTGACTGGACCCGAGAACGTGGAACGCGGTGCGGCCGAGGAGAACAGCGGTGTGCCGGTGACGCCGACCGAGGGAGCGGCGTCGCGGCGGCCGCCGAGCGATCCCGACCAGGAGAAGGGCTCCGGCCTCGACGGTGGCGGCCGCTACGGCGAGGACGGCTGACCGGCGTGGCCATCCCGGCCGAGGACCTCAGGAAGCTGCTCCAGTCGGGAGAGGACGCCTCCCTGGTGCACATCGCCGGTAAGTACGTGGTCGCGAGCCGCGACGAGCTCGAGTCCGACGAGCTGCGCGGCGCGCTGACCGTCGTGAACAGGGAGGACCTGCTGGAGCGCCTCGGCGGCCGGCCGGTGACCGACCGCGAGCTGGAGGAGGCCGCGGCGACCCTCAGCGCCGCCGTGGACAACAGGGGAGGCTGACCGTGGCAGCGGGCACCCCCGCCGTCGCCGCGTCGAGCAGCTGGCGCGACGACGAGGGCACGCGGATGCCGTCGGGGGACGTGCACGCCTGGTGGCCGGGCCAGAACCAGACGCTGTGCGGCGTGCAGCTCAGCCGCGCCCGGCTTGCCAAGTTCCCCGGTGTGCTGTGGGCCGACGCCCGGTGGGGCGAGGGCACGGCCGACACGCCCGTGATGGCCTTGTGCCGGAAGTGCTCCGCCGCGACACGTCCCAAGATGCGCCGCCGGCGTTTGGACCCCAGGATGCGGGGGTAGTCCGGACCGGCGTCGAGCAGCGACGCCTCCGGGCCTCCCCACTGTCCTGAAGGCGGCATCGCACATGAACCACCGCTCCCTCGACCACGCCCTCCGCGACGCCCTCGCGCTCGTCCGCGTGACCTCCGGCGGCGATCCCGTCCTCAAGGCGGAACAGGCGCGCAAGTGCCTGGCCCGAGCGGTGCACGACTTCCCCGGCACGCCTTCACGCGCACTGGCGCTCATCGCCGCCGCGGACGAGCACCTCGAGTACGGGGAGCTGATGGAGGCGCGCACGTTGCTCACGGCCGCACGCGGACATCTGCCGAACCGCCGGACCGCGGTGGCCGCCAGGGCGTGACCGAGCGGCGCACCTTCCGGCTAGTGGTCCATCCCGCCCGCGTCGCGGGGCTCGGACTCGTCGTGACCCCGGTGCGGCCCACCGGGGTTCTCGTCCGCGTACGTCGGCCTGGTGTGCTCACCGCCGATGTCGGCGTCCTCCAGCTCGCTCTCCGCGGTCACGGCGTCGGGCTCGGGACGGGTCATCGCCACTCCTCCTGCCAGTCGTGGTGGGTGTCGAAGGCGTTGGCGAGCAGCCGCAGCGCCGCGTCGTCGTCGGTCTGCGCCACCTCGGCGCGCAGGACGGCCACCTTCTCGGGGAACGGGACGGGGTCGGTGGGCGCCTGGGTGGGGCCGGGCAGCAGGAGCAGGCCCGCTCCGTCGTCCGACCGCGCGATGCGGAGCTTGCCGCCGGCCTCCGCCTCGTCGAGCAGCGGCAGTTCGTCACGGGCCAGCCGCGCCTCGTCCTCGTCCAGCCGGTCGAGCACGAAGCGCCGCAGTTCATCGGTGTTCATGTCCAAGGGGTATCCGCCCGCGCCGCCGGGTACGCCTGCCGACGACAGCTTCTGGGAGAGGAGCGCCTCATGCGCAGTCGCGTCCGCGCCGCGGGCCACGCCGTCCACCCGATCCTCATCGTCTTCCCGCTCGGCCTGCTGACGACAGCGGCCGGTTTCGACGTGCTGCACCTGCTGACCGACCGGGTGACGTTCGCGTTCACGGCGGGTCACCTGATCGCGGCCGGTCTGCTGCTCGGGGTGGTCACCGCCGCCACCGGGTGGCTCGACTGGTGGCTCGTCGTCCCGCCCGGCACGCGGGCGCACCGGGTCGGGCTGCTGCACGGGCTGGTCAACGCCGTGGTGCTGGTGCTGTTCGGGATGAGCTGGGCGATGCGGCTGGCCGAGGAGAACTGGATCCCGCAGTGGCCCGCCCTCGCGGCGGCCTGGCTGGGCGTCCTCGTCAGCGGCCTCGGCGGCTGGCTCGGCGGCGAGCTGGTCGAACGGCTCGGTGTCAGCGTGGACGAGAACGCTCACCCCGACGCGTCGAGCTCGCTGGGAGCGTCGGCGGCCTGACCGGTCGCGCGCAGCAGCGTGACGTAGAGGGTCAGGCCGGGTCCGAACGCCATCGCGACCACCGGGTCACCCTGCCGCAACGCACTGCCGCGCAGCAGTTCGTCCAGCACCATCAGCACGGTCGGTGAGGAGCAGTTGCCGTTCTCGCGCAACACGTGCCGGGACGGTTCCATGGCGTCGGACGGCAGCCCGAGCTCCTGACCGACCGTGTCGAGGATGCGCGGACCGCCGGGGTGCACGGCCCAGCCGCGCACGTCCGGCACCGTCAGGCCGTGGTCGGCCAGCAGGGTCTCCACGGCGTGCCGCACGTGCTTGCCGAGGACGTCCGGCACCCGCGGCGACAGCGTCATCCGGAACCCGCGGTCGGTGACGGTCCACGTGAGGTGGTCCGCCGCGGAAGCGTCGGTCACGGCTCGCGTGCCGAGGAACTCCAACGGTCCGGCACCGGGCCGCACGACCAACGCGGTCGCGGCGTCACCGAACAGCGCGTGCGATACGACGTCCTGGATGTCCGATGTGGACGGTTGCACGTGCAGCGAGGTCAGCTCCAGGCACAGCAGCACGGCGGGCCTGCGGTGCAGCGCGACGAAGTCGGTGACCGTCGCCAGCCCCGGAAGTGCCGCGTAGCAACCCATGTGGCCGATCATCAGCCGTTGCGCGTCCGGCGCGAGGTCGAGTGACGCGGCCAGCTGCACGTCCAGTCCCGGTGCCGTGTAGCCGGTGCAGGACACGACGGTCAGCTGGCCGACATCGGCGGCGGTGAGGTTCGCGGCGGCCAGCGCGTTCGTCACGGCCTCGTGGCCCAACGGGCGCGCGTGCTCGTTGTAGAGCCGCATCCGTTCGCCGGTGGAGTAGGAGGAGACGTCGACTTCCAACGGGTTCGCGACGGTGTGACGCTGACGCACCCCGGCTCCGTTGAAGATCCGTCCGGCGAGCCTGCTGTTGTGCGGAACGTGCCGGAAGTGCTGTTCCCACAACGTCGTCTGCTCGACAGCAGGCGGCAATGCCGTGCTCACGGCGGCGATGTGCGCGGTCACCAGCGCGCCACGCCGTCGGGGTTGTCGCCCAGCGCGGCGGCGCCGAGCCAGTCTGCGCACACGTCCGAGGTCGCCGGTTGCAGCGCACCACAGCGCGCGTCGCGGTAGAGCCGTTCCAGCGGATGCCCGCGCCTCGTGGCGGACGTACCCGCCGCCTCCAGCACGGAGAACGCCACGGCGGCGGCCGTGTCCCCGGCGGCCAGCTTCGCCCGCCACACCCAGCGGTTCGTCTCCGGGTTGCCGGGATCGTCGGTCACGCGCCGGGCCGCCTCCCTGACGACCAGCTCGGCGGCGGCCACCTGCACGTCCGCCCGGCCCATCCGGGCCCGGACCAGCGGGAGCTCTTGCAACCCGCGTTCCCGCAGGTGTTCCGCGCCGTGCCGGAGCACGGCCTGGGCCACCCCCACGTAGACCGCGGCGTACGAGGCGACCAGCCACTGCGGCATCACCTGCGCCAGCAGCAGCGCCGCACCCTCGATACCGCCCACCAGCGCGTCACCGTCGACCTCGACGTCCAGGTCCACGTCGTGACTCCCGGTCGCGCGCATGCCCAGCGAGTCCCACGTCGGCCGCACCTCGACCCCCGGCCCGGCGGGCACCAGGAAGTAGGAGATCTTCGGTTCCGCGGAACCGCTGTCCCGCGCGGCCACGAGGTAGGCGTCGGCGTGCCCGGCTCCGGAGACGAACGTCTTGCCGCCCGTGATCCGGAACCCCGATCCCGTGCGCTCGTACGACGTCCGCACCCGCGACAACCGCGACCCCACCCCGTGCTCGCTCATCGCCACGGCGTACAGCGCGCCCTCGGCGGCACGGGCGAGCACCCGGTCCCGTGACTCGAAGAAGCTCTCCGGCGCCCCGAACTGCCGCACCAGCTCGTCCGGCATGTGCGCCAGCGCGCCCGTGACCGACGCGTGCATGTTGAAGATCAGCGCGGTGGCCCCCGAACCACTGCCCAGCCGCATCGCCACGTCGGTGTACTCGGCGAACGTGGCACCCGAGCCGCCGAGCCGCGGCGGGACCATCAGGCCGAGCAGGCCCTGGTCGCGCAGGTCGGCGAAGTCCTCCTCCGGGAAGTCGCCGGAGGCGTCGTACCGGGACGCTCGTCCGGACAGGCGGTCGGCCAACGCGTGGAGGTCCAAGGCTCATCCCTTCTGGCGGGCAACTCCGGCCGGATACCCCTGTGGAGCCAGGCGCACACCGGGGCGCGGGTGGGGGCGATTCTGGTGGGTGGCGGGGTGGTCGGCGACTCGAGCCGCGGTGCTGTTCAGGCCGCCGAGCGGGGAGCGTGCGCCCCGGAACCGCAGGCGGTGTCCCGCCGCGTCCGCGACGCTGGCAGACTGGAATCCCATGCGTCGCGTCGAAGCCTTAGCGCGTTCCAGCCACCCCCTGCCCGCTGTCGCGGTCACCGCCGTCTCCACCGCGCTCGCGGTCACCACCGGCAGGTCACCGGGCGGACTGGCGGCCGTGGCGGCCGCGGTGTTCGCCGGTCAGCTGTCCGTGGGCTGGCTCAACGACCTGCTCGACGCGGACAAGGACGCGAGCGTCGGCCGCACGGACAAGCCCGTCGCCGTCGGCGCCATCTCCCAGCGCGTGGTGGCCGTGGCGACGCTGGTGGCCGCGGTGGCGGCAGTGGGGTTCTCGTTGCTGTCCGGTGTGGACGCGACATTGCTGCACGTCGTCATGCTGTGCTCGGCGTGGGGATACGACCTGGGGGTCAAGGCGACGGCGTGGTCCGTCGTGCCGTACGCGGTCTCGTTCGGGCTGCTGCCCGCGTTCGTCACGCTCGGCGGGCCAGGGGCGCACTGGCCGGCGGCGTGGCTGATCGTGGCGGCGGCGCTGCTGGGCAGCGCGGCGCACTTCGCCAACGTCCTGCCGGACTTGGAAGACGACGCGGCCACCGGCGTGCGCGGGCTGCCGCACCGCTTGGGGCGCACGGCCAGTGCGGGCGCGGCGGCCGTGCTGGCGGTGCTGACGGCGGTGGTCCTCGCGTTCGGGCCGCCCGGCCCCGTCACGATCGCGGGGCTGGTGGCGGTGCCGTTGTCCGTGCTGCTGCTGGTGATCGGCAGGGTGCGGGGGCGCAAGCCCGGGTCGCGGGCCAACTTCAACGCGTTGCTGGCGGTCGCGGTCGTGGACGTCGTGCTGCTGGTCGTCAACGGCGGAGCCGGGTGACGCGAGGGGCGCGTCACCCGGCTCCCTGCCGCGGGGGTCAGCTGACCGCGGGCCCCGACTGGCTCGACCCGGACAGCTCCTTGAGGAACTCGTGGCACTGCCGCGCCCTGGCCGAGTCCTGCTCCATCACCTGGCGGAAGAAGTCCGCGATGTCCTGACGTCCCGCGTTGTCCGCGTCCCGGACGTACTGGCCGTAGTCGTGACCCGCCTTGAGGGCGTGGTACTGCACGGAGATCAGGTCGTAGCTGACGTCGTCGAAGCCGGTCTCACCGGTTGCCATCGTCGCCTCCTCGGGGATCGGTCTGCACCGGGGGCGTACCCGGCGAATCCGCTTCGAACCCGCCCACCCCGTTTTTCCCCCGCGTTTTCGGGGCGGTTCCGGTGGTGAGGCTTCTGTTTCGTCGTGGGTTTCCGGGGCGGCGCCCCGGCGTCGCCTGAAGCCTCGGGCTCAGGGGACCACCAGGACCGGCCAGTGGCCCGCCTTGATCAGGCGGGTCGCCACCGAGCCCGCGAAGCGGTGGCCCGCCTGCTGGGAGGCGCCGACCACCACCAGGTCCGCCTGGCAGCGGTCGGCGGCTTCGCGCAGGACCGTCACCGGGTCGCCGAACGTCTTCACGAACGTCACCGGCACGTCCAGCTCCTCCGCCGTCGAGCGGGCGTGGGCGCTCAGTTCGGCGTGCAGGCGGGCGGTGGCCTCGTGTTCGTGGACCGACGCCACCGCCGGGGTCAGCGCTGCCAGGCAGGAGTGGGACGCCGCGAACGTGACCACCAGTCTTGCCCGTTCGCGGCGTGCCATGCCGAAGGCCGCTGCCGCTGCTCGCATCGAGGTGTCGGAACCGTCCATGCCCACCACGATCGTCCTCGCCGACGGCCAGGGGGCGGGGCCGTAGCGGTCCACGCTGGACTCGAAGGCGTTCGTGCCGGCGCTCATGGTTCCTCCCCGGTCAGCGAGCGACAGCTGAGTCTGCGTCCTTCTTCTCGAGGTCGAGCGTGGTGCGCAACGTGATCGGCTTGAGCAGCAGGGCCGCCACCACGCCGATGACGCCCACCGCGGCCGAGATCAGGAAGATGTGCGCGGTCGCGTCGCCGTAGACGGTGTGCACGATCGTCTGCACCTCGGGCGGCAGTGCGTCGAGGTTCAGGGCGCTGGTGCTGCCCGTCGACTGGCCCTCGGGCACGTGCAGTGCCGCGGACAGGTCGGCGGTGACGCGGTTGGCGAGCACGGCGCCGAGCACCGAGATGCCGATCGTGCCGCCCAGCGACCGGAAGAACGTGACGGACGCGCTGGCCGCGCCCAGTTCCTTCAGCGGCACGCTGTTCTGCACGGCCAGCACGAGGTTCTGCATGGTCATGCCGACACCGATGCCGACGACGGCCATCGCGACGCCGACGATCCACAGCGCCGTGGCGTGGTCCACCATGCCGAGGCCGAGGAAGCCGAGGACGAGGATGATCGTGCCCGCCACGATGTAGGGCTTGATCTTGCCGGACTTGCTGATCAGGCGGCCCGAGATCGTCGACGACACGAGCACGCCCGCCATCATCGGGATGGTCAGCAGGCCCGCCTCCGTGGGGGAGTAGCCGCGGCCGACCTGGAAGTACTGGCCGAGGAACACCGCGCCGCCGAACATGGCCATGCCGACCGCGAGGCTCGCGATGATCGCCAGGGCGGGGGTGCGCTGGACGACGATGTGGATCGGCACGACGGGTTGTTCCACCCGCAGCTCGACCGCGACGGCGGCGGCCAGCAGGACGACGCCCGCACCGACCATCGCGCCGGTCTGCCACGACAGCCAGTCGAACGAGTTGCCGACGAACGACACCCAGATCAGCAGCACGCTCACGCCCGCGGCGATCAGGGCGGCGCCCAGGTAGTCGATCTTCACGTTCTCCCGGCGCACGGTCTCCAGCTTGAGCGTCGCCTGCAGCACGCCGAACGCGAGCGCGGCGATCGGCACGGCGACCCAGAAGCACCAGCGCCAGCCGAGCCACGACACGTCCACGATCAGACCGCCGAGCAGCGGGCCGCCGACGGTGGCGACGGCCATGACCGCGCCGAGGTAGCCGTTGTAGCGGCCGCGTTCGCGCGGCGGGATGATCGCGGCGATCACGACCTGGACCAGCGCCTGCAGGCCGCCGACGCCGAGTCCCTGGAACGCGCGGGCGGCGATCAGCTGCTCGGTGTTCTGGGCGAACCCGCTGATCAGCGAGCCGGCCACGAAGATCACGATCGCGACCTGGACCAGCGTCTTCTTGTTGAACAGGTCGGCGAGGCGGCCCCAGATCGGGGTCGACGCCGTCGCCGTCAGCAGGGTGGCGGTGACCACCCACGTGTACTGCGTCTGCGTGCCGTTCAACGAGCCGATGATCCGGGGGAGCGCTGTGCCCACCACCGTCGAGCTGACCATCGCCACGAACAGCGCGAGCAACAAGCCCGAGAGCGACTCGAGCACCTGCCGGTGCCCCATCGCCCCTGTCTCTACCTTCACGTCCAGCCCCTTCGTCCCCTAAATTCTTGCGCGTCATGCAAATTTGCGCAATGAGAAACGATACTCCCCGGTTAGGCTGTCCGCATGGAGACCCTCACCACCGGGCGTGCGCAGAAGAAGGCGGTGACCAGGAAGTCGCTGGCAGGCGCCGCTTTGCGGCTCGCGATGGAACGGGGCCTCGACGGCGTGACGGTCGAGGACATCGCGGACGAGGCCGGTGTGTCGCGCCGCACGTTCTCCAACTACTTCACCTGCAAGGAGGACGCCGTCCTCGCCGCCGAACGCGATCGGACCGGTGTGCTGGTCGCCCTGGTCGAGGCGCGGCCGGCGCAGGAGGAGCCGTGGGAGGCCCTGCGCGCGGCCATCGCGCAGCTCTACCGCGAGTGGCCGGTCCCGGACGTCGAGTGGATGGCCCAGCTGCGGCTGCTGCGCAGGCACCCGTCACTTCTCGCACGTCAGGCAGGGGACCAGTTCTCGCTCGAACGCGAGCTGACCGCGGTACTGGCGGCGCGGAACCCGGAGCTGGGGGCGGACGCGGCGCGGCTGATGGCGTCGACCTTCCTCGCCTGCGTGCGCACCGGCATCGCGCTGTGGCTGGAGAGCGCGGGCACGCGGCCGTTGCCCGCCCTGGTGGACGGGCTGCTCAGCCGCGTGACCGTCGGGACAGCGGAAAGTGGTCAGGGCACGTAGACCTGGCCGGTCTGGCGGCCCTCGATCGACCGGACGTACGCGCGCACGACCTCGGCCACCGGCACGGGCTTCATGCCGGGGAAGAAGTCGCCGTAGACGTCCAGCGACTCGGTGAACACCGTCGGGCTGACGGCGTTGATGCGCTGCGGTGCGATCTCGATGGCCGCCGCGCGCACGAACGCCTCCACGGCGCCGTTGGCCAGTGACGCGGCGGCACCGGTGACGATCGGTTCGCGCGCCAGCACGCCCGTGATCAGCGTGAACGACTCCGTGACGTGCGTCAGTCCTTCCTTGACGAGCGCGACCTGCGACAGCACCTTGCCGGTCACGGCGGCCTGGTAGTCGGCGACGGTCAGTTCGCTGATCGGCCGGTACGGCGCGCTGCCCGCGGCGGACGCGACCGCGTCGACCTGGCCGACCGTCCGGTACAGGCCGGCCACCTGCTCCGGGTCGGTCACGTCGCACTGCAGGTCGCCCCCGGTGCGGGCGACGGTGACGACGTCGTGCTTGCGTGCGACGAGCTCCTGGTGGACGGCGGTGCCCAGCGTGCCGGTGGCTCCTACGAGCAAAATCCTCATGCACTCGACGCTAGGCGCGGTTCCGCGGCCTGAGAAATGCCGTTCACGCAGCACTTATGATCCGTGGTCATGAATGTCGAGCTGCGTCACCTGCGAGCGCTCGCCGCGATCGGTGACCACGGCTCGATCACGGCCGCCGCGCAGGCGCTGCACCTCACGCAACCCGCGCTCTCCCGCACCCTCGACCAGCTCGAACGACGTCTCGGCGTCCGGCTGGCCGACCGCACGACCCGGCACGTGGCGCTGACCGAGCAGGGCAGGCGGCTCTGGGAGCACAGCCACCGCATCCTCACCTCGCTCGACTCCGCGCTCGCCGAGGTCGTCCGGCCGCAGCCGCTGCGGCTCACCTTCGCCTGGGCGGCGCTCGGCAGGGTCACCATCCCGTTCCTGCGGGAGTGGCGGGCCGAGCACCCGGACGTGCTGGTCCGCATCCGCCGCTCCGACGACCCGGAGGCGGCGCTGCGGCGCGGCGAGGCGGACGTCGCGGTGCTGCGGACCGGGGCGACCGGTGCGGGGCTGGAGCACGTCGCGTTGATCGACGAACCCCGCATCGCCGCCCTCGCCGACGACCACCCGCTGGCGTCCCGCGCCGCCCTGGTGCTCGACGACCTGGTGGGCGAGACCGTCGCCGTGTGCGAGACGGCGGCGACGACCTCGGCCGACCTGTGGCCGACGGGCGCCCGGCCGCGCACGGTCGACGTGCCCGGCGTCGTCGAGTGGCTGACCGCCATCGCCACCGGGACCGCCGTCGGCGTCACGGCCGCCGGGACGAGCCACCACCACCCGCACCCCGGCGTGACCTACCTGCCGCTGACCGACGCCGAGCCGATCACCGTGCACCTGGCCTGGCCGTCACCGGCGCCGCATCCGTCGACGGCGGCCTTCGTCGCGCTGGCTCGGCGGCACCTGGCCGCCACAGCCGCAGCTGCAACATCGCCGAGAACCGCGCGTTCGGGTCCGTGAGGTCGACCTGCCCGACCTCGGACAGCCTGCGCAGCCGGTACCGGAACGTGTTGGGGTGCACGTAGACGGCGGACGCCGCGGCCGCCACGTCCCCGAACGCGTCGAGCCACGCGCTCAGCGTCTCGACCAGGCAGGCGTTGTGCTTGCGGTCGTAGTCGATCAGCCGCGCGACGGGGCCGGTCAGCGTGTCGCCGCGTTCGGCGATCAGGTCGGACAGCTCCAGCAGCAGGCCCTCGCTGTGCACGTCGGCCACCCGCGCCACCGGCCGCGGCGAGTGCCCGGCGCGCAGCACCCGCAGCACCAGGTCCGCCCCGGCCCTGGAGCGGGACAGCGAGAGCCCGTCCGCGACCTGGCCGACGCCCACCACCACGGGGTCGCCGATGCGGTTGCGGAAGTCCTCGGCGATCCGCATCGCCCTGTCCTCCGACTCGGCCGGGAGGATCGCGTAGGCGACATCGCTGATCAACGCCGCCGCGGCGCGCGGGTGCACGGCCGTCAGGTGCATGGCGAACGCGTCGGCGACCTGCTGCCGTTCGGCGAGCAGACGTGCGTGCGTGGCCGGGTCGCCGCCGTGGGAGTGGGCGAGCGCGAGTGCCAGCACGACGCACGACTGGCCCACCAGCCCGAGCCTGCGCACCGCCTCGGCCGCCCCCGCACCGCCCTCGACGGCCGTGGACACCAGGTCGGCGCGCAGCCTGCGTTCGACGTCGGCACCCGCCCGCTGGCGCATCAGGTGCAACGCCACCAGCTTCGCCGCGTCGCTGAACGCGCGGGAGGCGTCCGGGGACAGCGGCTCGCGCACCGCCGCCCAGATCGAGCCGAGGAACTCGTCACCGGCCTTGACCGCCACCGCGACCCTGGGCAGCACGAACCCGTCGTAGGGGAGCGTGCGCTCGATCATGACCGGTTGGTCGCTGCGGTAGAGGTGCTGGAACACCCCGCGCTCCTCCAGCATCTGCGAGTACCGCGCGGGCACCTGCCTGCCGAGGATCGTCTCGACCCGCGACGGGTCGGCCTCGTCCTGCCGCCCGGAGAACGCGAGCACCCGCGAGCTGCGGTCCTCGATCGTCACCGGGGCGTCGATCAGCGACGCGACGGCGTTGGCCAGCGCGAACAGGTCACCGGCCGGCACCCCGCCGAGCGTCTCGGACGGGTCGACCTCGCCCTCGGCGAGCAGCGACCGCAGCATCGCGGCGAGCTGCGTCCAGGACGCGCCCGGCGCGAGGCCGAGCAGCGCCACACCGGACCTGTCGACGGCCGCCGC
This sequence comes from Lentzea fradiae, assembly GCF_900100955.1. Classification (GTDB taxonomy): domain Bacteria; phylum Actinomycetota; class Actinomycetes; order Mycobacteriales; family Pseudonocardiaceae; genus Lentzea; species Lentzea fradiae. Next base: position 146,922 of record NZ_FNCC01000009.1, on the reverse strand, counting down.
GACACCGCGCGACACGGTGACCGGCCCCCGCAGGACGAGCGCGGCGGCCCCCTGCTCACCCAGCCGTTCCAGCAGCTTCGCCGGTTCCCGCACGCCGACGCCCAGCACCAGCGCCGACGGCGGCAGCGGCTGGTCGTCGTCCGGGTCGTGGATCACCACGCCGCCGATGTCGGCGGCCCGGCCCGGATCGCCCCGCACGAGGTCGATCAGGGTGGTGCCGAGGTCCTCCAGGACACGGGCGAGACCTGTTCGCGGACTCATGACACCACCCTGCCAACCGTCTGAAGTGGAATCCACCGGCCGGGCGAGTTCCCCGCCCAGTCCCCCCAGTCTCCCCACCGGCCCGACCCGCCCCTCCCGCCCCTCCGCCCCTCCCGCCCGCCCCGCCCGCCCCTCCCGTGCCGCACGCGGGGCCCTTTCGTACTGTCACGTGGTACGAAAGGGCCCCGCGTGCGGCACGCCGGGGCGGTCAGAGCGCGATCCACTCCGTCTTCACCGTCACCGCGTCGAGCGCGTCGGGCAGCGGCGTCACGCCCAGGCCCGGACCCGCCGGCACGGGCAGGTGGCCGTCGTCCAGCACGAACGGCTCGGTCACGTCCATCGCGTAGTAGCGGTCGGACGCGGAGGTGTCGCCGGGCAGCGTGCAGCCGGGCAATGCCGCCAGCGCCACGTTCGCCGCCCGCCCGATGCCGGTCTCCAGCATCCCGCCGCACCACACCGCGATCCCGCCGGCCGCGCACACGTCGTGGATGCGCCGCGCCTCCAGGTACCCGCCGACCCGTCCGGGCTTGATGTTCACGATCTGGCAGGCGCCGAGCCGGATCGCGTCCGCCGCGGACTTGGCCGAGGTGATCGACTCGTCCAGGCAGATCGGGGTGCGCACCACCTTGGCCAGCTCGGCGTGGGCGAGTACCTCCTCCTCGTCCAGCGGCTGCTCGATCAGCAGCAGGTCGAACGGGTCGAGCCGGGCGAGGTGCCGGGCGTCGCCGAGGGTGTAGGCGGTGTTCGCGTCGACCTGCAACAGCACGTCGTCGCCGAACCGCTCGCGCACGGCCCGCACGGGTTCCACGTCCCAGCCGGGCTCGATCTTGAGCTTGATCCGCACGTAGCCCTCGTCGAGGTACCCGCCGACGGCGTCGAGCAGCTCCGGCACCGAGTCCATGATCCCGACCGACACCCCGCACGGCACGCGGTCACGCGTCGCGCCCAGCTCCCGGCCGAACGACACGCCCCGCGCCCGCAGCTCGGCGTCGAGCACTGCCATCTCCAGCGCGCCCTTGGCCATGCGGTGCCCGCGCCACTTCGCGAGCCGCCCGGCGACCGCGACGCCGTCGACCTCGCCGCCCAGCGACGGCACGAGGAACCGCCGCAGCACGTCCGCGCAGCCCTCCAGGTACTCCGACGAGTACACCGGGTCGGCCATCGCGACGCACTCGCCCCAGCCCTCGGCCTCGTCGGACACGGCGCGGAGCAGCAGCAGCTGGCGCGTGGTCTGCGTGCCGAACGACGTGCGGAACGGGGACTTCAACGGCATCTCGACCCAGCGGATCTCCACCCCGGACAACCTCACGACGCGTCACTCCTCTCGACGACGTACCAACCGGCCTTGTCGAACCCGGTGATGCGGGCACCTTCGGCGAGCAGCCCGCCCAGGACGTCCCGCACGGCGTGCCGCCACTCCCGCGCCGCGGCCGGGTCCGTGACCCGCAGCGCCTCGATGTCCGGTGGCACGGCGACGAGCACGGTGCTCGCCGACGCGGTTCCGCGCATCGGAAGCCCGTCGTCGGAGATGCCGAGACCGATCACGCCCGTGGCGCGCACGATCCGCGGACGGCCCTCGCAGGCGGCGGCCACCGCGGGGTCGGCGATGCGCCACCGGACCAGCAGCCGGTCCGTCTCACCGCCGCCGTTGATGAGGTCGTCCATGTGGCCGTAGAAGTCCGGCAGGTACTCGGTGGCGTCCGCGGCGAGCTTGGCCAGGTTGAAGTGGGCGTTGCGGCGCACCAGCGGGTCGAACGTCCAGCTGACCTCGGTGAGCCCGCGTTCGAGCGCCCACGTCCGCTGGTCGAGCTTCATCGCGTAGCCGACGTTGCGGCCCCTCACGCCCGCCGCGACCCCGGCGATGTGGCTGTGCAGCGCACCGGCGGCGGGAGGCGAGCAGAAGCCGACGCACGCGCCGACCAGCTCGTCGCCGTCGAACGCGCCCGCGACGTAGCTGCCCGCCTTGCTCAGCGCCCGCAACAGCTCCGCCGTGACCGGGGGAGCGCCGCCGTCCGCGGACGGACGCCAGATCGACTCGTACAACCGTTGCGTGGCAAGCAGCTCCGAGTGCTCGGTGAGCTGACGCACCACCACGTTCCGCACGACCAGCGTCATGACAGCTCCTTCACGAGAGCCGCGAGGAGGGCGGTGCGCGGAGCCAGCTCCGACACCAGGACGTGCTCGTTCTCGGCGTGCGCGCCACCGCCGACCGCGCCGAGGCCGTCGAGCGTCGGAACACCAAGACCCGCGGTGAAGTTGCCGTCGGACGCCCCGCCCACCGCCGCCTGCGTCAGCTCGAACCCGGCCAGCCCGGACGCGAGCCCGAACAGCCGCGCGGACGACGACAGCTCCAGCGGCGGCCGGTTCGGGCCGCCCGTCACCTCGATCCTCGACCCGTCGAGCACCGGTTCGAGCCGCCGCATCGCCTCGTCCACGCGCAGCTGCTCGTCGAGGTCGCGCACGCGGACGTCGACCGTGAACCTGCCCAGCGCGGGAACGGTGTTCGTGGTCGTGCCCGCGGAGAGCACGGTCGGCACGACGGTCGTGCCGGCGGCGGGGTCCGCGAGCCGTGCCACGGCGAGGATCTGGTGCGCGGCCTCGACCGTGGCGTTGACGCCGCGTTCGGGTTCGAGACCGGCGTGGGACGCCCGGCCGTGCAACGTCACCTCGTACATGGACGTGCCCTTGCGCTCGGTCTTGAGCGCGCCACCGTCCGCCGACCCCTCGGTGACGAAGACGGCTTCGTGCTGCACGGCCTCCGTCTCGATCAGCTCACGCGACGACGGCGAGCCGATCTCCTCGTCGCCGGTGACCAGGATCGTGACGCCGTCGGCGGAACCGAGCGACGCGACGGCGTGGAACATCATCGCCACGCCGGTCTTCATGTCGAAGCAGCCGGGGCCGCGCAGCACGCCGTCGCGCACCTCGAACGGGATGCGCGCGAGCGTGCCGATGGGCCACACCGTGTCGTGGTGGCCGAGCAGCAGCACCTTGCGCCGCCCGGACCCCAGCCGCCACCGCAGGTGCGTGCGGCCGTCGACCACGATCCGCTCCGGCTCCACGCCCAGCAGCGCCGTGCCCACCTCGGCGGTGACGTCCGCGCTGCGGGCGACCGCCGCCAGGTCGGTGGACGGCGACTCGCAGGTCACGAGCCGCTCGATGTCGTCGAGCAAAGTCATGTCAGGACACCTTCGGCGTGGCGCGGACACCCAGGTGGACGTACTCCTCGCCCGTGGGCAACGAGTAGAACACCACGGACGTCCAGCTGTCGCTCTCCGACTCCCGGCACACGAACGTGGAGTCGTCGACCGGCACGAGGCCGATCTCCGGCGGGTCGGGGACGAGGCCCGCGAGCGGCCCGGTGACCGTCGTCTTGAGCCGCAACCCGTTCTCGCCCAAGGTGATGTCCATCCGGGTGGACTCCCTCTCGTACCGGCCCGCGTACCGCGCGAGGTCGACGGCGGGTGGTTCGGCCGGCGGCTCCATCGGGTGCGGCACGGCCACCCCGGCCAGCTCGGCGAAGATCTCCCGGTACAGCTCCAGGTAGACCTCGCGGGCGTGGTCGCCGTTGGTCAGCAGCGTGACGGCGAGGTCCTGCTCCGGCAGCAGCCGCAGGAACGCGGACTGTCCGATCGTGTTGCCGTCATGGCCGATCAGCCGGTGCCCGTCCCAGTCGAACCGGATCCAGCCGAGGCCCCACGAGTCGCCCAGCGCGTTCGGGTCGGGCACGTCGGCCTGCTTCTCGGTCATCGCCGCCGCCGACTCCTCCGACAGCACCCGCGTGCCGTCCTGCGCGAGGCCGCCGTCGAGGTGCAGGCGTGCGAACTTCAGCACGTCCTCGGTGGTGGAGAAGATCGTCCCGGCCGGGCCGAGCGAGCGCGGCAGCTGCCACACGGGTGCGGGCACCTGCTCGCCGTCCTGGTCGACGTGCCCGACGGCGGCGCGGTGCATCAGCGCCTCCTCCGGCAGCGTGCCGGTCCGGGTGAGGCCGAGCGGTTCGAAGAGCTTCTCCCGCATCGCGGCGTCCCACGTGGTGCCGGTGAGCTTCTCGATCACCCGGCCCGCCAGGACGAACCCCGCGTTGCAGTAGGAGAACGTCGCGCCGAGCGGGTGGTTCTGCGGGGAGTCGGCGAGCAGCCCGGTGTAGCGCTCCAGGCAGTCGTCTCCGCGGCCGGTGTCGGTGAACAGGTCGCCGTCGATGCCGCTGGTGTGGGTCAGCAGGTGGCGCATGGTCACCTTCTGCGTGACCACCGGGTCCTTCAGCTTCAGCTCCGGCAGCACGTCGGCGATCGGCGCGTCGAGGTCGAGCAGGCCCTCGTCGACGAGCCGCAGGACGACGGTGGCCGTCCAGACCTTGCCGATCGAGCCGATCTGGAAGACCGAGTCGTCGGTGGCCTCGACCCCGGTCCTCGTGTTGAGCACGCCGTGGTGCGCCTGCGCGACCTCGCCCTTGTACAGGATGCCGAGCACCGCGCCGGGAAGGCCGTGCTTCGCCGCGATGGCGGACAGCCTGCGCTGCCAGTGCTCCGCGTCGAGCGGCTTGTGGTTCTCGGCGTGCTCGCGCACCCAGTCGACCACGCGGCGGTTGAAGTCCGCGCGGTGCGACGGCTTGCCGTTGAGGATGAACAGGTGCGACGCCTCCGGGTACAGCACGAGCCTGGCCGGCACCGAGTTCTCGCGCAGCGCGGTGAACCACTGCTCGGCCTGGCCCGCCGGGCAGCGGTCGTCGGCGGCGCCCTGGTAGACCAGCGTCGGCGTGCGGACATCGGCCACCCGCGTCAACGGCGACAGCTCCGCGAGGTGCTCGCCCTGCCCGCCCAGCTCGATCTCGGTGAGGTAGTGACCGGCGTCGGACGTGCCCGCCATGCTGCGCAGGTCGGCGACCACGCCCCCGGCGACGGCCGCGGCGAACCGGGAGTCGCGGCTGGTGAGGTAGCAGGTCATGTAGCCGCCGTAGCTGTAGCCGGTGACGGCGAGCCTCGCCGGGTCCGCGACTCCCTCGGCGACGAGCTGGTCCAGCGGTTCCAGGAGGTCCTTCGCGTCGGCCTTGCCCCACGCGCCCAGCGCGGCGCGGAAGAAGTCCTCGCCGTAGCCGTCACTGCCGCGCGGGTTGAGCGTGAGCACCGCCCAGCCCTGCTCGGCGAGCACCTGGTGGTACAGGTGGACCGGGTCGGCGGTGCCGTTCCACGCGTTGTGCGGGCCGCCGTGGACGTCGAGCAGCAACGGCGCCGGGCCGGTGCGCTCGGGGTCGCGCAGCAGCCAGCCGTGCACGACCGTGCCGTCGGAGATCGTGAACTCGCGCTCCTCGCGCACCGGCACGTCGTCGCTGTTGTGTCCGGTGTGGACGGTGACGGCGCCGGTGGCGAGGTCGACCGTGGCGATCTCCCCGTACGACGTGGCCGTGCCCAGCACGACGGCCGCGGTGCCGCCGGAGACGGAAAGCCCTGACACGGCACGGGAATCGCCGCCGAGGACGAGCCGCGGCTCACCGCCGTCCAGGTCCACGACGTAGAGCTGCGTGCAGCCGCGGTCGCGGGCGCAGAACAGCACCGTGTTCCCGTCCACCGCCGGAAGCCCGCCGGGGTAGCCGGCCATACCGGGCATCACGTTGCGGTCCAGCGCTCCGGTCAGCGAACGGGCCTTGCCGTCGAGCGACAGGTGCAGCAGGTCGAGGTGCCCGGTGTCGGAGGTGGTCCGCCCGGTGACGACCAGACCGCTCGCGGTCCACGTGACGGTCGCGGCCTGACCCTCGGCGAGCCCGACGAGCCGCGGTTCCGCCCGGCCCTCGACCGGGACGACGTGCACGGCGGTGCGGAACGTCAGGTCGGCGTCGGCGTCACGGCCTGCCGTGAACGCGAGTCGCGTCCCGTCCGGCGACCAGGCGGGGGAGGCAGCGTGGTAGTCGCCGCTGGTCAGCTGGCGCACCTCGCGGCTCGCCAGGTCCAGCACGTGCAGGTGGGAACGGAGGCTGCGCAGGTAGCCCGACCCGTCGGCCTTGTGGTCGAGCCGTTCGGTGACGATCGGCGCCTGCGCGTCCGCGATGTCGACGGGCGCGGCGAACGCGAGCTTGGTGCCGTCCGCGTTCCACACCGGCGCCCCCGCGCCGAGTGGCAGCGTCGTCAACTGCTCCGGTTCACCGCCGTCGGCGGGCAGCAGCCACAGCTGCGCCGGTCCGTCCTGGGCGCGCAGGAACGCGATGACGCCGCCCTGCGGCGACCAGGCGGGAGCCACGTCGGCCTTGCCCCTGGTGAGCCGCTTGGCCGTGCCGCCGGACAGCCGCCACAGCGACCGTTCGTCCTGGTCGGCCTCCCGGTCGGTGGTCCGCAGCACGTAGACGACGTCCGTGCCGTCCGGCGCGAGCGCGGGTTGCTCGGGCAGCGCGAAGCCGTACAGGTCCTCGATGGTGGTCATGGGGTCCCCCTCGTCAACGGGTGGCGCCGAGCTCGGCGCGGAACAGGTCGAGCACGTTGCGGCCCAGCACCAGGGCGATGTCGTCGTCGGCCCAGCCGCGCTTCAGCAGCGCCTCGGTGACGAGCGGCAGCCCCTGCGGTCCTTCGAGGCCGGGGATGAACCGCGTGGTCGGGACGCCCTCGATGAACGGCGTCTCGCAGCACGGCGGCGTGGTGTCCTCCAGGACCTCCTTCACGAAGTCCGGGCCGAGACCGACGTGCGGGAGGCCCGCGACGTCCGCGATGTGCTCGAAGTGGTCGACCAGGCGGTCGATGGTGAAGTCGCTTTCGTGCAGGAACGGTGCGAAGAAGTTCACGCACACCACGCCGCCGGTGGCCGCGATGCCCCTGAGCTGGTCGTCGGTGAGGTTGCGGTGGTGGTCCCGCAGTGCCCGTGCCGACGAGTGCGTGGCCATGACCGGACGGGTGGCGAGCTCCAGCACGTGGTCCACGCCCGCCGCGCCGAGGTGGCTGACGTCGAAGATCATGCCGAGCCGTTCCATCAGGCCCAGCGCCGCGACGCCCGCCCTGGTGAGCCTGCTGCCGGTGGCGTCCTCGCCGCTGCCGTCGGCGAGCGCCGTGCGGCCGAAGTGGGCGAGCGACGCGATCCGCACACCCAGCCGGCTCAGCGTTTCGAGCAGCTCGACGTCCTCGCCGACACCGGGAGCGCTTTCGAGCGCGAGCACCAGCGCGATCCGGCCGCTGTCCAGTGCCGCGTCGATCTCCGCGCCGTTCACGCAGAGCCGCACGTCGCCGGGGTGGGCCTCCGCGATGCGGTGGGCCGCCTCGATCTCGCGCAACGTCTGCCGCAGCGCGCCTTCCGGCCGGAACACGTCGTCCACGAACACCGGCAGCACCTGGAGGTTCACCCCGCCCGCCCGCAGCTGCGGCAGCCAGCGGTCGCGGAAGTGCGGCACCCACTGGTCCACCGGCCGGTGCGCGATCGCGGTGAGCAGGTCGTTGTGGGTGTCCGCGACGACGCTGCGCGCGTGCAGGTCGCCGGTCATGAGACCTCCAGCCTGGCATGCCGCCGCGGCGCCGCCGCCAGCAGCTCGCGCGTGTACTCGTGACCGGGCTCGGCGAGCACCCGCGCCGCGGGCCCCTCCTCGACGATCCGGCCGTCCTTCATGACCGCGATCCGGTCGCTCACGTACCGCACGACCGCGAGGTTGTGCGAGATGAACAGCATCGACAACCCCAGCCGCCGTTGCAGGTCCCGCACCAGGTTCAGCACGGCGCCCTGCACGGACACGTCGAGCGCGGACGTGATCTCGTCGGCGATCACGACCTCCGGCCGGCCGGCCAGCGCCCTGGCGAGCGCGACCCGTTGCCGCTGCCCGCCGGACAGCCTGGCCGGCAGCGACGAGGCCCGGCCGGGGTCGAGGTTCACCAGCTCCAGCAGCCGGGCGACCTCGGCCTTCTTGTCCACGCCCCGGGGCATCCCCTCGGCGATCGACCCGCCGATGCTCATCCGCGGGTCCAGCGACGAGTACGGGTCCTGGAACACCATCTGAACCCTGCGGCGGCGGTCGCGCTCGCCGTCCACCAAGACCTGGCCGCTGGTGACGGGCACGAGACCCACGGCGGTGGCGGCGAGCGTGGACTTGCCGGAACCCGACTCGCCGACGAGGCCGACGACCTGGCCGTGCGGGACGACCAGCGAGACGTCGTCGACGGCCAGGTGGTGGCCGTAGCGGACGCTGACGCGGTCGAAGAAGAGCTCACTCACCGGGTTCCTCCCGTCGCGGCCAGTGCCAGCTCCTTCTCGGACTTCCAGCACGCCACCCGGTGCCCGTCCGACAACGCGGACAGCTCCGGTTCCTCCGTCCGGCACCGCTCCTCGGCGAGCGGGCAGCGCGGGGCGAACGGGCACCCGGCGGTGATCTCGCCCGGCTCCGGCGGACGGCCGGGGATCACCGCGAGCGGCGCGTCCCGGTCCGTGTCGAGATCGGGCACGGCGGCCAGCAGCGCCGTCGTGTACGGGTGGCGGGCGGCCGTGAACAGCTCGTCGGTCGGCAGCTCCTCGACGATCCTGCCCGCGTACATCACCAGCACGCGGTCGCAGGTCTGCGCGACCACGGTGATGTCGTGGCTGATCAGCAGCACGGCCGCGGAGCGTTCGGTCCTGATCCGGGCGAGCAGCTTGAGCACCTCGCGCTGCACGGTGACGTCGAGCGCGGTGGTGGGCTCGTCGGCGATCACCAGCTTCGGTTCGCCCATCAGACCCATCGCGATCATCGCGCGCTGCCGCATGCCGCCGGAGAACTCGTGCGGGTACTGGCCCGCGCGGCGCCCGGGGTCGGGGATGCGGACGGCCCGCAGCCGGTCGGTGGCCTTGCGGAGCGCGTCCCCGCGCGAAAGCCCTTGGTGCACCTCGGACACCTCGGCGATCTGGCGGCCGATGCGCAGCGCCGGGTTGAACGACGTCATCGGGTCCTGGAACACCATGGCGAGCCTGGTGCCGAGGTCGCGGTCCGGGATAGAGCGCAACGGCCTGCCGTCGAAGTCGAGCCGGTCGGCCGTCACCGAGCCGGGGTGCTCGACCAGGCGGGACACGGCCAGCGCGGTGAGGCTCTTGCCGGAGCCCGACTCGCCGACCACGCCGATCATCTCCCCGTCGTGGACGGTGAACGACACGCCGCGCACCGGCGTGATGCCGCCGGGGAACGTCACGTGCAGGTTCCGCACGGTCAGCAGGCCGTCGCCCGGATCGTCCACAGTGGACTCGTGGTGCGGGACGGGCTTGCCGCGCCACCGCCGCCGCCCGCCCGCCGCCGCGGCGGCCGCCTCGCCGAACAGGTTGAACGCCAGCCCGGCGAGCACGACGGCAAGAGCGGGACCCAGGGCGGACGCGGGGGAGAGGTAGATCCGCAGCAGGCCCTCGCCGAGCAGCCGCCCCCAGTCGTAGGACGGGGCCTGCACGCCGATGCCGAGGAACGACAGGCCCGCGAACGAGGTCAGCGCGGCCCCCGCCGCCAGCGTCGCGTTGATCACGAGCGGCTCGGCGATGTTCGGCAGCACGTGCCGCACCAGCAGGCGGAACCGGCCGACGCCGCACACCCGTGCCGCCTTGATGAAGTCACGTCCGCTGATCCCCGCGGTCAGCGTCTGGGTGAGCCGGGCGAACGACGGCGCGATGGCGAACGCGATGGCCAGCACCGCGCCGACCGTGCCGGTGCCGAAGATGACGGCGAAGAACAGCGCGAGCAGCAGGCCGGGGAACGCGACCGCGATGTTCACCGCCGAGGTGACGATCCTGGCGGCCCACCGCGGCAGCACCGCGGGGAGGGACCCCAGCAGCAGGCCGGTGCCCACGCCGATCACCGTGGCGAGCAGCGCGAGACCGATCGTCAGCCTGGTCGCGACGAGGACGCGGAACAGGATGTCGCGGCCGAGCTGGTCGGTGCCGAGCGGGTGCTCCGCGGACGCTCCCTGTTGCAGGGCGTCGGTGTCGATCGCGGCGGCCCGGTCGCCCCACAGCATCGGGGCGAACACCGCCAGCAGGACGAGCAGGGCGAGCAGCACGGCCGACGCGAGGCCCACCGGGGAGCGGAGTGCGGCGCGCATCATGCCTCCCTGATCGTCGAACGGGGGTCGAGCAATGCCAGGGCGACGTCCACGACGAGGTTGACCAGCAGCACACCCGCGCCGTAGACGAGCACGATGCCCTGCACGGCCGGGTAGTCCTTCTGCTGGATGGAGCCGACGATCGTCGAGCCGAGTCCCGGCCACGCGAACACGTTCTCCACCAGCACGGTCCCGGCGACCAGCGTCGCCAGCATCATGCCGCCGAGGGTGAGCGTGGCGGTGACGGCGTTGGGCAGCGCGTGCCGCAGGTACACGAGCCTGGCGGGCAGCCGCTTCGCCCGTGCCGTCCGCACGAAGTCGTTGCCCAGCACGGAGAGCAGCTCCACCCGCACGATCCTGGCGAGCACCGCTCCCGGTCCGGTCGCCAGCGCCAGCACCGGGAGCACCCACGAGCCGGGCGCGTCGTCGCCCGCCACCGGGAACAGGTTCAGCTGCACCGCGAGGACGCTCACGAGCCCCACCGCGAGCAGGAACTCCGGGATCGCCGCGAGCACCACGCTGGTGGAGGTGAACGCGAGCTCACCGCCGCGCCTTCGGCCGCCCTTGGTCAGGATCGCCATCCCGACCCCCACCGGCACCGCCACGACGACCACGAACAGGAACGCGAGGAACGCGAGCCGCACGGTCGCGGGCAGCCGGTCGCCGATCAGGTCACCGATCGGGGTGCCGCTGACGAGCGACGTGCCGAGGTCGCCGCGGAAGAGCCCGGTGAGGTAGTTCCAGTACTGCACGGGCAGCGGTTCGTCGAGACCGAGCGCCGCCCGCCGGGCCTCGACCACGTCCGGCGGCGCGCCGAGGCCGAGCGACTCGCGGACCGGGTCGCCGGGAATCAGGTGGATCATCAGGAAGGATGCCGTCACGAGCACCCACAGCGAGGTGAGGAACCGCACCGCCCGCCGCCGGGCGAAGGGCAGCCACGTGCCGCCCTCCGCCCGCTGCGCCTTGATCATGACGCGAGCATCCGGATCGACGCCGGGTCGGGGCTGCCGCTGACGGTGAACCTGGCGCCCTTGACGAACGTCGGCACCACCGAGTCGTAGTAGGGCACGAAGCTCAGGTCCTTGACCAGGGCCGCCTCCGCCTTGTTCCAGTGCTCGCAGCCCTCGGCACCGGCCAGTGCGGCGGCCTTCGCCGTCTCCGCCTCGTACTCGGCGTTGCGGATGTGGCCGAAGTTCACGCCGTCCGGCGGCACCGGCCCGGACGCGAACGGCACCAGCTCGCTCGGCAGCGACAGCGTCAGCGGCGCCATCGACGCGTCCCACGCGCCGGTCTGCAGCAACGTCTGGTTGATGCCCGCCGAGTCGACGGGAGCGATCTCGACCTGGACGCCGATGCCCTGCCACGCCTGCTGGATCAGTTCGGCCGCCGCGGTGACCGACGGCCCGGCGGTGGTCGGCTGGAGCAGCTTCACCGTCAGCGGCTTGCCGTCCTTGGCCCGCGTGCCACCGGCACCGGCGCGCCAGCCCGCCCCGTCGAGCGCCGACTCCGCCGCGGCCTTGTCGAGCTTCGGCAGGTTCGGGCCGATGTTGTCCCCGGTGCACGGCCGGGGCTGGACGGTCACGAAGCTCTGCGACGGCCTGCCCTTGCCGTTCGTGATGACCTTGCCGAGCTGGTCGAGGTCGAGCGCCTGCACGAGCGCGCGCCGCACCGCCGGGTCCTGGCCGGGACGGCCCTCCGCCTGGTTGAACGCGAGCGTGCCGAGCGGCGTGGCGCCGTCGACGTGCTCGAACCGCTGCGACAGCAGGCGGTCCTGGTCGGGCCCGACGATCTGGGCGGCGGTGAGCTGGCCCTGCAGCAGCAGGTTCACGGCGGTGGTCTCGTTCTGGATCACCCTGAACACGACCTTGTCCGGCAGGCCGGGCTGGTCCTTCTGCCAGTCGCCGGGCCCCCAGGCGAAGTCCTCGCGCCGTTCCATCGTGTACCGGTCGTTCGCCACGACCTCGGTGATCTTGAACATGCCGGTGCCCTGCTCACCCTTCGCGAGCAGCGAGCGGTCGGCCATGCCCTTCGCGCACACGATCGGCAGCGTGCCGAGGTTGATCAGCAGGAACGCGTCCGGCGCCCCGCTCGTGACCGTCACCGTGCGGGCGGTGTCGTCCGCTGTCGCCGTCGTGCCCGGCGCGACCTGGATGCCCGCCATCGGCGACTTGTTGGCCGGGTCGCCGATGAACGAGATGTTCGCGGCGACGTCGGTGGCCGTCAGCGGCGCCCCGTCCGAGCACGTGACGCCCTCGCGCAGCGTGAACGTCGCCGTGGTGGTCGTGGACTCCCACTTCTCGGCGAGACCGGAGACGATCTCGCCGCTGGTGGTGCGCTCGATCAGCGACGCGTAGAGGAACCGGCCGACCGACCGCGCCGCCGACAGGACGGTGAGGGCGGGGTCCAGGCTGCCGGGGTCCTGGCCGATGGACAGGGTGAACGTCCTGCCGTCGGCCAGCGCCTGGTTCCCGGACCCGGAGCTTCCCTGGGTTCCGCAGGACGTGGTGAGGACGACGGCGCTCAACAGTGCTACCGCACGCTTCATGATGTGCTCCGAAGGTGGTCGACGGCGAGTCGGGCGGCGCGGCCGATCACCGCGTCGACGGCGGGTTGCCGGAGGTCGGGCGAGGAGGCCCTGGTGAACACGGCCACGGCGTAGCCGCGTCCGTCGGGGTAGGTGAGCACCCCGGCCTCGTTGCGCAGGGTCGGCAACGTGCCGGTCTTGCCGGCGACCTGGACGTCCGAGCCGAAGCCGGAGGCCAGGCGGTGCGGCCAGACCTGCCGGGACATGATCGACCGGACCGTCTCGCACGCCCGCGGTGAGGCGGCGCGGCCGGTCCAGACGGCGTCCAGCAGAGTGGTGATCTCCCTGGGAGTGGAGGAGGTCGTGCGCTCGGGGTCCAAAATGGACAGCTTGTCCAGCTGGCCGGGCGTCAGGCTGGCGAAGGCGGCCTCGACGTCGTCGATGCCGACGTCGGCGGTCAGCGCGGCGAACAGGTCCTCGCAGCAGCCCATGATCCGGGTGCGGACGAGCCCGGTGCGCGCCAGCACGGCGTCCACCGCGGCCTGCCCGACGCGGTGGAAGACGGCGTCCGTCGCGGCGTTGTCGCTCATCGTCATCATGAACAGCGCGAGGTCGCGCCAGCTCATCTCGACGTCATCGGCACACCCCGCGGTGCCGATCCCGCCGATCCGGTAGCGGGACGTGACGCGCGTCCGTCCGGTCTCGTCGAGCCGCCCGGCCGCCACCTCCTCGGCGTACGCCACGGCGACGGGGATCTTGAACACCGACGCCAGCACCACCGGGTCGTCCGCGCCGAGGCCCACTTCCGGGCCGTTCTCGACGCCGACCTCACGGACGTGGACGAACCCCTGCGCGTCCACGTCCGCGAAGGCCGCGCGGAGGGCGTCGGTGATCACCGGGCCACCCGGCGGTCGGCGCGGCCCGTGTGCAGGTACAGCGCGTGCCCGTGCCCGTCGTCGCCCACGAACGCGAGCGGCAGGTGGATGCCCTGCACGGGCTCGGCGGCGACGAGGGTGTCGGCGCGCCACGGGACCAGCTCGGTCTTCATCGCGGACTCCGGGCTGAGCTCGGCCATGATCCCCCTGGGCACGAGCTCCATCCAGATCCGGCCGTCCGCGTCCTGGGTGATCACGCGTTCGGCGACCGACGAGGTGTAGACGCCGGTGAACCGCTCCGCGTCGATCTTCTCCGGCCGCGCGGCGGGTTCGGGCATCCCCGGCAGCTCCACACCGGCCAGCTCGCGCAGCACGTGCCGGAAGACCGCCTGGTACAGGTCGTGCGGACGGCCGCCGTTGGTCAGCAGCGCGACCGCGACACCCTGCTCGGGAACCATGCGCAGGAAGGCGTTCTGCCCGATCGTGCCGCCGTCGTGACCGACGATCGTCCCCTGTGGACTGCTGAACATCTCCCAGCCCAGGCCCCAGGAGTCGCCCATGATCGCGAGCTCGGGCACCCGCGTCTCGACCCGCTGCATGGCGCGGACGGTCTCCTCCGCCAGCACGCCCGCGCCGCCGCTCATGTGCATCCGCGCGAACTTCAGCAGGTCGCCCGCCGTCATGGCGAGCATCGACCCGGCGGGAGCGTTGGACCGCACCAGCGACCACAGCGGGGCCACCTGCGGGCCCGCGTCCTCGTCCTGGGTGACGTGCCCGACGGCGGCGCGGAACAGGATCGCCTCGTCGGCGCAGGTCGCGGCGTGGGTGAGGCCGAGCGGCGCGAAGAGGTGGTCGCGCAGGCACTGGTCGTACTGCTTGCCGCGCAACACTTCCACGATCCGGCCGAGCACGCAGTAGCCGGCGTTGTTGTAGCTGAACATCTCGCCGGGCGGGAAGAGCTGCGGAGTGTCGTGCAGTGTGGCGACGTACTTCTCCACGCAGTCGTCGCCGCGGCCGGTGTCGGTGAAGAGGTCACCCTCGAAGCCCGCCGTGTGGTTGAGCAGCTGGCGCACCGTGATCCGCGCTGCCGCGTCCTCGTCGGCGATGCGGAACTCGGGCAGGTACGTGCGCACGGTCGCGTCGATGTCGAGCAGGCCGTCGTCGGCGAGCTGCAGCACCAGCGTCGCAGTCCACACCTTGGTGATCGACCCGATCTGGAACACCGAGTCGGTGGTCGCCTCGACCCCGGTGTTCTTGTTCAGCACACCCGCCGCCACCTCGACGACCTCGTCGCCCGCTGTGACGGCCGCGCTCGCGCCGGGCACGTCGTGCTCGGCCACCAGTCTCGGCAGGTTCTCCCGCAGCCAGTCGCTGATCTCGTTGAGCTTGGTCATCCGTGCGCCTCATCCACGTAGCGTCACTCCCAGGTCACCCGCCAACGTAGGGGCGTGGCCCCGCTCACACCTCGTGCGTCTCAACGAATCTGACCGTCCGGATCTGTGCGCGCCGACGAACCCGTCACACGGGTGGAGCAGGCTCCACCACGGTCCCGGCAGCCTGCGTGATCGCCCCCGGTGGGCCCCCGAAACTACGTTCTTCCTCGCAAGCCGTTGCTACGCAAGGAGAAACGTGATGAGGACAGTCGCGCTGTCGCTGCGGGCGGTGCGGAAGGTGTACGGCTCGGGATCGGGCGCGGTGACGGCGCTGGACGACGTCACGCTCACCGTCCGGCGGGGGACCTTCACCGCCGTGATGGGCCCGTCCGGCTCGGGCAAGAGCACCTTCCTGCACTGCGCCTCCGGCATGGACAGGCCGACGTCCGGCCAGGTCCTGCTCGGGGACACCGATCTCGGGTCCCTGAAGGAGGCGGCGCTCACCGAGGTGCGCCGCGACCGGATCGGCTTCGTCTTCCAGGCGTACAACCTGCTGCCGTCGCTGACCGTCGAGCAGAACATCACGCTGCCGCTGCGCCTCGCGGGCCGCCGCGCCGACGCCGCCTGGCTGAGCCAGGTCGTCGCACGGGTGGGCCTCGACGGACGGCTGTCGCGGCACCCCTCCGAGCTGTCGGGCGGTCAGCAGCAGCGGGTGGCGATCGCCCGCGCCCTGGTGGCCAGGCCCGAGGTCGTGCTGGCCGACGAACCGACCGGCGCCCTGGACTCCCGGACCGCCCAGCAGGTGCTGGAGCTGCTGCGGTCCATCGTGGACGAGATGGGCCAGACCGTGCTGATGGTGACGCACGACCCGGTCGCCGCCTCCGCCGCGCACAGCGTGCTGTTCCTGGCGGACGGCAGGCTGGCGGGCGAGCTGATCTCGCCGACCCCGGAGAAGGTGGCCGACCGCATGACCCGCCTCGGGGAGTGGTGAGCCGTGCTGACCCTCGCCTGGCAGACCGTCAAGGCCCGCACCAGCGGGTTCGTGGGCGCGTTCGTCGCGATCCTGTGCGGGACCGCGCTCGTCGCCGCGTGCGGCATCCTCATGGAGTCCGGCTTCCGCGGCGGCGTGCCGACCCAGCGCTACGCGGCCACCGACCTGGTCGTCACCGGTGACCGGCTGGTGCGCCCGCCCGGCGCCGACGAGCTGACCTTCGAGAACGCCTCCGAACAGGTGCCCGTGCCGGCGTCGCTGGCCGGGAAGATCGCCGCCGTGCCAGGGGTGCGCGAGGCCGTGCCCGAGCAGACGTTCCCGGCACTGGTGGTCGGGCCGGACGGGCAGCCGCTCGCGGACAAGCCCACCTTCGGCCACAACTGGGAGTCGGCCGTCCTCGCGCCTTACGCGGTGAAGGAGGGCGCGGAACCCCGAGCCGACGACGAGGTGGTGCTCGACGCGGGACTCGCGGCACGCGCAGGGGCGCGGGTGGGCGACGAGGTCCGGGTCATGACCCGGACGGTGCCCGCCACGTACCGCGTCGCCGGGATCGCCGAAGCCGGCGGTGACCGGCAGGCGGCGCTGTTCTTCACCTCCGCCGAAGCCGCGAACCTGGCAGGCCGCACGGACCAGCTGAGCGCGGTCGGCGTGCTGGCCGAACCCGGCGCGCAGGACCTCGCCGCACGGGTCGCGGAGGCGTTGCGGGACGACCACGTCACCGTGGCACAGGGCGCCGACCGCAGCGCGGCCGAGTTCGAGGACGTCGGCAGGACCAAGTCGATGCTCGCGATCCTGGCCGGGTCGTTCGGCGGCTACGCCGTCATGATCTCGATCTTCGTCGTGGCGAGCACCCTCGCGCTGGCCGTCGAGCAACGCCGCCGCGAGTTCGCGCTGCTGCGGGCCGTCGGCGCCACGCCGAAGCAGGTCCGCAGGCTGATCGGCGTCGAGACGACAGTGGTGTCGCTGGTCGCGGGCGTGCTCGGCAGCCTCCTGGGCATCGCGGTGAGCAGGGGTCTGCGCGACGCGTTCGCCGCCATCGGCGTGCTGCCCGCGGACTTCGCGCTGTCGACCGGCCCGATCCCGCTGGTGGCAGCCCTGGGCATCGGGGTCGGCGCGGCCAGGCTGGCGGCGTGGAGCGCGGCACGGCGGCCCTCGTCGATCAACCCGGTCGAGGCGCTGGGGGAGGCGGCCGTGCAGAAGCGCGACGCCGGCACCGGCCGCCTGGTGACCGGCTGGGCGCTGGTGGCGCTGGGCCTCGGCACGACGGCGGTGCCGTTCTTCCTGCGCGGCGAGCTCGGCGCGGCGATGCCGGTGCTCGCGGCGCTGGTGCTGGTCGTCGGGCTCGCCCTGGTCGGCCCGCGGGTGATCGGCGGCGCCGTCCGCCTCATCGCGCCGGTGCTCGGCCGGGCGGGGCTCAGCGGCTACCTGGCGGCGGCGAACGCCGTCAAGAACTCCCGCAGGCTCGCCGCGGCGGTGACACCGCTGATGCTCGCCATCGGGTTCTTCGTCGTGCACTTCTACAGCCAGACGACGTTCGGCGCCGCCGTGCAGCAGCAGATCACCCGGTCGATCACCGCCGACCACGTCATCACCGGCGTGACGGGCGTGTCACCGGAGGTCGCCGAGGAGGCGCGCCTGCAGGGAGCCACCGCGACGTCCCTGGTCCGCACGCAGGTGATCACCGCCGGCGTGCTGGCCGACAGCGTCGAGGTGCAGAGCCACGGGGCCACCGGCCTCGACGCCGCGGCCGGTGACGCCGTGGACCTCGGCATCGTCGCGGGCGACCTCGCCGACCTCGTCCCCGGCACCGTCGCGCTCGGCGTCGACCACGCGAAGTGGGAGGACAAGCAGGTCGGCGACACCGTCGACCTCTGGCACGCCGACGGCAGGCAGGCACAGGCCGAGGTCGTCGCGATCTACCGGCACGACCTGGCGTTCGGCGACTACGTGCTCCCCGCCGCCGACGCCCGCGCCCACCTCACGTCCGGCCTCGACACCGCGGTGCTGGTGAAGTCGGGCGACGAGGCAGCGCTGCGCGACCTCACCAGCCGCTATCCCGGCCTGGCCGTGACGGACGGCGTGACCGCACAGGACGGCGGCGAAGGGCGGACGCAGTTCCTGCTCAACCTCATCGCCATCGGCGTGATCCTCGGCTACGTCGCGATCTCGGTGTCCAACACGCTCGTCATGTCCACGGCCGCCCGCCGCCGCGAGTTCGCCCTGCTCCGCCTCGTCGGCACCGGACGCCGCCAGGTGACCGGCATGATGCGGGCCGAGGCCCTGCTGACCGTCGCGCTCGCGGCAGTGCTGGGCACAGCGGTGGCCGCGGTCCCGCTCGTCACGCTGTCGCTCAGCACGACCGGCAGCCTCCTGCCGACCGGCCCGATCTGGGTCTACCCTGGCGCACTCACCGCCGCGGCCGTCCTCGGCCTCGCGTCGATCGCCATCTCGACCCGGCTGTCGTTGCGCGGCAAGCCGATCGACACCATCGGCATCAGGGAGTGACAGGACAGGCCCGGTCAACCACCAGGTTGATCGGGCCTGTCAACGTTGATCGTCCCGCTCGAATCAACGTCGACTGGACACGATCAACATTGACGACGCTCAGTCGACATGGACAGTCAACATGGACTGATCAACCTCAAGATGGACTGATCAACATCGGCGTCGACACCCGAATCAACATCGACACCTACGTCAACGTCGGCATCAACGTCGACGTCACTGTCAACGTCACTGGCGATGTCAACATCACTGTCGACGTCGACGGGTGGATCGATGTCGACGTCGAGGGTCGACGTTGACGTGCGGGATCGATGTGGACGCTGTCGCCAGTGCCGCAGGAGCCGCGCTCCGCAACGCGTCCAGGTCCGCACGCAGCTTGCGGACTTCGGCGAGGATCTCCAGCGTCGCCGCCATCTCCTCTCGGTCGTGCTCGGCGTGCTCCTCGACCATCGGGGTCTGCATGGCGCTGACGGCGACGGCGATGAACAGGTTGAGCACGGTGAACGACGTGACGACGAGGTAGCCGACGAAGAACACCCACGCCAGCGGCTTCTCGGCCATCACCTCGCGGGCGACCTCCGACCACGCCTCGCCCGTCATGACGTGGAACAGCGTGAACAGCGACTCGCCCAGCCCGCCGAAGTACTCCGGCGCGACGGGGCTGAACAGCTTCGTCGCGATCACCGCCGACACGTACAGCACCAGCGCGAGCAACGCGGTGATCGACGCCATTCCCGGCAGCGCGGTCAGCAGTGCGGCCACCACCCGGCGCATGCTCGGCACGACCGACACCAGCCGCAGCACGCGCAACACCCGAAGAGCGCGCAGGACCGAGAACATCCCGGACGCCGGCAGCAGCGTCACCGCCACCACCAGGGTGTCGAACCAGTTCCACGGGTCGCGGAAGAAGTCCCTCCCATACGCGCAGAAGCGGAGCGTCAGCTCGACCACGAAGATCACGAGCGCGGTGCGGTCGACGAGGTGCAGCACGTCGCCGTAGGAGGCGAGCAGCTCCGGGGACGTCTCGGCGCCCAGGGTGACCGCGTTGACGAGGATCACGGCGGTGATCATTTTGGTGAACCACGGGGCGTCCACCAGGACGCGCAGCCGAGGACTGGGGACCAACGAGGAGCTCCTGGCACGGCGGGCGGACGGACGAAGATCAACCTAACCGTTCGCCGGGTCCGGCGGTTCGCCCGTTCGGCCGCTCCGGTTGCGCGGGACCGACGGCGGCACCGGGCCGCAACCCGGTGCGCCACACCACTTCCACGCGCGTCAACCGCGAGCCCGCCGGTCAGCAGGCGGGGAAGAGGGCCCTCGTGCCGCCGGTCGCCAGCCGGTCGGAGAACCGGCAGCCGAACCGCGGGTCCCCGGTCCGGCGGACGTCGTCACCGGACGGCCGCGTGCCGCGGTCCACCCACGCGGTCAGGTCGCTCCAGGCGGCGCCGACCTCGGCGGGGGAGAACTCGCAGTGGTCGACCGTGCGGATCGCCCGCTGCACCACCAGGTGAGTCCGGCCGGAGCGGGCCACGTCGTCGCGGTAGTCCTGCTCCATCGAGAACGGCACGAACATGTCGCCGATCCCGTGCAACGACACGACGGGAGCGCTCGGCAGGCCCCGCACGGCGGGAATCTGCGTGAGCCCCGGGGTCGCCCGCGCGACGGGGTTCGCGGGCCGGGCCCGGTGCACGGTCCTGTCGACGTTCACGGGCCCGTTCGGCCGGTAGTGCGTCTTGAGGTTCGTGGCGATCTGCAACGGGTTCTCGGCGAGGCTCGGCGCGTCCGAGCTCGTGACAAGCCCGAACAGGAAGTCCTCCCAGTAGGCGTAGGCCGCCTCGGAGCCGGGCCGGTCACCGCCGGACAAGTTGATGGCGATGGCACGGAACTGGTCCTCATGCCCCGCGAGCGCCTGCCGGATGCGCGGCACCACGTCCGTGGAGTAGTCCGGCGGCAACGGGTAGGCGCGGATGCCCGTCAACGCTTGCGCGACGAGGTGGTAGCTCAGGAAGTAGTCGAACAACTCGTGGTCGCCCAGCACCCCGCACATGGGCAGCGCGCCCGCGTAGAAACCGGGGTACTGCTCCAACGACCGCGCGATGACGTGCCCGCCCATCGACACCCCCGCGAGAAAGACCTTCTCCGGCCGCTGAACCTTCCTCGCGAACAACGACGCGAGCTCACGAGTCGTCGTAACGCCGGCGCGCACGTCGTAGTCGTTGCGGTAGTAGGAAGACGCGGCCCACGCATAGCCCTCGTCGAGCCACCGCTGCCGCAACCCGTACGGCGGCGTGTCAACGGTGAGGACATCGCCGTCACCGCGGTAGCCGTGCGCCCACAACGTAAGCCGCCCGTTCCAGCGCGGCGGCACCTCGATGATGTAAGCCGAGTGACTGTGGACGCCCTGCAACACCTTCGTCGGCTTGCCGCCGACAGTAGCCGGGGCGAGCGGCGGGTTGACGATCGTGTAACCGGGCAACGGCCGGTCGCCGCCCCGCTCACCGGCGGTGGCAGCCGGGGCGGCAGTGAGGACGAGGAGCAACGACAACGCGACACCGAGCAGTCGTCTCATGCCCAGCGACGCTACTCGCGCTCCACCTCTCGCCACAGGAAGCCGTTCGGCCGTACGCGGGCGTCCCCGAGCGGCCGGACGCAACGGCGAACTTGGCCGCCGAACCCGGCCACCGACCGGTTCCGCACACGGGTGCTGGACGCGCCCGCTGAACCTGACTGCCGGACCTGGCCAGCGCTCCTGGGCATCGGTCCTGGCTGCCGAACCCGGCCGCCGGACCCGGTTACGGGGCCGGCTGGATCGGGCTGGTGTGGCTGCCCAGGTGGATCGGCAGCGAGTGCAGCCCGTACACGATCGACAGCTTGCGGAACGACAGCTCGCCGGGGTCGACCGCGAGGCGCATCTCCGGGAACCGGCGCATCAGCGCGGGGTAGGCGGCCCGCAGCTCCATCTTGGCCAGCTCGGCGCCGATGCAGCGGTGCGCGCCGTGACCGAACGCGAGGTGCTGGCCGGCCGGGCGGTCCGGCAGGATGGCGTCGGGGTCGGGGTAGACGCTCGGGTCGCGGTTGGCCTGCGACAGGGAGCAGGCGACGATGTCGCCCGCCTTGATCTTCGTCCCGGCGATGGTGGTGTCGTGGCGGGCGATGCGCAGGAACGCCACCTGCACGACGCTCTGGTGCCGCAGCAGCTCGTCGACGACGCCGTTGACGGCCTCCTCGCCTTCGAGGACGCGCTGGGCCAGCTCCGGGGAGCGCAGCATCGCGAGCGTGCCGAGCGAGATCATGCTGGCCGTCGTCTCGAACCCGCCGGTGAGCAGCCCGTCGGCGAGGCCGGCCAGCTCGTCGTCGTCCAGGTCGTCGCCGTGCTTGCGGATCAGCTCGCCGAGCAGCCCGTCGCCGGGGGCCTCGCGCTGGGCGCGGACCAGCTCGCGGAAGTAGACGATCGACTCGGACACGGCCGACAGCGACGCCGTGGCGGCGCCGTCCAGGTCGAACCGCGAGACGCTGCGCCGCTGGAACTCCTCCCGCTGGCTCGCGGGCACGCCGAGCAGCTCGCAGATGGTGAGCGCGGGCACGGTCATCGCGAACTTCTCGACGAGGTCGACCGGACCGTCCTCCATGGACATCAGGTCGAGCTGGTCGGCCACGATGGCCTCGATCCGCGGGACGAGCCTGGCCAGCCGCCGCATGGTGAACTCCGGCGTCAGCACCTTGCGCAGCCGCGTGTGCTCCGGCGGGTCGCTGAACCCGAGACCGCCCGGTGCCTCGTCCGCGAAGAGCCCCAGGTTCCGCAGGTGGCCGAAGTCGTTGCTGAACGCCTCGGCGTCCACCAGCACCTGCTTCGCCGCGTCGTAGCCGGTCACCAGCCACACCGTGACCGGCAGTGGCAGCCGCGTGACCGGTCCCTGCGCCTGCATGCGCGCCAGCTCCGGCACCGGGTTCAACCCGTTGCGGCGCAGCGGCGCCAGCACGCGGGAGGGCACGAGCCAGGACGACCCGAGGTCGAACCCGGTCTTCGTGAGGTGCGCGAGGAACCTCCGGCCCATCCACCCGGTCACTCGGGACCGGACGTCTGTCTTCTGCTGCAGAACGTCCCTCATGACTCCGTGTCCCTTCGGCGGAAAGGAGTGGTGCGGTGGCCCACGTCGACCACCGCAGGACCGGACAATAACGGCGTTGCACAGAGCGCGTCGTCATACCCGGGCCTAACTCGCCGTCATACTTTGGTCCAGTTGTCGATCAGGGGATCTCAGGGCTGCGGAGGGCGTTCGGTCCGCAGCGGAGAGTCAGGACTTCCGGACAACGGCGCCGGTTCCTGGCATGGTCGGCCCTGTGTTGAGCGCGGAGCACTTCGACCGCTGGTACGCGGACCGGGAAGCGTCGTCGTCGGCCGACCGGATGATGCGCCGCGTCCTGCGGCTTCCCGAGGGTGTCGACTCCACCGGCATGCTCGGCGGAGACGGTCTGGACGAGGTCGTCGGCCTGCTCGCCCTGCGGCCGGGGCAGGTGCTGCTGGACCTCGCGTGCGGCCGCGGCGGCTACGGCCTGGAGATCGCGCGCCGCACCGGGTGCGGCCTCATCGGTGTCGACTTCTCGGCCGTCGCCATCGCGCAGGCCCGTGAACGGGCACCGGAGGCGAGGTTCGAGGTGGGCACGCTGACCGCGACGGGCCTGCCCGGCGCCTCGGTGGACGCGGTGCTCGTCGCCGACTCGCTGCAGTTCGCCGACCCGAAGGTCGCCGCGCTGCGGGAGTGCCTGCGGGTTCTCGTGCCGGGCGGGCGGCTGGTCGTCACGTGCTGGCAGCCGCGCGTGCCCGGCGACAAGAGCGCGTCGCGGCTGATGTGGGACCTCGACCTCGCCCGGCAGCTGCCGGAGGCGGGCTTCGCCGACGCGGTGGTGCGGGACCGGCCTCAGTGGCTGGACCTGGAGAAGCGGGTGTGGGAGGAGGTGCTCGCCGCCGACGCCTCCGGTGATCCCGCACTGGAGTCGCTGCGGCGCGAGGCGCGGCTCGTCCTGCCTCGCTTCGGCAAACGACGCCGCGTCCTCGCGACCGCCACGGCACCCACCACCTGACAGTGCACGCAGGTCCACGACAGGCCCCGCGTGCGTGCCCAAGGCGTCAGTGGCAGTGACCGTGCCGGCCCAGCGTCGTCACGGGCGTCGCCCCCGGCCGGGTCCACTGCGCCGCCGGACGGCTGTCCTCGCCCCAGCTGGGGTTGCCGTCGGCGTCGGTGCGCCAGAACCAGCCCGGCGGCCGCCGCTGCGGCCATCCCTCCGGGTGGTCCTCCCACTGCTCGCCGCGGCCGCGCACGGTGTTGTCGAGCAACGCGAGCGACCCGTTGAGACGTTCGCAGCCGCGGCCGGTGGTCGAGTAGGTCAGGAACGTGCGGTCACCGTCGCGCAGGTAGCTCGTCACGTAGCCCATCTCGCCGCCCGCGGGGCCGTCGATGCCGCGCACCGAGTACCAGGGCGACGAGTAGCCCATGAACTCGACGAACGGCGCGACCTCGTCCCACGGCCCGGTGGTCAGCACGGCCCAGGACACGCCGCGCGCGTTGAGGTAGGCGGGGTTGTCGAAGTGCCACGGCACCTGGGTGCAGCCCTCGCACTGGCCCTGGTGCGGGGCGCCGTCCCACCACATGTGCTTGTAGACGACGAGCTCGTCGCGGCCCTGGAACAGGTCGAGGAACGGCACCGGGCCGTCCGCCCCGACGACCTCGACCGTCCCGTCGAACTCCACCATCGGCAACCGGCGGCGGGCCGCGGCGAGCGCGTCGCCCTCGCGGGTGTGGGCCTTCTCGCGGACCAGGAGCTCGTCGCGGGCCTTCTGCCAGGTGTCCAGGTCGACGATGGGCGGCTGTCCGGTCATGTCAGTCCTCCGTGAGATCAGGTGTCACCCGTGCGTCGAACCTGTCCTCCTGATTTCGACAGCGCGACCTCCGCGGCTGTCCACCGCCCGCGCAGCCACCGGTCGTGGCTCGCCAGCACGACGGCGCCGGGGCCCGGTCCCAGCGCGTCCTCCAGCTCGTCGCACAACGCCGGCGACAGGTGGTTCGTCGGCTCGTCGAGCAGCAGCAACTGCGGCGGGTCCGCGACCAGCAGCGCGAGCGCGAGGCGGCGGCGTTGCCCGACGGACAGCGCGCCGACCGGCTTGCCGAGGTCCCAGCGGTGCAGCAGGCCCAGCGACTCCAGCGGAACCTCCGCGACGCGGTCGGCGCCGAGGGCGCGGCCGTAGGTGGCACGTGCGGTCCGGCGCGGGTTCGCGAACGACGTGTCCTGGTCCAGCAGGCCGACGCGCAGGCCGGGCTGCCGCCGCACACCGGGCACCTCCAGCCGCCCGGCCAGCACCAGCAGCAACGTCGACTTGCCCGAACCGTTCAGGCCGGTCACGAGCACCCGGTCGCCGTCGCGCACGTCGAACGAGTCGAGCGTGAGCCGGTCGGGCACGTGGACCTGCCGCAGCGACACGAGCTCGTCCGCCGGTGACGTCAGCGCCGGCGGGGTGAAGCTCAACGGGCGCGGGGGAGCGGGCACGCTGCGGCGGTCCAGCTCCTCCAGGCGGCGGGTGGCGTTGCGGATGCGCCGGGAGATCTGGCCCTCGACACGGTCGCCGCGCATTCCGTAGGCCATCTTGTTGTTGTCGCGCATCTCCCGTTTCGGGGTGACGCGGTCCTCGAGCAGGCCGAGCGAGTCGCGCAGCCCGGCCAGCTCTTCCTGCTCCTCGGCGTACCGGCGCTCCCACCTGGCCCGGTCGGCGCGTTTCTGCCGCAGGTACTCGCTGTACGTGCCGCCGAACCGCACCGGGCCGTCCACGGCCGGGTCGAGGTCGAGCAGGTCCGTGCACACCGCGTCGAGGAACGCCCGGTCGTGGCTCGCCACCACCACGGCGCCGGGCTGGCCGCGCAGCTGCTCCTCCAGGAACGTCGCCGCGTCGTCGTCGAGGTGGTTGGTCGGTTCGTCGAGCAGCAGCGCCGACGGCCTGCGCACCACGAGCGCGGCCAGCGCCAGGCGGCGGCGCTGGCCCCCGGAGAGCGTGCCGAGCGCACGGTCCCGCGTGACGCCACCGAGTCCGAGCCCGTCGAGGACCAGACCGGCGCGGCGGCCGGCGTCCCAGGCGTCCAGCCGCTGGGCCAGCTCCAGCCGTTCCGCGTACTCCGCCAGCCTGGCCTCGTCGGTCAGGTCGCCCGCGAGGCGGTCGAGGTCGGCGAGGACGGCGCGTGCCTCCGCCAGCGCGTCGTCCACGACGTCGCCGACCGTTGCCGCGTCCGGGAACGTCATCTCCTGGTGCAGGAAACCGAGGTCCGGCGGGCGCGTGACGGTGCCGCCGTCGGGCTGGTCGGTGCCCGCGAGGAGGCGCAGCAGCGTCGACTTGCCCGCGCCGTTCTCGCCGATCAGGCCGAGGCGGCGGCCGGGTGCCGCGGTGAGCGACACCCCGTCCAGCACCCGCCTGCCGCCGAAACCGCGCACCAGCTCGTGCGCGACGAGCGCCGCCTCAGCCACGGCCCAGCTCCAGCAGCTTGCCGCCGTCGAGGCGCAGCCGGCGGTCGATCCTCACCTCGTTCAGGAACCGCTCGTCGTGGCTCACGACGACGAACGCTCCCTGATAGGCGTTCAGCGCGCTCTCCAGCTGGCCGACGCTCACCAGGTCGAGGTTGTTCGTCGGCTCGTCGAGCAGCAACAGCTGCGGCGCGGGTTCGGCGAACAGCACGCACGCGAGCGTCGCGCGCAGCCGCTCGCCGCCGGACAGCACGCCCACCGGCAGATGCGCCCGCTGGCCGCGGAAGAGGAAGCGCGCCAACAGGTTCATCCGCTCGGCCGGGGGCCGCTGCGGGGCGGCCGCGGCCAGGTTCTCCGCCACCGTCCGCGCGTCGTCGAGCAGGTCGAGGCGCTGCGACAGGTACGCGACACGTCCGTCGGCGTGCTTCACCTCGCCGCTGTCCGGCGTGAGGGACCCGTGGACCACCCGCAGCAGCGTCGACTTGCCCGCGCCGTTCGGGGCGGCGAGCGCGATGCGTTCCGGGCCGCGGATGGAGAGGTCGACGCCGTCGAACAGGTCGCGCACCCGGATTCCGGTGCCGTGGAACAGGGTCCGGCCGGACGGGACAGCCGTGCGCGGCAGCTCCAGGTTGATCCGCTGCTCGTCCTTCAGCGCGCGTTCGGCCTGGTCCAGCCGTGACTTGGCGGCGCCGAGCCGGGCCGCGTGCGTGCCGTCGGCCTTCGCGGCGGACACCTCGGCGTTGCGCTTCATGGTGCCCGCGAAGATCTTCGGCAGTCCCGCACTGGCCAGGTTCCGCTGCGCGTTGGACGCACGGCGGGCGGCGCGCTCGCGTGCCTGCTGCATCTCCCGCTTCTCGCGCTTGACCTCCTGCTCGGCGCTGCGGACGTTCTTCTCCGCCACCTCGCGCTCGGCCGCCACCGCCTCCTCGTACTCGGTGAAGTTCCCGCCGAAGAAGCGGACCTCGCCGCCGTCGAGCTCCGCGATCCGGTCCATCCGGTCGAGCAGCACGCGGTCGTGGCTCACGACGACCAGGCAGCCGCGCCAGTCGTCCAGCACGTCGTGCAGCCGGTGCCGGGCCTCCAGGTCGAGGTTGTTCGTCGGTTCGTCGAGCAGCAGCACGTCCGGCTGCTTCAGCAGCTGCGCCGCGAGGCCGAGCGAGATCACCTGGCCACCGCTCAGCGTGCCGAGCGCCCGGTCGAACGCGAGGTCGCCGAGCCCGAGGCGGTCGAGCTGGGCGCGGGTGCGTTCCTCCAGGTCCCAGTCGCTGCCGATGGTGGTGAAGTGCTCCTCGGCGGCGTCACCGGACTCGACGGCCTCGATGGCGCGCAGGACGTCCGCGACGCCGAGCACCTCGGCCACGGTCAGCCCGGCCGTGAGCGGCAGGTCCTGCGGCAGGTAGCCGAGCACGCCGTCGACGGTCACGCTGCCGTCCGACGGCGTCAACGCGCCCGCGACGAGCTTGAGCAGCGTCGACTTGCCGGCGCCGTTCGGTGCGACGAGACCCGTGCGGCCGCCGGGGAAGGAGACGGACAGGCCGTCGAAGACAGGGGTGTCGTCAGGCCAGGAGAAGGACAGGCCGGAGACGACGACGAAAGCGTCTGACATGGGGTGAGACCTCGACAAGGTGCCGCGCGCGGGGCACAGCCTTCCGCGCGAGTGGAAGAGGGGACGACGAAACCGGCCATCGCGGTCGATGGCCTGTCACAACGCGGGCTCACCCTGCGTTGTCGTCTTCACCCGTCAGCACGTCGAGCTCCTCGGCGGAAATGGTGATCTCCCCACCACCGTAGCAGCCGCCGCCACCGGTTTTCCGGACCATGATTCACTCGATGTCGTGACCGGTGACGGACCTGGAGCGGTACTCGGCCTGCTGCGCGAACGGCAGCGGCGGCGCAGCGTGCCGGGCAGGCGCGACGACGGCGCCCGCCTCGTGCTGCTCGTCGAGGGCGGCAGCTCGCGCGGCGCCTACTCGAGCGGCATGACCGTCCCGATCGAACAGGGCGGCCTGCTGCCGCTGTTCGACGCCGTCTACGGCAGCTCGGCGGGCACCCTGAACGCGGCCTGGCTGCTGTGCGGGCGTGTCGAGCAGAGCAAGCACGCCTGGTGGGACCCGGCGGTCATGCGCACGACGATCAACCCGCGCCGCGCCTTCACCCGCCGCCCGGTCGTCGACACCCGGCACCTCGTCCACACCATCTACACGCAGCTCGTGCCGATGGGCTTCCAGGAGATCCTGGACAACCCGGTCGAGTTCCACCCGATGGCGACGGACGGCCTCAGCGGCGAGTCCACCGACCTGCACAAGACCGTCCACGACACGCTGAGCGTGCAGACCGCGCTGCGCGCCTCGACCGCGATGCCGCTGCTCGCGGGCGAACCGGTCGTGATCGACGGCCGCCCGTACGTCGACGCGGGACTGACGGAGATGGTCCCGGTGCGGACCGCGCTCGCCCAGGGCGCCACGCACGTCGTCGCCCTGCGCACCCGGCGCAGCGACGAGGTGGCGATGCCCCCGGCCCGCGCCGAACGGCTGCTGCTGACGCGCTGGTTCGCCCGGTACGCGCCGGGAGCGGCCGAGCCGTGGCTGCGCCGCGTGGAGTCGTGGGTGGAGGAGGAGGCCGCGCTCCAGTCGCACCCGGCGTGCCTGCAGATCCGGCCACCGCTGGGAAGCGCGCAGATCGGCCGCACTGAACGGGGCCCGGCCGTGCTGCGGGCGGCGTTCGACACCGGTGTGGCCGCCGCACGCGAAGCGCTGGCGTCCGTGCTCGACCGCGCACACGAGACCCGATGACGCCCGGCTGCCGACGTGGCGATCAGGACCCGCCGTCGTGAGCGACACCGTTTTCGAGGTCGCCCGGCAGTTACCTTGATCGGGTGGATTTCGACGAGTACCGGAAGTACGACGCGACCGGCCTGGCCCGGCTCGTCGCGGACAAGCAGGTGTCCGCGGCCGAACTCCTCCAGACGGCGCGCGACCGCGCCGCCGAGGTGAACCCGAAGCTGAACGCGATCGTCCGCGACGTGCCGGCCGCGCCGTCGGACGACCTCACCGGCCCCTTCGCCGGGGTGCCGTTCCTGATCAAGGACCTCGGCCAGGACTACGCGGGCCTGCCCACCTCCAACGGCTCGCGCTCGCTCGCCCGGCACCCGGTCGCCGAGCACTCGACCGTGGTCAGGCGGTGGCTGGACGCCGGGCTGGTGATCTTCGGCAAGACCAACCTGCCCGAGTTCGGCGCCAAGGCCATCAGCGAGTCCGTCGCGTGGGGTCCCGCGCGCAACCCGTGGGACCTCGACCGCACGCCCGGCGGGTCCTCCGGCGGGTCGGCGGCCGCGGTGGCCGCCGGGATCGTGCCGTGCGCCGGGGCGAACGACGGTGGTGGCTCGACCCGCATCCCGGCCGCGTGCTGCGGGCTCGTCGGGCTGAAGCCGGGACGCGGGCTCACCCCGTCCGGGCCGGAGGCCGCCGAGCCGATGCACGGCGCGGCGGTGCAGGGCGTCGTCTCGCGGACCGTGCGCGACACGGCCGCGATGTTTGACGTGATCTCCGGCGGCGAACCGTCAGGGCCGTACTCGGTGGCCGTGCCCGAGCGGTCGTTCCTGTCGTGCGTCGGCCAGGACCCCGGCCGGCTGCGGATCGGCGTGCGGGTGCCGTCGGCGATCAACCCGCACCCCGACCCCGAGGCGGTCAAGGCCGTCGAGACGGCGGTCCGCGTGCTCACCGACCTCGGCCACCATGTCGAGGAGCTGCCGCGGGCGCCGTTCGACGACGCCGCGCTCGCCAAGGACTTCCTGCTGACGTGGTTCGTGAACCTCGCCTGGAAGGTCGCCGACGCCAAGCGTCTGACCGGGGCGCCGGACGTCGCGTTCGAACGCGACACGCTGCTCATGGCGGCACTGGGACGCGCCACGAGCAGCGTCGACTACGTGGACGCCGTGCAGCGCAGGCACGAGCACACCCGCCGGTTGAGCGTCTTCTTCGAGTCCTACGACCTGCTGCTGACGCCGACGCTCGCGACCCCGCCGCCTCGGGTCGGCCAGTTCGAGCTGCCGGAGTCGTTGCGGCGGGCGACCGACGTGCTGCTGCGGACCCGCACCGCGCGGTTCCTGCGGCACACGAAGATCGTCGACGACATGATCAGGGACAACCTGGGCTGGGTGCCGTACACGCAGCTCGCGAACCTCACCGGCCGTCCCGCGATCTCGCTGCCGCTGCACTGGACCGCGGCCGGCCTGCCGCTCGGCGTCCAGTTCGTCGCGCCGCTCGCGGGCGAGTCGCTGCTGATCAAGCTGGCGGCGCAGCTGGAGGAGGCGCTGCCGTGGGTGGACCGCTTCCCGGTCATGAGCTGAGGAAGCGCAGCAGCTCCGCGGTGACGAACTCCGGGTTCTCCTCGACGAGCCAGTGCCCGGCACGCGGCACGCCGACCGCCCGCACGACGTTCGTCACCCGCGGGGCGACCGTGCCGCGGATCGCCTCCGCCTGGCCCTCCGCCGCCATGACCAGGGTGGGAGCCTGCACGGGTGCGGCGGCCTCGGTGTCGCGCACGTCCTGGTCGAGTGCCCGGTACAGCTCGAACCCGTTCTTCAGCGAGGTGCGGTAGGTCCGGGCGTACTCGTCGATCTCGGCGTCGGTGAACGGGGACGCGGCCGACGTGCCTCCGAACGCCGTGCCGCCGTAGGAGACCTGCGGGTAGAACAGCCGCAGGTAGTCGCGCACGTCGTCGTCCACGAGCGTCTCCGGGACCTCGGGCTGCGAGTGGAAGGCGATGTGCCAGCTGAGCCTCCGGTACGTGCGGGCGTCGATCGCGGGCCCCGGCAACGGCAGGTCGAGGTAGCCGAGGCGGGCGGTGTCGGCGGGGAACTGGCTCGCGTACTGGAACGCGACGGCCGCGCCGAGGTCGTGACCGACGACGGACGGCTGCCGGAGCCCGAGCTTCTCGGTGAGCCCGTGGACGTACCGCGCGAGCGTGGCCTTGTCGTAGCTCGTCGCGGCGCCGGTGCTGTCGCCGAGGCCGGGCAGGTCGAGGGCGTAGACGGTGTGGTGCTCCGCCAGTTCGGGCATGATCGGCCACCAGCCGTACCAGGTCTGCGGCCAGCCGTGCAGCAGCACGACCGGCGTGCCGCTGCCGCCGGTCACGTAGTGCATCCGGACGCCGTCGACGTCCGCGAACTCGTGCCGGAAGCCGTTCTGGAACGCGGGGTCGTCGCGCGTGACGGTGGTGTGGGCGGGTGCTTCGGGTTCGGACGGGGCGCAGGCCGTGATCGCGAGCAGCAAGGCGAGGACGAGGCGTTTCATGGGGCCCAGGTTCGCCGTCGCGACCGCCGCTTGGCACGCGATCTTGCCGTTCCGGCAAGATGATCGGCGTGGATCGTGAAACCGAAGAGGTGCTCGACGCCGTTGGACCGAGGCTTCGCGCGTTGCGGCGCCACCGCGGCATCACCCTCGCCGACGTCGCCACGACCACCGGCATCTCGGAGAGCACGCTGTCGCGGCTGGAGAGCGGGCAGCGCCGCGCCACGCTGGAGCTGCTGCTGCCGCTGGCCCGCATCTACGACGTGCCGCTCGACGAGCTCGTCGGCGCACCGCGCACCGGTGACCCGCGCATCCACCTGCGGCCGATCCGCAAGTTCGGGATGACGTTCGTGCCGTTGTCCCGGCGGCCAGGCGGGGTGCAGGCGTTCAAGATGCTCATCCCGGCGACGCCGGAGCCGCTCGAACCGGAACCGAAGACGCACGACGGGTTCGAGTGGCTCTACGTCCTCAACGGACGGTTGCGGCTCGTGCTCGACGACCTCGACCTGACGTTGCCGCCGGGGGAGGCCGCCGAGTTCGACACCTCGTCACCACACTGGCTGGGCAGCGCGGACGGCGGCGCGGTGGAGCTGGTCGTGCTGTTCGACCCTCAGGGCGTGCGGGCGCACGTGCAGGAGCCGCACCGCCCCGTCACGCCCGGCTGAGGCGGGTGGTGGCGATGACGCCGGTCAGCGCCACCACGGCCGTGACGACGCCGAACCAGGACGCCATGACCGCGGGCCCGACGAGCCCGGCCACCAGGCCCGCGGCGATCGCGGAGACGCCCATCCCGGCGTAGCCGACGACGTAGACCGCGGTGAACAGCCCCGCCCGCTCGTGCGGCGCCACCTCAGGCACGAGCCCGCGGGTGGTGCCGGCGAACGCCGCGCCGATGCCCGCGCCCGTCAGCACCGCCGCCACCCAGACCAGCGCCAGCGAGTGCGCGCCGATGCTCCCGACGAACACGACGGCGCCCGCCGTGATCCCGCCTGCCCCGGCGACCCGCAGGAGGTGCGGGCGGACCGTGCCGCTGAAGGCGGAGACGGCCGCGCCCACCGCGAACACGACGAACGCGACGAGCGCCCCGACGACGGGGTTGTGCACGTGGAAGAACGCCACCAGCACGACCGGGACCAGTCCCATGTAGAGGGTCATCATCATGAACGCGCTGACGATCCCCGGCACCGTCGTCGCGTACAGCCGCCGCACCTGTGCGGGCAGGGAGATCCTCGGGACCAGCGACGCCAGCGCACCGGGCTTGCGCGTGGCGGTCTCCGGCGTGAACACGGCGACCAGTGTCACGAGCGACATCACCACGACCAGCACCATCCACACCGCGAACGCCGCGTCCGACGCGAACTGCGCGAGCAGTCCGGAGTAGAGCGCGCCGATGCCCAGGCCCGCGAGCGGCGCCAGGCTCGTCATCTGGGCACCGAGCTTCTTGTACCGCTCCGGCGCCAGTTCGACGACGGCCGCGCTGACCGCCGTCGACGCCGCCGCGGTCGCGACGCCCTGCACGACCCTGGCCGTGATCAGCCAGCCGACCGACGGAGACAGCAGGAACACGACCATCGCCACGAGGTCGAGCGCCAGCGCGCCGATCATCAACGGCCGCCGCCCCACGTGGTCCGACAGCGACCCGACGACGGGGATCGTCACGAGCAGGGCGAACGCGTAGGCGCCGAACGCGAGCGTCAGCACCCACGGCGGGAAACCCCACTGGGCCTGGTAGATCGGCAGCAACGGCGTGGGCGCCCCGGCCGCGACGAGGATCGCGACCATCGCCGCCGAGATGCCCGCGAAGGCGACGCCGCGCGGCAGCGTCCGTGGTGCGGCGGTGACGGGTCGGTCGAGGACGGCGGTCATGGCGGCTTCCTTCGGTGGGAGGGCTGAGGCCACCGACGCTAGGGACGCCACTTCGTTATTGCAAGTAAACTTTTCTTTAAAAAGTCTTGTATCGCTGGACAAGCGAGCTATGGTGAGAGGCGTGAAACGCCGTGACTACGCCCAGTACTGCGGAATCGCCCGCGCGCTGGAGCTGGTGGGCGAGCGGTGGGCGCTGCTGGTCGTGCGCGACCTCACAGTCCGCCCGCGCCGCTACACCGACCTCCAGGAGGGCCTGCGCGGCATCCCGACGAACGTGCTCTCGACCCGGCTCAAGGAGCTGGAACAGGCGGGCATCGTCGAACGCCGGGTGGCCCCCGCCCCGCGGCGGGGCGTCGTCTACACGCTGACCGAGGTGGGCAGGGCGCTGGAACCGGCCCTGATCGCACTGGGCCGCTGGGGCTCGTCGCAGCTGGGGGAACCGCAGCCGGGCTACGTGGCCTCACCCGACGGCGCCGTGCTGAACCTGCGCGGAGCCTTCCAGCCGTCCGAGGCGGCCGGGCTCACCGCGTCGTGGGAACTGCGCCTGGGTGACACCGTGATCCACGCCCGGCTGGCCGACGGCGCGCTGACGTCCGGTCTCGGGCCCGTCGAGGACGGGGCCGACCTGGTGATCACCGCGCGCTTCGAGGAGGGCGAGCCGCCCGCCTACCGGTCCTTCGTGAAAGCGGCCCGCGAGGGGCGCGTCGATCTCGACGGCCCCCGCGAGCTGTTCGACACGTTCCTGCGCGTCTTCACCTATCCGCAGGCTTGTGAGCGAGACCTGCCGACCCCGCGATGATCAGTCCCGCCGCGATCATCAGCGCGTGCGGGAGCAGCACGCCGGCGATCACCAGGGCGAGCGCGACGAGGTAGAACGGCCAGGCGCGCAGCGGCCGGCGGGTCGGGGTGCGGGTGGAGGTGGGGGTCATGGCGCCTCCCAGGGCTGGTTGAGGGCGTCTTGGCTCCACCATGGGCAATTTGTCCTTTTTTATCGATCCGTCGCGGCACCCACGCGAGCGGAGCGGGACACCCAGGAGCAGGCGGGGATGGGTGGCGCGACCGCGCCCGCGTGGGGGTTGGCCACCAGAGGCGGGCCGCTGGCCAGCGACTACGCGCGGCGCGGCGGGGGCCGGGTGGGGCGCTCGCGGTGCGGCGCGGCGGTGCCGCGTCCGTCACACCGGGTCGTCCTGTCCCTGTGACGCATCGCGACGCCGTGCCGTTGCAACGAGTTGGGCCGCACCGCCGCTCCATCTCACAGCCCAGGCGCCGGCGCACTCCGCAGCACCCACCACGCCGCCGGGCGCCGCACCCCCACCGCCCGCCGGGGCGCCACCTCCCGCCCCGTGACCTCCACCACCGCAAACGCCCAGGTAGACCGTGATCATCCCCACCTCGGGCCCGATCGACCAGCGCCCCTTCCCGCCAGAGGAGAACATGGGTGTCACCACGGATGGACAGGTGGCTTCCCGCACGTCAGCCTCGCAGGCGTGGCGGGAAGTGATCACGGAGAGGCGGCGCGTGTGTCGTTGTTCGGGCGGATCTTCCTGCTGAACGCCCTCGTCCTGGTCGCGGCCGCCAACGTGCTGGTGTTCGGGCCCGCCACGGTCTCCACCCCGGCCCTGCTGCGCGAGGTGCTCGTGCTCACGGCGGGCCTCGGGGTGATGCTGATCGCCAACGCGGTCCTGATCAGGATCGGGCTCGCGCCGCTGGGGCGGCTCACCCGCGCCATGACGACCATCGACCTGCTGAAGCCGGGGCCGCGGCTGGTCGCCAAGGGACACGGGGAGATCGCGGAGCTGATCACCACGTTCAACAGCATGATCGACCGGCTGGAGGCCGAGCGCGGGCACAGCGCGGCGATGGCGTTGTCGGCGCAGGAGTCGGAGCGGCGGCGGATCGCCCAGGAGCTGCACGACGAGGTCGGGCAGTCGCTGACGGCCGTGCTGCTCAGTCTCAAGCGGGTGTCCGACCAGTCGCCGCCGGAGGTGCGCGAGGAGCTGGTGCAGGCGCAGGAGACGACGCGTAGCACGCTCGACGAGATCCGCCGCATCGCGCGCAGGCTGCGTCCCGGTGTGCTGGAGGAGCTGGGCCTCGTGAGCGCGCTCAAGTCGCTGACGACCGAGATCTCCGCCCAGACCGACATCACCGTGCGGCGGTCCTTCGACAAGAACCTGCCCCCGCTCGACGCCGAGACCGAGCTGGTGGTCTACCGGGTCGCCCAGGAGGGCCTCACGAACACCGTCCGCCACGCCGCCGCCACCGAGATCGAGCTCTGCCTCAAGCGGCGGCCGTCGCACGTCGAGCTGAGGCTCACCGACAACGGCAGGGGGATCGGTTCCAGTCCGGAGGGCGCCGGCATCCGGGGAATGCGGGAACGGGCTCTCCTGGTGGGCGCCGAGCTCGGGGTCGGCCCCGCCGGGGCGCGGGGCACCGAGGTTCGGCTCGTGGTGAAGGCGGCGAGTGAATGACGGTGCGCATCCTGCTGGCGGACGACCACGCGCTCGTCCGGCGCGGCGTCCGGATGATCCTCGACAACGAGCCGGACCTCGAGGTGGTCGGCGAGGCCGGTGACGGCGCGGAGGCGATCAGCCTCGCGAAGAACGAGCTGCCGGACCTCGCGATCCTCGACATCGCCATGCCGCGGCTCACGGGGCTGCAAGCCGCGCGGGAGCTGTCACGGCTGCTGCCCGATCTTCGTATCCTCATCCTGACGATGTACGACAACGAGCAGTACTTCTTCGAGGCGCTCAAGGCGGGCGCGTCGGGGTACGTGCTCAAGTCCGTCGCCGACCGAGACCTCGTGGAGGCGTGCCGGTCGGCGATGCGCGGTGAACCGTTCCTGTACCCCGGCGCGGTCAACTCGTTGATCCGCAACTACCTGGAACGGGCGAAGGAGGGGCTGCCACCGCGGACGATCACCGACCGGGAGGAGGAGATCCTCAAGCTGGTCGCGGAGGGGCACTCCTCCAGGGAGATCGCCGACATGCTCGTGATCAGCGTCAAGACCGTCGAGCGGCACCGGGCCAACCTGCTGCAGAAACTCGGGCTCAAGGACCGTCTCGAACTCACCCGGTACGCGATCCGCGCCGGGCTCATCGAACCCTAGGAAACACGAGTGAACGTCGAAGTGACGCCCCTGCCCGGCATAGGGGTCAGGCAGGACTTCTCCATCCGTTCCGGCCGCCGGGTCGGCGTGATCAGCTACCGCGACGGCAAGTTCGAGCTCATCCTGTCCAAGCAGGACGACCCGGACGCGACCGCGGCGTCGATCCCGCTCGCGCCGGAGGAGGCCGGGACGCTGGCAGGGCTGCTCGGGGCGCCGAAGCTCGTGTCCCAGCTCGACCGCGAGCACCGCGACATCGCGGGCATCACGACCCGTCAGCTGCCGGTCGCCGCGTTCGCGGGCCGCACCCTCGGCGACACCTCGCTGCGCACCCGGACGGGCGCGTCCATCGTCGCGGTGGTGCGGTCGGGCAACGCGCACCCGTCACCGGGTCCCGAGTTCCAGTTCCAGAGCGGCGACCTCGTGGTCGTCGTCGGCACCGCGGAGGGCCTCGATGCCGCCGCGGACATCTTGACGGGCGGCTGAGGCACGTGCACGACACAACGATCGCGCTGATCCAGCTGGGTGCGGTCTTCTTCGGTCTGGGCCTGCTCGGCAGGGTCGCGTGGAGATTCGGGATCTCGCCCATCCCGCTGTACCTCGTCGGTGGTCTGGCGTTCGGCTCCGGCGGACTCATCCCGCTGCACGGCATCGAGGAGTTCACGCACCTCGCCAGTGAGATCGGCGTGGTGCTGCTGCTGTTGCTGCTGGGACTCGAGTACTCGGCGTCCGAGCTCACCACCGGTCTGAAGAAGTCCTGGATGGCGGGTCTTCTCGACATCGTCCTCAACGCCGCTCCCGGCGCCATCGTGGCGCTGATGCTCGGCTGGGGACCTGTCGGCGCGCTCGCGATGGCGGGCGTCACCTACATCTCGTCGTCCGGCATCATCGCGAAGGTCCTCGGCGACCTCGGCCGGCTCGGCAACCGCGAGACCCCGGTGATCCTGTCGGTGCTGGTCTTCGAGGACCTCGCGATGGCGGTCTACCTGCCGGTGCTCACCGCGGTGCTGGCGGGCGTCAGCTTCCTCGGCGGCCTCACCTCGGTCGGCATCTCGCTGCTCGCCATCACCGTCGTGCTCGTGGTGGCGCTGAAGTACGGCCGGATCATCTCCGCCGTCGTCGACAGCCCCGACCACGAGGTGTTCCTGCTCAAGCTCCTCGGTTCCGCGCTGCTCGTCGCGGGCATCGCCTCCGAGCTGCAGGTGTCCGCCGCAGTTGGCGCGTTCCTGCTCGGCATCGCGATCTCCGGCTCCACCGCCGAGAACGCGACGCGCCTGCTGGAGCCGCTGCGCGACCTGTTCGCCGCGATGTTCTTCGTGGTGTTCGGCCTGAACACCGACCCGAGCACGATCCCGCCGGTGCTGCTGATGGCCGTGCTGCTCGCGATCGTGACGACGCTGACGAAGGTCGCGACGGGCTGGTGGGCCGCGCGCAGGCAGGGCATCGGGCCGATGGGCCGGGCACGCACGGGTGCCGCGCTCGTCGCCAGAGGGGAGTTCTCGATCGTCATCGCGGGCCTCGCCGTGGCGTCCGGGCACGTGAACGACCAGCTCGCGGCGCTCGCCACCGCGTACGTGCTGCTGATGGCGATCATCGGTCCCATCGCGGCGCGCTTCGTCGAGCCGATCGGCGAGTTCTTCGCACGCCGGAAGCGGGCTGCGACGACGTGAGGTGGCCGGCACTCCTGCTGGCCCTGCTGCTGGCGTTCGTCGGCACGAGCACGCGTCACGCGGAAGCGGACCAGCCGGGAACGGGGCTGAACGCCCCGGTCTCGGCCGTGCACGTGCACACGACGTCATCAGGAGACGCCTGCTGGGCGGTGCCCTGCGCCTGCGGTGGCTCACAGCCGCCGTCGTCACCCGCGCTCGCCGTCCTGGCGAGCGCGGAGAGTGCCGAGGGAACGACCTCGGGTCCGTGGTCGAGCCGGGCACCACCACAGCTGTGGTGGTGCCTCTGCTCCCCGTACCTCTGACCTGAGGAAACTGTCGAGATGTCGATCGTTGCCGCGGTGCTGCTCGCCGCGTCCGTCCTGTTCGGAATCGGCGCGCTCGCGTGGATGGTGGCCAAGAAGGAACCGTTCTACGGCGTCGTCGGCCTGGTCACGCTGTGCGTGCCCAGCTCGTTGTTCGCGGTGCTCTACCTGACGCTCGCCTGACCCGCCGGCCGGTCGAGCTGGGCGAGGCCACGCGCGATGCCCAGCTCGACCAGGTCCTGCGGCCGCAGCCGCAGCTGGTCCGCGGTCTCGCGCACCCGTGACGGGTCGCGCTTCAGGATCGCCGCCGCCAGCTCGGGGGAGATCACCGCGAGGTAGGCGTCCGGCGTCACCCACATCCGCTCCGGCGAGGCGAACGCCAGCGCGCCCCCGGACCCGCCTTCCCCGATCAACAAGGTCGTGACGGGCACGCGGGCCGCGGCGACCGCCGTGAACAGGTCCGCGATCGCCGCCCCCGCGCCCGCCTTCTCCGCCGCCGCGTCGTTCGCGGCGCCGGGGGTGTCGACGAGCGTCAGCACCGGGACGCCCAGCCGGTCGGCGAGCCGGACGAGACGCGCGGCCGTGCGGAACCCGGCGGGACGGGTGGCCGTGCCGCACTGCGCCGCGTACGCGTACGTCACGCCGCCGCGCTGCCCGAACCCGCACAGCACGCCGGGGTCGACGCCGCCGGCCCGGTCGCCGCTGACGGGTTCGTGCCAGGCGAAGTAGGCGGCCAGGTAGTCCTCGGCGTGCGGGCGGAGCGGCGCCCGCGCCCGGTGCACCGCCTCCCAGCCGGTCTCCGGCAACGTCGTGGCACCCAGCGCCGCCGGAACGGGCGCGGCCTCCGCGGCGGGCGTGGTGAGCAGCCGCAGCCATCGCCGCAGCCGGGCCGGCAGCTCCTCGACCGGCATCAGCTGGTCGACCAGTCCCGCCGAGAACTGCTGCGACACCGAGTACCCCGGTGGCCGCACCCGCGACCCGGCGAACCCGACCTGGGCGCCGCGCAGCCCGAGCACGACGTCCGCGCCCGCCCCGAGCGTGGCCCAGCCGCCGCCGGTCGTCGGGTCGCGCAGCACGGCGACGTGGGCGAGCCCCGCCTCGCGGTGCAGCGTGAGCTGCCGGGCGATCCGCGGCAGCTGCATCAGCGCGAGCGTGCCCTCCTGCATCCGGCTGCCCCCGGTCGCGACCAGCGACACGACCGGCACGCGCAGCTCACGGGCCCGCGTGAAGGCGTGCTCGATGCGGGCCCCGGTGCGGGTGCCGAGGGAGCCGCCGAGGAAGCCGAACTCGAACGCCACCAGGACGGCCCGCACACCGCCGATCTCGGCGACCCCGCACACGACGGACTCGCGTTCGCCGGTCTGGGCCGAGGCCGTGACCAGCGCGTCGCCGTAGCCGGGCCAGCCCAGCGGGCCGTCGGCGGACCAGTGACCCGGTTCGCCGGGGAACTCTTCGCCGGCGAACTCCGTGAAGACCTCCGTCAGCCGCCCGGCCAGCGCGCGGGCAGGCTCACGTTCCGAGGGCACGTTTCATCACCTTGCCCATGTCGTTGCGCGGCAACGACTCCACGAACCGCACCCGGCGGGGCCGCTTGTGCGGGGTGAGCAGGCGGGCGACGTGGTCGGACAGCTCGTCGGCCGCCGGTGCGTCGCCGGAGGGCACGACCCAGGCGACGATCCGTTCGCCGAGGTCGTCGTCCGGTTCGCCGGTGACCGCGACCTCCTTCACCGCGGGGTGCTCCAGCAGCGCGTTCTCGATCTCGCCCGCGCCGATCTTGTAGCCGCCGCTCTTGATGATGTCCGTCGCCTTGCGGCCGACGATCCGGTAGTAGCCGTCGGGGTCGCGCGTGCCGACGTCGCCGGTGCGGAACCAGCCGTCCGCGAACGCCTCCGCGGTCGCGTCGGGCCGGTTCAGGTACTCGGTGAACAGGTTCTGCCCGCGCACCTGGATCTCGCCGATCGCGCCGGGCTCGTCCAGCACCGCGCCGTCGTCACCGGCCAGCCGCACCTCGACGCCGGGCAGCGGCAGGCCGACCGCGCCGGGCCTGCGGTCGCCGTCCGCGCGCACGCTGGTGTTCATCAGCGTCTCGGTCATGCCGTACCGCTCGACCACCCGCTGCCCGGTCGCCGCCGCGATCCGCTCGTGGTCGCGCACCGGCAGCGCGGCCGATCCCGAGACCAGCAGCCGGGCCCGTTTCAACGCCGCCGCCAGCTCCCCGTCGGCACCGACCTCCTCGGCGATGCGGTGGTACATCGTCGGGACGCCGAACATCATCGTGCCGTCGTCCTGCAACGCCCGCGTGACCGCCTCGGTCGAGAACTTCCCGAGGTGGTTCAGGGTGCCGCCGCGGCGCAACGGCCCCAGCACACCGAGGATCAGCCCGTGCACGTGGAACAACGGCAACGCGTGCACCAGCACGTCGTCTTCGGTCCACTCCCACGCCTCGGCGATGGCGTCCAACGTCGACACGATCGCCCGTCGCGGCAGCACGACGCCCTTCGGCGAGCCGGTGGTGCCCGAGGTGTAGACGATCAGCGCAGGTGCCTCGGCACCGGGTTCGGCGGGCAGCTCGCCGTCCCCGCCCTCCAGCGTGACGTCCAGGCGCGGCAGGTCCGCGAGCCCCGCCGGGAGCTCCACGCCGGGAGCCGCCAGCACGCTCGCGGGCGCGCTGTCGCCGAGGATGTGCGCCAGCTCGCGCTCGCCGACCTTCGGGTTGAGCGGCACGGCGGGCACCCCGGCGAGCAGGGCCGCGACGACCGCCACGCACGTCTCGATGGCCGGGGTGGCCCACACGGCCACCCGAGGCGACCCGGCGAGCCGCCGGGCCAGCGCTCCGGCGCAGGACGCCAGCTCGGCGTGGGTCAGGGAGCGGTCGCCGAAGCGGAGGGCGACGCGGCCGGACTGCAAGTCGAACATGACCTCACCAGGTTCCCGGGACGACGAGGGCGAGCCAGACCAGTGGGGGCGCCGCCGCCGCCATGATCCCGCCGTAGACCATGAGCTGCTTGAAGAACGTGTCGCGATCGACATCCTGAGCGCCCGCGAGGACAAGGGCGCCGTTGGTGGAGAACGGGCTGACGTCGACGACCGTCGCGGACACGGCGAGGGCCGCGATCAGCCCGACCGAGCTGACCTCGCCCTGCAGCAGGAACGGCACGGCCAGCGGGATCAGCGCGCCCATGATGCCGACCGACGAGGCGAACGCCGACACGACCGCGCCGATGTAGCAGATCAGCAGCGCCGCGAGCAGGGGAGCGCCGACCCCGGCGACGGAGTCGCCCGCCCACTTGATCGTGCCCATCGTCTGGAGCACGGCGACGTAGGTGAGGATGCCGCAGATCAGCAGCACGGTCGGCCAGGTGATCTGGGTGATGGCCTGCTTGGACGTCTCCGGCCACACCACGCTGAGCAGCACGGCGACGGTGATGGCGGCGAGGCCGACGTCGAGGTCGAAGCCCAGCGCCGCGATGACCAGCGCGACCAGGCCGACGAGGGTGGCGATGCGCGGCGCGGTCAGCGTGACGCGTTCTTCCTCCACATCGTCGGCGTCGTCACCGGCCCCGCTCCCGGTGCGGACGAGTGCGGGCGTGTCGACGGCGCGCCGCGCCAGCTTCATGCCGCCGAGCGCCACGAACACCACGGCGGCGATCAGCAGGTTCACCACGAGACTCGCCAGGAACAGCACGACCTCGCCGCCCGGCAGCCCTTCCTTGGCCACGATCTCGTTGACGATCGTGCCGTAGATGCTGATGGGGGAGAAACCGCCGGCCTGCGCGCCGTGCACCACCATCACACCCATCAGCAGCGGGTTGATCCGGTACTTGGCCGCGAACCCCATGGCGATCGGCGCGACGATCGCGACCGCCGCCGGGCTGACCGCGCCGATCGCCGTCAGCACGCCGGTGATCGCGAACATCACCCACGGCATCAGCGCGATCCGGCCGCCGACCAGCCGGATCGCCCGGTGCACCAGCCAGTCCGTGGTCCCGTTGGCCCGCGCGATGGCGAACAGGAACGTCACCCCGACCAGCACCACGAACAACGAGCCGGGGAAGCCCTTGAAGATGTCGTCGGTCTCCATGTCCGCGACCAGCGTGCCGACCCCGAAGGCCGCGGCGAACGCCAGCGCCCCCATGTTGATCGACCGCGTCGTGGCGATCACGAACACCACGACCAGCACGAGTATCGAGACCAGTTCGGCTGACATGCAGGGCTCCCGTCGTCAGGGCCTCGCGCAGGGGGGGCGGGTGGCCGGGCTCACAGTGGCCAAGTGGCTCAGCCACTTTCCGCCCTCGCTCGACCCGCTGTCAAGAGGTGGCCTAGTGGCTGAGCCACTTGGCCCGATATCCTGGGCGGATGTCCGAGGCACTGCGGCCCGTGGTCAAGTCCCGCCTGTACGAGCAGGTGCTCGAACGGCTGCGCGCCCACGTCACCGAGACGGGGCTGAAGGCGGGGGACAGGCTGCCCGCCGAACGCGACCTGGCGGCGAGCCTCGGCGTGAGCCGCGCGTCGGTCAAGCAGGCGATCGTGGTGCTGGAGGTGCAGGGCCTGGTCGAGGCCCGGCACGGCGGCGGCACCTACCTCGTCCGCGACACCCTCGACGTGGAGCCGGTCGAACGGCTGGTGGAGCGCCGCGAGCGGCTCCCGGAGGTGCTGGAGGCCCGCGAGGCCCTGGAGACCAAGCTCGCCGAGCTCGCCGCCGAACGCCGCACCGAGGCCGAGCTGGAGGACATCCGGCAGGCCCTCGCCTTCATGCGCGAGGAGGTCGAGAACGGCGACAACGGCGTGGAAGGCGATCGCCGCTTCCACGCCGCCGTCACCGCCGCCGCCCACAGTTCGCTGCTCGCGGACTTCATGAAGACCA
Organism: Lentzea fradiae; assembly: GCF_900100955.1. Lineage (GTDB taxonomy): Bacteria > Actinomycetota > Actinomycetes > Mycobacteriales > Pseudonocardiaceae > Lentzea > Lentzea fradiae. Next base: position 103,775 of record NZ_FNCC01000009.1, on the reverse strand, counting down.
TCGCCGCCCAGATCACCGAGAGCCGCACCGAGTCGCTGCGCCAGCCGGGCCGTCCGTCCCGGTCGCTCGCGCAGCACACGGCGATCTACGAGGCCATCGCCGCGGGCGACGGCAAGAAGGCCGCCGCGGCGATGCGCAGGCACGTGCGCACCGTCGCGAAGGTGCGGCTGCTCAGCTGGGTGCCGGAAGACTGACCGCCGCGGGGACGGCCTGGCGTTCCAGCCACGTCAGGACCACCCGGTTCAGCTCGTCCGGCCTCTCCTGCTGGATCCAGTGCCCGCAGTCCAGGCTGACCACGTCCACGGCGGGCACGAACCGGTGCAGGGTCGTGGACCTCGGGATCGTGTCCCGGTCGCCGTAGACCATCAGCGACGGCTGGTGGACGACGGGATCGGCGCCCGACAGCAGGTGCCAGTCGCGGTCGAGGTTGCGGTACCAGTTCAGGCCGGCCGTGAACCCCGACGACTCGAAGGCGGAGACGAAGACGCCCAGGTCGCTCTCGCTCATCAAAGGGTCGCCGAGTGGCGTTTCCGCTTGGGCGAGTGCGAGCAGCGGCATACCCGGCCGCGGTGGCTGTGGTGGCTCGTTCTTGCGGAAGAGGTTGCGCAGGAACCGGGAGGTGTTCTCCTCGAACACAGCGTCGGCGACACCGGGGTGGCGGTTGAAGTGGACGAGGTGCGAGTCGGTGCCGGCCACGTCCTCCAGGACCTCGATCCAGGGCCTCTCCCCGCGTTCGAGGTAGGGCAGGCTCAGGTTGACCAGCCTGGACACGCGCTTCGGGTGCAGCACGGCGAGGCTCCAGACGACGAACGCGCCCCAGTCGTGGCCGATGAAGGTGGCGTCGTCGTAGCCGTAGTGGTCGAGGAGCGCGACGAGATCACCCGTCAGGTGCTCGATGTCGTACTCCGTGACCCCGGCCGGACGGGACGAGCGCCCGAAACCCCGCTGGTTGGGGACGATCACGTGGTAGCCCGCCGCCGCGAGCGCGGGCATCTGGTGCCGCCAGGCGAAGGCGTGCTCGGGCCAGCCGTGGCAGAGCACGACGGGGTTGCCCGCATTGTGCCGTCCAGCCTCGAAGACTTCGAGCTCCACGCCGTTGACGGCGACGGTGGTGGGTTCGGGGAACGTCATGGGGCCATCCTGCGAGCTAAACCGGTCAACCCGTGACCGGTTTGTGTGCCAGTGTTCCCAGGGTGGGAACCGACCGGCTGGTGGCCGTCCTCCTCCTGTTGCAGCGGCGCGAGCACGTGACGGCCGCGGAGGTCGCGCGGGAGCTGGAGGTCTCCGAGCGCACCGCCCGTCGCGACCTCGACGCCCTCGCCAGGGCCGGTGTGCCCCTGTACTCGACGCAGGGCAGGGGAGGGGGCTGGCGTCTGGTCGGCGGTGCCCGCACCGACCTGTCCGGCCTGACCGCGAGCGAGGCCCGCGCCCTGTTCCTGGTCGCCGGTCCCGCCTCCGCCGCCACCCCCGCCGTGAAAGCCGCGCTGCGCAAGCTCGTCCTGGCCCTGCCGGAACCCTTCCGGGTGCAGGCGGAAGCCGCGGCGTCGGCACTGGTCGTGGACCCGCGACCGTGGGGTGGCAGCAGGGTGGAGCGGCGGACGCCGCCGTTGCTCGACGAGCTGCAGGACGCGGTGATTCGCGGCGTCCAGGCGCGGATCGGCTACGTCGACGGCACCGGTGCGGGCACGGAGCGAACGGTGCACCCGCTGGGCATCGTCGCCAAGGGACCGTGGTGGTACCTCGTCACGGACACCGGCTCCGGCCGGCGGACCTTCCGGATCGACCGCGTGAGGTCCGTCGAGCCGACCACCGACCCGGTGCGCCGCCCGAGCGGCTTCGACCTCGCCGAGAGCTGGCGCGAGCTGGCCGGCGAGGTCGAACGCAGGCGGACACCCCTCGAGGCCAGGGCGCTGTGCGTGCCCCACGAGCTGTCCCGGCTCAGGATGATCATCGGCGACCGCCTGGAGGTGGGAGGGGCCGCACCCGACGGCCGCGTGCAGGTCGTGGTCAGGGGCTACAACGCGTACGCGCTCGCCGGTGAGCTGGCGGGACTGGTCGACTGGGTCGACGTGACCGGTCCGCCGTCCGTGCGCGCCCACCTGGCGGCGATGGGCCGCGCGCTCGCCGGCCGCTACGGCTCCGCGTATCGGGACGGGTTCTCATAGAGCTCTGAGTTCGGGTCAGTAGCTTCGACCGGGCCTTCGACAAGCCAGACCAGGAGGATTCCATGAGAATCACGTACCGGCTCGCGACATCGATGCTCAGCCTGGCCGCGGTGTTCCTGCTGACACTGGCCGGCTCGCCGGTCACCGCCTCGGCGCAGACGTCCTCGGAGACCCCGGCGTGGAACCTGACGCAGTGGCAGAAGACGCTCCGCATGTGCGTCCAGGCCGGCCAGCGGGAACACGGCTCCTACTTCATATACCAGGTGACCGGGACCTGGAAGTCCCTGAGGGCCGGGATGAGTGATCTTCCACCCGGCTGGTCCTCCGTGGAGTACGAGATCGGGTCCAGCGACCACTTCGTCCGTCCCGACGGTTCGACCAAGTACTTCGGGATCATGCCCGCGGAAGGCCCTGCCTCGGTGCCGCTGGGAACCTACTCCGCGCACATCTGGGTGACGGACGGGACCGTGACCCAGACGACCCCGGCCGACATCGTCGTCACCACGGAGGACTGGGTCGACTGCATGAACTAGTGATGCGTCTCGCGACGTAGACGGCACAACGGCCCCGGCCGGCAGACCGTTCGCTCCACTGCGGAGCGGTCTGCCGCGCCGGGGCCGCCGCGTTGGTCACTCGAATGCAAACGAACTCGGAACTTCGCCGGAAGTGCAGCCCTGACGCGGGAACCGAGAGCCGCGTGGGTTCACCGTGTGCCACCTGCCGACCGGGCTGCTCCGCCCCGTGGAGGTGTCTTCGCCCCCGATCGGGTCTCGTCATTTCGGAGGGGCGGTGACGGTGGGATGGTGGGTCGCATGGGAGGTTCAGCAACGGGGTTCGGTTCGGCGTCGACGCCGAACCGGTCACGCGCGATGCGCGGTGGCCGCGGAACACCCGCGCAGGCGTCGTGCCGCGCTGCCGAGAGCTCCCTCTTCCGTGTGCGAGGGGCGTCCGTTCCTCGCCTGTTACCCACCGCGAACGCGCACCGGAGCCGCTGACCGCCCCCGTCACGGCCGCGACCGGTCCCGCGTGGCGTGAATCCGGAGTGGACGCGTCGTCCGACGCTGCCCGCACACTCACGGGAAGGACCCCCATGACCGCTGTCACCGCCGGAAAGGGCCTGCGGGACCACGTGCAGGCCCTCGAGTTCTGGCAGACGCTGATCGACCTGGTGAAGTACAGGTCCACGGCCGACGAGCCGGACCCGCCCCTGCACGCCACCGCGGAGGTGATCGCCGGGCTGTTCCGCTCGGTCGGCCTGAGCAGCGCCGACGTCATCACCATCAGCCACGAGGGCAAGACCTCCGCGCCCCTGGTGTACGCGGACCAGCGCTCGGACACCAAGGGCGCGCCGACGGTCCTGCTGTATGCGCACTACGACGTGCAACCCGCCGACGAGACGAAGTGGACGGTCACCAAACCGTTCGTGCCGAAGGAAGTCACGGCGAACGGTGACACCCGCCTGTACGGACGTGGTGCCGCAGACGACAAATCCGGGGTCGTCCTGCACCTGGGCGCGCTGAAAGCCTTGCGGGACACGTGGTCGAAGCTCCCGATCAACGTCAAGCTCGTCGTCGAGGGCGAGGAGGAGAGCAGCAGCGTGCTCGACTCCTACGTCGACGCCCACCCGGAGGACCCCCGCTTCCAGGCCGACCTGATCATCGTCGCCGACACCGGGAACCTGGCGGTCGGCCAGCCCGCGCTCACCTCCACCCTGCGCGGCATCGTCGCGGTGGACGTCACCGTGAAGACGCTCGCCGCAGAGGTCCACAGCGGCATGTACGGCGGACCGGCACCCGACGCGTTCATGACGCTCGTGCGGCTCCTGTCGACCCTGCACGACGCCAACGGGGACGTCGCCGTCGCCGGTCTGACCCGCTTCGAGCACGACTGGGCGCCCGTGCGGGAGGAGCAGTACCGCAAGGACGCCGGGGTGGAGCCGGGGGTCGGCCTCGTCGGCACCGGCACGATCGCGCAGCGCCTGTTCGGCCGCCCGTCCGTCAACGTCGTGGGCCTGCGGGGCGCGCCGAGCATGGACCGGCCGGCCAACGTGCTGACACCGGAGGTGACGGCCCGGATCAGCGTGCGGCTCGCGCCCAACCAGGACCCGGACGCGGCGCTCAAGGCGCTGCGGGAGCACATCGAGACCCACGCTCCGGAGGCCGTGGTCCGCCAGGTGGTTCCGGTGAGCCTCGGCCAGGGTTTCGCCGCCTACCAGGGCCCGCACCACGCCGCCGTCGAGACCGCGCTCAAGACCGCCTACAAGACCGACGCCGTGGCGCAGTCCGGTCAGGGCGGTTCCATCCCGCTGGTCTCCGCGCTCCACGCCGCCAACCCGAGCTCGGACATCGTGCTGTGGGGCTGCGAGGAACCACTGGCCAACATCCACGGGAACGACGAGAGCGTCAGCCGCTCCGAGCTGGAGCACATGACCCTCGCCGAGGCGCTGCTGCTGGACGCGCTCGCCGCTCCCGCCCGCTGACCACCTCCCGACCGGGACGGTCCACACGAGAGGGTGACCATGACCATCGCTGACCAGGTACAGGACTTCGCGCGAACCGAGAACGCCGACGCCGTGCCGAGTCCGACCGACGAAGACTTCAAGATTCCCGACGAGGGGGTACCGGAGCCGCAGCGCAAGGCGGTGCTGGACAAGCTGGAGAACTACTTCACGGACCTCCAGGGCAGGTTCCTCGGCTACCAGACCAACGAGGACCTCAAGCTGCGCGAGCCGATGGCCCGCTTCCTCGACTACCACTTCAACAACGTCGGCGACCCGTTCGAGGACTCGCACTTCACCCTGCACACGCGGTGGGCCGAGCGCGCGGTCCTGGACTACTACGCCAAGCTGTGGAACGCCAAGCCCCGCACCAAGGTGAACGGAGAGGTGCCCAAGGACGCCTACTGGGGCTACGTGCTGACGATGGGTTCCTCCGAAGGCAACAACTACGCCCTCTGGAACGCCCGCGACTACCTGTCCGGCAAGACCCTCATGCGCGAACCGGCGGAAGGGGGCGGCGCGCAGTACGTCTGGGTGCAGGACACCGCGCCCGCCCACAACCAGAACGCCTACTCGCCGGTGGCCTTCTACTCGCACGACACGCACTACTCGGTGGCCAAAGCGCTGCGGGTGCTGAACATCCCGAACTTCTACGAGGTCGGCACCAAGCTCTACCCGTACGCCAACCCGTTGAACGACGGGCCGTGGGACCACGAGGTCCCGTCCGAAGGCGGCGACAGCGGACCGGGCAGCATCGACATCGACAAGCTGGCGACGCTGGTGGAGTTCTTCGCGAGAATGGGCCACCCGGTGATCGTCAACCTCAACTACGGCAGCACGTTCAAGGGCGCCTACGACGACGTGGCCGCCGTCTGCGAGCGCTTGCGGCCGATCTTCGCCAAGTACGGGCTGGACAAGCGCAAGGTCCGCTACGGCCGCGACGAGAACGGCAACGAGCTGGTCGACGAGCGCACCGGCCACTGGATCCACGTCGACGGAGCACTCGCCGCGACCTACGCGCCGTTCATCGAGAAGCTCGTCAAGGCCGGCGGCACCAAGGCGTCCACCCCGCCGCCGACGTTCGACTTCCGCGTCCCCGAGGTCGCCTCCATCGTCACCAGCGGCCACAAGTACCCCGGCGCGCCCTGGCCGTGCGGCGTGTTCATGACCAAGGCGAACCTCCAGATGCAGCCGCCGGAGCAGCCCGCCGTGATCGGGTCGCCGGACACCACGTTCGGCGGGTCGCGCAACGCGTTCTCGCCGCTGATCATGTGGCACTTCCTGGCCAAGCACTCCCAGAACGACCAGATGGCGATGATCCGCAACGCCCTGGAGGTCACCGACCACGCGGAGGAGAAGCTCAAGGCGCTGGGCAGCACCTGGGAGGCCGCGCGGACGCCGCTGGCGCTCACGGTGCGGTTCAAGCAGCCGTCCCCGGACCTCGTCCACAAGTACTCGCTGGCCACGGTCCCGCTCAAGGTGGGGGACGACGTCGTCCACTACGCGCACCTGTACGTGATGCCCCACGTCACGAAGGAGATGATCGACGAGCTGGCGGCCGATCTCGCCAAGTCCACCCCGTACACCATGCCGAAGCAGCGCGGTGGCGTCGACCTGACGACCTACGTCGACGGCTCGGCCGAGACCGGCGACATCGCCCGCCTCGCCCTGGTGCACCTGTCCGGCAACGCGTTCTAGGAAGGAGCGGCTCATGAACCACGACGAGGAACCGGACATCCACGGCTTCGTGCTGATGGGTGAGCAGGTCGTCCACGGCGGTCACCTGGCGATGTTCACGATGGCCGCCCACCGCTACCAGGTGGTCGCGACGTTCGGGTTCACCGCCGACGCTCAGAAGACCTACACCGAAGCCAGGAAGGCCGCGCCGTCGGCGACGTTCGTCGTCGTCAACGACGAGAAGCTGTTGCTCCCGAAGATGCTGGCCGACAAGAAGTTCGCGGGCACCATCCTGAAGGTGGTGGACAACGACCTCCAGAACGCCGTGGCGATCGTCCGGGGCACGCCGGTCGACATCACGTCGGTGCTCTACGACCGGCCGTTCCAGGACAGCGACGCCTACCCGCCCAAGCCCACGTACCTGCTGTTCGGCACGGGCGCGGAAACGCACGCCACGCACTACATGACCAAGACTCCCGACTACCAGCTCCTGGTCGACGTGAGCGTCACCAACTCGGAGCTCACGACCGCGGAGCTCGCGGCCGGCGTGCTCATGGAACTCCAAGGCGTGACGGAGGATCACTCGCCCACTACGAGTCCTATCCCGCCGGGCACCGTCTTGCAGGCACTCAGCGCACAAGGGAAGAAGGCCACTCTGACGGTCACCCACACTCAGTGGTTCGACACGAAGGAATTGAACGGCATGGCCAACTACTCCGTTCGTCTTCTTGAAGCGGTGGAGGCGGCTGCCGTGTGATCTTGGCGGTGTGAGTCTCCGGAGGGGCTGCTGCGCGCGATGCGCAGCAGCCCCTTCCGCGCGGTCAGATGTGAATCACCACCTTCTGGTGCGCGGACTTCGCCATCGCGCGCACGGTGCGGGTGGTTCCATCGGCCTCGTGCACCACGACGGTCCAGTCCCGTTTGGACACCTTGCCGGGGAACCAGCCCTTGGCCGGGTGCACGGTGACCTTGTCGCCGTTCTGCACGATCCTGGTGCGGGAGGACAGTTTGCGGTCGTCGTCCTCGTAGAGCGTGAACTCGCCCTTGGCGCCGGCCGTGACGTGCACGGTCAGTTCGTCGGACGGGTTCTGCGCGTCGTTGGTGACGTTGTTCGTGCGTTCCACGAGGAGGCCGCCCGAGCGCAGGAACACCGGCATGGTGTCGAGGCCCGAGGTGACGGTCGCCCAGGAGTTGCCCTGGTGGACCTGGCCGGTGAAGTAGTCGGTCCACTGGCCCGGAGGGAACCACACCCGCGTCTCGGCGGTCTCGCCCGGCGTCGTCACCGGTGCGACCAGGAGGTCGGGGCCGAGCAGGAACTGGCTGTCCGCGGTCGCGTACGCCTCGGCGCTGCCGGGGTGTTCGAGGTAGGGCGGGCGCACCATCGGCACGCCGGTCCGGTTCGCCTGCTCTGCCAGCGAGTGCAGGTAGGGGACCAGGCGTTCGCGCAGGTTCAGGAACTTCGTCGCCGATGCCTGCGCGGCTGGGCCGTACTGCCACGGCAGGCGGTCGCCGTGGTTGCTGTGCAGGCGGGTGATCGGCTGGAACGCGCCGAGCTGCACCCAGCGTGCGTACATGTCGTCGGGCAACTTGGTGGTGTAGCGGAGCTGGCCGTTGTCGAGGTACTGCTCTGATCCTGGCAGGCCGGTGGTGTCGTTGTGCCCGCCGATGTCGTGGCTGATGTTCGACATGCCGGTCGCGACGCCTTCGGCCGAGGTGTAGCCGATGGTGGCCTTGAGCGTGCCCCACGTCGACGACGTGTCGCCGGTGAAGTGCAGGGTCGTGCGCTTTTCCGCCCACGGGCCGGTCTGAAGCGGTCCGCCGCCGCTGTAGCCGCCTGCCTGCAACGAGCCGAAGCCGCGGGAGAACGCGAAGGAGCCCATCTTCGAGTACTGCTCGTTGATCCACGTGTCGGGCGTGACGCCGCGGCGTGAGGAGCCTGAGCCGTCGCAGCACCAGTCGAGCCACCAGAAGTCGGTCGGCATCTTGCGGTGCAGCTCCACGTACGCGCGCAGCTGGTCGGGGTCGCCCCAGTCGAACAGGTAGTTGTCGCCGCTCTTCGTGAGCTTGCCCTTGGCCGTGGCCTGCGCTCGGGCGAAGTCCGGGTCGTCGCCGCGGATGCTCGGGTGGATGTTGAGCGTGCTGTGCAGGCCCTGGTCGTGCGCCCACTCCAAAAAGCCCTGCGGGTCGGGGAACTTGGCCTGGTCCATCTGCCAGCCGTTCCACAGGTTGTGGCCCTTGAAGTCGGTGTCGACGACGAGGACGTCGAGCGGGACGCCGTGCTTGCGGAAGTCGGGGACGATCTTGTCGCGGAAGTCCGCGGCGGTCCTGTCGATGTACTCGGAGTACCAGACGCCGTAGGCCCAGCTCGGCAGGAGCTTCGGTCCGCCGGTCAGTGCCGCGAGGTCACCGAGGGCGGTCTTGTAGTTCTGGCCGTAGCCGAACACGTAGCCGTCCTGGTACGGCTGTGCGCCCCGGTCGGCGCGCGGGTTGCCGGTGCGCAGTGCGGACGGGGTGTCGTCGAGCATGAACCAGCCGTCGCGGTAGAGGAGGCCGGGGAAGGTGCGCGGCGCGCCGTTGTTGCCGGTGTAGCCGTCCAGCGAACGGCGGTAGCCGCCGAGCGCCAGGTGCTGCGTCGACGTGTTGACGCCGATGGTGTCGAGGTTGACGTGGCAGCCGGCGTCCGGGCAGGTGATCGTGAGGTCGGACGTTCCGGCGGGCAGCGGCACCTGGACCGTCGTGGTGGCCCACGTCGCCCAGTCCGCGGTCGTCGGCACCGTGTGCGGCTGCCCGTTGACCAGGACGGTGCGTGGTTCGTGCTTGCCGTCGCCGCCCCTGCCGTTGGCGTAGCGCAGCACGACCGGGTAGGTGCCCGCGGCCGGGACGCTCGTCACCCGGTGGCTGACCCGCGTGCCGCCGACGAGCTCGGAGACGAACCCGGTGCCCGCGTACCCCACGTGCTCGTCCGCGATCTTGGCGGCGCCGCCGACCTGCGCGGTCTCCGCCTCGCAGCTGGTGCCGAACCGGCAGTCGTCCGTCGCCCTCGTGCCGGGGTAGGGCTGGCCGGCGGTGAGCAGGGCCAGGCTGTCGACGTTGACGTTGCCCGAGTCCGCCGCCGTCTTGCGGAGCGTGACGCGGTGCTCGCCCGCGGGGAGGTCGACCTCTGCCTCCGCCGTGCGCCAGTCGCGCCAGTCCGCGGTGCGCGGCAGCGTGATCTGCCGCGGCGCCTTCCCGTCGACGCTCAGGCTGAGCGTGCGGTCCTCGTGCCGCCCGTCACCGCCGTTGCCGTTCGCGTACCGCACGACGACCCGGTGCCTGCCCGCGCTGGTCGCGCGCACCGTCGCCGTGACGTCGTTGTTGGTGTAGGAGAACCCGGCGACGAACCCGGGCCCGGTGTGCCCGGGGTGGTCCGCCGCGACGAGCATCCCCTCGCGCGCCTGGTCCTCGGCCTCGCAGAGCTGTCCCGTCGCACAGACCACCCGCCGCCACGGGGACGCGGTCGTGCCGGCCGCCTTGAGCTCCAGGTTGTCGGCGCGGAACGGGCCGGACCCCACCCGGTAGCGCAGCGTCAGCGCCGAGGTGGTGATGACCAGCCAGCCGTCCGTGACCCGCGACGTGTAGGCCGGAGTGGGGAAGCTGCGGTTTACAACGTTGTAAGTCGAGGCGTTCTCAAAACGCCCGTCGCCCGCGTACTCCGTCCGGACGAGTGTGGGGGACAGGACCTGGAACCGGGCCTGCCCGGAGACCACCGTGTCGTCCGGCCGGGCGGTCGCGGGGGTGGGGAGTCCCAGGGCCACCAGGGCCAGCAGGGGGATGACTGTCGAGCGTTTCCGCATCGTTCTCCTCGTCTGACGCCGTCGGCTTCCGAGGTGTCCGGCTGACCGGACGTCCCTCACCTTGGCCTGACCCGGTTGAGCGATCAAGACACCAGTCGGAGCAGGGGAGCGGCGGACGAACGGCGGTGCGTTTGCACGGCGGTCCGGCGGGCACTCCCGCCGTGACGGCCGGAGGAGAGCCGATGTACGCCGACGACCTCGTGTGGCCGTGGTGGGAGGCGTTGCGCGTCGACTGCCCGCTGTTCGACATCCACACGCACGTGGGGGTCAACGATCCCAGCGGTTTCTCCGCCACGGCGGACGACGTCCGCGCGGCACTGTCCCGGCTGGACGCCGGGGCCGCGGTGTTCCCGCTGACCGAACCGGACGGTTACCGCGACGCGAACGACGCGGTGCTGAAGGAGGCCCCGCTGGTCCCGTTCTGCCGGGTCGCGCCGGGGGACGACCCGGCCGGCGAGGCGCGCCGCTGCGTGGAGGCCGGTGCCGCGGGGATCAAGCTGCACCCGGCCAGCGACGGGTTCGAGCTGGACGACCAGGAGCTCACCGGCGTCTTCGGCCTGGCGCACGAGCTGCGGCTGCCGATCGTGGTGCACGCGGGACCGGAGAACGACGCGCTCGGCGACACCCTGCTCGCGCTGCTGGACCGGTACTCCGGCGCCCGGTTCGTGCTCGCGCACGACGGCCTGACCGACCTGGCCTGGCTGGCCGGCCACCCGCTGCCCGCCACCCTCTTCTTCGACACGTCGTGGTGGAGCCCCACCGATCTGGTGACGCTCCTCGGCGCCGTGCCACCCGGACGGGTGCTGTTCGGCAGCGACATCCCTTACTCGACACCGACCTGGGGCGCGCACGCCACGGCCCGGTGCGCGATGTACGCCGGGCTCGACGACGAACGGCTCGCGAGTGTCCTGGGAGGACAGTCACGCCGCCTGGTCGACCGCGCCGACCCGCTCGACCTCGGCCCCGCACCGGGAGCCGTGCCGCCGCTCGACCCGCTGCTGGAACGGCTCTACGTCTACCTCGCGGCCGCCGTCGAACCCACGAAGCGCGGAGAGCCGCTGGGACAGCTCCTCAACCTCGCCCGGCACTGCTGCCGCGTGCGGTCCGGTCATCCGCACCGGGCGGTGTTCGAGTCGGTGCGGGAGCTGCTCGACCGCTACGAGCAGCACGCGCCCCACCTGACCACCGGCAACCAGTACGCCCCCGGCTGGGACCTCGTCGCGACGGCCGCGATCGTCGCCCGCACGCCGGGAACGCCACTGCCCGACCTCTGACGGGTGGCCGCTCAGGCCATCTCCCGCCGGACCTCGGGCAGCGTCGCCGCCCCGAGCACCGTCTCCAGCTGCTCCCACCGCGTCACCAGATCACCGAGCATCAGCATCATCACCTCGGGGAACGCGAACAGGAAGCTCTGGTAGCGGTAGTGGTCGAGGTAGTACACCAGGACGTCGTCGTCCAGCGCCGTGACGGACGTGGTGCGGGCGTTGAAGAACATGTCGTAGTGGCCGAGCAGCGCGCCGCGTCCCAGCACCGCGCGTTCGTAGATGCCGCCGAAGTCGATCTCGACCCGGCCGCGGGCGACCAGGAACACGCCGTGCGCCGCGTCGTCCTCGCGGAACAGCACGTCTCCCGCCGAGTAGGGGATCTCGTCGAACATCGACGCGAGCGTCTCCAGCTCCGAGTCCTGCAACGAGTGCAGGAGCCGCACGCCGTGCGGGTCGACGCTCTCGCGCAGGCACGCCACCCGTTCGGCCAGCTCGTGGTCCACCAGGTGGTTCATCCTCATGCGCACGAACCGCAGCATCCGGTCGGTGTTGCGCGACTGGCGGCGGGACTTGCCCGCGCTCGGCGGGGTGTAGAGGGACTGGTCGCCGCTGATCCTGGCGGCCTCGCGCAGGCCGGACTCGTAGGCGCTGTGCACGCAGCCCCAGTGGTATGGGTTCGTGCCCTCGCCGGCGAAGAACAGGGTGTCGCCGACGGGTTCGGCGAGGATGGCGATGTCCTTCGAGGACGAGCCGACGCCGATGCACGTGTAGGAGCCCAGCGCGTACGGGTCGGCGGACCAGCCCGTCCGCGAGACGGACTCGGCCGGCGGGACTTCCTCGCCGAAGATGTCCCGCACGACGCACTCGGCGTAGGCGGTGACCTCCTCCTCCGGCCACGTCTCCATCTCCCGGCCGAGCGACGCGCCGAGCAGCATCACCAGGACCGGCTTGCCGTGCGACCTCCACATGCTGATCACGACGGTCGGGTACTGGTCGGTGTCGCGGCACAGGTAGCCGAAGACGTACTGCTCGCGCGGCCAGAACGGCTCCGCGTAGTGCAGGGCGATCTTGTTCAGCGTGCCGAAGCCGAGCCGGGTGATCGCCGACCGCTTCGCCGCGGGCAGCGGCGGCTCGAACTCCACCGCTGACGTCTTGAGGACGCCGAGCGGCAGCGTCACGAGCACCTTGTCCGCCTCGAACACACCTCGCGACGTCACGACACGACCCGGTTCGACCCGGGTGACGACGTGGCCCAGCCGGATGTCGAGGTCCTCGGCGAGAGCGTCCACAACGGACTGGTAGCCCTCGTGCAGGGTGCTGTCGCCGTAGCCGTAGACGAGGTAGCCGTCCTCCCAGTGCTTGAGCGACAGCTTGTCCAGGTCTTCCGCCGCGTCCTCGCGCAGGAGCACGTTGAGGTGGTAGCGCACGGCCTGCTCGTCCTCCCGGGACAGTTCGCGCGCCGCGAGGATCTGGCGCACCGCGTCGCCCAGCGACACGTCCGGGAGGTCGTCGTGGCGGGTGGCGGCGGCGCGTTGTTCCAGCTCGTGCAGGACGTCGTCGGCCAGTTCGAGGGTCCTGGTCTTGCGGCGGTGGCTCATCGCGCGCAGGTCGGCGCCGAACAGGTCGAGGCTGTCGAACCCGCCGGTGTACGCGCTGTCGCCGCCCACGTAGCTGAACGGGATGCCCAGCTCCTCCACCAGCTCGGTGATCGGGTTGCCGTCCGTGCCGTGGATCCAGTGCGCGCCCAGGTCCACGCCGTGCTCGTCGGTCCAGATCCTCCCGCCGACCCGGTCCCGCGCTTCCAGGACCACGACGGGATGGCCGCGGTCGCGCAACGCGCGTGCGGCGGACAGGCCCGCGATACCCGCGCCCACGACCAGGACGCTCGCAGCACCGGCCACACCTTCGGATTCCACTGGCATCACTTGATTGTGGTGCCGCCGCGTCTGCCGGGACATTCCCGGATCGAGTGCACCTGGCCGCCCGCACTCGCCGTCCGGAGTTGCGCTGCGCGAGGGAACCGGAAGCGCCGGGTAGTGACTTGATCTCGAAATCACCGGTATAACAAGTTCTCATACGTCAATAGTGAGGAAGATCACTTTGAACCACACAACGTCGTGTGACAACCCTTTTCCTGGTTCATCCCGTCGCGCGTTTCTGGCTGGAACAGGTTCCATTTTGGGGGCTGCGGCCCTCGCGGTCGTCCCGGCCGCGCGAGCCTCCGCGGCGATCGCCGACGCGGCCGTCGTCCCCGCGCTGGTCATCGGGACGGGGTACGGCGGGTGCGTCACGGCGCTGCGCCTGGCCGAGGCGGGCGTGGACGTCCACATGGTCGAGATGGGCATGGCCTGGGACACCCCCGGCTCCGACGGCAAGATCTTCGCCAACACCACCACGCCGGACCAGCGGTCGTTCTGGCTGCGCACCAAGACCAAACAGCCGCTGAGCAACTTCCTGGGCTTCCCCATCGACAAGTCGATCCCGCGGTACACCGGCGTCCTCGACGCCGAGGAGTTCGCCGGCATCACCGTCTACCAGGGTCGCGGCGTCGGGGGAGGGTCGCTCGTCAACGGCGGCATGGCCGTCACGCCGAAGCGCGAGACGTTCGGCGAGATCCTGCCGTCGGTCGACCCCGCCGAGATGTACGGCACCTACTACCCGCGCGCCAACGCCGAGCTCGGTGCCGCCCTGGTCCGGCCGGAGTGGTTCGAGAGCACCGCCGCCTACCAGTACGCGCGCGTCGGCCGGAAGCACGCGCAGCGCTCGAACTTCCCGTACGTGTTCGTCCCGACCGTGTACGACTGGGACTACATGGAGCAGGAGGAGGCGGGCACCGTCCCGGAGTCGGCACTGGCAGGGGAGATCCTCTACGGCAACAACCACGGCAAGAAGTCGTTGCAGAAGACCTACCTGCCCAAGATCAGGGCGACCGGCCGCGTCACGATCTCGGCGCTGCACCGGGTCGTCTCGGTCGTGCCGGCGTCCGGCGGCTACCTCGTCACGATCGAGCAGCTCGACACCACGGGAGGTGTCGTCGCCACCAAGCAGGTGACCGCCGCCAAGGTGTTCTTCGCGGCGGGCAGCGTCGGCACCAGCAAGCTCCTGGTGAAGCTGAAGGCCACGGGCGCGCTGCCGAACCTGAACGGCGAGGTCGGCGCGGGCTGGGGCGACAACGGCAACGTGATGTGCGGCCGGGCCAACCACCTGTGGGACCCGACCGGGAGCCTCCAGTCGGCGATCCCGACGCTCGGCATCGACAACTGGGCGGCGGGCGGCGCGTTCGCCGAGGTGGCGCCGCTGCCGACCGGCTTCGAGACCTTCGCGTCGTTCTACCTGTCGATCACCAGGACGCCCAACCGGGCGCGGTTCACCTGGAACCCCGCCACGAACAAGGTCGACCTGAGCTGGCAGACGGAGTGGAAGCAGGTCTCGATCGCGGCGGCCAAGACCATCTTCGACAAGATCAACTCGAAGGAGGGGACGATCTACCGGACCGACCTCTTCGGCGTCTACAAGATCTGGGGCGACCACCTCACGTACCACCCGCTCGGCGGCGCGATCCTCGGCAGGGCCACCGACAACCACGGCCGCCTGCACGGCCACCCCGGTCTCTACGTCGTCGACGGCGCGCTGATCCCCGGAACCACGGTCGTGAACCCGTTCGTCACGATCACGGCGCTGGCCGAGCGGAACATCGCGAGGATCATCGCCACCGACTTCTGAGGAGACGGCGTCAGAGCTTCGGCAGCACGCACATCGCGTCGAGGCCGAACACCCGGTTCAGCCGCCCGAACGCGAGCCACGACCCGATGCTCATCGTCAGCTCCACGGTCTCCCGCTGGCTGTAGTGCTCCGCCATCCGGGACCAGAACTCCTCGTCCAGGCCGTGGTGGTCCAGTGCGTACCGCTCGGCGTACTCCGCGGCCAGCCGCGTGCGGTCGTCGAAGGCGCCTGTGGTGCGCCACTGGGTCACCGCGTCGGCGAAGCCCTCCTCGACCTTCTCGCCGTCGCGTTCGGTCCGCCAGTCGAGGCAGAACAGGCAGCCGTTGATCTGGGCGATCCGCAGCCGCGCCGCCTCGAACTCGCGCAGCCCGAGCGTGGAGTGCTGGTACACGGCGAGCGAGAACCCCGCGGCGGCGACACCGATGCCCGGCACCATCTCGCTCCACACGTACCCGATCGGGTCCTTGCCCTCGGGGATGTCGATGTTCATCCCTTGCTCCTTCCGAGCTTGCCCGCGACGGGGCGCAACGGGACGTCGAGCGCGTCGTACAGACCGGGTTCGGCGTCGGCGAGCCAGTCGATGGCGTTGACGATGCGGCCGACCGCGGTCGCGTTGCCGCCCGCGGACCGGTTCTCGCCCTCGTCCACCGCCTCGACCGAGACCTCGATGCGCGGCCGGCCCTCGATGATCACCCTGTGCGCGCCGTCGCCCGACGGCGGCATCGGCCAGTCGGTGGCGCAGGAGGCGTGGATGCGCGTGACGTGCTCGATGACGATGAGCGGTTCGCCGCCGACGACGCCCTGCACCTCGAACCGGATCGCGCCCTGCGTGCCCGCCTCGAACTCGCCCATCGTCCTGGTCGTGACGGTCTCGTCGAGCGCGCGCCGGTCGACGGTCTCGCGGATCTCGTCGAGCTCGACGCCCAGCGCCCGTGCCATCAGCCGGATCTGCCCGCCCCACACCATCGTCGGCACGGACGGCAGGAGCATCGGTGCCTGGTAGTCGAGCGGCTGCCCGAACCCGATCAGCCACCGCACCGCGTCCGGCTGGTCGTAGGTGGAGTAGTCGAAGATCTCCTGGCAGCGCACGGAGTCGATGGTGTGGCCCAGCCCGCTGACCATCAGCGGCAGCACGTCGTTGCCCCAGCCGGGGTCGACACCGGAGACGAAGAGCGACCCGCCGCCCTCCGCGACAGCCGCTAGAACAGGTTCTCGAAGTTCCGGGGGAGCGCTGCGGTGGTCGTACAGCGCGTACAGCGACGGCGTGACCACGACGGCGCCGGCCCTGATCGCCCTGGTGATGTCGGTGAGCGCGTCGCCGGGCCGGACGTCCCCGGACGCCGCGTAGACGACGGCGCGCGGACTGGCCGCCAGCACCGCGTCGACGTCCGTGGTGGCCGCGATCCCGAGCTCGTGGTCCAGCCCGGCGAGGTCGCCCGCGTCGCGACCGGCCTTCCCGGGGTCGTGCACGACCACGGCCGTCAGCTTCAGTCCGGGATGGGCCTCGACGGCACGAATCGCCGAACGGCCGACGTTCCCGGTGCCCCACACCACTGTGGCGATCATGCGGGTAGACTAACTAGAACACGTTTCAGTCTACAAGGGTCCATCAGGTGTACGGCGGGGCCGGTCGGGCGGCGGCGGCACGGAGATCCCGGGGCCGCGGCCGGCACCACGACGGCCGGCTCGCCGTCACCCGTCCGGCACTAACGCCTCTTCTCGTACCGGGTGAGGACCACCCCTTCGGGGAACGTCCTGGTCTCGACCAGGGTGAGGTCCACCCAGCTGTCGAGCGCGGTGAAGAACGGCGTGCCGCCACCCAGCACGACCGGCGCGGTGGCCAGCACGTACTCGTCGACGAGCCCCGCCCGCATCGCCGTCGCGGCGAGGGTGGCGCCACCGATGTCCATCGGGCCGCCGTCCTCCGCCTTGAGCCGGGTGATCTCCGCGACCGGGTCGCCGGTGACCAGGCGGGAGTTCCAGCCGACCTCGGTGAGGGTGGACGAGAACACGACCTTCGGCATGTCCACCCAGCGGCGGCCGAACTCCGCCTCCGCCGGGGTGGTGTCCGGCCGCTGCGCGACGAAGGGCCAGTGCGGGCTCATCGCGTCCCACAGCTTGCGGCCGTAGAGCGCCAGCTCCGTCGCCGCCACCCGGTCCGACCAGTACTGGAACAGCTCGTCGCTCGGCACGCTCCAGCCGAGGTCGCCGCCCGGCGCGGCGGTGTAGCCGTCCAGGCTCACGTTCATCCCGTAGATCAGTTTCCGCATGCGGTCAGCCTCCCCTGGTCCGGTCTCCCGCGTGCAGACCGGCACGGGGCGGGAAAGTCATCGGTCAGGACGGAAGTGCCCGCGCGACCGGCCACGCGCCCGACGAGGTGTTCGCCAGGGCCGTGGCCACCGTGCCGGTGTGCGGGTCGTACCAGGACTTGAACGACACACCGGGGTCGTAGCCCGCGAGGATCACCGTGTCCGTCGTCTCGTGCAGCCAGAAGCCGAGCCCGTACCGCAGCGACTCCTCGGGGACGTGGTTGCGCGGCCGGGTCGCCTCCGCCGCGAGGTCGCTGTCGAACAGCGCGCGCCAGAACCGCGTCATGTCCGCCGCCGTCGTGTAGATGCCGCCGTCGCCGTTGCCCAGCACGGGCAGGTGGAAGACGTTGGTCCGGTCCTGCCCTTCGAGGTAGCCCACGGCGGCGTCGCCCGGCAGCTCGTCCGAGCGCGGGAACCCGGTTCCCGTCAGCCCGAACGGTTCCAGCACCCGCTCGTGGACGAGCGCGTGGAAACCGCGTCCGCTCGCCCGTTCCGCGAGCAGCGCGAGGACGACGTAGCCGCTGTTGCAGTAGCCGAACCGCTCGCCCGCGCGGAACTTCGCGGCGTGCCCGTCGAGCAGCGGCAGGAACGCCTCGGTGGTCGTGAGCAGGTGCGCGGCGCCCACCAGGTAGTCCTCGACGTCCCAGCCGGCCTCCTCGTCGAGGTAGTCGCCGATGCCGGACGTGTGGGCCAGCAGGTGCTCGACCGTGACGTCGCCGGAGATGAGCGGGAGGTCGTCGCCGAGCAGCTCCCGCGCGGTCGTGCCCAGGCCCAAGGTGCCGTCCCGGACGAGCGAGAGCACAGTGAGGGCGGTGAAGCCCTTGCCCCCGCTGGCGATGCCGAAGCGGGTGCCGGCGGTGTTCGGCACGCCGTGCGCCCGGTCCGCGAACCCGTACGCGCGTTCGAACACGGTCTCGTCCCCGCGGTCGACCCTGACCACACCGGAGAAGCCGGTCTCCTCGGCGATCCGTTCGACGTCCTCCCACCCCATCGGCGCAGGTTAGCGCCACCCGCCCGGCGGCTCGACCGAGTTTTCCGCTCTGGCGTGACAACCGAACGAGCGGGCATCCCGTTTCCGGAGTACCGGGGGAGGTGCACACAGGGGAAAGGATCGATCCGTTGGCGCTCGCCACGACCACGCCGCCGCGGAAGGCCGTCCCCGCGCCGGCCACACCGCGGCGCGGACGGCTGTTCGCGCTGGTGGCGTTCCTGCTGCTGGCCCAGATGGCGATCGCGATGGTCACCACGGCCGTCCAGCAGACCCCGACGATCGACGAGCCGGTCTACATCGGCGCGGCGGTGACCTACGTCGAAGAGGGCAGCCTGCGCTACAACCAGGAGCACCCGCCGCTCGGCAAGCTCGTCATGGCGACCGGCCTGGCGTTCACCGGCATCGCGTTCGAGCGGGGCTTCACCGGTGACCAGACCGAGTTCGGCAGGCACGTCCTCTACGAGTCGGGCAACGACCCGCAGCACCTGCTCCTGCTGGCCCGGCTGCCGGTCATCGTGCTCACGCTGCTGTTCGGCGTCGTCGTGCTGCTGTTCGCCCGCGACCTCACCGGCAACGCGGGCGGTCTCGTGGCGTTGGGGCTGTACGCGTTCTCGCCGGACCTCATCGCGCACGGCTCACTGGCCACGCTCGACGTGCCGTCGGCCGGGTTCGTGCTCACCGCGGTCTGGCTGCTCTGGCGGGCACGGGAGAACGCGGTGCACCTGCCGCTCGCGGGACTCGCGCTGGGCGCGGCGCTCGCGACCAAGATGAACACCCTCGCGGTCGTGCCGGTCGTGCTGTTCCTCGCCTGGCGGTCCCGCGGCCAGGTCAGGCCGGTGGCCGTCGTGGCGCTCGTGGCGGTGGCCGTGGTCTGGGCGTCGTACGCGGTCGTGGACCCGTCGCAGGTGTTCCCGCTGCCGTACCTGGAAGGGCTGGGCCTGCAGTTCGGGTTCGAGGACCGGGTGTGGGGCGGCTACCTGTTCGGCACGCACTACGAGGGCTCGCACTGGTACTACCTGCCGGCCGCGTTGCTGGTGAAGACGCCGCTCGGCGCCCTGCTGCTGTGGGCGGCCGGAACCGCGGCGGTCGTCCGGCGCCCGCAGGCGCTGTACGTGCTGCTGCCCGCGGCGGTGCTGCTCGCCGCGGCGATGACCGGCAACCGCGACCTCGGCGTGCGGTACGCGATCTTCGTGCCCATGTTCCTCGCCGTGGCGGCGGCGTTCGTGGCGGACCGGCGCTTCGCCGCACCCGCCGTCGCGGTCGTCGCGGCGAGCTCGCTGTGGGCGTTCCCGTACTACCTGCCGTACTCCAACGAGCTGTTCGGCGGCCCGTCCAAGACGCACCTGCACCTGCACGACTCGAACGTCGACTGGGGACAGGACCTGGGCAGGCTCGCCGAACGGCTGGAACGCCACTCCGGCGAGCGCCTGTGGCTCGTCTACAAGGGCGCCGGGGTGCCCGAGCACTACGGCATCCACGCCGAGGACCCCGGGAAGGTGCCCGCAGACCTGGTGCGGGGTGTGCTCGTCGTGTCCGACACCGCCATCGCGAAGGCCGACGAACGCCTTCAGGCGCTGCTCGACACCAGCGCGCCCATCGACGTCGTCGGCCACTCGATCACGATCTTCCGCCGCTGACGGCTACTCGCCTTCCGGGGCGGCCTCGTCGTCGCGCCAGACGTCCGCGATGTTCCGGTCGAACATCGTGGCGAGCGACACCAGCGCCGCGTCCATGTCCACGTCGTCGGGGTCGACGAGCGCTTGCAGGTGGATGCCCAGCAGCGCGCCGTTGAGCGCCACGGCCGCCGTGCGTTCGCGGACCACCGCCGTGTCCGGGTCGGCATCGGCCGGGCGGCGCAGGCGCAGGAGGGTCTCGATGCCCTCCCGGCGGCGGCTCAGGAACTCCTGGTACTGCTCGTGGACGACGCCCCGGTCGTTCAGCGCCTCGACGAGCATCATGAACACGAGCGACGCGTTGCCGTCGTGCATCAGCTGGGCCGTCTCGGCGAACACCTCGGTGAGCGACGGGATGTAGTCGTAGCGCGAACTCGGCCACAACCGCTCCACCGCGCGTTCGACGACGGCCATGACGAGGCCGTCCTTGTTCTTGAAGTGCCAGGGGATCGAGCCGCGGCTGATGCCGGACCGCTTCGCGATGTCCACAAAGGACGTGCGCTCGAACCCTCGTTCGGCGAACAGCTCCTCCGCGGCGTCCAGGATGCGGCGGCGGCTTTCGTCGCCGATCTCGTCGATGCGGCGCTGTCCCGTTGAGCTCACGCGGTCATCGTACGAGCCGGGCCATGTCGCCGAGGACGTGCCGGGTGCTCGCCAGCAGCACGAGCCCCGCCAGGACCGTCCCGGCCGGTGCCACCACGGTGACGGCCATCTGCTCACCCCACGCCACCTCGGCGGCGCCGGTCACCAGCGCTCCGCCGATGCCCCCGATCACGGCAGCGCAGACGTTCATCAACGCGAACGCCCTGGAGCGGATGGCCTGCGGCGTCACCCCGGCCACGACGAGGCTCAGCGGGACGATGCCCGCGAAGGTCATGCCCTGGGTCAGCACGCCGATGACGACGTAGCTGGTCACGTCCGGCGCGTGCGCCTGCAGGGCGAAGCCGATCCCCAGCACGGCGAACGCCGCGGCCGCGAGGTGCAGGCACGCCTTGGGGCTGCGGCGGAAGAGCCGGTCGCTGAGCCAGCCGCTGAGCGCCGCCCCCGTGAGGCCGCCCACCGCGCTGATCGAGGTGATCACGCCCCGTGCCGCGGCGTCCTGCCCGAGCTGCTCCTCCAGCAGGGTGTTCAGGTAGATCGGCACGGTCGTGACGGCCAGGCCGAACGCGCCGAGCGCGAGCGCGATCAGCATGAACGAGCGGATCTGCCGCAGCTGCGCGAACGCGCCGCGCGGCGCGGCTGTCAGGGTCTCGCGCGGCGGCTCCGGCAGGCGCAACGCCGCGATGCCGAGGACCAGCGCCGGTACCGCGAGGAAGGCGAACGCCCACCGCCAGGGTTCGTTCTCCTCGGGGATCAGCGCCGCGAACGCCGCCGCTATGAGCGGCCCCACCACGATGCCCAGCGGCTGGCCCGCGCGGTGCAGGCCGAGCACGCGCCCGCGCACACCGGGGTGGTAGGCGTCGACCAGCAGCGACGCCTGGATCGAGCCCTCGTTGGCCTTGCCCGCGCCGGAGACCACGCGGGCCACCATCGCCTGCCAGTAGCCCTGCACCACGCCGAGGACGCCCGCCGCGGCGGCCCAGGCGAGGGTCGCGACGCCGGCGATCCGGGTGCGCCGGTACCTGTCGCCGAGCACGCCCAGCGGCAGCGCGGCCAGGGCGACCATCACCCCGCCGATCGCGCCGAGGAGGCCCATCGCCGCCGTGTCGATGCCGAGCGACTTGCTGATCTCGGGTGCGAAGACGATCAGCATCACGCCGTCGACGCTGTCGAGCACCTGGAGGCCCATCAGCACGCCGATGGTGGCGCCGCCTCCGGTCGCGAGCGCTTTGCCCGTGGTCGTTGTCATGGCGACGAGGCTACTATGCTGACAAACATAGAGTCGACAAGCCAACATAGAAAGGCTCTGACATGCGGAAATGGGCTGGAGCTGTCGCTTTCATCACCGGCGGCGCCAACGGGATCGGGCTGGGGATCGCACGGGCGCTGGCTAGGCGGGGTGTGCTCCTCGCGCTGGCCGACCTCGACGCGGCGGCGCTGGAGGACGCGGCCGGGGAGCTGACCCGGCTCACGAAGGTGCGCACCTACCGGTTGGACGTGCGGGACCGCGCCGGGTTCGCCGAGGCCGCCGACGAGGCCGAGCGCGAGCTGGGACCGGTGGACCTGCTGTTCAACAACGCCGGGATCGTCCCGGTCTCGTCCGTCGCCGACCTCACCTACGACAAGTGGGACCTCGCGCTGGACGTCAACCTCAACGGCGTGGTCAACGGCGTGCAGACGTTCCTGCCGCGGATGATCGGCCGCAAGTCGGGGCACATCGTCAACACGTCGTCGGGCGCCGGGCTCGTCCCGGACGCGAACCCGCTCTACGTCACCGCGAAGTTCGCCGTCGTCGGCCTCTCGGACTCGCTGCGCCTGTCCGCCGCCGCCCACGGCGTCGACGTCAGCGTGCTGTGCCCCGGCCCCGTCGACACCGGCATCCTCGACCGCACCCGGTCGCTCGACTCGTCGGTCGGGATCCCGGACGAGCACGCGCCCGCCGTGGCGGAGTTCCTCAGGAACGGGCCGAGCGTCGACCAGGTCGGCGAGGAGGTGCTGGCGGCGATCGAGGCGGGCAAGCAGTACGTCTACACCAGCGGGTACGACCTCCGGCCGCAGCTGGAGGCGAGGGCGGCGGCCCTGCTCTCCTGTCTCTGAGCCTGTCTCCTGGCTGGTCTCCGAGCCGGTCTCAGATCAGCGCGCGGATGGCCCGTTCGAAGCCGATGACGTGCTGGGCGGCCAGTTCGGCGGCCTTCTCCGCGTCGCCGTCGACGATCGCGGTGAGCAGCGGGACGTGCTCGTCGACGTGGCCCGCCATCCCGGACAGCCGCGGCAGGAACACGCACCAGATCCGGGTCGCGAGGTTGTCGTAGGACACGAGGGTGTCCTCCAGGAACGGGTTGTGCACGCACCGGTAGATGGCGCGGTGCACACCCACGTCGTCGCGCAGCAACGCGACGTTGTCGCCCGGCCGGGCCGAGGTCTCCAGGTGTGACCTCAGCCCGGTGAGGGCGGCACGGTCGGTGGCCGTGGCCCGCTCGGCGGCGGCGGACGCGGCGAGGGGTTCGAGCGTCCTGCGGACCTCGGAGATGTGCGACAGGTCGGAGATGTGCACGTCGGTCGCGAACGTGCCGCGCCGGGGGTGGGCGACGACGAGCCGTTCCTGCTCCAGGCGCTTGAGGGCCTCGCGGATCGGGGTGCGGCCAACGCCCAGCTCGGCGCGCAGCGGCTCCTCGTTGATGGGCTCGCCGGGCTTGATCTCCAGCATCACCAGGCGGTCCCGCAGGACCGAGTAGGCCCGCTCGGTGAGCGAGGTGGCGGCGGCGGGCTCGTCGTTGACCCGTGCGTTCATGTGACCTACCGTACGGCACAGACTGATATACCAGTAGTCGACCAGTCTGGACGCGGGAGGCGCCGCACATGACCAGCCCGCCAGGAGCGCACCTCCCCGAACACCCGGACTTCCTGTGGGACGACCGCGAACCGGCGTCCTCCTACGACGTCGTCGTGGTGGGCGGCGGCGGGCACGGCCTCGCGACGGCGTACTACCTCGCGAAGGTCCACGGCATCACGAACGTGGCCGTGCTGGAGAAGGGCTGGCTCGCGGGCGGCAACATGGCCCGCAACACCACGATCATCCGGTCCAACTACCTCTGGGACGAGAGCTCGGGCATCTACGAGCACTCGCTCAAGCTGTGGGAGGGCCTGGAGGACGACCTCGGCTACCCGATCCTGTTCGACCAGCGCGGCGTGCTGAACCTCGCCCACAGCCTCCAGGACGTCCGCGACAGCGTCCGCCGGGTCAACGCGAACCGGTTGAACGGCATCGACGCGGAGTGGGTGGATCCTGCCGGGGTCAAGGAGATCTGCCCGATCGTCAACGTCTCCCCGGACGTGCGCTACCCGGTGCTGGGGGCCACCTACCAGCCGCGCGCGGGCATCGCCAAGCACGACTACGTGGCCTGGGGCTATGCGCGGGCCGCGCACGCGATGGGCGTGCACCTGATCCAGAACTGCGAGGTCACCGGGTTGGAGGTGGAGCACGGCCGGATCGCCGCCGTGCGGACGTCACGCGGTCGCATCGTCGCCGGCAAGGTCGCCCTGTGCGCCGCGGGGCACAGCTCCGTGCTCGCGAAGATGGCCGGGATCAGGCTCCCGCTCGCCTCGCATCCCTTGCAGGCACTGGTTTCCGAGCTGCTCGAACCCGTGCACCCGACGGTGGTGATGTCCAACGCCGTGCACGTCTACGTCTCCCAGGCGCACAAGGGAGAGCTGGTGATGGGCGCGGGCATCGACAGCTACAACGGTTATGGGCAACGGGGTTCGTTCCACATCATCGAACAGCAGATGTCCGCCGCGCTGGAGCTGTTCCCGGTCTTCGCCCGCGCGCACCTGCTGCGGACGTGGGCGGGCATCGTCGACGTCAGCCCGGACGCGTCCCCGATCGTCGGCCTCACGCCGGTCGGCGGGCTGTACCTCAACTGCGGCTGGGGAACCGGCGGGTTCAAGGCCACGCCAGGCGTCGGCGACTGCTTCGCGCACACGATCGCCCACGACGAGCCGCACCCGTACAACGCGCCGTTCACGCTGGAACGCTTCACGACCGGCGCACTCGTCGACGAGCACGGCGCGGCCGCCGTGGCGCACTGAGGAGTTCAGCATGCAGCTCATCCCGTGTCCCTGGTGCGGGCCGCGCGAGGAAGCCGAGTTCCGCTACGGCGGCCAAGCCCACGTCGCCTACCCGGAGGACCCGTCGGCGCTGTCGGACGAGGAGTGGGCACGGTACGTGTTCTTCCGCGAGAACCCGAGCGGCCCGTTCGCCGAGCGCTGGAGCCACAGCGCCGGGTGCCGCCGGTGGTTCAACGCCGTCCGCGACACCCGCACCCACGAGCTGCTCGCCGTCTACCGCGCGGGGGAACCGGCGCCGGAGGTCACCGCATGACGTTCCGCAGGCCCACCGGCGGCGCGGTCGACCGGGACACCGTGCTGCGCTTCACCTTCAACGGTCAGGAGCTGACCGGGCACCCCGGCGACACGCTCGCGTCCGCCTTGCTCGCCCACGGCGTGCACGAGATCGGCGGCAGCGTGAAGCTCGGCCGCCCGCGCGGGATCGTCGCGGCGGGTTCGGAGGACCCGACCTCGTTGGTACAGGTCGAGACGCCGTTCCCGGAACCGATGCTGCTCGCGACGACCGTCGAGCTGTTCGACGGTCTGGTGGCGCGTGGCCTCGCGGGACAGGGGAAGCTGGCCGCCGAACCGGACCCGGCGCGCTACGACGCCAAGCACGTGCACTGCGACGTGCTCGTGGTCGGTGCCGGACCGGCCGGTCTCGCCGCCGCGCTGACGGCCGCGCGCAGCGGTGCCCGTGTCGTGCTGGTGGACGAGCAGAACCAGGCCGGTGGCGCGGTGCTGGGCGTGGACGACCCGAGCACGGCCCGGTGGGTCGCCGAGGTCGTCGCCGAGCTGGAGAACACGTCGGACGTGCTGGTGTTGCAGCGGACCACCGCGTTCGGCCTGTACCAGGACGGGTTCGTGCTGGCGTTGCAGAAGCGCACCGACCACCTCGGCTTCGCCGCGCCCGCTTCCCGTGCACGCCAACGAGTCTGGCGGATCAGGACCAAGCGGACCGTGCTGGCGACCGGTGCCCACGAACGCCCGGTCGTCTTCCCGGACAACGACCGGCCCGGCGTCATGCTGGCGTCGGCGGCCAGAACTTTCTTGCACCGCTACGGAGTCCTACCCGGATCGCGGGCCGTCGTGTTCGCCACGAACGACAGCGCCTACCTCGCCGCGCTGGACCTCGCACAGTCCGGTGTGGACGTTCCCCTGCTGCTCGACGCACGGCCGGAACCTCCCGCCGGACTCGCCGCCGAGTGCGCGGCCAGGGGCATCGAGGTGCGAGTGGGGCAGGTGACCGGGACCGAAGGCGATCGGCGCGTCACCGCGGCACGCGTCGGCGACGAGCTGGTGCCGTGCGACACGCTGCTGGTCTCCGGCGGCTGGAACCCCGTGGTGAGCCTGTTCAGCCAGGCCCGCGGGACGCTGCGCTACGACGGCGGGCTGGGCGCGTTCGTACCGGGGGAGGAGCTGCCGACCGTCCGGGTCGCCGGGGCCGCCACCGGCGAGTTCGACCTGGCGGCCTGCGTGCGCCAGGGACAGGAGTCCGTCGGTTCCGCGAACGAGGTGGCGGTTCCCGCATCCGACGCATGGCGCACCGAGGAACCGGGGTTGGTGCTGTGGCGCGTTCCCGGTGACGACAACGCCAGTTTCGTCGACCTGCAACGGGATGCGACCGTCACGGACGTGCTGCGCGCGACCGGTGCGGGTCTGCGGTCGTTGGAGCACATCAAGCGGTACACCACCATCGGCACCGCCCACGACCAGGGCAAGACGTCCGGGATGATCGCCGCGGGCATCGTGGCCGAGGCGCTGGGCGTGGATCTCGCCGACCAGCGGCCCACGACGTTCCGCCCGCCGTACACCCCGGTGTCGTTCGCCGCACTGGCCGGACGCGACCGCGGCGAGCTGCACGACCCGGTCCGCGTCACGCCGATCCACCCGTGGCACGTCGCGCACGGCGCGTTGTTCGAGGACGTCGGCCAGTGGAAACGCCCCTGGTACTACCCGAAACCCGGTGAGGACCGGCACGCGGCCGTGCTGCGCGAATGCCGGGCCGCGCGCGAGGGTGTCGCCCTGATGGACGGCTCCACGCTCGGCAAGATCGACGTGCAGGGCAGCGACGCCGGGAAGTTCCTGGACCTGCTCTACACCAACATGATGAGCACCCTGAAGGTCGGCCGCATCCGCTACGGCGTGATGTGCGGCGTGGACGGCATGGTGATCGACGACGGCACGGTGATCCGGATCGGCGAGGAGCGCTGGCTCGTCACCACGACCACCGGCAACGCCGCCAAGGTCCTCGACTGGATGGAGGAGTGGCTGCAGACGGAGTGGCCGCACCTCGACGTGCACTGCACGTCCGTCACCGACCACTGGGCCACGATCCCGCTGGTGGGCCCGCGATCCCGGGACGTCCTGGCCGCGGTCGCACCGGAACTGGACGTCAGTGCCGCGGCGTTCGAGTTCATGACGTGGCGTGACACGACCATCGCCGGGGTGCCCGCTCGGGTGTGCCGGATCAGCTTCTCCGGCGAGCTGGCCTACGAGATCAACGTGACCGCCTGGCACGGCCTCGCCGTCTGGGAAGCGCTGATCGCGGCGGGGGAGCCGTACGGGATCACGCCGTACGGCACGGAGACCATGCACGTGCTCCGCGCCGAGAAGGGCTACCCGATCATCGGCCAGGAGACCGACGCCACCGTGACGCCGCAAGACCTCGGCATGTCGTGGGTCGTGTCCAAGAAGAAGCCGGACTTCATCGGCAAGCGGTCGTTCGCACGTCCGGAAAACCTCCGGCCGGACCGCAAACAACTCGTCGGCCTGCTGCCCGTCGACCCGGAGGTGCTGCTGCCGGAGGGCTCGCAGATCGTCGGGACTCGTGAGCTGCCGCCCCCGCCCGTCCCGATGCTGGGCCACGTCACGTCCAGCTACCCGAGCGCCGCCCTGGGTCGCACCTTCGCGCTGGCGCTCGTGCGGTCCGGCCGCGACCGCGTCGGCGACACCCTCTACGTGCCGGTGGGCGACGACCTCGTCCCGGTCACCGTCACCGAGTCCGTGCTGTACGACCGGGAAGGGGCCCGCCGTGACGGCTGACCTGACCAGCCTGCTGGCCGCCTGGACCGACCGGCTGGCGGCGCTCGCCCCCGCGCTGACCGCGGCCGAACGGCCGTTCCGCACCCAGCTGACCGTGCGGACCGCGGACCCGTCGGCACTGGGGGAGACGCTGGGCGTCGGCTTCCCGGCCGTCCCGTGCACGTTCACGTCCGGCGCCGGTGCCGAGGTGCTCTGGCTCGGACCGGACGAGTTCCTGGTCGTGGCCCCGGAGGGGGTGAACGAGGAGGTGGTGCGTGGCGCGCTCGGCTCTTCGCGAGGGTCCGTTGTGGACACTTCGGCTCAACGCACGGCGGTGGACCTGGAGGGGCCGCACGTCCGGGACGTGCTGGCTCACGGATGTGCCGTGGACCTGCACCCGGCTGCGGCTCCCGCCGGCACTTGCGTGCAGACGCTGCTCGCCAGGACGGGAGTCATCCTGCAGGTGAGGGACGGTGACCGCGTCACGCTGCTGGTGCGGTCGTCGTTCGCGGGCTACCTGGCGGCCTGGCTCTGCGACGCGGCCACCGAGTACCTCTGACGCTGCGCCCCAGAGACTCTCTCCTACCTCTGCCCGCCACACACCCTCCCGAGTGTCACCCGTCAGCGATCCCCACCTCCTCCGCGTGACGTGGCTTTAGTACGCGGGGGCCCCGCGTACTAACCACGCGAACGAAGGGGCCCCGCGTGCGGTAAGGGAAACACGAAAGAGAGTTGCGAGCGGGGCAGAGGGGTTACGGACAGCGTTTCTGGGAGCGTGCTTCGGCGGCGTCGGCGAACCGCAGGCCGGAACCCGCGTGGCCGGTGCGTATCGTCCTGGTCGGTCGATC
Organism: Lentzea fradiae; assembly: GCF_900100955.1. Taxonomy (GTDB): domain Bacteria; phylum Actinomycetota; class Actinomycetes; order Mycobacteriales; family Pseudonocardiaceae; genus Lentzea; species Lentzea fradiae. The sequence continues at coordinate 75,063 of NZ_FNCC01000009.1, read as the reverse complement.
AGGAGGTGTCGTGTCGTTCGTCGCGAGTGCGGAACGCCATCAGGTCGCTGTGTACCTGGGCGCCTTGGTGGCAGGTGCAGTGGCTGGTTTGGCGATGCCGGACGCCGGTCCGTGGCTGGAGCACGCCATCAACCCGGTGCTCGCCGTCCTGCTCTACGTCACGTTCCTCCAGGTACCGGTGGCCGAACTGGGCCGTTCGCTGCGGTCGGGCCGTTTCCTCGCCGCCGCACTGGTGGTGAACTTCGCCGTGGTGCCGCTGGTCGTGGCCGCGATGCTCGCGTTCCTGCCCGCCGACCAGGCCGTGCGGCTGGGCGTCCTGCTGGTGCTGCTGGCGCCGTGCGTCGACTACGTCATCGTCTTCAGCGGACTGGCGGGTGGCGACAACCGCCGTCTGCTCGCCGCCACGCCGTTGTTGCTGATCGCGCAAATGCTGTTGTTGCCCGTTTTTCTGATGCTGTTCCTCGGGTCCGGTTTGGACGTCGTCGAACCGGGTCCGTTCATCGAGGCGTTCGTGGTGCTGATCGCGATTCCGCTGGCACTCGCGTGGCTCACCCAGCGGTCGAGCCGGGTCGTGGACGTGATGAGCACGACGATGGTGCCGCTGATGGCCGTGACGCTGTTCACCGTGGTGGCCTCGCAGGTGCCGAAGCTCGGCGACCTGGCGGTGGTGGCCGGGGTCGTGCCGTTCTACGTGGTGTTCCTGGTGGTGATGGCGTTCCTCGGGCTCGGCGTCGCGCGGCTGTTCCGCCTCGGCGTGCCCGAGAGCCGGGCGGTCGTGTTCACCGGCGCCACCCGCAACTCGCTGGTCGTGCTGCCGCTCGCGCTCGCCGTGCCCGGTGACCTCGCGGCCGTGGTCGTGGTGACGCAGACGCTGGTCGAGGTCGTCGGCATGGTCGTGTACGTGCGGCTGGTCCCGCGCCTGGTCAGCGCGCGCTGACGACGAGGTAGCGCTCGTCCGCGATCTCCCCGCCCCACAACGCCGGGTCGTCGAGACGGGTGAGGACGGCCTCCTCGCGCACGGCGAGGACCAGGTCGCGCGTGCGGTCCGACGGCAGGCCCGAACCGGTCGACCAGTGGCCCTCGACGAGCACCAGCACGCCGTCCGGCCGCAGCAGCCGCGTCCACTCGCGCACGGCCGCCGCCGGGTCGGGGAGCGTCCACAGCACGTGCCGCACCAGCACGACGTCGAACGACGCGTCCTCGTACGGCGGCTCGGCGGCGTCGCCCGTGGTGAAGTCCGCGGTGACCCCGGCTGCGGCGGCCTTGGCCCGTGCCGCGCCGACCATCCGCGCCGAGAAGTCCAGGCCGCTCACCCGGTGCCCGGCCGCGGCGAGCAGGACCGAGAGGCTGCCCGTTCCGCAGCCCAGGTCGGCGACCGAGGAGCCCGGCCCCGGCATCAGCGGGAGCAGCAACGCCGCCCAGGCGTCCCGGATCCGCGCGTCACGCAGCCCGTGGTCGGGCTCGTCGTCGAACGCCGCCGCCTGCGCGTCCCAGAAAGCCTCGTCGTAGGTCACGCCGTCTTGCGCAGCCACCACAGCCCCAGCACCGGCAGCACCAGCGGGATGAACCCGTACCCGATGCCGAAGAACGACCACACCGTGGCGTCCGGGAACGCCTCCGGCACGACCAGGCTCACCAGCCCGACCGTGATCACGCCGGTCAGCTCGATGGCGCACGCGACGAACGCCACCCGGCGCGAGTCGCGTGCCAGGGTGATCGTCGCCACCACGTACACGACCGCCGCGAACGCGGACAGCAGGTACGCGACCGGCGCCTCGTCGAAGCGCGAGATCAGCTGGACGGCGGAGCGCGCCGTCGCGGCGAGCGCGAAGATGCCGTAGACCGTGATCAGCATCCGCCCCGGTCCCTGGCGGGTGGTCGCCTCAGGCATGTCCCGCCCAGATCTGGCCGAGGCGCAGGACCATGACCGGGATGGCGAGGCACCCGACCGCGAGGACACCGCCGCTCCAGCGGGTGCGTTCGCCCGCCGCCCACACGACGGCGACCGGGACGACCACCGCGGCGCCGATCAGGTAGCCGGCGAACGACAGCCGGTCGATCTCCCTGGACATGATCTGCCCGAGCCCGATGACGGCCTGGACGAACAGTCCGGCCTCGAGCACCGCCAGCAGTGCGAGCAGGCCGCGCTTGGCGGTCGTGAACGGCAGCAGCGGCTGGTTCCGCACGATCAGCACCACCGACCAGGCGGCGCCGGCCAGGGCGAGGACGGTCAGCACCGTCGGCAACACGTCGATCATCAGGCTCGTTTCCCGGGAAGAGCGGTCGTACGGCGCTGATGGTGTCACATCGCCGGTCAGCGGTTCGCGGTGAGGGGAATGTGCAATTAATCGTATTGTGCTGTTGCCACGGAATTGCTGTTGCAGCGTCGACGCAAACCTGTTTCCGAACTTATAGTTCCGCGGTGATTTCCGTGCTGCGCAATTCGGCCTACCGGCATTTGTTCGGCGCTCAGGTCGTCGCACTCACCGGGACCGGCCTCGCCACCGTCGCGCTGGGTCTGCTGGCCCACGACCTCGCCGGGCCGGGAGCGGGAGCCGTCCTCGGCACGGCGCTCGCGATCAAGATGGTCGCCTACGTCGGCGTGGCGCCCGTCGCGACGGCCCTGCTCTGCTCGTTGCCGCGCAGAGCGGTGCTGGTCGCGCTCGACCTGGTGCGGGTCGCGGTGGCGGCGGCACTGCCGTGGGCGGGGGAGATCTGGCACGTCTACGTCCTGATCTTCGTGCTGCAGTCGGCCTCGGCGGCGTTCACGCCGTTGTTCCAGGCGACCATTCCCGACCTGCTGCCCGACGAACGCGACTACACCCGCGCCGTCACGCTGTCCCGCACGGCTTACGACCTGGAGGGGCTGCTCAGCCCCGCACTGGCCGCCGCCGCGCTGACGCTGGTGAGCTTCCACCAGCTGTTCCTCGGCACCGCGCTCGGTTTCGCCGCGTCGGCCCTGCTCGTGATCTCCGCCGTCGTGCCGAAGTCGTTGCCTCGCAAGCGGTACGACGCGCACGGCATCCGCGCCTACCTCGCCACGCCACGGCTGCGCGGTCTGCTCGCCGTGCACCTGACCGCGGCCGCCGCCGGGTCGATGGTCTTCGTGAACACCGTCTCGGCCGTACGGGACGGCCTCGGCCGTGACGCCTCGGACGTCGCGGTCGCCCTGGCGGTGAACGGCGCCGGTTCCCTCGCGGCGGCACTCGTCCTGCCGAGCCTGCTGGACCGCTGGCCGGACCGCGTGATCGTGACGCGGGCGGCCGTGGCGCTGGTCGCCGTGCTGCTGGTGGGTTCGGTCGTCTGGAGCTGGCAGGTGCTGCTGGTGCTGTGGGCGGTGATCGGCGCCTGCTGCTCGCTCGCGTTGACGCCCGGCGCCCGCCTGCTGCGCCGCTCGGCGGGTCCGGCGGACCGGCCCGCGCTGTTCGCCGCGGACTTCGCCCTGTCGCACGCCTGCTGGCTGCTCTGCTACCCGCTGGCCGGGTGGGTGGCGACGGTCGCGGGCACGGCGGCGGCGTTCCTGGCACTGGCCTCGGTCGCGGCCGCCGGTGTGGTGACGGCGCTGCGCGTCTGGCCGGAGCACGACCCGGAGGTCGTCGAGCACGACCACCGCGACCTGGACCCGCACCACGAGCACCTGCGCGACGCGGTGCCGGTCGGCGGCGGGTGGTCCCACGCGCACGAGTTCCGCATCGACGACCACCACACCCGCTGGCCCTAGAGAATTCCCCGGTCACGCGTCTTGAGATGGTCGACGACCAGCACGCGCGCACGCGGTGGTCGCCCCGGGCCGCCGCGGTCAACGTCAACGGCCGCAACCATCCGAACGACCGGATGTCGGCCGTCCCCGCCGCGGCTACGGTCACCTCACCCTGCGTTCTCCGCGATCCCCGTGAAGGAGCCCGATCGTGCGAAGAAGAAGATCCCTGCTCGCCACAGCCCTGGTCGCGACCGTCGTCGCGGCGCTGGCCGTCCCCGCCTCCGCCGCTCCCGCCTCCCTCGCGGGCTGCTCCGGCACCAGCACCGGCACCGTGGCGATCGTCGACAACGCCACCGTCGAGTCCCCGGTCACCATCTCCGACTGCGCGGCCACGCCCTCGGCCACCGCCACGGTCCCCGTGCGGATCATCCACACCTACATCGGCGACCTCCAGGTCAGCCTGGTCGCTCCGGACGGCTCCGCCTACGTCCTGCACAACCGGACGGGCGGGTCCGCCGACAACATCGACCAGACCTACACCGTCGACCTGTCGAGCGAGACCGCGAACGGCACCTGGAAGCTGAGGGTCAACGACAACGCGGCCAGCGACACCGGCCGCATCGACTCCTGGACGCTCAACCTCGGCGGTGCCACGCCCGCCGACGACTTCTCCGTCGGCGTCACGCCGGCCACCGGCTCCGTGGTGGCGGGCTCGGCCGCGACCGCGACGGTCCAGACGCAGGTCACGTCCGGCCAGGCGCAGACCGTGCAGCTGACCGCCACCGGCCTGCCCGCCGGTGCCACCGCGTCGTTCAGCCCGGCCTCCGTCACGACCGGCGGCTCCTCGACGCTCTCGGTCAGCACCGCCACCACGATCTCGTCGGGCACGTACCCGATCACCGTGCGCGCCGCGGGCATCGCCACGCGGACCGCGACCTACACGCTCACCGTCACCGGCGGCACCGGTCCGCAGATCCCCGACATCGACATCGCGGCGGTCAAGCAGCACCTCGCCCAGTTCGGCACGATCGCCTCGCAGAACGGCGGCAACCGGCGCTCGACGACGGCGGGCTACCGCGCGTCGGTCGCCTACGTGAAGGACAAGCTCACCGCGGCCGGGTACACGGTGACCGAGCAGCCCTGCACGTCCGGCTGTTCGAGCGGCGCGGGCCCGAACGTGATCGCGGAGTGGCCCGGCGGCAACGCGAACAACGTCTACATGTTCGGCGCCCACCTCGACGGCGTGTCCGCGGGCAACGGCATCAACGACAACGCGTCGGGCTCGTCGGCGCTGCTGGAGACCGCGCTCGTGCTGTCGCGGCTCAACCCGTCGATGCTCAACAAGGTCCGGTTCGCCTGGTGGACCGACGAGGAGCAGGGCCTCAACGGCTCGCGCTTCTACGTCTCGCAGCTCCCGTCCACCGAACGCGCGAAGATCAAGACCTACTTCAACTTCGACATGGTCGGCTCGGTCAACGGCGGCTACTTCATCAACAACATCTCCAGCGCGCAGTCCGCGCACATGAAGGCGTACTGGGACTCGCTCGGCCTGCAGCCGGAGGAGAACACCGAGGGCCGCAACCGGTCCGACGACGCGTCCTTCACCAACGCGGGCATCCCGGCGTCCGGCTACGCGATGGGCGCGAGCGCCCGCAAGACCGCGGCGCAGGCGGCCAAGTGGGGCGGCACGTCCGGCGGCGCGTTCGACCCCTGCTACCACTCGTCGTGCGACACGACCGCGAACATCAGTGACACCCACATCAACCGCGCGGCCGACGGCATCGCGTACACGCTGTGGAAGTCGGCGGTCGCCGAAGGCACACCCGGTGCCGAGTTCTCGGTGTCGGTGACGCCGTCGTCCGGTTCGGTGGCGGCGGGGTCGGCGGTGTCGGCGAGCGTCGGCACCCAGACCGTGAGCGGTGACCCGCAGACCGTGCAGCTGGCGGCGTCCGGACTGCCCTCCGGCGCGACGGCCTCGTTCAGCCCGGCGTCCGTCACGACCGGCGGCTCCTCGACGCTGACGATCAGCACGACGGCGTCGGTCGCGGCGGGCACCTACCCGGTCACGGTCACCGCGACGGGCACCGGAACGCGCACCGCGACCTACACCCTGACCGTCACGGGCGGCGGTGGCGGCACCTGCTCCGGCACCAACCCGAACGACGTCACCATCCCGGACGCGGGCTCCGCGGTCGACAGCGACGTCGTGATCTCCGGGTGCTCCGCGACCCCGTCGGCGGCCTCCGTGGTGACCGTGCGGATCGTCCACACCTACATCGGTGACCTGACGGTGTCCCTGGTCGCCCCGGACGGCTCGGTGTACCCGCTGCACGACCGCAGCGGCGGCAGCACGGACAACATCGACCGCACCTACTCGGTCAACCTGTCCGGTGAGGCGCCGAACGGCACGTGGAAGCTCCGCGTCCGCGACCACGCGGCGTTCGACACCGGCAGGATCGACACGTGGGGCGTGAACCTCACGCCGTGAGCCGCGGTGGGCTCCCGGCGCACGGCCGGGAGCCCACCGTCCTCACGCGAGCTTGATCTCGACGACGGGATCGCCGGTCGGGACCGGTGAGCCTCCGCGCGGTTCCAGCGTGAGCGCGACCCGCTCCGCGCCCGGAATCCCGTTCGCCACGATCGGCGCCGTGGGGGACGACAGCACGCCGGCCGAGTGCGGGCCTTCGCCGTTGACCATCCACAGCTGGTAGACCCGGTCGCCGGAGGGCGACGGCAGGTCCTTGCCGAGGAACAGCATCTCGTTGCGGCTCGGCGACATGACCGCCGTGCCGGTGGCGCCGTTCGTCCCGGTGCCGGTGAAGATCCGCGCGTCCGGGGTGGTCAGCAGGTCGGAGAACCGCCCGTACTGGCTGGACAGCTGCGCGAGCTGGTCGTCCCGGCCGGACCCGGACACCTCGACCGCCACGAACGCGACGGCGACCAGGCAGGCCGCCGCGAGCAGCGCCCCTCCCGCCCTGCCGAGACCGCGGGGGCGGGGAAGCCGCGGGGTGTGCGGGGACAGCTGGCGGGTCTCCGCGGCGGCGGCCAGCACCCGGTCCTTCAGGTGCGCGGGCGGTGCGAACTCGACCGCCGCGCCCAGACGAGCGGCCGTGGCCGTGAGCTCCGCGACCTCGGTGGCACAGCTCTCGCACCGGGCCAGGTGCGTCTCGAACGCCGTGCGCTCGGGACCGGACAGCGCGTTCAGGGCGTAGGCGCCGGTGAGCGTGTGCAGGTCGGCTGACGTGCTCCTCATCCGGTCACCCCCATGCAGTCGCGGAGCCGGATCAGGCCGTCGCGCATGCGCGTCTTCACCGTGCCGAGCGGCAGGCCGAGCAGGCTCGCCACCTCCGGGTACGAGTAGCCCTGGTAGTAGGCCAGCACGACCGACTCGCGCTGCAACCCGGTCAGGAAGCTCAGGCAGCGGCGCACCTGACGTTGCTCCAGCCGGCCGGAGACCTGCTCGCTCACCTCGTCGAACGGGCGGTGCGGGTCGAGCCGTGCCGCGTGCTCCTCACGGGTGCTCGCCGCCTGGGCCGACCGGACCCTGTCCACGGCACGGCGGTGCGTCAGCGTGAGGATCCAGGTCATCGCCCTGCCCCTGCCGGGGTCGAACCTGGTCGCCGTCCGCCACACCTCGAGCATCACCTCCTGGAACACCTCCTCCGACTGCGCCTGGTCCCGCACGACTCGTCTGACCAGCCCGAACACCGGCGCCGACACGACGTCGTAGAGCCGTTCGAACGCGGCCTCGTCGCCCCGCGCCACGAGGGCCAGCAGGTCGTCGGCCTCCGGCCCGGCCGGAGCACCCGCGCCGGGCGGGATGCTCTGCAACGTCCGCTCGCGCTTCGCCATCTGGCTCCCTCTCCTCGAGCGCTGTACACGAGGTGTTCGGAGCGGAGGCCCGATCGGTTCGGTCCTGGATCCATCCGGTTGCTCAAGTCTTGCCCAAATCGGGTGCGGCCCGGTCGTACGGTCCCTAACCTCGGTGCATGAGGCTGCTGCTGTGGTTGACGCTGGCGTGCCTGTGCGCGCTCAGCGGAGACTTCGTGCTCGCGGCCGCGACCACGGCGTTGCTCCTGGGCTGCGCCACCGACCGCGGCCGCTGTTGAGACAGGTCCTGCCAGCCAGGACGTGATCACCTCAACCGGGACGGCCCCCGGTACGTACCTCTTTGGTGAGTGGACCTTCGGGACTCACGAAAGGGCACACATGGGCAGGCACCACGACGACAAACGCCGGATCAAGGTGATCGCGGCGAGCGTCGGCGCCGTCGCCGTCGCGATCACCGCGGCGACGTTCACCGCGAGCTACGCCGCGACGGCCGACCGGATGACGCCGGAGAAGGCCACCCAGGCCACGGAGACGTTGCGGGAGAAGGCTTCCGTGACCGGCACGGCGTGGGCCGTCGACCCGGACACCAACGAGGTCCTGGTCACCGCCGACAGCACCGTCACCGGGGCGAGGTGGGACACCCTGAAGTCCACTGTGGACAAGATGGGGCGCGGCGTGCGGCTGGAGCGCGCGGCGGGCGAGTTCCGGCTGTTCGCCGAGGGGGGAGACGCGATCTTCGCCGGGGGCAGCCGCTGCTCGCTGGGCTTCAACGTCGTCACGAACGACAACCGCCGCGCGATGCTGACCGCCGGTCACTGCACCGGCGCCGGACGGCAGTTCTCGCTGGCCGCGGGCGGTCAGCCGGCCGCCACCGTCGTGCGGTCCACCTTCCCGGGCAACGGCGACTTCGCGCTGCTGACCTACAACAACCGCAACGTCAACGCGCCCAGCGTCGTCGACATCGGCCGCGGCCAGACCGTCCAGATCCGGCGTGCCGCCGAGGCGCGGGTCGGCAGGCAGGTGGAGCGGATGGGCAGCACGACCGGCCTGAGGTCCGGTCGCGTCACCGGCCTCAACGCCACGGTCAACTACCCCGAGGGCAGGGTGACCGGCCTGATCCAGACGACGGTGTGCGCGGAGGGCGGCGACAGCGGCGGTCCGCTGTTCACCCGCAACGGCGACGCCATCGGCCTCACCTCGGGAGGCAGCGGCAACTGCCGCACCGGCGGTGTGACGTTCTTCCAGCCCGTGACGAAGGCGCTGGCCGCCGTGGGCGCGCGCATCCCGTAGCCAGTCCGAAGTGGACACCTACCGCACGGCTTGGGCGAACTCGAACACCCCGTCCGGGTCGTACTTCGCCGCGACTTCCCGCAGCCGCGCGAGGTTGCCGCCGTAGTACGCCTCCGCCCACTTCGGCATCTTCGGGTCGATGTAGTTGACGTACCCGGTGTCGCCGACGAGCGCGCCGAGGCCGTCCCGCACCTGCCCCACGGCGCGGGCGGTCTCCGTCGCGCCCGAGGGCGGTGTCTTGAAGTAGATCTGCGCGGACGCGAGCGCCGCGCGGTGCGGGAACGCGGTGGCGTCCGGTGCCACGCGCGCCACCGCGCCGCGCAGCCCGTCGAAGATCAGGTACGACTCGCTCGCCTGACCCTCCATCAGCTCCACGGCGCGTGCGGGGTCGGCGATCGGGTCGCGCACGACCCGGGACGACGCCACGAACGACTCGTGCTCGATCCCGGTGCCCGCGAAGTACTGCACGGCACCGGTCCACCCGCGCGGCTCGACGAACCGGCCGGAGGGCGCGGGCAGGCCGGACAGCAGGCCGTTCAGCGCGGCCGCCGAACCGGTGAAGCACCCGACGACGCGGCAGGCCGGCGGGGTGCCGCCGCGCACGTTGAGGTTGGACCACAGCTCGTCCGGCACATCCGCCAGCCACGACTGCCACGCGCCGAGGACGTCCGCCGCGGCGCCGGCGGGGTACTCCAGCGTGAAGACCGCGACCTCCGGCGCCGGGACCGTGGTGAACACGAACTCGGTGACGATCCCGAAGTTCCCGCCACCTCCGCCGCGCAACGCCCAGAACAGGTCGGGCTCCTGCTCCCCGGACGCCGTCACGAGGCGGCCGTCCGCCGTGACGACGGTCGCCGAGACCAGGTGGTCGCACGTCAGGCCGTACTTGCGGGTGAGGACGCCGATGCCGCCGCCGAGCGTGAGGCCCGCGACGCCGACGGACGGGCACGTGCCGGTGGGCAGGCAGCGGCCCGACGCGGCGAGCACGCGCGACACGTCGCCGAGCGCGGCGCCCGCGCCGATGCGCACCCGGTCACCGGGCAGCACCTCGACGTCGGCGAGGTCGCGCAGGTCGACCTGCAGGCCGTTCTCCGGCGTGGAGTACCCGGCGTAGCTGTGTCCGCCGCTGCGTGCCGCGATCGGTGCGCGCAGCCGGACGGCCTCGACGCACGCCTGCACGTCGGCGGCCGAGGCGACACGGGCGACGGCGGCGGGCTTTCGGCTGTTCCACACCGGGTTGAAGCCCTGGTAGGCGAAGTCGTCGCCGTCGGGCAGCGCGAGCCCGCCGGTCAGCCGCGCCCTCAGCGCCGCCCAGTCCGGCGGTCCACTCGGAACGGACGAACTAAACGGTGGCGGAGTGCTCGGTGGCGCGGAACCCGGTGGCGGGGTGGCGGTGCAGGCGGCGAGCACGGCACCGGCACCGGTCAGTCCGGCGGCTTTCAGGAACCCACGTCGATCCACCCGGCCGATCCTGGCACGACTTGATCACCCGCGCGCCCGGAAGCTACGGGACCAGCACGATCCTGCCGTTCGCCGTGCCCCCGGCCTGCCGGGTCCACGCGTCCGTGACATCGGCGAGCGGCACCGTCTCGTGGTCCACCACGAGCTCGCCCCGCACCGCGTGCCGGGCGATCGTGGCGATCGAGTCGGCGCGTTGCTGCCGGGTCAGCTCGTTGTTCGTGTAACCGGACAGCCGCAACGACCGGCTGCGCAGGACCGACGACGTGATCGGGCAGTGCTCACCGGCCGACGCGCCGAGGTTGACCCAGCGCCCGCCCGGCCGCAGCGCCAGTGCCGCCGCGGCGGCGGGCTCGCCGAACAACGGGTCGAGCAGGAGATCCGCGTCCGCCGCGACCTCGGTGAAGTCGGCGTCGAGCCCGACCACCGCGTCCGCACCGGCGCGCCGCGCCCGTTCCCTGCTCGCCGCCGACCGCGCCGCGGCCACGACCCGGCCGGCACCGGCGAGCCGGGCGAGCTGGATCGCGGCCTGCCCGACCGCACCGCAGCCGAGCACGATCACGGTCTCGCCGGGCGCCAGCTCACCGCGCCACGTCAGCGCCCGGTGCGCCGCGACGGCGGAGAGCCCGAGCGCGGCCAGTGCCACGGGGTCGGCGCCGTCCGGCAGGAAGACGAGGTCCTCCCGCCGGACGGCCGCCCGCGCGGCCATGCTCCCGTCACCGGCGCCCATGCCCGCCGTCGTCGGGAACCAGACCGCGCTCCCGCCGACCGTGCCGACGCCCTGCACGCCGGGCACGTACGGCGTCGCGGGAACGCCGAAGTACGACGTCCCCGTGGCGCACAACAGGTCGAGGGGCGTGATCGGCGCCGCCGTCACGTCCACGACCACCTCGTCCGGAGCGGGGGAGGGCTCGTCCCGGTCAGCGAGGGACGCGGGCTGACCGGGACGAGTGATCACCGCGGCGCGCACGGCTGCAACACGAAGTCGTAGCGGGCCTCCACCCACGGCACGTCGCACGTCGTGCCGTCCGGCGCGGTGCCCGGCTCGCGCTGCTCGAACCGCACCACCAGCTCCTGCTTGGTGCCGAACACGACATCGCTGTCGAGGTACTCGGCGCCCTCCTCGAACAGGTGCGTGATCAGCGGCTCGAAGCCCTCCGCGGTGAGCAGGAAGTGCACGTGCGCAGGCCGGAAGTGGCTGATCTCGGTCTGCTCGATCAAGGTGCCGACCGGTCCGTCCATCGGGATCGAGTAGCCCTTCGGCGTGATCGTCCGCACGCAGTACGCGCCGTCCTCCCGCGCGCGGTACTTCGCCCGCAGCCGCGCCTCGTCGACGTCGAGCTGCGCCTCGTAGGCGCCCTCGGCGTCGGCCTGCCAGACGTCCAGCACCGCACCGGCCACCGGCGTCCCGTCGAGCGAACGCACGTTCCCGGTGATGTAGAGCGGGGTTCCCTCGACGTCGTCGGACATGTCACCGCCGAACTCCAGCTCGGGGGAGCCGTCGATGTGGAACGGGCCGAGCACCGTGGCGGGGGTCGCGGCCGGGTCGAACCGGTGGTTCATCTGCACGACCAGCATGCTCAGCCCGAGCACGTCCGAGGCCAGGATGAACTCCTCGCGCTTCTCGTCGCTGATCTGCCCGGTCGCGGTGAGCCACTGGACCGCGGTCATCCACTCGGCCTCGGTGAGCCGCACCTCGCGGGCGAAGTCGTGCAGGTGCCGCACGAGCGCGGTCATCAGCTCCGCGGTCCGCGGGTCCTTCGCCGTGGCCCAGCGCCGTTGCGCGAGCTCGGTGATGTTGTCCTCGGTGACGAGCTGCATTGCTCACTCCTCTGCGGGCGCGACCGGCCGCGTGTTCGAGTCCACGGACAGGAAGATGTCGTTGGCGACCGGGTTGCGCAGCTCCTCGGCGAGCTGCCCGATCAGGCCGGCCGTGCGGGCCAGCAACGCGAAGCCGCGCAACAGCTCCAGCGGCAGGCCGAGGTCGGCGAGCACCGCTCCGCACGTCCCGGCGCCGTTGAGCGGCAACGTCTTTCCGAGCACCTGCGGGTGCACGCGCCCGATCGCGGCGAACAGCGAGAGGTGCGGGCCGACGAGTTTTTCCTCCTCGGCGATCTCGTAGAGCCGCGGTGTGCGCGGGTCACCGTTCTTGTGCACGTGGTGGCCGAGGCCGGGGATGCGCGTTTTTCCTTGCTTCCGCAGGGTTTCCAACGCGAGCTCGTCCCAGCCCACGTCGTCGGACGGCGTCTCGGACGCCTTCACCACGGCGTTGAGGAACCGGCCCGCGTCCTCGGTGACGCCGAGGAACCGCGACCCGCCGCCGAGCAGCCCGGCGGCGAGCGCGCCCTGCACGGAGTCCGGCGCGGACAGGAACGTCAGGCGGCTGACGATCGCCGTCGGGGTGAACCCGTGGTCGGCGAGCGCGGCGAGCACCGCCTCGAACAGCCGCGTCTGGCCGGGGCTCGGCCTGCGCTGGGTGGCGAGCCAGAAGGCCAGCTCGCCGAACCCGACGGTGCCCATCACGTCGCCGGCGAGGTCGTGCCCCAGCAACGTGATCGTGTCCGTGGTCGACGCGCCGAGCGCCGTCTCATAGCTGGTCACGGTCCTCCTTCAGCCAGGCGCGCAGCTCGGCGCCGTGTTCGTCCAGCCCCGGCGGCGGCAGCTCGTAGCTCGCGGGCGTCTGCGAGAACCGGATGGGGTGCCGCGTCGTCGGCACGCCCCCGACCTCGACGACGGGGTCGAGCCCGAACCGTTCCGCCATCGCGAACCCGCCGTCGATGGTGTTGATCGGCCCGCACGGCACCCCGGCCGCCACGAGCAGGTCGAACCACTCGTTCGCGCCGCGCGTGCGCAGCCGTTCCTCCAGGACCGGCCGCAGCTCCTCGCGGTTGCGGGTGCGGTCGGCGTTGCGCGCGAACCGCGGGTCGTCGGGGATCTCGGGCAGCCCGAGCACGTCGCACAGCTTGCGGAACTGGCCGTCGTTGGCCGCCGCCACGATCAGGTCGTTGTCGGCGGTCGGCAGCGGCTCGTACGGGAACACGCTGGGGTGCGCGTTGCCCATCCGGAACGGCACGGTGTCCCCGGCGACGTACGCGGAGCTGTGGTTCACCAGGCCCGTGAGCGCCGACGACAGCAGGTTGACCTCGACGAGCTGGCCCTGCCCGGTGGCGTCGCGGTGCCGCAGCGCGGCGAGGATGCCGATCACGGCGTGGTTTCCGGCCATCACGTCGAACACCGAGATGCCCGCGCGGTACGGGGGTCCGTCCGGGTCGCCGGTGAGGCTCATCAGGCCGGAGATCGCCTGCACCATCAGGTCGTAGCCGGGCACGTGACTGCCCGCGCCCGAGCCGAAGCCGGTGATGGACGCGTAGACCACCTCGGGGTTGACCGCGCTGACGCTCTCGTGGTCCAGCCCGTACTTGGCGAGGCCGCCGGGCTTGAAGTTCTCGATCAGCACGTCCGCCCGTGCCGCCAGCTCCCGGCCGAGCGCGGCGTCCTCCGGGTTGCGCAGGTCCAGCGCGATCGACCGCTTGCCGCGGTTGATCCCCAGGTAGTAGGTCGAGACGTCGTCCCGCACGGGCGGCATCCACGTGCGGGTCTCGTCTCCCTGCGGGCCCTCGACCTTGACCACGGTGGCGCCCATGTCGGCGAGCAGCATCGTGGCGTACGGGCCGGCGAGCACGCGGGAGAAGTCGGCGACGAGCAGTCCGTCCAGTGCGCCCATCAGACGGACGTCCTCGTGTCGCCGCGATAGTCCGTGTACGTGTAGGGGTTGTCGAGCACCTTGGACTCCGGGATGTCGGGGTTCATGCCCTTCTGCCACGCCTCCTCGCCGAGCTGGCCCTTCAGGTGGTCGATCGTCCGCTCGACCTCGGACCGGATCGCCTTCAGGTCCACGCCCACGAGCCTGTGGTCCCGCTTCACGATCCGCCCGTCCACGACCACGGTGTCCACATCGGACCGTTGCGCCTGGAACGCCACGTGCCCGTACGGGTTGAGGATCGGGAACGACACGGGGGAGTCCTCGTTGCGCAGCAACACGATGTCGGCCTTCTTGCCGACCTCGATGCTGCCGAGGTCCGAGTCACGGCCCAACGCCCGCGCCCCGCCCATCGTCGCCCAGTCCACGACGTGCTCCGCCCGCAACGACGAGTGCGTGACGGTGTCGTTCTTCGCGTGCGCCGCCATGTGCTCACGCGCCCGGTCAGCGCCGAGCGTCGTGCGCATCGCGGAGAACAGGTCGCCGCTCCACCACACCGACGTGTCCATGGACAGCGACACCGGGATGCCGTGCTCGCGGATCGCCCAGGTGGGCGGGTAACCCTGGCCCGCGCTCTGCTCGCTCTCGGTCGACACCGAGATCGACCCGCCGGTGGCCGCGATGCGGTGGTACGAGTCGGCGGAGAGCGTCGCCGCGTGCACGTAGATCGACTGCGGCGTCATGAACCCGTGCTCGTGCATCAGCCGGATGCCGTCGTCGTTCGTCGCGCCCCACACGCCCGCGTGGGTGGTGACGGGGACGCCGAGCTCACGGGCGACCTCGAACGCGGGCTTCTCCGGGAACTCCGGGTCGCCGGTGACGTCGAAGGCGAGCTGAAGGCCGAGCATGTCGTCGTCGCCGCTGAACCGCCGGTTCACGAAGTCGCGCAGCTCGGGCTTGGCCGTCCACGACGCGGGGGCGTCCTGGATGTTGCCGTAGGCGAGGACGAACCGGCCGGGCACCGCCCGCAACGCGTCCACGGCGGCGTCGGCGTGGTCGGTCGTCTGCAGCCCGTGCGACCAGTCGACGGTCGTCGTGACGCCCGCGTCGATGGCCTCGGCCGCCGCGAGCAGGTTGCCCGCGTGGATGTCCTCGGGGCGGAAGACCTTGCCCCACTCCAGGTAGTACCAGACGAAGTACTGCGTGAGCGTCCAGTCGGCGCCGTAGCCGCGCATCGCGGTCTGCCACATGTGCCGGTGGGTGTCGATCATGCCGGGCATGACGATCCCGTTCGCGGCGTCGACCTCCTCGGTCCCCTCCGGCACCTCGAGGCCCACCCCGATCGCCGCGATCTTGTCGCCGACGACCAGGACGTCGTGGCCGGTCAGCACCGAGTGCTGACCGTCCATCGTCAGCACCGTGCCGTTCCGAAGGACAACAGGACGTCTTTCACCCACCATGACGGGCCTCCTCGACCGGCATGCGGACAACTGTCCGTTGAATCCTCAACCTTTCCGGGGCGTCCCGTCAAGCAACTCCCGGCCGGACGTCCACGTGCGGCACCGAGCCCAGCCGGGCGAAGTCGGCACTGATGTCACCCGCTGCCTGCAACAACAACGGCAGGTGGTGGTCGACCATCCGCTCCAAAGACGTCTCCGCCGCGTGGCAGTTGACGTTCAACGCGGCCACGACCCGCCCGTCCCCGTCCCGCAGCGGCGCCGCGACCGACCGGATCCCCGGCGCCAGCTGCTCGTCGGTCAACGCCCACCCGCGCGCCCGTACCTCCCGCAGCACCGCGTCGCGCTCGGCCGCGTCCGGCTGCCACCTCGGCGTGAGCCCCGACCGGCTCGGCTGCGCGAGCACCGCCTCCAGCTCCGCCGGCGGCAAGGCCGCGAGCTGCACCTTCCCCAGCGAGGTGGGCAGCGCCGGGAACCGCGTCCCGATCTGCACGGACAGCGTGACGATCTTCGGCACCGCCACCCGTGCCACGTAGACGATGTCCGACCCGTCGAGCTGCGCGATCGAGCACGACTCGTTCGTCCGCGCGCCCAGCCGCTCCATGTGCGGCCGGGCCACGTCCCACAGCCCCATCGACCGCACGTACGCGACGCCCAGCTCCAGCACCTTCGGCGTCAGCGCGAACCCGGCCTCGTCCTGCCGCGCGTACCCCAGCTCCACCAGCGTGAGCAGGATGCGCCGCGCCGTCGGCCTGGCAAGGCCCGTCACCGCCGCGACCTCGCTCAACGGCATCACCGGGCGCAACGGCCGGAACGAGCGGATCACGTCGAGGCCGCGGGCGAGCGCCTCGATGAAGTCGGGTCCTGTGTCAGGGCGAGCAGACATGCGCCCACGATAACGGACAGTTGTCCGCTCAGCGTTCGGAGCGAATCCCTGCCGTCCGGTTCGCCCGCAAGCTGGTCAGCGTCACGACGCCCAGCGTGACCACGATGACCGCCAGCGACAGCGGGGTGGGGATCTCCGGCACCGCCGGCCAGATCCCGTGCGCCCAGTGCAGCACCAGCTTCGTGCCGATGAACGCGAGGATGATGGCGAGGCCGTGGTTGAGGTGCACGAGCTTGGCGAGCGCCGAGTGCAGCACGAAGTACAGCGCGCGCAGGCCGAGCAGGGCGAACGCGTTGGTGGTGAACACCAGGTACGGGTCCTCGGTGATGCCGTAGACGGCGGGCACCGAGTCGATGGCGAAGACGACGTCGGTCGCGAAGATGGCCACCACGACGATCGCGAGCGGGGTCAGGGCGCGGCGGCCCTGTTCGCGGACGATCATCCGGGTGCCGCGGTAGTCGTCGGTGACGGGCATGAGCCTGCGCATCAGCCGGACCGACCGCATCTGCGACGTGTCCTTCGCGGCGGGTTCGCCCTTCAGCGCCTCGTGCAGGATCTTGACCGCCGAGGCGAACAGGACCAGGCCGAAGACGAGGAACGCCCACGTGCCGGCCGACAGCAGGGCGGCCCCGGCCGCGATGAAGACGCCGCGCAGCACCAGGGCGCCGACGATGCCGTAGAGCAGCACGCGCTGCTGCACGGCGGGCGGCACGCTGAACGCGGCGAGCAGCAGCATGAAGACGAACAGGTTGTCGACCGAGAGGGACTTCTCGACGACGAAACCGGTGATGAACTCCAGCGACTGGCCGCCGCCGAACTCCCACCACAGCCACAGGCCGAACAGCAGGGGCAGCGCCAGGTAGAACACCGACCAGCCGGCGGCCTCGCGCAGCGACACCTCGTGCGGGCGGCGGGTGATCACGAAGTCGAGCACCAGCAGTGCGACCAGCACGGCGATGCTGACGAACCACAGCGCGGGGGATGCCACGGAACCGGGCACAGGGGTCTCCTCGAACGTGCTCGTTCGAGGTCTCCTTCACCCTGTGCGGGCGGCCTCCCGGGGACGCCGCGGAGCGTCCGTACTGACCGGGTCGGCGCTTGGGAAGTACTCCCCTCGGAGCTCGGACGCTACACGGTCATTAAAGGACTCGTAAAGTCGAGACCGTCGCTTGCACCTCAAGCGGCTTGAGATCACATAGTGGTCCTCATGGACGACGACGCCAAGCTGTACGCCATCGGGGAGGTGGCGCGCCGGACCGGGCTGAGCGTGAGCGCCATCCGGTTCTACTCCGACGCCGGGGTGGTGGCCCCCGCCGCGCACACCGCCTCCGGTCACCGGCTCTACGACGTCCACGCCATCGCCAGGCTCGAGTTCGTCAGCACGCTGCGCGAGCTCGACGCGGGGCTGGAGGACGTGCGGAGCCTGCTGGACGGCCGCGTCACGCTCACCGACCTCGCGACCGCCCACCTCGCCAGGCTGGAGCAGCACGCGCGGCGGACCAGGGTCCGGCTGGCCGTGCTGCGGACGATCGTGAAGCAGGAGACCGAGGCCGGCCAGGTGATCCTCATGCACAAGCTCGTGGCCATGTCCGACGACGAACGCGACAGGCTCATCGACGAGTTCTGGAACGAGGCCACCGAGGGCGTCGACGGCGACGACGCGTTCTTCGCCATGCTGCGCTCCCACCGGCCCGTGCTGCCGGACGACCCGTCGGCCGAGCAGCTGGAGGCGTGGATCGAGCTCGGGAACCTGGTGCGGGACGGTGACTTCCGGCGTGCCGTCCGCGACCAGCTGCGCGAGACGTTCGCGACCGCGGGCGCCTCGGTGATGCTCTCGGCGGAGATGCTGGGCGAGTTCGACAGGGGAGGGGCGATCCTGCAGGACGCGCACGACGCGCAGCTGGCGGGCGTGCCCTCGGACTCGCCGCGGGCGGGCGAGATCGCCACCCGGTACGTCGAGTTCCTCGGCCGGGTCTCCGGTGACGACGACACCCCGGAGTTCCGCCGGAAGGTCGCCCGCGACCTGGTGCGCGTCGAGGAGCTGCACCGGGAGTCGATCGAGGAGGCCGCGACCTCACCCGACCCGCACACCCGGTACCAGTCGCTGGTGGCGACCATCAACGGCACGGCGGACGAGTACGCGTCGTTCATGCCCTACGCCTGGCTCCGCGCCGCCGTGGACCCCTCCCCGTGATCTTGTCCCCCGAGCGAGCTACACGCGGATGTCCACCGCGTGGTGACGTTTCGAGCGCCCCGGATCCATAGCGTTTCCGGCATCGCGGCACCGGGCCGCGAACGTCCGATGAAGGAAGTGCAATGCGTCTGGTGAAGCAGCTCCTGCTGATCATCGTGGTCTCGTTCGCCGGGAGCACAGCGGTCGGACTGGCCGGCTGGAACCCGCCGCTCACCCTGGTCCTCGGCATCGCCTGCGCCGTGCTGGCGGTCTTCGCCTACCGCTGGGTGGTGCGCAAGACCGAACGCCGCGAGCCGCAGGAGCTCGCGTTCGCCGGTGCGCCGATGGCGGTCGTGCGCGGTGTCCTCATCGGACTCGCCATGTTCGGCGCGGTGATCGCGAACATCTGGTTCCTCGGCGACTACGAGGTGAAGGGCATCGGCTCGCCCGGCGGCGCGGTCGCGATCCTCGGGTTCATGATCGCCGTCGCGGTGACGGAGGAGCTGCTGTTCCGCGGCGTGCTGTTCCGCGTCGTCGAGGAGCGCATCGGCACGTGGCTCTCGCTGACGATCAGCGGCCTGGTGTTCGGCCTCGTGCACATCATCAACCCCGGCGCCACCCTCTGGAGCTCGCTCGCCATCGCGATCGAGGCCGGGTTCATGCTCGCCGCCGCGTACGTCGCCACCCGCAACCTGTGGGTGCCGATCGGCGTGCACTTCGCCTGGAACTTCGCCCAGGGCGGCATCTTCAGCACCAGCGTGTCCGGTGCGGACGCCCCGCAGGGCCTGCTCGACGGCGAGACGAACGGCCCCGCGATCATCACCGGCGGCGACTTCGGGCCGGAGGCGAGCGCGTACTCCGTCCTGGCCGGAGTCGTCGTCACCGCCGCGTTCCTCTGGCTGGCGAAGCGCCGGGGCACCATCATGCCGCGCCGTACCGCTACCCTCGTCGCGTGATCAGCCACCTGCGGCGGCTCCCCGAGCTGTGGCGCCGCCTCCCCGACGTGGCGCAGGACGCGCCGATCGCGCTCGCCTTCATCATCGCGTCCCTGATTCCCGCACTGCACAACAGGGGCACGCAGATCGGCGACGTGCCCGCCAGGCCGATCGACGCGTTCGCCCTCGTCGTGATCGTCGTCGAGAGCGTGCCGCTCATGCTGCGCCGCCGCTGGCCGTTCGTGTCCGTGGTGATGGTGGCCGCCGCGTTCGCCGTCGACCAGCTCAGCGGCTACCACACGGTGGCGGGCACGGCGTTGACCTTCGCGCTCGTCAGCGCGGGGCTGCACCTGAAGCACCACCGGACGGCCACCGCGATCGGGCTGTCGGTCGCGTACGTGGCGCTGGCGTTCGGCCTCGACCGCGGCGGGTCCGTCGAGGGCGTGGCGGGGTACGTGACGTTCTACCTCGCCCTGGTGGCGGCCTGGAGCGTCGGAGCCTGGCTGCGGCTGTCCCGCAACGCGGAGGCGGAACGCCGCGCGCACATCGCGGAGGCCACCCGCATCGAGGAACGCACGTCGATCGCCCGCGAGCTGCACGACGTCGTGACGCACCACGTGACGGCCATGGTCGTGCAGGCGGAAGCGGCGCGGTACCTCACGGCGGCCCCCGAACGTCTCGACCAGACGCTGCAGTCGATCACGGACACCGGCCGCCGGTCCCTCACGGACCTGCGGCACCTGCTGGACCTGCTGAACCCGGACCACAACCCGCGGGCCGTCGGCGATCTGCGCAGCCTGGTCGAGCAGACCCGGCAGGCAGGTCAGCCGGTGCACTACGCCGAGGAGGGCGAGGTCGTGCACGACGCGGGCAGCGCCGAGGTGGTCGCGTACCGGGTGGTGCAGGAGGCGCTGACCAACGCGTTGAAGTACGCGCACGGCAGCCCGACGAACGTCTTGGTCCGTTACGGAGAAAGGGACATCACCGTGGAGGTCGGCACGGAGGGCGCGCGGAGGTCCGTCGCGTCCAGTGGAAGCGGACGCGGCCTGGCGGGGCTGCGTGAACGCGTCGACGTCCTGGGCGGTGAGTTCACGGCGGGGCAGCGGGACAACGGTTTCGTGGTCCGGGCGCGCATCCCCGCGGGGAACGTGTCGTGACCGCACCGGTTCGCGTGCTGGTCTGCGACGACCAGGCCCTCATCCGCACCGGGTTCGCGACGATCATCGACGCGCAGCCCGACCTGGAGGTCGTGGGGGAGTGCGGCGACGGCCGCGCGGGGGTCGAGCTGGCGCGGCGGCTGAAGCCGGACGTCGTCGTGATGGACGTGCGGATGCCGGTGCTGGACGGCATCGAGGCGACCCGGCAGCTCGCGGGCGCCGGGGTCGCCGACCCCGTCAAGGTCCTCGTCGTCACGACGTTCAACCTCGACGAGTACGTCTACGAGGCGTTACGCGCGGGGGCGAGCGGCTTCCTGCTGAAGGACGCGCCGCCACCCCAGCTGCTGCAAGGCATCAGAACCGTCGCGAGCGGTGCCGCTCTGCTGGCACCGGAGGTGACCCGCCAGCTCGTCGGCCGGTACGCCGAGAGGATCAAACCCGTGAACGAGAAAGAACCGGAGCTGCCGCTGGCACCCCGGGAGCTCGAGGTGCTCCGGCTCATCGCGGAGGGCTTGTCCAACAGCGAGATCGCCGCGGCGCTGGTGATCAGCCAGGAGACCGTCAAGACCTACGTGTCGCGCATCCTGACCAAACTGGACCTCCGTGACCGCGTGCAGGCGGTCGTCTACGCCTACCGCCGGGGTCTCGTCAGCTGAACCAGACCAGCCGCAGCAGGAGCACGACCAGGACCAGCAGCGGAACCACCAGCAGGGCCTTGCCGAAGACGGCGAGCATCGCGCGGTTGCTGCGGACCCCCAGCGCCCGCCGCCGCGTCCCGGCGGCGGCGAGCGCTTCCTGGATCGCACGCGCCACGTAGAAGACCGGTGCGCCGTAACCGTTCTTCTCACCGGGGAACGGACCGACCAGCCGCACCCGCGGGTTCCAGCCGCCGTCGAACACGACGACGGCGGACGTCCACTGGTGCGTGCGCAGCCCGGCGATCCCGGTGGGGGACGGCAGCATCGCGTCGAGCCGCTCGACGAGCCCGCCGTGCCGTCCGGGGACCAGCAGCACCAGCTTGCCCGGCGGCTGCGTCGCGCGGGCCTGCTCGACCTCCCACCACACGCCGTCACCGTCGCCCAGCCGCAGCACGATCAGCGAGGCCATCCCCATCAGCTCCAGCACACCTTCGCGCCACTGGTCGTCCGGCAGGTAGAACCGTGCCGCGCCGAGGTGCGGCAACCGCTCACCCGGCTGCCCGACGGCCACCACCGGCCCGAACGCCCCGAGCGCGCTGACGAGCTGTTCCTCGCGCGAGTGCACGGAAAGCAGCCCCGACGACAACGCGCCGGGAAGGCCGTCCACCACCGCCGCACCCCGGTCGTCGCCGAAGTCCCTCAGATACAGCACGGGTTTGCGCCAGTCGGCACGCAACGTCTGCGCGGCGCTCCTGGCCGACCGCGGCCGTGACCACCGGAGCACGAAGTAGGCGACGACCAACGCGACGACAGCACCACCGAGCAGCATTCCCCTGACGTCCCAGGGAATCCGCTGGGCCCGCGTCACCGCGACCACGGCCAGGAACCCCGCCACCATCAGCACGTACCCGGCCCCGGTGACCACCAGGAACACCGGCCGCCGCCACCACGGCCGCGGCGGCACGAACCGTTCGGCCACCGCGACGACCGCGGCGTTGGCCGCGCGACGGCGCTGCCGGAGCACCAGCACGACCGCGCCGAGGCCGACGCCACCCGCGAGCCACGGCCACACCCGCCCCCAGGCCGCGCTCTCCGCGGCGGCCAGGACGGCCTGGTCCTCGGCGATCCTGGCGGCCACGCCGTCGGCGAACTTGCGGGCGAGGCCGAAGTCGCCGTCCTCCGCGGAACCGGTCGCCAGCGACATCACCGGCCGCGTCCGGCCGCTCTCCGGCCCGCGGGCCCGGAACCAGTCCCCGGCCGCCAGCGCGCCGCCGGCGTCACCCCGGTCGAGCGCGGCGAGGAATGCGGCGTACTGCGCGGGCGCGTGCTGGAAGGCGAGGCGTTCACGTGACTCCAGCCCCGCCGCGATGGCCAGCACGGCCGCCACGTAGGCGACGACGGCCGCGGTGGCGGTGACGGCTCCGGTCAGTGTCCGCACGGGGAACAGCCGACCACGGCCGCGCGTGCCGGGGCGGGCGTTCGGGACGGGTTCGCTCGAACCGAGCAGCGCGGGGTGAGACGGGCCCGGCTACCCGCGCAGGGCGGCGGCCAGGACCAGTTCCCGGATCTCCTCGGCCGCCAGCGGCGGCTCGTGCGCCTGCCACTCCTGCAACAGTCCGGTGATCGCCCCGACCACCGCGATCGCGCAGTCAGCCGGTACGACCGCTTCGGAGCCACGCCCGCTGCGCCGCCCGCAGCGCCTCCGCCTCGATGAGCTCGGCCCACGCCGAACGGACCCGCTGGAGCGCCTTCGCGTTGACCGAGTCGTGCAGCTCGCGCAGCAGGTCCTCTTCGGACGCGAACTCCTCGTAGAAGTTGCGTGTGGACACTCCGGCCGCGGCCGGGCAACCCGGCGCGCACCCCGCGCGTCTGGACCTGTGCGAGGGCTCAGCCGCCCGTCGCGCTGGGGACCATCGGCGGGCACCCGCCGGTCGAGTAGGTGGCGTCGTACTCGAAATGCCACTGCTCGTTTTCGTAACGGCGGCACCAGCCGAGGGTGCCGCCGGTTTTCTCGACCCATTGTGCGGACTCGATCGGCTGAATGTCGACGGCTTTGCCGATGACGTGCATGGAAAGGTCCGGCGGGTTCAGCACGTAACGGGACGCGAGTTCTTCGGTGCCGAACTTCTCCACGGCGTCGTCGAACTCCTTCCGCTGCTGGCCCCTGCTGCGCTTGCCGTCGTTCAGGCACAGCTGAACGCCCTGCTCAGCGGCCTTGGAGCGGAGGTTCTGCCAGGCTCGCAGAACGTCCGGCGGAAGCCCTTCCGGCTTTTCGTCGAAGTAGCGGGCGTCGATCGGGCAGGGTGGCCCTTCGGGCGGTCCCGGCACTTCCGCGAGGATCGCGAGAGCCTTTCCGGGGTGGCGGTCGAACACGAGCGTCAATCTCCCCAGGTAGCCCAGTGCGCCTCCGGCGGAAACGGCGAGCGCCACGATCACGAGCACGCCTGTCACGACGCGCTTGGAGGTTTTGGACATGAATTCGATAATACGGACCGGCCCGGCCGCGTCTGTCAGCAACCCGTAACAGTCCGTCGGCAGCTGTGTCCCGGCCGACGTGGCGATCGCCACATCCGTTCGGCCCAGCGGGGCGGGGAAATGTGATCGGTGAACGTTTTCTGGCCCCTTTCGGTGCCACGAAACATGGTGGCAACATCTGCGGCGGCCGAGAACCGGCCCGTTTTTGTGAGGTCTCAGGAGGACCGTTTCCATGTACGGCCGCATTGTTGCGTTCGTTGCTGTGCTCTTGTCCGTTCTCGCCTTCGCCGGCACCGCGCAGGCCGCCCCGGAACACCACCGGGCGACCGTGCTCGTGCTGTCGGCGCAGTACTCCGACGTCGAGGACAACGCCTTCAAGGCGACCGTCCTGACCTGCGGGGCAGGTGACCAGCACCCGCGCGGGGCCCTCGCCTGCGCGACGCTGGCCTCCGCCGGCACCGAGCTGGAGGCGATGACTCCGGACGGCAGGGCCTGCACGTTCCTCTACGCACCCGTCCGGGTGTCGATGTTCGGAATCTGGCGGGGCGTGCCCGTGAACGAGGAGCACACCTACCCGAACTCGTGCGTCATGCTGGCGCACACCGGTGCTTTGTTCGATTTCTAGCACCGGCCATCAATGTGGGGCGGGGCGCGGCAGGGGCGCCCCGCCCCACATTTCTCACACCCTCGGATGGGTGCTGAGCCGAATGGCGGAAGATCCTTCGCCTGTGCGAAGGTGTGATCATGGCCGCCACCACGCGTTTCCCGCTGCTCTCCTGGACGACCATCGCCCCCGTCCTCGGTGTGCTCCTGCTCGCCTTGACCTGGGGCCGAGATATCGGTGGCGTGCTCGTGGGGCTGGTCGCCCTGGTGCTCGCGGCGACGGTGCTCGCGGCCGTCCACCACGCCGAGGTCGTGGCGCTGAGAGTGGGGGAGCCGTTCGGCTCCCTCGTCCTCGCGGTCGCGGTGACGATCATCGAGGTGGCCCTGATCGTCACGCTCATGGTGTCCGGCGGCCCCGAAGCCTCCTCGCTGGCGCGTGACACGGTCTTCGCCGCGGTCATGATCACGACGAACGGCATCATCGGCATCGCGCTGCTCCTCGGCGCGCTCAAGCACCACACGATCCTCTTCAACGCCGAGGGCAGCGGTGGCGCGCTCGCGACCGTGATGATGCTGGCGAGCCTCACGCTCGTCCTGCCGACGTTCACGACGTCCACGCCCGGCCCCGAGTTCTCCGGGCCGCAGCTCCTCTTCGCCGCGCTCGCCTCGCTGTCCCTGTACGCGATCTTCGTCTTCACCCAGACCGTCCGGCACCGCGACTTCTTCCTGCCGGTGGACGAGGACGGCGTGATCGAGGCCGACGAGCACGCCGAGGCCCCGTCCGGCAAGGCGGCGCTCACCTCGCTCGGCTTCCTGCTCGTCGCACTGATCGCGGTGGTCGGCCTCGCGAAGATCGAGTCGCCCGCGATCGAGGCGGGCGTGCGCGCCGCAGGGTTCCCGCAGTCGTTCGTCGGTGTCGTCATCGCCCTGCTGGTGCTGCTGCCCGAGACGATCGCCGCGGCACGGGCAGCGTTGCGCGACCGCATCCAGACCAGCCTCAACCTCGGCTACGGCTCGGCCATCGCGAGCATCGGCCTCACCATCCCGACGATCGCGCTCGCCACGATCTGGCTGGACGGCCCGCTGCTGCTGGGCCTCGGCCCGATGCAGATGATCCTGCTCCTGCTGACGGTCCTGGTCAGCGTCCTGACCGTCGTGCCGGGCCGGGCGACGAGGCTGCAGGGCGGCGTCCACCTGATCCTGCTCGCCGCGTTCCTCTTCCTGGCCGTGAACCCGTAGGACACCACCCTTTCGAGCAAGTCGCGGACCCGAACGTCGTATTGCCGCTCTACGACGTTCGGTCCTAGCTTGCGGTAACGCCGGTTACCACGAGGGGTCCAACGATGCCGCTCCGCGCCCTGCTCGCCGCTCTTTTGCTGCTGTTATCCCTGACCGCACCCGCCACGGCGGCAACACCGGGCGAACTGGTCAGCAGCCAAGAGGTGACCTGGCACCCGGAGCCGCTGAGGCTCCTGCCGGCCCCGGTGAAGGCGTACGACATCCGCTACCGCTCGACAACCGCTACAGGCGAGGCCACGGTCGTGTCCGGCATGGTCCTGGTGTCACCACTGCCGTGGACCAACGGCCCGCGCCCGATCGTGGCCTACGCGATGGGCACCCAAGGAATGGCCGACCGCTGCGCACCCTCGCGGCAGCTGCAGAACGGCACCGAGGTGGAGATCGCCTTCCTGGCGCAGGCGATGTTCAAGGGCTGGGCCGTGGCCGTGACGGACTACGAGGGCCTGGGCACACCGGGAGACCACACCTACGCGGTGGCCCGCTCGGAGGGCCGAGCCCTGCTGGACGTGGCCAGAGCGGCGGCATCGATCCCGACCCTGTCCGCGGACGCCCCGGTCGGCCTGTTCGGCTACTCCCAAGGAGGACAGGCGGCATCCTCCGCCGCCGAACAGTGGAAAACCTACGCCCCCAACGTGAACGTCGTCGGCGCGGCCGCAGGCGGCGTCCCGGCCGACCTCAACGCCGTGGCCAAGTTCAACGACGGCAACCTGGGCTCGGGCCTGGTCTTCGCGGCAGCCGCCGGCTACGCCGCCGCCTACCGGGAGCTCCCGCTCGACTCCGTGCTGACTTCCCGAGGCCGCCAGGTCATCGACACGATCCGCCAGTCGTGCGCCGCGGAAATCGCCCTGGTAGCCCCGTTCACCCGCCTCAACACCCTGACCACCACCCCGGACGTCATCCAGAACCCGTTGTGGCAGAACCGCTTGACCGAGAACAAGCTGGGCAACGTCAAACCGGCGACCCCCGTCCACCTCTACCACGGCACGCTGGACGAACTGATCCCCTTCGCCGTGGGCCAGAAGCTCCGCTCGCAGTGGTGCGCCCTCGGCGCCGACGTCCAGTGGACCGCCCTCCCGCTGCTGGGCCACGTGACCACAGTCAGCGTCTGGGGCACCAACGCCCTGAACTGGCTGGGCGACCGCTTCGCGGCAAAACCCACCCGCCCGAACTGTTAGCCGCGACAAATCCCCGAATACCGCACAACTTCCGCAACTCGCAATGCATCCAGCAAGTTTCCTGCCTGGTCGGCTCCAGTCCCGGCGATGAACTCCCTGGTCATCCCCAGGTGCGCCCCGGCCGCCTGAGCACTCCCCGGGTTCGCCAGCTCCGCCCTGCCCCGCACCTTAAACGAATTTAAAAACCACCTCCCGCCCATTCCCTTGAACCTGACCTCCGCCCTCCCCGTACTAGTCGGTGTAATCGCCACACCACAGACCCCGAGGGAGAACGAAATGGGCGCCAGGCACCGCAAACCCGTCATGATCGGCGCAGGCGCCATGCTCGCGGTCGCCGCGGTGGCGGGCGGCATCCTCGCCTTCAGCAGCACGTCCTCCAACGCGGCCGAGGACTGCGGCGGTCTGGACACGGCTCTGCGGAACAACCTGAACTTCATCGCGGCCCAGCAGGCAGCCCCGGATGCCCAGTCGGACGCCAGGATCGCCAACCGCCAAGCGGTCGTCGACCTGATCAACCAGCGTCGTGCGGCAGCAGGCTGCGGCAACAACGTCCAGGCACAGCCGGAAAAGGGCCAGGCAGCCACGTCCGGCGAGGACTGCGGCGGCCTGGACAAGGCGCTGCAGAACAACCTGAACTTCATCGCGGGTCAGAAAGCCGCACCAGACGCCCAGTCCGAGGCGAGGATCGCCAACCGCCAGGCCGTCGTCGACCTCATCCAGCAGCGACGCAAGGCCGCGGGCTGCACGGGCGACGGCGCGGCCGACGCCGGCAACGGCCAGGTCACGCCCCCACCGGCCACCCAGCAACCAGAAACCGGCAACAACGCAGGAGCCAACAACGGCGCGACCGGTCAGCAGGTCTGCACCGGCTCGACCGTGACGCTGTCCGGGGAAGGCGGCGCTCCCGCCGCGTCCAGCGGTGAGTTCCCGATCGGCACCACGCTGCGGGTCACGAACCTCGACAACAACAAGTCCACGACCGTGAAGGTGGCGTCGGTGTCCGGCAGCTGTGCCTTGCTGAACAACGCGGCCTTCGAGCAGGTGCGGGAGCCCGGCAAGTTCCTGATCCGCCGCGCACTGATCGAGAAGATCGGCTGACGAAGGTCCACAGTGGACGAACGGACGGCTGCTCCCCGGTGAGCGCGGGGGAGTGGCCGTCCGTTGTGCTGTGCGGGGCCAGGTGGGATGTTGGTCTTCAGGGCCCCTGACCCCGGAGTGAGCCACGTGACCGAGAATGCAGCACCGGCGTCCGTCTTCCGCGACACCGCCTTCCTGCGGCTCTGGACAGGCACGACGGCGTCGGGGCTCGCGATGTGGGCCCTGCCGTTCGTGCTGGGGCTGGGCGTGCTCGAACGGTCGATCACGGCCGTCGAGCTGGGGGTCGTGCTCTCCACCAGGACGATCGGGTTCCTGGCCGCCGTCCCGGTCGCCGGTGTGCTCGCGGACCGGCACCCGCGGCGGGCCGTCGTCTTCTGGTCCTGTCTCACGGCCGGGATCGCGACACCGCTCATCGCGGTGGGCATGGGCCGGTCGCTGCTGCTGATGGCGGTCGCCGCGACGGTCGTCGGCGCCGGGCAGGGCGCCTGCCGGCCCGCGTTCCAGGCGCTGGTGGCCGAGGTGGTGCCGGAGCAGAACCGGCAGCAGGCCAACGCGGCGACCACCCTCGCCGTCCGGGTGACGACCCTGGTGGCGCCGAGCCTCACCGCACTGGCGTCCCTCGTCGCGGACGCACGCACGTTGCTGGCCGTGACCGCCGTCGCGTGGCTGTGCGCGGCTCTCGTGCCACCACGCGGAACCGGCGGCCCCATCGCCACCAAGACCCGCGCCGGGCTCGTCCGGGAGTTCGCCGACGGCATCAGCGAAGCACGCCGCCACCCGTGGATGCTCGCGGGCCTGGCCGCGCTGACCGCGGTGATCGCCACCGGCTACTCCGCCACGGCCGTGCTGCTGCCGGTGGTCAGCAGGGACCGCTACGGCACGGAGGCGGTGCTGGCGGCGGCCACGACCGCGCACACCCTCGGCGCGCTCGCGGGAGCAGTGCTGATCGCCCGCTGGCGACCGCGTTCGGCCGGGTGGGCGGCGCTGACAGGGCTTGCGTGCTACGGCCTGATCCCCGTCGGGTTGCTGCTGCCGGTGCACCCGGTCGTGCTGGTCGCCGCGTACGCCGTGGCCGGGATCGGCATCGAGCTGTTCAACGTCCCCTGGTTCACCGCGATCCAGCGCGAGGTCGAACCGTCCAAGCTCGCCCGTGTGTCCTCTTTGGACTTCCTGCTGTCGTACGGGCTGGCACCGATCGGCCTGGCACTGATCGCTCCCGCGGTCGGCCTCGCGGGAGCGAGCACCGTGCTCGTGGTCTGCGCGGCGGTCTGCCTGGCCGCCCCCGCCGCGGCCGCGCTGGTCCCGTCGTCGCGGCGGTTCAGCACCAGATGACAGAACAGGCGCTTCGGGAGGCGTGACCACCTCCCGAAGCGCCCGCACGCCTACTGCCGCGGCTGGTGAGCCCGGTAGGTCACCTGACGCCCGTCGAGCACCATGTCGATGTCGACGGTCTTGTCGAACAACGGCCCCATCGGCCGCACCAGCACCGGGTGACCCGACGGCTGGTGAATCCGGATGTTGACCCCGAGCTGCGTCGCGATCACCCGCGCCGCCAGGTCACGCGCGCTACCGGCGCTCATGTTCTCCGC
This sequence comes from Lentzea fradiae, assembly GCF_900100955.1. GTDB lineage: Bacteria > Actinomycetota > Actinomycetes > Mycobacteriales > Pseudonocardiaceae > Lentzea > Lentzea fradiae. The sequence continues at coordinate 45,599 of NZ_FNCC01000009.1, read as the reverse complement.
CGTGTTCGCCTGCAGGTGCCAGTTGAGGTTGTCCAGCAACGCACCGGCCACGTGGCTCGGGTGGACCTGCCTGGCCGCGGTCCACCCCGCGACCTCCTTGGTCACCGCGTTGTGGGACGCCGCGAGGTTCACGACCTCCTTGCGCAGCCCCTCCGGGTCGAGCTGGAGGGCGTTGCCGATGGCGGCGTAGAGGCCGTTCGGGGTCGGCGCCGGCTGACGGCCGCTGCGCACCTCCTCGTTGAGGGACGCCAGCTGCCGCTGCGTCTCGCCGAGGTTGGCAGGCCCCGTGCTCGGCTGGGACTGGCCCTCCGCGGCACTCGGCTGCGGCTGGGCCGCGGTGTCGGCCGGGACGTTCGCCGGAGTGCTCGGCGTGGACACCTGGCCCGGCAGCACCGGCTCCCACACGAAGTTCGCGGTGCGGGGCGAAGTCCGGACCTCGGTCGTCGTCCCGGTCACCCACGGCGTCGGGGGTGCGGATGCCGCTTCGGCACTGGTGGACGTGGTCGAGTCGGTGCCGGCGCTCCTGTCCTGGCCGACGACCTCCTGCGGGTCGGTCTCCCCGGTCTGGTCCAGAGGTGCGGACTGGACCACGGGCACTTCGGGTGCGGTCCGGGTCGGCATCGGCGGCACGAACTCGGAGGGGGATGTCACGACCTCGCCGGGCTCGTCCTTGGTGCTCGGCGTCTCGGGAACGTCCTGCGTGGAGTCGGCCTGGACTTCGCTGTCCGTGGACTCCACCGTGCTGGATGGCACGGCTTCGCTGGTCGTCTCGTCGACCTGGTCCAGTGGCGCGGACTGGACCACGGGCACTTCGGGTGCGGTCCGGGTCGGCATCGGCGGCACGAACAGCTCCGCAGGGCTGTCCGTGGACTCCACCGTGCTGGATGGCACGGCTTCGCTGGTCGTCTCGTCGACCGGGTCCAGTGGCGCGGACTGCACCACCGGCACCTCGGGCGGGGCCCAGGTCGGCATCGGCGGCACCACCGGTTCCGCGGGGGGCGTCACAACCTCATCGGTGCGGCTGCTGGACGGCTCGGCCCCACTCCTGGAATCGCCCCCGCCGCTCTCATCGGTGCCAGAGGTGGCCGACGTGGTCCCGGCGTTGTAGTTGGCGATCTCCGCGTCGACGCGGCGCTTCTGCTCCCACCACTCCAGCTGCCGGTCGCGGGCCGCGGTCTGGGCGTCGCCGAACTCGGTCCTCGCGGTGTCCCGCCGCGGTTCCCAGACGGCGCGGTCGGCGTCGCGCTGGGCGATGTTCTGGTCGTGCGCGTTCTGGGCGGTCTCGCGGGCCGCGTCGGCCTGCCTCACGACCTCCTGCTGCGCTTCCAGCTCCTCCCGGCGTTCCCGGACCTCCTGGTTGCGGGTGTTCAGGGCCGTCTTGGCGTCCTCCAGCGCGGTCTGCGCCTGCTTCAGCGTGTTCTTCGCCTTCGTGGCGTCCGCGTCGGCGTTCATCACGTCCTCGACGGAGGCGCCGTTGTCCTTGAGCTCGGTCACCCCGAGCCGGGCGCGCGTCGCCTCGCCGTTGAGGGCGTCGACCCGCTCCTCCAGGTCGGTCACGGTCTTCTGGGCCCGCTCCGCCGCCTGTTCCGCGGCCTCCAGGTTCGACTGCAGTTCGGGGAGCTTCGCGGCCTCGGTCTCGTGGGTCTTGACCGCTTCGGCCAGCGGACCCTGGGACGCGTCCAGGTTCGTCTTGTGCTGCTCGTACAGGTCCGCCGAGGGCTGGTAGACGTCCTCCGCCGCGTGCAGCTTCTGGTCGACCTGGACCTCGGCGGCGCGCCAGGCGTCCGCCGCCTGCTTCAGGTTGGTCTGGGCGGTGTCCAGCGCCGGGGGGAAGTCCTTGCCCAGCAGGGCCTGCGCGTCCGACGCCACCATGCGGACACCGGCCGAGCCCGGCACGGACAGGTCGACGACGGCGGTCCTGCCGTCGACCGTCGCGACCAGGCGGTACTCGACGCCGAACTGGACGAGGCCGGTCCGGGTCTTCGGCTTGACGTTGTTGACCTTGTTGTCGGTCTGCCCGCCGGACGTGGCGGACGAGTCCTCACCCGCGTGCTTCGCCTCGACACCGTTCGACGCGAAGGTGACGTTGTCCTTCGGGTCGTTGTTCTGCTTGACCGTGACGCCGACGGTCCCGACACCCACCGACATGTCGGCGGACTGGGTGACCTTCGACTCGGCGGTGGTGGCGGTGATCTGCGTCTTCAGGTTCTCCAGCGCCACGTTGTCGCTGACGCCGGCGAGCGTCGGGTCGACGAGCTTCGCGTAGACCTTGAGGTCGGCGTGCTGGCCCCACGTCAGCGCCGCCTCCTTGAGGCCCGGCACCTCCATCGGGCCGGACAGCATCAGCGGCAGGTGCGCCTGGAGGTTCTCCGGGCTCAGCGTCGCCTGCAGGCTGTTGAGCGGGGCGGTGCCCTTGCCGGTGATGCCCTGTCCCGCCCCGGCGTTGATCAGCGCGGCCACCGCGGCGCGGCGCAGGTCCCGCGCGCCGCGGAGGTTCTCGACCGACGCGCTCTGGGGCAGCTGGTGGGCACGGGCGTCCTGCTGGAACGCCGCGGTCGCCTCCGGGGAGCCGTCGGCGGCGGGCCGCGAGTCGGCCGTCGCCGAGTACCCCGTGGCGGTCGCCCCCGGCGAGGAGCTGACCTTCTGGTTGTCCCCGTGCAGGCGGACGACCATGTCCCGCGGGGTGTCGTCGGACGCCCTCGCGATCTCCGTGTTCCCCTTCTCGACCACGAGCTCGAACGTGAGCGGCACGGAGTAGAGCACCGCCGGTCCGCTCGCGGCGCGGAAGTGGCTGTCCTGGTCGGTGGTCGAGGTCGTGACGGAGCTGCTGGTGGCCCCGCCGACGGTCATGGCCCCGGCCGCGCCCGCGGCGGTGGACACCTTCGGGTTGTCGGTGCTCGGCACTCCCGCGCCCGTCGCCTTGACGCCGACCGCCCAGGAGGTGCCGCGGCCCTGGCCGTCGGTCCCCTTCTTCGCCGCGGCGACCGTCGACTCCATCTCGACGCCGTCGTTGACGACCTTCTCGTACCTCGGCGTCCCGGTCGTGGCCTTCAGGGTCACCTGGTAGGAGTCGTTGCCGAACGTGCCGGGCTGGTGCACCAGCAGCGGCACGCCGCCGTCCAGCGCGCTGTCGATCATCGCCTTCACGCTCGCGGGCGAGCTGAAGTCGACCAGGCGCTGCATGTTGCTCATCGAGTCCTTGAGGACCGAGTCGGGCAGCAGCGGGCCGCTCAGCGGCTTTGCGGTGTTGGTGTTGGCCCGTCCGATCAGATCCGTGACCAGGTTGGACAGGTCCGGCACGCTCTCGACCGTGGACAGGCCGAGCGAGCTGGGCTCGTCGGCCCTCACCGTCGCGGGCGGCGCCATCGTCACGTCCGGCCCCGTCGGCATCGGCGGGGCCGGAGGCAGCTCCGGCCGGATGTCGGGCAGCGCCTTCATCTCGCGCGCGACGTCCTCGCTCACCCGGACGAACACCGCACCCGGCAGGTCGACCGTGGCGCCCTCGACGTACGGGGTGCCGCCGTAGACGAAGTTGCCGGAGCGGCTCTCGGCGACCACCGTGGCGGTCGCGTCGATCTGGACCAGCACGGTGCGGCCGCTGGAGGGCGTCACGCGGTTGCGGTCGTGGCTGCCGCTGATCTCGGTCGCCGTGGTCTTCGACTGCGACCACGGCGTGTACTTGCCGGCCACCGCGACACCGCCGGTGCCGTAGGCGGTGGACGGCTGGCCTTCCGGCGTGGGCGGGAGGTTCGGCCTGAACGACGCGCTCGCGCTCGCGGTGATGTCGACCGACTGGTTCTTCGTCGACGACTCGCTCGCCTTGTAACCGCCGGTGTGCGCGTTCTCGGTGGCGGTGTCGTCCGCGAACGACACGAACTTCGCCTTGCCCAGCTCGAACTTCACCGCGAGCGCGCCGGAGCGGTCGGTGACCCGCCGGTCGTACTTGAAGCCCTGCTCCTGGACGCCGGTCGTGGTCAGCGTGCGCAGGTTCGCCTTGATGTTCTCCGGGGACAGCATCTTGTCGAGCTGCGCCCGCGACGCGGTGCCCGGCACGGTGAGCACCGAGTCACCGCCCGCCGCGCGGTTCAGCGCGTCGATGGCTTGCGCGTGCACCGCCGCGGTGTTCGCGACGGCCTCCACGTGCAGGAACTCCGGTGGCTTGCGCGCGGGGGCGGTGGTCAGCAGGGTGTTGATGGTCGGCGGGGCGTCCAAGACCCGCGACGTCGGCGTGCCCGGCGTGTAGGGCTTGCTGTCGCGGTTCATGGTGGAGCTGTCGGACACCCAGAGGCCCACCTTGCCCGTGATGGGCGTGAGGTGCCTGCCGGGGCCGGTGCCGGTGGTCGCCACGGTCTGCGGCGTGGGCACCTTGAGGTGGGGCGAGCCCGGTGTCACGTGCCGCACCCAGTTGCGGTGCCGGGTGAACGTGGTGATCTCGACCTCGAACCGCACGTTGCTCTCGAACAGCTGGGAGTTCGGGCTGCCGACGTTGAGCGAGGTGCTGTTGACGGTCGGGCCGGCCGCGGTCCTGTCCGCCTTCGACTGGTTGTACTTCACGCCCACCTGCGGCCCGGCGACCACCTTGACGGAGGCGTTCTCGCCGGGGATCACCACCTTGCCCTCGACGCCGGCGCTGAAGCCCTTGGTGGTGGTCGTGGCGCTGTCGAGCTTCGGGCCGGTCGCCGAGGACTCCCGCACGTTGCGGTCGGACTGGCCGACGTGCCGGACGTCGTCGAGGACCGCCTTGACGGTGACGTTGACGTAGGTGTTGCTGGTCGTGCCGCTGTTCTTCAGCTGCACCGTCAGACCGGGACCCAGCAGGCTGTCCATGTTGGTCTTGAGCGCCGTCGGCGAGAGCTGCGAGGTCAGCTTGCGCTGGTTCGCGGCCTGCTCGGCGACGTCCGCGTAGCTCTTGCCCCTGCTCGACCGCGGGTCGGCGGCGGGGTCGGACCAGGTCGGCAGGAACTTCTCGAACCCGTCCAGGCCGCGCAGCGCGTTCTCGACCTGGGTCTGGACCTGGGAGGCCACCGCGAACTCGCCGACCCGCGCGTTGCCGGCCGCGAGCGCGCCCGCCATGTAGGGCGGCGGGAACTTGGTGCCCGCGGTGCTCGTGTCGGCGACCGTGTTCCTGGTGCCGTCCGGCGCGGGCATGCCCATCGCCGCGGCCTCGGGCAACCCGACGCGCAGGTAGGTGGTGACGGGAACGGTCACCGGGGCGCCGCTCGGCGTCCTGACCTCGATCTCGGCCCGCACCTTGTACAGACCGGTGTCGCCCTTGACCTGCATGCCGGACCGGTGGTTCGTGTTGATGCCCGCGCTGACGTTCTCGGCGACGCGCGCCGAGTAGCCGGCCGTGACACCGACCTGGCCGCCGACCTGGTTCGGGGCGCCGGAGTTGAAGCCGACACCGGCGTTGACGTCACCACCGGACTTGGTCGTCGCCGACACACCGCTGCTGTGCGACGCGATGTCGTGCAGGCGCAGCACCGTGCTGTCGGTCTTGCCGACGAGCTCGGCGGTCAGCAGGGTCGCCTTCATCTGCACCACGGCGCCCTTACCCGCGTTCACGCTGACGAGGTCCGGCGACATCACGTGCGCGCCCGTGAGCATCATGCCGAGGTTGTTGCGGATCTCGGTCGGGCTCAGGAAGTTCTGCAACGCCTCGCGGCCCGGCGCGCCGATCGCCGTGATCGACGGGTGCAGGTTCCGCGCGACGTCGTTGAACGCCTTCACCGGGTCGTCGACCGTGACCGCCTCGGGGGCGGGGTGTTCGAGCTTCGCCCCCCAGTCGGGGACCGCCGGGGTCACGGCGGACTTCTCGTTGCCGGGCGCCGTCAGGGCCGCCAGGTCGTTCGAGATGCTGAGCTTGACGGACGTGCCGGTCTCCACCGGGGGCAGGGGCCTGATGCCACCGCTCGTGTTGGCGAGGGTGATCTGGTAGGAGACCTCGACGGTGGCCTCGACCGAGCCCACGCCCGGCCGGATCGCGCGCCAGTCGGTGAGCGAGGACGACATGGCCTGCGACCGGGCAGGCGTGGCCAGCTGCGCCTTGCCGCTGACGGAGCCGTACGGGCCGACGCCCTGGGTGGCCGAGATGCCGGTGCCGACGTCGTTCGCCGTGGCGACGGTGTGCGTGGTGGTCGACGTGTTGCCGGACGCCACGATCAGGTCGGTCTTGTTGGCCGGCGTGTCGACGGGCCGGACGGGGACCGCGGCGGTGGGCGGTGCGCCGGGCGGGACGACGGTCTGCGCGGTCATGGTCGCGCGGATGTTGGCCTCGTACCAGTCACCGCCGATCTTGATCTGGAAGTTCCTGCCCTTGTCCAGGAACGACTCGAAGTCTCCGGTGATCGCCCGCTGGATGCGCTTGGCGTCGGCGTCCGTGATGCCCGCGATGGCTGCCGTGACGTTCGCGGCGCCGTTCACCTCGATGGGGGAGACGGTGCCGAGGGCCTTGTTGCCCTGGAAGTACTCCGGCAGGACCTTCGCGTCTGCCAGCACCTGGCCGACGGGCGGCGGGGCCGGGCGGGTCAGGACCTCGGGCTCGGGGGTGGTGGCCGGAGCCGTGCGGGTGTCCGCCTCCGGGGCCGGCGGAGCCGGGCGCGTGTCCACGTCGGCCAAGCCGGCGGCCCGGTCCTGCTGGAGCTGCTGGGTGAAGTCCCGCAACGCCTCCAGGTGGCGGGTGTTGTGCCCGCCCGTCCGTGCGTCCTGGATCTGCTGGTCGACGTGGGTGCGCACGGCCGCGACGTCGGTGTCGCTCAGCTGACGCCAGCCGTAGGAGTTCGGGTCGGCGGGCTGGCGCAGCGCGAACGCCGTGATCGCCGCGTCGCGGTTGGCCGTGAGCTTGTCGAGGCGGTCCTGCTGCCGCTGGATGTTCCGCTCCGCGGTCTCCCGCCGGGCCGCCTGCTCGTCCAGCACCGACTGGGGCTTGAGCACGTCCGGCACCACGTCGGCGGCGGTCCACCGGTTCTGCTCCGCCTTGGCGGCGTCGAGACCGTCCTGCACGTACTGGATCCGCGCGTCGTAGATCCGGGGCGCGCTGGCGGTGGTCGCGACGTCGATGGCGTGCTGGATCGCGGCGGCGCGCTCGGGGTTCTTGGCGTAGTGCGGGTTCTGCTGCATCTCCCGCAGCGCCGGGGCGTCGAGACCGTAGAGCGACGCCGCGAACGACTGGGCGGGTGAGCCCGTGTGCACGGGGCCGAAGCCACCGGGGACGGCCAGGTCGACGTCCGGGGCGGTGGACCGCGACGCCGGGTCCTGCATGAACGGCCGGTCGGGGCGCGTCTCCGCCACGGGCGCGGCCGGGGCGTGGTCCTGCCGGACCGGACCCTGGTCGACCTGGAGACCCGCCAGCGTGTCGGCCAGCCGCTCCAGCTCGGGGACGGGCCGTCCGGCGGCCCGCGCGTCCTCGACGAGGCCACCGACGTGGTTCTGGAGGTTCGCCCTGTCCTGGGGCGTCATCGACTGCCAGCCGGGGGCGTCCGGGTTCGCTGGCTGGTTCAGCGCGTACGCGGTGAGGATGTCCAGGCGGTCGCTCTGCAGCCTGGCCGCCTCGACGTCGAGCTTCAGCGCCTGCAGCTCGAGGTCGCTCCGCTCGGCCTGGCGCTGCGCCTGGTCGGTGAGCATCAGCTCGGTCTTCCAGGCGTCCGGCAGCGCGTCGGAGAGGTGCTTCAGGTCGTCGATGTCGCCGCGGGTGGTCCGGATCTCGGCTTCGAGGTCCCGCAGCTCCTGGTCGATGCCGCCGTCCTTGCCGGCGACCTCCAGGTTGCGGGACATGAGCTCGATCGCGTACGACCGCTCCGGGTTGTCGCGGTGCAGCGCCGCCAGGGCGTCCAGCTCGGCGGAGGACTTGCCGAACAACGACGCCTTGAACGCCGAGTGCTCCTGCCAGTCGCTGAGCCGGGGGCCGTCCTGCCGGGCGTCCACGCCGGTGGCCGGGGCCGGGTTCGTGCTCGGACCGGCCTCGTCGCGCGGCGCCGGGTTCTCCCGCGCGTCCGCGGCCGCCCGCATCTTGGCTTCGAGCTCCGCCTGGCGCCGTCCGCCCTCACCGAGGTTCTTGCTGATCTGCTCGACCCGGTGGATCCGGTCCCAGATCTCCGTGATCTTCGTGAAGCGGTTGCTGTACTCGGGATCGGTGGCGAACGCCAGCTGCCGCTCGTTCGCCGCCACGGTCGCCTCGGCCTCGGCGATGAGCGCGTCGAAGTCGACATGGCTCATGTTCTCGCCGGTGCCGAACCACCGGTTCATGAAGCCGTTGAAGCCGGTGTAGACGTCCTTGCCCTCGCGGAAGTCCTCCAGCGCGGTCCTGGCCTTGTCCACTTCCTTCTGCAGCGCGGGCACACCGCCGTGCCGCAGGGCCTGGGTCACCGCGGCCCGCGCGTTGGTCTCGTTCTCCAGCCGCCGCTGCAGAACCTTCAGCTCCGTGACGTCGAACCCGGCGTTCTGGGCCGCCGCGATCTCCGCCGCCACGTGCGCTTCGAGCTCGCGCCGTGCGCCCGGCCCGAGCTTCGTGAGCTTGTCGGCGGTCGGACCCGCGACGTAGGTGTCGACGGCGTGGATCAGCGCCGCACGCTGCTTGGCGGCGTCCAGCTCGGCGATCTGGTTCTTGACCTTCGCCTGGAGATCGGTGTCCCGTGCGATGTCCAGCTTGACCTGGGACTGCTGCTGACGCTGCTGCGGCGACTGGAACGACTGGGGCAGCAGGGACAGCTGGGACCGGGAGTCCTTGAGCCTGCGCTCGATCTTCGCCTGCTCGTCCAGCAGGTCCTTCTTGAACCCCGTCGGGCCGCCGGGGTGGGCGGCGGCGCGCTTGATCAGCTGGGTCTTCTGCGCGGCGTCGTACAGGCCCTTGTCCTGGCGGCCCTTGTACAGGTCGCCGATGGTCTGGTTGATCTCGGCGGACGACTTGCCCGCGAGCCACGCCTCCATGCCTGCCTGGAACTCCCGCGGCGTCGGGGAGCCGATCGCGCCGAACGTGCCGTCCTGCGAGACGAGCTGCACCTGCGTCGCGCCCGCCGGGCCGTGCACGGTCCGCACGCCGTCGTTGTCGACGACGATCTGCACGTCCAACGCCTGCGCGATCGAGTCGGGCAGGACCTTGCCGACCTGGGAGTCGGCCCACGCCGGCGTCTGGAGCGCGTGGGCGACGAGATCGGGCGACGACGGCAGCGCGCCGTTCTGCCGGACCTCCTGCGTGATGTGGTTGATCACGTCGACGTCGCTCGGCTTCATGCCGGTGGTGTCCAGCCCGGCGTTGACGACGTCCCAGCGCTTCGCCGACCCGGTGGCGAGGTCGGTGGCGAGGTTGGCCCGCCACTGGTCGACCTTGGCGTCACCGGTGAGGCCGGGGGTGTTCGGTTCCAGGTCGGGGTGGAACTTCGCCAGCGCGTCGGGGCTGACGTTGCCCGCCACCCAGTTCGACAGGGCGGGCGGGTTCAGCGCGGGGTGGTCGTGCTTCCCCGGGTTCTCGCGGACGTCCGCGACCACACCGTCCACAGTGGTCTTGATGTCGGTGAACCCGACCAGCGGCGCCGCGTTCGGGACGTCCACGCCCTGGAAGGCCGCGCCGCGCAGGACGGACTCGACCAGGCCGACCTTGTCCAGGTTCGGCAGGTGCGTCTGCGGAGGACGCACGTCGGCGTCCGCGTCGACGGGGAAGGCGCCGGGAATGTGCATGTCCGCGTCCATCGGCCGCGTCTGCACGTCCGGTCCGACGAACGTCTTGGGAGGAGTGAAGGTGTCCTGAGTGGACGGTGTGTCGGTGGTGGACTCGGGCGGAGTCCAGCCTGCCGGTGGTGGCACGGTGGCCGGTCCGGCGGGTTCGATGGTGGTGTCGGGCACCATGACCTGGCTGTTGGCGGTGCGTTCGATGAGCCAGAGGTGGCGGGGGAGGACGCCGGGGTCGGGCAGGTGGAGGTCGGCGCCCATGATGCCGCCGTCGTTCTGGTGGACGCCGGAGTTCGTGTCGTGTTGCTGGAAGACGCGGGTGCTGTCTTTGTACTCGTCGGGGATTCCGAGGTAGTGCAGGGTTTCGTGGGCGAGGACCTCGGGGCTGGCGTCGCCGTTCCAGTGGGTCTGGTCGAGGTTGGGGTTGGCGGGGTCGACCTTGACGCTGGTGTGGGCGTCGGCCTTGTTGTCGGTGAACTCGAGGTTGAGGTGGAACTGGTCGCCGCTGGGCAGGCGGAAGCCCTTGTTGACCAGGTTGTTGACGCCGTTGGTGGCGTTGTCCTTGACCTGGGCGATCGTTTCCGGCGTGACGTTCGCGGCAGGGTCGAGGTGCACCTTGACGGTGTACTCCTGCACGAAGTTGCCCGGCGTGGTCTCGATCCGCCGCAGGTCGTAGTTGATCAAACCCTGGTACGACTTGATGTCCGACACCGTGCTGTCGGTGCGCACGTCATGCACGATCTGGTCGACCGTGCGGACATCGGTGTCGTTGCGACGATCGGCCCACGTGCTGCGGTCAGCCGGGTTGTTCGGCGTCGACCAGTCCGCCGTCTTCGCCGGGTCATGCCGCCACGACTCGTCGGTCAAGACGTCCTTGCCCCGGTGCGACTCCGGCGTCGGCGGCGTCATGGGCGGCGGGGCGCCGACCTTGATGCGCTTGGGACCGTCGCCATCCACGGCCTTGTCCGTGCTCGTGCTCGTGCTCGGAGCCGGTTGTGCAGCGGGCATCGGCGGCGCGGCGGGCGGCGGCGGTGCGACCGGGGGTGCCGGAGGGGCAGGAGCGGGCCGCGCGTCGGCGGAGGTGCTCGGTGCGGGCGTCTGGGTGTCCGCGGCCGTGTCGGTGTCAGTGGTGGTGCCAGGGGTGGTGTCGGGGTTGGACCGGGCGTCGAAGAAGGAGTCGGTGTCCGAGTCGACGTCGCTGGTGGTGTCCGGGTTGGACCGGGCGTCGAAGTAGTTCGAGGCGTTGGACTCGGTGTCGCTGTCGACGTTCGTGTCCGCCGGGTTGTCCACCGCAGGCGCGGGTGCGGGCGCAGGCGCGTCGGTGTTGGTGTCGGTGCCGAAGTCGAGCAGGAAGTCCGTCATGTCGGGTCCGTCGGACTCGGCATCGGATTCGACGTCGCTGTCAGCGTTCTCTTCTGCCGGGTTGTTTACCGCATGCGCAGGCGCAGGCGCGGGTGCAGGCGCGGGTGCAGGCGCGGGTGCAGGCGCGTCGGTGTTGGTGTCGGTGCCGAAGTCGAGCAGGAAGTCGGTCATGTCGGGTCCATCGGACTCGGCATCGGACTCCGTGTTGGCCTCGACGTCGCTGTCGACGTTCGTCGCCGCAGGGTTGTCCACCGCGGGCGCCGGTGCAGGCGCAGGCGCGTCGGTGTTGGTGTCGGTGCCGAAGTCGAACAGGAAGTCCGTCATGTCCGGTCCGTCGGACTCGGCATCGGATTCGGCGTCGCTGTCGGCGTTCGTGTCCGCGGGGTTGTTCACCGCGGGCGCGGGAGCAGGTGCGGGCGCGGGTGCGTCGGTGTTGGTGTCGGTGCCGAAGTCGAACATGACGTCGGTCATGTCCGGTCCGTCGGACTCGGTGTCGGACTCCACGTCCGTGCCGGTGCTCGTGTCGGTGTTGACCGGGCCGGGCGCAGGCGCGGGGGCCGGTGCGGCTGGTGGCGGCGCGTCCACCGTCGTCGGCGGGCTCGGCACCTGGGCGGCCGGCGCCGGCTGGGCCGGGGGAGCGGTCGGCGACGACGGGGCTTCGGGCGCCGGCGGCGCGTACCGGGGTGGCGTGTCGGGGGAAGGCGGGTTCTGCCACAGGGTCAGGGCCTGGACGACCTGGTTGTTGTGCGGTGCGCGCGCGTCCTCGTAGACCTGCGAGAAGTACTTGCTCACGTCGCTGTCCGGCTGCGAGAGGTTCTTCAGCAGGTCGGTGAGGTGGGCGACGTTCTCCGCCGTCTTCGGATCGGGGGAGTCGACCGTACCGCCCGGGTCGTTGCTCGCGGGGGTGTTGAACAGTTGGTCCTGAAGCCCCGGCTTCTGCGCCTCGAGCAGGTCGATGATCTTGTCGAGCTGGTCCTTGGTGAGGTCGACGTCGTCGGCGCCGAAGTTGAACTGACTCCCGGAGCTTCCCGGCTTGCTGTCGATGTAGTCGGCGATCTGCCCGGCCTCCGGCAGATCGGAGAGGATGTCCGCGACCGCCGCGCCCTGGCCTTCGATCGCGGGCTTGAGCACGGTGGAGACCTGGGTGACGCTGCTGGCCGGCTCGTTGGGGTCGCGGCCCGGCGACTGCACGTAGTCCCTGAGGGCGTTGAAGGTCTCGAGGGCGGCGGTGACGTTCATCGCCCGCGCCGCAGCCTCCTTCGCATCACCTTCGGTGACGTGTGTGATCCAGGGGGTGTCTGCTCGAAGACCTTCGCTCGCCTTGTCCAGGTCGGCCTTGGCCGCACCGTCCGCGCCGGGGACGTCCGGGTAGGGCGTCTTGGCGGTCAGGACGGAGATGTTCGGCCTCTCGATGAGGTGCGTCAGGTTCGTGGAGTTCGCGCCCTCGTTGATCGCGGGCAGGCTGCCGAGCTGGAACACCTGCTGGAACACGTTCTGGGGCATGGACCCGGTGTTCACCACCAGGACGTCGCCCTGCTTCAGGTCGTCGATCTGCTGCTGCAGGTCGGGGGAGGCGATGTCCGCGCGCTTGAGCCAGTCCGCCTCGAACTTCGGCACGAACCACACCGACGAGTCGGTGATCTCCATCATGATCGACGGCTTCGTGTCCAGCGAGTGCAGGGCCGTCGCGAGGTTGTTGGACACGCCGGGGCGGTACATGAGGTCCACGGCCCCGAGGCCGTACACCGGCATCAGGTCGGCTTTGTCGCTCATCACCGCGTCGGCGACCGTCTTGATGCCCTGCGCCTTCGCGGGGTCGTTGGGCATCTCGTTGTCGATGAGCGCGGCCAGGTCCTTCAGGTCGCCGACCTTCGGCACGTCGTAGACGTAGCGCGCCTGCGGGCTGATGTGTGGGTCCAGATCGGTGATCTTGACGCCGCCCTCGGCGTTCGGATCGCGCTGCAGGAGCAGTCGCGAGCTGATCTCCCAGGCGTACGGCTTGAGGACGACCGCCTCGTCCACGTTGTTCTTGTCGAGGAACTCGAGGGCGGCACGCGGGTTCTTCGGACCGACCGTGTCCTCACCCGCCGACAGCAACAGCGTCTTGCTGTCCGGGGAGTGGTTCGGCGAGTTGACGATCTCGACCGGCTGGAGGTCCGGAGTGATCAGGAGCTCCATCTTCGTCGCGGACTCGGGGTCGGCGACGAAGGTGACCTTGTCCTGGAAACCGCCGTCGCGCAACGACTTCACCAGCGTCGTCGCGGCGGCCTGGTGGCCGAGCCCCTTCGCGTTGCCCACCGCGACGACGACATTGTCGACGTCGGCCAGCAGGTCCTTCACCGACGAACCGGCGTCCGGGGTGGTGCTGTCCTGCGGCGGAGCGTCGGGGGACGAGTTGGCCGGGTCGGAACCACGGCCCCCGTCGGTGCCGGGGGCGGGGTTCGGCCCGGCCACCGGCGCCACCACGACGACGTCCGGCGCCGCGCCGGTGTTCGTGACGTTGGGGCTGGGCGCGGGAGACGGCGTGGGCGACGGCGCGGCGGGAGCCGGGCGCGTCTTGACGGCGGGGTCGCCGGTGGAGGTGTTGGGGTTGGCCGGCGGGACGTCGGCGTTGGGGGTGGGCGTGTTCGGGGCGGGCGTGTTCGGGTTGGCCGGGGCCGGGCGGGTCTGCACGGGCTCCGGCGCGGGCCTGGTCCCGGCCGGGGGAGCGGTCGTCTCCGGGCGCGGGTTGGGCGTGGCGTTCGGGTTCGGCGTTGCCGGGGTGGGCGCCGGGTTCGGGGTGTTCGTGCTGGTGTTCGGGGCGGGCGCCGGGTTCGCGGTGTTGGGGCCGGGGGTGCTCGGGCTGGGGGTGTTCGGGGTCGGCACCGCCGCCGGAGGCGTGGTGGCCTCCGGCTTGGGCGCCGGCGTGGCGGGCGGGACGGTCGACTCCGGCCGCGGCGACGGCACGCTCGCCGGCGGCGTCGCGGTGTTGGGCGACGTCGTGCTCGGCGGAGGGGTGGCGACGTTGGCCGGTGGCGGGGTGACGTTCGGCGCCGGGCTCGGCGTGGGCGTCGGGCTCGGAGTCGGGCTCGGCGTGTTGACGGGCGGCGTGCTGACCGGTGGCGGGGTGACCGGCGCCGGGCGCGTCTGGGCCGGAGGCGGCGTGTCCGCCTTGGGCTGCTGCGGGGACGGCGTCGTGTCGGCCCTGGGCGACGGCGTGACCGCGGGCGGCGGCGTGTTCGTGTTCGGCGTGTTCGTGTTCGGCGTGTTGGTGTTGGGAGTGTTGGTGTTCGGCGCGTTCACCGGTGGTGCAGCCGGCGCCGGACGTGCGGACGCCGGTGGCGGCGTGTTCGTGTTCGGCGCGTTGGTGCTGGGCGCGTTGGTGCTGGGGGCGTTGACCGGGGGCGCGGCCGGTGCCGGGCGGGCCGACGCGGGCGGCGGGGTGTTCGTGTTCGGCGCCGGGGTGCCGGGCGTGGTGGCCGGCGAAGGCGTGACCGGCGGCGGCGTGGGGGCCGGGCGGGTCTGCGCGGGCGGCGGGGTGTTCGTGTTCGGTGCCGGGGTGTTCGGCGTCGTGGTGCTCGGCTGGGGCGTCAGCGGGGTCGGCTTCGGGGCCGGGGGAGGCGTCGAGGGCGAGGTGCCGGGGGCCCTCGTGATGGTGTTGTCGGGCGTGGGGGCCTTGGGCGCGTCGAAGACGCCCTTGCTGCCGCCGACTCCGCCGCCGAACTTGTTGCCGCTGCGCTCGCCGCCGGTCGCACCGGCGGTGGGAGCGCCACCGGGAGCCATCGGCGGGGCCATGCCGCCGGCGTTGGCCGCCGGGGAGGCGATCGGGCCGGCGGTGGCGCCGCCGCGCGGGGCGTTCTGCGACGGCGAGGTGACCGTCGACGCCTGCGGGCCGGGGGTCTGTGCACCCGGCGTGCCGCCGGGGGTGCCCGGGGTGCCGGGGGCGGGGGGCATGCCGGGGACCGAACCCTTGGGCGCACCACCGCCAGGCGAGGTGCCGCCCGGAGTGGCACCGCCCGGCGTCGCGCCGCCGGAGGTTCCACCGGCGTTGGAGCCGGGGACGGCGCCGGGGCCGGTGTAGCCGGGCGCGGTCGGGGTGAACGCCGCGGGCGTCTTCGCGCCACCGGTGCCCGGCGTGGAGCCGGGGGTCGAGCCGGGCGTGGTGGAGCCGCCGGGGTTGGAACCGGCCGGAGTGGCACCGCCGGGGGTCGAACCGGCGTTGGAGCCGGGGACCGCGCCGGGGCCGGTGTAGCCGGGGGCCGTCGGGGTGAACGGGGCCGGGGTGGGCTTCGGTGCCGGGGGAGGCGTCGAGGGCGAGGTGCCGGGAGCCTTGGTGATGGTGTTGTCGGGCGTGGGGGCCTTGGGCGCGTCGAAGACGCCCTTGCTGCCGCCGACTCCGCCACCGAACTTGTTGCCGCTGCGCTCGCCACCGCTCGCGCCGGCGCCGGGAGCGCCACCGGGAGCCATCGGCGGTGCCATGCCCGGCGCCGCGCCGGGAGCCGCGGTGCCGCCGCGTGCGCCACCGGCCGCTCCGGCCGCGTTCTGGGAGCCGGGGGACGTCACCCCGGCGCTGCCGCCGGGAGTGCTCGGGCCGGTGTAGCCGGGAGCGGTCGGGGTGAAGGCCGCGGGCGCCTTGGCGCCGCCACCGCTGCTCGTGCCACCGGGCGTGCCGCCAGGCGTGCCACCGGGAGTCGTGCCTCCCTTGGCGGAACCGCCAGGAGTCGTGGGGCCGGTGTAGCCGGGAGCGGTCGGGGTGAAGGCCGCGGGCGTCTTCGCACCGCCCGTGGTGCCACCCGTCGTGCCGCCCTTGGCGCCGCCGGGGTTCGTGGCGCCGGGGCCGGTGTAGCCGGGCGCGGTGGGGGTGAATGCCGCGGGAGTCTTGGCACCGCCGGTGGTGCCGCCCTTGGCGCCACCGGCGGCGTTCGTCGCGCCGGGACCGGTGTAGCCGGGCGCGGTCGGCGTGAACGCCGCGGGAGTCTTCGCACCACCGGTGGTGCCGCCGCCCTTGGCGCCACCGCTGGCGTTCGTCGCGCCGGGACCGGTGTAGCCAGGAGCAGTGGGGGTGAACGCGGCGGGCGTCTTGGCGCCACCGGTGCCACCAGTGGTGCCGCCCTTCGCGCCACCACTGGTGTTGGTCCCGCCGGGGCCGGTGTAGCCGGGCGCGGTGGGGGTGAACGCGGCGGGCGTCTTCGCGCCACCGGTAGCGCCAGGGGCGCCGCCCTTGACGTTCGGAGGGGCGCTGACGGAGGAGCCACCGGTGGTGGCGTTGGTGCCGCCACCGGGCGTGGCGCCGGCGCCGCCCTTCACGTTGGGCGGGGTGCTGACCGAGCCGCCGGGGCCGTTGTAGCCGGGGGCGGTGGGCGTGAAGCTCGCCGGTCCGCCCTTGACCTGCGGCCCGGAGGAGACCTTGCCGCCCCCCGCGGTGCCGGTGCCCGCGGGACCGCCCTTGACGTCACCGCCCTTGATCGTGGCCGGTCCGGTGACCTTGCCCCCGCCGGGGGCGTTGGTGCCCGAGGGGCCGCCCTTGACGTCGCCGCCCTTGATCGTGGGCGGCGCCTGGTAGTTCGGGCCGCCCGGCGTGTTCGGGCCCTGGGCGCTGCCGGGGTTGTTGGGCGCGTTCTTGGCCGACGTGGTCGGGTCGAGGGACTGGAAGGTCTTCTGCTGCGCGGCGTCGACGCTGTTGAACGTCTGCTGCGTGGCGTTGAGCTTCGTCTTGACGTCGTCGAACGCCTTGGACGCCTTGTCCGCCTGCTGGACGGCGTTGTCGTTGGACTGGTTCAGCGCGGGCACCGCGAACAGCCCGATGGGACCGAGCGCGTTGCCGCTGAAGTTCAGGCCGCGCAGGCCGCCCGCGATGCCCTGCAGCCGGGAGCCCAGGTCACCCGCCTTGTTCTGCAACCCCTGCATCGAGTCGGGGTTGACGGAGAAGCCGTTCTTGCCGGTGGGACCACCGCTGGTGCCCGCGCTGGGCGACGACGGCGTCGCGCCAGGGTTCGCCGCGGGGTTCGCCGGGGCCGGCTGAGGTGCCGGTTCCACGGCGGGTGCGGGGGCGGGGTTCACCTTGGCCATGAGAGGCTTTCTCCAGATACTGCGTCAGGGCGGGTAAAGCAGGGATCCCGGCTGCGGGGACGGACTCAGTCGGTCCGCCGGACCGTCCGCTCGGGAGCGGACGGCAGTGTCGCGCTCGTCTCGCCACCGGCCTCGAAGCCCGCGGTGGGCCGCAGCGCCTCGTGTGCCGTCAACGGGTTCACGCTCTCGTAGAACGGCTGCGCCTCGATCCGCGAGAACTCACGCGGCTGCGACGGTGCGAGGGTCTCGGCCACGTTGGCCATCTGCGTCCTGGCCATCGGCTCGTAGCCGGAGGACATCGGCTGGAGCGGCTCGGACGACGGCGTGGACTCGCTGTAGTACATCTCGCGCGCCTGCATCGGCTGCACGTCGTGGACCGGAGAGCCCGCCGTCATGCTGACGCCCGACGCCACCGTCGAGTCCGACGCGGTCGCCTGCTGGAACGGCTGGACGGGCGTGTCCGCCAGACGTGCCTGCTGGAACGGCTGGACGGGTTCGGCCGCGATGCGCTCGCCGTACTGCATGGGCTGCACGTCGGCGAGACGTGCCTGCGCCTGCTGGAACGGCTGGACGGGCGTGTCCGCCAGGCGTGCCTGCTGGAACGGCTGGACGGGTTCGGCCGCGATGCGCTCGCCGTACTGCATGGGCTGCACGTCGGCGAGACGTGCCTGCGCCTGCTGGAACGGCTGGACGGGCGTGTCCGCCAGGCGTGCCTGCTGGAACGGCTGGGCGGGTTCGGCCGCGATGCGCTCGCCGTACTGCATGGGCTGCAACGGCTCCACCGGGCGTTCGGCCCGCACGAAGGACTGCGTGGGCTCCAGCGGCCGCAGCGCTTCGTGCCGGGGCTGCAACGCTTCCATCGGCTGCATGGCCGGCGTGCCCTGCTGCATGGGTTCCAGCGGAGCCATCGCCCGCATGGCGGGGGTGGCCTGGACCTGTTCGGTGGGACGCAGGAGCGCGTGGGCCGGGGTGGCCTGGACCTGCTCGGTCGGTCGCAGGAGCGCGTGGGCCGGGGTGCCCTGGACCTGGGCGGTCGGGCGCATGACCTCGTTCGCCAGCTTGCCCTGGACCTGCGCGGTCGCCTGCTCGGTCGGCCGGTGCAACGCGTTGGCCATCACCGCGCGCTCGGCCGTGGGCGCCTCGGCGGCGACGCGCGCGACCGTCTCGGCGGGCCGGGCCTGGACCGTCTCGGTGCGGGCGTTCGTCTCCGCCGCCGACGTCTGGGTGGACCCGGAGCCGCCACGGGCGCCGTCCACGGCCTTGTCGACGTCGTTCTGGGCCTTGTACGCCTCCCAGCTGATCTCGGCGACGTCCGCGCCGTTCTCGAAGCGCTGCCAGCCCTTGCTGATCTTGGCCATGATGTCGTCGAGGTCGCCGATGCGCTTCATCTGCCGGGCGAGCGCGGCGACGACGCGGGCGACGCGGGACGCGATGTTCGTGCCCAGCGCGACGGCCTTGCCGACGGCGAAGCCGCAGAAGATCGGGATCGAGGCGCCGAAGGTCGGGATCATGGCGGCGGCGGCGAGGATCGCGCCACCGATCAGCGAACCGATCAGCTGGGCGATGAGGTCGCGGACGATGTCGCGCAGGACCTGGACCAGCATGCCCATGATCGCGACGATCTTGGCCTTGGTCTCGACGGCGCTCGCGAGCTCGTCGAGCTCCTGGTACATGCCGTCCATCGACGTCTTGAACAGCTCGGACGACTCACCCGTCCAGCCGTCGAACGTCGCGAGGCCGTTCTTGTGGTCCTCCGCCAGCTGGCGGATCTCGACCGCCCGCTGCTTGTTGGCCTCGACGTTGGCCTGGATCTCCTCCGGGTTGCCCATCAGCTGGTTGAGGGCGTCGCGCAGGAAGCTCACGTGCTCGATCAGCCAGCCGACGCCCGCGCCGATGATGCTGCCCAGCGGGTCGATGGCGAGCATCACCGTGGCCGACGCCGCGCCGATGGCGTTGAACGTGATGTCGAGAGCCTTCTCGGTCTCGGACTCCGCGTCCTTGCTGATGCCGTCGATGAGGCTGCCGTACGCCTCGATGAACAGCGAGCCCTTGAGCTTGTTCTCCTCGGTGATGTGCATCCCGGGAGGAGACGGGAGTGGAGTTTCTGGCGCTGTCATCGTTGATCCTTACCAGGGCTGGTTGTCGTCGTCATCGTCGTCGGCCGCACGGGGCCGTCCGCGGACCGGGGGCGGCTGCGGGGCGGCGGGGGGCCGGCTCACCGGTGCCGGCGGTGCAGGGGCCGGTTCCGGTTCGTCGTCGATCTCGTCGTAGGTGTCGTTGTCCTCGGTCTCGTCCTCGTCGTCGGACGGGATCGAGTCCGAGACCATCTGGTACGCCTCCGTGCCCTCGCCGAGCGGCTTGAACAGCTCGAGCACCTGTTCCGCCGCCTGCTTCTGGGCACGTCGCGCGGTCTCCAGGATCACCGCGGTGAGCCGGGACGAGCCCAGCTCCACCGCGCGGTGACCCAGCTGGAGGTTCTGCAGGCCGCCGTTGGGGCCCACCGTCACCGTCACCGAGCCGTCCTTCGACGTCACCGTCGCGGAGGACGCCGCGAAGTTCTCGGTCAGGTTCTCCGACTTCTGCTTCAGGTCGGCCAGCTTGGCCTCGTACTCTTCGACCCATTGGTAGGGGTTGGCGGGATTCACACGGTCCTCCGGCGGCGGTGGTTCGGCTGCGTCGCGAGTCAGCTCACGCGAGCACAGCGTTGATGCGGGTGGCGATGCGGTCGTTGTCGGTCGGCGAGACGCTGAGCCAGCCGTCCGAGTTGACCATCAGGTAACGGCCCTGGTGGGTGTCGAACCAGTTGATCACGACACCGGCTCGCTGCTGGCCACGGGTGACGCCGAACTGGCCGCCCGCCACGCGGTTGGCCGCGAGCTCGCCGACCTGCTTGGCGTCCTGGGGCGACAGACCGGCCTGTTGCAGCGCCTCGCGGTCGTCGTCCTCGGTCTCGCCGACGCCGAGGAGGTCGTCGGAGGCGCTCCTGCTCTCCGCCTCCTTGATCGCGACCGCTTCCTTCAGGGTCTCCACCCGCACGTTGACGGCGGTGCCGGGACCGGGCTCCCCGTCCGGCAGCACCCGCACGATCTCGCGCGCGATGCCGGTCTCCCGGATGGTGAGCAGCCCGACCCGGTCGTCGTCGATGATCGCCAGCACGGCCCTGTCGCCGTTGGAGGCGGCGAGGGCCCGCACGGTCCGGTCGAGCCCCGCGACGGCGTCGACGGAGACCTCGTGGTCGTTCAGCAGCCGGAGGTGGTCCTCCAGCCGCTGGTTGCCGACCAGACCGCGCTGACGCAGGTCCTCGAGCGTGTTCTCGCGCAGCACCCGGCGGTCCTGCTCCGTGTCGCCCTCGCTCGGAACGTCCAGCGGGTACGGCACCCGGCCGAGCCGCAGCTCGTGCCAGAGGACGTCGAACTCGCGCGGCGTGAGCAGGAACTCCGGCGTGATCACGACTGCTCGGACCCCTTCTGCTTCTTGACCTTGGCGGCACCGATCACCGACGGGGGCAGGTTCTCGCCGGGGATCTCGAACAGGTCGCCGCCCATGATGTAGCTGGCGGAGCGGTGTTCCTTGTCGTCCTCGCCGCGGCCACCCGCACCGGGGGCCATCGGCGCGCCGCCCATGCCGGCGCCCGCCGCGGACGCGGCACCGGGGCCCATGCCCATCGGCATGCCGCCGCGCATCTGCTGGCCCTGCACACCGGCAGAGCCACCGGGCGTCATCGTGCCGGCGCCACCGGCACCGCCGGCACCCGCGCCGCCGAAGCCGCCGGCACCGCCACCGCCGCCCGCGCCCATCGAGGGCGTGAACGCCATCGGGCCGCCCTTCATGCCCGCGCCACCGCCGGCACCGCCACCGCCGCCGGCACCGCCACCACCGGCGCCACCCGCTCCGCCGCCGAAGCCGCTGGTGCCGCCCGGACCGGTGTAACCCGGTGCGGTGGGGGTGAACTTGGGGTTCTGCGGGGTGTAGTTCGGGTTGGCGATGTCCTTGCCGACCGTCGGCACGTTCGGGATCTGCGGCGTGTACGAGCTGCCGCTGTTGCCACCGCCGCCCTTGGTCACGCCGCCGCCGAGGCTCGGCGTGTAGCCGCCGCCCAGCTGGGGCGTGTACGTGCTGCTGCCCGCACCGCTGGTGTAGGTGCCACCCGTGTTGGCGGCCGGGGTGTAGCCCGGCGCGGTCGGCGTGTAGGCCGCCGCGGCGTTGGTGTTGCCGGGGTTGTAGTTCGGCATCTGCGGCGTGTACGAGCCACCGGCGCCTGCCCCGCCCGTGCCACCGGCACCCGCGCCACCGTTGACGGCACCGGCCGTGCCGGGAGCCGCGTAGCCGGGGGCCGCCGGCGAGTAGGCCGCCGCGGCGGGCTGGGTCGCGCTGGGACCGTTGTAGGCGGCGGCGTTGCCACCGGCACCGCCACCCGCGCCACCCGCGCCCGCGCCACCGTTGACGGCGGGCACGTCGGACACGGCGGCCCCGGTCGCGGTCTGCGCGGCCATGAGCGTCTCCGCGCTGGCGAGCGTCGGAGCGCCCGCGGCGAGCGTGCGCGCCAGCACCGGCTCCTCGACCGTGCCCGTGTTCGGGTTGAACGGCGGCTTGAAGGTCGGCACCGACGAGTCGATCTGCCGGGAGTTGTTCTCCATGTCGGTCATGACGTGGATCGCGTGGTCGTGCGCCGCGCGCGACGCCGAGTTGGCGGCCGCGATGTCCGCCGCGGCCAGCACGAACGAGGCCGTGCCCGGCTGCGACAGCGCGGCGGCGGCCTTCGCCCAGTCGAACTCGATCGGGGCGGGCATCTGCGCGCGGGCGTTCTCCATGACGTGGCCCTGGTCGGCGACCTTCTTGCCGACCTCGACGGCCGTGCGCGCGGTCTCGTCGACCCAGTCGCCGAGCCTCTTCATCGCGTCGCGCGCGGCCTCGGCGGACTCACCCGTCCACTTCGACTCCGACGAGGCGATCACCGAGTTGATCATGCGTGACGCCTCGGTGAGCTCGTTGCCGTACTTGCTCCACTCTGAGCTGATCTGACCGGCTTGGCCGGGGTCGTTGTTCGTGTGCACCGCGGCGTACAGCTCTTGGTGCGATCGCGACGCCCAGTTCTGCGGATCCGTGAGGACCGGGACGTTCTCGATCTGACTGGGGTCGGTCTCGGGGGGCATGACCGGCTCGCCTCTCGCTTCGGTGGAACCAGCTGGCCTCGGCTCAGCTGGTGCCCATGTGCTTCTTCAGTTCGGCCTGGGATTCCTCGTCGAGGCGGGTGAAGTTGTCGATCGCGGCCACGATCGAGTTCTTCGTCTGCTCGAGCACGGAGCGGTAGGCGGTCATGACGTTGACGAACGAGTACTGCTCACCCTCCGCCCGGTGGGTGAACTTGTCGCGCATCTTGTCGCCGACGGGGTTGGCACCCAGCGGGACGGGCCGGGCGATGCTGACCTTGGCGCGCTCCAGCCAGTGGTCGACCTGGTCGATCTGCGCCTGCAACTGCTTGCGGAGCTCCTCGCCCGCGGTCGGGTCGAGCTGCACCTGACCCGAGGTGACGGTGTCCCTGAGCGGGACAGCGTCCTTCTCACCGACGATGTACATGCGGGAAGTATCGTGGGTCGCCCGGTGCATCGCCCGTAATTCTCTCGCGCGAGTTACCAATTGAGACCAGCGTTCACAATGGCTTCGCCGCAGCTGACCGGGCCACTACCAGGTGAACGGCCTGTAACAAACGTGATCGTTTGCGCAGGTTGTGGGAGCGCTCTCCAGGTGTCGCCCGAACGGGCGCTCCGCGCCTGATCACAGTGTGCGCGCCCACCTCGCCGGAGGTGGCTGTGATTCAAATCACAGTGGTGAATGTGATCGATTTAGGGTGCTCTTGAGCTTGGTCCACGTCGGACCGTCTTCACTGGATGGGGTGAACCCGTCGAATCGGACGCGCGAGCGGGCGCACTCCGGAAGAATGACGCCCGCGCGGGCGGGGACCGGTCACGCCAGGACGGCGTCGATCCGCGTCGCGATCCGGTCGTTGTCGGTGGGGGACAGGCTGAGCCAGCCGTCCGAGCGGACCATCAGGTAGCGGCCCTGGTGGGTGTCGAACCAGTTGATGAGCACGTCCGCGCGGCGCCGCCCGTGCGTCACGCCGAACTGGCCGCCCGCGACGCGGTTGGCCGCCAGCTCGTCCATCTGCCTCGCGTCCTGTGCGGACAGTCCCGCCCTGAGCAGCGCCTGGCGGTCGTCGAGCTCCTCGTCGGCCGCGCCCCACGGGTCCTCGGAGTCGTCGTCGTCCTCCTCCTCGGCCTCCTGCAGCGCGACGGCCTGCTGCAACGTCTCCAGGCGCACGGACAGGGCGCTGCCCGGCCCCGCCTCGCCCGCCGGGAGGAGGCGGACGATCTCCCTGGCGAGCCCCGTGGGCCTGATCTCGGTGAGCCCGACCTTGTCGTTGTCGATCACGGCGAGCACCGCGAGCATCCCGTTGGACGCGGCGAGCCCCCGGACGGTCCTGTCGAGCCCGGCGACGGCGTCGACGGAGACGTCGTGCTCGTCCAGCACCCGCATGAGCTCCTCGAGCCGGGCGTCGTCGCCGACGCCGCGGCGGCGCAGGCTTTCGAGGGTGCTCGCCACCAGCGCCTTCCGCTCGCTCTCGGTGTCTCCCGCGCTGGGCACGTCGAGCGGGTACGGCATCCTGCCGAGCCGCAGCGCGTGCCACAGCACCTCGAACTCGCGGGTCGACAGCAAGTACTCGGGCGAGATCACGTGTGCTCGGGCCTTTCTCTCCTGCGGTGCTGTGCGCGAAGTATCGAGCAGAACCCGTGCGCACGTTGACGTTTCCGCTGTGGCGCGCCGGGAGGTGATCATGATCGCAGCCGGTGCCTGCGGGTGGTGGCCAACTCCGTCCCGGTGGCCGCCTGACCACCGGAAAGGCGGTCCCACCTGCTGCGGGAAGTGCTCGGAAGCGCTGGTCCGACCGGGTGGCGGAGGTCCGCGCCCTGGCGGATGTCACCCGGTCGTGGGTGTGACCCAATTCACGTCAGCGACTTCCTGTTGAGACGGTCCCGCGATGTGGGAGCGGTGTTGGTGGGCCTGGCTAGCGTCGACGCATGATCTCTCGGCGCGGTGTGCTCCTCGCTGCTGGACTGACCCTGCTCCCGTCTCGTGCCGCGGCGGCGCCTTCCATCGTGAAGCCGTTGCCCGCCACGGACTTCGTCGTGCACGGCACCAACGCGGAGACGCGCTGGGAGGCCCTGCGCGGCACCGGTTCCCTGACGCCGGTCTCGAAGTTCTTCGTCCGCAACCACACGTCGACCCCGCTGCTCGACGCCGCCACCTGGCGGCTGCGGATCTCCGGGTCCGGGGTCGCCCGGCCGTTGTCGCTCTCACTGCGCGACCTGAAAGCCCTGCCGTCGGTCTCGGTCGAGGCCGTGATCGAGTGCGCGGGCAACGGCAGGAGCTTCTTCACCTCGCAGCAGGGCCAGGCGGTGTCCGGGACGCCGTGGCGGCTCGGCGCGATCGGCAACGCGCGGTGGCGCGGGGTGTCGCTCGGCCTGCTGCTGAGGCGCGCCGGGCTGCGGCCGTCGGCGGTCTCGGTGCTGCCCGCCGGGCTGGACGACGACTACGTGACCGGCGGCGTGAACCTCGGCCGCGTGCGCCGCCCGCTGCCGGTCGAGAAGGCCCTCGACGACGTGCTGGTCGCCTACGAGATGAACGGCGCCGCGCTGCCGCCCGACCACGGTTTCCCCGCGCGGCTCGTCGTGCCGGGCTGGGTCGGGATCGCGAGCATCAAGTGGCTCGGCTCGCTGGAGGTCTCCACGTCCGAGCTGCACTCGCCGTGGGACACCGACTACTACCGCCTGATCGGGCCCTCCTACCCGGCCGGGGGCACGCTGGTGACCACCCAGGTCGGCAAGAGCGCGTTCGAGCTGGCCTGGGACGCCACCGTGCCCGCGGGCAGGCGGGTGCTCACCGGCCGGTCGTGGTCGCCGCACGGCGTGCGGGAGGTCGAGGTCTCGACGGACGGACGGACCTGGCGGCGCGCCACGCCCGTCGCGCGGGGCGGCTGGACGCGGTGGCAGGTCCCGTGGCAGGCGAGGCCGGGGGCGCACGTGCTGCGGGCGCGGGTCGCCGGCCAGCCGGACGAGGTTCCCCTCAACACGCAGGGCTACCTGTTCGGGGCGGTGGTCCGGCACCCGGTGACCGTGGTCTGATCGACTCGATAGCTTCAGTGTTGACCGAAAGCAAGCCCGTCGTGGTCGCCGGTCTGCCCGGAGGTCCCGCAGGTGTGAAGATCAGGCGGTGACCGTCTCCGCGTGGGCACCTCTGCGCCGCAGCGCGTTTCGCGCGCTGTGGCTCGCCCAGTTCGCCTCGAACATCGGCACCTGGGCGCAGACCGTCGGCGCCCAGTGGCTCATGGGCGACCTCGGCGGCACCGCCCTGCAGGTCGCGCTCGTCCAGACCGCGACGACGCTGCCGGTGTTCCTGCTCGTGGTGCCGTTCGGGGCGCTCGGCGACATCCTCGACCGCCGGCACGTGCTGCTCGCGGGGCAGGCGCTGATGCTGGCGGGCGCGGGCGGGCTGATGCTGCTGGCGGGCACCGACAGCGCGACGCCCGCGAGACTGCTCGGGTTCCTCGCGCTGATGGCGGTCGGTCAGGCCCTGTCGATGCCGTCGTTCCAGGCGATCCAGCCGGAGCTCGTGTCGCGCGAGGAGATCCCGCAGGCCGCGCTGCTCAACGGCGTCAACATGAACGTCGGCAGGGCGATCGGGCCCGCGCTCGGCGGCCTGCTGATCGCGTCGGTGGGGCCGGAGGCGACGTTCGGGTTCAACACCGTGTCGTTCCTCGGCGTGCTGATCGTCCTCGCGCGGTGGCGGCGGCCCGCGGACAACCGGCCGCTCGGCGCCGAGCACATCGCGACGGCCGTGCGGACGGGTGCGCGGTACGTCGGCAGCTCGCCGCTGTTCCGGCGCGTGCTCACCCGGCTGACGCTGTTCATCGTGTTCGGCAGCGGCCTGTGGGCGTTGCTGCCCGCCATCGCCCGCGGGCCGTTGCAGCTCGACGCCGGTGGGTACGGCGTGCTGCTCGGCAGCGTCGGCGCGGGCGCGATCGGCGGCGCGTTCATCGTGCCGAAGCTGCTGCGGCTCATGAGCAAGAACCGGCTGGTGCTGTACGCGACCCTCGTCTACGCGGCGGCCACGAGCACGTCCGTGCTGACCGGGAGCGTCGCGCTGGTGATCGTCGCGATGCTGTTCACGGGCGCGTGCTGGATCGCGACGCTGTCGACGTTCAACGCCTCCGCGCAGATCCTGCTGCCCGCCTGGACGCGGGCGAGGGCGTTGTCCTACTACCAGCTGATCCTCATGGGCGGGCAGGCGCTCGGCGCGGTCGTGTGGGGCTCGATCGCGGACGCCTACGGGCTGCGCACGGCCATGATCGTGCCCGCGGTGGCGATGGTGGTGCTGGCGGTCGTCGCCACGAGGTGGCTGCCGTTGATCGACCGGCCGCTGGACGTCAGTCCCGCGACGTTCTGGGGTGAACCGCCGCAGATCGCCGACACCGCCGGTAGGCCGGTGCTCGTCACCGTCGAGTGGCGGGTGCCGACCGAGAACGAGCGGGAGTTCGTCGACGCCATGCAACGCGTCGGCAGGGCACGGCGACGCACGGGCGCCACGATGTGGGGCCTGTTCCGGGACACCGAGAAGCCTGGGACGATGCTGGAGACCTTCACGGTCGCCACCTGGCAGGAGCACCTGCGCCAGCACCTGGAACGGGGCACGGTCGTAGACCAGGCGAACTACGAGGCGGCCCTCGTGCTCGCCGAGGGACCGCCGCAGGTGCGGCACCTGCTCTACGCGGAGCCACCGAAACCGGAGTAGCGGGTCCATAGCAGCGTGCTATGAGCGGACGGGATGCTCGCGGGGCTTCCGGCGGTGTGACGCTCGGGGAACCTTCAACCCTGCGGAGGTCCTCGAATGACATTCCCCGTGAGACCACTGGTGTTGCTGTTCGCCCTGGTGGCGAGCCTGCTCGCGCCCTCACCCGCGCACGCCGCCACCCCTGGCGCACCGCACAGTCCGTTGCTGCCACCCGAAATCGCCAGGAACCTCCACCACACCACACCCGAGTCCACGATCTACACGGCCGTCGCCGACTATCCGGCCGAGCTGCGCGCGCTGACGTCGTTGCTGGACAACTACACCAGCGCCGACGACGCGGCGGTGCACGCCGGGATGGTGATGCTCTACTACGGCCACAGCTCGCCGGACTTCGTGGCAGCGGTGCGGGCGCAGCCTGAAGTGCTGCGCGCACTGCACAGGTTCGTCGTGCGGAATCTGGCGTTCTTCGGCACCGAACGCCAGTACCTGGTGCACAACGCGACCCGCGAGCTCGGCAGGTTCCTGCAGTACGCCGACATCGCGCCGCGCTCCCTGCTCATGGACCTGGTCAGGCGTGGTGACGTCGTCGGGCGTCTCGCACCGTTGTGGGTGGGCGTCGCCGAGATGGTCGACTGGTACGACAAGGCGAACTGCGGCCGTTACGGCACGTGCGACTTCCGCGCCACGATCGACAGGCGTGTGCTCACCGTCCGGCACACGTGCAGCGCGTCGTTGACGATCCGCGCCCAGCAGCTCACGCGGTCGCAGCTGCGGCAGACGTGCGCGTCGCTCGCCGGGCAGGACGCGGTGTTCCACCGGCTCGTGCGCGACCCCGGACCCGTGGCCGGTGACCGCAACACCTCGCTGGAGGTCGTCGTCTTCGACACCTCCGCCGACTACCGGACCTACGCCGGGGTGCTGTTCGACATCTCCACCAACAACGGCGGCATGTACCTGGAAGGCGACCCCGCCGCGAACCAGGCGCGGTTCATCGCGCACGAGGCCGACTGGCTGCCGTCGTTCGCGATCTGGAACCTCAACCACGAGTACACCCACTACCTCGACGGCCGGTTCAACATGCACGGCGACTTCGCCGAGAACATGACCACGCCGACCGTGTGGTGGATCGAGGGGTTCGCGGAGTACCTCTCCTACACGTATCGCGGAGAGGTCTACACGGACGCACTGGCCGAGGCGAAGAAGCAGACCTACGCGCTGAGCGCTCTCTTCGACACGACCTACGACCACGACACGAAACGCGTCTACAACTGGGGCTACCTCGCGGTCCGTTACCTGGTGGAACGACACCCGCAAGACGTCGCCGCGGTGCTGGCGGACTACCGGGCGGGGGACTGGGCAGGGGCGCGCGACCACCTGACGAGGGTCATCGGCACCCGGTACGACGCCGACTGGCGGGCCTGGCTCGACGGCCTCAGCCCGGCCAGGTGAGAACGGCGCCCCGTTCCTCCCACCAGGGCCGGAACACCGGGCTCGCCAGCGCCTGGGCCGCGTAGGCGTCCAGGACGGCGGTGAACACGCGGCTGGCCTGGTCCCAGGTCAGCCGCTCCCGGCGCCAGCAGAACACCAGCCTCATCCGCATCGGCGACCCGGCGAGCGGCCGCACCGCGACACCGGGACCGCCCTGCGAGGTCGGCTCGACCACCTGCACGGCCTTGCCGGCCGCGACCAGCGCGCGGCCGGCGCCGCTCGGCATCTCGAACCGGATCCGCGGCACGAACCCCGCCGCCCGGCAGGCCGCGCGCAGGGACGTCAGGGAGCCGTCCTCGGCACCCGGTGGCGCCACCCACGCCTCGTCCGCGAGGTCGGCGAGGTCCAGCTCGGACCGCTCGGCCAGCGGGTGGGTCGCGGGCAGCGCGAGGAAGACCGGCACGCTGGGCACCACGACCCGTTGCCCGACGCCGCGGGGAAGGCCCAGGTCGCCGTCCTCGTCGACGGCGATCACCGCGGCGTCGAGGTGGCCGTTCGCGAGCGCCAGTGCGAGGCCGGTGGACGACGGGTCGACCACCAGCGTGACGTCGTCGAGCACCTCCTCCAGCCGCCCGAACAGCGGTGCGACGCACTCCATGTGCACCGACCCGAAGCGGACCGGGCCCTCGCGCCCGGCCAGGTCGGAGCCGAACGCCTCCAGCTCGACCAGCAGCAGCCGGGCCCGCCGGAGCATCTGCGCGCCCAGCGCGGTGGGGACGGCGCCGGACCGGCCGCGGTCGAAGAGCTTGCCGCCGACCAGCCGTTCCACCCGTTGCAGCAGGGTGGTGAGCGAGGGCTGGGAGATGCCGAGCTGGGTCGCCGCGCGCGAGAGGCTGCCCGCGTCGCCGATGGCGCAGACCGCCCGCAGGTGCCGGATCTCCAGTTCCATAGCCTGAGGCTATCCCCGTTCGGGAGTGGCGGGACCCCTCCGGCAGGAGGAAGGGTGGTCGGGAAGACCACTCCCGGAAGGACAGCGCATTGGCTCGGACACGCCGCGACATGGCGAAACTGGTGGACGCGGACGGGTTCCGCACCTTCATCCGCGACGGCTGGGGCGAGTGGGACAGCTCGATCGACCTGCCGGCCGGCACCGCGGAGGCCGCCGCGGCGCACCGGGCCAGGCTCGCGCAGGCGCTGCCCGGCAGGCGGATCGCGCTGGCGGCGGGACGGGCGCACGTCCGGTCCAACGACACGTTCCACGAGCTCCGCGCCGACAGCGACTTCGTGTGGCTCACCGGCTGCCAGGTCGAGGGCGCCGTGCTGGTGATGTCCGGCGACGACGCGACGCTGTTCGTGCCCGTGCCGTCGGAGGCCCACAGCGTCGACTTCTTCGGCGACGCCGACCGCAGCCCGTTCTGGATCGGCGCGGCGGCGGGACCGAAGGAGTGGGGTGAGGCGCTCGGCATCACCGCCCGCCCCCTCGAAGACCTGGCGAACGCGCTGCGCGGCCGTCACCCGGAGACGCTCGTCGCCAAGGGTGTCGACCCGGTCCTGGACGCGTTGACCGGCTCGCACAGCGACGAGCTGCGCACCACCCTCGCCGAGCTGCGCCGGATCAAGGACGACTGGGAGATCGGCCAGCTCCGCCAGGCCGTCGACGCGAGCGTGCGCGGCTTCGCCGACGTCGCCGCCGAGCTCGGCCAGGCCGTGCGCGGCGGGGGAGAGCGCTGGCTGCAGGGCACGTTCGACCGCCGCGCCCGCACCGAGGGCAACGGCCCCGGCTACACCTCGATCGTCGCCGCCGGCCCGCACGCCCCGGTGCTGCACTGGACCCGGTGCGACGGCCGGGTGAACGACACCGACCTGCTCCTGCTCGACGCGGGAGTGGAGATGCGTTCCCTCTACACCGCCGACGTCACCCGCACGTTCCCGGTGGGCGGCGAGTTCTCCGCGGCCCAGCGCCAGGTCTACGACCTCGTGCACGCCTCCCACGTCGCGGCGCTCGCGGAGGTGCGGCCCGGCAACGACTACAGCGCCTTCCACCACACCGCCATGCGCGTGCTCGCCGAGGGCCTGCACGACTGGGGCCTGCTCCCGGTGAGCGTCGACAAGGCCCTCGACCCCGGCGGCCAGCACCACCGCCGCTACATCGTCTGCGGCACGGGGCACTTCCTCGGCCTCGACGTGCACGACTGCGCCGACGCCCGCCAGGAGACCTACCAGCAGGGCATCCTCGAACGCGGCATGGCGCTCACCGTCGAGCCGGGCCTGTACTTCCACCCCAACGACGAGACGCTGCCGCCCGAGCTGCGCGGCATCGGCGTGCGGATCGAGGACGACCTCGTCGTGACCGGCGACGGCGCCGAGATCCTGTCGGACACGTTGCCGATCGCGGCCGACGACGTGGTGGCGTGGGTGCGCGAGCACCGCTCCTGACAGCTCGCCGAAGCACGGTGGCGCGTCCCGCGACGGGCCGCGCCACCGGTCGATCCCGGTCCTAAGAGGACGGGGTGGAGCGGGCCCACGCGAACGTGAGCTCCACGGCCCGCTTCCAGTTCGCGTACTCGTCCTCCCGGTGCCGCGCGTCCATCACCGGGTTCCACCGCGCGGCCAGGTGCCAGTTGCGGCGCAGCCCCTCCAGGTCGGGCCAGAACCCGGCGGCGAGGCCCGCGGCGTACGCGGCGCCGAGCGACACCGTCTCCGCCACCAGTGGCCGCATCACCGGGACGTCCAGCACGTCCGCGATGAACTGCATCAGCAGGTGGTCCGCGGTCATGCCGCCGTCCACCTTCAGAGCGGGCGTCGGCGTGCCGAGGTCGGCGTTCATCGCGTCGACGACCTCCCGCGTCTGCCAGCCGGTCGCCTCCAGCACGGCACGTGCCAGGTGGCCCTTGTTGATGTACGAGGTCAGCCCGACGACGAGGCCGCGCGCCTGCGCGAGCCAGTGCGGCGCGAAGAGGCCGGAGAACGCGGGCACGATGTAGCAGCCGCCGTTGTCCTTCACGGTGCGCGCGAGCGTCTCGATCTCCGGCGCGGAGTGGATCAGGCCGAGGTTGTCGCGGAACCACTGCACGAGCGACCCGGCGACGGCGATCGAGCCCTCCAGCGCGTACGCGGGCTCGCCGCCGATCTGGTAGCCGATCGTGGTCAGCAGGCCGTGCTTCGACCTCACCAGCTCGGTTCCGGTGTTCATCAGCAGGAACCCGCCGGTGCCGTACGTGCCCTTGATCGAGCCCTTCTCGAAGCACGTCTGGCCGAACAGCGCCGCGTGCTGGTCGCCCAGCGCGGCCGTGATCGAGATGCCCGGCACCACCCGCGTGGTCGTGCCGGAGATCTCCGTGGACGGGCGGATCTCCGGCAGCATCGAGGCGGGCACGCCGAAGAACTCCAGCAGCACCGGGTCCCACTGCCGCGTCGAGAGGTTCATCAGCATGGTCCGCGACGCGTTGGTCACGTCGGTGACGTGCAGGCCGCCGTTCACGCCGCCGGTGAGGTTCCAGATCAGCCAGGTGTCCATCGTGCCGAACAGGACGTCGCCGCGTTCGGCCTTCTCCCGCAGGCCGGGGACGTGGTCGAGCATCCACCGCAGCGAGGGCGCGGAGAAGTAGGTCGCGAGCGGCAGGCCGCAGCGGTCGCGGACCTCCTCGATGCCCGGCTTCTCGCCCAGCTCCGCGACGAGCTCCTCGGTGCGGATGTCCTCCCAGACGATCGCGCGCCCGACCGGGACGCCGGTGTGCCTGTCCCACAGCACGAACGTCTCGCGCTGGTTCGCGATGCCCAGCGCGACCACCTGGGCGGCGGTGATCCCCGACTGCCGCAACGCCTGCGGCATGATCCGGTCGACGTTGCGCCAGATCTCCACGGCGTCCTGCTCGACCCAGCCCGGCCGCGGGTGGTACTGCCGGTGCTCGCGCTGGGCGACCGCGACGAGCCGGGCGTTCTGGTCGAACACGATGCACCGCGTCGACGTCGTCCCCTGGTCGATCGCCATCACGAACCGTTGCACGCCTTGCCCCTCAGTTCTCGTCGACCAGCGAGGTGGTGACCGCCTCCGCGGCCTGGACGACCTGCCGCACCAGCGTCGCGCGCGGCCTGCCCGCCGAGTCGCACAGCCGGTCGGCCGCGCCGGAGACGCCGATCGCGCCGACGACGAGGCCGCCAGGCACGCGGATCGGCGCGGCGATGCTGGCCTCGCCCGGCAGGTACTCCTCGGCCTCGCCCGCCCAGCCCTGCGCGCGGACCTCCGTGAGCACCCGCTCCAACGCCTGCGGGCGCGTGATCGTCCTGCGCGTCAACGACGTCAGCTCCCGTTGCCGCGCGGCCGCCGACAGCGCCGGGTCGTAGGCGAGCAGCACCTTGCCGAGTGCGGTCGCGTGCAACGGCAGCATCGCGCCGATGCCGAGTGTCTGCACCGAGTCGTCCGGCCGGAACACGTGGTGCACGACGAGGACGGCGCCGTCGTGGTGCATTCCGATGCGCACCTCCTGACCGCTGCGCGCGGCCAGCGTGTCCGCCCAGTTGATCGATTTAGAACGCAGCTCGTTGGCGTCCAGATAGGACGTTCCCAGGTGCAGCAGTGCCGCGCCGAGGCGGTACCGGCCGGTCGACTGGTCCTGCTCGACGAACTCGACCCGTTGCAGCGTGCGGAGAATTCCGTGCGCCGTACCGCGCGCTAGACCCAGCGAGTCCGCGATCTCCGTGAGACCGTGGTGGCCGGAGCCGCGCGCCAAGAGCCGCAGCACGGCTGCGGCTCGTTCGATCGACTGGATGGGTCCCGGCACGCGACGAACGTAATTGAGACGACCCGTGTCGGCAATGTCGAACAGGTAGAGCGGGCGGCGTCACACGAAACCCGGCCGAAACGCCTTGGCTGTGCCCAGCGTGACCGCGTCGTCACTCAACCGGGGTTCGGGGGTGTCGACATTGTCGAACAGCACCTGTTGAGCGGGCGTGACGCCGGTCATTACGGTCCGCCTCAATCACCACGGGGTGATCAGCCGTTCAAGGACGAATGGGAGGCCAGCGTGGGTCTCGGGACTGTGTTCCTCAGCGAGGTGCTCGGCACGGGCGTCTTGCTGTTGCTGGGTGCGGGCGTGGTGGCCAACGTGCTGCTCGCGAAGACGAAGGGCTTCGACGGCGGCTGGCTGTTGATCAACTTCGGCTGGGGTCTCGGCGTCTTCGCCGGTGTCTACATCGCCTACAAGTCCGGTGGGCACCTCAACCCCGCCGTGACGGTCGGCATCCTCGCCAGCGGTGCGGAGGAGTACGCGCCGGGAGTTCCGGTCGGCGTCGCGTCGACGCTCGTCTACTTCGCCGGCGAGATGCTGGGCGCGTTCCTCGGCGCCGTGCTCGCCTGGCTCGCCTACAAGCCGCACTTCGACGAGACGCCCGACGAGGGCCTCAAGCTCGCGGTCTTCTCGACCGGACCCGCGATCCGCAGCCACACCTGGAACCTGGTGTGCGAGATCATCGGCACGTTCGTGCTGGTCTTCGTGGTCCTCGCGCTCGGCAAGACGCCGACCCAGCTCGGCCCGCTGGCCGTCGCGATGCTCGTCGTCGGCATCGGCGCCTCCCTCGGCGGCCCCACCGGCTACGCGATCAACCCGGCCCGTGACCTCGGCCCGCGCATCGCGCACGCCCTCCTGCCGCTGTCCTACAAGGGCGCCGACGGCCAGAGCACCGGCAAGAAGGACTCCGACTGGGGCTACGCGTGGGTGCCGGTCGCCGGACCGCTCATCGGCGGCGCGCTCGCCGGTGTCGTCGCCTCGCTCGCGTTCTGACGTGTTCTGACCATCCCGAAAGGACTTTCCCCCGATGACGCAGTACGTTCTCGCCGTCGACCAGGGCACGACCAGCACGCGGGCGATCATCTTCGACCACGCGGGCGCCATCGTCGCCGTGGGCCAGAAGGAGCACGAGCAGATCTTCCCGAGGGCCGGCTGGGTCGAGCACAACCCCGTCGAGATCTCCCAGAACACCCGGTTCGTGATCGGCCAGGCCCTCGCCAAGGCCGACCTCAACGCGGGCGACCTCGCCGCCGCCGGCATCACGAACCAGCGCGAGACCGCGGTGGTGTGGGACAAGAACACCGGCGAGCCCGTCTACAACGCCATCGTCTGGCAGGACACCCGCACCCAGGCGATCGTCGAGGAGCTCGGCGCGCTCGGCGGCGGCGCCGACCGCTACAAGGCCAAGGTCGGCCTGCCGCTCGCCACCTACTTCTCCGGCCCGAAGATCCGCTGGATCCTCGACAACGTCGAGGGCGCCCGTGAGCGCGCCGAGGCGGGCGACCTGCTGTTCGGCAACTCCGACACGTGGACGCTGTGGAACCTCACCGGCGGCGTCAACGGCGGCCTGCACGTCACCGACGTGACCAACGCGTCGCGGACCATGCTGATGGACCTCGACACCTTGCAGTGGGACGCCGAGATCGCGGGGGAGATGGGCATCCCGCTGTCCATGCTGCCGCAGATCCGCTCCTCCTCGGAGGTCTACGGCACCGGTGGCCCCGGCGGCGTGCTGAAGGGCGTGCCGATCGCGGGCATCCTCGGCGACCAGCAGGCCGCGACGTTCGGCCAGGCGTGCTACGAGCCGGGCACCGCCAAGAACACCTACGGCACCGGCAACTTCATGCTGCTCAACACCGGCACCGAGAAGGTGGCGTCGAAGAACGGCCTGCTGACGACGGTCTGCTACAAGATCGGTGACGAGGCGCCCGTCTACGCGCTGGAAGGCTCGATCGCCGTCACCGGGTCGCTCGTGCAGTGGCTGCGCGACAACCTCGGCATCATCGGCTCCGCGCCGGAGATCGAGACGCTGGCCCGCACGGTGCAGGACAACGGCGGCGCCTACTTCGTGCCCGCGTTCTCCGGCCTGTTCGCGCCGTACTGGCGGGCGGACGCGCGCGGTGCCGTCGTGGGCCTGACCCGGTTCGTCAACAAGGGCCACCTCGCACGGGCCGTGCTGGAGGCGACCGCGTTCCAGACCCGCGAGGTCCTGGACGCGATGAACGCCGACTCCGGCGTGCCGCTGACCGAGCTGAAGGTCGACGGCGGCATGGTCGCGAACGAGCTGCTCATGCAGTTCCAGGCGGACGTGCTGGACGTCCCGGTCGTGCGTCCGGTGGTCGCCGAGACGACCGCGCTCGGCGCC
The DNA here is from genome assembly GCF_900100955.1 of Lentzea fradiae. Classification (GTDB taxonomy): domain Bacteria; phylum Actinomycetota; class Actinomycetes; order Mycobacteriales; family Pseudonocardiaceae; genus Lentzea; species Lentzea fradiae. Next base: position 10,100 of record NZ_FNCC01000009.1, on the reverse strand, counting down.
GCGTACGCCGCCGGACTGGCCGTCGGCTACTGGTCGTCGCTCGACGAGCTGCGCGCCAACTGGGCGGAGGACAAGCGCTGGACGCCGTCGCTGCCCGCCGAGGAACGCGAGCGCGAGTACCGCAACTGGAAGAAGGCCGTGACCAAGTCGTTCGACTGGGTCGACGCCGACGTCCGCTGAACCGTTGTTGTTGCTGAGGAGCTGAAGAAGTTGTTCGCGAAGCTGGATCCGGCCCGGCGGGCCCGGTCGCTGGAGGCGTTGGACGGCACGGAGTTCGACGTGCTGGTCGTCGGAGGCGGTGTGGTCGGGGCGGGTGCCGCACTCGACGCGGCGTCCCGCGGCCTGTCCGTCGCGCTCGTCGAGGCGCACGACTGGGCGGCGGGCACGTCGAGCCGGTCCAGCAAGCTCGTGCACGGCGGTCTGCGGTACCTGGAGCAGCTGGAGTTCAAGCTGGTCAGGGAAGCGCTGAAGGAACGCGGCCTGCTGCTGCGCCGGCTCGCACCGCATCTGGTGCGGCCGGTGCCGTTCCTCTTCCCGCTGAAGAAGCAGTGGGAACGCGCCTACGTCGGCGCGGGCGTGCTGCTGTACGACTCGATCGGCGGCGCCGGTGCGGTCCCGATGCACCGGCACCTGTCGCGCTCGAAGATGGCGTCGATCGGACCGTCGCTGGACGCGTCCGCGTTCGCCGGCGCGATCCGGTACTACGACGCGCAGATGGACGATGCCCGGCTCGTGTCCACGTTGGTCCGCACGGCCGCCCAGCACGGCGCCACCGTGGTGTCCCGCGCACGCGTGACCTCGTTGCTGCGCACCGATGGCCGCGTGTCCGGGGCGTCCGTGCGGGACGAGCTGACCGGTGTGACGCATGTGGTGCGTGCTCGGCGGGTGATCAGCGCGACCGGTGTGTGGACGGACTCGCTGAACTCGCTGTCGCCGGGAACGCCGCCGTTCCACGTGCGGATGTCCAAGGGCGTGCACATCCTGGTGGACAGGTCGAAGATCCAGCTCGACGGCGGCCTGATCACGCAGACCGAGAAGTCCGTGCTGTTCGTGATCCCGTGGGGCGCCCACTGGATCATCGGCACGACCGACACGCCGTACTCCGGTGCACCCGAGGACGTCGGTGTTGACGCCGAAGACGTTTCGTACATCCTCGATCATGTGAACGCCGTGCTGCGGACGCCGTTGTCCGTTTCGGACGTCGTCGGCACGTACGCAGGGCTGCGGCCGTTGCTGGACGGGGCATCCGGTGACACCGCCCAGCTGTCGCGCGAGCACGCGGTGGCTCAGCCGGAGCCCGGGTTCTTCGTGATCGCCGGTGGCAAGTACACGACCTATCGGGTGATGGCCGCTGATGTGGTGAACGCTGCCGTTGCCGGGCTCGGGCGTGCGGTGGCGCCTTCGCTGACCGCCCGGTTGCCGTTGCACGGGGCTGTGGGGTTCCACGAGCTGTGGGCTGACCGGGCTCGGGTGGCCGCGGAGTCCGGGCTGTCGCTGTCCACTGTGGAGCGGTTGCTGCGGCGGTACGGATCTGCGGTTTCGGACCTGCTGGCGATGATCGCGCAGGACTCGTCGCTGGCCTCGCCGGTGGGTGGGTACCTGGGTGCGGAGATCGTCTACGCGGTCACGCACGAGGGTGCGCTGGGGTTGGAGGACGTTCTTGCCAGGCGGACTCGAATCGCGGTCGAACACCTCGACTTCGGTGTATCGGTGGCGGGCCAGGTGGCTGAACTGATCGCCGGACCCCTTGGCTGGTCGGATGAGGAGCGGGATGCTGCGGTCTCTGCTTACCGGGCGGAGGTGTCTTCGGCCGCCCCCGTCCCGGATGCGACGGCCCAGCCAGGGATGTGACGGTGAGATGGACAGCGTCGAGTTGATCGGGCGGTTGCGGCGGGAAGGCGGGTTCCGGCTGCTTCCGTTGCTGGGGGAGACCGGGGAGGTCGCCGGGGTGCATCTCACCCGGTTCCTGCCCGGTGGGCATCTTGACGTTGTCCAGTCCTGGGATGAGCGGTGGGCTGTTTTCGCCCGGGTTCCTGATGTTTTCGATGCCTCCTCGCCGTTTTCGGCTGTGGGGGGCATGGTGGTCAGGGGACCGTTCTCGCGGGTGGTGGCGCCGTTGCTGCCGTTGCAGGCGGGGGTGTTGCCCGGGGTTCGGTGAGGTGTTCGGGGCTTCGCCTCCCTGACAGGGGCGCTGCCGAAGGAGCCGGGGCCGCGGGTGGGTGGGTCGCATGATCTGGGGTTGTGTGCGACTTACCGCCTCTTAAGCGGTGGGCGGTTGGGTTCTGGGCATGATTCGAGCGCTTGTGGTGGCCGTTTTGGCGGCTGTTGTTGCTGCGCCTGCTGCGCAGGCCGCTGGTAGTCCGTTGGACATGACCGACGGGTTTTACGTTGATCCGCAGTCGAACCCCGCCGTGTGGGTGCGTGATCATCCGCAGGACGGGCGGCAGGCCGCGATCAAGGCGAACATCTCGTCCAAGCCGATCGCCCGGTGGTTCGGGAGCTGGAGTGGGGACATCCGGTCCGCTGTCAGCGGACATGTCGGCGGGACCGGGTCGAAGCTGCCGGTGCTGGTGGCCTACAACATCCCTGGTCGTGATGCCTGTGGTGGGCATTCCGGGGGTGGGGCCGGGTCGCCGTCTGCCTATCGGAGCTGGATCTCGGCGTTCGCCGCCGGGATCGGGAACCGGCCTGCCGTCGTGGTGGTCGAGCCTGACTCGCTGGCCGACTTCAACTGCATGGACAGCGGGCAGATCGCCGAGCGGACGGCGATGATCAAGTATGCGACCGAGCAGTTCAAGGCGAAGGCACCCAACACGTGGGTGTACCTGGATGCCGGTAATGCCCAGTGGGTGCCTGCCGGGACCATGGCCGGGCGGCTTGATGCCGCTGGGGTTCGGGATGTTCGCGGGTTTGCCGTCAACGTGTCGAACTACCACACGACGGCCGCGTCCGTCACCTACGCGAACGCCGTCAGCGGGGCGTTGCCTGGTGGGGGCAAGCCCTTCGTGATCGACACGAGCCGGAACGGGAACGGGCACAACGGGGAGTGGTGCAACCCCGGTGGGCGCAAGCTCGGGACTGTCGCCCGGACCGGGGGTGGGGCCGAGATGTTGTTGTGGGTCAAGGTTCCCGGGGACTCGGACGGACGGTGCGGGAAGGCACCCGGGGTGGATGCCGGGCAGTTCGACCCGCAGCTCGCCTTCGACCTCGTGTACGGCTACTGAGTCCTCGCCAGGGCTCGGAGCGGGGTCGGGCCCCGGTGCTCCGTGAGCCTGCGCCGTGACTCGTGTTCGTCCAGGGCGATCGCGTCGAGGAGCTCGAAGAGCACCCGGCACTTCGCCACCGTGCTGTCGTCCTGGACGAACACCTTGGCGATGCTCGTCTCCACGTGGACCGCCGGTGGGGTCCTCTCGAACTCGAAGAGGGTGCACGGGGAGTGGAGCACGGCCGTGGTGGCGTCCGCCGGGATGATGCGCAGGACCGCCGAGTTGGCGTGCAGCCACGTGTACTGGTCTTCCATGACCTGGGGTGATCCCGGGTGGGTGCGCAGGGCCAGTTCGTGCAGGAAGAAGGTGCACTCCGGGCGGCTCGGGCGGCGCAGGACGGCCTGGCGGTCGACGTCCGACGGGGCGATGCCGGTGGTGGTCTCCAGCGCCTGCTCGTAGGCGGGGGTGCGCAGGAGGCTGTTCACGGTCAGGACGTCGTAGGCCGTGATCTTCGTGGCGCTCGCCTGTGCCATCGTCAGCGTGCGGTGGTCGTCCGCGCTTTGGGCGAAGAACGGGTCGAAGGCGTTGTGGTAGCGGCGGAGGAAGTCGTCGAGGAAGTCGACGTCCTTGCCGCACGCCGTGAGGTACTGGGCCAGGTCGACGGGGCTCGCCCTGATCTTGCCGTGCTCGAGGTTGGAGACCTTGCTGGGGTCCCAGCCGAGCTGGACGGCCAGGCCGCGGCCCCGCAGACCGGTGAACCTCTGCCGCAGCCGGCGCAGTTCGTCACCCAGGTCTCGGCTGTACGCGGTGGAACTCGTGGTGGTCACCCGGCCGACGTTATGGGTTGGAGAAAGTCCAAGGTACGGACTCGTCCGGGTGAAAAAGCGCCGGTCAGCCGAGGAGCTTGCGCAGTTCCGCGTCGAAGTCGACGTGATCGTTCTCGGTGCCCGGCGCGACCACGTCGTAGGTCGAGTTGAGGAACTCCTGCAGCTCGGACGACCGCACGTGGAAGACGGCGTGCGACACGTCGGACCGCAGCTCCAGCACGGCGGTGGTGCTGTTGTGCGGGCGGAGGCGCACGTCGCCGGCGCCGGCCGTGGTGAGCAGGCCGTCGGCCAGCAGGTCGCGGCTCACCAGCCACACGGTCTCCTGCTTGCCCATGCGGAACGTCATGGTCACGGCGTGCGGGTCGTCGGCGCGGTAGCCGAGGTCGACCTCGACCGGAAGCGGGCGGCCGGATGGTGCGATGAAGGCGAAAACAGACTCGGCACCCACTCGTGTCACGTTCTTCATGCCCCCTTGGACGTCTGGCAACCCCGGTGGATGCCTCTGCCAGGTAATGCGATCGGAACCTGTTTTTCAATGGGCCTGAAGTATGAGATGTGACATCCAGGCGCGAGAATGATCTGAGATGTCCGTCACTGGAGTCTCTGACCTGCGTTTTCCTTTGTGGTGGAGCTTCAGTCGACTTGATGTTATGGGTGTGCGCGACCGGCAATTCGGGTACGCGGGCCGAGATGCGGTTGGGCTGTTCGGAGTAATGGAGTGTGGTGCTTTCCGCAGTTGGTTCTGTGCGGAAAGTGACGGAGTGCGTGCGTCTTCTACGCCGGGTTGCCACGTGGGCGGAGGCGGCCGCCGGGCAGTGCGGGGGCGGGGAGGCGGGAGCCCGGGTAGCCGTCGACGCGGCCGAACCGGTCGGACTCCGCCTGCCACTCCTCGCGATAGGCGGCGATCTCGTCGTGGGTGCGGCCGACGAAGTTCCACCACATCACGATCTCCTCGCCGAACGGCTCGCCGCCGAGCAGGACGACCCGCGCGCCGTTCGCGGACGAGAGGGCGAGGGACGTGCGGCCGGTGCCGACGTAGCCGAGGTCGCCGGGCTGGAGGGCGGTCTCGCCCAGCGTCACGTCACCGGTGTCGAGGAGGACGCCGTGCTCGAACGACGGGTCGGCGTCGAGCGTGAGGGCGGCGCCCGCCGGCAGGACGATCTCGGCTCCGAGCAGCGGGGAGAAGGTCGGCACGGGGGAGGTGGAGCCGGCGAGGCTGCCGAGGAACACGCGGATGTCGGCGCCGTTCAGCGTGACGGTCGGCGGGACGTGGTGCTGGAAGTTCCGCGGGGCGTCGCGGTGGGCGTCGGGCAGGGCGAGCCAGAGCTGGACGCCGTGCAGCACGGCCGACGTGTCGGTGGAGACCTCGGAGTGGCAGATGCCCCTGCCGCCGGTCATCAGGTTCAGCTCGCCGGGACGGACGAGCGCGTGGCTGCCGAGGCTGTCGCGGTGCTCGATCTCGCCGGTGAACAGCCAGCTCACGGTCTGCAGGCCGGTGTGCGGGTGCGGGGCCACGTCCATGCGGACCTCGTCGGGGCCGTAGTGGTCGCAGAAGCACCAGGCGCCGATCAGCGAGCGCTGCTTCTGCGGCAGCGTGCGGCGCACCCGCATGGCGCGCGGGCCACCCAGGGGGACGTCGCGCGGACCCAGGACCTCGACGTCGCCGGGGGTGGAGGTGCACGTCACTTCTGCGGGCCGGGCCTCGACATTGCTCACGGCACCGATCGTATGCTGGCGCGGGGGTAGCAGTGGATCTTCGCGAACGGGTGTCGCGCAGCGGGTACGTGCTGGACGAGGCGCAGCTCGCCGCCATCGCGCGGCTGGAGCAGCTGGGACAGCGGCGGCGGGGTGTCTACCTGCACGGACCGGTCGGGCGCGGGAAGAGCTTCCTCGCGGACGCGTTCTTCGAGGCGCTGTCCGTGCGGGCCAAGCGGCGGGTGCACTTCCACTCGTTCTTCCAGGAGCTGCACGAGCGGATCGCCGAGCGGATGCACGAGCGCGGCGCGGTCGCCAAGGCCGTGAAGGCGCTCACCGGCCGGGTGGAGGTGCTCGCGTTCGACGAGTTCCACCTGCACGACGTCGGCGACGCGATGCTCATGACCCGGCTGCTGGAGGTGCTCGGGGACCGGCGGGTGATGGTCGTCGCGACCTCGAACTACCCGCCGGACGGGCTGCTGCCGAACCCGCTCTACCACCACCTGTTCCTGCCGGGCATCGCACTGGTGAAGGAGCTGATGGACGTCGTCGAGCTCGACGGCCCCACCGACTACCGGCACCTGCACGGGACCGCGCGGTCGCGGTTCGAGACCGGCCGGGTCGTGCCGCGGGCCGAGCTGCCCGCCGATCCGGTGGTGCTCGACGTGCGCGGCCGGGCGCTCACCGCGCTCGGGGTGCGCGGGCGGACCGTCTGGTTCGACTTCGGCGACCTGTGCGAGAAGCCGACCTCGACCGGCGACTACCTCGCGCTCACCCGGCGGTTCGACGACTGGGTGATCGCCGGGGTGCCGCGGCTGCGGACGTGCGACCGGGAGGCGCGGCAGCGGTTCGCCAACGTCGTGGACGTGCTCGTGGACGCGGACGTGCGGCTGACGCTCGTGAGTGACCACCCGCTGCGCGAGATCGTCGGCGGCGAGGCGCTCGACCTCGCCAGGACGGCGAGCAGGCTGGAGTTGATCAACACCACCGGGTGAACAGTTCGACCTGCTCCGCGACCGATAGGCATCAAAACCCCGTCGTAGGAGCAGCAAGTGAACATGGTGCGCGCCCGTGTGGGCGAGCTGGTGGAGAGCAACCGGTTCCAGGTCTTCATCGTCGGCGTGATCGTGCTCAACGCGGTCGCGCTCGGCGCGGAGACGTCGACGGTCCTGCGGGCCGAGCTCGGGCCGGTGCCCGCCGCGGTCGACCGGCTCGCGCTCGCGATCTTCGTCGCGGAGCTCTGCGCGCGGCTGTACGCGTTCGGGTGGCGGTTCTTCCGCGACCCGTGGAACGTCTTCGACCTCGTGATCGTGGGCATCGCGCTGGTCCCGGCGGCCGGGTCGCTCGCGGTGCTGCGCAGCCTGCGCATCCTGCGGGCGCTGCGGCTGGTCGCGCTGGTGCCGAGCATGCGCAGGGTCGTCACGGCGCTGGTGCGGTCGATCCCCGGCCTGGTGTCGCTGCTGGGCCTGCTGGCGCTGCTCGTCTACGTGGGCGGCGTGATCGCGAGCAACCTCTTCGGCGACACCGGAGACCCGCGCTTCTCCGGTCTCGGCCCGACGTTGCTGACGCTGTTCCAGCTCACGACCGGGGACGGCTGGTCCGACGTGATGCGCGACCTGATGGAGCACAAGCCCTACGCGTGGATCTTCTTCCTGGTCTACCTGGTCGTCGGCACGTTCACGATGCTCAACCTGTTCATCGCCGTGGTGTGCAGCGCGATGCAGGAGGAGGTCGCGCCCCAGCCCGCGCCCCCGTCCCCGCACGACGACCTGCTGCTGCGGGAGGTGCGGGAGCTGCGCGACGAGGTGCGGGCGCTGAGGTTCGCGGGCGCCGACCGGTGATCGTCATCCGGTCGGGCGGCGAGATTCCCCGAAGGTGACGTGCCTGCCTGCTAGAGGGCCGGGAGGCGCCACGCAGACGTGCTCTCCGGCTTACACGTTCGTGTCCGAACCAAGCCTGAACGGTGTATCGCCTACTGCGCCGAAGGCTGGAAAGGTCAGAGCCGTTCGGCAGGGCGTTCTTACGAAACAGGAGCCAATCAGGTCATGGCCAGCCCCACTGTGAAGCCGGTTCTGCGCACCGACTACCAGCGTTCCGTCGCGGACTACTGGAACAAGGAGAAGGACCCGGTCAACATCAAGCTCGGCGAGGTGGACGGGCTGTACCACCACCACTACGGGCTCGGCCAGTACGACCCGGCGGTGCTGCAGGCCCCGCCGGAGGCGCGCGACGCGGCGATCATCGCCGAGATGCACAGGCTGGAGACGGCGCAGGCGGAGGTGCTGCTCGACGCGTTCGGCGACGTCCCGTTCGGCGGCAGGCTGATGGACGGCGGCTCCGGCCGCGGCGGCACCAGCTTCATGGCGCACGCCCGGTTCGGCGCCCGCGTCGACGGCGTCAGCATCTCCGAGCAGCAGGTGGCGTTCGCCAACGCCCAGGCGCGCGAGCGCGGCGTGCAGGACGAGGTCCGGTTCCACTTCAAGAACATGCTCGACACCGGTTTCGACACGGGGTCGTTCACCGGCATCTGGACCAACGAGACGACGATGTACGTCGACCTCCAGCAGCTGTACGGCGAGTTCGCGCGCCTGATCGCGCCCGGCGGCCGGTACGTCTGCATCACCGGCTGCTACAACGACCTGACGGGTGGCCGTTCGCGGGCCGTCAGCCAGATCGACCAGCACTACATCTGCAACATCCACGCGCGCAGCGAGTACTTCCGCGCGCTGGCGGACAACGGCTTCGTGCCGATCAGCGTCGTCGACCTGACGCAGGACACCATCCCGTACTGGGAGCTGCGCCAGCAGTCGTCGGTCGCGACCGGCGTCGAGGACCCGTTCCTCACCGCCTACAAGGAGGGCAGCTTCCACTACCTGCTGATCGTGGCGGACAGGATCTGATGAACGACCTCCTCACCGGGCCGTCCGGGCTGGGCACCGCCGCTGCCCGGCTCGGGCGGCCCGAGGCCGTCGCACCGCCGCCGGAACCCGGCTACGCGGAACGCCCCTGGGGCGACGGCACGGCGTCCCCGCTTTACGTGCCGGTGCTCGAACGGGACGACCCGCTGCTGGCGGCCGCCGTCGACGAACGGCTCGTCGCGTGGGCGGGGGAGTGCGGCTTCGAGGAACCGGAACGGTTCCTGGGCGGCCAGTTCGGCCGGCTCGCGGTCCTCACCCACGTCGACACCGCCGACGTCGAGCAGCTGCTGATCGCCGCGAGGCTCAACGCGGCGTGGTGGGCGGCCGACGACCTGTACGCGGACGACACCGAGATGGGCGCGGTCCCCGCCGAGCTACCGCCACGGCTCGCCCTGGCGATGGCCGCGATGGACCCGGTGGCACCCGCCGCCGAGTTCACCACGGAACTGGAGGAGACGCTCGCCGCCGACCCGGTCCTGGTCGGCCTGCGCTCGGGCATCGCCCACCTGGCGGCACGCAGCACACCGACCGTGGTGCAACGGGTCTGCTACTCGACGTTCGCGATGTTCGTGTCGTGGTCGGCCTACGCGGCCTGGCGCCACACGGGCAACTACCCACCGGCGTGGCAGTACCTCGCGACCCGCCAGCACGACACCTTCTACACGTCGATGACCCTGATCGACGCCGTAGGCGGCTACGAACTGCCGGCACCGCTGTACTACGACCCGCGCGTCCGTCAGCTGCTCACGGCGGCGGGCACGGCGTCGGTGATCGTGAACGACCTCGTGTCGGTGGAGAAGGACGCCGCCGACGAGAAGCCGGTCTGCAACATGGTGCTGCAGATCGCCGCGGACAGGGGCTGCTCGATCGCCGAGGCGACGGAACGGACCGTGGAACTGCACAACCAGCTGGTGCGCGACTTCGAGGAGGGGCATCGGGAGCTGCTGGCGATCCCGTCGGTGGAGCTGCACAGGTTCCTGAAGGGCACCAGGTCCTGGATGGGCGGCGGCTTCGAGTGGCACACCACCCACCCGCGGTACCGGTGAAGGTGCGCCCGAGCCGCGCGGACGGCGAGGGCGCGGTGTGAGAGGGCGGGTGGTGACGGTGCGGAGCGGCCGGTCGCACGGGCAGGTGCGGCACGAGGGCCCTCCGCCCGTCGAGGCGCGCCGGGGCCGAGGCGGCCCCGGGACACCCGCCTCTCCGCCGTCCCACCACGGGGGTGCCTGCCGCGGCCTGGCAGGTACTCGGGTCGCCTGCGGCGCCCCAGCTCCACCACGGTTCGGCGGTGACAGCGGCGGTGGCCGTGTCAGGCGCGACATCGTGTCGGCGGCCCCGACGCCCCGTGGCGGTAGCGGTGCGCCCATGCCCTCCGGCCCCCATGCCCTCCGGCCCCCATGCCCTCCGGCCCCCATGCCCTCCGGCCCCCATGCCCTCCGGCCCCCATGCCCTCCGGC
>NZ_FNCC01000007.1 GCF_900100955.1 Lentzea fradiae | reverse complement strand
CGCGGTCGCCTCACCGCTGACATAGCGACGCACGACCTCGAGCTTGAACTCGAAGGTGAACGACCGTCTGTCCGGCTTGTCCATCAGCGCTCCCGCGCTCCACAACCTCCAACGATCGTGCAAGCGTCGCACCGCCGCCGCGGACACCTCCAACCGGGTCGCGACAGCATCTCTGCCATACCCGGCCTCGAACAACGCAACAGCGGACTCCCGCTGCTGCTCAGACAACGAACTCTGTGGACGCAACGAACCACTCCCCGGAGAGTCGGAACTGGATTCCCAGTCCAACTTCCGGGGAGCGGTTCAAAGAAGTGGGACGGCCCTGTTTTCCCGCTGTCAGCAGGACTGCTTGTAGAAGTACTTCGAGTTGGCTTCCGCGTCGTCCTTCGTGATCGCGACGAGGTCGGTCTCGATGTCCCGCTCGGTCTCCTTGCCCTCGATCGCGGCGACGGCCTGCTCGACGCCCTGCCTGCCGATCGTGGCCGGGTCTTGGGCGATGAGCGCCTGCACGGTGCCCGCCTTCAGGTCCTCGACCTGCTTCGGCGACGCGTCGAAGCCGACCAGGTTGACCGCGCCCGTCTTGCCCGCGTTGCGCAGCCCGGTCGCCGCGCCCTCGCCGGTGTTCAGGTTGGTGGCGAAGACGCCGATCAGGTCGGGGTTGGCCGCCAGCGTCGCCGTCACCTTCGAGGCAGCGGTGGCGGGTTCGTTGTCGGTGTACTGCTGGCCGATGTACTTGAGGTTCGGGAAGTTCTTGATGGCGTCCTCGAAGCCCTTGGCGCGGGCGTCGGTGGTGGACGTGCCGGCCTTGGTGTTGAGCACCAGCACCGAGCCGGACCTGCCGCCGGCGAGCTTGTTCAGCGTCTCGGCGGCGAGCTTGCCGCCCTGCTCGTTGTCGGAGGAGATCGAGGACAGCGCGATCGAGGTGTCCTGCAGCTTGGTGTCGACCTCGACGACCTTGATGCCCGCGTCCTTGAGTTGCTTCATCGGACCGGCCATCGCCTTGTCGTCGGTCGGCGCGATCAGCACGGCGGCGGGCCGTGACGCGAGGACGCCCGTGACGATCGGCGTCTGCTGGCCCGCGTCGAACTTCGCGGGAGCCTGCGTGTCGACCTCGTAGCCGGCCGCCTTCGCCGCCTCCTCGAAACCGCACTGCATCGAGATGTAGAACGGTTCCGCGGTGATGCCGGGGATCAGCACCAGCTTCTTGTTCGTGGCCTGGTCACCCTGGTTCGAGTCACCGATCTGGCCACCGCCGCCGCACGCGGTGAGGAGGAACGCGGCCGTGACGGCCACAGCGGAGCGGATCTTCATTGGTCCAGCACCCCTTCCTGACGTCTGCTTGCGTGCCTAACGCTGGTTGCGCGCCCGCCGCCTCGTCTGGTCCAGCCACACGGCGGCCACCAGCACGACCGCCACGGCGATCGGCTGCCAGAACTCCCTGACCCCGATGATCACGAGGCCCTTCTCCAGCACCGCCGGGATGAACACGCCGAAGACGGTGCCGAGCGCCGACCCCGTGCCGCCGAAGATGCTCGTGCCGCCCAGGACGACCGCGGCGATCGCGTTCAGGTTGTCCGTCTCGTGGCCGGTGACGACCGCGACCCGGAAGAACGCGTTGCCCATGAACCCCGCCAGCCCCGCGAGCGTGCCGGCGAGCAGGTAGACCTTCGTCAGGTGGCCGCGCACCGAGATGCCCACCCGGCGCGCCGCCTCCTCGTTCGACCCGGCCGCGTAGGTGTAGCGGCCGAACCTGGTGGTGGACAACAGGAGCGCGCCCAGCGCCGTGACGACCGCGGCCACGATCACGATGTTCGGGATGCCGAAGTACGTGCCGGAGCCGAAGGTGCGGTTGAGCCGGTCCGGGATGCCGGAGACGTTGGAACCGTTGTTGAGCAACAGGGCCGCGCCCTGCGCCGCGCCGAACGAGCCCAGCGTCACGATCAGCGGAGGGATCTTCGCCCGCGCGACCAGCAGGCCGTTGAGCAGCCCCCACACCGCGCCGCTGACGAGCGCGACCAGCAGGCCGAACCCGATCACGCCCCAGCCCGCGTTCGTCGCGTCGCCGCCGGAGACCGCGTTCATCGCCATCGCGGAGCTGACCGACGCGAACACCAGCACCGAGCCCACGGACAGGTCGATGCCGGACGTGATGATCACGAACGTCATGCCGACCGAGAGCACCAGCAGCACGGCGGTCTCGGCGAGCAGGAACTGCAGCGTCGTGACCTGGAAGACCGCGTCCGGCCGGATCGCCCCGAACACGGCGACCAGCACCAGCAGCACCAGACCGATCCACAGCGTGTTCGCGCCGGTCAGACGCCTGAGCAACGGCGTGCGCCGCTCGCCCGGCAGAGTTGACAACGTTGTCTTCTCGTCGGTCGTCATGCCGCGTCCTCCTGGGACAACGCCCCTGTCATCGCACCGACGAGCTCCTCGACGGTCGTCTCCGCCGCCGTGAACCGCGCCACGCGCCTGCCGAGGCGCAGCACCTCGACGCGGTCGGACACCGACAGCACCTCGGGCATGTTGTGCGAGATCAGCACGACCGCGACACCCTCGTCGCGGACCCGCTTGATGACCTCGAGGACGCGTTCCCGTTGCACCACACCGAGTGCGGCCGTCGGTTCGTCCATGAACACGAGCTTCGACGCCCAGGCGACGGACCGCGCGACGGCGACCGACTGGCGCTGGCCGCCGGACAGCGCGGCGATCGGCACGTCGATGCTCTGCAACGTGGCGCCGAACCGCGTGAAGTGCTCGGCGGCCTGTCTGCGCATCGCCTTCTTGTCGAGGACGCCCAGCCAACCCAGGACACCGGGCTTGAGGATCTCCCGGCCCAGGAACATGTTCGCGGCCGGGTCGAGGTCCGGTGCCACGGCGAGGTCCTGGAACACCGTCTCGATGCCGCGGTCGCGGGCGTCGTTGGGGGAGCCGAGGGTCAGCGGCTCGCCCTCGAACAGCAGCGTGCCTCCCGTCGGCTGCTCCACCCCGCAGAGGCACTTCACGAGGGTGGACTTTCCCGCGCCGTTGTCGCCGATCAGCGACACGACCTCGCCGGGGTAGGCGGTGAACGACGCACCGCGGAGCGCTTCCACGGTGCCGTAGCTCTTCGTGAGATCACGAGCCTCCAGCAAGGGCCGGCTCATCGCATTATCCCTCCACAGTGGACAAGACGGGCGGACGGCAGCGGATCGCCACCAGGTCACCGGTCAGCACCGGCTCGCCCGCCGCGTGCGGCACGACGACGGTGCTGCCCTTGCGCACCTCCAGCTCACCGAGCCGGCCGGTACCTTCGAGCACCACGAGCACGGCGAACGACGGCTCCAGCGCGAAGGAGCCCTCCACGTGCAGGCGGTCCGCCTGGAAGAACGGGTCCGCGTCGGAGCCGAGCAGGTCGACCGACGGCGCCCACCTCTCCGACGTCTGCCGCACCAGCTTCTCGAGCTGACCGCCCCAGCCGGTGCGGTCCACGCAGCCGAGCGCCACGTCGTAGCCGAGGCCGAGGTGCCCGATGTCCGCGTTGGCCAGGAACCCCTCCCACTCCAGCGTCACCGAGAAGTCGGTGGGCTGTTGCAGCTCGACGATGAAGACGCCCTCGCCGATCGCATGGGGAACCCCCGCGGGCACGAACACCGTGTCGCCGGGCCGCACGCACACCGGGTTCAGCGAGTCCAGCATCGCCTTGGTGTTCTGCGTGGCGACCCACTCCGCGACCGTCTCCGCGGGCACGTCGTCCCGGAATCCGATGTAGACGGTCGGGTTCGGCCCGGTCGTGCCGACGACGATCCACGCCTCCGTCTTGCCGTGGCGGCAGTTCAGGTGCGAGGACGCGAAGGCGTTCGACGGGTGGCAGTGCACGGGCAGCCGCTGTCCCGCGTCGAGCAGCTTGACCAGCAACGCCGTGTCCGCGCCGAACTTCGCCACGTGGTCGGGGCCGAGCCAGCCGGTGGGGTCCGCCTCGACCGCGTCGCGCAGCAGCACCCCGTCCGGCAACGTCGTCAACCCGGCGTCCGGGCGGCCGAACAGCGTCGTCGTGGACGCCACCCAGTCCTCGGGGCCGAAGTCGCCGCTCGTCCCGCCGCGCAGCGCGGCGATCGCCTCGCCGCCGCGGTAGAACTGCTTCGGCTGGTTGGCCGGCAGGTTGACAGGCTGGTGGAGAACACCAGAACTCACGCGTGGACCTCCCCGGATCCTCGTGGCACCAGACGCACCGGCAGCACGACGCGGCGCGGTGGCGAGTTGTCGCCGTCCAGTCGGGCGAACAACAGGTCGGAGGCCGCCTTGCCGAGCGCGCTCGCGTCGTGCGCGATCACGGTCACCGGCGGCGACAACAGGTCGGCGAGCTCGAAGTCGTCGAAACCCACCAGCGCGGGCCGTTCCGCGCTCCCGGCGAGCGAGCGCAGGATGTGCACGGTGATGCGGTTGTTGCCGGCCACGATCGCCGTGGCGGGCTCGCGCAGGGTCCGCAGCCGCCGCAGCGTGGCGGCCACGCTGCCCTCGTCGTGCGGCCCCATCGCCACGAGCTCCTCGTGGTACCCGATCCCGGTCCGCACGCAGCCCTCGCGGTACCCGCGCAGCCGCTCGTTGGCGGTGAAGATGTCCGGCGCGTCCCCGAGGAACGCGATGCGGCGGTGCCCGTGCGCGGCCAGGTGCGTGACGGCCTCGACGGTGCCGCCGATGTTGTCCACCAGGACCGTGTCCGCCACGACGTCCCCGGCGGGCCGGTCCAGGAAGACCACGGGCGTTCCCGCGCGCATCTCCGGCACCAGGTAACTGTGCTGCAGCCCGGCGGGCACGATCAACAGCCCGTCCACCCTGCGGGAGCAGAACTCGAGCGCGAGCTCCCGCTCCCGCCCCGGATCCTCGTCGGAGGACCCGGAGATCACCTGTCTGCCCCGCAGCCGCGCGATCTCCTCGACAGCGCGGGTCACGCCGGAGTAGAACGGGTTGCCGACGTCCTCCAGCACCAGCCCGATCGTGCCGGTGGAGGACCCCCGGCGCAGGTTGCGGGCACTGAGGTTCCGCCGGAACCCGAGCTGGTCGATGGCGGCGAGCACGCGCTCGGCGGTGGACGGGTGCACACCCGGCTCGTCGTTCACGACACGCGAGACGGTCTTGATGCTCACGCCCGCCAGCCGCGCGACGTCGTTCATCGTCGCGCGACGGACCTTGCGCTGCCCGGCGATGGGGCCGCTGGGGGACAACGTTGTCATAGTGGCCGTATCTCACCCCGGCTTTACGTCGATGTCAACACTTCCGGGCTGGTCGGAGGATTCGCTTTTTCCCACTGATGTCCGGAAGTGGACAAGTGCCCGGCGCGCTCTTGACCTGGACCGTGTGCGCTCAGCGATGATCAGGTGACGCACGGCGCTCGCGCGCCGGCACTTGCCCCCGGGCCGGGGTGCTGTCAGCGGCGGCTGCATCCCGGCCCGGTCCCTACTCCGGGTGAGGTGTGTGGCGGTGGAGCCGGCCGGGCCCGTCCCTGAGTGGACCAGGGGCCGACCGAGCCGCGACCTCACCGCACCGGCGGCACCGGGGAGGACGGCTCGCTTCGCATCGCCGGACTCAGGGGCGTTCGACGGATCCCTCCGAGCACACTCTCACAGGTGCTGTCCGTAACGCTCCGCCTCGCTCGCGACTCTCTTTCGTGTTTCCCGCCGGGGACGCGGGGGCCCCGCGTTCGTTGCAGTGATACGCGGGGACCCCGCGTGCGAAAGCCATGTCACGCAGAGGAGGCGGTGACCACTGGATGGATGACACACGGGCGGGGTGCGTGACGGGCGGGGTGCGTGACGGGCAGCGGCGGACAGTACCTCCGGACCTTAAGGTGAAGGTGTGGACGCACTGGATCCCATCGAGTCGGTCAACACCTTCATCGGCACGAAGGACGAGGGCAACACCTTTCCCGGGGCCTCCATGCCCTTCGGGAAGGCGCATTCGAGTCCGGTCGGGTCCCATTACGCCGGTTATCGGTATGACGACGAGAAGATCCGCGGCTTCGGGCACTTCTTCCTGTCGGGTGCGGGGTGCTGGGAGCAAGGCGGTCTGGTGCCGATCCTGCCGGTGGCGAGGTTGCCGCGGAGTTTTGATCACAAGGTCTATGCGAGTGCCTACTCCCATGACGGCGAGATCGGTAAGCCGGGGTATTACAAGGTCAAGCTCGCAGACGGGATCACGGTGGAGTGCACCGCCACCACGCGGGCGGGGGTGGAGCGGTACACGTTCCCCGGTGGGGTCGAGGGTGTGCTCCTGGTGAATGTGGGTCAGGCGAACGACAAGGAGCCGGTCAGCCGTAGTTCGGTTCGGGTCGTGGACGACCGGACGATTACCGGGACTGTCGAGACTCAGGCGTTTTGTGGTGGACGGCCGTACCTCACGTACTTCACGACTCGGTTCGACCGGCCCTTCGAGAGTTTCGGGGTGTGGGACCGGGGCGGGGCCAAGGCCGGGGAGCGGGCCAGCGGTGGTGGTGCCGGGGTTCGGGGAGCCTGGGTGAAGTTCTCCCCCGGGCCGGTCACGGCTGCGACATCACTGTCTCAAGTGGACGAGGCTGGGGCCACCGGCAACCTCGAACGCGAAACCGGTGGGAAGACGTTCGACGAGCTTCGGAACGAGGCTCAACAGGCTTGGCGGGATGAGCTCGGGTGCGTCGAGATCGAGACGGACGACTGGGATGAGCGGGCGGTTTTCTACACCGCGCTCTACCACGTGTTGCTTCAGCCGTTGACCGGAAGTGATGTCGACGGGCGGTATCGGGGGTTTGACGGAGAGGTCCACCGCGCGGACGGCTGGACCTACTACGAGTACTACTCGTTGTGGGACACCTATCGTGCTCACAACCAGCTTCTCGCTCTGCTGCGCACCGCGCGTTCCAAGGACATCGCGAGGAGTGTTCTCGCCATCCACGAGCAGGGTGGATGGTTGCCGCGGTGGGCGTTCGCCAACCAGGAGACCAACTGCATGACCGGGGACCCGGTCACGCCGTTCCTGGTCGACCTGTGGCGGTTCGGGCACCTCGACGGGCTGGAGGAGCAGGCTTACGCCGCTCTGGTGCAGAACGTGGACGGGGTTCCGCCGGAGTCCTCGCGGTTTCAGGGGCGGTCCGGCAACCCGAACTATCTCGCGAAGGGGTTCGTCCAGTACGACAAGCGCTTTCCGAAGAAGGGGCAGGACACCGATCCGCATCACGGCGCGTCCGCGACGTTGGAGTACGCGCTGGCCGACGCGACGCTGGCGATCATGGCCGAGGAGCTGGGGCACGCCGAGGACGCCGAGCGGTTTCGGTTGCGGGGGCTGAACCACCGCACGCTGTGGGACCACACGGTCACGGATCGCGGTTTTTCCGGGTTTCCCCGGCCCAAGCTGGCCGACGGCTCGTGGCTCACGCCCTACACGCCGCAGGGGGCTGACGGGTTTCACGAGGGCACGGCGTGGCAGTACCAGTGGCTCGCGCAGCACGACGTCACCGGGCTGGTGACGGCGATGGGTGGGGTGGCGGCCGCGGAGGCGCGGCTCGACGACTTCTTCGCCTACCCCGACCTGCTCGCCGACCCGGCGCGGACGGTGCGGGAGAAGTGGGTGGTCGGGCCGTACGACTACTACAACCAGTTCCGCTACAACCCGAACAACGAGCCGGACCTGCACGCGCCGTGGATGTACGCGCTCATCGGCAAGCCGGAGAAGACGTCGGTGGTGGTGCGGGCGGCGCAGACGTTGTTCGTCAACGGGCCCGCGGGAGTCACCGGCAACGACGACCTCGGCACGATGTCGGCGTGGTACGTGTTCAGCGCGCTCGGTCTGTACCCGGCGGTGCCGGGGACGGGGGAGTTCGTGCCGCACGCGCCGAAGTTCCGCAGGGCCGTCGTCCACCTGGAGAACGGCAGGGACGTCGTGATCGAGGCGGAGGCGGCCGACCCGGCGAAGACGCAGGTGGTGCGGCGCATCCGCAGCGGGTGGCGGGGGAGGTCGCGGGACCGGGTCGAGCTCGCCCAGCTGTGGCAGGGCACCACCCTGGAGGTAGACCTCCACACACTTTCGAACTGAGACGGGCCGGTCATCGTACGCTCGTGCGATGGGGATCTGCGCGAGCTGTGGCAAGGACTTCGCGCCCATGCCGTCGCGGGCGCGGTACTGCTCGAACGCCTGCCGTCAACGCGCCTACCGCCGCCGTTCCGCCACTGCGTCCACTGTGGTCGCCGACCTGCCCGTGCACGACGACGCGTTCGTCGGCAGGGAGGACGAGCTCGCGGACCTGCTTTCGTCGTTGCGCCGGCACAGGCTCGTCACGGTCGTCGGCTCGGCCGGGGTCGGCAAGACGCGGCTCGCGGTGGAGGCGGCGAAACGCGTCCGCCGGGTCGAGGTGCGCACGGTCGAGCTCGGCAAGCTGACCCGGCCGGACCACGTCGTGCAGGCTTTCGCGGAGGCGCTCGGGGTGTACCAGCGCGCCGGGGTCGCGTTGCTGACGACCGTGCTGCGCGAGCTGGCCCACCGCCGCGTGCTGCTGCTCGTCGACAACTGCGAGCACGTGGTCGAGGAGTGCTGCGCCGTCGTCGGGGCGCTGCTGGCCGGGTGCCCGCAGGTGCAGGTGCTCGCGACGAGCCGGGAGGCCCTGTGCGCCCCCGACGAGGTCGTCTACCCGTTGCACGGCATGGCGGGCGACGCGGTCCGGCTGTTCGTCGAACGCGCGGGGAGCCAGGACGACCAGGAGGCCGTCGCGGCGATCTGCGCGCGGCTCGACGGGGTGCCGCTCGCGGTGGAGCTGGCGGCGAGGCTCTCCCGCTCGGTGCCGCCGGGCGAGCTGGTGCACCGCCTCGACCACCGGCTGGACCTGCTGAGCGACTCCGGCGAGCAGACCAGGCACCGCAGCCTGCGGGAGGCGATCTCGTGGAGCCACGACCTGCTGACGCCGCGGGAGCAGCGGCTGTTCCGCAGGCTCGCGCTGCTGCCGGGCGGGTTCGGGCTGGAGATCGCCGAGGTCGTGCACGGCGGCCCGGTGGCCGAGCCGCTGCTCGCGTTGCAGGCGAAGTCGTTGGTGGTGCGGGAGAACGACGGCCGGTTCCGGATGCTGGAGTCCATCCGGCTCTTCGCCCGTGAACGGCTGGAGGAGCACGGCGAGCACGTGGTGACGGCGGAACGGATCGTCGCCTGGCTGTGCGGGAAGGGCGAACCCGGTGTCACGTCGTCGATCCTCGAACCGGAGCAGGTGCGGGCGCAGCACGACGAGTACGACAACGCGGCCTACGCGTTCGAACGCCTGCTGGAGCCGGACGACGAACGGCGGCTGCTGCTCGCCACGATGATGCTGCGGGTCTGCTTCGACCGCGGCTACTTCGCCGAGGCCGGTGCCGTGCTGATGCAGGTGCTGGGCCAGGCGGCGGCCAACGCACGGCACCGGACCCTAGCGCTGGAGTACGCGTCGCTGCTGGCCGTGCACGAAGAACGGCACGACGAGGCGGTGAAGTTCGCGCTGGAGGCCATCTCGGCGGCGGAGGACAACGGCCAGCAGTCGATCATGTGCCGGCTCTACCGCACCCTGGCCACCGCTTACGACAGCTCCGGCGACGTGCGGAACACGGCGTGGGCGTTGCGGCGGTCGATCGAGCACGGCAAGCGCAACGGCAACGACGTGAGCGTCGCGGTGTCGAGCCAGAACCTCAGCTGGTGGCTGCTCGAACAGGGCGAGGTCAGCGCCGCGGGCGACCTGATCGAGGACGCGCTGCCGGTGCTGAAGGTGCACGCACGGCCGGACGTCGTGGCCATCGCGGTGCACACGGCGGGCTGCATCGCGCTGGAGCGCGGGGACCTGGCGACGGCGGGAGCCCGGTTCGCCGAGAGCGCGCAGCTGTCGTCGACCGACCCGCGTGCGGTGCTGGAGTCGATCGAGGGCCGCGCGGTGGTGGCGGTGCTGTCCGGCCGTTACGAGCTCGGCGTGCGGCTGCTCGCGGCCTGCCGCCAGATGCGGATGAACTGGGTCGTGCCGTCCGAGACGTGGTGGCAGCGCAGGACCACCGCCGCGCTGGACCTCGCGGCGGAGAGCCTGACGCGGGCGGCCTTCACCAGGGCGCTCAACGGGGGCAGGGCCATGGACGTGACGCATGCCCTGGAGACCGCGCTGGACAAGGAGATCGTGCGGGAGGCGGTGCTGAGCGACCGGCAACGCGTCGTCGTCGAACTGGTCGCACGGGGGATGACGAACGCGCAAGTGGCCGCTACGCTCGGGATCTCCCATCGCACAGTGGAGTCGCACGTGCACAACGTGCGCACGGCGCTGAACCTGTCGTCCCGCGCCCAGCTCGTCGCCTGGGCCCAGTCGAACTGACGACACCGGCTGAGACGCGCGCCAACTGAGACGTAACGTCCGCCTTATCCGGATGACTTCCTGTCGTGAGGAGGTCATTGTGGGCGCAACCAACGGACGACTAGGGGGCGACGTGGAACCTTTCCGGCTGCTGCACCCCGATCTCGTGCCGCAACGGCGGGAGTCGCTCCAGCACGCCGCGTCCGTGCTCGTCCAGATGGGGTTGGACGACACGGTGCTGTCGGCGTCGTCCGTGCACCAGCGCCTGGCGCGGGTCGTGCTGTCCTGCGGTGACGTCATCGAGTGGAAGCCCGGCTACGGCGTCCAGGACGCGGACGACGACCGCTTCGGTGTCGTGCGGGTCGGCGGTGACCGCGGCGGTGTGTTCCTGTCCAGCGTCCTGATCGCCTACCTCGACGTGCAGGAGGACGCGGCCAGGGCGGGCACCTCGATCGGCGAGGACGCCTGGCGGACGTTGCTCTGGGCGCCGACCGCGCTCTTCGACCACGTGCTGCGCCGCCCCCAGGTCGGCATGACCGTGCTGACCCCGGGGCCCGCCAACGGCTGCGCGTCGCACGACCGGACCGTGCTGGGCCAGCGCCTGTACTTCGCGCTGATGCAGGCCGTCCGGTTCGCCGTCAACGGCGTCGTGCGCGCCGAGGACGACCGCACGCTGGTCGAGGACTGCGTGACGCTCGCGACGGCGTGCCTGCGCGCCGCGGCGGTCGCGTTGCTGTTCGCCGCCGACGTGCGGCACGACGTCGGTGAGGCCCCGGCGGCGCCGGTCGTCGAGACCTACGAGCACCGCTACCTCTGGCAGATGCTCGGCGAGGTGCGCGCGGCCGTGCCGCGGGCGCGGTTCGAGCAGTTCACCGCGGCGCTCGGCCGGCTCACCGAAGGACGCACCGCCGGTCCACTTCTGGCCGCGGGCGGCTGACCCGTTCGTCCCGAGTTCGCGACGACTTTCGTCTTTCCGCCCCACGCACCGCGTGACGCCGACCTACCGTCCTCGCATGACGGAGGAACCGGCGGTCCTGGTGAGGGACGTCCGCAAGAGTTACGGCGAGCTGAAAGCGGTCGACGGCGTCTCGTTCACCGTGGCGAGGGGCGAGTTCTTCGGCATCCTGGGGCCGAACGGCGCCGGCAAGACCACGACGCTGGAGATCGTCGAAGGCTTGCGCGAGCCCGACAGCGGTGAGGTGCGGCTGCTCGGCGAGAGCCCGTGGCCGCGCAACGTGAAGCTGTTGCCGCGCATCGGTGTCCAGCTGCAAGCGTCGTCGTTCTTCGAACGGCTGACCGCCAAGGAACAGTTGCGCGCGTTCGGTTCGCTCTACGGCGTGAGCCACGGGACGGCCGAGGAGATGCTGGAGCTCGTCGGCCTCGCGGACAAGGCGGACGTGCAGGAGAACAAGCTCTCCGGCGGCCAGCGCCAGCGCCTCTCGATCGCGTGCGCGCTGGTGCACGACCCGGACATCGTGTTCCTCGACGAACCGACGGCCGCGCTCGACCCGCAGGCGCGGCGCAACCTGTGGGACGTGCTGCGCGCCATCCAGGAACGCGGCAAGACCATCGTCTACACCACGCACTACCTCGACGAGGCCGAGATCCTCTGCGACCGCGTGGCCATCATGGACCGCGGCCGGGTCCTCGCGCTCGACCCGCCCGCCGTGCTGGTGCGCGGTCTCGACGCGCCGACCCACGTGACGCTGCAGAAGGGCCTGCTGTCCGCGGTGGAGGCGGAGGCGATCGACGGTGTCGACGAGGCCCGCGAGGACGAGGTCTCGCTGACGATGTCCACGCGCCGCCCCGCACCCGTGCTGTCCGCGCTCGCCGAACGCGGTGCGCTGGACGGGTTGCAGGTGCGCACGGCCACCCTCGAGGACGTGTTCCTCGGCCTCACCGGACGGGAGTACCGGGCATGACCGCGTTCAGGACGCTCTCGCTCGCCATGTTCAAGGGCTTCGTCCGTGACAAGGCGTCGCTGTTCTTCACCTTCGTGTTCCCGTTGCTGTTCCTGGTGATCTTCGGTCTGCTGCTGCGCGACGCGGGCGGGGAGAAGACCAAGATCGCGCTCGTCGGCGACGGGCCGGTCGTGTCGGCGTTGCGCGACAGCGGCGCGCTGGAGTTCGAGTCCTTCGACGACGAGGACGCCGCCGTCGCGAAGGTCAAGGACGGCGACCTGCCCGCGGCGCTCATCGTGCGCGGGCAACGGGTCGACGTGCGGTACGCGCAAAGCGACCAGGTCGAGTCGGCGACGGTGCTCGGGATCGTGAACGGCTTCGTGGACAAGGCGAACCTCGCCGCGACCGGGCAGCCGCCCACCTACACGTTCGCCGCGGAGAAGGTCGAGGACGCCTCACTGGCGCCGATCCAGTACCTGACGCCCGGCATCCTGTCGTGGGGCGTGGCGGTGTCGGCGGTGTTCGGTGCTGCGCTCACGCTCGTGTCGTGGCGGCGCAAGCAGGTGCTGCGGCGCATCCGGCTCGCACCTGTCTCCGCGACCTCCGTGCTGTCGTCACGGCTGCTGGTGAGCACGGGCGTCGCACTGGTGCAGGGCGCCATCTTCATCGGCGTCGCGTTGCTGCCGGTGTTCGGGCTGAAGCTGTCGGGGTCCTGGTGGCTGGCGATTCCGTTGCTGCTGCTGGGAACCACCGCGTTCTTCTCGCTCGGGATGCTGGTCGGCGCGTTCACCAAGACCGAGGAGGCGGCCTCGGCGGCGGCGAACATCCTCGTGCTGCCGATGGCGTTCCTGTCGGGGACGTTCTTCCCGGTCGACCAGGCGCCCGCGTGGCTGCGGGCGGTGTCGAACGCCTTCCCGTTGCGGCACATGAACGACGGCATGCTCGACGTGCTCGTGCGCGGCAAGGGGGTCGAGGCGCTGCTGCTGCCGTCGGCGGTCCTGGTCGGGTTCACGCTGGTCGTGGCGTTCCTGGCCTCCCGCGTCTTCAAATGGGAGGAATAGGACACCCCCGGACCCCTTGTGCTCCCAGTCACGGTTCATGATGAGCACCATGACGTTCTCCACTGCGGTTGGACGGTTCCGCATCCTGGCCCTCGCCGAGGCGATCTCGTGGGCGGGCCTGCTGCTCGGGATGTTCTTCAAGTACGTCGTCGTGCAGAACGAGATCGGCGTCAAGATCTTCGGTCCGCTCCACGGCTTCGTCTTCGTCGCGTTCATCCTCGTGACGCTGATGACGAAGGACCCGCTGAAGTGGGACGTCCGCACGCTCGTCCTGGGCCTGCTGTCGAGCATCCCGCCGTTCGGCACGGTGATCTTCGAGCGCTGGGCCGCGAAGACCGGCCGCCTCGACGAGCCTGCCGCCGAACAGGTCTGAGCCTCCGCCACGCCGGATGACGGCGCGGCGTCAGGCGCTTCCCACGAGCCGGCGCACCGCCCGGAGCTCCGTCTCCGGGTCGCCGCGGTGGTAGATCCGTTCGGACTCCTCGATGTTGTCGAGGAACTCCTGGTAGCGCACCGCGTTGTGCAGCCGGGACGCGCGGTGGGCCACCTCCAGCGCCTCGTACGGGCGGCTGTCCGGGCGGTGCGAAAGCCACGCCTCCGCCCACACGCGGGTGATCACCCCGGTCAGGTCCCCCGCGAACTCCATCAGGCGGCAGACGTCGAGCGCGGGATGCCCCCACACGGCGTCGGACCAGTCGATGACCACGCCGCTGCTGCGCCAGTTGCCGGGGTGGAAGTCGCCGTGCACCAGCGTGTCCGGCAGCCCGAACGACGGCATCGGCACGGCGGACGGCGGCAGCTGCGCCGGACCGGCGAGCGCGTGCTGCACGGCCACCCAGCGCGGCACGACCAGCTCGACCAGCTCCGGCGTCAGGTTCCAGCAGTTGTCGCCGTCCGCCTGGCTCAGCAGGACCTTGCCCGGCCCGCTCGCGAGCACCTCGGGGACCAGCGTCGGATCGTGCGCGGCGACGGTCTTGATCACC
Source organism: Lentzea fradiae (assembly GCF_900100955.1). GTDB lineage: Bacteria > Actinomycetota > Actinomycetes > Mycobacteriales > Pseudonocardiaceae > Lentzea > Lentzea fradiae. The sequence continues at coordinate 469,194 of NZ_FNCC01000007.1, read as the reverse complement.
GCGCCCTCGTCGGCGAAGAACGGCGGCACGGCCTTCAGCCACACCGGGCCGTCCGCGGTGGGCAGCCGGTGCACGCTCGACAGGTTCCACGTCCGCACCTGCACGGCCGGGCCGGTGCGGGTGACGACCGCGTCCGCCCAGGCGACCAGCTCGGCCGGGCCGCCAGGACGTGCCCAGGGCAGCCGGTGCTCGGCGTCGGGGGCCGGCTCGTCGGCGGGGTGCAGGTGGGTGCGGTCCGGTTCGCCGTGCGCCTCGACGTGGTAGGTGACCACCCCGCCGTTCGGGGCCACGCCGCCCTCCACCGAGACCAGCCGCAGCACGCTCGTCTCGACGCCGAGCAGCTCCCGGAGGACGGTGTTGACCGGCTCCACGTGGTTCCACGACGGCGTGCCGACCGGAATCGGCGCGGTGCGGCCCGCGAACCCGCTGGGCGTGCTGACCAGGGCGACGATCGAACGGTCCGGGCGTTCCTGCATGGCCCCATGAGGCCACACACCGGCCTCCCCACCCAAACGGTTTTCGGGGCCGGAACGGGTGCACACGTCCAGCAGCGCTGTCCGCAACAACCCGCCCCGCTCGCGACTCTCTTTCGTGTTTCCCCTGTTGTACGCGGGGCCCTTTCGTTCGCGTAGTTAGTACGCGGGGGCCCCGCGTACTAAAGCACGTCACGCTGGGGAGGTGGGGAGCGCTGGACGGGGTGACACACGGGCGGGTGGGAGAGGGAGAACGGCCGGAGGAACGTCCGGTGTGGCGTTCAGTCCTCGAAGTCGCCGCTGGCCCTGCGGACCTTCGCGAGCAGGTCGGTGAGCTGCTCGGTCTGCCGGTCGGTCAGGCCCTTCAGGCCGAGGTTGACCTCCACCACCGCCGCGGTCGCGCTCTCACGGCGCTGCAGACCGGCTTCGGTGATCTCGACGAGCGTCGTGCGGCGGTCGGTCGGGTGCGGCGTGCGGCGGACCAGGCCGTCGGTCTCCAGCCGGTCGACGATGTTGGTCACGCTCGTGGGGTGCAGCTGCAGGCGCTCGCCCATGACGCGCATCGGCAGCGCTCCCTTGCGGGAGAAGTACAGCAGCACCAACGCCTCGTAGCGCGCGAACGTGAGACCGTGCGGCTTGAGTGCCGCGTCCACCGCTGACTGGATGATTTGCTGGACACGCATGACGCTCGTGACGGCGGCCATCGCCGTGGAGGAACCCACCCGGTCGTCCCACAGCTCGGCCGCGCGGGCGATCGGATCGAACGGCAGCGGTGTCATGGGACCCGAAGCTACCAGTCAGTACCACTGTTGGATCACGAGGAGGCACGTGTGCTTGTCGCGTTCAGCGTCGCTCCGTCCGGTTCGGACTCGTCGGGGAGCGTCGCCGAGGCCGTCGCCAAAGCGGTCAGGGTCGTGCGGGAGTCCGGGCTGCCCAACCAGACGAACGCCATGTTCACTCTGGTCGAGGGGGAGTGGGACGAGGTGATGGCCGTCGTGAAGAAGGCCACCGAGGTCCTGCAGGAGAGCTCCCCGCGGGTGTCACTGGTGCTCAAGGCGGACATCCGTCCCGGGCACACCGGCCAGCTGACGGCGAAGGTGGACCGGATCGAGGAGCACCTCGCCGACACGCCGTGAGCACGTCGCGAACACACCGGGAGGTGCCACGGATGGCCGAACGCACTTACGCCTCCACGGTGAGTGAGCACGTGCGGCGGCGCGGCCTGGGTTAGCGTGTCGGGCGTGGACGCGAGACAGCTGTGGTTGCGGTTCGAGCCGTACCACGACGTCACGTACTTCACGCCCGAGTCCCGCGCGGCGACCGACGAGCTGGGCTGCAAGGGCGGCTGGATGGGCTACTTCGGCCTGCGCGCCGCCCCGCTCGGGGCCGCCTCGCCGGAGCTGGTGACGGCCGTCTTCTACAACTTCGCCCCGCGGATGGTCGCGCGCGCCCTGCCGGACGCGTGGGCGGTCGCGACGCCCGCCGAGTTCCTGGCGGCGCGGCTGCGGGGCGTGGACGGGGCGTTGCGGCGGCTGCTGGGCGACGTCGGCACGGCGGAGATCGCCGAGGCGGCCTCGCTGGCGCGCGCCGCCGCGCTGGCCGCACCGCTGGCCGGGCGTCCGCTGGCGGCCGCGAACCGGGCGTTGCCGTGGCCGGAGGAACCCCACCTGGCGTTGTGGCACGCCTGCACGATCCTGCGCGAGGCCCGCGGCGACGGTCACGTGGCCGCTCTCGTCGCCCACGGAGTGGGACCGTGCCAAGCGCTTGCGCTTTACGCGCATGAACATTCCCTCGATCCGGCATACATGCGCGCCGCGCGTGGTTGGACCGAGCAGGAGTGGGAGGCCGTCTCGGACCTGCCCGGCGACCTCGCCGCGGTGGAGCGCGCGACCGACGCCGCGGCTCTCGGCCCGTGGGAGGAACTGGGAACCGCGGGTACGTCGCGGTTCGTCGAACTGATGACACCGCTCGCTCTGCGCATCGCTTCGGCCAACGAGGCGATGCGCGTCAACCCGATGGCCCTGGACCCTGTCCGGGAACTAGCCGTGCCAGGATGGAACACGTGACAAGGCCAGATCCTCGCAAGACCGCAGCTCTGTCCGCCGCTCTCTCGGGCGCCGTCGACCTCGGGGCGCTGAAGGCCCGAGCCGACGCGGCCAGGCACGCGTCCGCCACACCCGCAGCTCCCGCCGCCTCCGGTGCCCCCGGTGCCGCCGACAACGGGTCGGCGCCGTGGATCGTCGATGTCACCGAGGCGACGTTCCAGTCGGTCGTCGAGCAGTCCTTGCAGGTGCCCGTGGTGGTCCTGCTCGGGGCCTCCTACTCGCCGGAGTCGCAGGCCCTCGCGGCCACGCTGACCCGGTTCGCCACCGGCTCCGGTGGCGCCTGGATCCTCGCCAGGGTCGACCTGGAGCAGGCTCCCCGGATCGGGCAGGCGTTCGGGGTGCAGTCCGTGCCCACGACCGTCGCCGTCGCCGCCGGGCAGCCCATCGACGCCTTCGCCGGGCCGATCTCCGATGCCGAGCTGTCGGCGTGGATCTCCCGGTTGCTGGACGCTTTGCGAGAGCGGCTGCCCGGGATTCGGGCCGGGGAGGCCCGTGCCACCGGGGTTGCCGAGCCCGAGGTGGTCGAGGACCCCCGGATCGTTGCCGCCGAGGAGGCGTTCGAGCGGGGCGACTACGCCGCTGCTCAGGGGTTCTACCAGCAGATCCTGGACGCTGAGCCCGGCAACGAGCTCGCCAAGGAGGGGTTGGCGCAGGCTCGGTTCGCTGAGCGGGCCGAGGCTGTCGACCCGGCTGTGATCGCCGCTGCCGATGCTGCTCCGGATGATCTGGACGCTCAGCTGGCCGCTGCCGATGCCGAGGTGGCCGGGCAGGCTGTCGAGGCCGCGTTCGAGCGGTTGGTCTCGGTTGTCCGGCGGGTGTACGGGGATGATCGGGATCGGGTTCGGCAGCATCTGGTGGGGTTGTTCGAGCTGTTCCCCGCCGACGACCCCCGGGTCGCTTCGGCTCGGCGGGCGCTGGCGTCCGCGTTGTACTGACGGTTTTCAGGCGCGGGGCTCCTGACCCGGACCCCACCCGGCTGCGGCATCCTGGCTTCGCCGTCGCCTCGGGTGGGGCCGGATCAGGTGCGGGTGCTCCGTCGTTCCAGCAGGACTGTGTCCCGCCAGGTGCCGTGGTGCTGGGCGATTCGTTCTCGCAGGCCCACGGTTCTGAAGCCTGCTTTGTGGTGCAGGGCGATGCTCGTCCTGTTCTCCGGGAAGATCACCGCCTGCAGGGTCCACAGGCCCGCCACGTCGGCTGCCGTCACCTGGTGGTGCAGCAGGGTTTTGCCCACTCCCCGGCCCTGGTGGGCGTCGGAGACGTAGATCGACGTCTCCGCCACGCCCCGGTAGCACTCACGGGGGGAGACCGGGGTGGCCGCTGCCCAGCCTGCGATCTTGCCGTCCACCTCTGCGGTCCAGCGGTGGGCCGGGAGCCATTTGGCTTCCAGGGTTCTGCGGGACGGGACCTCTGTCTCGAAGGTCGCGTTGCCCGCTGCTATGCCTTCGCCGTAGATGCGGCGGACCTCCGGCCAGTCTTCGTTCGTCATCGGGCGGATGGTGACGTCCTTCGACGGCTTCAGGGTGCCTGAGGTGAGGGCGCCCATCACCGCGTCCGCCGCGTGGGGCAGGCCCGTGCAGCAGGCCGGGTTGACGGTGACCCTGGTGGTCGTGCCTTCACGGTCGAGGTGGACGAAGCCCACTTCCGCCAGCTTGCGGATGTGGTGGGAGCAGGTGGACTGGCTCACGCCGAGCAGCGTTGTCAGCTCGCCCACCGTCACCGGGGTGGGCGAGGTGGCCACCAGGTGCAGGAGGCGGACTCTGGTCGGGTCGGACAGCGTTGCGAACCACGAGGCGTACGTCGCGGCTTCTTCGGTGAGCACCTGGTGAGTATCGACTCGCGTCGATCGAAGAATCAAATGGAGTATTTCTTCACACAGAAGGAGAGGCCGCGGAAGAAGCCGTCGCCGAAGGCTTCGACCCTGGCGAAGCCCGAGGGGACCGCTTTGCCGTTGACGTCGGCGGCGATCAGGCTGTCGTCGGCCAGGAGCTCCGCCACTGCCTCGTCCAGGTCTCCCGGGGAGAGGCGCAGCCCGGCTGCCGCGTCCGGGCGGTTCGTCAGGCCCGCCCAGGCTCCTGTCAGGCAGGCGGTGCGCTGGCCCGCCGCGTCGTCGTCCAGCTTGAAGCCGGTGGCGTGCTGGATGGAGAGGGAGAAGCGGGAGGCGACCACGGCGAAGGCCGCGAAGTCGCCGATGCCGCCCTTGCTGCCCTTCTTCGGGGGCGTGCCGATCTTCACCAGGCCCGGGAGGTCGAGGTGCAGCTCGTTCACCGACGGGCAGTAGGAGGCGGGGGAGGTGGCCTGGGCGTCGGCGCAGGGCTTGACGCCGCCGCGGTCGAACGCGGGGAACTGGGCGCCGCTCGACTTGTAGGCGTCGCGGAGGGAGTCCTCCAGGGCCTTCAGGTACTTCTCGTCGCTCACCTTCGCGTTGCCGCGGCCGTCGCCCCGGTCGGTGTCGGAGAGGTCGAAGGGGCGTTCGGTGATGCGTTTCGCGATCTCGGCCTCGTTGATCTCGGCGCAGCGGACGGCTCCTCTGGTGAAGCCGAACTGGAAGGCCGAGACGCGGTCGAACGCGCTGCCGTGGGCGCCCTGCTTCTCGAAGGAGGTGCCCGCCGAGTCGCGGATGAAGAACATCGTCTGGAGCACCTGGTTCAGGCCCTCGCCGGTGGAGAGCTCGAAGTGCTTCGACTTGCCCTCGGCGACCCAGCGCATGAAGACGCCGGTGTAGCAGTCGGCCTGCTGCTCCTTGACGATCGACGGGGTGTTCGGGCCGATGTTCGAGACGGAGCCGAGCTTGTACTGCACGGCGTGGCCCATCTCGTGGGCCAGCACCGTCACGACGGCCATCGGGCCGAAGGAGTCGTTCAGCATCGGCAGCAGCTCGCCGCGGTCCCACGTGATGCTGTCGTCGAGGGCGCAGTAGAACGCGTTGGCGATGCCGGTCGTGTTGAGACGGCAGACCTCGACGCCCTTGCCGTTGGCGTCGTAGGAGATGAACCGCTTCACCGGCTCGAAGCTCTTGCTGATGAAGGCCCTCGGGAACTCGATCGTCCAGAAGTCCTGCACGTCGGCCAGCGCGTTGATGGCCAGGCGGTCCATCTCGCCGCCGTCACCGTTCTCCACGACCAGGTCAGCGTCCGGAACCCCCTGCTTGGGGCCGGACGGGCCGTTGGAGATCTCCAGCCCGGCGACCTTCGTGGGGTCGGGGCGTTCCCCCTTCGGCTCGCCCTCGACCACGGTGGAGCAGGCGGCGAGCGTGGCGGCCACGACCACAGCCGCGGCGATTCGTCCGATCCCCATGGGGGCGAACCCTACTAAGTGCCGTTCAGCGGCCTGTCGCAAGGACCTTCCGCCAAACGTGAAAATCCCTCACCCCTCGGGGTGATTTCAAGACTGGGTGGGCTCGTTTCCATTGTCGCGCCGTTTGGTTCGGGGCCAAAGTCCGGACACGCAAGCCTTCGGCGTGGAAGGAGTTCGGCGGTATGGGTAGAACGCGCTGGGCACGGTTCATCGGGGTGCTCGGCATCGGTGCCGCCGGCGCCGGTGCCCTCTTGTTCGGGATGTCCCAGGGAGCGCTGGCCGCTTCGTTCGCGGTGTCCGGCACCAACTTCAAGGTCTCCGCCGACAGCCTGTCGGGCCAGGGGTTCGTGCAGTTCGGCGGTGTCGACGCGGGTGCGAACCAGGTGCACGTGGTGGCGGTCAGCGGCTTCAAGACGGCCACGCTGAACAAGTTCTGCCAGTCGGTGTTCGTGCCCAACATGCCGATCGTCGGTGACGTGACGTTGCGCATCACCGCGGACGGCGTGGGCGGCATGTCGGCCGAGAACCTGGTCGTCAACCTCACCGACCTCTCGGGTGACCTGACGCTGGCGAACCCGGAGATCGGCATCGACGCCAACAAGGTCACCAAGGGACCGGACAACCTGCGAGGGCTGCCCGGTTCGTTCGGCCTGCAGGCCGACTCGGCCGACATCAGCGGGCTCCGGCAGACGGCCTGGGCCACCACCGCCCAGACCATCAGGTTCAAGGGCATGAACCTCACGATCCGCCAGGGGAAGCAAGAGTGCTTCTGAGAGCCTGGCGGGGTTTCACGGCGTGGCGGCGTGGCCGGCCCTTCTGGGCCGGCCTGTTCGTGGCCGCCGGGGCGTTCGTCGTCCTCTTCCCGCCGTTCGTCGGCGTGAAGCTCGGGCACATGGTCATCTCGATCCAGACCATCGGCGGCACGTCCGCGTTGCTGATCGGCGCACTGCTCACGATCTGCGCCGTGTCCCTGTGGGTCCAGCCGAAGTTCCGCCTCGCGGCCGGGATCGTCACGGTGCTGCTGTCGCTCGTCGCGCTCGTCGTGACCAACCTCGGCGGCTTCCTGGTGGGCACGATCCTCAGCCTGCTCGGCGGCGCGCTCGCCATCGCGTGGACCGACGAGCCGAAGAAGGCAGCCCGACCCGCCGAGCGGGAGGACGACCAGGAGACCCAGAGGGTTCAGCCCACATGACGCGAACCCCGCCACTGGCCGCGGTCGCGCTGGTCGCGGTCGCGGCGTTGCAGCCCCCGACCAGCTCCGAACCGCCCCCGGTCAGCAGCAGCCCACCGGCACCGACGACGACCACCTCCGAACCACCGCCCACCAGCACGACGACGAGCACCGCTCCGCCGTCGACGACGTCCGCGTCCGAGCCGACCCCGCCGCCCGGCACGGAACCCCCCGCACCGACGTCGCCGGCGCCCCCGCCACCGGCCCCTGCCCCGGTGGCGGCGGGAGGGCGGGAGTGGACGCTGACCGCGTCCAGGCTGGAGCTCGGCGGCCTGCACTACGCGGGCGTGGTCGACGCCGTGGTGGACGGGCAGGTCGTGCGGGTCCTGAAGTTCACGGCCTCCGACATGAAGATCAGGGACCTCGTGCAGAGCGCGGGGGCCTCACCGGATCGCAGGCTCGTCACCGCCGCGCGGCCCGGCAGCACGTCCACCGTCACGACGGGCCCGGGTGGCCGCATCGAGCTGTTCACCGTGCAGCTCAAGGGCGACCTGGACGTCCTCGGCATCAAGGTGCCGGTGGACTACTCGGCCGCGCACCCGCCACCGTTGGACGTGCCGTTCGCGGTGTTCACGGACGTGACGGTGCGCAACACCGATCTCGTCGGCGGCACGCTGACCATCCCGGGGTCGCGCACCTACCTCGTCGAGGGGTGAGGCGTCAGAGCCCGCACTTCGACGGGCCCTCGAACACGCCCTCGCGGAACTTCGCCACCCGCTCGAAGCCGGGGTCGACGGCGTTGCGCCCCTTCGCGTCACGGGCGGCGTAGTCGAAGCGCAGCAGCACGGTCACGGCCTCGTCGAAGTCGCCCGGCGAGAGCCCGAACCCGTCCTGGCGCTGGAACACCGCGCCCGTGTACGCGCCGGCCAGGCACAGGGCCGCCGCCGAGGCGGCCTCGCCCTCGGTCGGCTTGCCCAGCACGGCCAGCTCGGCCAGCGCGTACCTGGTCGCGATCAGCGTGCCCGTCGCGTAGTCGCCGAGCTCGCGGTGCAGGGTGGGCAGCTCGTCCTTGGTGTCGATCTTGATCGTCCGGTCCGACGGGCAGTACGCGACGGGACCCTGGTCGCCGGAGCAGTCCGGCTCGGTCTGGGTGGCCTCGGCGCGCGGCGACGGCCAGCTCTTGCCCGCGGCCGTGGCCAGGCCCTTGAAGTAGCCGTCGAGGTCGGGCGTCACGGACTCGAGCATCTCCGAGAACGGCAGGTTGCCGCCGTTGGCCCGGTCGCGGACGTTCGTGAACGCCCGCTGCGTGAAGGTGCGGTTCTGCACGGTCATCGCCGCGCAGAACTTCGGGCCCTGCTCGTAGCCGTCCTGGAACGCCGCCACGCGGTCGAACGCGCTGCCGTGCGCCTGCTCGTCCTCCGGCGACGTGCCGACCGGGTCGCGGAACGTGATCAGCGCGTTCAGCGCCTTGTCGAGGGCGTCGGAGCCGATGTCGAGGCGGCGGGACTTGCCGTCGGAGACGTTGCGGACGAACGAGCCCGCGAAGCAGTCGGCCTGGGCCTCGGTGAGGATCGTCGGGTACTTCTCCGGCTCGCGGCGCTCCGCCTCGGGCGTGATGCCCATGCGGTTCTGCACGGCGTGACCGACCTCGTGCGCGAGCACCACGACCACGGCCGCCTCGCCGAAGCGGTCCTGCAGCACCGGCAGCAGCGACGAGCGGTCCCAGGCGATGGCGTCGGCGGCGGGGCAGTAGAAGGCGTTGCCCTCCACGTCCGCGGCCTTCTGCGTGCAGGGCGGCGGCTTCGCGGAGGCGTCGGACGTGTCCACCGAGTAGTAGCCGCCCTTCAGCGGCTTCCACTGCTTGTTGAACGTGTCCTGGAAGGAGTCCTCCCAGAACTCCTCGATGTCCGTGAGCGCGGTGGCGGCCAGCTTGTCGATCGGGCCGTTGTCCGACCCGCGCACCTGGACGGTCTCGGTGGAGGCTTCCTCCTTCACCACCTTGACGGCACGCGGACGCCCCGGTATCTCGGCGGTGCACCCTGCGGCGAACAGGGCGGTGACGACGATCAGCGCGATGCTCCGGTGCCGCATGAGCCCATTGTGCCTGCCGGTCGGCTCGGAGGACGGTCTACTCGTCGAACTCGCGCGCATGTAGAGGGCAACGTGCGGCGGGCTGATCAGGTTCACCTCCGGGGGAGTGACGCTGATCAGCCCGCCGCACGGGAACCTCAGTCGGCCTCGCGAACCACTTCGGGGACACGGGCGGTCTCGGGGGCCCGGGCCTCGGAAACCTCCGCGACCTCGATGTCCCCGGCGACCTCGGAAACCTCCGCGACCTCGACGATCTCGACGATCTCGGGAACCTCCGGCACCTCGGGCACCAGCCACAGCACACCGGACGGCGGGAGCTGCAGGACGGCGGAGTACGGGCGGCCGTGCCACGGCGCGGCCTCCGCGTCGACACCGCCCAGGTTGCCCACACCGGACCCGCCGTAATGAGACGCGTCGGTGTTCACGAGCTCCTTCCACCGCCCGCCGGACGGCAGGCCGACCCGGTAGTCGTGGTGCGGCATGCCCGCGAAGTTCGCGACGCACACGAGCGTCGAGCCGTCGTCACCGATCCGCACGAACGACAGCACGTTGCCGCCGGAGTCGTTCGCGTCGATCCACTGGAAGCCCTCGGGCGTGACGTCGTGCGAGAACAGCGCGGACGACCGCTTGTAGACCGAGTTCAGGTCGCGCATCAGGTTCTGGATGCCCTGGTGCAGCGGCTCCTGCTCGGTCAGGTGCCAGTCGAGCGACCGCGACTCCGACCACTCCTGGCGCTGCCCGAACTCGCCGCCCATGAACAGCAGCTGCTTGCCGGGGTGCGCCCACATGAACGCGAGCAGCGACCGCACGCCCGCCGCCTTGTTCCAGTCGTCGCCCGGCATCCGGCCCCACAGCGAGCCCTTGCCGTGCACCACCTCGTCGTGCGAGAGCGGCAGCACGAAGTTCTCGCTCCACGCGTAGACCAGCGAGAACGTCATCTCGTTGTGGTGGAACGAGCGGTGGATCGGCTCCCGCGACAGGTAGTGCAGCGAGTCGTGCATCCAGCCCATGTTCCACTTGAAACCGAACCCGAGACCGCCCAGGTGCGTCGGCCGCGTGACGCCCGGCCACGCCGTCGACTCCTCGGCGATCATCACGATGCCGGGGTGCCGCTTGTAGACGGTCGCGTTCAGCTCCTGCAGGAACCGCACCGCGTCGAGGTTCTCGCGCCCGCCGAACTCGTTCGGCAGCCACTGGCCCTCCGGCCGCGAGTAGTCGAGGTAGAGCATCGAGGCCACGGCGTCCACGCGCAGGCCGTCGAGGTGGAACTCCTCGATCCAGAACAGCGCGTTGGCGACGAGGAAGTTGCGGACCTCGTTGCGGCCGAAGTCGAAGACGTACGTGCCCCAGTCGAGCTGCTCGCCGCGGCGCGGGTCGGCGTGCTCGTAGAGCGGCGTGCCGTCGAACTTCGCGAGCGCCCAGGCGTCCTTCGGGAAGTGCGCGGGCACCCAGTCGACCAGCACGCCGATGCCACGCTGGTGCAGCGTGTCCACGAAGTACCGGAAGTCGTCGGGCGTACCGAACCGCGAGGTCGGGGCGTAGTAGGAGGTGACCTGGTAGCCCCACGAGCCGCCGAACGGGTGCTCCGCCACGGGCAGCAGCTCGACGTGCGTGAAGCCCATGTCCTCGCAGTAGTCGGCGAGCGCCACCGCGAGCTCGCGGTAGCCGAGGCCCGGCCGCCACGAGCCGAGGTGCACCTCGTAGATCGACATCGGCGCGTTGGCCCACTGCGTGGCCTCGCGCCGGGCCGTCCACTCCTCGTCCTGCCACTGGTGCTCCGACCGCGTGACGACCGAGGCCGTCTGCGGCGGGACCTCCGTGGCGAACGCCATCGGGTCGGCCTTCTCGTGCCACACGCCGTCCTGGCCGAGGATGCGGAACTTGTACCGCGAGCCCACCGGCACGTTCGGCAGGAAGACCTCCCACACGCCGCTGGAGCCCATCGAGCGCAGCGGGTTCGCGCGGCCGTCCCAGCTGTCGAAGTCGCCCGTCACGCGCACACCGCGCGCGTTCGGCGCCCACACCGCGAACGAGACGCCGGTGACGTCGCCGTTGATCGTCTCGTAGGACCGGACGTGCGCCCCCAGCACGTCCCACAGCCGCTCGTGCCGGCCCTCGCCGATCAGGTGCAGGTCCAGCTCGCCGACCGTCGGCAGCCACCGGTACGGGTCGTCGACCTCCACCGTGTGGTCGCCGTAGGAGACCAGCAGCCGGTAGTCGCCGGGCGCCTCGGGCAGCTCGCCCTCGAAGAGCGCGTCGGCGATCCGCGGCAGCTCGACCTGCTTGTCACCCCACGCCACCGCGACCGACGTCGCACCGGGCCGCAGCGCCCGTGCGACCACCTGGTCGCCGACGGTGTGCACACCGAGCACCGAGTGCGGGTCGTGGTGGGCACCGGACAGGAGCCGGTCCAGGTCGGCCTTCACGGCTATTCTCCTCCGCTGGTCATCCGGGCGATCGACGACAGCGGAACCGTCAACCACTCCGGCCTGTTGGCGTGCTCGTATGCGACCTCGTAGACCGCCTTGTCCAGCTCGAAGGCGCGCAGCAGCGGCGCGTTGTCCCGCGGGTCGGCCGCCACCTCGGCGTAGCCGTCGCAGAACGCCGCCCGGTTGCGCTTGGTCCACTCCATCGCGCGGTAGGCGAGCTGGTCGTCGTCGGGCTGGCCGACGAGCAGCTGCCTGGCCGCGTAGTCGAACGACCGCAGCATGCCCGCCACGTCGCGCAACGGCGACCGCAGCGCGAGCCGGTCCTCGACCGACGCCGCGGGCTCGCCCTCGAAGTCGATCAGCAGCCAGCCCTGCACCGTGCGCAGCACCTGGCCGAGGTGCAGGTCGCCGTGGATGTGCTGGATCGGGATGCGCCCGATGTGCTGCCGGGCCTCCTCGAACGTGGTGCGCAGCGGCTCCTCGTACCGCGCGAGCTCCGGCACCGCCTCGGTGACCTCGCCCAGCCTGCGCAGCATGCCCGCGATGGCCCTGTCGGTCGCCGCCTCGTCCGCCACCTGCGTGCCGAGCGCCTCCGCGAGGTCGGCGTGGACCTTCGCGACGGCGCTGCCGAGCCGGTGCGCCTCCCCCGCGAAGTCACCGCCCACCTCGAACGCGTGCAGGTCGGCCTCGGCCATCAGGTCGCGGACCGACGTCTTGGCCATGTCCCAGCCCTCGACCGCGTCCGGCAGGAACTCCTGGAGCATCGCGAGCGTGACCGGTTCGCCGTCCAGCTCGGTGCTGATCGAGCCCAGCGGCTGGGCGATGTGCTCGCAGCCGACGGACCGCAGCGCGCGGTGCATCACCAGGTCGCGGTTCTCGCCGCGGGCGAGCTTGCGGAAGATCTTGAGGATGTACTGCTGGCCGTAGATCAGCGACGTGTTGGACTGCTCCACGCCGATCGGCCTGCCGCGCAGGCCCGTGCGCAGCTCCGTGCCGGGCTCGTGCGCGAAGACGATGCCGTCGGCCTCGTACCCCGCCGCGATGCCGTCGAGCAGCACGCCGTTGTGGTCGGGGTCGAGCAGCACGTCCCAGGCGCCGGTGCTCAGGCTGAGCGCCCCCTGGTAGTTCTCGGTGCGGCCGGGCTGCTCCACCTCGATGACCACGTGCACCAGGTCGTCGTGCACGACCGTCGTCCGCAGTGGACGGACGGCGGTGATCGGCTTGTCCTTGCCGCCGAACCACCTGGCCTGGGGGAGCAGATCGGGCAGAGAGGCGACCAGCTTGTCGACCAGCTCGTGGGGATCGATCACGCTTTCACCTCATCTCGCTGTCGTCGCCTGCCTCTACCAGCTGGAACCAGTAGAAACCGTGACCGGGAAGGGTCAACAGGTACGGGAGTTCCCCGATCGCGGGGAACTTGACACCTCCTGTGAGCTCCAGCGGCGTGTAGTCGCGGTGCTCGGAGAGGTCCAGCTCGACGGGCTGCGGGAAGCGGGACAGGTTGTTCACGCAGAGCACGATGTCCTCGCGGCCGTCCGGGCGCTTCCACAGCCGCTTGTACGCGAGCACGCTCGGGTTCGACCCGCCCAGCTCGCTGAAGTCGCCCTCGGCGAACGCGTGGTGCTGCTTGCGCACCTCGATCATCCGGCGCGTCCAGTTCAGCAGCGACGACGAGTTGTTGAGCTGCGCCTCGACGTTCAGGCCCTGGTAGCCGTAGACCGGGTCCATGATCACCGGCAGGTAGATGCGGCCCGGGTCGCAGCTCGAGAAACCGGCGTTGCGGTCCGGTGTCCACTGCATGGGTGTGCGCACGGCGTCGCGGTCGGCCAGCCAGATGTTGTCGCCCATGCCGATCTCGTCGCCGTAGTACAGCACGGGCGAGCCGGGCAGTGAGAGCAGCAGCGCGGTGAACAGCTCGTGCTGGTTGCGGTCGTTCTCCAGCAGCGGCGCGAGGCGGCGGCGGATGCCGATGTTCGCCTTCATCCGCGGGTCCTTGGCGTACTCCGCGTACATGTAGTCACGTTCCTCGTCCGTGACCATCTCCAGCGTCAGCTCGTCGTGGTTGCGCAGGAAGATGCCCCACTGCGCGTTCTCCGGGATCGCCGGCGTCTGCGCCAGGATCTCCGAGATCGGGAACCGCGACTCGCGCCGCACCGCCATGAAGATCCGCGGCATCAGCGGGAAGTGGAACGCCATGTGGCACTCGTCGCCGCCGACCTCCGGGTCGCCGAAGTACTCGACCACGTCCGACGGCCACTGGTTCGCCTCGGCGAGCAGCACCCGGTCGGGGTACTCGTCGTCGACCACCTTGCGGCAGCGCTTGAGGAACTCGTGCGTGCGCGGCAGGTTCTCGCAGTTCGTGCCCTCCTCCTCGAAGAGGTACGGCACTGCGTCCAGGCGGAAGCCGTCGATGCCCAGGTCGAGCCAGAAGCGCAGGACGTCGAGCATCGCCTCCTGCACGTCCGGGTTCTCGTAGTTGAGGTCCGGCTGGTGGCTGAAGAAGCGGTGCCAGAAGAACTGGCCGCGCACCGGGTCGTACGTCCAGTTGGACGACTCCGTGTCGACGAAGATGACCCGCGCGTCGCTGTAGCGCGAGTCGTCGTCGCTCCACACGTAGTAGTCGCCGTACGGGCCGTCCGGGTTCTGCCGCGACTCCTGGAACCACGGGTGCGCGTCGCTGGTGTGGTTCAGCACCAGGTCCGTGATCACCCGGATGCCCCGGCGGTGCGCCTCCTCCAGCAGGTAGACGAAGTCCTCGACCGTGCCGAACTCGGGCAGCACCGCGCGGAAGTCGCTGATGTCGTACCCGCCGTCGCGCAGCGGCGACGCGTAGAACGGCGGCAACCAGAGGCAGTCGACGCCCAGCCACTCCAGGTAGTCGAGGCGGGACGCGAGACCGCGCAGGTCACCCATCCCGTCGCCGTTGGAGTCGCTGAACGCGCGGACCAGCACCTCGTAGAAGACGGCGCCCTTGAACCAGCTCGGGTTCGCCGACGCCGGTTTGGCCGACCTGAAGTCCTCGGCCTGGGGCTCGACCAGCATCCCGTCGCCGTCGACGGATTCACCGGTGTGCGGAACACCTTCCAGCCCGAGCGCAGCGTCGGGACGGGAGTCGTCGTCCATGTTGCCCACCTCGTCGGGGGTTGTGCGGTTGATCAGCTGAAACGGCGCTGCAAGCTCACGACGTGCGCGGTGGCGCGCCACGGCTCGAGGCGGACGTAGTTGGCCTGTCCCCAGTCCCACGTCTCACCGGTGACCTCGTCGTGCGCGATCACCCGCTCGTGCCAGTCGAACCCGAGCGCGGGCAGGTCGAGGTACAGCGTCCCCTCCTGCGCGCCGTTCGGGTCCAGGCTGACCACGACCACGACCGTGTCACCCGTCTCCGGGTCGCGCTTGGAGAAGGCGACCATCGCGTCGTTGTCGGTGTGCTGGAACATCAGCGTGCGCATCTGGTGGAGTGCCGGGTGCGCCTTGCGGATGTGGTTCAGCTTGCGCAGCCACGGCTCCAGGCTCCGCCCGTCCGCCAGTGCACGGGCGTAGTCGCGGGGGCGCAGCTGGTACTTCTCGGAGTTCAGGTACTCCTCGCTGCCGGGCTTCACGGCCTCGTGCTCGAACAGCTCGTAGCCGCTGTAGACGCCCCAGCTGGGCGCGAGCGTGGCCGCGAGAGCCGCGCGGAGCGCGAACATGCCGGGACCACCGTGCTGCAGCGACTCGTGCAGGATGTCCGGCGTGTTGACGAAGAGGTTCGGCCGCGCCTCGTCCCAGTGGTCGCGCAGCTCCTCGCCGAACTCGATGAGCTCCTGCTTGCTCGTCCGCCACGTGAAGTAGGTGTAGGACTGCGTGAAGCCGAGCTTCGCGAGCCCGTAGAGCCGGGCGGGACGGGTGAACGCCTCGGACAGGAACAGCGTGTCCGGGTAGACCTCCTTGACCTTCCAGATCAGCCAGTGCCAGAAGTCCGGCGGCTTGGTGTGCGGGTTGTCGACCCGGAAGATCCGCACCCCGTGCTCTGCCCAGTACAGGACCACGCGCAGCACCTCGTGGTAGAGGCCCTGCGGGTCGAGGTCGAAGTTGATCGGGTAGATGTCCTGGTACTTCTTCGGCGGGTTCTCGGCGTACGCGATCGTGCCGTCCGGCCTGGTGGTGAACCACTCCGGGTGCTTGAGCACCCACGGGTGGTCCGGCGCGCACTGCAGCGCGAAGTCGAGCGCGACCTCCAGGCCCAGCTCCTTGGCCCGCTCGACCAGCGCGTCGAAGTCCTCGATGGTGCCGAGCTGCGGGTGGATGGCGTCGTGCCCGCCCTCGTCCGCGCCGATCGCCCACGGTGAGCCCGTGTCGTCGGGGCCCGCGACGAGCGTGTTGTTGGGTCCCTTGCGGTTGACCCTGCCGATGGGGTGGATCGGCGGGAAGTAGACGACGTCGAAGCCCATCGCGGCGACGCGGTCGAGCTCCTTGGTGGCCGTGGCGAACGTGCCGTGCACCGCCTGGCCGGTCTCGTCGATCCCGCCCGTGCTGCGCGGGAAGAACTCGTACCAGGCGCCGTAGGCGGCCGTCTTCCGGTCGCACCAGATCTTGTGGGTCTTGCCCTTGGTGACGAGCTCGCGGACGGGGTGGTCGAACATCACCTTCCGCACGTCGGCGGCGAACGCCGGCGCGACGCGCTCGCCCAGGGGCCGGTCCTCGTCGCGCAGCGCCGCGGCCGCGGTCGTGAGCAGCGCCCGCTCCTGCCTGCGGTCGGGGCGGCGGGCCACCCGGTCGAGCAGCTGGGCGCCGATCTCCAGGTCGTTCGCGAGGTCACCGGGGCCCTGCCCGGCGGCGATCTTCACCTCGACGGCGTGGTTCCAGGTGGCCCACGGGTCGCTCCACGCGTCCACGCGGAAGGTCCAGGCGCCCTCGGCGTCCGGCACGATCGTCGCGCCCCACCGGTCGAGACCGACCCCGACCTCGTGCATGCGCGTCTGGCGGGCGACCCGGTCCTTCGGCCCACGCCACGTGACGGTCGCCGCGAGTCGGTCGTGACCCTCGCGCCACACCGTGGCTTCTACCGGAACGTGTTCTCCCACAACGGCTTTGGCCGGATATCTGCCAGCCGACACCACCGGGGAAACATCGTCGATACCGAGCCGTCCACTCATCGGCAGCGCCCTTCCGCCGTGTCGGTCCGCGTCGCTGGTAATCCTGCCTTGCCCGATCAACCCGCGCTCCGGCGGGTTGCCCTGTTCAGAGCCGTACCCACCCGGGGTCGATCGCACACCTCCGATCGCCCGTGTGTCCAGGGTCTCCCGGCCACGGCGACGTCACCTCCGGACCTCTCCAGTGGACCGTTTTCTTGATACTCACAGGGTTACAGCGGTGCTACGGGTACCGTGCCCGCGTGAACAAGGTTGGTGATCGCTACGTCCTGCTCGACCAACTCGGCGCCGGGGCGATGGGTGTCGTGTGGCGTGCGCGCGACGAGCTCCTGCACCGGGACGTCGCGGTCAAGCAGCTCCTGCTCAACGAAGTTCAGCCGAACGAGTTCCACGAGGCGGTCCAGCGGGCCATGCGCGAGGGCCGCATCGCGGCGCGCCTGCAGCACCCGAACGCGATCGCGGTGTACGACGTCGTCGTCGAGAACGGCAAGCCGTGCCTCGTCATGGAGTACCTGCCGTCGCGCAACCTGTCGGCGATCCTGAGCGAGCGGGCCACCATGCCCGCCCAGGAGGCCGCGCGGATCGGGTCGCTGGCCGCCGCCGCGCTCGCCGCGGCCCACGAGAAGGGCATCGTCCACCGCGACATCAAGCCCGGCAACGTCCTGATTGGACGCGAGGGCGCCGTCAAGATCACCGATTTCGGCATTTCGCGTGCTTTGGGCGATGTCGCCGTGACCAAGACGGGCATGCTCGCGGGCACCCCCGCCTACCTGGCGCCGGAGCTGGCCCGCGGTGCCGAGCCCGCGCCGCCGTCGGACGTCTTCTCCCTCGGCGCGACGATCTACGCGATGACCGAGGGCGAGCCGCCGTTCGGCAAGAGCACGAACGACCTGGGCCTGCTCTACAAGGTCGCGCGCGGCGAGACCCGCCCGCCGACCCGGTCCGGCCCGCTCACCGGCCTGCTGGTCAGGCTGCTCGCGAACGAGCCCGCGCAGCGTCCGACCGCGGCCCAGGCCGCCGCCGAGCTGAAGGCCATCGCGGCGGGCGTGCCCGTCCCCGCCACGCAGGTCATCCCGCCGCGCCCGATGACCCCGCCGTCCGGCACCGCCGTCATGCCGCCCCAGGGACCCGGTGCCCACGGCACCCGCGCGATGCCGCCCCAGGTCATGACGTCCCAGAACATGGCGGCGCAGGGGATGACCTCGCAGGGAATGCCGCCGCAGGGCCCGCGCACCGGCCCGCCGCGCACCCGGCCCCCGGCACCGCTGCCGGAGACCTACGACGACCGTTACGACGACGACCGCTACGACGACCGCTACGACGACCGCTATGACGACCGGCGCGACGAGCCGGAGCAGAAGCGCAACCGCGGCCTCGCCGTCGCCGCGGCGGTCCTCGGCGTGCTGCTGGTCCTCGGCATCGGCTTCGTGCTCGCGCAGGACGACGACGAGAAGAAGTCCGCGAACCCCGGCACCTCGGCCCAGGAGACCCCGGAGCAGACCGCGGGCAGCACCCCCGCCGCGCCCGCGGAGCCGTCCCCGCAGGAGACCCAGAGGCCCACGACGACCACCCAGACCCAGACGCAGTCCCAGCCGCCGTCGTCGAAGCCGCCCGCCACGAAGTTCTCGGTGGCCCAGGTGGCGAGCTTCGTGAAGCAGCACTACGGCAAGCTGCCCGGCAACGTCGAGGGCGCCCGCGGCGACTGGGACCAGAAGCAGGCGCCGGGCCTCGCCGCCGAGAAGGAGTACTGGGGCGCGTTCTCGAAGGTCGTGGCCCTGGGCAACCCGGTCGTGTCGGCCAACGACGACGGGACGTTCGAGGTCACTCAGGCGCTGCAGCTGACGGAGAAGGACTCGGACAAGTCCACGACCTCCGAGCACTCGCTGGAGATCTCCGGCACGGGCGAGAAGCTGCTGATCACCGGCGAGCAGAAGGACTGACCGGCGAACCGCTCGAACGGATGACGCGCGTGTGACGCGGGCCAACCCGCGGCCGCGTCTGTCCTGCTCACGGCCACGCGTCTTCTTGACCGGTTCTGCAAGTCGTTGCAGGTCTGAGCGGGAACGTTGTCAGGCCCCCGAGTGCGGCGGGTAAGTTGCCTCGTCATGCGAGCACTTCGCCGGTTCACCGTCCGAGCCAGCCTGCCGGAGCCCTTGTCCGCGCTGAGCACGCTCGCCACCAACCTGCGCTGGACGTGGCACCCGCCCACGCAGGAACTCTTCGCCTCGATCGACTCCCGTGTCTGGTCAGAGGTGGGTGGCGATCCGCTGCGCCTGCTCTCCGTCGTCGACGCCGGGGTCCTCGACTCACTCGCGAGAGATGAGCAGTTCCTGCTCAGGCTCCACGCGCTCGCGAGTGACCTGGAGCGGTACGTCCACGGTCCGCGCTGGTACCAGCGCCGCCAGGACGAGATCGCGAGCCGCAGGGAGCACGGGGCCCCCGACACCCCGCTGCCCACGAGCGTCGCCTACTTCTCGATGGAGTTCGGCGTGCACGAGGCGCTGCCGAACTACTCGGGCGGCCTCGGCATCCTCGCGGGCGACCACCTCAAGGCCGCCTCCGACCTGGGCGTCCCGCTGATCGCCGTCGGCCTGCTCTACCGGTCGGGGTACTTCCGCCAGTCGCTGTCGCTCGACGGGTGGCAGATCGAGCACTACCCGGTGCTCGACCCGCGCGGCCTGCCGCTGGAGCTGCTCACCGAGCCGTCCGGCCTGCCGCTGCTGGTGCACGTGGCCATGCCCGGCGACCGGATGCTGCGCGCGAAGATCTGGAAGGCGCAGGTCGGGCGCGTCCCGCTGCTGCTGCTCGACTCCGACGTGGAGCAGAACGACGACGACCTGCGCGGCGTCACCGACCGCCTCTACGGCGGCGACCAGAACCACCGCATCCGCCAGGAGATCCTCGCGGGCATCGGCGGCGTGCGGGCCGTCCGGACGTTCTGCGAGCTGACCGGACACGCCCAGCCCGAGGTCTTCCACACGAACGAGGGACACGCGGGCTTCCTCGGCCTCGAACGCATCCGCGAGTACATCACCAACGACGGCCTCGACTTCGACCAGGCGCTCACGGCGGCGCGCGCCGGTGCCGTGTTCACCACGCACACGCCCGTGCCCGCCGGCATCGACCGGTTCCCCGTCGACCTGGTCCAGCACTACTTCGGGTCCGAGACGCTCGTGCCCGGCGTGAACACCCAGCGCATCCTCGCGCTCGGCGCCGAGGACAACCCCGGCATGTTCAACATGGCCCACATGGGCCTGCGGCTCGCCCAGCGCGCCAACGGCGTGTCCAAGCTGCACGGCGAGGTCAGCAGGGACATGTTCCGCGGCCTCTGGCCCGGCTTCGACGCCACCGAGGTGCCGATCGGGTCGGTCACCAACGGCGTGCACGGCCCCACCTGGGCCGCGACCGAGATGAGCAAGCTGCTCGGCGAGTCCGAGTCGGACGCCACCGACAACCGGATGGGCCTCGGCATCGGCTCGTTCGAGCCGGTCACCGACGCCGGGCTGTGGGAGATCCGCAGCACCCTGCGCGGCCGGCTGGTGGACGAGGTCCGCAGGCGGCTGCGCGAGTCGTGGCTGCAGCGCGGCGCGTCGGCGCTGGAGCTCGGCTGGACCGACTCGGTGTTCGACCCCGGCGTGCTGACCGTCGGCTTCGCCCGGCGCGTGCCCACCTACAAGCGCCTCACGCTGATGCTGCGCGACCCGGAGCGGCTGCGGTCGCTGCTGCTGCACCCCGAACGGCCCGTGCAGCTCGTCGTCGCGGGCAAGTCGCACCCGGCCGACGACGGCGGCAAGGCGCTGATCCAGCAGATCGTGCGCTACGCCGACGACGCGGGCGTGCGGCACCGGATCGTGTTCCTGCCCGACTACGACATGTCGATGGCCCGGTACCTGTACTGGGGCTGTGACGTGTGGCTGAACAACCCGATGCGCCCGCTGGAGGCGTGCGGCACGTCCGGCATGAAGGCGGCGCTCAACGGCGGCCTGAACCTGTCGATCCGCGACGGCTGGTGGGACGAGCTGTACGACGGCTCCAACGGCTGGGCGATCCCGACCGCGGACGGCGTCAACGACCCGGTCCGCCGCGACGACCTGGAGGCCAACGCCCTCTACGACCTGCTCGGCTCGCAGGTCGCGCCGCTGTTCTACGACCGCGGCGAGGACGGCGTGCCGACCCGCTGGCTGTCGATGGTCCGGCACACGCTGGCCTCCCTCGGCCCGGTCGTGCAGGCGTCGCGCATGGTCCGCGAGTACGTCGAGACCTACTACGCGCCGGCCGCGGCGTCGGCGCAGAACGTCCTCGGCGACGGCTACCGGGGCGCCAAGGAGCTGTCCGCGTACCGGCACCGGCTGCGCGCGTCGTGGACGCGGGTGCGGGTGCTCGACAGCGACCTGGTCCTCGGCGGCTCGTCCGTGCCGGTGCTGGGCGCGCCGGTCATCGTGCGGGCCCGCGTCGAGCTGGCCGGCCTGGAGCCGTCCGAAGTGGACGTGCAGGTCGTGCTCGGCAAGGTGTCGAACGACTCCGACGACCTCACCGACGTCGTGACCTCGCCGATGACGTACGCGGGCAACGGCAACTACGAGGCGGAGGTGCCGCTGCCGCACGCGGGCGCGCTCGGCTACACCGTGCGGGTGCTGCCGCGGCACGACCTGCTGGCCTCCCCGGCCGAGCTGGGCAGGGTCGTGCTGGCGAGCTGACGCGGGTCCCGGGGCACCCGGCCGGGTGCCCCGGGACGTGGCTCAGCTGATCTGCAGCCGGGCGTGCGTCGCCGCGACCCGCGGGCTCCAGCCCGCCAGCTGGTGCGCCTCCGCCGCGAGCTCGCGCGCCTTCGCGTTGTCGCCGTCGGCCATCCACGCCCGCGCGATGGTGACCAGCTCGTCGGCCCGCTCGGCCGCGTTCTCGCTCGAGTCGGCCGCGTGCCGGGCGAGCCTGCGCGCCTCGGCGGTGTCGCCCTCGAGCAGCGCGATGATCGCCAGCGTCCCGTTCGCCCGGTGCCTCGGGTACCCGGCCTCGTAGGCGTTGCCGAGCATGTCGCGCGCCGTCTCCAGACCGACCTCGGCGGGGAACTGTCCCGCCTCCACCGCCAGCGCCGTCACCCCGGCCGTCGTCGCCATGACGAGCGACAGCTCGTGCGCACCGAGGTCCTCCCGCGCGCTCAGCCCGACCACGCTCTGCAACGCGTCGAGGTACCGCTCCCGCGCGCACGCCGTGACGACCTTCAACCCGACCACCGTGATCAGGTCGGGGTGGTCCCGCAGCAACCCGTCGACGACGCGCTCGGCCTCGTCGAGGTCACCCCGCTGGTAGGCGTCCATGCCCGCCAGCACGCGAGGCCGTGCCTCCAGCTCCGCCAGCGGCCGTCCCGACAGCTTCGGCAGCGTGAACACGAACCACCCGAGACTCGTGTGCCCCGCCTGCTTGACCGGCACCAGTTGCAACGCGAGACACCCCGCCCCCGCGAGCGCCATCCCCCGTCCGAACGCCGACCCGGTGGCGAGCCACATGAGCGCGACGACCCCGGCGTAGAACAGCACCGCGAACGCCCCCGTCGACACCGTCCGCCACCGCACCCCCGGCTTCTGCCCGGTGATGCCGACCGTCGCGAGCAGCGGCACCGCCCGCACCACCACCCGCCGGTTCGTCCAGGTCCACGCCTTCACCTCGCTGCCCAGCCCGATGATCAGGTGCGTGATCCGCAGTCCGAACAGGACCGCCCCGAACGCGAGCCCCGCCTGGGGAGCGGTCATCGCCACCAGCATGCCGACGAACGCGCCCACGAGACCGATGAGGACGTCCGGATAGGTCCAGGCGATCGTGCCCGCCACGACGACGGCGGTCACGAGCCAGCGCACAACTGTCACGGTCCGCAGACGCTACCGGCGGGAGAGCGGTTCCACGCGCGGCGTTCACACCGCCCGCCCGGCGCCACCGGCAGCCCTTCCTCGCGCCAAGCCCGGGACCCGCTCCGCGCGGCTCACACCACCGGCTCGGACCCGCCCGGCACCACCGGCAGCCCCGCCTCCCGCCAGGCGCGGAACCCACCCACCAGGTCCGTGGCGTTCACCAGCCCGACCCGTTGCAGGTCCCGGGCGGCGAGCGAGGACGAGTACCCCTCGTTGCACACCACGACCACGGTCGTGTCGGCGGTGAAGCCGGGCAGCCGCCACTCGCCGGCGGGGTCGAGACGCCACTCCAGCACGATCCGCTCGACCACCACGGAGTTCTCGATCTCGCCCTCGGCGAGCCGGTTGCGGGCGGGCCGGATGTCGACGACCAGCGCGTCCTCCAGGGCGTGCACCTCGTGCGGCTCCAGCCGCCGCAGGTGCGAGCGGGCCTCGTCCAGGATCGCGTCGAGCTTGCTCACGGGCCCTCCAGGTCGGCCAGCCTGCGCAGCTCCGCCAGGGGCAGGCGGTGTGCGGGCAGCGGTGGGATCGCGTCGGGGATGTCGAGCAGCGACGCGTACTCGCGCGTCGGCACGAGTGGCGGGGAGTAGGCGTGCACGGTGGCGGCGGGGGTGTCGAAGGTGTTCAGCACCTGGTGGGCGCGGCCGGAGCCGAAGCCGAGGGCGTCGCCGGTCTCGCGGACGGCCGTGCGGACCGGGCCCGCCGGGTAGCGGTACTCCTCGCGCAGCCTGCCGGTCAGCACGGTGAACGAGCCCGCGGCGCCGCCGTGGTCGTGCGGCTCGGTGTGCTGGCCGGGCAGCCACGACAGCAGCCACAGCTCCACGCCCTCGGTCAGGCCGAGGCGCGCCCACCAGCGGTGCTCGGTCGAGTACTCGAGGACGGAGAGCAGCTCGGTCGTGAGCTCGCTCGCCACGTACGAGGTCAGTTCCCGCAGCTCGCGGGGTGTCCACAGGGACCGGGACGGGTGGATCACGTCCCTGAGCAGCCGGCCGTCGAGGGCGGGGTGCAGGTCGGACTGGTCGCGGACAGGGGTGTTCTCAGCAAAGGTCGAGGTCACCGGACTCGCTCCTGAAAGCCACGTCGGTACGGGGTAGCGATCAAGACGCGACGCGGAGCGCGTTGTCAGCGCGTGCGTCGCGTCGAGCTACACCCGCACGACGCCACGAGAACGAGGTCGATCGCGCGGTCCGTCCAGGAGTAGACCAGCACTCCGTGATGGTGCCAGACCGAGCCGGAGCCTGTCTGGAGCGTCCACCAGGTGATCAGCGAGGCACCCTGAGCAGCACCAACGACCTCGCGCCCACCTCCACCTCCGCGCGGGGCGCCAGCGCGCCGGGGGCGGTGGGGGAGCCGTCCGGCGTCGTCGTGTCGAGGTACGGCTCGAACGACTGCCCGTACCGCTCGTGCGGCAGCGTCACGGTGATCGGCTCGGCGCCCGCGTGCATCAGCAGCAGCCACGAGTCGTCGGACACGAGCTCGCCCTCGCGCGTGCGGGACATGCAGTTGGAGCCGTCGACGAACATGCCGAGCGTGCGGCGGCCCTCGTCGAACCAGTCGGTCTCGGCCATCTCGCGGCCGTCCGGCCGGAACCACACCAGGTCCGGGTTGCCGCTGGGCGTGGTGCGGCCCTCGAAGAACTGCGGCTGCCGCAGCGCGGGGGAGGACGCGCGCAGCTCGATCAGGCGCTGGGTGAAGCCCAGCAGCGTCTTGCCCGCCTCGGTCTCGGTCCAGTCGACCCACGACACCGCGTTGTCCAGGCAGTAGGCGTTGTTGTTGCCGCCCTGGGTGCGCCACATCTCGTCGCCCGCGGTCATCATCGGCGTGCCGGTCGACAGCAGCAGCGTGGCCAGCAGGTTCCGCGCCTGCCTGGTGCGCAGCGCGAGGATCTCCGGGTCGGACGTCTCACCCTCGGTGCCGCAGTTCCACGACCTGTTGTCGTTCGTGCCGTCGCGGTTGTCCTCGCCGTTCTCCTCGTTGTGCTTGTCGTTGTACGAGACGAGGTCGCGCAGCGTGAACCCGTCGTGCGCGGTGATGAAGTTGATCGACTGCCACGGCCTGCGCAGGTCGTCCGCGTACAGGTCGGACGAGCCGGAGAGCCGGTAGGCGAGGTCGCGCACCGACGTGTGGCCGCGCCAGAAGTCGCGGACCGTGTCGCGGTAGCGGCCGTTCCACTCGGCCCACTGCACGCCGAAGTCGCCGACGCGGTAGCCGTCGCCGGTCGCGTCCCACGGCTCGGCGATCAGCTTCGACCGGCACAGCACCGGGTCGGTGGTGATGGCGGTGAGCAGCGCCGAGTCGCGGTCGAAGAAGCCGCCGCCCGGCCTGCCCATCGTCGAGGCCAGGTCGAACCGGAACCCGTCGACGCCCATCTCCTCCGCCCAGTACCGCAGCGAGTCCGTCACCAGTCGCACGACCTGCGGCGACCCGGCGTCGAGGGTGTTGCCGCAGCCGGTGATGTCGACCGTGCTGCCGCCACCCGCGTGCAGGTAGTAGCCCGGCGCGTCGAACCCGCGGAAGCAGATCGTCGGCCCGTCCGGCCCGCCCTCGCAGGTGTGGTTGTAGACGACGTCGATCAGCACCTCGATGCCCGCCGCGTGCAGCGCGGACACCATCGTCCGGAACTCCTGCACCTCGTTGCCCGGCTCGCTCGCGTAGGCGGCGTGCGGCGCGCAGTAGGCCAGCGGCGAGTAGCCCCAGTAGTTGGACGCGCCCCTGCTGATCAGCGACGGCTCGTCCTGGAACGCCTGCACCGGCAGCAGCTCGACCGTGGTGACGCCCAGCCGGGCGAGGTGCTCGACCGCCGCCGGGTGCGCGAGGCCCAGGTAGGTGCCGCGCAGCCGCGGCGGGATGTCCGGGTGGTTCTTCGTGAAGCCCTTGACGTGCAGCTCGTAGATCACCGTCTCCTCGAACGGGACCTCGGGCTTCACGCCCGTGTTCGCCCCACCGGGTGAGCTCACGACCGACAGCGGCACCGACCCCAGCGAGTCGGCCACCGACGGCGGCCCGTGCATCGGGTCGCCCACGTACCCGAGCGCGGCCTCCAGGTTCGTGATCTTGCCGGTGATCTGCCGCGCGTACGGGTCGACCAGCAGCTTCGCCGGGTTGCAGCGCAGCCCGCGGGCCGCGTCGTACGGCCCGTGCACCCGGAAGCCGTACTTCTGGCCGGGCGTGACGCCGGGCACGAGACCGTGCCAGACGCCGAACGTCCGTTCGGTCAGCTCCACCCGTTTCTCGGTGCCCTCGTCGTCGATCAGGCACACCTCGACGGCGTCGGCGACGAGCGATGTCACCGCGAAGCGGACACCGCCTGCCTCGGCGTGCGCCCCCAGCGGGAACGGCCGGCCTGCCAGCACCTCGGACTCGGGTCGAGTAGCCATGCCCCCGATCTTGGCATCCGCCACCGACAATGAACTCGAGAGTTCACACAGGCGGCGCAGCGGCGCCGCGCGTCCCGAGGGACACCCCGCTGCAGGACCCGCCGGTGGCCGTTGGGGACAATGGGGCCGTGGCGGACGTCGACGTGACAGATCTGGTCGTGCACATGGCGGGCGTGTCGGTCCGTCGAGGGAAGAACACGCTGGTCGGCAACATCGACTGGAGCGTGGAGCTGGACGAGCGGTGGGTGGTGCTCGGCCCGAACGGGGCCGGCAAGACGACCCTGCTGAGGCTCTCCAGCGCCGACCTGCACCCGACGAGGGGCAAGGTCCACCTGCTGGGTGAACGCCTCGGCAAGACCGACGTGCAGGAGCTCAAGCCGCGCATCGGCCTGTGCTCCGCGGCGCTGAACGGCAGGGTGCCCGCCGACGAGAAGGTCGTCGACCTGGTCGTCTCCGCCGGCTACGCGGTGCTCGGGCGCTGGCGCGAGGAGTACGGCAAGCAGGACACCGACCGCGCCCGCGAGCTGCTCGGCACCCTCGGCATCGGGCACCTGGCCGACCGCCTCTACGGCACGCTCAGCGAGGGCGAGCGCAAGCGCACGCTGATCGCCCGCGCCCTGATGACGGACCCGGAGATGCTGCTGCTCGACGAGCCCGCCGCGGGTCTCGACCTCGGCGGCCGCGAGGACCTCGTGGCGAAGCTGTCGGAGCTGGCGCTCGACCCGGACGCGCCCGCGATGGTGCTGGTCACGCACCACGTGGAGGAGATCCCGCCGGGCTTCACGCACGCCCTGCTGCTGCGCGAGGGCTCGGTCGTGGCCCAGGGCCTGCTGGACGACGTGATGACTGAGGAAAACCTCTCAAAGACGTTCGGCCAGGACCTGGAGCTGCAAAAGTCGGGCGACCGGTTCTTCGCACGCCGGAAGGTGTAGCGAAGTTACCGAGGAGTAACGTGACACCGTCGTCGCGACGAACTTTGGGAGGGCCGCGTGACTGCTGAGTTTGTGAGGCTGGAAGTCGAGGACGGGATCGGCACGATCCGCTTGGAGCGGCCGCCGATGAACGCCCTGAACCGGCAGGTGCAGACAGAGCTGCAGGCCGCGGCCAAGGAGGCCGCCGAACGTCCGGACGTCTACGCGGTCATCGTCTACGGCGGCGAGAAGGTCTTCGCGGCCGGCGCGGACGTCAAGGAGTTCGCACAGATCTCCCACGCCGAGATGACGCTGCGGGCCAAGAGCCTGTCGGACGCGCTCGGCGCGATCGCCACGATCCCCAAGCCGACCGTGGCCGCGATCACCGGCTACGCGCTGGGCGGCGGCTTCGAGGTCGCGCTCGGCTGCGACCGCCGCATCGCCGGTGACAACGCGAAGGTCGGCCAGCCCGAGATCCTGCTCGGCCTGATCCCCGGCGGTGGCGGCACGCAGCGCCTCGCCCGGCTGATCGGCCCGGCGAAGACGAAGGACCTGCTCTACACCGGCCGGTTCGTCGGCGCCCAGGAGGCGCTGGAGCTCGGCATGGTCGACGAGGTCGTCGCCCCCGACGACGTGTACGCGGCCGCGGTGCGCTGGGCGAAGCAGTTCGTGAACGGGCCGGTGCTCGCGCTGGCGGCGACGAAGGCCGCGGTCGACGGCGGTCTCGACACCGACCTCGAGTCGGGTCTCAAGCTCGAGAGCCACCTGTTCGCGGCCCTGTTCGCGACCGAGGACAAGAAGGCGGGCGTGCAGTCGTTCATCGAGAACGGGCCCGGAAAGGCGAAGTTCAGTGGCAACTGACCCGGCACCCAACCCGCACGCGACGGCCGAAGAGGTCGAGGCGGCCTACAAGGACACCAAGCTCGCGCAGGTGCTCTACCACGACTGGGAGGCGGGCACCTACGACGAGAAGTGGTCGATCTCCTACGACGAGCGCTGCATCACCTACGCCACGGACCGGTTCCGCGCCGCGGCCGGTGACGTGGGCCCGTACGAGCACGCCCTGGAGCTGGGCTGCGGCACCGGCTTCTTCCTGCTGAACCTCATGCAGGGCGGCGTGATCAAGAAGGGCTCGGTCACCGACCTGTCGCCCGGCATGGTCGAGGTCGCGCTGCGCAACGCGCAGAACCTCGGCCTCGACGTGGACGGCAGGGTCGCCGACGCCGAGCGGATCCCGTACGAGGACAACACGTTCGACCTCGTCGTCGGTCACGCCGTGCTGCACCACATCCCGGACGTCGAGGGCGCGATGCGCGAGGTGCTGCGCGTGCTGAAGCCGGGCGGCAGGTTCGTGTTCGCGGGCGACCCGACGAACATCGGCAACTTCTACGCCCGCAAGCTCGGCCAGGCGACGTGGTGGCTCACCACCAACGTCACCAAGGCCGTGCCGGTGCTCAACGGCTGGCGCCGCTCGCAGGAGGAGCTCGACGAGTCCTCCCGCGCCGCCGCGCTGGAGGCCGTGGTCGACCTGCACACGTTCGACCCGGACCAGCTGGAGGCGACGGCCCGCCGTGCCGGTGCCGTGGCCGTCCGCGCGGTGACCGACGAGCTGTCGGCCGCGCTGTTCGGCTGGCCGGTGCGCACGTTCGAGGCCGCCGTGCCGCGCGAGAAGCTGGGCTTCGGCTGGGCGATGTTCGCCTACCGCACCTGGCAGAACCTCTCGTGGCTCGACCAGAACGTGCTGTCGAAGGTCCTGCCGCGCGAGGTCTTCTACAACGTGGCGATCGCCGGCGAGAAGCCCGCCTGACCCGGTGTACGCGTTCACCTCGTCCGACGTGGCGTTCCTGCGCTCCGCCGCCGGAACCGCCGCGCTGGCCGAGGTGGACGCGTTGCCGTTCACGGACTCGTCCCGCCTGCACGACGTCGGCGTGGCCCGCAAGCTGCTCGGCGAGTCGTTCGCGCCGGTCGTGGAGACGGTGTTGCTGCGCCGTCGCGCCGCGGCCAAGCTCGACTCGCCCTCGTCGTGGCTCTTCACCGACGACGCCCTGCAGCAGGCCACCGCGTCCGCCGTCGCCCGGCACCGCGCGGCGAGGTTCGCCGGTCGTGACGTCCACGACGTCACGTGCTCCATCGGCGCCGACCTCTTCGCGCTGAGCCAGGTCGCCGCCCGTTGCGTGGGCTCCGACCTCGACCCGGTGCGGCTCGCGATGGCGCGCAACAACGTTCCCGGCCGGCTCGTGGTGCGGGCCGACGCGTTGCGGCCGGTGTCGCGCGCGGGTGCCGTCACCGCCGACCCGGCCCGCCGTGACTCCGCCGGGCGCCGCAAGTGGAACCCGTCGGACTTCGTGCCGCCGCTGGACGAGCTGGCGTCCGTCTACGCGGGCGTCGACCTCGCGGTGAAGTGCGCTCCCGGCATCGACTTCGCGGTGGCGCCGTGGGCCGACGAGATCGAGGTCGTGTCGCTCGACGGCGCGGTCCGCGAAGCATGCCTGTGGACGAGAGGTCTCGCCACGCCAGGGGTTTCGCGCCGCGCGTCCGTGCTGCACGGCTCGTCGTCGTGGACGCTCACCGACGCCGAACCCGATGACTGCCCCGTCGCCCCACCCGGTGCGTGGCTCGTCGACCCGGACGGCGCGGTCGTGCGTGCGGGCCTGGTCCGCCACTACGCGGCCCGCCACGGCCTGTGGCAGCTCGACGAACGCATCGCCTACCTCAGCGGGGACGCCCCGCCGCCCGGCATCCGTGCGTTCCGCGTGCTCGAACACGGCCACTACACGGAGAAGTCGCTCAAGTCCCT
Source organism: Lentzea fradiae (assembly GCF_900100955.1). Taxonomy (GTDB): domain Bacteria; phylum Actinomycetota; class Actinomycetes; order Mycobacteriales; family Pseudonocardiaceae; genus Lentzea; species Lentzea fradiae. The sequence continues at coordinate 439,514 of NZ_FNCC01000007.1, read as the reverse complement.
GCTGCGGACCCGGGGCGTCGGACGGCTGGAGATCCTGGTGCGCGGCCTGGACGTCGACCCGAACACGTTGCGCAAGCGCCTCAAGCTCTCCGGTTCTTCCGAGGCCACCGTCGTCCTCACCCGCGTGGGGTCACGGCCGGTCTTCCTGCTGTGCCAGGCTGAGCGCACCTAGCGCCAGCTCCAACCGGGCCTCGTGCTCGCCCGTCCGCAGCCGCGCGTTCCGCGTGAGCGTCGCGATGCCGTGCAGGGTGCTCCAGTAGACCTCGGTCAACGTTTCCAGGTCTCGTTGCCCCACAACGGGTTCGACCGCCGCAACCATCTCGGCGAACGCCTCGCGCAGCTCCGCCGGCGTCTCCTCCGTGCCGAACGACAGGTCGATCTGCTGCACGAACATCGCGTCGTAGAGCGCCGGCCGCTTCCGCGCGAACTCCAGGTAAGCCTCCGCGGTGGCACGCAGCCGCGTCTGTCCCCGCCTCGGGCGTGCCTTGCGCAGCTCCTGCCCCAGCACCCCGAACCCCTGGATCGCCACCGCCCGCACGATCGCGTCCTTGCCCTTGAAGTGGCTGTAGAGCACCGGCTGGCTGTACTCGACCCTGTCGGCGAGCCGGCGCGTGGTGACCGCGTCCCAGCCTTCTTCCTCCGCCAGCTCGCGAGCGGCGTCGATGATCAGCTGATGGCGCTCGGCGCGCTCGCGCTCCCGCCGGTTCTGGATGCCCACGCTCCAGAATCTAGCACCGCTAGACTTCCGAGCACTCGTTCTGTTAGCGTCGCTCTCGTCGCTAGCACTGCTAGAAATTCTGGAGGGTGACATGCGGATCACCACGATCCTGTCGTGGCTCGTCGTGGCGGCGGGCTTCTACTTCGGCCTGAGCTACCTGCTGGCCGGGGAGTGGGCGGCGCCGGGGTTCGGCATCGTCGACCCGGACGGCTACTACGTGGTGAAGGGCGTCCGCGACATCGCGTACGGCCTGACCGCCCTGATCCTGCTGGTCATGGGGCACCGGCGGGCGCTGGGCTGGGTGGTCCTGGCGGACTCGGTGATCCCCATCGGGGACGCCGTCGCCGTGATGACACATGGCGGGACGGTCGGTCACGCGTTGGCGGTGCACGGTTCGGCGGCGGTGCTGGTGCTGATCACAGCGGGGCTGCTGCTCCGGGAGAAGACTCCGGAACGTGCCGAGCTGATGATCTCGCGAGCAAGCGCCGGTCAGCGCGGCGCGGATGCCTCAGGCGACAACGCCCGGACGGCCTGAGCCACCCCGGCGTCGGTGATCTCGACCAGCAAGAGCCCGGTCAGCTCGTGGAACGCCCGGCCGAGCTCGTCCGGATGGGCAGACCTCGCGATCGTCCCGGCGAACGCGGCCGGGTCGCGCAGGTCGTCCAGTCCGCGTCCCTGCACCGCGAGCACGCACTCGGTCAAGCAGCGCAACGACATCACGTGCTCGCGCATCCCGTTGAGCATCTGCAACGCCTGCCACACCCGCCCGCGCGCCAGGGACGACCGCACGTGCAACCCGTACAGCCAAGCGAGTCCGATGAGCTCCGTGCGGTCGGGCGGGCCGATCTGCGGCAGGTCGTTGGCCTCGCCGAAGAGCAGCTGGAACGTCGGCCCGGTCGCGCCGAACTCCGAGGACGGCCAGAACGCGATGTCCACCTGCAACGAAGACCGCATCAGGAAGACGCGGAACAGCACCGAACCGCGTCGAAGGTCCACGTGACCCACTGCGTCGCATGCGTACATCAACGCGGTCCAGTCGGTGACCACAGCGTCCATCTCGCTGTCGACGGAGAGCGCGAAGTCGATGTCCGACCAACGGTCTTCCTTGCCCACGGCAGCCGAACCCGTCACCGCGGCACCGACCACGCGGTGGTCGATCTCGGCGGCGTTGACGAGGTCGCGGCGCACTTGGTCGCGTTCGGAAACCGAGAACACCGTCCCCATCGTATGGTCTGTTGCCCGAAATCCGACGAGGGTGGTTCCGGTCACCGAAACCACCCTCGTCAGGACCGGGTTATTCGAGTGCCAGCGCGAAGATGTGCATGTTTTCGTCGTCCGGCAGCACGACGGAGGCGAGCGTCTTGCCCGCCGGTGCCACGTACGTCTTCGTCGCGAAGATGTGCGTGGCGACCTTCTCGTTGCCGCCACCTGGCTGGTTCCGGTATGGAGTGTCGGCGACGATCACGTTGCCGTAGCTCGGTTCCGCCGATCCGCCGCCCAGCGTCCAGTCGCTGAAACCGATGTCCACCGACGCCGTCGTGCCGTCCGTGAACGTCACGGTGGCCGCCTTCGACCGCCCGCCGTTCGCCGCCGCGCCGACGAACGCCACGCGCGTGCCGGACAGGGTGAGCGTCTGCTTCCCCGCGGTCACGTTGTCCGGGCGGCCGGGAGGCGACGACGGCCAGGTGAACGTCAAGCCGTCGACGGTGCCGGTGCCGCCCGGCGGGAGACCGGCCGCGGCGAGCGCCTCGCGCGAGTAGCTGTAGCCGCCGCCGTCGAAGTCGCCCTCGCCGGTCTCGTCCGCGGACGCACCGACGTTGTTGACGGCCGCGAACATGCTGCCCGCCGGCGCGACCTTCACCGTCTCCGGCAGCACGACCGGCTGCCGCGCGCCCTCGACGGTGACCGTGACGGTGATGTCGTAGAAGTCCTGCGGGGTGCCGTCCTTCGCCGAGACCGTGAACTCACCGGGCACGGTGCCGGTCTTCGGCGTGAACTCCAGCGAGTCCGGGCCCGTGACCGTGTAGGTGGCCTTCGGGTCGCCCTCGTACAGCTTGACCGCGTTGACCTTCGCCGTGGCGGACCCGCCCGGCTCGACCACGAGCTGACGCGGCTCGACGGACAGGTGGTACGGCTGGTCGTGCCGGATCGGCTGCTCACCGTCGCGGAACGACGGCGGGGCGTCGTTCGCGCCCGTGCCCCAGCTCGACGGTGCCTTGCCCAGCACGAAGTCCAGCTTGCCGCCGCGCTCCACGAACGACTCCGGCAGCCAGGTCTTCGTGGACGCACGGCCGTTGACCTTCAACGACTGCACGTACTTCGTGGCCGCGTTGGCCTGCGGAGCGTTGATGGTGATGTCCTTGCCGCCACCGCGGTTGATCTTGACCGAGGTGAACAGCGGGCTGCTCAGCACGAGCTCGGCGCGGGACGGCACCTGCGGGTAGATGCCCATCGCGGTGAAGACGAACCACGACGACATCGCGCCTAGGTCGTCGTTGCCGGGGATGCCGCCGGGAGCGTTCTTCCACAGCGTGGTGACGGTCTCGCGCAGCGTCTCCTGCGTCTTGGCCGGCTGGCCCGTGTAGTTGTAGAGCCACGGCACGTTCACCGACGGCTCGTTGTCCAGTTCGGACTTCCCGTTGCCCTTCCCGGTGAGGACCCAGTTGCCGTCCTCGTCGTGGAAGAAGTCGTCGAGCCGCTTGTTGGCGCGCTCGCGGCCACCGAGCGACTCGACGAGCCCGGCGACGTTGTGCGTGACCATCCACGTGTACTGGGCGCTGCCGCCCTCGACGAACCCGTTGCCGGTGTCGGGCGTGAAGTTCTCGACCCACGTGCCGTCGGCGTCGCGGTTGCGGATGTAGCCGCCGGTCTTGTCCGCCACCGGGTCGAAGTTGTTCTGCCACCACTGCGCGCGTTCGGCGAACGTCTTCGCGATCTTGCGGTCACCGGTGCGTTCGGCGAGCTGGCTGATCGCGAAGTCCGCCGCGGAGATCTCCAGGGTCTCCGCCGCGCCACCCCACGCGTTCGTCACGGACGGCATGTACTTGTGCTCCAAGTACTTGTCGAGCGACGGCCGCTGCCCGACCGACATGACGGCCCAGCCTTCCTTGCTCAGGTCCAGCGCCGTCGGCACGGTCGCGGCCTTCACCAACGACTTCAGCGACGCCCTGATGTCGTACTTGTCGCCGCCGAACGCCGAGATCGCCGCGAGCGCGATCGGAGCCGGGTCGCCGTTCATGACGTGCGTGCCGCCGTTGTTGTGCGTCCAGCGGTCCCAGACGCCGTTGTTCTGGTTGGCCTGGTTGAGCAGCGACTGCGCGATGTCCGACCCGACCTGCGGCTCCAGCAGGGTCAGCAGCTGCAGCTGCGAGCGGTAGACGTCCCAGCCGGAGAACGTGCCGTACTGGGCTTTCTGGCGGCTCTTGTCGATCTTGCGGACCTTGCCGTCGAACCCGGCGTACTCGCCGTTGACGTCGCTGAACAGGTTGGGGTGCAACAACGAGTGGTACAGCGCGGTGTAGAACTTGGTCCGCTCGTCATCGGAGCCGCCGCCGACCTCGATGCGCCTGAGCTGCTTCTGCCACGCGATGTAGGCGTTGTCCCGCATGTCCTCGATGGACTGGCCCTTGTTCTCCGCCTTCAGGTTCGCCTTGGCGTTGGCGAGGCTGACGTAGGAGATGCCGACCTTGACGTTCACCTGCGAGCCGGGCTCGAAGCCCAGGTACGCGCCGGAACCCTTGCCCAGCACCGGCCAGCCGTTCGTGCCGTACGTCGTGCCGCCCTCCGACGTCGTGCCGCCGGGCGTGACAACGTTGTCCTGATACGTGCCGACCTCGGTGAACGGCTGGTCGAACTCCGCCACGAAGTGCAGCGTGTAGTAGCTGCGGCGGCCGGCCTGGTTGATGTAGCCGCAGAAGTTGCCGCTCGTGACACTGCCGGTGATCGTCCGCTTGTCCTTGTCGACCACGGTCTGCGCGTCACTCGACCCGACCTGCGACTTGGACGTGTTGACCAGCACCGTCGCGGGCTTGCCGGCGGGGAAGCTGAACCGGGCGAGCCCCGTGCGCTCGGTGGCGGACAGCTCGGCCTTGGCCCCCGACTTCAACGTGACGTCGTAACGGCCGGGCTTCGCGACCTCGTCCGCGTGCGAGAACTCGCTCGCGTAGACGGCGTCGGTCGCGTCCGTGGTCGGCGACGTGGTGACCGTCCCGACGTGCGGGAAGATCGGGATGTCACCGCTGCCGCCCGCGCAGCCCGTCCCGGACATGTGGGTGAGGCTGAAGCCGCGGATCTTCGTGGCGTCGTACCGGTACCCGCCGGGGGCGGCGGCGCGCAGGGTGTTGCCCCGGCTCGCCTCGGGGCTGAAGGAGAACATGCCGAAGGGCACGACCGCGCCGGGAAAGGTGTTCCCGAGGTTGGTGGTGCCGATGAACGGGTTGACGTGTGCCGCCGGGTCCGGCACCACCTGGGTCTGGGGCTGAGCGGAGGCAGGGACCACTCCGAACGTCATGGCCACCGCCACCGCAGCCGTCGTGAGGACTCTTCGCTGCATGGTCGCGGACCTTACTTTCCGTGCCCGCCCAACCCCAGACCGTGAAGCGGATTCTGTCGTCAACCGGACAAGCGCTGCTCCATGAAGGACCTCAGCGCGGGCCAATCGGTCTCCTCCGCCACCTCTACCTGGTGCTTTCCTTCGACCAACGCACCCTCGTCGTCAACGTCGAGCCCGTGCGTCCTCAACCGCAACGTCCCCGGCACGATCGCCTCCGCCACCGCGACGGCGTCGTGGACGAGGATGCCCTCCTCGTGGCGCGACTGGTTCTGGTCCTTGTGCGCGGCGAGGTAGGCGCGATAGGTGCCCGTGAGGTTGCTGAGCACCGGGTCGACGTTGGCGAGGAACTCGGTGTCCGCGATGCACTTCTGGGTGAGGTTGAGCGGTACCACGATCGGGTTGGCCTTGCGGATGACCGTCTGCGCGGCCTTCGGGTCGGCCCAGAAGTTGAACTCGGCCCGCAGCGTCGTGTTCCCCACCCCGAGCCCACCACCCATGACGATCAGCCGCGGGAACTCGATCCCGGCCTCGACCGCCCTGGCGATGTTGGTGAGCGGCCCGATGGCGGCGACGACCGTGTCCGGCGTGATCGTGTCCGCGAAGAACTGGACCGGGTCGTCACCGTGCACGGGCTGGGGGTTCTCGGGCAGCGACAACGCCTGCCCACCGAGCCCGTCCTGGCCGTGCACGTCCGCGGCGCCGCCCTCGCCGGGGCTGCCCTTGACCACCGGCACGTCGGTGCGACCGAGGTGGGCGAGCAGCCGCAGGGCGTTGGCGGTGGTGAGGTCCAGGCCGACGTTGCCGAACACCGTGGTCAGGCCCTTGAGCTCGACCTCGGGACTGCTCGCGGCCAGCGCGATCGCGAACGCGTCGTCGACGCCGGGGTCGGTGTCGATGATGAGAGGAGTCGCCATGCCCGTCAGCCTGCCTCACACCTGGGCTCGGGACTCGGCATCCGCCTCGGAGACTTCCCGCACAACGGGGCGTTCGGGGCGGCTGACAGCTGGCCACCTGCGGTGGCTGCGGCTTGCGCCGCGCCGATCGCGTGGTCAGCCGATGTCTCGCACAGCCTTGACGTACGCAGGAGCGGCCAGACGGATTCGGTCTGCGGGGATGTCACCGGCGAGCGCCTCGATCGCGAGCTGCACGCCCGGTGTGGCTGCCCCGCCGAACTGTTCGTGGAGCAGTTCGACGCCTCGCCTCGTCACCTCGCCGACCAGGGGGTCTCGAACGAGGACGTGGAAGGCGTCCAAGACCTCTTGCTGCGGAACTCCCGCCATGAGACGGAACACGTCGCCGGCGTCCTTGTTGGTCAGCCTGTCCGGACTGAGCAGACGGTCGTGGATCTTGTGCACCTTGGCGACCAGCAACGCGGCCGGCCCCGCGACGTTCACCTCCATCGAGCGTCCGCTGCCGTCCAGTGCGGTGATCGTCATCGGTGAGCGGTCGACCACCGCGACCTCCAGACCGGTGACCCGGCGAGCCGTCATCTTGTCGTGAGGCTTGATGTCCGCGCTGCGCCTTCCTGTGCCTGCCAGTTGCTCGCCGACCAAGAGGTCCAGCTCGACGGGGACGAGTTTGTCTCCGACGAGTTCGTTTCGCGCCCAGAGACCTGGCTGGTGCGCTCTCAGGAGCTCGAAACCCGCTGCCTTGAGCTTCTCCTCGATCAAAGGTGCTTCGTCAAGGCTTCGTGGGTCCAGCCCGAGGTCGCCGTCCGAGGTGTGTGCCGCGCGTGATGGACGGGAGGTGATCCGTGAGAGCGGCCAGGCCGTCGAGGAGGACGGAGCGGGCGACCACGGTCAGGTCGGACGGAAGAACACCGTCCGGTGACTTGGACATCTGGTGGAGCTTTCTATCGGGAACACGCGGGATGAGGCGGAAGCTGGTCAGTCGCGATCGGACGGTCCGGGAAGTCGCCATTCGTGCTGGTGTTCGACCATGTGGTCCAGCACCTTCTCGCCCTCGGCCGGAAGTCGTCCCGGCCCGGCCAGGCTGTCCAGGACGAGTTGGCTCAGCGCCACGTGCGGCACCCCGCCGACGGTCCGGGTTCTGTCGAAGACCACGTCGTCGTGAGCGCGGAGAAGGAGGACGTTGCCACCGTCGGCACGCATCAGGCCGAGTCGGTTCGCCCACGCATCGGGACTGTGCGGTCCCGCTTCCACGTAGAGCATCAACTGACCGCCCGTTGCGTAAGGCGCGACCAGCCTCGCCGCGTAGTGGCCGGTCACGGTGATCTTTCCCAAGGCGTCGTCGTTCTGGAGTTGCTGCGCGAGATCGTCCAGGACGGCTGTTTCGCCGTTCAGCGCGATCGCGCTCACGTACGAGTTGTGTCGGAGCAGGTCGTAGGTGTTCGCCCGTGCACGCAGGATCTCGGGCCACTTGACGTCGACGATGGTTCGTTTCCGTCGCCGGATGAGCAACTGGTCCTCGAGCTGTCCGAGCAGCCGTGACACCCACGGGAGGCTCACGTTCGTCGCCGAGGCGATCTGGCTGGCCCGGTACGGAGGGCGGTGGTCGGCCAGGAAACGGATGACCCGACCGGCCCGGACCCCCGACAGGGTGACGGTGCGCGACTCCGATGGTGCCCTCGGGGACTTCGCGGCTCCGCGGGTCTCGATCCGGACTGACGGGTGTTCGATGGAGATCGAGACGTTCCCGGTCAGGTCCAGGTAGCTGATGCCGTGCTTGTGCAGGACCTGTTGAGCCTGCGCGTTGATCCACGGAGAGATCACCAGCAGGCTCTGAGCCGCACGGGCCTGACGCAGGATGGTCCCGATCTGCCGGAGTTGGGTATCGGCGTACTGCGGGGTGACCGTCGTCTGCGCGATCACGAGGAGCTCCGCGAACCGTTGCTGATCGGGCGGAGTCAGTTGGACGCGGCTGTCGGCCACGGCGTCCCCGGCAGTGCCGTCTTCGGCTTCCGGGAACTCCTGTACCTGCCAGCCTGGCCCCAGAAGTTCTCGCAGGGAGTCGAGTGCCTGGCGGAGCAACTCGGACGACGAGATGTTCATGGCGCCCACCCCGCTGCTACTCCGTTTGGAGTAAAGTACAGCAAAACTTGCCTCAGGTCTGAACTTGCCCGACGAGGCAAGTTGCTGTTTGGGGCAAGTTTGCCTCATTCGCCGACTTGCCTAGGCGAGGCAAGTTCGTGTTTCAGGCAAGTTCGACCGGGCGTGGTGGCGCCCTTCCGATGCTGTGCTCAGGCCGGCGCCGGGCTGATCAAGGGCGCCTTCGGCGTCGCTTCGCGATGGGCAGAGCCCGCCCTGGCCAGCGCCCTTGGCAGGCGATGTGCAGGTCGTTGGCAGAGCGAAACTGGCGCGACTGACGGAACGGCGTGTTGCATCATCGCCTGCATGGCCGTCGTCGAACTGGATGGATCGCATCTGCGCAGCGAAGCGGATGTGCACCGGGAGCTTGCTCGTCTGCTCGATTTCGGCCCCTTCTACGGGCACAACCTCGACGCCTTGTGGGACCGGCTCACGACCGACGTCCCGAGGCCCGTTCACCTCGTCTGGCTGCACGCCGAAGCGTCGCGGACGGCGATCGGGCCGTCCCTTGACCGAGTCCTGAAACTCCTCGACGACGTGGTCGCGTGGGACGAACGACTTGACTTGGACGGTGGGCGGTTCACCTACGAACTTGCGTGAGCCGTGTCGTTGCCCCTGAACGGCTGGCGGCGCGCGCTAACTTGCCTCTTAAGATCAGGTCGCGGTACCGCAGCTGCACAGACCATCAGTCGCGCGCATACCTCCGACAGCCGGTTCCGAGTTTGATCAGGTTGGACGCCACGTCCGCCACGTCGAGCGTGGCAATGAACTCGTTGAACTGCTCAGCGGGCATGATCGTCACCTCAGACTGAGCTCGGACTTCGTTTGCTGCGTTCGCGGTAGCTTCCTCGACGATCGACAAGGTGGGGGTCAACCTCCAGCCGACGATTGTCGGTACGCAGTCATCGGATGACGCTGTGACCCCTCAAGCAGGCCGCCTATCGCAAGGCAAGCCCACCCTCGCATGGTCTGGAAACAGGTCACGCGGCGGGGCAACAGCTCTGAACTTGTTACAGGCCAAGGGTTTCTATCGTAGAACCGTCCAGTTCCCGCGCTCTCCGCGCCTCGCGGTCGGCCCAGTACAGCGCTTCGTGGTGGTGACCCCGATCGATCTCGGCCACCCGCCGGTAAATTTCCGCGCTCCTCTCGTGGAACCGCTTGACCTCCGCCAGTTCGGCACCCTTGCGCGGTATCAGCCGAGGCAGCACCTCATGCGCCTCCGACAAGGAGGCGATCTTCTGGGCCTGAGCCCACGTAGCTTCACGACGCCCGGCCACGGTCACGTCAACCTCCCTGCTCCGGTCTCGCCGTAGGCGTCACTGTTCCGGGACAACAGCCGTTCCCGTGTCTCCGCCTGGTGGTCGAACATCTCAGCGGCGTGCAGCGCAGCCGCCTTGGCCCACCAGGGCGTCTCCGCGTGACCGGCCAACCGCCGCCAGCACCACGCCACCTCTCGATAGGCGGGAGCGATCCGGGCAGCCGCGTCCGGATCGTCCGCACTCGCGTAGCGGTTCGCCTCATCGGCAGCTGTGAACCGCTGATAAGCCTTCTGCCACTGCTCACCCAACGCCTGAAGATCGGCCACGGCTTACGCCGCCTTGGAGGCGTCAGGCGCGGCGTTGCCCTGCGGCTTCGCGCCACGGTTCGCGTTCGGCGGAGCCACCATCTCGTCCGCCCACACCGTGTAGCTCACCCAGCCGTCCCGCACGTATGGCGCGACCTTGAGGCCACGGAACACCGCCGGACGGAACGGCGTGCCGGGCAGCACCTCCGGCGGAACCGGCTGGTACTCCGACGCGATCTTGACGACCTGCCCGGTGTTCTTGCCCTTCGCGGACGGGTCCGTGCCCTGGACCGTCCAGACGGGAAGGCCGGTCAGCTTGTCCCCGGCCGGACGGGGCTGCTTGCCCTCCGAGTACTCCGTCGCCCGCTCCACGCTCAGCACGAAGAACCCCGACGGGAACAACTCGTCGAACGTGATCGGGGACTGATGGCCAGCGGGGATACCCATGCGGTTCTCCTTCGGTAGGGCTGCTCAGTTGCGGCTCGGTGCCACTTCTTGAACCTGCCCAACTAGATTCGGCACCGATTCGTCCCATCCGCGTTCCGTCCCGATCTCGTCTGACGCGCCGAGCACTCAGATAGTCTCGTCTTGGTCTCATGAGGTGCTACGTTGAGGTGAACTCGCACCACTGGAAGAGGTCATGGCGACCGAATCGACGCTGTTGAGAGTGCTGCTACGGCAGCGACACATGCAGGGTTACATGACATTCCGCAAGGAATACGACCGCGTCGCGAAGCAGCTCGATGGCGATCTTGTGGGTCGGTGGCCGAGCAAGGCGCAGTTCTACCGATGGATGTCCGGCGACCTGTTGGGCCTGCCGTATGCGGACCACTGCCGTGTCCTGGAGAGGATGTTTCCGGGCTGGACCGCGCAGCAGCTCCTGGCGCCCCATGAGGGCGACGGCGAAAGCCTCGTGACTCCGCCGCAGCGTTCGGCCAGCAACGCTCCCGCCCCGCGTCCAGTGCAGTTGCCGCAGCAGGCGGGACTCGCTGACGTTACGGCCGTCTATGCGACGCGGACCGAGTTCCTGCACAACGTCACTCCGCGGACTTTGTTCGACGGCGCGAAGCAGATCGACATGGCCGGCCTGTCGCTCAACATGTTGTGTCAGCAGTACTCGGACAAGATCCTGTTGGACGCGATCGAGGCTGGCACGGTCATTCGGGCGCTGTTCCTCGACCCGAACGGGACTTACAGCGCTGCCCGCGAGCGCGAGGAAGGGTTGCCGGAGGGACACCTCAGCACTCTCACGCGGTTGAACATCGAGGCTCTTCGCCGGGTGGGCTCGAAGGTGTCGCCGAACGCTCAGGGATCACTCGGCATCCATGTCTACGACGAGCCGATCCGCTACAACATCACGATCATTGACCAGGTCAAGTGCGTGGTGCAGCCGTACCTGCCGGACGCGCGGGGCGTCGAGTCACCCACGCTGGTCATCGAGAAGGACGAGACCATGCCTGGTCTCTACACGACGTTCGCTCAGGTCTTCGAGTCCATGTGGGACCGCGCGCGGGAGGTTGCTTGATGTACCAGCTCGACCACCTGGCGGATGTAGCCAGGAAGGCTGTCCGCATCGGTCATGAGCTGATCAGGACAGGCCGCCCGGAAACGGTCACAGAGAAGGCCGACCGCGACACTTTCACCGACGTGGACGTGAGAATCGAACACGAGATTCGTAAGTACCTTGCCGAGGCTACGCCGGATATCGATTTCGTTGGCGAAGAAGAAGGCCGTAGCGGTTCGGGGGCTGAAGGCGCTTGTATATGGGGTCTCGATCCCATAGACGGCACCGCGAACTTCGTCCATGGAATACCGCTATGTGGAATTTCTTTGGTTCTGATGCGTGGCGGTCGCGCCCTAGTCGCGGCGGTTTCCTTGCCGTACTTTGATCTACACTACTCTGCGGTCGTCGGAAACGGCGCTTTCGTCAATGGTAAAAAGATGTCGGTGAGCGAGACAACTGAGTTGTCAAAATCGATCGTGGCTATGGGGGACTATGCGATTGGTAAGGACGCTTCGAAGAAGAATCGTGAGCGAATCAAGCTTACTGCGAAACTTGCGGCGCAGGTCGAGCGTGTCCGCATGTTCGGATCCGCTGCGCATGATCTGGTCTGGCTGGCTGAGGGGCGTGTAGACGCTGCGATCGTTCTTTCGAACAATACCTTGGATCTCGCGGCGGGAATTTTGATTGCGCGTGAGTCGGGGGCCTTGGTGATGGATAGCACTGGTGCGACGCACAACATCAACTCTCCGGATACTGTTGCGGTCGCTCCGGGAATTTCGGATCAACTTCTCTCGCTTGTGCAGTCGACCTCCTCCTTGCTTGATTAGCTGAACTTCGGTTGTGTTGAGCGTCGTACTGCGGACTCCTGTAACAAGCGACATCGTGGATGCGATCTGCTTGGAAACTAAGGAGTGCAGATGAAGCGGCAGGCTTTTGGGGTGTTGGTGTGTGCGGGTGGTCTTCTGGTGGCGTGTTCTTCATCGCCTGCCGCTATGGACGTGCAGGCACCTTCGTCGCCTGCGGCGACGACCACGGTTGCTGCAATGGTCACCACGACAACTACGGTGCAGCCTTCTACGCCAGAGCAAGAGTTTGACGCACGCGCTATTAAGGAAGGCTGGGCGACTCCCGGCGACTTTCGCAGTTCGGGGGGCGAGTACAGTGGCCCGGCGAGTTATGTGAAGCATATCTGCAAGGAATTCGACGGCCCAGAGGAGGTCTCAGGGCTCAGTCATGGTGAAAGAATGGAAATCGAATGGAAAAATGAAAAACCAATCTTTGAGTCAGGTGTTCCGATCTTCTGTCCGCAGCACGTTCCGCTGCTTGAAGATGCCGTCAATGGAGCGGTTAAGCGTGGATATTCTGGCGGATCATTCTTTGTTCCGGAGGACATTAAGCCGGGTCGGTATCGCGTTTCCGGGATCATTGAAAACTGCTACTGGGAACGAACTGCTCGCGATGGGTCTATAATCGATAACCAGTTTGTGACAGCTGCGAGGGAGCTAGAAGTCGTGGTTTCGCCGTCTGATGGCGCATTCACTACCCGTGGCTGTGGGACCTGGAGGATGGTTAGCTAAGACTGCGTTCGACCGTTGGATCACGAGTGTGGACTGATCCTTCATCTGGTGCTGCGATGACGAGACGATCGAAGCTGTAGTCGGCGATGTCAAGTACCAGCGCGAAACGCGAAGTTGTCCTTTTGTGTAGCTGTCGAATAGGCTTTATAGGATCAAGGCGCGCCGCCGCCGACCGCGCATCCCAAGAAGCCGGGGCCGCCTCACCGCGGCATCAGTCGTGAACGCGCAGCATACAGACGCTGACTCCTCCCACGGGGCCAGATCGTTAACGCCATGCCGCCGGTATCAAGAGCGCCTACGGCGTCGCTACGCGATGGGCCAAGACCCACCCGTGCCGCCGCCGACACGGTGCTGACTGCGGCCAGGGCCGAGGGAGCGGGGGCGAGTAGCCACCGCCTCACCAAGGCCAGTAACTCGACTGCAGGAGCGCCGACGATGAAGACGCCGCCACCACGCTCCCGCCGGACAGTTCGCCCTCTGGGGCCTGTACGAGCTTGAGGCGGAGGCTGTCCGTTCTATGAACCGCCGGACCCAGGTCACCAAGCAGGCGACCGCCGAGCCAGTTCACCTGACGCCGTCGTTCCGTGCCGCCGCCAGCCTCGCCCGACCTTCGTCGAGCCGTCCGTGCCATGCCAGTACGGCCCCTCGGTCCGCACGAGTGAGCGGGCACGAGGGAGCACTATGATCAACTTCGAGGCCGTCTCCAGGCCGTCTGAGGTTCAGAACGGACCGGATCGGACCGGACGCGACAAGTGGCAAACTAGCAGGTCAGACCGAGGGCTGGTCGATCCCGCCGCAGGTCGAAAGCTAGAGTTCTCACATGACTTCGATGTGGGGCGCACCTGTCTGGACTCGCTGGCGCAGGTCGCGCCGGGACCCGATGCAGGCGCGTTTTCTCACGATGGCGTCGTTGCGCTGGGTCCTGCGCCACCGCGCCTACACCCCCTGGTACCTGGTGCGGTACTGGCGGCTGCTGAAGTTCCGGCTGCTCAACCCGCACGTGGTGCTGCGCGGCATGGTGTTCTTCGGCAAGCGGGTCGACGTGATGGCCCGGCCGGGGTACGGGCGGCTGGAGATCGGGCGGTGGGTGCACATCGGGGACGGCAACGCCATCCGGTGTCACGAGGGGTCGTTGCGGATCGGCGACAAGGTCGTGTTCGGGAAGGACAACACGGTCAACTGCTACCTCGACGTCGAGATCGGCGCGTCGAGTCTGGTGGCGGACTGGGTCTACATCTGCGACTTCGACCACAAGACCGAGGACATCACCCTGCCGATCAAGGACCAGGGGATCGTGAAGTCGCCGGTGCGGATCGGGCCGGACTGCTGGCTCGGGACGAAGGTGACGGTGTTGCGCGGGACTCGGGTCGGGCGGGGGTGTGTGCTGGGGGCGCACGCCGTTGTCCGGGGGGACGTGCCGGACTTCAAGATCGCGGTCGGCATGCCGGCCAGGGTGGTGCGGGACCGGCGGGCCGACTACGAGGCGGACGCCCAGCGGCGGGCCGATATCGCGGACATGGCCCGCAAGGCCAAGGAGGCTTTGGCCCGGCGGACCGAGGAAGCGTCCGACGCCTCGGCGTGAGGCGTCCGAACGCCGGGTGTCCGGAAAGCGGAGTGTCAGGTGAAGAGGTTGCCGGTGGCGATCTTCGGGCGGCCCAGCACGCGTGGGGGGCGTACTCGGGCTGCCGCGTAGACGGTGGCGGTGTCCTCGGCGATCGTCGACCAGTTGAAGTCGGACGCCAGGCGGGCCTTGGCGGCGTGGGCGCGGGTGGCGGCTGACGTGGGGTCGGAGAGGACGTCGCGGACGGCTCTGGTCAGGCCGTCCACGTCGCCGGGGGCGAACGACAGGCCCGTCTCGCCGTCCAGGACCACCTCGCCGAGTCCTCCCGCGGTCGAGGCGACCAGCGGGGTTCCGGCCGCGGCTGCTTCCAGGGCGACGATGCCGAACGGTTCGTAGCGGGACGGGAGGACGACGGCGTTCGCCGCGGTCAGGAGTGCTGCGAGCGTTCGGTCGGAGAGGTGGCCGACGAACTCCACTGCGCGCAGGACGCGGTGCTTGCGGGCTTGGTCGCGAAGCCATTCGGTCTGCGAGCCGCCGCCCGCCACGACCACGCGGGTGCCGCGGTGGGTGCGGCGGATGCGGGGGAGGGCGGCGATCAGGTCCTGGATGCCCTTCTCCCACTCGATCCTGCCGAAGAACAGCAGCAGCGGGTCGCCGTGCGGGGAGTAGGTGCGGCGGGCCTTGGCGACGTCGGCGGGGCGCACTTTCCAGCCGCCCGGCTCGATGCCGTTGTGCAGCACGGAGACGTCGGCGGTGTCCACGTCGAACAGGTGCGCCACCTCGCCGCGCATCGCGGACGAGCAGGTGATCAGGGAGTCGGCGCGGTTCGCGAGCCACCACTCGACGGAGTGGACCTGCTGGTTGAGCGGGTGGGACAGCCAGCCGGAGTGGCGGCCTGCCTCGGTGGCGTGGACGGTCGCCACCAGCGGCACGCCGAACGCCTCGGCGAGGGCGACGGCCGGGTGGGCGACGAGCCAGTCGTGGGCGTGCACGACGTCGGGGCGCCACGAGCCGAGCGCCAGTCCGGCGCGGGTCATCGCGTGGCCCATCGCGAGGGTCCACGCCAGGAGGTCCTTCTCGAACACGAAGTGCGCGGGGTCCTCGGCCACGCGGACCAGGCGCACGCCTTCGCTGACCACGTCGGTGGTCGGGTGCGTGACCGCGTCGGTGCCGGAGGGCTGCCGGCACAGCACCACGACGTCGTGCCCCTGCGCGGCCAGCTGTGTCGCGAGCGCGTGGACGTGCCTGCCCAGCCCGCCGACCACCACCGGCGGGTACTCCCACGACAACATCAGCACGCGCATCCCGTTACCTCATTCCTCGCGCGTCCAGGTGGCCGAACGGGCCGTCTGCCGCGCGGAGTTCCGCCGCTCTCGCACGTCCTCGACCGCCGCGCGCCAAAGCGGCGAGCTCGCTGAAGCGGTCGCTGTGAATCTTCGCGCGGTACCGGGCGTAGTCGGCCGCCGAGTCCTTGGTGACCATGAACGCCCAGTCGCTCGACAGCGCCAGCATCGCCTCGCGCACCGCCTGGTCGAGCACCGGGTCCCGCACGTCCGACGAGAAGTCGAGGCCCAGCAGCTCCTGCTGCACCGACGCGTTCAGCGACACGATGTCCGCCACCTGCGCCCCGTCCCAGACCCGCCAGTCCTTGCCGCTGCCCCACGACGACGCGGGCAGCTCGACCGGCGTGCCCACGTGACCGGCTTCGACGGCGCCGCGCAGGGTCGTGACGCGCACACCGGCTTCCGGCAGCGCGCGCAGCACCTGTTCCAGCCACATCGGACCTTCGTGCCACCAGTGTCCGTACAGCTCGGTGTCGTAGGCGGCCACGACGAGACCACCGTCGATCGCGCGCAACCGCCGCACGACCGTCTCGACGAAGTCCTCCACGTGCCGGGAGATCGCTTCACGTGCGAGCTGCGGTTCGTATGGGCGCTTGTCCTCCGGTGCGACGCCCTTGCCCGTCACGCGCGACGGCTTGAGGCCCGTCGGGTGGTCGAAGGTGTGAAAATCCCGGTAGGCCGCGTCGCCGGGGTAGCCGACCTTCGGCGACCACACCCGGTACGAGACTTCGAGGTCGCGGCCGAACGCGAGCACGTCCGACGATCCCACGGGACGCGCCGCCGAGGTGTCGCCGTGCAGGGCGGGGCCGTCCACCATGAACCGCCGCACGCCCGCCGCCGCGTAGCCCTCCTCCATGCCGGGCGAGTAGCCGCACTCGGGTGCCCAGATGCCTTCCGGCGCACGGCCGATCCGCAGCGCGGTGTCGTCCAGACCGGTCCGCAGCGCGAACGACCGCACCCGCGGGTCCAGCAGCGGCTGGAACGGATGCGTCGCCGGTCCGCCGAGCAGCTCGATCGTCGAGGAGTCCACAAGGGACCGCAGGATCGGCGAGAACCCGTGCCGCCAGTGCGTCTCGAACTGCTCCAGCGCCCACGACGACGCGCGGTGCTCGTAGGAGGCCAGCTCGGGCAGCCGCCGTGCCGCGTAGTGGGAGCGCAGGTGCCAGTTGCCGAGCCAGTCGTGCGCGCCGCGCAGGCTGTACGGGTCGTCGAGCTGGGCGGCCAGCACCGGCGTGACGCCGAGCGTCAGCACGTCGGTGCGGCCCTCGTCGGCGAAGCGGCGCAGCATGTCCACGACGGGCAGGTACGAGTGCGCCCACGCCTGGTAGAGCCACTCCTCGCCGACCGGCCACGTGCCGTGGTGCGCGAGCCAGGGCAGGTGGCTGTGCAGGACCAGGCAGAACGTGCCCTCGGTGGTGGTGCGGCCGGTCATGTGCGCACCGCCACGGCCACCAGGTCCAGGGACGTGTCCATGTCGTCGGGCGTGATGTCGAAGTCCTGCACCGTCACCGACTCCACCGCCTCCTTCAGCTCGGCCGGCCACGGCGCGCCGGACAGGGCGACCTCGACCTGTGCGTCGATGATCTGTCCGTTCAGGAGCGTGTCAAGCCTTCGGCCGTGCCGCAGCCCCGTCAGTTCGTCAACGCGGAAACCAGCCTCGCGCAGCATCTCGTCCAGTTCGGACGGTGCGAGCTCCCTGGTGTGGAACGGGTTGAGCGGCGTGTCCTGACCCGGCGAGAACGTGAGCCTGTTCGGCGTCGTCACGATGAGCGTCCCGCCGGGACGCAGCACGCGCCGGCACTCCGCGAGGAACCCCTCCTGGTCCCACAGGTGCTCGATGACCTGCAGGTTCGCCACCACGTCCACGCTCTCGTCGCGCAACGGCAGCATCGCGAGGTTCCCGCGCAGCACGTCCAGTTGCGGGTAGGTGCTCGCCACGTGCTGTGACGTCAGCTCGTCGTAGTCGAGCGCGATCACCCGCCGCGCGACCGTGCGGATCAGCTGGGCGCCGTAGCCCTCGCCGCACCCGGCCTCCAGCACGACGGCGTCCGCACAGTGGCCGATGAGGTGTAGATATGCGGCCTCGTGGCGCCTGAACCAATAATTCTCTTCCGCGATGCCGGGCACCGTGCGTTCGCCGGTCAGGGGGAGGGTCACGCCCGCCAGGTTACTTGTCAGTAGTGCAGGTCAGTACGGCGAGACCGTCACGGTGAGGGCCCCCGGGCCGATGTTCGCTCCCAACGCCGCGCTGACCTGCGTCAGGACGACGTCGCGGGCGTGCGGGATCCGCTTGCGCAGCATCTCGAGGAGCTGGTGGCCGTCCTGCTCGGCGGCGAAGTGCTCCACCGCGAGGTCGACGTCGCGCCCGTAGGCGAGCGCCACGGCCCGGTCGACGAGCTTCGCCAGCGCCCTGTCCTTGCCGAACGCCTTGTCGACCGGCGTGATGACCCCCTGCGAGACGGTGAGCAGGGGCTTGACCGACAGGGTGTCGCCGAGCAGCTTCGCCGTCGCGCTGACCCGGCCCGCCTTGCGCAGGTAGTGCAGCGTGTCGACGTAGATGAGCACGGTCGACGCGCGGCTGCGCTCCTCGGCGATGCTGCGCGCGTTCTCGGCGGTGCCGCCGGACTGCGCGATCCGCGCCGCGGCGACCGCGGCGAACCCGAGCGTCATGCCGGCGGACTGCGTGTCGACGACGAACACCGGCACGCGCGACCTGGCGGCGGCCTGCTTCGCCGCCTCCGCCGCGGGGGAGAGCCGCTCCGTCACGTGCAGGGACACGATCGTCTCCGCGCCCCTGGCCCATGCGTCCTGGTAGGCCCAGAAGAACGCGTCGGGGGCGGGGGGCTGCGGCTCGACCGGGACCTGCTCCTGCATCGCGGCGACCAGCCGGTCCGTGCGCACCGTGCCGTCGTCCAGGAGATCCGGCCCGATCTTGAGCTGCATCGGGACCGTGATGATGCCGAACCTCTCGGCCAGGCGCGCGGGGAGCGAAGCGGTCGAGTCGGTGACGACGGCTACTCGTGAGGGCACGAACGACAAGGTTAACGAAGCGTGATGAGACTAGCCACCAACGATCGAAGGCAATAAGCGTGACCTATGGCTGAGTCGTCGCTTTCCGTGCACAACGAACGCACGGAGTGAGTTCGTCGGAAAGTCGCCGAACTTGACACCATCGGGTGACTGACCGTTGTTTGAGTTTGATCTACGGGCATGTTGTTTCCGCTGCAAGGAGTGGTTTCCGGACGCGGCCTCGCGAACCGTTTCGCCCATTGTCGACGCTGCTCATCGGCGCTGGTCGTGGGTAAGCTCCGCACAATCTTCTGCCTGGTTGAACGAGTAGGTGACCATGGGTGCAAAAGAGCAAGAACTGGTTCCGCTGCACACCGGATTCGACGTCGTGTACCGGGGTTTTCACCGGCGTCAGGTCATCGAGCACATCGAGAATCTCGAGGAGCAGCTGCGCTTCACGAGCCTCGACCGGGCGGAGGCGCTCGCGCAGGCGGCCGACCTGCGCAAGATCCTGGAGATGACGCGCGGCGACCTGGAGGAGGCGCGCACCAGGATCGAGCGGCTGGAGACGACGTCGGGCTCGCACGCGAGCGCCACCGAGCGGATGCACCGCATGCTGCGGCTCGCCGAGGACGAGACCGCGGAGATGCGCCAGCAGACCGAACGGGAGTGCGCCGATCTCCGCGCCCGCGCCGAGGTCGAGGTCGCGGAGCTGCGCGCCGAGGCCGAACGGGACGTGGCCGCGCTGCGGGCGGAGGCCGCCGCCGAGCTCGAAGCGGCCCGCCGGGAGTGCGCGTCGCGTGCCGCGGCGATGGAGCGTCAGGAGGTCGAGGTGGAGCGCCGCCACGCCGAGCTGGAGGCGCGGCAACGCGAACGCGCCGACGAGGTCGAGCGCGAGTGCGCGGCGGCGGTCGCGCGGGCCCAGGCCGACGCCGACCGGTTGCTGAGCGAGGCCGCGCTGCGGTGCGACTCGCTGGAGGCCGCCTCCGAACGCAAGTGCGCCAAGACCCAGCAGTTCTTCGAGCTGACCATGACCCGGCGCCGCCGGGAGGCCGCGCTACACCTGCGGGAGCAGGAGGAGCTGGCGAAGGCCCGCGCGGAGTTCGTGGTGAAGGTGGCCTGCCGCGAGGCGAGCCGCCGGCTGGCCGAGGTGGCCGAACGGACGGGCGAGCTGCACGAGCTGCACCGCACCGTCCACACGCAACTCGATGCGGCCAGGGCGGCGTTGACGGCCGCCGCGGACCGCGTCACCCCGGTGCACGTCCCGGAACAGGTCACCGCCGAACAGGTCGGCACCGAGCAGATCGCCACCGAGAAGATCAGCACCGAGAGGATCGGCACCGAGCAGATCACCGCGGAGCAGGTGCCCGCGGAACAGGTGGCGGCCTCGTGAAGCTGTGGGTGCCGTTGGCCATCGGCGCACTGGTGGTGCCCGCCGCACTGACGGCGTTCGGCTTCTCGTTGTACGGCCAGGAACTGCAAACAGCGTTGTCGGCGTCCACCGAGTCGGCGGTGGTCGAAAGTCTGATGCCGGTGCGCGACGGCGCCGGACGGCCGCACGTGCAACCCGTGGCGGTCCCCGTGCTGCCGGCACACCTGGCGCAGCAGGCGGTGCACGACCTGTTCTCGTCGCACCACGTCAAGGGCGTCACGTTCGCGCCGGGCACCGCGACGCTGGTCGGCAGGGGCGAGGCCGTGCGGCACGCGCTGGCGGGTTTGCTGCGCACCACCACCGGCTCGGTGACGCTGGTGGCGCACGCGTGGGACGGCGAGACGGTGTCGCACCGCTGCGACGCCCTCGCGGGCGAGAGGGCGGGGCTGCTGCGGCAGTACCTGACCGAGCAGGGCGTGCGGGGCGAGATCACGACCCGCGTCGTCGTGGACCCCGTCTGGGGCCCGCCAACGGACTTCGGACCTCAGATCGACGTCCTGATCAGCTAGACGTCAGCTAGGAGCCTGGGCAATGGCAGGGGCAGTCGGGATCGTGTTCGGGCTGTGCGTGCTGTCCTTCACCCTCGGGGCAGCGATGATGTACGTGCTGGTGCGGCGCCGTGAGGACGCCGTGCCCGAGGCGGACGCTCCGGTGGAGCGCACGTGGGTGGAGCGGCCGGTGGTCGTGGAGCCGGTGGACGACGACTACGACACGCGCCCGATCCACCGCAACCCGGTGGTGGGGCTGCCCCGGCTGGAGCCCGCGCTGGCGGCGCTCGCGGAGCCGGCGGTGACGCCGGTGGGGGACGAGGACGGCGAAGCGGAACCGGTGAGCGACGCGGAGCCGGAACCGGTTGCGGCACAGGAGCAGGAGCCCGAAGCGCACGGCTCGGAAGCGGCGGACGTCCCCGAGTTGCCGTCGCCCGCCGAACCGCAGCCCGCGGAGCAGACGACCAGCGTGGAACGCGAGGACTTCCGCCGCCGCTACCTGCGTACGTTCGACGAGGTGCGCCGCAAGGCGGACACCAACTGACGCGGTGCCGGTCAGCCCCGGCTCACGGGCCGAGGCTGACGGGGCGGTCAGCGCTTGCGGAACTTGCGGAGCAGCTGTTCGGCCTGGGCGCGCCTGCGCGGGTCCTGGGCCATCTGCCGTGCCTTCGTCTGCAGCTTCTGGCCCTGCGGGCTGCGCAGGAACCTGGTGATCTTGTCCATGAACGAGGCCATCGGTCCTCCAGGTGTCCGTTACGTCCTTTTCAACGGACGCAACCGCCTCCGGAGTTCCCGGCGGTCAGACCGGCGAAACGGTGATGCCCAGCGCGCCCGGTCCGACGTGCGCGCCGATGGCCGAGCTCACCGGCGTGAGCATGAACTGGCGGACGTTCGGCAGGCCGCGCCTGAGCTTGCGCAGCAGGCGGTTCGCCTTCTCCTCGGCGTCGAAGTGCTCGACGGCGACGTCGACGGCACCGGTGCCCGCGCGCTTGATCGCGATCTCCAGCATCCGGTTGAGCGCGCGGTCGGCGCCCATCACCCTGTCCAGCGGGGTGATCTGGCCGTCGGTCATGGTCAGGAGCGGCTTCATCGACAGCACGCCACCCACGAGGGCCGTCGCGGCACCGATGCGCCCGCCGCGGCGCAGGTACTCCAGCGTGTCCACGTAGATCAGCTCGGTCGACCTGTCGAAGCGGTCCTGGGCGGTCGCGAGCACGCGGTCGGCGTTGCCGCCCGCCTCCGCCACCTTCGCGGCGGCCTGCACGGCGTAGCCGATGCTCATGCCGCACGTGTGGGTGTCGACGACGTGCACGGGGATCCGGACCTTCTCGGCGGCCGTGCGGGCGGCCTCCACGGTCTGCGACTGCCGGCCGGAGATGTGGATGGACACGATCGAGCGAACGCCTTGCGCCGCCAGGTCGGAGTACGTCCAGTAGAACGCGCCGGGGTCGGGCGGGATCGTCGTCACGGGCACGTTCGCGCGCATGGCCGAGACGAGGTCGGGCACCGGGACGCGGGACTCGTCGTCGGTGTGGTCGCCGATCCGCACCTGGATCTGGACCACCTCGACGCCGAGCCGGTCGGCCAGCTCGGCGGGGAGACAGGCCGTGGAGTCCGTCACGACAGCTACTCGACGGTACATGCGGCCGGAGCCTAGTCCCCCGAATGGCTTAGGTCTCAGTTGGTGGTGATGCCGGGTGAGAACTGTCACGCTAGCGGGGTGCTTGCTGGCGTTTGCAGGGGTGCTACTGGCGGGTAACATCCGGGTGATGGCAGGGTCGTGAACACCCGGCGACGCGGTTCTGAAGTCCTCTGCGCAAGCGTCGCCGCCCGTCCGCAGGAGGTCGAAGAGGACCCATGAACATTGTTGTCCTGGTCAAGCAGGTGCCTGACACCTGGTCCGAGCGCAAGCTCACCGACGCCGACCACACCCTTGACCGCGAGTCCGCGGATGCCGTGCTCGACGAGATCAACGAGCGCGCCGTCGAAGAGGCCCTGCAGCTGCAGGAGGCCCACGGCGGCGAGGTGACCGTGATCGCCATGGGTCCCGACCGCGCCACCGACGCCATCCGCAAGGCGCTGTCCATGGGTGCCGACAAGGCGATCCACGTGAGCGACGAGGCGCTGCACGGCTCCGACTCGCTGGCGACGGCGAAGGTCCTCGCGAAGGCGATCGGCACGGTCGAGAACGTCGACCTGGTCATCGCGGGCAACGAGGCGACCGACGGTCGTGGCGGTGCGGTTCCGGCGATCCTCGCCGAGCTGCTCGGCCTGCCGCAGGTCACCCAGCTGCGCAAGGTCACCGTCGAGGGCACCACGATCAAGGGTGAGCGCGAGACCGACGAGGGCGTCGCGTTCCTCGAGGCGTCGCTGCCCGCCGTGGTCTCCGTGACCGAGAAGATCAACGAGCCGCGTTACCCGTCCTTCAAGGGCATCATGGCCGCGAAGAAGAAGCCGGTCTCCACCCTCACGGTGGCGGACCTCGGCATCGACGCGTCCGAGGTCGGCCTCTCCGGTGCGTGGACCCAGGTGCTGGAGGCGGCCCCGAAGCCGCCGCGCACCGCCGGTCAGCGCGTCGAAGACGGTGGCGACGGCGGATCCAAGATCGCCGAGTACCTCGTCGGCCAGAAGCTCATCTGAGGGAGGGGAAGTCATGTCTGAAGTTCTCGTTCTGGTCGACCACGTCGACGGCGAGGTCAAGAAGGTCAGCTACGAGCTGCTGACGGCCGCGCGTCGCCTGGGCACCCCGGCCGCCGTGGTCGTGGGCGCTCCCGGCACCGCGTCGAAGATCCGCGAGTCGCTCGGCAGGTTCGGCGCCGCGAAGGTCTACGCCGTCGAGTCCGACGACGCCGCCGCCTTCCTGGTGACGCCGAAGGTCGACGCGCTCGCCGCGCTCGTCCCGAACGCGTCCGCGGTGCTCCTCTCCGCGACCACCGAGGGCAAGGAGGTCGCCGGCCGGCTGGCCGCGCGCATCGACTCCGGCTGGCTGGTCGACGTCGTGGACGTCGAGGCCGACGGCACCGGCGTGCAGTCGATCTTCGGTGGCGCGTTCGTCGTCAAGGCGAAGGTCAGCAAGGGCACCCCGGTCATCACCGTCCGCCCCGGCGGCGTCGAGGCCGAGGAGTCCGCGGCGGACGCCGTGCTGGACGAGTCGGTCACGATCTCCGTGGACGCCGCCAAGTCTGCCCGCGTCACCTCCCGCGAGGCCGTCGTCGGTGGCGACCGCCCGGAGCTGACCGAGGCGTCGGTCGTCGTCTCCGGTGGCCGCGGCGTCGGTTCGGCGGAGAAGTTCTCGGTCGTCGAGGACCTCGCCGACTCGCTCGGTGCCGCCGTCGGTGCCTCGCGCGCCGCCGTCGACTCCGGCTACTACCCGCACCAGTTCCAGGTGGGCCAGACCGGCAAGACGGTCTCGCCGCAGCTGTACGTGGCGCTGGGCATCTCCGGTGCCATCCAGCACCGCGCGGGCATGCAGACCTCGAAGACGATCGTCGCGGTCAACAAGGACCCCGAGGCCCCGATCTTCGAGATCGCCGACTTCGGTGTCGTGGGCGACCTGTTCAACGTCGCTCCGCAGCTGACCGACGAGGTCAAGAAGCGCAAGGGCTGAGCTTCCCGGCTCACCGACGGCCGTCCCGCCTTCCCGGCGGGGCGGCCGTTTCTTTTGTGTCCTATGTGTCCGGTTCGTGTTGCTAAACGTAGTCAGTGATCTGTCAGGCGTTTCGCGAACCATGTCCCCAACGACCCTGACCGAAGGAGTCTCCGTGGGACAGCTCAAGCGTGTTGCGTCGGCAGCGCTCGGCCTCGTGATGGCGGCCGGCTTCATGACCCTCGCCGCGGCACCGGCGTCCGCCGACCGGCCGTGCTCGTGGCGCCAGCAGAAGCTCTACTTCATGGGCGAGAAGGACGTGAACTTCGGCGGCGGTGGCGTCGTCACCCTGCTCAACTGCCACGCCACCAAGCGCAAGGCGACCATCGACGTCTCGCGCGGCTTCGACCCGGCCTGCAAGAACATCCCGTTCGGCGAGACGCGGACGTTCGAGTACAACCGCCTCAAGGGCATCGCGAAGTACAACAAGCCCAAGTGGTGCTGAGCTGACGCGGTGCGGCCCTTCCCGGCGGAGGGGCCGCACCGCGGGTTCATCCGACCGCCACCGACCGGTCATCGTTGTGACCTGCTGTCATTCGCCGCCCCGGTCGCACCCTGGTGCCCATGACGCAGCCACAACTGCTTGTCAGCACCCCGGTCCAGCGGGACGGGAACGCACCCCGCTACTCCCTGCTCGTCGCCCGCGACGGTGCCGAGGTCGCCGCCGCCCAGCGGCTTCGGCACGACGTGTTCGCGGGCGAGATGGGCGCGACGCTGCACAGCGCCGTGCCCGGCCACGACGTCGACGAGTTCGACGCCCACTGCGACCACCTCGTGGTGCGCGACGACCGCTCCGGCGAGATCGTCGGCTGCTACCGGATGCTGCCGCCCGGCCGCACCGGACGCCTCTACAGCGACGGCGAGTTCGACCTCGCGAACCTCGACGGCCTCCGGCACACGACCGTCGAGACAGGACGGTCGTGCGTGCACCCCGGCCACCGCAACGGCGCCGTCGTGAGCCTCGTCTGGGCGGGCATCGCGCGGTACATGGTGCTGAGCGGCCACCGGTGGCTCGTCGGCTGCGCCTCGATCCCGTTGCACGACGGGGGAAGCCTCGCCGCCGGGGTGTGGGACACCGTGCGGGCCAAGCACCTCGCGCCCGAGCGGTACCGGGTGACGCCGCACCGCCCGTGGGACGCCGGCAGCGTCCCGCGTCCGCCGCGCACCGTGGTCCCGCCTCTGCTCAAGGGCTATCTGCGGCTGGGCGCGCAGGTCTGCGGACCGCCCGCGTTCGACGAGGACTTCGGCGTCGCCGACCTGTTCCTGCTGCTCGGCATGGACCACCTGGACCAGCGCTACCTCCGGTTCTTCCTGGGGGAGGCATGAGCCACGCCTGGATGCCCTCGTCGCCCTGCGGTGACGGCTGCGTCGGCGGCACGCCGCCCCTGGCCGGCCGGATCAGGCAGGTGTGGCGCGCGGTCGCCGCCGTCACGGCGATCCTGTGCGGGGCGCTGATCGCGTTCGCGTTGCTGCTGCCCGCCAGGCACAGGGAAGGCGTCGTCCGCCTGTGGTTCCACGCGGTCCTGAGGGCGTTCGGGGTCAGGCTGCGCGTCCACGGCGCCGGGAAGTTCCAGGAGGTTCCCGGACGGGGCGTGCTCGTCGTCAGCAACCACGTGTCGTGGCTGGACGAGCTGGCCATCGACGCCGTGCAGCCCATCCGGATCGTCGCGAAGAAGGACATCAGGAGCTGGCCGGTGCTCGGCCCGCTCGTCACCGCCGCCGGGACCGTCTACCTCGACCGCGAGAACCTGCGCGAGCTGCCGCGCACCGTCCGCGAGCTGACCGCCGCGTTGCGCGCGGGGCAGGCGGTCGGCGTCCACGCCGAGGGCACCACCTGGTGCGGGCTCGCGTCCGGGCGCTACCGGCCCGCCCTGTTCCAGGCCGCGCTCGACGCCGGGGTGCCGGTGCGGCCGGTCGTGCTGCGGTACCGGATCGGCGGCCACGTCACGACGCAGCCCGCGTTCGTGGGCGACGACACGCTCGCCGCTTCGATCCGCCGCGTGCTGCGACTGCGGGGCCTGGAGGTGGAGGTCCACGTGCTCGACGAGATCGCGCCGGGACGGGCGGCGGACCGCCGGGCGCTCGCGAAACTTGCCGAACAGCAAACAACCCGCTTGACCTCGACCGAACTGGAGGGAGCACCATCAACGGGTGACTCTCACCGCCCCCACGCCCTCGCGCCTCTTCTCCCCTGAACGCCGCTGGCCCACCACCGGCATCCTGCTGCTCGTCACCCTGCTCGCCTTCGAGGCGATGGGGGTCGGCACGGCGATGCCGACGATGGTCAGGGAGCTGCGGGGCGAGGAGCTCTACGCGTGGCCGTTCCTCGCGAACCTCGCGGCGAGCGTCATCGCGACGGTGTTCTCCGGGCGCCTGTCGGACCGCAGAGGCCCCAGACCGTCGATCTTCGCGGGCGTGGCGCTGTTCCTCGCCGGGCTGGTGGTCGCGGGTGTGGCGGAGTCGATGGCGGTGCTGCTCGCCGGGCGCGTGCTGCAGGGCTTCGGCGCGGGCCTGCTGATCGTCGCGATCTACGTGGTCATCGCGAAGGCGTACCCGGAGGCCGACCGGCCCGCGGTGTTCGGCGCTCTCTCCGCCGCCTGGGTGGTGCCGTCGCTGGTGGGTCCCGCCGTCGCGGGCTGGGCGACCGAGCACTTCACCTGGCGGCTCGTGTTCCTCGCGATCGTGCCGCTCGTGCTCGTCGGCAGCGTGCTGCTCGTCCCGGTCCTCAAGGCGCTGCCGCCGCACACCGAGACCCCGCCGACGCGCAGGCACCTGCCCGCCGCCGCGGTCGCGACCGGTGTCGGCGTGGCGGGCCTGAGCTGGGCGTTGCAGCACCGCACGTGGTGGATGCTGGCCGTGTCGCTGCTGCTGCTCGCGCCCGCCCTGCGCGTCCTGCTGCCGAAGGGCACGTTGTTCGCCCGGCGCGGCCTGCCGGTCACGATCCTCGCGCGCGGCATGCTCGCGGGCACGTTCTTCGCCGTCGAGGGCTTCATCCCGCTGACGCTGACGGTCGTGCACGGCTACTCGCCGCTGGAGGCGGGCATCCCGCTCACCCTGAGCGCGCTCGGCTGGGCCGGCGCGTCGATGTGGGCGTCCCGGCACCCCGAGATCGAACGGCACACGCTCGTCCGCACCGGGTTCCTCTTCGTCGCGGCCGGGGTCGCCGCAGTGACGCTCATCGCACCGAACTGGGGTCCGGCCTTCCTCACACCGGTGCTGTGGGCCGTGGCGGGCGCGGGCATGGGCATGGCGACCTCCAGCGTCGGCGTGCTGATGATGGCCGCGTCACCCGAGGCCGACCGGGGGTTCAACTCGGCGGCGCTGCAGATCTCCGACATGGTGTTCTCCGCGACCATGATCGGTCTCGGCGGTGTCCTCGTCGTGGCGACCGCGCCGACCGCGGGCGTCGTCGTGCTGAACCTGTCGATGGCGGCGTTGGCCGTGGTGGGAGCGATTCTGACCGGGCCGCGCATGCGGGCTACGCTGGAGCCCTGATGGCTTATCTCGACCACGCCGCCACGACGCCGATGCACCCGCTGGCGATCGAGGCGATGATCGAGGCGTTGTCCACCACGGGCAACGCCTCGTCGCTGCACACCTCGGGCAGGCGCGCCCGCAGGGCGGTCGAGGAGGCCCGCGAGGCCATCGCCGACGCCCTGGGCGCCCGGCCGTCCGAGGTGCTCTTCACCGGTGGCGGCACGGAGAGCGACAACCTCGCGGTCAAGGGCGTCTACTGGGCGAGCGGCAAGCGCCGCGTGCTGGCCTCCGCCGTCGAGCACCACGCCGTGCTGGACGCCGTCGAGTGGCTGGAGAAGCAGGGCGCCGAGGTCACCTGGCTGCCGACCGACCGCTACGGCCGGGTGTCCGCGCAGGCCGTGGCCGAGGCGCTGGACGACGACGTCGCCCTGGTCACCACGATGTGGGCGAACAACGAGGTCGGCACCATCAACCCGGTGCACGAGATCGCGCAGGTGTGCGCGGAGCGCGGCGTCCCGTTCCACACGGACGCGGTGCAGGCCGTGGGCGTCCTGCCGGTCGGCTTCGCCGCCTCCGGTGCCTCCGCGCTGACGATGACCGGCCACAAGGTCGGCGGGCCGTACGGCGTGGGCGTGCTGCTGCTGGCACGCGACGTGAAGTGCGCGCCGTTGCTGCACGGCGGCGGCCAGGAGCGCGACGTGCGGTCCGGCACGCTGGACGTGCCGTCGATCGTCGGTCTGGCGAAGGCCGTGCGCATCGCGGTGGACGAGCAGGAACAGCGCGCCGCCGAGCTCACGGCGTTGCGCGACGAGCTGATCGCGTCGGTGCGCTCCGTGGTGCCGGACGTGATCCTGAACGGCGACCCGGCCGACCGGCTGCCCGGCAACGCGCACCTGTCGTTCCCCGGCTGCGAGGGCGACAGCCTGCTGATGCTGCTCGACGCCCGCGGTGTCGAGTGCTCGACGGGCTCCGCGTGCACGGCCGGTGTCGCACAGCCGAGCCACGTGCTCGTCGCGATGGACGTCGACCCGGCGCTCGCGCGTGGTTCGTTGCGGTTCTCGCTCGGGCACACGTCGACGCGCGCGGACGTCGAGAAGCTCGTGTCGGTGATCGGCCCGGTGGTGGAGAGGGCCCGCACGGCGGGTCTGGCAGGTATGAGGCGTTCCCGGAAGGTGGTCAAGCAGTGAAGGTCCTCGCGGCGATGAGCGGTGGTGTCGACTCCGCGGTGGCGGCGGCGCGCGCCGTCGAAGCGGGACACGACGTTACGGGCGTGCACCTCGCGCTGTCGGCGAAGCCCGGCACGCTGCGCACCGGCGCCCGTGGCTGCTGCACGATCGAGGACGCCCACGACGCCCGGCGCGCGGCCGACCTGATGGGCATCCCGTTCTACGTCTGGGACTTCGCCGAGCGCTTCACCGAGGAGGTCGTGGAGGACTTCGTCGCGGAGTACGCGGCGGGCCGCACGCCCAACCCGTGCCTGCGCTGCAACGAGCGGATCAAGTTCGAGGCGTTGCTGGACAAGGCGATCGCGCTCGGCTTCGACGCCGTCTGTACCGGCCACTACGCGCGGCTTCAGATGGTCGGCGGGCGTCCGGAGCTGCGCCGCAGCGCCGACCTCGGCAAGGACCAGTCGTACGTGCTGGCCTCGCTCACCGAGGAGCAGCTCTCGCACGCCATGTTCCCGCTGGGGGACACGACGAAGGAGGCCGTCCGGGCCGAGGCCGCCGAGCGCGGCCTGTCGGTGGCGAAGAAGCCGGACAGCCACGACATCTGCTTCATCCCGGACGGCGACACGCAGAAGTTCCTCGCGGGCAGGATGGAGACGAAGCCGGGCCTGCTCGTCGACGACGAGACCGGCGCGGTCCTCGGCCGCCACGCGGGCGTGCACGAGTTCACCGTGGGCCAGCGCAAGGGCCTCGGGCTCGACGGCCCCGCCCCCGACGGCCGCCCGCGCTACGTGCTGGCGCTGGAGCCCGTGTCGGGCACCGTCCGCGTCGGAGCGGCGGAGAAGCTGGCCGTGACGGGCATCTCCGCGTCCTCGCCGGTCGCGCACGTCGAGCTCGACGGACCGGTGGAGTGCGTCGCCCAGGTGCGGGCGCACGGCGGCACGGCCCCGGCCGTCGCCGAGCTGGTCGACGGTGTGCTGCGGGTGCAGCTGCGCGAGCCGTTGCGCGGCGTGGCGCCCGGTCAGGCCGTGGCGATCTACCGCGAGGACGCGGCGGGAGACGTCGTGCTGGCCAGCGCGACCATCGACGCCACGAGCTGAAACGGTTGCGGGGCCGACGCCACCCATCGACGCCACGGGCCAGAACGGTTGCAGGGTCGGCGCCGCCATCGACGCGACGTGCAAAATCGGTTGTAGGGCCAGAGAAGCGGTTCTAGCGTTCGTCGGGTGACGTTCATCGACGCGACGTTCTTCCAGCCGGAGCCGGACCTGGCCGCGCGGGCTCGCAGCGCGTTCCGGTGCTTCGTCAGCCCCGCCGAGCGGCGCAGGCTGAGCGCCCGGGACCGCCGCGACGACGTGCCGGTGTGGGTCGTGTCGCCGTTGCGCAGGCTGGGCGCCCGCCGCTTCCGCCGCGCTAGCTGGGACGCCACTCCGAGTTCGCTCCGCACAGGAGCACGCAGGGCAGCTCACTCGACACGTCGCCCCTGAGGAACGCCGCGAACGCCGCGGCACCCGCCGGTTCGACCGCGATCCGGAACTCCTCCCACAGGCGGTCGCGGGCGGCGAGGATCTCGTCGTCCGCGACCAGCTTCGAGGACACGTGGTGCCGCTGAAGGATCTTCAGCGCCAGCGCACCGGCCCGCGTCGCACCGAGGGCGTCCGCGGCGATGGACCGCACGACCGAGTCGACGGGCTTCCCGGCTTTCAGCGCGTCGTGCATCGCGCAGCAGTTCTCGGGTTCGACGGCGACGACGTGCCGTCCGCCGGACGCGAGCGCGGCACCCGCGACGAGACCGCCGCCGCCGACCGCGACGAAGATCGTGTCCACCTCGGGCACGTCCTCGACGATCTCGCGCGTGACGGTCGACTGGCCTTCGATGACCGCCTGGTCGTCGTACGCCTCGACGTACGCGACGCCGAGCTCACGGGCGGCCGCCGCGGCCTCGGCGTAGGTGTCGCCGTGCCGGATCAGCTTGGCGCCCAACGCCTCGATGCGCCTCGTCTTGGTCTCGGGCGCGGTCACCGGGACGAACACGGTGGCGTGCGCGCCGAGCAGTTGCGCGGCCTGCGCGACGGCGATGCCGTGGTTGCCGCCGGACGCCGTCACGACCTCGGAGGCGTTCAGCGCCAGCAGCTTGTTCACCGCGCCGCGGAGCTTGAACGAGCCGGTGAGCTGGAGCTGCTCCAGCTTGAACACCAGCGGGCGCCCGTCCACGGACGCGCGCAGGACCGGGGTGCGGCGGACGTACTGCGACAACGTTCTCATGAGACCAGCTTCCACAAGAACTGCGCGAGAGTCACGATTCCCAGCAGGAAACACACCAGCACGAACGTGCCGCCGACCATGACGATCAGGCACGCGCCCCACGACGTCTCCTGGTTCGGCGTCGCGGCGAGCTCGTGGCGCAGCTCGGCTCGTGCCTCCTCGCGCAACGACACGAGCCGCTCCCTCGCGGTCTGCGTGGGAGCGTCGTCGACGGTGCCCTGCCAGGAGAGCGCTCCCAGCCGTGCCTCCGCGCGGCGGTAGGCCCGTTCGAACGCCAGCGTCTCCTCCGGGTCGCGGTGCTCGGACAGGTACGTCCAGCGCCCGGCCTGAGCGGGCTGGCCCAGCACGCGGTAGACGTCCGCGAGCCGCTCGCGCAGGTCGAGCCGGTGGGGGTAGGTGCCGACCAGACCCGCGACGCGCTGACGTGCGCGCAGCACGCTCGCGAGGTCGCCTCGCCGCAACTCCTCGGCCGCTTTGTGGAGCGTCAGCTCTACCGGCATGCACAGTAGTTTCGCAGGTGGGGCTAGCGTTGACCCGTGTTCGGCCTATCGCTGCTGGTCTTCGGTCTCGCCTGGTGGCTCGGGCTCTACTTGCCGTCCCGCGGCCCCGCCCGGCCGCTGCTGTGGTGGGCGGGCGCGGGGATGGCCGGGTACGCGGTCGCGGTCGTGGTGCCCCATCCGGTGCTGGTCGGCGTGCCGGCGCTGGCCTGGACGGGGGCGATCCTCCTGCTGGCGCGGCCGGAGCTGGTCAGGTGGTGGGCGGCGGCGGTGCTGCCGTTCCTCGCCGCGGCGTTCTGGGTGCCGTGGGTCGTGTTGCTGCCGTTGGCCGCCGCGACGGCGCTAGCCATAAGGAAACGCACTTACTTTTCACTCGTTGGAGTGATGTTCGGGCTGGGCGCGGGTGCGTTCCTCCTCCGGCTCCTGCCCGACGCGGTGACGCTGCCGATGATCGGCGTCGACCTCGTGGTGTTCGGGGTCCTGGTCGCGGTGACCGACGCGGTCGAGGAAGGGGAGGCGATCCGCGCGGACATGCTGCGGTCGCTGGTGATCGCGGGGTTCACGGCGGTGCTGTTCGGGTCGCAGGTGCTGCTGTTCGACGGCCCGGACCTGCTCGTGTTCACCACCGTCGCGGCCGCGGTCGCCGTCCAGGTGCTCGCGAACCCGCTCGCCTCCGTCGTCGACCGCCTCGCCGTGCCCGCCGTCGCCGCCGAACGCGCCGAGCTGCGCGAAGCCGTGGAGGCACTGCCCAAGCGCCCGCCGCTGGTGACGGACGACCCGGCGGAGTTCGCCCGGTTCACCCGCAAGGCGTTGAGCCACTACGGCGATCTCGGAAAGCTCGTGGCGAGCCCGTTGATCGCTTTGACGGACGAGGGCCCGCCGCTGGAACGGGCCGCACAACTGAAGAGGATGTTGCTGGAGAGCATTCAGCGGCTGAAGCCCGCCGACGGTGATTTCGGCACCAGCGACGAATGGCGTCACTACAACGCCCTGTACTTCTACTACGTCAAGGGAATCCGCCCGTATTCGGTGCGGACCAAGCGCGAGGACCTCGACGCGGAGGACCGGCGCGCGTTGCAGTGGTTCGTCACGCAGGTTCCCGAGCGAACCCTCCACAACTGGCAGAACGCCGCCGCGCGCCTGGTCGCGGCGGACCTGATGGCAGGTGTTGGCAGCGTTTGACGTGGTTCTGGCAGCGGTGCGCGAGCCATCGTCGGGCCATGTTGAAATTCGCCTTGAAACTCGACGGTGTCGCTTCCTTCCTGCTCGGCGTGCTGACCGTTCTGGTTCGCCCGGAGGTCGGAATGCCGGCCGGGCTGCAGATCGGACTCGGCCTGTTCTGCGTCTTTTACGGCGTGGGCGTGTACTTCCTCGGCACCCGCGAAGTCCCGGACCGCAGGATCGTGTTGCTCGTGATCATCGGAAACACGGTGTGGGCGCTCGACAGCGTGCTCACCGCCACGGCGGGATGGTTCCCGCTGAGCGGTCTCGGCGTCGCGCTGGTGCTCGCGCAGGGACTCGCGGTGCTCGGGTTCGCGGTGCTGCAGTTCGCCGGTCTCAGGAGCGCAGCGTCCGCGACCGGCCGCGGAACTCCGCCACGACCTCGGACCCTCGCCTGACCGTGACGTCGTAGATCCCGCTGCGGCCGAACCGGGTCCGTTCCACCGCCTCCGCCTCCAGCTCGTCGCCCTCGTGCGCCGGCAGGAGGAAGTCGACGTCGGCCGAGGCGGCCACGGTGACGGACCCGGCTCGGTTGCAGGCGTAGGCGAACGCGGAGTCGGCCAGCAGGAAGACGTACCCGCCGTGCGCGATGCCGTGGCCGTTGATCATGTTCTCGGTGACCGTCATCCGCAGCAGCGCGTACCCGTCGCGCACCTCGGCGAGCGTGATGCCCAGGGCGGACGAGGCTTTGTCGGCGGCGAGCATGTCGGCAGGACCATTCATTCGTGGCAGCGTAATCACCCTGGCGGTGGTGTCACGCAGCGTGTCCACCGACTTACGGTCCGAAGGATCGTTCGCTCTCCAACGGAGGTGGTTGCTATGGGTGGATGCTCTTGTTGCAGCTCGTGCACGGGTCCGAGCTGCGGGTGCTGCGGCTCCTGTTAACAGCCTCGGGCGAACCGGAAGAGGGCCGGTGCGGCAGGACCGCGCCGACCCTCTTCCCTCGCTTCGGATCAGCCCGCGTAGGTCCGGAATAGGTTCGTGAACTCCCAGTCGGACTGCGGGATTCCGCTGCACGTGGGCGAGACTCCGCCGCTGGGGCACGACCCGTTGTCACGGCCCGCGGACCAGAAAGCGATCCGTCCCACCTTGTTCGCCTTCGCGTAGTCGACGACCTTGCGTGCGTCGGCCTGAGTCGTCGTCGGTCCCGTGTCGTTGCGTCCGATCATCGGCGTGAGGCCGAGCAACGCCTTCAGTTGCGCGTCGGACTTCGACGGCCAGATGGTGCGCATCTGCCCGAGAGTCGCGTTGGCGGCGTTGACCATCGCGTCACCCCAGTTGCCCGAGTAGCCGAAGTTCATCAGCATCGGGTTCACGAGCACCGTGACGCCCTTGGCAGCTGCGTCCTTCAGCACGTCCACTGAGTACGGGTCCATGCCGTAGTCCTGGCCTTGGATGCGCATCGTGTAGCTGACGGTCGTGCCGCGAGTGTCCTGCAACCGCTTCAGCGCCGTGTTCACGATCGCCTGCGGGATGGTCGCTTCGACGTCCACGTCGATGCTGTTGGACCCCACGGCGTCCAGCACCTTCACGTACGCGTTGTAGAGGGCGTCCGCTGTGGAGCAGACGTGTTCGAGGTACGGGCCCATCGCGCCGCCCGTCGCGACGATGACGCTGCCGCCTTGGGCTTTCAGGGCCTTGGTGTCGTTCACGATGCGGCTGTCGTTCAACGGCACGGTGCCGCCCCACGCCGGGTCGCAGCCCGCGGACGAGCCCAGCGCGAACGCGAGCGTGAAGTGCTTCTGGCCGGTCGCGTTGGCCACGTCCACCAGGGACGGCTTCGGCATCGTGATGTCGATGTACGGCGCCACGCGCGCACTGCTCGGGATCGGGCCACCGGTCGTGGTCGTCGTCGTAGTGGTCGTCGAAGTGGTGGTGGTCGTGGTGGTGGGTGTACCACCACCGCTGCACGGGACGCCGTTGAGCTTGCAGTTCGCCGGCAAGGCGGAACCGTTCACCAGGAAGCCGAAGCTCGTGGACGCGCCCGCGCCCACGTTGCCGTTGTACTCGCGGTGGGTGAACGTGTGGTGGTTGCCGCTGCGGGTCATCGAGGCGTCCCAGTAGGAGCCGACGGTGGCCCCGTCGAGGTCGAACTCCAGCTTCCAGCCGCTGAGCGCGGTGGTGCCCGCGGCGATCGTGAACTTGCCCTGGTAGCCGGAGCCCCAGGACGAGTCCTGGCTGAACGAGGCGGACTCCCCGGCGGCCGAGGCTGCGGGGGCGATGGCGACGAGACCGGCCACGAGCGCGGTGGCGGCCCCGGCGGCGAGCAGGGTGGATCGGGTCATGGGAGGTCCTTCCGGCAGGGGAGGAAGGGAAGTGGTGCGGGAACGCGGGGCGCGTCGCGCTCCCGCACCACGACTGTGGGTGCCTCATACGGAAAGCACCTGCTCGATCACGGTAAGTGGACTGGACCATAGCGTCAATGGGTCTAGACCTATTCGGTTCGAAGGGCGGTGGGACAATGCGGCGGTGCGTGGAGCCACTGGAATCGGATCGCTGCCGGGAACAGACATCGACGAGGCGGCGCGAGTCGTCGTCGGTGAGCTGCCGGAACTGCCGCACGTCCCGGAGCTGCCTGCGCGGGGGGTCGGCGCGGACCTGGTCGGCCGCACCGCCGGCCTGCTCGTCGACCTCGCGATCGAGGTGATCACCTCCGGCTACCGGGTCACCCCGCGTCCGGGCCGCGACCACCGGCGCGCCGTCGACCTGCTGCGCGGCGACCTCGACGCGTTCGACGAGGCGCTGGAGCGCGCGGGCGCGCAGCCCTCGGTGGTCAAGGTGCAGGCCGCGGGGCCGTGGACGCTGATGT
Source organism: Lentzea fradiae (assembly GCF_900100955.1). Classification (GTDB taxonomy): domain Bacteria; phylum Actinomycetota; class Actinomycetes; order Mycobacteriales; family Pseudonocardiaceae; genus Lentzea; species Lentzea fradiae. The sequence goes on along the minus strand of NZ_FNCC01000007.1, from coordinate 403,638 downwards.
CGAACATCGAGCTGATGCGCGGCCATCGGGTCCTCACCGACCGCGGCGCCGTGAAGGAGTTCTCCGAGTCGCTGGCCGAAGGGCTGCGGCTGCACGCCGCCGAGGTCGCGAAGCGCACCAGGGCGAAGGTCGTCGTGCAGCTCGACGAACCGGGCCTGCCCGCGGTGCTGCGGGGCCTGCTGCCGACGCCGTCGAAGCTCGGCACGGTGCCCGCCGTGCCGGAACCGGACGCCCGCGCGGTGCTGGCGACGGTGATCGAGGCGCTGGGCGAGCACGAGGTGGTCGTCCACTGCTGTGCTCCGCAGCCGCCGCTGACACTGCTCCGCGAGGCGGGCGCGACGGCCATCGCGTTCGACGCCACGTTGGTCAAGGGCGCGGAGACGCTGGACGAGATCGGCGAGACCTGGGAGGCGGGCACGACGCTCGCGCTGGGCCTGGTGCCGAGCATCGACCCCGGCGCCCCCGTGTCGCTGAAGGACGTGGGCGAGCGGGCGTTCACGCTGGTCGACCGCCTGGGGTTCCCGCGGTCGATCCTCGCGGAGAAGGCGCTGCCGACGCCGACGTGCGGACTCGCCGGTGCGACGTCCGGCTGGGTGAAGCGCGCCCTGTCGCTCACGCGCGACCTGTCGTCCGCGTTCCAGGAGCCGCCCGAGGGCTGGTGATGGCCGGTTCGGGCCGCTAGTCTGCTGCGCACTATTAGGAAACTTTCTTAACCGATGGCCTGTGGTCGGGGCCGGGACCGGGAGTTCCTCTCATGCGCATCAGACGGGCGGCGCTCGTCGCCGCAGTGCTCACCGGCGTGGTCGCGGCACCCGCCGAGGCCGCGCCCGCCGGGCACATCAGGCTCGACCAGGTGGGGTTCGGCACCACCGAGGCGAAGCACGCGTACGTCCTCGGCGGTGCCGCCAACGCCAGGTTCACCGTCGTCGACGACCGCGGCAGGACCGTGCTGACCGGCAGGACCGGCGCCTCGACCGGGGCGTGGAGCGAGAGGTACCCCGCCGTCCACCCGGTCGACTTCTCCTCGCTGCGCCGGTCCGGCACGTACCGGATCAAGGTGGGGTCGGCCGTGTCGCAGCCGTTCCGCGTCGACTCCCTGAAGAAGCTGTTCGCCCCGGTCGCCAGGAACACCGTCGAGTTCTTCCAGGCCCAGCGCGATGGCGCGGACGTCATCCCCGGCCGCTTGAACCGCAAGCCCTCGCACCTCACAGACCGCACCGCGATGGTCTACGACCCGCCCGTGTTCGCCGGTGAGGGCGGCGACCAGATCGCCGCGCCGCTGCGGCCCACCGGCGTGACGGTCGACCTCGAAGGCGGCTGGTTCGACGCGGGCGACTTCGTGAAGTTCACCCACGCCTCCTCCTACTCCACGGCGTCGATGCTGCTCGCGTTGCGCGACAAGCACGACGCGGTGCTCTACGAAGAAGCCAAGTTCGGCCTGCGGTGGCTCGACAAGGCGTGGGACGAGCAGACCGGCGTCCTCTACGCCCAGGTCGGCATCGGCACCGGCTCCGAGGAGTTCGGCTTCGTCGGCGACCACGACGTGTGGCGCCTGCCCGAGGCCGACGACCGGCTGGACGTGCGGCCGGGCGACCGCGAGTACTACATCAAGCACCGGCCCGTCTTCGCCGCGAACGCCCCCGGCGAGAAGATCAGCCCGAACCTCGTCGGCCGCGTCGCCGGCTCGTTCGCCCTGGCCGCCCAGATCGAGTCCCGCCGCGACCCGCGCCTCGCCCGCGCGTACCTCGACAAGGCCGCCTCGCTGTTCGCGCTGGCCAAGACCACGGACGTCGGCGAGCTCGTGACGGCGTTCCCGCACGCCTACTACCCCGAGGAGTCGTGGACCGACGACCTCGAGTTCGGCGCGACCCAGCTCGCCCTCGCCGCGAAGTCGTTGCACGACAAGCGCTACCCCGGCTTCGCCCGTGCCGCCGCGTACTGGGCGGGGCAGTTCCTCGCCACCGGCGACCCGGACACGTTGAACGTCTACAACATCTCCGCCCTCGGCCACGCCGACCTCGCGCCGCTGCTGCGCAAGGGCGTCCCCGGCGCCGCGGTGACCGAACAGCAGGTCGTGGCCGACCTCCGGCGCCAGCTCCGCCAAGGCGCCGACGCCGCGCGCACCTCCCCGTTCCGCACCGCGGCCAACGTCGAGACCTGGGACGTCGGCTCGCGCACGTTCGGCTTCATCACCACCGCCGCGCTCTACCGCAAGCTGACCGGCTCGACCGAGTACGCGACGTTCGGCACGCAGCAACGCGGCTTCGCCCTCGGCACCAACGCCTGGGGCACCACCCTGATCGTCGGCGTCGGCACGAAGTTCCCCGAATGCCCGCACCACCAGGCCGCGAACCTCTCCGGATCCCCTTCAGGCGGCAAGAAGGTCCTGGTGGGCGCCGTGATCAACGGCCCGAACGACGCGTCCCTGTTCGGCGACCTCGGCGGCATGCCACCCGGCTCCGTCGACTGCACCAAGCCCTACACGCTGGAGTTCGACTCGGCGAGGTCCGTGTTCGCCGACGACCTGCGCTCGTGGCCGAGCTCCGAACCGGCCATCGACTTCACGGCGACAGGCGTCCTCGGCTTCTCGCTGATCGCGAACTCCTGAGTGGCGCCGGCGCGAGCCCGGGTGTCCAATTCGGACTTGTGCTCAGGCTCGCGCTGGTCCTCGTGCTGCTGCTCACCGGTACGGCCCACGCCCTGCCACGCGACGCGCGCTGCGTCGTCCCACCCACCCACGACCCGGACGTCATCCGCACGGTGCACGCCGTCGGCCTCGCACTGGACGTCAGCGACAAGGTGATGCTCGCGGCCTTCGAAGCGGGCTGGGTCGAGTCGCACATGAACAACCTCCCGTGCGGCGACCGCGACTCGCTCGGCGTCTTCCAGCAACGCCCGTCGATGGGCTGGGGCACACCGCAACAGGTCATGGACGTCTCTCACGCGGCCCGGCGCTTCTTCGAGGCCGCTGTTCGCGCCGACCGGGCTGACCTGACCCCCGGCCTGCTGGCGGACGCCGTCCAGCGGTCCTGTTGCCCGGAGCGGTACGACCAGGCTTTCGACCGCGCTTCGGCCATGCTGCGCCAGGCGTGGCAGGGCGGGCCTGAGGTCGTGGCGGGCACCGTTCACGTGGTGCTGGACGGGGACGTCTGGGCCGGCGGGACCCGGCTGAGTACCTCCCGGTCGTTCGTCGGGCGGCCTTCGGTGGCTGGGGGGTTCGTGTTCGCCCGCACGGTTCAGGGCGAGGTGATGGCTTTGGGTGGTGGAGTGTGGCGGTCGGTGGCTTCGGGGGTTGGCGGGGACCCTGAGGCGGTGCTGCGTCCGGATGGGACGGTCGGGGTGTACGCGGTGCTGGTGGACGGCAGCGTCGCGGAATTGTCAGACCCGCTTGGGATGATTGGGATGGGGACCCGATCCCCCCAGGGGGCCGGTCAGTCCGAATCGATTCCGCTGAGTCCGCCGGGGTTCGCCTCGGGCAAGCCGTCGGCGGTCGTGCACGCGGACGGGTCGGTGTCGGTGTACGTCCGCTCCGGCACCGCCCTCATGGCGAGCGTGGTGGGTGCGGCGAGTCCGGTGGGTGCAGCGAGCGCAGCGGGTCCGGCGGGTCCGGCGGGTGCAACGAGCAAGGCGGGCAAGGTGAGCGCGGTGGGTGCGTGGCGCGAGATCGCCCGGGGCTTGGACGCCTCACCCGAGGTCGTGCTGCGCCCGGACGGAACCGTGGGGATCTACTCGCTGGTCGCCGGCCGCCCCCACCGCCTCGGCGCGGGCTGGGAGCCGTTGAGCGACGGGCTTTTCATCGACACCGTGTCCGCGTTGCCGGACGGCAGCGTCTTCGCCCGCACGTCGGCGGGCGACGTCGCGCAGATCGCCAGACCTGTCTGAGGCGATGGGTTCCACCAAGGGCCGCGGCCCGTCAAAGCCGGTTGAACGGCTCCGCGTACCGGAACGCCCCACCAGGCACCGGTTCGAACAGGCGGGCCTGGAAGTACGGCTCCCACTCGGCGACCGGCGGCGTGATGCCGAACTCCGAGGCGAGCCGGAAGCCGAACCGCGAGTAGTACCGAGGATCACCCAGAAGTGTGACCGCGTGCTCGCCCCGGGCTTCCGCGCCGCCGAGCACGGCGTGCATCAAAGCCGAACCGACACCGTTGCGCTGGTGGTCCGGATGCACGCTGATAGGCCCCAACCCCAACGCGGGCATGTCGCCGAGATAGCCACGCGTGCACACGACGTGCCCGATAACCCCCTCGCTGACCGCGACCAAGGACAGCTCGGGAATCCAGCCGGGATCGGCACGCAGCCAGTCGATCAGCGGCGCTTCGGGGCCGTTCTTGAACGCGAGGTCGGTGACGGTGCGGATGGCGTCGATGTCTGCGGGCGTCTCCCGCCGGATCAGCATGACGCGCACTGTGGCCAAAACCGCCGCCACGCGCCACCGGGTTTCCCCGCCGGCCACGCAACCTCGCAGCCGTACCGTGCGGCGAAAGACAGCGCTGACAACCAGGAAGATTCCCCACAGCCGCGGAAACCGGTGTTTGCTGTGAGCAGATGACGCTCTGCCTGAGGAGAATGCGTTGATCGTCTTCGAGGGGCCCGCCGAGTTCGACGCGTGGCTGCACGAGAACGGCGCGACCGAGACCGAGCTGTGGCTCAAGTACGCGAAGAAGGGGTCGGGGCTGAGGACGATCACCTACGACGAGGCGCTCGACGTCGCGTTGTGCCACGGGTGGATCGACGGGCTCGTGCGGTCCATCGACGAGACGTACTACTCGCAGCGCTGGACGCCTCGCACTGCGCGCAGCAAGTGGTCCAAGCGCAACTGCGGCAAGGTCGAGGCGTTGATCGCGGCGGGGCGGATGCTGCCCGCCGGGCTCGCCGAGGTCGAGAAGGCCAAGGCGGACGGGCGGTGGGACGCGGCTTATCCCGGGCCCGCGACCATCGAGGTGCCGCCGGACCTCGTGGAGGCGCTCGCGGCCAACCCCGAGGCCGAGGCGACGTTCAAGACGTTGAACAGCCAGAACCGGTTTGCCGTCTTGCTGCGCATCCACGACGCCAAGAGGGAGGAGACGCGGCGCAAGCGCATCGCGCAGTTCGTCGACATGCTCGCGGAAGGCCGCAAGCTCTACCCTTGAGAATCATGAAGTGGTTCCGCCGCCGCAAAGCCGAGGACGTCGTCCCCGCCCACCTGCCGAACGCCGACGAGGCCGCGCAACGGTTCTGGGAGCGGTGGTTCGAGCTGGTGCCGGTGGTGAGCGCGGCGCTCGGTGACGGGGAGCCGCACCGCGTCGAGGACGAGCTGCGGGACCTCGTGCGCGGGCTGCACCCGGATCTGGTGTTCTCGCTCGAACAGGGCCACATGGCGATGTACGCGCTGGTCGTCACCGGTCAGGAGGACCCTCGGCTGCGCCCGTACACGGACGCGTGGATCAAGGCGGCGCCGCCGGCGGACATGGTGTGGGAGTTCCACGACTCGGTGCCGCCGGTGCCCGATCCGACCGAGGTGGTCGTCAACCTCGGCGACGTGCGGTTGCGGCTCGGCGACTACCGCGTGGTGGCCCAGGTGGACGGTGACGTGGTCGACGTCGCCGTCTACCACCCGGCCCTGTGCGAGCTGACCGACCAGCAGCGGCAGACGATGACGTTCCTGCCTCTCGACGTCACGCTCGGCGAGCGGCTCGCGGGGGAGCGGCTGCGGCGGGTGGAGACCGCGCAGCTCGAACCGGAGGGAACGATCAGCCTGCTGGAGCTGAGGTCACTCGTCCGTGAGCTGGCGGGGCAGTCGCAGGGCTGAGGACTGTCGGACCTGCTCACTAAGCTGTGGGACGTGACCAGCGAGAGCCTTGAAGACGTCCCCGCAGAGGTGCGCGAGCGGCATGCCGTGCTCGCGGAAGAGGTGCGTTCGCACCAGTTCCGCTACTACGTGCTGGACGACCCGATCGTCACCGACGGCGAGTTCGACGCGCTGCTCAAGTCGCTGGAGGCGCTGGAGGCCGAGCACCCCGGCCTCGCCACGCCCGAGTCGCCCACGCAGCTCGTCGGCGGCACGTTCTCCACGAAGTTCGACGCCGTCGACCACCTGGAGCGCATGCTCAGCCTCGACAACGTGTTCGCGCAGGACGAGCTGGCGTCCTGGTTCGAGCGCGTGCGCAAGGAGATCGGTGAGGGCACACACTTCCTGTGCGAGCTGAAGATCGACGGTCTCGCGATCAACCTGCTGTACGAGAAGGGAAAGCTCACGCGGGCGCTCACCCGCGGCGACGGCCGCACGGGCGAGGACGTGACGCTGAACGTGCGCACGATCGGCGACGTGCCGCAGGTGCTGAAGTCGTCCGACGCCTACCCGGTGCCGGATCTGGTGGAGGTGCGCGGTGAGGTCTTCTTCGCGGTGGAGGACTTCCTCGCGCTGAACGCGTCGCTGGTCGAGCAGGGCAAGCCGCCGTTCGCCAACCCGCGCAACACGGCGGCGGGGTCGTTGCGGCAGAAGGACCCGAAGATCACCGCCTCGCGGAAGCTGCGGATGATCTGCCACGGCATCGGCAGGTCCGAGGGCTTCGAGGTCGCCCGCCAGTCGCTCGCGTACGAGGCGCTGAAGGCGTGGGGCCTGCCCGTGTCGTCGCACACCGAGGTGCTCACCGATCCGGCGGACGTGCGCAAGAAGGTCGAGTACTGGGGCGAGCACCGGCACGACGCCGTCCACGAGATCGACGGTCTCGTCGTGAAGGTCGACGAGGTGGCGCTGCAACGTCGCCTGGGCACGACGTCCCGCGCCCCGAGGTGGGCCATCGCGTACAAGTACCCGCCGGAGGAGGCCACCACCACGCTGCTGGACGTGCAGGTCCAGGTGGGGCGCACGGGCCGGGTGACGCCGTTCGCCGTGATGGAGCCGGTGAAGGTCGCGGGGTCCACGGTCGCGCGGGCCACGCTGCACAACGCCTCCGAGGTGAAGCGCAAGGGAGTGCTCATCGGCGACCGCATCGTCATCCGCAAGGCGGGCGACGTGATCCCCGAGGTGCTCGGCCCGGTGCTCGCCGCCCGCCCCGAGGACGCGCGCGAGTTCGTGATGCCGACGCACTGCCCCGAGTGCGCCGCCGTGCTGCGGCCCATGAAGGAGGGCGACGTCGACATCCGCTGCCCGAACGCGGAGACGTGCCCCGGCCAGCTGCGCGAACGCCTGGCGTACCTGGCTTCCCGCGCCGCCCTCGACATCGAGGTGCTCGGCTACGAGGCGGCGGCCGCGATCACCGAGTCCACCGCTTACACGAACGAGGCCGACCTGTTCGACCTCGACGTCGACGCGCTGCGCCAGGTCGAGCGGTTCACCACCAAGAACGGCGAGCTGTCCGCGAACGCGCTGAAGCTGCTGGACAACCTGGAGTCGGCCAAGTCCCGTCCCCTGTGGAGGGTGCTGGTCGCGCTGTCGATCCGGCACGTCGGCCCCACCGCCGCTCGCGCGCTGGCCCTGGAGTTCGGCTCGATGGACGCCATCCGCGCGGCGGACGAGGAGGTCCTGGCCGGCACGGAGGGCGTCGGCCCGACGATCGCCGCCGCCGTGGTCGAGTGGCGTGAGACGGAGTGGCGCCAGAGGGTCGTCGAGCGGTGGCGCGCGGCGGGCGTGCGGATGGAGGACGAACGCGACGCGTCGATCACGCGGAACCTGGAGGGCCTGTCCATCGTGGTCACCGGCTCGCTCACGGAGTTCTCCCGCGACTCGGCGAAGGAGGCGATCCTCGCCCGCGGCGGCAAGGCGGCCGGCTCCGTCTCCAAGAAAACCTCTTTCGTCGTCGTCGGCGACTCGCCAGGATCCAAGTACGACAAGGCCGTCGCCCTGAAGGTCCCCGTCCTCGACGAGGCGGGTTTCCGCGTGCTGCTGGAGTCCGGTCCGGACGCGGCGAGGGAGGTTGCCGTCATCGGTGAGGAAGGCGCAGATGGCTGACCCGCACATCCGTCCGGCCAGGCAGTCCGACCTGCCCGCCGTCGGTGAGATCACGGTCGAGGCGTACGTGGCGGACGGGCATGTGACCGCGCAGGACGACTACGCCGCGAACCTCGCCGACGCCGCGTCCCGCTTCCGCGACGCGGAGCTGCTCGTGGCCGTGGACGACGCGGACGAGGTGCTGGGCTCGGTCACGGTCGTGCACCCCGGCACGCCGTACGCGGAGATCTCGCGGCCGGGCGAGCTGGAGTTCCGCATGCTTTCGGTCGCCTCGTCCGCGCGCGGGAAGGGCGTGGGCGAGGCACTGGTGCGTGCGGTGGTCGAGAAGGCACGCGCCGCCGGCGTGAGCGACCTGGTGTTGTCGTCGTCGGAGAAGATGAGGTCGGCGCACAGGTTGTACGAGCGGCTCGGCTTCATCCGCCTGCCCGAACGCGACTGGTCACCGGTGCCCGGGCTCAAGCTGGTGGCCTACGCCTACGGCCTGCCGCTCTGAGCGCTCGCCGCCCTCGGCCCCCGCGCAACCCCCGGCGCCACGGCACGTCCCACCAGACGAGGCCGTGCGGATGGGGGTTCGCGAATGAGGGCAGCCGTGCTCGCTCTGGTCCCGGTGCTGCTGGCGGGCGCCTCGGCCACCCCGGTCGCTCTCGCGGACCCCGATCGCGGCGAGATCGCCCGCATCGCCCAGCTCTACCTGGAGAACCGGGCCCACAAGGTCACCACGGCCCCGCAGACCCCGGGTTTCGGCGTCCCGGTCACCCCGGCGCTGGCCGCACGGCTCGCCGTCCACGAGGAAGAGCTCGCCTCCGCCGCCGCGAAACGCACCCGGTACCGGTCCGCCGTGGTCAGGACGATGCTCCGCCGGATCGACGCCGACCAGAACCACAAGATCGTCGTGGCGCACGTCCACGAACACGGCGAGCTGTACTTCGAGAAGCCGGGGCCGGTCCGGTCCACCGGCTACGGCCTGCCGCACCTGCTGACCTTCGTCCGCGCCGGCGAGGGCTGGGTACTGGCCGACGTCGCGCTGAGGCCGCCGAAGCACTGCGGGCTCCTGCCGGAGCCGCAGCAGGTGTCAGAGTGCTGAGATGATCCGCGCCCGCAGCTTGAGGTCACCGGCCGCCTGCTCGTAGAGCAGGTCCCGCAGCGCCTCCGGGGGCAGCGCTCTCAACACGTCCTTGAGCTCCACGTCCTCGGCGTCCGGCGGCGGCACGGTCTCACCCCGGTCCAGCAGCACCAGCCCCACGGCGACGCAGTGCTTGCAGAAGAACCCCTCCGTGCCGTGCGGGCAGGTGCAGGACCCCACCAGGTGCGTGTCGGACCACGACAGCTCGACCGCGTAAGCCTCGTCGTCACCACCTCGAACCCGAGCGGCCACGTACCTGCTGTGCACCCGCAGGGACAGCACGGCGTCGCGATAGGTCAGGCCGCGCCAGTACGACTTGGTGCCAGCGCGGTGCAGCAGCAGTTCGGTGGTGAGGTCCGTCGACACGGGGGTCATCCAACCGGGTGACCCGAGAAAGGACCAACATCATCCTGACCGCCCAGGTCGGGCCCCTGGGACGGCGCGCGGCGGTGCCGGCGCGCCGTCCACCCCGCTACCGGGCGGTGGCCTCCAGGTCGAGCAGCGTCACGGCGGCACGGAAGTACTTGTTCGTGCCCAGGTCGCGCACGGTCTTGATGTTGAACGCGGCCTTCAGCTTCTCCGCGTCACCGGGGCTCACGCCCTGCAGCGCGTCGACGGGCGCGTCCAGGATCTCGCTCAGCGGCAGGTTCTCGTACGCCTTGTCGAGCAGCATGTCGAGGTTGACGGTGATGGCCATGATCTTCGTACCTCCGGGAGGGAGTGGGGCGATCAGGGCAGATTCTGGAGCCGGACCGCGAGTTCCGCAGGACGTAACGACGGCCGCGGGGCTCCCGATGAGGCGATCATGCACAAGCTCGAAGCCCACGAGGTCCCGCTGCACAAGGTGTTCGGCAGCGACTACGACTTCCGGATCCCCGACTACCAGCGGCCTTACGCGTGGGAGACCGAGCAGGCGCTGCAGCTGCTCGACGACCTGAGCGAGGCGGTCGGGCGCGGGGACGGGGAGCCGTACTTCCTGGGCTCGATGGTGCTGGTCAAGAAGGACGGCGACGCCGACGCCGAGGTGATCGACGGCCAGCAGCGGCTCACCACGCTGACGCTCCTGCTCGCGATCGTGCGCGACCTCGCGCCGCAGGGCGGCATCCGCGACTCGCTCCGCAAGATGATCACCGAGCAGGGGGACGAGCTGCTCGGCCTGGAGGAGAAGCCGCGTCTCGCGCTGCGGAAGCTCGACCAGCCGTTCTTCCACTCCTACGTGCAGGAGGAGGGGCGCGTCGAGCAGCTCGTCGGCCTCAGCGACGATGCGCTGAAGACCGACGCGCAGCGGGCGATCCGCGACAACGCCAAGGCGCTGCGGGACGCCCTGCTCAAGCAGGACGAGGAGAGGCGTCGTGAGCTGGTCAAGATGATCAGCGCGAAGACGTTCCTGGTGATCGTCAGCACTCCCAGCCTCACCAGCGCGCACCGGATCTTCAGCGTGATGAACGCCAGGGGCCTCGACCTCTCGCCCGCGGACATCTTCAAGTCCAAGGTGATCGGGCAGCTCGACCACGTGTACGCCGCGCGGTGGGAGGAAGCCGAGGTGGTGCTGGGCAGGCGCGACTTCGCCGACCTGTTCCTCTACCTCCGGATGATCTTCGCCAAGCGGCGCGCGGAGCAGGACCTGCTCACCGAGTTCCCGAAGCAGGTGCTGGACCAGTACGCGGGGCGGGAGGCCGAGTTCGTCGACGACGTGCTCGTCCCGTACGCGGAGGCGTACGAGCAGATCCGCGACTTCGGGTACACCGCGACGACCAAGGCCGAGAAGGTCAACTCGTGGTTCCGCAGACTCGCCCAGATCGACAACAGCGACTGGTTGCCTCCCGCGCTGTGGGCCGTGCGGCACCACGGCGACGACCCGGAGTGGCTCGACGGCTTCTTCCGCAAGCTCGAACGGCTCGCCGCCAGCATGTTCATCCGGCGCATCTACACGACCCCGCGGGTGGGCAGGTACGCGAACCTGCTGCGCGACCTCGCTTCCGGCAACGGGCTGGAGTCGGCCTCGTTCGAGCTGGACGCCGACGAACGCGCCGAGACGCTGCGGCAGCTCGACGGCGCGGTCTACCTGGTGCAGAAGACGCGCAAGTACGTGCTGCTGCGGCTCGACGAGATGCTGGCGCAGAGCGCGGGCGTCGTCTACGACTTCCCGATCATCACCGTCGAGCACGTCCTGCCGCAGCGTCCCAGGGACGGTTCGGTGTGGCTCGCCGACTTCACCGAGGAGGACCGGCTCACCTGGACGCACCGGCTCGCGAACCTCGTCCTGCTCACCAGGGCGAAGAACTCCGAGGCCCAGAACTTCGACTTCGCGGAGAAGAAGGCGAAGTACTTCCTGAGCAGGACGGGGGTGGCGGCGTTCGGCCTGACCAGCCAGGTGCTGGCGCAGGCGGAGTGGACCCCGGCGCTGCTGGAGACCCGGCAGAAGGAGCTGGTGCGGACCCTGGCGGAGGGCTGGGACCTGTAGTCAGCGCCGGCGGCGCAGCAGGGCCACGACGATCACGCCCGCCACCGCGAGCAGCCCGGCGGCGCCCAGCGCGAGGTCGCCCATCAGGAGGTCGGACTGCGCGAGCCGCGGGGTCACCCCTCCAAGCTAACCCTTCGGCCACCGCGCCGCCGGACGTTCTGTGGGACCGTGTGAGTCGTGCTGCAAGCCTGTCTGAACGGCTCCCGCACAGCCGGGGAGCACCCGGCCCTGCCGTTGTCCCCCGTGCGCCTCGCGGAGGACGCGGCAGCCGCCGCCGCGCTCGGCGCCACCGCGGTGCACCTCCACCCCAGGGACGTCCTCGGCGTGCCCACGCTGGCCGGACCGGAGATCGCCACGACGATCGCCACGGTCAGGGCCGCCGTGCCGGGCGTCGAGATCGGCGTGTCGACGAACGTGCCCGGCGAGCGCCTCAGGCAGATCGCCGGCTGGGCCCCGCTCGCGGCCGGGCGGCCCGACATGGCGAGCGTCCACGTCGCCGATCCCGCGTGGCGTGAGCTGGCCGCGGCACTGCACCGGGCAGGCGTCGCGGTCGAGCTGGTGATCGAGGCGGCGGCCGACCTGCGCGAGCTGCCGGACGGAACCAGCCGGATCGTCGTGCGGACCGGCCCGGCCGCGGCGGAAAGCCTGCTGACGCTGGTCGAACCGCTCGGCCTGCCGGTCGTGCTGCACGGCCGGGACGCCGACGCGTGGCCCGTCCTCACCTACGCCGCGCGGCTGGAACACCACGTGCGCATGGGCCTGGAGGACACCCTCACGAAGCCGGACGGGACCACGGCGGTGAACAACGCCGAGCTGGTCGCGCTGGCCCGCCGCAACCAGCGGGCCAGAGCACCTCGCTGACCAGGGGTCAGTCGGGCAGCACCACGGCGACGATCCCGGCCAGGTGCGCCAGGCGGGCCACCTCGGCCGCGCGGAACATCGGGCCACCGGGGCGGCCGACGACGAGCACGCGGTCCGGCTTGCCCAGCGGCGTCGCCGCCAGCTCGGTGCCCAGCTCGCGCCACGTCTCCGGGACCCACTCGTCCTCGCCGTCGAGCACGGTCGCGCGCTCCAGCGGGAACCACGGCACGTCGGCCATGCGGGTCTCCGGCGCCGCGGAGGACGCCGTCAGGCGGTTGATGCCGGTGCCCTCGGGACCCACGACGACGGCCCAGCCCGCCCGGATGATCTTCGGGACGCCCTCGGTGAAGACCTCCAGGCCCTTGCGGGGCTCCTCGGCGATCTCCTCGACCAGCTCCAGCTCGCGGTGGGTGTCGAGGATGCCCGCGTACGGGCGCACCGCGTCGACCTCGACGCCCTCGACGGACTCGGCCGCGGTGATCAGCGTGTCGGGCAGGCGGCCGGACGGCAGCTCCACCACGAGGTCGTCGATCGCGAGCCCCGAGCCGCGCTCCACCACGTCCACGCTGAGTATGTCCGCCCCGATCTCGCCCAAAGCCGTTGCGACCGCGCCGAGGGTGCCGGGACGGTCCGGGAGCTGGACCCGGATCAGGAACGACAAGGTGAACGCCTCCATAGCTCGTGCGTGAGACCCCGCGTCTCGCGCCGTTGCCGGTCGGTGATTCTCGCAGACGCATCGTCATCGCATGACCCGCTGTCCGCGTTGCGGAACGGTTAAGTTGACGTGCCGCTCAGCTTCGGAGGCGGCAACCGGTTCGAAGGCGCGCCTGACCAGCCCATAGACTCACGGGGTTCCCGATTCGTATCCCGACCCTACGGGGGTTGACAGGAGTGCCCAGCATCTCCCGCGACGAGGTCGCGCACCTGGCGAAGCTCGCCAGGCTGGCCGTCACCGAGGACGAGCTCGACTTGTTCGCCGGCCAGCTCGACGTGATCCTCCAGTCGGTGGCCACCGTCGGCGACATCGCCACGGCCGACATCCCGCCGACGTCGCACGCCGTTCCGCTGACCAACGTCTTCCGCGAGGACGTGGTCCGTCCGAGCCTCGGTCAGCAGCAGGCGCTCTCCGGCGCTCCTGAGGCCGAGGACGGCCGGTTCCGCGTGCCCCGCATCCTGGGTGAGGAAGCATGACCAACGACCTGATCCACGCCACCGCGGCCGAGCTCGCCGCGAAGATCCACAGCGGCGAGGTCTCGTCGGTCGAGGTCACGCAGGCCCACCTCGACCGCATCGCCGAGACCGACGGGAAGGTCCACGCCTTCCTGCACGTCGACGCCGAGGGCGCGCTCGCGCAGGCCCGCAAGGTCGACGAGGCCGTCAAGGCCGGTGAGACCGTGTCCCCGCTGGCGGGTGTCCCGCTGGCGCTCAAGGACGTCATGACCACCGAGGGCGTGCCGACCACCGTCGGCTCGAAGATCCTCGAGGGCTGGCTGCCGCCCTACGACGCGACGGTGACGCGCAAGCTCAAGGAAGCCGGCGTCGTCATCCTCGGCAAGACGAACATGGACGAGTTCGCCATGGGCTCGTCCACCGAGAACTCCGCCTACGGCCCCACGCACAACCCGTGGGACCTCGACCGCATCCCCGGCGGCTCCGGCGGTGGCTCGTCCGCCGCGCTCGCCGCTCTCCAGGCCCCGCTCGCGATCGGCACCGACACCGGCGGCTCCATCCGCCAGCCCGGCGCCGTCACCGGCACCGTCGGCGTGAAGCCCACCTACGGCGGCGTGTCCCGCTACGGCCTCGTCGCGTTCTCCAGCTCGCTCGACCAGGCCGGTCCGTGCGCGCGCACGGTGCTCGACGCCGCGCTGCTGCACGAGGTCATCGCGGGTTACGACGAGATGGACTCCACCTCGATCAACGAGCCGGTCCCGCCGGTCGTCGCCGCCGCCCGCGAGGGCCTGACCGGCGACCTGTCCGGTGTCCGGATCGGCGTCGTCACCCAGTTCCAGGGCGAGGGCTACCAGCCGGGCGTGCTGCGCAGCTTCCAGGCGGCCGTGTCGCAGCTCAAGGAGCTGGGCGCGGAGATCGCGGACGTGTCGTGCCCGAGCTTCGACTACGCGCTGCCCGCCTACTACCTCATCGCGCCGAGCGAGTGCTCGTCGAACCTCGCCCGGTTCGACGCCATGCGCTACGGCCTGCGCGTCGGCGATGACGGCACGCGCAGCACCGAGGAGGTCATGTCGCTGACCCGCGAGGCCGGTTTCGGCCCGGAGGTCAAGCGCCGCATCATGATCGGCACGTACGCGCTGTCGTCCGGCTACTACGACGCGTACTACGGCTCGGCCCAGAAGGTCCGCACGCTCATCACGCGGGACTTCCAGAAGGCGTTCGCGACGTTCGACGTGCTCATCTCGCCGACCACGCCCACCACGGCGTTCAAGATCGGCGAGCGCGCGGACGACCCGATGGCCATGTACAAGGCCGACCTGTGCACCATCCCCGCGAACCTCGCGGGCACGCCCGCCATGAGCGTGCCGAGCGGTCTGTCCGATGAGGACGGTCTCCCGGTCGGCCTGCAGATCATGGCCCCGGCGTTGCAGGACCACCGCATGTACCGCGTCGCCGCGGCGTACGAGGCCGCGCGCGGTGCGTTCGGGGGTGCGTCACTGTGAACATCAAGAAGGCAAGGGGCCTCCTCGGCCTCGCCGGTGCGGTAGCGGGCGCCGCGGGCGCGTTCTCCGGCTTCAAGGCCGCACGGGCGAAGAACGACAAGCTGGCCCTGGCGAACGCGATCGCGAGCATCGCCGTGGCGATCACCGGTGCGGCCCTGGCCGTCCGTGCCCTGCGGAAGGACGAGTTGGCATGACCTCCCTGGTTGAGCTGATGGACTACGACGAGGTCATCGAGAAGTACGACCCCGTCCTGGGCCTCGAGGTGCACGTCGAGCTGCACACCAACACGAAGATGTTCTGCGGCTGCGCCAACGCCTTCGGCGGCGAGCCGAACACCAACACGTGCCCGACGTGCCTGGGCCTGCCGGGCTCGCTGCCGGTCGTGAACGGCAAGGCCGTCGAGTCCGCGATCCGCATCGGCCTCGCGCTGAACTGCGAGATCGCCGAGTGGTGCCGGTTCGCCCGGAAGAACTACTTCTACCCGGACATGCCGAAGAACTTCCAGACGTCGCAGTACGACGAGCCGATCGCCTTCAACGGCTGGCTCGACGTGACGCTGGACGACGGCGAGGTCATCCGCGTCGAGATCGAGCGCGCGCACATGGAGGAGGACACCGGCAAGTCGCTGCACGTCGGCGGCGCCACCGGTCGCATCCACGGCGCCGAGCACTCGCTGCTCGACTACAACCGCGCCGGCGTGCCGCTGATCGAGATCGTCACGAAGATGATCCCGGGCACCGGACGCCGCGCCCCCGAGGTCGCCCGCGCCTACGTCACGGCCCTGCGCGACCTGCTCAAGGCGCTCGACGTGTCCGACGTCCGCATGGACCAGGGCTCGCTGCGCTGCGACGCGAACGTCTCCCTGTCGCCGAAGACCACCGGCGAGCTGGGCACCCGCACCGAGACCAAGAACGTCAACTCGCTGCGCAGCGTCGAACGCGCCGTCCGCTTCGAGATGACCCGCCAGGCCGCGGTGCTCGCCTCGGGCGGAGAGGTGACCCAGGAGACCCGTCACTTCGACGAGTCGTCCGGAACCACCTCGCCGGGCCGCAAGAAGGAGACGGCGGAGGACTACCGCTACTTCCCGGAGCCCGACCTGGTCCCGATCGCGCCGTCGCGCGAGTGGGTCGAGGAGCTGCGCGGAACCCTCCCCGAGCTCCCCTGGGAGCGCCGCGCGCGCATCCAGAAGGACTGGAACCTCACCGACGAGGTCCTGCGCGACCTGGTCAACGCGGGCGCCCTCGACCTCATCGAGGCGACCGTCGTCGCCGGCGCGAAGCCGGACGAGGCCCGCTCGTGGTGGGTGTCGTACCTGGCCCAGCAGGCGAACACCCGCGGCGTGGAGCTGTCCGGCCTCGCCATCACGCCGGCCGAGGTCGCGCGAGTCATCGAGCTGGTCAACTCGGGCGCCCTGACCAACAAGCTGGCCCGTGAGGCCGTCAACGGTGTCCTGGAGGGCGAAGGCTCCCCGGACGAGGTCGTCGAGAAGCGCGGCCTCAAGGTCGTCTCGGACGACTCGGCCCTGGAGAAGGCCGTCGACGAGGCCCTCGCGGCCCAGCCGGACGTGGCGCAGAAGATCCGCGACGGCAAGGTCCAGGCGGCCGGCGCCATCGTCGGCGCGGTCATGAAGGCCACCAAGGGCCAGGCCGACGCCGCGCGCGTGCGCGAGATCGTGCTCGCTCGCTGCTCGTAGGTGCTGTTCAGGAGCTGGGCGCCGGTTCGGCGTCCAGCTCCCGCACCGCCCGAGCCGCCAGGGAAGCGACCTTGCCGAGGCCGTCGCGGCAGATGACCATGACGTACTCGTCGCGGTGCCCGAAGTACAGCGTCGCCTTCTCGTTGAGCCGGTCGACCTCGCACCGCACCTCCACGTCGCCGGTCATCTCGATCCAGGACTCGACCGATACCGACTGGTCGAAGAGCGCCATGATCAATCCCCTTAGGTAAGCGTGTGGTGGAATAGTAGCCACGCGCTTACCTAAGCGCATTTCCCTGAACGGGTGAGGAGTTCGCGAAGTGGCCAAGGCGCGACAGACGCTGGAGCGGCGGCAGCTGGGACTGGCCCTGCGCAGACTGCGCGACGCGGTCGGAGTGACCCAGCAGGCGGCCTCCGAGGTGATCGGCCTGTCGCGGCACCGGATCACCGAACTCGAAGAGGGAACGGGAACCGTCAGCGTCGAGAACCTCGGCAAGTTGCTCGACCTCTACAAGGTCTCCGGCGAAGAGCGCCGGACGACTCTCGCTCTGGGCGCGGAGGCTCGTCGACGGCGCCGTGACCGCAAGGCGTACGTGGACCGCCTTCCGAACGGCTTCGAGCGGTTCGCCGACCTGGAGTCCAGTGCGAGCACGATCGATCTGTACGACTCCGCCTATGTTCCCGGTCTGCTTCAGGCACCCGGCTACATGGCGGCGGTGCTGGACGACAGCGAAGGCGTTCTCTGGACCACGAGCCGCGAGGAACGCATCGAGTTCCGTCGTGATCGGCAGTCCGCGATTCTGGGCGGAGTGGACCAGTACGCGCTTCGTGTCGTGCTCCCCGAGGACTCGCTCCGCGTCGGCTTCGGGCGGCCGGGGGTGGTTCGAGAACAGTTGGCCCACCTGCTGGCTCTGATGGCGGATCGGCCTCGTCTCGCCATCCGGGTTCTTGGACGCCAGGTGGAGCGGAATCCTTTGCGGGGATGCAACCTCACGCTGTTCGGGTTCGACGGCCGCGCGCCGGTGATCGGCTACTCGGAGTCCTTGATGCTGGGCATCGCTTACTACGATGACGAGGGCGTCACCGCGACGCTGACTCGCGCGTTCGAGTGCGTCTGGGGCCTCGCGATGTCCGAAGCCGCCAGCGAATCGTTCATCCGCAACCTGATGGAGGAGCTGTGACCGGATGGTTCAAGAGCACCTACACCAGCGGCGCGAACCCGAACTGCGTCGAGGTGCGGTTCTCCGGTGACGTCGGTGTCCGTGACTCCAAGGACCCCGCCGGGACCGCGTTCGCGTTCGGCTCGGCCTCGTGGCGCGCGTTCGTGAGCGCCGTCAAGGCGGGCCGGTTCGAGCACTGACACCGCGTGCGTGCGCGATTGCTGCTCGTGGATACATATTTGCCGCAAATATCACAAGGAGTCACCTATTTGTGCAGGTGGCGGTTAGTGATCTTAGTCCGTTTGAGTGGCTGTTAGCTAAATCAGACGCATGCGTGTAGCCGTGTGTGCGACTCTCTTCTCGCATCCATCTGGGGGGATGGAATGTACTAGTCCAAACGAGGGGGGAAACCTCATGACCACGCAGCGCGAAGGCTTTCTGGGCGACATCCTGGACAAGGTCAAGGACCTGATCACGGACAACGAGCCCAAGCAGGACCCCAAGCGGGAAGACCCGCCGCTGACCCCGCAGTGTTGCGGCGGCACGCCGATCCCTCCTGTCGTGGGCAACGGCGAAGGCCCCGTCTTCTTGCACGAATCGACCTGCAAGAACTACAAGCCCTGATAACAGTGCGTGCCCTGTCCGCCGACCAGGCGTGTGCCTGGTTGGCGGACAGCGGAGCACGGACGCATGTGGTGTGATGATCACGTGCCTGCTCGTGCTCTGGACAGGGCGCGCGAGTTGTATCAGAGGGGCCTCGCCGAGCAAGCGAGATTTCGCTTCCCGGCAGCCATCCGACTGCTCAAGCGGGGCCTCGTGGTCGCCGCCCGCGCTGACGACATCCCGGAACGGACGGAAGTCCGCGTCCGGGTGCTCGGTGTTCTCGGTACATGTCTGGCGGAGACCAGCGGCCGGGACAGCGCGATCGAGGTCTTCGAGGTCGCACGCCGCGAAATCGCGACGTTGAGCGACCTGGACCTGTGTGCTGAGCTGAGCGCGGCCATCGATCTCAGCCAGGGCGTCGTGGTTATGCGCACCGGCCAGCCCGAACAGGCGATCGTGTGGTTCACCCGATACGTGTCGTTCGTCGACCGTGCCATGGAGAGAGCAGACGGTGGCGACAAGTTCCCGCTGCGGCTGGTCTTCGGATTGATCAATCGCGCGTACGCGAACGGCGCCGTGCGCAAGCAAGAGCCGGCTGTTGCCGATCTGGAGCGCGCGATTGCGGTCGCGCACAAGTACGACTTGAAGCAGAGCTACCCGTACGCGATTCACGCTCTCGGCAATGTCCACAAGCAGTGCGGGGACCTCGCTGAGGCGCTGCGTCGTTACGAGGAAGCCGAGCACATCTTCAGGGCCGACGAACAGGCGGCGCCACTGGCCAGGATGCAGATGGACCAGGCGGAGGCCATGCTCATGATCGGCCTGTCCGATGAGGCCGGTAAGCACCTGGACGAGGCACTTCCCGTGATGCGCAGGGAGAAGTTCGGCCAGGAGATCGCCGAGGTCGAGATGTTCCGCGCGTCCGCGGCGTTGCTCGACGGCGAGCTCGACCTGGCCCGGCGCATGGCCAGAGCGTCCCAGCGCAAGCTCGAGAAGCGGGGCAGCACCTGGTGGATGATGGCCGCCCTCATCGAGCTCTGGGCGCACGGACGGCGTGCGTTGCAGACCAACCGGGTGACCGAGTCGTTGGTGCAGAAGGCTTTGGGGTTGTCCGACGAGCTCGCCGCCAACCGGTTGGTGGACGAGTCCCGTTTCGCCCGCCTGCTCGCGGTCCGGCTCGAACTGCGCAGGGGCAGGCTGGCCGCCGCGGAGGAACTCCTGCGTCGGCTGCCGGGGCCGCGGACCGTCACCCCGATCGACCACCGGATGCAGCGACGCCTCGTGCTCTCCGAGCTCGCGGTGGCGAAGGGAAACCGGCGGGCGGCGTTGCTCCACGCCCGGCTCGGGCTCGAGGAACTGGGCCACGTGCGGGACCAACTCGGCGGGCTGGAGCTGGTGTCGGCGACCGCGGTGCACGGCCGTGAACTGGGCGAGCTCGCCACGCGTCTCGTGCTGGAGGGCAACGACGCGCGGCGGCTGTTCAGGTGGCTCGAGCGCACGCGAGCGCAGACCTACCGGTACGAGCCGCTGGAACACGTCGACAACACCGAGGTCGCCGCGCGCATCACCGAGGTTCGAGGTCTCAGTCGTGAGCTGATGCGCGCCGGTCTCGACGGCAGGCCGACGGGGGACCTGCGTGACCGTCTGGCGAAAGCGCAGCGGGAAGCGAACCGGCTGGGGTGGAACTCCCAGCGGTGGGGCAAGCCGCGACCCGTCGCCACGATCACCGAGGTGGTCGCGGAGCTCGGCGAGCGGGCGATGGTCAGCTTCGCCACCTCCGAGGGCGACATGGTGGCCGTGGTGATCGCGGGTGGCCGTGTGCGGATGGTCCGGCTCGGCGATGCCGCGGAAGCGCTGGAGAGCGCCCAGAAGCTCCACTTCGACCTCAACGCGCTCGCGCCCGACCACCTGCCGGCGCCGCTGGTGCAGGTCATCGGGGCGTCGGCGCAGAAGCAGGCCGATCGCCTCGACGCTCTGCTGGTCAAGCCGCTCAGGCAGCTCATCGGCGACCGCGACCTGGTCATGGTGCCGACCGGGTCGCTGTACGCGGTGCCCTGGGGCGTGCTGCCCAGCCTGCACGGGCGGCCCGTGGTCACCGCGCCCTCGGCCACCGCGTGGCTCGCCGCGGCTCAGACCGGCGTGCCGAAGACCGAGCGGGTGCTGGTGGTGCGGGGTCCCGGACTGCTGTTCGGGCAGGGCGAGGTCGACCGGCTGGCCATCCACCACGAGAACGCGACGGTGCTGACGGGCGAGTCCGCCACCGCCGCCGAGGTCCTGACGCACCTCGACGGCGCCGACCTCGTCCACATCGCCGCCCACGGCGAGCACGAGACCGAGAACGCCCTGTTCTCGCGGCTCGAACTGTTCGACGGCGCCCTCTTCGCCCACGAGCTGGGCCGTCTCCGCAAGCCGCCGGCCCACGTGGTCCTGGCGGCCTGCGAGCTGGCCCTCAACCGCATCCGGCCCGGCGACGAGGCGCTCGGGTTCGCGGGGGCCATGCTCGCCGGAGGCACCCGCACGGTGGTCGCCGCCGCCAGCAAGGTCGGCGACGAGGCGAGTGCGGCGGCGATGGCCGACTACCACCGGGCGTTGGTGGCGGGGGCGGCTCCGGCGGTGGCGCTGGCCGAGGCGATGGCGAAGGACCCGTTCCGAAGGCCGTTCCTCTGTCTGGGGTCCGGCTAGCCCGTTCGAGTGGTTGCGGCGGGTGAACTGCCTGGTCAGCGTTGGGCAGTGTCCCCGGGGAGACAGTGGTTGGTGAACTTCTCTCACGGCTGTGCCAGGCTCGGTGCTGACCGAGGGGATGCAACGGCCCGCCTATCGGCTCTAGTCGATGCGCGGGCCGTTGTGCGACAAACGATCGCATGCGCAGACCTCTGCTTGCTGTTGTCCTGGCTGCCGCCGCGCTGGTGGTGGCGCCTGTCCACGCATCGGCGCAACCCACTTCGCCCGGTGTGAACCGGGAGCCGGGCAACGGGCCCGAGCGCAACGAGACCGCCACCCTGGACAGCGCTTTCCAAGCGCGGCAGGTCCAGTCCCAGGGTGAGAACCAGGCGGACCGGCATCAGGGTTATCCGCGCCGGACGAAGCTGCGGACCTACCCGGACAACCCCGCGGACAAGTCGGCCAAGCTGGGGCTGGCTCCGTACCACTCGCTGGCGCCGAAGCTGAACGCGTTGCAGCAGAGGAGCGACAGGGTCAGCGTGGAGGTCGTCGGGCAGTCGGGGCTGGGGCGTGACCTCTACCTGGTCACGCTGACCGCGCCCGAGAGCCCGGCGGAGACGAGGGTCCAGGAACGGTTCCGCGCCTCGATCGAAGAAGGGCGCACCGTCCCCGAAGGGCTCTACAAGGCGCCGATCTGGATCAACAACAACATCCACGGCGACGAGTGGGAGGGCACGGACGGCTCGTTGCGGGTCATCGAGCACCTCGCCACGAGCAACGACCGCGAGACGCGGGAGTTGTTGCGGCGCAGCAGGATCTACTTCAACCTCACGGCCAACCCGGACGGGCGGGTCGCCGGCACTCGGGCCAACGCGGCCGGGTTCGACCTCAACCGCGACTTCGTCACGAGCTCGCAGCCGGAGAACCGGGCGATGCAGGACATCGTCGAGCGCACGCAGCCGGTGATGATGCTGGACCAGCACGGGTACGTGCCCAACACGCTGATCGAGCCGACCACGCCGCCGCACGGGCAGAACTACGACTTCGACCTCTACATCAAGCACGGCTACGCCAACGCCCTGCTGATGGAGAAGGCGGTGCAGGCGCTCGGGCACCCGGAGGCGGCGAAACCGGAGATCCCGTTCCGCGACTACCCGGTCGGCGAGTGGGACGGGTGGGCGCCGATCTACACCGCGCAGTACGCGATGTACCACGGTGCTGTCTCTTACACGATCGAGATCCCGCTGCGGGTCAACCGCGGTGACTACGAGTCGCAGCCGGTGGAGGAGCTGCGGCGGCGGTCGCGGATCAACACCGACGTCGTCGAGGCGACCATCAGGACCACGCTCGACTACGTGGACGACAACCGGCGCAGCCTGATCGCCAACCAGACGGAGATGTTCCGGCGCGGTGCGGCGGGGGAGGCGCAGCGGTTCATCCCCGACGGGTTCGTGCCGGGCTTCGGGCCGGAGGACCGGTTCTCCACGGAGTTCCCGCGCGCGTACGTGATCACGGACGACCGGTCGGCGCCCGCCGCGGCCAGGCTCGTCGACCAGCTCGTCCGGCACGACGTGCGGGTCGAACGGGCGCAGCGGCCGTTCACGCTGGGCGGCAAGCGGTACCAGGCCGGGTCGTACGTCGTGGACATGCACCAGCCGAAGCGCGGGCTCGCGAACGTGATGCTGGAGCAGGGCAGCGACATCTCGGACAAGGCGCCGGTCATGTACGACATCTCCGGCTGGAGCCACCGGCTGCTGTGGGGCGCCTCGGTCGACGTGCACCAGCGAGGTCAGCTCCGGTTCGACGGCAAGCCCGTCACCGCCGCCGCGCCGACCGGGCACGTCGGTGCCGCGCCCGGTGCGGACCTCGCGCTCGCGCTGACCGACCAGAAGGACGTCAGCGCGGTCAACGACCTGCTCAACAGGGGTCTCGAGCTGCGCAGGCAGGACGACGGCACGGTCGTCGTGCCCGCCCGTGACAGGGCTGCCGCGAAGGAGGTCGCGGACCGCTACGGCGTGCGGTTCACGACCGCCAAGCCGGGCGGGGTCGCGTTGCAGCGCATGACGGTCGCGGCCGCGGTGTCGGCGGACGAGCTGCAGGTGCTGCGGGAGTCCGGGTTCGACGTCCGCACGATCTCGGCGGCGGTGCTGAACGCGGGCTTCGACTGGTCACGGGTCGACGTGCTGTACGTGGGCGCCGGCCTGAACCACAGCCAGCTCAACGCCACGGCCAAGGCGGCGCTCGACGACTTCCTCCGGCGCGGCGGCGTGGTCACCCGCGGTGCCACGGGCAGCAGGTTCAACACCGACGCCCGGCTGTTGCGGGCCACGCCGGTCGCGGGCTGGGAGAGCGCCAACGGCGTGGTGAACGTCGTCAACGGCACCGGCCCGGTCGGCACGGGCGCGCTGCCTCACTCGTTCGTGTACTCGCCGCTGTGGTTCACGGACCTCGGCGCGGGGGTGGCGGTCGAACAGCGCTACGGCGGCACGGTGCTCGCCGCGGGCCACTGGCGCGCACGCGAGGACGGAACGGGTGGCCAGGACGCCGCGGCCGGTCAGGCCGCTGTCGTGTCCGGAACGGCGGCCACCGGCGCGAAGGTGGTGCTCTTCGGCACCGAACCGATGTTCCGCGACCACCCGAAGGGCCTGTACGCGCAGGTCGCGCGGGCTCTCTTCTGGGCGGGCACGCGCTGACGGGGCGTCTGGGGAGGCCGGGAAAGCCTCCCCGGACGGCCTCAGTCCTTGGTGCCGCCTCCCCCAGCCGGTCCGCATGAACTCCACCAGATGCCCTGCTCGCCTTCGCCGTCACTCACTCGCGCGCCACCCAATCAGCGGACACCGACGCCTGTGCGTGACGTGGCTACTGCACGCGGGGACCCCGCGTGTCCGTCAGGGAAACGAAGGGCTCCCGCGTGTCCGACGAGAAACGCGAGAGAGAGTCGCGAGTGGAGCGTGTCGTTACGGACAGTGATTCCGGAGGCGTGCTCAGTCCTTGGTGCCGCCACCGTTGTTCGGCCGCACGATGATCACGACGCGGTCGTCCGACGACACGGGCTGGCCGCCCGCCTTGTTGACCGTGCCGACCAGCGACGCCGAGTCGTTGAGCATGTCCATCGGGCCGATCCGGCCGAAGCCGTCCTCGGCCATGATGACCTCGGGCTTGCCGGTGAACGCGCCGGTCTCGTTCATCGACAGCGTCTGCAGGCCGGGCATCTTCGCCGTGGAGACCGTCAGCGCGTCCGCGTACGACGCGCAGCCCATCACGCCCGGCTTGTCCGGCCAGTTCCACGCGACCTCGCCGAGCTTGCCCGGCACGACGCGGTAGACGACGTCCGCGTTCGCGGTCCAGTCGGTCACCCAGATCTTCTGGGCGTCCGCGGAGACGCACAGGCCGCCGGGCAGCGTCAGCCCGGACGAGAAGACCGCGGAGCCCGCCGTCGGGTTGCCCTGCGCGGGCTGGCCGGAGCCGTCGATCCGCAGCACCTTGCCCGCCAGCGAGGCCGGGTCGGCGGCCAGCGCGGGGTTGCCCGCGTCACCGGTGGCGACGAGCAGCGCGCCCTTGCGGTCGCTCACGAGCACGCCGCGGTTGCCGGTCGGGCCCTTCGGGATGCCGGTGAGGATCGGCTTGGGCGTGTCGCCCGGCGCGATCCGCAGCACCCGGTTGTCCGTCGCGGTCGTCACGTACACGTACACGAGCTGGTCCTCCGCGAACGTCGCGGACAGCGCGAGGCCGGTGAGGCCGCCGTCGGAGGACGTGTCGGTCTCGATCTGCGCGACCACGACCGGGTCGACGTCCTTGGTGACCTTGAGCAGGCGCCCGCCGCGTTCCGTCGCGTAGGCGGAGACGCCGCCCTGCGAGTCCGCACCGATCGGGGCCACGCCCGTGACCGTGTTCAGGCACGTGGCGATCACGGCCGGGTTGAAGTCCTTGCAGCCCTGCGGCGGCGGCACGCTCTGCGGCGGCTGGCCGCGGCCCGGCTCACCGGGTGCCGTCCGGTACTCGCCCGGCAGCTCCGGCTTGGGGCCCGCCTGCGGGGTCAGCTGCGGTTGCGCGCTCCACTGCGTGGGCGTCGGTTCGTCGGGAAAGCTCGCGCAGCCCCCTGCCAGCAGACAGGCGGCGGTCAGCAACGCAACGGAACGAACCACGCCTCCAGGCTAGGTGCGCGACCGTGAACCCGGGGTGAACGCCTCGGCCGTGGCGAACTCGACCGACCGCACCCGGTCGAGCAGCAGGTCCAGCTCCGCCGCGACCACCTCGGGTGCCTCCAGCGGCAGGTAGTGGCTGCACGGCAGGACCCGCAGCCGGGCCTGCGGCAGCCCGGCGACCGGGACGGACATGCTGTCCGTCGTCGCCAGCACGTCGTCGCGCCCCGCGAGAAGTGTGACGGGGCACACGATCGGGGAGAGGTCCTGTCGCGGCGTCTCACCCAGTGCGAGGGCCAGCGTGAAGTACCAGCGCCAGTCGTGCTGCAGGAACCGGCCCACTGCTTCCCCCACGGCCTTCGGGTCGCTGCTGGGCTTGATGACCCCGCTGTGCCGCAGCAGGAACGTCGTCGCGTCGGTCACCGGGACGCGGTGCAGCACCTCGTCGAGCACCGGACCGGCCTGCCGCAGCAGCTTCGCGCCGGTCAGCCCGACGATCCTGCGCAGCGGCCTCGGGACCAGCGGCAGCATGGCGTCGAACGAGTCGCCCGGCGCGCCCGCGACCAGCAGCAGGCCCGCGACCCGGTCCGGGTGGCGCAGCGCGAGCTCGGCGGCGATCGTGACGCCCATCGACCAGCCCATGACCACGCACCGCTCGACGCCCGCCTCGTCCAGCACGGCGATCGCGTCCGACACGTGGTCTTCCAGGGAGATGTTGCGTTCGTCGACCGGCCGGTCCGAGCCCATCGTGCCGCGCATGTACCAGCTGAGCAGGCCACCCCGGTCGGTGAGCGACGGCCACGACTCCGGTCCGGACCCCACGCCGGGGCACAACAGCACGGGCGCGCCCTCGCCCTCGGTCTGCCACGCCCGGATCTTCGTGCCGTCCCAGCCGATGACGTCGCGTTCCCGCATGCCCGACATTCTGACGTACGTTCTACCCGTGACGCTCACCGTGCTCGTGCCAGACGAAGTAGGAGTTCAGGCGCTGTCCCAGGTGGACGGTGTCCGGCCGGTCCACTACACGCCGGGGCAACCGTTGCCGGCGGAGGCGGCGGACGCCGAGGTGCTGGTGCCGAGGTTCCTCGCCGGGACCGACCCGCGCGATGTGTTCGCGCAGCTGCCGAACCTCAAGCTGGTGCAGCTGCTGAGCGCGGGCGCGGAGAACTTCATCGGCCGGATGCCGGAGGGCGTGCTGCTGTCCACGTGCCGCGGCGCGCACGGCGGCAGCACCGCGGAGTGGGCCATCGGCGCGTTGCTGGCCATCTATCGAGACTTCTTCGTCTTCGAACGTGCTCGCGCCGAAGGCCGTTGGGACTACCACCTCACGGACACGTTGCAGGACAAGAAGGTCCTGATCGTCGGCGCCGGCGACCTCGGCGAGCAGCTGCGCCGCCGCCTGGAATCGTTCGACGCCACCGCCACGATGGTCGGCCGCACGGCCCGCGAGGGCGTGCACGGCGTGGACGAGCTGCCCGAGCTGCTGCCGCGGTTCGACGCGGTGGTGGTCTTCACGCCGATGACCGACGAGACCAGGCACCTGGTCGACGCGAAGTTCCTGGCGGCGATGAAGGACGGCGCGATCCTGGTCAACGGCGCACGCGGTCCCGTCGTCGACACCGACGCACTGGTCGCCGAGCTGACCTCCGGGCGGCTGCGCGCGGCCCTGGACGTGACCGATCCCGAACCGCTGCCCGCAGACCATCCACTGTGGACGGCGCCGGGCCTGTTCCTCACGCCGCACGTGGCGGGCAGCTGCACGGGACACACGCGGCGCGCCTACGCGGTGGTGGCGGCCGAGGTCGCCCGGTACGCCGCGGGGGAACGCCCGCGGAATCTGGTCACCGGGACTTATTAGTCCGTCCGGGTGAAACCGGGCTGCCGTTCGGATGTCGCGCGCCCGCGCGAGCCTCACTAGCGTGCGGGCGTGGCTACTCACGACCAAGGCTCGACCACCTCGAGCGCTTTCTCCGACGACTCGTTCTACTCGAGCAGCGGAGGGGGAGTGCACCACTTCGACGACGGCATCGACAGAGTCGGTGGGACCACCGCTCAGCCGTACGACTCGACGACGAAGGCGTTCGACAACACCGGGTACACGGCGCTCGGCAAGTCCACTGAGGACGCGGCGGCGCCGTACGAAGACCCGTTCGACGACGACCGCAAGAAGTTCGGCTGGACCGCCGGTCCCGACATCGGCCTGCTCGGCCTGCGCGCGGTGCTGGGCGGCATCTTCGTGCTGCACGGCCTGCAGAAGGTCTTCGGCCTCTTCGGCGGACCCGGCATCAACGGCTTCGCGCAGTCGCTGGAGAAGATGGGCTACCGCGAGTCCGTCGTCCTCGCCTGGGTCACCGGCATCACCGAGCTGGCGGGTGGCTCGCTGCTGGTGCTGGGCCTGTTCACGCCGCTCGCCGCGGCGGGCCTGCTCGCCGTGATGGCCAACGTCATCGCGTTGCAGTACAAGGGTGGCTTCTTCGGCCCCAACGGCGTCGAGCTGGAGCTGGCTCTCGCGGGCATGGCGTTCGCGGCGCTGTTCGCCGGTCCCGGCCGGGCCGCGCTCGACTACAACCGCAGCTGGTTCCGCCACCCGGTCGCGGCCGGTTTCATCGCTTTGGTGATCGGCGCGGGTGCCGCGGCCGTCACCTACTTCGTCTTCCGGTAAGAACGTTCTCCGTGCGGTCGAACGTGACGGGTGCGGCGTTGCAGCTCGCCCTGCTGGTGGTCGGGGTCCCGGTCGTGTACCTCGTCGCGTTCCCGTTCGGGCTGACGGCGAGGTCGCTGCTGCCGCCGCTCGGCCTGCTCGCGGGCCTGGTGGTCGCCGGTGTGCTGGTCAAGAGGACGAGCCAGCCCGTCAGCGGTCCGCTGACGGGCTGGCTCGTCTTCGGCGCCTGCCTGGCGCTGTCGCTCGTCATATGACACCCCGAGACCCCAACGCGAGCCCCTTTCGTGTCTCCGCCGCGCACGCGGGGGCCTTTCGTACTACGACACAGTACGAAGGGGCCCCGCGTGCGAGCTGGCTAGCGGCTTGGGTCGCGGACGGCGCCCGTTGAGGCGTCGGTGGCCATGCGCGCGTAGGCGCGCAGTGCCGCCGTGACGGGGCGGACGCGGTCCACCGGCTGCCACGGCCGCTCGGACGCCTCCATCTTGGCGCGGCGCTCGGCCAGCACCTCGTCGTCCACCAGCAGCTCCAGGCGGCGCTCGTGCACGTCGATCAGGATTCGGTCACCGTTCTCGACCAGGCCGATCGTGCCGCCGCCCGCCGCCTCCGGCGAGATATGGCCGATCGACAGGCCCGACGAGCCGCCGGAGAACCGGCCGTCGGTGATCAGCGCGCACTTCTTGCCCAGGCCGGAGCCCTTGAGGAACGCCGTCGGGTGCAGCATCTCCTGCATGCCGGGACCGCCCGCGGGCCCCTCGTAGCGCACGACCAGGACCTCGCCCGCCTGGATCTCCTTGTTGAGGATCACCGAGACAGCCTGCTCCTGGGACTCGACGACGCGCGCCGGGCCCTCGAAGTGCCACAGCTCCTCGTCGATGCCCGCGGCCTTGATGATCGCGCCGCGCTCGGCCAGGTTGCCGCGCAGCACGGCCAGGCCGCCGTCGCGGGTGTAGGCGTGCTCGAAGTCGCGGATGCAGCCACCCGCGGCGTCGGTGTCCAAAGAGGACCAGCGGTTCGACGTCGAGAACGCCTCCGTGGTCCGCACACCGCCGGGCGCCGCGTGGAACAGCTCGATCGCTTCCGGCGACGGGTTCTCCGCGCGGATATCCCACTTCGCGAGCCACTCGGTGAGCGTCGGCGTGTGCACGGACGTCACGTCGCGGTTCAGCAGACCGGCCCGGTCCAGCTCACCCAGCAGCGCCGGGATTCCACCCGCCCGGTGCACGTCCTCCATGTGGTAGTCGGAGTTCGGCGACACCTTGGACAGGCACGGCACGCGGCGGGACAGGTCGTCGATGTCCTGCAACGTGAAGTCGATCTCGCCCTCCTGCGCGGCGGCGAGGATGTGCAGCACCGTGTTCGTCGAACCGCCCATCGCCATGTCGAGGGCCATCGCGTTCTCGAACGCCGCGCGGTTCGCGATCGAGCGCGGCAACGCCGACTCGTCGTCCTCGCCGTACCAGCGCCTGCACAGCTCCACGACCACGCGGCCGGCCTCGGAGAACAGCTCGCGGCGGGCGGCGTGGGTGGCGAGCGTCGAGCCGTTGCCCGGCAGCGAGAGGCCCAGCGCCTCGGTGAGGCAGTTCATGGAGTTCGCGGTGAACATGCCGGAGCACGAGCCGCACGTCGGGCACGCGGAGCGCTCGACCTCCGACAGCCCCTCGTCGTTCACGGCGGGGGACGCGGACGCGGAGATCGCGGTGATGAGGTCGGTCGGCGCGACGGCGACGCCCTCGACGACGACGGCCTTGCCGGCCTCCATCGGCCCGCCGGACACGAACACGACGGGGATGTTGAGCCGCATCGCCGCGTTCAGCATGCCGGGGGTGATCTTGTCGCAGTTCGAGATGCAGACGATCGCGTCGGCCTGGTGCGCGTTGACCATGTACTCGACGGAGTCGGCGATGATCTCGCGGCTGGGCAGCGAGTAGAGCATCCCGCTGTGGCCCATGGCGATGCCGTCGTCGACCGCGATGGTGTGGAACTCGCGCGGCACGCCACCCGCCTCGCGCACCGCCTCGGCCACGATGTCGCCGAGGTCGCGCAGGTGCACGTGGCCGGGCACGAACTGCGTGTAGGAGTTGGCGATCGCGATGATCGGCTTGCCGAAGTCGCTGTCCGTCATGCCGGTCGCGCGCCAGAGGGCGCGGGCACCGGCTGCGTTGCGGCCGTGCGTGGTGGTGCGAGAGCGGAGCTGAGGCACTGCTCCTCCAGGTTCAGTTCAGCAAGAGTGCGCGCGGGACGCGGGGGTGAGGCGTCCACCAGTCTGGGAGCGGTGCCTCAAAGGTTACTTGTGCGCAGACCCGCCGAGACCAGCAGATAGGCCAGGGCGAGGGTGATGACGTGCACAACGGTGCACCACAGGCAGATCTTGCCGATGATCAGCAGCTCGGCGGCGACCAGGTAGACCACCATCAGCACGCCGATGCCGACGGCCCCCAGCCGCACCCACCTCAGCGCGTCGACCCGCCACGCGAACGGGAGGCAGATCACGGTGAGGAAGGCGAAGAACGCGAGCCCTAGGAACGCGACGGGAACACCGAGGAGCTCCGACTGCTCGCTCGTGGTGACCTTCTCGCAGTCGATGACGGAGTCGGCCGAGCACACGAGCGCACCGGCGTCGAAGTGCGTGTAGGTCAGATAAGCCGAGGTCAGCAAGCCCGCGATCGAAAGCAGCAGGCTCAGCGTCGGAACTCGTCCGGTCACTTCTCCGACTCTACGACCTCGTCCGCCTTGTCCTGCGCGGGCTCGCCGGCCGGCTCCTGCTCGTCGTCGCGGACCGTCGGGTCGGGCACCCGCCCGCCGCTGACCAGCGACAACGCCGGGAGGTGCATGAACCGCACCGCCGGCAGCGTCACCAGCGAGTCGTCGGTCTTCACCGCCTTGAGCCACCCCTTGTGGGCGAGCTTGATGGACTTCACCTCGTCCCACTTCAGGGTCGTGGAGCCGAAGACGCCGCGGGCGACGATCTCCTCCTCGGTGACCGTCGTGCGGTTGCGCAGGACCCAGTAGGCGTAGCCCAGCGGCACGAGGTAGAGCGCTTGCAGCCCCGGTGCGGCCCACGCCACAGGCGTGACGCAGATGATGATCAGACCCGCTGCGAGCAGGGCTGTTGCCGGGATGCGAAAGACCAGCTTCTTCACTCGAAGGATTGTTCCACGTCCACGATCCGAGAATTCCGTCTCGCAGAGTTGACGCACTCTTGCGCGAGGGGATAACGTCCGCTTCATGCAGCGCACGCTCGTTCTCGTACTTCTCAGGCGCGTCGACGCCTGAGCCGAACAGCCTGCGTCGACGCGCGACCCTCGCACGACCCGTCCCCGGGTTGTCGAGGGTTTTTTCGTGTCCGGACCCCGATACCCACGAGGCAATGAGATGACCAGCGCACCATCGCGACAGGCTTCCGAGCCCACGTCGCCACGTCCAGGCCCGCGGCCGAAACCGGCCCCGCCCACGGGCGCTCCGATCCGTGTAACCGGTGCTCAGTCGCTTGTGCGGTCGCTCGAGGCCGTCGGCTGCGAAGTGGTGTTCGGCATTCCAGGGGGGACGATCCTCCCCGCCTACGACCCGCTGCTGGACTCCACGAAGGTCCGGCACATCCTCGTCCGCCACGAGCAGGGCGCTGGACACGCGGCGACCGGATACGCGCAGGCCACCGGCAAGGTCGGGGTCTGCATGGCGACCTCGGGGCCGGGTGCGACCAACCTCGTCACCCCGCTCGCGGACGCGAACATGGACTCCGTGCCCGTCGTCGCGATCACCGGCCAGCAGTCGCGGCCGCTGATCGGCACGGACGCCTTCCAGGAGGCGGACATCTGCGGCATCACGATGCCGATCACCAAGCACAACGTCCTCGTGACCGACGCCGCGGAGATCCCGCGGGCGATCGCGGAGGCGTTCCACATCGCGGCGACCGGCCGACCCGGCCCTGTCCTCGTCGACATCCCCAAGGACGTGCTGCAGGAGCAGACCAGCTTCTCGTGGCCGCCCGAGATGCGCCTGCCCGGTTACCGGCCGACGACCCGGCCGCACGGCAAGCAGGTGCGCGAAGCCGCCAAGCTGATCGTCAACGCCCGCAAGCCCGTCCTGTACGTGGGCGGCGGCGTCATCAAGGCGGACGCCCACGCCGAGCTGCTGCGCCTGGCCGAGGAGACGAACATCCCGGTCGTCACGACGCTGATGGCGCGCGGCGCGTTCCCCGACTCGCACCGCCAGCACTTGGGCATGCCCGGCATGCACGGCACCGTCGCGGCCGTCGCGGCGATGCAGAAGGCGGACCTGCTGGTCGCGCTGGGCGCCCGCTTCGACGACCGCGTCACCGGCCAGCTCTCGTCGTTCGCCCCGGACGCGCAGGTCATCCACGCCGACATCGACCCGGCCGAGATCTCCAAGAACCGCCGCGCGGACGTCCCGATCGTGGGCGACTGCAAGGAGATCATCACCGAGCTGATCGACGCCGTGCGCGCCGAGCGCGAGACGGC
This sequence comes from Lentzea fradiae, assembly GCF_900100955.1. Classification (GTDB taxonomy): domain Bacteria; phylum Actinomycetota; class Actinomycetes; order Mycobacteriales; family Pseudonocardiaceae; genus Lentzea; species Lentzea fradiae. The sequence continues at coordinate 371,186 of NZ_FNCC01000007.1, read as the reverse complement.
CAAGGCCGTCGACCTCGCGCCGTGGTGGGAGACGCTCGACTCGATCCGCGAGACGTTCCCGCTCGGCTACAACTGGCCGGACGACGGCACGCTGTCGCCGCAGTACGTCATCGAGCGCATCGGGCAGCTGTCCCCGTCCGACACGATCTACACCGCGGGCGTCGGCCAGCACCAGATGTGGGCGGCGCAGTTCGTGAAGTACGAGCACCCGCGCACGTGGATCAACTCCGGCGGCCTCGGCACGATGGGCTTCGCCGTCCCCGCCGCGATGGGCATCAAGGCCGGTGAGCCCGGCCGCACGGTGTGGGCCATCGACGGCGACGGCTGCTTCCAGATGACCAACCAGGAGCTCGCCACCTGTGCCATCGAGGGCCTGCCGGTGAAGATCGCCGTGATCAACAACGGCAACCTGGGCATGGTCCGCCAGTGGCAGACCCTGTTCTACGGCGAGCGGTACTCCAACACGGATCTGGGCACGCACAAGCACCGCATCCCAGACTTCAAGCTCCTGGCGGAGGCTCTCGGCTGCGCCGGCCTGCGGGCGGAGTCGCGCGAGGAGGTGGACGACGTGATCGGCAAGGCGCTGGAGATCAACGACCGCCCCGTCGTCGTCGACTTCGTCGTCGGCAAGGACGCCCAGGTGTGGCCGATGGTCGCGGCGGGCACCGGCAACTCCGAGATCATGGCCGCACGCGGCATCCGCCCCCTGTTCGACGAGGACATCTGATGCCGAACAGCGCTTGCCCGGCCAGGGCAACCGAGGACCGCAACGACGAGGACATCTGAGATGACCAGGCACACGCTGAGCGTTTTGGTCGAGGACAAGCCCGGTGTGCTCGCACGCGTCGCCGGCCTGTTCTCCCGCCGCGGCTTCAACATCGAGTCGCTCGCGGTCGGCCGCACCGAGTACCCCGACATCTCCCGCATGACCATCGTCGTGTCGGTCGACGAGCTGCCGCTGGAGCAGGTGACCAAGCAGCTCAACAAGCTCATCAACGTCATCAAGATCGTCGAGCTGGAGCCGACCGCCTCCGTCCAGCGTCAGCTGGTGTTGATTAAGGTTCGTGCGGACGCGACGGTGCGGTCGCAGGTCCTCGAGACCGTCCAGCTCTTCCGCGCGAAGGTCGTCGACGTCTCGCCCGAGGCCGTCACCATCGAGGCGACGGGCACGTCCGAGAAGCTCGACGCCCTGCTGCGCATGCTGGAGCCCTACGGGCTCCGCGAGATCGTCCAGTCCGGCATGGTCGCCATCGGCCGTGGCGCTCGTTCCATCACCGCCACCGCGGTTCGTTAGTACTAGAAAGAAGGAAACACTGTGAGCGTCGAGATCTTCTACGACGACGATGCCGACCTGAGCATCATCCAGAGCCGCAAGGTGGCCGTGATCGGCTACGGCAGCCAGGGCCACGCCCACGCCCTGTCGCTGCGCGACTCCGGCGTCGAGGTCCGCATCGGTCTGCAGGAGGGCTCCAAGTCCCGCGCCAAGGCCGAGGAGGAGGGCCTGGAGGTCGGCACGCCGTCCGAGGTCTCCGAGTGGGCCGACGTGATCATGATCCTGGCGCCCGACACCGCGCAGCGCCACATCTACGCGAACGAGATCGCCGCGAACCTGAAGGAGGGCGACGCGCTCTTCTTCGGCCACGGCTTCAACATCCGCTACGGCCTGATCACCGCACCGTCCGGTGTGGACGTCGCGATGGTCGCCCCGAAGGGCCCCGGTCACCTGGTCCGCCGCCAGTTCGCCGACGGCAAGGGCGTCCCCGCGCTCATCGCCGTGGAGCAGGACGCCTCCGGCAACGCCCAGGCCCTCGCCCTGTCCTACGCGAAGGGCATCGGCGGCACCCGCGCCGGCGTCATCAAGACCACGTTCAAGGAAGAGACCGAGACCGACCTCTTCGGCGAGCAGGCGGTCCTCTGCGGCGGCGCCTCCGCGCTCGTCCAGGCGGGCTTCGAGGTCCTCACCGAGGCGGGCTACGCCCCCGAGGTCGCCTACTTCGAGTGCCTGCACGAGCTGAAGCTGATCGTCGACCTCATGTACGAGGGCGGCATCGCCCGCATGCGCTACTCGATCTCCGACACCGCCGAGTTCGGCGACCTGACCCGCGGCCCGCGCGTCATCACCCCCGCGGTGAAGGAGGAGATGAAGAAGATCCTGGGCGAGATCCAGGACGGCACCTTCGCCAACGAGTGGGTGGCCGAGGACGACAACGGCCGCGCGAACTACCGCAAGCTCCAGCAGGAGGGCGAGAACCACCCGATCGAGGCAACGGGCAAGAAGCTCCGCGACATGATGTCGTGGGTCGACCGCCCCATCACCGAGACGGCCTGACCTCCGGGTATTCGAGGCTTTCCCCCTGGGAGGCCCGTGGAGCGAGTGTGACGCTCCGCGGGCCTTTCCGTTTTTCGTCGGCGTTCATCCGCTAACTTCTGGGCATGACCGAAAGCGCGCCGATCTACGACGACAAGGCCCACGTGCGCGGCAAGCTGGATCTGCGCAACGCGCAGTGGAAGCGCCCTCCGGAGCCCGAACCGGAAGACGGCCACGTCGAAATCGCCTTCATCGAGCACACCGACGGCGCCACCTACGTGGCGATGCGCAACTCCAAGCAGCTCGAACCCGTCCTGACCTTCACGATGGCGGAGTGGGACGCGTTCGTGCTGGGCGCGAAGGACGGCGAGTTCGACGAGCCCTGGTGACCGGCTCGGCCATCTCCTCCACCCCGCTCCAACCTGCCCTCCACTCCCGCACCTGTCCCATCCCGCAGGATGCGAAGAGTGACCTGAGCCACCCGCCCAGAACCCCCGGCAAGCCTCCTGACTATGCTCGTTAACAGTCCGGACACATTGCGGTGCTCCGGTCGGCGCGGGACAGCCGCCCCCGACCACGCCCGCGCCCCACGATCCGACCCTTCCTGGGAGCGATGTCCGTGACCAACACGAGCCGACCCGTTGTCCTCATCGCCGAGAAGCTCGCACCGTCCGTCCTGGACGCTCTCGGCGACGGCGTCGAGGTGCGCCACGTAGACGGAACCGACCGAGCGGCTCTCCTCGAGGCCGTCCAGGACGCGGACGCCCTGCTCGTCAGGTCCGCCACCCAGGTCAACGCCGAGGTGTTCGCCGCCACCCGCAAGCTCAAGGTCGTCGCCCGCGCGGGTGTCGGCCTGGACAACGTCGAGGTCCCGGCCGCCACGCAGAACGGCGTGATGGTCGTCAACGCGCCGACGTCGAACATCGTGAGCGCCGCGGAGCACGCCGTCGCGTTGCTGCTCGCGGTGGCCCGGCAGATCCCGGCCGCGCACGAGACGCTGCAGAACCACGAGTGGAAGCGCTCCAAGTTCAACGGTGTCGAGCTGAACGGCAAGACCGTCGGTGTCGTGGGTCTGGGCAAGATCGGTCAGCTGTTCGCGCAGCGGATCGCCGCGTTCGGCGTGAACCTGATCGCCTACGACCCCTACGTCTCGGCCGCTCGGGCCGCGCAGCTCGGCATCGAGCTCGTGAGCCTGGAGGAGCTGCTCGAGCGCTCCGACGCCATCTCGATCCACCTGCCGAAGACGCCGGAGACGAAGGGTCTCATCGGCGCCGAGCAGCTGGCGAAGGCGAAGCGGGGCGTCATCATCGTCAACGCGGCCCGCGGTGGCCTCATCGACGAGGAGGCGCTCGCCGAGGCGGTGAAGGAGGGCCAGGTCGGCGGTGCCGGTGTCGACGTGTTCTCCACGGAGCCGACGACGGAGAGCCCGCTGTTCAACGTGCCGGGCATCGTCGTGACCCCGCACCTCGGCGCTTCCACGGCCGAGGCGCAGGACCGCGCGGGCACGGACGTCGCGAAGAGCGTCGCGCTCGCGCTCGCCGGTGAGTTCGTGCCGGACGCCGTCAACGTCCAGGGTGGCGCGGTCGGCGAGGAGGTGCGGCCGTACCTGCCGCTGGTGCAGAAGCTCGGCACCGTCCTCAGCGCGCTGTCGCCGAAGGCGCCGACCAGCGTCACGGTCGAGGTGCGCGGCGAGCTGTCCAATGAGGACGTGGCGGTGCTGCCGCTGGCCGCGCTGCGCGGTGTCTTCTCGAAGGTCGTCGAGTCGCAGGTGACGTTCGTCAACGCGCCGCAGCTCGCCGAGGACCTCGGGGTGAGCGTCGAGGTGGTCAAGGAGACCGAGAGCCCGAACCACCGCAGCCTCGTCACGGTCAGGGCGGTGGCGGCCGACGGCACGACGAACAGCGTGTCGGGCACGGTCAGCGGCATCGCGCAGGTCGAGAAGCTGGTGAACATCAACGGCCGCAACTTCGACCTGAGGGCCGAGGGAACCGTGCTGCTGCTGGAGTACCCGGACCGGCCGGGCGTCATGGGCACCGTCGGCACGCTGCTCGGCGAGGCCGGTGTGAACATCGAGGCCGCGCAGATCAGCCAGACCGGCGACGACGCCGTCATGGTGCTGCGGGTGGACCGCCCGGTGGACACGCAGGTCCTCGACCCGATCGGTGCCTCCGTGGGTGCGCGCACCGTGCGCAGTGTCGACTTCGGATAGTCACGGACATACCGGGAAGGGGACGGCAAAGTCCCCTTCCCGGGGGTCATCGTCATTCACAATGAGCCCATAACCGGCAAGAGCCCGCGGAAAATCCATACTTTCGGGGGCAATCGCCGGGACACGCCAGCGATTAGGTTGCCCGACGAGGTCGACCTGTGCCGTGGAGGTCGCGGCACTGGATCCGGGTCGAAGCACACACCTCGGTGAGGGCAACGTTGTGAAAAGACGATCGAGTCTGGTGGTGTTCTCCGCCATCACCACACTGCTGATCGCACCCGCCACGGCTCAGGCGCAGGGCGAACCGCTCGCGCAGCCGGTCAAGGGTGCACAGGGGCTGGACGCGAAAGCGCTGCACCTGAAGGTTTCCCCCAGGCTGAGCTCCTCCGGCACGGTCACCGCGTTCGTCGCGCTGGACCGCAAGCCGGCCGTCGACGCGTTCGACGAGAAGAAGAGCCAGGGCAAGGAAGTCGCGAAGCAGGCGGCCAAGCAGGCGAAGAAGGACGTCTCCGCCACCGCGGACCAGGTCGTCGGCCAGCTGCGGACCGCGGACACGAAGACCAAGGAGCTGTACCGCACCTCCAACGGCGTCCCCGGCGTCGTCGTGAAGGCGGACGCGCAGAAGGTGCGCGAGCTCGCGCAGCGCCAGGACGTGCTCGCGGTCTACCCGGTCGTGCCGAAGAAGCGCCAGAACTCGAACGCCGTCCAGCTCACCAGGACGCTCAACGTCTGGCAGCAGTACGGCAAGCTCGGCGACGACGTCCGGGTCGGCATCATCGACACCGGTGTCGACTACACGCACGCCAACTTCGGCGGTCCCGGCACGGTCGCGGCGTTCGAGGCGGTCGACCCGACGGCGGCGGACCCGAACTTCCCGACCGCGAAGGTCGTCGGCGGCTACGACTTCGTCGGCGAGGACTACGACGGCGAGAGCGACGACCCGGCGATCAACACGCCGAAGCCCGACCCGAACCCGATCGACTGCAACGGCCACGGCACGCACGTCGCGGGCACCACGGCCGGTTTCGGCGAGAACGCCGACGGCAGCACCTTCACCGGTGACTACACCAAGCTCGACGCCGCGAAGCTGAACGAGATGAAGATCGGCCCCGGCACCGCGCCCAAGGCCCTCATCTACGCGCTGAAGGTCTTCGGCTGCGACGGCTCGACGAACGTCACCTCGCAGGCGCTCGACTGGTCGCTCGACCCCGACGGCGACGGCGACTTCTCCGACCACCTCGACGTCGTGAACCTGTCGCTGGGTTCCGACTACGGCGCCCCGGACGACCCCGACAGCCTCTTCGTGAAGAAGCTGTACAAGGTCGGCGTCCTGCCGGTCTTCTCCGCGGGCAACGGCGGTGACCTCTACGACATCGGCGGTTCGCCGGGCAACACGCCCGAGGCGCTGACGGTGGCGTCCGTGCGTGACTCGTCCGTGCTGCGCGACGGCGCCGAGGTGCAGGGCCAGGGCCTCAAGGCCGGCCAGTACAGCCAGAGCTTCACCGGCTACCTCGGCTACGACAAGACGCTGCCGGTCGTGAAGCTGACGCAGGCGGGCAACCTCGACGGCTGCCAGGCGATCACCGATGCCGTCGCGGGCAAGTTCGTGTGGCTGGAGTGGGACGACAACGACGCGACGCGCCGGTGCGGTTCCGCGGCCCGTGCGAACACCGTGCAGGCGGCGGGCGGCCAGGGCGTGCTGCTCTCGTCGACGCTGAACAACTTCTCGGCGGGCATCGCGGGCAACGCGGCCATCCCGATGTTCCAGTTCACCGGTGACGCCACCGCCCAGGTGCGCCCGGCGCTGGACGCCGGCACGCTCGTCGTCCGCCTCGCGGGCGACCTGCGCACCTCGACGCCGACCACCGACGAGTCCATTTCGGACACGCCGAGCTCGTTCACGAGCCGCGGCACCCGCGGTCACTCGATCAAGCCGGACGTCGCGGCGCCCGGTGACACGATCTCGTCCGCCGCCGTCGGCTCCGGTGACGACCGCTCGGTCATCTCCGGCACCTCGATGGCGTCCCCGCACGTCGCGGGCATCGCGGCGCTGGTGCGCCAGACGCACCCGGACTGGACGCTCGAAGAGGTCAAGGCCGCGATCATGAACACCGCGGGCGCGGACGTGAAGGAGAACGGCAAGACCTTCGCCCCCAACCGCGTCGGCACCGGCCGCGTCGACGGCAAGGCCGCCATCGACAACCAGGTCGTCGCCTACGTCGAGGAGGACAACGGCTACGTCAGCGCGAACTTCGGCGTCGTCGAGGTCTCCAAGCCGGTCTCGAAGTCCAAGACCATCAAGATCGTCAACAAGTCGACGAAGACCGTCGAGTACAAGGTCGGCTACACCGCGGCCACGACGATCCCCGGCGTCAGCTACGTGCTGTCGCAGGACAAGGTGAAGCTGAGCCCGCGCGGCGTCGCCCGCGTCAAGGTGACGCTGAAGATCACCGACCAGAAGGCGCTGCGCAAGACCGTCGACCCGACCGTCGAGCCGCTGCACCTCGACACGCCGCGCCAGTTCATCGCCGACGCCTCCGGCCGCGTGACGCTCACGCCGACCGCGGGCGCCACGGTGCCGCTGCGGCTGTCGGTCTACGCCGCGCCGAAGCCGGTCGCGGACATCTCCACCGCGTCGGACCTGAAGTTCCGGGGCAACGACAAGCAGGCCGTGCTGAACCTGACGGGCAAGGGCCTCGACCAGGGCACCGGCTCGCAGGCGTACCGCTCGCTGGTGAGCGTCCTGGAGCTGCAGGCCCAGTCGCCGAAGCTGCGCGACTGCCGCCGCAACGTCACCGAGAACTGCGCGCTCAACGAGACGGCCAAGGGCGGTGACCTGAAGTACGTGGGCGCGTCCTCCACGGCCCCGCTCGCCAAGGCGCAGGGCAACGCCGGCGAGGCGCTGCTCGCGTTCGGTGTCGCCACGTGGGGCAACTGGTACAGCCTCGGCGTCAACACCGTGCCGTTCGTCGACATCGACACCGACGGCGACGGCACGGCCGACTTCGAGACGTACGCGAGCCGCCTGACCGACACCGACCTCCTGGTGGCGACCACGGTCGACCTCAAGACCGGTGAGACGGTCGACATCCAGGGCGTCAACGGCCTGTTCGGCGACGTGGACGCGAACGTGCAGGACACCAACGTCGTGGTCCTGCCGGTGCTGCTGACGGCACTCGGCATCGACCCGTCGAAGGACTCGGCGCGGCTCACATACACGGTCGGCACCGCGGGCTACTACCCGGCGCCGGGCAACGCGAACGAGCTGATCGACGTGATCGACCGCCCGCTGTCCTTCGACCCGCTCAAGCCGGGTCTGTGGGCGCAGGGCGGCGGCGACGCGGCGCTGTCGTACCTGGCGAAGCCGGGCACGGCGCTCGTGGTCAACAAGGACGAGGCCGCGCTCAAGGCGGACAAGTCCGAGGGCCTGCTCGTGCTGCACCACCACAACGCCGACGGTGACCGCGCCGCGGTCGTCAAGGTGAAGTCGAACGGCAAGGGCGGCCACCACTAGCACCACCCGTTCGCCCGAGCCGGAGTGCACGCGGGGCCCTTTCGTACTGTCTGACAGTACGGAAGGGCCCCGCGTGCTTTCGGGTTGCGGAGCGTGGTCACCCCTTGACGTACCGGAGGTACTGCGGTCGAGTGACACTCGAAAGCGGGGAATGGGCCGTGTGGGTGTCCCGCAGTACGGGAGAGAACACCCCGAAGGGGTGTCCGGCATGCGGCGCGCGGCCGTGGTGCAGGTAGCCTCTCGCGGAGGAAAGTAGTCCCACCAATTGGGGACGGACACCTGGGAGGTGTGTGGATGCGGCTCGCAGTGATCCCAGGAGACGGGATCGGGCCCGAGGTCATCGCGGAGGCCCTGAAGGTCCTCGGCGAGGTCGTTCCGGCGGCCGAGATCACTCGTTACGACCTCGGCGCGGCGCGCTGGCACGCCACGGGAGAGTTGTTGCCCGAGTCGGTGCTCGGTGAGCTCCGCCAGCACGACGCGATCCTGCTCGGCGCGGTGGGCGACCCGTCGGTGCCGAGCGGAATTCTGGAGCGGGGGCTGTTGCTGCGCCTGCGCTTCGAGCTCGACCACCACGTGAACCTCCGCCCCGCCCGGCTCTACCCCGGCGTCCGCAGCCCGCTCGCGGACCCGCCGGAGATCGACATGGTGGTGGTCCGCGAGGGCACCGAGGGCCCGTACGCGGGCAACGGCGGTCTGCTGCGCAAGGACACCCCGCACGAGATCGCCACCGAGGTCTCGCTGAACACCTCGTTCGGCGTCGAGCGGGTGGTGCGCGACGCGTTCGCGCGTGCGTCGGCACGTCCGCGCCGGCACCTGACGCTGGTGCACAAGACGAACGTCCTCACGCACGCCGGTTCGTTGTGGTCGCGCGTGGTGGAGGAGGTCTCGTTGCAGCACCCGGACGTGACGGTGGCCTACCAGCACGTCGACGCGGCCACGATCCACCTCGTCACCGACCCCGGCCGGTACGACGTGATCGTGACGGACAACCTGTTCGGCGACATCCTGACCGACCTCGCCGCCGCCGTCACGGGCGGCATCGGCCTGGCCGCGTCGGGCAACCTGGACGTGACGCGCCGCAACCCGTCGATGTTCGAGCCGGTGCACGGTTCCGCGCCGGACATCGCGGGGCAGGGCATCGCGGACCCGACGGCCGCCGTGCTGTCGGTGGCGCTGCTGCTCGACCACCTCGGCGAGCACGAGGCGTCCCGCCGGATCGAGGCTTCCGTGGCGTTCGACCTGGCCACGCGCGACCACCAGTCGCCGGGCGCGACCTACGCGATCGGCGACCGGCTCGCCGCGCTCGTGTCGTCGAACGTGCGCACGGGCTGAGGCCCCGAGCCAGACGTCGCGAAGCCCCGGCCGGTTCTCCGGCCGGGGCTTCCGGCTTTTCCGGCCACGCGGTCAGAGCTGGCCGTTGGCCTCGCGCCAGGCGCGCTCCTTGCGGATCCACTCGTTGTCCTGCGGGAACTCGTCGATGGTCGGCACCCGGCGGATCTCGGTCTTGAAGCCCGGCCCGGCCAGCGGGGCGCGCTTGGCCCACTCGACCGCCTCCTCCAGCGAGGCGACGTTGAGGATGTAGAAGCCGTTGAACAGCTCCTTGGTCTCGCCGTACGGGCCGTCCGTGACGATCGGCGGCGTGGCGGAGTAGTCGACGACGACGCCCTCCGACGGGTCGGCGAGCCCCTCGGCGGCCAGCAGCACCCCGGCGCGGATCATCTCCTCGTTGTACTCGCCGACGAGCTGGAGCATCTTGTCGAAGTCGACGTCGCCCAGGTTCGCGTAGCCCTCGTCGGTGGCGCGCATGATCAGCATGAACTTCACGGTGTGTCTCCTCCGTCGTGAGCGACCACCTCGGTCCCTCCGCATCCCCAGGTCGAACGGGCCGGGTGCCGGATCGACACGGCCGCGGGAAAAACTTCGAAGATCTTTTCCGATGTCCGCCGGATCCGCTCCCGGCCCGACTCGGGAGGGCGCGGACGCCGGGCTACAGTGATCGCGTCGTGCGTGGGGGAAGACCGGTCGAAGTCCGGCGCTGACCCGCAACGGTAGGTCCCCGGCAACGGGGACGAGCCCGAACACCCGCACGCGGCGTGCACAGCACCTCCGACTCCTGCCGTGGACTGCGGGAAGGGAACCAGTGATCTCCAGGATCAGCGCGCTCGTCTGCGCGCTCGTCGTCAGCGTGGTGGCGGGCGTCGCGCTCGGGCCGGTGCCCGTCCCGTTCGGCGTGACCGCCGAGCTGCTCCGGGCGGCGCTGACGGGTGGCGTCGTCCCCGCCGACCTCGCCGGGCAGTACCACATCGTCTGGGACATCCGGCTGCCACGCGTGCTGCTCGCCGCGGTCGTGGGCGCCGGTCTCAGCGCGGTCGGCGTGGCGATCCAGGCGATGGTCCGCAACGCCCTCGCCGACCCGTACGTCCTCGGCATCTCGTCGGGCGCGAGCGTGGGCGCGACGGCCGTGGCGACCCTCGGCGTCCTCCAGGGCCTGGGCGTCTACGCGCTCTCCACGGGCGCGTTCCTGACCGGCCTCGGCGCCACGGCGCTGGTCTACCTGACCGCCCGCACGAGCCGGGGGCTCACCCCGTTGCGGCTCGTGCTGACCGGAACCGCGCTGGCGTACGGGTTCTCCGCGGTGGCGATGTTGCTCGTCTTCCAGGCTCCGCACGGCGAGGCGGCCCGCAGCGCCATGTTCTGGCTGCTCGGCAGTCTCGGCGGCGCGAACTGGCGGTCGTTGCCCGTCGCCACCGCCGTGACGGCCGCCGGGATCGCCTTCCTCGGGACCAGGACCCGCCAGCTCAACGCCCTCGCGATGGGCGACGAGACCGCGACGACGCTCGGCATCGAGGTCACCCGGTTCCGCACCCAGCTGTTCGTCGTCACCGCCGGCATCACCGGCGTGCTGGTCGCTGTGAGCGGCGCCGTCGGTTTCGTCGGCCTGATGCTGCCGCACCTGACCAGGATGGTCGTCGGCGCGGACCACCGCCGCGTGCTGCCGATCGCACCGCTCGCCGGGGCGTCGTTCCTCGTCTGGGTCGACGTCGCCGCCCGAATGCTGGCCGCGCCGGAGGAACTGCCGCTCGGCGTCATCACGGCCGCGATCGGCGTGCCGTGCTTCATCTTCCTCATGCGTCGCGGGACCTACGTCTTCGGAGGGCGTTGATGCGCCTCGACATCGAGCAGCTGACGGTCCGCGGCATCGTCGAGGACATCACGCTGCACGCGAGCGATGAGGTCGTCGGCATCGTCGGCCCCAACGGCAGCGGCAAGTCCACGACCCTGCGCTGCGTCTACCGCGCGCTGACACCCGACTCGGGCGCGGTGCTGGTCGACGGCAGGAACGTCGCCGGCCGCAAGGACCTGGCGCGTGAGCTCTCCGCCCTGACCCAGGAGTCGCAGGTCGAGTTCGACTTCACCGTGGCCGAGGTGGTGGAGATGGGCCGCCTGCCGCACGCCCGCTCGCCCTCTCGCGACCGGGCGTTGGTCGCGGACGCACTGGCCACAGTGGACGTGACGCACCTCGCGTCACGGAGCTTCCTGAGCTTGTCCGGCGGTGAACGGCAGCGGGTCCTGATCGCACGGGCCATCGCCCAACAACCCCGCGTGCTCGTGCTGGACGAGCCGACCAACCACCTCGACATCCGCCACCAACTGGACGTGCTCGCACTCGTCCGGCGTCTCGGCGTCACCGTGCTGACCGTCCTGCACGACCTGAACCTGGCCGCGTCCTACTGCGACCGCCTGTACGTGCTGGACGAGGGACGACTCGTCGCGTCCGGCACACCGGCGGAAGTCCTCGTGCCTGAGCTGCTGGCGCAGGTGTTCCACATCACGGCGCACATCGTGCGTCACCCCACTTCGGGAGCGCCTCAGCTCCTGTTCGACCAGGAGGTCGTCGCTTGAGAACCGCTCTCGCTGTTGTGCTGGTGGCTGTCACGGGTTGCGGGGCCACGGTCGCTTCCGTGCCGGAGGCGGTGTCACCGGTGACCGTGGTGAACTGCGGCCGGGAGGTCACGTTCGACCGCGTGCCGTCCAGGGTGGTCACCAACGACACCGGCATCACCGAGATGATGTTCGCGTTGGGACTGCGGGACCACATGGCCGGGTACGTGGTCGACGAGGGCAACGCCGTCGACCTCGAAACCTCGCCGTGGAAGGCGGACTTCGAGCAGTCGGCCCGGCTGGCGGACAAGATCTCCGCGGAGGTGGTGCAGGGGGCCAACGCCGACCTGGTGTTCGCCGGGTGGAACTACGGCTTCAGCGAGAGCACCGGGTTCACCCCCGACGCGTTGCGCGGGCTGGGGATCGGCACGTATCAACTGACCGAGGCGTGCCGGAACGGGGTGGGCAAGCAGCGGGGCATCATGCCCGCTTTGGAGGCCCTGTACACGGATCTGCGCAACCTCGGGAAGATCTTCCGGGTCGAGAACCGCGCCGAGGAGCTGGTGTCGGGGTACCAGCGGCAGGTCGAGGAGGCCGGGCGGCTGACCGCGGGCAAGCCGCGGCCGAAGGTGTTCCTGTACGACAGCGGGCAGGACCAGCCGTTCACGTCCGGGAAGAACGCCGCGCCTTCCGACATCATCGGGCGGGCCGGCGGGGACAACATCTTCGGAGACCTGAACGACAGTTGGACCACCGTCAGCTGGGAGACCGTGGTGGAGCGGTCGCCCGATGTCGTGCTGATCGTGGACTACGCGGACGCGCAGGCCAGCACGGCCGCCCGGAAGCAGGCTTTCCTGGAGGGGTTCGCGCCGCTGGCCAACTCTCCGGCGGTGAAGGGGAAGCGGTTCTTCTCGCTGCCCTACGCGGCGTTGGTCGAAGGGCCTCGCAACCCGGCCGCGGTCGAGGCGTTCGCCCGGTATCTCGCCGGGCTGGGGTGAGCCCGCGGTCGCGCCACACCCCGTAGCGGGCGTGACCAGATAGTGGGAGATTCGGTACCGGTGCTTGGTACGCGGGTGCGGGCTGTGGCAGCATCGGCCGCATGGCTCAGCACCTCGCCATCATTATCGCCGAGCGCGTCGGGTAGTGCCTCCCCAGGCACCCGACGCGCAGACCTCTCGCATTCGCGGGGGGTCTTTTTGTTTGCCCGGATGAGGAGAGGATCCCGATGGCCGGCCCCACCGACGAGTTCCACGTCTACGACACGACCTTGCGCGACGGCGCACAACGTGAGGGCATTTCGTACTCCGTCACGGACAAGCTCGCTGTCGCGCGGTTGCTGGACGGGCTCGGGGTCGGGTTCATCGAGGGCGGGTGGCCTGGTGCGCTGCCGAAGGACACGGAGTTCTTCGCGCGGGCGGCGGCCGGGGAGCTGGAGCTCAAGCACGCCAAGCTCGTCGCGTTCGGGGCCACTCGCAAGGCCGGGGTCAAGGTCGAGGACGATCCGCAGGTCAGGGCGTTGCTGGAGTCGCAGGCGCCGGTGGTGACGTTGGTCGCCAAGTCGGATCTGCGGCACATCGAGCGGGCGTTGCGGACTGACACGGACGAGAACCTGCGGATGGTGCGGGACACCGTGCGGTTCTTGAAGGAGCACGGGAGGCGGGTCTTCCTCGACGCCGAGCACTTCTTCGACGGCTACGCGTTCTCGCCGGACACCAGCCTGAGGGTGCTGGAGTCCGCTGTGGAGGGTGGTGCGGACGTCGTCGTGCTGTGCGACACCAACGGCGGGCAGTTGCCGCTGGGGCTTGCCGAGACGGTGGGCGAGGTCGTCCGGAAGACCGGCTTCCGGGTGGGGATCCATTGCCAGGACGACACGTCCTGTGCCGTGGCGAACACCATCGCGGCCGTTCAGGCGGGCGCGACGCACGTGCAGTGCACTGCCAACGGGTATGGCGAGCGGGCGGGCAACGCGGACCTGTTCGCCGTTGTGGGGAACCTCGTGACCAAGCTCGGCATGGACGTGCTCCCGACCGGGGCACTGGCCGAGCTCACCCGCGTCTCCCATGCGTTGGCCGAGATCGCGAACATCGCACCCGACACCCACCAGGCTTACGTCGGGTCGTCGGCATTCGCCCACAAGGCGGGGCTGCACGCGAGCGCGATCAAGGTGGATCCGGAGCTCTACAACCACATCGTTCCGGACATCGTCGGCAACGACATGCGGGTGCTGGTCACCGAGATGGCCGGTCGGGCGAGCATCGAGCTCAAGGGACGTGAGTTCGGGCTCGACCTGACCGGCCGGTCGGAGGAGGTGGGCAACGCGCTCAAGAAGGTCAAGGAGATGGAGGCCAAGGGGTGGTCCTTCGAGGCCGCCGACGCCTCGATGGAGCTGCTGCTGCGGCACGAACTGTCCCAGCTGGACACTCCGCCGTTCGCGCTGGAGTCCTACCGGGTGGTGCTGGACCACCGGTCGGACGGCGAGATCGTGTCCGAGGCCACGGTGAAGGTGCACGTGGCGGGGGAGCGGGTCATCGCCACGGCCGAGGGCAACGGGCCCGTGCACGCTCTGGACGCGGCCCTGCGCAAGGCGTTGCTGCCGCACCTGTCCTGGTTGGACGCCGTGGAGCTGGCCGACTACAAGGTGCGCATCCTCACCGAGCACCCCGGCACGGACGCGGTGACGCGCGTGCTGGTCGAGTCGACGGACGGCGAGCGCGCGTGGACGACCGTGGGCGTGCACGGGAACATCGTCGAGGCGAGCTGGCTCGCCCTGTGCGATGCCCTCGCCCACAAGGCGATGCGCTCGTCGGCGGTCGAGCCGGTCTAAGGTTGACGTCGTGCGTATTGCCAGGATTGCCCACCCGCAAGGCGTTGCCTTCGTCGCCGTCCACGGTGAGGAAGCCGCGGAGATCGCCGAACACCCCTTCGGCACGCCCACGTTCACCGGCCGCAAGTGGCCGCTGGCCGACGTGCGGCTGCTCGCCCCGATCCTGCCGACCAAGATCATCGGTGTGGGGCGGAACTACGCGGACCACGCGGCCGAGCTCGGCAACGAGGTGCCGGCGGAGCCGTTGCTGTTCTTCAAGCCGAACACCTCGGTGGTCGGGCCGAACGTGGAGATCAGGATTCCGGCCGTCTCGGAACGCGTCGACTTCGAGGGCGAGCTCGCCGTCATCATCGGCCAGCCGTGCCGGGAGGTGTCGAAGGCGAAGGCCATGGGCGTCGTGATGGGGTACACCATCGCCAACGACGTCACGGCCCGCGACCTGCAGAAGAAGGACGTGCAGTTCACGCGCGCCAAGGGGTTCGACTCGTTCTGCCCGATGGGGCCGTTCATCGAGACGGAGTTCGACCCGTCGGACGTCCGGATCGTCACCGAGGTCGACGGCGAGGTGAAGCAAGACGGACGTACTTCCTTGATGGTGCACGACATCCCGTCGCTCATCGAGTACGTGTCCGGCATCATGACGCTGCTGCCCGGCGACGTGATCCTCACCGGCACCCCCGCCGGTGTCGGCCCGCTCAAGGCCGGACAGACGGTCTCCGTGACTGTGGACGGCCTCGGAACGCTCGTCAATCCGGTCGCAAATAGGTAGCCGTACGGAGCAATCCGGCGCCCGGCAGGTTACGCGTCGCGGTACCCGCTAGTAACTTCCCGGTGTCATGACGGACCCGGCGTCCACCCGCGTGCTGCTGGTCGACGGTTCGCAGCTCATCACCGAGGGGCTGCGGGTCTCGCTGCACCGCACGCACTGCTTCCGCGTTGTGGGCATCGCCCACACCGTGGCCGACGCTGCGCGCTTCCTGCGGAGCACCCCGGTGGAGCTGGTCGTCACCGACTTCGACGTGCCGGGCGCCGGGCCGCTGCGCACCGTGCGGGACACGGCGCAGTTCCGGCCCGGTGCCAGGGTCGTCGTCCTGTCCAATGCGGACAGTCCGAGCTGGGCCCGCGCGGCGCTCGACGCCGGCGCGGTGGCCTACCTGCTCAAGACCTCACCCGTGGCCGAGCTGCTGCCGACCATCGCCGCCGCCGTCAAAGGCGCGCCGGCCACGATCGACGCGCGGGTGGGGTCGCTGGCGCGTCTGCCCGCGCGGATGCCCCCGCCCGCCTCGCTCGGCCGGCTGTCGGCGCGCGAGTTCGACGTGCTGGCCGAGATGGCGAAGGGCATGGACAACGCGCGGATCGCCCAGCGGCTCTTCATCAGCAACGACACCGTGAAGACCCACGTGAAGGCGATCCTGCGCAAGCTGGGCGCCCGTGACCGCGCCCACGCCGTGGCGATGGTGCTCAGCGAGTCGTCCGACTCGTTCGTCACGACCTGACGATCGTCTGCGGGGCCCTGCGCGCGAAGTCCGGCGCGTGCTCGGGGAGCGGGCCGATCGCGACGAGGTAGGCCGGAACCGTCTGCAGCCAGGGGAAGCGCCGGACGATCCGCAGCGGGGCGGGAACGCCGCTCACCGGGGCACCGTCGCCGGTCACCACCCGCCGCAGGAACCGGTCCTGGACCACCCGCTGCATCGTCTGGATCACCACCGTCGGGAACCACCGGCGGCGGCGCACCCGCGCGAGCCCGGCGCCGGTCAGGGTGCCCTCGCGCAACGGCCTGGCGAGCAGCCGGGCCGCGGCGACCGCGTCCTGGACGGCGAGGTTGATGCCCACGCCGCCGATGGGCGACATCGCGTGCGCCGCGTCACCGATGCACAGCAGGCCGTCGACGTGCCAGCGCTTCAGCCGGTCCAGCTTCACGTCGAGCAGCTTCACGTCGTCGATGCTCGTGATGTGCTCGGCGCGGTCGGCCAGCCACGGCACGAGCGCGACCACGCGCTCACGGAACCTCTCGACGCCTTCCGCGCGCAGCTGACGGTCCGATCCCTTGCGGATCAAGAACGCGCACTGGAAGTAGTCCCCGCGTGGAATGAGCACCAGCGCGCTGCCGTTGCTGAACCGGCCTGCCCCGCCCGTGACCGCGTCGGTCTCCTTGCGCGGCAGGCGGAACCACCACACGTCCATCGGAGCGCCGAACCGGTACACGGGCAGCTCCACGGCGTCGCGCAGGATCGAGGCGCGGCCGTCCGCCGCCACCACCAGGTCGGCGGCGATCTCGCCGGTGTGGCCGTCGGTGCGGTCCCGATAGGTCACACCCGTGACCCTGGTGCCGTTCCTGGTGATCCCGGTGACCTCGGTGCTCATCCGCAGCGTGAACTTCGGCTCCGTCCTGCCCGCGTCCGCCAGCAGGTCGAGGAAGTCCCACTGCGGCACCATCGCGATGTGCTTGTGGGCGCCGGGAAGCCTGCTCAGGTCGGCGATCGGGGTCCTGCCCCCGTCCTCCAGCAGAGCCTCGATCTTGTCGACCTTCTGGTGCGGCACCTGCTCGAACGCCGGACCGAGCCCCAGCTCGTCCATCAGCGTGAGCGTCGACGCGTGCACCGTGTCGCCGCGGAAGTCGCGCAGGAAGTCCTCGTGCTTCTCCAGCACGGTCACCTCCACGCCCCCGCGCGCCAGCAGCAGCCCCAGCACCATCCCCGCGGGTCCGCCCCCGACGACGAGACAGGTCGTCCTCTCCATGTCGATCCCCTCTTTTCAACCTCTGTTGAATTCTCAGGATGCCCCTGACCGCCGGCTGCGTCAAGCTGGGTGACACGGGTGCCCGGACGAGCTTGATCCACAGTGGACCGTCTGGGATACCGGGCCTCGAATCGGTTGCGACGGCTGCGTTTCGTCGGACTCCGAGCTAAGGTGTCGCGCCCGCGTGCCCGACCGTGCGCGGAGTGCGCCTCGCGTCGCCCGACAACACTCGGACGGCCGATTGCTTTCGGCGGTCGGAGGAGCGGCACTGGTTCGTTCGGGGCCTCAAGGTCCGCTTGATCGTGCAAGGACCTGGAGGAATCACCTCGTTAGCCGAATCGGACGAGGCCCGTCCGCACCTAACCTTCCTGGGTGACAACTGCGTCCCCGACTTTCACGCGTAAGAGAACCGGCGAGATCCGCGCTGTCTGCCTGGACGTCGACGACACACTTGTCGACTACAGCACTTCTTCGCGTGCCGCGTTGGCCTCGATGGTCGGTAACGCCGACGCCTGGTCGTTGTGGCAGCGAATCACCGACGACCACGTCTCCCGCCAGCTGGCCGGTGAGCTCCCGTACGAGTCGATGCGCAACATCCGCACCCAAGCCTTCTTCGCCGCCCTCGGTGAGGAGCTCACGCTGCCGGAAGCCACCCGGCGCGAGCTCGGCCGCCAGGAGTTCCTCGCCGCGGGCTGGTGCCTGTTCCCCGACGCGATCCCCACGCTCGACTGGCTGCGCGCCACCGGCCTGCCCATCGCCGCGATCAGCAACGCCTCCGGCCGCCACCAGCGCATGAAGATCGCCCAGCTCGGCCTCTCCGAGTACTTCGACGCGGTCCTGATCGCCGGCGAGGTCGGCTGCGCCAAGCCGGACCGAGTGATCTTCCACACGGCCTGCCTCGCCCTCGGGGTGCCGCCCGGCGACACCGTCCACGTGGGAGACCGCCTGCACGCCGACGCGATCGGCGCGCGCGACGCCGGAATGCACGGCGTTTGGATCAACCGGACGGGGCCGACCGGCGGAACGCTGCCCGCGGGACTGTCCTCGATCACGTCATTGGCGGAACTGCCGGAGCTCCTCGTCTGCGAGCTGTCCGCCGCCACCGCCTGATCTGACCCCTGAGACCGGCCCTCACCTGCGCTTATGCGTGCGGGTGGGGGTCGATTTCACTTCTGGTGGGGGTGTGGTCTAGTATTTCTCCCGGCAGCAACGAGGGCCTCGGAACTCCCCGGAGAACGAAGTCGATCGTGAAAGCCAATGGGGTATGGTGTAATTGGCAGCACGACTGATTCTGGTTCAGTTAGTCTAGGTTCGAGTCCTGGTACCCCAGCTGCTGGCTCCATCGAAACGGTGGGATCGGCGCCAAGAAAGATCCAGCAGTACGAACTGAATAGCCGGATTTGGACCGGACAGAGAGATCTGATAAGGTTCACTCCAGCAAGAAGTTCTAGGGCCCCGTCGTCTAGCGGCCTAGGACGCCGCCCTCTCAAGGCGGTAGCGAGGGTTCGAATCCCTTCGGGGCTACAGAGGTGGGAGAGGCCCGTCAGCGGAAAGCGCTGACGGGCCTCTTTCGCATTGTCTTCTGGGGGCCGAGCCCCCAGACCCCCAGCCGGGCGGGCTTCGCCCCCCGGACCCCCCGACCTGGGTTGGCGGATCGCGCGCATTGGCCTCGCTTCGCGTCGGCTATGCGGGTGGGGGCCTCGCTTCGCGTCGGCGGGTGGGGGCCTCGCTTCGCGTCGGCGATTTCTGGGGCGTGAGAGGGGTCACTTGTAAAGGGCTGGGTATTGCTTTGTGGTTGGACGGCAGTGGCCGCCCCTTGTGCGGGGGCGGCCACATGGTTGGGATTTAGAGGCGGCTTTGTAGGGCTTCTGCGGCTGCTAGTAGGTCTGCTGCCCAGCGGGCTCCTGGGCGGCGGCCCATTCGGTCTATGGGGCCGCTTACGGAGACTGCGGCTACTACTGCGCCGGCTGAGTCTCTTACCGGGGCTGAGACCGAGGCCACGCCTGGTTCTCGTTCGGCTACTGATTGGGCCCAGCCTCGGCGGCGGACTTCCAGGAGGGTTCGTTCTCCGTAGACGGCGTCGGCCAGGACTGCTCGTTGGGTGGCCGGGTCGGACCAGGCGGCCAGGACCTTGGCGCCTGAGCCTGCTGTCATCGGGAGTCTGGCGCCGATGGGGACTGTGTCCCTCAGGCCCGAGGGGGGTTCTGCCGAGGAGATGCAGACTCGTTGCATGCCGTCTCGGCGGTAGAGCTGGACGCTCTCGCCTGTGATGTCGCGCAGGCGTGGAAGTACCGAGGAGGCCGCGTCGAGCAGCGGGTCGGTCGCGCCGCCCGCCAACTCCGCGAGTGCCGCTCCGGGGCGCCAGCGGCCGTCAGAGCCGCGGCGCAGGAGGCGGTGCACCTCCAGGCCCACGGCCAGGCGGTGCGCGGTTGCTCGCGGCAGGCCGGTGCGATTGCACAACTCGGCCAGGCCGCACGGATCTTTTGCCACGGCGTTCAACACGGCCACTGCCTTGTCCAGCACGCCGATCCCGCTATGCTGTCCCACAAGCCGATACTAACTTCCCAGACAGTGAGAAGTCCAGATCTGTCGGCACGTCCATAACGTGGGAGATGTCGCGATGAGCCGCACGCTCGCGGAGAAGGTGTGGGAGGCACACGTTGTGCGCCACGGCAGTGGTGCGGAGCCGGACCTGCTCTACATCGACCTCCATTTGCTCCACGAAGTCACCAGCCCCCAGGCGTTCGACGGACTGCGCCTCGCGAACCGCAAGGTGCGCAGGCCCGACCTGACGATCGCCACCGAGGACCACAACGTCCCGACCGTCGACATCGACAAGCCGATCGCGGACCCGGTGTCACGCACACAGGTCGAGACGCTTCGCCGCAACTGCGCGGAGTTCGGCCTGCGCCTGCACCCGATGGGTGACGTCGAGCAGGGCATCGTCCACGTGGTGGGCCCGCAGCTGGGTCTCACGCAGCCCGGCATGACCGTGGTGTGCGGTGACAGTCACACGTCCACGCACGGCGCGTTCGGCGCGCTGGCGTTCGGCATCGGCACGTCCGAGGTCGAGCACGTGCTGGCGACGCAGACGTTGCCGTTGCGTCCGTTCAAGACGATGGCGATCAACGTCGACGGCGAGCTGCGGCCCGGCGTCACGGCGAAGGACATCATCCTCGCCGTCATCGCGAAGATCGGCACCGGCGGCGGTCAGGGCTACGTGCTCGAGTACCGCGGCAGCGCGATCGAGAAGCTGTCGATGGAAGCGCGCATGACGGTCTGCAACATGTCGATCGAAGCCGGTGCGCGCGCGGGCATGATCGCGCCGGACGAGACGACGTTCGCCTACATCGAGGGCCGTCCGCACGCGCCGTCCGGTGCCGACTGGGACGCGGCCGTCGCCTACTGGAAGACGCTGCGCACCGACGACGACGCGAAGTTCGACGCCGAGGTCCACATCGACGCCGACGAGCTCACGCCGTTCGTCACGTGGGGCACGAACCCCGGTCAGGGCCTGCCGCTGGGCGCCTCCGTTCCCGACCCCGAGCAGATCTCGGACGAGACCGAGCGCGTGGCCGCGGAGAAGGCGCTGGCGTACATGGGCCTGCAGCCCGGCACGCCGCTGCGCGACATCCGCGTCGACACGGTCTTCCTCGGCTCCTGCACGAACGGGCGCATCGAGGACCTCCGGGCCGCCGCGGACGTCATCAAGGGAAAGCACGTCGCTTCCGGAGTGCGGATGCTGGTCGTGCCCGGTTCGATGCGGGTGCGCAAGCAGGCCGAAGACGAGGGCTTGGACAAGGTCTTCCTCGACGCCGGCGCCGAGTGGCGGCAGGCGGGCTGCTCGATGTGCCTTGGCATGAACCCGGATCAGCTCGCGCCCGGTGAGCGCAGCGCATCGACGTCGAACCGGAACTTCGAGGGCAGGCAGGGCAAGGGCGGCAGGACGCACCTCGTCTCGCCCCTCGTGGCCGCCGCGACGGCCGTCCGCGGCACCCTCTCCGCCCCCGCCGACCTGGAGAACTGAGCATGGAAGCCTTCACCACCCACACGGGCGTCGGTGTGCCGCTGCGCAGGTCCAACGTGGACACCGACCAGATCATCCCCGCCGTCTACCTCAAGCGCGTGAGCCGCACCGGGTTCGAGGACGGGCTGTTCGCCGGCTGGCGCGCCGACGAGCACTTCATCCTCAACCAGGAGCCCTTCAAGGCCGGTTCGGTCCTCGTCGCGGGCCCCGACTTCGGCACCGGGTCCTCCCGGGAGCACGCCGTCTGGGCGTTGATGGACTACGGCTTCCGCGTCGTCGTCTCAGCTCGTTTCGGCGACATCTTCCGGGGCAACTCGGGCAAGCAGGGGCTCGTCGCGGCCCAGTGCAGCCAGTCCGATGTCGAGCTGCTGTGGAAGCTGCTGGAGTCGGAGCCCGGCACGCCGGTCACCGTCGACCTCACCGACAAGACCGTTCGCGCCAAGGACTTGGTAGCCCCCTTCGAGATCGACGACTACACCCGCTGGCGCCTTCTCGAAGGGCTCGACGACATCGCTTTGACACTGCGCCACGAGCCCGAGATCAGCGATTACGAGGGCAATCGCCAGACTTGGTTGCCCACAACGGATCCGCTTCCGGCGGTCTGAGAGGGCGCCGGATTCTCCCCTTGAGAGGGGCGAATCCGGCCCCCTGAGTCCCTCGAAGGGGCGCAATTGGCCACGCCACAACGAAAATTTTGGCGTGGCGATTGGTATTTCTCGCGTTTTGGGCCTACCGTTGCGTTCTAGTCGGCCCGACGCTTAGGGCCGTGAGCGTCCTGGGAGGGACTGAAGGTGAACAAGGCCCAGCTCATCGAGGCGCTCGCCGAGCGCCTGGGAGACAAGAAGACCGCGGGTGCTGCTGTTGACGGCATCGTCGATGTGATCGTGCGCAGCGTCAACAAGGGCGAGAAGGTCAACATCACGGGCTTCGGCGTCTTCGAGAAGCGCGCCCGTGCGGCCCGCACCGCGCGCAACCCGCGCACGGGCGAGACCGTGAAGGTCAAGAAGACCAACGTGCCCGCGTTCCGCCCCGGCTCGACGTTCAAGGACGTCATCAGCGGTGCGAAGAAGCTGCCGAAGGCCGTCGCGGCCAAGTCGTCGGCCGCCAAGACGGCCGCCGCGAAGCCCGCGGCCGCCACCAAGGCGCCCGCCACCAAGGCAGCGACGACCCGCGCGACCACCACGCGCACCCGTACGGCCGCGGCCGCCACCAAGGCGCCCACGACCCGTCGGACCACCACGGCCGCAACGAAGACCGCTGCTGCCAAGACCCCCGCCAAGGCGACCGCGACGAAGACCGCCGCCGCCACGAAGACGGCTGCCGCCAAGACGACGACGGCTGCCAAGACGACGGCTGCCAAGGCGCCCGCCCGCAAGACCGCCGCCGCCAAGACCACGGCCGCGGCCAAGCCCGCTGCGAAGACCACGGCCGCCAAGGCGCCCGCGGCCCGCAAGACGGCTGCCAAGAAGAAGTGAGACGGGCCTCCTGAGGGAGGCTGCGACACTTCCGCAACACATGCGAAGGCCCCGGTGTGCGCACACCGGGGCCTTGCTGTGTTTGACGGCCGCCGAGAACTCGCGCTCCCCCCGTACGGGGGAGAGGCCCGATACCGCGCCGGGTGCGGCGTTGCGGGGCCTGGAGAGTTCCCTTGCCAGGGGCCTGGCGGGACTGTTGCCGAGTCTGGTTGGGCCTGGCGAGCCCTCTTGGCCGTGCCCGGGCGTTGAAAGAGCCTTTGCCGGGTCTGGTGGGACTGCTGCCGTGTCGCGTTGGGCCTTTGGGGGATCTGTTGCCGTGTCCTGGTGGGGCTTGGCGGGAACTGCCGGCGGGGCGTTGTGCGGCTCTTGGCGCGGTCCCTTTCGTGCGTCCGGTGGGGCGTTGTGCGGGCTTGGCGGGTGCCTTTCCTGCGTCCCGCGAGGGCGATTCCCGGCGTCCGGGTGGGATCTCGTGCGGTGGGCGCGGGGAGGCTTTCCCCGGCGCGGATGGTGTCCTTGTGTGGGCCTGGTGGGTGCCTTTCCGCGCGACCGGTCGGACCCTCGCGGTGGCCTTTCCGGCGTCCTGCGGAGACCTTGCCGGGGTGGGGTGGGAATCCTCCGCAGGCCAATAGAAATAACGCTTCGCGGGCGTGGGAGCCGGGCCGGCAAAGCGAAAGCGCCGCCCTGCCGGCCCTGTTCGTTGCCTGAGGCGAACTTTCGGGCGGGGGAGGCGGCGCTTGCCGGGAGTGCGTCAGGGGCGGGGCAGCGCGGTGGGCAGGTAGTGGGCCGACACCAGGGTTGGCCAGGTGGAAGGCGCGTCCGATGTGGACCAGGCGTGGAACGGCCTGGTGAAGGCGAGCACCCAGGTGCTGCCCTTCTTGCACGGGAACTCGTCCAGGCGCAGGCCGCCCAGCTCGGCGAGGGTGCGGACCACCGAGGGGATCACGCCGCCCTGCGAGCAGACGACCGCGCGGCCCTCGGTGGTCGCCACCTCCAGCAGGCGCACGACGCCCGCGTCCGGGTCGGGCCAGTAGCCCTCCTCGGACAGCCGCGGCTCCTCCAGCACCTCCACCGCGAGGTCCTCGGCCACACCGGTCACGGTGTCCGCGCAACGGAGCCTGGGAGCCGTGTGGACGCGTTTGGGGGACCACAGGGGAAGCAGCGAGCGCAGTGCCGCCGCCTGCCTCCTGCCCGCGTCCGAGAGGGGACGGAGGTCATCGTCGCCGGTCCACTCGGACCGCTTGCCCGCCTTCGCGTGTCGCACCAGCAACACCAGCAACAGGTCGGCCGGCTGCCGGTCGAACTCGGCGAGCACCTCGCGGTCCGGTTCGTAGGTCAGCAGCGCCGCCGCCTCGGTGACGGGCAGCCAGCGCAGCTCGTCGACCTCCTCGTTGACGGTGAACGATCCGGACACGGCTTCGGCGGCGTAGTAGTCGACGGTCTTGGCCGTGCCCTGCACCGAGTACGACACCTGCCGCAGATGGCGGCCGAGGACGCACGAGAAGCCGGTTTCCTCCTCCACCTCGCGCACGGCGCAGGCGGGAATCGTCTCCCCGGCGTCCAGTTTGCCCTTCGGCAGGGACCAGTCGTCATAACGCTGGCGGTGCACGACCGCGACTTCGACGTCACCGCCGGCATCGCGCCAGAGCACCGCCCCAGCAGCTTTGATCACCCAAGAGCTCCGTGCTTGTGCAGCAGTTCCATCTGGTGGTCGCGGACCGACGTTCCGTCGGACGGCGATGCTTCCCATTCTCCGTCAGAGCGCAGCACCCAGCAGCGCGTGTGCGGGTCGAGCGCCGACTCGAAGACGTCGCTCAGCTGCCGGGTGAGCCGCGGGTCGGTGACGCGCACGGCGACCTCGACGCGGCGGTCCAGGTTGCGGTGCATCATGTCCGCGCTGCCGATCCACCACTCGTCGCTCGCGACGAACCGGAAGACCCGCGAGTGCTCCAGGAACCGCCCGAGGATCGAGCGCACCCTGATGTTCTCGGACAGTCCCTTGATGCCGGGCTTGAGGCCGCAGATGCCGCGCACCACCACGTCGACGGGCACACCGGCCTGGGACGCGCGGTACAGCGCGTCGATGACCTGCTCGTCCACGAGGGAGTTCACCTTGATCTGCACGCCGGAGGTCTCCCCGGCCTGCGCGCGTTCGATCTCGTGGTTGATGCGTTCGACGATGCCCTTGCGGACGCCGTAGGGCGCGACGAGCAGCGAGCGGTACTCGTCCTGGCGGGCGTAGCCGGTGAGGACGTTGAACAGGTCGGTGAGGTCGGCGCCGATCGTCGGTTCCGCGGTGAGGATGCCGACGTCCTCGTAGAGCCGCGCCGTCTTCGGGTTGTAGTTGCCGGTGCCGATGTGGCAGTAGCGCCGGATCGTCGACCCCTCCTGACGCACCACGAGCGAAGTCTTGCAGTGCGTCTTCAGCCCCACGAGGCCGTAGACGACGTGCACGCCCGCCTTCTCCAGCGTGCGGGCCCACTTGATGTTCGCCTGCTCGTCGAACCGGGCCTTGATCTCCACCAGCGCCACGACCTGCTTGCCCGCCTCGGCCGCGTCGATCAGCGCGTCCACGATGGGCGAGTCGCCGGAGGTGCGGTACAGGGTCTGCTTGATGGCGAGCACGTGCGGGTCGGCGGCGGCCTGTTCGATGAAGCGCTGCACCGACGTGGAGAACGAGTCGTACGGGTGGTGCACCAGCACGTCGCCCTCGCGCAGGGTCGCGAAGACGCTCTTGGGCGTCTCGCGCTCACCGAACGCCGGGTGGGTCGCCGGCACGAACGCCGGGTCCTTCAACGTCTTGCGGTCGATGCCGTAGAGCTGCCACAGGCACGACAGGTCGAGCAGGCCGGGCACCGTCACGACGTCGTGCGGGTCGACGTCCATCTCCCGCAGCAGCAGTTCGAGCATGTGCTCGGTCATGTCGTCGGCGACCTCCAGGCGCACCGGCGGACCGAACCGGCGCCGCGCCAGCTCGCGTTCGAGCGCCTGCAACAGGTCCTCGTCGCGGTCCTCCTCGACCTCCAGGTCGGCGTTGCGCGTCACGCGGAACGCGTGGCACTCGATGACCTCCATGCCGGTGAACAGCTCGCCCAGGTGCGCGGCGATGAGCTCCTCCAGCGGCAGGAAGGTGGCGGAGGACGACGACCTGTCCGCCTCGACGCGCACCAGGCGCGGCACGTTGTCCGGTACCTTCACGCGGGCGAACCGCTCACCGCCGCCCTCCGGGTCCCGCACGGTCACCGCGAGGTTCAGCGAGAGCCCGGAGATGTAGGGGAACGGGTGCGCCGGGTCGACGGCCAGCGGCGTGAGCACCGGGAAGACCTGCTCGCTGAAGTAGTTGGAGAGCCTCATCCGGTCGTAGTCGGTGAGGTCGCCCCACGTCACGATGCTGATCTGGTGCTGCTCCAGACCGGGCCGGATCTGGTCGAGGAACGTCCTGGCGTGCTGCTCGACGAGCTCCTGCGAGCGCTTGGAGATCCCCACGAGCTGTTCGAGCGGCGTGAGCCCGTCCGCGCTGCGCACCGTGAGGCCGGTCTCCGCGCGCCGCTTCAGGCCCGCGACCCTGACCATGTAGAACTCGTCGAGGTTCGACGCGAAGATCGCGAGGAACTTCGCCCGCTCCAGCAGCGGCTGGGAGGCGTCCTCGGCGAGCGCGAGCACGCGGGCGTTGAAGTCCAACCAGGACAGTTCCCGGTTGAAGTACCGGTCATCGGGCAGGTCGGTGGGCTGTGAGCTCGACGTCACCGCGGGAGGCGCCGAGGGCACGCCCCTGACCGGGGTCGCCACCGGCTGGTTCGTCCGGGTCTTCGTCCGGGGAGGGTTCGTCGCCCGCCTGGTCGCCGCACGGGGCTGGGGCTGCTTGCGCGTGGCCGCCGCACGCGGGGTCGCCGCTGCGTTGCCGCGCGTGGAGCGGCGCCGAGGGGTGCTCGCCTGACCGTCAGAGTTCTCCGTGCTCACGCCCCGCATTGTTCCCCACTATCGACGCGAGCGCCCCCGTCGAGAACATCGGGCTGATGAACTCTCCGTCACAGAACAGGCAAGCGCACAGCCGTGACGACACCGTCTTCGCTGCGTTCGAGGGTCACCCGCTGGCCGGGCCGCAACAGGCGCCAGCCACCCGCTGTGACGGCCTCGGCACTCACGTCGAGCAGCACGCCGTCGTCGCGCAGGACGACGGCGGAGCCGTCGCTGTGGAAGGTGGACACGGTTGCCTGCACGGCGGGAAGCCTAGACGTCCGGGGAGACCGGCACCCGTGCCGCTCTCCCCGGACGTGGTCACGGCTGGGCCTGACCGGCGGTCGCGAGCCGCGACTCCGGCTGCGCGGCGGGGGAGTGCGCGGGTTCGGCCTTGCGGCGCCCGCGGGCGATCACCCGGCGGCCGAGGTCGATCATCGGGATCTCCACCGCCGCGTACAGGACGCTCGCCAGCACCAGTCCCAGCGCGGTGACCGCGACGGACTGCCCGAGGCCGGACAGCTCGGGCCGGAAGTACCAGATGATCGTCGCCGCGATCGTCTGCACGAGGTAGAGCGAGTAGGAGCGTTCGCCCACGAACTGCATGGGCCTGGTGGACAACGCCGTCGTGGCGGGGCCGGGGGCGACGAGCGCGGCCAGCAGCACCGACGCCGCGAGCGCGTAGACGGGGATGACCAGCACGTGGCCGGGGATGCCGCCGATCCCGTCCAGGAAGCCCGCGATCGGTTTCACGCTCAGGTGCACGGACGCGAACCCGGCGCAGACGACCAGCTGGGCCACCCGGTTCGTCAGCGGGCGCAGCACGGCGAAACCGCGCGGGCTGTGCAGCGCGAGGGCGAGCAGGACACCGGTCAGGATCGAGAAGTAGTGCAGCGGCCAGCCGGGGTTGTTGTGCTCCACGGTGAAGTTCACGAGCACGAGCGCGAGTGCCATGCAGAGCACGACGGCACCGGCGCGGCGCCGGAGCGCGAGGGTGCCCAGCGCGATCGCCACCAGCGGCCAGACGACGTAGAACTTCTGCTCGATTCCCAGCGACCACGACTGCCCGTACGGGCTGTTGCCGGCGAACTCGTTGGTGAACGTGAGGAAGTACTTGAGCGCGGGCCCGATGCCGTTGCTGCTGAACGTGCCCCAGAACGCGGAGGCGACGGCCGTCACGAGGAGCACGACGAAGTAGACGGGCAGGATTCTGAAGCCCCGCCGGAGGTAGAACTCCTTCAACGAGATCCGGCCGGTGCGGTGCTCCTCGCGCAGCATCAGCGTCGTGATGAGGAATCCGCTGAGGACGAAGAACAGCTGCACGCCGGCCCAGCCCTGAAGCTCGTCAGGGCCGCCGTAGTGGAAGAAGACGACGAGGACCGCGGCTATCGCGCGCAGGCCGTCGAGAGCGGGGAATCGGCGCAGCGCCAAGTAGTCGGCGTGCGTCAGCGAACTCATGCAGGTACACCTCTGGCAATGCGTCGGGTGGCGGCGTCGTGCGACGCCGCGGCATCAGGGATGTCGCGTGAAAGGTCCGGGGGTTCCCGGGAAGGGGCCCTGAACCAACATTTTCGTGTCGTTCGTCACGGTTTCAGCACCGGGATAAAGGAGAAAGCGCGGACAGCGGGGCCGCGGCGGCGACACGCCACCCCTGCCTGGTCAGCGCACCGCCGTGCACCTCAAGCCAATAGCCGCCGTCGTCGGTGTGCATCGTCGTGCCGCTGCGGATGTCCGTTATGTAGGACGATTCCGACTGCCACGACACGAGGTCACCGCTCACGCGCGGGAAAACGATGCCTTCGGTTCTCGGTGCGCTCTTGATGGCAGCGAGTTTCCGCGACTCGTCCCACCCTTCGCGCCAGCCGCGCAGGGTGTCGCCCTGCACCCACACGATCGTGCGACCGTCCGCCGCGACGTCCCCGCTGGGCGCGGCCTTCCGCAACGGCTCCGGCAACGCGGACTCCGCGACGAACTTCCCGTCCCGCACCCAGACGACGCCGTCACCGAGGAACACCGGCTTCGTGCCCTGGCCGACGATCCGGTCCTTCTTCCTGGCGAGGTCGTAGACGTGCACGCCGTCGTCGTCGGTCCACGCGGCCTTGCCGTTGTGCACCACGGCTCCCTCGGACCCGATCGGCGTGGGCGCGCCGTCGTTGCGCGAGTCCCACGCGTAGGTCGTGACGGCACGGCCGGACCGGCCCTCGGTGGTGGAGAAGGTGACCCAGCGGCCGTCGAACTCGACGCCGAAGAGCTGGCCCTCGTTCCGCACGGCCATGACCTGCTGGCGCTTCCGGTCGTCGCGCAGCACGAGCTCGGTCGTGCGGTTGCGCTTGGTCTTCACGAGCGTCACGTCCGCTGTCTCGTTCGCCGCGACGACCGTGACCTTCTCGTGCGGCCCCGCCTCGGTCTTCGCCCGCGACAGCGCGTCCTTCCAGTCCTGCGGAAGGTCCACGTGGCACGAGTCGAGCGTGCTCGGCGCGGTGTAGTCGGACGGCCGGTCGATCGGAACGGCGGCGACACAGCCCGCGATGGCCGTGATCGCCGCCAACGCGATGAGCGCTCGCATCAGTCTCCCAAGTAGTGATCACCTCGGTGACCCGGAAGACGCGCGGCGCTCGTTCAGGTTGTCCAGGCGGGCAGGGCGTTCGCGGTGCGGGCGCCGAGACCGAGGCCGAACGCGAGCCGCAGGTCCGCCTCCGTGTCGACGTCGCAGCGCAGGGTGGGCCACTGCCCGGACAACGGGACGGCGCCCGAGCTCCGGTGGTGACCGGCGGAGCCGACACCGAACCGCGGGTCGAGCTCGGCGCCGGGTGCGGCGAGCAGCAGCGTCGTCCCGGTGCCCTGGCGGTCGGCGACGAACGCCCTGCGGTACCCGGCGGCCTCGATCGCGGCCTGCAGCTCGTCCGGCTTGAGCGCGGGGAGGTCGGCCTGCAACGCACCGACCCGAGTGGACCGCAGCGCGTGCGCGCCGTGCCGCAGGGCCGCGTTGAGTCCCGGCTCGGCGGGTTCCGGCACGGACTCGACGCCCAGCGCCGCCATCTCGGCCGCCACCGCCGGGTCCGATGTGATCGTCACCACTCGCCGGACGGCGGGCGTCGCGACGGCCGCGCTCACCGTGTCGAGGGCGAGCGCGAGCGCCAGTGCCGCGTGGGAGACGGGGTCTCCGCCGGTGGCGCTGGTCAGCCGGGTCTTCGCCCTGTCCAGGGTCTTGACCGGGACGACGAGGTCGACTTCATGCCTCACCTCGTCATACTCCACGATCCGGAGGCTAGTGTGCTCCCGGGCGCAGATCGGGAGTGAGGAGAGACCTCGTGGCCAAACGCGAGAAGGGCGGCTTCTGGGTCGGGGTCGCCGCGGCGATCCTCTACCCGTTGGGGGGCCTGCTGGGCGGCCGGAAGTACCTGCGGGCCGACCGCGTCCCGCGTGAGGGCTCCGTGCTGCTGGTGCTGAACCACATCTCGCACCTCGACCCGATCTACGACGCGGTGTTCACCCACCGCAACGGCCGGGTGCCGCGGTTCCTCGCGAAGCACAGCCTGTGGAACATCCCCGTCGCCGGCACGATCCTGCGCGGCGCGAAGCAGATCCCGGTCTACCGCGGCACGTCCGACGCGCAGCAGAGCCTGCGCGCGGCGCACGAGGCGCTGGCGGACGGCAAGCTCGTGGTGATCTACCCGGAGGGGACGATCACCAAGGACCCCGACAGCTGGCCGATGAACTCGCGCACCGGCGTCGCCAGGCTCGCCCTGCAGCACGACGGTCCGGTCATCCCGGTCGCCCGCTGGGGCACGGTCGACATCTACGACCACTACAAGAAGAAGTTCCGCCCCTTCCCCCGCAAGAAGGTCACGTACCTGGTCGGGGAGCCGGTCGACCTGTCGGCCTACCGGGGGCGCGAGGAGTCGCTCGCGCTGCTGCGCGAGGTGACCGACCTGCTGATGACCCACGTGAAGGACCTGCTGGCCGAGGTGCGCGGCCAGCAGGCGCCGGACGGCTTCTACGGACCGAGGAAGGCTTGAGCATGGCGATCGACCGTGTTGCGGTGCTGGGCGCCGGGTCGTGGGGCACGACCTTCGCGAAGGTCGTCGCGGACTCCGGGCCGGAGGTCGCGCTCTGGGCCCGCCGCCAGGAGGTCGCCTCGGTCATCACCGAGACCCGCGTGAACGCCGACTACCTGCCGGGCATCTCGTTGCCGGCCAACCTGACCGCGACGGCCGACCCGGCGAAGGCGCTCGACGGCGCGGACGCCGTCGTGCTCGCGGTGCCGTCGCAGACGCTGCGCGCGAACCTCTCGGCGTGGCGGGAGCTGCTGCCGCGGGACGCGACGCTCGTGTCGCTGTCCAAGGGCGTCGAGCTGGGCACGCTCAAGCGGATGAGCGAGGTGATCCGCGAGGTCGCCGGTGTGGACGAGTCGCAGGTCGCCGTCGTGTCGGGACCCAACCTGGCCAAGGAGATCGCCGTCGGGCAGCCGACCGCGACCGTCATCGCGTGCACGGACCACGACCGCGCGGTCGACCTGCAGCACGCGTGCTCGAACTCGTACTTCCGCCCGTACACCAACACCGACGTCGTCGGCTGCGAGCTGGGCGGTGCGTGCAAGAACGTCATCGCGCTGGCGTGCGGCATGGCGGCGGGCATGGGCTACGGCGACAACACGATGGCGTCGATCATCACCCGCGGCCTGGCCGAGACGGCCAGGCTGGGTGCCGCGCTGGGGGCCGACCCGCTGACGTTCGCCGGGCTGGCCGGCCTGGGCGACCTCGTGGCCACGTGCGCGTCGCCGTTGTCGCGCAACCGCACCTTCGGCGAGCGGCTCGGCAAGGGCGAGACGCTCGCGCAGGCGCAGGAGGCCGCGCACGGGCAGGTCGCCGAGGGCGTGAAGTCGTGCTCGTCGATCCGCGAGCTGGCGGCGGCGCACGGCGTCGACATGCCGATCACCGAAGGCGTCCACCAGGTGTGCCACGACGGGCTGAGCGTGCGCGACCTCGGTGCGGCGCTGCTGGGACGAGACAGGAAGCACGAGCGCCAGTGAACGAGAACTTCGGTGACGGCACGCGAGTCGTGCACGCGGTGCCGGGCGAGCCGGGCGACCCGTTCGGCGCGCAGCCGGTGTTCGCGTCGTCGTACCACCTGGGCGGCCAGGACTACTACGGCCGCGCGGGCAACCCGACGTGGCGGGCGCTGGAGTCCGCGCTGGGGACGCTGGAAGGGGGCGAGTGCGTCGCCTTCCCGTCCGGCATGGCCGCGATCTCCACGCTGCTGCGGACCGTCCTGTCGTCCGGTGACACGCTGGTCGTGCCGTCCGACGGCTACTTCCTGACCCGCAAGTTCGTGTCCGAAATGGACGTGAACGTGGTCGAGGTGCCCACCGCCGGGCCGTACCCGTCCTTCGACGGAGTCCGGCTGGTGCTGCTGGAGACGCCGTCGAACCCCGGCCTGGACGTGTGCGACATCGCGGACCTCGCGGCGCGGGCGCACGAGGCCGGCGCGTTGCTGGCCGTCGACAACACGACGGCGACGCCGCTCGGCCAGCGTCCGCTGGAGCTGGGCGCGGACCTCGTCGTGGCGTCGGACACGAAGGCCGTGGCGGGGCACAGCGACGTCCTCTTCGGACACGTCACGGCGGCGTCGGAGGAGCTGGCCGGACGGCTGCGCGACGCCAGGACGATGAACGGCGCGATCCCCGGCCCGTTCGAGACGTGGCTCGCGTTGCGCGGCCTCGGCACCCTGGACCTGCGGCTCGCGCGGCAGGCGGAGAACGCCGAGGCGGTCTACGCGCTGCTCAAGGGCCGTGTCGCGGGTCTGCGCTGGCCCGGTGCGCCGGAGGACCCCGCGTACCTGGTCGCGGCGCAGCAGATGCGGCGGTTCAACGGCGTGCTGACGTTCGTGCTCGACGACGTGGCGGCCGTGGAGAAGTTCCTGTCGCGTTCGAAGCTCGTGTCGGCGGCGACGTCGTTCGGCGGGCTGCACACGACGGCGGACCGGCGCGCGCAGTTCGGCGACCCGGTGCACGAGGGTCTGGTGCGCCTCTCGTGCGGCTGTGAGGACACTCGTGACCTGGTCGCGGACGTGTCCCACGCTTTGGGACTGGATTGACGGAGGGTCCCGAGTTCGGGACCCTCTGCCACATGTCCTTCTTCACACTGTGTTGTACCTGGCGATAGTCCCGCGTCCTCTTTTCGCGCACTCGCCACGGTAAGGACTGTTCTTCCGATGTTCGCCGTTCCCGAGAACACCGTCGTACTGCCCGAGAACTCCGCACTGCTGCACCCCGCCCGGGTGGCACTGTCGTGGGCGGCCGACCGCGACCGCTGGAAGCACCTGCTCCGGTACGACCCGGAGGAGCGCTTCTCGGCGTTGGTCGAGCACACCGACGACCAGGAGATCTGGCTGATGAGCTGGCTGCCCGGCCAGACCGCCTCGCTGCACGACCACGACATGACCTCCGGCGCGTTCACCGTGGTCAGCGGTGCGCTGACGGAGGTCGTGACGACGAAGATCCAGGTCGTGCACTCGCTGCACGCCGGTCAGTCGCGCGTGTGGGGCCCCGGCTACGTGCACCAGGTGCGCAACGACGGCGCGGACCCGGCCGTGTCGATCCACGTGTACCGCCACGGCACGCGTTCCATGACCCCGTACCGCTTCGACCCGGTCAACGGCCCCGTGCGCTGACGTGCGGCGGCACGTCCTTGTCCGTCTCGTGCGGCACGGGCGCGCCCCACGTCTGCACGAGCGGCAGGTGCCCGGCCCACACGAGGTCGGCGTCCAGGTCCTCCTGCTCCTCGCCGGGACCGCCCTGCCGCACCTTGACGCTCGCCTCGGTGAGGTCGATCTCCAGCGCGACGGTGGCCGCGAGCTCCTTCTTGGACGGGCCGCGGGCGTAGTCCCAGCTGCCGGGCGTGACGTGCTCGACGATGACCTTCAACGCGTGCTCGGGGTCGTCGGCGACCTTCGCCGTGGCGTGGATGACCGCCGAGCGGTAGTTCATCGAGTGGTGGAACACCGACCGCGAGTAGACGACCCCGTCGACGAGGGTGACGGAGACGCACACCGGCTTGCCCTCGATCATGGTCCTGATGGAGCGTGACCCCGTCGAGCCGTGCAGGAAGATGCGGTTGCCGTCGCGGCCGTACGCGGTGGGGATGAGGAACGGCGCCCCGTCGACCTCCACGGCGAGGTGGCAGACCAGGCCCGCGTCGAGGATGTCGTAGAGCACCTGGCGGTCGAGGACGGCCCGTGTCTTGCCGCGCACGACGGTGCTGCGGTCGGTGGGGGAGAGCTGCACGTCAGAGGTCATGCGCACCACTCTGACGGGCCAAGTGGCATCATTGAAGCGCCATTAACCGCCGATTTGAGAAGGCCACTTTGGCTGAGACCGCACTGCCCGTCGCCCTGGACCGCGAGTCGGCCGAACCGCTCGCCGTGCAGCTCGCCGACGCCCTGCGCTCCGCCGCCTCCGAGGGCCGGCTGCGCGCGGGTGACCGCCTCCCGTCCACCCGCGCGCTCGCCGACAGCCTCGGCGTCTCCCGCACCGTCACCGCGGCGGCCTACGAGCAGCTGCACGCGGAAGGGTGGATCGCCGGACGGCACGGTTCCGGCACCTACGTCACCACAACTCCGCCCGGCCCGCTGCGCAAACGTTCGCGCAAGCCCGTGGCGCCCGTGATCACCGACTTCGTCGACCTCGGCACCGGGGCGCCGTGGGCGAGCGGGCTCGACCGCGCCGCGTGGCGCAGGGCGTGGCGGGCCGCGGCCTACGCGCCGCCGCTGTCCCGCCCCGAACGCGCGGGCCTGCCCGAGTACCGCGAGGTCATCGCCGAGCACCTGCTGCGCCACCGCGGGCTCGCCGTCAACGCCGACCCGGTGATCGCCACCGGCGGCACCACGGCCGTGCTCACCGAGATCGCGGTCGCGGTGCTGGACCGCGGTGACGCCGTGGCCGTCGAGGAACCCGGCTACCAGCGCGCCGTCGGCGTGTTCAAGGCCAACGGGCTCAAGGTCGTGCAGGCGGCGGTCGACGAGGAGGGGCTCCTCCCGGACGCCGTCCCCGCGGGCGTGAAGGCCGTCTACTGCTCGCCCGCCCAGCGGTTCCTGGTGGGCGGGCGCATGTCCGCGGCCCGCCGGGTCGCGCTGGTCGAACGCGCCCGGCGGGACGGCTGGCTCGTCATCGAGGACGACTACGACGGCGAGCTGCGCTACGACGTCGCCCCGCTGCCGTCGCTCGCGGCGCTCGCCCCGGACGTCGTCGTCCACCTCGGCACCACGAGCAAGATCCTCACGCCGACGCTCGGCGCGGGCTGGATGGTCGCGCCGGAGCACATCGCCACGGCCGTGCTGGAGCACCGCGACCTCACCGGCACCAGCCCGGCCGCGGCGGGCCAGCGGGTCGTCGTCGCGTTCGCCCGAAGCGGTGATCTTGGCCGGCACCTCCGCAAGCTCAGGCGGGAGCTGTCCGAGCGCAGGGCGTTGATCGTGGAGACCTTCGCGGCGGCGGGCATCAGGATGATCGGTGACGACGCGGGCGCCCACGTCGTCGTGCTGCTGCCCACCGCCGAACAGGAGCGCGAGGTCATGCGCAAGGCACTCGAACGCGGCCTGCGGGTCGACGGGCTGGCGCGGCACTACGTGCACCGGGCGAAGTTCCACGGCCTGGCGATCGGGTACAGCGCGTGCTCGCGTGAACAGCTGGTGAGCGCCCTGCCCGTGCTGACGGAGCTGCTCGAAGTGGCCGGCGGGCACAATCGCCCAAACGGGTAGGGTCCCCGGCATGACGCAGCGCAAGACGAGGGTGGCCGTGGTGTTCGGCGGCCGCAGCTCCGAGCACGAGGTCTCCTGCCAGTCCGCCAAGAGCGTCCTGCCCTACCTGGACCCGGACCGGTTCGAGATCGTGCCCGTCGGCATCACCCCGCAGGGCCAGTGGACCCTCGGCACGGACCCGCGCGTGCTCGAAGCGGCTCCCGGCACCCTCCCCACGCTGCGCGACACGTCCGTCGTGGCCGTCGAACCCGGACAGGCCCTGAAGGACGTCGACGTCGTCTTCCCGTTGCTGCACGGGGCCTGGGGCGAGGACGGCACCATCCAGGGCCTGCTCGAGCTCGGCGGGCTCCCGTACGTCGGTCCCGGCGTGTTCGCGAGCGCCGCGGCCATGGACAAGGTCTTCGCCAAGAAGCTGCTGGAGGCGGAGGGCCTGAACGTCGGCCGGTACGTCTCGCTCGACCGCGCCGCCACCACGCTGACCCTCGACGAGCGCGAGCACCTCGGCCTGCCGGTGTTCGTGAAGCCGTCGCGCGCCGGCTCGTCCGTCGGCATCTCGAAGGTGAGCGACTGGGACGACCTGGACGCGGCCATCTTCCAGGCCCGGCAGCACGACCCGAAGGTCATCGTCGAGGCCGCCGTGCCGAACGTCCGCGAGATCGAGCTCGCCGTCCTGGAGTTCCCGGACGGCCGCGTCGAGGCGTCGCTGCCCGCCGAGCTGCGCCCGGTCGGCGAGGGCGTCGAGTGGTACGACTTCAACGCCAAGTACCTGGACGACTCCTACGAGGCCGACATCCCGGCCAAGCTCGACGACGCCACCACCGCGCAGCTGCGCGAGGTCGCGGTCAGGGCGTTCAAGGCGCTCGACTGCCAGGGCCTGTCCAGGGTGGACTTCTTCCTCACCGAGGACAACGAGCTGATCATCAACGAGCTCAACACGATGCCCGGGTTCACGCCGATCTCCATGTACCCCAAGGCGTGGGAGGCGACGGGCATCGACTTCGCGACGCTGCTGACCACGCTGGTCGAGACGGCCGTGGCGCGAGGCTCGGGCCTGCGCTGACCGCCTCTCCGGCCCACCCACCCGCCGCCGTGCCTCCACGCTGTTACGCGGGGCCCTTTCGTACTGTCAGACAGTACGAAAGGGCCCCGCGTAACGTCAGGGGGAGGTCAGGAGGTCTGCACCTGCTGCTTCGGCAGCAGGTCGCGCACCGTCGTCGAGATGTCCTGCAACGGACCGGTGCCCGCCTCGTCGGGCACCGTGAGCGCCACGTACACGCCGCGGTCCACGATCATCCACGTCGAGCTGCCCGCGCCGGGCTGCTCCAGCCACTGGACGTCGGAGATCACCCGCAGCTGGGAGGTTGCGCTGAGTTCCGCCGGCCGCGGCAGACCACACCGCAGGACCACCGGATCGTGTTTGGCGTCACCCCACGCGACCGTGGCGGGGGGCGCGGGAGTGGCGATCTCCCTGCGCGGCAGCATGTCCTTCCCGGACGGCAGCCCGACCGGGACCTTCTCGACGAGAGAAGCGCACTCCGGTGAGCCCGCCCCCGGCGCGTCGACGGGGACCAGCGCGAGAGGGCCCGTGCGACCAGGCACGTTCTCCTCGGTCTGGTTCCCGGTGCCCAGCCACAGACCGAGCCCGGCGACACCGATGGCGAGCAGCACTGCCAGCCCGACCGCCGCGATCAGCGGCCGGGACAGCGCCGAGGTGGATTCCTGCGCAGTCACCCGGTTATGACAACACGGGCGAGCTAAAGATGGACCACCGGGCAGGTCAAGGTCCGGGTGATGCCTTCGACGTTCTGGATGCGCGCGACGACGAGCTGGCCCAGCTGGTCGACGGTGTCGGCCTCCGCGCGGACGATCACGTCGTAGGGACCGGTGACGTCCTCCGCGGTCGCCACCCCGGTGATCCCGGAGATCTCGGAGGCGACTGCGGCGGCCTTGCCGACCTCGGTCTGGATGAGGATGTATGCATGCACCACGGCGTGCCCCTTCGTCGCGACAGGTTGGGTCGGGGTAGGAACGTGTCACGCAACGTACCCCAGTCGGGGTTCCGAATGCTCAGATCGGGAGGCAACTTTGCGTCCGGAGCCGCCGCGCGACGCGGAGACGGTCGCCGACGTGGGTGAGTTCAACCTCATCCACAGGGTGACCACAGGTCGCGCGCAGCCGGAGACGACCGTTCTCGGTCCCGGCGACGACGGGGCCGTCGTCGCCGTCCCCGACGGACGGGTCGTCGCCTCCAAGGACCTGCTGGTCGAGGGTGTCCACTTCAGACTGGACTGGTCCACACCTGAACAGGTGGGCCGAAAAGCGGCCGCGGTGAACCTCGCGGACGTCGTGGCGATGGGCGCACTGCCGTCCGCGCTGCTGGTCGGTTTCGCCTGCCCGCCGGACACCCCCGCGGCGGTCGTGGAGGGGATCATGTCGGGCCTGTGGGACGAGGCGGCGACCGCCGGCGCCGGCATCGTCGGCGGCGACATGGTCAGCTCCGCCACACTGGTGATCTCGATCACCGCGCTCGGCGACATGAACGGGCTCGAGCCGGTCACGAGGTCCGGGGCGCTCGTCGGCGACGTCGTGGCGGTCACCGGACGGCTCGGCTGGGCCGCCGCGGGACTGGCCGTGCTCGGCCGCGGGTTCCGCTCGCCGGTCGGCATCGTCAACGCCCAGCGCTCGCCGGAGCCGCCGTACGAGGAGGGCCCCAGGGCCGCGGAGGCGGGGGCCACGTCGATGATCGACGTCTCGGACGGGCTGCTGCAGGACCTCGCGCACATCGCGGACTCGAGCGGGGTGGCGATCGACGTCCGCACGGACCTGCTGCCGTTGCACTCCCGCCTGCTCGACGTCGCGTCCGCGCTCGGCGGCGACGCCCGGCACTGGGCGCTGACCGGCGGCGAGGACCACGCGCTCGCGGCGACGTTCCCCGGTCCCAAGGCCGTCCCGCCGAACTGGACGACCATCGGCACCGTCCGCGCGGGGGAGGGCGTGACGGTGGACGGCAGGGCGTACGAGAAACCTCCTGGCTGGGAGCACTGGCGGGCGTAGACTCAAGGGCGTGGAACTATGCACGCGCGCGTATGACCATCCAGACTCGGTGAAGATGATCGACGACCTCCAGCAGGTCTACGTCGAGCGCTACGGCGACGAGGACATCACGCCGGTCGACCCGGAGCAGTTCGCGCCGCCGCTCGGCTACTTCGTCATCGGCTACCTCGGCGGCGTGCCCGTCGCGTGCGGCGGCTGGCGGGTCAACGACGAGGTCGAGGGCGCCGCCGAGATCAAGCGGATGTACGTCGTCGAGTCCGCGCGCGGGCAGGGCCTCTCCCGGCGCGTGCTGGCCCACCTCGAACAGACCGCGCGCGAGGCCGGCCTGGCGCGCATCGTGCTGGAGACCGGCACCCGCCAGCCCGAGGCGATCAGCCTCTACACCTCCAGCGGCTACGAGCGGATCGCGAACTTCGGCGTCTACAGCGACCACCCGGACAGCCGCTGCTTCGGGAAGTCGTTGTAGGTTCGGGCGCATGGCCATCTATGCGTTGGGGGAGTACACGCCGCAGATCCACCCGGACGCGTACGTGCACCCGGATGCGACCGTGATCGGCGACGTCCGGATCGGCGCGCAGTCGTCGGTGTGGCCGCAGGCCGTGCTGCGCGGCGACTACGGCCGCATCGTCATCGACGAGCGCACGTCGATCCAGGACGGCACGGTGATCCACTGCACCGAGGTCCACCCGGTGCACATCGGCTCGTCGTGCGTCATCGGGCACAACGTCCACATCGAAGGCGCCACCATCGCCGACGAGTGCCTGATCGCCTCGGGTTCGGTGGTGCTCAACGGATCCATCGTGGAGAAGGGCGCGATCGTCGGCGCCGGAGCGGTCGTCTCGTTCGACGGCCACGTCCGCGAGCGCACGATGATGCTCGGCGTCCCGGCCCGCGAGCGTGCCGGATACGTTGTGCCGGAACAGGCTTGGGCCTTCATCGTCGAGAAGTACGTGCAGAACATCGCGCTGTACCGGGAGAAGCTCAGGCGCCTCGACTGAGTGAGATAGGGTTCACAGCCGTGGCTCGTCCCCTCAACGAAGTTGTCGAAGCCGGCTGGGCTGAAGCTCTCGCCCCCGTTGCCGACCAGATCGCCGCCATGGGTGAGTTCCTGCGCGCGGAGGTCGCCGCCGGTCGCACCTACCTGCCCGCGGGTGAGAACGTGCTGCGCGCGTTCCAGCAGCCGTTCCACCAGGTGAAGGTGCTGATCGTCGGCCAGGACCCGTACCCCACGCCGGGGCACGCGGTCGGCCTGTCCTTCTCGGTGGCCCCCGACGTGCGGCCCATCCCCAAGTCGCTCGTCAACATCTACAAGGAGTACGTCGAGGACCTCGGGCACCCGATGCCGTCCACCGGCGACCTCACCCCGTGGGCCGAGCAGGGTGTGCTGCTGCTCAACAGGGCGCTCACCGTCCAGCCCGGCAAGGCGAACTCCCACCAGGGCAAGGGCTGGGAGGCCGTGACCGAGCAGGCCATCAAGGCGCTCGCCGCCCGCGACGCACCGCTCGTCTCGATCCTGTGGGGCCGCAACGCGCGCAACCTGCGTCCGCTGCTGCAACCGCTGCCCGCCATCGAGTCCGCGCACCCGTCGCCGCTGTCGGCGCACTCCGGGTTCTTCGGCTCGCGGCCGTTCAGCCGCGCCAACGAGCTGCTGGAGAAGCAGGGCGCGGAGCCCGTCGACTGGAAGCTCCCCTAACTCCGATACGCACGCGGGGCCCTGATACGCACGCGGGGCCCTGATACGCACGCGGGGCCCTGATACGCACGCGGGGCCCTTTCGTACTGTCAGACAGTACGAAAGGGCCCCGCGTGCGTATCGGACGGGCCGTCGTGGAAGGTCCGGGCATGCGAGAAGGGCCCGGCCGGAGCCGGGCCCTTCTCGAACTGAACGAACTGTGGCGTTGTCAGCCGCGCACGACCTTGCCGGCCTTCAGGCACGAGGTGCACACGTTCATGCGCTGGCGCTGAGAGCTCGCGACCTTGGCGCGCACGGACTGGATGTTCGGGTTCCAGCGGCGGTTCGTCTTCCGCTGGGAGTGTGAAACCGAATGGCCGAAGCCCGGCCCCTTGCCACAGACGTCGCACACGGCAGCCACGTCAGCCACTCCTTCAGGTTCCTCAAGCGTTAAGTCTCGCGTCCCGGTGGGCGCGCAAGCGTGCACAAGCCTCAACCGGGCACGGCAACCCAGTCAGGGTAGCCGGTGGCCTCACCAGCGACCAAACCGGGTGGATACTCTCGCCGCCATGCAGGTCATGGATGCGGTCGCGGTCCGCAGGTGGGCGGACGCCTGCGTGCGGTCGCTGGACGCCCACCGTGAGTCGATCGACCAGATCAACGTCTTCCCGGTGCCCGATGGTGACACGGGCACCAACCTCCTGCACACCATGCAGTCCGCCCTCGACGCGTTGCTGCGCTCGCCCATGTCGTCGGTCGGCGACGCGCTGTCGGCGATGGCCCGCGGCGCGCTGGCCGGGGCCCGCGGCAACTCGGGCGTGATCCTGTCGCAGGTGCTCAGGGGACTCGCGGAGACCGTGCAGGAGGTCTCGCTGGTCACCGGCTCCGCGCTGCGCAAGGGGCTGCACCGGGCCGACGAGCTGGCCACGGCCGCCGTGTCGAAGCCGGTGCCGGGCACGGTGCTGTCGGTGCTGCACGCGGCGGCGGAGGCGGCCCGCGACTGCACGTCCGACGAGCTCGACGCGGTGGTCGTGGCGGCCTCGCGCGCGGGCGCCACGGCGCTGGCGGACACGCCTCGCCAGCTCGCGGTCCTGGCCAAGGCCGGTGTCGTGGACGCGGGCGGACGCGGGCTGGTTGTGTTGTTGGACACACTGGCCGCGGTGATCACCGGTCAGGCCGTGGAGACGCGGGTGGACGCGCCGCTGCCCCTGCCGCGCACGCCCGAGTCGCTCACGACCGAGCGCGAGGGCGGCTCCGCGGAGTTCGAGTACGAGGTGATGTACCTGCTCGACGAGACCTCGGATGAGGCCGTCGGCGAGCTGCGCGCGTCGTTGCACCTGCTGGGCGACTGCGTGTCCGTCGTGGGTGACGGCGCGTCGTTGTGGACGGTGCACGTGCACTGCAACGACATCGGCGCGGCCATAGAGGCAGGTGTGCGCGCCGGACGTCCGCACCGCATCACGGTGGCGCGGTTCGCGGACCAGATCGCGGCGCAGGCGTCCCGGTTCGTGCGTGACAGGGCGATCGTGGTGGTCGTCAGCGGCGCCGTGGACCTGTTCCGCGCGGAAGGCGCCACGGTGTTCGACCTCGCTTCTTCTTCGGCCACGCCCACGGACCTGGTGGCCGCCATCGTGTCGACGCGCGCGCGTCACGTCGCCGTGCTGCCCGGCGATCCGGACATCCGTGAGGTGCTGGAGGAAGCCGTGGCCTACGCACAGGCCGCAGGGCAGGACGTGGTGGTGGTGCCGACGTTGTCACCCGTGCAGGCTCTCGCCGCGTTGGCGGTGCACGACGCCTCTCGCCGTGCCGGCGACGACGTCGTCGCGATGGCCGAGGCCGCCGCGGCCACCCGCCGCGGCGAGGTCTCGCTCGCGGCCGCCGAGGCGATGACGTGGGTGGGCCGCTGCCAGCCGGGGGACCTGCTGGGGATGCTGGACGGCGAGGTCGTGCTGATCGAGCCCGGTCCCGCGTCCGCGGACTCGGTGACGGCGCTGGCGTGCCGGCTGGTCGACCGCATGCTGGCGGGCGGCGGTGAGCTGGTGACCCTGCTCCTGGGCGCCGGCAGTCCGGACGGCCTGGTGGACGCGGTGGAGGACCACGTCCGGGTCACCCATCCGGAGGTCGAGGTGACCGCGTATCCGGGCGGGCAGCCGGACGCGCTCATCTTTGTCGGTGTCGAGTAGTTGAATGGGACGCGATGATCTCCTTCGACGACAAGCTGCAGCCGCTGCTCGGCAAGAAGACCGCCGACGCACTGGAGACCGGCCTCGGCCTCACGACGGTCGGTGACCTGCTGCGCCACTACCCGCGCCGTTACGACGAGCGCGGGAAGCTGACGGACATCAGGTCGCTCGAGATCGACGAGCACGTCACGGTGCAGGCCGAGGTCCGCAAGTGCCAGAAGCGCCAGATGAAGGCGCGCCGCGGCCAGATGACCGAGGCCGTGATCACCGACGGCACCTCGGAGCTGCACCTGGTGTTCTTCGGCAAACCGGCGTTCGTCGCCGAGCAGCAGCTCCTGCCGGGCACGCGCGCCCTGTTCGCCGGCAAGGTCGGCCGCTACCGGCAGAACCTGCAGCTGGTCCACCCGGCGTTCGAGGTGCTCACCGACGAGCGCGACGGCTCGTCGTTCCTTCAGGCGTTCCTGCCGGTCTACCCGGCCTCGCAGCACATCAACACGTGGAACATCGCCAACTGCGTCAAGCAGCTGCTGGAGATCTGGGACGGCGTGCCGGAGGACCCGCTGCCCGCCGCGTTCCGCGAGGAGCACGGCCTCGTCGGCCTGGAACAGGCGCTGCGCTCGATCCACCGGCCGGACAGCTGGGCGGAGATCACCGTGGCGCAGCAACGGCTGAAGTGGGACGAGGCGCTCGCCGTCCAGCTCACCCTCGCCCAGCGCCGCAAGGCGTCCACCGCCCGCCCCGCGCCCTCGTGCGCCCGCAAGTCCGGCGGCATCCTCGACGCGTTCGACGCGCGGCTGCCGTTCACGCTCACGGCCGGTCAGGTGGAGGTGGGCGAGCAGATCGCCACCGACCTGGAGTCGACCGTGCCGATGAACCGCCTGCTGCAGGGCGAGGTCGGCTCCGGCAAGACGATGGTCGCGTTGCGGGCCATGTTGCAGGCCGTCGACGCGGGCCGTCAGTCGGCGATGCTCGCCCCCACCGAAGTCCTTGCCGCACAACACGCCCGTTCCCTCACGGAGATGCTCGGCGACCTCGCCCAGGCGGGTCAGCTGGGCGGTGCGGAGAACGCGACGCGCGTGACGCTGCTGACGGGTTCGATGAACACGGCGCAGCGGCGGCAGGCGTTGCTGGACATCGTGACCGGCGAGGCGGGCATCGTCGTCGGCACGCACGCGATCATCCAGGAGAAGGTCGAGTTCCACTCGCTCGGTCTGGTGGTCGTCGACGAGCAGCACCGCTTCGGCGTCGAGCAGCGAGCGGCGCTGAGTGCGCGCGGTGAGCGGGAGAACCCGCACGTGCTGGTCATGACGGCCACGCCGATCCCGCGCACGGTCGCCATGACCGTCTACGGGGACCTGGAGGTCTCGGCGCTGCGCGAGCTGCCGGGTGGCCGGTCGCCGATCAAGACGTCGGTCGTGCCGGTGCGCGAGAAGCCCGCGTGGCTCGACCGCGCGTTCGCCAGGGTGCGTGAGGAGGTCGCCGCGGGGCACCAGGCGTACTTCGTGTGCCCGCGGATCGGCGACGAGGAGCCCGCGAAGTCCGACGACGAGGACAAGCGCCCGGCCCTGTCCGTGATCGACGTGGCGACCATGCTGGCCCGGGGCCCGTTGAAGGGGCTGCGCGTCGAGATCCTGCACGGCCGCATGCCACCCGACGAGAAGGACGCGGTCATGCGCGCCTTCGCCGCCAACGAGGTGCAGGTCCTCGTCGCCACCACCGTCATCGAGGTGGGCGTCAACGTCCCCAACGCGACGGTCATGGCGATCATGGACGCCGACCGCTTCGGCGTCTCGCAGCTCCACCAGCTGCGCGGCCGGGTCGGTCGCGGCAGCGCGCCGGGCCTGTGCCTGCTGGTCACCGAGATGCCGGAGATGACGGCGACGATGGAACGGCTGCGGGCCGTCGAGTCGACGCTCGACGGGTTCGAGCTGGCCCAGCTCGACCTGGAGCTGCGCCGGGAGGGCGACATCCTCGGCGCCGCGCAGTCGGGCCGCCGCTCGGCGCTCAAGATGCTCTCGCTGCTGCGCGACGAGGACATCATCGCCGACGCACGGGTGGCCGCCCAGGGGTTCGTGGACGCCGACCCGGACCTGGAGCGGCATCCCGGTCTGGCGGGGATGGTGGCGACGTTGCTGACGGAGGAACGGGCGGAGTTCCTGGAGAAGGCGTAGCCGCGGCCCGGCTCACCGCGACCCGGTGCAGGGCTGGCCCG
The DNA here is from genome assembly GCF_900100955.1 of Lentzea fradiae. Taxonomy (GTDB): domain Bacteria; phylum Actinomycetota; class Actinomycetes; order Mycobacteriales; family Pseudonocardiaceae; genus Lentzea; species Lentzea fradiae. Next base: position 326,376 of record NZ_FNCC01000007.1, on the reverse strand, counting down.
GGCCGGTCCGGTTCACGACAGCAGAACGGCGGCGGTGCGCCGAAGCGCGCCGCCGCCGTTCTCGCGAACCGGGAGGTCAGTTCTGCCGGGGCTTCGGCAGCTGCTCCGTCTTCTCCTCGCCACCCGCGCCGGATCCGTTCGACCCGGCAGCGTTGGCCGCGGCGTCGGCACCGGACGGGGCGGGGTCGTCGTCCTCCGCGGTCCCGTCTTCCAGCGGCTTGAGCACCGACATCGCCGCCTCCACCGCGGCCTGGGCGGCGTGGAACTGCGTGGCCAGGTTGTCGTGCGCGGCGCGCAGGGCGGCTTCCTTCTCGGCGGCGGCCGCGGCGCGCCGGTCCGCCTCGGCGACGGCGGCGGCTGAGCGTTCCTCCGCCTCGCGGACCAGGGCGGACGTGCGGGCCTCCGCGTCGCGGACGAGCGTGGTGGCCTTCTCGTCGGCCTCGGCGACGGTGGTCTGCGCCTTCTCCTCCGCCTCGCGCAGGGTCCTCGCGGCCTTCTCCTCCGCGGCGCTGACCAGGGTGGTGGCCTGCGCGGACGCGTCGGCGGTGGTCTTCTCGGCCTTGGCGAGCGACTCGGCCTCGAGCTCGGACAGGACCTTCTCGGCCTCCGCCTTCTTGGCGGCCAGCTCGCTGTCGAGCTTGCCGAGCGCCTCGGTGCGCTTGGCCTCGGCGTCGGCGACGATCTTGCCGGCTTCGGCCCGCGCGTCGGCCAGCACCTTCTGGTGCTCGGCGGTCAGCTTCCCCTTGAGGCCGTCGTACTCCTTGTCGAGGTCGTCGTGGTACGCCTTGTACTTCTGGTCGAGCTCGGTGCGGCGGGCGTCGAGGTCGGCCGACTTCTTCTCGAACTCGGCGGCGACGCGCTCACCCTCCTCGCGGACCTCGGCGGTGAGCGACTCGTGCTCGGCGGCGAGCTTGGCGCGCATCGCCTCGAACTCGGCCTCCAGCTCGGCGCGGCGGCCGGCGAACTGCTTGTCGAGGTCGGCGTTGCGCTGCTGGTAGGTGTGCTCCAGCTGCTTGCGGCGGGCCTCGGTCTCGGCGAGCAGGCGCTGGTGGGACTCGCGCTGGTCCGCCGCCCACTTCTCCGCCTCCGCGCGGGTCGCGGCGGCCTTGTCGAGGGCGTCCTTGCGGATGTCCGCGATCTCTTCCTCGGCCAGGCTCATCATCACGCGCACGCGCTCTGTGACGTTCGACGCGCTCAACGGGCTGTTGGCCAGGTTGTGGAGCTGCATCTTGGTCTTGTCGAGGTCGGCGCGCATGGCGTTCAGCAGCTTCGTCAGCTCGCCGACCTGGGCCGATGCCGCGTCACGGGCCCGGCTCGCGTTCTTGAGGTCGAACTCGAGGCGCGTGACTCTCTCATTCACCTGCCGCTGGTTGTAACCACGGAGGACAACGTCGAAATGCGGTGTGCGGGCAGTAGGCTGCCCGGCTCCATCAGCCCCGGCCATATGGCTCACCCTACCGAGCCTGTGACCAAGATCGTCACACGATCCGGTGAAACCCACTACCGGCCGCAGTCTGACCGGGTGGCGGGTGCCGGTGGGGCGCCCACCACGCGAGAATCACCGGCGGCAAGACCGATCAGGATGACACCCATCACGTGGGACGGTTCTCCCAACAGGCAAGAGTCGCACGGTAACGTGCCTGAACTGACCGTCGAGTAACTCCGGGAGGGCTTCGGATGTTCCGCAAGGTTCTTGTCGCCAACCGCGGCGAGATCGCGATTCGCGCGTTCCGGGCCGCCTACGAACTGGGCGCGGGAACGGTCGCGGTGTTCCCCCACGAGGACCGGAACTCGTTGCACCGCCTGAAGGCGGACGAAGCCTACGAGATCGGTGAGCCGGGGCACCCCGTCCGCGCCTACCTCTCCGTCGAGGAGATCATCAAGGCGGCGCGCAAGGCGGGGGCCGACGCGATCTACCCCGGCTACGGCTTCCTCTCCGAGAACCCCGAGCTGGCGATGGCCTGCCGCGAGGCGGGCCTGACGTTCATCGGCCCGGTGGCGGAGGTGCTGGAGCTCACCGGCAACAAGGCGCGTGCCATCGCCGCCGCCCGCGAGGCCGGGCTGCCGGTGCTGGAGTCGAGCGCGCCGTCGTCGGACATCGACGCGTTGCTCGAAGCGTCGAAGTCGATGCGCTTCCCCGTGTTCGTGAAGGCGGTCGCCGGTGGTGGTGGCCGCGGCATGCGCAAGGTCGACGACCCGGCCGCGCTGCGCGAGGCGCTGGAGGCGGCGTCACGCGAGGCGGAGTCGGCGTTCGGCGACCCGACCGTGTTCCTCGAGCAGGCCGTCGTCGAGCCGCGCCACATCGAGGTGCAGATCCTCGCCGACGGCCAGGGCAACGTGATCCACCTCTTCGAGCGCGACTGCTCCGTGCAGCGGCGCCACCAGAAGGTCATCGAGATCGCGCCCGCGCCGAACCTCGACCCCGAGCTGCGCGAGCGGATCTGCAACGACGCCGTCAAGTTCGCCCGGCACATCGGCTACCGCAACGCGGGCACCGTCGAGTTCCTGCTCGACCCCCAGGGCAACTACGTCTTCATCGAGATGAACCCGCGCATCCAGGTCGAGCACACGGTCACCGAGGAGGTGACCGACGTCGACCTGGTGCAGTCGCAGATGCGCATCGCGTCCGGCGAGACGCTGGAGGACCTGGGCCTGTCCCAGGAGACGGTGCAGCTGCGCGGCGCCGCCCTCCAGTGCCGCATCACCACGGAGGACCCGGCCAACGGCTTCCGCCCGGACACCGGCACGATCAGCGCCTACCGCTCGCCCGGTGGCTCCGGCATCCGCCTCGACGGCGGCACGGCCGGCGCGGGCATGGCGGTCAGCCCGCACTTCGACTCGATGCTCGTGAAGCTGACGTGCCGCGGCCGCAACTTCGGCCTCGCCGTCGCCCGTGCGCGGCGCGCGATCGCGGAGTTCCGCATCCGCGGCGTGTCCACGAACATCCCGTTCATCCAGGCGGTGCTCGACGACCCGGACTTCTACGAGGGCCGCGTCACCACGTCGTTCATCGAGAAGCGCCCGCACCTGCTGACGGCCCGCCACTCGGCCGACCGCGGCACGCGCCTGCTCACCTACCTGGCCGACGTCACGGTCAACCACCCCAACGGCGCCCGTCCGACCGCGGTCGACCCGCGGGAGAAGCTGCCGGAGGTCGACCTCGGCACCGACGCCCCGGCCGGCTCGAAGCAGAAGCTGGTCGAGCTCGGCCCCGAGGGCTTCGCGCGCTGGCTGCGGGAGAGCAAGGCCGTCGGCGTCACGGACACGACGTTCCGCGACGCGCACCAGTCGCTGCTCGCCACCCGAGTGCGCACCAAGGACCTGCTCGCCGTCGCGCCGCACGTCGCGCGCATGACGCCGCAGCTGCTGTCGCTGGAAGCCTGGGGCGGCGCGACCTACGACGTGGCGCTGCGGTTCCTCGCGGAGGACCCGTGGGAGCGGCTCGCGGCACTGCGCGAGGCCGTGCCGAACATCAACCTCCAGATGCTGCTGCGCGGCCGCAACACGGTCGGCTACACGCCGTACCCGGAGGCGGTCACCAAGGCGTTCGTCGAGGAGGCCACCAGCACCGGCATCGACATCTTCCGGATCTTCGACGCGCTGAACGACGTCGAGCAGATGCGCCCGGCCATCGAGGCCGTGCGCGAGACCGGGACCGCGGTCGCCGAGGTCGCGCTCTGCTACACCAGCGACCTGTCCAACCCGGACGAGCGGCTGTACACACTGGACTACTACCTCAAGCTCGCCGAGCAGATCGTGGGCGCGGGAGCGCACGTGCTCTGCGTCAAGGACATGGCGGGCCTGCTGCGGGCACCGGCCGCGTCCCGCCTGATCACGGCGTTGCGCAAGGAGTTCGACCTCCCGGTCCACCTGCACACCCACGACACGGCGGGCGGCCAGCTGGCCACCTACCTCGCGGCGATCCAGGCCGGTGTCGACGCGATCGACGGCGCCACCGCGTCGATGGCGGGCACGACGTCGCAGCCGCCGCTGTCGTCGATCGTGGCGCTGACCGACCACACCGAGCGCGCCACGGGCCTCGACCTGCAGAACGTGTGCGACCTGGAGCCCTACTGGGAGGCCGTGCGCAAGATCTACGCGCCGTTCGAGTCCGGCATCCCCGGCCCGACCGGCCGCGTCTACCACCACGAGATCCCCGGTGGTCAGCTCTCGAACCTGCGCACCCAGGCCGTGGCACTGGGCCTGGGCGACAAGTTCGAGGAGATCGAGTCGATGTACGCGGCGGCCGACCGGATGCTCGGCCACCTCGTGAAGGTGACGCCGTCGTCCAAGGTCGTCGGCGACCTCGCGCTGCACCTCGTGGGCGCGGGCGTCGCGCCGGAGGAGTTCGAGCAGAACCCCGGCAAGTACGACATCCCCGCGTCGGTGATCGGCTTCCTGCACGGCGAGCTGGGTGACCCGCCCGGCGGCTGGCCGGAGCCGTTCCGCAGCAAGGCGCTGGAGGGCCGCGCGGCCCCGAAGCGGGTCGAGGAGCTGTCGGCGGAGGACGAGACCGGTCTCGCCGAGGACCGGCGGGCGACGCTGAACAGGCTGCTGTTCCCGGCGCCCACCAAGGAGTTCACCGTCCACCGCGAGGCGTACGGCGACACGTCCGTGTTGCGCTCCAAGGACTTCTTCTACGGGCTGCGCCCCGGCGAGGAGTACTCCGTCGACCTGGAGCCCGGCGTCCGGCTGCTGATCGGCCTGGAGGCCATCTCCGAGGCCGACGAGCGCGGCATCCGCACCGTCATGGCGACCCTGAACGGGCAGCTGCGCCCGATCCAGGTCCGCGACCGCTCGGTGGCCGCCGACGTCCCGGTGGCCGAGAAGGCCGACCGCGGCAACCAGAACCACGTGGCGGCACCGTTCGCCGGCGTCGTGACGGCGTCCGTGGAGGAGGGCGACCGGGTCGAGGCGGGCCAGACCGTCGCGACCATCGAGGCCATGAAGATGGAGGCCGCGATCACCGCGCCCAAGGCGGGTGTCGTGCAGCGCCTCGCGGTGCGCGGAGCCCAGCAGGTGGAGGGCGGGGACCTCCTGATCGTCCTGGAGTGACCTGAGTCGCGAAACGGGCCCGGCACACGCGTGCCGGGCCCGTTTCGTTGTGCGCGGAGCGAGGAACTCCACGACGATTCCGTGCGTTGCACCGGGCACGGGGTCAGGGGAAAGGGATTCGCATGAAGAAGGCGTTGGCCGGCCTGCTCGGACTGGCGGGCGTGGCGTGGGCACTGAGGGACGTTCCGAAACAGCTGGGCGGCACGCCGGACCCGGTCAAGATGGCGCGCTCACCGCAGTACCGCGACGGGAAGTTCCGCAACCGCGCGAAGATCCGCAGCACGCCGGACCGCGACGCGATCCCGATGCGCGAGTTCGTCCTCGGCGGCGCCGACCGCAAGCCGTCCGGTGCCGTGCCGCTGGTGGGACCCGCGGAGCCGGTGACGTCGGGGCTGCACATCACCTGGTTCGGACACGCCTCGTCGCTCGTCGAGATCGACGGCGCGGCTGTGCTGATCGATCCCGTGTGGAGTGACCGGGTGTCGCCTTCCGCCCATCTCGGGCCCAAGAGGCTGCACCCGGTGCCGCACGAGTTGTCCGATTTGCCGACCGTCAGCGCCGTGGTGATCTCGCACGACCACTACGACCACCTCGACATGGCCACCGTGCAGGAGCTGACTCGGTCCACTTCCGCCGTGTTCGTCGTCCCGTTGGGGATCGGGGCGCATTTGGAGCGGTGGGACGTGCCTGCTTCGCGGGTGGTCGAGCTCGACTGGGACGAGTCGTACGAGGTGGACGGGTTCACGCTCACTTGTACTGCGGCACAACACTTTTCCGGGCGGTCTGTGGCTCGTGACGTCACGTTGTGGGCTTCGTGGGTGATCGCTCGTGGGGATCGGTCTGTGTTCTACAGCGGGGACACCGGGTATTTCTCCGGCTACAAGGAGATCGGGGCTTCGTATGGGCCGTTCGACGCTGTCCTGATGCAGGTCGGGGCTTATGCGGATGCTTGGCCTGACATCCACATGACGCCCGAGGACGGGGTTCGGGCGTTCGAGGATCTCGGGGGTGGGTTGTTGATCCCTGTCCACTGGGCGACGTTCAACCTGTCGTTGCATCCCTGGGGGGAGCCGATCGACCGGGTGTGGCGGGAGGTCAAGGCCCGGGGGATGACCATGGCCGTGCCCCGGCCAGGGGAGCGGGTGGACGTGGACGCTCCCGGGGACGTCGACGGGTGGTGGCAGTCGATCGCTTGAGCGGGTTCCGAAGGCTCCCGGCACTCCTGAGGGAGCCACCACCGCGCCTCGCTTTGGCAGGGACTGCTCGGCTTCGCCGTTGCCCGTGTGTGCTGGGACGATGGTGGGGTGACACGAATCGTTGCCGGGGTCGCTGGTGGTCGTCGGCTCAAGGTGCCGCCCAAGGGCACTCGGCCCACGTCCGAGCGGGTTCGGGAGGCGTTGTTCAGTTCGCTGGAGTCGTTCGCCGACCTTGACGGCGCTCGGGTGCTGGACCTGTACGCCGGGTCCGGGGCGCTGGGGTTCGAGGCGTTGAGCCGGGGGGCCGCTCATGCGACGTTCGTCGAGGCTGATCGGCGGGCGGCCGAGGTGATCAAGGCCAACGCGCGGGAGCTGGGGATGGGGGACGTTCTCGTCGTCAACCGGGCGGCCGAGGCGTTTGTCGCTGCCGAGGGGGAGGCGTTCGACGTCGTCTTCGCCGATCCGCCGTACTCGGTGGGGGACGACGACCTTGCGAAGGTGTTACGAGGTGTCGCCGGCCGGTTGGCGCCGGAGGCCCTCTTGATCGTGGAACGTGCTTCGCGAAGTGCCGAACCGGGCTGGCCGGAGGTGGTGGAACCGCTGCGCGCCAAGCGTTACGGGGACACCGCCGTGTATTGGGGGCAGGTGCGTTCCGATGGGTGACGAGAACCACGACACGCCTGGTGGCGTCCGATCGGGTGCTAGCGTCCGCTCCATGACTCGTGCCGTGTACCCCGGCTCCTACGACCCGGTAACGAACGGTCACCTGGACATCATCGGGAGAGCCGCGCACCTGTTCGACGAGGTTGTCGTCGCTGTGCTCATCAACAAGAACAAGCGCACCTTGTTCTCCGTTGAAGAGCGTCAGGAGATGCTGCGCGAGGTCACCTCGCAGTGGGACAACGTGCGAGTCGACTCGTGGCACGGGCTGCTGGTCGACTACTGCCGCGAGAACAACATCAAGGCCATCGTCAAGGGTCTTCGCGCTGTCAGCGACTACGACTACGAGCTGCAGATGGCGCAGATGAACCACCAGCTCACCGGGGTGGACACGCTGTTCATGCAGGCCAGCCCGCAGTACTCCTTCCTGGCGTCTTCGCTGGTCAAGGAGGTCGCGACGTACGGGGGCGACGTGTCGACGTTGCTGCCGGGGCTGGTCGAGCAGCGGTTGCAGCAGCGGCTCGCCGACACGCGTTAGGGCGCCAGCTTCATCCCCACGTGCGAGGCGACGAAGCCCAGCCGTTCGTAGAAGCGGTGGGCGTCGGTCCGGGAGGCGTCGGTGGTGAGCTGGACCAGGCCGCAGCCTCGGGCGCGGGCCTCGTCGACGGCCCAGGTGAGCAGGTGCTCGCCGAGACCGTTGCCGCGCTGGTCCGAGCGCACGCGCACGGCCTCCACGGTCGCCCTGGTCATGCCCTTCCTGGACAGGCCCGTCGTGAACGTGAGCTGCAACGTGCCCACGACCTCGTCCGCGTCGTCCACGGCCACCGCCAGGTACTGGTGGGGGTCGGCGTCGATGGTGCCGAACGCCTTCGCGTAGGCCGGGTCGCCCGGCTGCTCGCGCTTCGCGCCCAGCGGGTCGTCGGCCAGCATCGCCACGATCGCGTCCACGTCGGCCGCGGTGGCCTTCCTGATCTTCATCTGTTCCCCCGGGTGGCTGAGGGGGAAATCCTGACACGCCCTGCCCGGCTCCCTCTTTCGGGGAGATCGGCAGGGCACACTGGGGAGCGGGATCCACAGGGTTAGGGAGTGAGACGTGTACCGGGTGTTCGAGGCACTCGACGAGCTCGTCACGATCGTCGAGGAAGCGCGCGGAGTACCGATGACCTCGGGTTGTGTGGTGCCGCGCGGCGACGTGCTCGAACTGCTCGACGACGTGCGCGACGCCATCCCGCCTGAGCTCGACGACGCGCAGGACGTGCTGGACCACCGCGACGAGGTCGTCGGCAAGGCCAAGCACGAGGCCGAGACGGGGATTTCGAAGGCCCGCGCCGACGCCGACCGCATGCTCGCGGAGGCGCAGGCCGAGGCCGAGGCGATGCTGTCCGACGCCCGCGCCCGCGCGGAGCGGATGGTCTCGGAGGCCGAGGACCAGGCGCAACGCGCCGTCGCCGCCGGTCGGCAGGAGTACGACGAGCTGGTCGGCCGTTCCCACGCCGAGGCCGAGCGGATGATCCAGGCAGGCCGCGCCACCTACGAGCGCGCCGTCGAGGACGGGCGGGCCGAGCAGGCCAGGCTCGTCGCCGAGCAGGAGGTCGTCCGCGCGGCGCAGGCCGAGGCGGCCCGCATCCTCGACGCGGCCCAGAACGAGGCCATCCGGCTGCGGTCGGAGTGCGACGCGTACGTGGACAGCAAGCTCGCGGACTTCGAGGACCTCCTCGCGCACACGCTCCGCTCGGTCGGCAAGGGCCGTTCGCACCTGCGCGGCCCGGCCGTCGCGGGGGCCGCGGCACCGTTCGACTACGGCGCCTAGACGACCGCGCCGGGGTCCGCGTCCGGGGCAACGCCTCCCGGGTGCGGGCCCCGGCGCACGTCCTGGTATGTTCCGCGGCGAACCAGCCTGTCTCCCGGGCGCCTGAACGTGTGATTCACGCTACGTCGGACAGGTGCGATCACCTGCCGATTTCACGCGTGAGGCGGTCGTCCCGTACCCTGGAGCGGCTGGACGTGGTAGGTCCCCGCCGGCAAACCAATCTGATCATGACTGAGCATCGTCACGCGTCCACGCGTCCCACAGCATCAGGACCCTGGGTCTTCGACACCAGGGACCTCGGCCGTCGCGCCGGGTCGAGCCGACCCTTCGTCCGGTCCGTCCCCGCGGCAGGTGTGGGGCTCCTCGGCGTGATCGCGGTGCCGGAGGGCGGAGAGGTTGAGCTCGATCTCCTGACCGAGTCGGTCGTGGAGGGCGTGCTCGTGTCGGGGACAGCGTTCGCCAAGGTCGAAGGTGAGTGCGCGCGGTGCCTCGAGCCCATCGCCGATGAGGTCGAGGTCCGGATCACGGAGCTCTACGCGTGGCCGGACAGCACCACGGACGAGACCACCGAAGAAGACGAGGTCAGCCGGATCGAGAACGATCTGATCGACCTCGAGCCTGTGGTGCGGGACGCCATCGTCCTCGCGCTGCCGCAGGCGCCGCTCTGCGAGCCGGACTGCAAGGGGCTTTGCTCCGAGTGTGGTGGCAGGTGGGCGGAGCTCGGGCCCGACCACGGGCATGAGACGATCGACCCTCGTTGGGCCGCGTTGCAAGAGCGGTTCAGCGATGACAACAACGAGGAGAAGTAGTCGTGGCCGTCCCGAAGCGGAAGATGTCGCGCTCGAACACCCGTGCGCGCCGTTCCCAGTGGAAGACGTCTGCCGTGCACCTGGTGGCGTGCCAGAACAAGGCGTGCCGTCAGCCGAAGCCGCAGCACGTCGCCTGCCCGGCCTGTGGTCAGTACGCTGGCCGCCAGGTCGCTCAGCCGGCCTGACCTCCCTCGGCTACGTAAGTGGGGGGAAAGCCGCCGCGCGCTCCGCAAGCTGACCGCGCGACCTTGACCGAAGCGCTCGGCGTCGAGTTGGACGCCGAGCTGCTCGGGCTTGCGCTCACCCACAGGTCCTACGCGTACGAGAACGGCGGGCTACCGCCGAACGAGCGTCTCGAGTTCCTGGGAGACGCCGTGCTGGGGCTGGTCGTCACCGACCACCTCTACCGCACCCACCCCGACCTGCCGGAAGGTCAGCTCGCGAAGCTGCGCGCCAGCGTCGTGAACATGCACGCCCTCGCGGGTGTGGCACGTGACCTGGGGCCGGGCGGGCTGGGCGCACACCTGCTGCTCGGCCGAGGGGAAGAGCTGACCGGGGGCAGGGACAAGGCGAGCATCCTCGCCGACGGTCTCGAGGCCGTCATCGGTGCGGTGTACCTGCAGTTCGGTATCGATACCGCACGAACGTTCGTTCATCGGCTGTTCGATCCACTCTTGGCCAAAGCTCCGCTTCTCGGTGCTGGACTGGACTGGAAGACAAGCCTGCAGGAGCTCACCGCTCAAGCCAGTCTCGGCGTCCCGGAGTACCGCGTGGACGACCAGGGGCCGGACCACCGCAAGGAGTTCACCGCGACGGTGCTCGTCGGTGGCCAGCCTCACGGCATGGGTGATGGGCGCACCAAGAAGGAAGCCGAGCAGAAAGCCGCTGAAGCGGCTTATCATGTTCTGTCGGAACGGGTCAAGGCCGAGCAGGAGCAGGCCAAGCCCGCCCACGGACAGAACGGCGCCTCGGCGACGCCAGGGACCCTCCCATCCGAGGAAGACTGAGACACGCAAATGTATGCGACCAGGAACCGCACGAACCGCCGCACCCGCACCGTCCGCGGACCGGTGAACACCTCCCGCAGCGGAGGCATCCAGGGACTTGTGCTGGTCAGGGACACGAGCCGGGCAGGTGTGTGGGTGCTCAAGCCCACCAAGCCGCAGGCCGCCGTGATCGAGGCGCAGCCCGTCGACGAGGGCAAGTCCGAAGCCTGACGTGCCCGAACTCCCAGAGGTCGAGGTAGTACGCCTCGGCCTCGAAGCCCACGTCGCCGGCCGGGTCATCTCCTCGGTGGAGGTTCTCCACCCGAGGGCGATCCGCCGCCACGACCTGGGCTCCACGGACTTCTGCGCGCGCCTGGCAGGCCAGCCCATGGCCGCCGCCAGGCGCCGCGGCAAGTACCTCTGGGTCGAACTGGCCGACAAAGCCGCCATGCTCGCGCACCTGGGCATGAGCGGTCAGATGCTCGTGCAACCTTCGTCGGCTCCCGACGAGAAGCACCTGCGCGTCCGCTTCCGGTTCGCCGACGGCGGTCCTGAGCTGCGCTTCGTCGACCAGCGCACCTTCGGCGGTCTCGCCTTGGCCGAGCTCGTCGAGGTGGACGGCACGCTCGTGCCCGACGCGGTCGCGCACATCGCCCGCGACCCGTTGGACCCCCTCTTCTCCCGTGAGGCTGCCGTGCGCGCGTTGCGCCTGCGTCACACGGAGATCAAACGCGCCCTGCTGGACCAGACCCTCGTCTCGGGCATCGGCAACATCTACGCCGACGAGGCGCTGTGGCGCGCCCGCCTGCACGGCAGGCGGATGACGGACAAGCTCACCCGCGCGAAGGCCGCCGAGGTCCTCGACCACGCCACCGACGTGATGCGTGAGGCGCTGGGGCAGGGCGGCACGTCGTTCGACGCGCTGTACGTCAACATCAACGGTCAGTCCGGGTACTTCGACCGCTCGCTGAACGCCTACGGCCAGGAGAACCGGCCGTGCAAGCGGTGCGGGACGGCCATCGTCCGGGAGCCGTTCATGAACCGCTCCTCGTTCTCGTGCCCTCGCTGCCAGCCCCGGCCGCGGTCCTGAGGTCTTCCCCTTCCGGGTGAGGCTCGTCGCCCACCAGCGCGTTTCGCGCCGCAGTCCCTCGCTCACCGTCCGTGGACCAACGGGATGGACAGTACTGCGCGATGCGTAGTACTGTCCACGGCGCAACAGCGCGTGCTCCTGGAGGAGGGGCTCGGCGCGGGGGTCGGAGGGACCATGGACACCAGTCAGCTGCTCAAGGGAGTGCTCGACCTGGCCGTCCTTGCGGTTCTGCGCAAGGACGACGGGTACGGGTACGACGTGGTGCGCAGACTGCGCGCCGGGGGATTGAACGACGTGGGGGACGCGTCGGTCTACGGGACGCTGCGCAGGCTCTACAACGCGGGGATGCTGACCTCGTACGTGGTGCCCAGCGAAGAGGGGCCCCACCGGAAGTACTACAGCATCAACGAGACCGGGCGAGGTCGCCTGGCCGAGTCGGCGGAGATGTGGAGGTCGTTCGCCAGCACGCTGGACGGCCTGCTCGAGGAGGTCGCGGCATGAACACGCAAGAGCTCGGCATCGAGCACTACCTGGCGGAGCTGCGTGTCGCGCTCGACGACCTGCCGCCCAACGAGGTCGCCGAGATCATGGAGGACGTCCGCGCCCACGTCGCGGAGCTCTCGGCCGAGCTGGGGCCCGGCGAGACCCTCGAACAGCGGCTCGGACCGGCCGAGCGGTACGCGCGGGAGCTGCGGCAGGCCGCCGGCTACCCGCCGCGGACCGAGCGGCTGCCCGTCACGACGAAGCGGCAGTGGCTGACCAGGCCCCGTGCCGCCGCGTGGGGGCTCGCGGGGGCCACCGGCATCACGCTGCTCGCCGGGACGGTCGCGCTGCGGGACCCCGCGGTGCTGCTCCTGCCCGCGGTGATCCTGGTGCTGAGCCTCGCGCTCGTGCACGACAGGGGACCCGTCCAGCAGGACGTCCGGCACCTGCCGGAGACCGTCCGCCTCAAGAAGTGGCTGACGCCGGAGCAGGGCACGCCGGCCGAGCGCACGATCACCTACCTGCGGACGTTGCAGCCCGCCTGGTGGCTGGTGCGGGCCGCGCTGCTCGGGCTCGGGGCCGTGCTGCTGGCGAGCCGCAACCTGCTCGGGTTCCTCGCGATCGCCGCCGTCGCCGTCGTGTCGGTGTACGCGGGGCCGCGGGCCAAGCTCGACCGGCGGTGGCTGTGGTTCAGCCTGCCCGCCTCCGCGCTGGCGGTCGGGGTGCTGTTCCAGGTGATCGACATGACGGCGACGCAGCTCGGCTACACCCCGGAGCGGTCGTCGTACTCGGGTCCCGTGATGCAGCAGTACGAGAACATCTACGTCTACGACGAGAACGGCAAGATGCTCACGAACGTGCTGCTGTACGACCAGGACGGCGAACCGATCAATGCGCCGCGGTACTACAGCCGTTGCGCCGCGAACGCGGGACCGGAACCGGTGATTCCGGCGAACCGGTATCCGCGGCCGCAGATCGAGTACCAGAACGGCGTTTGTTACACGGTGGCACCGAGCGTGTCCGCTCCGTCAACTTCCTCGGCCGCGGAACCGTCCGGTTCGGCACCGCCGAGTTCTGGAAGTGAACCTTCCAGCCCGGTGCCACCCACTTCTGTGTCACCCAGCAAGTAAATCCTGGAGCGGGACCACGTCGGGGGGTCCCGCTCCTACTTGTTCTCCTGCGGTTCGGCCAGGTGGCGCAATATGGGCATGGCCGAGCGCAGGTGTTCCCGGTCTTCCGGCGAAAGCTCCGACATTCTTTCACTCAATAGTTCGGCCTCGCCGTGAGCGAGCGACGCGATGGTGTCGCGGCCGACTTCCGTGAGCACGACTATGGTCGCCCTGCCGTCGGCGGCGTCGGGTTCCCTGCGGACGAGTCCGGTGGACTCCAGGCTGGTCACGACGGTTGTCGCGGTCGGCTGCGAACACAGCGCGCGCACGGCGATCTCGCCGATCCGCATCGGGCCGTGGGCGCTCAGTTCTGACAGCACCAATAACTGGGTGGGTTGCAAACGACGGGCCGGAGCGGCCTGCCGAAGACTTCGCACCAGCCGGTGCACGGCCACCACGAGTTGAAGTGCCTCGTGGTTGGTGACGGTGGTGGGCATCGTTTCTCCGCGCGCATGTGATTGTCCGAATTCGGACACGAACCCTGGAACTTTCCCTCATTCACGCTCCGCGCGCTATCCGCCAACTGCCGATAACCCATTCGGCCGTTGTGGTGACGCGGGATGCCACGGCACTCGCCCGGCGCTCATGAATGCGCTGGTAAACAGCGTAAAAAGCGCGCGCGGACGCACTCGAAGAGGCCGCGCGGCGCAGCGGGATTCAGCGGGACAGTTGTCCGGTCAGAACTGTGGGAAGGCACACTTGAGACGCTGGGTGGCCTACCGCGTGCCCCCGAACGGTCCAAGCGCGGCGTGTGACGGGAAGTGCGGAAATCGGCGTCGTGGTGTCTCAACGGCGCTATCAAGACGCGAGAAACGTTCGCCATGCTCACGGCCCGGAAATGGTGACGCGAATGCGAGCGGCATTGACGTCACCGGGGCGCGCGGAACGAACAGGCCGACGAGACGTGGTCTCGTCGGCCTGGGGAGGAAGCGCTGCGGACCCGCTACTGCTGCGGCTCCGGTGACGGGGAGGTCGCCGACGAGGTCTCCGGCGGCTCGGTCTCCGGAGGGGCCGTCGAGCTCGACGCGGGCGGTTCCGTCCACGACGTGGGCGGGTTGCTGTGCGTCTGCGAGGGCGTCGGCTCGGCCGGGTTCGTCGTCAGCTGCGGCCGGCCGGGAGCGACCGCCTCCGGCTGGTGCTGCTCCTGGGACCTCGGGGCCGGGCGGTTCGCCGGCGCCACGGCGGACTTCACCGCGGTGGACGACACGGTCACGACGACCGTGCTCGTGCTGCCGTCGGGCGCCACGCTGGTGATCGTCTGGACGACCTCGGCGGCCGGCTGCTCCTGCGTGGCCGCCTCCCTGCCGGATGCGGCGAGCATGGACGCCACGGTGGCGAACAGGGTCGCGACCACCACACCGCCCGCGGCCAGCAGCACCGCCGTGCCCACGCGCTTCTTCCGGGGCTCCTGCTCGGTGGCAGGTGACTGCGGATGTTCTACCTCGAACACACCCATCTCCTCGTGGGAAACCCGGTCGGATGGACTTGCGTTCGAGTTATCGGCGGAAACGCACCGTCGCCTCAGTTACGCCACACCTTCGTGTAGCTCTCCGTCACGGCGTGGTGACTGGCGTAACCCTACGGCGCCGAAGTCGTTGTAGTGGGGTTGGCCGGCGTGGTGGTCGTGATGACCGGGGGCGGCGTCGTGGTCGTCGTGATGACCGGCGGCACCGTGGTCGTCGAGGTCGACGTGTTCGCCGGCGGCGGGTCGTCGGTCGTGACGGTGGTCGTCGTGCCGTCGGGGCGCGTGATGGTCGTGACGCGCGTCTGCCGCTTCGTCGTCGTCGTGGTGGTCGCCGTCGTCGTCTCGGTGGTGGTCTCCGAGGTCTCCTCGGGGGTCGACGACGGTGAGAACGTCGGCACCACGCTGAGCGCGTCCTTCACGGCCTCCCTGCGCGGAGGCTGGGTCGCCGGCGTCTCGGAGGCGGAGTCCGAACCCGCCGCCAGCGAGGCGACGGTGGCGAAGAGGGTGGCCAGCACCACGCCGGAGGCGGCGAGGACGACCTGGGGTGCACCGCGGCGCAAGCGCGGGCGCGAGTCCGGTTCCGGGCTCTCGTACACGAAGTTTCCCCTGCTCAGAAGGTCAGCGGCCGAAGTTCTGGGTCCAGTAGAAGCCGCGGGTGTCCAGGCCCACGCCCATGGTGGTGAAGCTGCAGTTCTCGATGTTCTCCCGGTGGCCCTGGCTCTTCATCCAGCCGTCCACGACCTGCGCGGCCGTGCGGTAGCCCATCGCGATGTTCTCCCCGCCCGGCCTGGGGTAGCCCGCCGCCTTCATCCGCACGTCGAAGGTCCTGCCGTCCTGCGACGTGTGCGAGAAGTAGTTCTTGCTGGCCATGTCCGTGCTGTGCGCCTGGGCGGCGGTCGTGATGCGGTCGTCGATCACCAGGGCCTTGCAGCCCTTCGCGGCGCGGGCGTCGTTCACGAGCGAGAGCACGGCCTGTTCGGGCGTCTGGCCCGCGGGCGGGGGCGGCGGGGCCGGGTTCTCCGGGGACTCGGGCGGTTCGGGAGGCGCCGTCGTCGTGGTGGGAGTCTCGGACGTGGTGGAGGTGGGCTCCGTCGTCGTCGTGGTGGTGGGAGCGGAAGAGTCCGACGACGAGGTGGGGGTGCCGGTGCTGCCGTTCGGCGTGGGCTGCCGTGTTCCGGGAGCCGCGCCACCGCCGGTCCCGAGCTGGTTCGCCGCGTCGGGGTTCTCCTGCTGGGCGGTGCTCGTGATGTCGATGCCGAGAGGCGCGGTACCGCTGAAAGCGAGACCGCCGACACCGGTTGCACCGATCAGCAGGCCGAGTAAGAGGCTGCGGGCACTCACGGCTCGGGACGGTACCACTAATGGGTGACAACCCCAGAGTGCGTTGTCCGTCACCTTCGGTCACTGCGCCACCATGCGGAGGTGGACGTACGACTGAACGCATGGGTGCGCGGACGGGTGCAGGGTGTCGGTTTCCGCTGGTGGACGCGGGCCAGGGCGTTGGAGCTGGGCCTGGTGGGAAGCGCGTCGAACCGGCCGGACGGACGGGTCGAGGTCGTTGCCGAGGGTTCCCGCGAGAAGTGCGAACTACTGCTCCAGGCTCTCCGTTCGGGTGAAACACCGGGTGATGTCGAGTCGGTCGGTGAGCAGTGGTCCGACGCGCGGGGCGACCTGACCGGCTTCGTGGAGCGCTGAACCTTTCCGGGCGCAGCGGCGTAGTAGGGGCGTGGACTCCTCGGAAGACGTCCTCGTCCAGCTCTACGAGCGCTGGAGGGCACCGCTGCTGCACTACGTGCTGCGGCTGGTCGAGGGCGACTACCAGCTGGCGGAGGACGTCGTGCAGGAGACGTTGCTGCGCGCGTGGCGGCACCACACCGAGCTGGAACCGGACGACGCGGCACCGTGGCTCTACACGGTCGCCAGGAATCTGGTGATCTCCGGCTACCGGCGCCGCAACGCGCGTGCCGCCGAGGTGCCGCTCGAACCGGTCGACCTGCCGGCGGTCGGCGACCAGATCGACCACGTGCTGCAGTCGTGGCAGATCGCCGCGGCGCTCAAGGCGCTCACGCCGGAGCACCGGGCGGTCGTCATCGAGCTCTACTACCGCCGCCGCACCATCGCGGAGGCTGCCAAGACGCTCGGCGTCCCGCCGGGCACGGTCAAGTCGCGCAGCTTCTACGCGCTGAGGGCGCTGCGCGACGCACTGGAGGAGAGAGGGGTGACCGGAGCGTGAGCTGCCCGCACACCGTCGAGGTCGGCGCCTACCTCTTCGGCTCGCTCGACCTCGCCGAACGAGCCGTGTTCGAACGCCATCTCGGCGACTGCGCCGGCTGCCAGGCCGAGCTGCTGCGCCTCGCCCCGCTGCCGGGCCTGCTCGGCAGGCTGACCCTGGACGACGTCGAGAACCTCGACGACCTCCCCGCCGTCCCGCCGAAGCCGCGGCGCCGCGGCAGGGTGGCGCTCGTGGCCGCGGCGGTGCTCGTCGTGGGTGCCGTGGTCGGCGGCGTCCTGTTCCTGCAGCCGCCACCGGGACCGACCTGGGCGGCCAGGGACCCCGGCACCGGGGTGGGCGGCGAGGTCTCGCTGGTGTCCAGGTCCTGGGGCACGGAGATGTGGTTCGAGCTCGGCGACGTCACACCGGGCGCGCGGTGCAAGGTCGTCGTCTTCGACCGGAGGGGGCAGCGCGAGACCGGTGGCTGGTGGGGCACCCCGCACGGCTCCGGCGAGCGGGTTCCCGGCGCGACGTCGTTCCGGGTGGACGAGATCGACCGGCTGGAGGTGTCGGACGAGACGGGGCTCCTGGTCACCCTCCGCCCGTGACCCCGCCAGGCGTGGAGGTGGCCGGAAACGCAGGTCAGGGCCCGCCTCCCGCAGCCGCCGCAAGCGCTTGGGTAGTCTGCCCGGCGTGCACCTCAAGAGCCTGACGCTGAAGGGCTTCAAGTCCTTCGCCTCGGCTACCACGCTGCGCTTCGAGCCCGGCATCACCTGTGTGGTCGGCCCCAACGGGTCCGGCAAGTCGAACGTGCTCGACGCACTGCGCTGGGTGATGGGCACGCAGGGTGCCAAGGACCTGCGCGGCGGCAAGATGGAGGACGTCATCTTCGCCGGCACGTCCGGCCGCGCGCCGCTCGGCCGCGCCGAGGTGACGCTGACGATCGACAACTCCGACGGCGTGCTGCCGATCGACTACACCGAGGTGTCGATCACCCGCCGCATGTTCCGCGAGGGCGCCACCGAGTACGAGATCAACGGCAGCTCGTGCCGCCTGATGGACATCCAGGAGCTGCTGTCGGACTCCGGCATCGGCCGCGAGATGCACGTGATCGTCGGTCAGGGCCAGCTCGCCGCGATCCTCGAGTCCAAGCCGGAGGAACGGCGAGCGTTCGTCGAGGAGGCAGCGGGCGTCCTCAAGCACCGCAAGCGCAAGGAGAAGGCGCTGCGGAAGCTGGAGGCGATGCAGGCGAACCTGACGCGCCTGACGGACCTCACCGCCGAGCTGCGCCGCCAGCTCAAGCCGCTCGGCAAGCAGGCGGAGATCGCCCGCCGCGCCCAGGTCGTCCAGTCCGAGCTGCGCGACTCGAAGCTGCGCCTGCTCGCCGACGACCTCGTGACGCAGCGGGCGGCCATCGCGCAGGAGGAGCACGACGAGGCGAAGGCCCGTGAGCGCCGCGCCGAGGTCGAGAAGTCGTTGCAGGCCGCGCAGTACCAGCAGAACGAGCTGGAGGAACGCGTCGCGGCCGACTCGCCGAAGCTGCAGGCCGCGCAGGACACCTGGTACCGGCTGTCCGCTTTGGAGGAACGGCTGCGCGGCACGGTCCGTCTCGCCGCCGAACGCGCCCGGCACCTGTCCGCCGACGTGGACGCGCCGAGCCGCGGCCGTGACCCCGACGACCTCGAACGCGAGGCCGAGGAGACGGCCGAGATGGAGCTGGAGCTCCAGGAGGGCGTGACCGAGGCGCGCATCGCGCTCGCCGAGGCCGTGGAGACGCGGTCGGAGCTGGAGCGCATGGTGTCGCAGGCGGAGAAGGCGCACCTCGCCGCCGTCCGCGCCATCGCCGACCGCCGGGAGGGCCTGGCGCGGCTGTCCGGCCAGGTGGAGGCGTTGCGCAGCAAGACGAACGCCACCGCCGAGGAGATCGAACGTCTCACCGTCACGCTGTCGGAGGCCACCGAACGCGTCGAGCTCGCCTCGATGGAGCTGGCCGAGGCGCGTGAGATCACCGGCACCGAGGACGAGGACGACCACGACCTCGACGAACGTCTCCGTCAGGCCGTGCAGTCGAACGACGCGGCCCGGCAGCGCGTCGAGGAGCTGGTCAAGGCCGAACGCACCGCGGAACGCGACATCGCGTCGTGGCGTGCGCGGGTGGACGCGCTCTCGCTGGGACTGACCCGCAAGGACGGTGCGGGGGCGCTGCTCGCGTCCGACGTGCCGGGGCTGCTGGGGTCCGTGGCCGCGCTGCTGACGGTCGAACCCGGCTACGAGGTCGCGCTGGCCGCCGCGCTCGGCCCGATCGCCGACGCCGTCGCGGTCGCGTCCGGAGAGGGTGCGCTCGCGGCGCTGAAGTTGTTGAAGGAGAAGGACCTCGGCCGTGCGGGCGTCCTCATCGGCTCGCCGGGTTCCAGTGTGGACACGAGCCAGTGGGGTCCCCTCCCGCACGGAGCGCGGTGGGCGGTCGACGTCGTGCACGCGCCCGAGGCGTTGCGTCCCGCGCTGGCACGCGCGTTGGACCGCCTCGCCGTCGTGGAGGACCTGGACACCGCCGCTCGTCTGAACGTCCGTGCGGTGACGCGCGACGGAGACCTGTTCGGAACGGACTGGGCCGTCGGCGGTTCGGGGTCGCAGGGCCAGAGCGTGATCGAGGTGCAGGCCGCGGTCGACGAGGCCCAAGAACAGCTCGCCACCGCGGAACGCGCGCTGGAGCACGCGTCGGCGGCGCTGGAGGGTGCCCGCGCCGAGCAGCAGGCCCGCCGCAAGGTGCTCGACGCCGTCAAGGAGGCCGTGCAGGAGGCCAAGGTCCGCCAGGCCCGCTCCGGCGAGCGCCTGAACCGGATGGCCGCCGCCGTGCGGTCCGCCGAGGCCGAGGTCAACCGGATCAGCGAGCAGCGCGCCAAGGTCGAGCGGTCCCGCGAGGAGGCCCTGCTGAAGCTGGGCGAGCTCGAGGAACGGCTGCTCATGGCCGAGGAGGAGCAGACGCTCGAGGACGAGCCGGACACCGAGCAGCGCGACGCGCTGGCGGCCGAGCTCGCCTCCGCCCGTCAGGCCGAGATGGACGCACGGCTCGTGCAGCGCACCGCCGAGGAGCGCGCGCGTGCGGTGCAGGGCAAGGCGGACGCGTTGCGCCGGGCCGCACGCGCCGAACGTGAGGCGCGCGAACGCCACGCCCGTGCCACCGCCCACCGCGCTCGTGGCGCGAAGGTCGCGCAGGCCGTCGTCCGCGGCGGTGAACAGGCCCTGGAACGCATCGAGGTCTCGCTGGCCCGCGCCGCCCGCGAACGAGACCAGGCGCAGGAACGCCGCGCGCAGCACGAGCTGCTGCTCACCCAGGTCCGCAACCTGGTCCGCGAGATGTCCGGCGAGCTGGAGAAGCTCGTCGACGCCGTGCACCGCGACGAGGTGCTCCGCGCCGAGCAGCGGATGCGCATCGAGCAGCTGGAGACCAAGATCTCCGAGGACTTCGGCATCGGTCTCGACGACCTGGTGACCGAGTACGGCCCGGACTGCCCTGTGCCGCCGTCGGCCCAGGAGATGGCCGAGTACCAGGCCGCCAAGGACCGCGGCGAGCAGGTCTCCGAGCCGCAGCCGATGCCGTACGACCGCGACACCCAGGCCCGCCGCGCCAAGCGCGCCGAGCGCGACCTGTCGTTGCTGGGCAAGGTGAACCCGCTCGCGCTGGAGGAGTTCGCCGCGCTGGAGGAGCGCTACAAGTTCCTCTCGACGCAGCTGGAGGACATCAAGGACACCCGCCGCGACCTGCTGACCGTCGTGAAGGAGGTCGACGACAAGATCCTGGAGGTCTTCACGTCGGCCTACCACGACGTGGCGCGCGAGTTCGAGGTCGTGTTCAAGGTGCTGTTCCCCGGCGGCGAGGGCCGGCTGGTGCTGACCGAGCCCGAGGACATGCTGACCACCGGCATCGAGCTGGAGGCCCGCCCGCCGGGCAAGAAGGTCAAGCGTCTGTCGCTGCTCTCCGGCGGCGAGAAGTCGCTGGCCGCCGTCGCCATGCTGGTCGCGATCTTCCGCGCCCGCCCCTCGCCCTTCTACGTGATGGACGAGGTCGAGGCGGCGCTGGACGACACGAACCTGCACCGGCTGATCAGCCTGTTCGAGCAGCTGCGGGAACGGTCGCAGCTGCTGATCATCACGCACCAGAAGCCGACGATGGAGATCGCGGACGCGCTCTACGGCGTCTCGATGCGCGGTGACGGCATCTCGCAGGTGATCTCGCAGCGGCTGCGGCAGAACGGGGAGGGTCCGGCGCGTGCGGCCGAACCCGCCGCCGAACCCGCCGCGGAGTCCGTTGTGGAGCCGGCCGCTGGGACGACGGCCGGTCCCGAAGAGGACTAGCGGCCCCTGGCGTCGAGCTTCGCGGCCTCTTCCGGGGTCGGCGCGGTGCCGCCGAGGTGCGCGGGAACCCACCAGGCGCCCGGCTCGTTCGGGTAGTCCGCCTGCGCCTTGTCCAGCAGCTCGGTCAGGCGCTTGTGCAGCTGCGCGTCACCGGAGTCGCCGGGAGCGGCCTCGAACGGCTCGCCGACGAGGATCGTGATGGGCACGTGCCGCTGCGTGAGGTTCTTGGGGCGGCCCTTGGTCCAGAGCCGCTGGGTGCCCCACAGGGCCACGGGGATCAGCGGGACCCCTGCCTCGTGCGCCAGCCGGTTCGCGCCGGACTTGATGTCCTTGACCGTGAACGAGCGGCTGATGGTCGCCTCGGGGAAGATCCCGACCACCTCGCCGGTGCGGAGCGCGGACAGGGCCTGCTGGTAGGAAGCCTGGCCCGCGCTCCGGTCGACGGGGATGTGGTGCATGCCGCGCATGAGCGGGCCTGCGATCTTGTTGGCGAAGATCTCGTGCTTCGCCATGAACCGCGTGAGACGCCCCGACGGGTGCGCCCCGTAACCCGCGAAGATGAAGTCGAGGTAGCTGACGTGGTTGGACGCCAGCACCGCTGCACCCGTGCGGGGGACGTTGTGCGCCCCTTCCACGGTGATCCGCAGGTCCAGCACCTTGAACATGAGCTTCGCTGCGGCGATCACCGGGGGATATACGCGATCCGACATGCTTCCGAACGGTAGCCTAGGAAAGCTACTGGCCGGTAGGGGAACCCTCGTGTTCTCGGATGACCTTCGGCACTCCCGCCAGGTCCTCGTCGTTGCAGAGCAGCTTGAGGTCGTAGTACGGGTTGCCGTGCGTGTCGTCGTAGTCCAGGTGGACCGCGATCACGTCAACGGGCTCGCCCAGCCACTCCTGGGTCTGCCGCAACCAGATGGCGGCGCGCTCCAGTGCGGTGGGCAGATCATCGTCTCGGAATTCGACCGGCCGGTACGGAACTCCCTGGACACCGTCCCGGTTGTTCGACGGCAAGGGCAGGTCGACAGCCACCCCGGATTCGTTGAGATCGAGTTGGATCGTTTCCTCACTCACTGTAAAAGAGTCCCCCACCCTCACCAGCCCTGCAAGCCCGAATCTCGGTTGCGCCCGCGAACGAGGGGCGCATACCAGGCTGAGCAGGCCCGGCGGTGTGAGTGTTCTCTCCCGCCTCGTCAGGGACGGCGCAGGAACGCGATGTCGCGCCTGAGCTTCACGATCCGGTCGTGCGTGGGCAGCAGGACGTGCGACAGCGCCGCCACCAGCCGCTCCAGCTCCTCGGCCGCTCCCTGGGCGTCACCGGCCCGGTACCGCAGGTTGGCGAGCAGCTGACGGGTCTCCAGCGTGTCGGCGTGCTCGGCGCCGAGGACGCGCACCTGGTCGCGCAGCAGCGGCTCGCAGACGCCGATGGCCTTGCCGAACTGCGCGGCGGTGCCGAGCACCCGCGCGAGGTTCAGCCGGGCGTCGAGGGTCTCGGGGTCGTCCGCCCCCGCGGCCGCTGTGCGCTGTTTCACGAGAGCGCGGAACTCGGTGACCGCCCCTCGGAAGTCACCCGCGTGGGCCAGGGACTCGGCCCTGGTGGACGGCGTGCCGGAGTGCTCTGCGCCGGTGGACATCCGCGCCATTTTACGCCAGCCGGGTGCCCGCACCCGCGCGTCTCGGTACGAGTGGAAAACTCCCTCGCTTCGTACGGCTGTGCGAGCAACCATTCCCTTCATGTACGACATCCGTTTCGCCGAACCTGGCGACCTCGGCGCCACGATGGCGCTGCTGGTCCGGCTCCAGGCCGACAAGGCGCACCACATCGGGTACCTCGGTGAGACAGTCGACGAGCTCCGGGCAGAGCTCGGCGAGTTCGAGCCCACCTGGGCCGACTGCACCGTGGTCGCCGTCGACGCCGACGACAACATCACCGGCATGCTCAGCGTGGAGGTCGACGCCGAGCTGGGCCGCGCCTGGCTGCACGGCCCGTTCGTCGACGTCCCGGTCAACCACCCGGCGGGCAGCCGCATCTGGGACCAGACCGCCGACGCGCTGTTCCGCCGCGCCGCCGAGCTCCTCGCCGACGTCACCGACCTCGAGCTCTACGGCCACACCGCCCACCGGCGGCTGGCCGCGTTCGCCGAACGGCACGGCTTCGCCGCCGGCAAGGCGAGCGCCATCCACGTCCTCGACAACGGGGACCTGCGCACGTTGCTGCTGCGGGACGCCAAGTGCCCCAGCGAACGCGAGATGCGCGTCCTGCCGACCGACAAGTTCGTGCACGAGGCCGTGGCCGTGCTGCACGAGCGATGTTTCCCGCGGACGTACTTGTCCGGCAAACAGCTCGTGGAGTCCGACCCGGCGACACGCACGGTCGTCGTCGCCATGGACGGCCAACGCGTGCTCGGGTACGCAGCGGGCAAGGCGCAACCCGAGGAGTACTACGTCGACTTCGTGGCCGTCGAACCCGAGGTTCGCGGTCAGGGCGTCGGTGCCGCGCTCATCACCGAGCTGCTGTGGAAACTCGCGGCGGACCACGGTGCGAGACCGCAGGCCGCCGCCTCCATCCACGCGGGCAACGACTCGTCGCAGAAGATGTTCGCCCGCCTAGGCTTTCGTCTCCACGTCGAGCTCGTCGCCTACCGCCACACCGCGTGAGTGCCGCAGTGACAGCAACCCGCCCACCAGGAGGGTGACCGCCACCCCGAGCGGCGTGTTCCACCAGCCGGTCAGGGACTTCCTGGTGGCGTCCGCCTTCGCGAAGTCGATCGTCGGCGTGCTGCCGACGAACTTGACCCCGAGGATCACGAAACCGACGACCAGCACGGTCGTCACGAACGCGACGACCGCGTCCGCCTGCGTGACGCGCTTGAAGATCAGGCCGAGGAGGAAGGCCCCGAGCAGCGCGCCGTAGGTGTAGCCCGCGATGCCGAGCGCCTGCACCACGATCGGGTCCGCGGTCGTCTTGTTCGAGGAGGCGAACAGGCCCGCGCAGACGATGAGCAGGCCCGCCCACACCAACGTCCAGATCCGGCCGTGGCGCAGGCGCTCGTCGTCGGTCATCGGGGTCTTGCGGACGCGTTCGTAGACGTCGGTGACCGTGCTGGAGGCCAAGGCGCCCAGCGACGACGAGAGCGCGGCGGCGAGGATGCCGGCGATCACGAACCCGGACAGGCCGCTCGGCAGGTCGTTGACGATGAAGTGGGCGAACAGCTCGTCCTTGTTGGTGAGCCCCAGGTCCTTCACCGGGTCGACGCCCGCGTAGAAGACCCACATCATCACGCCGATGAACAGGAAGAACGCGAACTGCAGGAACACCACGAACCCGGAGGCGATCAACGCCTTCTGCGCGGACTTCACGTCCCGCGTGGCCATGAGCCGCTGCACGATCAGCTGGTCGGCGCCGTGCGAGGCCATCGACAGCAGCGCACCGCCGAAGAACGCGGCCACGAACGGGTAGGCGCCGGTCAGCGGCGACGACGTGAAGTCGAAGAGCTGGAACTTGTTGGCGTCGGCCGCGTCCGAGAACCAGCCGTCCGGCAGCTTTCCCGCCAGCACCCAGATGATCGCGATGCCGCCCAGGACGTACCAGAGCATCTGGATCGCGTCGACCCACACGACCGCGCGGGCGCCGCCGAAGAAGCTGTAGAACACCATCGCGATGCCCAGTGCCACCACGATCGTCCAGTAGGACGCGTCGACGCCGTACTCGGCGAGCACGACCTTGATCGGGATCGCGGTCGCGAAGAGCCGGATGCCGTCGGCGAGCAGGCGGGTGAAGAGGAACGTCACCGACGCCGTGGCGCGCATCCCGTTGCCGTACCGCTTGCCCAGGAACGCGTACGCCGTCACCAGGTCGCCTGCGATGTAGCGGGGGAGCAGCACGAAGCTGACGATGATCCGGCCGACGATGTAGCCCAGCGCGAGCGTCAGGTACGTCATGCCGCCTTGCGCGGGCGTCGCCATGTACGCGATCACCGGCACGCTCAGCACCGTGAGCGTCGACGTCTCCGCGGACACCACCGACAGGCAGACGACCCACCAGGAGATGCGCTTCTCGCTGACGAAGTAGTCGGTCGACGACTTCTGCCTGCCGCCGATCGCCATGCCGATCAACGGCATGCCGACGAGGAACAGGCCGATGATCGCGAGGTCTAGTGCGCGCACTTCGGTTCCCCCACTTTCAGCTTGGACACGGCGGTGGTGACGGGCTCGGGCAGCCGCAACGGTCCCGCGCCCGGCGTGATCGCGCCGAGCAGCCGCGGGCCGGACGCGCCGGTCGCGGACGGCGTGTTGCCCGCGATCCCGTTCCAGGTGAGGAACCCGAGCAGGGCGGCGAGATACGCCTCCTTGCCGTCGCGCGGCAGGCCCTGCGTGTCGCTGGTCGTCAGCGGGATCGGGCCGAGCGCCTGCTCCAGCGCGGCCACCAGCACCGGGTTGCGCATACCGCCGCCGGACGCGACGACGACATTCGCGTCGTGGGCCCGGCACGCGTCCGCGATGGTGCGGGCGGTCAGCTCGACGAGCGTTCTGAGCAGGTCCTCGGGCTCGACGGCCGCGAACGCGTCGAGATAGCGCGCGTTGTAGACCTCCTTGCCCGTCGACTTCGGCCACGGCCTGGCGTAGTAGGGGTCGGCGAGGAGCTTCTTGAGCACGTCCTCGCGGACGCGGCCCCTGCGGGCGAGCTCGCCGCCGGTGTCCTGGCGCTTGCGCCCGTCCGTGACGCGGTCCACCACGGCGTCCAGCAGCGCGTTGCCGGGTCCGGTGTCGTAGGCGACCGGGGCGCTGCCGGGCCGCACGACGGTGATGTTCGCGATGCCGCCGATGTTCAGCGCGACCGCGGGCGCGTCCCCGGCCAGCCACAACGCGTCCAGCGTCGAGGCGAGCGGCGCGCCGTGACCACCGGCGGCGACGTCGCGCACGCGCAGGTCGGCGACGACGGGCAGGCCGGTCCGCTCGGCGATCCACGCGGGCTGGCCGAGCTGCAGCGTGCCGAGGCACTCGCCGTCCTGCACCTCGTGGTGGACCGTCTGTCCGAGGGAGGCGACCAGGTCCGCAGGTAGGTATCCGGCGGCAACTTCGCCGAAAGCCTGCCCGAGCGACGTGTCGAAGGCGCACACTTCCGCGAGGTTCCCCGGCATCGCCAGCAGGTCCTCGGGGAAGGGGTGCTCGGCGCACTGCACCGGCACCAGCTCGACCACATCGCCGTGGATCGACAGGTCGGCGACGGCCACGTCGATGCCGTCCATCGACGTGCCGGAGATCAGTCCGATCACCCTCACGACGTGTGGTCTATTCCACACCACAGCCGGGCGCAAGAGGTTTGGTGAAAATTTCGCCTAATTGATCGCTACATGGTTGGCGGATCACATGCGCGCCTGTGGAACCATGGTCCCCGTGTCAACGTCTTCCCTTGTCCTGATCCTCGTCGTCGTGGTGGTCGTGCTGATCGCCGCGCTGGTGACCGGTGTGGTGCTGACGCGTCGCCGTCGCATCAGCCTGACCCAGAAGCAGAGGGAGCAGGGTGCCCGCCCGACCGGCTACCAGGCTTCGTCCGGCATCTCGCTGACGCCCGCCGCCCCCGAGGCGACGGTGACCGAGGCGGTGACCGACGCGGCGGTGACCGAGGAGGTCGTGACCTCCGCCCCCGCTCCCGTCGAGCACCCGGTCGCCGACCGCACCGAGGTCGACGGCCAGCCGGGCGTGGGCGACGACGCCTCCGTGCCGCGCGACTCCGTGAAGCGCGGCTTCGTCGAGGTCGACCTCCCGGTGGAAGCCTCCGAGGTCGAGGAGATCGAACCGACGGAAGGCCGCCTGGAGCGCCTGCGCGGAAAGCTGTCGAAGTCGCGCAACGCGTTCGGCACCTCCCTGCTCGGCCTGCTCGGCGCCGGCGACCTCGACGAGGACTCGTGGCAGGACGTCGAGGACACGCTGCTGATCGCCGACCTCGGCGCCACCCTGACGATGGAGATCGTGGAGACCCTCCGGTCCCGGATCGTCGCCGCCGGCGTGCGCACCGAAGCCGAGGCCCACGCCCTGCTGCGCTCGGTGCTCGTCGACGCGCTCGCCCCGAAGATGGACCGCTCCCTGAAGGCCCTCCCGCACGCAGGAAAGCCCGCCGTGCTGCTCGTGGTCGGCGTCAACGGCGTCGGCAAGACGACCACCACCGGCAAGCTCGCCCGCGTCCTGGTGGCCGACGGCCGGACCGTGCTCCTCGGCGCCGCGGACACGTTCCGCGCCGCCGCCGCGGACCAGCTGGAGACCTGGGGCAAGCGGGTCGGGGCCGAGACCGTTCGCGGACCTGAGGGCGGAGACCCGGCTTCGGTCGCCTTCGAGGCCGTGAAGCGGGGGATGGACGCCGGGGTCGACACGGTGCTGATCGACACCGCCGGGCGGCTGCACACCAAGGTCGGGCTGATGGACGAGCTCGGCAAGGTGAAGCGGGTGGTCGAGAAGCAGGCCGTGGTGGATGAGGTGCTGCTCGTCCTGGACGCGACCACCGGGCAGAACGGGCTGACGCAGGCTCGGGTTTTCGCTGAGCAGGTGGCCATCACCGGGATCGTGCTCACCAAGCTGGACGGGACCGCCAAGGGCGGGATCGTGTTCCAGGTGCAGCGGGAGCTGGGGGTTCCGGTGAAGCTGGTCGGGCTGGGGGAAGGGGCCGATCACCTGGCGCCGTTCGAGCCAGGGGCCTTCGTGGACGCCCTGCTCGGGTGAGTTTCCGATCTTGCCGGGGGTGCTGGGCAGGGTGAGCCGCGGGGGTCCTGAGGTCGGGGGGACGCAGGCCCCCACCGCTTGACCGCTCGCGTTCCGCGGGGTCTTGCTGCTCGCCTTCGCGGTGGCCTCATGCCTGTTGTCGGTCTGCCAGTCGCTGTGCGACTGCTTGGACCTCCGGGAGGATCTTGGCCACCGCCTCCTTGGTCAGGCGGCCCTCCGGACCTGACACCGACACAGCTGCGAGGGTGGGGCCGCCCAGTACCGGGACGGCGATGCAGCGCACGCCCAGCTCCTGTTCCGACTCGTCCAGTGCATAGCCGCGTCGGGTGATCTCGTCCAGTGAGGCGAGCAGCTCGGCGGGGTCCGTGATCGTGTTCGAGGTGTAGGCCGGTAGGCCGGTGCGGTCCAGGAGGGCTTTCACCTCGTCGCGGGGGAGCTGCGACAGCATCGCCTTGCCCACGCCTGTGCCGTGGGGCAGCAGGCGGCGGCCTACCTCGGTGAACATCCTCATCGAGTGCTTCGAGGGGACCTGGGCGACGTAGACGACCTCGTCGCCGTCCAGGACGGCCAGGTTCGCCGTTTCCTCCACCGAGTCGACCAGCTGGGACAGGAACGGTCTTGCCCAGGTGCCGTACTGGCGGGAGGCGGTTTCGCCCAGGCGGATCAGGCGGGAGCCGAGGGTGTAGCGGCGGTTGCTGTTCTGGCGGACGTAGCCCAGCGTGACGAGGGTGCGGATCAGGCGGTGGATCGTCGGGAGGGGGAGACCCGACGTTGCCGCCAGTTCGGAGAGCGATGCCTCGCCGCCTGCGTCTGCCAGGCGTTCCAGCAGGTCGAAAGCCCGTTGCAGGGACTGCACGCCACCTGTGGACACGTGCGGGCTCCTCTCATTGCAGTTCCGCAATGCAAAAACTATAGTCCACACAGCAGAACCGAGAGAGGTGGATGCAGGTGCAGGTCCTCAGCGGAGAAGCTCTTGAGTTCGTCGCCAAGCTGCACGAGGCGCACGCCGCGCGGCGGGACGAGCTGCTCGCACTGCGCGCGGAGCGGCGGCCTCTCGGGTTCCTCGACGAGACGAAGCACGTGCGGGAGGGCGACTGGCGGGTGGCGCCCGCGCCCGAGGCGTTGCGGGACCGGCGGGTGGAGATCACCGGGCCGACCGAGCGGAAGATGACGATCAACGCGCTCAACTCCGGGGCCAAGGTGTGGCTCGCGGATCTCGAGGACGCGAACACGCCGCACTGGGACAACGTCGTGCAGGGGCAGGTCAACCTGTACGAGGCGGCGCGGGAGACGATCGAGTTCACCTCGCCGGAGGGCAAGGAGTACCGGCTGGGGGGCGGGCCGTACCCGACGATCGTCGTGCGGCCGCGCGGGTGGCACCTCGACGAGCGGAACCTGGAGTTCGGTGGGCGCAAGGCGGTGGGGGCGCTGGTCGACTTCGGGCTGCACTTCTTCCACAACGCCGAGCTGGGCAAGCCCTACTACTACCTGCCGAAGATGGAGTCGCATCTCGAGGCACGGCTGTGGAACGACGTCTTCACCACGGCGCAGAAGCTGCTGAACGTGCCGCACGGCACGATCCGCGCGACGGTGCTCATCGAGACCATTCCGGCCGCGTTCGAGATGGAGGAGATCCTCTACGAGCTGCGGGACCACGCGTCGGGGCTCAACGCCGGTCGGTGGGACTACCTGTTCAGCGTCATCAAGTACTTCCGTGACGCGGGCGCGGACTACGTGCTGCCGGACCGCAACAGCGTGACGATGACGGCGCCGTTCATGCGCGCGTACACCGAGTTGCTGGTGAAGACGTGCCACAAGCGCGGTGCGTTCGCGATGGGTGGCATGGCGGCGTTCATCCCGAACCGGCGTGACCCGGAGGTCACGGAGAACGCGTTGCGCAAGGTTCGTGAGGACAAGACGCGCGAGGCGAACGATGGTTTCGACGGCTCGTGGGTGGCGCACCCTGACCTCGTGCCGATTTGCCGGGAGATCTTCGACGGGGTGCTGGGCGACCGGCCCAACCAGGTGGACAAGCAGCGGCCGGACGTGTCCGTGACGGCCGAGCAGCTGCTGGACTTCAAGTCCGCCGGTGGCGCCGCGACGCGGGCCGGGCTGGAGAGCGCCGTCGACGTCGGCGTGCGGTACATCGCGTCGTGGCTGGGCGGCAACGGCGCCGCGGCGATCCACAACCTGATGGAGGACGCCGCCACCGCGGAGATCAGCCGGTCGCAGCTGTGGCAGTGGGTCCACAACGGCGTCGTGCTCGACGACGGCACGCAGGTGACCGCGGACCTGGTCCGCGAGGTGCTGGCGCGGGTCGGCGGCGAGCTGGAGGGGCCGCACGTCGCGGCGGCCGTGGAGCTGTTCGAGCAGGTCGCGTTGTCCGAGGACTTCGTCGACTTCCTGACACTGCCGGCCTACGAGCGGATCTGATGTACCAGACATCGCTGTCGCCCGAGGACATCGCGCGCGTGACGGCGCGTTTGTCCACTGTGGAGCGCGTCTGGCCGGTGGGGCGTCAGCCCGTGCACACGTGCTACGTGCCCGCCGGCCGGATCATCGCCTCCACGGTCGAGGACTGGGGCCGCGAGGCGCTGGAGTCGATCGAACCGGACCTGCTGCCGCCGTTGCCCGGCGGTGTGCTGGACCGCGTGCGGGCCAAGCTGCGCCGCGAGCCGGTGGAGGACCTGCGGATCGACTTCGAGGACGGCTACGGCGCGCCCGAGGACGACGTCGAGGACATGGACGCCGAGAGCACGGCGCACCTCGTGTCGCGCTGGGTCGAGGAGGGCGTCGCGCCGCTGTCGTTCGGCTTGCGCATCAAGTCTTTCGACACGCCGGAGCTGCGCGAACGCGGGCTCCGGACGCTCGACATCTTCCTGACGGCGCTGGAGGAGGTGCCGCAGGGGTTCGTGATCACCTTCCCGAAGGTGACGTCGGCGGACCAGGTCGAGGTGTTCGCCGAGGTCCTCGACCTCTTCGGCGGTGACCTGAAGTTCGAGATCCAGGTCGAGACGACGCAGTCGGTGGTGGACTCGCAGGGACGGCTCGCGATCCCGCGGTTCATCGAGGCCGGCGGCGGCAAGGTGTCGGGGCTGCACTTCGGCACCTACGACTACACGGCCGGGTGCGGGCTTTCCGCTGCGCAGCAACACCTTGCGCACGGCGCGTGCGACTTCGCGCGGCACGTCATGCAGGTGTCCGCGGCCGGGACGGGCGTGCGGCTGTCCGACGGTTCGACGAACGTGCTGCCGGTCGGCGACCAGAAGCGGCACGGGTGGGAAACGCACTACCGGCTCGTGCGGCGTTCGCTGGAGAACGGTTTCTACCAGGGCTGGGACCTGCACCCGGCGCAACTGGTGACGCGTTACGCGGCGGTCTACGCGTTCTACCGCGAGGGACTGGAAGCCGATGCGGCGCGGCTGAAGGCGTACGTGCACAACGTTTCCGGTGGCGTGCTCGACGAACCAGCCACGGCCCAGGCGTTGTCGTCATTTTTTCTTCGTGCGGTGGACTGCGGTGCGCTCGATCCGGTGGAAGTGCAGGCCGCCACCGGACTCGACGAGTCGGCGTTGCGCAGTCTCGCCACACGGTCGGGCTGATCGGGCCTCACCCGTTCAGGTGGTTCTGCCTTCGGCGGTCGAATGTCGCGGGCGATGGGTGCAGGGTGGCTCGCATGAGCATGCGAGCCGGTCTCTGGACCGGGCTACCCGACCTCGACTCCGCGGAGCACAAGTACCAGGTCGTCGCGTGTGAAGCGGACGTGGACACGCTGATCAGGCTGCTCGCGAGGCCCGAGTGCAACGACGGGTCGCTCGACCACTTCGGCAGGCCGCTCACCGCCGAGGGCGATCCCGACCACAACGTCGTCCTCGCCGTGCGCGGTGAGTGGGGCTACCTGTACTACGTCGACAACACCTTCATGGGCTGGCCGAAGGGCTCCGCGGACGCGCCGTACGTCAACGAGAAGTACACGGACTTCCCGCCGGGAGTCGGCGTTCCGCTGGAGCTGTACCGGCGGCTGCTGATCGAGTTCATGACGACGGGCGAACGGCCGACCGGCGTGGACTGGTACAGCGAGGCCGACCTGTTCCACTCGTGGCGCGACCAGCAGATGTCGTTGCGCGGCACGGAGAACCGGTAGCCGGGGCCGAGCGCGGCCCCGGCGTCGTCTCGCCGGTCAGAACGCCGGGAGGGTGCTCCAGGCGAGACCAGCGCCGGGCGCGTCGTCGCGGAGCACCGAGCCCTCGATGAGGCCGTACGGGCGGTCCGCCGCGTAGAAGACCTCGTTGTCGTTCTCCAGGCCGAACGGGCTGAGGTCCACCAGGAAGTGGTGCTTGTTCGGCATGGAGAGCCGTACCTCGGCGACCTCGGCGTGCGACTGGAGCACGGCCTCGCCCATCGCGTACAGCGTCTGCTGCAACGACAGGGAATGCTTGTCCGCGAACGTCTTCAGCAGCACCGAGCGGATGTCTGCGAACGACTTCGCCCAGTCCACGTCGGTGCCGGTGTAGCGCCAGCGGGCCGTCACCGACGTCGCCAGGATGCGGTCGTCGGTCTCCTTCAACGTCGTGTACGGGTCCTTGGGGAAGCCGTGGAACTCCGAGCCCGTCGACTTGAGCACCACCAGGTCTCGCAGGCCGGATACCACCCACGCCTGCTCGCCGTCGATCGTCACGGCGGTGGTGCGCTTCTCGTTCGAGCCCTGCGCGAACGCGTGGTCGTGGCCGTCGATGCGGTCCCACGAGTGCTCGTCGACGAGGATGCGCGCGCCGCTGATCGGTTCCTGCGAGCGGACGAAGTGGCGGCCCAGGCGCAGCGCGAAGTCCTCGATCTCGCCGACCGCGGCCTGCTTGGCGAAGGCGTAGACGGTGTTCTTCTGCGTGTCGGTCGCGAGCACCTTGGCGTTGTCGCCGGTCAGGTGGGTGTCGGCGAGGTCGCCGCGCAGCGACGTGCTGACGGTCAGGTCCCTGATCGTGTGCACGGAACCGTTGCGCGACACCGTGACGAGGCGGTTCTCCGCCTTGCCGTACTGGTTGGGACCCAGGACGATGGCCATGTTGTTCAGCTCCCGATCAGCTTCTGCAGCCGCAAGGCGGCGATCTTCGCGAGTTCCTCGTTGACGACGCGCAGCTCGGTCTCCGGCGGGTTGTGCAGGCGGGAGGCCAGGTCGTCGAGCATCTGCGCGCCGCTCAGGCCGGTCGCGCACACCAGGTAGATGTGGCCGAACCGGTCCTCGTACGCGGCGTTCGCAGCCGCCAGGCGGTCGGCCTGGGAGCTGTCCACACCGGACTGTTCCGAGCGCGACCAGCTCGCCGACACCCCGCCGGTCCGCTGCCGCTCGCCGATGCGCGGGTGACCGGCGATGGCGCCGAGCACCTCCGCGTCGGAAAGCCCTTGTGCGGCAGCGGAAGAAGCCGCGAGGAGGGCGTCGAGCGACGGGTAGGGCCGTCCGGCCACGACCGCGTCGACCCAGCGGGGCACCGCGAGGCACTCGGCGAGCAGCGGTCGGAGCTCGGCCTCCGGGGCGTGGTTGAAGCTGTCCACGGCTCTCCAAGTTTCTGTATCGCGGAATCTAGTTTCCACATTCTTGACCTGGCTCCGCCGCGATGTCTAGTGTCTCCGTAGTACGAAAACTAACTTCCGCATTGCGAAATCTTTGGGTGGAAGGCGCCACGCGATGTTCGACGCAAACCTGTCCATGCTCTTCACCGAACTGCCGTTGCTGGACCGGCCGGCGGCGGCACGGGCCGCCGGGTTCGAGGCGGTCGAGATCTGGTGGCCGTTCACCGACGCCGTACCGCAGACGCGTGAGGTCGAGGCGTTCGAGAACGCGGTCGTGGACGCGGGGGTCCAGCTGGTCGGGATCAACCTCTTCGGCGGCGACCTGCCCGCCGGCGACCGGGGACTGGCGAGCTGGCCGGGCAGGGAGGCGGAGTTCCGGGCGAACGCCGAGGTCACCACGGCCCTCGCGAGCAGGCTCGGCTGCCGCACGATCAACGCGCTGCACGGCAACTTCCCGACCACCGCGCAGACGATCGAGAACTACCGTTTCGCCGCCGACGTCGCGGCAGGGGCGGGCATCCAGATCGTCGTCGAACCGCTGAGCGGCGCGCCGGACTACCCGATCAAGACCGCCCGGCAGGGGTTCGACCTGATCGACGCGGTCGGCCGCGGCAACGTGAAGCTGCTCGCTGACCTCTACCACCTCGCCACGAACGGCGACGACCTCGGCTCCCTCACCGGCCACGTGGACCGGATCGGTCACGTGCAGATCGCCGACGCTCCCGGACGCGGTGAGCCCGGCACCGGCGAGCTCGACCTCTTCGGGCACCTCGCCGCGCTCCGCGCCCACGGCTACACGGGCTTCGTGGGCGCCGAGTACAAGCCCGTCACCCACTCCTTCTCCTGGAGGGACAACACATGACCAGCATCGGTTTCATCGGGCTCGGCATCATGGGCTCGCCGATGGCGGCCCACCTCGTGAACGCCGGGCACGACGTGACGGGGTTCGACCTCGACCCGGCGGCGCTGCGGAAGCTCGTCGCCGACGGGGGCAAGGCGGCGTCGAGCGCGCAGGAGGCGGTGAGCGGCGCCGAGGTCGTCATCACGATGCTGCCGAACCACCCGCAGGTGGAGGCTGTGGTCGACGAGGTCGCGTTCGACGACGGCACGCTGCTGATCGACATGAGCACGATCCGTCCGTCCACGTCGATCGAGATCGCGCGCAGGCTCACGCACGTCCGGGTGCTCGACGCCCCGGTCAGCGGCGGTCAGACGGGTGCCGTCCAGGCGTCGCTGAGCATCATGGCCGGGGGTGAGGAGGCCGACTTCGCCGCCGCCCGGCCGTTCCTGGAGGTCGTCGGGAAGACGGTCGTCCACGTCGGCCCGCACGGCGCGGGCCAGGTCGTGAAGGCGGCGAACCAGCTGGTGGTCGGCGGCATCTACGCCCTCGTCGCCGAGGCGATCGTGCTGCTGGAGGCGTCCGGGGTCGACCCCAAGGCGGGCCTGGACGTGCTCGCGGGCGGCCTCGCGGCGAACCGGATCCTCGACCTGAAGCGCGAGTCGATGATCGCGCGCGAGTTCCAGCCCGGCTTCCGGATCGACCTGCATCACAAGGACATGGGCATCGCACTGGACGCGGCGCGGTCCGCCGACGTCGCACTTCCGGTCACCAACCAGATCGCCGCGCTCGTCGCGGCCGCCCGCGCGCAGGGGTACGGCTCGCTCGACCACTCCGCGCTGCTCAAGGTCGTCGAGAACTTCGCGGGAAGGGCCTGACCATGCCGAAGATCCCCGTCATGCAGGCGGTCGTCGAGATCCTCAAGTCCGAGGGGATCGACACCGTGTTCGGCTGCCCCGGCGCCGCGATCCTGCCTCTCTACAAGGCGATGGAGCAGGACGGCTCGATCGAGCACCTCATCGTCCGGCACGAGGAGGGCGCCACGCACATGGCCGACGGCTGGTCGCGCACGACCGGCAACGTCGGCGTCGCGATCGGCACGTCCGGTCCCGCCGGCACGAACATGATCACCGGCCTCTACACCGCGCAGGCCGACTCCGTGCCGATCCTGTGCGTCACCGGCCAGGCCGCGGTGTCGAAGCTGCACCAGGAGGCGTTCCAGGCCGTCGACATCGTCTCGATCGCCGCACCCGTCACGAAGTGGGCGGTGCAGGTGAAGGAAGCCGCGCAGATGCCGTGGATCTTCCGCGAGGCGTTCCGCGTCGCCCGCTCCGGCCGCCCGGGACCGGTCCTCATCGACCTGCCGATCGACGTGCAGAAGCAGGAGATCGAGTGGGACTCCTCGATCGACGAACCGCTGCCCGTGCAGAAGGCCGCGCCCTCGGACGCACGGGTCGGGCGCGCGCTGGAGATGCTGCTGGCCGCCGAACGGCCGCTGCTGCTCGCGGGCGGCGGTGTCATCCTCGGCGAGGCGTCCGGCGAGCTGCTGGAGCTGGCCGAGCTGCTGCAGGTCCCGGTCCAGGCCACGTTGATGGGCAAGGGCGCGGTCGACGAGGACCACCCGCTCTACGCGGGCATGACCGGCATCCAGACCTCGCAGCGCTACGGCAACGCGTCGTTCCTGGAGTCGGACCTGGTGCTGGCGCTGGGCGCGCGGTTCGGCGACCGGCACACCGGTGACCTCGCGACCTACCGCGGTGACCGCAAGTTCATCCACGTCGACGTCGAGCCGACGCAGATCGGCAAGGTGTTCGGGCCCGACCTCGGGATCGTCGCGGACACCAAGCTGTTCCTGCGGGCGTTGCTGGAGAAGGCCCGTGCGCGCGGACCACGTGCGAAGAGCGCCTGGGTCGAACGCTGCCAGGAGCTCAAGCGGACCCTGCCGCGCCGCGAGGACTTCGACACCGTGCCGGTCAAGGCGCCGCGGGTGTTCAAGGAGATCAACGACTTCTACGGCCCGGACACGTACTTCGTCACGGCGATCGGGCTCTACCAGATCTGGTCGGGCCAGCACCAGAAGTCGCACCTGCCGCGGCACTACCAGGTGTGCGGCCAGGCGGGCCCGCTCGGCTGGGAGATCCCGGCGGCGATCGGTGTGAAGAAGGCCCTCAAGACGTCCCGGCCGGACGCCGAGGTCGTCGGGATCGTCGGCGACTACTCGTTCCAGTTCCTGGTGGAGGAGCTGGCCGTCGGCGCGCAGTACGACGTGCCGTTCGTGCTGGTCATGCTGAACAACGAGTACCTGGGCCTGATCAGGATGGCCGAGGACCACGGCGGCTACGACATGAAGTACGAGGTCGACATCCACTACGACACGACCGGCTCGGACAACGTCAAGATCATGGAGGCGTACGGCTGCTCGGGCGTCCGCGTCGCCGATCCCGGCGAGATCCGCGGTGCGCTGGAGTGGGCGCGCAAGGAGGCCGACCGCACTTCCCGCCCCGTCCTCGTCGAGATCATGATCGAACGCGAGGGCAACACCGCGAACGGCACCTCGATCGCCGCCATGCGCGAGTACGAGCCCCTCCCGTGACCGACCGTGACGACACGCGGGGACCTTTCGTACGCGTGACCAGTACGCGGGGTCCCCGCGTACTCCCGGAGGAAACGTGGGGCCCCCGCGTGGCTCACCCGAAAGTGGTCGTCGCGCCGGACAAGTTCAAGGGGTCGCTGACCGCCCCGCGGGTCGCCGCCGCTGTCGCGCGCGGCCTGCGGGAGGCGGTCCCGGACCTGGACGTGCGCCTCCACCCGGTCGCGGACGGCGGCGACGGCACGGTCGACGCCGCCGTCGCCGCCGGGTTCGTGAAGGCCGGGCGGTGGGTCACCGGGCCGCTGGGCAAGCCGGTGCCCGCGTCGTTCGCGGTCAGGGGCACGACCGCCGTGGTGGAGGTGGCCTCGGCGGCCGGGCTCGCGTTGCTGGAGCGGCCCGCGCCGCTGGACGCCACCAGCCACGGCGTCGGTGAGCTGCTGAAAGCCGCGCTGGACAGCGGCTGCACCACGATCGTGCTCGGGCTCGGCGGCAGCGCGTGCACCGATGGCGGCGCGGGGATGCTCGAAGCCCTGGGCACGACGTCGTTCGAGGGCGTCGACCTGGTGCTGGCCTCGGACGTGGACAACCCGTTGCTCGGCCCGTCCGGCGCGGCGGCCGTCTACGGGCCGCAGAAGGGCGCCACGCCGGAGCAGGTCGAGGTGCTGGAGGCCCGGCTCGCCGCGTTCGCGCAGCGCGTCGGACCGGAACACGCCGCACGGCCCGGTGCCGGCGCGGCGGGCGGGATCGGGTTCGCCGCGCTCGCGGTGCTGGGTGCGCGGTTCCGCCCCGGCATCGACGTCGTGCTGGAACTGACCGGGTTCGCCGAGGCCGTCGCCGGTGCGTCGCTCGTCGTCACCGGAGAGGGCTCGCTCGACGCCCAGACCCGGCACGGCAAGGCGCCGTACGGGGTGGTGCGCGCCTCGGGTGACGTGCCGGTGGTCGCGGTGGCCGGGCAGTGCTCGGTCGAACCCGGTGACCTGGGCCTGAAGGCCGTCTACGCGCTGCTCGACGTCGAACCGGACGTGACGCGCTGCCTGGCACGGCCCGAACCGCTGTTGCACGTCATCGGCGGTCGCATCGCCCGCGAGTGGATGTCAGAGTGAGCGGCATGGACCTGGTCTTCCGCGCCCGCAGGGTCATCACCCCGCAGGGCGAGATCGCGTGCGACGTCGGCGTGGCCGGCGGCCGGATCGTGGCCGTCGAGCCGCGCATCGACTCGCCGAACGTCGTGCACCTCGCGGACGACGAGGTGCTGCTGCCCGGTCTCGTGGACACCCACGTCCACGTCAACGACCCCGGCCGCAGCGAGTGGGAGGGCTTCGAGACGGCGACCCGCGCGGCGGCGGCCGGTGGCGTCACGACGATCATCGACATGCCGCTCAACAGCATCCCGCCGACGGTCGAGGCCGCCGCGCTGGAGGTCAAGCGCAAGGCCGCGGCGCGGGTGTCGGTGGACGTCGGGTTCTGGGGCGGCATCGTCCCCGGCAACCTCGCCGACCTGAAACCGTTGCACGAGGCGGGCGTCTTCGGCTTCAAGTGCTTCCTGCTGCACTCGGGCGTCGACGAGTTCCCGGCCGTCACCACCGCCGAGCTGGAGGCGGCGCTGCGCGAGCTGGCCACGCTCGACGCGTTGACGATCGTGCACGCCGAGGACGCGCACACGGTCCGCGACTCCGAACCGGACTACGCGGGCTTCCTGGCGTCACGGCCGCGCGAGGCCGAGAACAAGGCGATCAGCGACGTCGTGGCGTTGACCCGCAAGACCGGTGCGCGCACCCACGTCCTGCACCTGTCGTCGTCGGACGCGCTCGCGATCCTGGAAGCGGCCAAGCGGGAAAGCCTGCCGATCACCGCCGAGACGTGCCCGCACTACCTCACGTTCTCGGCGGAGGAGATCCGCGACGGGCAGACGGAGTTCAAGTGCTGCCCGCCGATCCGCGAGGCGGACAACCGCGAGGCGCTGTGGCGGGGCCTGCGCGACGGCGTGATCGACCTGGTCGTGAGCGACCACTCGCCGAGCACCGCCGAGCTGAAGCAGGGCGACTTCGCGACGGCGTGGGGCGGCATCGCGTCGCTGCAGCTCGGCCTGCCCGCGGTGTGGACGGGCGCGCGCGACCGCGGTTTCCAGCTCACCGACGTCGTCCGCTGGATGTCCACGCACCCGGCCCGCCAGGTCGGGTTGCGCGGCAAGGGCGCGATCGAGACGGGCAAGGACGCCGACCTCGTGGTGTTCGCGCCGGACGAGACCTTCGTGGTGGACAGGGAGAAGCTGCACCACCGCAACCCCGTGACGCCGTACCACGGCCGCACGCTGCACGGCGTCGTGCGGCAGACCTGGTTGCGCGGCAAGGAAACCGGTACGGCACAGGGCAAGCTGCTACGCAGAGGAGAAGCATGACGGAGTGGACCCGGCTGCCCGATCTCGCCTCACGCGCGGTCGGTGGTGGTGTGCTGTGGGCGAACGACGAGCTGTTCGCCGAGCGGGAGAACCTGATCAAGCCCGCCGAGCCGGTCTACCAGACCTACACCTTCGGTCACAAAGGCCAGATCTACGACGGCTGGGAGACGCGCCGCCGGCGTGAGCCCGGCGTCGACCAGGCCGTGGTCCGGCTCGGGATGCCCGGTGTGGTGCGCGGCGTCGTCGTGGACACGGCGTTCTTCAAGGGCAACTTCCCGCCGTTCTGCTGGGTCGAGGGCGCGCACGTCGACGGCTACCCGTCGGCCGGCGAGATCACCGAGTGGTTCCCGCTGGTCGAACGTTCCGCGCTCAAGGGCGACGAGAAGCACTTCTTCGACGTGCAGGAGGGCCGTCGCGTCACGCACGTCCGCCTGACGATCGACCCGGACGGCGGCGTCGCACGGCTGCGCGTGCACGGCGAACCGCTGCCGGACCCGCGGCTGCTCGTCCCCGGCATCGACCTGGCCGCCCTGGAGAACGGCGCGGTCGTCACGGGGTGCAGCAACATGTTCTACAGCTCGCCCAACAACCTGATCGCCCCCGGCCAGGCCGCGGTCATGGGCGAGGGCTGGGAGACCGCGCGGCGGCGCGACGACGGCAACGACTGGGTGGCGCTGCGGCTGGCCACGGCCGGTGTCGTGCGGCTGGTCGAGCTCGACACGAGCCACTTCAAGGGCAACGCGCCGGGCTGGGCGACGGTCTCGGCGTGCGACGAGCGCACCGATCCGGACACCTGGTTCGACCTGCTCCCGCGCACCCGGCTGCAGCCCGACACGCGGCACCGGTTCGTGGTGGACCCGAAGGAGGCGACGGCCGTGCGGCTCGACATCCACCCGGACGGCGGCATGGCACGGCTGCGGGTGATCGGTTCACCGACGGACGATGGTATGTCACACCTCCAGGAGATGTGGGCCAAAACGACTAACTGAACGTGGTTGTCCGACCACAGGCTGATTCGAGCCAATACCCTCGTTGGTTGTTTGCGTCACACGAACGGTGGAAGCGTTCCTCCCACAAGGTCGGGGATCTACGGGAGGACAACCATGCAACCGATAGTGCGCGCCTTCGGGGCCGTGCTCGCGAGTTCCGCATTGGTGCTGGGGGCGGGGCAGACGGCGTTCGCGGCTCCGGAGGGACAACCGGAGTTCAAGGTCGGCTCGATCGACTGGAAGCCGTGCGAGGAGATGCCGGTGGTCGACTGCGGCTTCCTGGAGCTGCCGGTCGACTACGCCAAGCCCAAGGGGGAGAAGTTTCAGCTGGCCGTGTCGCGGCGCAAGGCGGCGGACCCCGCCAAGCGCATCGGCGCGATGGTGATCAACCCCGGTGGCCCCGGTGGCTCCGGCGTCAGCTACTCGTTCGCCGACGACGTCTTCAGCAAGGAGGTCTACGACAAGTTCGACATCATCGGGTTCGACCCGCGCGGGGTCGCGCGCACCGCGCCGATCGTGTGCTCGGCGGACCTGCTGGGGCAGCGGCCGTCGAACTACCCGAAGACCAAGGCCGAGTTCGACGCGCTGGTCGCGCACAACAAGACGCTGCGCGCGGACTGCCGTGCCCGCACCGGCGCGATCTTCGACCACGCCTCGACCGCGGAGGTGGCGCAGGACATCGACGCCATCCGCCGCGCGCTGGGCGAGAAGAAGATCAACTACTACGGCGTCTCGTACGGCACGATCATGGGCCAGCACTACGCGGAGCGGTTCGGGAAGAACATCCGCGCCATGATCATCGACTCGAACATGGACCACAGCATCGGCACGCGGGGGTTCGTCGCGTCCGAGGCGCGGGCGTCGGAGGACCTGTTCCACGAGTGGGTCAAGTGGAACGAACGCACGCCGGGAGCGGTGTTCCACGGCCGGGACCTGCGCGGCATCTGGAAGGACCTGCTGGCCAGGGCCGAACGAGGAGAGCTGCACGAGCCGGGGCTGCCGGACTACAAGCTGACGCCGGAGGACCTCGGCTCCGCGGTGTTCGGCCTGTCCTACGGCCCGAACTGGCAGTACCTCGGTGAGTACGTCCAGCAGATCCTGGACGCCAACGCGGGCCTGGCGACCGGTTCGTCCCTGGCCTCGCAGCTGAAGGCCGACGAGACCGTGCGCAACCCGTTCCCCGGCATCTTCTGCAACGACTACAACCTGCGCGTCCGTTCGTGGGGCGAGTACCAGTCGCTGTGGCGGATGGAGCAGAGCGTCGCGCCGAACACCCGAGGGTCGTCGCTCGGCCACTCCGCCCTGATGGGCTGCGCCGGGTTCCCGGAGGCGACGAACCCGCAGCGCCCGCTGAAGATCAAGAACTCGCCGAAGATCCTGCTCACGAATGCCAAGTACGACCCGGCGACGGCGTACGAGTGGGCGGTCGCCGCGCACGAGCAGTCCCGTGACACCACCGTCTTCGTGACCTACGAGGGCTGGGGCCACGGCGTGTACGACCGCAGCGAGTGCACGCTGAAGATCAACGACGAGTACCTGGTCTCGCTGAAGCTGCCGCGCGACGGCACCCGGTGCGCCGCCGTCGAGCCGTCGGTCGAAAGCCCGTCGGTGCTGTCGGCGAAGCCGAGGCCGGCCGGTCCGTACGCGGTCCGCTGACGCCGTCCGAGCGCCGTGTCCCGTCTCAGCGGGGCACGGCGCTCACCTCTTCGGGGGACCGCGTTCGGCTACAAATCGTCACCGGTCCGCTGCGGTGAGGTTGCCGAATCGGGCCCGTGAACCGCGTGAAACGCGGACGTAACAAGCTTCGTCCGACAGTTCATCTCCGCGAAACGTTGGGCGCGGGTTCGTGAAACAGGACATACCGATGCTCCCTGCAACCGACGTGCAGTGGAGGTCGAAGTGGATACAGGGGACACCGCCTGGGTGCTCACCAGCGCCGCATTGGTGCTGCTGATGACGCCGGGCCTTGCCTTCTTCTACGGAGGCATGGTCCGTTCGAAGAGCGTGCTCAACATGATGATGATGAGCTTGGGCGCGATGGCCGTTGTCGGTGTCCTGTGGGCGCTGTACGGGTACTCGACGGTCTTCGCGACGGACCTCGGCGGCGGCCTGCTCGGCAAGCCGTTCGAGTTCTTCGGTCTCGACGGCCTGCTCGCGGCCGACCAGCTGTCCGGCACGATCCCGACCATCGTGTTCGTGTCCTTCCAAGCGGTGTTCGCGATCATCACCGTCGCGCTGATCTCCGGCGCCATCGCGGACCGCGCCCGCTTCGGCCCGTGGCTGCTGTTCGCGGGTCTCTGGGCGACGATCGTGTACTTCCCGGTCGCGCACTGGGTCTTCGACTTCGACGCCAAGGACGCCGACGGCAACGTCACCGAGGCCGGCGGCTGGATCGCCAACAAGCTCGCCGCGATCGACTTCGCCGGTGGCACCGCGGTCCACATCAACGCCGGTGCGGCGGCACTGGCCCTCGCGATCGTCCTCGGCAAGCGCGTCGGCTGGCCCAAGGAGCCCATGAAGCCGCACAGCCTCCCGCTGGTCGTGCTGGGTGCCGGTCTGCTGTGGTTCGGCTGGTTCGGCTTCAACGCCGGTTCGGCCCTGGGCGCCAACGTCACCGCCGGTGTCACGTTCGTCAACACGATCGTCGCGACCTGCGCGGCCCTGCTCGGCTGGCTGATCGTCGAGCGCGTCCGCGACGGCAAGGCCACCACGCTCGGCGCCGCGTCCGGCATCGTCGCGGGTCTCGTCGCCATCACCCCGGCGTGCTCCTCGGTCACCCCGCTCGGCGCCATCGCGGTCGGCGCGATCGCCGGTGTCCTCTGCGCCCTCGCGGTGTCGCTCAAGTACCGCTTCGGCTACGACGACTCGCTCGACGTCGTCGGCGTTCACCTCGTCGGTGGTCTGGTCGGCACGCTGCTCATCGGTCTCTTCGCGAGCGACAAGGCCCCGGCCGCGGTCAACGGCCTCTTCTACGGCGGCGGTGTCGACCAGCTGTGGCGCCAGGCCGTCGGTGCGTTCGCCGTCCTCGGCTACTCGTTCGTCCTGAGCCTCGCCCTCGGCTACCTGGTGAAGTTCACCGTCGGGTTCCGCGCGTCGGAGGAGGCCGAGGTCAGCAGCATCGACGAGGCTGAGCACGCCGAGCGCGCGTACGAGTACGGCAGCCTCACCAGCGCGCGGGGCACCGGCAAGGCGAGCGTGGCCGCGGGTGCGACCGCGGTCCTCGAGGGGAGCAACAAGTCATGAAGCTGGTCACCGCGATCATCAAGCCGTTCACCCTCGACGACGTGAAGGGCGCCCTGGAACAGCTCGGGGTGCTGGGCATGACCGTCAGCGAGGTGCAGGGCTACGGCCGCCAGAAGGGCCACACCGAGGTCTACCGCGGCGCCGAGTACTCGGTGGACTTCGTCCCGAAGATCAAGATCGAGGTCGTCATCGACGACGCCGCCGTCGAGAAGGTGCTGGAGGCGGTCGTCGAGGCCGCCCGCACCGGCAAGATCGGTGACGGCAAGGTGTGGGTCACCCCGGTCGACACGGTCGTGCGGGTGCGCACGGGCGAACGTGGAACGGATGCCCTTTAAGCAATAGGAGACGGTCCGTGGAGAACAACGAAACGGCCGTCGTCACGGCTGACGACCTGGTGCGAGCGCGCGAACAGCTGCTCGTGCCAGGTCGTCGTCGCTTGGCCGCCGAACCTCTGCGCGAGGCACTCGTGGACCTGCACGAGTTCTGGTTGACCAAACACGCGGGGGGAGCGGGGATATCCGGACCGGGTATCGCGCTCGTGGCGGTCGGCGGGCTGGGGCGGCGTGAGCTCGTGCCCTACTCCGACCTGGACCTGGTCCTGGTGCACAACGGCGTGAAGAACATCGACGCCGTCGCGGAGAAGCTCTGGTACCCGCTGTGGAACTCCGGCATCGGCCTCGACCACTCGGTCCGCACGGTCGGGGAAGCCCTCCGGGTCGCGGCCGGCGACCTGCGGACCGCGCTGGGGCTGCTGGACATCCGGCACATCGCGGGCGACCCCGAGGTGTCGCAGAAGCTCGCGGACGGCGCGCGGCAGGCGTGGCGCGGCAACGTCCGCAACCGGCTGGACGAGATCGCGGAGTCGTCGCAGAAGCGGTGGGCCCGCAGCGGCGAGATCGCCCACCGCGTCGAGCC
Source organism: Lentzea fradiae (assembly GCF_900100955.1). Taxonomy (GTDB): domain Bacteria; phylum Actinomycetota; class Actinomycetes; order Mycobacteriales; family Pseudonocardiaceae; genus Lentzea; species Lentzea fradiae. Next base: position 281,830 of record NZ_FNCC01000007.1, on the reverse strand, counting down.
CGACCTCAAGCACGGCCGCGGCGGGTTGCGGGACATCACGATCCTGGACGCGCTGTCCGTCGCGCAGGTGGTGGACCGGCCGTCCGCCGACGTGGCGGAGGCCAGGAAGTTCCTGCTGGACGTGCGGACCGAACTTCGCCGTGTGGCACGTAAACCGCGTGACGTGCTGCGCGCGCAGGACGGTGACGAGGTCGCCTCCGCGCTCGGACTCGCGGACAGGTTCGCGATGGCCCGTTCGCTGTCGTCCGCCGCACGAACGGTCGTGTACGCGTTCGACGTGGGGATGCGCACGGCTCGTGCCGCCGCACCGAAACGCGGCCTCGGCGCGTTCCTCAGAGGACAACCGCAGCGCAGGCCGTTGGACGAAGGTGTCGTGCTGCACGGGTCCGAGGTGTCTCTCGCCCGTGACGCGATCCCGAGCCGTGACCCGGCGTTGTTGTTGCGTGTCGCGACGGCGGCTGCACGCAGCAAGCACCCGATCGCGGCGGGAACGCTGAGCAGGCTCGCGGACTCGGCACCGGAGCTGCGCCAGCCGTGGCCGCGCGAGGCCCGTGAGGAGCTGCTCGCGTTGCTGGGCAGCGGGAACGGGCTCGTGGACGTCGTGGAGGCGTTGGACCGCACGGGGTTGTGGGGCCGGCTGTTCCCCGAGTGGGGCGCGGTGCGGGACCTGCCGCCACGCGACGCGGCGCACGTGTGGACGGTCGACCGGCACCTGGTGCAGACGGTCGCGCACGCCGCCCGTCTCGCGACGACGGTGGCACGGCCCGACCTGCTGCTGCTCGGCGCGTTGATCCACGACATCGGCAAGGGACGGCAGCAGGACCACTCCGAGGTCGGCGCCGCGCTGGCGACGCAGATCGGCGAGCGGGTCGGGCTGTGGCCGCAGGACGTCGAGACGTTGTCGATGATGGTCCGGCACCACCTCCTGCTGCCGCACACCGCGACCCGGCGCGACGTCGAGGACGAGGCGACCGTGCACCGCGTGGTCGAGACGCTCGGCGGCGACCCCGTGCTGCTCGAACTGCTGTACGCGCTGGCGGAAGCCGACTCCCTCGCGACGGGACCGGGCGTGTGGACGGACTGGAAGGCCGCGCTGATGGCCGATCTGGTCAAGCGCTGCCGCACGGCGATGGCGGGCGAGGCGCTGCCCAAACCGGAACCGCTCGACCCGGTGCACGTCGAGATGGCCGAACGGATCGCGACGTCGGGGAAGCCGGACGTGCTGCTGGAGAAGCAGGACCACGCGGCGGTCGTGACGGTGCTCGCGCCGGACCGTCCCGGCATCCTGTCCAAGGCGGCCGGTGTGCTCGCGCTGAACTCGCTGGAGGTGCACGCGGCCACGTTGCGCTCCCACGCCGGTGCGACCGTGGACGCGTTCACGGTGTCACCGCGGTTCGGCTCGCTGCCGGACGCGTCGCTGCTGCGCGAACAGCTGTCCAGGGCGATGGAGGGCTCACTGCCGTTGGCGGACAAGCTCGCCGCGAAGGAACGCGACTACGGCGGCCCGCCGGTCGACCCGCCTCCCGCGAAGGTGCTGTGGTTCGACGACGAGGCGACCGGGGCGGTGGTGCTGGAGCTGCGCGCGGCGGACCGGATCGGGCTGCTGCACCGGGTCGCCGCCGCGCTGGAGCAGTGCGGTGTGGACGTGCAGTGGGCGCGCGTGTCGACGCTGGGCGCGACGGTCGTCGACTCGTTCAGCATCTCCGGCACGGGCCTCGACCGGAAGCGCGTCGAACGGGCGGTGCTCGACGCGGCCAGGTAGCGGCCGCCCGGAGAGGTTGAGTAGCACTACGCACAACCTCTCCGGGTGCTCACGCTCCTGCGTGGATGCGGAACCCGGCAGTCTTCGTGGGGTCCGGGAAGCGTCCTCGAGGGGTGGACCGCCTCCCGGACGAGCAGAGCCGGCGGTGATCATCGGTGAGGCGGGGGAGGCTTCGCGGTGACACCGCCGGTGAGCTCTGCGGGTGTTCCTCCCGCCGTGACAACTCCTGGACAGCGCGGCGCCGCCGGGGCCAAGGTGGGAAGCAGGGAAGTTTCGCGAAGCTGGGGGAACGCATCGTGAAGAAGACGCTGTCCTTGTTGCCGGTCGCTCTCGTGGCGGCCGTTCTCATCACTCCGCCCGCGCACGCGGTGACCGTGGAGGACCTCGGCACGTTGCCGGGTGACCTGCGCAGCGCGGCGCTGGACGTCAACGACTCCGGCACGATCGCCGGTGTCTCCTACGGCTCGGGCACCACGCAGCACGCCGTCCGCTGGGACCGGTTCGACGGCATCAAGAAGCTCGCCGACCTCGGGTTCGACACGTGGGCCGGCGCCATCAACCGTGACAGCGTCGTCGTCGGCTACGCCGTGACGGCCGCCAACCGGACCCAGGCCGTGAAGTGGCTGCCGTCCGGTGCCCTGGTGCAGCTCACCGTTCAGGGGTCGACCGGTTCCGTCGCCTACGACGTCAACGACTCCGGCTTCGTCACCGGCACCGCGGTGATCGACGGCGTCAGCCAGGCCGTGCTGTGGGACTCGATCGGTGACGCGACGGTCCTCGGCCCCGGCAGCGGGTCGCGCGTCACCGGCGCCAACTGGGTCGTCGGCACCGACGGCGGCGACGTCGTGCGCTGGAACGCGTCCGGCGTCCGGACCGTCCTCGGCTCGGGCGTCCTGCTCGGGTCCAACCAGCTCGCCGACGCGGTGGGCACCGTCGGCACCGGCGGAGTCCGGTGGTCGCGCGACGGCAGCCGGACCGACCTGGGCACGAACGCCCGTCCGTTCGACCTCAGCGACAACGGCTGGACCGTCGGCGAGGTCTCGTCGCAGGCGTACCGCTGGGACTCGTTCTCCGGCACCGGCGCCCCGCTCGCCCCCGCGCCGTCCAGCGCCGCCGAGGTCAACAACTCCGGCGTCGTCGCGGGCACCGTCGGCACCTCGGCCGCGACCTGGGACATGACCGGCACGCAGAAGCTCCTGCCCGCGCTGTCCGGTGCGACCCGGCACCGGGTGACGGGACTGAGCGAGGCCGGGCAGGTCATCGGCGTCGCGAACCTCCCCGATGGCACCTACCGCGCCATCGTCTGGCGTTAGTGCGTTTCGCCGGAAATCAGGCCGAACTGAACGAGAGGGAAGGCCAAGACGTCTTCTAGGACATGACCGCCGTGTTGCACACGCAGACCACCGCCGTCCGGGTGAAGCCGCGCTCGCTCGTCGTGCTCGGAGGGATTCCCGGCGCGGGCAAGACGACGTTGCTCACCCGCCTGGACGCGGAGGAGCCGGTCACCGTGCTCGACTCCGACCAGGTGCGCACGTGGCTCGAACCGCGGGTGCGCCTGCCGTACCGCTACTGGCGCGTCTTCGTACACCTGACACACCGCCTGCGGGTGTTCGGTGCGGCGCTGTTCAGTCCGGGCCTGCTGGTCGTGCACGAACCGTCCACCCGGCCGGGAACGCGGTTCATGCTGGTGCTCGCCGGACTGCTGTCCGGCCGCTCCCGGCACTTCCTGTGGCTGGACGCCTCGGCGGCCCAGGCCCTCGACGGCCAGATCGCCCGCCGCCGCGTCGTCCGCACGCACGCGTTCGAGCGCCACGTCCGCCGCGGCGAGTCCATGCGCGACAGGTTCGAGGCGGGCTGGGTGCCCTTCGGGTTCGCCGGCGTGACGCTGCTCACCCGTGCGGGAACGTCGGGTGGTCTGCGCATCATGGTGTCGTGATCAAGGCTGTCGTCTTCGACTTCGCAGGCACCCTGTTCGGGCGCCCCACCTACCGATGGCTGTCACCGCAACACCTCTCGGTGCTGCGCGACCCCGCTCCCCACCTCGCGCGGATGAACGCCGCCGAACGCGCCGTGTGGGAGGCGCGCGACCTGACAGCGCTGGCGAGCCGGTCGGCGTACCGGACGCTGTTCCGGCTGGCCGGTCTCCCGATGTCCGACGACGTGTTCCAGCGCCTGCGGAACCCGGCGTTCTGGGGGCCCTACCCGGACACCGCGGAGGCGCTGGCCGCCGTGCGGCCGTTGAAGGTCGGGGTGCTCGCCAACATCTCGTGGGACATCCGCCAGGTCTTCGCGCGCGAGTCGTTGTCGGTGGACGGGTTCGCGCTGTCCTACGAGATCGGGGTCGCCAAGCCGAGCGTCCGCGCGTTCGAGGCGGCCTGCGTGCGGCTCGACGCCGAGCCGCACGAGACCCTGTACGTCGGCCACGACCCGGCGTCGGACGGGGCCGCCGTGCGGGCGGGGCTGCGCTTCGCGCGGATCTCCACTGCTCCGGTCGGACGCCGTGAGCCGGTCCTGCTGAGCGCCCTGGCGAGCCACGGGATCGGGTGAGCGCGCCGTTGGCTAGTCTGGAGGGCGTGTTCTCCACGCTTTCCGACCGGCTGACCACGGTTCTCCAGGGCCTTCGCGGCAAGGGCCGGCTCAGCGACGCCGACATCGACGCGACCGCCCGCGAGATCAGGGTCGCCCTGCTCGAGGCCGACGTCGCGCTGCCCGTTGTGCGCGGCTTCATCGCCAAGGTGAAGGAGCGCGCCAAGGGCGCGGAGGTCCACCAGGCGCTGAACCCGGCGCAGCAGGTCGTGAAGATCGTCAACGAGGAGCTCGTCAACGTCCTCGGCGGCGAGACGCGGCGGCTGAACCTCGCGAAGAACCCGCCGTCGGTGATCATGCTGGCGGGTCTGCAGGGTGCGGGCAAGACGACGCTCGCGGGCAAGCTCGCCAAGTGGCTGAAGGGCCAGGGGCACACGCCGCTGCTCGTCGCGGCCGACCTGCAGCGCCCGAACGCCGTGACGCAGCTGCAGGTCGTCGGTGAGCGCGCGGGCGTGCCCGTGTTCGCCCCCGAGCCCGGCAACGGCGTCGGCAACCCCGTCGAGGTGTCGCGCCGCGGCATCGAGGAGGCCAAGGCCAAGCAGCACGACATCGTCCTCGTCGACACGGCCGGCCGGCTCGGTGTCGACGAGGAGATGATGCAGCAGGCCATCGACATCCGGGCGGCGGTGAACCCGGACGAGGTCCTGTTCGTCGTCGACGCGATGGTCGGTCAGGACGCGGTCAACACGGCCACGGCGTTCCGCGACGGCGTCGGCTTCACCGGTGTCGTGCTCACCAAGCTCGACGGCGACGCCCGCGGTGGTGCCGCGCTGTCGGTCCGCGAGATCACCGGCCAGCCGATCCTCTTCGCGTCCAACGGCGAGAAGCTCGAGGACTTCGACGTCTTCCACCCCGACCGGATGGCCTCGCGCATCCTCGGCATGGGCGACGTCCTCACCCTGATCGAGCAGGCCGAGCAGCACTTCGACCAGGAGCAGGCCGAGAAGGCCGCGCAGAAGCTGCACACCGGCCAGCTCACGCTCGAGGACTTCCTGGAGCAGATGCTCGCGATCCGCAAGATGGGCCCGATCGCGAACCTGCTCGGCATGCTGCCCGGCGCCGGTCAGATGAAGGACCAGCTCGCGATGCTGGACGAGAAGCATCTCGACCGCATCCAGGCGATCATCCGCGGCATGACCCCGGCCGAGCGGGACGACCCGAAGATCATCAACGCGTCCCGCAGGCTGCGCATCGCCAACGGCTCCGGCGTCAAGGTCAGCGACGTCAACGACCTGGTCAACCGCTTCTTCGACGCCCGCAAGATGATGGCGTCGATGGCCGGCCGGATGGGTGGCTACGGCCCCAGCAAGAGCCGCAAGGGCAAGAAGGGGAAGAAGGGCAAGGGCGGGCGCGGCCCGACCCCGCCGAAGGTCAAGGGCGGCATGCCCGGCATGTTCGGCGGCATGCCCGGCGGGCTCCCCGGTGGCTTCCCCGGCATGCCCCCCGGCGGCCTTCCCGACCTCGGCGGCAGCCTGAACGAGCTGCCGCCCGGCTTCGACCCGACGAAGTTCAAGTTCGACGACGGCGACGGCAAGAAGAAGAAGTGACCATGCACCTGCGCGGCGTCGTCCTGCCGGACGGCGAGCCGCGAGACCTGTGGGTCGTCAACGGCCGCGTCCGCACCCAGCCCGTGCCGGGAGCGGACACCGTCGTCGACGGGGGCTTCCTCGTCCCGGGCCTGGTCGACGCGCACTGCCACGTCGGCCTCGGCCCGCAGGGCGGCGTCGAGCTGCCGGAGGCCGTCGAACAGGCGCTGACCGACCGCGCCGCGGGCACGCTGCTGATCCGCGACTGCGGCTCGCCGGTCGACACCACGCCGTTGCAGGAGCGCCTCGACCTGCCGCGGATCATCCGCGCGGGCAGGCACATCGCCAAGCCGAAGCGGTACCTCCCGCACATCGGCGTCGAGATCGAGACCGACCTGCCTGCCGCCGTGGCCGAGCAGGCCGCGCGCGGCGACGGCTGGGTCAAGCTCGTCGGCGACTGGATCGACCGCGGCGAGGGCGACCTCGCTCCACTGTGGACCGATGACGAGCTGGCGGAGGCGGTCAAGGTCGCCCACGCCGCCGGAGCCCGCGTCACTGCCCACGTGTTCGGCGAGGACGCCCTGCCCGGCCTCATCAACGCGGGCATCGACTGCATCGAGCACGGCACCGGCCTCACCGACGACACGATCTCGCTGATGGCCGAGCGGGGCACCGCGCTGGTGCCCACGCTGATCAACATCGAGACGTTCCCCGGCATCGCCGACAAAGCCGGCAAGTACCCGGTATACGCGAACCACATGCGCGACCTGCACGCCCGCGTCGCCACCACGGTCGCGTCCGCGATCGAGGCAGGCGTCCCCGTCTTCGCGGGCACCGACGCGGGCGGCGGCATCCGGCACGGCCGCATCGTCGACGAGATCGTCGCGCTGCACCGCGTGGGCATGAGCGCCTCGGACGCCATCGGCGCCGCGTCGTGGAACGCCCGCTCCTGGCTGGGCTTCCCCTCGCTCACCGAGGGCGCCGCCGCGGACATCGTGGTCTACGACGCCGACCCCCGCGAGGACCTGGAGGTCCTCCGCTCGCCGCGCATGATCATGCTCAGGGGTCGCGTCTACTGACGCTCCCTACTGGGCGGCCGCGAGTGCCCCCACCTGGTACGAGCCACCCTTCTGCCCGGTGCTGACGGCCATCCGGTTGGCCGCGTTGATGAGTCCCACCAGGACCACCAGCGCGGCCACCTGCTCGTCGTCGAAGTGCTTGCGCACACCGGCCCACGTCTCGTCGCTCACGCCCTCCCGCGCGAGCACCGTGGCCTCCTCGGTGAACGCCAGCGCCGCCTGCTCGGCCTCGGTGAACACCGTCGTCTCCCGCCACCCCGCGACCAGGTGCAGCCGCAGCGGGTCCTCACCCGCCGCCACGGCCTCCTTGACGTGCATGTCCAGGCAGAAGCCGCAACCGTTGAGCTGGCTGGCGCGCAGGTTGACGAGCTCGGCCGTCGTCACCGGCAGCGACGACTGGTGCACCGCCTGACCAAGCGCGGCGAACCGCTTCGCGAGCTTGCCGCCGGTCTCGGTGCCGAAGATGTCGAAACGCGGTTCCATCGGTTCTCCTCGTTCGTCGTTGCACTACGACCACGAGATGCCGTGCGCCCCACGCCCGTGACACACCTTCGTTGTGACCCATGCCACTGTCACACTCCTCTGTGGAGCGGCGTCTCGTGGAGAGACTCGTTCACGAGGGGGACCCGATGCCGGACACCGCGACCGACTCGTTCGTGAGCCATCGCAACCTGCTCTTCACGATCGCCTACGAGATGCTCGGCTCCGCCGCCGACGCCGAGGACGTGCTGCAGGAGACGTGGCTCAAGTGGGCGGGCGTCGACCACGCCGAAGTCGAGAACCACCGCGCCTACCTCGTCAGGATCACCACCCGCCAGTCCCTGACGAGACTGCGCACCCTCGGCCGCCGCAAGGAGTCCTACGTCGGCCCGTGGCTCCCCGAACCCCTCCTGACCGCCCCGGACGTGGCCGAGGACGTGGAACTGGCCGACAGCGTCTCGATGGCGATGATGCTGGTCCTCGAAACCCTGACCCCGGCCGAACGAGCGGTGTTCGTCCTCAGGGAGGTCTTCGCCCTCGACTACGACGAGATCGCCTCAGCCGTGGACAAGACCCCCGCGGCCGTCCGCCAGATAGCCCACCGGGCCCGCTCCCACGTAGCGGCCCGCCGCCCCCGCGAGGTCGTGACCCAGCAGGAGTCCCGCGAGGCACTGGCAGCCTTCCAGCGCGCCACCGAAACGGGCGACCTCCAAGCCCTGCTCGACCTGCTCGCGCCCGACGTCGTGTTCCTCGGCGACGGCGGCGGCGTGAAGCAGGCCGTGCCCCGCCCCGTGGTCGGCGCGTCGAAGGTGGCGCGAATGCTGCTCGGCGGCCTGGGCAAGGCGTCCGGCTGGTCCGTCGAGTCCGCCCCGGTGAACGGCTACCCGGCCCTCGTCTTCCGGTTCGGCGGCGAGGTGGACACCGTCGTCGCGCTGCGCGTGGAGGGCGGGCTCATCTCCGGGCTGTACGCGGTGCGCAACCCGGAGAAGCTCTCGCACATGTGCCGGGAGACGCCGCTGCGCCGGTGATCGGGTGCTGGGCGGGGCGGACTCAGGCCAGCCCGTCCCGCTTACGTTCCCGGCCCGCCCGTGCCCCGGCCCGCCTGCCCGAAACCGCCCGGACACCCCAAGCCCGTTTCATCACAAATCCACTCAAACGTGTTTATCCCGCGCGTCGAAGGCGATCCGTGAAGAGGAGACGGGACATCCGGCGGCGACCCGATCTGACCATCTTTTGGCCAGGCGCTTGGCCCGGTTCTGTCGGTGCCGCAAAGTAGCCTCGGATTCGGGGGCGGCAGCGTCCCCCAAGGGGGGACCGAGGTCCCCACTCCAAGCGTATCGCGAGGTACCGACACTTCTCGGCGCCTCACACACCGTCGAGCGCGAGGTGAGCCGATCATGTGGGTGTCGCAGCCGGAGCTTCACCGGCAGGTAGCCGCGGCGTGACTAGATTGCAGAGCGTGAGTGAGCCGGAGTCCCTGAAGCCCAAGCGCGGCTTCCTCGAAAGCGTGCGGGACATCAGCCGCAACCCGGAGCCCGAACGGGTCGGCCAGCGCTGGGGGTTCGGCGCTTTCCTCCTCGTCGAGGCGATCTTCATCCTCAGCGCCGTGTTCATCACGGCCGTGGCGAAGCAGTTCGGGGTGAGCCTCCTCGACTCGATCCCGCTGGTCCTGATCGGATCGATCGTGCCGACCGTGCTGGCCGCGGGCACCGCGATCGTCATCACCTACGTGCGCGGCAACGGCCCGAAGATCGACCTGCGGTTCAGCATGACCAGGGAGGACCTGGCGATCGGGCTCAAGCTCGGCATCCTCGGTCTCGTCCTCACCTACACCGCCGCCACGGTCTGGGCGAAGGTCGTCGGCGAGCAGAACGCGACGAGCGCCGTCGGCGACCTGCTGAGCGGCGCGAACCTGCCGCTCTCCGCCGCGATCACGATGTTCCTCTACGTGAGCCTCATCGGCCCGGTCTGCGAGGAGATCATCTACCGCGGCCTGCTGTGGGGCGCCGTCGAACGCCAGGGCTGGAGCCGCTGGGCCGCGTTCGGGCTCACCACCATGATCTTCGCGATCGGCCACTTCGAACCGCTGCGCACGTCGCTGCTGCTCGTCATCGCCATCCCGATCGGCATCGCGCGCCTGCTCACCCGCCGGCTCGGCGCGAGCATCGTGGCGCACGTGATGAACAACTTCCTGCCCGGACTCACCCTCCTGCTCGTCTCCGCCGGAGTCATGTGATGGACCTGAACAGCGACCTCGGCGAGGGCTTCGGCATCTGGCGGCTCGGCGACGACGCGGCGCTCCTCGGCGTCATCACCAGCGCGAACGTCGCGTGCGGCTTCCACGCGGGCGATCCGTCGACCATGCGCAAGGTGTGCGAGGAGGCCGCGCGCAACGGCGTGCGGATCGGTGCGCAGGTGTCCTATCGCGACCTCGCGGGGTTCGGGCGCCGGTTCATCGACGCCGACCCCGGTGAACTCGCGGACGAGGTGCTCTATCAGATCGGTGCGCTCGATGCGTGTGCGCGAGCAGCAGGCACCGAGGTCGTGTACGTGAAGCCGCACGGCGCGCTCTACAACGCGACGGTGCACCACGAGAAGCAGGCCGAGGCGGTCGTCAACGGCGCGAAGGCGTTCAAGGACCTGCCGATCCTCGGTCTGCCGGGTTCGCAGTTGCTCGCCAAGGCCGAGAAGGCGGGACTCCGCGCCGTGCAGGAGGCGTTCGCCGACCGCGGCTACACGCCCGAGGGCACGCTGGTCCCGCGCGGACGGCCGGACGCCCTGCTCACGGACACGGAGCAGATCGTCGAACGCGCCAAACGGCTCCAAGACGGCGAGCTGGTCGCCGTGGACGGCACGGTCATCAAGACCAACGCGGAGTCGCTGTGCGTGCACGGCGACACGCCCGGAGCGGTGGAACACGCCCGCGCCGTGCGGGAGGCGCTGGGCGACGTGACGCCGTTCGCCTAGCCCGATTCGGAATCACCCACCCCCGTCTGGCAGAATTCACCGCTGTCCGTCGCGGTCGGCCCCCTCTGCCCGGGCCGCGGCTGTGCGAACCACCAACACAGAGTCTCGAGGAGTACCAGGCCAATGGCCGTCAAGATCAAGCTTCAGCGTCTCGGCAAGATCCGCCAGCCGTACTACCGCATCGTGGTCGCCGACGCGCGCACCCGTCGCGACGGCAAGGCCATCGAGACGATCGGCAAGTACCACCCGAAGGAAGAGCCGTCGTTCATCGCGGTCGACTCCGAGCGCGCGCAGTACTGGCTGGGTGTCGGCGCGCAGCCGACCGAGTCGGTCCAGCGCCTCCTCGAGATCACCGGTGACTGGCAGAAGTTCAAGGGCCTGCCGGGCGCCGAGGGCACCCTGAAGGTCAAGGAGCCGAAGACGTCGAAGGCCGACCTGTTCGCCGCCGCGCTCGCCGCCGCGAACGAGGAGCCGATGACCGAGGCCACCACGCCGAAGAAGAAGTCGGCCAAGAAGGACGACGCCCCGAAGGCCGATGAGGCGACCAAGGACGAGGCGTGAGTTTGTTGGCTGACGCCCTCGAACACCTCGTTCGCGGCATCGTCGACCACCCGGACGACGTCCGGGTGAACCTCGTCACGACCCGCCGCGGCCGCACCCTCGAGGTCCACGTCCACCCGGACGACCTCGGCAAGGTGATCGGTCGTGGCGGTCGCACCGCGACGGCTCTGCGCACCGTGATGGCCGGCATCGGCGGTCGCGGCGTGCGGGTCGACGTCGTCGACACCGACCGCTGAGAACGAGTTCCCAGGGCAAATGGACGTAGTTGTCGGCCGTGTGGCCAAGGCGCACGGGATCACCGGCGAACTCGCCGTCGACGTGCGCACCGACTCCCCCGAGATGCGTTTCGCGATCGGGGCGACGATGCGGGCCAAGCTCCGCGACGGCACGTCTCGAAGCCTCACCGTGTCAGCCGCCCGGCCTCATGCCGGGCGGCTGCTCGTGCGTTTCGAGGAAGTCGTCACCCGCGACGTCGCCGAGACGTTGCGCGGCACGGTGCTGCTGGGCAGCACGGACGACCTCCCGCCGACCGGCGACCCCGACGAGTTCTACGACCACGAGCTCGAAGGTCTCGCGGCCGAGCTCGCCGACGGCACGAAGGTCGGCACGGTCAAGGAGGTCGTCCACGGGCCCGGCGGCGAGCTGCTGGTCGTCGTGATGGACGGACGCGAGGTGCTGGTCCCGTTCGTGCGCGAGATCGTGCCCACCGTGGACGTCCGCGGTGGACGGGTCGTGCTCGACCCGCCAGAGGGCCTGCTCGATGCAGATTGACGTCGTCACGATCTTCCCCGAGTACCTGGCGCCGCTGCGTGCCGCGTTGCTCGGCAAGGCGATCGACAAGGGCCTGATCAGCGTCGGCGTGCACGACCTGCGTGACTGGACGCAGGACGTGCACAAGGCCGTCGACGACAGCCCGTACGGCGGTGGCCCCGGCATGGTCATGAAGGCCGACATCTGGGGTCCCGCGCTCGACGACGTGTGCACGGACGAGACGCGTCTCATCGTGCCGACGCCCGCCGGACGCCCGTTCACGCAGGCGCTCGCACACGAGTACGCGAGCGAGTCGCACCTCGTGTTCGCGTGCGGTCGTTACGAGGGCATCGACCAGCGTGTGGTCGATGACGCCGCACGGCGCGTGCGTGTCGACGAGGTGTCCATCGGCGACTACGTGCTGGTCGGCGGAGAGGTGGCCGTGCTCGCCATCGTGGAGGCGGTCGCACGGCTGCTGCCCGGTGTGCTCGGCAACCCGAAGTCGCACGCCGAGGACTCGTTCCAGGACGGCCTGCTCGAAGGCCCGAGCTACACGCGCCCGGAGGTGTGGCGTGAGCTCGCCGTGCCGGACGTGCTGCGGTCGGGCAACCACCGGCTGATCAACAGGTGGCGGCGTGACCAGTCGCTCGCCCGCACCTTCGAACGACGTCCTGACCTGCTGGAATCGTTGTCCGAGGACGCGCTCGACAAGCACGACAGGGCGTTGCTCGCCCGCCTGCGAGAGGGCGGCGAGTAGCCCGATTTCATTCCGGAGTGCCTGGTCTGGCACACTGGAACAGTTGCCGCAGCCGGTGGTCGTACCGGCATGCGCTCCAAGCCGACCCCCATCATGTCGTGCACAGCCATGGAACATGCTCTGGGGAGTTCAAGACACACGTGAGGACCACCGATGAACATCCTGGACGCACTTGACGCCCAGTCGCTGCGCTCCGACGTCCCGGCCTTCCGCGCCGGCGACACGCTGAAGGTTCACGTCCGCGTCATCGAGGGCTCGCGCGAGCGCGTCCAGGTGTTCCAGGGCGTCGTGATCCGCCGCCAGGGCGGCGGCATCCGCGAGACCTTCACCGTCCGCAAGGTCTCCTTCGGTGTCGGCGTCGAGCGCACCTTCCCGGTGCACTCCCCGAACATCTCCGAGATCGAGGTCGTCACCCGCGGTGACGTGCGTCGCGCGAAGCTGTACTACCTGCGCGAGCTGCGCGGCAAGGCCGCCAAGATCAAGGAGAAGCGCGAGGCCCGTCCGGTCTCCTGACCGTTGGCTTCGAGCACGGACGACTTCGAGGACGCCTCCGCACCGGACGAACCGGAGCGGGGGCGTACTCCTGTTTGGAGAGATGTTCTCTACGTCGTCGTGACGGCCGTCGTGCTGACGGTGCTGATCCAGGCGTTCGTGGCGCGGGTCTACGTGATCCCCTCGGCATCGATGGAGCGCACGCTGCACGGCTGCACCGGCTGCGAGAACGACAGGGTGCTGGTCGACAAGCTCGCCTACCGGTTCGGCGACGTCGAACCGGGTGAGGTCGTCGTGTTCCGCGGCCCCGAGGCGTGGACGTCCAGCGAGTTCCGCAACCCGCCGTCGGCGAACCCCGTCGCCCGTGTCGTGCAGAACGTCGGTTCGTTGCTCGGACTCGCGCCCGCCAGCGAGCGTGACTTCGTCAAGCGCGTCATCGCGCTCCCCGGACAGACGGTGATGTGCTGCGACGAGCAGCACCGTGTCGTCGTGGACGGCGAACCGCTCGACGAGCCCTACGTGCACTGGCAGGAGGGCAGCTCGCGGGCCGACCACGAGCCGTTCGAGCCGGTCCTGGTGCCGGACGGACGGTTGTTCGTCATGGGCGACAACCGGATGAACTCCACCGACTCGCGCAAGCAGGGCGGCGGGGGAGTCGCGGGCACGGTGCCCGTCGAGAACGTCATCGGCAAGGCCCGGTGGGTCGTGTTCCCGAAAGATCGCTGGAGTGTTGTGTCGGATCACAACCCCCAGCCCCTAGGCTGATCTCGTGGTTGACGTCGATCCAGAGCACACCCCGTCCAGCGACGAGCCGAGTTCGGACGCTTCGGATAAAGCTTCGAAGAAGAAGAAAAAGGGCAACTTCTGGAAAGAGCTGCCCGTCCTCATCCTGGTCGCGTTCGGCCTCGCGATCGGCATCCAGATCTTCCTCGGCCGCGTCTACATGATCCCGTCGGAGTCCATGGAGACGACGCTGCACGGGTGCACGGACTGCTACGGCGACCGCGTCCTGGTCGACAAGGTCACCTACCGCTTCACCGAACCGGCGCCCGGCGACGTGGTCGTGTTCCGCGGGCCGCCGTCGTGGCAGAACGACTTCATCTCCCAGGAGGCGGGCAACCCGATCTCGCAGGGGCTGTCGTGGCTCGGGTCGCTGGTCGGCCTGCCCTCGGCGAACGAGGAGGACTTCGTCAAGCGCGTGATCGCCGTCGGTGGGCAGACCGTGAAGTGCTGCGACGACCAGAACCGCGTGACGGTGGACGGCAAGCCGCTGGACGAGCCGTACAAGCACTTCGACGAGGGCGTGCCGGCCGAGCAGGAGTCCTTCGAAGAGCTGAAGATCCCGGACGGGATGCTGTTCGTGCTCGGCGACAACCGCAACCACTCGTGCGACTCCCGCTGCCAGGGACAGGGCGGGCTCAACGGGCTCGTGCCGGTGGACAACGTGATCGGCAAGGCGCGCGTCATCGTGCTGCCGCCGTCGAGGTGGGGCGGGGTCTCCGACCACAACCCGCAGGCCGTCGCGATGGGTGCGCCGGGCTGGCAGGACGCCGCCCCGATGGGCCTGGGTATCGTCGCTGCGTGGCCGCTCCTGCTGCTCGGACGTCGAGTGCGAGACCGATTCCGCCGATGACCATGCTTCTACCGCCCCGTGCCGTCGTGCGGGGCTCGTCGGGGAACTGGGCGCTGCAGAGCACGCTGGAGCGCCGGGGCCTGGGGCCCGTCGCCGGCGTCGACGAGGCGGGACGTGGCCCGTGCGCGGGTCCGCTGGTCATCGCGGCGTGCGTGCTGCGGCCGGGCGACGCGGCGCGGTTCGAGGGCCTCAACGACTCGAAGCTGATGACGGCGTCGGCCCGCGAGCGGATGTACGACCTGGTCCTGAAGCGCGCGGTGGCCCACTCGGTGATCGTCGTGCCGCCCGCCGACATCGACTGGCTGGGCATCCACGTGATGAACATCGAGGGGATGCGGCGCGCGGTCGCGCAGCTGTCGACGCACCCCGGGTACGTGCTGACGGACGGCTTCAAGGTGCCGGGCATGCCCGCGCCGAACGTGGCGGTGCTCAAGGGAGACCAGGCCGCGGCGTGCGTGGCGGCGGCATCGGTGCTGGCCAAGGTCACGCGCGACCGGATCATGGCCGACCTGCACAACCAGTACCCGCAGTACGGCTTCAACGTGCACAAGGGCTACTGCACGCCGGACCACACGGCGGCGTTGATGGAGCACGGCCCGTGTGCGGAGCATCGGTGGTCGTATGTAAATGTGGCAGCGGCGGCTGCCAAGCACGGTCTCGCCGCGCCGCACAGGGTGGCGCGCGCCACGACCGCGGCGGCCGTGGTCCAGAATGATGCAGCCCCGGCTGATGCCGGGGAGCTCGCGACGAGGGAGGGCGCGGAGCAGATGATGACCCGCGCGGAGGCGTAATGAGTGCAGAGGATCTCGAGAAGTACGAGACCGAGATGGAGCTGTCGCTGTACAAGGAGTACCGCGACATAGTCAGCCAGTTCTCGTTCGTCGTGGAGACCGAACGTCGTTTCTACCTGGCCAACTCGGTGGACGTGCAGGTGCGCAACGCCGACGGCGAGGTGTACTTCGAGGTGCGCATGTCGGACGCGTGGGTGTGGGACATGTACCGCCCCGCGAGGTTCGTCAAGAACGTCCGCGTCATCACGTTCAAGGACGTGAACGTGGAGGAACTGGACAAGCCGGAGCTCCGCTTGCCGGAGAGCGGGCCGTTCCCGGGCTGAGCCACATAGCACACCCCACCGACAAAACCGGCGTTTCAAGATCGACAACGGCCGGGTTGTCCACAGCTCCCGAGTTGTCCACAGATTCCCGCCGCCCCGCCCACCCACCCCGTCCCGCCCTGCAAGGTCGTACCCAACGACCCGCACGAAGGCGAGGCAGTGGTGGCACAGGCACCGGCGGAGACCAGGAAGCAGGAGCTCGGGCAGCAGGACCCCGGGAAGCAGGAGCCCGGACGGCAGAAGTCCGGGCGACGGGAGCTCGGGCGGCACAAGTCAGGGCAGCAGGACCTCGGGCGCCGGGGCGAGGACTTGGCGTGCAGGTACCTGGAGGAGCAGGGCCTCGCGGTCCTGTCCCGCAACTGGACGTGCCGTGACGGCGAGCTCGACGTCGTCGCGGTGGAGGACGGCCGCCTGGTCGTCTGCGAGGTCAAGACCAGGTCAGGCCCGGTCTGGGGCCGTCCGGACGAGGCCGTGGACGCGGACAAGCTGTCCCGTCTGCGCCGGACGGCGCTGCGCTGGCTGGCGGCTCACGGCGTCGGCTGGTGCAACGTCCGCGTCGACCTGATCTCGGTCACCTGGCCACCGGACGGCGAAGCGCGGCTGCAGCACCTGCGGGGAGCCTGAGATGGCTCTGGCGCAGGCGTGGTCGGTCGCCCTCTACGGCGTCGACGGCCTGCCCGTCGAGATCGAGGCCGACGTGGGTGTGGGCCAGCCCCGCACCCACCTCCTCGGGCTTCCCGACGCCTCCCTGCACGAGTCGAAGGAGCGGGTGAAGGCCGCCGTCCGCAACAGCGCGGAGGAGTGGCCGAAGCAGCGCATCGTGCTCGGCCTGTCGCCCGCCAACCTGCCCAAGGTCGGCAGCGGCTACGACCTGGCCATCGCCTGCGCCACCCTGGCCGCCGCGGGCTCGGTCCCGCTCGAACGCCTCACGACCACAGCCCTGCTGGGCGAGCTGGCCCTGGACGGCCGCGTCCGCGCGATCCGGGGCGTCCTGCCGTCCCTGCTGGCGGCCAGGCGCGCGGGCCTGAAGACCGCGGTCGTCCCGGCCGACTCGCTGCCGGAGGCGTCGCTCGTCGACGACGTCGAGGTCCTCGGCGCGCTCACGCTCTCCGAGGTCCTGGCGTGGCTGCGCGGCGAACAGACGACGCTCCAGCCACCCCCGCCCGCCACCGGCCCGCCGCACCAGCCGACCCCGGACCTGGCCGACGTGGTGGGCCAGCCCGAGGCGCGCTGGGCGCTGGAGGTGGCCGCGGCGGGCGCCCACCACCTGCTCCTGTCCGGCCCGCCGGGCACCGGCAAGACGATGCTCGCCGAACGCCTGCCGGGCCTGCTCCCACCCCTGACCCGCCAGGAGGCCCTGGAGGTCACCGCGGTCCACTCGGTGGCGGGCGTCCTGTCGTCCGACTACCCGCTGGTGGCCCTCCCGCCGTTCGTGAACGTGCACCACACGACGTCGATGGCGGCCCTGATCGGCGGCGGCAGCGGCATGGCCAAACCGGGCGCCGCCTCCCGGGCCCACCGCGGCGTCCTGTTCCTCGACGAGGCGTGCGAGTTCGGCCAGAAGACGATCGACACCCTCCGCACGGCCCTGGAGGAAGGCGAGATCCGCATCCCGCGCCGCGACGGCATAGCCCGCTACCCCGCCCGCTTCCAGCTGATCCTGGCCACCAACCCGTGCCCGTGCGCCCCGCCCAAGGAGATCGACTGCACCTGCACGGCAACAGTCCGCCGCCGCTACCAGTCCCGCCTCTCCGGCCCCCTGCTGGACCGAGTAGACCTCCGAGTCCACATGCGAGCCACCACAGCGATGGCGAACGCCGACGCCACCCCACCAGAACCCACCGAGGTCGTCCGCGAACGAGTCCTGAAGGCCCGTTCCCGAGCAGCCACCCGCTGGTCGGCCCACGGCCACCACTGGCCGACGAACGCCCAGGTCCCAGGCCCAGCCCTGCGCCGCGAGTTCGCCCTGCCCCGCACCACCACAACCCTTCTGGACCGAGCCCTCGCCACAGGAGCCCTGACGGGCAGAGGAGCCGACCGCTGTCTCAGAGTCGCCTGGACCCTGGCCGACCTGGCCGAGTCCGACCGCCCCACAGCCGACCACGTGGCAGCAGCCCTGAACTTCCGAGAACGCCGAGTCCCCACCTAACGGCCCTCACCACCTACCTGCCGATTCGCCCGGTCCCACCCTCCTGACAGCCAGGCCCGGAGCCCAACACCCCGACTCCTCGCCCGGTGCAAGCCGAGCGGGCGCTTGCCCTCCCCCTGACAAGCGCCCGCTCACCCAACCCCCACGCCAGTCGGCACCACACGCCCGCCTTCACCACACGCCCGCCTTCACCACACGCCCGCCTTCACCACACGCCCGCCTTCACCACACGCCCGCCTTCACCACACGCCCGTCTCCACCACAGCCCGTGGCCGCCTTCCCAAGCAGCCGGGCGCGGAGCCCACTCCCACTCCGCGCCCGGCACCTCCCACAGCCGTTGTCTCGGCCACCAGCCACGGGTCCCGCTCACAACCGGACGCCGGTTCGCCCGAACAAGCCCCCTCAACCCCGAGAACACGGAGTCACCGATGACCGCACTCCTCACCAAAGCCGCACTGGCCACGACCGCTCACTCGCAGCCGTTCACGATCCGCAGACGACGCCCGGACACCAGCCCACCAACTCCCTGGCACCCGGCCCCGTGGCACCGCTGGGTGCCCTGGTGGTGGTTCCAGTGACGACCCCGCCCCCTCCAGCAGACCTACCGGCCCCTCAGCCGACCGCATCAGCCTCAACAGCCCCGCCCACCTCGGTGAAGCGCTCCGTTCCACCCGACACGTCGACCGCGTCCGAGCTGACCACTCCGCCGGGCCCGCCCCCTCCCTCGACCCGGCCCGCCGTGCCACCTACGCCCACGCCGCCCCTGGCACCGCCGCAGTTCGCTTCACCCACACCGCCTCGTCCGCCCACACCGCCTCGTCCGGTTACATCCCCTGGTCCGGCCACATCGCCCGCTCCCTCTATGTCTCTCTCATCGGCCTCGCCACCCCTCTCCGAGCCGCCGCCTGCGTCCGAGCCGCCGCCACCTCCCGCATCGCCCGCATCGCCAGGAGCGCCGCTACCTCCCTCGCTTCCCGCATCGTCCGCATCGCCGGGACCACCGCCACCTCCCTCGCTTCCGACATCGCGCGCATCGCCCGGACCGCAGCCACCTCCCATGCCTCCCACGGCGCCCGCATCACCTGCTTCACCCGCTTCACGTGCCGATGCTGTTCGCCTGGCCAGGGCCTACCTGTCCCGGGTCGCCGAGCCCTACCCGGCGGCACTGGCCGCGCTCGTCGACCGGGTCGGCCCGGTCGAGGCCGCGGAGCGGGTGCGCGAAGGCGCGGTGTCGTCGTCGGTGGCCAGCCAGACCTCGGCCCGGCGAGCCGAGGAACGAGCCCGTGAGGACATCGAGCGGATCACCAAGATCGGAGGTCGGCTGGTCGTGCCGGAGGACGACGAATGGCCTCGGTGGCCGTTCGTCGCGCTCGGTGTGGCGGCGCAGCGGTGTGGGGGTGAGCCGCTCGCCTTGTGGGTGCGGGGTCCGCACGACCTCGGCGAGGTGACGGACAAGGCCGTCGCCGTCGTCGGGTCCCGCGCTGCCAGCGGGTACGGCGAGCACGTCGCGGGCGAGTTCGCGTTCGGGCTGGCGCAGGCCGGTGTGACGGTCGTGTCGGGTGCTGCCTACGGGATCGACGGCGCTGCTCATCGCGGTGCGCTCGGCGCCGGCGGACTGACGGTCGCGGTGCTGGCGTGCGGCGTCGACTTCGCCTATCCCGCCGGGCACCAGGGGCTGCTCGCGAAGATCGCGCGGGAAGGTCTGGTCGTCAGCGAGTACCCGCCCGGCGTGACGCCCGCGCGGCACCGGTTCCTCACCCGCAACCGGATCATCGCGGCGCTGGGCGGCGGCACGGTGGTCGTCGAGGCCGGCAGGCGCAGCGGCGCCAAGAACACCGCCGCCATCACGCTCGCGTTGGGACGGCCGCTGATGGTCGTGCCCGGCCCGGTGACGTCGGCCAGTTCAGCCGGGTGCCACGAGCTGTTGCGCGACGGGCAGGCGGTGTCGGTCAGCTCGGTGGCCGAGATCGTCGAGTCCGTCGGGCGGTTCGGGGACGACCTCGCGACCGAGCCTGCCGAGAAGGAGAGCTCGCTGGGCGCACCTCACGGTGACGCCATGCGGGTCTACGAGGCACTGGGAAAGCGGTGCGGCGTCAGCGACGAGGTCGTGTCGGTCGAGTCCGGAGTGCCCTTGGACCGGGTCCGCGCCCTGCTGCCCGAACTGGAGCTGGCCAGGCTGGCGCTGCGCGTCGACGGCGGCTGGCAGAAGCTGGAGGTGAGTTGACCATCTGACGCAGATAAGTCCACTGTGGACAGAGGTGGATCGTGATCGCTGCCGGGTGCGCGCGCGACCTGGCGGGCGGGTGAGGCCGATGTAGGCGGTGGGGTTCTGCCTTCAGGCGAACTGTTTCCCGTGGAGGAACCATCACCTGCCGCCTCGCTTCTTCCGGCGAGCCGCCCTGAACGCCGCCGTCGGACCGCCCTGAATGCCGCCATTGGACTTCCCTGAAAGCCGCGGTCGAACGGCTCCGGGCGCTGCTGTCAGCTTTCTGAACGCTGTCGTCAGTCCGCTCCGGACGCTGTACATCGGTGCTCCTGCCTACCTGCCTCGTTACCTCCTGCTTCTCATCGTGTGCGAAAGCCGCGTCGGGATCGCCGCGGTCGGCTGTCCGGTATGAGACAGCGGCGACGTTGTGCGCGGAACCCTCCTACGGGGGTAGTGGCGACGGGCCTGCGGGGGTGGCGATGGGCTGTTTGGCGGTAGTTGTGGCTGTCCTCACTACTCCGAAAGGTGATCTGTGCATGCCGCTACCGCTTTTGGTCGTCACAGCGCGTTGAAACGTTATCTGTCAGCGGACTATGAGAGCGCTCCCAAATGCCGCGGGGGTGTGGCGCTACTTGACCAATCGCCCCGACTGGCGCAGCGTCTTGGCCTATGTCCCCGCCGCCGCATGGTCGGACACGCCGTGTCGATCTCGTTCGCCTGCGCGAAAAGCTGCCCGAAGGCGTGGGGGAGGCGTTGCGGCAGTACGAGAGGCATTTGACGTTGGAGCGGGATCTCTCTCCGCACACGGTGCGCGCTTACATCGGCGACGCTGTGGCGTTGCTGGGACATGTCGCCGGGAATAGCCCTGATGAGGCCGAGATCGGTCGAATCGACCTGGCGGGTCTGCGGTCCTGGCTTGCTGCGCAGCGCACTGCGGGCGCCAGTCGCACGACGCTTGCGCGGCGGGCCGCTGCCGCGCGTGCGTTCACCGCGTGGGCGCACCGCGTGGGGCACCTCACGACCGATCCGGGGCCACGGCTCGCCGCGCCGAGGCCGCACCGGACGTTGCCGTCGGTGCTGCGCGAAGATCAGGCGAAGGACGCGATGGCGGCCGTATCCTCCGGCGCGTCCGAGGGCGACCCGGTTGCGCTGCGTGATCAGGCCGTGGTGGAGTTGCTGTACGCCACAGGTATCCGTGTGGCCGAGCTGTGCGGTCTCGACCTCGACGACGTGGACTACTCCCTAAGGGTGATTCGAGTTCTGGGCAAAGGTGGACGCGAACGCAGCACGCCGTTCGGCGTGCCGGCCGAGCGTGCGCTGCGGCGGTGGCTGGACGAGGGGCGAAACGCGCTGGTAGCTCCGGATTCGCCGCCGGCTCTGTTCCTCGGTGCTCGTGGTGGCCGGCTGAACCAGCGGGCGGTCAGGACTCTTGTCCACGAGGTGATGGCCGCGGTGCCCGGCGCGCCGGACATCGGGCCGCACGGGTTGCGCCACTCCGCTGCGACCCATTTGCTGGAAGGAGGAGCGGACCTGCGCACCGTCCAAGAACTGCTTGGTCACGCTACGCTCGCAACGACTCAGCTTTACACACACGTCACTGTCGAACGGCTGAAGGCGATCCATGACCGAACCCACCCCCGTTCCTGACGCCGCAGGGGGAGGATCGCGTACGGCGACCGTGCCCCCTGACCCCGTGCTGCCCGCACCGGCTTCGAAGCAGGCGAGCAACGGGCACCGTCAGAACGGAGCGCCGCGCACCGAGGCGAGCACGGAGCCCGGTGCGAACACGCACGTCAACGGCGCGCCCGTGGCCGCCCAGACGGCGGTGACGCGTGCGGACGTCCGGTCCGGTGACGACGTCGAGGCCGGCATCGTCGCGCTGTGGCGCAGCTACGGCCAGTCCCGTGACCAGAGCCAGCGCGACCGCCTCGTGCTGCACTACGCGCCGCTGGTCAAGTACGTCGCGGGCCGCGTCGGCACCGGCCTGCCCGCACACGTCGACGTGGCCGACCTGATCCAGTCCGGCATCTTCGGCCTGGTCGACGCGATCGAGAAGTTCGAGCCGGAACGCGGCCTCAAGTTCGAGACCTACGCCATGCAGCGCATCCGCGGCGCGATCCTCGACGACCTGCGCTCCCAGGACTGGGTGCCGCGCTCGGTCCGCAGCCGCGCCCGCGACGTCGAACGAGCCCTGGAGCGCCTCGGCGCCAAGCTGCAGCGCACGCCCACCGACCGCGAGCTCGCCGCAGAGCTCAAGATCGGCCTGGCGGAGCTGCGCGAGCTGTACGGCCAGCTCCAGCTCACCAGCGTCGTCGCCCTCGACGAGCTGATCGCACCGAACAAGGGCGGCTCCTCCCTGGCCGAGTCGCTGCCCGACGACGCCGCCGAAGACCCGGTGGCCAGCCTCGTCGACCAGGACAGCCGCCGCTAGCTGGCCGACGCCATCGCTCAGCTCGCTGAACGCGACCGCGTGGTCGTGACGCTCTACTACTTCGAGAACTTGACACTTGCCGAGATCGGCAAGGTCCTCGGCGTCACCGAGTCCAGGGTCTGCCAGCTGCACACCCGCGCCGTCCTGCGCCTGCGCACCAAGCTCAACGAGCAGTCCGAAGCCTGACCGCGCCTCCTCCCACCGCAACGCGGCGGGTGCCGGGCTGCCGGAAAGCCGTACCGGGAAACCGTGCGTGCCTCACTTCTGTGGTCGCAGACCTCCTCTCGCGCCCCGGTCGGGGCTAATTCACTCGAAAGGGTGGCGCCAGAATTGCCGCCCGTACTCGCCGTGCCCATTCGGGCATTGCCCGGTATTGCCGGGCGAGTTGTTGATGAGTGACCTGATGAGCCGTGATGTGGTGGATGAGATTCGGGAACTCGCCGCGTGCTGAGCGGAAATGGCGTGGCAGCGGGCGGGTCGGGCGGTGATGCGAGCGCAGCGCTGGCGATTCGGTGGAACGGGAATTCGGCGCAAATGGGAATCGACTGAACAGGACATGGGCGTGGCGCCGGGGAGTGAGGGCCGGCTGGTGAGTGCAGCGCTGGGGTTTGGGGCGGCGGAGTCAGCACGGGTTAAAGGCCAGGACGGCGAATCACGGCGGACGGCGATAGGAGCGGGCGGCCAGCGCGGCGGGGCGGCTGGCGGGGTCTGGCGACTAATGGTGCGGATGGGCAGCAAGCGTGGGTGGGGGAGCAGGGCGGATGGTTAGAGGCGGATGGGTAGAGGGCGGGCGCATAAAGGGGCAGTGCTGGTGCGGGTGGGCGCTGGTGCCGTGAACGGTTCGGGAGGTGGGGGAACAGGCGGCCGGGAGGGGAGTCCGTGAGCCTCCCGGCCGCCTGGCGGGCGCTTGCGGCGCGCAACGGGGGTCGCGCCGGTTACTGCCGCCGCTTGGCGGCGGAGCGCCCTTTCGGAGCGCCGCGCGGGCTGGGAGGGGTGCTGCGCGGCGGTGGTCGTGGGTGGGAGGTGTCGCAGGGTGGTGGTCATGGTGGAGATGTCGCACGGCGGCTGTGCATGAGCTTGTGGAAACCCGCGCCGTAGGGGCTCTCCGGTCGGCGGGAGTTCTTGTCGTAGTGGCTCGTGGGATGGCAGGGCTGACGGGTGGGCACGTGGCTCGTGGGATGGCAGGGCTGGCGAGGTGCGCACGTGGCCGCGGGGCGTGGCGCGGGCTGGTGGGCATGGCCTGGGGGGCTCAGGGGCCTCGCGGCCCAGCAGGCAGGGGGAGCAGGCGGACTCGCGGGGCTGTCACTAGGCGGAGCGGGTCCAGGTAGGTCTGGCCTCGGCGGGCGCCCCAGTGCAGGCACGGGGTGGAGCAGTGGCCCTCCTGCAGGTGGCCGATGACCTCGCCTTGGCGCACGCGGTGGCCGCGTTGCACGGTTGGGGTGATGGGTTCGTAGGTGGTGCGGAGGCCGCCTCGGTGTTGCAGGGAGACGAGGGTGCGGGTGGCGACTGGGCCGGCGTGGACGACCAGGGCGTCGGCTGTGGCCAGTACCGGTGTGCCGGCGGGGGCGGCCAGGTCCGCGCCGCGGTGGCCTGGGCCGTACGGGGTGGTGGGGGCTTCGAAGGCGCGCACCACCGGGTGGGGTGGGGGCAGGGGCCAGGTGAAGCGGGGCTGGGGCGTGGGTGGCGGCTGGGTCAGGAGTGTCGCCAGGAGCAGGGCGGTGGGGAGGAGGGGCATGGGTCAACGGTGGTGGATGGGAGGGGTAGGGGCCACGGGGGATCTGGAAGCTGTGGATTACTCGCCGGTTGTGGACAAGTGCCCTGGGTGCGGCGGGGGCGATTCGAAGTTTGTCGGGGATGAGGAGTAGACTTTCGGGCGCGTCCCGTCTGTGCGCGGGGCGACTTCGCGTACCAACGCAGATCCGGCCTGCTGGTTCCAGTCTGGTCGAGTCACGACGTCCGACGGTCCTGACGGTGCAGGGATGCACCGCTGGTGCGGGCGGCGGCGGAGGTACCAGGGCTGAGGGCCGACCTGGTCCGAGGCGTCAACCGACCGACGCGCAAAGGCGAGACCTGGCGCGTCCGACAGATGAGGTGCGAACCGGCCATGGCCGTCGTAACCATGAAGCAGCTGCTCGACAGCGGCGTGCACTTCGGGCACCAGACGCGGCGCTGGAACCCGAAGATGAAGCGCTACATCTTCACCGAGCGCAACGGCATCTACATCATCGACCTGCAGCAGACGCTGACCTACATCGACCGGGCTTACGAGTTCGTCAAGGAGACGGTCGCGCACGGCGGGTCGATCCTGTTCATCGGCACCAAGAAGCAGGCGCAGGAGGCCATCGCCAACGAGGCGCTCCGCGTCGGCATGCCCTTCGTGAACCAGCGCTGGCTGGGCGGCATGCTCACCAACTTCTCGACGGTCCACAAGAGGCTCCAGCGGCTCAAGGAGCTGGAGTCGATGGAGCAGACCGGCGGCTTCCAGGGTTTCACCAAGAAGGAAATCCTGATGATGAACCGCGAGAAGGACAAGCTGGAGCGCACGCTCGGCGGTATCCGCGACATGTCCAAGGTGCCCAGCGCCGTGTGGATCGTGGACACCAAGAAGGAGCACATCGCGGTCGGTGAGGCTCGCAAGCTGAACATCCCGATCGTGGCGATCCTCGACACGAACTGCGACCCGGACGAGGTCGACTACCCGATCCCGGGCAACGACGACGCGATCCGTTCCGCCGCCCTGCTGACCAAGGTCGTGGCCGAGGCCGCTGCCGCCGGTCTCATGCAGCGCTCCGGTGGCCGCCGCGACGCCGCCGAGGGTCAGGACAAGCCCGAGGTCGCGAGCGACGAGCCGCTGGCGGAGTGGGAGCAGGAGCTCCTGACCAACTCGTCGGCCGAGGCCCCCGCCGAGGCTCCGGCCGAGCAGCCCGTCCAGTCCTGATCTCCCCCACGCGGCGCCCGGCACCTCGGGCGCCGCGTGACTCACGCGCGTACATCGCAGAAGGAAAACGATGGCGAACTACACCACCGCGGACGTCAAGAAGCTCCGCGAGCTGACCGCCGCCGGCATGATGGACTGCAAGAAGGCGCTCGACGAGGCTGACGGCGACTTCGACAAGGCCGTCGAGATCCTGCGCATCAAGGGCGCCAAGGACGTCGGCAAGCGCGCCGAGCGCACCACGTCCAACGGCCTCGTCGCCGTCAAGGACGGCGCGATGGTCGAGCTGCGGTGCGAGACCGACTTCGTGGCCAAGAACGCGGACTTCGTCGCGCTGGCCGACGAGATCGCCGCGATCGCCAAGGCCAACAAGGTCGCCGACGTCGAGGCCCTCAAGGCCGTCGAGGTCGACGGCAAGACGGTCGACGCGCTGGTCCAGGAGTTCTCCGCCAAGATCGGCGAGAAGCTCGAGCTGGCGAAGGCCGTCGACTTCGACGGCACCGTCGCGACCTACCTGCACCGCCGTGCCGCGGACCTGCCGCCGGCCGTCGGCGTGCTCGTCGAGTACACCGGTGACAACGCCGAGGTCGCGAAGGGCGCCGCGATGCAGATCGCGGCGATGCGCCCGAAGTACGTCACCCGTGAGGACGTCCCCGAGGAGCTGGTGGCCAACGAGCGCCGCATCGCCGAGGAGACCGCTCGCGAGGAGGGCAAGCCCGAGGGTGCGCTCCCCAAGATCGTCGAGGGTCGCGTCAACGGCTTCTTCAAGGACGTCGTGCTCCTCGAGCAGGCTTCCGTGACGGACAGCAAGAAGACGGTCAAGGCTCTCCTGGACGAGGCCGGCGTGACGGTTGTCCGTTTCGCTCGGTTCGAGGTCGGCCAGAGCTGATTGCGACGAGGGCGGGGTTGCGGCACACCAGCGACCCCGCCCTCGGCATGTCCACACGACTGCTCAAAGCAAGCCACGAGGAGAGGACCTGTGAGCGAAGAAGGTAGCCACGGCTACAACCGGGTGATGCTCAAGCTCGGTGGTGAGATGTTCGGCGGCGGTGGCGTCGGTGTGGATCCCGACGTCGTGCAGACGGTCGCCAAGCAGATCGCGGCCGTCCACAAGTCCGGCGTGCAGGTGGCCGTCGTGATCGGTGGTGGCAACTTCTTCCGCGGGTCCGAGCTCCAGCAGCGCGGCATGGACCGGTCGCGCGCCGACTACATGGGCATGCTCGGCACGGTCATGAACTGCTTGGCGCTGCAGGACTTCCTCGAGCGCGAGCACGGCATCGACACCCGCGTGCAGACCTCGATCCAGATGACGCAGGTCGCCGAGTCCTACATCCCCCGCCGCGCGATGCGCCACCTCGACAAGGGCCGCGTCGTGATCTTCGGTGGCGGCGCGGGCCTGCCGTACTTCTCCACCGACACCACGGCCGCCCAGCGCGCGCTGGAGATCGGCTGCGAGATCGTCCTGATGGCGAAGGCCGTCGACGGCGTCTACACGGCCGACCCCAAGATCGACCCGGACGCGCTGATGTTCGACAACATCACCCACCGCGAGGTGCTGGAGCGCGGCCTCAACGTCGCCGACGCCACGGCGTTCAGCCTCTGCATGGACAACAACATGCCGATCCTCGTCTTCAACCTCCTCACCGAGGGGAACATCGCGCGCGCCGTCCGTGGTGAGAAGATCGGAACCCTGGTGAGCACCCCCGGTGGCCGTCCGGCCTTCTAGACCTGGTGGGATCTCCCCAGGACCGGGTATTGGGCACGAACACGCAGAGCAAGGAGCAGTCGTGATCGACGAGACCCTCCTCGACGCCGAGGAGAAGATGGAGAAGGCGGTTTCGGTGGCGAAGGAGAACCTCGCCTCCGTTCGTACCGGTCGTGCGACTCCCTCGATGTTCAACCGGATCCAGATCGACTACTACGGCTCGCCCACGCCGCTGAACCAGATGGCGAGCATCACGGTTCCCGAGGCGCGCATGGCGGTCGTCAAGCCCTACGACGCGAGCCAGCTGACCGCGATCGAGAAGGCGATCAGGGACTCCGACCTGGGCGTCAACCCGAGCAACGACGGCACCCTGATCCGCATCGTGATCCCGCAGCTCTCCGAGGAGCGCCGCCGGGACATGGTGAAGGTCGCGAAGCAGAAGGGCGAGGACGCGCGCGTCTCCGTCCGCGGTGTCCGCCGCAAGGCGAAGGAAGAGATCGACCGGCTCGTCAAGGACGGCGAGGTCGGTGAGGACGACGGTTCCCGCGGTGAGAAGGAGCTCGACGCTCTCACCCACAAGTACACCGCCCAGATCGACGAGCTCGTGAAGCACAAGGAAGCAGAGCTCCTCGAGGTCTGATGTCCCCGTTCGTTTCGCCCGGCCTCCTCGCCGCAGGCGTCGTTACAGCCCAGGCCGGGCGGAGGTCGTGATGGGAGCACCAGTGGCAGGCAGTCCCGCGGAGGTGCCCGCGTCCAAGCCGTCACGCGCGGGACGTGACCTGCGAGCGGCGATCCTGGTCGGTGTCGGGCTCGGCGCGCTGGTCGTCCTGTCGCTGCTGGTCGTCCGGCAGACCTTCATCGGCGTCGTCGCGGCCGCCGCCGCGGTGGCGACGTGGGAGCTGGGGACGGCGCTGCGCAAGGGCGGCATCAACGTCGCCCTGTGGCCCGCGCTCATCGGCGGCCAGGCGATCATCTGGCTGTCCTGGCCGCTGGAGCGCTCCGGCATGATGACCGCGTTCGTGGTCACCGTGCTGGTGTGCATGATCTGGCGGTTCCGGGGCGGCTCGGACGGCTACCTGCGCGACCTCAGCGCGTCGGTGTTCACCGTCGCGTACGTGCCGCTGTTCGCGGCGTTCGCGGCCATGCTCGTCGTTCCCGAGGACGGCGTGGGCCGTGTCATCGCGTTCATCCTCGGGGTCGTGCTCTCCGACGTCGGCGGCTACGCGGCCGGTGTCTTCCTCGGCAAGCACCCGATGGCGCCGAAGATCAGCCCGAAGAAGTCCTGGGAGGGCTTCGGCGGGTCGCTGACCGCAGGCGTGGTCGGTGGCGCGATCACGGTGACGACGCTGCTCGACGGCCAGTGGTGGCAGGGCGCGCTGTTCGGCGCTGCTCTCGTCGTCACGGCCACGGCGGGTGACCTGGTCGAGTCGCTGATCAAGCGCGACCTCGGCATCAAGGACATGGGCACGCTGCTGCCCGGCCACGGCGGCCTGATGGACCGGATGGACTCGCTCCTGCCGTCCGCCGTCGCGTCGTGGCTGCTGCTGCACCTCTTCGTGCCGCCGGTGCTGTGACGCCGGTGCGCTAGTCGTCGAACGGGTCGTCGACCTCGGCCCGCGGCCCGGCTTCGATCTTGCGCGACGGGTCGATGACCGAGAAGGCCATTCCCGCGTGGTCCTCGACCACGGTGATGCGTCCGAACGGGGTGTCGTAGGGCTCGACGGTGACCCGGCCGCCGAGCTCCAGGACCCGGTACGCCACCGAGTCGGTGCCGATCTCGGGCGCTGCGTTGAAGTACACCATCCAGTGCGACCGCTCCCCGTAGGGGAACTCGCGGCCCATCTTCTGGCGTCCGATGACCTCGGTTCCTTCGAGGGAGTAGGACGCGTAGTCGAGTCTGTGCCCGTCGCCGATCTGGGTGATGTCGTAGGAGCACAGCTCGCCGAAGAACTCGTCCGCCGCCGCTCCGTCGCGGGTGTTCAGCTCGGCCCACGCGTACGCGCCGTGACCCGCGATGCCGAACCGCCAGTCCGGCGGCACGTGCCGGAAGCCGACGACGGCGCCGGTCGGGTCGGCGATCACCGTGCTCTGCGTGTGGTCCGGGCCGTCCTCGGGGTTGCGCAGGACGGACCCTCCCAGGTGGAAGACCTTCTCGGCGGTGGCGCGGGCGTGCGGTGTGACCAGGTACAACCGCCACGGCTCCGGCTCGCCCTGGGGTAACCCGGCGACCGGGACACCGTCGACCATCGCGACCGTGTAGCCGCCGTCGTCGGCGTAGTGCCAGCCGAAGAGGCCGGTGTAGAACTCGATCGCGCCTCTGAGATCGTCGACGGATCTCTCCACCCAGCAGGGACTTCCGCTGAGCAACGGCGCGAGCTGGGGCGAGTTGGGCGCGATCGACACTGCCGCCTCCTGCAGGGAAGAGAGATGCGGTCACGCTACGCCGCAACTCGACGAATTCGTACGGTCCCGGGCAAATCCAGGTCTTACAGTGGCTCCGTGAGGGGATTCGTGCGGGCGGCGTTGAACGCGGTGCGCCCGGCAGACGTGGTGCCCAGCCCGAACATCTGGCACTGGCCCGACGTCTACGAGGTGGAAAATCGCGCGCAGGACGTGAACGGGGCCATTTGGGCGGCAATTGGCGAAGAATGTCCGTTTGACGGCTTGGACGTCGTGGACGTCGGTTGTGGCGACGGTTTCCACCTGCCGATCTTCGCCCGCACCGCCGGGTCCGTCACGGGGGTCGAGCCGCACCCTCCGCTCGTCGCGCGCGCCAGGAACAGGGTCGACGGGCTGACGAACGCCCGCGTCGTTTCCGGTCCCGCACAACGGCTCCCGCTCGACGACGCGTCCGCGGACCTCGTGCACGCCCGTACCGCTTACTTCTTCGGGCCGGGCTGTGAGCCGGGGATGCGCGAGGCGGACCGGGTGCTGCGTCCCGGGGGCGCGTTCGTGGTCGTCGATCTCGACGGCGCCGCCGAGCCGTACGGGCCGTGGCTGTGCGCCGACGAACCGCGTTATGACCCGGCGGCAGTCGAGAAGTTCTTCGCGGACAACGGTTTCACGCTCCGGCGCGTCACCGCGGAGTGGCGCTTCGAGAAGCGGGAAGACCTGGAGGCTGTGTTGCGCATCGAGTTCTCCGCCAAGGTCGCGGAGCGCGCGATCGCGTCGGTCACGGGGCTGAGCTTTCCCGTCGGTTACCGGGTGCACGTGCGGCGAAAGCCGAAGGGGCTGATCGTGTGATCCGGGGGAGAAGCCCTGTGTCCGCCTGAAAAGTGCACACGCTGAACTACCTGCGGTAACGGACTAGGCTCGGCTTTCGTGGAGAAGCGAAACGCAGGCAGGTTGAACCGCGAGGTCGGTGTCGTCGGGCTCGGGTGCTGGCAGCTCGGCGCCGACTGGGGCGAGGTGGACGAGAACGACGCGCTCTCGCTGCTGCACGCCGCCGCTGACAACGGTGTCGACTTCTTCGACACCGCCGACGTGTACGGCGACGGCCGCAGCGAGACGCTCGTGGGCAGGTTCCTGAAGGAACGCAAGGACGACGGCATTTTCGTCGCCACGAAGATGGGCCGGCGGCTCCCGGAGCAGACGCCGGAGGGCTACACGCGAGAGAACTTCCTCGCGTGGAACGACCGGAGCCGCCGAAACCTCGGCGTGGACACGTTGGACCTCGTGCAGCTGCACTGCCCGCCCACGGCCGTGTACAGCCGTGACGAGGTGTACGACACGCTGGACGAGATGGTGGAGCAGCAGCGGATCGCTGCCTACGGCGTGTCGGTGGAGAAGGTCGAGGAGGCGCTGGAGGCGATCAAGCGCCCGAACGTGGCCAGCGTGCAGATCATCCTGAACGCGTTCCGGCTGAAGCCCCTCGATACGGTGCTGCCGGCCGCGGCGGAGGCGGGGATCGCGATCATCGCGCGCGTGCCTCTCGCGTCCGGGCTGCTCAGCGGCAGGTACACGGCGGACACGACGTTCGGCGCGGACGACCACCGCAACTTCAACCGCAACGGCGAGGCGTTCGACGTCGGCGAGACCTTCTCCGGCGTGCCCTTCGAGGTGGGCCTGGAGGCCGTCGAACGGCTGCGGCCGCTGGTGCCGGAAGGCGCCACGATGGCGCAGTTCGCGCTGCGCTGGATCATCGACCAGCCCGGGGTGACGGTCGTGATCCCCGGCGCGCGCAACGTGGAGCAGGCCGCCGCCAACGTGGGTGCCGCCGCTCTGGAGCCGGTGGACTCCAAGGCCGTCGAGGCCGTGTACGACGAGCTCATCCGCCCGCACGTGCACGACCGCTGGTAGCTCACTCCTCGGCGAGGATGGCGTAGAGCTTGCGCCGCATCTCGTTGTAGAGCTCGGCCGCGCGTGCCTTCTGCTCGGGTGAGCCCGCGTGGGAGATCTGCTCCATCGCGGCGCCGAGCAGCCGGACGGCCGTGCGCAGCTCGCCGTCGACCGGGTCGAGCTGGATGTCGATGTCGCGCCAGGGCGGGGCCGTGTGCTCCGTCCTGCCGTGCTCGGTCAGGTCGAACAGCTTCTTGCCTCCCTCCTCCTGGGAGGAGACCAGGCCCTCGTCGGCGAGCATCTGCAGCGTCGGGTAGACCGAGCCGGGGCTTGGGCTCCACACGCCTCCGGTGCGCCGGGCGATCTCCTGGATGATCTCGTAGCCGTGCATGGGCCGTTCGGCCAGCAGGGACAGCACGGCTGCCCGGACGTTGCCGCGCCTCTGGCGGCCGCCCCTGCCACCGCCCCCGAAGGGTCCGTGGCGATGCCTGTGGTGGTGCTCTCGGTGGTGTCGGTTCATCATGTCGTTAACGATATATCGGAAGCTATCGCGATACAACGGTCTTGTGTTGGTGAAGTTCGTGGGACACTAGATGTGCTATGACTTCCCTTCCCCTCGTCTTCGACGCGCCCAAGCGCGGCCTGCCGCCGCGCCACCTCGTCGACCTGTCGCCTGCCGAACGTGCCGAAGCCGTCGCCGCTCTCGGCGAGAAGCCGTTCCGCGCCAAGCAGCTGTCGAACCACTACTTCAGCCGCCTGACCGTGGACCCGGCCGAGATGACCGACATCCCGGCCGCCGCCCGCGACAAGCTCGTCGCCGACCTGATGCCGCCGCTGTTCACGGTCGTGCGCAAGGTCACCACCGACGAGGGCACGACGGCGAAGACGCTGCTGCGCGCGCACGACGGCACGCTCATCGAGTCCGTGCTGATGCGCTACCCGGACCGCGCGACCCTGTGCATCTCGTCGCAGGCGGGCTGCGGCATGGCGTGCCCGTTCTGCGCCACCGGCCAGGGCGGCCTGCAGCGCAACCTGTCGACCGCGGAGATCGTGGACCAGGTGCGCCTCGGCGCCGCAGCGATGCGCGACGGCGAGCTGCCCGGCGGCCCCGGCCGCCTGTCGAACATCGTCTTCATGGGCATGGGCGAGCCGCTCGCGAACTACAAGCGCGTGATCGAGGCCGTCCACCGCATCACCGCGCCCGCGCCGGACGGCCTGGGCATCTCCCAGCGCACGGTCACCGTGTCGACGGTCGGCCTCGTGCCGGCGATCCGCAAGCTGACCGAGGAGAAGCTCCAGGTCAGGCTCGCGGTGTCGCTGCACACGCCGGACGACGAGCTGCGCAACACGCTGGTGCCGGTGAACACGCGCTGGGACGTGGCCGAGGTGCTGGAGGCCGCGCGCGGCTACGCCGACCAGACCGGGCGCCGCGTGTCGATCGAGTACGCGCTGATCCGCGACATCAACGACCAGGGCTGGCGCGCCGACCTGCTCGGCAAGAAGCTGCGCAAGCACCTCGGGCAGCTCGTGCACGTGAACCTCATCCCGCTGAACCCGACCCCTGGCTCGAAGTGGGACGCCTCGCCGAAGCCGGTGGAGCGCGAGTTCGTGCGGCGGGTCCGGGAGCAGGGCGTGGAGTGCACCGTGCGCGACACCCGCGGTCAGGAGATCGCGGCGGCCTGCGGTCAGCTCGCCGCCGAGGGCTGAAGACGGAGCGAGAGTTCGGGCGGAAATCGCTGGGGTGAGCGGCGCGAAACCCCCGCGATGAAACGCCAGGGGGAACGCTGGCGCGCTCGTCAGCACGGTCCGGCTGGGCAGTGACGAGTACCGCGTGATGCGGCCTGCCCGGCCGTTGAAGCACGCGCCGCTGTACCGCTCACTGTGCGGTGCCAGGGACTGGAAGAACCCGACTACTCGCGGCTCTACCACCGCGAGTACCGGGACCTGCTGCACAGCGACGTCGTAGCGGGCGCGGTGTTCGTCGTCGGCAGCAGGCTCGCGTTCCGGAACGAGGGGCACGCGTTGCGGTGGTTGTCGAGGACGGTCCGCAGTACATGCACGAGAACCCCGGCACGCACTGTTGCGCGGAGATCACCGAGTACCGGTGGTCCTGGGAGCGGCTGCACGTCACCTACTCCGACGACCACCGCGTGGCGAGCCCTTCTAGGGCTTGACCTCGGTGAGCAGGCCAGTGGCCACGTCGAACACGAAGCCGCGCACCGAGTCCTTCACCGGGACGAACGGGTTGGCGAGGATTCGCGCGAGCGACTGGCGCACGTCCTCCTCGACGTCGCCGAACGCCTCGGCGGCCCACGAGGGCTTCACACCGACCTCGTCCTGGATGGAGCGCTTGAAGTCGTCGTCGGTGAACGTCAGCATGCCGCAGTCGGTGTGGTGGATCAGGATGATCTCGCGGGTGCCGAGCAGGCGCTGGCTGATGGCGAGCGACCGGATCTCGTCCTCGGTCACCACGCCGCCGGCGTTGCGGATGACGTGCGCCTCGCCCTCCTGGAGGCCGAGCGCGCGGTAGACGTCCAGACGGGCGTCCATGCAGGCCACGACGGCCACGTGCTTCGCGGGCGGCAGGGGGAGCGGGCCGCTGAACTGGGCGGCGTAGGTGGCGTTGTTGACGAGCAGTTCGTCGGTCACCGTCATCGGTCGAGTCCTCTCACCTGGATGTATCGGTGAGCAAACTGTCCGGTGTGCACGGCCGCAACAGTGCCCGGCTGGTGAGAACCGCCCTCACTCCGACATGTGCGGTGACCGACGCATCTGCCGCGCGGGGCAGAAACACGCTTGCCCCGGTGCGAGGCCGCACCGGGGCAAGGAGAGTTCGCGGGTCAGCGGCGCCAGGACGTCCTGCGGCGTGCGGCGTCCCACAGCAGCAGGGCGATGATCGTGATGCCGGACGCGATCAGCCAGATGTTCTCGGTCTGACCGTGGTGGTTGCCGATCAGCATCAGGAAGCAGAAGACCGCGGACAGCCAGCCGGCGATGCGGGTGCCCTTGGGCAGCGTGCCGTGCCAGCCCCACTCGTGCGACGGCTCCTCGTGAGGGTCGACGGCAGGACGCTTGTCCAGTTCCGAGGACGAAGCCACGGTTTCCTCCACTGCTCATCCGGATTACTTGGTCATCGTCGCACACGAGGACGAGCACGGTGGTGTGAGGTCGCGCGCGCACGGCTTACGAGCGAGGTGGAGCGGGTCTACGCTCGGCGCGACCCCCTCCCGCACGACCTCGCGAAGGCATCTCGACTTGACCGGCTTCTCTCCCGCCGAGGTCTCCACCCCGGACACGTTCGCTCCCGTCGAGATCGGTCTCCACGGTGTGCGCAAACGTTTTGCCGACCAGGTGGCGGTCGACGGCATCTCGCTCGACGTCCACGAGGGCGAGTTCTTCTCCGTGCTCGGTCCGTCGGGCTGCGGCAAGACCACCGTCCTGCGGATGATCGCCGGGTTCGTCGACCCCGACGAGGGCCGCATCGAGCTCGACGGCAACGACATGGTGGGCGTGCCTCCGTACCGGCGGGACGTCAACACGGTGTTCCAGTCGTACGCGCTGTTCCCGCACATGTCGGTGTGGGACAACGTCGCCTACGGCCTCAAGCGCAAGAAGATCCGCGGTGAGGAGCTGAAGAAGCGCGTCGGCGAGCACCTGGAGCTGGTCCGGCTCTCGCAGTTCGCGAAGCGCAGGCCCGCGCAGCTGTCCGGCGGTCAGCAGCAGCGCGTCGCCATCGCGCGTGCGCTCGCCGCGGACCCGCAGTTGCTGCTGCTCGACGAACCGCTCGGTGCTCTCGACGCCAAGCTCCGCAAGGAGCTGCAGATCGAGCTGATGCGCATTCAGCGCGAGGTCGGCACGACGTTCCTCTACGTCACGCACGACCAGGAGGAGGCGCTGGTCCTCTCGCACCGCATCGCGGTGATGAACGCGGGCAGGATCGAGCAGGTCGGCTACCCCGAGGACGTCTACGAGCGGCCCGCCACCCGGTTCGTCGCCGGCTTCATCGGCACGTCGAACATCCTCGACGCCGAGGTGTCCGGTGTGGACGACGGGCTGGTGTCGCTGACGGCTCCCGGCGCCACGAACCTGCGGGCCCGGTTCACCGGAGGTGTCCGCCACGGCCAGAAGGTCGCCGCGACCGTCCGGCCTGAGAAGGTGCACCTGTTCGACGAGACTTCCGAGCCGCCCACGGGCTGGTGCGTGCTGACCGGGGTGGTGCACGACGTCGTCTACACGGGCGTCTCCACGCAGTTCGTCGTGGACACGCCCGACGGCGTGCTCTCGGCGTTCGTGCAGAACGCGCAGCGCATCGACGACGCGGGTGCGCCCGGCCAGCGGGTGCGCATGGCGTGGGACCCGGAGTTCACCGTGCTGCTGGAGCAGTCCGATGGCTGACCAGGTGCGGATCGCCCGGCTGTGGGACGTCGACAGCCCGCGGGTGACCCGGCGCACGATGCTGGGCTCGATGGCGTTCTTCGCGCTCGCCGCGTGCGCGGTCGGGCCGGCGCCCACGAACAGCGGCGGCACGGACGGGGCTGGCAAGGCGGCGAACCTGGTCGACGAGCCGCGGCTCAACTTCTACAACTGGACCGACTACATCGCGCCGGAGACGCTGCCCGGCTTCACGGCGGTGACCGGCATCGAGGTCACCTACGACAACTTCTCCACCAACGACGAGATGGAGGCGAAGATCGCCTCCGGCCAGGCCGGCTACGACCTGGTGGTGCCGAGCGACAACTTCCTGCGCCGGTTCCTGCGCTCCGGTCTGCTCCAGCCGCTCGACCACGACGCGATCCCGAACCTGGCCAACCTGGAGCAGCGGTTCGTCGAGGCCGAGTACGACCCCGGCAACCGGTACTCCGTGCCGTGGGCGTGGGGCACGACCGGTCTGGCCTACTCGAAGTCGCAGCTGGGCGACGAGGTCACCGGCTTCGACGCGTTCGACCTGCCCGCCGCCCGCGGCCGCAGCTCGATCCTCGACGAGGCCCGCGACGGCATGGCGATCGGCCTGCTCAAGCTCGGCCACGACCCGAACACGACCGACGCGCGGCAGATCGACGACGCGGCGAACTTCCTGCTGTCGCTGAAGAAGAAGCTCGGCCAGATCAACTCCGACGTGATCGAGCCGCTGACCTCCGGCCAGGTCCGGCTCGCGCAGGCGTACTCCGGCGACGCCTTCCAGGCGAGCGACGCCAACGACGACGTCGGCTACGTCATCCCGGAGGAGGGCGGGCTGTCCTACGTGGACCTGCTGGTCATCCCGAAGGACGCGCCGCACGCGGGCAACGCGCACCGGTTCATCGACCACGTGCTGGGCGCGGAGACGGGCGCGGCGCTGTCCAACGCCGTCCGGTACGGCAGCCCGAACGCCGCCGCGAAGCCGCTGATCGACAAGGACCTGCTGAACGACCCGGCGGTCTACCCGCCCGCGGAGCAGCTGGCGAAGCTCCCGTTCACGAAGGACCTCGGCGGCGACGTCGAGGCGCTCTACGCGGACGCCTGGACGAAGGTGAAGACCGGGTGATGCTCCGACGCTGGCTGAAGGCCAACGGCCTGCTCGCTCCGACCGGGATCTGGCTCGGGCTCTTCCTGATCGCGCCGCTCGTCGTGGTCGTCGAGTTCAGCTTCGCGACGCGCGACACCGGCGTGGCGCGCGCCGTGCTGCCGTGGACGACGCAGGCGTACCTGACGGCGCTGGACCCGGCGTTCCTGCCGATCTTCGGGCGCACCTTGGCGTACGCGGGGGCGACGACCGTCGCGTGCCTGCTGCTCGGCTTCCCGCTGGCCTGGTTCATCTCGCGCCACGGCGGCAGGTACCGGACGGTGCTGCTCGCGGCGGTGCTGATTCCGTTCTGGTCGAGCTACCTCGCCCGGATCTACGCGTGGAAGGCGCTGCTCGACGGGGAGGGCCTGGTCAACACGGTGCTCGGCTGGGTGGGGCTGGACCGCGACGGCGGGTTCCTGCTCACGCACGGGGCGGTCGTGCTCGGCCTCACGTACGGGTTCCTGCCGTTCATGGTGCTGCCGCTGTACGTGGCGTGCGAACGGTTCGACTTCCGGCTGGTGGAGGCGTCCTACGACCTCGGCCACGGGCGCGTGTCGACGTTCTTCCGGATCGTGCTGCCGGGCGTGATGAGCGGGGTGCTGGCCGGGTCGTTGCTGGTCCTGGTGCCCGCGGCCGGTGACTTCGTGACGCCGAAGCTGCTCGGCGGGGTCGACCAGTCGACGTTCGGGTCGGTCATCGACGACCAGTTCCGCGGCGGCAACAACTGGCCGCTGGGCTCGGCGATGGCCGTGCTGCTGCTCGTGCTGGTGGTCGTGGTGCTCGTGCTGCGCGGGCGGCGTGGGGAGGACGTGCTGTGAACCGTCGTCCGTGGGTGCTCGGCACCGTGGCCGTCCTGGTCTTCCTGTTCCTCTACGCGCCGATCGCGTGGCTGGCGGTCGCGTCGTTCAACTCGTCGCGGTCGCTGTCGCGGATCAGCGGCTTCTCCTTGCAGTGGTACGCCGAGCTGGCCGACGACACGCGGGTCTTCGCCTCGCTGCGGCTCACCCTGGAACTGGCGCTCGCGTCGGCGGCGATCGCGACGGTCATCGGCACGCTGGCGGCGTTCGGGCTGCGCAGGGCGTTCCCCGGCCGCGGCCTGTGGACGGTGCTGCTGTCGTTGCCGCTGGTGGTGCCCGAGGTCGTCATGGGCGTGGCGATGCTGGGGTTCTTCGTGAAGCTCGCCGGCGTCCCGCTCGGGTTCGGCGCGCTGCTGTTCGCCCACGTGGCGTTCTCGCTGAGCTTCGTCGTCGTGGTGGTGCGGTCGCGGGTGTCCGGGATGGACGTGCGGATGGAGGAGGCGGCGGCCGACCTGGGCGCCTCGCCGTTCACCGCGTTCCGGACCGTCACGCTGCCGCTGGTGGCGCCCGCGGTGGCGGCGGGCGCGGCGTTCGCCTTCCTGCTGTCGTTCGACGACGTGGTGATCTCGTCGTACCTGACCGGTGTCGGGTCGACGACGCTGCCGGTGTTCGTCTACGCGCAGGCGTCCAAGCGCGGCATCTCGCCGGAGATCGTGGCGTTGTCGACGCTGATGGTCGCGGCGACGGCGTTGTTGCTGGTCATCGGCGTGGTCATCGCGTCGTGGCGAGCGCGCAGGGCCGGTGCGGCCGCCCGGCTGGTCTGACCGCCGCGTCAACTTTCGTCGTGCGGAGTCGATACTCCAGCGTGCCGCGCGGACGTGGGACGTCTCGTTAGCTTGAGGGCGTGACTACTGCTGTGCGGGAGAGGGGCGAGGCGTTCCTCGCCGACGTCCTGGCCCGCTTCCGGACGCTGACCTGGGTGCGGCTCGTCGGCGACCTGGTCGTCCTGGTGGGGGCGATCCTGCTGGACCTGTGGCCGGGACCGTGGGGGGACGGGCAGGCGTCCGGCCTGACGCTCGTCGCGTACGTAGCCGGGTACGCGGTGCTGCTGCCGCTGCGGCACGTGCTGCCGGCGACGTTGATGATCGCGGGGGCGGCGGTCCCGTTCGGCGGCCCCGCGTTCATGGTCGTGCTGAGCTACACCGCCGGGCGCCGGATCGAGTCGTGGGTGAAGGGCGTCGTGTCGACCGCGGCGACGTTCGCCGTCGTGGTGGTCTTCTGGGACTGGGCGGCGCGGCCGATCGACCTCGATCCCGTCTACGCGATGCTGATCCTGATCACGCTCTTCGGCGTGGGCGTGGCGCTGCCGTTCCTGGTCGGCCGGTACCTGGCGCAGCGCGAGGCGCTCGTGCAGGCGATGCGGGACCGCGAGCTGCGCATGCGCGGCGAGAACAAGCTGATGGCCCGGCAGGTGCGCCTGCGCGAACGCAGCCGCATCGCCCAGGACATGCACGACAGCCTGGGGCACCGGCTCTCGCTGATCTCCGTGCACGCCGGAGCGCTCGCGATGGACCCGTCGCTGGGGGAGAAGCAGCGCGAGGCGATCGGGGTGCTGCGCTCGGCGGCGTTGACCGGCATGGAGGAGCTGCGGGCGATCATCGGCGTCCTCCGCGCCGAGGACGGTCCCGACGACGACCCCGCCACGCGAACAGTGGAATCCATCGACTCGTTGGTGGCCGACGCGCGCAAGGCCGGGGTGCTCGTCAGCCTGGTCCGAGGCGGGCAGGCGCACCCGTTGCCGTCACGCGTCTCCCACGCCGCGTATCGTGTCGCGCAGGAGGGCCTGACCAACGCGTCGAAGCACGCACCCGGCGCCGCCGTGCAGGTGTCGGTGAAGTACGAGCCGGACGCGCTCGTCGTCGAGGTGCGCAACAACCCGCCCCGCAACGGCACACCGGCCGGTTCGCCGGGGGTGGGCCTGATCGGCCTGACCGAACGCGTCCGCGTCGCGGGCGGAATCCTGCACGTCGGAGCGTTGCCGACCGGCGGTTTCCGGATCGCCGCGGTGCTCCCGTACGAGGAGACCGCGCTGCCGGACGAGCCGGAGGACGAGCAGGACGAGACAGAGGCGCCGCAGGGCATCCGCAAGTGGGCGGGCGTCGGCTCGATCGCGGGCGCGACCCTGGTCCTGGCGGTGATCATCGGCGGCTTCTCCGTCCTCGGCGCCCAGCCGGTGACAGAGGTCGTCTCGCAGGAGAACCTCGACCGCATCCAGGTGGGCCAGCCGGAGGACGAGGTGCGCGAGCTGCTCCCGTCCGGCGACGAACCGCTGGTGGCCGACGGCGAGCTGCGGTCGCAGGCGTCCCCGGAGCCGCCGGACGCGACCTGCGTCTACCACCTCACCGACGAGCAGTCGTACCTCGCGAAGGGCACCAGGGTGGTGCGTTTCTGCTTCCGGGACGGCAAGCTGGTCGAGAAGAAGATCCACGTGCAGAGGAACGGTCAATGATCCGGGTGCTCATCGCCGACGACGAACCGCTGATGCGAGCAGGCATCAAGGCGATCCTCGGCACCGCCGACGACATCGAGCTGGTCGCGGAGGCGGGCGACGGCCACGAGGCGCTGCAGGCAGTCCGCGAGCGCAGGGTGGACGTGGCGGTGCTCGACATCCGGATGCCGCGCATGGACGGCCTGGCGTGCGCCCGCGAGCTGAAGACGCTCGCCCCGTCCGTGCGGGTCGTGATGCTGACGACGTTCGGCGAGGACGAGAACATCGTGCGTGCCCTGTCCGACGGCGCCGCGGGCTTCCTGCTGAAGGACTCGGCTCCGGAAGAGCTGCTCAGGGCCGTGCGGGCGGTGCACAACGGCGAGGCGTACCTCTCGCCGATGGTCACGTCCCGCGTGGTCGGCATGGTGGCGACCTCGGGCCAGCCGAAGCGCCAGGAGGCGCAACGGGCCGTGGCGGGCCTCACCGAGCGCGAGGTGGAGGTGCTGGCGCTGCTCGGCCAGGGCATGTCGAACGCCGACGTGGGCGCCAAGCTGCACATGTCGGAGGCCACGGTGAAGACGTACGTCTCCCGCCTCCTGGCCAAGCTGGGCCTGACCAACCGCGTCCAGGCGGCCCTGCTGGCCAGGGACGCGGGCCTGGCGAACTAGAAAACCCCGCGCCAGGTGCCCAACGCGCACCTGGCGCGGGGGCTCGGCCTTGCCTGGTGCGGCAGCTGTCGATCCGGGCGGGGGGATCGCGAGTTCGTGCTTCCCGACGAACTCGCCGCCGTCGCGAAGCGACGGCCAACAAACACAGAGACCGTCCGGGTGTCACCCGGACGGTCTCCGACGTCTTTCCGCGAAGCAGTTACACCCGGCTTCGCCGACCCGTCACGAGGCGGTAGATGCCCAGCAGGATCAGCGACCCGACGATCGCGAGAAGCCAGGTCCGGATCTCGAAGAACGAACCCAGATCGGTCCCGAAGAGCGCGGATCCGATGAATCCGCCCAGGATCGCGCCGACGATGCCGATCAGCATCGTGATGATGATTCCGCCCGGGTCGCGACCCGGCATGATCGCCTTGGCGATTGCTCCGGCCAGCAGGCCGAGCACGATCCATCCGAGGATGCCCACCGAGAGTCTCCTTCCATCTGCTTGACGCGGAAGGAATGCCCTCGAACCGGTGACTTCACACCTCCAAAACCACTTCGTTATCAAAGTATCGGGCTGTGCCGGTGCTCTCAGGCACTCTCCGGAACAATGAGGGGCGATGAGTACTCCACGCACTGTGCTGATCCTGGGTTCGACCGGTTCCATCGGGACCCAGGCGCTCGACGTCATCCGGCGCAACCGCGATCGCTTCCGCGTCGTCGGGCTCGGCGCGGGCGGGCGTCAGCTGGACCTGCTCAAGGAGCAGGCGCAAGAGTTCGACGTGCCCGTGGTGGCGGTGGCGAACGGTGCCGACGTCCCCGGCGTCAGGACGCTGACCAGCATGGTCGACCTGATCGAGGCGGCTCCGGCGGACGTCGTGCTGAACGGCATGGACGGGTCGCGCGGCCTCGAGCCCTCGCTGAAGGCCCTGGAGACGGGTGCCACGCTGGCGCTCGCGAACAAGGAGTCGCTCATCGCGGGCGGGCCGCTCGTGCTGAAGGCGGCGAAGCCGGACCAGATCGTGCCGGTCGACTCCGAGCACTCGGCGCTCGCGCAGTGCCTGCGCGGTGGCACCGCGAACGAGGTGCACAAGCTGGTGCTGACGGCGTCCGGCGGGCCGTTTCGCGGGAAGACCCGCGGTGAGCTCGAGGGCATCACGGTGCAGCAGGCGATGGCGCACCCGACGTGGTCGATGGGGCAGGTCGTCACGATCAACTCGGCGAACCTGGTGAACAAGGGCCTGGAGCTCATCGAGGCGCACCTGCTGTTCGGGGTGCCGTACGACCGCATCGACGTCGTGGTGCACCCCCAGTCCATCATTCACTCGATGGTGACCTTCACGGACGGCTCGACGCTGGCCCAGGCATCGCCTCCGGACATGCGCCTGCCCATCTCGCTCGGTCTCAGCTGGCCCGAGCGCGTCGCGGGCGCCGCTCCCGCCTGTACCTTTGACACCGCCACCTCGTGGACGTTCGAACCCGTGGACAGCGT
Source organism: Lentzea fradiae (assembly GCF_900100955.1). Lineage (GTDB taxonomy): Bacteria > Actinomycetota > Actinomycetes > Mycobacteriales > Pseudonocardiaceae > Lentzea > Lentzea fradiae. The sequence continues at coordinate 239,447 of NZ_FNCC01000007.1, read as the reverse complement.
CACGTTCCCGGCGGTCGAGCTCGCGCGGCGGGCGGGCCGGGCCGCGGGGTGCCTGCCCGCGATCTACAACGCCGCGAACGAGGAGGCACTCGCCTCCTTCGTGGCGGGCAAGACGTCGTTCCTGTCGATCGTGGACACCATCGGCCAGGTTCTCGGCGAGGCGAAAGACTGGCAGAAGGACCCCGCGGACGTCGCGGAGGTCCTGGCCGCCGAGGACTGGGCGCGCGCACGTGCCCGCGAGCTGGTTGGAAGGAACTGAGCTTTCCGTGAACACTGTCGTCAACATCCTCGGGGTGCTGCTGTTCGCGTTCGGCATCGCGGTGTCCATCGCGCTGCACGAGTTCGGGCACCTGCTGACCGCGAAAGCCTTCGGCATGAAGGTCACCCGGTACTTCATCGGCTTCGGCCCGAAGCTCTTCTCCTTCCGCAAGGGTGAGACCGAGTACGGCCTGAAGGCCATCCCGGCCGGCGGCTTCTGCGAGATCACCGGCATGACGGCCCTGGACGAGGTGCACCCGGACGACCGCAAGCGCGCCTTCTACAACCAGAAGGTGTGGAAGCGCGTCGTCGTGCTGTCCGCGGGGTCGATCACGCACTTCATCCTCGGCTTCATCATCCTGCTGATCCTCGCGATGTCGCTGGGCCTGCCCAACAACAAGGACGAGCCCGTCCTCGCGACCATCGCCGACTGCGTGCAGGACCACACCGTCCCCTACGACGCGCCGTGCCCGGCGGGTGCCCCGTCCCCGGCCAAGAGCGCGGGCCTGCAGCCGGGCGACCGCATCCTGGCCATCTCGGGCCAGCCGATCGCCACGTGGTCGGACATGCAGAAGGTCACGCGCGACCTGAGCGGCCCGAACGAGTTCAAGGTGCTGCGCGACGGCAAGGAGGTCGCGCTGACCGTCGACGTGCCGAAGGTGAGCCGCCAGGTCACCGACGGCAAGGGCGGCACCGAGATCAAGGAAGTCGGCGCGATCGGCGTCATCGTGCAGCAGTCGTTCACCTACGGCCCCGTCGAGGCGGTCCCGGCCGCGGTGAGCTTCACCGGCACGATGTTCGTGAACACCTGGCAGGGCCTCATGCGCTTCCCCGAGCGCATCCCGGCCGTGGTGAAGGCCATCGGCGGCGGCGAGCGCGACCTCGACACCCCGATCTCCGTCGTCGGCGCCTCCCGCCTGGGCGGCGACGCGGCCGAGCGCGGCCTGTGGGCGTTCTTCATGCTGATGCTCGCGGGCCTGAACTTCTTCGTCGGTGTGTTCAACCTCCTGCCGTTGCTCCCGCTTGACGGTGGTCACATCGCCGTCAACCTCTACGAACGGGTGCGAGACTGGTTGAGGAAGCTGCGCGGGAAACCCGCCGGCGCCCCGGTCAACTACATGCGCCTGCTGCCCCTCACGTACGTGGTCATCTTCATCGGTGGCGCCATCACGCTGCTGACCGTGACCGCCGACATCGTCAACCCGATCAGGTTGCAGTAGTGAATTACGGAAAGGTGCACACCCCATGAGTGACGGCGTGATGCTCGGAATGCCGGCACTGCCGCCGCCGGTGCTGTCGGAACGTCGCAAGACCAGGCAGCTGATGGTCGGCAACGTCGGTGTCGGCAGCGAGTTCCCCGTCTCCGTCCAGTCGATGACGACCACCCTCACGGCGGACGTCAACGCGACGCTGCAGCAGATCGCGGAGCTCACGGCCGCCGGCTGCGACATCGTGCGCGTGGCCTGCCCCTCGCAGGACGACGCGGACGCGCTGCCGGCGATCGCCAAGAAGTCCCAGATCCCGGTCATCGCGGACATCCACTTCCAGCCGAAGTACGTGTTCGCGGCCATCGAGGCGGGCTGCGCGGCGGTCCGCGTGAACCCCGGCAACATCAAGAAGTTCGACGACAAGGTCAAGGAGATCGCCCAGGCGGCCCGCGACCACAACACCCCGATCCGCATCGGCGTCAACGCGGGCTCCCTGGACCCGCGCCTGATGGCGAAGTACGGCAAGGCCACCCCGGAGGCCCTCGCCGAGTCGGCGCTGTGGGAAGCCTCGCTCTTCGCGGAGCACGACTTCCACGACATCAAGATCTCGGTCAAGCACAACGACCCGGTCGTGATGGTCCGCGCCTACGAGCTCTTGGCCGAGCAGTGCGACTACCCCCTGCACCTCGGCGTGACGGAGGCGGGCCCGGCCTTCCAGGGCACGATCAAGTCGGCGGTGGCCTTCGGCGCCCTCCTCCGCCAGGGCATCGGCGACACGATCCGCGTGTCGCTGAGCGCCCCGCCGGTGGAGGAGATCAAGGTGGGTCACCAGATCCTCCAGTCCCTGAACCTGCGCCCGCGCAAGCTGGAGATCGTCTCCTGCCCGTCGTGCGGCCGCGCCCAGGTCGACGTGTACACGCTCGCGGAGCAGGTCACGGCCGGTCTGGAGGGCATGGAGGTGCCGCTGCGCGTGGCGGTCATGGGCTGCGTCGTGAACGGCCCCGGCGAGGCCCGCGAGGCCGACCTGGGCGTCGCGAGCGGCAACGGCAAGGGCCAGATCTTCGTGAAGGGCAAGGTCATCAAGACCGTCCCGGAACACGCGATCGTGGAGACCCTCATCGAAGAGGCGATGCGCATCGCCGAGGAGATGGAGCCGGTGGAGGGCGGCGTCCCGGCCGTGACCGTCGGCTAGCAACAGACGCAAGAGAGGGCGCGCTCCCGCAGGGGGCGCGCCCTCGTCTTTTCTTGATCAGCTGGTGGGTCCGGGCCGGAGACCCACGCCCCGAGCAGTCCAAACGCAACGACCGTCACACACCGTGCCGCACGGTTGGCTGATCCCGCAGACCGCCCAAATCTGGCACGCTGGACCACGTGCTGAGGCTGGCCGGAGCGCGCGTGCTGGACGAGCGCGACCTGATCGACGTACGCGAGGTCTTCGACCGGGACCCCGTGGCCGCGTGCATGGTCGCCGCACGCGTCGAGGTGGCCGGTCTGGACCCGTGGCGCCTGGGCGGCGAGATGTGGGGCAGCGACTCGAAGCCGATCCGGGGCAAGGTCGACGGCCTGTGCTTCTCCGGTCCGAACCTGATCCCGCTCCAGGGCTCTCCCGCGGCGATGCGCATGTTCGCCGATCGTGCGCGCAGGAGAGGCCGTCTCTGCTCCAGCCTGGTGGGCCCCGCCGAGCAGGTCCTGACGCTGTGGGAGGAGCTCCGGCCGGACTGGGGCCCTGCCAGGGAGGTCCGGGCCGACCAGCCGCTGATGGCCATCGGCGGCCCGCCGCAGGTGACGCCGGACCCGCTGGTCAGGCAGGTCCGTCCGAGCGAGCTGAGCCGGTACCTCCCGGCGGCGGTCAGCATGTTCATCGAGGAGGTCGGCATCGACCCGTGCGCCGAGGACGGTGGCGCGGGCTACCGGGCGCGGGTCAGCGAGCTGATCGCGGCGGGCAGGGCGTTCGCGCGGTTCGAGGACGGCGAGGTCGTCTTCAAGGCCGAGATCGGGGCCATGTCGAGCAAGGTCGGCCAGATCCAGGGCGTGTGGGTGCGTCCCGACCAGCGTGGCGCGGGGATCGGCACGGCGGGCACGGCGGCGGTGGCCGACCGGCTGACCAGGGTGTTGCACCGCACAGCGAGCCTCTACGTGAACGGGTACAACCACGTCGCGCAGGCCGCGTACCGCAAGATCGGGTTCGAACAAGTCGGACAATACGCCACCGTCCTCTTCTGAACGGGCATACTCGCGGCCGTGCGCCTTCTCGCGATGATCACGGCTGTACTGGTGACGGTGAGCGGCTGCGGGCTGTTCGAGTCGGAGCCGGGGCCCCCGGAGATCACCGACGGCTTCCTGGCGAAGCTCGCGTCCGGTGACGTGCAGGGTGCCGCCGACATGACCGACAACCCGGCGGCGGCCAAGGAGACCCTCGACAAGTTCCGGGGTGCGCTGAAACCGGAGGGGCTGAGCAGCAAGGTCGAGCAGATCCGCGAGAACGGGGAGACGGCCTCCGAGGCCAGCGTGACGTTCGACTGGGACCTCGGCAAGAACCGTCACTGGACGTACCCGACGAAGTTCGACGTCCGCCGCGAGGGTGACACCTGGAAGGTGCACTGGCAGTCGTCCCTGGCCCACCCGAAGCTCTCGCCGCAGCAGTCGGTGAAGCTGACGGAGCTCAAGCCGGACCCGGCGCCGGTGCTCGACCGCGACGGCACGCCGTTGCTCGCGCCGGACCGGGTCGTGTCGGTCCTGCTCGTGGCGAAGGAGGCCGGTGACGTCGGCGCCGTGACGAAGGCTCTCGCCGACGCGCTGAACCCGATCGACAAGGCCATCACGCAGCAGTCGATCACCGACGGGGTCGCGAAGACCCCCGAGGGCCAGGCGTACCAGGTGGCGGCGCTGCGCGAAGCCACCTACCAGTCGGTGAAGCCGCAGATCTACGAGCTGCCCGGCGTGCGGTTCAGCTCGCAGACGTCGCTGCTGGCGCCGAGCCGCGACTACGGCTCCCAGGTGCTGCCCGCGGTGCGCAAGCTGATCGAGGAGGACATCGCGGGTGACGCGGGCTTCCGCATCGCCACGGTGGACGCTCAGGGCATCGAGGTCGACGAGCTGCACTCGAAGGCCCCGGAACCGGCGAAGGCCGTGACCACCGCGCTGTCGCGCGCACTGCAGGACGCCGCCGAGGACGCGGTCGAGCCCGAGCAGCAGCCCGCGATCCTGGTCGCGATCCAGCCGTCGACCGGCGACATCCTGGCCGTGGCGCAGAACGGGCCCGCCGACGCCCAGGGCGCGCTCGCGCTGACCGGGCAGTTCCCGCCGGGGTCGACGATGAAGGCCGTGACCGCGCTGGCGGCGATCGAGTCGGGCAAGGTCACCGCCGACACCCCGCTGCCGTGCCCCGGCAAGGCGACCATCGCCGGGCGGCGGATCGTGCCGAACTCCGGCGAGTTCGACAAGGGCACCATCCCGTTGCGCTCGGCGTTCGCCTTCTCCTGCAACACCACGTTCGCCCAGCTCGCCGTGGACATGCCGGCGGACCTGCTGACGAGCTCCTCGACGTCGCTCGGCCTGGGCGTCGACTTCGACGTCCCCGGCATCACGACGATCACCGGGTCCGTGCCACCCGCCGACGACGTCGTGGAACGGGCGGAGGACGCGTTCGGCCAGGGCAAGGTGCTCGCGTCGCCGTTCGGCATGGCCCTCGTCTCGGCGTCCATCGCCAAGGGCTCGATGCCGGTGCCGCAGCTGGTGCGCGGCAAGGAGACCAAAGCGGACAAGCAGCCCGCCGCGCCGTCCGCCGCCGCGCTCGACCCGGTGCGCCAGATGATGCGCGAGGTCGTCGACTACGGCACTGCACCACAGCTCAAGCCGTACGGAGACGTGCGCGGCAAGACTGGTACCGCGCAGTTCGGTGACGGAGTGCACTCCCACGGCTGGTTCATGGGGTATCGCGGTGACGTGGCGTTCGCGACGCTCGTGCTGAGCGGCGAGACCTCGACACCGGCGGTGGAGGTGGCGGCGAGGTTCCTCAAGGCGGTGCCGTGATGAGCAAGAACAGGGACATGACGATGCGGGAACGCCTGATGCGTGCCGGGATCCTGCTTCCGGCGCCTCAGGTGCCCGAACCCAGGAGCGAGGACCAGGCAGGTGGGCGGCGCGCACAGGGCTAGTCGCGCGCACGGCTAATGTGGAAGGCATGGCTGTTCGTGCTGTGCTGCAACCCGGTGTGCAATCCCCGCGACGTCAGGTGCCGTCGCGCATCGTGCGTCCCGAGTACGTCGACAAGCCCGCCCCGCAGAAGAGCACCGACCCGTGGGTGCAGCCGCCCGAGGTCATCGAGGCCATGCGCGTCGCCGGCCGGCTCGCCGCCCAGGCGTTGCAGGAGGCGGGCAAGGTCGTCGTGCCCGGCGTGACGACGGACGAGATCGACGCGGTGGCGCATGAGTTCCTGTGCGACAACGGCGCGTACCCGTCGACGCTGGGCTACCGGGGCTTCCCGAAGTCGTGCTGCACCTCGCTCAACGAGGTCATCTGCCACGGCATCCCGGACTCGACGGTGGTCGAGGACGGCGACATCGTGAACATCGACGTGACGGCGTTCATCGGCGGCGTGCACGGCGACACGAACGCCACCTTCCTCGCGGGCAACGTCTCCGAGGAGAACCGGCTGCTCGTCGAGCGCACGCACGAGGCCACCATGCGCGCCATCAAGGCCGTGAAGCCCGGCCGTGAGCTGAACGTCGTCGGGCGGGTCATCGAGGCGTACGCGAAGCGGTTCGGCTACGGCGTGGTGCGCGACTTCACCGGGCACGGCATCGGTCGGACGTTCCACAGCGGACTCGTCGTCCTGCACTACGACGAGCCGTCGGTGAAGACGGTGCTCGAACCGGGCATGACGTTCACGATCGAGCCGATGATCACCCTCGGCGACTTCGAGGGCGAGATGTGGGACGACGGCTGGACCGTCACCACCAGGGACAAGAGCTGGACCGCCCAGTTCGAGCACACGATCGTCGTCACCGACACCGGTGCGGAGATCCTCACGGTCTGCTGACCGGTCAGAGCCGGTCGATCACCGACTTCAGCGCGGCCGCGACCGCCGAGGGCGACGTCGCGGCCGCCAGGTGGTGCGACTCGAGGCGTTCGACGGGCCAGCCGCGCTTCTCGGCCTCGTCCGCCGCCTCCTCGTAGGCGGGGGACAGCAGCACGTAGCCGCACGGCCCCGCCCACTCGACGACCGGGCGCTGTTCCTTCAGGAACTCCCACGGCACCTCGGGCGCCTCGTCGCGCATCTCCTCGCGCAGCCCGGCGGGCACCAGCTTCAGCGGGTCCTCGGGGAACCAGCGGTCCCAGCGCGGCAGCTTGCCGTCGCGCACGGACGCCTTGACCTGGCGGACCAGGTCCGGGTCGACGGTCTCGCGCCACGACCGGCCGGGGGTGGGCAGGTCGGAGTCGAGGAACACGAGGCCCGCGACGGCCAGTTCGAGGGCGTCGGCGAAGCCGGGCAGCAACGGGCCGGCGCCGCTGTGCCCGACGAGGACCAGCTCGTCTCCCGCGTCGTCCAGCGCGTCCGCGAAGGCGCCGATCAGGCGCTGGTGGACGGGGGCCTCGTTGACCGTCATCTGCAGGTCGACGAGCAGGGAGGCCACCCCGTCGGAGGCCAGTTCGTCGGCGAGCGGGCGCATGCTCGACGGGCCGAGGAACGGGCTGTGCATCAGGACGACGGTGACCATGCCCGTGATGATGGCAGCATTGGTGTCCGTGCGGGGTGCGATGTTGATCTGTGGGACGACGTCCGACGCGGGCAAGAGCGTCCTCGTGGCCGGTCTGTGCCGGTTCCTGGCCCGCCAGGGCGTCGACGTCGTGCCGTTCAAGGCGCAGAACATGTCGAACAACTCGTTCGTCACGCTCGACGGCGGTGAGATCGGCAGGGCGCAGGCGGTGCAGGCGCGGGCGGCGTTCAAGGAGCCCAGCGTGCGCTTCAACCCGGTGCTGCTGAAGCCGGGTGGCGACCGCTCGTCCCAGGTGGTGGTGCTCGGTCAGGTGGTCGGCGAGGTGTCGGCGTTGAGCTACCGCGACCGCAAGCGGCACCTCCTGGACACCGTTCTGTCCACTTTGGATGGACTGCGGCGGGACCACGAGGTCGTCGTCTGCGAGGGTGCCGGCTCTCCCGCCGAGATCAACCTGCGCGCCGACGACATCGCGAACATGGGCCTGGCGACACGGGCGAACCTGCCGGTGCTCGTCGTCGGCGACATCGACCGGGGCGGTGTGCTCGCGCACCTCTTCGGCACGCTCGCGGTGCTGGACGCGGCCGACCAGGCGCTGGTCGCCGGGTTCGTCATCAACAAGTTCCGCGGCGACCCGCGGCTGCTCGAACCGGGCCTGCGCCAGCTCAGGGCGCTCACCGGCCGGGACGTGCTGGGGGTGCTGCCGTGGCGCGAGGAGCTGTGGCTCGACGCCGAGGACTCGCTGTCCTACACCGCCGACGGCGTGATCGGCCGTCCGCTGCCGCCGAAGCGCGACTGGCTGCGGGTCGCGGTGATCCGGTTGCCGCGCATCTCGAACGCGACGGACGTGGAGGCGCTGGCCTGCGAGCCGGGTGTCTCCGTGCGGTTCGTGACCGAGCCGTCCCGGCTGGCGGACGCGGACCTGGTCGTGCTGCCCGGTTCCAAGGCCACCGTGAGCGACCTCGCCTGGCTGCGGGAGACCGGTCTGGCTGAGGCGATCAGCCGGTTCGGCGGTCCGGTGCTCGGCATCTGCGGTGGTTTCCAGATGTTGTCGAGGACGATCGAGGACGACGTGGAGTCCGGCGGCGGCACGGTCGACGGCCTCGGCCTGCTCGACGTCGACATCCGGTTCCAGGCGCGCAAGACGCTGGCCACGCCGTCAGGACGGGCGTGGGGCGAGGAGGTGCGCGGCTACGAGATCCACCACGGCCAGGTCGTCCGCACCGCCGAACGGCCGCTGATCGGCGACGAGGGTGCCGAGACCGACCGGGTGCTCGGCACGCACTGGCACGGCCTGCTGGAGAACGACGCGTTCCGGCGCCGGTTCCTGCGCTGGGCGGCGGACCGCGCGGGACGCGACTTCGAGCCCGGCGAGGTGAGCTTCTCCGCCGCCCGCGAGGCCCAGCTCGACCTGCTGGGCGACCTGGTCGCCGACCACCTCGACACGAAAGCCGTCATCGGCCTGCTGGAACGAGGGGCTCCTCCCGGACTTCGGTTCGTGCCGCCCGGCGCCCCGTGAACTGCGGGAGGGCGAGCCCGAGCAGCACGATCCCGCCCGCGGCCGCCCGCAGCACGGTCAGGTCCTCGCCGAGCAGCGCCCAGGCCGAGAACATCCCGAACACCGGCACCAGCAGCGAGAACGGCGCCACGACGGACGACTCGTACCGGCGCAGCAGGAACCCCCAGACGCCGAACCCGAGCAGCGTGGAGATCCACGAGACGTACCCGACCGCGCCGAGCCCCGCCCAGTCGAGGCGGCCCAGCGCCGACACGTCCTCGGTCAGGAACGACAGCGCGAACAGCGGCAGCACCGCCACCGCGCTCACCCACACCATGAACCGCAGTGTGTCCGCGGGCCGCGCGTAGCGCATCAGCACGTTCGACACTCCCCAGCACACGGCCGCCGCGATCACCAGCAGGAACCCCGCCAGCGGCGACGACAGGCCGTAGTCCCACGCGATCAGCCCGATCCCGGCCACGGCCAGCGCGATGCCGCCGATCTGCACGGGCTTCGGCCGTTCGCGCAGCACGACGGCGGCGAACACCGCCGTGAAGATGACCTGGCTCTGCAGCACGAGGCTCGACAGTCCGGCGGGCATGCCCGCGGTGAGGCCGATGAACAGGAAGCTGAACTTCGCGACGCCCAGCACCAGCCCGACCGCGATGACCCAGCGCCACGCCACCGAAGGCCGTCCGACGAAGAAGATCGCGGGCACCGCGGCCGCGAGGAACCGCAGGGCGGAGAACAGGATCGGCGGGAACTCGTCGAGGCCCACCTTGAGCACGACGAAGTTGAAGCCCCAGATGGCGGCGACGAGCACGGCGAGCAGGACGTGACGCGAGGACATGCGGCAAGCTTGCGCTCGCTAACTGTTAAGCACCAGTTCCGGTTGCTTAGCTGATGGGTTTAGCATCGCTACATGCTGGATCTGGGGCGGTTGAAGGCGCTGCACGCGGTCGCCACGTACGGAACGGTCGGCGCGGCGGCGGAGGTGCTCGGCTACACGCCGTCCGCCGTCTCGCAGCAGATCACGAAGCTCGAACGCGAGACCCGCACCACGCTGCTGGAACGCAGCGGCCGGGGCGTCCGCCTCACCGACGCGGCGCTGCTGCTCGCCGAGACCGCGGACCAGGTCCTCAAGCTCGTCGAGGAGGCCGAGGTGGCGCTGGAGGAGCAACGCGGCACCGCGATCGGCCGCCTGTGCGTCGGCTCCTTCGCCACGGCCGCGCGCGGCCTGCTGCCGGACGTGCTGGCCGTGCTGATCGAACGGCACCCCGCGCTCGACGTGCGTCTGACCGAGATCGACCCGCCGTACGCCACCGAGGCCGTCGCCCGCGGCGAGCTCGACCTGGCGATCGTGCACGACTGGGCCAACACGCCGCTGCCGGTGCCGCAGTCGCTGTCGCGCGTGCACATCGCCGACGACGTCGCCGAGGTGCTCATCCCGGTCACGAACCCGTTGTCGAACAAGGAGGTCCTCGACCCGGCCGACCTCGCCGGGGAGCGGTGGATCTGCCAGATCGAGGGGTCGATCTGCTTCGACTGGCTCGAACGGACGTTCCACGCCGCGGGCATCGAACCGGTGGTGGCGTACCGGATCAGCGAGTACCGGACGCAGATGGCGTTGCTGGCCAAGGGGATCGGGGTGGCGCTGATCCCGCGGCTCGGCAGGGGGGAGGTGCCGGAGGGGGTCGTGGCGGTGCCGCTGCGGCCCACACCGACGCGCCGGCTGTACGCGGTGTGGCGGACCCAGGCGTCGCGCAGGCCCGCCATCACCGCGACGCTCGACGTGATCAGGCAGGTCGCTTCGGTGTAGCCGCTCACCTGGTGGTGCCGCGCCGAGCGGGTCCGGTCAGGGAAGCGGTCCCAGCGTCCGGTAGCCGCCGCGCAGCGCGCTGATCGACTGGGACGTCGTCGGGGTGGGTCCCCAGTCGTAGGGCGCGCCCCACTGGACGACGGCGAGCCGCAGGCCGGGGTTGGCCAGCAGGGAGTGCAGCCGCAGCAACAGGCCGGTGCAGCTCGGGCACGGGCTGTGCGAGATGTTGACCTGGATCGTCCGCACGCGGCTCGCCCAGTTCGGGTCGGCCGCTACGAACGAGGTGATCTGGGACAGCACCCGTGCCTCGGCGTGGGTGTCCGGCGTCGCGTCACCCGTGGCACGGGTGACCAGTTCGAGCGGTCTCTCGGCGTGCTGGGTCGCGGCGTCGGCGCCGATGACGAACCCGCCGGTCTGGCCGGTCGCCGTGCTGTCCGAGCGGTCCATGGGATGCGCCGAGCGGTCTCCCGGCCCGCGGACCCTCCTGGTGTCGGCCTCGGTGCCCGCCGGTCTGCCGCCGCGCGACGGGTACGGCCCCGTTCCGGCCGGGCAGTCGACGAGGAACGTCGCGACGCAGCGAACACTTCCGGCGGCCGTCTTGCCCGACCCCGTGGTGTAGGCGGGCACCTGGCCGGCGAGCTGCATGCGGTGCCGGTGCACGGCGTCGAAGACGGTCTTGAGGTTTGCCGCGAGCGCGGACTGCTTGCGGGCCAGGCGGTTCTTGTGGTTGAACGTGTCGCGTTCGTCGTAGGGCATCTTCACGTCGGTCTCCAGGCTCTGCAGCCGTGTGCGCGCACTGCTGACGTGGCCCTGGAGTTCGGTGCGTTTCGCCCGTTGCGCGGCCGTTCCGGCGGGGAAGTCGTTGACCTGCGAGGCGTAATGGGCGAGCAGCACGCCCGCCTCGGTCGGCGTGCTCGCGACCATCACGCGGCGGGCGGCGGTCTTCTCGATCCACACGCGGTGCGACTCGCCACCGCCCTGGAAGCCGGCCAGCTCGGGAACGGCGGCGGCCCAGCCCCGCACCCGTGCCGCGGCGGCGTCGGCCCTGCCCCGCACCCAGGCCCTGCCCGCGTCCACCCTCTCCCGCACCCTGGCACCGGCGTTGCGGACGCCGCGGATGATCGGCCCGGCCAGCGTCAGGCCCTTCTTGATCACCCAGTCCAGCGCCTTGTTCACCGGTCGTTGCAGGCTTTCGAGGATCTGCCGGATCTTCGCGCCGATGCCGCCCAGCCCGATGGCGCTCGCGAGGAAGCCGATGATGATCGGGACCATCTGGCCGAGCACGTCGTTGATCTTGTCGACGACGCCGCCGACGTTGCCGCGCACGATGTCCGCCACCGAGTCGATCACGGTGTTGACGAACTTCATGATGCGGCTGCCGTTGTTGACGAAGAACATCACGACGTCGTAGATCAGCTTGCACGCCTTGATGAACGCGGCGGCGGGGTTGAGCAGGCCGATGAGCCAGGTGATCCCGGCGGTGATGATCTTCGTGACGACGAAGTCCTTCACCTGCGCGAGGATCGTCTCCTTGAGGTCGCCGAGCTTCTCCACCAGCATCTGCCACAGGCCCGCGACGCCCTGCGAGGTCAGGACCTGGAAGATCTCCACGCCGCGCTCGGCCGCCGACATGGCCCTCTCGCCGATCTGGCGCACCAGGCGGTTGCGGATGTTCGCCCACGTCAGTCCGAAGATCGACGCCAGCAGCTTGAGGATGCCGCGCACGTCGAACTTGTCCGGCAGCTCGACGCCCGCCTCCGCCAGCGCCCCGAACAGCCAGCCGGTGACTCCCTTGCGCAGGTGGTCGAGGATGTTGTCCTTGAACTTGAGGATGCCGCCCTTCACCCCGGCGATCAGGTTGCCGAGGAACTCCACCGGTTTCCTGATGATGTCGCCGACGACCCCGGCGGCGCGGGACAGCACGTCGCGCAGCATCGCGGCGAGCTCGCGGATGGTGTTGACGACGCCCTTGACGGCGTCGATCGCGGCGTCGACGAGGCCCTTGTTCTCCGCCCGCATCGCCTCGATGCGGTCGTCGATGCCTTGTCGCGCCTCGGTGTACTTGGTGGCGAGGGTGTCGACGACCTCGTTCTGCTTGTCGTTGACGTCGCTTTCGAGCTGCTCGAACCTGTCGCCGATCTCCGCGGACGCCTCCGCGCCGATCTTGCGCAGCTCGGGGGAGAGCGTCTTGACGTACGCGGCGATCTCGGCCTTGCCCGCCGCGATCCGCCGTTTGGCCGCGGAGAGGTCGCCGCCCACGATGTCGGCGACGCGCGAGATCACGCCGTCCATCTGCTTGAGGTACAGCTCGCGGCCCGCGGTGTAGAACTGGTTGACCTTGTCCGGCAGGCCGAGCAGCTTGTCCCTGGCCCAGCGGAACCCGCCGAGCCAGCCGCTGTAGCGGTCCTGCTTGTAGGCGTCGACCTTCGCCGCCACGAACGACTCGAACGCCTTGCGCGCCTGCGCCTCCCCTTGCGCGAACGCCGCCTCGACCTTGGGGTCGATGCCTTCGAGGATCTTCTTCACCTCGGACTCGGTGGCGGTGAAGATGCCCTGGACGCGCGTGGTGACCTCGGCGCGTTTCGCCTCGTCCTCGCCCTTGGCCTTCCCCTTGTCGCCCACCAGCTTCGCGAGTGCGGCGCCCTTCGCGCCCTGCATCCCGGCGACGCCCGCGGCGGTCTCGGCCGTCGCGTCGGCCTTGGCCTGCCCGATCACCTGCTGTTCCTGCGCGCGGACCTGGCCCGGTGCCGTGTCGGCGTGTGCTGCGGCGGCCTGCTTGGCTCCCAGCGCCTGCTCGAACTGCGGCTCGTTCGACTCCCGCAACTGCTCGTCGGTGACGTCGCCCTGTTCCTGCTCCACCTGCTGCTTGCCCGCGGACAGGTCGGTCCTCGCGGGCGGCGCGGGTTTGGGGGCGGCGCCCTCCGCCGGAACCGCCGGTGCGGCGCCGGGGTTCTCCTGGGCCATCGGCGTGACGGGCTTCGGCACGGCCTTCGACTGGTCCGGCGGTGCTTCGGTGGCCTGCTCGACGTCCCTGGCCTGGCCCTCCTTGCCGGCGGAAACCATGCCGCCGACCTCGGCGGCGACCCCGTCGGCCGAGCCCTGCGGCGAACCGGCCTCCTCCAGCGACCTCGGCGCCTTCGCCTCGATCGCGGTCTTCACGGCCGCGATGAACGCCTGCTTGTCGAACGACCCGGCCTGCTGCGCGTCCATCGAGTCGACCTTGGCCGCGTTCGCCTGCCCCGCCAGGTCGTCGCTCGGCGCCCGGGCCGCGTCCTGCGCCTCCTTGGCCTTCGCCGAAGCGGGAGGGTGCGCCTTCGTGGCCGCCGCCACGCCCTTGATCTTCTCGGCCATCTGGACGAACGCCGGGTCGGCCGCGGCGACGGCGGGCAGTGCGGGCGCCGCCGCCGGTTTCGCCGGTGCGCCACCGGTCTTCGCCGCGGGCTTCGCTCCCGCGGTGCCGAGCTTCGACTTGGCGGGCACCGGTTTCGGTGGTGGCACTGGCTTCTTGGGCGCTACGGCGTTCGGGCCGAACCCCGTCGTCGTCACGGCGAGTGCGGACGCGGGCGGCTTCGGACCCTCCAGCGTCACCGGCACACCGGCGCTCTGCGCGGCCTTCAGCCCTTTCTCGACCACGTCGACATCAGGCTCGCCGCGTCGGACCTCCGACAACGCGGCGTCGATGGTCGCCTCGTCCGGCTGCTTCTGCTTGGCGGCCATCAGCGCGCCGACCGCGGCGTTGCCCGCGTTGCGCTGCAAAGCGAGCAGAGCGTGCGTACTCTCCGAGATGGCCACCTTGCGCTTGCCGTCCGCGAGTGCGCTGGTTGCCTCTGCCTTCACTTCGGCTTCTCGGCGTGCGGCCATGCCCAGAGCCTGAACGACCGCTCACGTGGCGAACACGACCGCCAGACACCCGTCAGGACAAGAAAATCCGCCCTAAGGGGCAGCGACGACGTGTGCCTTCTTCGGTGCCATCACCTTCAGCACGGCCTTGGCTTCGCGGACCACACCCGCCATGTCCTTCTTGGTGGTCTTGAAGTACGGCTCGATCGTGAGCGTCGCCGTGTCCCTGGTTTCCACGACGTTCCAGGTGCCGCGCAGGAACCCGTCGACGAGGAACGTCGGGGGGAACACGCCGTTGCGCACCGCGCCCCACCGCGACCGCGCGTCCTCGCTCATGATCCGCGTCCGGTCCGCGTGGCCCAGCAGCACGTTGTCGAACGCGGGCAGCAACCGCGCGGGAGCCGGGGTCTCCTCCGGCACGATCACGCCGTCCGGCACGTCGAGCAGCACCTTGCCCGCCTCGTTCCTGTACTCGACGAGGTCGAGGTCCTTCGCGTGCGCCTTGAGGCCGATCAGCCGCGACCACGCCTGCATGTCGGCGAGCGTCGCCGGGCCGAACGCACGCAGGTACCGCACGATCAGCTCACCGACGTCCGCCCGCTCCGGCAGCTCGCGGCCGAGCCACGTGGCCATCGCGACGTTCTGCGGAATGCCGCCCACGCCCCAGATCCCGCGCGGCGGCACCTGGATCATCGGCACCAGCATCTGCGCCTGCGTCGACAGCTCCCGCGCCTTGGCCTCGGGGAACTGCTCCTCCAGGTACGCGCCGATCTCGGCGACCGTGCGGGGTTCGCCGTCGATGTACTCGCGGGTGAGCCGGGCGAGCTTGTCCAGGTCGATCTCGACCCGCGTGGCGGGCGGCATCACGATCTTCGCCCACTTGTTCAGCTCCGGCTGCAACGCCGTGCGCATCAGGTGCACGTCGTCGGCGGAGATGAGGTGCAACGTGCCGCGCCACAACGTCATCCGCACCAGCGAGCGGTCGATGATGAGCTTGCTCAGCATGTCGACCTTGAACGGCTTGAGCCTCGTCCACAGCGCCAGGTACGGCGGGATCGGTGCCTGCGCCTGCAAGCCGCCGAGGTGTTCGACCGCCCGCACCACCGGCATGTCCGTGCGGTGCAGGAGCAGCTGGCGGGCCAGCAGCGTGCGGTTGAGGGTGCGGTTGGAAAGTGTTGTGCTCACAGTGATCCGAAGAACTTCCTGATGTCTTGGACCAGCAGGTCCGGTTCCTCCATCGCGGCGAAGTGCCCACCGCGGTCGAACTCCGTCCAATGCACGATCGACGGGATCATCTTCTCCGCCAGCGACCGCACGGGCACGCTCAGGTCGTGCGGGAACACGGCGACGCCGGTCGGCACCGTCGACGGCTGCTGCTTGCCCCAGGCAGCGGCCTGTTCCTTGTACAGCGCTGCGGACGAACCCGCGGTGCCGGTGAACCAGTACACGGACACGTTGGCGAGCATCTGGTCACGGTCCACGGCGTCCTCGGGCACGCCCTCGTTGTCCGTCCAGTCGTGGAACCTCTCCGCGATCCACGCCAGCTGCCCGACAGGGGAGTCCGTGAGCGCGTACGACAACGTGCGCGGCCGGCTGCGCTGCAAGTGCATGTAGCCGGAAAGCTCCTTCTGGTACAGGTCCAGCGACTCCAGCGCGCGCATCTCCTCGGGGCCGAGGTCGTTGACACCGCTCGGCCGGAACGTCTGGAGCATGTTCACGTGCACGCCGATGACGTGCTCGGGGAACACGCGGCCGATCTCCTGCGCGATGCCGGAACCCCAGTCGCCGCCCTGCGTGCCGTAGCGGTCGTAGCCCAGTCCCTCCATGAGCTTCGCGAACGCCCACGAGACGCGCAGGACGTTCCAGCCCGGCCTGCTCACGGGCCCGGAGAAGCCGAAGCCGGGGATCGACGGGATGACGAGGTGGAAGTCCTGCGACAGCGGTTCGATCACGTCGAGGAACTCGACGACCGAACCCGGCCAGCCGTGCACCATCAGCAACGGCGTCGCGTCGGGGTTCTGCGAGCGGACGTGCAGGAAGTGCACGCGCTGGTGGCTGATCTCGGTGGTGAACTGCGGGTACGAGTTGAGACGCGCTTCCTGCGCGCGCCAGTCGAACCCGTCCGCCCAGTACTCGGCGAGCGGACGCAGGTAGTCGAGCGGGATGCCGTACGACCAGCCCACCCCCGGCAGGTCGTCCTCCGGCCAGCGCGTGCGGGACAGCCGCGCGCGGAGGTCGTCGACCTCGGCCTGCGGGATCTCGATGCGGAACGGCGTGATCTCCATGGCCCCCACGCTCTGAGCTCGTGCGGACTCCTTCGTCCGCGGTGCCTAGCAGAACTTCTCGATCAGCTCCTCGAAGAACCCACCCGCCTCGCTCGCCGCCTTCTCCTGGTCCCCGTCGCGGACCGCGTCCAGCAGCCCCGTGTGCGACACCTGGTCGGTTCCCGGCAGGGTGACGTCGACAGAGGCCGCCACCGAAGCTTTGACGGCCTCGGTCAAGCCCTGGTAGAGCTCCGCTAGGAGCGTGTTGTGCGAGCACCGGACGAGCAGCACGTGGAACGCGGTGTCGTGCTCGACGACCTCGGCCCACCGCTCGGCCTCCACGGCGGCGTCGCGCTGCCGCAGCAGCGTGGTGAGACGGGCGAGCTCTTCTTCTGTGCGGTGCTTGGCGGCGAGACGCGCTCCCTCGACCTCCAGGGTGCGGCGGACCTGGAGGACCTCCCTCAGCTCCGACCCGCACATCCGGCGGACCGCGCCGGAGAGCTCGCTGGTGGCGCGGACGAACGTGCCGTCGCCCTGGCGCACCTCCAGCAGACCGGCGTGGGAGAGGGCGCGCACGGCCTCGCGAACCGTGTTCCGACCGACCCCGAGCGCGGTGACCAGCTCGGGTTCGGGCGGGATGCGCTGCCCGACGGGCCATTCGCCGCTGGTGATCGCTCCTCGCATCTGGTCGATCACCTGGTCGACGAGGCCGGCGCGCCGGGTAGTGGCCAACGGCACAGCGTCATCCTTTCATCCGAACATCCTACGTCTGCGATAGTAGTGCGCGTGACTCAGCAGACGACCTTTGCCGCACAGCCTGCCACCGATCGGGGTCGCAGGGTGACGGTCGTCGAGAATCGTCACGTACCGCTTATCGGAACCACCTTGCTCGCGATCGGCGTCGCCCTCGCCGCCGCGAACCTCCGGCCCGCGGTCACCAGCCTGGCCTCGGTTCTCGGCGACGTCCGCGCCGCGCTGGGCGTCTCGGCCGCCTGGACGAGCGCGCTCACGGCCGTTCCGGCGCTCTGCTTCGGCTTCGCGGCGTTCGCGGCGCCGTGGCTCGGCCGCCGCCTCGGCATGGCCCGCGCGATCGGCCTGTCCCTGGGGGTGCTCACGCTCGGCCTGGTGCTGCGCGTGATCGACGGTCCGTGGGTCGTGCTGGGCGGCACCTTCATCGCCTGCGCGGGGATCGCCGTGTCCAACGTGCTGATCCCGGTGGTCGTGAAGGCGTCCTTCCCGACGAAGGTCGGCCTGCTCACCGGTGTGTACACGGGAACGCTCGCCGCGGGCGCCGCACTGGCCGCCGCGCTGACGCCCTGGCTGGAGGACCACTTCGGCTCGTGGCGGCTCGCCGTCGGCGCGTGGGCGATGCTGTCGCTCGGCGCGCTGGTCGTGTGGTCGGTGGGAGCACGGCACGGTGCCTCGTCGACGGTCGTCCGCTCGGTGACGCCGGTCGAGAAGCGGTCGCTGCTGCGCAGCCCGCTGGCGTGGGTCATCACGGTGTTCTTCGGCTTGCAGTCGCTGTTCGCCTACACCGTCATGGGCTGGCTGCCGGCCATCCTCATCGACTCCGGCGTCGACAGGAACACCGCCGGGATGCTGCTCGCCGTCACCATGCTCCTCGGCGTCCCGGTGAGCCTGATGGTGCCGCCGATCGCCGCCCGGTTCGCGAACCAGGGCCCCGTCGTGCTGGCGCTCGGCGTGCTGTCGTTCGCGGGCGTGCTCGGGGTGCTCGTGGCCCCCACCGCCGCCCCCGGCCTCTGGGTGGTGCTGATCGGGGTCGGCATGGGCATGTTCCCGCTGGCGCTGCTGATCATGTCGTTGCGCGGCAAGTCCACCTCGGACACCGCACGGCTCTCGGCCATGGCGCAGAGCATCGGCTACCTGATCGCGGCCTCCGGCCCGTTCGCGTTCGGCCTGCTGCGCGACGCCACCGGGTCGTGGACGGTGTCGCTGACGCTGCAGCTCGTGCTGCTCGCCGCCCTGACCGTGCTGGGCATGATCGCCGGACGCCCCCGCTACGTGTGAGGCCCCGCCGAGCTGGTCAGGAATCGAGAAGCATCGCGTTCCCGCAGCTCCTAGCGTTGTCGGCATGGAAATCAACATCCACGCCACGTTCCTCCCGCACACCGACCCCGAGGCTTCGCTGGCCTTCTACCGTGACCTGCTCGGCTGGGAGGTCCGCGCCGACGTCGGCCAGGGCACGATGCGCTGGATCACCGTCGCACCCGCGGGATCGGGCTCCTCGGTGGTGCTGGAACCACCGGCGATGGCCGACGGGCTCACGGACGCGCACCGCACCGCCATCGCCGAGATGATCGAGAACGGCTCGTACGCGTTCATCAACCTGTCCACGCCCGATCTGGACGGCGTGTTCGACAAGCTGCAGGCGGGTGGCGCCGATGTCGTGCAGGAGCCTGCGTCCCAGCCGTGGGGTGCCCGTGACTGCGTGTTCCGTGACCCGGCAGGCAACACGGTGCGCATCCAGCAGGCGTAGTCGGCGGTTGTGCGGGGCGTCAGTTGGACACGAAACCGCGATGCAGCATCGTGAGCCGGTCGGCCAGGTAGCGGGCCCACGCCCGTGCCCGGTCGCCGTCCGGTGCCGCGCCGCCGAAGCTGACGGCGCCGCCCGCCCCGAGCCGCCGGACCATGCGCGCGACGTCACCGGGAACGGGCGGGCTGCCGCGGTGGAACAGCCAGATCGGTGTGTGTCCGAGCGGAACCCGGTGCCGCCGCACGAAGCGGTGCGCGTCCCGCGCGGCGGCGTCCCCCAGGATCACGGCACCGAACCCGAGCAGCGTCTCGGCCGCCGCGACCGGCAGTACCGTGACCCGCAGGCCGCAGCCCGCGAGCTCGGAGCCGATGATCTCGGCGATGTCGTTCGTGGCGGCGGTCTTCGACGTGTAGGCGACGAGCACTCTGTCGGTCATCGCTGCATCGTTGCCCGTCACCGCGGCGCGCGGCAGCGGCGGAAGTCCCCGCTGTTCGGGACTTTCAGTCCAGCGGCAGGTTCAGCAGCGCGTTCTCCACGAGCTCCGGCATGGCCGGGTGGATCCAGTACTGGCCCTGCGCCATCGTCCTCGCGTCCAGCCCGAAGCTCATCGCCTGGATCAGCGGCTGGATCACCGTCGACGCCTGCGGCCCGATGATGTGCGCGCCGAGCAGCTGACCGGTCGCCGGGTCGGCGAGCAGCTTCGCGAAGCCCGTCGTGTCCTCCATCGCCCAGCCGTACGCGATGGACGCGTAAGCCTGGCTCGCGGAGACGTACCGGATGCCGCGCTCCTTCGCCTGCTCCTCGGTGAGACCGACGCTCGCGATCTGCGGGCTGGAGAACACGGCGGCCGGCACGAAGCGGTGGTCGGACTTCTTCGGGGCGTCCGGGTTCAGCAGGTTGTGCTGCACGACCCGCGCCTCGTGGTTGGCCACGTGCTTGAGCTGGTGGTCGGAGCTGATGTCACCCAGGGCGAAGATGTGGTCCTGGCTGGTCCTCTGGAACTCGTCGACCTTGACCCGGCCGTCCGGGTGCAGGTCGAGACCCGCCTTCGCGGCGTCCAGCAGGTCGGTGTTCGGGCGGCGGCCCGTCGCGATGAGCAGCTGCTCGGCCTCGACGGTCTCCGCGCCGTTCGGGCCCTCCAGGTGCAGGCGGACCCCCGTGGCGGTCTTCTCGGCGCGCGTGGTCTTGCGCTGCAGCCGCACGTCCCACTTCTTCGCGGCGATCTCGGTGAAGCGGCCCGCGATCTCCAGGTCCTCGTGGCGCAGCAGCAGGTTCGACCGGGCGATCACCGTGACGTCGACGCCGAAGCTGCCGAAGACGTGCGCGAACTCGGAGGCGATGAACCCGCTGCCGACGATGACGAGACTCTTCGGCAGCTCGTCGAGGCGCATGATCGAGTCGCTGGTGTGGTAGCCGGTGGAGTCCAGGTCCGCGATGTCGGGGACGGTGGGACGGCTGCCCGCCGCCAGGACGATCCGGTCGGCGGTGATCGTCTCGCCGGTGCCCGTGTCGATGGTGTGCGGGTCCAGGAACCTGGCTGTGCCCTCGTAGACGGTCACGTTGGCGTTCTCGTTGGCTCGCCAGTTGCGGCCGCCTTCCGCGATCGGGTCGATGCGGTTGAAGATGCGGTCGCGGATCTGTGGCCAGTGGACCGCGTTGAGGGTTGCGTCCACGCCCAGTTTCCGGGCGTTGTGCGGGGCGGCGGCCTGGTCCGCGGTGTGGACGAACATCTTGGTGGGGATGCAGCCCACGTTCAGGCAGGTGCCTCCGAAGGTGCCCTTCTCGAGGATGGCTATCCGCCAGTCCGCCATGGCTTCGTTCGGGATGCTGTTGCCGGAGCCGGTGCCGATGATGACCAGGTCGAAGTGCCTCACGCCTGGATCCAACCATCTTCGGCGGTGGGGTGTTCCCGCGCGTTTCGAGGGGACCACCCCGGCTTCGCCGGAAAGCCAAGACCGGGGTGCTCGCCTTCGTGGCTTCGCCGTCGCGTGCGTCAGTGCTGGTAGCTGGGGGTGATGATGGCCCTGGCGAGGGTGTGGAAGGCCAGGTTGAAGCTGACCACGGCGGGGGTGGCGTCCTGGTCCACGTCCAGTTTCTCCACGTCCACCGCGTGCACCACGAAGAAGTAGCGGTGCGGGTGGTCGCCCTTGGGCGGGGCGGCTCCGCCGAAGGCTCGGGTGCCGTAGTCGGAGCGGACGTGGAAGGCGGGGGCCGGGAGGGTCTCGTCGGAGGCGCCCGCACCGGTGTCGAGGCTGGTGGTGGTGGCCGGGAGGTTCACCGCTACCCAGTGCCAGAAGCCGGACGGGGTGGGGGCGTCCGGGTCGAAGCAGGTGACGGTGAAGCTCTTTGTCTCCGGCGGGAAACCGGACCAGGAGAGCTGGGGTGAGGTGTTGCCGCCTTCGAAGACCTGGGCTTCGGGGAGCTGCTTGCCGTTCTGCACGTCCGTTGAGGTGACGGTGAAGGCGTCTACCTGCGGGAGCAGCAGGTAGGGGTCCGGAGCGACTGGGCGCTCGAGGCTCATGGAACTCCTCCTTTGCGGTGATCGGTTCGAGCCTATCCCCGTGGTGTCGCGGAGGCTGTTCGGCGGGCTGGGGGCGTGAGTTCGGCGATTGTCCGGCGGGGGCGGGGTGTTCGCAGGACCATGGATGGCCCGGAGTTTCCGGGGAGCTGGTGGATCTAGGGGGATTCATGAAGCGGATCGCGGCAGTGCTCGTCGCCTTGGGGATGGCGGCGGGCGTTGTGCCGGTGGCGGAGGCCGCCGGGTACGCGCAGTTGACGGGGGTGCGCACCGGGCACCACGCGGGGTTCGACCGGGTGGTGTTCGACCTGAGCGGGGAACCGGTCCCGGACAGCGTGCAGGTGGTTCCGGCGGTGGAGAACTGCGGCTCCGGCAAGCCGATCTCGGCGCCGGGGGTGGAGTTCGTGGAGGTGCGGTTGCAGCCCGCCGACGGGCATTCGTATGCCGGGTCGCGGAGGTTCGCGACCGGGTTGCCCACGGCTGTGAGTGTGGTGTTCACGTGTGACTTCGAGGCTGACCTGTCGATCGCCATCGGGGTGGGGCGGGCCGGCGCGAACTATCGGGGGTACTACCTGGCCGATCCGCTGCGGTATGTGGTCGACATCGACCACTGACGCAACTGTGGCCTGAGTCACACGTCTATAGGTCATCGATGAGCCCTGAGAGAGGGGGCACGAAGATGCACAGACGTCTTGCCGCGGTACTGGTCGTGGTGCTGTCGGTCTTCACGTTCGTCTCGACGGCGTCGGCGCAGAGCACGCCCACGTTGTCGGGCATTCGCACCGGGCAGCACGCCGGGTTCAGCCGGGTTGTGCTGGACCTGTCCGGACTGCCGTCGGAGCACCGGGTCAGCGAGGTCACCTCGGTGTCCCAGTGCGGGTCCGGTGAACCGGTCACCATCGCTGGTGGTGGCGTTCAGGAGATCCTGTCGGTCACGTTGATCGGCGCGGCCGCGCACGACGACAACGGGAACCCCACGTACACGGGGTCGCGCAACTTCGCGACGCCTGGCCTGAGCAACGTTCGCGGGGTTGCGCTGACCTGCGACTTCGAGGCCACGCTGGGGGTTGCCGTCGGGTACGCCAACCCCGCGTCCTGGCACCGGGTCTTCACGTTGACGAGCCCGAACCGGCTTGTCATCGACGTGGGTCTGTAGCGGTGAAAAGCCTCGTGGGGCAGCAGTCGCCGCTGCTGCCCCACGAGGGACCTTGGTGGTGTCAGGCCGCCGCGGTCGTGGCGGCCTCCTTCGACAGCGCGTGCTCCAGGACCTCGGCCACGTCCGAGACGAAGTGCACGGTCAGCTGCTCGCGCACCGACTCCGGCACGTCGTCCAGGTCCGGCTCGTTGCGCTGGGGCAGCAGCACGGTCGTGATGCCCGCGCGGTGGGCGGCCAGGAGCTTCTGCTTCACGCCGCCGATCGGCAGGACCCGGCCGGTCAGCGAGATCTCGCCGGTCATCGCCACGTCCGAGCGCACCGGGCGGCCGGACAGCAGCGAGGCCAGTGCCGTCGTCATCGTGACGCCCGCGGACGGGCCGTCCTTCGGCACCGCGCCCGCCGGGACGTGGATGTGCACTCCCCGGTCGGCCAGCGCCGCGGCCTTCTCGTCGTGCGAGCGCAGGTACGACAGCGCGATCTGCGCCGACTCCTTCATGACGTCGCCCAGCTGGCCGGTCAGCGTCACGCCGGTCGAGCCGGTGTCCTTCGGGGCCAGCGACGCCTCGATGAACAGGACGTCACCGCCCACGCCCGTGACGGCGAGGCCCGTCGCCACGCCCGGCACCGAGGTGCGCTCGGCCGACTCCGGGGTGTTCTTCGGGCTGCCCAGGTACGACCGCAGCGACGGCTGGTCGACCGCGACCGGGAGCTCCTGGTCGCCCAGCGCCACCTTCGCGGTCACCTTGCGCAGGATGCGCGAGAGGGCCCGTTCCAGCTGCCGCACACCGGCTTCCCGCGTGTACTCGCTGGCCAGCTGGCGCAGCGCGGCCTGGTCGAACGTGACGTCCTCCGGCGTGAGGCCGGCGCGTTCGATCTGACGCGGCAGCAGGTGCTCGCTCGCGATCGTGACCTTCTCGTCCTCGGTGTAGCCGTCGAGCTGCACGAGCTCCATGCGGTCGAGCAGCGGCGCCGGGATCGACTCCAGCACGTTCGCGGTCGCGAGGAACACCACGTCGGACAGGTCGAGCTCGACCTCCAGGTAGTGGTCGCGGAACGTGTGGTTCTGCGCCGGGTCCAGCACCTCCAGCAACGCCGCCGTCGGGTCGCCGCGGTAGTCGGAGCCGACCTTGTCGATCTCGTCGAGCAGCACGACCGGGTTCATCGACCCCGCCTCGCTGATCGCGCGGACGATCCGGCCCGGCAGCGCGCCGACGTACGTGCGGCGGTGGCCGCGGATCTCGGCCTCGTCGCGCACGCCGCCCAGCGCCACGCGGACGAACTTGCGGCCCATCGCCCGTGCCACGGACTCGCCGAGCGACGTCTTGCCGACGCCGGGAGGGCCCGTCAGCGCGAGCACGGCGCCGGACCGGCGCCCGCCCACGACGCCCATGCCGCGGTCGGCACGGCGCTTGCGCACGGCCAGGTACTCGGTGATGCGCTGCTTCACGTCGTCCAGGCCCGCGTGGTCGGCGTCGAGGATCTCGCGCGCCGCCCTGATGTCGTAGGAGTCCTCGGTGCGGGTGTTCCACGGCATCTCCAGGACGGTGTCGAGCCACGTCCTGATCCAGCCGACCTCGGGGGACTGCTCCGAGGTGCGTTCCAGCTTGTCGACCTCGGCCAGAGCGGCCTTGAGGACCTTCTCCGGCAGGTCGGCGGCCTCGACGCGGGCGCGGTAGTCCTCCTCCTCGGTCGCCGGCTTGCCGTCCAGCTCGGCCAGCTCCTTGCGGATCGCGGCCATCTGCTGGCGCAGCAGGAACTCGCGCTGCTGCTTCTCGACGCCTTCCTTGACGTCCTTCGCGATCGTCTCGCTGACGTCGAGCTCGGTCAGGTGCGCCTGGCCCCACTCGACCAGCTTCTCCAGCCGCTCGGTGACGTCGGACGTCTCCAGCAGCCAGATCTTCTGCTTCTCGTCCAGGTACGGCGCGTAGCCCGCGAGGTCGGCCAGCGCGGACGGGTCGGTGATCTGCTGCACCGAGTCGACCATCTGCCAGGCGCCGCGCGTCTGCAGGATGTTCGTGACGATCGCGCGGTACTGCTTCGCGAGCTCACGGGTGCGGTCGGTGATCTCGGACTCGTCCGCGACGGTCGCCTCGACCCACAGCGCCGCGCCCGGTCCCGTGGTGCCCGTGCCGATGCGCACGCGCTTGGTACCGCGCACGACGGCGGCGCGTTCGCCACCCGGCAGGCGTCCCACCTGCTCGATCTCGGCCAGCGTGCCCACGGCGGCGTACTTGCCGTCCAGCCGCGGTACGAGCAGCACCTGATGGTTCGCGGCCGTCGTCGCGGCGTCCACGGCCGCACGGGCCTCGGCGCTGGCGTCCGCACCGGAGATGCGGATCGGCACCACCATGCCGGGGAGCACCACAACGTCGTCCAGCGGCAGCACCGGCAGGGCCAACGTCTCGCCCATCTCCATCACCCTCCAAAGTTGAGTCTGTACCGCTCAACCAACTTCAGCCGGGTGGTGTTCCTTCCGGGCGTTCGCTGTGAGCGAGCAGCCCCGATAGCGGGACATGATGACCATTGGCGCGGGTGGCGGTGGACACCTGTGCGGCGCAGGGGTGAGGATGCGCGCGTGATGGAAGAGCTGAAGTGGGTCCCCGCCACGGTCGACGTGACGCGCCCGAGCGTGGCGCGGATGTACGACTACTACCTGGGCGGTTCGCACAACTTCGAAGCCGACCGGGCCGCCGCCAAGCAGGTGGAGCAGATCTTCCCGGGCGTCGTGCAGAGCGCGCAGGCGAACCGCTCCTTCCTGCGCCGGGTCGTGCGGCACCTCGTCGCCGAGGGCGTGGAGCAGTTCCTCGACCTGGGGTCGGGCATCCCGACCGTGGGCAACGTCCACGAGATCGCCCAGCAGGACAACCCGGACGCCCGCGTCGTCTACGTCGACTTCGAGCCCGTCGCCGTCTCGCACGCCAACGCGCTGCTCGCCGACAACCCGAACGCCACCGCCGTCCTCGCCGACCTGCGCGCCACCTCCGCGGTGCTGGAGGGTGCCCGCGAGACGCTCGACTTCTCCCGCCCGATCGGCGTCCTGATCATCGCCGCGCTGCACTTCGTCCCCGACTCGGACAGCCCGTACCAGGCCGTCGCCGAGTACGTGGAGAACCTGCCGTCCGGGTCCTACCTCGCGATCACGCACGCAACCCTGGACAACCTCACCGACGCCGAACGCGCGGAGGCCGCCAGGGTCAGCAAGATCTACAACAGGTCCGACAACGCCCTCTCCCCGCGCACCCACGCCGAGGTGACCCGCTTCTTCGACGGCCTGGACCTGCTGGAGCCGGGCGTCGTCGCGGTGAACGAGTGGCGCCCGGACTCCTACGAGGACCACACGGGCATCTACGGCGCCGTCGCGCGCAAGCCCTGAAGCAGGCGGTCCCTGATCTCGTTGGTCTCGCGGTCGGTGAGGGTGCGTTCCGGCGCCCTCATCGTCACGCGGATGAGCACGTTCTTCTGTCCGGGCTGTGCTTCCAGCCGCTCTCGCACGTGCGGCGGCAGGTCTTCCGTGCGCGTCTCGCTCAGGATCCGGATCTCCTCGACGACGTCCTCCGGCACGAGCGCGCGAATGCGGTCACCCAGCGTCTCGGCGTCGTCGTGGAGGTCGGCCATGACCGAGATGTCCCTGATGGCCGCCGGATGCCGTGAGACGGGCCGGTAGGCGTCGAGGTCGAGCATCTGGCCGGCGATGCGCGGGTCGGGGTTGCGCAGCAGCCGGATGTCCGGGACTCCCTTGCGCAGCATGAGGACCCGGTCCAGCCCGAGCCCCATCGCGAGCCCGTGCGGGTGCTCGCCGAGCACGTGCCGCGCGGCCCGCCCGCACTCGCCGACCTCCACCCACTCGCCGTCGTGCTCGACGTCGATCTGCTTGCCGTGGGTGGTGTACGGGTGCTGCGCGTCGGCCGTGCGGTAACGCCTGCCGGGCAGCAACGTGGTGACGGTCGTGTGGATGAGGTCGTCCAACGACTCCCGGCCGCGGGAGATCCGCCAGACGTCGAGCTGGTGCGGCGTGCCGGTGTGCAGGCGGTCGACGGTGTCACGCCGGTAGACGAGGCCGGGACAGAGCAACGTGACGTCCGGTGTGGCGTCACGCAGTGCCTGCGGCACCATCGCGGTGGTGTGGCTGCGCAGCATGCACGTCTCGCTGACGTACCGGGTGTAGCGGACGTCCCTGGTGATCGCGTCCGCCGGGTAGCCGAGGCGCTCGTAGTTGTGCTCCACCGGGACGAGCGGGTGGTGCCGCACCTCCTGCGGGTCGGGGAGGGCGGCTTTCAGGTCGGCGATGAGCAGTTGCAGCGCGTGCGGGCCCTGGGCGGGGTCGGTGAGGTCGCGGACGTTCAGGGCGTGCACGAGCTCTTCGGTGCGGTACATGGGGTTTCCCGTCTGGTCTGGGTTCCTGGATGCGGAGGTCCCCCGACCGGCGGGAAGGTCTTACGCGCGCGCCACCCACGCAGGCCGGGGGTGGCTGAATCGCGTCACGAGCCCAGGCTAGCGCGAGCGGTCAAGGCTGTTCGTTCCAATGGGTGACGAAATGGGGTTCTTGGTAACGCGCCGTGACTGGTTGCCGAAGCATCGGGAGAGCCGGCTGCTCGTGCCAACCCCCAGTTCTCGAAGGTGAGACCGATGACCGAACCGATGCAGGCACCCGAGGGGCAATCGCCTGCCCAGCAGCCGCAAAACGCGCAGTGGCAACCGCAGCCGGGCGCACTGGCCGAGCCGCAGCAAGCCCAGAACTCGTTGTCTGAGAAGAAAAGTTCGCACGCGGTCGTGTGGCTGGCAGCGGGCATGGCGGTGCTGTTGATCGTCGCGGTCGCCTTGGGCAGCAGTTCTTCGCGCAAGGACTCGACTGCCGCCGGAGCCAGTTCGGTCGCGTCGTCCACCACCACGAGGACGACGACAACGACCACCACCACGACCACCACGACGACTCAGCCGAAGCTTCCGCCATCCGTGTTCAACGGGGCCGGAGACGACGTGATCACACTGGACCGGCCGCTCGGACTGAAGATCGTCAAGTTCGAATGCCCGGCGTGTGCCGGCAACACCGTTCTGAAGTCGAACGGCTTCGAATCCTTGCTGGTCAACGAGATCGGTCCATACAGCGGGCAGATGTGGATGGACATGCGGGACGGGAGCCGTACGACCAGCCTGACGGTCGGCGCGACCGGTGCGTGGACGTTGACCGTCGGCGACCTGGACATGGCCACCATCGCGAGCGGACCGATGTCGGGCAATGGTGACAGCGTCGTCCTCTACACGGGAAACGCGAGCAAAGCGAAGATCACGAACAACGGCGAGAGCAACTTCACCGTGCACGTCGTCTCCATCTCGACCAGCGTCATCGATTTGGCGGTCAACCACATCGGCGGCTACGAGGGCACGGTGCCGTTCGACGGACCCGCGCTCGTGCAGGTGTCGTCGAGCGGAGCTTGGACGATCACCCCGGCCTGAGCAGCTACTCCGGTGGCGTCAGCCGCAAATCCGGGTCCACCGGGGGAGCGCCGTCGAACGGCCCGTCGTCCTTCAGCCGGCCGACGTGGTCCAGCGCGACCTCGATGTCCGCCCGGTACGGGTCGCCGTCGGCCGGGGGAGTGCGGAACCACTCGTGCAGCTCCTCCGGGATCTCGAACCGGGCCAGCACGTCGTCGTACAGGGCGTCGCGGTCCGCGGCCTGCACGCCCAGCTCGTGGTACTCGCGCAGGGCGATGCGCAGCCGGATCCAGCGGTAGCGGTCGGTGTTGTGCCGCTGCTGGAATCGTTCGCGCAGCAGGTCGCCCGCGTGCTGGCCGCGCAGTGCCATCTTGCGGATGGTCGCGGGTGGCATGAACAGGTTCGAGCCGCCCTCGTCGCCTGCCTGGCGGACGTGCGCGATGCGGCCCCGGTAGCCGGGCAGTGCGGACTGCATGGTGTCGCGCCAGTCGAGGAACGTGTCCAGGATGGACAGCACGAAGCGCGGCACGGAGTCCAGCGGCGTGTACCGGGTGCCGGAGGTCGACGCGTCCTGCTCCGGCAGCCACACCTCGTTCGTGTCGCCGTCCGGGTAGGGCTGCAGGCTCAGGCCGAACGTGGGCCAGCGCGGCAGCAGCGTGTCGAAGAAGTGGATCGGGAAGTTGCTGGTGATACCGCCGTCGGCGAACCAGTGCACGCGTCCGTCGCGGCACAGCGGCACGGAGGCGATCAGGCCGGGGAACGACAGCGACATGCGCACGGCCAGCACCACCGGCAGGTCCTCGCGGGGTGGCAGGTCGCGCAACGGCGAGTGCGGGTGCAGTGGGCACTCCGCGTCGGTGACGGGGCCGTCGAGCTGCTGGACCACGCGGTGCGGGAGCACGTAGTCGAGGCATTTCTCGCAGTACTGCCAGCTGTCCTTGAACGGCAACCGGTACGGGCGTCCCTCGGACAGGTCGGTGGTCATCAGCACCAGGTTCAGCTCGCCGAGGTCGCCGAACGTCAGCGCGCGTTCGGTGCCCGCCAGCTCGTCGAGCTTGTCGGCGATCCAGTCGGCCAGCGGCGGGACGCCGGTCGGCTTCGGCACGCCCGCCAGCCGGTCGAGCCATGACGGCGTGAAGGAACCGGTGCCGGGGACGAGTCCGAAGTGGAGGGAGCGCGCGTTGTTCTTGAGGAACCGCTGCATCGCGAACCCGTACGTGACGGTCAACGCGCTGACCGCCGCCAGCGACAGCACCAGCCACACCAGCAGGACGACCGCCGCCGTCGCGTAGTGCCGGGAGAACACCAGCCCGAGCACCAGCGGCACGGCGGCGAACAGCCAGGCGGGCCAGGGCAGGCTCGACCGCAACGGCCACAGCGCGAACGCCAGGCACGTCACCGCCAGCACCGTGACCCCGACGGCGAGCCAGGTGGCGTACTGAGCGGGCGCGAGCCACGCCGACCACAGCACCGGCCCGCCCAGCCACAGCAGCGCCATCAGCGCGAGCACGGACTTCGCCCGCCACCCCACGGCCCCCAGCAACGCGAAGAACAGGCACGTGATCGCACTGCGCCCGGTGGTCTCGCGCTTCTGCATGGTCGCGACGACGATCCGGTACAGCGCGCGCGTCTTCTCGGCGGGCTGGAAGAGCTGTGCCATCCGCCACCGCTCGGCACCCGTGCCGGAGGCGAACCAGTCGACGATCCCCGCGAGCTTGTCGAACCCGCCGGAGGCACGACCCCGTTCCGCGGCCGCCGCGAACGCCGCGCCGATCGCGCCCGCCGACGCGCCACCGATCTGCTTGAACTCGTAGTGGCGCGCCAGCGACGCGACGGCCAGCGGGTAGACGACGCCGCTGGCGGTGCCGCCGCGCATGGTCAGGTCGCAGTAGCGGTCGTACTCCATGAGGCGATGATCGCGCGGCCGGCGTGAACTCCGGGAAAGTTCACCCGGACGCCGTCAGTCCGCGACCTCGGCCAGCTCGGCGGGAGTGCCCGACATGATCACGCGGACGTGCTCGGTGACCTTCTCCACCGGCCAGTCCCACCACGCGACGCGTTCCAGCAGCTCGATCTCCTCGTCGCTGTACCGCTTCCTCAGCACCTTCGCCGGGTTGCCGCCGACGATGCCGTACGCGGGCACGTCCGACACCACGACCGACCCGGCCGCGATGATCGCGCCGTTGCCGATGCGCACGCCGGGCATGATCATCGACTGGTAGCCGATCCAGACGTCGTTGCCCACGACCGTGTCGCCGCGGCTCGGCGCCCCCAGCGCGATGTCCAGCGTCTTCTCCGCCCACAGCCCGCCGAAGATGGTGAACGGGAACGTCGAGGGGCCCGCCATGTTGTGGTTGGCGCCGGCCATGATGAACCGCACGCCTTCCGCGAGCGCGCAGTACCGGCCGATGACGAGCTTCTCCGTGCCGTAGTTGTAGAGGACGTTGCGCTGCTCGAACTCCTCGGCGTGCTGCGGGTCGTCGTAGTAGGTGT
This sequence comes from Lentzea fradiae, assembly GCF_900100955.1. Lineage (GTDB taxonomy): Bacteria > Actinomycetota > Actinomycetes > Mycobacteriales > Pseudonocardiaceae > Lentzea > Lentzea fradiae. Next base: position 208,749 of record NZ_FNCC01000007.1, on the reverse strand, counting down.
ACTCGCCGACCTCGATCTGCGGGTTCTTCACCAACGGCCTGAGCAGCACCGTGCGAGCGATGTCCGGCAAGGGGTAGAGGTTGTCGGGCGAGGGGATGGTCACGGCGCTCCGATCGGTTCTTCGCTGAACTGCGTGCGGTACAACTTGGTGTAGTGGCCTTCCTTGGCCAGCAACGACTCATGCGTACCACGTTCGACGACCTCGCCCTTGTCGATCACGAGGATCTGGTCGGCCGCGCGGATCGTCGACAGCCGGTGCGCGATCACCAGCGACGTCCGGCCCGCCAGTGCCTCGACGAGCGCCTCCTGCACCGCCGCCTCCGAGCGCGAGTCCAGGTGCGCGGTCGCCTCGTCCAGGATGACCACGCGCGGTTTCGCGAGCAGCAGCCGGGCGATGGTGAGGCGCTGCCGTTCCCCGCCGGAGAGCCGGTAGCCGCGTTCGCCGACCACCGTGTCGAGCTTGTCCGGCAACGACGACACGAGGTCCGCGAGCCGCGCCCGGTCCAGCGCGTCCCAGATCTCCTCGTCGGTGGCGGTGGGAGCGGCGAGCCGCAGGTTCGCGCCGATCGTCTCGTGGAACAGGTGGCCGTCCTGCGTCACCATGCCGACGGTCTCGCGGATCGAGTCGAACGACAGGTCGCGAACGTCCACACCGGACAGCCGCACGCTGCCGGAGTCGGCGTCGTACAGGCGGGGCAGCAGCGAGGCGATCGTCGACTTGCCTGCGCCCGACGACCCGACCAGCGCGACGAGCGACCCCGGTTCGGCGGTGAACGACACCCCGCCGAGGACCTCCTCACCACCGCGGGTGTCGAGCGTCGCGACCTCCTCCAGGGACGCGAGCGACACCTTGTCGGCCGACGGGTAGGCGAAGCGGACGTCGGCGAACTCCACCGACACCGGGCCGTCCGGCACGGTGACCGGCTGCTCCTTCTCCTTGATCAGCGGCGGCAGGTCGAGCACCTCGAAGACGCGCTCGAACGACACCAGCGCGGTCATCACGTCCACCCGTGCGCCCGCCAGCGACGTCAACGGCCCGTACAGCCGGGTCAGCAGCAACGCGAGCGTCACGATCGTGCCCGGCGCCATCTCCCCGGCGAACACGAACCAGCCGCCCAGGCCGTAGACCAGCGCCAGCGCCAGCGACGACACCAGGGTCAGCGCCACCAGGAACAGCCACTGCGCCACCGCCGTGCGGACGCCGATGTCGCGCACCCGCCGCGCCCGCGCCCCGAACTCGGCGCTCTCCAGCGCGGGCCGGCCGAACAGCTTGATCAGCGTCGCGCCCGGCGCGGAGAACCGCTCGGTCATCTGCGTCGTCATCGCCGAGTCGAGGTTCGCCGCCTCGCGGTGCATCGACGCCAGCCGCCTGCCCATCCGCCGCGCCGGGATCAGGAAGATCGGCAGCAGCACCATCGCGAGCACCGTGACCTGCCACGACAGCGTCAGCATCACGGCCAGGGTGAGCACCAGCGCGATCACGTTCGTGACGACGCCGGAGATGGTCTCGGAGAACGCCCGCTGCGCCGCGATCACGTCGTTGTTCAGCCGCGAGACCAGAGCGCCGGTGCGGGTGCGGGTGAAGAACGCGATCGGCATCCGCTGCACGTGGTCGAAGACGGACTGCCGCAGCCGCAGGATCAGGTCCTCGCCCACCCGTGCCGACTGCCAGCGCTCCGCCAGCGAGAACCCGGCCTCCAGCACCGCCACACCGGCGATCGCCAGAGCGAGCCACAGCACCAGGCCGAAGTCCTGGCCGCCGATGATGGTGTCGACGACGCGACCGGCCAGCACCGGTGACGCCACGGCCAGCACAGCGGCCACCGCACTGGTGGCCAGCAGGGCGTACACGGCTCGCCGTTGCGGGTGGGCGAACCGGACGACACGCTTCAACGTCGCCCGGCTCACGCGACGGCTTTTCTCGTCCTGCATCGCGCTTTCGAGCGCGTACCAGGCGTTGAAGTCGATGTTCATGACGACCAGTCTCGAACTTCGACCTATCGAGAGGTCAAGCCGATTTCAGGAACTCGTCGACTTCCGCGAACGCCGCCTCGCGCACCGGTCGCGCCGACAGGAAGAGGTCGTGCATGCCCCCCTTGATCTCCACGACCTTGACCGACGTCCCGAGCTTCGGGCCCCACTTGCGCATGGCCTCGACGTCGAGGACGGCGTCCGCCTTCGACACGTCCTCGTTCCACTCGCGAGCGTTCAGCACGCTCTTGTCGGAGTGCAGCACCAGCACGGGCACCGGCACGTCGAGGCCCTTGTGGACCTTCTCCTGCGCGATCAGCACCGCGCGGATCCAGCCAGCCAGCACCGGGAAACCGGCCAGCGGCTTCCACCGCAGGTCGAAGTCCCACTCGCCGTTGCGCGAGCGGTGGATCGCCGCGCCGTACGCCTCGCCGAGGTTGGCGCGGACCTTCGCCTTGGGCGCGACCTTGCCGAGCAGCTTCACGACCCGGCGCATGAGCGGCGGCTCGACGACGTCCAGCCACGGGCTGTTGAGCACCAACGCGTCGATGAGCTCGCCCGCCCTGCGTTCGTGCGCCCACAACGACGTCGTGAGCCCACCGGTCGAATGCCCCATGAGCACGACGCGGCTGTGCTCCTCGCGCACCTTCGCGACGGCGGCGTCGATCTCCTCGAAGTACACCTCGATGTCGGTCGTGTAGTTCGGCAGCTCGCCGTCACGCAGCGAACGCCCGTAGCCGCGCAGGTCCACGGCGTAGAAGTCGTACCCCTGGGCTGTGTAGTGCTCGGCCACGTGCTCTTGGAAGAAGTAGTCCGCGAAGCCGTGCACGTAGAGGATCGCCCCGCGGTCGTTCGCCGCGGCCCGGCGGCGGACCAGGGTGGCCGATGCTCCGCCGCTCAACGGCAGAACGGTGGTGTCTTCGTCGCTGCTCACGGCGCAAGTTTGCAACGGTCCTGCTCCGATTCCGTGCACCGGTGTCCGGATCGTGTCTAACCTGGCCACATGACGGGGGACATCGAACAGTCATCCAGGGTGCGCTTCCCGGGGATCAGCCCGCGCGCCTACGAACACCCGGCCGACCGAGGCGCCCTCGCGGTGCTGAGGGCGGTGCCCGCCGTGGCACCGGTCCTCAAGGCGGTCGCCGCGGCCTTCTCCGAACGGGGTGAGCGCCTGCTGCAGGTGGCGTCGTCCGTGCGGGTCGGCCCGAAGCAGTACCCGCACCTCGACCGCATCCGCAACGAGGTCGCGGCCGCGTTCGACCTGCAGACCGTGCCCGAGCTGTACGTGCAGCGGCACCCCGTCGAGGCGGCCTGGACGAGCGGCATCGACACGCCGTTCATCGTGCTGACCTCCGGCCTGGTGAAGCTGCTCGACAACGAGAGCCTGCGGTTCGTCATCGGGCACGAGATGGGCCACGTGATGTCGGGCCACGCGCTCTACAACACGCTGCTCAAGCGCCTGATCGGCATCCAGCAGTCGTTCGCGTGGGTCCCGGCGGGCGCGCTCGCCATGCGCGCGGTCATCGCCGCGCTGCGCGAGTGGCAGCGCAAGACCGAGCTGTCCTGCGACCGGGCCGGTCTGCTGGCCTGCCAGGACCCGCAGGCGGCGCTGCGGGCGCACGTCGCGCTCGCGGGCGACGTCGGCGGCCAGGTCGACATCGCCGAGTTCCTCGCCCAGGCGAAGGAGTACGAGGAGGTCGAGGACATCCGCGACAGCATCCTCAAGCTCCTGCACACCGAGGAGCGCACGCACCCGCTGGTCGTGGTGCGGGCCGCCGAGCTGCAGCGCTGGTCGGCGAGCGAGGAGTACCGCGAGATCCTGACCGGCTCGTACGCGCGCCGCGAGGACGACCGGCCTGCCACCAACCTCTCCGACGACCTCAAGAGCGCGGCCCGGTCGTACAAGGAGTCGATGGGCGCCTCCGCCGACCCGTTGATCAAGACGATCAACGACATCGGCGAGACGGTCATGGGCGCGGCGGGGAAGGTCTGGAACAAGGTTGCTCCAAATGGAGCATCTCAGTAGCTACCATGTGGAGTCATGAGACGACTCCTCGTGCTGGTTCTGTCCGCATTGCTGGCCACGGCCGCGGTAGGCACCGCCGCCGCCGATGAGCGCATCATCGGCGGTGAGCGGGCGTCCATCGAGGCCAACCCGTGGGCCGTCCACCTCACCGACGTCCGCGGCAACCAGTTCTGCGGCGGCACGCTGGTCGCGCCGGCGAAGGTGCTGACCGCGGCGCACTGCGCGCTCGGCCGTTCCCCGAGGGACCTGCGGGTCGTCGCCGGGCGGGAGGACAAGCAGGACCGGCGGTCTGGCGTGTCGGTGGCACCCGTGTCCATCTGGATCCACAAGCAGTACGTCTCGGCGGACAAGGGCGAGGACGTCGCGGTGCTGACGCTGCCGGAGGCGCTGCCGTACGAGCCGCTGCCGTTCGCCGAGGAGGCGGACGCGGCGCTCTACGAGCCCGGCACGCGGGTGCGGGTGCTCGGCTGGGGCCGCACGGCGGAGAACGGCAGGACGTCGCGCTACCTCCTTCAGGCCACCGTGCCGGTGCAGCCGGACGACTACTGCCTCGACGCGTACCCGCAGTTCGTGTCGGCGGACATGTTCTGCGCGGGCTACGAGGGCGGCAGGGTCGACACCTGCCAGGGCGACTCGGGCGGGCCGGTCGTCGTGGGCGGCAAGCTCATCGGCGTCACGTCGTGGGGCGAGGGCTGCGCGCGCCGGGGCAAGCCCGGCGTCTACGTCCAGCTCTCCCGGTACGCCCAGGACCTGCGTCCCGTCGTGTACCCCGAGTCGTAGAACGGCCCTTCGTGCGAGCCTGGTCCGCGTGGTGACTCTGCGACGGGCCAGGCCGGACGAAGCGGGCGTGCTGAGCGCGGTGGCGCAGGCCGCGAAGGCGCACTGGGGCTATGACGAGGCGTTCCTGGAGTCGGTGCGCGAGGAGCTGACGCTCACCGCGGCCGACGTCGAGTCCCGTCGCGTGGTCGTCGCCGTGCTGGACGGCGAGGTGGTCGGCTTCTACAGCCTCGACGGCGCCCCGCCGCACGGTGAGCTGGGCAACCTGTGGGTCCGGCCGGACCGGATCGGCACCGGCCTGGGCCGGGTGCTGTGGGAGCACGCGCTGGCGGAGGCGGACGCGGCCGGGTTCGAGCGGCTCGACGTCGAGGCCGATCCGCACGCGGAAGGCTTCTACCTGCGGATGGGCGCCGAGAGGATCGGCGGGACGCCGTCGGGGTCGATTCCCGGCCGCGTCCTGCCGCTGCTGCGCGTCAGACCACGAGACCGACGGACATCGTGAGGAACACGGCCGCGCACACCGCGTCCAGCGCCGTCGTCACACCGGGCCGCTTGAGCCGCCCGGCGACGCGCGAGGCCGCCAGCACGATCATCAGCTCCCAGACCGCGGCGAGGCCGAGGAACATGACGGCGAGCATCGCGAGCTGAGGGGCCGGTTCACCCGATCCTATGAACTGCGGCAGGAACGCGAGCGCGAACAGGATCATCTTCGGGTTCGTGATGTTGGTCAGGAAGCCCTGCCGGAACGGCCGCGCGCTCATGACCTCCTCCGTCTCGCCGCCACTGCGCCGGATCAGCCCGCGCGTGATGGAAACGGCCAGGTAGAGCAGGTAGGCGGCACCGACCCAGCGCAGTCCGGTGAGCACCACCGGGTACTGGGCCAGCAGCACGCCGAGGCCCGAGATCACCAGGGCGACCTGCAACGCCGCGGCCGTGTGGATGCCGCCCAGCGCGAGCAGCCCGGCGCGAGTCCCGGAGCGCAACGACGTGCGCAGGAGCAGGAACGCGTCGACACCGGGGGTCACGATGACGACCGCGCACGCGATGAGAAAGGCCGGAACCTGGCCGAAGTCGAACAACACCGTGCATACCCCTGTGATCTAAGTCATTGACCGAAGAATCTTCGGTGTAACCCGACACTAACACGAGAATCTCCGGTTTTGACGCCGTCTCAGTGCGGTCGCTACGGTAGGTGACCGATCGTCCACCTGGCGCAACGAGGAGTGGTCCTTGAGGGGTAAGCGAACTGCCGTGCTCGCGGCGGCGATCTCGCTGGTCAGCGGTGCGCCGACGGCGCAGGCGATCGTCGGCGGGGAACCCGGGTCGGTGGCGGACACCCCGTGGGTTGTGGCGATCACCACCGCGGACGGTCAGCTCATCTGCGGTGGCGCGCTCGTCGCCGCGGACAAGGTCGTGACGGCCGCGCACTGCGCCACGGCGAAGGGTGCCATCACCGCGACCCAGCGCGCGCCGGAGCAGCTGCGCGTGGTCGCCGGCCGCACCGACCTGCGGACCAAGGACGAGGGCGTCGTCGCCGAGGTCGCGGCCGTGTGGCGCCACCCCGAGTACCGCGAGGTGACAGGGGGCGACGACGTCGCGGTGCTGACCCTGGCCCGGCCGCTGCCGCACCGGACGATCGCGGTCGGCGAGGCGGGCGACGAGGGCGTGGTGCTCGGCTACGGCCGCACCGCGGAGAACAGCCCGCCCGCCATGACGCTGCGCAAGGCGACGGTGCCGATCCTGTCCGACCAGGAGTGCCTGCGGAAGGAACCGGGTTACCGGCAGGGCGCGATGCTGTGCGCGGGCCGCGGCGGCAAGGACGCGTGCACCGGCGACTCGGGCGGGCCCCTGGTCGTGCGGGGCAGGCTCGCGGGCGTCGTGTCGTTCGGCCGGGGGTGCGCGCGCCCGGCCGAACCGGGCGTCTACACCAGGCTGGCTCACTACCGGCAGGTCCTGGGCTTCTGATATCCAAGGAGCGGTGCGAACCACTCAGTTTCCCGCCACCCTGCGCCGTCAGTGGGGACTCGACCTGACCCCGGCCCAGCTCTACGCGATCCTGCGGCTGCGCCAGGACGTCTTCGTCGTCGAGCAGAACTGCGTCTACTGCGACGTGGACGGCCGTGACCTCGAACCGGGCACACGGCACTTCTGGCTGGAAGCAGACGGGACACCCGCTCCGCTCGCCTACCTGCGGCTCCTCGAAGACCCCGGTGGCGTCCTGCGCATCGGACGGGTCGTCACGGCGCGCATGGCCCGCGGTCGCGGATACAGCCGCAGGCTCATGCAGGCCGTGCTCGCGGACGTGGGCGACAAGCCGTGCGTCCTCGACGCGCAGACGTACGTCGCGCCGTTCTACGCGACCTTCGGGTTCGTGGTCGAAGGCGACGAGTTCATCGAGGACGGGATTCCACACCTGCGGATGCGGCGCACTCCTTGATCACGCGCACCGCGCGCTCGATGTCGGCCTCGGTCAGGTCGGCGCGCGCGGTGAGCCGCAGCCTGCTGATCTGGTCCGGCACCGACGGCGGGCGGAAGCAGCCGACGACGACGCCGCTCGTGCGGCACGCCTCCGCCCACCGGAACGCCTGCTCCGGTCCGGGCGCCCGGACGCTCACCACGGCGGCGGTCGGCGTGCTGGCCTGGAAGCCGGCTTCCTTCAGGCGGTTGCTCAGGTCGTGCGCCACGGTCAGCGCCCGTTCGGGGCGGTCCGGCTCCTCGCGCAGGATCTTGATCGCGGCGAGGGCCGCGGCGGCGCTGCTCGGCGCCAGCCCGGTGTCGAAGATGAACGTGCGGGCGGTGTCGACCAGGTGCTTGATCACCCGGCTCGGCCCGAGCACCGCGCCGCCCTGCGCGCCGAGCGACTTGCTCAGCGTGAGCGTGGTGACGACGTCCGGCGCCTTGATCAGGCCCGCCTCGGCGACCGCGCCGCGGCCACCGGGCCCGACGACACCGAGGCCGTGCGCGTCGTCGACGACCAGGGCGGCGCCGGTCGCGCGGCACGCCTCGTGCAGCTCGTTCAGCGGGGCGATGTCGCCGTCGACGCTGAACACCGAGTCCGTCACGACGATCGCGCGCCGCTTGCCGCGGGTCTCCAGCGCGTGCCGGACCTTGCGGACGTCGCAGTGGTCCGCGACGACCACGTCCGCTTTGGACAGCCGGGTGCCGTCGATCAGCGACGCGTGGATGTGCTGGTCGGCCACGATCGCCGTGCCGGGGCCGGACAGCGCCGTGACCGCGCCCAGGTTCGCCATGTACCCGCTGCTGAACACCAGTGCCGACTGCGACCCGCAGAAGTTCGCGAGCTCGTACTCCAGCTCGGCGTGCAGCTCCGTCGACCCCGTGACCAGGCGGGACCCCGTCGAGCCCGCACCCCACTTGAGCGTGGCGGCGGCCGCGGCGCCCGCGACCCGCTTGTCCTTCGCGAGGCCCAGGTAGTCGTTGCTGGCGAGGTCGAGGTCGGTCGAGTCCGAGGTGCGCGGACGCACCCGCCGCGTCAGACCCGCCTTGGCGCGGGCTTCGGAACGGACGTCGATCCAGTCGAACACGGACCCATCGCCGCTGGACCCTGCCTCGGTTGTGCTCACGGTCACCGACTGAGTCTCCCATCCGCCGACTAGCGTGCCGCTCGTGGACCTGTTCACCTTCACGCGGGCCGAGCTCACCTCACCGGTGCAGCTCGCCGGCGACCGCTGGGTGGTGTCGGCCTACGACGACGTGCGCGCCGTGCTGGCCGACCCGGTGACGTTCCTGCCGGACAACGCCCTGACCGCCGTCACCCCGGTCGCCCCGGCCGCGCTGCGCACCCTGGTGAGGGCCCGCTTCTCGTTGCCGCCGACGCTCGCGAACAACGGTTCGGAGTCGCACACCGCCCTGCGGCGCCTCGTCGCGTCGTTCTTCACACCCGCCCGCGTCGCCGCAGCGGAGCCTCGCATCCGCTCCCTCGTTTTGGAACGGCTGGGTGGCGCGGATCTCGTGCGCTCGCTCGCGTGGGACCTGCCCGCGATCGTGCTGATGGAGCTGCTCGGCCTGGAGAACGTCGACATCCCGACCCTCAAGCGCTGGAGCACGGGCTCGCTGGAGTTCTTCTGGGGCGACATCACCCGCGAGCGGCAGCTGGAGCTGGTCGACGACGTCGGAGAGTTCCACCAGTGGCTGGTCAAGCGCTACCACGCCCGCGACGGCGAGCTGTTCCGCGCGCTGGCCGACGCGGGCGTGTCCGCGGAGGACTCGGCGGGCCTCTGCTACTTCCTGCTGATCGCGGGACAGGAGACGACGACCCAGCTGCTGTCCACTGCGTTGCGGAAGGCGCTGGCCGACCGTCCCCTGTGGGCCCGGCTTTCCTCGCCGGGCGTCGCCGAGGAGTTCGTCGAGGACGTGCTGCGCACCGACACGCCCGTGGTGACGTGGCGCCGCCTGACCGCGCGCGAGGTCGTGCTGTCCGGCGTGCGCGTCCCGGCCGGAGCCGAGCTGGTGCTGCTGCTGAGCGGCAAGGAGACCGACCCGCGCCACCTCGCGTTCGGCTACGGCCGTCACTTCTGCCTGGGTGCGGGCCTCGCGAGGCTGGAAGCCGCCGTGACACTGCGGACGGTGGCGGCCCACGAGCCGTCGCTGCGCCTCACCGGCCCCGAACCGGAGTGGCTGAACCTGCTGTCGTTCCGCGCGCCGAAGTCGGTGGCCGTCACCCGCCCGGCTGAGGTTTGATGCGGGAGTGCTGAACCGCCGCCTTTCCGGAGTCCACAAGAAGTCGCTGCTGGAGTCGCTCGGCCCGGTGCCGGACGCCGACCCCGACCGCTACGGCGACGGCGGCCCGGTGGGCGTCCTCGAAGAGCGCGTGGCCGACCTGCTCGGCACCGAGGCGGCGCTGTTCGTGCCGACCGGGACGATGGCCCAGCAGATCGCGCTGAAGTGCTGGGCCGACCGCACCCACAACCCGATCGTCGCGATGCACCCGCAGGCGCACCCGCTGCACCACGAGGACGACGCGCTGACCGTCCTGTCCGGCCTGCGCCCGATCAAGGTCCGCAACGCGGAGGTGGCCACCTGCCCGGAGCCGTACGGGACGCTGCTGCTGGAGGTGCCCGACCGCGAGGCCGGGTTCGTCCTGCCCACCTGGGACGAGCTGACGTCGCTGGTCGACCAGGCCCGCGAACGCGACGCGGTCGTGCACCTCGACGGCGCCCGCCTGTGGGAGAGCACCCACGGCCTGGGCAAGCCGCTGGCGGAGATCGCCGGGCTGTTCGACTCGGTCTACGTGTCGTTCTACAAGTCGCTGGAGGGCATCTCCGGCGCCGCGCTCGCCGGCAGCGCCGACTTCATCGACCAGGCCCGCGTGTGGCGGCATCGCTACGGCGGCATGCTGTTCCAGCAGTGGCCGGCCGCCGTCTCGGCGCTGCACGGCCTCGACACCGTGCTGCCGCGCCTCGGTCTGTACGTCGAGCACGCCAAGGTCGTGGCTGCCGCGATGGGCCTGCCCGAGCCGCACACCCACCAGTTCGCGCTGCACCTGCCGGGCGACCCCGCGCGGCTCTCGGAGCTGAGCGGCGACTTCCTAGGCCGGTTCTGGCGCGACGGGACGCTTGCGAAGACCGAGGTGACGGTGGCGGAACCGGCCCTGGAGTGGACGGCCGACGAGGTGGCGGCGGCCTGGGCAGAGTTCCGCGCCCTGCTGTGACTGCTGTTGTGCGGTACGCGGGGGCGCCGCGTACTGCGTGATAGTACGAAAGCGCCCTGCGTGTGGGTGGTAGGCGGTTGTGTGGCGGTGTCGGCGGTGGCGTGGACGGTCGGCGAGGTGGCGGTTTGGGCGGTGTTCCGCGCCCTGCTGTGACTGCCTGTTGTGCAGTACGCGGGGGCGCCGCGTACTGCGTGATAGTACGAAAGCGCCCTGCGTGTGGGTGGCAAGCGGTTGCGTGGCGGTGGCGGCGGGGGCGTTGTTGGGGGTCGGTGCGGGCGTCGGCACGGCGGTCTGTTCGCACCGCACTTGCCGGGTGAACCGGCCGTGACGCGCTCTCAAGACGGGTGGGCGTCGATGGTCACCACGCGCAGGGCCGCCGCCCGTTCCCGGTAGTCCACCCCGAGCCGGATGAGCAGCTCGCCCAGCTCGTCGAGGTGCGCGGCCCGCTGTTCGTCGGCCTGGTTGCCCAGCAGCCGGGTCAGCCCGTCGGACAGCAGCAGCGCCGCGTGCGGGTTCGTGGGCTTCACCGCGCGGACCGCCATGCCGAGCTGCTCGACGCGTGTCCAGTCCTCGCCGGTCACGCGTTCACCCCGAGCTTGTTCCCGGCGGCATCGCGCCAGGCGCGGTCGCACGCCGGACAGGTCCACCACAGCCATTCGAGCTTCGTCGGTTCGTGGTCGATCGTCACGTCCAGGCCGCACAGCGTCCTTTTGTCGCCCCAGAACGGGAATTCGTCCACGATCGCGTGCCGCGCACGGTCAGCGGGCAGCCAGCGGAACCTCATCACGTCACCTCTTCGTCCGGGCTCACCCCGCACCACCTGCGAGAGCGGCGCGGAACGGGCAGAGCAGACGGTACTGTGCAGAAACGTTTCTTTTGGATAGCTCGACCGGGTGACTTGTGTTTCCTCGTGGCGCGCACGTGTGTTGAATTCCGCGAAACGACATTCGTACGGAGAATCCATGAAGAAACGTCCTGGCCCGACTCTGCGCAGTCGCAAGCTCGCGAAGGAACTGCAGACCGCCCGTGAGGCGCTGGGCATGTCCGTGCGGACGCTCGCCAAGGAGGTCGGGCTCGTCCCCGGCACGATCAGCAAGATCGAGAACGCGCGGCAGGCCATCCTCGTCCGGCACATCAAGCTCTTCGGCCGCGAGCTGGGCATGAGCAAGTCCAAGATCGACCAGCTGGTGCTGATCGCCGCGGACGACGAGACCGACGACTGGATGGTGGAGTTCCGCGACGACATCCCGGAGTGGTTCGGCACGTACGTCGACCTCGAACCCGAGGCGGAGGAGATCTGGACCTACGCCTCGGAGATCGTGGACGGGCTGGTGCAGACGCCGGACTACGCCGAAGCGATCGTGCTGGCGTTCTTCCCCGATCTCAGCACGAGCCAGATGCGGCGCATCGTCCAGGTGAGGCGGGCGAGGCAGGCGATTCTCGACCGGCCTGAGCCGCCTCACCTCCGGCTCGTGCTCAACGAGGCCGTCGTCCGGCGCCGCGTGGGAGATCCGCGGGTGATGCGTGATCAGCTCCTCCACCTGCGGGCGCTCGCCGAGAGGCCGAACATCACCTTGACCTTGCTCCCCTTCGAGGCCGGCGCGCATCCGGCGATGAAGGGATCGTTCACGATGCTGCGGTTTCCCGAGGGCTTCGACGACATGGACTGCGTCTACCTGGAGAACGAGAACGGCAGTGTCTGGCACGAGAGGTCGCACGAGATCGGGCGGTACGCCGAGGTTTTCGAGCGCATCGTGAAAATCTCGCTGTCGGAGGCTGACACGGTCGCTTGGCTGGATAGCCTGGTGAAGTCCTGCGAGAGCACCTAGGAGTGGAGCACGGATGACTCCCCAGTGGCGTAAGTCGAGCTACAGCGGCGGCAACGGTCAGTGTGTCGAAGTGGCGTGGCACGGCGCGGTTCGTGACTCGAAGAACCCGGAGGGGCCGCGTCTGGACGTCGGCCGTCCGGCGCTGACCGCGTTCCTGACCGCCGTCAGGTCCCGCACGCTTTCCTGACGCGAAGGCGATGTCGCTCACCTGGCTGTTGGTCAGGTGAGCGCGGGGTGCGACGATGCCGTTGCTGTGAGGGGAGCGCGAGGAAGCCGGTGGGAATCCGGCGCCGTCCCGCGACTGTGACCGGTTCGCGAGAACCGGGAGTCAGGAACTCGTCCCCCCTCTTACTCACCGACCACGGGCGTGGACACCCGAGGAAGGACTTCACCGCATGTACCCCTTTTCGGCTGTCGTCGGACATGACGACCTCCGGCTGGCCCTGCTGCTGAACGCCGTGCACCCCGGCATCGGGGGCGTTCTCGTCCGAGGCGAGAAGGGGACCGCGAAGTCGACCATCGTGCGTGCCCTCGCCGCGTTGCTGCCGGAGCTGGACGTCTCGAAGGGCTGCCGGTTCGGCTGTGCGCCTGGCACAGGCGACTGCCCGGACGCGCCGCACGACGGAGTTGAGCGCAGGCCCGCGCGGTTGGTCGAGTTGCCCGTCGGGGCCACGGAGGACCGGCTGGTCGGGTCGCTCGACCTGGAGAAGGCGCTGACGGAGGGCGTGCGGGCGTTCCAGCCCGGGTTGCTGGCCGCGGCGCATCGGGGCGTGCTCTACGTCGACGAGGTCAACCTGCTGCACGACCACCTGGTGGACCTGCTGCTCGACGCGGCGGCGATGGGGCGTGCGCACGTCGAGCGCGAGGGTGTGTCGGTGTCGCACCCGTCGCAGTTCTTGCTGGTCGGCACCATGAACCCCGAGGAGGGGGAGCTGCGGCCCCAGCTGCTCGACCGGTTCGGGCTGACGGTGTCGGTGAAGGCGTCGCGGGACGTCGGTGTGCGCACCGAGGTGATCCGGCGGCGGCTGGGCTACGAGGCCGATCCGGTGGGGTTCGCGGCGAGGTGGGCCGGGCAGGACGCGGCGCTGAAGCAGCGGATCGCGGACGCGCGGGGAAGGTTGCCGCGAGTGTCCCTTCCGGATGGTGAGGTGCGCAGGATCGCCGCTGTCTGCGCGGCTTTCGAGGTCGACGGCATGCGGGCGGACCTCGTCGTGGCTCGTGCCGCCACCGCCCACGCGGCCTGGCGGGGCGCGGACGCCGTGGAGGAGCAGGACGTCGAGTCCGCGGTCCGGCTCGCCCTGCCGCACCGGCGCCGCCGCGACCCGTTCGACGAGCCCGGGATCGAGGAGCAGCAGCTCGAAGACGCCATGCGGCAGGCGGCCGAGCACGCCGAGGACCCGGAACCGGACGACGGACCGGACGACGACGGGCCCGGTGGCGGGGAGCTGCCCGAACCGCAGGAAGGTCCGCGCGGCAACGGGAACGCGCCCGCCGACCGTCCGGCGCCGGAGCCCTCGCCCGCGTTCAAGGCGCGCGTGCTGGAGGTCCCCGGGGTCGGGGAAGGCGCGCCCGGCAAGCGTTCCAGGGCCCGCGCGAAGACCGGCAGGGTCGTTCGATCGTCCACAGTGGATGGACACGGATTGCATCTGGTCGACACGCTCGCCACCGCCGCGCCGCACCAGAAGGCACGCGGGCGCAGAGGGCCCGGACTCGTGCTGGCCGGAAGTGACCTGCGCAGGGCCGTCCGGGAGGGCAAGGAGTCGAACCTCGTCCTGTTCGTGGTCGACGCATCGGGCTCGATGGCCGCGCAGAAGCGGATGTCGGCCGTCAGCGGCGCGGTGATCTCGCTGCTGCGCGACGCCTACCAGCGCCGGGACAAGGTCGGTGTCGTCACGTTCCGCGGCAACCAGGCCGAGGTCGCCCTGCCGCCGACCACCTCCGTGGACGCGGCGGCGACCAGGCTCAGGAAGATGCGCACCGGAGGCCGCACGCCGCTCGCGGACGGCCTGCTCAAGGCGCACAAGGTCCTGGAGGTCGAACGGCTCCGCGACCCGCGCAAGCGCCCGCTCGTCGTCCTGCTCACCGACGGCCGTGCCACGTCGTCCGGCCTGGGCGGTGATCCCGCGAAGGACGCCATCAAGGCCGCCGGCCTGCTGGAACAGACCGCCGTCGTGGTCGTCGACTGCGAACAGGGCCACGTCCGGCTCGGCCTGGCGCAGAAGGTCGCCGACGCGTTGTGCGGCACCTGCGTGCGGCTCGACCAGCTGAGCGCCGACCACCTCGCCGGCGTCGTCCGGGCAGCGTGAAGGGGAGATCGTCATGCCGCAGGGACAACCGGTCGAGGTGCCGAAGGACGGCCTGACCACCCGGCAGCGCCGCAACCGGCCGCTGCTGATGCTGCACACCGGTGAGATGAAGGGGAAGTCGACGTCGGCGTTCGGGATGGCGCTGCGCGGCTGGAACCAGGGCTGGGACATCGGCGTGTTCCAGTTCGTGAAGTCCGCCAAGTGGAAGGTGGGCGAGGAGTCCGCGTTCCGCGCCCTCGGACGGCTGCACGACGAGACCGGCGAGGGTGGCGCCGTCGAGTGGCACAAGATGGGCGAGGGCTGGTCCTGGACCCGCAAGCAGGGCACCGAGGACGACCACGCCGCAGCCGCGCGCGAGGGCTGGGCGGAGATCGCCCGCCGCCTCGCCGCCGAACGCCACGGCCTCTACGTGCTGGACGAGTTCACCTACCCGCTGCACTGGGGCTGGATCGACGTCGACGAGGTCGTGGACACCCTCACGAACCGTCCTGGCCACCAGCACGTCGTCATCACCGGCCGGTACGCGCCGGAGAAGCTCGTCGGAGCCGCCGACCTCGTCGTGGAGATGACCAAGGTCAAGCACCCGATGGACGCCGGGCAGAAGGGCCAGCGGGGGATCGAGTGGTGAACCGGCTCGTCGTCGCGGCCCCGGCCTCCGGCAGCGGCAAGACGACGGTCGCGACGGGACTGATGGCCGCGTTGCGCGGGGCGGGGTCGCGGGTCGCGCCGTTCAAGGTCGGGCCCGACTACATCGACCCCGGCTACCACTCGCTCGCCACCGGCAGGCCCGGCCGCAACCTCGACCCGGTGCTGGTCGGCGAGGACCGCGTCCCCGGCCTGTTCGCGCACGGCGCCAAGGGCTGCGACATCGCCGTGGTTGAGGGCGTGATGGGCCTGTTCGACGGTCGCGTCGGCACCGCGGGCATCGGCTCCACCGCGCACGTCGCCAAGCTGGTCAACGCTCCCGTGCTGTTCGTCGTGGACGCTCGCGGGCAGAGCCGGTCGCTCGCCGCGTTGCTGCACGGCTTCCGCGGCTACGACCCCACGGTCCGGCTCGGCGGCGTGATCCTCAACCAGGTCGGGTCCGAGCGGCACGAACAGGTGCTGCGGTCGGCGTGCGACGAGGTCGGGCTCGACGTGCTCGGCGTGCTGCCGCGCGACCCGCGGTTCTCCCTGCCGTCACGGCACCTCGGCCTCGTGACGGCCGCCGAGCACGGTGCGGAGGCCGTCGCCGCTGTCGACGCCATCGCTGCCGCTGTCGCAGCGCACGTCGATCTCGACGCGGTGCGCGCTCTTGCGTCGTCGGTGCCGTCGATGGCCGTCGCCGCGTGGGAACCCGAGGTCGAGCGCGTCCGGGACGAGCCGGTGATCGCGGTGGCGGGAGGTGCGGCGTTCACCTTCGGCTACGCGGAGCACGTCGAGGTGCTGGAGGCGGCGGGCGCGGCGGTGGCCGTCGTCGACCCGTTGCGCGACGAGGACCTCCCGGCGGGCACAGCGGGGCTGGTGCTGCCGGGCGGGTTCCCCGAACAGCACGCGGAAGCGTTGTCGCGCAACGAGAAGCTGCGTGCCGCAATCGGCGGGTTCGCGCGGTCGGGTGCGCCGGTCCACGCGGAGTGCGGCGGGCTGCTCTACCTCGCGCGCTCGCTCGACGGCCACCCGATGTGCGGGGTGCTCGACGCCGACGGGGTCATGACGCCGAAGCTGACGCTGGGCTACCGGGACGCCGTGGCGTCCGCGGGCTCACCGCTGCACCTGCCGGGCAGCCGCGTGACGGGCCACGAGTTCCACCGCACCCGGCTGTCCGTCCCGCACTCGGACCCGCCCGCGTGGCACTGGCGCGGTGCCGACTCGCGGCCGGTGGCGGAAGGCTTCGTGACAGGGGGCGTGCACGCGTCGTACCTGCACACGCACCCGGCGGGCGACCCGGAGGCGGTGGCCCGTTTCGTGCGCGCCTGCCACCCGTTCGTGGCCGGATCGGCAGGCGGTACGGTCATCGCCTAAGCCTCTCGCCGAAACCCCTGTGGAGCTGTCGTGACGACGACCGGTCGGGTCTCCTTCGTCGGCGCCGGTCCCGGTGCCGCCGACCTCATCACCCTCCGCGGCGCTCGCCGCATCGCGGAGGCCGACGTCGTCATCTGGGCTCCCAGCGCGGTGGAGGCCGAGTGCGTGCGCGAGCACGCCCGCTCCGAGGCCGAGCTGGTCGACTTCTCCCGCGTGACGCAGGAGGAGATCACCGACCTGTACCGCCGTGCCGCCGCGGCCCGGCAGAAGGTCGTGCGCCTGCACGCGGGCGACGCGGCGACCGGCGGCGGTGTCCAGGACCAGCACGACCTGTGCCTGCGGCTCGGTCTCGACGTCGAGGTGGTGCCGGGCGTGTCCGTCGTCGCCGCCGCTGCCGCCAAGATCGGCAGGGAGATCACCACGACCACGGCGTCCTCCGCCGTCCTGATCGCGCCGGAGAGCAGCGAGCAGGTCCGCGAGTTCGCCGCCTTGCAGACGACGATGGCCGCGACGGTCTCCGGCGCGCGCACCGGCCAGTTCGTCGAGAAACTGCTGGAAGGCGGCTACACCGCCGAGACGCCGGTCGTGGTGGCGTACAAGGTGAGCCAGGCCGACGAGGTGCTCGTGCACACCACGGTCGGTGAGCTGGAGTCGGTGGTGAAGCAGCACAAGCTGTACCGCCCCACGCTGTTCCTGGTCGGCGAGGCGGTGAAGCCGCCGACGCGGCGCGTCTCGGCCTCGGCCACCACGTCCGTCGAGGAGCCGCTCCGCGCCGCCCGCCCCACCCGCTGGTCGCGCCGGGCCGCCTCGCGCCTCGCGACCCGCACGGACGAGCCGATCCCCGCGCCGCTTCCCGTGCCGGCGGGCGCACCGGCGGAGTCCAATCCGGCGTGGACGGCGGTCGAGGGGATACAGCAGTCGGTGCGCAAGCCGGCCGAGGAATCGGGAGCCAAGCCGAAGCTGACCGTCGTCGCGGCCGAGAAGCCCAAGCCGCCCACGGTCCGCGCCTCCACGTCCGACCCCAAGGCGTCGGGCCAGAAGAAGTCCCGCAAGGCCGCCAAGCGCACCCCCGGTAACTGATGTCCGCCGCCGTGGAGAAGCTGCGCGAGGCGGCCGGGCGTCCCGTCGAGGTCGTCGACGCGGCGGACGGTCTGCGTCCGGCGCTGAACGTGTGCCGTGCCCGTTCCGCCGTCGTCGTGCGGCTGGCCGAGGGCATCGGTCCCGCCGAGATCGGCGCGGGCATCGCGGGCTGGCGCCGCACGCTGCTCGTCGCGGACGGCGAGGAGCTGGTCCCCATCGACCCGAAGGACGCGGTCACCCGCCGCTGGACGGCGCCCGAGGCCGTGCTGTGCCTGGCCGATAACGAGTTCCTGCGCTCCAACGACGGCTGGGCGTTGCCGGACGACGCGTTCGCGAGCCGCACCCACGTCCTGGGCGCCGAGGTCCGCGCGTTCGTGCTGGCCCGCCTGGCGCCGCGGCCCGGCGTGCTGGTGTGGGACGTGCTGGCCGGGTCCGGTGCCGTGGGTGTGGAGTGCGCCCGGCTGGGTGCCGCGGTGATCGCGGTCGAGCCCGATCCGGTGCAGTGCGTGCGGATCATCGCGAACGCCTCCGCGCACGGCGTGGACGTCCGCGTCGAGGAGTCCGAACCGGACCCGTCCGCGCTGCCGCGCCCGGATGCCGTGTTCGTCGGCCGCGGGGACCTGGCGGCGGTCAAGTCGAGCGCGGCCGTGTCCGCCAAGCGCGTGGTCGTCGCGACGGAGAGCGTGGACGAGATCGTGCCCGCCCGCGACGCGTTGCAGGCCGCGGGCTACGAGGTGGAGGGCGTGCACTGGACCGCGTCCCGCCTGCTCGACTCGGGGTTCGCCCCGGCCGTCCCGGTGACCGTGCTGTGGGGAACCAAGAAGTGATCGGTGTGTTCGCGGGACCGGCGGACCGCGGTGACGCCGCCGACCTCGCCGGTCTCCTCGGCCCGGACGCCGTCGTCCCGGACGGTCCCGTCAAGATCGCGGCCTCGAACCTGTGGAGCCGCCTCGACGCGGCCGTGTTCTTCCTGGACGCGGGATCGGTCGTGCGGCTGATCGCGCCACTGGTGCGCGGCAAGGACTCCGACCCGGCCGTGGTGTGCGTGGACCGGCGGTTCGCCGTCGCGCTCGCCGGTGACGCGGCGGCCCTGACCCGCCAGGTCGCCGACGCGCTGAACCTCGCCCCCGTCGTCACCGGCGGCCCGTCGGTCGACTCGGTGCTGGACGACCTGGCCGAGCAGCTCGACGCCAGGGTGGAGGGCGACGTCGCGGCGTGCGTCGAGGCCATCGAGGCGGGCGAGAAGGTGGTGCTGCGCAACCCGTTGAGCTTCCCGCTGCCCGCGCTGCCGCCGAACGTGGTGGCCGACGGCGAGAACGCGACGTGGGTGATCGTCGTCGACGACCGGGCCGCCGCGGCGAAGAAGAACGTGCTGCGGATCGTGCCGCGCACGCTCGTCGTCGGCGTGGGGTCGACGCGCGGTGCGTCCGCCACGAGCATCGGCGCGGCACTGTCGGAACTGGACGCTCAGGGCGGGCTCGACCTGCGCGCCATCAAGGCGTTCGCGACCCTGGACGCCAAGGCGGACGAGCCCGGCATCGTGGACGCGGTGGAGGACTGGGGTTTCTGGCACGGCGACACCGCCGACCTGCTGACGTTCCCGACCGAGGAGCTCGCGGAGATCGGGGTGCCGAACCCGAGCTCGGTGGTGCGCAACTCGATGGGCACGGCCAGCGTCGCGGAAGCGGCGGCGTTGCGCGGCGCACGGCAGATCGGCGGCGGCGCACCGGTCGAGCTGGCCGCCGAGAAGTTCAAGCGGGACAAGGTGACGGTGGCCGCGGCGCGGGTGCTGCCGCGCGGCCGGCTCGCGCTGGTCGGCCTCGGTCCCGGCCCCGCGGAGGAACGCACGCCCCGCGCGGAGGCCGAGATCCGGCGGGCCGCGTTCGTCGTCGGCACACCGGAGGCGATCGAGGCGGTCACGCCGATTCTGCGCTCCGGCACGGAGATCCGTCACGGGGGCGCGACCGAACTGGCCGCGAGCGGCGCGGCGGTCGCGTTCGTCGCTTTCGGGGCCGGTCCGACGCTGGACCTGCCGGTTAACGCGGACGTAATCGTCGTGCCCGGTGTCGGGGACGGCTGAGTCAACCGTCAAGCGGGACTTGTCCGACGAAAGTCGGTTATGCCGCCGATTCACCCCCGGTGACGCTGTGTGCGTCAGTGCTCCACACCCTGCACTTCTCCGCACCGTCCAGCGTCCTCGGGAAGGACTGGCAACATGGCGAAAACCCTGCATCGCCTGATCGTGTCCGTCGTGGTGTCCGCGCTCGCGAGCATCTTCTTCGTCGCTCCCGCCGCCAACGCCGACGACGTCTCGCCGATGATCGTCGGCGGCACGCGCGCGAGCACCTCGACGTACCCCTGGGTCGTCTACCTGGCCTCCACCTCCGGCTCGCAGTTCTGCGGCGGCACGCTCGTGAAGACCAACAAGGTCGTCACCGCCGCCCACTGCGTGAAGGGCAGCTCGGCCTCCAGCGTGCGCGTCGTGCACGGCCGTGACGACAAGCAGAGCACCGCGGGCACGGTCGCGTCCGTGACCAGGATCTGGGTGCACCCGAGCTACACCACCGCGACCGCGGGCTACGACGTGGCCGTGCTGACCCTCGACCGCAACATCAGCTCGGCGACCCTGCCGCTCGCCACCCCGTCGGACACCTCGCTCTACGCGGCGGGCAACTCGGCGCTCATCCTCGGCTGGGGCACCACGTCCTCCGGCGGGTCGGCCTCGCGCTACCTGCTCAAGGCCAACGTGCCGCTGACCTCCGACGCCACCTGCAAGTCGGCGTACTCGCAGTACAGCAACACGTCCATGGTGTGCGCGGGCTTCCCGCAGGGCGGCGTGGACGCCTGCCAGGGCGACTCCGGTGGCCCGCTGGTCTACGGCGGCAAGCTGATCGGTGACACCTCCTGGGGCCGTGGCTGCGCGGCCGCGGGCTACCCCGGCGTGTACGGCCGCATCGCGCCGTACTACTCGGTCATCAACGCCCAGCTGTAAGCGCTCGTTGTTGCAGGGTGCGTGCTCTGCGCGCACCCTGCACGCATGTCTGATCTCGAAGCTATGCCGGAGGACTGGTCGAGCGCTCTCGTCGTCGTCGCCCACCCCGATGACATGGAGTACGGCGGTGCGGGCGCCATCGCGCGTTGGACCGCGCAGGGCAAGAAGATCGCCTACCTGCTCGCGTGCCGTGGTGAGGCCGGCATCGACACGATGGACCCTGAGGTCTGCGGTCCGTTGCGCGTGCAGGAACAGATCGAGTCGTGCGCGGTCGTCGGCGTGACGGACGTCGAGTTCCTGGATCACCCGGACGGCCTCATCGAGTACGGGGTCCCGTTGCGGCGCGACATCGCGGGCGCGATCCGCCGGCACCGCCCGGAAGTCGTGATCACCGGTAACTTCCGGGAAACCTGGCCCGGTGGCGGCGGCCTGAACATGGCCGACCACATCGCCGTCGGACGTGCCACCGTCGACGCCGTGCGCGACGCGGGCAACCGGTGGCTCTTCCAGGATCTGGGACAGGAGAAGTGGGACGGCGTGAAGTACGTGGCGGCGGCGTCCTCGCCCTTGGCGACGCACGCCGTGGACATCACCGCCTCGTTCGACGCTTCGGTGGCGTCACTACGCGCCCACAAGGCGTATCTGGAGGCGCTGAGCGGCGACATGGCCGACCCCGAGACGTTCCTGCGGACGATGGCCGAGGCGGTGGGCAAACGGTACGGCGGAGTTCTGGCCACGTCGTTCGAGCTGTTGCCGCTGTGACCATGTTCCCTTCCGGCTGGACACGGCCGGTCCCGTGTGGATGCTTCTACCCATGCCCTTCGAACAGCACTACCTGGCCGGTCTCGACCTGAAGGGCCGGCGCGTCCTCGTGGTCGGCGGTGGCACCGTCGCGCAACGCAGGCTGCCCCGCCTGATCGCGTCCGGCGCGGCCGTCGACCTCGTGTCGCCGTCCGTCACCCCCGCCGTGCAGGGCATGGTCGACGCGGGGGAGCTGACGTGGCACCAGCGCCGCTTCCAGGCCGGTGACGTCGAAGGCGCCTGGTACGTCGTCGCGTGCACGTCCGACGTCGAGGTGAACGCGCAGATCGGCGAAGAGGCACTCGCGCAGCGCGTGTTCTGCGTGCGCGCGGACATCGCCGTCGAAGGCACGGCCGTCACCCCCGCCACCGGCACGCACGACGGCATGCTGCTCGGCGTCCTGGCAGGCGGCGAACACCGCCGTTCCGCCTCGGTGCGCGACGGCCTGGTGGCCGCCCTGCGCGACGGCCGCATCGCCGACCAGGCGGCCCCACCCGTGGGCGTGGCCCTCGTCGGCGGCGGCCCCGGCGACCCCGAGCTGATCACCGTGCAGGGCAAGCGCTTGCTGGCCCACGCCGACGTGGTGGTGGCCGACCGCCTGGCCCCCCGCGAGCTGCTGGAGGAACTGCCCGCGCACGTCGAGGTCGTGGACGCGGCGAAGATTCCCTACGGCCGCGCGGCCACGCAGGACTTCATCAACCAGACCCTCGTCGACCGCGCCAAGGAGGGCAAGTTCGTCGTCCGCCTGAAGGGCGGCGACCCGTACGTCTTCGGCCGCGGCTTCGAGGAGCTGCTGGCGTGCGCCGAGGCGGGCATCCCGGTCACCGTGGTGCCCGGCGTGACGTCCGCGTTCGGCGTGCCCGCCCTCGCCGGTGTCCCCGTGACGCACCGAGGGGTGGCCCACGAGGTGGTCGTCGTCTCCGGCCACGTCGCCCCCGACGACCCGCGCTCACTCGTGGACTGGCCCGCCATCGCACGCCTGCAGGGCACCGTCGTGCTGATGATGGCCGTCGAACGCGCCGGTGCGTTCGCTTCGGCTCTGATGGAGGGCCGTCCTGGGTCCACGCCCGTGGCCGTCGTGCAGGAGGGCAGCACCTCGGCGCAGCGGGTGCTGCGGTCCACTCTGGAGTCCTTGGACGCCGACATGAAGGAGCACGCGATCCGCCCGCCCGCGATCATCGTGGTGGGGCCGGTGGCGGGCATCGGAGGCCAGGCGTCCGAAGTGGACGGTTGAGCTCCGGTCACCTGCCGAGGGTGCCGATGTTCTCGTTGATGCTCAGCATGGCGTACTGACCGGAGGACTTGCCCTCCTTGACGACAGTGCCGTCCACGGTGATCTTCCCGGCGATCTCCGTGGTGCCCTGCCCTGCCTGCACGATCATCGACACCATCTGCAGCGCCTCGCCGGTCGGCAGCTCGATCGTCTTCGACCAGGGGAGCTGGACGTCGCCCTCCTGCTGGGTGGAGGTCATGCCGTCGGTCGTGTAGGTGATCGACATGGCCTGGCCCGCGCCGGTCACCTCGTACACCACGGTCTTCTTGGCCGCCGGTTGCGCGGCGGCGGGCGCGGTCTGCTGAGCATCACCCGTGGCGTTGCCCGCGGTGCTGTTCTCGTCGGAGTCGTTGCGACTGGAGTTGATCGCCATCGCGACGATCAGCACGGCGATTATGCCCAGCACCCAAGGCCACTTCCTGGCCTTTTTCTTCGGCGGCTGAGGCATGTACTGCGGCGCGTACTGCGGAACCTGGCCGGGCGGCATCTGCTGCTGAAACTGCTGGCCAGGATCATGAGGTGACTGCGGGTAGGACATGACGACAGCTCCCGACCGTTTTTCGGGCTGGAATGGAAACTGCTTGTGTCTCGCCTGTCGGCGATGATGATTAAGGTGTTACCGGTATCCCTCGAAAGAGTTAACGGGCGCGGTGAACCCGAGCAGGAAAAGGAAGGTCCACCCCGTGGTCGCCGCGACGGCCGGTGGGTGGCCTTGCCTTACGCTTGCGGGCGTGCTGGTGCTGCTTCCCCCGTCGGAGACCAAGGCGATCGGCGGCGAGGGCGCGCCGCTCGACCTCGACGCGCTGTCGTTCCCCGAGCTCAACCCCGTGCGCGACAAGCTCGTGTCCGCGCTGGCCGACCTCGCGAAGGACGTCCCCGCGAGCCTCAAAGCGCTCGACATCTCCGAACGGCAAGTCGACGAGGTGCATCGCAACGCGGCGCTGCGCACGTCGGAGACGACGCCCGCGTTGCTGCGCTACACCGGCGTGCTCTACGACAACCTCGACTTCCCGTCGCTGAAGAAGGTCGAGAAGGAGCGGGCCTTCCGGCGGCTCGCCGTCGCGTCGGCGCTGTTCGGGGTCGTGCGTGGTGGTGATCCTGTGCCCGCGTATCGGTTGTCGGGCGGTAGTGCGCTCCCGTCGTTGGGCAGTCTGCGCACGGTGTGGAAGCCGTCGCTCGAACCTGTGCTCCGTGAGGCGGACGAGTTCGTCGTCGACCTGCGGTCCGGCGCCTACTCCAGCCTTGCGAAGGTTCCGCACGCCGTCGTCGTCCGGGTGGTCACCACCGAGGGCAAGGTCGTCAGCCACTTCAACAAGGCGCACAAGGGGCTGCTCGCCCGTGCCATCGCGACCGCGAGCGCCGAGCCCGGTGACCTGAAAGGGCTGGTCAAGCTCGCGAAGAAGGCCGGGCTGACGATGGTCGTGACCGGGGAGAAGACCGCGGACCTGATCACCGGTTAATTCGGTTGCGGACCGGCGGGCGGTCCGGGGAGACTTCGCTCGCCGAAGTACGGCGTGAGGGATCGAGGAGGTGCGTGATGTCAGAGCCTGTCATTGGACGTGGCACCGCATTTGCGACCCGTCCCTCCGCCCTTCGCGCCTGATCAGCACCGTTTGATCGCAGAGCGCCAGTGGGGCGGTCACCTTCACCGTTCAGGAGACCCCACCGTGCGCGAGCACGATCTTTACGAGCGCTACGAATCTTCCATCGACGACGCCGACACCATGCGGCGCAAGGGAAAGCGCGCCAAGCGGACCGACGACGCGGAGCCGACGCGCCGCGGCCGCATGACCGAAGAAGAAAAGCTGCGGATCGCACGTCTGCGCGAGGACCAGCTCAGCACCGCGGACACCCCCGAGGACGGCGACCGCTGGTCCACGTGGGGCGACGCCGAGCAGGGGCCGAAACCGCATCCCGAATGGCTCGTCACGGAACTGGCCGCCGTGGACCGCGAGCTCGGCATCGTGAAGACCGGCAAGGAAGCCGACGTCTTCCTGCTGGAGCGCGCGCTGGGTGAGCGGGCATGCCTGCTCGCCGCCAAGCGCTACCGCAGCAACGACCACCGGATGTTCCACCGCGACGCGGGATATCTGGAAGGCCGCCGGATGAAGAAGTCCCGCGAGATGCGGGCGATCCAGAACCGCACCGCGTTCGGGCGCAACCTGATCGCGGAGCAGTGGGCGGTCGCGGAGTTCGCCGCGCTAACCCGGCTGTGGCAGATCGGCGCGCCCGTGCCGTATCCGGTGCAGCGCAGCGGCACCGAGCTGCTGCTGGAGTTCATCGGCGACGACGAGGGCAACGCCGCACCGCGGCTCGCCCAGGCCCGTCCGGACGAGGACGAGCTGCTCGACCTGTGGCGGCAGCTGGTCGCGATGCTCACGACGCTCGCCGAGGCGGGCCTCACGCACGGCGACCTGTCCGCGTTCAACCTGATGGTCCACGACGGCCGGCTCGTCGTGATCGACCTGCCGCAGGTCGTCGACCTCGTCGCGAACCCCCGCGGGCCGGAGTTCCTCGACCGCGACGTCCGCAACATCAGCGGCTGGTTCGCCTCGCGCGGCCTGCCGCCGGAGATCGCGGACCCGTCCGCGCTGGTCAGCACGCTGCTCGACGCGGCGGGCATGTCCTGAGCCGGGTGCGCGCCCGGCAGTGTCCAACGACACGGCCGGGCGCGCAACGCGGTGGCGGTGATCGGCTAGACTGTAAGAGCACCGATGAAGGCTTGACCGCCGTTGACCGGTGCGTCCACCCACTCATCACGGCGTGACCACCACGCCGGGCCCGTCCTTGTGAACTGGCACCGCGGTAGCGCGGGGCAGCCTTGAGACGTGCCATGTCTCGGAGGTTTGTTTTGCCATCAATGTCCGAAGGTCGTTCCGAGCGCTCTTCCAGCCGCAGGTCACCGCGGCGCCGCTCGGGTCGCCAGGGCAACTCCTCGCGTCCGCAGCAGCGGGTCGAGGAGCCGATCGTCGCCGAGCACTTCGAGAGCACGCTGCCGGAAGGCCCGCTGCCCTCGTTCGCCGAGCTCGGCTTGGCCGACGCACTGATCCGTTCGCTCGTCGCCAACGAGATCACCGAGCCGTTCCCCATCCAGGCGGCCACCCTGCCCGACTCGCTGTCGGGCCGTGACATCCTCGGCCGCGGCCAGACCGGCTCCGGCAAGACGCTGGCGTTCGGTCTCGCGATGCTGACCCGCCTCGCGGGCGGCCGTTCCACGCCGCACAAGCCGCGTGGCCTCATCCTCGTCCCGACCCGCGAGCTCGCGATGCAGGTGGAGACGGCGCTCATGCCGCACGCCCGCTCGCTGGGCCTGTGGTGCCGCGTCGTCGTCGGCGGCACGTCGTTCCCGCGCCAGATCGACCACCTGCGCCGCGGCGTCGACCTGCTCATCGCGACGCCGGGCCGCCTGTCCGACCACGTCCGCCAGGGGACCTGCGACCTGTCCCAGGTCGAGATCACCGCGCTGGACGAGGCCGACCAGATGGCGGACATGGGCTTCATGCCGCAGGTCCGCGCGATCCTCGACCTGACCCCGCAGGACGGCCAGCGCCTGCTGTTCAGCGCCACGCTCGACGGCGACGTGGACAAGCTGGTCCGCCAGTACCTGCACAACCCGGTGACGCACTCGGTGGCCCCGGCCACCGCGAGCGTCACGACGATGGAGCACCACCTGCTCTTCGTCTCCGCCGAGGACAAGCAGAACGTGGTGACCGAGGTGGCCGCCCGCGAGGGCCGCACGATCATGTTCGTGCGCACCAAGCACCACGTCGACCGCCTCGCCAAGAAGCTGCGCTCGGTCGGCGTCCACGCCGGCGCCCTGCACGGCGGCAAGGCGCAGAGCGCCCGCACCCGCGTGCTCGGCGAGTTCCGCGAGGGCACCACGCCGGTGCTGATCGCGACCGACGTCGCCGCCCGCGGCATCCACGTCGACGACGTCTCGCTGGTCGTCCACGTCGACCCGCCCGCCGACCCGAAGGACTACCTGCACCGCGCGGGCCGCACGGCACGCGCGGGCCAGTCCGGCACGGTCGTCACGCTGGTCACGCACGACCAGCGCCGCGCGGTCCAGGGCATGGCCGCCCGCGCGGGCATCCGCCCGGAGAGCACCAAGGTGCGCCCCGGCGACGACGAGCTGATCCGCATCACCGGCGCCCGCATCCCGAGCGGCGAGCCGGTCGTCGAACGCGAGAAGCCGGCCCGCCGCAGCGGCGGCGGTGGCCGCCGCTTCGGTGCCCCCGCGGCCGGTGGCCGCGGCGAGTACCGCGGTGGCTCAGCCCGCCGCTCCGAGGGCGGCGAGTTCCGCAGCGGCCCGCGCCGCTCGGCAGAAGGCGGACCCCGCCGCGCGGAGCGCTCCGAAGGCGGCCGCGCGTTCGGGCGGACGGAGCGGGCCGGTCGCCCGCGCCGCGCGCCCCAGCACTGACCGCGCCGACGCGGAGCCGGTGACGCGGTTCCGCTGACGCGTTCCTGATGCACGGTGCGAAGGCCGTCTCTCCTGGTTGAACCGGGGGAGACGGCCTTCGTCGTGTGGGGGAGGGGCGTGTTCGCTGCGTTTGCGGGTGCCGGGTCGCCGCCGGACAGGGGTGGACATGGCTCGCGCTGGGCTGGCGCCTTCGCGGCGGGTGGGCGGCTGCGGCGAGTGGTGTCACAGGGGGCGGTGGTTGGTGAGTGCTGTGGCTGGCGGAGTGGTGGCAGCACCCATCCGTGCCGCCGCGGCGATTACCGTCGCCCTGTGCCCTGTGCCCTGTGCCCTGCACCCCCGTGGCACGCGGCGCTGCTGCTACTCACGTGACAGGCGCGAGGGGAGCGCTCCGGGGCCCTACGGGGCCTGCAGGGTCAGGTAGGCCAGGCCGAGCGTGCCTCGCCAGCCGTGCAGCCGGTAGCCGCGGTGGGTGTCGGCCCGTGCCCTGACCTCGTCGGCGTGGGGTGAGTCCGGGTTGGCGCGCAGCCAGCGTTCCCAGGCGAGGGCGTGGCCGTTCTCGAAGACGTCCCACTCGTCGAGGCTTGCCTGTTCGGCGGCCAGGAGGCGGTAGCCGTGGGTGTGGGCGAGGTCGGCCAGGTCCGCCAGGGAGCCGTACTGGTCGCGGGGGATCGGCATCGCGGACAGTTGGGACTCGGTGGGCTCCTGTTCCCAGAAACCTTCGCCCAGCAACAGTTTTCCGCCTGGGCGCAGCAGTGCGCGCACTGCTGTGAGGGCGTTCGCGGTGTGCTGCGACGGGTCGCCGCCCCACACCTGGCTCGCGCCGTTGACGATGACCGCGTCGAACAAGCGGTCCGGCTCGTGCTGGGCCACGTCGCCCACGTGCAGGGTGACGCGGGAGGTGAGGCCGCGGGCGTCCGCGTTGGACTGCGCGTGGGCGATGGCTTCGGCGTCCAGGTCGATTCCCGTGCCGGTGGCGGTGGGTTCGGTTGCCAGCAGGCGCAACAGGAACTCCGCCCAGCCGCAGCCCGCGTCCAGCACGTGGGCGCCGTCGAGGGGGAGCAGCGAGCGGATCAGGCGGGCGGCGCGTTCCTCGGACAACGGGCCGTGGAACGTCAGGTCCTGGTGCAGCGGTGCGATCTTCGGAGTTGTCATCGCGCGCAGGATCGCGGCGCCGGTGCCGGGGAGGCAACGGGTTATTCGGTTGTCGGGCTCAGCACCTCCCCGTAGCTTCGGTTGGCGTGGAGCACATGAACGCCGTGACGCCGGCGGAGGTGACGCTGGGCGAGTCACTCGCCCAGGGCCCGCGCCGGGAACACCGGCCCGCCAACGCCTGACGGCTGGGAACCGGCCAGGCGTCCGCGAACCCCCCAGAGCGCCGCGCTACAGCTCCTCCTCCGACTGGGCGATGCAGAACTGGTTGCCGTCCGGGTCGGCCAGCACCGACCAGACGAGACCGGGCATGCTGTGCACGCCCACCTCGGTGGCGCCGAGCGCGACCAGCCGTGCGACCTCCGCCTCGCGGTCGGCCACGTGCGTGTCGAAGTGGACGCGGTTCTTGCCCGGCGTCGCGTCCGGCACCTGTTGGATGCCGATCGCCGGGCCGCCGTCGGACGTCGGCGCGAGGACGATGAAGTCGCCCCAGTCGTTCTGGACGGTGGTGCGGAGCGCGGCGGTCCAGAAGCCGGCGAGCTTGCGGGCGTCGCCCGTGTCGAGCGTGATCATGTCAATGGTCAGGGACATGGGAGCGACGCTACTCAGGGGGTCCGACAATTCCGGCCGGTGCGGTCCGGGGCGGTGAGAGCCGCCGCGCAAGTCAGGACGGGGCAACCAGTAGGCTGCTCCAACAGCCCGTGAACGAGGAGTACCCACCGTGATCACCAGGATGTCGTCGCTGTTCCTGCGCACTCTTCGCGAGGACCCGGCCGACGCCGAAGTGCCCAGCCACAAGCTGCTGGTGCGCGCCGGCTACGTCCGCCGCGTCGCGCCGGGCGGGTACTCCTGGCTGCCGCTGGGGCTCCGGGTCCTGCGCAACATCGAGGCCGTCGTCCGCGAGGAGATGGACGCGTTCGGCGCGCAGGAGATCCAGTTCCCTGCCCTGCTGCCCAAGGAGCCCTACGAGGCGACCAACCGGTGGGAGGAGTACGGGCCCAACATCTTCCGCCTGAAGGACCGCAAGGGCGCCGACTACCTGCTGGGCCCCACGCACGAGGAGCTGTTCACGCTCACCGTGAAGGGCGAGTACAGCTCGTACAAGGACTACCCGGTCACGCTCTACCAGATCCAGACCAAGTACCGCGACGAGGCGCGTCCCCGTGCGGGCATCCTGCGCGGCCGCGAGTTCCTGATGAAGGACTCGTACTCGTTCGACCTCACCGACGAGG
Source organism: Lentzea fradiae (assembly GCF_900100955.1). Lineage (GTDB taxonomy): Bacteria > Actinomycetota > Actinomycetes > Mycobacteriales > Pseudonocardiaceae > Lentzea > Lentzea fradiae. The sequence goes on along the minus strand of NZ_FNCC01000007.1, from coordinate 179,221 downwards.
GGCTGAGCCAGTCCTACCAGGACCACCGCGACGCCTACATCCGCATCTTCGACCGCCTCGGCCTCGAGTACGTGATCGTGTCGGCCACGTCCGGTGCGATGGGCGGCTCGGCGTCCGAGGAGTTCCTCGCGGTCGCCGAGACGGGTGAGGACACGTTCGTGCGCAGCACGGAGTCCGGGTACGCGGCGAACGTCGAGGCCGTCACCACGCCCGTGCCCCCGGCGCAGTCGATCGACGACAAGCCCGCCGCGCAGGTGCACCACACGCCGAACACGCCCACCATCGAGACGCTGGTGGACTTCCTCAACGCGAACACCGACCGCAAGTTCACCGCGGCGGACACGCTGAAGAACGTCCTGGTCAAGCTCAAGCACCCCGGCAAGGACTGGGAGCTGCTGGCCGTCGCCGTCCCCGGTGACCGCGAGGTGGACTTCAAGCGGCTGGAGGCGGCGCTGGAGCCCGCCGAGGTCGCGATGGTCGACGAGACCGACTTCGCCAAGAACCCGTTCCTGGTCAAGGGCTACATCGGGCCGGGCGCGATCCAGGGCAACGGCATCCGCTACCTCGCCGACCCCCGCGTCGTGACGGGCACCGCGTGGGTCACGGGCGCGGACAAGGCCGACCACCACGTCGTCGACCTCGTCGCGGGCCGCGACTTCACGCCCGACGGCGTCATCGACGTCGCCGAGGTCCGCGAGGGCGACGCCTCGCCGGACGGCAAGGGCGTGCTCGTCGCCGCGCGCGGCATCGAGATCGGCCACATCTTCCAGCTCGGCCGCAAGTACGCGGACGCGTTCTCGCTCGACGCCCTCGGCCCGGACTCCAAGCCCGTCCGGATCACGATGGGCTCGTACGGCATCGGCGTCTCGCGGCTGGTCGCGGCCATCGCCGAGCAGTCCTACGACGAGCGCGGCCTGATCTGGCCCCGCAACGTCGCCCCCGCGGACGTGCACGTCGTCGTGGCCGGCAAGGACGAGACGCTGCTGCGGGCCGGTGAGGACTTCGCGAAGCAGCTCAGCGACTCCGGCCTGAAGGTGCTGCTGGACGACCGCAAGGCGAGCCCCGGCGTGAAGTTCGCGGACGCCGAGCTCGTCGGCGTGCCCACGATCCTGGTGGTCGGGCGCGGCCTGAAGGACGGCGTCGTCGAGGTCAAGGACCGCAAGTCCGGTGAGCGCCAGGACGTGCCGGTGGCCGAGGTCGTCGAGCACCTCGTCCGGGTCGTCCGGGGCTGAGCCGAACCGTAGCCGAACGAAAGGCGCCGGGCGGGTTTCCCCGTCCGGCGCCTTCGTCGTCTTCCAGAACGTCCTAGGTCGTCGGCACGATCGACTCGATGATCTTCTGCAGGTCCTGTTCCTTGAGCAGCGGCGGGTTGGTGCCGCCACCGCCGCCCTCCAGGTCGGCGTTCACGACGAACGCGTGCAGCTTCGTGGTGCCGTTGAGCAGGACGACCTTCACCATGCCCTTGCTGGCCAGGCACTTGTTGCCGGACTGCGTGACCGTCGCGTCCACCTGCACGCCCTCGATGACGACCTTCTTGCCGTCCTTCTGGGTGTGCTCGATCTTCACCGGTTTCGGCTGCGTCACGTCGATGTTCGGAGCGCCGCCCGACGAGTAGTACTGCGCCGAGACGGCCTTGGTGAACTCGGTCGCGGTCTGGTTGATGTCGCCCCTCGGCAGCAGCGCGCCACCGTTGGTGCCCTTGGTGAACGCGTTGCCCTCGCAGGTGTAGTCGCCGTACGAGGTGATGCCGCTCAGCGCGACGCCCTCGAACTTCTCGACCGGGATGGTGGCGCCGTCGAGGATGTCCCACGCCTTCGGCACCTCGTAGGTGAAGCCGAGCGTCGTCTTCACGCACTGCGCGCCGTCGTTCTTCGGGCACGCGCCGTCGGCCGGCTGCGAGGTGGTGGTGCTGGGCGGCGCGGACGAGGTGGAGGGGCCGGGCTGCGCGGTCTGGTCGTCCTTGCCCGACAGCAGGAACCACGTCAGGCCGCCACCGCCGAGCAGCACCACCACGACGACGCCGATGACCAGCCAGAGCGTCTTCTTGCTCTTCGGGGGCTCGTCGTCGAAACCGCCGTACACGCCCAGGCCGCCGTAGCCGCCGTAGCCCTGCTGCGGGAACCCGCCCGGCGGTGGGTAGCCGCCCTGCTGGGGGTACTGGCCCTGCTCGGGGTACTGGGGGGACTGGCCTTGCTGGGGGTACTGGCCCTGTTGCGGGTACGGGCCCTGCTGGGGGAAGCCGCCGGACTGCGGGTAGCCGCCGCCCTGGTAGTTGCCGCTGGGGAAGTCCCCTTGCTGCTGGCCCCAGCCCTGCTGGTCGTTCCAGCCGCCCTGTCCGCCACCTGGGTACGTCACGGGCAAACGGTACATCGTGGGTCTGACAGCCCATTAATTCATCACGCGTTGACTTCAAAACTTCATCAGGCGTAGCGTGCGGTCGTAATTCAACGTGTGATGAACTTTGGAGGCCCGTGATGCGCACCGCGCTGGTCACCGCCGTCGCAGGCGCGGTGGTGGCGTTTCTCCTGGGACTGCTGACCTTCGGGGTGCAGGCGACCGTGCACCCGCACGAGGTCCCGCTCGCCGTCGTGGCGCCTCCGCCGCTCGCGGACCGCGTCACGGCCGCCGCCTCGCCCGAGGTCGGCGTCAGGGCCGTGTCCGCCGACGAGGCCCGCACCTTGTTGGCGGACAAGGAGGTCTACGGCGTGCTGGAGGTCTCGCCGCCACGGGCGACCCTGCTGCTCAACCCCGCCGTCAACCCGTCCGGCACGCAGCTCGCGCAGCAGGTGCTGACCGGCATCGCGCAGGGCGCCGGTCTGGAGCTGACGGCCGGCTCCCCGGCCGTGTCCGCGGCCGAACGGACGGTGCCTCTCGCCGCGAGCGCCCTGCTGTGGGTCGGAGGGATGGTCACGGGGGTGCTGTTCGTGGTTTTGAAGGGACGCCGCTTCCGGCCGCTGTCGGCGTTGACCGCCGCCGTGCTGGTCGCCGGGGTGTGTGTCGCGCTGGCTGCCTGGTGGGGAGTCACGTTCAGCGTCACCGCCATCGGCTTCCTGCTCGCCGTCGGCGTCTCGTTCGCACTGTTGCAGGCGGGGCTGTTCAAGCACCTCGGCATCCGCGCGATGGCCGTTCTCGGCGTCTTCTACCTGATGGCGCCCGCTGTGGCGGGTCAGGTGCCGGAGCTGCTCAACCCGGTCTACCGCGCGGTCCTGTGGTCGTGGACGCCGTTCCGCTTCTCCGCCGAAGGCTTGCGCAGCCTCATGTACGACGGGTCCGTCAGCACCGAGTGGTGGGTGTTCGGCGGGATGGCCCTGGCCGGTGTCGTGCTGCTGCTAGCCGGCGAGAAAGCTCAGCCGGACCGTGCGGACGGCGTTGTCGACGTTGGTGTCGACGAGGCAGACGGACTGCCAGGTGCCGAGCGTGAGCACACCGCCTAGCACCGGGATCGTCGCGTACGGCGGCACCAGCGCGGGCATCACGTGGTCGCGGCCGTGACCCGGAGTGCCGTGCTTGTGCCGCCACCGCACGTCGCGGGGCAGGATGCGCTCCAACGCGGTCAGCAGGTCGTCGTCGCTGCCCGCGCCCGTCTCGATGATCGCGATGCCCGCGGTCGCGTGCGGCACCCACACGTGCAGCAGGCCGTCGCCGTTCTCCTGGTCGAGGAACCGCTGGCACTCCCGGGTGAGGTCGTGGACGACCTCCTCGCCGCCGGTGCGGACCTGGATCTCCTCGCTGCGCATGACCGCGATCTTACGAACGAACGGCAGTAACGTCGCGTCATGCGCGTCCTCTTCGCCGGCATGGCGACGGTCGGCCACACCTATCCGATGGTCCCGCTGGCGCTCGCGCTGCGTGCCGCCGGGCACGAGGTGCACTTCGCGGTGGGCGAGGAGCTGCATCCCGAGCTCGACCGGCTGGGGCTGCGCCCGTTCCGCCCCGGCCTGGTGTTCGGCGAGATCTACGCCGAGGACATCGCGCCCGAGCTGGAGCGCCTGCTGCCGGACCTGGTGATCAGCGGCTGGGCCGTGCCCGGGGTGTTCCGGGAGGCGAGGCGCAGGGCGTTCCCGGTGCTGTGGCACGGCTTCGGGCGGATGTTCCCCGACGGCATCGGGCTGGCGCGGCCGGAAGGCGGCCGTCACCTGGACATCTGCCCGCCCTCGTTGCAGGACAGCGCCTTCACCGACGACCGCGTCCTCCTGCGGCCGGTACCGCACGGGACGCCCGGTGAGGTTCCGGTGCGCACGCACGACAGGCTCGTTTACGTCACGTTCGGCACCGTGTTCGGCCACGACGACCTGATCGCCACGGTGACGGCCGGGCTCGCGGCCCTCGACGTCCAGGTGGTGGTCGGTGCGCCGGGGCGGTGGCAGCCGCAGGCGGAGGTCATCAAGCAGGCCGACGTCGTCGTGCACCACGGTGGTAGCGGCACGATGCTGACCGCACTTGCCGAGGGGGTCCCACAGGTCGTGCTGCCGCGCGGCGCCGACCAGTTCGGCAACGCGAAGGCGCTCGTCGAGTCGGGAGCGGCGGTGCGTCCCGGCGCGGTGAGTGCGGAGTCGGTCGCGGAGTGCGTGCGACTGTTGCTCGTGGACGGACGCCACCGGGAGGCCGCAGGTCAGGTGGCGGAAGAGATACGTCACATGCCCTCGCCGGAAGAAGTTGCGGACAGCCTGGCGGAGGTTGTGTAACACTGTTTTTTATGAAGGCGAGGCACCTGCGCTTCGGGATGAACCTGTGGCCCCCGTTCCTGTTCGCGGGCATCCGCGTCGAGGAGATCTCGGCCGACTACCGGTACGCGCGCGTGCGGATGCGCCTGCGCCCGTGGAACCGCAACTACTTCGGCACCCACTTCGGCGGGTCGCTGTTCTCGATGACCGACCCGTTCTGGGCGCTTCTGCTGTTCCGCCAGCTCGGCGACCACGTGGTGTGGGACCAGGCCGGTGAGATCCAGTTCGTCTCGCCCGGCCGCGGCACGGTCACCGCGGAGTTCCGGCTGACCGACGAGCACGTCGAACAGGTGCTGGAGCAGACCGAGGACGGCAAGAAGGCGCTCGTCTGGTTCGACACGGACGTCGTCGGGCAGGATGGGACCGTGGTCGCGAAGGTGAGGAAGCAGGTCTACGCGCGTCGTAAGCGCGACAAGCGGCTTGCGCATGCGTGAGGCGTTCGGCGCGGTCTTCGACATCACGCCCGGTTACCTGAACACGGCGTCTATCGGCGTGCCTCCGCGGCACGTCGCCGACGCTGTCGCGGCCGCCCACGAGAGGTGGCGACGCGGTCAGGACACCTCGTCCTCCTTCACCGAGACCGTCGAGACGTCTCGTGCGGCGTTCGGCGCGTTGATCGGCGTACCGGCGACGTCGGTCGCGTGCGGTGCCACGGTCTCGCAGTTCGTCTCGCTGGTCGCCCAGGCACTTCCCGCCGGGTCGAAGGTCTTCGTCGAACCCGGTGAGTTCACCAGCGTCTCGTTGCCGTTCGTCGCGGCCGGGCACCAGATCGTGTCCTCGGTGGACGAGTGCGACCTCGTCGCCGTGAGCGTCGTGCAGTCGGCGGACGGCAAGATCGCCGATCTCGAAGCGTTGCGGGCATCGGGCAAACCGGTGCTGCTGGACGTGTCGCAGGCCGCCGGTTGGATGCCGTTGTCGGTGGCGTGGGCCGACTTCGTCGTCGGCGTCGCGTACAAGTGGCTGCTGTCCCCGCGGGGCGCGGCGTGGATGGCGGTGCGTCCCGACCGGATGGACTTCCTCCGGCCCGTGGCGGCGAACTGGTACAGCACCGGCGAGAACTACGGCACCGATCTCGTGCTCCGTCCGGACGCACGGCGGTTCGACCTTTCGCCGACGTGGATCTCGCACGTCGGCGCGGCGGTGGCGCTGCCGTGGCTCGCGTCGCTGGATCTCGGCGCGGTGCGTGCGCACTGCGTCGGTCTCGCGGATCGCCTCCTCACGGGCCTGGGTCGCCCGGCGGGAGGTTCGGCGATCATCTCAGTGGGCAAACCGCCCGTTCCGGGCGTGGTGTCCTCGGTTCGCGCAGGTCACACGCGGTATGCGTGCCACCTGTACAACACGGCTGAAGATGTTGATCGGGTGCTCGAAGCGTCCGCTTGAACGCCGTCAGTTACGGTTTGTCCCGTGTCGGAGCCACGTCAGTCACCTGAAGAGGTGACACAGAACCTGCCTCGCTTTCCGCCGAGGCCGACCGACACCGCACCGCTCTACCCGGCCGACGAGCTGATGAAGCTCCAGTCGATCATGAGCAACCGCCAGGGGCACCAGCCCCCGCCGCCGCCTCCCGCACCCCCTCGCAAGACGACCTGGGTGGGCAAGGCGCTGGCGCTCGTCGGCGTGGCGTTCGTGTCGGGCTTCGTGTGGTGGGTGTTGCAGCCGTCGGCCCCGGTGGACCAACCCGTCTCGCAGCCGCAGAAGACCGCGGGTGAGTACGAGTTCGCCACGGTCCCGGAACTGCCCGATCCGGTGAAGGACAGCGACTGCGCCGCCCAGTCGACCGGCCAGACGCAGGCGTTCTTCAAGGCGACGCCCTGCCTGCAGCTGACCCGTGCGTTCTACACGGCCAAGCTGCCGGACGGACGGGTCGTGTACTCGTCGGTGTCCGTGGTGAAGATGCGCACGGCCGACGAGGCCCGCAAGCTCAAGGAGCTCACCGAGACCGACGGCACCGGCAACGTCAAGGACCTCGTGCTGGCCAAGGCCGTCAGCGTCCCGCCGCTGACCACGCTGGCCAACGGCGGCTACGCCTCCGAGCAGCGCGACCAGGAGGTCGTGATCGTCGAGTCGGACTCGCCGGCCAGAGGTCCCGACGCGCTGACGCACAACAAGGAGATGAAGAAGGTCTCCGCGGACGCGATCAGGCTCGCGTCCGACTTCGCGGGCAGCTGAGCCGCCTCACCCGGACGCGACGCCCGGCATCGTGATCGATGCCGGGTTCGTCCCGGCCATCTTGCGCCACCGGGTCGCCCGCACCGCGGCGGCCGTGAGCGACTCCAGCGCCGACGTCCGCAGGTCCTTGTCGTCCGTCCGCTCCAGCACGCCCTTCCACGCGGCGCAGGTGTCCTGCTCCACGGCCGCGAGCGCGGCGAGCGCCGACGGCCCGTCCGAGACCGGTGCCGGCGGCAGGTAGGCCGCCGCGGGCGGGTTCGGCGTCGCGCCGTGGTCCCGCAGCCACCGCTCCGTCACGTCGCGCCGCGCCCGGTGCGCGGTCGAGCCCTCCGCGACGGCCGCGGCCTGGTCGCCCAGGAACGCCGACACGAGCCCGTAGGTCCACAACGCCGCGTGCTCGGTCCCGAGCGCGGTCTGGACGGCGTCCACGTTCACGAGAGCACCTCCAGCAGCGAGGCGCAGCCCGCCGCCACCGAACCGACGAGACCTGCCCGGTACGAGGGCAGTGAGGGGACGAGCACCGACGCTTCGCGGGCGGCGCCGTCGAGCGCGGTGCGCAGCGCCGCCAGCGGGTCGGGCGGCGTGGGCGGTGCCGTCGGCACGGGCGGCGCCGTCGACGACAGCGGCGGGCGTTCGCGGTCGACCTCGGCCTGCAGCAGGGTCGCGTGCGTCTCGCGGGCCTTCGCGATCTCGGCGGCCGCCGGTGTCGTCAGCGTCTTGGCCAGCGCGGCGTCCGCGCGCGCCTGCGCGGCGAGGGCCGACAACGGGTCCGGCGGAGGGGGCGGGGCGGACTCTGTGGTGCACGCAACGGCGAGCGGTGCGGCGGCCACCGCGAGCAGCACGCGGCGGCGGCTGACCGAATCGGAGATCACGCGGCCCCATATTGCCAGCCCCCTGCCGAGGACGTGGGGGCGCGGTGGGAGCCCGGCGAACGAGATACCCTGGGCGTCCACGGCCGCCGAAACAGCGTCGGCCGGGGTTTCCATGCGTTCGATCTGAAGGAGTCACCACGTGTCCAGCCCGCCGCGCGGAGAGCTTTCCGCGCAGCTAGCACCCGTTGTGCGGGAAGCTCTCGAAGCCGCCGGCTTCGACCTCGACGCGCTCGACGTGAATCAGGCTGGGCGCCGCCGTCTGGTCAAGGTCGTCGTGGACGGCGAGGACGGCATCGGGCTCGACGAGGTCGCCGAGGCGAGCCGCGTGGTCTCCGCCGCGCTCGACGCGCACGACCACCTGATCAACGGGCCGTACACCCTCGAGGTCACCTCGCCGGGTGTCGACCGCCCGCTCACCCGTCCGCGCCACTGGAAGCGCGCGCACCTGCGTCTCGTGAAGATCAAGCAGGCCGACCTGCCGGAGTGGTTCGGCCGGGTCGGCGAGTGCGACGAGACCGGGGTCGAGCTGCTGCACCAGGGCGAGCTGCGGCGCGTGGAGTACCGCCACATCGAACGCGCGGTCATGGAGATCGAGTTCAAGCAGCCGCCGGTCGAAGAACTGGCTCGGCTCACTCGGAAAGCACCGAAGGAGGAGCCGAGGTGAACGTCGACATCGCCGCCCTCAGGGCGATCGAACGTGAAAAGGACATCCCCTTCGAAACGGTTCTCGAGGCGATCGAGTCAGCGTTGCTGACCGCCTACAAGCACACCGAAGGGCACCACTCGCACTCGCGGGTGGAGATCGACCGCAAGACGGGTGTCGTGCGCGTGCTCGCGCAGGAGCTGGGTCCCGACGGCGTCGTGCAAGAGGAGTGGGACGACACGCCGGAGGGCTTCGGCCGCATCGCCGCCACGACCGCGCGCCAGGTCATCCTGCAGCGCCTGCGCGACGCCGAGCACGAGCGCACGTTCGGCGAGTTCGCCACCAAGGAGGGCGAGATCATCGCCGGCGTCGTGCAGCGCGACGCGCGCGCGAACGCCCGCGGCATGGTCGTCGTCCAGGTGGGTGACACCGAGGGCGTGCTGCCGCCGGCCGAGCAGGTGCCGGGCGAGCAGTACAACCACGGCGAGCGGATCAAGTGCTACGTCGTGAGCGTCTCCCGCGGCGCCCGCGGCCCCCAGATCGCCCTCTCGCGCACGCACCCGAACCTCGTCCGGCGGCTGTTCGCCCTCGAGGTCCCGGAGATCGCGGACGGCACCGTGGAGATCCCCGCGGTGGCACGTGAGGCAGGTCACCGTTCGAAGATCGCGGTCAAATCCACGGTCTCCGGGGTGAACGCCAAGGGCGCCTGCATCGGCCCGATGGGCGCCCGCGTGCGCAACGTCATGCACGAGCTCGGCGGCGAGAAGATCGACATCATCGACTACTCGGACGACCCGGCCACGTTCGTCGGGAATGCGCTGTCACCTGCGAAGGTTGTGTCTGTCACGGTCCTCGACGAGAGGGCCAAGACGGCCAGGGTCGTGGTGCCGGACTTCCAGCTGTCGCTCGCGATCGGCAAGGAGGGCCAGAACGCCCGCCTGGCCGCCCGCCTGACCGGCTGGCGCATCGACATCCGCAGCGACGCGGAGTCGCCGGCCGCGGGTGCGGTCACATCCAGTTCGGCTGAATGAGCTCCAGGGGATAGACTCATCAACGGTTCAACGTCGGGTTCGACCACCAAACACATCGGCCCAGCTCGTACGTGCATTGGCTGCCGTGCCCGGACGTTGCCCTCTGAGCTGCTGCGCGTGGTCGCGGTGGACGGATCGGTGGTTCCGGACGTCCGCAGGCGGCTGCCAGGTCGGGGTGCTTGGTTGCATTTCGATCTCGACTGCCTGCGCAACGCCGAGCGGCGACGGGCATTTCCACGGGCCCTCCGGGTTCAGGGACCGCTCGACGTCGCTTTGTTGCGCGAGCACTTGGAGAAGTGGCGGCAAGGGAAGACGGCCGGGGGACAGCCTCCCGGTCGGCAGGAAACAAGGAAGCAGGTCGACCCGTCATGAGTCAGCCGTGAAGCTGAAGACATGAACGCGCGACGTTAAGACGAGGTCGATGGGACTTGCCCACCGGCCTCACGACCTAGGAGACCAGTGGCAGGCAAGGCCCGCGTGCACGAGCTCGCGAAAGAGCTCGGTGTTACGAGCAAGGAAGTTCTGAACAAGCTCGCCGAACAAGGCGAATACGTGAAGTCCGCGTCGTCGACCGTCGAGGCCCCCGTGGCCCGGCGGCTCCGTGACGCCTACGAAGCCAAGTCTTCGAAGCCGGCTCCCAAGCCGTCCGCTCCGAAGCCCAAGGCACCCGCACCCGCTGCTGCCGCGGCGCCCTCCGCACCGGCGGAGCCGAAGCCGGCAGCCGACAAGCCCGCGGCTCCGAAGGGCTTCCCCGGCCCGAAGCCCGGCGCACCGCGTCCGCAGGCGCCCAAGCCCGCTCCGGCAGCTCCTGCCGCGCAGGCTCCGGCCCCGCCCGCACCCCAGCCCGCGAAGCAGGAGGCTCCGGCCCCCGCGGCACCCGCCGCGCAGGCCCCCGCCGCTCCGAAGGCGTCCCCGGCTCCCGGCGCCAAGCCGGGTGGCCCGCGTCCGGGCCCGCGCCCGGCTCCGCAGCAGCAACAGCCCCAGCAGCCGCAGGCTCCGGCCGCGTCCGCGGGTGGCCAGTCCCCGTCCGTGGTGCCCCCGCGCCCGCAGGCTCCCAAGCCGGCTGGCCCGCGTGCCCCGCGTCCGGGCAACAACCCGTTCGGCGTCGGTGGCGGCAACGCTCCCTCGCCGCGTCCGGGGCCCCGTCCCGGCCCGCGTCCGGAGCAGGGCGACCGCCCGTCCGGCCCGAAGCCCGGCGACCCGCGTCCGGCGAACCCCCGTCAGGGCGGCCAGCCCGGTCAGGGCGGTCAGCGCCCGGCCGCCGCGCAGGGCGGCTCCCGTCCCGGCCCCGGCCAGGGCGGTCCTCGTCCTGCCCCCGGTCAGGGCGGTCCTCGCCCGAACCCGGGCAACATGCCCCCGCGGCCGAACCCCGGCATGATGCCGGGTCGTCCCGCCGGTAACCGTCCTGGTCCCGGTGGCGGCGGTGGCCGTCCCGGTGGCGGTGGCGGCGGCGGTCGTCCCGGTGGGGGCGGCGGCGGTGGCGGCTTCCGCGGCGGTGGCGGCGGTGGCGGCGGCGGTGGCTTCCGCGGCGGCGGTGGCGGTGGCGCCGGTGGCGGCTTCCGTCCCGGTGGCGGTGGCGGTGGCGCCGGTGGCGGCTTCCGTCCCGGTGGCGGCGGTGCTCCTGCCGGTGGCGGCGGTTTCCGCGGCCGTCCCGGTGGCGGTGGTGGCGCCGGTCGTGGCGGTACCGCCGGTGCCTTCGGTCGTCCGGGTGGTCCGGCGCGCCGCGGACGCAAGTCCAAGCGGCAGAAGCGCCAGGAGTACATGGACAACATGCAGGCGCCTTCGGTCGGTGGCGTCCGCCTGCCCAAGGGCAGCGGCGAGACGATCCGCCTGCCGCGCGGTGCCTCGCTGACCGACTTCGCCGACAAGATCAACGCCAACCCGGCGTCGCTCGTGCAGGTGCTCTTCCACCTGGGCGAGATGGTCACGGCGACGCAGTCGGTGTCCGACGAGATCCTGGAACTGCTCGGCACCGAGATGAACTACGTCGTGCAGGTCGTGTCCCCCGAGGAGGAGGACCGCGAGCTGCTCGAGACGTTCGACATCACCTACGGCGAGGACGCCGGCGACGAGGACGACCTGCAGGTCCGTCCGCCGGTCGTCACCGTCATGGGTCACGTCGACCACGGCAAGACGCGCCTGCTCGACACCATCCGCAAGGCGAAGGTGCACGAGGGCGAGGCCGGTGGCATCACCCAGCACATCGGTGCGTACCAGGTGCAGACCGAGCTCGAGGGCAACCCGCGGCTCATCACCTTCATCGACACCCCTGGTCACGAGGCGTTCACCGCCATGCGTGCCCGTGGTGCGAACGCGACCGACATCGCGGTCATCGTCGTCGCAGCTGACGACGGCGTGATGCCGCAGACCGTGGAGGCCATCAACCACGCGCAGGCCGCTCAGGCGCCGATCGTGGTCGCGGTCAACAAGATCGACAAGGAGGGGGCGAACCCCTCCAAGATCCGCCAGCAGCTGACCGAGTACGGGCTGGTCGCCGAGGAGTACGGCGGCGACACGATGTTCGTCGACATCTCGGCGAAGCAGGGCATCAACATCGACAGCCTCCTCGAGGCCATCCTGCTGACCGCCGACGCCTCGCTGGACCTCCGGGCCAACCCGGACATGGAGGCCCAGGGTGTCGCGATCGAGGCGCACCTCGACCGCGGTCGCGGTCCGGTCGCCACGGTGCTCGTGCAGCGCGGTTCGCTCCGCGTCGGCTCCTCGATCGTCGCGGGTGACGCGTACGGTCGCGTCCGCCGCATGGTCGACGAGCACGGCGATGACGTCACCGTCGCGACCCCGTCGCGTCCGGTGCAGGTCATCGGTCTGACCTCGGTGCCCCGCGCCGGTGACTCGTTCCTCGTCGTCGACGAGGACCGCGTCGCCCGGCAGATCGCCGAGCGTCGTCAGGCCCGCACCCGCAACGCCGCCAACGCGGCGAAGCGCAAGCGCGTCAGCCTGGAGGACCTGGACGCCGCGCTCAAGGAAACCAGCGCTCTCACCTTGATCATCAAGGGTGACAACTCGGGTACCGTCGAGGCCCTCGAGGACGCGCTCATGAAGATCGAGGTCGGCGACGACGTCGAGCTGCGCGTGATCCACCGCGGTGTCGGTGGCATCACCGAAGGCGACATCAACCTCGCCGTGGCCGGTTCGGCCATCGTCCTGGGCTTCAACGTCCGGGCCGAGGGCAAGGCGACCGAGCTCGCGAACCGCGAAGGCGTGGACGTCCGGTACTACACGGTCATCTACCAGGCGATCGACGAGATCGAGGCGGCCCTCAAGGGTCTCCTCAAGCCGGAGTACGAAGAGGTCCAGCTCGGCCGCGCCGAGATCCGCGACGTCTTCAAGTCCTCCAAGGTCGGCACGATCGCGGGTTGCATGGTCCTGTCGGGCGAGATCCGCCGCAACGCCAGGGCGCGCCTGCTCCGTGACGGCAAGGTGATCGCGGAGAACCTCCCGATCAGCTCGCTCAAGCGGTTCAAGGACGACGCCACCGAGGTCCGCGAAGGTTTCGAGTGTGGTCTCACGCTCGGCAACTACAGCGACCTCAAGCTGGAAGACATCATCGAGACCTTCGAGATGCGCGAGAAGCCGCGCGCCTAGTCAGGTGACGATGGGGGTGCGGAGCCGCTTTAACCGGTGGCTTCGCACCCTTTTCTTCTGGAGGATCTTGCGCGTGTACGCAGGAATTCTGGAACTGGACGTGCTTCTCGGTGACGTCCACTCGCTCAAGGAGAAGCGCTCGGTGGTGCGGCCCGTCGTGGCCGAGCTGCGCCGGCGCTTCGAGGTCGCCGTCTCCGAAGCCGGTCACCTCGACCTGCACCGCCGGTCTCTGATCGGCGTCGCGGTCGTCGCCGCCGACTCGGAGCATGTCAGGGACGTTCTCGCCGGCTGTGAGAGGTTGGTGGCGGGACGGCCCGAACTGGAACTGCTCTCCGCCCGGACGCGTCTCGTCGGGCCGGAGGACGACTAGGAAGGGGAGGCTCGTGGCCGACACGGCACGTGCCCGCAAGCTCGCCAAGCGGATCTCGCAGATCGTCGCCTCCGCACTGGAGCACGAGGTCAAGGATCCTCGCCTGGCTCGCGTCACGATCACCGACACCAAGGTGACCGGGGACCTGCACGACGCGACCGTCTACTACACCGTTCTGGGTGAGCGGTTGGACTCTGAGCCTGATCTGGCTGGGGCTGCCGCCGCTCTGGAGAAGGCCAAGGGTGTTCTGCGGTCGTTGGTCGGGGCTCAGACCGGGGTTCGGTTCACGCCCACGCTGACGTTCGTCACCGACACCGTGCCCGATGCCGCTCGGAAGATGGACGAGCTGCTGGCTCGGGCTCAGGCCGCTGATGCCGAGGTGGCTCGGTTGGCTGCCGGGGCTTCTCCTGCCGGGGAGGCTGATCCTTACAAGGCTCCTCGGGATTCCGAGGATGACGACCTGGCTGACGGGGAGTCTCGCGGGGTGTGAAGCGCGGGGCTCCGGAACCCTGCCGGTTGATCAAGACGGGGCCGGGTGGAGGGCACGCCTGGGCTCGTAGTTCGGTTGAGTCGTGGGGTGGTCCCGTCACGAGCAGTGCGGCGAACGCGTCAGCACTGCTCGTGACGGGACCACCCCACCGGCTTCGCCGGAAAAGCCGACTGTTCGCGTGTGCGGGTGTGCTGTGTCTCTTGGGGACCCTGGGTGCGTTGAGGGTGTTAACGGCTAACGTCTTCCTGTGGCAGACGATCTGAGCACCACCATTGCCGAGGCTGCTCGGCTGTTGGCTGACGCCCGTGATGTGACCCTGCTCGGGCACATCAACCCCGATGCCGACACGCTCGGCAGCGCGTTGGCTGTGGGTCTTGCGTTGCACCGGCGTGGGGTTTCGGTGCGTGTCTCGTTCGGGTCGCCTGAGGTTGTGCCCGAGAGCTTGAAGGTGTTGGACACGGCCGGCTTGTTGGTGCACCGGGACGAGGTGCCCGCTGAGCCCGAGCTGTTGGTTGTGATGGACACCGGCAGTGTGCAGCGGCTCGGGCCTCTTGGGGATCGGGTCGGTCGTGCTCGGGGGCCGGTCATCGTTGTTGACCACCACGTGTCGAACACGCGGTACGGGACTGTGCATTGCATTGATGAGCATGCCGAGGCCACCGCGCTCATCGCGTTGAAGTTGCTCGACGAGATGGATGTCGAGGTTGACGAGCCGATCGCGCGGTGCATTTACGCGGGGCTCGTCACCGATACCGGGGGTTTTCGGAAGGCTGGTCCCGAGGCCCATCGGATTGCCGCTCGGTTGCTGGAGACCGGGGTTGACGCTTACAGCGTCACCCGGCCGTTGATGGACGAGCACCCCTTCGCCTACCTCGGGATGTTGTCGCGGGTGTTGGCCAGGGCCGAGCTCGATGCCGGTGCTGCCGGTGGGCTGGGGCTGGTGCACGCCGTTGTCGGGCTCGAGGACGCTCGGGGGGTTCGGGCCGAAGAGGTGGAGAGCGTGATCGACGTTGTGCGCTCCGCTGCTGAGGCCGAGGTCGCGGCTGTCCTGAAGGAGCTGGCGCCTCGGAGCTGGTCCGTGTCGTTGCGGGCGGTCGGGCTCGTCGATGTCCGTGAGGTGGCTCAGGTGCTGGGCGGTGGCGGGCATCGGCTGGCTGCCGGGTTCACGTTCGAGGGGGAGTCCTCGGAGGTCGTGGCGGCGTTGAAAGGCGCGTTGGAACGGGTGGGGTCATGACTCGGACTGGTAGTCCGCGGCTGCTGCGGGAGATCAACGACCGGGCCGCCATCGAGACGTTGTTGCGCAGCGGGGCGATGACGCGGGCCGAGCTGGAAGAGGTCATCGGGCTGTCCAAGCCTGCTACGGCCCAGTTGCTGGCGCGCCTGGAAGAGGACGGCATGGTCGTCCGGACCGGGTTGCGCGGGGGTGGGCGTGGCCCTCGGGCGCAGATGTGGGCCGTCAACGGGGCTGTCGGGTACGTGGCGGCGGTGGCGATGACGCCTGAGCTGATCGACGTGGTCGTCTCCGACATCACCGGGGCGTTGCTCGCCGAGCACAGTGCGCCCATGCCCAAGGAACACACGCTGCGGGCGTTTCGCGAGACCGTGCAGCGGGCGGCGGCGCTGGCCGGGTTGCGGCTCGACGCGTTGTCGCACGTCGTCGTCGGGATGCCGGGGGCGGTGGACCCCGCCACCGGGTACCTCGGGTTCGCGCCGCACCTGCCGGGGCTCGTGAACGTCGACCTGCCGTCGACCTTGCGGGACCTGCTGGGGACGTCGGTGTCGATCGAGAACGACATCAACCTGGCCGCCCTGGAGGAGATGAGCTCCGGCGGGGCCGTGGGCGTGCGGAACTTCGTGCTGTTCTGGCCCGCCGACGAGATCGGGTCCGCGGTCGTGGTCGGCGGTGTGCTGCTGCGTGGGGTCACGGGTGGCGCCGGTGAGGTCGACTCGATGCAGGTGCCCGGTGGCCGCTACGGCGACCTGGTCGACGGTGACGCGATCGTGAAGCTGGCGGCGACGCACGGGATCAAGGCCGAGAGCGGGCTCGACGCGGTCACGAAGGCGCTGGCCTCGGAGGAGGACGGAAGCCCGTTCCTGTCGGACCTCGCTCGCAGGATCGCGTCGGGGCTGGCGAACGTGGTGTGCGTGCTCGACCCGGAGCTGGTGCTGCTCTCCGGCGGGGTGGCGCAGGCCGGCGGTGAGAGGTTGTGCGAGCTGGTGTCGGCCGAGCTGCGGAAGCTGGTGGTGCCGAGGACGCCCGTGCGGCTCGCGCGGATCACGGCCAACCCCGTGCGGTCGGGGGCGCTGCACTCGGCGCTCGCGGTGGCGCGGGAGCGGGTGTTCGGGCTGCCGCAGCGGTCCTGAGTGGCTGGTGTCACCGGACGGGAGCGCGGGTCAGCGCATAGGTTCGTCGGGTGGAGGATCGGGTTCCCGCTCGGCGGGTCATCGGGCTGGCGGTGCCCGCGCTCGGCGTGCTGGCGGCCGAGCCGTTGTACGTGCTCGTCGACACGGCCGTGGTCGGGCACCTCGGGGCGTTGCCGCTGGCCGGGCTCGCGCTCGGCGGTGTGCTGCTCACGCAGGTGTCCACGCAGCTGACGTTCCTCTCGTACGGCACGACGGCGCGCACGGCGCGGCTGCACGGGGCCGGACGGCGCCAAGAGGCCGTCGAGGAAGGCGTCCAGGCGACGTGGCTCGCGCTGGCGGCCGGTGTGCTCGTCGTGCTGCTGGGGCAGCTGTTCGCGCGGCCGTTGGCGGAGCTGCTGGCGGGTGACGGCGCTGTCGCGGACGCGGCGGTGCGGTGGGTGCGCATCGCGTTGTTCGGGGCGCCGTTCATCCTCGTCACGATGGCCGGCAACGGGTGGATGCGCGGCGTCCAGGACACGAAACGCCCGCTGAAGTACATCCTCGTCGGCAACGGCATCAGCGCGGTGCTGTGTCCCACGCTCGTCTACGGTGCCGACTGGGGGCTTGAAGGCTCGGCGGTCGCCAACGTCGTCGCGCAGGTGCTGTCGGCCGGGTTGTTCTTCAAGGCGCT
This sequence comes from Lentzea fradiae, assembly GCF_900100955.1. Taxonomy (GTDB): domain Bacteria; phylum Actinomycetota; class Actinomycetes; order Mycobacteriales; family Pseudonocardiaceae; genus Lentzea; species Lentzea fradiae. The sequence continues at coordinate 162,282 of NZ_FNCC01000007.1, read as the reverse complement.
GTTCGCGGAGCACGTGTCGCTGCGGCCGCAGTGGACGGCCATGCGCGCGCAGCTCGGCATGGGGCGTGACCTGGTGCTGCGGAGCCTGGCGTTCCAGGCGTGCTTCATCAGCGCGGCCTCCGTGGCGGCACGGACGTCCGTCGGGGCGTTGGGTGCGCATCAGATCGTGTTGCAGCTGTGGACGTTCCTCTCGCTCGTGCTCGACTCGTTGGCGATCGCGGCGCAGTCGCTGGTCGGGGCGGCACTGGGGGCGTCGCGGCGCAAGCAGGCGGAGACGCTGGCCTGGCAGGTCACCCGGTACGGCCTGGTGTTCGGCTGCGGGCTCGGCGTCGTGTTCGCGGCGCTCTACTCCGTGCTGCCGCGGGCGTTCACCTCCGACCCCGGGGTGCTCGGCGAGATCCCGCACGCCTGGTGGTTCTTCGTCGCGTTGCAGCCGATCGCGGGCGTGGTGTTCGCACTGGACGGCGTGCTGCTCGGCGCGGGTGACGTGAAGTTCATGCGGACGGCGACGCTCGCGTCGGCGGTGGCCGGGTTCCTGCCGATGGTGTGGGCCTCGCTCGCGTTCGGCTGGGGGCTCGCCGGCATCTGGACGGGGCTGTCGGCGTTCATGGTGCTGCGGCTCGTCGCGGTGCTGTGGCGGGCGCGGTCGGGGGAGTGGGCCGTGGTGGGGGCGGTCCGCTAAGTCCCCGTGAGGACGGGCCTGTGGCGGACCTCACGGAATGAGATCGTTACCAAGAAGGTTGCTTAGGCGATGTAACTAATATTCGCCCGCCTTCAATTCTTGGAGCGTGCCCGTGCCGCCGGTCGATCGTGCCACCAGGACCTCGTGGCTGATCTGGACCACCGCCGTACTCGTCTACTTCGCCGCTCTCTTCCACCGCACCACGCTCGGCGTGGCCGGTCTGGAAGCGAGCGACCGCTTCGGTCTCGGGCCCGCCCAGCTCGGTGTCTTCACCGTGCTGCAGATCGGCGTCTACGCCGTCATGCAGATCCCGACCGGCCTGCTCGTCGACCGCTACGGGCCGCGCCGCGTGCTCACCGTCGCCGCCCTGCTCATGGGCACCGGCCAGGTGCTCTTCGCCATCGCGGGCTCCTACGGCATCGGGCTGCTCGCACGAGCCGTGCTCGGCATGGGTGACGCGATGACGTTCATCAGCGTGATCCGCATCGTCGCGTCGCACTTCCCACCACGGCAGTACTCGTTCGTCGTGGCCATCACGGCCGCTATCGGCGGCGTCGGCAACCTCGTGGCGACCGTGCCGCTGACGCTGATGCTCGGCTCGATCGGCTGGACGTGGGCGTTCCTCATCGCGGGCGGCCTGACGGCGCTGTACGCGTCCGTGGCGTTCCTGCGCATCCGCGACGTGCCGACCGGGTTCGTGGCGCCGAAGCCCGAACCGGTGCCGCTGGGACAGCTCTGGCCGAAGGTGCGGCAGGCGTGGTCCGTGCCCGGCACGCGGCTCGGGTTCTGGGCGCACTTCAGCACCATGTCCACCCCGGCCGTCCTCGGCCTGCTGTGGGGCTACCCGTACCTCGTGCAGGCGCAGGGGATGTCCCCCAAAGCCGCGTCGACCACCCTCGGCCTGCTCGTGATCGGCGGCATCGTGACGGGGCCCGTCATCGGCGGGCTGTTCTCGCGCAACCCCGAGTGGCGCATGCCCATCTCGGTCGGGTTCCTCGCGTTCGCCCTCACCGGGTGGGCCGTGCTGCTGCTGTGGCCGGGCGGACGGGTGCCGGCGCCGGTCATCGCCGCGGTGTTCGTCGTGCTGACCGTGGGCGGCCCGATCTCCGGCGTGGCGTTCGCGCTGGCACGGGACTACAACCCGGCGCACCGCCAGTCCACGGCGAGCGGCCTGGTCAACGTCGGGGGCTTCCTCGCGGTGACGGTGACCGCGCTGGGCGTCGGCGTGCTGCTGGACCTGGTCGAGGGCGTCCTGGCCCCGGTCACCGCGTTCCGGGTGGCGCTGAGCTTCTGCGTGCTGATCCTCGTGTTCGGCGGCTGGCGCATGCTCGTGTGGTGGCGGCGCGGACGTGCCGCGGTGTTCGAGGCGGCGGCGCGCGGCGAGGCCGTGCCCGTGCAGATCCGGCGTCGCCGTTGGGACGCTCTGCGCGTCGCTTAGGATTTCCGGACGTGAAACCCTCTGTTGCGCCGGGCCTGGTCGTCGTCGACAAGCCGGACGGCATGACCTCGCACGACGTGGTGGCGCGTGTGCGCAGAATTCTCGGCACCCGCAAGGTCGGGCACGCCGGCACGCTCGACCCGATGGCCACCGGGGTGCTGGTGCTCGGCATCGAGCGCGCCACGAAGCTCCTCGGCCACCTCGCGCTCGACAGCAAGGCGTACCTCGCCACGATCGTGCTCGGCGCGGCCACCACCACCGACGACGCCGAGGGCGAGGTCCTGTCCACTGAGGACGCGTCCGGGGTGACCGACGAGGCGGTCGCCGCCGAGGTGGCGAAGCTGACCGGGCCGATCCAGCAGGTGCCGTCGGCCGTGTCCGCGGTGAAGATCGACGGCAAGCGCGCCTACGCGCGGGTCCGCGCGGGTGAGCAGGTCGAGATTCCCGCGCGGCCGGTGACGGTGCACCGCTTCGACGTGCTGTTCACGCGTCGTGAGGGCAAGCAGGTGCTGCTCGACGTGATGGTCGAGTGCTCCTCCGGCACGTACGTGCGCGCGTTGGCGCGTGACCTGGGGACGGCGCTCGGTGTCGGCGGGCACCTGGGGGCGTTGCGGCGCACCAGGGTCGGGCCGTTCGACCTGCGGGTGGCGCGCACGTTGCAGCAGCTGGAGGAGACGCCCGGCCTGTCGCTCGACCTCGACGCCGCCGTGGCCACGGCGTTCCCGCGCCGGGAGATCGCACCGGCCGAGGCGTCGGCGCTGTCGCACGGGCAGCGGCTGCGCGCGGGCGGCATCGACGGGACCTACGGCGTGTTCGGGCCGGACGGGCACGTCATCGCGCTGGCCAAGGACGAGGGCACCGCCTGCAAACCGGTGGTGGTGCTGAGCCCGGCGGGCTGAGACAGGTGCCGAGCAGCGCTCAGGACGGCCGACGTAGGCTGATCACCGTGCAACGCTGGCGCGGTCTCGACCACCTCCCCGGCGGCTGGGGCCGCTGCGTGGTGACCATCGGTGTGTTCGACGGTGTCCACAAAGGGCACCAGGTGCTCATCGGCAGGGCGGTGGAGCTCGCCGCCGAGCGGGGGCTGCCGTCGGTGCTGATGACGTTCGACCCGCACCCCTCCGAGGTGGTCCGCCCCGGCAGCCACCCGGCCCAGCTCACCACGCTGCGCAGGCGCGCCGAGCTGGTCGAGGCGCTCGGCGTCGACCACTTCGTCGTCGTGCCGTTCAGCCTGGAGACCTCGCGGATGCCCGCCGACGAGTTCGTGCACGAGGTGCTGGTCGAGAAGCTGCACGTGGCGGCCGTCGTCGTCGGCGAGAACTTCACCTTCGGGCACAAGGCCGCGGGGGACGTCGGGCTGCTGCGGCGGCTGGGACAGCGGTTCGGATTCGTGACCGAGGGGGCTGATCTGGTGTCCGCTGACGAGGTGACGTACTCGTCCACCTACATCCGCGCGTGCATCGACGCCGGGGACGTGAAGGCGGCGGCCGAGGCGCTCGGGCGCCCGCACCGTCTCGAAGGGATCGTCGTCAAGGGTGACGGGCGGGGCAAGGACCTGGGGTTCCCCACCGCCAACCTGTCGACGCCCAAGTTCGCCGCGGTGCCGGCGGACGGCATCTACGCGTGCTGGTTCACCGACGGCAAGGGCAAGAAGCTCAAGGCCGCGGTGAGCGTGGGCACGAACCCGACGTTCTCCGGCCGGGAGCGCCGCGTCGAGGCGTTCGTGCTCGACGTCGACGAGGACTACTACGGCCAGCGGGTCGCGGTGGACTTCGTCGAGCGGCTGCGCGAGATGGAGAAGTTCGACTCGGTGGAGGCCCTCCTCGAGCAGATGCACGCCGACGTGGACAGGACGAGGGAACTGCTCTCGGAGTCGTGAACGTCAGATCAGGCGAAGTGGGCATCTGAGAGACTTCGTGCTGGCAGGATGCGGGGCGGAGAACGGGCTACTGGAGAGGCCGACGGTGGAGGACCACAAGATCGTTCAGCGCAACCTTGCGCTACAGCGGGAGTGGTACGGGGAACCCCTGGGTGATCGGGTTCGCCGGTTGGTCGTGGCCTTCAACGTGTCCCAGGCCCAGCTGGCCGACGTGCTGGGGATCAGCGCGCCGATGCTCAGCCAGGTGATGAGCGGCCGCCGGGCCAAGATCGGCAACCCGGCCGTGCTCGCCCGCATGATCATGCTCGAGCGCAAGGTGCTCACGCCGGACGTGGCGACCGGGGCGCCCGAGGCGTTGCAGCGCGCGCTCGACGACGTGCGCGAGTCCAAGCCGACGGTGTCGCGCGACTCGCTTCCGGTCAACAGCGACGAGAGCGTGGCGTACCCGGTGCTGCGCCGCGTCGCCGACCGCACCGAGCTGCAGCAGGCCGCCGACCTGCTGGCCGACGACTTCCCGGCCATCGCCGACCTGTTCCGCCGGGTCATCAGGGCCGCCGGTCGGTGACGCTGTTCACCGCGCTGTACCCGCCGCGGTACGTCGTCGACGAGCTGGCGGCGGTGCTCCACCCCGGACTCGGCCTCGCCCTGACGAAGCGGGAGAAGTGGCACATCACGCTCTGCTTCCACGGTGAGACCGCCGATGAGCGGCGGTTCGCGGCGCTCGAAGGGCACGAGGTGCCCGAGCTGCGGCTGCGGAACTTCGGCACGTTTCGGGGGAAGGTGCTGTGGGCGGGAATAGCCGGCGATCTAAATGAGTTGGCAAGAGCAGCGGGCGCGGACGACACTTGGTCCGCGCACCTGACGGTGGCGTACGGGTACCGGGGCCAGGCGATGCCGGAGTTCCTGAGCAGCCCGTGGCAGCCGTCGGAAGCAGTGCTCGTGAGCAGTGCGAACGGCGTCCACACGCCTGTGGCACGGGTGGGGTTGCGCACGTCAGCGCGCCGCTGAGCAGCATGCCTGATAACCTTCGCAGTTGGGTCTGGCTGCGGTCCGTGGCGGCCAGCACCGGCTACCCCGGCCCGCAATTCGGCGGGCGTGGGGCCGCACGGACCTGAACAAGTAGGAGATTCACCCAGTGGCACTGTCCACGGAGCAGAAGAAGTCCATCCTCGGCGAGTACGGGCTGCACGACAGCGACACCGGCTCCACCGAGGCGCAGGTCGCGCTGCTGAGCAAGCGCATCGCCGACCTCACCGAGCACCTCAAGCAGCACAAGCACGACCACCACTCCCGCCGTGGTCTTCTGCTGATGGTCGGCCGTCGCCGCCGTCTGCTGAACTACCTGACCAAGGTGGACATCAACCGCTACCGCGCGCTGATCCAGCGCCTCGGTCTGCGCAGGTGACATCTGCCGAGGGGGAGTGACCGGCCGGTCACTCCCCCTCGGCGTTCAACCGGGTGTATACAAGATCCCTGGTTGCGAAGAGGAACTGAACAGGGCCCGCGTCGCGCGACGCAGTTTCCGCGCCGGTCCTCGGTAGTGGTCTTCTGGTGGACACGCCCCAGAGGACTTCGATCGAAGACCGGCCTCGTCAAAATCGCGTGAGCGGCCCGAAGACGAGGAGTAACAAGTAAATGACGGACACTGAAGTCCACGAGGCGACTGCCGTAATCGACAACGGCAAGTTCGGCTCGCGCACGATCCGCTTCGAGACCGGGCGCCTCGCGCGTCAGGCCGCCGGAAGCGTGGTCGCGTACCTGGACGACGACACCATGCTGCTTTCCGCCACGACGGCGTCGAAGCACCCCAAGGAGCACTTCGACTTCTTCCCCCTCACGGTGGACGTCGAGGAGCGCATGTACGCCGCGGGCCGCATCCCCGGCTCGTTCTTCCGGCGCGAGGGCCGTCCGAGCACGGACGCCATCCTCACCTGCCGCCTGATCGACCGTCCGCTGCGCCCGTCCTTCGTGGACGGTCTGCGCAACGAGATCCAGGTCGTCATCACGGTCATGAGCCTGAACCCGGCCGACCTGTACGACGTCGTGGCGATCAACGCCGCGTCCGCGTCGACGCAGCTCGCCGGCCTGCCGTTCTCCGGCCCGATCGGCGGCGTCCGCGTCGCGCTGATCGAGGGCCAGTGGGTGGCGTTCCCGACGCACGAGCAGCTCGAGAAGGCCGTGTTCGACATGGTCGTCGCCGGCCGCGTCGTCGAGTCCGGTGACGTCGCGATCATGATGGTCGAGGCCGAGGCCACCGAGAACGTGATCGACCTGATCGGCGAGGGCGCCGTCGCCCCCACCGAGGAGGTCGTGGCCGCCGGTCTCGAGGCGTCCAAGCCGTTCATCAAGGTCCTCTGCGAGGCCCAGGCGCAGCTCGCCCAGGTCGCCGCGAAGGCCACCGGTGACTTCCCGACGTACCCGGCCTACCAGGCCGACGCGTTCGAGGCCGTCGAGGCGGCCGCCGCGGGTGAGCTCGCCCAGGCGCTGACCATCGCGGGCAAGCAGGAGCGCGAGACCACGCTCGACGAGATCAAGGCCGCCACGCTCGAGAAGCTGGCCGAGCAGTTCGAGGGCCGCGAGAAGGAGATCGGCGCCGCGTTCCGCTCGCTGACCAAGAAGCTCGTGCGCCAGCGCATCCTGCGCGACAAGGTCCGCATCGACGGCCGCGGTCTTACGGACATCCGCGACCTCGGCGCCGAGGTGGCCGTGATCCCGAGGACGCACGGCTCGGCGCTGTTCGAGCGCGGCGAGACCCAGATCCTGGGTGTCACCACGCTGAACATGCTGCGCATGGAACAGCAGATCGACTCGCTGTCCCCCGAGACGCACAAGCGCTACCTGCACCACTACAACTTCCCGCCCTACTCGACCGGTGAGACCGGCCGCGTGGGCTCGCCGAAGCGCCGCGAGATCGGCCACGGCGCACTGGCCGAGCGCGCGCTCATGCCGGTGCTCCCGAAGCGCGACGAGTTCCCGTACGCGATCCGCCAGGTGTCCGAGGCCCTCGGCTCCAACGGCTCGACGTCCATGGGCTCGGTCTGCGCCTCGACGCTGTCGCTGCTGAACGCGGGTGTCCCGCTGAAGGCGCCGGTCTCCGGCATCGCGATGGGTCTCGTCTCCGACGAGGTCGACGGCGAGACCCGCTACGTGGCGCTGACCGACATCCTCGGTGCCGAGGACGCGTTCGGCGACATGGACTTCAAGGTGGCGGGCACCAAGGAGTTCGTGACGGCGCTCCAGCTCGACACGAAGCTCGACGGCATCCCGTCCGAGGTGCTGGCGCAGGCGCTGGGCCAAGCCCGCGACGCGCGCTACACGATCCTCGAGGTCATGGCCGAGGCCATCTCCGACCCGGACGAGATGAGCGCCTTCGCGCCGCGCGTCACGTCGGTGAAGATCCCGACCGACAAGATCGGCGAGGTCATCGGCCCGAAGGGCAAGATGATCAACTCGATCACCGAGCAGACCGGTGCCGACATCTCCATCGAGGACGACGGCACGATCTACGTCGGCGCGGCGGACGGCCCCTCGGCCGAGGCCGCGATCGGCATGATCAACGCGATCGCGAACCCACAGCTGCCGAAGGTCGGCGAGCGCTTCCTGGGCACCGTGGTGAAGACGGCCGCGTTCGGCGCGTTCGTCTCGCTGCTGCCCGGCAAGGACGGCCTCGTCCACATCTCGAAGCTGGGCAACGGCAAGCGCATCGCGAAGGTGGAGGACGTCGTCAACGTGGGCGACAAGCTCCGCGTCGAGATCGCCGACATCGACCAGCGCGGCAAGATCAGCCTGGTGGTGGTGTCCGAGGAGGAGGCCGCCAAGCCGGCTGAGGCTCCCGCCGCGGAAGCTGCTGCCGAGGCGGCTCCCGCAGAGTGAGTGCGAACGACAACGTGACGGCCGCGGGTGCACCCACCCGCGGCCGTCCGCGTACTCCGACGCCGGGACATCTCCAGCGGCCCGGCACCACGCGGGTGCTGGAGTCGTCCGCGGGCTCGGAGGTGCGGCGCAGCATGCTGCCGTCGGGCCTGCGGGTCATCACCGAGCGCATCCCCGGCGTGCGGTCCGCCTCGGTGGGGCTGTGGGTGCAGGTCGGGTCCCGTGACGAACGGCCCGAGGTCGCGGGTGCCGCGCACTATCTGGAACACCTGCTGTTCAAGGGCACCTCGCGGCGCACGGCGGCGGCCATCGCGGAGGAGATCGACGCGGTCGGCGGCGAGCTGAACGCGTTCACCGCGAAGGAGCACACCTGCTACTACGCGCACGTCCTGGACGAGGACCTGCCGCTCGCGGTGGACCTGGTGTCGGACGTGGTGTTCGAGGCCGTCTGCGGCCCGCGCGACTTCGAGACCGAACGCGGTGTCGTGCTCGAAGAGATCGCGATGCGCGACGACGACCCCGAGGACCTGCTGCACGACGCGTTCATCGAGGCGTTGTTCGGCGGGCACGCGCTGGGACGCCCGGTGCTCGGCACCGAGAAGTCCATTCAGAACATGGAACGGGACGCGCTCTACTCGTTCTACAAGAAGCGCTACACGTTGCCACGCATGGTGTTCGCCGTCGCGGGCAACGTCGAGCACGCGCAGGTGATGCGCCTGGTGCGCAAGGCGATCGGTGACCGGCTGTCGCGGGAGGGCAGCGCGGTGGCGCCACGGACGGGTCGCGCGCGCATCGCCGACGCCCGCAAGCTGGTGCTGCACACCGACGACACCGAACAGGCCCACCTCATGCTCGGCATGAAGGGCCTCGACCGCCACGACGAACGCCGGTTCGCGCTGAACGTGCTGAACGCGGCCGTCGGCGGCGGCATGAGCTCGAGGCTGTTCCAGGAGGTTCGCGAACGGCGCGGCCTCGCGTACCAGGTGTACTCGTCGGTCGGCCTCTACGCCGACACCGGCACGTTCTCCGTCTACGCGGGCTGCCAGCCGGACCGCCTGGGCGAGACGGCCGGCGTCATCCGCGAGGTGCTCGTGGACGTTGCCCGCGGCGGGCTGTCGGACGCGGAGGTGGCGCGGGGCAAGGGCCAGCTGCGCGGCGCGCTCGTGCTGGGACTGGAGGACACCAGCTCCCGCATGTCGCGCATCGGCAAGTCCGAGCTGAACTACGGCGACCACCTGAGCGTCGAGGCGACGCTCGCGCGGATCGACGCGGTGACCGCGGACGAAGTGGCACTGCTCGCACGTGATCTGCTGCGCCGTCCCGTCGCCGCCGCGGTGGTCGGCCCTTACGATCACGCCGACGATCTGCCGGACCAGGTACACGAGGTGATTGCATGATTCGCGTCGGAGTTCTCGGCGCGCGGGGCCGCATGGGTTCCGAGGTGGTCCGCGCGGTCGAGGCCGCGAAGGGCATGGAGGTCGTGGCGCAGATCGACGCCGACGACCCGTTGCAGACCCTGGCGGACGCGGGCGTGCAGGTCGCAGTCGACTTCACGCACCCCGACGTCGTGATGGACAACCTCGCGTTCTGCGTCGCGAACGGCATCCACTGCGTGGTCGGCACCTCCGGCTTCGACACGGAGAAGCTCGCCGCCGTCGAAGCGCTGCTGGCGGACCAGCCGTCCGTCGGCGTGCTGGTGGCGCCGAACTTCGGCATCGGCGCCGTGCTGCTCATGCGCTTCTCGGAGATCGCGGCCCGCTACTACGAGTCGGCCGAGATCATCGAGCTGCACCACCCGCGCAAGGCCGACGCTCCCTCCGGCACGGCCGCGCACACCGCCCGTCTGATCGCCGCCGCGCGGGAGGGCATGGACCCGATGCCCGACGCGACGACGCAGGAGGAGCCCGGTGCGCGTGGCGCCGTCGTCGACGGCGTGCGGGTCCACTCGCTGCGCATCTCCGGCATGATCGCCCACCAGGAGGTCGTGTTCGGCGGGGAGAGCGAGACCTTGACGATCCGCCAGGACTCGTTGCACCGCACGTCGTTCATGCCCGGCGTCGTGCTCGGCGTCCGGGAGATCGTGTCCCGGCCGGGGCTCGCCGTCGGCCTCGACAAGTACCTCGACCTGTGAAGGTCCGCGTCACGGTAGGGCTGCTGGTCGCGGCCCTCGCGCTCTACTTCGTCCTGCTCTTCGGCAGGGCGGTCGCGTTGCTGCGGACCGGTGAGCTCGTGGGCGTGCTGCTCGGCATCGGTGTGCTGATCCTGCCGTTCATCGGCGTCTGGACCGTGTACTCGAACCTGCGGTTCGGGTGGGAGACCGAGAAGATGGCCCGCGAGCTCGCCGCGGACGGGCTGCTGCCGGACGTCTCGCACCTGCCGCGCCGCCCCTCCGGGCGGGTCGACAGGGACGCGGCCGACGCCTGGTTCGAGGAACGGCGGGCCGAGGTCGAGGCGTCGCCGGACGACTGGCGGCCCTGGTTCCGCCTCGCGTACGCCTACGACGTCGCGGGGGACCGCGGCCGGGCCCGCGAGACCATGCGGAAAGCGATCGAGCTGCACGGCTGACCGACGACCCCGGGTCCTCGACCCGGGGTCGTCGCTCGTCCGGGGCCGGGTGTGCTGGGTGGCTGGCCGTGCCGGGTGACTGGTGGGCTGGGGCGCGGGCTGCCGCTCGCCTGGTCACGGGCCGCCGGACCAGCCAGGAGCCGCCGCGTCACGCCGCCGCTGCCACCGCCAGCTCCGCCGCCAGGTCTCCCTTCTGCACCACGAGCACGTCCTCCAGCCCGAGCCAGTCGGCCATGTGCCGCAGCTCGCCCGCCAGCTCCACGGCCACCCGAGGCCGGTCCACCCCGTCCTCCGCCCACGCCGACTGCACCCGCAGCACCCCGGCGGCGCGGTCGGCCTTGAGGTCGACGCGGCCCACGAGCTGACCGTCCAGCAGGAACGGGAACACGTAGTAGCCGTGCACGCGGCGCGGCTCCGGCACGTAGATCTCGATGCGGTACCGGAAGCCGAAGATGCGTTCGGTCCGCGCCCGTTCCCAGATCAGCGGGTCGAACGGGCACAGCAGCGCGCGGCCCGTCACGCGCCGGGGTGCCGTGGCGGTGTGGTGGCGGTAGGCGGTGCCGCGCCAGCCGTCGACGGCCACCGGTTCCAGCACGCCCTCCTCCACCAGCTCCGCCACCGCGCCCTGCGACAGGCGCGGGGCCAGGCGGTAGTAGTCGCGCAGGTCGGGTTCGGTGGCCACGCCCAGCGCCACGGCCGCGCGCCGGACGAGCTCGCGGGCGCCTTCCTCCGGCGTCGGCTTCCTCGCCAGCACGTCGGCCGGGATGACGCGCTCGGTCAGGTCGTACAGGCGCTCGAACGAGCGGCGCGTGCCCGTCGTCAGCACGCCGACGCCGAACAGGACCTCGCAGATCCGCTTGACCTCCGACCAGTCCCACCACGGACCCTTCGCGCGGCCGGAGTCGCCCATCAGCGCCTTCTCCAGCGCTCCGGCGCCGATCGGGCCGAGCTCCTTCACCGCGGCCAGCACGTCGTCGACGAGCTGGGGCGAGCGGTCGACGATGGTCTGGTAGTTCTGCCACCAGCCGCGCTTCTTCGCGCCCGAGTGGAACAGCGCCCAGTCGGCCACGGGCACCAGGGACGCCTCGTGCGCCCACGTCTCCACCAGCATGCGGGGCTTGCGGGCGGAGTGCGTCCACGCCGCCTCGTCCAGCAGCGCGGGCGCGTACGAGCCCAGACGGGAGAACAGCGGCATGTAGTGCGCGCGCACGGCCACGTTCACGGAGTCGATCTGCAGCAGCTGCACGCGCGACAGCACGCGTTGCAGGTGTCTCCGGGTGGCCAGGGCGGGCCTCGGGTCGGTGAAACCCTGCGCTCCCAGGGCGATTCGGCGTGCCACGTCCGCGCTCATCCTCTGCACGGCTCGATGCTGCCACGCACCCCTGACATTTCCGCGACGCGTCGTCGCTAAGGTGCGCACATGGCCGACGCCGGCGTGCACCCCGCCACCGCTGCTGACCTCGCGGAGATCGTCCGCATCCACCGGGAGACGTGGCGGCTCGCCTACTCCGAGCTGCTCCCGCCGGAGGTGCTGGACGCGCTCGACGCGGACGACGCCTGGGCGCTCGCGGTCCGGCAGGGCGCGGTCCTCAAGGCGACCGAGGGGGAGTGGACCGTCGGGTTCGTCGTGGCCAGCAAGGCCCCCGACGAGGAGGTGGCGATGGCGGACGGCTCGCTGCCCGCGGACGCGGCCACCACGGCGCTCGTCAGCGTCCTCGTCGAGCCGCGCTGGGGCCGTCGCGGGCACGGGACGAGGCTCGTCGCCGAGGCAGGGCGCAAGCTGGCCGAAGGCGGCGCGACCAGGGGCATCGCCTGGGTGCCCGAGGCGGACAAGGCGTCGCGGAACTTCTACGAGCGGCTGGGCTGGGCCGGTGACGGCACGGTGCGCACCCTGGACGCGGGCGGGCGCCCGCTGCGCGAGGTCAGGGTGACCGGTGAGCTGAGCGTCCGCCTCGGCGACTGAGATCTGTGTAACCTCGGTCGAGTGCTAGCCCTGGTCGGCCTCATGTTCGGGGTCGCACTCGGCTCGGCGGTCGTTCCCCTGATCAGCATCGAGATGTTCGTGCTGGGCATGTGCGCGCACTGGCCGGACGTCGAGTTCTGGATCGTCGGCCTCTCGGTCGCCGCGGGTCAGGTGCTGGGCAAGCTGCTCTACTTCTTCGCCGCCCGCGGCGACATCCACCTGCCGAAGTTCCTGCACCGCACGCCTTCGGAGAAGCCGTCCCGGCTGCGGCGCTGGTTCGGCCCCGGCACGCGGGTGCACCGCTGGGGCGACTGGATCCACGTGAAGTGCCGGGCGCACCCGAACTGGATGGCCGGCACGCACGCGGTGAGCTCGCTGGTCGGGGTGCCGCCGTTCATGGCGACGAGCGTGCTCGCGGGGTTCGCGGGCATGTCCACCGCCATGTTCGTCACCACCGGCATGGTGGGCAGGTTCGCGCGCTTCAGCTTCCTCGCGGCTTCCCCCGCCGTGGTCATGGCCTGGTTCTGACGGGCGTCACTCCAGGACGAGCACGCCGTCGGGCAGGCCGGGGAGGTCGAACGAGTGCCACATGGGGCGCCAGTCCGGCAGCTCCAGCATCCGGCGCAGGTCGGCGAACCCGCTGAGCCACCCCAGCCACGGCCCGTAGGGCGGGGCCGCCGGGTCGAAGCCGCTCTGCACGAACGTCAGCCGGGTCTTGCCCTCCGAGCCCTCGAGCTCCCACGACGCCACCATCCCGCCGGGGAACTCCAGCGCCAGCCGCTCCTCGTCGAGCGCGACGACCTTCGCGGGGTTCGGCTCGTCGGCCAGGCTGCCCATCGCCCACCGGCCGCCGACGTGCGGCTCGATCTCCATCCGGGCGCCGAACCACCGCGCGAACACCTCGGGGTCGGTCAGCGCGTCCAGGACCGCCGCCGGGGCCGCCGCGATGTCGAGCTCGTAGCGCTGCTCCGGCGAGCCGAAGTCGCACAGCCCCGGCACCGGGCGGCCCTCGACGTGCTCGACCAGGTTGGCGAGCGCCAGCGGCCAGTACGTCTGCAGCACCTCGTCGCGGTCCTCGCCGGTGCCCCAGGCCGGGTAGGGGGACTGAGCCACCGCGACGACCGTCTCGCCGTCGCGTTCCTCCACCGCTATCTCGACCGTGTACTCGGTGTCGTACAGCAACCACGAGAAGCGCACGGACGTGTCGTCGAACCCCAGCAGCTTCTGCCGGCCGCGCTCGCCCTCCGGGGTGTACCTGCCCCAGAACTCGTACTCACCGCCCTCCAGGTCCACGTGCGCGTGTTCGGCGAGCCACGTCCGCAGCCCGTCGGCACTGGTGAGCGCCTCGCGCACCTTCGCGGCGGGCGCGGTCGTGCGGACTCGGACGGTTCCGGTGGTCATCGGTTGTCTCCCTTGGGGTAGCAGGCGAGGGCGATGCGAAACGCGTCCCCTTCCGCGCCGCCGTAGCGGGTGAACAGGTCCTGCAACGTGTTCTGCAGCTCGGCCAGGAACTCGGCGCGCTCCTCCGGTCGCACCCGGATCTCGCCGGACACGCCCACGGACGGCAGCTCGCTCGACCTGTCGAGCGCAGCCACGTCGGCCTGGACCTGCTCGGCGAGGTCCACCAGGTGCCCGAGCGCCAGCTCGTCGCGCGAGCCGATCCGGCCGACGAGCCGCGGCGACAGCCAGTACGACCGCGCCACGGCCTGGTACAGGCCCTCCTGGACGCCGCGCACCCTGCGCTCGGCGACCTGGGCGGCCAGACCGGCCTTGACCAGCTGTTTCACGTGGTAGTGCACGCGTTGCGGCGTTTGGTCGAGCACCTCGGCGACCTCGGTGCACGACCGCGGCGCGGCGAGCTGCCGCAGCACCTCGACGCGCTGCGGTTTGAGCAGGGTCTCGGCCTGCTCCATCCGGTCCAGGTAGATCACGTCTCTCATCGCAAAAAAGACTTTGAATGTTCAAAAGTTTTTTGTCAATCCTGCGGACATTATTGGACTGACAGATATTGAAATCTGTCAGTCCATCGGGCATGCTGGTGGAGCACGGAAGACGACGAAGGGGTTCGAAATGCAGAAGCGTCAGCTCGGTGCCACCGGCCCGGTCACGTCCGCCATCGGCCTGGGCTGCATGGGCATGTCCAACGCCTACGGCCCGGCCGACCGGGACGAGAGCATCGCAACGATCCACGCCGCCCTCGACGCGGGCGTCACGCTGCTCGACACCGGTGACTTCTACGGCCAGGGCCACAACGAGCTGCTCGTCGCCGAGGCCATCCGCGGCCGTCGTGACGAGGTGCAGCTCAGCGTCAAGTTCGGGGGCCTGCGCGACTACGAGGGGGCGTTCCTCGGGTTCGACACGCGACCCGTCGCGGTCGCCAACTTCCTCGCGTACTCGTTGCAACGGCTCGGCACCGACCACATCGACATCTACCGGCCCGCGCGGCTCGACCCGGCCGTCCCGATCGAGGACACCATCGGTGCCATCGCCGAGCAGATCGAGAAGGGGCACGTCCGGCACATCGGCCTGAGCGAGGTCGGCGCCGAGACGATCCGCAGGGCGCACGCGGTGCACCCGATCGCCGACCTGCAGATCGAGTACGGGCTGCTGGAGCGCAACGTCGAGCGGGAGATCCTGGAGACCACCCGTGAGCTCGGCATCGGCATCACCGCGTACGGCGTGCTCTCGCGCGGCCTGATCTCGTCCACGCCGCTCACCCTCGACGCCGGCGACTACCGCGGCCACGCGCCCCGGTTCCAGGGTGAGAACCTGTCCCGCAACCAGGCCCTCGTCGACAAGCTCGCCGAGATCGCGCGGGCCAAGGACGTCACGGTCGCCCAGCTTGCTATCGCCTGGGTGCTGTCGCGCGGTGAGGACGTGGTGCCTCTCGTCGGCACGACGAAGCGTGCGAGGCTTGCGGAGGCGGCCGGTGCCGTCGACGTGACGTTCACCGAGGCGGAGCTGGCGGAGATCGAGGCCGTCGCCCCCCTCGGAGCCGCTGCGGGCACGCGCTACGCGGCCGAGCAGATGGCGATGCTGGACAGCGAGAGGTGAGAGCAGTGGCGGAGACGCTGACCGCGGAGGCGATCCTCGCGGCGACCGAGGAGGTGCTGCGCAGGTACGGCCCTGCCAAGGCGACGGTGGTCGACGTCGCCAAGGCGCTCGGGGTCAGCCACGGCAGCGTCTACCGCCACTTCCCGACCAAGGCCGCCCTCCGGGAGGCCGTGACCAGGCGCTGGCTCGACGACATCCACGCCCACATGGCGCCCGCGTTCGACCAGGGCCGCACCACCGCCGAGGTGCTGCGCGACTGGCTGCAACGGCTCTTCGACCGCAAGCGGCGCTCGCACTCCGAGGACCTGGAGCTGTTCACGACGTTCAAGGTGCTCGTGGCGGAGAGCAGCGTCGTCTCCGCGTACCACCTGGAATGCCTGGTGGGGCAGCTCACGAGCATCATCGCGGCCGGAGTGGAAACCCACGAGTTCGTGACGGACGACGTCGAGAGCACGGCACAGGCGGTGTGGGACGCGACGCTGATGTTCCACCACCCGGCTCACGCCCAGGAGTGGGGGAATCCGCACGTCCAGGAGCAGTTCGACGCGGTTGTCTCACTGGTCGTCGATGGACTGCGGTACAACCGAGTTCCGAGTGGCACAGGCGATGCTTGAGGGTCACGGAGGTGAACGGTGCCGCCTGACGAGTGGATCGATCTGCTGGGAGCGCCGGAACGGCGTCCGGACCCGGTCGACTGGGACGCGGTCCTGGCGCGGGCCGGCACGGCGCTGCCGGCCGACTACGTGCACCTCGCCGAGGCGTACCCGCCGCTGATCGTCGGCGGCTACGTCCGGATCCTGCACCCCACCGCGCGGGCGGGGTTCCTGAACTGGATGGCGCAGGCGCCGAAGGTCCTGCGGGCCCTGCGCAGGCAGCCGGGGCTGCGCGTGCACCCCGACTCGCCGGGCCTGCTGCCGTGGGGCGTGACGGTGAACAACGACCACTGCCTCTGGTACACCCGCGGCGACCCGGACGAGTGGACCGTGGTGATCACGGACCTGCGGCAGAGCTGGTCCTACGACGGGACGTTCTCGAGCTTCATCCGGAAGTTCCTGACCGGCGAGCTGCGCTGCCCGATCTTCCCGGACGACGTCCCCGGCGGCTCGAAGCCGTTCCAGGAGCCCTGACCGGGCCTGCTCCCGGCAGGAACGCGGGGGCCCTACGTTCCCCTGGAGGAAACGTAGGGCCCCGCGTTCCCTCCGGTCAGCTCGCGGCGGCGGCCACCACGGCGTCGCCGCTGCCCGTGCGGCCGGTGACCGACAGCGTGGCGTCGCCCAGCGGCTCCGCCGAGACGTCGAGCTCGCTGCGGGCGGTGCCCGACGTGGAGACCAGGTCGACCCGTGCGAGCGTGCCCTGGCGGATGCCGACCCGGATGTGGCCGGAGCCGGTGCCCAGGTGGATCTCGCCGGAGGCGGCGTCGGCCACGGTCAGGTCGCCGCTGCCGGTGCGCACCTGCACGTTGCCCTGCACGGCGCCCAGCCAGACGTCACCGGTTCCGGTGATCAGCGTGCTGGTGCCGCCGACCGACGACACCTCGACGTCGCCGCCGCCGGTCTTGGCCTTGAGCGCGCCCAGCATCGTGCCGAGCCGGACGGTGCCCGCACCCGAGTTGACCTTGGCCTCGCCGGTCGCCCGGTCGGCCGAGATGCCGCCCGTACCGGTGTTCAGGTCGAGCCTGCCCGCACTGCCCGTGACCGTCACGTCGGCCGCGCCGGTCCGCGACGACACGTGCGACCCGGCGGGGGCCTTCACCACCACGGACAACGGCACGGCGCGCAACGGCAGCGCCTTCGACGACTCGATGCGCAGGCGGTTGCCGAGCAGCTCCACGCGCGCCTCGCGCACGGCCTCCTCCGGCCCCGCCGCGGGCGCGGGCCTGTCCGTGCCGAACTGGCCGCTGACCCAGCTCAGCACGCTGGAGAGGCCCTCGGTCCAGGTGTTGCCCGCCGCCGGGTCGTGCCGCACCTCGACGTGCACGCCGGGCTCGTCGGTCAGGTGCACCTGCACCCGTCCGCTGAGCAGCGAGATGTCGATCTCGGCGACCCCGGCGAGCTCGAAGCTCTGCTGACGCACGACACCGGACGACTCCGGTCCTGACGGTTCGCTCATGCCGGTCACCCCCGCACCCATCCGCGGACCCGCGAGCCGGAGCTCGTGTTCCCGCTCCACCCCTTGTGCTGCTCGTGCTTGTGCTTGGCGTGCAGCGCGCCGCCGACCGCCTGCTGGATGAACGAGTTCAGCGACACGCCCTGGGCGGCCGCGGCGGCCTCGGCCTTCGACTTGAGCTCGTTGATCATGCGCAGCGTGATGCGGCTGATGTCACCCGTGGCGTCACCGGCGCCGAAGTTCGGCACCTCCTGACGCGGGGCGGGTTCCGGCTCGGGGGCCGAGGAGCCCGTGACCACGACCTGGACGTCACGACCGGCCAGGCGGACGTCCACGACCTGGCCGTCCAGCGCGGCGGTGACCTCCGCTGCCAGGTCGGACAGTGCGTTCATGATCGCCAGTCGCGCGGCTGGCTCGAGCGCTGCGGACAACGCGGCGGCCGTTCGACGGGTGTTGTCGTCCCCCGCCGAGGCGGCCGTCGCCAGGTCCTCACGCAGTGACGCGATGTACGGCGACAGATCCATGACACCACTATGACGTCACTTCTGACATCGTGCAACCACCACGCGCGTCAGTACTACTGTCCGCAGGTATGCCGAGAGTCCGTTTGGTGGCCAAGACCGAGTTCATCCCGCCGGACGACGTGCCGTGGACGACCGACGCGGACGGCGGCGCGGCGCTCGTCGAGTTCGCCGGACGCGCCTGCTACCAGTCGTGGGACCGCTCCAACCCCATGACCAACACCAACGCGACGTTCCTGCACCACCTGCTCGACGTCGGGCACCTCGCCGCGTTCGAGCACGGCAGCGCGACGCTCTACCTGACCGAGCTGCCCCGCTCGCTCACCCACGAGCTGATCCGGCACCGGCACTTCTCGTACTCGCAGCTCTCCCAGCGCACCGACCCGACCGACGTCGTCGAGCCGTCGCTGGTCGCCGCAGACCCCGAGCTGCACGCGCGGTTCGTCGCCGCGACCGAGGCCAGCCTGAAGGCGTACGAGGACCTCGTGCACAGTCTGGAGAAGACGGTCAACGGCCGCCGCGCCCGGCAGATCGCCCGGTCCGTGCTGCCCAACGCCACCGGCACCGAGATCGTCGTGACGGGCAACTACCGCTCGTGGCGGCACTTCATCGCGATGCGCGCGACCGAGCACATCAACGTCGAGCTGCGCGAGCTGGCCATCGCCTGCCTGCGCGAGCTGGTCGAGGCCGCGCCCAACGCGTTCGCCGACTTCGTCGTCTCGACACTCCCGGACGGCACGGAAGTTGCCTCCAGCCCGCTCGTGGTTGAAGGCTGAGGCCATGAAGCGTCTCATCGTCGACGTCCTCCCCGGCGAGTACGCGGTCACGCGCCTGGCCCCGGACGCTCAGGTCCCCGCCGGGCTGTTCGGCCTCACCGGCGTGCTCGTGTCGGTGACCAGGACCCCGGACGAGGTGTCGGTCATCGCGCCCTCGTCGTTCCCCCTCGGTGGCGACAGCACCGAGAAGGGCTGGCGGCTGCTCACCGTGCGCGGCCCGCTGGAGTTCACGCTCACCGGGATCATGGCCGCGCTGGCGGGAGAGCTGGCCGCCGCGGGAGTCTCGCTGTTCGCGCTGTCCACATACGACACGGACCACCTGTTGGTGAAGCAGTCCGACCTGGACCGTGCGGTGGTGGCGTTGCGTGCCGCAGGTCACGAACTGGTTGTAGCGCCGGAAGTCTAGGAACCGATCCTCCGACTGGGTGGTCTGAAGTACCGTCTACGCCCACTGGCTCACCAGTTGGAGGAGCGCACGTTGCAAGGACAGGCAGTCGAACCGCGCGTCATCGCCGGCCGCTACGCCCTCGTGGCGGAGCTCGGCCGCGGCGGCATGGGCATCGTCTGGCGCGCACAGGACCGCCACATCGGGCGTTTCGTCGCGATCAAGGAACTGCACCTGCCGGACGGCATCGCGCACGAGGAACGCCGTGTGCTCGAAGAGCGCGCCCTGCGGGAGGCACGCACCGCGGGCAAGCTCAACGACCCGTCCATCGTGACGGTGTACGACGCCATCAACGAGAACGGCACGACGTACATCATCATGGAGCTGGTCGAGGCGGCGACGCTGTCGACGCTGATCAGCACGCACGGCCCGATGCCGCAGAACCAGGTCGTCTCGATCGCGCTGCAGGCGTTGTCCGCGCTGGAGGCCGCGCACCAGGCCGGGATCGTGCACCGCGACGTGAAGCCGGGCAACCTGATGGTCCGCCCGGACGGCAGGGTCAAGCTCACCGACTTCGGCATCGCCCAGGCCGTCGACGACCCGCGCCTGACCACCAGCGGCAGCCTCATCGGCTCACCCGCCTACATGTCGCCGGAGCGCATCCACGGCCACGAGGCCGCCCCCGCGTCCGACCTGTGGGCGCTGGGCGCCACCCTCTGCTACGCCGTCGAGGGCTGGAGCCCGTTCGAACGCTCCTCCACGGCCTCGACGCTGCACGCGATCATGAGCGAGACCCCGCGCCTCACGCGGGCGACCGGCGTGCTCGGCGCCGTCATCACCGGTCTGCTGATCGCCGACCCGAACGCCCGGCTGTCGGGCCCGCAGGCCCGCGCGATGCTCTCCAGCATCGGCAACCAGCCGACGCCGCCCGCCGGCATCCCGCCGCAGGTCACGCAGCAGTACCAGCAGGCACCGCCGGTGGACCCGGCGAAGAAGAAGCGCAACCGCGTCCTGGCGCTGGTCGCCGCGGGCGTGCTCGCCGCGGCGGCGTTCACCGGCGGCATCTTCACGCACAAGGCGTTCACGGCGCCCGGCGGCAGCAACAGCGCCGCGCTCACCTACGGCGAGGGCGCCGAGGTGCCGGTGTTCGAGCTCTACGAGAACACGTGCGGCATCGGCGAGGTCGCGCCCGCGAAGCTGCTCAACTCCGAGACCCGCGAGGAGTGCGACGAGCCGCACGACTTCGAGGTGTTCGACTCGGTGGACACGCTGCCGTCGCAGTCGAGCCTGCCGGACGCCGCGTATCCGGGCGTGGACGCGTTGAAGAGCCTCGGCGTGGCCCGGTGCGAGATGACGCTGAACTCGGAGTGGGTGAAGGACGGCTCGAAGCTCAAGCTCACGACCCTGGTGCCGAGCGAGACCGCGTGGACCAAGGACAAGAGCGGCAGCGCCAAGCGCAAGATCTGGTGCCTCGCGTCGGCCAGGGACGGCGGCAAGCTCGACGGGTCCGTCATCGCGAAGAAGGAAAGCTGACCATGGGGAGACGGACCGGTTCCGTCCTGCTCGTTCTCGGGTGCGTGGCCGCGCTGACGGCGTGCTCCGGCAACGAGGACAAGTTCGTCGCCGAGCTGAAGGCCGCCGGGTTCGCCAACCCCGGCGAGCCCAGCACCGAGAAGGAGAAGAAGTCCAAGAAGGTCGGCAAGCGCACGGTCAAGTCCTCGGAGAAGGTCATCGAGGTGGTCGTCCGCGTGAAGGGCTGCGACCTGGAGTTCGAGAAGGTCTCCGGCCAGTCCGGCTACTGGCTCGACGAGCTGCACGTCGGCGGGCGGGAACCCGACTGGCCCGGCTACCCGGAGAACCTCAACCGCGACCAGGTCGTGAAGCTGTTCGCCGACCGGTCGGCCAAGCCGGAGGGCTTCCAGGGCTGCTACAAGCCGGACGAGGCGTGATCCGGGCTGTGGTGCAATGGGAGGGTGAGCCTCGCCCGCGATGAGCGCAAAGCGCTCGTGGACCTGATGACCGAGCTCGGACCGGACGTGCCGACGCTGTGCGGCACCTGGACGGCGAGGGACCTGGCCGCGCACCTCGCGGTCAGGGAGCGCCGCATCGACATCGCGCCGGGCATGGTGCTGCCCGCGTTCGCGAAGTGGACGGAGAAGGTCCAGGACGGCTACGCGCACAAGGCGTGGAGCGAGCTCCTCGACCTGGTGCGCACGCCGCCGTTCTGGATCAAGCCGATCGACGACCTGATGAACACCGCCGAGTACTTCGTGCACCACGAGGACGTGCGCCGCGCACAGCCCGGCTGGGAGCCGCGGCCCTACGACGCCCGCCGCGAGGCCGTGCTGTGGAAGGTGCTGCCGTTCACGGCACGCATGACGTACCGGAAGTCACCCGTCGGTGTCACGCTGGTCCGTCCCGACGGTGAGCACGTCGTGGCCAAGCAGGGCGCGAACGGAGTGGTGATCACGGGCGAGGTGCCCGAGCTGGTGATGCTCGCGTTCGGCAGGGACGAGGCCAGGGTGGAATACAGCGGTGAGTCCGATGCGGTGCAACGGGTGCGGTCGTTGAACCGGAGCGTCTGATCTCGGGTAGTTTCTGCGCATGCCCGCAAGCCCGTACGCAGCGCCGAACCGGCCGTTCGGCCGCGTTCTCACCGCCATGGTCACGCCGTTCGACACGCGCGGCGAGATCGACCTCGTCAAGGCGCAGCAGCTGGCGGAGCACCTGGTGGACCTGGGCAACGACGGCCTGGTGGTGAACGGGACGACGGGGGAGAGCCCCACGACGACCGACCGCGAGAAGGCCGCGCTGATCACGGCCGTCGTCGAGGCCGTGGGCGACCGGGCGACCGTGGTCGCCGGCGCTGGCACCTACGACACCGCGCACAGCGTCCACCTGGTGCAGCAGGCCGAGAAGGCGGGGGCGCACGGCGCGCTGGTCGTGACCCCGTACTACTCGCGGCCGCCGCAGGAGGGCCTGCTCGCGCACTTCACCGCCGTCGCCGACGCCTCCGGGCTGCCGGTGATGCTCTACGACATCCCCCCGCGCGCGGTCGTGCCGATCGAGGTCGACACCATTCTGCGCCTGTCAGAGCACCCGCGGATTCTCGCCGTGAAGGACGCCAAGGGCGACCTGCACGCGGGCAGCCGGGTGCTCGCGAGCACCGACCTCGCCTACTACTCGGGTGACGACCCGCTGAACCTGCCGTGGCTGTCCGTCGGCGCCGTCGGGTTCGTGAGCGTCATCGGCCACCTCGCGGCGGACCGCCTCCGCGACATGGCCGACGCGTTCGAGTCGGGGGACGTGGCGCGGGCCAGGGAGATCCACGAGTCGCTGCTGCCGTTGCTGCGACCCTTCCGCCGGGTACCCGGCGTGACGTACACGAAGGCTGCGCTGCGCCTGCGCGGACTGGACGTGGGGGAACCCCGTCTGCCGCTGGTGCCGGCCGCCGCCGAGGACATCGAGGCCATCGCGGCCGAACTGGGAGTCAACGCGTGACCCAATCGACCGAACTGCCACCCGCACTGCCGGAAGGCGGCCTCCGCGTCGTCGCACTCGGCGGAATTGGCGAGGTCGGCCGCAACATGACCGTCTTCGAGCACGCCGGACGGCTGCTCGTCGTCGACTGCGGCGTGCTCTTCCCCGAGGACGACCAGCCGGGCGTGGACCTGATCCTGCCGGACTTCCGCGCCATCGAGGACCGGCTCGACGACATCGACGCCATCGTCCTCACGCACGGCCACGAGGACCACATCGGCGCGGTCCCGTTCCTGCTCAAGCTGCGTCCCGACGTGCCGGTCGTGGGCTCTCGCTTCACGCTGGCGCTGCTCGCCGCGAAGTGCAAGGAGCACCGCCAGAACCCCCGGCTGGTCGAGGTCCGCGAGGGCCAGCGGCAGCCGTTCGGGCCGTTCGAGCTCGAGTTCTTCGCCGTGAACCACTCGATCCCGGACGCGCTGGCCGTGGCCATCCGCACGCCGGCGGGGCTCGTGCTGCACACCGGCGACATCAAGCTGGACCAGCTGCCGCTCGACGGCCGCCTGACCGACCTGGCGGGCTTCTCCCGCCTGGGCGACGAGGGCGTGGACCTGTTCCTGGTCGACTCGACCAACGCCGAGGTGCCCGGCTTCGTGGTGCCCGAGCGCGAGATCGGCCCGGTGCTGGAGAACGTCATCCGCAAGGCCGACCAGCGGGTCATCGTCGCCTGCTTCGCCTCGCACGTGCACCGCGTGCAGCAGGTGCTCGACGTGGCCGTGCAGTACCAGCGCAAGGTCGCGTTCGTGGGCCGCTCGATGGTCCGCAACATGGGCATCGCGTCCGAGCTGGGCTTCCTGAACGTGCCGGACGGCCTGTTCGTCGACCTCGACGAGGCCATGCGGATGCAGGAGGACGAGGTCCTCTTCGTGTCGACCGGGTCGCAGGGCGAGCCGCTGTCGGCGCTGTCGCGCATGGCCCGCGGCGAGCACCGGCAGATCTCGATCCGCGAGGGTGACACGGTGATCCTCGCGTCGTCGCTGATCCCGGGCAACGAGAACGCCGTCTTCAACGTCGTCAACGGCCTCGCCAAGCTCGGCGCCACCGTCGTGCACCAGGGCAACGCCAAGGTCCACGTCTCCGGCCACTCGCCCGCGGGTGAGCTGCTGTTCCTCTACAACGCCGTGCGGCCGTCGAACGTGATGCCGGTGCACGGCGAGTGGCGGCACCTGCGCGCGAACGCCGCACTGGCCGTGGCCACCGGTGTCGCCGAGGACCACGTGGTGATCGCCGAGGACGGCGTCGTCGTCGACCTGGTCGACGGCAAGGCCGCGGTGTCCGGGCGCGTCGTGGTCGGACACGTCTACGTCGACGGCCTGTCCGTCGGCGACGTCGGCGAGTCGACCCTGTCCGACCGCTTGGTGCTGGGCGAGGGCGGGTTCATCTCGATCTCCGTCGCCATCGACACCGCGACCGGCCGCGCCGTGGCCCCGCCGACGATCTCCGGACGCGGGTTCTCCGACGACCCGAAGGCGCTGGAGGGCGTCGTGCCGCTGGTGGAGATGGAGCTGGCGCGCACCGAGGCCGAGGGCATCACCGACACCCACCGCGTGGCGCAGGCCGTGCGCAGGGTCGTCGGGCGCTGGGTGGCGGAGACCTACCGCCGCCGGCCGATGATCGTTCCGACCGTCATCCCCGTCTGACCTGCGAGTTCACGGGCGGTGTTCGCGCATTCGCGTGAACGCCGCCCGTTCTCGTGACGCGTTCGTGACCTCCTCGCTAGGTTCTGGTTCCAGACCATGGACGAGGGGGATCGCCACATGGCCGTCGACGACGTGTTCGTGCCACCCGGTGGAGCCGACATCCTGCTCCGGCCGATGTTCACCTGGACCAACCCGCTGGGGCTGCCGTTCGAGCTCACGGTGACGAAGCCGCAGGCCCTGCTGGTGCTGTCGGTGGTGATCATCCTGACGTTCTTCCTGCTCACCACCAGGAAGCTCGAGCTCGTGCCGACGCGCTGGCAGTTCGCCGCCGAGTCGGTCTACGACCTGGGCCGCAACACGATCGCGCGGGACCAGATCGGCGCGAAGGAGTTCGCGCCGTACGTGTCGCTGATCGTGAGCATCTTCTGCTTCGTGCTGGTGAACAACCTCTACGGGCTGGTCCCGCTGGTGCAGTTCCCGACCTTCACGCACAGCGGCTTCCCGCTGGCCATCGCGCTGCTGGTGATCTACCCGCTCTACCACTTCGTGGGCATCCGGAAGTTCGGCCTGCGCGGCTACCTGCGCAACCAGTTCGTCGTCAAGGACGTGCCGAAGCCGGTGCTGTGGGGCCTGCTGATCCCGACCGAGGTGATCCTGAAGTTCTTCTTCGACCCGCTGACCCTCGCCATCCGGGTGTTCGCGGCGATGTTCGCGGGCCACCTGCTGATCCTGGTGTTCACGCTCGGCAGCGAGTTCGTGCTGCTGAACGCGCCGATCTACCTCAAGCCGGTGTCGGCGGTGGGCTTCGCGCTCGCGGTCGGGTTGTTCTTCCTGGAGGCGCTGGTACAGGTGCTGCAGGCGTACATCTTCGCTTTGCTGTCCGCGCACTTCATCGGCCGTGCCCTCGCGGAGCAGCACTAGATCCTGCACATGCTCGCGATCTTGGGGGACGAGGCACGGCCCGGCACCCGCGGTGGGACGGCGACCCCGGCAGGATCACGCCGCTCGACTGTCGGCTAGGAGCGCTGGCACACCAGGTGCAGCGACTCCTCGGGAGTCGCTCCGGGGAACGACGGCGTGAACACGGGGCGGCTCCTGCGCACCACCCGCAGGCCCACGTCGGCGAGGTGCTTCTCGTAGTTCTCCTCGGAGAACGACGACACCTCGATCTCCTGGCCCATCCACGGCAGCGTCACCTGCTCGACGTCGATGGGCACGGTCGCGAGGAAGAAGTGCCCGCCGGGCCGCAGCCACGTGGAGACCTGGCCGAGGGTCTTGACGATCTCTCCCTGCCGCATCTGGAGCAGGGAGAACACGGCGCAGACGACGTCCCACGACCCGGCGGGCGTCTCGAAGTCGCGCACGTCGATCTTGTGGAACGTGGCGTCGGGGACCTGCGTGGCGGCGAGGTCGACCATCACCGGCGACACGTCGATGCCGGTGACCCTCATGCCCGCCTTGGCGAGCGTGCGCGCCACGGGGACGCCGGTGCCGCACCCGATGTCGAGCACCCGCGAGCCGGAGGGCTGGGTCGCGGCGAACCAGGCGAGGGTGCCGTGCAGCGCGGGCTGGTGCGACCACGCCCGTTGGTATTCCAGTCCGAGCGCGTCGAACACCTCGGCCGCGTTCATCCGCGCCCCCTCATTTCGGCCCAATCCACCTGAGTGAAGTGTGGAGAAACCCTCTGTACGGGTTCTGGATGGTCTCTGGACGATCGCTGACGATAGGTTGCGGGGTGGCTGCGGACAGCGACGAAGTGGGACGAGTGGTGCGGAACGAGGTGCGCGTCAGTCTGCTGGGCGCGCTCGCGGCGACGCTCGACGGTCGGGAGCTCACGCTCGGACCGCCGCGGCAGAGGGCTGTGCTGGCGGTGCTGGCGCTGCGCGCCAACCACGTGGTGTCCCGCAGCGAGCTGATCGACGCGGTCTGGGGTGACGAGCCGCCCGCGAGCGCGGACAACGGCATCCACACCTACGTCGCCGGGTTGCGGCGGCTCTTCGAACCGGGACGGGCCTCGCGGGCACCCAGCTCCGTCCTGCTGTCCACGGACGCCGGGTACCTGCTGCGGCTCCCGCCCGGCAGCACCGACGCCGCCCTGTTCCGCACCTACCTGGACGAGGCGGCACGGCTGCGCGACGAACCGGCGGCGGCCATTGCCGCGTTCGACCTCGCGCTGGGGCTGTGGCGGGGTGTCGCGCTGGACGGCGTGCCGGGCCCGTTCGCCGCCGTCGAGCGGGCACGTCTGGACGAGCTGCGTCTCACGGCCGTGGAGCAACGCGCCGCGCTGATGCTGTCCGTCGGGCGTGAGGCGGAGGTCGCGGCCGAGCTCACGACGCTGGTCACCGAGCATCCGCTGCGTGAAAGGCTGCATGGGTTGTTGATGTCCGCGTTGTACAGCGGGGGAAGACAGGCCGAGGCTCTCGCCGTCTTCACCGACCTGCGCCGGCTGCTGGTCGAGGAGCTCGGCATCGAGCCGGGCCCCGAGCTGCGCCGCATCCACGAACAGCTCCTCGCCGGACGGCACGACCCGCACCTGGCGCCCGCCACGCCCGCGCTCGTGCCGGTGCAGCTGCCGCACGAGGTCCGCGACTTCACCGGGCGGGAGAAGGAGCTCGCGAAGCTCGCCGAGCTCGTCCCGCACGACCACGCGCCGACGCTCGTCGCGATCACCGGCACGGGTGGCGTCGGCAAGACCGCCCTCGCGGTGAGGTTCGCGCACCAGATGGCGTCCCGCTTCCCCGACGGGCAGCTGCACGTGGACCTGCGGGGGTTCGACGCCTCCGCGCCGCCCGTGCGCGCCGCCGCCGCGTTGCAACAGCTGCTGCAAAGCGTCGGCGTGCCGGCCGAACGCGTCCCGGACGACCTGTCGGCCAAGGCAGCGCTGTACCGGAGCGTCCTCGCGAACAAGCGCGTGCTGATCCTGCTCGACAACGCGCGGCTGGCCGACCAGGTCCGCCCGCTGCTGCCCGGACGGTCGTCGTCGATGGTCCTGGTCACCTCCCGCAACCACCTGGGCGGGCTGGTCGCACGGGACGGCGCTCACTCGATGACGTTGTCGACGCTCACCCGCGACGAGGGCCTGGCGCTGCTCGCGTCCTCGGTGGGGCCCGGCCGCGTCGCCGCCGAACCCGCCGCCGCGGCCAAGCTCGTCGAACTGTGCGGGCACCTGCCGCTGGCCGTGCGGATCGTGGCCGAACGCGTCGTCACGCGCCCGCACCTCACGCTCGCGGACCTGGCGGGCGACCTCGCGAACGAGCGCGACCGGCTGGACCTGCTGGCGACGGGCGACGACGAGGACACGGCCGTGCGCGCCGCGTTCTCCTGGTCGTACCTGGCGCTCAAGCCCGACGCGGCACGGGTGTTCCGCCTCATCGGCCTGCACCCCGGCGCCGAGGTCAGCCTGGCCGCCGTGGCGGCGCTGGCGGGCGTGACCCCGTCGCGGGCGCGCGCGTTGCTGGACGTGCTGACCGGCGGCCACATGATCGAGGAGGTCGCGCGCGGCCGGTTCCGCCTGCACGACCTGCTCCGCCTGTACGCGACGGAGCTGGCCGCCACCGAGGAGTCCGCCGAGGCCCGCGCCGAGGCCGTGCACCGCCTGCTCGACTGGTACCGCGGCACCGCGAACGCGGCGGGGGCGGTCCTCTCGCCGCCGGACCACCCGGCGTTCCTGCTGCCACCACTGTCCACACAGGACTTCGACTCGCACGACGAGGCGTTCACCTGGTGCCGCACCGAGCTGCCCAACCTGCTCGCCGCGGCACGGCTGGCCGAGGACGAGCGCTCCCCCGCGGCCTGGCAGATCCCGATCGCGCTGTGGAACTACTTCATCGTGTCCAGCGCCCTGGACGAGTGGACGCGCGGCTACCGCGTCGCCGAACGCGCCGCGGCGGCGGACGGCGACCAGGCCGCCCGCTCCTGGGCGATCCACGGGCAGGGCCTGGCGGCCTGCCGCGGTCAGCGCTTCGCCGACGCCCTGGAGCTCTTCGACCGAGCCCTGGAGATCCGCCGCGACATCGACGACCGCGAGGGCGCCGCGTGGAGCCTGACCGGCCTGGGCATGGCCTACGGCGGCCTGCGCCAGTTCGACCTGGCCGTCGAGCGGTTCCGCGAGGCTCTCGAACGCCACGCGGAGGTCGGGTCGTGGTTCGGCGAGGGCGGCACCCGGCTGTTCCTGAGCGACATCCTGCGGCTGGCCGGCAGGTACGAGGACTCGCTCGCGTCGGCGCGGACGGCGTTCGACGTGCTCGACTCGCACGACGCGGTGCACGGCAAGGCGATGGCGTTGGTCAGCATCGGCTGGGCGCGGCTGAAACTGGGGCAGCGCGCGGAGTCCCGCGACTCGTTCCGGCGCGCGGTGGACCTCCTGCGCGTGGTCGGTGACCGCAAGACCCTCGCGGAAGCCTTGCACGGCCTGGGGGAGGCGAGCGCGGAACAGGTGGAGGTCGCGCGCACGCACCTGCTGGAGGCGTTGACGATCTACGAGGACTACGACCACCCGCTTGCCCCCGAAGTGCGTACGAGGCTGCACGAGTTGGCATAGAAAGACTTCGTGCACTTCGAAGAAATCGGCGCGGGCACGCCTGTGCTCGCCATCCACGGCTGGACCCCTGACCACCGCCTGATGCTCGGGTGCCTGGAACCGCTCTTCGCGGCCAGGCCGGGCTACCGGCGTCTCTACCCCGACCTGCCGGCGATGGGGAAGTCGCCTGCGAACGACGTGCGGTCGACCGACGACGTGCTGGCCGCCGTCGAGGAGTTCGTCGACACGCACATCGACGGGCCGTTCCTCGTGATCGGTGAGTCCTACGGCGGCTATCTCGCCCGCGCACTGGCGCACCGGCGTCCTGACCAGGTGCGAGGGCTGGCGTTGATCTGCCCGACCGGTACGGCGGTGTGGCCTGCCGACCGCACGGTGCCGTCGTTGGAGGTGCGGCGGTCGGACGGCGCGGAGCTCGACCCCGAAGTGGCTGTGCACTTCGACGGCATGGCCGTGGTGCGGACGGAGGAGACGGCGCGGCGCTTCGCGGAGGAGATCCTGCCGGGCCTGGAGCTCGCGGACCGAGCGGCGATGACGCGCATCCAGGGCAGCTGGGAGCTGTCCGAGGGGCCGGAGCTGGGGATCTACCGCAGGCCCGCGCTGTTCCTGACCGGCAGGCAGGACAACATCACGGGCTACGAGGACGTGTACGCGTTGCTGCCGCATTACCCGTACGCGTCGTTCGCCGTGCTCGACACCGCCGGGCACAACCTGCAGATCGAGCAGCCGGGGCTGTTCGACGCGCTCATGGGGGAGTGGCTGGACCGGGTCGCTCAGTAGGGGACATCCCGGATGTGCGCGCGCTGATATGTAGGCAAGCTACATGTCATGCAGAAGCGAGCGCGGACCCTGTTGGTGTGGCTGCACGTCGTCACGTCCGTCGGCTGGCTCAGCCAGGCCGTGGCGTTGCTGGCCCTGTTGCTGTACGGCCTGGAGACCGGTGACGTCAGTGCCTTCCGGATGGCGCGGGTGCTCGACCACCACGTGCTCGCGTTCATGGGCGCGGCCAGCGCGTTCAGCGGGATGATGCTCAGCGCGACGACGCCGTGGGGCTACTTCCGGCACTGGTGGGTGCTCACGAAGTTCGCGATCACGGTCGCACAGCTCTACATCGGCATCTTCATCCTGAGCGACCGGCTGGAGGCGGCCTCGCACGGGCACGTCACGCCGTGGATGCCGATCGGCACCACGCTGATGATCAGCGGGTTCGCGTTCCAGACGTGGCTCAGCGTCGCGAAGCCGTGGGGGCGCACGCCGTGGGCGGACCCGAAGGTCAAGCTGCCCACGGCGGGCACCGGGATGTTCGTGCTGGCGCTGGTGGTTCCGGTGGCCGACCTGGTGATCGGCCTCCGCACCGGGAGCCCCGCGCCGTTCCTGATGCTGGTGACCGTGATGGCCTACTCGGTCACGCGGGCCGCCAGGGGGAGGTCCCGGTCGTCGGGCGCGTCGGGTCGTGGAAGCGCGGCAGGTCCGGCTCGTCGAGACGCAGTGGCACGAGGCCCTCGGTGATCGCGAGCATGATGCGTTCGTGCGCCCGGCGGGCGTCGCCCATCGTCTCCGCCTTCAGGTCGCCGAGGTCCACCGGCTTGCCGAAGTGGACCTTGAACGTCGGCCGCCTGCGGATCGCCCGCAGCCAGGACGTCAGGTACGGCAGGAGGTCCCTCCACCCGCCGACGCTGAGGTTGCCCCAGTAGACGCCCTCGTGCGCCCCCCACTGGCTGATCGGGATGACCGGAATGCCGCCGCCGAGAGCCATCCGTGCGACACCGGTCTTGCCGCGCTCGGGCCACATGCCGGGGTCGAGCGTGATCTTGCCCTCGGGGTAGACGGCGATCGGGTCGCCGCCCTCGCGCAGCGCCTCGACGGCCCGGTGCATCGCCTCGCCCGCGTTCGCGGACCGCCGGTCGACGCGCAGGTGGCCGCTCGCCTTGAGGATCGGGCCCGCGACCGGTGCGTCGAGCAGGCCGCCCGCGAGCATGAAGCGCGGGTTGACGCCCATCTTGCGGCACGCCGCGATGAGCACCATCGGGTCGATGTTGCCGATGTGGTTGGACGCCAGCAGCAACGGCTTGCCGAGGAGTTCCTTCGGGATGTCTCCCGACACCTCGAGCTTGCCGGTCAGCGCGACGAAGCCACGGTCGATCGCCATGAGCACGCGCCAGATGAGCGGTGTGGACACGCGCGCAGCGTACGGCGTGTCGTGAGGACATCGGACACGATCCGGTGAACCATGAGCTTTCGCACGCGTCCCAGTTGCAAACGGGGCTGCTGGGGCGCAAGGGACTACCTTAGAGACATGGCCGGGCGTACAGGGACTTCGAGAAAGACCACGTCACGCGGCAAAGCACCAGCAAAGCCGCGTACGCGATCCACCGCGTCCAAAAAGCCCGCCCCGCGCAGGAGCGGTGGTGGCGCCATCAGCGCCGTGTGGGGCGCTCTGGGACGTGGTGTGGGCAGCGTGGTCCGTGCGATCACCGGCACCAAGGGACTCGAACCCGAACACCGCCGGGACGGCATCGGCCTGTTCCTGATCGCGCTCTCCATGATCACCGGCGCCGGTGTGTGGTGGCAGGCGGGCGGCCCGGTCGGCCAGTGGGTCGACGTCGCCGTGCGCAGCTCCGTCGGCTTTCCCGCCGTGATCGTCCCGGTCGTGCTGTTCGGCATCGGCGTGACGCTGATGTGCACGGACTCCAAGCCGGAGGAGCGGTTCCGGCTCGTCGTCGGCGGTGTGCTGATCAGCATCGGCGTGCTGGGCATGTTCCACCTCATCGGCGGTCTGCCGGCGGACCCGCTCGCCCGGCGCGACGCGGGTGGCGCGCTCGGCTACCTCGCCGGTGGCTTCCTCGCGCAGGGCCTCACCCCGTGGGTCGCGGGCCCGCTGCTCGTGATGATCTTCGTCTTCGGTCTGCTGTGCGTGCTGCACTGGCCCGTTCGCGAGGTGCCGCAACGACTTCGCGCCCTCGTGCACCGCGAGCCCTCCGAGCCGCCGGTGGACGTGGAGGAGGAGCCGGAGCGGGAACCGAAGCCGCCCCGCCTGCGCCGCCCGTCGCGCCGCCGCCAGGCCGCGGAGACCGTCTCGGAGGAACCGGAGCTCCCGCTGGAGGAGCCCGAACCCGAGCCGGAGCCCGCGCCGAGACCGGTGCCCGCGCCGAAGGGGAAGAAGGCCGCCGCGGCGGCCCCGGCGATGGCCGTGCGCGCCGTCGAGGGCGACTACCAGCTGCCGCCGCCGGAGATCCTCAAGGACGGCGACGCGCCGAAGGCCCGCAGCAAGGCCAACGACCAGATGATCGAGGCCATCACCGGCGTGCTGGACCAGTTCTCGATCGACGCCCAGGTCACCGGCTTCACCCGCGGCCCGACGGTCACGCGCTACGAGGTCGAGCTCGGCCCCGGCGTGAAGGTCGAGAAGATCACCGCGCTGACCAAGAACATCGCCTACGCCGTCGCGACGGACAACGTCCGCCTGCTCGCCCCGATCCCCGGCAAGTCAGCGGTGGGCATCGAGGTCCCCAACAGCGACCGCGAGATGGTGCGCCTGGGCGACGTGCTGCGCTCGCCGTCCACGCTCGAGGACACGCACCCGATGGTGGTGGGCCTGGGCAAGGACATCGAGGGCCACATGGTCACCGCGAACCTGACGAAGATGCCGCACCTGCTCGTCGCGGGTTCCACGGGGTCCGGCAAGTCGTCGTTCGTGAACTCGATGCTGGTGTCGCTGCTCGCCCGCGCGACGCCGGACGAGGTCAGGATGATCCTGATCGACCCGAAGATGGTCGAGCTGACGCCGTACGAGGGCATCCCGCACCTGATCACGCCGATCATCACGCAACCGAAGAAGGCGGCGGCGGCGCTCGCGTGGCTCGTCGAGGAGATGGAGCAGCGCTACCAGGACATGCAGGTCAACCGGGTGCGCCACATCGACGACTTCAACCGCAAGGTGAAGTCCGGCGAGATCACCGCCCCGCCCGGCTCGGAGCGCGAGTACCGCCCGTACCCGTACATCATGGCGATCGTCGACGAGCTGGCCGACCTGATGATGACCGCGCCGCGCGACGTGGAGGACGCGATCGTCCGCATCACGCAGAAGGCGCGTGCCGCGGGCATCCACCTCGTCCTCGCGACCCAGCGCCCGTCCGTCGACGTCGTCACCGGCCTGATCAAGACGAACGTCCCGTCCCGCCTGGCGTTCGCGACGTCGTCGCTGACCGACTCGCGGGTCATCCTCGACCAGCCGGGCGCCGAGAAGCTGATCGGCATGGGCGACGGCCTCTACCTGCCGATGGGCGCCTCGAAGCCGGTGCGCATCCAGGGCGCGTTCGTCGGCGACGAGGAGATCTCCCAGATCGTCGACTTCACCAAGAACCAGGCGCAGCCCGAGTACACCGACGGCGTCACGGCGCAGAAGGCGGGCGACAAGAAGGAGATCGACGCCGACATCGGCGACGACCTGGAGCTGCTGGTGCAGGCGACCGAGCTGATCGTGACGTCGCAGTTCGGCTCGACGTCGATGCTGCAGCGCAAGCTCCGCGTCGGCTTCGCCAAGGCGGGCCGCCTGATGGACCTGCTGGAGACGCGCGGCGTCGTCGGCCCGTCCGAGGGCTCGAAGGCGCGCGAGGTGCTGATCAAGCCGGACGAGCTGGACTCGGTGATCCACCTGATGCGTGGCGGCGGTCCGGACGGCGACGAGTAGCGGCACCACCGGGTCTCTGGCCGTGAAGCCCTCCCTGGCTGCTTCACGGCCGGAAACCCGTCCCGCCGGTTACTTCAGGCCGGCCTGCTGCATGATCTTCGCCGTCGACGCACCGCTGCCGCCGAACTGGCGCACCGCCGCGTAGTACACGTCCGCGGTCCGCTTGCACGCCCAGTTGCTACCGCACTGGTTGTACATGTCGGCCTTGAAGTTGTTGTCGATGCGCAGCCGGTTGGCCTCGGTGAAGCGCGACTGCCGCTTGTAGTTGCGGTAGCCGAAGTCGTGCCGGTGGCAGGTCGGCAGGAAGGTGAAGCCGAACGGGTTGTCCGGCGAGGACGAGCAGCCGTCGGACGACCAGTCGAGCTGGCCCGCGTACGGCTGCTGCGCGCGCAGTGTTGTGAACTGGCTGAGGGACTTCGAGTAGAGGTAGTCGTCGGTGACCGCGACGACGTCCACGGCGGACGCCGGGGCAACGGTGAAGAGCAGGGACAGGGTGGCGGCGGCACCGACGAACGCCGAACGCAGGGTCTTCGACATGGCGAGCTCCCTCGGATGTGAGCAGGGTCTCGCCCAGTTGTAGCGGTGATCGACTGAGCCCGGTAGACACGATCGGCTGAACGTCAGGTGACAGCGTGCCCGCACGCGATCGCCGTCGCCACGCGCAGTCCCGCCGGCAGGCCGAGCGCGCGCAGCATCTCGTTGTCCGCCACCCCGCCGAGGAGGTGGCCGCCCAGCCGTTGTTCCGCGAGCCGGAGGCAGATGGTCTGGGCCGCCGCGCCCGCCTCGACGAGGCCGAACCGGCCCGCTCGTTCGCCGTACTTCTCGAACAGCTCGGCGTCCGCCAGCACCAGCACGATCGTCAGTGGTGGCGCGGAAGGCGTTCCGAGGATCTCGGCGAGGTTGTCCGGGGCGGGACCGATGTCCTGCAAGGCGTGGCGGTGGAAGTCGTAGCGGACCGCGCGTCCGCCGACGAACGCGTAGCAGCGCAACGACTGCAACCCGCCCGCCGACGGGCAGCTGTTGTCCAGCAGAGCACCCAGGACCGTGCCGAGTTGCTTGTCCGTCAACGGTTTCGCGGTGAACTCGCGGATGCTCCTCCGCGCCCGGAAGAGCTTCTGCAACCGGTCTTGCGGCCTGGGCAGGGGAACGGGCGGTGAGGGCAGCTCCAGCGGGTCGATCACCGTGGGCTGTGGCCGGAAGTCGCGCAGCCGCTCGCCGAGCCTGCGCTGGTGCAGCGGGGAGAACCGGCTGGCGGCCCAGAATTCCTCGAACATCGGTGTCACCCCAGCGGATGCGGTGCGGGATTCGGGAACACGCCCGGGGTGGCGTGCGGGTAGCGCCAGCCGAGCTCGCGGGCCCGTCCGCCGAGGTGCGGCCAGCGGTGGTCGGCGTGCAGCGGCGCGAGGTCGGGGGACAGCACGCGCACGCAGTGCAGCCCGACGGCCGAGAGTTCCGGCGTGGTGAGTTCGCGGTAGGCGAGACGGATACCGGCGTCGTCCAGCGAGTGCACCAGCTCCGTCAGTTCGGTAGCGGCGGTGCCCACGGCCGCCGCGTCCGGCGGTGGCGGGGCTTCCGGACCTGTGAACCACGGCAGCGCGTCCCACTTCGCCGGGTTCGTCGCGTAGTACACGGCGTGCTGGTCGAAGTCGGTGGGCTCTTCGACGGGCGTGTCCCCGTTGCGCGCCAACCACACCTCGATGAACACGGTGCCCTGCACCCACTCCTCGTACGCCTTCCGCACCGCTTCTTCCACCGTGGCGCGGCAGGCGAGCCCGAGCGTGGGACGCGGCTTGCCGGCGACCGGCAGCGAACCCGCCACCGAGACCACCGGGTGCGGGCTGTACGCGGGGGTGAGGTCGAACGCCTGCACACCGTGTGGCAGGTCCGTCGTGAACCGCGGCGGTGCGATGGAGTGCAGCCACGTCGTCGTGAACGCGTCACGTTCGACCAGTTCCTGCACGGCCCTGAGCAGGGCACTCGTCGTCGACGGACCCGCCGCGAGACCGGACGACGTCGCCGGGAGGCCGTACGAGGCGTCCAACGCCACCAGCCCGGCTGGCACGCGGATCGGTTCGTTGCCGGGCAACGTCCACGCCCGCGTGTACCGGGTGTCGACGTATCCCTTGCGGTAGCGGTAGTTCGGCGCCACGCGCTGCTCGACCGTGTGAAGGCTGAAGTGGTCCAACGGCCAGCACTCGCCCTCGGTGACGACCTCCAGCGGTGCTCGCGCGGCGGCGTGGCGTTCCAGCGCCTCGGCGATCGCCGCGATCCGCGACGTGCCACCGGAGGTGCCGCCGGTCGCGAACGGCTCCGGCACCGCCGCCCAGCCCTCCAGGTCCACATCGGACAGGCTGTGCGGCACGGGGTGCAGCTGGGACACCACGCCCTGACGCCACCCGACCGCGCGCTCGGCGAGCGCCTCCGCGACGGTCCTCACCGCTTGGCCCGGTAGTGGTGGAAGAGCGCGTAGCCGAACCCGAGCGCCCCGCAGAGGTAGAGGCCGACGCCGACCCAGATCGCCGCGTCCCCCAGCCCGCTCGTCCCGGCCAGGAGGGCCACCAGCGGCAGCGCCACGAACGGCTCCAGGCACCACAGCGCGATCCAGCCGAGCAGCCGGGCCAGGCTCGCCCACGGCTTCGGCGACCGGGCCAGAAACCCGGACGCGACGGCCCACCCCAGTGCCGCGACGATGCCACCGAGCCACCAGCCCCAGTGCGGGTCGGCCGACGTGGCGCCGACGATGAACGGCGACGCGAAGACCAGCAAGGGCAGGAGCGCGGACGGCAGCACGAGCAGGCTGCGGCGCCGCGGCAGGTCTTTGGTGTCCTGGTGCAATGCGGCCGGGATCTGCACAGCCGCACCGACCGAGGAAATCGCGCAGCAGCAACAACAACAGCAACAGGTGGGCGTCGCGGCGTTGGAGGCGACCGCACCGGGTGAGAACTGGTCAGGTAACCGTACTGCCGTCGCGTTCATGGTCTCCCCAGGGAAGTGTCACGCGCCCGACCTCGACCGTCGGGCAGATTTCGCAGCCGGCTGCCGGAAGAACGCTCTCGCGGGTCGTGGTGAACTCGTCGAGGTTGACGGTCACGACCGTGTCGAGCAGCGCCAGGGAGCCCGCGCGGATGTTCTGAACCGCTTGCAGTGCAAGAGAAATCGGGAACTCGTGACGCAGCACCGCCGGACGCGGGGGAGGAGGCGGATCTCCCCACCGCCGTCCCGCCCGCACCGCGAGACACGCCAGGCACGCGCCGGAACCGGGCACGACGAACGGCCCGATCGCGGCGGTGTGGTGGTAGGCGAGGTCCAGCAGCAGGTGCGGGACCTCGGTGGACCGCGCCACCTCGACCAGGTCGAGCAGCGTCCCGGTCGTCCGCACGACGAGCAGCAGGTCCGGCTCCTCGTCGTGCGGCAACCGCTCCACCGGCCCGGCGGGCGCCTCCCCGACGACGAGCGTGCCGACCTTCATCGGCACCCCGTCGCCGGAGGGCAGCCCCGCCGGGCGGAGAGCGCCCAGGGTCCTCAGCTGGGCCACGTGCCGGCGCACCGGTTCCCCCAACCGGCTTTCGTCGACCGTCCGAACCACCCCCGTCAGCACCGGTTCGAACAGTCCCGCCAGCGCCACGGCCACCGTCCCGGGCAGGTCGGGCATCAGGTACGCGAGATCCGCCCCCGCGTACACGACGAGTCCTTCGTCCCGCAGCTGGGCGCGCCAGGCGGGATCAGCGACCAGGCTCATCCTCGTCCCCCCTCCGGAGGAAGCTCTCGATCTCCTGCTCGCTCGGCAGGTCACCGGCCGGGTCCATCAGGTTCTCGGCGATCGGCGGCAGCGGCTGCTCAGCCCACGCGGGCTGGAAGTCGTCGCTGGGCAGCAACCCGTGCCGCGCGGCGAACTCCTCCGCCGCGTCCCTGATCGACTCGCGCAACGTCCCCACCACAGCGGTCTCCGCCGTGTAGGTCAGCTCCACGAGCAACGCCCGCACGTTCTCCAGCTGGTTCTCGTCCCCGGCCTTGCGCGCCAGCTCGGGCCAGAACCGCTGCTCGAACAACCGCACGAAGTCGGCGGCGATCGCGTCCGTCGCCGTGCGCAGCCGCGTGAAGCTGTCCATGACGTCGTCGCTGGGCACCCGGAGACCGGCGAGCCTGCCGCCCGCCTCGAGTGCCCAGCGGCGCGCGTGCGGCCAGCCGTACTTCCACCGCACAAGACCCAACCGCATGGCCCGGAGGAGGAGTCGCGGTTGGACCTCTCCCATCGGAACGAGGTGCCGGATGTCGCGCACCTTGATCCGAACCCAGTCGTCGGGCCCCTCGGTCTCGCCCATGCCGAGCACCGCGGCGACCGACTCGCCCTTCTCCCGCGCCTGAATCAGCTCCGCGATCGCAGGCAGCGAGAAACCCCTCTGCTGCAACCGCTGCACCAACGTCAACCGCTCGACGTGCGAGGCGTCGTAGTACGCCACGCGCCCCTGCCGTCTCGGCGCGTGCAGCACACCCTTCGTCTGGTACATGCGAATGGTGCTACTGGGCAGGCCGATCCGGGCGGCGAGCTCGTCGATGGTCAGCGATTCGGACACGCCACAGATCCTGGCGAGCCCCAGCTAGTCGAGTCAAGACTCTTCGAGTAATTACTCGAAGAGTTACAGCTCCAGCAGCATCCGGCTGTTGCCGAGCGTGTTCGGCTTCACGTAGCTGAGGTCGAGGAACTCGGCCACGCCCTCGTCGACCGACCGCATGATCTCCTCGTAGACCTCGGGACTCACCGGCGTGCCCTCGATCTCCACGAACCCGTGCTTGCCGAAGAACTTCGTCTCGAACGTCAGCACGAAGATCCGCGCGAGCTGCAACTCCTTGGCCGTCGCGATGAGCTGCGCCACGATCCGATGCCCCACCCCGCGCCCGACCGCCATCGGCGACACCGCCACGGACCGGATCTCGGCCAGGTCCTCCCACATCACGTGCAGGGCGCCACACCCGAGCAGCTCGCCGTCCGCCTCGGCCACCCAGAACTCCTGGACGGCCTCGTACAGCGTGACCAGGGGTTTGGCCAGCAGCACCTTGCCCGCGTACCCGTCGATCAACGCCTTCATGGCGCGCACGTCACTGGTGCGGGCGCGCCGCACGACTACCCCACTGGTCACAAGCGTCAAGTATGCGGTGGTCCCGGAAGGTGTCCCACGGCAGTGTGGTCTGAGCATGAACCCGTCTGTTGATGCCATCAGAGGGCGATCCGTGCGGTTTAATCGCACAGATCGCCCTCTGGCTGGTGAATGGAGGTATTCGGGATGCTCCGCAGCTTCCGTCTGGGGAACCACCGGTCCTTCCTCGACGAGCACGAGTTGTTGCTCATGCCGGCCTACTCGAAGGACCGGCTGGCCTTGCCGGTGACGGCGATCTACGGAGCCAACGCCTCGGGCAAGTCGAACCTGTTGGACGGCCTGCGGTTCATGGCCGAGGCCGTTCGTGACTCGTTCGGGGTGTGGAAGCCGGGTGCGGGGTGCCTCGTCACCCGTTCAAGCTCGACCAGGAGGCGCGTCGCCGGTCCTCGGTGTTCGTCGCCGAGATCGTGCTTGAAGGCGTCCGACACACCTATGGGTTCGAGATAGACGACTCGGTCGTTGTCGAGGAGTGGCTCTACAGCTATCCGGAGAAGCGCAAGCGAGTGCTGTTCGAGCGCGCGGGGAGCAAGTTCAAGTTCGGCACGAAGATCGAGCGCAGGAATTTTTGGGACGACGCCGTTTCTCTCGTTCATCCGGAAGCTCTTTTCCTCAGTTTTGCCGGACGCTCGACTGTTGAACCCTTCCGCTCGGTGTACGACTGGTTCGCGTCCGACCTCGTTTTCCGGATGGAAGCAGGATCACTGGTGGACGAAGCCGCGATCGTGGATTTTCTGCACGGTGATCCGCGAGTGCGCGACGAGATCGTCTCGCTTGCGCGTGTGGCCGACTTCGGAATCTCCGACGTGGTCACCGTCGAGGAAGGTCTGCAACCGGACGTCGAGGTGCGCGTGGAGCTTCGCCACGGTTCCAGTGACGAGCGCTTCGATCTCTCCGACGAGTCCGCGGGGACGCGCTCCTGGCTGGGGCTGCTGCCCGCGGTGGTCAAGACCCTGCGAGACGGTGGCACCCTCGTGGTCGACGAACTCGACGCGAGCCTGCACCCGTTGCTGGCCACACGCCTCGTCGCGTTGTTCCACGATCCGGCCACGAACACCGAAGGGGCCCAGCTGATCTTCACGACGCACGACGCGACGTTGCTGCACCCTCCCTACGTGGACGGGGTGCTCGACCGGGACGAGATCTGGTTCGTGGAGAAGGATGTTCGCACGGGTGCGAGCACCATTTATCCGCTCACCGATTTCAAGCCGCGTAACGAGGAAAACCTGGAACGCCGCTATCTCGCCGGCCGATATGGTGCTGTCCCGAATCTCTTCGAGGAGGACTTCGCCTCGGCGATCCGAGGTGTCAACGAGTCCGCGTGAGAACTCAAGTGGACGGCGCTCGCGATGGCGGCCGGATCGCCCGGGGCGCATCCTCGTCGTCTGCGGCGGTCAGCGAACCGAGCCGGACTACTTCTCCGGCCTGCGGCGGGCGCGCCGTGTCCGGATCGAGGTCAAGCACAAACCGATTCGCCGCTGAACCTGGTCGGTTACGCCAAGAGGATCTTCAACGAAGCCGAGTACGACGCTGTCTGGTGCGTCGTCGATGTCGACCAGTTCGACATCGAACGTGCCAGGACTCGCGCACGGGCCACCTCGGTCGAGTTGGCGGTGTCCGACCCGTGCTTCGAGCTGTGGCTCCTCCTGCACTTCAAAGCTCACAACGCGTTCATCGAGAAGGGCAAGTCGGCCTGCGCCCTGCTGGCCGAGTACGTGCCCGGATATGACAAACGGCTCGACTTCAGCCGGTTCGACGACCGCGTCGAGGCGGCGATCAAGCGCGCGAAGGAGTTGCCGGCGGGCAACCCGTCGACCGACGTGTGGCGCCTCGTCGAGATGCTGTTGAAGCACTAGTACAAGCCCTCGAACCAGGGCCGGTTACGCTGAGCACCGTGTCTTCTCCCACCACTCCGCGACGCGTGTCGCTGCTGACCCTGGGCTGCGCCCGCAACGAGGTCGACTCCGAGGAGCTCGCCGGACGCCTCGGTGAGGGCGGCTGGGAGCTGGTGGACGAGGGCGCCGACGTCGTCGTCGTCAACACGTGCGGCTTCGTCGAGCAGGCGAAGAAGGACTCGGTCGACACGTTGCTGGCCGCCTCCGACACGGGCGCGAAGGTCGTCGCTGTCGGGTGCATGGCCGAGCGGTACGGCAAGGAGCTCGCGGACAGCCTTCCCGAGGCGGCCGCGGTCCTCGGTTTCGACCAGTACAACGACCTCGCCGAGCGCCTTCAGGACGTGCTGCACGGCAAGCCGGTCGAGTCGCACGTGCCGGTGGACCGGCGCACGTTGCTGCCGATCACGCCGGTGAAGCGCCAGGAGGCGAAGAACGACGTGCAGGTGCCCGGCCACGGCTGGGGGCCGACGAAGGTCCAACGCAAGCGGCTGGACGACGCGCCGGTGGCGCCGTTGAAGATCGCGTCCGGGTGTGACCGGCGGTGCAGTTTCTGCGCGATCCCGAGCTTCCGCGGCGCGTTCGTGTCGCGGCACCCGGACGAGGTCGTGGCCGAGGCCATGTGGCTGGCCGAGAACGGCGTCAAGGAGCTGTTCCTCGTCAGCGAGAACTCCACGAGCTACGGCAAGGACCTGCCGCGTGAGCAGGGGGCGCTGGAGCAGCTGCTGCCGCGGCTGGCGAGCATCCCCGGCGTCGAGCGGGTGCGGGTGAGCTACCTGCAGCCGGCCGAGACCAAGCCGAGCCTCGTCGCGGCCATCGCGAAGACCGACAAGGTCGCGAACTACTTCGACATGTCGTTCCAGCACTCCAGCGAGCACGTGCTGCGGCGGATGCGCCGGTTCGGCGACACCGACAGCTTCCTCAAGCTCGTGTGGCAGATCCGTGAGCACGCGCCCGAGGCGGGCATCCGCAGCAACTTCATCGTCGGCTTCCCCGGCGAGACCGAGGAGGACCTGGCCGAGCTGGAGCGGTTCCTCACCGAGGCGCGGCTCGACGCGGTCGGCATCTTCGGCTACTCCGACGAGGACGGCACCGAGGCCGAGGATCTCGACGGCAAGCTCGACGCCGACACGATCGCCGAGCGGGTCCAGCGCATCGGCAACCTGGTCGAGGAGCTGACGAGCCAGCGCGCGGAGGACCGGGTCGGCACCGAGGTCGTCGTGCTCATCGAGCACGAGGAGGACGACGAGAGCGACTGCGTCGGCCGTGCCGAGCACCAGGCGCCCGAGGTCGACGGCGAGTGCATCGTGCTCGACGCCGAGCACCTCAAGCGCGGCGACCTGGTCCGGTGCCGGGTCGTCGACTCGGAGGGCGTCGACCTGGTCTGCGAGGTGCTGGGCACATGACAGAGGCCAGGAAGGTCCCGCTGCTCAACGTCGCCAACGTCCTCACGATGGCGAGGCTGGCACTGGTACCGGTCTTCCTGTTCTCGCTGTTCGAAGCGGGTGGCTTCGACACGACGTGGCGGCTCATCGCGTTCGGCGTCTTCGCGGTCGCGAGCTTCACCGACCACATCGACGGCACTCTCGCCCGCAAGCACGGGCTGATCACCGACTTCGGCAAGATCGCCGACCCGATCGCGGACAAGGCGCTGACCGGGTCCGCGCTGGTGGGCCTGAGCATCCTGGACGTGCTGCCCTGGTGGATCACGATCGTCATCGCCGTCCGTGAGGTCGGCATCACGCTGCTGCGCTTCTGGGTGATCCGCTACGGAGTGATCCCCGCCAGCCGCGGCGGCAAGGCGAAGACGCTGGCCCAGGTCATCGCCATCGGGTTGTTCGTGCTCCCGCAGAACGACGTGCTGGAGCTGCTCGCGTGGGCGATCATGGCGCTGGCGCTCGTGCTCACGGTCGTGACGGGAATCGATTACGTCATCCGGGCGTTCAAGATGAAGGCACGCGCGGGTAGGGCGGTGGCGTGACGAACGTCGTCGAGCTGCTGAAAGAGCGCGGGCAGACCGTCGCCACGGCGGAGTCGCTGACCGCGGGGCTGCTGTGCGCGACGATGGTCGACACACCGGGGGCGAGTGCCGTGGTCCGCGGTGGGTTGATCGTCTACGCCACGGACCTCAAGCACGAGCTCGCGGGCGTGGACCAGCGGTTGCTCGACGAGCACGGGGCCGTGCACCCGGACGTCGCGGTCCAGCTGGCCGAAGGCGCCAGGAAGCGGTGCCGGGCGGACTGGGGGATCGGGCTCACCGGGGTCGCGGGACCCGATCCGCAGGACGGGATCGCTCCCGGAACGGTCCACATCGGCTTGAGCGGGCCTGGAGTGTTCACAGTGCGGACAATCACTGTGAGTGGCGACAGAAAAGCGGTGCGTTTCACGGCCGTGGAAAAAGCGCTGGTCCTGCTGTCGGAATACTTGCTGATCACCCCGGACGGGAACAAATGACGACCCGCCGTTCGTTCGCCCTGGGCGGACGTGTTCGGAAGTCACTGCCCGTTGTCGGTGTCGATCGGTAACGTAGGGACACGGCCGGCCGGAAGGAGGCGCGCGATGACCGTGCTGCTACGCGAGGCGATCGGTGATCGGCTTCGCCATGCCCGCACCAACCAACGCCGCACGCTGCGCGAGGTCTCTCGGACCGCCCGCGTGAGCCTGGGGTACCTGTCCGAGGTGGAGCGCGGCCGCAAGGAGGCGTCCAGCGAGCTCCTCGCGGCCATCTGCGAGGCACTGGAACTGCCGCTGTCCGAGCTGCTGCACCACGTCGCCTCCGACATCGGCGCCGTCCAGCAGACGCCGGACACGGTGCCCGACACCGTCCCGGACGGTCGTCCGGAGCGGGGCAAGCTGGAGGGTGGCCGGGTGCTGCCGTCCACTCTCTCGGACGACCTGTCCGACCTGCGCCTGCAGCCGATGCTGAGCCACCGGCTCACGAGCAAGATCGGCGAGACGCCCAAGGCAGTCGTAGCGGCCTGATCACCATGTCGTCACCGGCCCCGCTCGTCCACGACGAGCGGGGCCGCCTGCGTCCGGGTGGTCTGTGGCCTCCGCCACGTGACCGTGTGCAACAACAACGGGCGTTCGTGCGTTCAACTGACAACGACCGCAGCATGCCGGGCGGAGACAACGGCTTGGCCACAGCACGCTGGGTCACCGCGTCCCAGGGCGCGGGTGCGGGCAGGATTGGGCGCGTCGTCAGACGTGTTCTCCTTAGTCCCGGGGTGGGTCAGGGTGTTCCCGGATATCTCCCCGTGTCGGTGGATACGCCGACGCACACTTGAGACGATGGATCCAACACCGGCACCGAGAAGGCAGGGCGTAGGAGATGGCCAGTCCGTTCGTGAAGTTCTGGAAGTACCTGATGGCATCGTTCTCGTCCAAGATCGACGAGCACGCTGACCCGAAGGTGCAGATCCAGCAGGCCATCGAGGAGGCGCAGCGTCAGCACCAGGCGCTCTCTCAGCAGGCCGCGGCCGTGATCGGCAACCAGCGGCAGCTGGAGATGAAGCTGAACCGCCAGCTCGGCGACGTCGAGAAGCTGCAGGCGTCCGCACGCCAGGCGCTCGTGCTCGCCGACGAGGCGAGGGCGAAGGGCGACGAGCAGAAGGCGCAGCAGTTCGAGAACGCCGCGCAGGGTTTCGCGACCCAGCTCGTCACCGCCGAGCAGGGCATCGAGGACCTGAAGACGCTGCACGACCAGTCGCTGCAGGCCGCCGCACAGGCCAAGCAGGCTGTCGAGCGCAACTCGATGATGCTGCAGCAGAAGCTGGCCGAGCGCACCAAGCTCCTCAGCCAGCTGGAGCAGGCGAAGATGCAGGAGCAGGTCTCCGCGTCGCTGAACCAGATGAGCGAGCTCGCGGCGCCCGGCAACGTGCCGTCGCTGGAAGAGGTCCGCGACAAGATCGAGAAGCGCTACTCGAC
Source organism: Lentzea fradiae (assembly GCF_900100955.1). Taxonomy (GTDB): domain Bacteria; phylum Actinomycetota; class Actinomycetes; order Mycobacteriales; family Pseudonocardiaceae; genus Lentzea; species Lentzea fradiae. The sequence goes on along the minus strand of NZ_FNCC01000007.1, from coordinate 117,664 downwards.
CGCGCTCGGGTCGGCGGAGCTGGCCCAGAACTCCGTGCAGGGCCGGATGCTCGAGGTGCAGGCCTCGACCACCCAGCTCGCCGGCTCGTCGCGGCTCGAGCAGATCCGCGCCTCCATGGCGGGCGGCCAGTCCGGCGCTCCGCAGCAGGTCACCGCGGGCAACAGCGCGGCGGCGCAGATCCAGGCCGAGATCGCGCAGCGCGTCCAGCAGGACCAGAAGACCACGCAGCAGCAGGTGCCACCCGCCCAGAACTGACGGGCGCGGGGGCAGGAGGAGTCAGCAGGTGATCATGGAGCCCTGGAGAAACCGTCCCAACAACGAGATCGTCCGCAAGGTCGTCGGCGAGTTGGGTGCGTCGCTCCAGGGCCACCCGCTGGCCGAGCAGGCCCGCTACCGCCTGCAGAAGTGGAACGACCCGGTCGCGAAGCTCGAACGCAAGCGCAAGCGGACCAACGCCGTGCTCACGTTCTGGCTGATCCTGATCACCATCTTCGGCACGCTCGCCGTCTTCGGCTTCACCGGCGTGCTCGGCACGTGGGCGGCCGTCGGCGGCACGATCGGCGCGGCCGTGCCCGGTCTGCTCGCCGTGCGCAGCGGGTTCAAGCTGCGGGAGCTGGGCGCGGCCCGGCAGCGCCTCGCGTTGTCGCCGCCGCCTCCGCCCCGGCCGCCGCTGCCCGCGCACATCTCCGCCGCGCGCGTCCCCATGGAGAAGCTGCACAGCGCCGAGGACGCGATGGCGGAGCTGCTGCGCCAGCTCGACTCGCCCATGCTCACCACGATGCCGGCGGAGTCCGTGCAGCACGCCCGTCAGACGGCCCAGGAGGCGTCCGCGGCCATCCGGGCGGTGTCCGGGCAGCTGCAGGCCGTCGAACGCGCCAGGGACACCTCACCTCCCCTGGAACGGGCCCAGCTGGTCGAGGGCGTGCGGGTGCTGCGGATCCAGCTCGCGGACGGCGTCGACCGCTACTGCGCGCTGGTCGCCGAGGCGGGCAAGGCGCTCGCGGCGAGCACCCAGTTCCAGGACCCGCGCGCGGTGCTGGACGACGCGACGGACCACCTCGCCGGTCTGGCGTCCGCGATGCGCGATGTTTCCGGCTATTCAGCGCACTAAAATGTAACGCTCTGTGATTGCGTGCGCCTATTCGGCGGTTCTCTCTGGAGATCCTTAGGGCGATCGTGTGATTATCAGACCGTTATCTAGCCGTGGCCACTACATGGCGTGGCAGGATTCCGGGGCCGGTCTGCGGGAGGACCGGCTGAAACGCCGGGAGGCAGTGCGTTGGCGTTGTGGACCGTGCACGGGGACGGTCGGATAACCGACAGTGAAACCGTCGCACCCCAGGAACGGGTGAGCTGGCCGCTCACCATCGGGTTCGGCGTGCAGCACCTGGTCGCCATGTTCGGTGCCGCCGTGCTCGTCCCCGCCGCCACCGGTCTCCCCGTCGCCACCACGCTGCTGTTCTCCGGTCTGGGCACCCTGCTGTTCCTGGTGATCACCAAGAACCGGGTCCCGAGCTACCTCGGTTCGTCGTTCGCCTTCGTGGCGCCGCTGATGGCGGCACGGGAGCAGGGCACGGCGGCCCAGCTCGGCGGGGTCGTCGCCGCCGGTCTGCTCGTGATCGTCGTCGGCATCGCGGTCAAGGCGCTCGGCGTGCGGCTGCTCGAGTCGGTCATGCCGCCGGTCGTCACCGGCGCCGTCGTCATCATCATCGGCCTGAACCTCTCGCACCAGGCCACGTCGAACTTCGCCGAGCAGCCCGTGGTGGCCGCGCTCACGACCGCCGTGATCCTGGTGGCGGGCGTGCTGGGACGCGGCCTGGTGTTCCGGTTCTCGGTCCTGATCGGGTTCGTCGCCATCTGGGTCGGCGGACTGCTCGCGGGCGCCGTGCCGGAGTCCCGGCTCACCGAGCTGCGCGAGGCGGCGTGGGTGGGGCTGCCGCAGCTGCACCAGCCCGAGCTGCGGCCGTCCGTCGTGCTGCTGATGCTGCCCGTCGTGATCGTGCTGGTGGCCGAGGTCGTCGGGCACGTGAAGGCGGTCGCGGCGCTGACGGGCCGCAACCTCGACGGCAGCGCGGGCGACGCGATCATCGCCAACGGCCTGTCGACGGCCCTGTCCGGTCTGGGCGGTGGCGCCGGGACGACGACGTACTCCGAGAACATCGGCGTCATGGCCGTGACGCGCATCTACACCACGGCGGCGTTCGCGTTCGCCGGCGTCTTCGCCGCGGCGCTGGCGTTCTCGCCCAAGGCCATCGCGCTGTTCGGCACCATCCCGCCGGGCGTGCTCGGCGGCTGCACGCTCGTCCTCTACGGACTGATCGTGCTGATCGGCGTGCGGATCTGGATGGACCGCGGCGTCGACCTCGCGAACCCCGCGAACGCACTGGTCGGCGGCGCGGCGCTGGTCGCGGGCGTCGGCGACCTGACCATCGAGGTCGGCGACCTCCAGATGGGCGGCATGGTCTGGGGCTCGCTGCTCGTCGTGATCCTGCACCCGATCATGCGCTGGCTGCGCGCCGCCCGGCGGAGCTGACCGAGGTCCACTTCGGACCTCCCTTGTGGACGCGTCCGGTGTGGACGGATCAGCGCAGGGCCCGGTTGATCCTCGACACGAGTCCCGGCCCCTCGTAGATGAACCCGGTGTAGATCTGCACCAGGCTCGCGCCCGCGTCGATCATGCGCTTGGCGTCGTCGGCGCTGGAGATGCCACCGACCCCGATGACCGGCAGGTCGCTGTTCTTGGTGATGAAGCGCACCACGTCGTTCGCGCGCCCGGTGAGCGGCTTGCCGCTGAGACCGCCGGTCTCGTCGCGGTGGGCGCTCCGCAGACCGTCCCGGCCGAGGGTGGTGTTCGTCGCGATGAGCCCCTTGATGCCGTTGCCCTCGCACACCTCGATGACCTCGGCGATGGCGTCGTCGGTGAGGTCCGGCGCGATCTTGACGAGCATCGGCTTGTCCGTGGCGCGCGTGAGCGTCTGGACCAGCTCGGTGAGGGCTCCCTTGTCCTGAAGGCTGCGCAGGCCGGGCGTGTTGGGGGAGCTGACGTTGATCGCGTAGTAGTCGCCGTGGTTCTGCAACGCGGTGAGCGAGCTGAGGTAGTCCTGCACCGCGTGCTCGACCGGCGTGACCTTGGACTTGCCGAGGCTGATGCCGAGCGGGGCCTTCAGCGGCGTCCGGTCGAGCTTCGCGGCAAGCGCTTGCGCACCCGCGTTGTTGAAGCCCATCCGGTTGATGATCGCCTCGTCCTCGCGCAGCCGGAACAGGCGCGGCTTCGGGTTGCCGGGCTGGGCGTGCCAGGTGACGGTGCCGACCTCGACGAACCCGAACCCCAGCGCGGCCCACGCGGGCAGCGCGCGCCCGTCCTTGTCCAGGCCCGCCGCGAGCCCGACGGGGTTGGGGAAGCGGACGCCGAAGACGGTGCGGGGGTTGTTCTGCTCCCTGGCGAACCTCAGCACCGGGCTCAGCCGGGCCATGACGTTCAGCGTGGTCTCGTGGACCCGCTCCGCGTCGCCGCCGTGCATCCCGAACAACGCCCTGCGAACCACCTGCTTGTACACCACGCGCCCACCCTATAACGCCAGTTCAGGGTGGGCGCGTGGCACGTGTCAGCTACCGACCTCGTCCAGGCAGTCCGGCGTCGGCGTCCTGACCGGGCCGGTGACCGCGAGACCGGTGCCGCGACCGGGCAGGTTCGAGACGCCGAGCAGCACCTGGTAGCCCTCGGGGATGTCGCCGGGGCTCATCGTGACGGAGCCGTCCTCGCCCTGACGGGGGATCTCCCAGCCGTCGATGAGGTCCATCCTGCTCTCGTCGAGCGGGGCGCACTCGCGCGACATCGGCACGGCCTTCGCGCCGATGCCGTACTCGCGCAGCTTGGCGTTGGCCGCGTCGACGGCCTTGATGTCCCGGATGCTGACCGTGACGCTGCCGTCGGCGTTCTTGGTGACCGCGTACGCCTCCGGGGCGCCGCCCGTGGCCGTGATCGCCACGGTGGCCGCACCGGCGACGGCGACCGCCGCGGCGGCGACCAGCACCGGCCGGCCGGACCGGCGGGGCTGCTGCGGCATCTCCTGCACGGCGTGGCCGTGCTCCTGCATCAGGTCGCCGAGCAGGTTGTCCTTGAAGCTCATCGTTCTTCCCCCTTCGAGACCAGGCCGCGGACCTTGCCGCGTGCCCGGAAGAGCCTGATCCGCAGCGCGCCGGACGACATGCCCAGCACCTTCGCCGCGTCTTTCGGTGCCATCCCCACGAGGTCCACGAGCTCGATCGCCTCGCGTTCGGCGGCGTTGAGCGCCGACATGGCCGCGACGAGCTCGCGGCCCTTCCGCTCCGCGTCGATGCGCGTGACCAGGTCGGCGATCTCGTCGTGGTCGAGCGCACGCCGCCCGTGCAGGCGCGTCACCACGTCACGGCCGCGGGAGGCGGCCTCGCAGTGCTGCGCGAACACCCGCCGGGCGATGCCGAGCACCCAGCCCCTGGCGGTGCCGCGGGTGCGGTCGAACGTCTCGAACGACGTGATGGCGTTGAGGAACGTGTCCGCGGTGAGGTCCGCGGCCGTCTGCGGGTCCGACGTGCGCCGGGCGAAGTACGCCGTGACCACGTCGAACTCGGACTGGTAGATCTCCTCGAACGCGCGCGCCGCCGGTGTCGGGGGCGGTGAGGGGGGATGTCGGGGAACTGCCATCGGTTGACTCACGCCAATGATTGCCGACTTCCCCCGAAAGCGTTACATCGGCTTGGGGACCTTGATCGTCGCCTGCTCGTCGAGGGGCATCGCGGGCCTGGTCCGGAACGTCACCGGCAACGTCCGCAGCCCCCGGCTGCCCAGCGACACCCGCCAGCCGAGCGGCCGCGAGGTGTCCAGGGCGAGGCCGGCGCACCGGCCCAGCAGCGTCCGGAACGCCACGTCGCCCTCCAGGCGCGCCAGCGGGGCGCCGAGGCAGAAGTGGATGCCGTGCCCGAACGCGAGGTGCTGCCGGTCGGCCCGCTCGATGTTGAGCTGGCCGGCCCGCGGGTAGCGCGCGTCGTCGTGCTCGGCGGAGGCCAGCGACAGCAGCACCACGTCACCGGCGGGGATCTCCACGCCGCCGATCGTCACCGGCTGCGCGGCGAACCGCAGCACGTGCGACGTCGGGCCGTCGAACCGCAGGAACTCCTCGATCGCGCCCGGCAGCAGCGACGACGAGCGCTGCAGCAGGTCGAGCTGCTCGGGGTTGCGCAGCAGCGCGAGCGTGCCGTTGCCGACCAGGTCCACGGCGGTCGTGTAGCCCGCCACGAGCAGCAGGAACGACAGGGAGGCCAGTTCGTCGTCGGTCAGCGCCGTCGCCCCGGTCGCGCGGGCCAGACCGCCGATCAGGTCGTCGTCACCGGACGTGCGCTTGTGCGCCACCAGGTCGCGCAGGTACCCGGACGCCTCCTCGCGGGCGGAGGCGGCGTCACCGTCGGCCAGGCCCGTGACGACGTCGGCCCAGTAGCGGAAGTTCTCCTGGTCGACGGAGGGCACGCCGAGCAGGTCCATGATCACGGTGATCGGCAGCGGGGCCGCGAAGTCCGCGATCAGGTCGCACTCGCCCGCGTCCGCGAAGCCGTCCACCAGCGTCACGGCGAGCTGTTCGACCCGCGGGCGCATGGAGGCGATCCGGCGCGGCGTCAGCACGCTCGCCAGCGCGCTGCGCAGCCGCGTGTGGTCGGGGGCGTCGCTGTTCATCATGTGGTCCGACAGGTCGCCGAACCACCACGACGCGAAGTGCGGGTGCCCGCGCAGGGGTTCGGCGAGCGCGGAGCCGTGCGAGGACAGCCGGGGGTCGTCCAGCGCCGCCCGCACGTCGGAGTACCGGGTCACGAGCCACATCGGCACACCGAGGGCGTCGACCCGGTGCACGGGACCCGACTCGCGCAGGCTCTTCAGCACCGAGTACGGGTCGTCGGTGAAGCCCGGGCGCAGCGCATCCAGATTTACCGCCATGTCGAGGGACACGGCCGGAAGAGCGTCCCGGTTCAATCAGATTGGCATTTTGGGCAGAAGTACACGAATCTCGACTCGATCTCGTCCGAACGGACTCTTGTGCCACAGCGCAAACAGGGCCTGCCCGTCCGCTCGAACACGTAGTGCTGCACGCGCAGGTCTCCGGTGGTCGACTGCTCCGGCCGCCACTGGTTGGCCTGCAACAGCTTCCGCGACAGCGCGACCGCGCGCTCGGCGTCCACCGACGACACCGGGGCGGTCGGGAGAACGCGCAACAGGAAACAGACTTCGGCGCGGTAGAGATTGCCGACACCGGCCATCACCCGCTGGTCCAACAATGCGATCCCGATGGGCCGGGAAGGATCGGCGGTCAACCGCCGAACGGCCTCAGCGGCGTCGAAGTCCTCCGCCAGGAGATCGGGACCGAGATGGGCGATGAGCTCGTTCTCCCGCTCGGTCGGGACGAACTCGAGGTCGTGCAGCGCGAACCCGATGGCCTGCCGGTCGGCCACCTCGAACACCGCGCGGGCCTGGTGCCCGGGCCGCCGCCAGCGCTCGCCGGGCCGGTAGAGGTGCCACGCGCCGTCCATCCGGAAGTGGCTGCGCAGGCTGTTGCCGTCGGAGAAGTGCGTGAACATGTGCTTGCCGTACGTGCGCACGCGCAGCACGTCGAGACCGGCCAGGTCGAGCGCGGCGAAGCGGGGGTGGCGCAGTTCGCCCCTGGTCAGCGTCTTGCCGGCGAGCGCGTCGTGCATGCGCTTGCCCGCCAGGAAGACGGTGTCCCCCTCAGGCATCCACCGCTTCCTGGATCTCGTCGTCGTCGAAGTCCTGGTGCACGGCCCGGCGCCGGCTGCGCGAGATGCGCTGGATGCGGGCGAGCAGCAGGTTGAACGCCAGCGCCACCTCACGTGCGCCGGGCGTGCCCCACTCGTGGATCGGCATGCACGCGCCCTGCGCCTGCTGCACCGCCAGACGGTCCGGTAACGCCACCGGCATCACCAGCGGACCGAAGATGTCCCTCAGTTCCTCGATGCGGAACTGGTGCTCGTGCGAGCGTGGCCGCACGCGGTTCACGACGACACCCAGCGGCTGAAGGTCGGCGTTGTTGCTCTCCCGCTCGTTCTGCACCGCCTCGAACGCGCGCTGCACACCGGCGACGGCGAACATCGTGGGCTCGGTCACGAGCAACGCGCGGTCCGCCGCGACCAGCGCGGACCTGGTCAGCTGGCCCAGCGACGGCGGGCAGTCCAGCAGCACGAGCTGGTACGGGAACTCCTCGTACATGTCCCGCAACGTGCGCAGCGCGTCCTTTAAGCGGTGCAGCCGCGACTCGTTCGGATCGGGGTGGTTGAGCAGCTCGGCGTCCTCCGACCCGGACAGCACGTCGATGCCGTCACCCCACCTGCTGGGGCGGATCGCCTGTTCCAGGTTCTCCTCGGACGGGTCCTGGAGGACGTCGTAGATGCTCGCCTTGGACTCCTCCGGTTCCAGCGTCGAGGTGGCGTTGCACTGCGGATCGAGATCGATCACCAGCGTGCGGACGCCGCGGCGGAGGGCGGCCGACGCGAGGCCGAGCACCACCGTCGTCTTGCCGACGCCTCCCTTGAGGCTGAGCACGGACACCGTATGCACAGACCTACTCTAGGGTCTCCTACTCTGTTGGCCATGCGACCGGACGCCGTACAACGGGTGCTCGACGCCGAACTGGCTGCCGCACGGGAGCGCAGGGGCGGCGCACAGCCGCGTGTGCTCGACGTCGGCGGTGGCAGCGGCGTGTGGGCCGTGCCACTCGCCGCGGCGGGATGCGCCGTCACGGTCGTCGAGCCGTCGCCGAACGCCCTGGCCACGCTGCACACCCGTGCGCGTGAGGCCGGCGTGACGATCGACGCGGTCCAGGGCGACACCGACTCGCTGGGTGTTCCCGCGGGTGAGGCCGATCTCGTGCTCGCGCACGGCCTGCTCGAGGTGGTGGACGACGCCCCGGCCGCACTCGCCGCGCTGGCCGCCGCCGTGACGCCGGGCGGAGCGGTGTCGGTGCTGGTCGCGAACCGGTTCGCGGCGATCCTGCACCGCGCCATCGCGGGCCGGATCGTGGACGCGCGCAGGCTCCTGGACGACGACGCGGGCCAGCTCGCGGGCACCCGTGACCCGTTGCAGCGCCGCTTCGACGTCGCGAGCATTGAGAAAATCGTTCGCGAATCCGGCCTGGGTGTCGAGATTCTGCAAGGTCACGGCGTAGTTTCTGACCTGGTGCCCGGTGTGGTGCTCGACGCCAACCCCGGCGCCGCGGACGCGCTCGCCGAGCTGGAACTGGCCGCCGCCACGCGGTCCCCGCTCCGCGATGTCGCCGCCCGCCTGCACGTGCTGGCCCGCCGTACCGCCTGACAGCGTTTGCGATCGAGACTTTTGTGGTCCCGATGAGTGGTTCCGAACGACTCGGCGGCGAAAAATGATGTTTCCGCTGCCGACGTAGGGAACCGACGCGATGGAAAGTTCCGACTTGCTGGCCTCCATGGTCAACGACGCCGTCGCGGGCGACCGGCAGGCCGTCGAACGGCTGCTGTCGTCCGTGCGACCCCGCGTCGCGCGGTACTGCCGTGCGCGCGTTGGCCGGCAAGAGCGTGCCTATGCGTCCGCGGACGACGTGGCGCAGGAAGTCTGCCTGGCGGTGCTCACGGCCTTGCCCAGCTATCGCGAACAGGGCCGGCCTTTCCTCGCGTTCGTCTACGGCATCGCGGCGCACAAGGTCGCCGACGCGCACCGGGTCTCCGCCCGCAACCGCGCCGAACCGGTCGCCGAGGTGCCGGACGGCCCGTCGCCTGCCATCGACCCGGAGGAGAGCGCCCTGCTCGGCTCGCTGTCGGTGCGGCTGGGCCAGTTGCTGCGGGGGCTGCCGGACAAGCAGCGCGAGATCCTGCTGCTGCGGGTCGTGGCGGGGCTGACGGCGGAGGAGACGGCCGAGGCGACCGGGTCGACGCCGGGAGCGGTCCGGGTGGCCCAGCACCGCGCGCTGGCGAAGCTGCGGGCGTCGGTGGGGGTCGAGGAGCTGATCTGACGGGCCGTCGCACGTCGTGGTGGAAAAGGAACGGCGTTGGACGAAGAACCGTCATCAACTCACTGGATCGGCTGAACGCTCCTGTCTCGATTACCGGGAGTGGTTGCTCCACGCTTACGCGCCCCGGCGTTCTGTTGCTCCGAAAGGGTGACGTTTGAAATTTCTCCATACTTTCCGCATAAGGAGTGACGCGTCGCACGTCTCCTCTCCGAGACGTCGACGAGGGGGCACTTCGGATGGAGAGATCGGCTTTGTCCGCGGACCTGGTCAGCCTGGCCGTGCGCGGCGATCGCAGGGCCATTGACCAGCTAATTCGCCACTTGCGCCCGCTGGTGGTGAAGTACTGTCGCGCGCGCGTGGGGCGTTCCGCGACGACCGCGGACGACGTCGCGCAGGACGTCTGCCTGGCCGTCCTGCAGTCGCTGCCGAACTACCGGGAGCAGGGGAGGCCGTTCCTGGCGTTCGTCTACGGCATCGCAGCGCACAAGGTCGCGGACGCGCATCGGGCGCTCGCCCGTAACCGAGCGGAGCCGATGGCGGACGTGCCGGACCAGGCCGTGCACACCGGAGGGCCGGAGGACCACGCCCTCCAGGGCGAGCTGAACGGGACCCTCGGGCGGCTGCTGCAAACCCTCCCGGACAAGCAGCGCGAGATCCTCGTGCTGCGCGTCGTCGTGGGGCTGTCGGCGGAGGAGACCGCGGAGGCCGTGGGGTCGACTCCGGGCGCCGTTCGTGTGGCCCAGCACCGCGCCCTGGGAAAGCTTCGCAAGGAGATCACCGCTCTGAGTGTCCCGATCGGGTGACATGCGTTTGCATTTGTGACTAGTCGTGCGGAGTGCGTGGGGTGGACGTACCCAAACGACATACCTAGAGGCAGGAAGACGCCGACATAAGGACGAGGGGGCATGGGAAGCTCGGACTCAGCGCTTGCCGCCGAGCGGCTGCGCACGGACGGAGTGCTGGTTCAGCACTTCCGGGAGTCGGGCCTATCCGGGCCTCGCTGGCACGAGTTCCACCGAAAGCTTCTCGGACGAGGTCTCGGCGCCGTTACGAACCTGGTCCGGTCGGGTGCGATGTTCACCCGCTGCGGGCAACAGGGTCGCTACCTGCGTCGTCAGGACATCCCTTTGCAGGAGGCCGAGGAGCTGGCCAGCGACGCGGTGTACGAGGGGTTCGTCTACTTCCGCGACCGAGGGCTGCTCGGCGGGGAGTGGACCGAGCAGCGCGGACAGCCGTTGTTCGAGTACTTCGTCAACGCCTGCGTGCTCGCGTTCCCCAACGTCTACCGCCGCTGGCAGACACGGGTGAACGGCTGGCAGGACGTGCGGCTCGTCGACTCGTGGGCGTCGCTCGAACACGTCGCGACCGCGGGGACACCCGAGGACGCCGTGGTCGAGCAGCAGGCTGCCAACACAGCGTTCGCCGCGTTGAGCGAGGACAGCAGGCGGTTGCTCTTCCTCCACGACCAGGGCTACTCGCACGCGGAGATCGGTGAGCTGCTGCGGCTCTCCCCGCGCGCGGTCGAAGGACGGATCCGGCGCGCACGTCTTTCCGTGCGCCGGCTTCCAGAAGAGGAACGGTGATCTGCGTGGAGTTCACACCCGGCCTGCACCGCAAGGTGCCCCCGGAGGCGCTGGAGCGCTCGTCGGTGGCCGGTCCGGTCACAGCGTCGAAGGGGACGCTCGACGCGCTGGTGGACCGCACGGCCGACGGCGACACGACGCCGGTCGCCCCGCCGCCGCCGTCCTACTACTCGGGCCGGCCCGAGGCCGCCGACGACCACGTCGCGCGTGCTGTGGCCGGTGACCGCAGGGCCATCGACCGGCTGTTGGGCACCATCCGGCCGTTGGTGGTCCGGTACTGCCGTGCGCGCGTCGGCACGTTCGCGTCGGCGGACGACGTGGCGCAGGACGTCTGCCTGGCCGTTCTCACGGCGCTGCCGTCGTACCGCGACCAGGGGCGTCCGTTCCTCGCGTTCGTCTACGGGATCGCGGCGCACAAGGTCGCCGACTCGTTCCGCAGCTTCTCGCGCAACCGCGCCGAGGCGGTGCCCGAGCTGCCCGAGTCGATGGACACCGCGGCCGGTCCCGAGCAGCAGGCGATGCAGGGCGAGCTGTCCGCACAGATGAAGAAGCTGCTGCAGGTGCTGCCGGACAAGCAGCGCGAGATCGTCGTGCTGCGGGTCATGGTGGGGTTGTCGGCGGAGGAGACGGCGGAGGCGGTGGGGTCGACGGCCGGAGCGGTGCGGGTGGCCCAGCACCGGGCGCTGACGCGGCTGCGCAAGGAGATCAATAACGCCAACGGGTGATGTTGGCGATGCCCTGCGGACTGGCGTCCTTGAAGCGCTCCATCTCGCCGCGCCGCACGTCGGCGATCGTGCCCGCGAACTCCTTGCCGAACGCCTCGGTGAGCACGGCGTCCTGCTCGAACTCGTCCACGGCCTCCCTGAGCGACGTGGGCAGCCGCGGGACGCCGTCGAGCAGCGCCGGGTCGACCGACAGGCCCTCCGGCAAGGGAGCGGAGGTCGCGATCCCGTCCAGACCGGCCGCGATCACGCCCGCGACGACCAGGTACGGGTTCGCCGTCAGGTCGAAGCACTTGATCTCCATGTTGTCCCGGATCAGGCGCAGCGCCGTCTCGCGGTTCTCCTCGCCCCACGCGACGAACGGCGCCGACCACGTCTGCGGCACGAGCCTGAGGTAGCTCGCGAGAGAGGGACAACCGATCGCGCACAACGCGCGGAGGTGGGCGAGGATGCCCGCGCTGAACCGCCTCGCCTCGTCCTGGAAGCCCTCGAAGAGGTTCGTGCCGTCCCGCCACAGGCTGAAGTGCAGGTGGCCGCCGTTGCCGACGCCGCCGTTGATCACCTTGGGGGAGAAGGACAGGCGCATCCCGTGCCGCATCGTGACGGCGCGGATCGTCTCCTTGACGAGCACCGCGGTGTCGGCGGCGCCCACCGGGTCCTCCGGTGCCGTGGAGACCTCGAACTGGCCCGGCGCGTACTCGGGGTGGAACTGCAGGACCTCGACGTCCTGCTGGTCGAGTGCGTCGAGGAGGTCTGCGCAGTAGTCGGACAGCTCGACCTGACGCGCGTGCCCGTACGCGGGTCCGCTCGTCGCGGGCACCCAGTCGTCCGTGCCGGTCCTGCCCACGCACCACTCGATCTCGAAGCCCGCCTGCGCGGTGAGCCCCCGTTCGGCGAGCCGGTGCACGGCCTTGCGGGCCTGGAGGCGCTGGTCCATCGGGTACGGGGCGCCGTCCTGGAAGTGCCGGTCACCGGGAGCCCACGCCCAGCCCGGCTGCCCCGCGAGCACCGTGAGGCGGTCGAGGTCCGGGTGCAGCCGCAGGTCGCCGACCGGTCCGCCGGCGAACCGGCCCTGGATGATGTGGTCGTCGAGGAGGAACACGTCGAACACCGGTGACGAGCCGACGCCGTGCGCCGCCGCGTGGGCGAGCTTGCGCAGCGGGACGGACTTCGTGCGCGTGATGCCGCTGTTGTCGACCCACGTGACCGCGACCGCTCTCACGCCCCTCGTGTTGAGCCCGTCGAAGAGCTCGGTCGCCCGGTCGAAGCGCTGGTCCCGTTCCGCGGAGTCCACGATCCTAAGGTTATGGGCATCCTGCCGTTCGTCGCTGAACTCGGACTCGTCGACCACCACTGCCACGGCGTGCTGCGCGCGGACAGCACGCGCGCGGAGTTCGAGTCGCTGCTGCTCGAAGCGGACGGGATTTCGGGGCTGGGTGGGACGTTCTTCGACTCGGCGGTCGGTTTCGCGGTGCGGCGGTGGTGCGCGCCGCTGCTCGACCTGCCCCGGCACGCGTCGGCGGAGGAGTACCTCGAAAGGAGGAATTCTCTGCACATCACCGAGGTGTCGAGGACGTTCCTGATGGCGTCCGGCATCCACACGTTCCTCGTGGACGGCGGGTTCCAGCCCGAGCGGCTGCTGTCCGGGCAGGAGTTGGCGGCGTTGTCCGGAGCCGGTTCGCGGGAGGTCGTGCGGCTGGAGTCACTCGCGGAGTCGTTGCGGTCCTTGGTGTCGCCGTCGTCGTTGCTGTCGGAGGTGCGGGCACGGCTCGCGTCGTCGTCCGCTGTGGGCGCCAAGTCCGTGGCGGCCTACCGGTGCGGACTCGCGTTGCCGGGTGCCCGACCGGCCGACTCGGACGTGGTCGCCGCCGTGTCGGCGTGGGAGACGGGGCGGCTGACGGACCCGGTCGTGATCACCTGGCTGGCCTTCGAGGCGCTCGACGCCGGGTTGCCGCTGCAGTTCCACGTGGGCTACGGCGACTCGGACCTCGACCTGCACCGGTGCGACCCGTCGCTGCTGACGCCGTTCCTGCGCGCCACCGCAGGGATGGGTGTGCCCGTGCTGCTGCTGCACAACTACCCGTTCCACCGGCAGGCCGGGTACCTCGCGCAGGTGTTCCCGCACGTGTTCTGCGACCTCGGGCTGGCGACGCACGGGCTGGGACACCAGGCGTCGCGCGTGTTCGCCGAGGCGCTGGAGATCGTGCCGTACGGGAAGTTCCTGTTCTCTTCCGACGCGTTCGGGCTGCCCGAGCTGTACTACCTCGGCGCGCTGCTGTTCCGGCAGGCGTTGTCGGACTTCCTCGCCGACGGGTTGCGGCGGGACGCGTTCCCCGAGGAGGACGCCCACCGCATCGCCCGGATGATGGCCTCGGAGAACGCGGCACGGGTGTACCGACTGTAGGATTTCGCTCGAACGGGCGTTCGAGAGGGGTGTCATGGGTCGCAGTGCGAACCTGCCGCGCGGCCTGGTGGACAAGTTCCGCGCGCGTGACGGCGTCTGGCCGGACGACACGGGCTGTCGGATGCTGCACGTCGACATGGACGCCTTCTACGCGTCGGTGGAGATCCGCGAACGTCCCGAGCTCGAGTCCGTGCCGGTCGTGGTCGGCGGCGTGAGCGGACGTGGCGTGGTGTGTTCCGCGAACTACCTCGCGCGTGAGCACGGCGTGCGTTCCGCGATGCCGACCGCGCACGCGCGCCGCCTGATCCCGAACGCCGTGTACCTGCCGCCGCGGTTCGACCTGTACCACGAGGTCTCGCGCGGGGTCATGGCGATCTTCCGCGACATCACTCCGCTGGTGGAGCCGCTCTCGCTGGACGAGGCGTTCCTCGACGTCGGTGGCGCGCTGCGCCGGCTCGGCCTGACCCCCGGCGGTGTCGCCGAGATGATCAGGTCCCGCGTGTTCGCCGACCACGGCGTGACCTGTTCCGTCGGTGTGGCGCCGACGAAGTTCCTCGCGAAGCTCGCGTCCGGCATGTGCAAGCCCGACGGGATGATGGTCGTCCCGGCGTCGTCGGTCCTGGAGTTCCTGCACCCGCTCCCGGTCTCGGCGTTGTGGGGCGTAGGCGCGAAAACCGCTACGCGCCTGGGTGAACTCGGCCTGCACACCGTCGCCGACGTCGCCGCCACCCCGCTGCCGCGCCTGCGCCGCCTGATCGGCGTGGCACTGGCCGAGCACCTGTACGCCCTGGCCTCGGGCGTCGACGACCGCGCGGTGGTCTCGACGTCGCGCGAGAAGTCCATCGGCGCCGAGGAGACCTTCGAGGTCGACCACACCGACCGCGCCCTGCTGCGCCGCGAGCTGCTGCGCCTGTCCGAACGTTCGGCGACTTCGTTGCGCGCCAAGGGACTCCGGGGCCGGACGGTCTCCATCAAGGTCCGCTTCGCCGACTTCACCACGATCACGCGCTCCCGCACCCTCCCCGTCGCCACCGACGTGACGCAGGAGGTCTACCGCACCGCGGCCGAGCTGCTGGACACCCAGGTCCCGCCGGGAGCGGTCCGCCTGATCGGTGTCCGGATCGAGGGACTTGACAACGCCGACTCCGCCCAGCAACTGATCTTCGACGCCCCGGAGCACGGCTGGCGCGACGCCGACCAGGCCGCTGACCAGGCCCGTTCCCGCTTCGGCTCACTGGCCGTCCGCCCGGCCTCCCTGCTGCGCGACAGTCCGGAAAGGACAGGGGAGACCGCACCGAAGCCGGAATGATCGCGACCTGTCCACAACCCCGAAGTTGTCCACAGATTCGCCTCACCCCGCTCCACCCCCTCCCTCCCACCTCCAAGCTGTACCCATGCGCCACCCCGTAGACCTCGAAGCCCTGGGAACCCTCTTCGTCCACCGGGTAGCCCCGGTGGCCGCCCTGCTCCACATAGGACTGTCCGCGTCCCTGATCGACCAGCGGTCCCGCCCGGGAGGCCCCTGGCAACGCCTGTTCCCCGGCATCTTCCTGCTCTCCCGAGCAGGCCCCACCCGCGAACAGCTGGTCCAAGCGGCCCTGCTCTACGCAGGCGACCAAGCCATGCTCACGGCCTTCGACGCCCTGTACCTGCACGGCATGAGATCCGTCCTGCCCACGGCGGACGCCATCCACGTGCTCGCCCCACGCCACTCGAGAGCCTGGGGCCACGCCACCCTCCGCCTGGAGCGAACCGACCGCCTACCCCGCCCGACCATCCGCAGGGGCTTCCACGTGGCACCGCTCGAACGAGCAGCCGTGGACGCCATCCGCCGCACCCGCTCCGTGACGGACACCAAAGCAATCCTCGACGAGGTCGCCCACTACGTGGGCGTCCCAGCTCTACGGGCAGAACTGACCCTCGCCCCGCGCAAGGGCACCACCCTGGCCCGCAAACTCCTCGGCGACTCCCCGGCCCGCCAACTCGAACTGGCCGTCCTGGAGCGCCGCCCGCCAACCGCCCCGCACCCCCGAACCCCACTGGCCATCAGCTGACCCACCGGCCCCGGTGCCTTCGCCCACCGGGGCCGCCCGAACCCTTCCGAAGCCACCCAACCCCACCCGCTCGCGCACCTCACACGGCGCGGCAAACCGTCAGCCGCCTCGCCCACCCAGGTCGCCTCACCGTCACCGACCCGTGGCCCACCGACCCGGCCCCGCCTCTATCCCGCCCCTGCCCTTCACCACCCCGGCCGCGACTACCCGCCCACCTGCCCCCGCCCGCCCCAACTCCGCCCACGCTTCCCCTTCACAGCAGCCCGAACCGCCATCCCCCGCAAGGTCAAGAACGCGATCCGAGGCTCCTCGAACATCTCCCAGGGCCCTCCATCGGCGAACGCCCCCAAAGCCCGGAACTGCCCCACAGCTTCCTCGTACCTTCCCAACTGAACGAGCCCGAAAGCCGCATACCCGCGATCACCCCGCAGCACCCCGGTATCGGCACCCTCGTCCTCCAGCCGGGCCACCAGCACGTCCACCGCCCTCACCACGGCGGCCCGCCGCCACATCTCCGGCGAGCCGCTCTCGAAGGCGGCGTGCAACGGCAGGGCGGCGAACCGGGGCGACTTGGCCGCGGCGGCCAGGCCGAACTCCAGCGCCAGCTCGTCCGACCCCTGCCACTTGCGGCACCAGTACTGCAGGGCTTGCAGGTGTCCGTTGTGGTGCAACGGATCGCGGGCCACGAGCTCCTCCCAGAGCACGCCGAACTCGTCGTGCGGGACCTGCAACCCACGCGCCACCATCAGCTGCATCACCCACGGCGTCGGGTCGTCCGGCAGCAGGGAGACCGCCACCTCGGCTGCTTCGCGCGCGTCGGCCAGCACGCGGTGGAAGCCGTCGAACTGTGCGCGTGTGGTCTGGGAGGAGGGCGCGCTGCCGCGGATGTCCCAAGCCAGGGACACGAGCGACATCGCGTGCACCACGACCCAGTGCGGGTCGCCGGGGCGGGCGGCCAGCCAGGAGTACGTCCACGCGTCCTCCTTGGCCGCAAGGTCCGCCAGTGCCGACACGACGCGCTGGCGGCGGTCCCAGTCGCCGGCGGTCGACGTGACCAGGTCGGCCGCGTTCTCCCAGTTGCCGGCCCGGACGTCGTCGAGCACGGCGGCCAGGGCGAGGTCCTCGATCGGCGGGGTGGTCGTCACCTCGGCGTCCGGGGTGAGGCCGTACCGCTCGGGGTGGGTCCTCGGCAGGACGTGGGTGGCCACGACGTCGGGCGGCAGTTCGTCGATCTCGACGCCCAGGCGCTTCGCCTCGCGCAGCAGGCGCAGGACGGCGAGGAGTTCCTTGGGCTTGAAGAGGAGCGAGAGCACCAACGGGTTCTCCAGACGGGCGCGGTCAGCGCGCGGGGCGGTAGTCGGCGGCCACGCCGGAGGTGGCCAGGGCGCCGCGCAGGCCGTCGGTGCTGCCGCTGACGGCGGCGTCCAGGTGGCCGGTCATGTCGAAGTCGCGAGAGGAGGTGACGAACGTCGTCCGGCCGAGCCAGTCCAGCTCCCAGCGGGCCAGGCCCGCGTCGGAGAAGGCCAGCGCCACCAACGCGGACAGCTCGGGCAGCACCTCGCCCTTCGCCATCTCGCGGTGGGCGCGCGGGCCGGCGGCGGGGTTGCCGGGCGTGCCGGAGCCGAGGTCGGCGAGGCGGCCCGCGTCCAGCGCGTCGAGGACGGTGGTCAGCGACGGCGGCTGGTCCATCGCGGTGGCGGCCGCGTTCAGCAACCTCTCGGTGTCGTGCACGACGCGTGCTCGGGCGCCGATGTGGGCGAGGGTGGACCAGTCGACGCGGTGCATCGTGGCGGCCTCGGGCACCAGCGTGGTCAGCACGGCGTCGTCGAGCAGCGGCATCGGGTCGGCGAGCAGGTCGAGGGCCGGGCGGTCGCCCCAGCCGGACTCGGCGTCCAGGTCGAGCGCGTCGACGGCGGCGATGCGGTCGGCCAGCGGTGGGTGCGCGTCGAACGGGCCCCGGTCGGGGTCGGTCTCCTGCCCGCGGATCTCCTCGAGCGCCTCGTGCAGGTCCGGTGAGGTGCGCAGGCGGGCGAAGCCGTCGAGGAACGTCGTGGGGAGGTAGCCGAGCTCCCACGCGACGGTCAGGTGGCGCTGGGTGAAGAGCTGCCATGCGGCGTCGATGACCGGCAGTTCCCGCAAGGCCGACGAGGTGGCGGACGAGCCCGCGAGCGAGGCGGCGAAACAATCGGCGGCGGCTTCCTGGCGTCGGGCGATCGGGTGGGAGACACGCAGGTACAGCCTGGCGCAACCGCGGAAGAGCCGGACCGTCGTGCGCTGGAACCAGCTCATGTCGTCGACGGGGGAACCGGTGCGCAGCACCGCGGCGCGGCCGGAGACCACCGTCGCGGTGAGGCGCGTGTCCGCGGGGGAGTGGTGCGCGAGCTCGTGGGCGAGCACGGCGATGAGTTGCTTCTCGGTCAAGGAGGTGAGCAGTGGAGCACCGATGAACATCACGCGCCTGGTCACGCGCAGGCCCAGGAAGCGGGAGTCCTCGGAGATTCCGGCGTGCACGGCGCCGACGATCCGGAGCTCGTCGGGCGGCCTGGTGCCGACGTCGGCGGCGAGGCGGCGGACGAGGTCCCAGAGGGCGGGCTGCTCGTCCGGTGCGACGAGGGTGCCGGGGGCCTCGTGGTTCCCGCGGCGTTCCAGGAACGCCATGCCCTTCGCCAGGGCGAACAGGGCCGGCAGTACGAGGGCCGTCAGCAGCAGGCCGGCGGACGGGTGGGTGATCAGCACGAAGGTCTGCGCCGCGAGCAGTCCGGCGGCCAGTCCGGCGGCGAGCAGGTAGTGGCCGGCCAGTAGCGACACCGCGAAAGCGGCGCGCGAACGAACACGCATGGAAATTGCGCCTTTCCCCCAAAAGCCCCCAGCGCCGCGCAACAACGAACAGCGTCTGCAAGGGAAGTCTGCACGACGGGCGGTCGGGGCTCAATCCCGAAAAACGGTCGCAACCGGACGAACAGGAGGCGTGTCAACCAGTCGATCGGCCAGTTCACCTGCTCCTGGGGGATGACGTCGTTCCCAGAAGCACCGGTCTTCAGAGGGAGGTGCTGTGACGTTCGGTGTCCCTACGGTCACTGGGGGATCACCAAACCGAGCACTGGAGGTAGCCAGTGAGAGCAGGACAGCGAGGTGCCCGTCGGGGGATCACCGCGCTCGCGCTGTCAGCGGGACTCGTCGTTTCGGCGACGGCCGCGGTAGCGCACGCGCAGGGGCTCGCGCCGGAGGAACACGGCCGGAGCGTCACGTTGGTCACCGGCGACAAGGTCGAACTGTCGGGCGACCGGCTCGTCCGGTACGTACCGGGAGCCGGGCGGGAGAAGATCCCCGCGCGCACCTTCACGCGGGACGGGCACCAGCACGTCGTGCCCGCCGACGCGGTTCCGTTGGTGGCCGGTGGGAAGCTCGACGCGAGACTGTTCGATGTGACGTCGCTCGTCGAGTTCGGCTACGACGACGGGCGGCGTGGCACGGTGCCCCTGATCGTGCGGCCGGCGGCGGGCGCACGGTCGAGCATCTCCGCGTTGACGGTCAAGGGCTCCGCCGCGGACCTGGTGATCGGGACGGCCGAGAAGTCGGGCAGCGCCTGGGAGTCGCTGCGCGGCGGCGCGGTCGAGAAGGTGTGGCTCGACGGCCTGCGTCAGCCGGTGCTCGACCGCAGCACCAAGCAGATCGGCGCACCGAAGGCGTGGCAGGCGGGTGTCACCGGCAAGGGCGTGAAGGTCGCCGTGCTGGACACGGGCGTCGACGAGCAGCACCCCGATCTGCAGGGCAGGCAGATCGCCGAGAAGAACTTCACCGAGTCGCCGGACAACACCGACGAGGTCGGACACGGCACGCACGTCGCGTCCACGATCGCCAGCACGGGCGAGCAGTACCCCGGTGTCGCGCCGGGTGCCGAGATCCTCGACGGCAAGGTGTGCTTCCCCGGCGGCTGCGCCGAGTCGTGGATCCTCGCCGGCATGGAGTGGGCGGCTGAGCAGGGCGCGGACGTCGTCAACATGAGCCTGGGCGGAGGTGACGGCCCGGAGATCGACCCGTTGGAGGAGGCCGTCAACCGGATCTCCCGGGAGACCGGTGCGCTGTTCGTGATCGCGGCGGGCAACTCGGGCCGGCCGGAGACGATCGGGTCTCCCGGCAGCGCCGAGGCCGCGCTGACCGTGGGCGCCGTCGACCGCAACGACGGCATCGCGCCGTTCTCGAGCCGCGGCCCGGCCGTGGACGGAGCCGTGAAGCCGGACGTCACCGCGCCCGGCGTGGGGATCGTGGCGGCCGAGGCCGGTACGCAGGGGCACGTCGCGTTCGACGGGACGTCGATGGCGACCCCGCACGTGGCGGGTGTCGCCGCGCTGCTCAAGCAGCAGCACCCGGACTGGACGGGGGAGCGGCTCAAGGCGACCGTGATGGCGTCGGCGAAGGCGAACCCGGCGCTGACCCCGTTCGACCAGGGCACCGGCCGGGTCGACGTGCCGGCGATGCTGGAGCAGAAGGTCGTCTCCGAGCCGAGCAACGTCAACTTCGGTGTGCGGCAGTGGCCGCACGACGACGACGAGAAGGTCGTCCGGGAGATCACCTACCGCAACGCGGGCACCGAGCCGTTGACGCTCGACCTCACCGTGGAGGTCAAGGGGCCGGACGGCAAGCCCTCGCCCGACGGTCTGATCACCGTGTCGCCCGCGCAGGTCACGGTGCCCGCCGGCGGCGAGGCCAAGGCCACCGTCACCGCCGACACCAGGGTCACCGCACCGGATGGCGCCTACTCCGGCGCGATCGTCGCGTCGAACGGCCTGCGCACGCTGCTGAGCGTCAACCGCGAGGTCGAGAGCTACGACGTCGACGTCTCGGTGCTCGGCTTCGACGGCAAGCCCTCCGAGAACCACGGCACGACGTTCATCCACACCGGGACCGGCAAGGCGTACGCGGGCAACGGCGGAAAGATCCGGTTGCCGAAGGGCGAGTACCTCGTCGACAGCGGCGTCATCAGCGACGACTACCGGGTCGCGTTCATCGTGCAGCCCTCGCTGCAGGTGACCGGCACGACCGAGATCGAGCTGGACGCACGCGTGGCGAAGCCGGTCGCGCTCAAGACGCCCGACCCCGCGGCGGCGGCCGTGATCGGCACGGTCGGGTTCAGCGCCGAGGTGGCGAGCGGCCGGATCTTCCACGGCTGGGCGTTCTTCGACGGCCTCGCGGGCCAGGCGCTGACCGCCCAGGTCGGTCCGGCCAAGGACGGCATGACGACGACGTTCGCCGAACAGGCCAAGGGCACTCCGCGCTCCGACGGGACGCCTGTCAGCTATCGCATGATGTACACCGAGAAGGGCATGCCGACCGGCTACGAGCGCACCGCCAAGGCCAAGGAGCTGGCCGAGATCACCAGTGTCGTCAGGGCGGCCGGCGAAGGCCACCGGCACCAGATCGCCGTGCTGCCGAACCCGGTGGACGACAGCGGCGGCTTCGGCTGGTCCGCGGAGGTGCCGGACGGCGGCCGGGGCGTCGACCTGGTCACGACCGCGTCCGGCAAGTGGAACTGGCTCTACGACCTCATCAGCCCCGACGGCGAGCTGGAGTACACGGCGGACACGCCCGCCAAGTCCTTCAAGGCCGGCAAGAAGCACACGCAGACCTTCGGCGCCGCCGTCCTCGGCCCGTCGGTGCCGGACGCGCCCCGCTTCGGCCTCGCGAGGTACGAGGACCAGATCGCGGTGCAGGTCCCGCTCTTCACCGACACCAACGGCGGCGCGGGCCGGTTCTACACCGGAACCGCGAAGACCGAGCTGTTCTACAACGGCACGAAGGTCGGCGGTTCGGAGACGCCGCGCGCGGTGGTCGACGTCCCGGCCGAACCAGGCGCCTACCGCGCCGAGATGGTGCACAGCCGGGAGAACGCGGAACTGTCGTCGAAGGTGAGCGGCAGCTGGACCTTCAAGTCCGCGACCACCACCGACATCGAGACCCTTCCGCTCACCGTCGTGCGCTTCCAGCCGAAGCTCGACGCCAAGGACACCGCGCACGGCCGCGTGCAGGTCGTCCCGCTGAAGGTCGAGCAGGCGGACGGCACGCCGAAGGTCCGGCGCCTCACCGTCGAGGTGTCGTACGACGACGGCGCAACCTGGAAGAAGGCACAGGTGGCCGGCAACAACGTCCTCCTGCACCACCCGAAGGGCGCGAAGGCCGCTTCGCTGCGCGCCAAGACCACCGACGCGGCGGGCAACACGGGCGAGGTGACGATCATCCGCGCCTACAAGATCGCGAGCTGACCGGCGGCTCGCGCG
The DNA here is from genome assembly GCF_900100955.1 of Lentzea fradiae. GTDB lineage: Bacteria > Actinomycetota > Actinomycetes > Mycobacteriales > Pseudonocardiaceae > Lentzea > Lentzea fradiae. The sequence continues at coordinate 95,605 of NZ_FNCC01000007.1, read as the reverse complement.
GGACGCCGATGTGCGGGCGGGGTGCTCAACCCCGCCCGCACACCCGTTCGCGGGTGTGCGGCGGCCGTCACGACGCCTGCCAAGTGAGACGCGCAGCGACCGTGCCGTCACCCTCCGGCCCGTCCACCGGCCGGGGCACGGGGTGCGCGGAGAGCCACAAGGGCCGGTTGGGGGCCTCACGGCACCCTCACCGCTGCCCCAGGAGGATGATGCGTGACAGAACCGACCGTATGAGAAGGCCCACTGGGTAGTCGCCGGGCCGCGCGACTCGTATCCTGGAGGATGACGTCCCCAGGGTGGGTCGTCCGCCGGGTTCGGCGGAAACCGAGAACACCCGGCGCCCGCGACCGCTGTGCCGGAGGAGGAACGATGCCACTCTCCGAGCACGAGCAGCGACTGCTCGACCAGATCGAGCGCGCGCTCTACGCCGAAGACCCGAAGTTCGCATCCACCGTACGAGGCGCCAAGTTGCGGCGGCCGTCCAAACGGCGTCGTGTACAGGGCATCGTGCTGTTCGTGGTCGGCGTGGCGGCGCTCATCACCGGCGTGATGCTGCCGCAGCTCGCGATCGCCAGCATTCCCGTGGTGAGCGTCTTCGGCTTCCTGCTCATGTTCTTCGGTGTGCTCATCACCCTGACGACGTTGCGTCGCGGTGACCAGGTCGCCGAGGCCGGGCAGGAAGACGGCAAGCCAGCGCGCAGCCGCAGCTCGTTCTCCGAACGGATGGAAGAGCGGTTCCGTCGTCGCTTCGACGAGGAACGCTAGGACTTCCGGGAACCACGACAGAAAACCACGAACCGGCACTACGAACAGAGCTACGACAACGGGCCCGCACCCTTCAGGGGAGCGGGCCCGTCGCTTTGCTCGCACGGAGCCGGAGCCGGAGCCGGAGCCGGAGCCGGAGCACGGAGCCGGAGCCGCGCTCTCGCGACTGCGGCCGACAGGCGGGCCGAACCGGCAAGGCGTGTCAGCCGAACCCCGCGACCGGCCCTGCCGCCGCCAACCGCCTCCGCCCAGCCGCCTCTGTCCAACCGCCTCCGCGGCCGACCACCCGGCCCCTAGACCGGGACCGGCTCGCGTTCCTCCGCAGCGACCGGCGCGGGTGTCGGCTTCAACACCGACTTCGGGAAGAGCCGGGCCCGCAGCGACAGCGGGGCGTTCTGCCGCAACGACTGCCGCACGGCCGCCAGTGCTCCGGGCAGGGCCGGGTCGGTGGCCGGGTTGGCGCTGTACCAGGAGCGTTCGATCACGCCGATGACCGTGCGCAGGCCGGCCTTGCCCGCCTCGTCGAGGTTGTGCTCGCGGGCGAGCCTGCGGGCGGCCGCCCTGATCGTCTCGGCGCCGGGCAGGGGGGCGCCGCGGTCGACCGACTCCGCCAGGAGCTCGTTCCACGCGGCGGTCGCGGCGTCCGGGCCGAGGGCGGACACGGCGTGCAGGCGGTTGTGCCGGCGCACGCCGCGCACGAGCAGCGGGGTGAGGGCGAGGCCGAGCAGCACCAGCGGTATCGCGATCCACCAGGAGATCAGGGCCGCCGCGAGGCCGACGCCGATCAGCCACAGGGCTGCTGCCGCCGGGACGAGCAGCTTGCGCGCCCAGGACACGCCCACCAGGCCCGCGCCGATCACGCCGAGCAGCGCGAGGACCACGAAGACGGTCAGGAGGGCGGCCAGGAGGAGCACGATGCCCAACGCCCACAGGTGCCACGTGTCGGGGCCGGTGCCGCTCTGCTGCGCCACGGTCTGGTCGCCGCCGTCGTCCTCGGAGGCGGCGGACGGCTGGGCGGAGCCCGTCGCGGACGGGGCCGTCGACTCGGTGGTGGTCTGCGCCGTGGGCTGTTCTTCGCCGTTGGGCGCGGTCTCGCGCAGGTACGGCGGCACGACGCCGCGGCCGTCGGAGATCGGGGTCGGGTCGAACGTCATCCAGCCGTGGTTCGGGAAGAAGATCTCGACCCACGCGTGCGCGTCGTCGGTGCTGATCACGCGGTAGGCGTTGTCGGGAGCGGCGACGCCCGCGGTGAAGCCGATCGCCACTCGTGAGGGCAGGCCGACGACGCGGGCCATCACGGCCATCGCCGAGGCGTACTGCTCGCAGTAGCCGACCTTGGTCTTCGTCACGAAGTCGGTCAGCGCGTCCCTGGTGACGTCGCCCTGGGTCTTGAGGTCGTACTTGAAGTCGCTGGTCGGGCTGTTGAAGAACGCGGTGAGCGCGGCGGCCTTGTCGAAGTCGTTGGTGGCGTCCTTGACGATGTCGTTCGCGAGGTCGACCACCTCCTGCTCGACGCCCTCGAACTGGTAGTACTCGCCGTCGACGAGGTTCCTGGGGCCGGACGCGAGGCGCAGGGCCTGCTTGGACGGCACCGACAGGACGGTGTCGAGCTCGTAGGGCTTCGGTTCCTTCTCCCGCAGGGAGAAGATGACGCCCTTCTTGGAGTCGAAGCGGTAGTCGTCCTCGGGGGTGTCGATGCGGCGGGCGGCGCCGTAGGTCGGCAGCCAGAAGCTCTTCCAGTCGCGCGGCTCGATGTTGATCCGCGTCGTCTTGCCCTCGCCGCGGTCGCCGGGCTGCAGCGGCAGCTCGCCGCGCGCCGGCTGGCCGCCGGGGTCGGAGCCGCGTTCCCAGCCCTTGTTCGGGACGTACCGGGCGAGGGTGGTGGCGCGCATGTACGTCTGCTCCGGCAGGCCGCGCACGTGGAAGACCTCGGTGGTCCTGCCGCGGTTCAGCATGCCGCGCAACGACGTCATCTCGCTCAGCCCGATGCCGCCCTTGCCCCCGCTGCCGGAGCCACCGCCCGGCAGCCTGCCGACGGTGCCGACGACGGTGAACCCGGCGCCGACGACCAGCGCGATCACCATCGCGATGCCCGCCACCGTCGTCGCGGAGCCGCCGGACCCGCTGGCCGAACCGGTGCCGAGCCGGCCCCGCCACGTCTCGTGCCGGTGCTGGCCGTCGACCGCGAGCAGCATCGCGAACGCCGCCGCGCCCAGCACGAACGTCCAGAACGGCAGCATCTCGTCGGCCAGCGACGCGGGCACCGCGAACACGCAGAGCAGCACCAGGCCGGAGGCCGCGGGAGCGGCGGCAGCGACGGCGAGGGTGTCCACCAGGACGGCGACCAGGCCGATCGCCAGCACGACGAGCGCCTGGATCGCCGGGGTCGCGTGCACCGGCGGCACCCCGGTCTGCACCTGCGCGACCGACTCCGCGAGCACGTCGCCGAGGTCGCCCAGCGCGTCGGGGCCCGGCAGGAACAGGAAGACGCCTGACCGCGTGTGCAAGGCGGTGAGCAGGCACAACAGCACGAAGACCTGGGCGATCGCGACCAGCGGCGGAGGCAGCCTGGTGGCGCGCAGGAACGCACCGGTCACGGTGATCGCGACGATCACCACGCCGATCCGCACCAGCCACAGGTCGCCCTCGATCACGCCGGACAACGCCGTCGACGCGCACAGCACGGCGAGCGCGGCGATCCACGGCGTCGCCGACGTGAACCACTCGGACTCTGCGCCCCTCGGAGGAGCGGAACGGGTCCCCATCTCAGCCCACCTCCGACCGGACGGACGGCCCGCGGTTGCCGGCCGAGGCGCACAACTCTTGCCACACCTGCTGCATCGACGCAGACGGCCGCGCGACGGCCACGCCCCAGCCCGCGCCGGCGAGCATCCGCCGCGCGTCCTCCGGGTCCGGTGCCGGGGTGTCCGTGCCGCCCGCCCAGGCGTTCACGTCGAGCAGGACGGCCAGGCTGCGCGTGCCGCGCGGCCGGTACCGGACCAGCTCGTCGACCGAGGCCGGTGACACGCCGCCGAGCACCGCGATGACCTCCTGGCCCGCCCCGGGATCGGTCCCGCCGCTCAGCTCACGCCGGTGCGACGCCTGCAGCGCCGCGAGCGAGTCCAGCACCACGTGGTCGCTGTGCCCTCCGTCGGCCGCCCCGCCCGCGAGCACCCGGCCGTCCTCGGAGACCAGGCGCACCTGGTGCCCGAAGTGGTGCAGGTGCAGACAGATCGACGCCACGAACGAGATAGCCCATTCGAGTGAGGCCGTCGGGCCGCTGCCACGGTGAGCGTGCAGGCGGTGGTCCAGCAGGACGGTCGTACCGCCGCGCCACGGGCGTTCCTCGACGCGCACCATCAGCTCGTCGCGCCGGGCCGTCGACCGCCAGTGGACCTTGCGCAGGTCGTCGCCCTGGCGGAACGGCCGCACGACCGCGTCGTCCTCGCCCTGGCCCGCCCGCAGCCGCACCGAGCCGTCGTCGCCCGCGCCCATGCCGGAACCGCCGGGCAGCCCGGCGAGCCGCACCACCCGCGGTACGACGACGAGCCGCGACCGGCCGGCAAGCTCGCGGTCGAACTCGGCGAGGCCGAACGGGTCGGTGATCCGCGCCATCAGCGGGCCGACCTGCTGCACCCCGCGCATCACCGGCTTGAGCGGGTAGCGCAGCGTCGTGGGCGTGTTGCGGGGCAGCCGCTCCACCAGGAACCGCGGCCGCGCGCCGAGGGCGTACGGCACCGTGTCCTCCAGCATCAGGCCGCCCGTGGGCAGGCGGCCGGTGCTGCGCAGGTCGAGCTTCACCTCGGAGGCAGCCCCGACCGGCACGCGGCTCGGCGCGAGGTAGCGGGCGGCGTGCAGCCCGACGCGCGCCCTCGTGGCGAGCCACGCGGCCAGCAGCGGGAGCGCGATGACGAACGCGGCGACCCTGAGCAGGTCGCGCTCGTTCAGGACCGCGGCGCACACTCCGGCGGCGAACCCCGCGGCCAGCAAGCATCTACCGCGGGTGGTCAGACCGGACAGTGCGGTGCGCATCGTCAGCGTGGGGTCCCTGCGTTGTTGTTGTTCATGCTGCGGACGAACGCCGCGCCAGGGTCGTGTGCCGCCGTCGGCACCGGCACGCGCTGCAGCAACGCCCTGACCAGGTCCGCCGGGGACCGGCGGGCGGCCTGCGCCTCCGCGGTCGGCACCAGGCGGTGGGCGAGCACCGGGATCGACACCGCGTGGATGTCGTCGGGCACCACGAAGTCGCGGCCGGCGAGCGCGGCCTGCGCGCGGGCGGCGCGCACGAGGTGCAGGGTGGCCCTGGGCGAGGCGCCCAGGCGCAGCTCCGGCAGCCGCCGCGTGGCCGAGACCAGCTCGACGGCGTACCGGCGGATCTCGGGGGACAGGTGCACCCGGCGGACGGCCTCGATCAGCCGGAGGATCTGCGCCGCGTCCGAGACGGGCCGCAGGTCGTCGAGCGGGTTGTGGCCGGAGTGCTCGTCGACCATCGCGAGCTCCGCCTGCGGGTCCGGGTAGCCGATCGAGACGCGCGCGGTGAACCTGTCGCGCTGGGCCTCCGGCAGGGCGTAGGTGCCCTCCATCTCCACGGGGTTCTGCGTCGCGATCACCATGAACGGCGACCCGAGCGGGTAGGTGTTCGCGTCGACCGTGACCTGGTGCTCCTCCATGCACTCCAGCAGCGCGGACTGCGTCTTGGGGGAGGCGCGGTTGATCTCGTCGCCGACCACGATGTTCGCGAAGATCGGTCCCGGCCGGAACTCGAAGTCGTTCTCCTGCCGGTTGTAGATCGATGAACCGGTGATGTCGCTCGGCAGCAGGTCGGGGGTGAACTGCACGCGGCTCACGGTGCAGTCGATGGAGCGCGCGAGCGCTTTCGCCAGTGAGGTCTTGCCGACGCCCGGCACGTCCTCGACCAGCAGGTGCCCCTCGGCGAGCAGGGTCACGAGAGCGAGACGGACCACGTCGGGTTTGCCGACGAGCACCCGTTCGACGTTGGCGGCGATCCGCTGGACGGCGCCGTGCAACTCTCCCAGGACCTGTTCGACCGGCGCGTGCGAGTTCGCGCTTGGGCTTCCCGGTGTCACTAAACCTCCAGCAGCCGTGTCCGGAACACGGACGTGTGAGCGTTTCACGCAGTGTGTCAAACCACGGCTAAGTGCCCTACACCTGACGGGCCCGATCGGGGTTCGCTCCACCAGTTTCCACCTTCCCCCACCTTCGGCTCCCAACCCCGGGTTTCGGGCGAATTTTGTAGGCCGTTCGAGTGGCAAATCGCGCCTGGAGCCTCACCCGCGAAGGTGGTGCCCGATCGGTTCCCCCACCGTCCCTCCACGCCGCCCCACGTCCGCTACCTGCGAAAACAGGACAGTGGAAGGTGTCCAAGCACCTGTTTCAGCGTTGACTGTGGTGAAAAGTGGGGTACTGTGGCGGCCGGTGGGGCAGACGGGGGCCCCGCTGCCGGTCCGTCGCCCGGCGAGGGAGGTGGTTGCCGATGTTCCTCGGCACTCACTACCCGCGTCTGGACGACAAAGGCCGGCTGACACTGCCTGCGAAGTTCCGGGACGAACTGGCGGGAGGTCTCATGGTCACCAAGGGCCAGGACCACTGCCTGTACGTGTTCCCCCGGGCTGAGTTCGAGCAGATGGCGAGGAAGGTCGCCGAGGCGCCGTTCACGAACGACGCCGTACGCGCCTATCAGCGTTATCTGTTCGCAGGTACGGACGAGCAGCGTCCGGACGGTCAGGGCCGGGTCCTGATCGCGCCGGAACTGCGGCGGTACGCCGGGCTGACCAAGGAGTGCGTGGTCGTCGGCGCGTTCACCAGGTTGGAGATCTGGGACGCGGCGGCCTGGCAGACCTACCTCGAAGAGCACGAGGACGGCTACGCCACGGCTCGGGAGGAGGTCATACCGGGCGTCTTCTGATGGCGGTCAGCCGAGCAACAGGCCGGATGTTCCACACGCGATTCGGGTGCCGTGAGGCCTCGGTCCGCTCGACTACCGGCCCTGGCGCACCTTCCCCGGCGCCAGGTCCGACGGGCGGGCGGGGACCTGACGTCACCCGACGCGCGCATCAGGGGAGTCGAGGGACGATGGATCAGCCGCGGCACGTTCCGGTGCTGCTGGGCCGCGTCCTGGAGCTCTTCGCTCCCGCGCTCGCGGGAAAGCCCGCCGTCGTCGTCGACACGACGCTCGGCATGGGCGGCCACTCGGACGCGCTGCTGAGCGCCCACCCCGAGCTGACGCTGGTCGGGCTCGACCGCGACCCGCAGGCCATCGAGATGGCGGGCAAGCGCCTCGCGCACCACGGCGACCGGGTCCACCTCGTCAACGTCACCTACGACCACATCGCCGAAGCGGTGCGGGACCTCGGCTTCAAGACCGTCGACGGCGTGCTGATGGACCTCGGTGTGTCCTCGTTGCAGCTCGACGAGGAGGAACGCGGGTTCGCCTACTCCAAGGACGCCCCGCTCGACATGCGGATGTCCAAGGGCACGGGCATGACCGCCGCGGACGTTCTCAACACGTACTCGCACGGCGACCTCGCGCGGGTCCTCTCCACCTACGGCGAGGAGCGGTTCGCGGGCAAGATCGCCTCCGCGGTGCTCAGGGAGCGCGAGAAGGAGCCGTTCACCAGCTCCGGCCGGCTCGTCGAGCTGCTCTACGCCGTGGTGCCCGCGGCGTCGCGGCGCACCGGCGGGCACCCGGCCAAGCGCACGTTCCAGGCGCTGCGGATCGAGGTCAACGGCGAGCTGGAGTCGTTGCGGCTGGCCCTTCCCGCGGCGCTGGGCGTGCTCGGCGTGGGCGGGCGGATCGTCGTCGAGTCCTACCAGTCCCTCGAGGACCGGATGGTGAAGCACGCGTTCGCGGAGCTGGCGAAGTCGAAGACCCCGCCGGGGCTGCCCGTCGAGCTGCCGGGACACGGACCGGAGATCAAACTGCTGACGAAGGGCGCGGAGCTTGCGTCCGAGCAGGAGATCGAGGACAACCCGCGCGCGGCGCCGGTGCGGCTGCGCGCGGCGGAACGGATCGGAGACCCGAGATGACGGCACCCGCACGGGTCGGTGGGTCGTCGCCCCGAGACCCCTCCAGGAAGAAGACCGCCGACAAGGACAAGGTCCGGCGGCGGACGGCCGGTGCCGAGCGCGCCTACGCCCGGCGGGCCCAGCGCGCCCAGAACCTGCGCGGCGGTGCCTCGGCGCCGCAGCCCAAGCACGTCTCGAAGGCGCCGTTCGTCGTCCTCGTGATGCTCGTGCTCGGCGCGGGCATCGCCGGGATCATGTACTTCTCGACCCAGGCCGCCGCCGACACCTACCGCCTGCAGGAGGCGCGGTCGGAGGCGGAGAAGCTGACCCTGCAGATGGAGCAGCTGCGGCGCGAGGTCGCGCTGCTGGAGTCGCCGACCGACCTCGCTCGCAGGGCCACCGAGATGGGCCTGGTCGAGCCGTCGAACCCGGCGCGGCTGCGGCAGAACCCCGACGGCTCGATCGAGGAGTTCGGCAAGCCGAGCGCGCCGACGAAGTCGACGTCCCCGCCGCCTCCCGAGACCCCTCCCGCCGGTGAGCAGCAGGGCCAGACGCCGCCCGCCGGTGAGCAGGGCCAGACGCCTCCGGCGGGTGAGCAGCAGCAGGGCCAGGCGCCTCCCGGTGGCGAGCAGCAGGGCCAGACCCCTCCGGCGGGTGGCTGATGCCGGGTCCGCAGCAGAGGGGGCAGCGCCGCCCGTTGTCGGTGCGCGGTTCCCGTCCCGCCGCACGCCTGGGCGGCAACAGCAAGGTGCGCATCGCCGTGGGCCGGTTCCTGCTGATCGGCGCGCTGGTCATCGCGGGCGTCAAGCTCGTGCAGGTGCAGGGCATCCAGGCCGGTGAGCTGGCGCAGCAGGCCGAGAAGCAGCGCATCACCAACCAGAACATCCCCGCCGAGCGCGGCTCGATCCTCGACCGCAACGGCAACCAGCTCGCGTTCTCGATCGAGGTGCGCGCGCTCTACATCCTCCCGCAGCGCGCCAGGAAAGCCTGGGACGAGGCCCGCGCGAAGGACCCCGAGCAGTACCCGGTCTCCTACGACGACCACGCGCGTGAGGTCGCGAAGTTCATCTCGGGCACCCTCGGTCCCGAGGTCAACGGCTGGAAGACCGACGAGGAGACGATCTACCGGCGGCTGGTGAAGGACATCAGCTACGAGGTCCTGGTGAGCGAGGCCGAGCCCGCCAAGGCCGCGAAGATCGTCGAGAAGTACCCGGCGGAGATCGGCTCGGAGTACCGCTCGAAGCGGATCTACCCCAACGGCGAGCTGGCGGCGAACATCATCGGCGCCGCGAACTGGCGCCAGGACGAGAAGCCGCCGACCACGCAGGGCATCCTCGGCCTGGAGAGCGCGCAGGACAACCTCCTGGCCGGTCGCATGGGCCGCCGCGTCGTCGACACGATGTCCGGCGACGACAGCGTCGTCATCCCGAACACCGAGCGCGAGCTCGTGAAACCGCAGCCGGGCAAGAGCCTGGAGCTGACGATCGACATCGACACGCAGTACGCCGTGCAGAAGATCGTGAGCGACTACACGGCGAAGACCCGTGCCAAGAACGGCTCCGCGGTCGTGCTGGACGCCCGCACGGGCGAGATCGTCGCGATGGCCAACGACAAGACGTACGACCCGGCGAACTTCGGCGCGGCGTCGGAGGACCAGCTGCGCAACGGCGCGGTGGCCTCGAACTTCGAGCCAGGCTCGGTGCACAAGATCGTCACCGCCGCCGCGGCCGTCGAGTACGGCCTGTTCAAACCGGACGACGTGCTGCAGGTGCCGGGCTCGATCAAGGTCGCCGACCGGGTGATCAGGGACGCGTGGTCGCACGGGACCGTGCCCATGACGTTCACGGGCGTGTTCGCGAAGTCGTCCAACGTGGGCACGCTCATGGCCGCGCAGGAGGTCGGCCAGGAGCGCTTCGCCGAGATGCTGGACAAGTTCGGCCTCGGCAAGCGCACCCAGTCCGGTGTGCCCGCGGAGGAGGCGGGCGTCGTGCCGCCGCTCAACCAGTGGTCCGGTTCGACGTTCGGCAACCTCCCGATCGGCCAGGGCCTGTCGATGACGCTGTTGCAGATGACCGGCATGTACCAGGCCATCGCCAACGACGGGGTGCGCGTCCCGCCGCGGCTGGTCCGCGCCGAGATCGGCGAGCAGGGCTCGCGGACGGAGAAGCAGCGCCCGGAAGGCGTGCGCGTGGTGTCGCCGGAGACGGCGAAGACCGTCCGCGAGATGTTCCGCTCGGTCACCCAGTCCGACCCGCGTGACGCGAACCAGAACGGCACCGGCAGGCCCGCCGCCGTGCCCGGCTACCAGATCGCGGGCAAGACCGGCACGGCGCAGCAGATCGACCAGACCTGCAAGTGCTACTCGCAGTCGGAGTACTGGACGACGTTCGCCGGCATCCTGCCCGCCGACAACCCGCGCTACGTCATCGGCGTCATGCTCGACGCCCCGGAGAACGCCCAGTCGGCGTCGCCGGTGTTCCACGACATCGCGACGTTCCTGACGCAGCGGTTCAAGGTGCCGATGTCGGCGGAACAGACGCCGTTCGTGCAGTTGCAGCTCTGAGTGAGTTGAACCACTTCCACGCGTGACGGCGGCTTGTTTTGTCGTGCGTCACAGAAAGTCCTTCGTAATGAGGCACGGCCCCGTCTCGTCCCGGCTCCGAAAGCGGAGCTCGAGACGAGATGGGGTGCTGAGTGTTCTCGATCGTTTGCACGGTGATGGCGGGAGTTCTGGCAGTGACCTCTGTTCCCGCAGTTCAGGCCGCAGGTGTCAACACACCCGTGAAGTCCTTCTGGCTTCACATGAACAGCACTCCGGTGTCCGACGCAATGATCAAAACGGAGGCGAAACGCCGTTCCCACGTCGTCCTGAACGCCTGGGAGACGGAACTCGCGAAGAAGCTCAAGGCGGCGAACCCGAAGATCCAGACGTTCGTCTACAAAGACCTTTCCTCGACCCGCAGCTACGCGTGCTCCGACGGGGTCGACGACGCCGACCTGCCGACCGGCGTCGGCTACTGCGAGGCCGATCCGTCGTGGTTCCTGAACGGTCCGCGCGGTGAGCGCTTCGAGTACTCCGGCTACTCCGGCCACTGGCAGATGGACGTCGGCAACCCCGGCTACCAGCAGGCGTGGGCCGACAACGTGATCGCGTCCAGCAAGGCGTTCGACGGCGTGCTCATGGACAACGCCCTCTTCACCTGCGACACCTACCACGAGGGCGTCTGCCCGCCCGCCTACCCGACCGACGAGGCGATGCGCTCGGCCTACGTCTCGATGCTCGCCAACACCCGGCAGAAGTTCGTCGACGCGGGCCTCAAGACCGTCGCGAACCTCTCCGGCGCCCGCCTCCACGAGGGCGCCTGGGACCGCTACGTCCAGCACCTCGACGGCGGCTTCGACGAGTGGTGGCTGACCTTCGGCGACCGCGACCTGCTCTCCGAGTACCCGCAGGGCTGGAGCCGCCAGCTGGCCGAGATCAGCGCGAACGAGGCCAAGGGCAAGATCACCTGGGTGCAGCCGCACCACAGCGGCGCCGACCAGCCGTTCCGCTACGCCCACGCGAGCTACCTGCTGGTCGCGGGCGAACACTCGGCGATCACCCCCGTCAGCCGGACCGACGGCTACGGCGATCCCGCCCCGTGGCGCGCCGAGTACGACTGGAACCTGGGCGCACCGCTCGAAAAGCACCACCAGGTGGCGACCAACGTCTACGAACGCGAGTTCCGCTGCGGCACCGTGATCGTCAACGCGAACAAGACCGGGAGCGCGCCCCGCGTCGTGCGGCTCAACGGCAGGCACATCGACGAGAAGGGCGCGTCGGTGTACTTCGCGGCGGTGGCGGGCACGACCGGGACGGTGCTCCGCAAACCCTGCTAGGACCAGCGCTGCTGTTCGCCGGTGATGCCCCAGACCAGCTGCTCGAACGGGTCCGGGTAGGGCTTGCGCATGTCGACGGCGGACCGGATCCGCAGGAAACCCGGGAAGTCCGGTTCGCCGTCTGTGCCGTCGAGGATCACCGGGATGACCGGCTTGTCGGTGCCCAGCGCGAGGTCCTGGATCAGCTCCATCTCCGCCTCACGCCACCGGCCCCGGCCGCCGGGACCGATGATCACGGCCGCGGCCCTGCTCGCCGCGATGCCCTCGGCCATCGCGACCTGCCAGTGCGAGCCCGGCTTGATGTCGTGGACGTCGAGCCACGGCAGCAGCCCACGAGCCTCCAGCCGTGTCGCGAGTTCCAGGACTAGCGGCTTGTCCTGCTCGTTGTGACACAGGAACACGTCGTACGCGCCGTCGTCGCGCTTGCCCTTCAACGTGACCGCTGTGACGTCTTGGTCGCGCTGGGCGTCGGCGTGCGAGTTCATCTCCTCGACGACGGGGCGCACGTCGGCCTGCTCCTCGTCGACGAGTTGGACGACGCCGTCGCAGAGCTGGCACGTCACCGTCGTCATCCCGCGGTCGAGCCGGAGTTGCACCACCTCGTCCGTGACGGCGTAGTCGCACGAGCCGCACCGCCGCACCCGGCGCTGCTCGACGTCACCGGCCCGCTGTTCCAGGTGCTCCACGACATAGGCTTCGAACTGACGCCGGACGATCGGCGACGCGGCCTCGTCGTAGAACAGCGCCAGCTCGCCGCGGCCCTCCTCGACCTCGCGGATCGCGATGCCGCACGTGCCGCCCGCGTCGGCCAGGTAGGTCGCGGAGTTGTGCCACATCTCGTGCCGCTCGAAGAACCGCGAGTGCGACAGCCGCACGGCCAGCGTCGAGTAGATCGAGTACAGCGGCCCGTCGAACGTGAACACGACGTCCTGGCCCGGCAACCGCGGCGCGTCCGGCCGCTCCCTGGTGAACTGCGACGGGAAGATCAGGTCGACCTCCCTGTCGGTCACCTCCCGCAGCGCGATCTCGCGCCGCAGCAGCTCCTGCACGACGGCGTTGAGCAGGATCCGCTCCTGCTCCTGGTTGGTCAGCCGTTCGTCGGCGGGAAGCCGGAACCGCCCTTCGAGCGCGTCGTCCTCACGGACGAACCCCAGCCCGTCCGGCTCGTCCTTCGCCGCCTGCACCAGCGACGACGCGTAGGAGTCGAGCAGCTCCGGCCGCAGCAGCACGTGGTCACCGAATGACAGCCGCCGCACCACGCCGACGCTCTCCAGACGTCCGACGCACGCCGAGAACCTGTCCACCAGCTCTTCGACGGACGTCGTGTCGAGCTGCGTGCGGCGAAAGCTGTGGGCCAGGTCGTCCACAGTGGTCAGGACCCGGCCGTACTGCTTCTCCTCGACCACGAAGTCCTTGATCGCCTCGAACAGCTCAGTGGAGCTGACGACCGGCAGCTCGTCCCAGTCGATGCCCTCGCGCACCTCCCTGACCAGGTCTTCGACGCCCCAGCCCTCCTTCGCGCTGGTCTCGACGTACCGGTCGAACCCTAAGGTCTTCATCGTCTCCTGGATGCGTTCCCTGCTCACCGCCACCGTGCCGCGGTCGGCTCGCGCGGCCACGAGGAACGTGCGCATCCGCACACCCTCCGCACCGTCGAGCCGCTGTGCCTGCGCGAGCGCCCGGCTCCAGTACTGCACGCCGGCGAACGGGTCGGTCTCACTGCGCGCGTCGAACACGACCAGCGCGACGGCCACCTCGTTGAGGTGCAACTGGTGCACCATCCGGTAGCCGGGCTGGCCGGCGAGGTCCCACAGCAGTGTCTCCCTGGTGTGCACGTCCCCGGACGAAAGGGTGGCGTGCGCCTTCTCGAAGGTCCACACGTTGCGGCCGTGCGTCGACTCGGTGGGCTCGAACGGCTTCCCACTCAGCACCAGCCCGAGACCGGACTTGCCGACGCCGGTGTCACCGACGAGCACAACCTTCGCGTTGGTGTAGCGACGCGCGGTCTTGGCGAGCACCGCCGAGTCCAGCACATCGCGGTGAAGGCGCACGACGTCGAAAGTGGCCCCGTCCTTGATCGCGAGCAACGGTTCCGTGGGGTGGAACGCGAGCCCGCCGCGCCGTTCGACGTTCGTCCGCTCGATGGTGGCGACGCACTGCCAGTCCCGTGTCCGCCACAGGCGGGCGGTGTTGTCCTGCGACAACGTGGCGAGCAGCGACCCGTCCGGGGAGAACTTCGCGCTCAAGATCGGGGCGGTGTGCTCATTGAGCACCGCCACTGTCAGTCTTTTCCGGATGTCCAGGACGCGGACCGCCGACTCGCTCCGGGAGACGAACGCACCCCTCAGGTTGTCGTCGGACGGTGCGAAGTCCAGCATCTCACCATTGGGACGGCTGCTCCACACCCGAACCAGGTCCTCGGCCCGGACGAGGTGCACCACGGTTCGCAGCAGGAAGGTTCGGCGTACGACCACGATGTGCTGTCCGTTCTTGGTCCACCGAGGCGCGGGCAAGTACGCCCTGCCCTCCTGGCCTGCCTCGGCGAATATGTGCTCGCCGAGGGAAACACCAGTAGCGGCGTCGACGAGCCGCAGAGAGCGGCGGTCGAGCAACGCGAGCGTCGAGCCGTCAGGTGACCAGCTGACCCGCGTGCCGCTCCTCACCCGGCACAGCTCGCGAGCGAAACGGCCGTCGAACCCGGCGACCACGACGTGGTTCGCCTCCACGATCGCGGCCACCGGCCGGGTCGGGTGCCAGGCGACGTCCCTGGCCTTCGGCCGGTTCTCGACCACTTCCGCGATCTCCCCCGCGACATCGAGGAACGTGAGCCGGTCACCGGAGATGGCGCTGACCAAGCCGCCGTCGGCGGACCAGGTCAGCTGGCCGATCGCGGTTGTTCCCACCTCCAGCGAGCGGTGGACGAACTCGACACCGCTCCGCCCGGACTCCTGCTTCACGGAGCCGGGGCCCACAGCCGACAGCAGCAGCTGAAGGTTCTGGCGGTACATCGCGGGACGCGTGACCTGCTGGATCTTGGCACTCAGGCCGCGTGCCAACTGGAACCGCTTCCCCGCGTGCATCTCGTCGGCCAGCACGACCAGCATCTCGAGGATCGCCGGACGGCTCGCCAGACTCCTGAGCGGGAGCAGCCTGGCCAGGTCGTCACCGTCCGGCTGTGCTGATAGCTCCTCCAGCAGGAAGGAGGCGATCTGGTAGTCGGCGAGGGGGCCTGACCGCGTCCTGCGGACGGAGAGGAGCCCGACCAGGTCGCGCCACTCGCGGTGACGGAAGAACGTCTCCACTTCCGCCAAGGCGAGCGACTTCGAATCGGACCCGGTACGCCGTGCGTGCAGTTCCGCCAGCTGCTCCAGAAGTGCTGTCGTCGAAAAACCGGGCTTTTGCTCCGGCACTGTCGGATCGGTGAGGTGGCAGGCAGCCAGGAACAGCAGCTGAGGCCGGCTGGCCAGCGGCATCCGGGCGAGCATGGCCTGCATCGGCAGCCGTCGGCGCGGTGTGTCGGCGGTGGCTTCGTTCCACCGGTCGACCCAGGCGCGGACGCGCGCCTCGTCGAACGGCTCCAGCCGCACCACGCGAGTGCCGTCCGGGAGGAACGACCGGTCCACGAACGACGTCTGCGACGTGACGACGACGGCTGTCGGACGACCCCGTGCCGCTTCGATGCGCTGGAAGTCGAAGACCGCCTCCAGGTAGTCGCGGTCGGCCTCCAGTTCGTCGAGGCCGTCCAGCACGACGACGGGCACCCTGTCGGCGAGATCCGCCCAGGTGAGAGCGCCTCCGGTGAGGCCGCGCAGGACCCGGTCGACCTCGTCGGCCACTGCACGGTCCGGGGCCACGTCACGCAGCGGGACGCGGACCACGGCCGCGTCACCGATCGGCGGGGCGGCGGCCAGCACCTTGGCCACCGTCGACTTGCCGGACCCGGTGTCGCCGATCACCAGCAGGGGGGCCGAGATGCCCAGGGGACTACTGAGGTGACCGGCCAGCATCAGTTCGAAATCGTTGCGCAGCGGGACCTCCGTCGTCCACCAGCCGTCGTCCACCAGCCTCGCCGACGGCCCGGCCGCGGTCACGCGGAAGGCGGGGCTGACGTATAGCCGGTCGATCGACGGCAAGTCCGGCGTGTCCTGGCGGAGAGCGGCGCGGTTCACGTCGCCCAGCACCCCCAGCGGGCCTTCGCGCCGCACGTGCCAGGAGGACAGCCAGTGGGTCAGGCCGGACGTGGCGTTCGGGTCGGAGGGCGACACCCACACCACGAACTCGGGCACGGCTGTCGTCAACGCCAGGAAGCTCGCCGCGTACTTCTCGACCACTGTGGACGCGAACTCGGAAGCAGGTGTCCTCAGGGCACCGTGCAGGACGCGCGAGATCCGCTCGAACCGGTCAGCCGCCCATCGCCTGACGTCCGCGAGGTGGGCCTGGAAATCCCGGGAGGCGGAAGGCGGCGGCAGGGAATCCGAGTAGAGGTGCACCACCAGCGAGTGGTCTTCCTGGTGCCACTCGGCGGGGGCTTGCAGGGAGAGCGGGTCGGCCACCGCGCTCCGGAGCACGTCGAAGAACGCCAGCGCCACCGTCACGGTGTGCACGGAGGTGACCACCTCCAGCCGGACTCGGCCGGTCGAAAGCGACGGCAGCGGTTCGACGGCACGTTGCCTCGCCCCGAGCACCCGGCCTCCCACCGGACTGCCCGGCATGATCCAGCCGAAGATGCCGTGCATCGACGTGGAGATGTTCATGCCGGTCAGCACCGCACCCAGGCGACGGTTCACCGCGTCGAGCCACTGCGGGTCGTCCTTGTCGTTCGTGCCGAGGACGAGCAGGGCGCCCCGGAGGGTGGTGGCAGCGGCGACGGGCGGCATCGGGACATGCTAGATAACCCGTGCGAGCCCGAACGACTTCGTTGCTAAGGCATCACCCGGTTGTCGTGCACGGGTTCCGGCCGAGCCACCAGCACCGGGCACGACGCGTGGTAGAGCGCCGCGCGGGTGAACAGGCCGATGCCGTGCTGCCCGCCCTTGCCGACCACCACGAGGTCCGAGTCCAGCGCGGCCAGCGCCTCGGCCGGGTGCCGTGACTCGACGGCGACGTCGGGGGTCAGTTCGGGAGCGGTGGTGCGCAGGAACAGCACGGCTCGGCGGATCGCGGCCTCGTCGCGGGGGACGGTGGCGCCGGGCTGGGCCGGTGGGTGGACGTGCAGCAGGCGCAGTGAGGCGCGGCGGGTGCGGCAGAGTTCCACCGCTCGTCGCAGCACGACCGGGTCCTCGCACCCGCCCACGGCGGCGGTGACCCAGCCGTACTCGCCGCGGATCGCCTGGGGGCGTCCGCGCACCACCACGACGCCACAGCGTGCGCGGCGCAGCACCGGGAGGACGAGGGAGCCGAGGCCCAGGCCGCGGTGTTGTTCTCCTCGGCAGCCCATGACGACGGTCGCGCTGGAGTCGGACGCTCCCACCAGTGCGGCCACCGGGTCGTCGCCGGTCGGGCGGAAGTGGGCCGTGAGCATCGGGAGCCGTTCCAGGACACGTTGGACGGTCGTGTCACCGGGGTCCGCCAGGTACACCTGGAGGTCCGTCCTCAGTGACCACGCGTGCCGCGCCGCCCACTCGAAGGCGTGGTAGGCCGACTCGGAAGTGTCCACTCCGACCGTCACGGAACGACTGAAATCAGGTGCCCAGAAGGAGAACCGCCTGGGCTGCACCGCCGTGCTCATCTTCATCTCCGCCTCCTGCCAGGTCTCCACCTCACCGCGCGCGCCTCCCGGCACACAGGGCCGGAAGTCACGAAGCGGGCAGGAACTTGTGCGGCCGGACGGGCTCGCCGGGACAGAGCAGCGCCGGCACCCACCCGAACGGCCCATCTCGGCTGATCATCACCCGAACGCCAACGCGCCGCCCGGCCACTGTGAGTACGCCGGTAGCCTCTTGCCCGTGCCTGCCAAGCTCGAGGGCAAGGTCGCGACCGCCCCGCCCCGCCCCAACACCATCCGACCTGCTTCCGCGGCTGCTCTCGCCGCGGTGGCCGACGTGCACCTGACCAGGCCGGCACATGCCGACGTCCAGGTGACGGGGGTGACTCTGCGTGCACAGCACGTGGTCCCCGGAGACCTCTACGCCGCCTTGCCGGGCGCGCGTGCGCACGGTGCCGACTTCGCCGAGACGGCGCTGGCCAACGGTGCCGTCGCCGTGCTGACCGACGAGGCCGGTGCGGCACGGGAGGCGCTCAAGGACGTCCCCGTGCTGGTCCACCCGCGCCCGCGGGAGGTCGTCGGCCTGCTCGCCGCGCACGTCTACGGCCGTCCGTCGGCCAAGGTGAAGCTGTGGGGGGTCACCGGCACGTCCGGCAAGACCACCACCACCTACATGATCGAGTCGGTGCTGCGCGCCGCCGGGAAGCACACCGGCCTGATCGGCACGGTCGGCACCCGCATCGGTGACGAGCAGCTCGGCAGCTCCCACACCACGCCGGAGGCGCCGGACCTGCAGGCGCTGTTCGCGGTGATGGCCGAGCGCGGCGTCACCGACGTGGCGATGGAGGTGTCGAGCCACGCGCTGCACATGGGCCGCGTCGCCGCCACCGAGTTCGAGATCGGCGCGTTCACGAACCTCAGCCAGGACCACCTCGACTACCACGCCGACATGGAGGAGTACTTCCAGGTCAAGGCGCAGCTGTTCGACGGCCGCGCGCGTCGCGAGGTCGTCTGCGTCGACGGCGAGTGGGGCTCCCGGCTGGTCAAGGACTCGACGATCACCGTCGCCACCACGAAGCCCGCGGACTGGACGGCGAGCGACATCGAGGTGAGCGCCACCGGTGAGCAGACGTTCACCGCGCACGGACCGGACGGCGACATCGAGATCCACCTGCCGCTCGCCGGCAGCTTCAACGTCGCGAACGCGCTGCTGGCCATCGCCTGCCTGCACGCGGAGGGCGTCCCGGCCGCCGCCATCGCGCAGGGGCTGCGGACCGTGCAGGTGCCCGGCCGGATGCAGCGCGTCGACGAGGGCCAGGAGTTCACCGCCGTCGTCGACTACTCCCACAAGCCCGCCGCCGTCGCGCTCGCCCTGGACGCCGTGCGCGCCAAGACCGACGGCCGCGTGATCGTCGTGCTGGGCTGCGGTGGCGACCGCGACCGCGCGA
This sequence comes from Lentzea fradiae, assembly GCF_900100955.1. GTDB lineage: Bacteria > Actinomycetota > Actinomycetes > Mycobacteriales > Pseudonocardiaceae > Lentzea > Lentzea fradiae. The sequence continues at coordinate 76,783 of NZ_FNCC01000007.1, read as the reverse complement.
AGCGGCCGCTGATGGGCGAGGCCGCCGCGGAGCGGTCCGAGATTTTGATCGTCACCGATGACAACCCGAGGAGCGAGGACGCGTCCTCCATTCGGGCCGCCATGCTCGAAGGGGCCCTCGCCGCCGCGAACCGGGGCGAGGTGCTGGAGATCGGGGACAGGAAGCTCGCCATCGGCAAGGCCGTCGAGCTCGCACGTCCCGGCGACGTCGTCGTCGTGGCGGGCAAGGGACACGAGACGGGACAGGAGATCGCCGGCGTGGTTCACCCGTTCTCGGACGTCGAGACGCTGACCGCCGCGATCAGAGAGGCTCACCGTTGATCGCACTCACGCTCGCCGAGATCGCTCAGGTCGTCGGCGGACGGCTGCACGCAACCGACGGCTCGCCGGTGGTCACCGGCTCCGTCGAGTTCGACACCCGCGAGATCACCGAGGGCGGCCTGTTCCTGGCGCTGCCCGGTGAGCGCGTGGACGGGCACGACTTCGCAGCGCAGGCCGTCGCCGCCGGTGCGGCCGGGGTGCTGGCGGGCCGGGAGGTCGACGCCCCCGCGGTGATCGCGCCGCCGGTCGAGGTCAAGCACGCCCGCGCGTACGTGCTGGCGGGCGACACCACCGGCGAGGGCGCCGCGGTGCTCGCGGCGCTGGCCAAGCTCGCCCGGTACGTCACGGACCGGCTCACGCACCTCACGACGGTCGGCATCACCGGCTCCGCGGGCAAGACGTCCACCAAGGACCTCATCGCCCAGGTGCTGCGGCCGGACGGCGAGGTCGTCGCGCCGCCGGGATCGTTCAACAACGAGCTCGGCCACCCGTGGACGGCACTGCGCGCCACCACCGGCACGCGGTTCCTGGTGCTGGAGCTGTCCGCGCGGGGCGTCGGCCACATCGAGCACCTGTGCGAGGTCGTGCCGCCGCGGTTCGGCGCCGTGCTGAACGTCGGCACCGCGCACCTCGGCGAGTTCGGCTCCCGCGAGGGCATCGCGCAGGGCAAGGGCGAGCTGGTCGAGGCGCTGCCGAGCGAGGCGGACGGCGGTGTGGCGATCCTCAACGCCGACGACCCGCTGGTGGCGGGCATGGCGAGCCGCACGAAGGCCAAGGTCGTCCTCGTCGGCGAGCACCCGGACGCCGACGTGCGCGCCGTGGACATCGAGCTCGACGAGCACGCCAGGGCCGGCTACACCCTGCGGACGGCGCAGGGCGAGGCGCGGGTCCAGCTCGCGCTCAGCGGCTCGCACCACGTGAACAACTCGCTCGTCGCCGCCGCCATCGCCCTGGAGCTGGGCGCCACGCCCGCCGAGGTCGCGCGGCGGCTGGGCGACGCGCAACGGGTCTCCGCCCACCGCATGGTCATCACCGACCGCGCGGACGGCGTGACCGTCATCGACGACGCCTACAACGCGAACCCCGACTCGGTCAGGGCCGCGCTGAAGGCGCTGGCGACGATCTCGCGCGCCACGACGCCCGCCCGCCGCAGCTGGGCCGTCCTCGGCCCGATGGCGGAGCTGGGCGACGACGCCGTGCGCGAGCACGACGAGATCGGCCGCCTCGCGGTGCGCCTGGACATCAGCAAGCTGGTCGTCATCGGTGACGCGGCCCGCGCGATGCACCAGGGTGCGCACCTGGAAGGATCTTGGGGAGACGAATCGGTCCTGGTGCCGGACGCGGACGCGGCGACCGAGCTGCTGCTGGGGGAAGTCCGGCCCGGTGACGTCGTGCTGGTCAAGGCATCCAACGCCTACCGCCTGTGGCGCATCGCCGAGGCCCTGCTGGAGGCAGGAACCAAGTGAAGAGCATCCTGATCGCGGCCGCGATCGCACTAGCGGTGTCGATCCTGCTGACGCCCTACCTGATCAAGATCTTCTCCCGGCAGGGCTTCGGCCAGGAGATCCGCGAGGACGGCCCGCAGCACCACAAGACCAAGCGCGGCACGCCGACCATGGGTGGCGTCGCCATCCTGGTCGCGATGTGGGCCGGCTACCTCGGCACGCACCTGGTGAACTCGATGTCGGCCTCGGCGTCGGGGCAGACCCCGACGGCGTCCGGCCTGCTCGTGCTGATGCTGACCACCTCGCTCGGCCTGGTCGGCTTCCTCGACGACTTCATCAAGATCCGCAAGCAGCGCAACCTGGGCCTGAACAAGACGGCGAAGCTGGTGGGCCAGTTCATCGCGACGATCACGTTCGCGATCCTGGTGCTGCAGTTCCCGAACAAGGACGGCCTGACGCCCGCGTCGGTCAACCTGTCGTTCGTCCGCGACATCACCGTGGTCTCGTTCGGCGTCGTCGGGTTCATCGTCTTCTGCTACGGCATGGTGGCGGCCTGGTCCAACGCCGTGAACCTGACCGACGGCCTCGACGGCCTCGCGGGCGGCTCGTCGGCGATGGTGTTCGGCACCTACGTCGTCATCTCGTTCTGGCAGTTCCGCTACAACTGCTCCAGCTACGCGGTGGCGGGCTGCTACGACGTGCGCGACCCGCTCGACCTCGCGGTGATCGCCGCGGCGGCGATGGCGGGCTGCATCGGCTTCCTCTGGTGGAACGCCGCCCCCGCGAAGATCTTCATGGGCGACACCGGGTCGCTCGCGCTCGGCGGTCTGGTCGCCGGTCTCGCGATCGCCACCCGCACCGAGTTGCTGATGATCGTCATCGGTGGCCTGTTCGTGGTCGAGGCCCTGTCGGTGGCGTTGCAGGTCGCGGTCTTCCGCACGTCCCGGCGGCGGTTGTTCCGGATGGCGCCGTTCCACCACCACTTCGAGCTGGCGGGCTGGGCGGAGACCACGGTCATCATCCGGTTCTGGCTGATGGCGGGCATCTGCTGCATGTTCGGTCTCGGCGTCTTCTACAGCGAATGGCTCACAGGCGGGTTCTAGGCACATGACGAAGCTGGCCGGTTCCAAGGTTCTGGTCGCCGGTGCGGGCGTGACCGGGCGGTCCGCCGCCGAGGCGCTGCTCGCGGCGGGCGCCGAGGTCGTGGTGACGGACTCGTCGCCGGACCGGCTGGCCGCGCTGGAGACGCTGCTCGACGGCGTCGAGCTGGTGCCGGGCCTGACCGAGCCGCCGGCCGGCACGTCCCTGGTCGTCACGAGCCCCGGCTGGCGGCCGTCGAGCCCGCTGCTCGCGGCCGCGGCGGCGGCGGGCGTCGAGGTGATCGGCGAGGTCGAGCTGGCCTGGCGGATGGCCTCGGAGCTGGCCGACCCGCCGGTGTGGCTCGCGGTGACCGGCACCAACGGCAAGACCACGACGGTCGGCATGCTGGAGTCGATCCTGCACGCGGCCGGAGCGGACGCCGTGGCCTGCGGCAACGTGGGCCTGCCCGTCGTGGACGCGCTGCTGGCGGGGCGCCGGGTGCTCGCCGTGGAGCTGTCGAGCTTCCAGCTGCACTGGGCGCCGTCGGTGCGGCCGCAGGCGGGCGCGCTGCTCAACCTCGCGGAGGACCACCTCGACTGGCACGGCGGCATGGACGCCTACGCGCGGGCCAAGGCGGGCGTCCTCACCGGCGACGTGGCGATCGGCTGGCTGGACGACGACCTGGTCGCCGACCTGCTGGAGGCGTCGCCCGCCCGCGACCAGGTCGGGTTCACGTTGCAGGAGCCCGCGGACGGGCAGCTCGGCGTGCGCGACGGCTGGCTGGTCGACCGGGCGTTCGCCGACGACGAGCCGCTGGTCGAGGTCGCGAAGATCCGCCCGGCGGGGCCTCCCGGCATCGCGGACGCACTGGCCGCCACGGCGCTGGCCCGTGCCTACGGGGTGCCGTCGGAGGCGGTGCGCGAGGGCTTGGAGGCGTTCGAACCGGCGGCGCACCGCTCGGTCCTGGTGACCGTCGACGACACCGGTGTCCGCTACGTCGACGACTCGAAGGCGACGAACCCGCACGCCGCGGTGGCGTCGCTGCGCGGCTACGACAGCGTCGTGTGGATCGCCGGCGGGCTGCTCAAGGGCGCGTCGGTCGACGACATGGTGCGCACGGAGGCCCACCGGCTGCGCGGTGTCGTCCTGATCGGTGCCGACCGCGCCGTCATCGCCGAGGCGCTGGCGAAGCACGCGCCGGACGTCCCGGTGCGCGTGCTCGACGTCACGGGGGCCGGTGAGCCGATGCAGGCCGTCGTCCACGCGGCGCGGGAGCTCGCCCAGCCGGGTGACACGGTGCTGCTCGCGCCCGCCGCCGCGTCGATGGACATGTTCACCGACTACGCCCACCGCGGCCAGGCGTTCGCCGACGCCGTCAGGAGGCTGGCGGCGGATCGGTAGGTTCTCGGCGCGACACGCCCCAGGAATCCCCGTTCGAGCGCTTGACACAGGAGACGATGATCTGGTGACCGTCGTCGCCGACAAGCCGAGGAACAAGCGGAAGGTTCGTCCCGCGGGCCGCGTCGCGTCGATGCGCGGCGGCCTGACCGCGTGGCTGAGCCGTCCGCTCGCCGACTTCCATCTCCTGCTCGCCATCTTCGGCATGCTCACCGTGCTCGGCCTGGTGATGGTGCTGTCGGCATCGGCGCCGGGACAGGTCGCGTCGGGCGTGTCCGCCTACAGCGTGTTCCAGCGCCAGCTCATCTACGTCTGCATCGGCGCGGTGCTGTTCTGGTTCATGCTGCGGTTCCCGCTGCGCAAGCTCCGGCACGTCTCCACGGCCGCGATGGGCATCGGCGTGCTGCTGCTCGCGCTGGTGCTGACACCGCTCGGCGACGTCCGCGGTGGCGCCCGGTCGTGGTTCACGCTCGGCCCGATCTCGTTCCAGCCCATCGAGGCCGTGAAGCTCGCGCTCGCGCTGTGGGGCGCGCACGTCCTGGTCACCAAGCGGGCGCTGCTGTCGCAGTACCGGCACCTGCTGGTGCCCGTCGTGCCGGTCGCGATGCTGGTGTTCGCGCTGGTCATGTTGCAGCCCGACCTCGGCGGCACGATCACGCTCGGCGTGGTGCTGATCAGCCTGCTGTGGTTCGTGGGCGCGCCGATGAGGCTGTTCGGCGTGATCGCCGGTGGCGCGGTGGCCGGTGCCGTCGTGCTCGCGATCGGCGCCGCGTACCGGCTGCAGCGCGTGACGACGTTCCTCAACCCGGACGCCGACCCGCTCGGTGCCGGCCTTCAGGCCCGGCAGGCGATGTTCGCGCTCGCCGAGGGCGGCCTGTTCGGCAAGGGGCTCGCGCGGGGCAGCTCGCAGTGGCGCTACCTGCCCAACGTCGAGTCGGACTTCATCTTCGCCGTCATCGGCGAGGAGCTCGGGTTCGTCGGCTGCGCGCTGGTGCTGCTGCTGTTCGGCGGCCTCGCGTGGGTGGGCCTGCGGGTGGCGTCGCGCAACACCGACCCGTGGATCAGGATCGTGTCCGCGACGCTGACGGTGTGGCTCGTCGCCCAGGCCGCCATCAACATCGGCTACGTCGTGCGGCTGCTGCCCGTCACGGGCATCACGCTGCCGATGATCTCCTCCGGCGGCACGTCGATCGTCACGACGATGATCGTGTTCGGCATCCTCGCCAACTGCGCCCGGCACGAGCCCGACGCCGTGGCCGCGCTGCGCTCGCTCGGTCCCGGCCGGGTCGGTGGCCTGCTGAAACTGCCCGCGCCCGAGGCGTACCGGCCGCCGCCCAAGCGCAAGCCCGTCCGCCCGTCCTCGCCCCCGCGCGCACCGGGCAGGCGCACGCAGCAACTTCCGGTGGTCGACGAACGTCGTGTGGCGGGGAGGTCCGCACCTCCCTCGGAGTACCGTCGCCGCGACACCCGCCGGGTCAACCAGAGCCGTTCCGAACCTGGCCGGTCGGCCCGCGGGCGCGGGCGATACAACTGACCGACACATCCTGAGCCGACAAATCCGGAGGCAAGTCTTGACCGGGCACCCTGCCCCCAGTGGTCCGTGCATCGTGGTCGCGGGTGGTGGCACCGCCGGCCACATCGAGCCGGCACTGGCGCTGGCCGACGCGGTCATGCGGCTGCGACCGGACGCGCGCGTCGTCGCCCTCGGCACGTCGCGCGGTCTGGAGACCAAGATCGTTCCGGCGCGCGGGTACCCGCTGGAGCTGATCCCGCCGGTGCCGATGCCGCGCAAGCCCACCCTCGACCTGCTGAAGCTGCCGCTGAACGTGCGCGGCGCCGTGAAGCAGACGCGCGACGTGCTGGAGCGCGTCGGAGCGGACGTCGTCGTCGGGTTCGGCGGCTACGTGGCGCTGCCCGCGTACCTGGCCGCCCGCGGCCGCGTGCCGATCGTGGTGCACGAGGCCAACGCCAAGGCCGGTCTCGCGAACAAGGTCGGCGCCAAGTTCGCCGAGCACGTCGCGGCGGCCGTGCCGGACTCCGGCCTGTCCGACGCGCAGATCATCGGCATCCCGCTGCGCCAGTCGATCACGTCGCTCGACCGCGCCGCGCTGCGCGCCGAGGCCCGCCGGTTCTTCGGCCTCGACCCGCACGCCCCGACGCTGCTGGTGTTCGGCGGCTCGCAGGGCGCGCGGTCGATCAACGAGGCCGTGGCACCCGTGGCGGCCGAGTTCGCCCGTGCCGGCGTCGGCGTGCTGCACGCGTACGGGCCGAAGAACTCCGTTGCGGTGCAACAGGTTCCGGGCCGTCCGCCGTACGTGACGGTGCCGTACCTGGAGCGCATGGACTACGCGTACGCCGCGGCGGACGCCGTGCTGTGCCGTTCCGGTGCGATGACCGTCGCCGAGGTCTCGGCCGTCGGCCTGCCCGCGGTGTTCGTGCCGCTGCCCATCGGCAACGGTGAGCAGGCGCTGAACGCCGGTCCCGTGGTCTCCGCCGGTGGTGGCCTGCTGGTGCCGGACGACGAGCTGACGCCGCAGAAGGTCGCGTCCCTCGTCGTGCCGCTGATGGCCGACCGCAACCGGCTGGCGCAGATGTCCGCGGCGACGCTCGGCACCGGCCGGCGCGAGGCGGACGAGGTCCTGGCCCGCACAGTCCTGGATGTGATCAAGAAATGAGCCTCGAACGCGTTCACCTCGTCGGCATCGGGGGTGCCGGCATGAGCGGCATCGCGAGAATCCTGCTGGCCCGCGGCGTGCAGGTGTCCGGGTCGGACGCCAAGGACTCGCGGACCGTGCTGGCGCTGCGCGCCCAGGGCGCCCGGATCGCCGTCGGGCACGACGCGGCGAACCTCGGCCAGCTCGTCGGCGGCCCGACCGAGGTCGTGGTGTCCACCGCGATCAGGGACACGAACCCGGAGTACGCGGCGGCGCGCGAGCGGGGCATCACGGTGCTGCGCCGCGCCGAGGCGCTCGCCGCGCTGATGGAGGACCACCGCGTCGTCTGCGTCGCGGGAACTCACGGCAAGACGTCGACCACGTCGATGCTGACGGTCGCGTTGCAGCACTGCCGGGTGGACCCGTCGTTCGCGATCGGTGGTGACCTGAACGAGTCCGGCGCCAACGCCCACCAGGGCACCGGTGGCGTGTTCGTGGCGGAGGCGGACGAGTCCGACGGCTCGTTCCTGTTCTTCTCGCCGTCGGTCGCCGTCGTGACGAACGTCGAGGCGGACCACCTCGACCACCACGGCACCGTCGAGGCTTACACGGCCGTGTTCGACTCGTTCCTGGAGCGGATCGTGCCCGGCGGCGTCCTGGTGTCCTGTGTGGACGATCCCGGTGCCGCCCGGCTGGTCGCCGAGGCCCGTGCGCGCGGCATCCGCGTGCGCGAGTACGGCCGCACCGCCGCGGACGCGCGTCTCGTCGACTACAAGCCGCTGGAGACCGGTGGCCTGGCGTCGGTCGAGATCGACGGCGTCGTGGTCGAGGTGAAGGTGTCCGTGCCGGGCGAGCACATGGCGTTGAACGCCGTGGCGGCCCTGCTGGCGGGGCTGGAGCTGGGCGCGGACCAGGCGGGCCTGCTGGAGGGGCTGGCGGCGTTCGGCGGCGTGCGGCGCCGGTTCGAGTTCAAGGGCCGCGCCGGTGGCGTGTCGGTCTACGACGACTACGCGCACCACCCGACCGAGGTCGACGCACAGTTGCGCGCCGCCCGCCCGGTCGCGGGAGCGGGCCGCGTCGTCGTGGTGTTCCAGCCGCACCTGTACTCACGCACCCGCACGTTCGCCACGGAGTTCGCCGCCGCGTTGTCCCTGGCGGACGAGGTCGTCGTGCTCGACGTGTACGGGGCCCGCGAGGAACCCGAGCCCGGCGTGACCGGCGGCCTGATCGCCGAGCAGGTCACCGCCTCGGTGCACTACGAGCCGTCGTTCGACCGCGTGCCGGCCCTGGTGGCGGGCCTCGTCCGCGACGGCGACCTGGTGATCACCATGGGCGCCGGTGACGTCACGATGCTCGGCCCCGAGATCGTCAGCGCGCTGTCGGCGGGCGAGCGGGCGCCGTCGGGCGAAGAGCAGGCATGAGCGCCCCGGTTCGTGGCAGGTCCACGCGCACGCGTCCCGCGAACCGGAGACCGAAGAGCGCCGAGTACCGGGCGCGGCGCAGGATCATCCTGCGCCGCCGCCTGGTCGCGCTCCTGTCCGTGCTCACCGTGGTGGGCCTGGGCTACTGCGTCTACTTCACGCCGATGCTGGGCGTCGGCGAGGTGGACGTCCGCGGCTCCGTGGTGCTGACCGAGGACGAGGTCCGCACCGCCGCGGCCATCCCCCCGGGCTCCCCGCTGGTGCGCCTGGACCTCGACGCCATCCACGACCGCGTGGCCGCCCTGCCGCGCGTGGCCGCCGTGGAGGTGGAACGCCAGCTGCCCGGCACCGTCCAGCTGCTGGTGACCGAACGCGTCCCGGTCGGCTCGGTGAAGCTGCCGGACGGCTTCCACCTGGTCGACGCGACCGGCAAGGACTACGCGGTCCTGCCGACCCCCGCACCGGGCGTGCCCGAGCTGGTGCTGGCGGCACCGTCGCCCGCGGACGCGGCGACCCGCGCCGTGGTGGGCGTCGTGAACGAGCTGCCGGAGAAGCTGCGGCCCGAGGTCGTGTCGGTGGCGGCGACGTCCGGTGCCGACGTGAAGGTGACGCTGACCGGGGACCGCGTGGTGCGGTGGGGCAGCTCGGAGAACACGCCGCGCAAGGCGGCGGTGCTGCTCGTGCTGCTGACCAGGCCGGGCACGACGTACGACGTGTCGGCGCCCGACCTGGCGACCGTGTCCTGAGTTCTTCGCGCTCTGCTCCGGTGACCGCCGTGGTCACCGGACAGCGGTCAGGGTCGCGGCCTCGGTGGCCGTGACGGCGTGGGGTAGCGGCGGACTCGCGGGTGCGAAGCGCGCGGGACGGGCTGGCAGCTCATGTTCCTCCCCCTCACCCGTTCCGCCTCGACAACGCTCTCACCGCTCGCACGAGCAGGCTTCCCGGCCTGCTCGTGACGAGTTCCAGGACGATCGCGTCGATCACGAGCGAGCGCACGGACGCGGATGCGGGTGCCAAGACGGGCCTCCAGGTTGATGAACGACTGCCGTGTTCATCGGGTTCTGCCGGGAGGCATTAGCCGCCTTGATCGTTTTCACCCGATGGGTGCACTCGGTCAGGCGGGGAGCAGCTGCCAGTGCTGCAGGACGTGCTGGGAAAAGTTCTCCGTGGCGATCACCCGGCCGTTGAAGGGCGTCAGGTACTGCTCGCCGTTCACCACCGTGTAGTTGTCCAGTTCGTCGCCGGTGAGCTTCCACAGTTGGCCGTCCGAGGCGAGGTCACAGGGCCGGAGGTGCACCAGGGTCTCGGGGAACTGGAGCAGTTGCAGGCACCGTCCGCTCTCCTGGCTGCGCAGGGCGACCCGCCCGTCGCCCGTGTCGAGCCGGTCGAACCCCGGCGCGATGTCGCACGGCTTCGACAGGTTGAACTCCCCCTGGCCTTCCGCCACGCAGGTGCCCTTGCTCGCGGATCTCAGCTTGACCACGCTCCCGAGCTGCGGTGGCGGCATCACCCCGACCTCGCGCACCACCCAGAGCCGGGTCGGTCCCGGGGAGTCGTCCGTCGCCATGATCACTTCGCGGTAGCCCTCGTAGAAGTACGTGTCGGCGAACCTGGTCCCGGCATCGGTCGTAGTCGCCAGCCGCACCGTTCCGTCCACGTCCGGAAGCTCTTGGAAGCGCTGGCCGGCCTCGGTGCGCGCGCACTGCTGCTCGACCAGCAGGTAGGTGCCGCCGACGCAGTGGCCGTCGATGCCGCGCAGGTAGGACCCGCCGCCCGTGGATGCTGGAATCCGTTCGAACCGCTGTGCCGCGCTTCCGGCGCAGGCGCTCATGCTCATGCGGTGCTCGATCGGCGCGACCGAGTCCAGGCACAGGCCGTTGGCCACGTTCGTGATCTCGACGATCGTGTTGCCCTCCGGCGCCGCACCCGCGGGTGCGACCGTCACTGCCCCCAGGGCGATCGCGGCCAGCGCGACGCCCAGCATCTTGGTCATCATGATCGGGAACGTAACGCCGAACACCGGAAACGGTGTGCAAGTGTGGAAGGGCGGGGGAGACGATCTCCGCGATCGGGTTCCGACTAGGCTTGTGGTGCGCCGTGCTTGATGCCGTGCGTACTGCTTGACGGCACGACCGGGGAGTAGTAGCGCACAGTGTTGGGACCCTACGGCGTGGCTGCTGGACCGACGCACCGCCGGTGCTTACCGTCCAGCAGGAACATACGGGGTTGACATAACTCTGGACCTCGCCGAGAGGTTGAGAGCTTCAATCCGGGTGCATCCTCACCCAGCACCACAGCGCGGACCACGATCAGGAAGGCGGATCCGATGACGCCCCCGCACAACTACCTCGCGGTGATCAAGGTCGTCGGCATCGGTGGTGGCGGCGTCAACGCCGTCAACCGCATGATCGAGGTCGGGCTCAAGGGTGTCGAGTTCATCGCGGTGAACACCGACGCACAGGCCCTGCTGATGTCTGATGCCGACGTCAAGCTCGACATCGGCCGTGAGCTCACGCGCGGCCTCGGTGCGGGTGCGAACCCCGAGGTCGGGCACAAGGCCGCCGAGGACCACCGGGAGGAGATCGAGGAGGTCCTCAAGGGGGCCGACATGGTCTTCGTGACCGCCGGCGAGGGCGGCGGCACCGGCACCGGCGGCGCGCCCGTCGTGGCCTCCATCGCCCGCAAGCTCGGCGCGCTCACCATCGGTGTCGTCACCCGCCCGTTCTCGTTCGAGGGCAAGCGCCGCGCCAAGCAGGCCGAGGACGGCATCCAGGCGCTGCGCAACGAGTGCGACACGCTGATCGTCATCCCGAACGACCGCCTCCTTCAGCTCGGCGACATCGGCGTCAGCCTCATGGACGCCTTCCGCTCCGCCGACGAGGTGCTCCTCTCCGGTGTCCAGGGCATCACCGACCTGATCACGACCCCCGGTCTGATCAACCTGGACTTCGCCGACGTCAAGTCGGTCATGTCCGGCGCGGGATCGGCGTTGATGGGCATCGGGTCGGCGAGAGGCGAGGGCCGGGCCGTCCAGGCCGCGCAGAAGGCGATCAACTCGCCACTGCTCGAAGCCTCGATGGAGGGGGCGCACGGGGTGCTGCTCTCCATCGCCGGTGGCTCCGACCTGGGGCTCTTCGAGATCAACGAGTCCGCTTCGTTGGTGCAGGAAGCCGCGCACCCGGATGCGAACATCATCTTCGGTACGGTGATCGACGACTCGCTGGGTGACGAGGTCAGGGTCACTGTGATCGCGGCCGGGTTCGACGGTGGGGGGCCGACGCACAAGAAGCTGGAGCCGACGGCGTTGTCTTCGCCGCCTCGGGCTTCTGCCGGGCCGATCGCGGCCGGCTCGGCCGCGCCTTCGCATGGTGCGGCTCCGGTTTCCCAGGCGCCGGTTTCTCAGGCTCCTGTGGGGCAGGCCCCGGTTTCGCAGGCTCCCGTTGGTCAGGGGCATGCCGGGCAGGCGCCTGTTCACCAGGCTCCGCCGGTCCACCAGGCTCCGCCGGTTTCCCAGCACGAGGTTCGGCAGACTCCGCCCAGTTCTGTGCCGCCTCAGTCCTCTCCTGGACAGGGGAACGGGTACGTGCCCTCTGTGCCTCGGTCGCTTTCTCCGCAGAACGGGTCGTTGCCTTCCCGGCCTGTGCCGGTCACGGACGACCCTGATGACGAGGTGGATGTGCCGCCGTTCATGCGGCGGTGAGGATTTTGCCGGTCTGACCTCGGCGTTGTGGCGGGGGATGATCTTGTCGGACCCCCTGGGCAGCGTTTGGGCTCAGGGGGTCTTTCGTTCGGGGGCACGCCTGCGGTCGCTTGCGCCTCGCATTGCCCGGGACTGCTCGGCTTCGCGTCGTGCCCGGGCTTCCTGGGCCGGTGGGCGTGGGTGGGAGTGCGGGTCGAACTAGGGTGGTGTCGTGCGCATTCGTCGTGTAGTCACCACCCGCGCCGGTGGCGTGTCCAAAGGGCCCTTCTCGTCGTTCAACCTCGGGGATCATGTGGGGGACGACCTCGAGGCGGTCGAGGCCAACCGGGTTCGGCTTGCCGAGGGGATCGGGCTTTCCGCTGATCGTCTCGTGTGGATGGAGCAGGTGCACGGGCGGACCGTCGCCACTGTGGACGGGCCTCGGGCGGAGGCGCTTGAGGCCACTGATGCTGTTGTGACGAAACAGCCTGGGTTGGGGCTTGTCGTGTTGACGGCTGACTGCGTGCCCGTACTGCTCGGTGATGCCGAGGCCGGTGTGGTCGGGGCTGTGCACGCCGGGCGTGTCGGGGCCCGTGTCGGGGTCGTCGTCGAGGCGCTCAAGGCGATGATGGCGTTGGGCGCCGAGTTGGGGCGGATCGAGGTTCTGCTCGGGCCGTCGGTGTGCGGGGAGTGTTACGAGGTGCCCGCTGACATGCAGAAAGACGTGGAGAAGCACCTGCCTGGCAGTGCGTCCAAGACGCGGCGGGGGACGCCTGGGCTTGATCTGCGGGCCGGGTTGTGGAACCAGCTGGCCAGTGCCGGGGTGGGCAAGATCGGGGTGGACCCGCGCTGCACGTTCGAGGAGAAGGACCTGTTCAGCCATCGGCGGGAGGCGCCCACGGGGCGGCTCGCCTCGGTCGTCTGGGTCGAGTCGTGAGCCGGGCCTCGGAGATCGCGGAGAACCTCGCCGAGGTCGAGGAACGGATCGCTCTGGCCTGTGCGGCGTCGGGGCGGAGACGGGACGAGGTGATGTTGCTCGCGGTGACGAAAACCTGGCCCGCGAGCGATGTCGAGATCCTTTATGAGCTCGGGTTGCGGCACTTCGCGGAAAACCGGGATCAGGAAGCGAGTGCGAAGGTCCGCCAATTGAGACATCTCGAAGAAGCGAGATGGCACATGGTCGGGCGGTTGCAGCGGAACAAGGCGAAGTCCGTTGTCGAGTGGGCCGATCAGGTCGACTCCGTCGACAGCGTCCGGCTGGCCGAGGCGCTCGCGAAAGCGGCGCGGGCCGCGGGGACGAAGCTGGACGTGTTGCTGCAGGTCAGCATCGACGGGGACGTGTCGCGCGGGGGGTGTCCGGTGGAGGATGTTCCGGAACTCGCTGGCGTGATCACACGATCGGGTGATCTTATTCTTCGGGGGGCGATGACGGTCGCGCCTCTCACGATGAAGCCGGCAAGGGCGTTTGAGGCGTTGGCTTCCGTGGTATCAGGCTTGCGTGATGATCATCCCACTGCTGTCGGTGTGTCTGCGGGAATGAGCAACGACCTGGAAGATGCCATATCGCACGGATCCACCTGCGTGCGTGTCGGAACGGCGTTGCTCGGCAACCGGCGACTAACCTCGCCATAGGGTTGTCGGGAACCTCGGGACCGTCCGCACCGTCCCTAGAGTGGGGAACCGCCGAGGAGGGGCTGGAATGAGCGCTTTGCACAAGCTGAAGGCCTACTTCGGGATGGTCCCCGCCGAGTACGCAGACGACCCGGGCTACGACGACGAGCGCGGTCGCTACGGCGACTACCGGTCCGAGTACCCCGAGGCCGACGACTACGACCCGTACCCGCGGCGCAACCGCGTGTTCCCGCCCGGCCGGTCCGAGCTGCAGAGCTCCGGGTACCGGTCCGACCTCGACGACTCCGACGAGTACGAGCCCGAGACGCGGCGCCCCGGCGTCGCGCCCGCGGCCACGCGCCGGTGGGCCGCCGACGCGCCGGTGCACGGTGCGCTGGCGGTCGAGCCGCAGCGCGAGCCGGTGAGCAGGCTGCGCCCGGTCGCCGAGCCGGCGGGCAACCCGATGGCGCGCATCACCACGCTGCACCCCCGCAACTACAGCGAGGCGCGCACGATCGGGGAGCACTACCGGGACGGCACCCCGGTGATCCTCAACCTGACCGACATGGACGACGCGGACGCCAAGCGTCTCGTCGACTTCTCGGCCGGTCTCGCGTTCGCTCTGCGCGGGTCCATGGACAAGATCACCAGCAGGGTGTTCCTTCTCTCACCCCCCAATGTCGACGTCACCGCGGAGGACCGGCGGAAGCTGGCCGAGGGCGGGTTCGGGAACCACGGCTAGAGTTGAGCCGTGGACCCGATCCTTCTCGTCATCTTCTACGCGCTCTTCGCGTTCTCCCTGTTCCTGACCGCGCGTGTCGTGGTCGAGCTGGTCCGGACGTTCGCGAGGGAGTGGCGCCCCGCCGGTGGCGTGGCCGTGACGCTGGAGACCGTCTACACGGTCACCGACCCCCCGGTACTTCTACTCCGTCGGGTGATCCCGACGGTGCGGATCGGGGGCGTCGGGCTGGACCTATCGATTATTGTGCTGTGGCTGGTCGTTATCATTCTGATGCGATTCGCAGATCCCAGGTGACGGGGAACCGTGGGATGACCGCAGCCCAGGAGTGCGAGAGGTGATCCGATGCCGTTGACCCCCGCTGACGTGCACAACGTCGCGTTCAGCAAGCCGCCGATTGGCAAGCGGGGCTACAACGAGGACGAGGTGGACGCGTTCCTCGACCTGGTTGAGGGCGAGCTGGCCCGCTTGATCGAGGAGAACAACGACCTCCGTCAGCAGGTCGAGCAGCTCGACCAGCAGCTCGAGACGACGCGCGCCGACCTCGACGACGCGCGTGCCAAGGCTGCCGCCGGCCCCATGACGAGCCGCATGCCGGTGGAGGAGCCGCCGCGCCGCCTGGCGCCGGTCCCGCCGCCCACGGTCATGGAGCAGACGTCCCCCGGTGGCGGTGGTGACCACCACGTGCAGGCCGCGAAGGTCCTGGGTCTCGCCCAGGAGATGGCGGACCGGCTGACCGGCGAGGCCAAGGCCGAAGCCGACGGCATGCTGTCCGAGGCGCGCACGAAGTCCGAGCAGTTGCTGTCCGAGGCCCGTGCCAAGGCCGACACGATGGTCAACGAGGCGCGCACGCGTGCCGAGACCATGCTGAACGACGCGCGCACGCGCTCCGAGACCCTCGAGAGGCAGGCCCGTGAGAAGGCCACCGCGCTCGACCGGGACGCGCAGCGCAAGCACGCCGAGGTGATGGGCAACATCACCCAGGAGAAGAACACGCTCGAGAAGCAGATCGACAAGCTGCAGACGTTCGAGCGCGAGTACCGCACGCGACTGAAGACCATGCTCGAGTCGTCCCTGCGCGACCTCCAGGACCGCGGCCCCGCCGCACCGTCCGAGGGCCGTTCCCAGGGCTACTCCTTCGGCGCACGTGCCGAAGCGGGCTGAACTACTGTTCGCTAGGTGCTCTTCGTAGTTCTGCTTCTCGTGCTGGCAGCCCTCGGGTTGCTCGTTCCCGCGCTGACCACGTCCGGCATGGTCTGGGCATGGTCGTCCGTGGGTGCGAGCACGCTCGCCGCCCTGGTCCTCGCTTGGGACTGGTGGCGGCGGCGACCGGGGGACCCCGCTGCCGACACGCAGAGTGTAGATCAACATCTTGCAGCTGATGATCATCGGGTGGTGGAGCCGGAAGACGCCGGCCCGCCCTCCGCTGACGAGGAACCACCGGAAGAGGACACCGACGCGGCGGACCTGCTCGTCGTGGCCGATCTGGTGGACGAGGTCCGGGTGCTGGACGAGCGGCCCCGGTACCACCTGAGCTCGTGTTCCTGGCTCGCCGGGAGGCCCACGCTGGGTCTCCCGGTGCAGGAGGCACGCCAGCTCCAGTTCACCCCGTGCGCTGTCTGCACCCCCGATCGGGTGCTCGTCCGAAAGAGTCGCGCGGTGGGCTGATTCGCCGGAACCCCGGGTGCGGGCCGCGAGCGGGCGCTATGAACGCCCCATGCCGCGAAGACCCGTGCCGGGAAAACCCCTCCTGATCGCCGTAGTCGTGGCCGCTTTCATGCTGGTCGAGGTCTTGCCCGCCGCCGCGCAGCCGGTGACGGAACTGCCTCCCTGCATCACTGACGACCTGCGCGAGGACGCGATCAAGTTCAAAGCCGAGGACGGCGTCGAGCTGCCTGGTGTGGTGCTCGGCAGCGGGTCCACTGGCGTGCTGCTGGCGAGCAGTTCGTCGAACAGCAGTTGTGACTGGCTGCCGTTGGCGCAAGAGCTGGCCGACGACGGCTACCAGGTGCTTTTCTACGAAAATCGAGACTTCCGGCTGCGCGACGTCCGGAACGCCTTCGACCAGGACGTGCTGGGTGCCGCCAAGGAGCTCGAACGGCGAGGGGCTTCCTCGATCGTCGCGGGTGGGATCGCCGTCAGCGCCGCCGCGGTCGCCACTGTGGCGGGACGGATCCCGGGGCTGAAGGGGATGTTCCTGCTCTCCCCGTACAGGGCCTTCTACACCCGCACTTCCGAGCTGGACGCCGTGCGTGGCATCGGGGCGGTCCAGGTTCCCTCGCTCATCCTCGTCCCCGAGGAGAAACAGCCGCAGGACGCTCCGGAGCAGGTGGACGCCGAGGAGGATCTGGAGGCTCCGAACCTGGCCGAGCAGGCCCGGGAGGTGGCCGACGCGGCCACGAACGCCACTCTGGAGAGCATGCCGGGTGAGCTGTTCTTCACGACGCTCGACAAGCACCCCGATGTGCGGAACAGGGTGCGGGCCTTCGTGCGGGAGACGCTGCCCGCGCCGAGTTTCCTCGATCGGTGGCTGGGGCCGATCGCCGGTGCGGTGGTGCTGCTCGCGATGGTCGTCGCCGTGGTGGTCGTCGTGCGGCGCAGCCGTCCCCGACGTGCTGAGACGGTGGCCCTGGACTAAGTGGGACACTGTCCCATAACGTACCGGCACAGTGTCCCACTTATGGAGGAGGGCTCATGCCGGTGACCTACGTGCTGGTGCACGGGGCGTGGCACAGCGGTCAGTGCTGGGCGCGGGTCGTGCCGCTGCTCGGCGCGAGCGGCAGGCGGGTGGTCACGCCGACGCTCACCGGCTACGGCGAGACCCGCCACCTGATGGGGCCGGAGACCGGGCTCCGCACGCACACGGCCGACGTCGTGCGGCTGCTCGTCGACCTGGACCTGCGTGACGTGGTGCTGGTCGGGCACAGCTACGCGGGGATGGTGATCTCCGCGGTGGCGAACGAGGTGCCCGAACGGATCGCGCGGCTCGTCTACCTCGACGCGATGGTGCCGGAGCACGGGGAGAGCGCGTTCGACGCCATGCCCGCCGCCCGCGGCATGGTCGGCGACGACTGGCGGCTGCCTCCGCCGCCCCCGCCGTTCGGGCTGTTCGGCGTCACGGACCCCGTCGACGTGGCGTGGCTGAACACGATGCTCTCCGACCACTCCGTGCGGTGCCTGGCCGAGGCGGTCGCGATGGACAACCCCGCGCTGGACGCGATCCCGCGCACGCACGTCCACTGCACGATCAGGCCGGAGGGTCTGGAGGCTCGCCCGGTGCCCGCCGTGCAGCCGAACGGGGAACCGGCCGACGTGCGCGAGCTGAACGCCGGGCACGACTGCATGATCACGGTGCCCGGCGAGCTGGCGGACGTGCTGCTGGCCGTGGGTGACCTGGCCGAGTCGCGTTCGCCTGTGGGAGCCGGGGGCTGACGGCCTAGGATTTGGTCATGAGCGATGTTCCCGGTGCCGCGGTGCAGGCGCGGCGCGCCGACGCGCGCCGCAACGCCGGGAACGTGCTCGAAGCCGCGGCCGCGGTGTTCGTGACCTCCGGGGTCGACGCGCCGATCCGCGAGATCGCCACCCGCGCAGGGGTCGGCACCGCGACCATCTACCGCCACTACCCGACCCGCGCCGACCTGATCATCGCCGTCTACCGGTCCCAGGTGCAGTCGCTGTCGGCCAGTGGTCCCGCCCTGCTCGCCTCGGAGCCGAGCCCGCACCGGGCGCTGGTGCGGTGGATCGACCAGTTCGTCGACTTCGTCGTCACCAAGCAGGGGATGGCGACGGTGCTGCAGTCCAGCGAGTCGTGCTACGACCCGCTGCACGACTACTTCCTCGAACACCTGGTGCCGGTGTGCGCCCGGTTGCTGGAGGAGGCCGCGGCGGCGGGTGAGATCGTCCCCGGTCAGGACCCGCACGTGCTGCTGCGCGGGGTCGGCAGCATCTGCGCCGGGGCGACCGGTGAGAACCGGGACCACGACGCGCGGCACCTCGTCCGGCTGCTGATCAACGGGCTGCGGTGCGCCCCCGGGGCTTAGCGCCTCGTCACCTGTCCAGGAACAGCAGCAGGATCAGCAGCGCCAGCAGGACGAGGTCGAGCACGACGCCCGTCGGCTTCGAGTCGAACCGCAGGCGGGTGATCGTGGCGCCGGCCATCAGCAGCCCCAGCCCGACGGTGGCCGCGCGTCCCAGCCAGTCCCACGAGGCGAGGCCGGCGACGAGACCCGCGGCGCCCGCCCACTCCAGCGCGCCGATGGTCCGCCAGAGCGCCGGGTTCATCCGGAACTGGTCCCGCGCCTCGAGCGACGCCTTCGCCCCGAACAGCTTGCCCGCGCCCGTCGCGACGAACAGCAGGGCCAGCACGACCGACAACGCGATGGTCAACGTCATCCGGCGAGCATACGGTTTGCCCCTGCACGTATCCTGTGGTCACAGGCACCGATCCGGCCATCACCGGGGAGCCTCCGGAAGAACGGGCGCGCGAGCGTCCCAGTAGAACCGGACGGGACCGGCCCGTCACAGCCGAAGAACGAGAGGCCCGCCCTCACGCGGGCAAGCGGGGTGGTACCGCGGTTCGCCGAGCAAGGCCGGCGTGTCGTCCTCGTGTGTCGCACCAGACCGCGAGGAGCAGTGGAGATGGCCTACCCCAGGGCCGGCGCGAACGAGGTCCCGGCGCAGCCGTCCTTTCCGAACCTCGAGCAGGACGTGCTCGGGTACTGGAAGGACGACCAGACCTTCCAGGCGAGCATCGACCGCAACCCGGCGGGCGAGCAGGGCGAGAACGAGTTCGTCTTCTACGACGGACCGCCCTTCGCCAACGGCCTGCCGCACTACGGGCACCTGCTGACCGGCTACGTCAAGGACGTCGTGCCGCGCTACCAGACGATGCGCGGCAAGCACGTCGAGCGCCGGTTCGGCTGGGACACGCACGGCATGCCCGCCGAGTACGAGGCGGAGAAGCAGCTCGGCATCACGCAGAAGGCCGAGATCGACGAGCTGGGCATCGAGAAGTTCAACGAGGCGTGCCGCACGTCCGTGCTGCAGTACACGGACCAGTGGCGCGACTACGTCACGCGCCAGGCCCGGTGGGTCGACTTCGAGAACGACTACAAGACGCTCGACCTCGACTACATGGAAAGCGTCATGTGGGCGTTCAAGGCCCTGTGGGACAAGGGCCTGATCTACGAGGGCTTCCGGGTCCTCTGGTACTGCTGGCGCTGCCAGACGCCGCTGTCCAACACCGAGACCAAGATGGACGACGCCTACCGCGACCGGCAGGACCCGGCCGTCACGGTGGCGCTGCGCCTGGAGTCCGGTGAGCGCGCCCTGGTCTGGACGACGACGCCGTGGACGCTGCCGAGCAACCTGGCCGCCGCGGTGCACCCGGACGTCGACTACGTGACCGTCGTCGGCTCGGACGGCGAGAAGTACCTGCTGGCCGAGGCCCGCGTCGCCGCGTACGCGCGCGAGCTGGGGGAGGAGCCCGAGGTCGTCGCCCGCTGCAAGGGGTCGGACCTGGTCGGCAGGAAGTACCTGCCACCGTTCGACTTCTTCGTGGGCCGCACCAACGCGCACCAGGTGCTCGCGGCCGACTACGTGACCACCGACGACGGCACGGGCATCGTCCACATCGCACCGGCGTTCGGTGAGGACGACAAGGCCGTGACGGACGCGGCGGGCATCGAGGTCGTCGTGCCGGTCGGGCCGGACGGCGAGTTCACCGCCGAGGTCGCGCCGTACCGGGGCGTGCACGTCTTCGAGGCGAACAAGCTGATCATCCGCGACCTCAAGGAAGCGGGCCTGCTGCTGCGCCACGAGACCTACGACCACCCGTACCCGCACTGCTGGCGGTGCAACAACCCGCTGATCCAGCGCGCGCTGTCGGCGTGGTTCGTCGCGGTCACGCAGTTCAAGGACCGGATGGTCGAGCTCAACCAGCAGATCAACTGGGTGCCGGGGCACATCAAGGACGGCCAGTTCGGCAAGTGGCTGGAGAACGCGCGCGACTGGAACATCTCGCGCAACCGCTACTGGGGCTCGCCGCTGCCCGTGTGGGTGTCGGACGACCCCGAGTTCCCGCGCACGGACGTGTACGGGTCGCTGGACGAGCTGGAGCGCGACTTCGGCGTGCGCCCGGACAACCTGCACCGGCCGTACATCGACGAGCTGACCAGGCCGAACCCCGACGACCCGTCGGGCAGGTCGACGATGCGGCGCGTCCCGGACGTGCTCGACTGCTGGTTCGAGTCGGGCTCGATGTCGTTCGCGCAGGTGCACTACCCGTTCGAGAACGCCGACTGGTTCGAGAACCACTACCCGGGCAACTTCATCGTCGAGTACAACGGGCAGACGCGCGGCTGGTTCTACACGCTGCACGTGCTCGCGACGGCGTTGTTCGACCGGCCCGCGTTCCGCGACTGCGTGGCGCACGGCATCGTCCTCGGTGACGACGGCCAGAAGATGTCCAAGTCGCTGAAGAACTACCCGGACGTCAACGAGGTCTTCGACCGCGACGGCTCGGACGCGATGAGGTGGTTCCTCATGGCGTCGCCGATCCTGCGCGGCGGCGACCTGATCGTCACCGAGCGCGGCATCCGCGACGCGGTGCGCCAGGCCGTGCTGCCGCTGTGGAACTCCTGGTACTTCCTGGCGTTGTACTCCAACGCCGCCGGGAAGGAGGGCACGTGGCGCGTCGACTCGACGAACGTGCTCGACCGGTACGCGCTCGCGAAGACGCACGACCTGGTCCGCGACGTCCAGGCGGCGATGGACGCCTACGACATCTCCGGTGCGTGCCAATTGGTGCGCGAGTACCTGGAGGTGCTGACGAACTGGTACGTGCGGCGGTCGCGGCAGCGGTTCTGGGATGGCGAGCAGGACGCGATCGACACCCTGCACACCGTGCTGGAGGTCGTGACGCGCGTGGCGGCCCCGTTGCTGCCGTACACGGCCGAGGTCGTGTGGCGCGGTCTCACCGGCGGCCGTTCGGTGCATCTGACGGACTTCCCGTCGGCGAACGACCTTCCGGCCGACGACGCGCTCGTGGCGGCGATGGACGAGGTCCGCGACGTGTGCTCGACGGCGTTGTCGCTGCGCAAGGCGAACAAGCTGCGCGTGCGGCTGCCGCTGGCGCGCCTCACGGTCGCGTCGCCGGTGGCGGCGTCGCTGGAGGACTTCGCCGGGATCGTGCGCGACGAGGTCAACGTCAAGGAGGTGTCGCTGTCCACGGACGTCGACTCCTACGGGCAGTTCCAGCTGGTCGTCAACGCGCGTGCGGCCGGGCCGCGGCTCGGGCCGAACGTGCAGAAGGTCATCAAGGCCGTCAAGGCCGGTGACTGGACGAGCGAGGACGGCAAGGTCGTCGCCGCCGGTGTCGAGCTGTTCGAGGGCGAGTACGAGCAGCGGCTCGTGGCGACGGACCCGGCCGCCACGGCGGCGCTGCCGGGTGGCGCGGGCGTGGTCGTGCTCGACACCGTCGTGACGCCCGAGCTGGAGGCAGAGGGCCTCGCGCGCGACCTGGTGCGCGTGGTCCAGCAGGCCCGCAAGGACGCCAAGCTCGACGTGTCCGACCGGATCACGCTGACGCTGGAGCTGCCGGAGTCGGTGCGTTCCGCGGTGGAGCCGCACCTGTCGTTCGTGCAGGCGGAGACGCTGACGTCGTCGGTCCTGTTCGGTGAGGGCACGTCCGAGGGCTCGGTGGGCGACGGCCTGAAGGTCAAGGTCGCGGTCGTGAAGGCGTAGGCGGGGCACTGGGAACGGCGTGTGCGGCAGGTCCGCGCACGCCGTTTCCGCTCACTGGCGCTGCTTCTGCCGCCGCACCACGGCTTTGCGCACCAGCCGCACCCACCACGACCACCTGGCCGGTGCGGCGGGTTCGCGTCCGGCGGCACGTTCGAAGTTGTCGAAGAGGTCCTCCAGGCACGCGTCGTGCAGCCACCGGACCACGAACGCCCACCGCAGCCACGTCGCCGGACCGGGGTTCAGGACCAGTTCGTGCCGGATGACGGTGTCCGACGCCGAGAGCGTGTGCGTGCCGGACATCCGGGTGAACTCGAAGCTGACCGACTCACCGGGCCTGAGCTCGGTGCAGCGGTAGCGGATCGGGCCGTGGCCGCCGTCCGCGCCGGCCCCCAGCGGCCGGTCGAACTCCTGCCTGCCCCACGCGGGCGGCCACAGCTCCGGCATCCGTTCGACGAACGGGCCCGCGGGCACCCCGAGATCGCGGGTGTGGACGTTCCTGATCACTCCTGCCCCCTCCATACGCTGGCGTATGTTCCTGGAACGTACGGTAGCGTATGGAAGCGTGGTGCGGCGGAATCGCGACGACTGGACTGAGATGGCGCTGAGAGCGCTGGCAGAAGGCGGGCTCGCCGCCGTGGCGATCGAACCGCTCGCGGCCCGCGCAGGAGCCACGAAGGGCAGCGTCTACCACCACTTCCCGAACCGCGAGGCGTTGCTGAAGGCGACGGTCGAGCGGTGGGAGCGGGAGCACACCGAGAAGGTCGTCGAGCTGGTCGAGTCCGCGCGGACCCCGCACGACAAGCTCAGGACGCTCTTCGAGACGGCGCTCGACCGCAGGCGCAAGGGCTCGGTCGAGATGGCGTTGCAGGCCGCCGCCGGCCACGAGGTCATCGCGCCGGTGCTGCGCCGCGTCACGGAGAAGCGCCTGGCCTACCTGACCGAGCTGTTCGAGCAGCTCGGGTTCGGCGAGGCCCAGGCGAGGAAACGCGCGTCGATCGCGTTCAGCCTCTACCTGGGCCAGGCACAGCTGGTGCTCACCCTGCCCGGCCTCGCCGAACCGGTGCTCGACGAGGCCGTGCGGGTGCTCACCGCGACGTGATCAGGCCGCCGTCGCCCACAGCGCGTAGGCGATCACGTCCGCGTTGCGGTCGAGCGCCGTGGCGTTGATGTTCGACGTGGTGTCGCACGAGCGGTGGTAGCAGCGGTCGAACGCCTGCCCGGCCGTGCCACCCCACTTCTGCGCCTGCGCCGAGGTCTTGGTGCCCTCGGCGCCGGTGAACGTGCCGCCGACCGGGATGCCCGCGCGGGCGAACGCCGCGTGGTCGGACCGGCCGCCGACGCTGGTCAGCTCCGTCTGGACGTTGAGCGACGTGAAGCCCGCCTGCAGCCGCTGTTGCAGCGCGAGCGACCCGGAGGGCTGGCCGGACGCGCTGTAGACGAAGTAGCCGGCGTTCGGCGACCCGGTCATGTCGAAGTTCAGGTACGCCTTGATCCTCGACCGGTCGGACGTGGCCAGGGAGTTCACGTAGTAGGTCGAGCCGACCAGGCCGAGCTCCTCCGCGCCCCACCAGCCGAACCGCACGTGCTTCGTCGGCTGGAAGCCCGTCGCCCGCATCTGGAGGGCGATCTCCAGCAGCGACGCGGAACCGGAGCCGTTGTCGTTGATGCCGGGGCCCGCCGTGACGCTGTCGAGGTGGCCGCCCAGCATGACGACGTTGCCGGTGTCACCGCCGGGGTAGTCGGCGATCAGGTTGTAGCCGGTGGCGCCGCCACTGGTGAACTGCTGGACGCGGGTCGTGAAGCCCGCCGCGTCGAGCTTGCTCTTCACCCAGTTCACCGAGGCCAGGTACCCCGGGCGGCCGTGCGCGCGGTTGCCGCCGTTGGCGCTCGCGATGGACTGGAACTGGGACAGGTGCGACTGGACGTTCGCCACCGAGATGTTCGGCGCGGCCAGGGCCGCGGGAGCGGCCGCCTGGGCCGCCGTCGTTGCGCCGGCCACCGTCAGGGCCGCCGCCAGCGCGATCAGGATCCTCATGGTTCAACTCCGTGCAGGGTAGGGATTGAGCCACAGGACAACCTGCTCCGGTCACCCGGTGCCGTGCCAGGTGCGAACGGCTGGAGTTGTTAACGCGCCCGATGCGTCCGGTCCGGTGGTGATCCACGAGAATGTCCTGGTGGGTGATGTGACGGTCGTTCTGGGCATCGGTGCCGCCGTGCTGCTGGTCAGCGTGGTCGCGGTGCGGTTGTCGACGCGCCTCGGACTTCCCTCGCTGCTGCTGTACCTCGGGATCGGCGTGCTGCTCGGCGAGTCGGTGCTGGGCATCAACTTCGAGGACGCCGACCTCACCCGGTCGCTCGGCATCGCCGCTCTCGTGCTCATCCTGACCGAGGGCGGGATCACGACTCGTTGGCACGCGGTCAAGTCGTCGCTCTGGTTAGGCGTGGCACTGTCCACTGTGGCCGTTGTGGTCAGCGTCGCCGTGACCGGGACGGCCCTGCACTACCTGCTCGGGCTCGACTGGCGGATGGCGTTGCTGTGGGGAGCGGTGCTGTCGTCCACGGACGCCGCCGCGGTCTTCAGCGTGCTGCGTTCACTCGGTGTCGGCCCGCGGCTCACCGGCGCGCTCGAGCTGGAGTCGGGCCTCAACGACGCGCCGGTCTACATCGCCGTCGTGCTGCTCGCCTCGTCGGACGAGATCACCTGGACCGCGCCGTTCCTGGTGGTCTACGAGCTGGGGGCGGGGGCGCTCGTCGGCATCGCGCTGGGGTTCCTCGGCGCCGTGGGGCTGCGACGGGCGGCGTTGCCCGCCACCGGTCTGTACCCGCTCGCCACCGTCGCCGTGTGCGTCATGGCCTACACCGCGGCCGACCTGGTGCACTCCTCCGGCTTCCTCGCCACCTACGTGGCCGCGCTCGTGCTCGGCAACGCCCGCCTGCCGCACCGCGCCGACACGCTCTCGTTCGCGGAAGGGCTCGGCTGGCTCGCCCAGATCGGCCTGTTCGTGCTGCTCGGCCTGTACGCCTCGCCGTTGCGGCTGCTCGACGTGCTGTTCCCCGCGCTGGTCGCCGGTGTCGTGCTGACGTTCGTGGCCCGGCCGCTGTCGGTGATGATCTCGTCGCTGCCGTTCAAGGTGCCCTGGCGGGAACAGGCGTTCCTCTCGTGGTCGGGACTGCGCGGCGCGGTGCCGATCGTGTTCGCGCTGATCCCCCTGATCCAGGGCGTCGACGGCGCGGGCCAGCTCGTCGACGTGGTGTTCCTGCTGGTCATCGTGCTGACCGTGGTCCAGGGGACGACGCTGCCGGTCCTCGCGCGGCGGCTCGGGCTGGTGCGGTCCGGTGAGCCGCAGGAGGTCCAGGTCGACGCTTCGCCGCTGGACGAGCTGGGGGCCGAGCTGCTGCAGGTGCGCATCCAGCGCGGCTCGAAGATGCACGGCGTCTACATGTCCGAGCTGCGGCTGCCCAGCGGTGCCACGGTGAGCCTCGTGGTGCGCGCGGGCAAGAGCTTCACGCCCCAGCCGACGACCCGGTTGCAGACCGATGACCAGCTGCTCATCGTCACGACGGAGGAAGCGCGCGAGGCCGCGGAGCGACGCGTCCGCGCCGTCGACAGGGCCGGTCGCTACGCGCGCTGGAAGGGCGAGACCGGCGAATGATCGGTCTCCGAGGCTTCTCACCATGTGATCGGGTGTCGACGGGGCTCGCCCGCCTCCGCTAACGTCGTCGGCAGGTCATGAGAGCCAGCGTCAAGCCCAAGCTTGCTGGCCGGCAACCCTCCAACCGCGGTGGGGTGCCCTTGGTGAGGACCTGGTCCGGCGCGCAGGGCGCCGGTCAAGCGCGGGCCTTCGCGAGAAACGGGGCCCCTGGCCTCGGAGGCAGCTCGATGACGCTCGCGATCACCCCCGCAACCACCACCGCCGTGCCCGCCGTCGTGGGCGCCGAGCTGCGCGTCCCACTGGTCACCGGAGAGCGCGTCACGTACGCCAACCTCGACCACGCGGCGAGCGCGCCGTGCCTGCAGGAGGTGCGCGACGCCGTCGACGAGCTGCTGCCCTGGTACGCGAGCGTCCACCGCGGTGCCGGGTTCGCCTCGCAGGTCTCGACCCGCGTCTACGAGCAGGCTCGCGACCGCGTCCGCCGGTTCGTCGGAGCCCGCGCGTCCGACGCCGTCGTCTTCACCCGCAACACCACGGACTCGCTGAACCTGCTCGCCCGCAGCGTCCCCCGCAACACCGCCGTCGTGCTGTTCGACAGCGAGCACCACGCGGCGCTGCTGCCGTGGCGCGGGTCGAACGTCCAGCGCGTTCCCGCTCCGTCGTCGTCCGGTGCCGCTGCCGCGGTGCTGGACCGGGCGTTGGCCGCCGCCCCGGTCGGTCCTCGGCTCGTGATCGTCACCGGGGCGTCCAACGTCACGGGGGAGCTGTGGCCCGTCGCCGAGCTCGCGAAGGTCGCCCGCCGCCACGGCGCCCGCATCGCGCTCGACGCCGCCCAGCTCGCCCCGCACCGCCCGGTCGACGCCCGTGAGCTGGACGTCGACTACGTCGCGTTCTCCGGCCACAAGATCTACGCGCCGTTCGGCGCCGGTGTGCTCGTCGGCCGCGCCGACTGGCTGCAGCAGGCCCAGCCGTACCTGGTGGGCGGCGGCGCGACGGCGAAGGTGACCGACCACGGCGACCGGCTCGGCGTGGCCTGGTCCGCGGTGCCCGAGCGGCACGAGGCGGGCAGCCCGAACGTCGTCGGCGTGCACGCTCTCGCGTCGGCGTGCGAGATCCTGTCGCGGCACTGGGAGCAGACCGTCGCGCACGAGCAGCAGCTGCTGACGCGCCTGCGCGAGGGCCTGCGCACGGTCCCCGGCTTCCGCGAGCTGTCGATCCTGAACGACGCGGACAAGGTCGGCGTCGTGAGCTTCACGATCTCCGGCTTCGACGCGGGCTTCCTCGCGGCGGCGCTGTCCGCCGAGTACGGCGTCGGTGTGCGCGACGGCGCGTTCTGCGCGCACGTGATCGTGGGCCGTCTGGTCAAGAAGCTCGGGTCGCACGAGGAACGGGCCGTGCGCGCGTCGATCGGCCTCGGCACGACGGCGGAGCACGTCGACCGGCTGGTGGCCGCACTGCGCACTCTCGTCACCGAGGGCCCGAAGTGGAGCTACACGCAGCAGGACGGCCGGTGGGTTCCCGAGAACGACACCCGAACCCTGCCACCGTTCCTCGCGTAGTCCCTTAAGTGGACAACGACCTGCTGAGTGACGCGCCCGAGGCCGACGAGAAGGTTTCCGCCGAGGTAGCGGAGAAACCCGCGGAACCGCAGGTCACGGCTTCGGAAGAGGCGAAACCGGCGGCCTCGGACGACGACGCCGTGGAGTTCTCGATCACCGGCTCGCTGCCGGAGCCGAAGACGAGGCTCGCCCTGGTGATCGCGGGCGGTGTGCTCGCCGCCGACTTCCTCACCAAGACCCTGGCCGCGGTGGGCCTCGAAGGCGGCGACCCGGTGCGGATCTTCGGCGGCCTGCTCCACCTGACGTTCGTCCGCAACCCCGGCGCCGCCTTCGGACCGGCGGAGGGGTGGACGGTGGTGCTCGCGCTGATCGCGTTCGGCGTCGCCGGGTTCGTCGTCCAGATCTCGCGCGACCTCCGCTCCCAGGGCTGGGCCGCCGGCCTCGGCCTGGTGCTCGGCGGCGCGGTCGGCAACCTCGCCGACCGCCTCTTCCGCGAACCGGGGCCGATGCGCGGCCACGTGATCGACTTCCTGTCGCTCTTCGACCCGCACGGCGGCGTGTGGCCCGCGTTCAACCTCGCCGACCTGGCGATCGTGGGAGGCGGCGCCGTGGTCATCGTGCTGTCGCTGCGCCACCACGACTACGACGGCACCGTCGTCGAGGAGGTCCCCGAGCCGCTGGTCGCCCCGGTGCCCGTACCTGCGCAGGCGGACGGGCTGCGGGAGGCCGGATGAACCGCGACTGGTAGGTTGAGGGCTCTGCCTGGCGTGGTCGCTGGTGAAGAAGCCCAGCTCCGGTGCCACGAGGCGTACCCCAGCCAGAAGAAGGTCGAGGACCCCGCGTGAGCGGTTACCGAACGCTGCCGATTCCCGACGGTCTGGACGGCATGCGCGTCGACGCCGGCCTCGCGAAGCTGCTCGGCCTGTCCCGCACCGCCGTCGCGGCCATCGCCGACGCCGACGACGTGCTGGTCGACGGCCGGGTCGTCGGCAAGTCCGACCGGCTCACCGCCGGGTCGATGCTGGAGATCACGCTGCCCGCGCCGCCGCAGCCGGTCACCGTGCAGGCGATCCCCGTCGAGGGCCTGAAGGTGATCCACGAGGACGACGACATCATCGTCGTCGACAAGCCCGTCGGCGTCGCCGTGCACCCGTCGCCGGGCTGGACCGGCCCGACGGTCGTGGGCGGGCTCGCCGCCGCCGGTCACCGCGTCGCCACCTCCGGTGCCGCCGAGCGCCAGGGCGTCGTGCACCGGCTCGACGTCGGCACCACCGGCGTGATGGTCGTGGCCAAGTCCGAGTCCGCGTACTCGGCGCTCAAGCACGCCTTCAAGGAACGGACCGTCGACAAGGTCTACCACGCGCTCGTGCAGGGCCACCCGGACCCGATCAAGGGCACCATCGACGCGCCGATCGACCGGCACCCGAAGCACGACTACAAGTTCGCGGTGATGAACTCCGGCAAGCCGTCGATCACGCACTACGAGGTGATCGAGGCGTTCCGCGCGGCGTCGTTCGTCGAGGTCCACCTGGAGACCGGCCGCACGCACCAGATCCGCGTGCACTTCTCGGCGCTGCACCACCCGTGCGTCGGCGACCTGACCTACGGCGCCGACCCGACGCTGGCCAAGCGCCTCGGCATCTCGCGGCAGTGGCTGCACGCCCGGCAGCTCGGGTTCCACCACCCCGCGGACGGCCAATGGGTCCAGTTCACCTCGGACTACCCGGACGACCTGGCGCAGGCGCTGGAGAAGCTCCGCGACGAGGGCTGATTTACTCCAGGTAAATCACCGGTTGACGACGTTGCACTTGATGTTAATCGGTGTGCTCAATAGCGTTTTCGGCATGAACCTCACTGTTCTCGCCGCCTCCGGCCGCACCGGTCTCGCTCTGACCCGGCAGGCCCTGGAGCGCGGCCACACCGTCACGGCCATCGCCCGTGACCCCGCCCGGATCGCCTTGGACCACGACCGCCTCCGCAAGGTCGCGGGCGACGTGAGCGACCCGGCGAGCATCGCCGCGGTCGTCGGCCCCGGCTCGGTCGTGCTGTCCGCGCTCGGCACGGAGGTCGCCGGGGTCCTGTCCGACGGCGCCAAGGCCGTTCTCGCCGCGGGCCCGGGCCGCGTCCTCTGGCTCGGCGCCTACGGCACCGGCCCGTCCGCCGAGGCCGCGGGTGAGGGCGCCGCCGTCCTCGACAGGTTGCTCGGGGACCGGCTGCCGGACAAGGTCGCGGCCGACACCGCCGTCCTCGCCGCCGGGGGCACCGTCTTCCACGCCGGGGTGCTCAGCGACGAGGCGGAGAGCCCCGGCCGGCGCACGGTCGGCCTGGACCAGGCGCCGCCGCTCGACCTCACCGCCAAGGTGAGCCGGGAGACCGTTGCCGCCGCGATGCTCGACGAGGCGGAGGACCCGCGCTTCCCCGGCGCCGTCGCGCTACCCCTGCCCTAGGACGTCCGCGAGAGTCGTCCTGACCTGGTCGCGGAGCCAGGCGTGGGCGAGGTCCGAGTCGAAGCGCTGGTGCCAGTTGCAGTTGACCGCCGCCTCCGCCGACTCGACCGGCAACGGCTCGGTGACCAGGCCGAACGCGTCGACCAACGGCCGGCACAGGATCGCCGTCGTCGTCACCAGGGCATCGCTCGCCGCCGCGATCTGCAGTGCCGAGTGGACCGTCGCCACGGTCGCGATCACCCTCCGCCGCAGGCCACCGGCCTCCAGTTCCGCGTCGATCGGCGCGGTGAGCCGGCCGCGCCGCGACACCACCACGTGCGGCTGGGCCGCGTAGGCCGCCAGGTCGAGGCGGCCGGTGCACGGATGGCCCGCGCGCATCACCACGGCGAGCGCGTCGGTGCCGAGCGTCTCCGAGCGGAACTCCGGCAGGACCGGTGTGCCGCCGCCCAGCTCCAGGTCCACCCGGCCGTGCCGCAGGTCGTCCGTGTCGGCGGAGTGCTCGGCGAGCACCCGCAGCCGCACCCCGGGCGCCTGCTCCGCGATCCGGCCGACCAGCGCGGGGACCAGCGACGACGCCAGCGCGTCGTGGCACTGGACGGTGAACGTGCGGTCCAGTGACGCGAGGTCGAGCTCCCGGCTCGGCGAGAGCACCGCGTTGGCCTCCCGCACCAGCCGGTGCACCTCCTCCGCGATCCCCAGCGCGTACGGCGTCGGCGTCATCGTGTGACCCGTCCGCACGAGGATGTCGTCCCCGGTCACCTTCCTGATCCGGCCCAGCGTGCGGCTCACGGCGGGCGACGACAGGTGCAGCCGTTGCGCCGCCCCCATCACGCTGCCCTCTTCCAGCAGGGCGTCCAGCACCGTCAGCAAGTTCAGATCAGCGTGCACAACAGACAATCTTGGAGGACACCATGCTCACCGCCACCACCGACGCCGTCCGCCGCGCGGGAGCGCTCGTGCTGCGGCGTTACTCGACGGAGTCCCGCCCGGCGAACCGCGACGAGATGGTCAGCGCCATGGACGGCAACGCCACCGCCGTCGCCGACCTGCTCAGGCCGGAGCTGGAAGCGATCAACCCGGACGCCACGTGGCTCGACGACGAGCACGGCTCCGGTCCGCTAGGCCCCGGCGAGTGGTGGCTGATCGACCCGGTCGGCGGCAACCTGAACGCGGTCCACGGCATGACCGACTGGAACATCGGTGTGAGCCTCGTCCGAGACGGCGTCCCGGTGCTGGCCGTCGTCTACTTTCCGCTGCTCGACGAGATGTTCACGGCCGAGAAGGGCGGGGGCACGTTTCTCAACGGCGTGCCGGTGCGGGTCTCCGCCAAGACGTCGCTCGACGGCGCCGTGACGGGCACCGGTCAGGCCAAGCCGGGCCAGAGCCGGGAGGTGGTGGCGAAGATCGGTGACTCGTTCCGGGCGATGCTGGGCCACGTCATCTACGTCCGGGTCTCGGTGCCCGTCACGCACCAGCTCGCCCAGGTCGCGGCCGGGCGGATGGACCTGCACTGGCAGTTCGACAACGTGCGCGCGCACGCGTCCGGCGTGCTGCTCGTCCAGGAGGCGGGCGGTGTCGTGACCGGTCTCAAGGGCGAACCGTGGGACGTGACCACCACGGAGTACCTCGCGGCGGCGCCGGGCCTGCACGCCGCGGCGCTGGACGTGCTCAGTCCTCGATAGTCCACACGAGCGTGTTGAGGTCCACCTCGGGACGCACGCTCCAGCGGACCTGGATGACCTCGGTCGCGTCCGGCAGCACGAACACCGTGTGACCGCCCGCCGTCTCGCCGGGCTGCACGCCGAGCTTGTGCGCGGGCCGTGACGACAGCGACACCGGCGCCTTCGTCACGGTCTCGCCGGTCTTGGTGACCAGGACGAGGTACATGTCCGGCAGCGAGGTGTACGAGACCTGCGACGCGTTCGTCACCTCGGTGTGCACGACGACGGCCCGTTCGCCCTCGGCGAGCTTGTAGCCGGCCGCCGTGAACAGGAAGTCCGCCGGGTCGACGACCTCGACCAGCTGGATCTGCAGGTGGGCGCCCTCCAGGCTGTCCGCCTCCAGCGTCGAGCCGATCTTGCCGGTGCGCGCGACGGGCCTGGCCTGCGGCTGCGGCTGGTCCGCGCGCACCCACCCGGCCGACTGGGGCGGGCCCCAGGTGGCCTGCGGGCCGGTCTGCGGCTGGGCCGCCTGCGGCTGGGCGGGGAACGGCTGGCTGCTCGGTCCCTGCGGGCCGTACGGCTGCTGGACCTGGTGGGGGCCGCTCTGGTGCACGGCGTACGGGCCGGACGGGGGCGGACCGAAGTAGTTGCCGTAGGCGGCGGCGTTCGCGAGGGCGCGGCGCAGGCCGTTCGGGTCGCCCTCGACGCCCACGAGCAGGGGCAGGCCGCTGCCGGAGAGCGTGATCAGGCGCATGGCGGCTTCGCGCGGGTCCATGCCCAGGCGCTGGGCGATCTCGTGCACGGCTGCGCGGCCCGACTCGGCCAGCACGGCGAGCAGGCGGGCGTCTACGGGATCGGGGACCACCACGAAAACGAACGCTACCCGGCGGCGCCCGCCGTCGTGTCACCGCCCGGCTGATCGTGATCACACCGCACGCCATCAGGTGGTTTGGCGGCTCTGGCGTGCCGATGGGCTCGGGCCCGGCGCGGGGCCTGTAGGGTTGGCTGGCGCTAGGACGTGAGTGTCCCTTGTTCGCGCAGAAACGCTTGCTACACAAGGGGGTTGCCGGTGGCGGACTCGTTTGTGCACCTGCACGTGCACACCGAGTACTCGATGCTCGACGGGGCGGCCAAGGTGTCGCCGCTGTTCGAGGAGGCCGAGCGGCTCGGCATGACCGCGGTCGGCATGAGCGACCACGGCAACATGTACGGCTCCGACGAGTTCTACCAGACGGCCAAGAAGACCGGCATCAAGCCGATCATCGGCATCGAGGCGTACCTCGCGCCGCACAACCGCCTGCACAAGAAGCCCGTCTTCTGGGGCGACCCCGGTCAGCGCGGCGACGACATCTCCGGCGCGGGCGCCTACACGCACATGACGATGTGGGCGAAGAACGCGACGGGCCTGCGGAACCTGTTCCGGCTGCACACCGAGGCCAGCAAGACGGGCTACTACTACAAGCCCCGCATGGACCGCGAGCTCGTCGCGCAGCACTCCGAGGGCATCATCGCGACGACCGGCTGCCCGTCCGGCGAGGTGCAGACCCGGCTGCGGCTCGGCCACGCCGACGAGGCGCTCAAGGCCGCCGCCGACTACCAGGACATCTTCGGCAAGGAGAACTTCTTCCTGGAGCTCATGGACCACGGCCTCGACATCGAGCGCCGGGTCCGCGAGGGCCTGCTGGAGATCAGCAAGAAGCTCGGCATCAAGCCGCTCGCGACCAACGACAGCCACTACGTGACCAAGGACCAGGCCGACACGCACTCCGCGTTGCTCTGCGTCCAGTCCGGCAAGATGCTGACCGACCCGAACCGGTTCAAGTTCGACGGTGACGGCTACTACCTGAAGTCCGCGGAGGAGATGCGCCAGGTCTGGAAGGACCTGCCGGAGGCGTGCGACAACACGCTGCTCGTCGCGGAGATGGTCGAGTCCTACGACGACATCTGGTCCCCCAAGGACCGGATCCCGAACTTCGAGGTCCCCGAGGGCGAGGACCAGGCGTCCTGGTTCCGCAAGGAGATCCAGAGCGGGCTCGAGCGGCGCTTCCGCGGCGGCGAGGTGCCCCAGGAGTACATCGACCGCTGCGCCTACGAGGCCAAGGTCATCATCGACAAGGGCTTCCCCGCGTACTTCCTCATCGTCGCCGACCTGATCAACTACGCGCGCAGCGTGGGCATCCGCGTCGGTCCCGGCCGTGGTTCCGCCGCGGGCGCCGCGGTGTCGTGGGCGCTCGGCATCACGAACATCGACCCGATCCCGCACGGCCTGCTGTTCGAGCGGTTCCTGAACCCCGAGCGCACCGCCATGCCCGACATCGACATCGACTTCGACGACCGCCGCCGGGGCGAGATGATCCGGTACGCGAGCGAGAAGTACGGCGCCGACAAGGTCGCGCAGGTCATCACCTTCGGCACCATCAAAACGAAGGCGGCCCTGAAGGACGCGGCGCGCGTCCACCACGGCCAGCCGGGCTTCGCGATCGCGGACAAGATCTCCAAGGCGCTGCCGCCGCCGATCATGGCGAAGGACATCCCGCTCAACGGCATCATCAACAAGAGCCACCCGCGCTACAACGAGGCCGCCGAGGTCCGCTCGCTGCTCGAGACCGACGTGCAGGTGAAGGAGATCTTCGACACCGCGCTCGGCCTGGAGGGCCTGATCCGCAACGCCGGCGTGCACGCCTGCGCGGTGATCATGTCGAAGGACCCGCTCACCGACTCCATCCCGCTGTGGTACCGCGACGACGGCTCGTTCATCACCGGCTGGGACTACCCGTCGTGCGAGAACATCGGCCTGCTGAAGATGGACTTCCTCGGGCTGCGCAACCTGACGGTCATGGGCGACGCCATCGAGAACATCGAGATGAACCGGGGCAAGGACGCCGTCCCGGACTTCGACACGCTCCCGATGGACGACCCGGAGACGTACGCGCTGCTCGGCCGCGGTGACACGCTCGGCGTGTTCCAGCTGGACGGTGGCCCCATGCGCGACCTGCTGCGCCGCATGCAGCCGACGTCGTTCGAGGACATCGTCGCGGTCGGCGCGCTGTACCGCCCCGGCCCGATGGGTGTGAACGCGCACAACGACTACGCGGACCGCAAGAACGGCCGTCAGGAAGTCAAGCCGATCCACCCGCAGCTCGAGGAACCGCTCAAGGAGATCCTCGGCGAGACGCACGGCCTGATCGTCTACCAAGAGCAGATCATGTTCATCGCCCAGGAGGTCGCGGGCTACTCGATGGGCCGCGCGGACGTGCTCCGCAAGGCGATGGGCAAGAAGAAGGCCGAGGTCCTCGCGAAGGAGTTCGAGGGCTTCCAGGCCGGTATGCGGGCCGACCCGCGCGGCTTCTCCGACGAGGCGATCCAGGCGCTGTGGGACACGATCCTCCCGTTCGCCGGCTACGCGTTCAACAAGTCGCACGCCGCCGCGTACGGCCTGATCTCGTACTGGACGGCGTACCTCAAGGCGAACTTCCGCGCCGAGTACATGGCCGCCCTGCTCACCTCCGTCGGTGACAACAAGGACAAGTCGGCCGTCTACCTCGCCGAGTGCCGCCGCCTGGGCATCAAGGTCCTCCCGCCGGACGTCAACGAGTCGGCGCTGCGGTTCAGCGCGGTCGGCACCGACATCCGCTTCGGCCTCGGCGCGATCCGCAACGTCGGCGCGAACGTCGTCGAGTCGATCATCAAGACCCGCAAGGAGAAGGGCGCCTACACGTCCTTCACGGACTTCATGGACAAGTCCGAGCTCGTCGCGTGCAACAAGCGCGTGATCGAGTCGCTGATCAAGGCGGGCGCGTTCGACTCGTTCGGCCACACCCGGCTGTCGCTCATCCAGGTGCACGAGGACGCGGTCGACGCCGTCGTCCCGATCAAGCGCAAGGAGGCGGAGGGCCAGTTCGACCTGTTCGGCGGGGACAGCGCCGACGACCAGGACGACAGCACCTCGCCGCTCGCGCACCTCAAGTTCGGCACCGAGGAGTACCCGCGCAAGCAGATGCTGAGCCTCGAGAAGGAGATGCTGGGGCTCTACGTGTCCTCGCACCCGCTCGACGGCGCCGAGCGCATCCTGCGCAAGTTCGCGCCGCGCCCGATCGCGGTCGTGCTCGACGACCCGCCCAAGGAGGGCGAGCTGATCGTCTCGGGCATGATCTCGTCGATCGAGCGCCGGGTGAACAAGAACGGCCTGCCGTGGGCGATCACCGTGATCGAGGACCTCGACGCCTCGATCGAGGTGCTGTTCTTCCCGAAGTCCTACGAGGTGCTGCGCGACGACCTGGAGCTCGACTCCGCGGTGTGCGTGAAGGGCCGCGTGAACTGGCGCGAGGACAAGATGGCGATCTTCGGCGACGGGGTCGTGCCGCTCGACATCAGCGACGCGGAGAACAACCCCGACGCCGAGCCGCCGCTCGTCCTCGGGCTCACCACGAAGACGCTCACGCCCGAGCTGATCGAGGAGCTGAAGATCACCCTCAAGTCGCACGAGGGCCACGTGGCGGTGCACCTGGAGGTGCAGAAGCGCGACAGGTCGAAGGAGCTGCTGGTGGTGGAGAACTACCGCGTCCAGCCGACGCCGTCGCTCTTCGGCGACCTCAAGACGATCCGCGGGGTCACGATCCAGCGGTAGGTCCCCGATGACCGAATTCGTGGGCGAAAGGGCGATTCCCGCCATTTCGTCACCCGATCGAGAAATTGTGGCGAGGGCTGAGTAAACGGGGTTTACTGGGTGAGGTGACGACACTCACCCAGCTTCCCGAGGACTACGTCCAGAACCCGCACGCACTGCACGAGGTCCTCCGCTCGGAGGGGCCCGTGCACGAGGTCCGGCTTCCGCACGGCCTCAAGGTGTGGATGGTGACCCGCTACGACGAGGCACGGGCGGCGCTCGCCGATCCCAGGCTCGCCAAGGACGCCGCCGAGCTCGGCCGGGTCGTCGAGGCGCACTCGCCGCACGGGCGCCGCGTCATCGACGACGCGCTCTCCGAGCACATGCTGAACATGGACCCGCCCGGCCACTCCCGGCTGCGCAAGCTCGTGACGAAGGCGTTCACGGCCCGCCGCGTGGAGCAGCTGCGTCCGCGCGTGGAGGAGATCTCGGCCGAGCTGATCGCGAAGCTGGACGACGGCGACGTGGTCGACCTGCTGGAGGTCTTCGCCTTCCCGCTGCCGATCACCGTCATCTGCGAGCTGCTCGGCATCCCGATCGACAACCGCGAGGAGTTCCGCGACTGGACCAACCGGCTGCTGACCTTCGGCACCACCGAGGAGGTGCAGGCGGCCGGCCAGGCGATGGCGGGCTTCCTGCTCCAGCACGTCGGCAAGGTGCAGGCGGCCGAGCCCGACGACACCTTCTTCTCCGCGCTCGTGCACGCCACCGAGTCCGGCGACCGGCTCACCACCGAAGAGCTCGTCTCCATGGCGTTCCTGCTGCTCGTGGCGGGTCACGAGACGACGGTGAACCTCATCGGCAACGCCGTGTACCAGCTGCTGCGCAACCCGGACCAGCTCCAGCTGCTCAAGGACAAGCCCGAGCTGATCCCGGCGAGCACCGAGGAGTTCCTGCGCATCGAGGGGCCGATCAACCACGCGACGTTCCGCTTCACCAAGGAGGACGTCGAGCTCGGCGGCGTGACCGTGCCCGCGGGCGAGCTCGTGCTGGTGTCGCTCGCGTCCGCCAACCGCGACCGGGACCGCTTCCCCGACCCCGCCGAGCTCGACGTGACGCGGTCCGCGCAGGGGCACCTCGCGTTCGGTCACGGCATCCACTTCTGCCTGGGCGCGCCGCTGGCCAGGCTGGAGTTCGACGTGGCGCTGACGCAGCTGCTGGCGCGGTTCCCGAACCTCGAGCTCGCCGAGGAGCCGGAGACGCTCGTGTGGCGGGACAGCACGCTGATCCACGGCCTGCACACCCTGCCCGTGCGCCTCGCATAACCTTCGGCGGGTGGACGACCTGCTGAAGCTCGACCAGGCGCACGTCTGGCACCCGTACGGCCCGATGCCGGGCACCCAGGAGCCGTTGCTCGTCACGGAGGCGGCGGGTGTCCGGCTGACCCTCGCGGACGGTCGTGAGCTGGTCGACGGCATGTCGTCATGGTGGGCCGCGATCCACGGCTACCGGCACCCGGTGCTGGACGCGGCCGTCACCGCGCAGCTGGGCCGGATGAGCCACGTGATGTTCGGCGGGCTCACGCACGAGCCCGCCGTCCGGCTCGCGGCGAAGCTCGTCGAGATCACGCCGGAGCCGTTGCAGCACGTGTTCCTGAGCGACTCCGGCTCGGTGTCGGTCGAGGTCGCGGTCAAGATGTGCCTGCAGTACTGGCGGTCGCGCGACAGGCCGGAGAAGCGGCGGCTGCTGACGTGGCGCGGCGGCTACCACGGGGACACGTTCAACCCGATGTCCGTGTGCGATCCCGAAGGCGGGATGCATTCGCTGTGGCGTGGAATCCTGCCGGAGCAGGTCTTCGCCGACGCGCCTCCGGCCGAGCTGGACACCGCGTACGTCCAGCACCTCGCAGACCTGGTCGAGCAGCACGCCGACGAGCTGGCGGCGATCATCGTCGAGCCGGTCGTGCAGGGTGCGGGCGGCATGAGGTTCCACGACCCGCGCTACCTGCATGTGTTGCGAGAACTCGCGTACACACACGACGTCCTCTTGGTGTTCGACGAGATCGCCACCGGTTTCGGGCGCACCGGTGAGCTGTTCGCCGCGGACCACGCGAACGTCAGCCCGGACGTCATGTGCGTCGGCAAGGCGCTGACCGGTGGCTACCTGTCGATGGCCGCGACGCTGTGCACGTCCCGCGTCGCGGACGGGATCAGCCAGGGCGAGGTGCCGGTGCTCGCGCACGGGCCGACGTTCATGGGCAACCCGCTCGCGTCAGCGGTGTCGCTGGCTTCGATCGATTTGCTGCTCTCGCAGGACTGGAAGCGCGAGGTCGCACGGATCTCGGCCGGGCTCACGACCGGACTGGCGCCCGCACGCGCGTTGCCCGGAGTGCGGGACGTGCGCGTGCTGGGCGCTATCGGGGTCGTGCAGCTGCATGAGCCCGTGGACATGGCACGGGCGACCCGTGCGGCCGTCGACGCGGGCGTCTGGCTGCGGCCGTTCCGCGACCTGATCTACACGATGCCGCCGTTCATCAGCACGGACGACGACATCGCGGCGATCTGTCAGGGCGTGATCGCGGCCGCGAGCTGAGTGTCGGTCGGCTCGACGAGGAACTCGCCGTTCGGCAGGACCACGACGGGGATGTTCTTGCGCCCGGAGATCTCGACCGCCTTGTCGCGCGCCGCGTCGTCGTGCTCGACGTCGACGTAGGTGAACGGCACGTTGTTGCGGGTCAGCCACGACTTGGCCCGGCGGCAGTCACCACACCATTCGGCACCGTACATCACGATCGGCTCGTCACTCATGTGGTCACCGTAGGCCACGCTCTAAGGTGAGGTTTCGTGAGCGTGCTGGTGATCACCGGAACCGGGACAGAGGTCGGCAAGACCGCCGTCACCGCGGGTATCGCGGCGCTGGCCAGGGCAGAGGGCAGAAGGGTCGCGGTGCTCAAGCCCGCCCAGACCGGCCTGCTGCCCGGCGAGCCCGGCGACGTGGCGGAGGTCGCACGGCTGGCGGGCGACGTGACGACCCGCGAGCTGGCGCGGTACCCCGACCCGCTGGCCCCGGCGACCGCGGCGAGACGGGCCGGCCTGGCCACCGTGCACCCCGGTGACGTGGCGGCCGCGGTGACCGCGCTCGACGCGGACCACGACCTGGTGCTGGTCGAGGGTGCGGGCGGGCTGCTGGTGCGGTTCGACGAGACCGGCTCGACGCTCGCCGACATCGCCTGGGCCCTCAACGCGCCCGTCCTGATCGTCGCCCAGGCGGGCCTCGGCACCCTCAACGCCACCGCCCTGACGGCGGAGGTGCTGCAGCGGCGCGGCCTGGAGGCGGTCGGCGTCGTCGTCGGCAGCTGGCCCCTGCACCCCGACCTCGCCTCGCTCACCAACCTCACCGACCTGCCGGAGGCGGCGGGCGCGCCGTTGCTCGGCGCGCTGCCCCAGGGCGTGACGAAGCTCGGCTCCGTGGACTTCCTGACCGTCGCCAGAAGATCGTTCTCGCCATGGTTCGGCGGCCGGTTCGACCCGGAGACGTTCGCGGCTCAGTTCGCGGTCCAGTGACCTACGTCGCTGCACGATGAAGGATTCAGTGAGGCAGACTGCTCGCCAGGCCACAGGAGGAGGAGAGACCGTGACCGCAGCTCCGGAACAGATCGACGTGCTCGACGAGGCTCGTGAGCAGGTGCTCGAACGAGGGGTCGGACTGTCGCAGGAGCAGGTCCTGAAGGTCCTCGAGCTCCCCGACGACCGCATCCCCGAGCTGCTCGAGCTCGCGCACCAGGTCAGGGAACGCTGGTGCGGCCCGGAGGTCGAGGTCGAGGGCATCGTCTCGCTCAAGACCGGCGGCTGCCCCGAGGACTGCCACTTCTGCTCGCAGTCCGGCCAGTTCCCGTCGCCCGTGCGGTCGGCGTGGCTCGACATCCCCGGCCTCGTGCGCGCCGCCCGGCAGACCCGCGAGACCGGCGCGACCGAGTTCTGCATCGTCGCGGCCGTGCGCGGCCCGGACAAGCGGCTGCTCTCGCAGGTTCGCGACGGCATCAAGGCGATCCGCGAGGACGGCAACGACATCCAGATCGCCTGCTCGCTCGGCATGCTCACGCAGGAGCAGGTCGACGAGCTCGTGGCGATGGGCGTGCACCGCTACAACCACAACCTCGAGACGGCCCGCTCGCACTTCCCGAACGTCGTCACCACGCACTCCTGGGAGGAGCGCTGGGACACGTTGAAGATGATCCGCGACGCCGGCATGGAGGTCTGCTGCGGCGGCATCATCGGCATGGGCGAGTCGCTGGAGCAGCGCGCCGAGTTCGCCGTGCAGCTCGCCGAGCTGGAGCCGGACGAGGTGCCGCTCAACTTCCTCATCCCCAACCCCGGCACGCCGTACGAGAACTACCCGGTCGTGGAGGGCGCGGAGGCGCTGCGCACGGTCGGCGCGTTCCGGCTCGCGCTGCCGCGCACGATCCTGCGGTTCGCGGGCGGCCGTGAGCTGACCTTCGGCGACCTGGGCGCGAAGCAGGGGATGCTCGGCGGCATCAACGCCATCATCGTCGGCAACTACCTGACCAACCTCGGCCGCCCGGCGCAGCAGGACCTCGACATGCTCGAGGAGCTGTCCATGCCGATCAAGGCGCTGAGCCAGACCCTGTGATGATCATCGCTGTGTACTGCTCCTTCTGCGGCAAAGAGGAAGCGGACGGCGACCACGCCGTCTGCCGTCAGCGCCTGTCGGTGATCGACCCGCCCCGGTACTGCGCGCACTGCGCGCGCCGGATGGTCGTCCAGGTGACCCCGGACGGCTGGACGGCGCGGTGCAGCCGTCATGGCGAGACCGGTTCGTCGCGGTAGTAACCTCTCGCGAATGGACGAGGAAGCAGCGCCGGTGCGCGTCGAACCCGTGCCGGAGCCGCCGTACGTCTACCACTACGTCCGGCCGCGGGCGAAGGTCGTGGTGAAGCGGGACCTGGTGCCCGCACTGGGTGTCCTGCTCACGATCTTCGCCTGCGGGCTGCCCGCCGCGTACGTGTGGTCGTGGCTCGCGCCCGCCCAGCTCAAGATCGTCTCGGCGCAGGACAGCAGGCTTTACCCGATCGGGGTGGAGAGCTACCACCGGCTCGACGCGCTGATGGTGTTCGTGCTCATCGGCCTCGGCGCGGGCGCGGTCACGGGCATGGTGGTGTGGCTGCTGCGGCAGCGGCGCGGCCCGGTCGTGATGCTGGCGATGACAGCGGGATCGGCCGCGGCGGCGTGGTTCGCGCAGTGGCTCGGCGGTTCGCTCGCGGCGGGCGCGTACCCGCTGCCGCCGACGATCCAGCCGAACGACACCGTGCTCGTCGCGCCCGCCCTGGAGACGTGGTGGGGAATCCTCGCGTGGCCGCTGGCCGCGTCCCTCGCCTACGGCTGCTGCGCGGCGTGGAACGGCCTGGACGACCTGGGGCGGCGCCTCGGCTGAGGCACCGCCCTCCGGCGCGCCTACCCCACTCGGTAAGCGAAGTCCGGCATGTCGGTCACGAACATCTGCCCCGGCGCGTGCGTGACCGCGAACGGCGGCCGAGAGCTCATCAGCACCGCCTGAGGAGTGACCCCGCAGGCCCAGAACACCGGCACGTCACCGGGTTCGTGCTCCACCGCGTCGCCGAAGTCGGGTTGTCCGACGTCGGCGATCCCCAGCATCCGCGGGTCGCCCGCGCCGACCGGCGCCCCGTGCACCGACGGCATGAGCGCGGTGACCTTGTGCGCCAGGTCCACAAGGGACTCCGGGATCCAGCGCATCGACACGACCATCGGCCCGTGCAGGCGCCCGGCTGGCCGGCACTGGACGTCCGTGACGAACATGGACACGTTCTTGCCCTGCTCGACGTGCCGCAACGGCACCCCCGCGTTCGTCAGCGCCGTCTCGAACGTGAAGCTGCAGCCGATCAGGAACGTCACCAGGTCGTCGCGCCAGTACTTGGTCGCGTTCTCCGGCTCCGCCACCAGCTCGCCGTGCTCCCAGACCCGGTACCGCGGCGCGTGGGTCCGCACGTCCGCGTCCGGCTTGAGGTCGCTGACCGTCTCACCGGCGTCCAGCACGTCGAGCACAGGGCACGGCTTCGGGTTGCGGTGGGTGAAGAGCAGGAAGTCGTACGCCCAGTCCTTCGGCACGGCGATCAGGTTCGCCTGCGCCTGTCCCGGCGCCTGGCCCGCGGTCGTCATTCGAGCTCCTTGTTGACCGTCTCCGGCAACCAGATCAGCGCGACGACAGCGATCCCGTAGGCCGCGGCCCCGAACAGCATCGCACCGCCGATGCCGAGCTTGTCGGCCATGAACCCGACCAGGCCGGGGAAGACGGCACCGAACGCCCGCCCGAAGTTGTAGGTGAACCCCTGCCCCGTGCCGCGCAGCGCGGTCGGGTACAGCTCCGACAGGTAGCTGCCGAACCCGCTGAAGATCGCGGACATGCAGAACCCGAGCGGGAAACCGAGGAACATCACCAACGTGTTGGCACCGTTGGGGATCTGCGTGTACGCGACGATCAGCAACGCGCTCGCGACCGCGAACAGCGTGAAGGTCTTCTTGCGCCCCAGGTAGTCCGTCAGGTAGCCGCCGCTCACGTACCCGATCCACGCGCCCGAGATGAGGAACGCGAGGTACCCGCCCGTGCCGATGACCGTGAGGCCGCGCCCGGTCTGCAGGAACGCCGGCAACCACGTGGCCAGCGTGTAGTACCCGCCCTGGACACCGGTCGCGAGCAGCGAGGCGAACAGCGTCGTCTTCAGGATGCCCGGCCCGAAGATCTTCGGGAACGTGCCGCGTTCCTTGGGCTGCGCCTTGACCTCCGGCGCGTCGTCGACGTTGCGGCGCACGTAGAAGATGAGGACCGCCGGCAGCGCGCCCGTCCAGAACATGATCCGCCAGCTGATGGCCGGATCCGCCAGCGACGCGACCAGCGTGTTGACGACGACCGCGAGCCCCCAGCCGACCGCCCACGCGCTCTGGATGAACGCCACCGTGCGCCCGCGGTACTTCGGCTTGCAGTACTCGGCCACGAGGATCGCCCCGGCCGCCCACTCACCGCCGAAACCCAGGCCCTGCAACGCCCGGAAGACCAGCAGCGTCTCGTAGCTCGTCGCGAACCCGCACAGAACGGTGAAGAACGCGTACGCCGCCACCGTGATGACCAGCGTCCTGGACCGCCCGAACCGGTCCGCCATGACACCCGCCACCGCGCCGCCGATGGCGCTCATCAGCAGGGTGCTCGTGCCCAGCAGGCCCGCTTCCGCCTTGGTGAGGCCGAAGTAGCCGGTGATCGCGACCAGGCTCAGCGGCAGGACCCAGTAGTCGTAGGAGTCCAGCCCGTACCCGCCGAACGCGCCGACGAACGCGCGCCGGCCTCTCTGTCCGAGACTGCGGAACCAGGCGAAGCGGCCTGTGTCCTCGGTCGTGGTCGTGCTCATGGGACACCTCGCAGCGTGGTGGAGGAGTGGTGGAGTGTGACGGAGACCTCAGAGTAGGGGATTGTTGAACAATCCCACAAGGCCACAATCCAACGATCCCACGATCGCCGCCAAGGCGTCGGTCTGGTCCGGGCAACGCCGCACGCGGGGGCCCTTCGTACTGTGTGACAGTACGAAAGCGCCCCGCGTGCGGACGCGTTGAGGGAGTGGAGCGTCTCTATGTGCGTGCGGCGGTCGTGTGGACGGAAGGGCCCCGCGTGCGGGTAGCGCCGAACGGAAGGGCTCTGGGTGCGGGTAGCGCGAACGAAAGGCCCTGGGTGCGGGTAGCGCGAACGGAGGGGGCCCGCGTGCGTGGTGCGGGTGCGAGCGCAGGTGGCCCGCGTCGACCGCCTGGCCACGGCGCTGCCTCCGGGCTTCCGCTCGGCGGACTCAAGCCGCGAAAACGAACCCGCCCCAGGCGCAGCCCCGCGCGGCCCGCCAAAAGCCGTTCGTCCCGGGGGCTAGTTGGGGCTGGGCACGTGCCCGAACTCCGTCAGCGGCACCGGCACCGCCCGCAGCGCGCTCAAGATCCCCGTCTCCCGGTGCAGCATCCGCCGCACCAACCGCAGCCGCCGCGCCGGCGACCGTTCCTCCAGCAGGCGTTGCCGGTCCTCGACCGGGAGCAGGCAGTCCGCCGCCAGCAGGTACGACAGGTCTCCCACGGTCACGTCGTCGGCGGGCGGTGACCAGTCCTCCTGGTGCCAGGCCGCGCCGCAGTACCGCTCGTGGGCCGCCCTGGCGCCGCGTTCCAGCAGCGGGACGACCTCCTCCGCGGCGGCGGGGACCGGTACGTCGTCGAGGTAGTCGACGTGGGCCAGCAGGTACGGCGCGGTGGTCGCGTCCACGTCGAGCAGGCGGAAGCGGCGCACGCCGCGCGCCACGATGTCGAAGCGGCCCTCCGGCAGGGGGCGGGCGTCGAGGAGGTCGGCGGAGCAGCCGATGTCCTGGAGGGAGCGGACGTTGTCGGCCCCGACCTCCCAGCCTTCCTTGATGCAGACGACGCCGAACGTGCGGCCGAACAGCGAGCCCGTCATCAGGTCCACGACGAGCTGGCGGTAACGGGGTTCGAAGATGTGCAACGGCAACGACGCTCCGGGCAAGAGCACGGTGCCCAGCGGGAACAACGGAAGCGTCTCTGCCACGCGTGTCACGTTACGGGGTGCCACCCCCGCCTGCTGGACGGCCGGATCCCGGCGGCCTGAGCACGGCGAACGGATCGGTCACCTTGATTCCCTTGGCGCTGAACCGGAAGAGTGCGGCGGGGCGGCCTCCCGACGGGCCGGGGGGAGCGGTGCCACCTGTGGGTTCGAGCAGGAGGCGGCGGGACA
This sequence comes from Lentzea fradiae, assembly GCF_900100955.1. Lineage (GTDB taxonomy): Bacteria > Actinomycetota > Actinomycetes > Mycobacteriales > Pseudonocardiaceae > Lentzea > Lentzea fradiae. The sequence goes on along the minus strand of NZ_FNCC01000007.1, from coordinate 31,965 downwards.
GGACGCGCTGCAGGTTCGTCGCGGAGACCCGGTAGCCCAGTGCCGCGGAGTAGTGGTCGCGCAGCAGGGAGATGGTGAACTCCGGTGGCGCCAAAGCGAAGCCGAGGTTCGTGTACGACAGCTTCGAGGCGAGCCGGTGCCGGGCCCGGTGGACGATCGAGGAGTGGTCGAACGCCATCGGGGGCAGCTGTTCGACGCAGTGCCAGGCCGTGTCGGACGGGACCTCGGGGTCGACGTCGGAGGGGACCAGCCCGAGGAACGCCGTCGCGACCACCCTGGGCGGGGGGACGCGGTCCGGGGCGCTGAAGACGGCCAGCTGTTCGACGTGTGACAACTGTCGCACGTCGACTTTCTCCGCCAGCTGACGGCGGATCGAGGTCTCGACGTCCTCTTCGTCCCGAAGGCCACCACCCGGCAACGACCAGCGGTGAGCGTGTGGCTCCCGTGCGCGCTCCCAGAGCATGACCTGAAGTGACGCACCTCTCACCCGCAGCACAGCTGCCAGAACTTCGTGTCCCACACCGGCCATCCGGCTGATACTATCGGCCACGTTTTCGACCAACAGGCGAAAACCCCGGATCGAGGAGGCAGTGATGGTCGCTACCGCAACCGTGGAGCGAACCGCGTCGGGTGTGTACGGCGGAGTCGAGCCGAACGCCGCGTGGCGGGACGAGGTGTTGCGCCTCGCGAAGGAGCGGGACGCCGTCATCCTGGCGCACAACTACCAGCTGCCCGAGATCCAGGACATCGCGCACCACACAGGCGACTCCCTGGCGCTCAGCCGGATCGCCGCGCAGTCGGACGCGCAGACCATCATCTTCTGCGGCGTGCACTTCATGGCCGAGACCGCCAAGATCCTGAGCCCGGAGAAGACGGTGCTCATCCCGGACGAGCGCGCGGGCTGCTCGCTCGCCGACTCGATCACCGGCGCGCAGCTGCGCGAGTGGAAGGCGCAGCACCCCGGCGCGGTCGTCGTGTCGTACGTGAACACCACCGCCGAGGTGAAGGCGGAGACCGACATCTGCTGCACGTCGTCGAACGCCGTCGACGTGGTGCGCTCGATCCCCGCCGACCGCGAGGTGCTGTTCTGCCCCGACCAGTTCCTGGGCGCGCACGTCAAGCGTGAGACCGGCCGCGAGAACCTGCACATCTGGGCGGGCGAGTGCCACGTGCACGCCGGCATCAACGGTCCCGAGCTGGCCGAGCGCGCCGCCGCGAACCCGGACGCCGACCTGTTCATCCACCCCGAGTGCGGCTGCGCCACGAGCGCGCTCTACCTCAGCGGCGAGGGCATCGTCCCGGCGGAGAAGGTCAAGATCCTCTCGACCGGCGACATGATCACGGCCGCGCGCAGCACGAACGCCCGCAAGGTGCTCGTCGCGACCGAGGTCGGCATGCTGCACCAGCTGCGCAAGGCCGCGCCGGAGATCGACTTCCGCGCCGTCAACGACCGCGCCGCCTGCACCTACATGAAGATGATCACGCCCGCCGCGCTGCTGCGCTGCGTGCGCGAGGGCCTGGACGAGGTGCACGTCGACCTGGAGACCGCCAAGCGCGCCCAGGGCGCCGTGCAGCGCATGATCGAGATCGGCCAGCCCGGCGGCGGTGAGTGATGGCCGCGCGCTGGGAAGCGCGAGCCGACCTGATCGTGGTCGGCACGGGCGTGGCGGGTCTCACCGCCGCGCTGCGGGCTCGTGAGCTGGGACTGCGCGTCCTGGTCGTCACGAAGGCCGCGGGGGACGACGGCAACACGCGCTGGGCGCAGGGCGGCGTCGCCGTCGTCATGGAGGACCAGCACGACCCCGGTGACACGGTGGGCAGGCACGTCGAGGACACGCTGACGGCGGGCGCGGGCCTCTGCGACGCCGCGGCGGTCACGACGGTCATCGGCGACGGCCCGCAGGCCGTGGCGCGGCTGCGTGAACGCGGTGCCGTGTTCGACGCGAAGCCGGACGGCCTGCTGGAGCGCACCCGCGAGGGCGGCCACAGCGCGTTCCGCGTCGTGCACGCCGGTGGGGACGCGACCGGCGCCGAGGTCGAACGCGCGCTGCTCAAGGCCACTGTGGACGGACGGGTTCCCCTGCTGGAGAACCACGTCGCGGTCGACGCGGTCAAGACGCCGCTCGGCGCGGTCGGCGGTCTGCTGGTGCTCGACGGCAACGGCGTCCCCGGTGTGCTCACCGCGCCCGCCGTGCTGCTCGCCACCGGTGGGCTCGGCCAGATGTACCAGGCGACGTCGAACCCGTCGGTCGCGACGGGCGACGGTCTGGCGCTGGCGCTGCGGGCGGGTGCGGTGGCGGCGGACGTCGAGTTCATCCAGTTCCACCCCACCGTGCTCTACACCGGCCGGGGTGCCCGCGGCCGGTGCCCGCTCGTCACCGAGGCGGTGCGCGGCGAGGGCGCGGTGCTGGTCGACGCGACCGGCGCCCGCGTGATGAAGGGCGTGCACCCGCTGGAGGACCTGGCCCCGCGCGACGTCGTGGCGGCCGCGATCACCCGGCACATGGCGCTCGAACCCGGCGGCGTCGACGACCACGTCTTCCTCGACGCGACGTCGTTGCACGACATGGCGACGCGCTTCCCGACCGTGTACGCGGCGTGCGTCGCCGCGGGGGTGGACCCCGCGGTGGACCCGATCCCCGTCGCCCCGGCGGCCCACTTCGCCTGCGGTGGCGTCATGTCCTCTGTGGACGGACGTACGGGCGTCACCGGTCTGTACGCGATCGGCGAGGTCGCCCGCACCGGTCTGCACGGCGCGAACCGCCTGGCGTCCAACAGCCTGCTCGAAGGTCTGGTCTGCGGCACCCGTGCCGCCGAGGCCGTGGCCGCCGACCTCGCGGTGGGGCTCATCGCACCGGCGCGCGCCGTCGACCCGGTGCTGCCGTCGGCCCCGGTGGCGGATCGCGACATGCTGCAGCGCGTGATGTCCCGCTACGCCGCCATCGGCCGCGACGCCGAAGGTCTCGCGGTGGTCGGCTCGGTGCTCGACGTGTCCACCGTGGACAAGCAGCTGGAGTCGCGGGAACTGGTCGAGGACGCGGCGCTCACGCTGGCCGCCCGCGCCCTGATCGCCGCGGCGCAGGAACGCACCGAGTCGCGCGGCTGCCACGTCCGCACCGACTTCACCGAGCGGTCGGCCGCGTGGCAGCGCAGCCAGCTCGTCCGGCTCACCCCGACCGGTCAGCCCGTGCTGGCCGATCCAGTACTGGCGGAGGGTGTCGCATGACCGGCTTCGACCGGCTCGATCTCGACTGGGACGACGCGAACCGCGTCATCCAGCTCGCCCTGGAGGAGGACCTCCGCTACGGCCTCGACGCCACGACGCTGGCGACGGTGCCGGAGAAGGCCGTCGCCACCGCCGAGATCACGCCCAGGGCCGCGGGCGTGCTGTGCGGGGTGTCGGTGGCGCGCACGGCTTTCCAGCGCTACCTGCCCGACGTCGAGGTGGTCTTCGAGGCCACCGACGGAGGCAAGGCCGTGCCCGGTGAGCCCGCGCTGGTGCTGTCCGGACCGACCCGCGGCCTGCTCACCGTCGAACGCACCGCGCTGAACCTGGTCTGCCACCTGTCCGGCATCGCCACGCAGACCGCGCGGTGGGTGGAGGCGGTGGAGGGCACCGGTGCGCGCATCCGCGACAGCCGCAAGACGTTGCCCGGCCTGCGGCTGCTGCAGAAGTACGCGGTCCGCTGCGGCGGCGGCGTGAACCACCGCATGGGTCTCGGCGACGCGATCCTCATCAAGGACAACCACGTCGCCGCGGCCGGGTCGGTCGGCGCCGCGATCCGCGCTGCCCGCGAGCACGCGCCGGAGCTGCTGATGGAGGTCGAGGTCGACAGCCTGGAGCAGCTCGACGAGGCCGTCGCCGAGGGCGCGCAACTGGTGCTGCTGGACAACTTCACGCCCGAGCAGTGCGCGGAGGCCGTGCGCCGCAAGCCGGCGGGCGTCGAGCTGGAGGCGTCCGGCGGGCTCACGCTGGACGTGGCCCGCCGGTATGCCGAGACCGGGGTGGACTACCTCGCGGTCGGCGGCCTGACCCACTCGTCGCCGTCGCTCGACCTGGGACTGGACCTGAGGTAGGCGGGAGGGCCCGCGTGAGCGGGCCCCCGGCCGTCATTCCACCGAGGCGTGTGCCCTCGGCCGGTAGCGCGCGAAACCGCCGTGCCGGACGCCGGGGAAGTTCTGCACCCGCCGCCAGTCCGCGGTGACCGAACCGACGCCGTTGCCGCCGGACACGGCGTCGGCGTGGTCCTCCGCGCTGACCCACTCGGCGTAGTTGACGACCTGCTTGCCGTCGTCGCGGACGTGGAAGGCGGCGGAGATGCCGCCGGGGTGCGGGTTCGGCTCGCTCGCGAGCGCCGTGAACACCGAGTCGACCCACGCCTTGGCGGTGGCCTCGTCGTCGGTGTCGACCGTGACGAGGACGACGCAGCCCACGTTCTGGCCGGGACCGGCCGTCCCGCCGGTGCGGTAGAGCGTGAAGCCGTCGAGCTCCTTGCGGTCGCGGACGAACTCGGGCAGTTCCGGAAGAGTCATGTCCGCGATCCTGTGGGCTCGACCTAACTGGAGGTCAAGCTCACTCGAACACACACCTGGGGTCCCGCTACAGCGGGGCACCCACCGGGTTCACGTACAGCGCATCAGCACGCCCTCTTCCACCACGTACAGCGTGCCGTCGTGGTGTGCCGGAGAACACGAGCAGAGCGGCTGCGATGACGCGCGTCACCGCAGCCGCCGGTTGGCCAGCACGGGCAGCACCTCGCGGGCCTGCTCCACCTGCGCGAGGTCCAGGTCGACGACCGCCACCTCCGGCTGGTCCGAGAGCTGCGCCACGACGTTGCCGAACGGGTCCGCGACCGTCGAGTAGCCGATCCCCGTCGGCGCCGACGACCCCAGATCGCCGGGATACGCCTGGCCGCACGCCACGACGAACGACGTGCAGTCGAGCGCGCGCGCTCGCACCAGCAGCTCCCACTGCTCCTTCTTGCCGGGACCGGCGCCCCACGACGCACCGAGCAGCACAGCGGACGCACCCCGGTCGGCCAGCGCGCGGAAGAGCTCGGGGAAGCGGATGTCGTAGCAGGTCGCCACGCCCAGCGTGACGCCGTCCACCTCGAACGTCACCACGTCCGAGCCGGGCGCGACGGTGCGCGACTCCTGGAACCCGAACGCGTCGAACAGGTGGATCTTGTCGTAGCCGAGGTGCACGTCCGGCCCGGTCACCAGCAGGGTGTTCGTCACGCGGTCACCGGAAGGTGTGAACATGCCCGCGACCACGACGACGTCGTGCTGAACGGCGATCTCCCGCACCGCCGAGGCCCACGGCCCGTCCAGCGGCTCGGCGACGGGTCCGAGCGGCACGCCGAAGCGGCACATGGTCGCCTCCGGCAGCAGCACGACCCGCGCGCCGTCGGCCCTGCGCACCGCGTCGCGGACCAGATCCAGGTTGGACCGGGGGTCGGTGGTGGCGCTGATCTGACTCACGGCGATGCGCATGGGGATCACTGTAGGGTCCGACCCGTGCGTCGTTCCCCTCTGCTGCTGCTCCTGGTCGTGTCGCTGGCTGTCGCGGGCTGCACCGAGACCGCCACACCGCGTCCGGACGGCGGCGAGAACGGCACGTCCATCGTGCTCGCGGACCGGGACGAGCCCACCACGCTCAACCCGCTGCTCGGCTACGGCGAACAGGGCGTGTCGAAGATCTACGACGGTCTCGTCGAGCACCGCCAGGACGGCTCGCTGCGCCCCCAGCTCGCCGCCGAGCTGCCGGAACCGTCCGTCGACGGGCTGAGCTGGACGGTGAAGCTGCGCGGCGACGTGAAGTTCACCGACGGCAGCACGTTCGGCGCGGAGGACGTCCTGGCCACCTACGGCGCCGTGATGCAGAGCCCGGTCAAGGAGCGGTTCAGCACGCTCAAGGGCGTCGTGCAGCTCGACCCGTCCACGGTCCGCTTCACGCTGTCGCAGACGCAGGCGGCGTTCCCGCACCTGCTCGTGCTCGGCATCCTGCCCAGCGAGCAGGCGAGGCCGGACGGCGAGGTGGTCGGCACCGGCCCGTTCAAGGTCGCGGAGTGGCGCAAGGGCGACCGGCTGGTGCTGGACGCCAACGAGGACTACTTCGGGGGCGCGCCCAAGATCAAGAAGGTGACCGTCGTCTTCGTCGGCGACGACAACCAGCGCGCCCGCCGCATGCAGGACGGCGAGTTCGACGGCACGGTGCTCCCGCCCAAGCTCGCCGAGACGTTCCGGGGCCGGTCGAACCTGCTCGTGCAGTACCACCGCAGCGCCGACTACCGGGCCGTCTCGCTGCCCGCGGGCCACCCGGTCACCGGCGACGCCGCCATCCGCCTCGCGCTGAACCACGCGACGAACCGCCAGGGCATGCTCGACACCCTGCTGGACGGCAAGGGCACCGTCGGGTACACGCCGGTGCCGGACGTGCTGGCCGAGGAGTTCGACCCGGCCGCGAAGTTCCGCTTCGACAAGGCGGAGGCCGCCCGCCTGCTCGACGCGGCGGGCTGGGTGCCCGGCGGCGACGGCATCCGGGTCCGCGAGGGCGTCGCCGCCCGCTTCACGCTGATGTACCCGCTGGGCGACGACCTGCGCGCCGACCTCGCCACCGCGTTCGCCGCCGACGCCAAGGCGGTGGGCGTGGACGTGCAGCTCGCCGGGCTGTCGTGGGAGGCCATCCGCCCGCGCACCGGCACCGACGCGCTGCTGCACGGCGAAGGCTCGACGTTCGACCCGGACCTGGTGCTCCACGGCCTGCGCGGCCAGGGCGGCGCGGCGGCGGACGAGGCGCTCGACCACGGCCGCGGGCTCGTCGACCCGGCTCAGCGGGCGGTGGCGTACAAGCTGTTCCAGCAGGCGTTCGTCGCGGCGCCGTCGATGGTGGTGCTGGTCTTCCCCGAGCACGCGTACGTGATGCGCGACTCGTGGAACGGCTACGAGGCGATCGTGGACCCCAGCTCGTACGGCGCGCTGGCGTGGGGACCGTGGTGGAACCTCGACAAGTGGGAGCCCAAGTAGACCCGGTCAGGTGGTCCTGGCGTTGATGTCGCGGACGGCCTTCTCCGGGTCGTCCGCCCAGAACTCGACCCGCGCGACCTTCCGCGCACCGGTCTTGCCGAGGTCGACGAGCTGCGGCTCGCGGAACGGTACGGACACGTTCGTCTTGGTCAGCGACTGGACGACGAGCGCGTCGCCGATCACCTCGACGCTGCGCTGCCCCTTGTGGGTGCGTTCGGCGAGCTGGGCGGCGCCGAGGTCGGCGGTGGGGATGCGCCAGTCGAAGAACCCGAGCTGACGCAGCCGCAGCTCGTCGGCGGAGACCGTGTGCGGCTGCTTGTGCAGGACGTACAGGGCGCCCACGCAGACGACGGCGTTGAGGACCCCCAGCACGCACAGGGTGACCAGCAGCCACGGGATGTCCAGCCCGAACGCGACGAGCGCGATCCCGACCGCCGTGATGACCAGGAACCGCCAGTAGCGCGGCCGCATGCGCTTGCCGTAGGGGATCTCCACCATGCGGCGGAGCCTATTTCCGCAGCGCGCGCACGACCTCGCCGGGGTTGTCGGCCCAGAACTCGATCCGGGTCACCTCGTGCGCGCCGCGCCGGCCCAGGTCGGCCTCCAGCGGCTCGGTCAGCTCCACGACGACGTTGGTGGAGTACGAGATCGACAGCACCAGCGTGCCGTCCTCCACGGACCGCGTCCTGTTCCGCGGCCGGCTGGTCGTGCCCTCCCGCACGGTGCCGACGGCGGCCAGCGGAACGCGGTACTCGAACTCGCGGCCGTACCGCAGCCACAGGTGCTCGTCGTCGACCGCGTGCTTGAACCGGTGCAGCATCCACAGCTGCCACGCGAGCAGCACCCCGCTCAACGCCCCCAGCACGAGCAGCGCCGCGCGCAGCCAGAACCACGGCACGAGCAGGTCGACGAGAAAGATCTCCAGCGGTGTCACGACGAGGAACACCCACAGGAACGGTCTGACCTGAGCGCTGTAGTCGAACGTCTTCTCCCCCATGTTTCGAGAGTGGCACAGTGGGACCGGTGAACGACCTGATCTTCCTGGACAGCGCCGGTTCCTCGATCCCGCCCGCCCCCGTCGTCGACGAGGTGGTCGGGCATCTGCGCCGGGAGACCGAGGTCGGCGGCTACCGCGCCGCCGCCGAGCGCCACGACGACCTGGAGGCGGGCTACGGCGTGCTCGCGGAGCTGTTCGGCTGCGCGCCGTCGGAGGTCGCCTTCACCGACAGCGCGACCCGGTCGTGGCTCGCCGCGTTCGACGCGGTGCCGCTCGCCGCGGGCGACCGCGTCCTGGTCACCGAGGTCGAGTACGGCGGCAACGCCGTGCCGATGCTGCGGCGCGCGGAGGAGACCGGCGCGACGGTCGAGGTCATGCCGTCCGACCGGCACGGCCAGGTCGACGTGGCCGCGCTGGACCTGGACGAGCGGGTCAAGCTGATCTCGCTCGTGCACGTGCCCACCAACGGCGGCCTGGTCAACCCGGTCAGCGAGGTCACGGCGAAGGCCCGCGAGGCGGGCGCGCTGGTGCTGCTCGACGCCTGCCAGTCCACCGGCCAGATCGACCTGCGCGGCCTCGACTACGACATGCTCGTGTGCACGGGCCGCAAGTGGCTGCGCGGACCGCGCGGCACGGGTGCGCTGGTCGTCCGCGACGACGTGCGCAGGCGCCTGCGGCCGAGGCTGATCGACCACAGCGGCGCCGAGTGGACCGGTCCCGGCCGGTACGAGCCGCGCGACGACGCCAGGGTGTTCGAGCTGTGGGAGTTCAACGTGGCCGACCGGCTGGGCCTGATCGCGGCCGCCCGGTACGCGCTGGCCAAGGGCCCGGACGTGATCGAGACCGAGGTGCGGGAACGCGCGGAGCACCTGCGCGAGGGCTTGGCGGCCCTGCCCGGCATCACCGTCCACGACCTGGGCGAACGCCGGTCCGGCATCGTCACGTTCACCAGCGACCGGGTGCCGCCGGTGGAGCTCAAGGACAGGCTCTGGGAGGAGAACGTCGCCGTCACCGTCTCGCAGCTCTCGTCCACCCGGATCGACATGACGAAGCGGGGCCTCGACGAAGTAGTGCGGGCTTCCCCGCACTACTTCGTCACTCACGAGGAGATCGACCAGGCGCTGGAGAGGATCAGCAGGTCTGGCCGATGATCCGCTTCACGCAGTCCGAGTAGCCGACGAACAGGTCGACGGCGCCGTTGTTGCGCGCCGTCTGCGTGGCGATGGCGGTGTCGCGCGGGTAGAAGCTGTCGAGGCCGCCTCCGCTCGGGTACATCTCGAAGGTGTAGGACCAGATCTTGTGCTGGCCCCACATCCAGTCGTCGACGCTGCCGTCGGTGATGTACAGGTCGCTCGCCTGCTCCGGCGTGTAGCCGTTGGAGGCCGCCATCTGCCGGCCGAGCGTCTGGAACGCGCGCGCCTCGTCCGCGTTGAGACCGGTGTCGGTGTCGGCGCGGGTGTAGCCGTACGGCCACAGCACGAGCTCCGAGAACGAGTGGAAGTCGATGTGCGTCTTGATCTGCTGCACACCGCCGACCACGCGGGAGTTCACGAAGTCGCGCACGCGGGCGGTCTCCGGCGCGGAGAACGCCGCCGTGCCGCGGTAGGTGTCGGACGTGCTGCTACCGCTGGAACCGCCGCAGCAGCCCCACTTGTAGCCCCAGTTGCGGTTGAGGTCGGTGCCGTTGCCCTGGCGGTTCTTGCGCCAGCCGCGGAACGAGCCGGTCGCGATGTCGTACTCGACGCCGTCCGGGTTGACCATCGGGACGAACCAGATCTCCCGGCTGTCGACCATGTTCTTGATCGCGGAGTTGCTGTAGTTGTCGGTGTAGCGCTTGATGATCTGCAGGCACTGCTCGACGGTGAGGTGCTCGCGGGCGTGCTGGTTGCAGGTGAACAGCACCTCCGGCTCGCTCTCGTCGGTGCCGACGTTGTCGCTGATCTTGAGCGCCCAGATGTCCCGGTTCTGGTAGCTCTTGCCGATGCTGCGCAGGCTCGCGAGCGTCGGGTGGTCGCGGACGGTCTGCTCCAGCTCGGCCGTCATCTCCGCGAAGTTGTGGTAGCCGGTGTAGCCGGACGGGAAGTCCTGCGTGCCGACCTCGCCGGGCTTCGGGTCGGTGAAGTCGACCTTGCCGAGGCTCTTGAGCTGCTCCTCGAAGTCGCCGACGTACCTGACCGGCAGCCCGGTCGCCTTCAGGGCCCGGTACTGGGACCTGTCGGCGACCACCGAAACGGTGGTGAGCTTGGTCGCACCGATGACGTCGACCCCGATCTGGGCGACCTTGGTGCGTTCCTCGGACGTGTTCGCCGTGACCTCCAGCAGGTACCGGCCGGAGTCGGCCGTGCTGGGCGAGGCCATGCCCGCGACCAGCACGGGCAGGCAGAGGGCGAGCACTGCGGCGATCTTGCCGCGGCTCTTGCTGAACATCGTTCCTCCATCATCAGCAGGGGTTTGCGACGGAGTGGTGCCCGACAGAGCGTGGCCGCGCGCTCACGGGCTGAGTAGCGCCGATAGCGGGCTGACCGTTGACACTTTTGCGCAGGAACTAGGCTGTGGGACATGCTCAACCGCATCGACCTGCGAGGTCGCACCACGACCCCCGCTCAGCTGCGCGCCGCCGTGCCGCGCGCCGAGGTGGACGTGGACGCGGTGCTGCATCACGTGCGTCCCGTGGTGGACGCGGTCGCGGAACGCGGTGTCGAGGCCGTTCTGGAGTACACCGAGAAGTTCGACCGCGTCCGTCCCGCCGCGGTCCGCGTACCCGTCGCCGAGCTCCAGGCCGCCCTGTCGTCGCTCGACCCGGCCGTGCGCGAGGCGCTGGAGGAGACGATCGCGCGCACCCGGCGCGTGCACGCCGACCAGCGCCGGACCGAGACGACCACGCAGGTCGTGCCCGGCGGCACCGTGACCGAGAAGTGGGTGCCGGTCGCCCGCGTCGGCCTCTACGCGCCCGGCGGTCTCGCCGTCTACCCGTCCACCGTCGTCATGAACGTCGTGCCCGCCCAGATCGCCGGCGTCGAGTCGCTGGTCGTGTGCTCGCCGCCGCAGGCGGAGTTCGGTGGCCTGCCGCACCCGACCATCCTGGCCGCCGCCGCGCTGCTCGGCGTCGACGAGGTGTGGGCGGCGGGCGGCGCGCAGGCCGTGGCGCTGATGGCGCACGGCGCCGTCGACACCGACGGGTCCGAGCTGGCACCGGTCGACATGGTCACCGGCCCCGGCAACATCTACGTGACCGCGGCCAAGCGCCTGCTGCGCGGCCTCATCGGCATCGACTCCGAGGCCGGGCCGACCGAGATCGCGATCCTCGCCGACTCGACCGCCGACCCGGTGCACGTGGCCGCCGACCTGATCAGCCAGGCCGAGCACGACCCGCTGGCCGCGTCCGTCCTGGTGACCGACTCCGAGGAGCTCGCCGACGCCGTCGACGCCGAGCTGGAGCGCCAGATCGGCGCCACCAAGCACCAGGAGCGCATCCGCACCGCGCTGACCGGCGAGCAGTCCGGCACCGTGCTCGTCTCCTCCGTGGACGAGGGCGTCCGGGTCGTCGACGCCTACGCCGCCGAGCACCTGGAGATCCAGACGCGCGACGCGCGCGAGGTGGCGGCGCGAATCCGGTCCGCGGGCGCGATCTTCGTCGGCGCGTACGCCCCGGTGTCCCTCGGCGACTACTGCGCGGGCTCGAACCACGTGCTGCCCACCGGCGGCTGCGCGCGGCACTCGTCGGGGTTGTCCGTGCAGACGTTCCTGCGCGGCATTCACCTGATCGACTACTCCGAGGACGCGCTGCGCGAGGTCTCGGCCAAGGTCGTCGCGCTCGCCAACGCCGAGGACCTGCCCGCGCACGGGCAGGCGGTCACCGCGAGGTTCGCCCGATGAAGCCCGTGATCGGAGCCAGGGTCGAGCTGTCCGACCTGCCGCTGCGCGAGGACCTGCGCGGACGCACGCCGTACGGGGCGCCGCAGCTCGACGTGCCGTACCGGCTGAACACCAACGAGAACCCGTACGCGCCGACGGACGCGCTGGCCGCGGACGTGGTGGCGGCCGTCGCGGAGATCGCGGGCGACCTGCACCGCTACCCGGACCGCGACGCGGTGGCGCTGCGCGACGACCTGGCCGCCTACCTGACCGAGGCCACGTCGGTGCCGCTGACGGCGGAGAACGTCTGGGCCGCCAACGGGTCCAACGAGATCCTCCAGCAGATCCTCCAGGCGTTCGGCGGTCCCGGGCGGGTCGCGCTGGGCTTCGAGCCGTCGTACTCGATGCACCCGATCATCGCCGCCGGCACGCGCACCGAGTGGTCGCCGACGCCGCGCCGTCCCGACTTCTCGCTGGACGTGGAGAAGGCGGCCGCGGTGATCGCCGAGACCCGGCCGGACGTCGTCTTCGTGACGTCGCCGAACAACCCGACCGGCCAGTCGATCCCGCTCGACGACCTGCGCCTGCTGATCGCCTCCACCTCGGGGATCATCGTCGTCGACGAGGCGTACGCGGAGTTCTCGCCGCAGCGCAGCGCGATCGAGCTGCTCGACGAGTTCGGCTCGCGGCTGATCGTCTCGCGCACGATGTCCAAGGCGTTCGCCTTCGCCGGTGGCCGGCTCGGCTACCTGGCGGCGGCCCCGGCCGTGGTCGACGCGCTGCAGCTGGTGCGCCTGCCGTACCACCTGTCGCAGCTCACGCAGGCGGCCGCGCGGGCCTCGTTGCGGCACGCCGCCGAGACGCTGGGGTCGGTGGCGCTGCTGGCCTCCGAACGCGACCGCGTGATGGCCGCGTTGACGGAGCTGGGTTTCCGGGTCGTGCCGTCGGACGCGAACTTCGTGCTGTTCGGCTGGTTCGAGGACGCGCGGGAGACCTGGAAGTCCTATCTGGACCAGGGCGTCCTCATCAGGGACGTCGGAATCGCGGGTCACCTGCGGGTGACCATCGGAACGCCCGAGGAGAACGACGCCTTCCTCGCGGCCAGCAAGGAGGTCAGCCGGTGAGTCGTGTCGGTAAGGTCGAGCGCACCACGAAGGAGTCGTCGGTCTACGTCGAGATCGACCTCGACGGCACCGGCCAGGTCGAGATCAGCACCGGCGTGCCGTTCTACGACCACATGCTCACCGCGTTCGGCGTGCACGGCTGCTTCGACCTGATCGTCCGCGCCACGGGCGACACGCACATCGACGCCCACCACTCGGTCGAGGACATCGCGATCGTGCTCGGGCAGGCGCTGCGCGAGGCGTTGGGGGACAAGAAGGGCATCCGCCGGTTCGGCGACTGCTGGATCCCGATGGACGAGACCCTCGCGCACGCGGCGGTCGACGTGTCGGGCCGTCCCTTCACCGTCCACCGGGGCGAGCCGGAGCAGTTCAACTCGTTCGTCATCGGCGGCAACTACCCGTTCGTGCTGAACCGCCACGTGTTCGAGTCGCTGGCCTTCCACGCCCAGATCGCGCTGCACGTGCGCGTCGAGTACGGCCGCGACCCGCACCACATCGCGGAGGCCGAGTACAAGGCGATCGCCCGCGCCCTGCGTGCGGCCGTGGAGCCCGACCCGCGGGTCGGCGGCGTGCCGTCGACCAAGGGCGTGCTGTAGATGCCGAAGGAGGTCGTCGTCATCGGGCTGCTCGCCCTCGCGGGCTTCCTGGGCGGCGGCGTGTACTCGACGTGGAAGACCGCCAAGGTGATGGCGGTCATCCTGCTCGTGCTGACCGTTTTGGCGGTCGGCGGCGCGGTGCTCTGGCTGATCTAGTCCGGAACCGACAGAATCAGGCCCGTGGGGGAGCCTGACTACGACGCGTTCATCTCGTACAGCCGGGCACTCGACGGGACGCTGGCTCCCGCGTTGCAGCGCGGCGTGCAGCGGTTCGCCAAGCCCTGGAACCGGCTGCGCGCCACGCGGGTGTTCCTCGACGACGCCAGCCTGTCGGCCAACCCGGGCCTGTGGACGTCCATCGAGAACGCCCTGTCCCGCTCGCGCTGGCTCGTGCTCCTGGCCTCGCCGGAGGCGGCGGCGTCGGAGTGGGTCGGCCGCGAGCTGGACTGGTGGCTGGAGCACAAGTCGGCCCAGAGCATCCTCGTCGTCCTGACCTCCGGCGAGTACGCGCAGTCCGTGCCCGCCCGCGTCCGCAAGGCGCTGGGCGAGGAACCGCGCTGGGTCGACCTGCGGCAGCTGCGTTCGGCCTCGCACGTGGACGACTCGAACCCGCTGCTGCGCGAGTGCGTCGCCGACGTCGCGAGCGCGGTGCGCGGCGTCCCCAAGGACGACCTGGTCGGCGAGCACGTCCGCCAGCACCGGCGCACCATGCGGCTGGCCCGCGGCGCGGTCACCGCGCTGGCGGTGCTGGCCGTGGGCGTGCTGGTCGCGGCGCTGATCGCCGTGGTGCAACGCAACGACGCCGTCGCCCAGGCCCGTGCCGCCACGGCCCGCGGTCTCGCGTCGGCCGCCACCGCGAACCTGCGCACCGACCTGGCCCTGGCTCAGGCCCTCGCCGCTCGGGCCTACCGGACCGAGCCCGGCGCGCAGACCAGGTCCGCCCTGCTGGCGTCCCTCACGGCCTCCCCGCACCTGCACCGCTACGTGCAGGTCGGCGGCGAGGTGACGGCGCTGGCCGCGTCGGCCGACGGCAAGGTCGCGGTGGCCGGGACCGCAGACGGCCGGGTGGTGCGGCTGGACCTGACGGCGTCGGCCCGCTCCGAGACGCGCGTCGGTTCGGACGAGGTGATAGCCGTGGCGACGAGCGCCGACGGGGGCGTGGTCGCCGCGTTCACCCGCGGCACGGCGGTGCGCTGGGAAGCCGCATCCGGTGACGTGCAACGGTTCGAGCTGCCGCACTCGGAGACGTTCGGCCTGGTGGCGGTGTCGCCGTCCGGACGGTACAGCGCCTTCTACAGCACGTACGGCGACAACCCGTCCGGCGGGGAACAGCCCTCGACCACCATCGTCCACGATGGACAGAAGCGCGACCACGTGCGGCGCGAGGCCAAGTCCTTGCCGCTGCTCGTGCTGCGGCTGCCCGACGACGACACCCTGCTGGAGCTGTCCGCCGGAGAGTGGGTGCGCCGGTCGGCCGCCACCCAGGAGGTGGTGTCGACCGCGACCGGCTTCGTGTTGCCCGCCAACGGCTTCTGGATCGGCGCGTCCGCAGACGGTTCCCAGTTCGGCTGGTCGACCGACGGCCTGACCCGCGTGTGGCGCACCGACAGCCCGTCGTTCGACTACAACTCGCAGAACTCCGAGGTGCGCGCCGGCCGCCCCAACCCGTCCCACGTCGCCATCACCGACGACGGCACGCGCACCGCCGTCGCCGACACCGGCACGATCCACGTCTACGACATGACCGGCGCGGGTGAGCTGGTGCGGCTGGAGGGCAACGGCGAGACCCAGTTCGTCGAGTTCCTCGGCTCCCAGGACCGCCTGGTGTCCGCGTCCCGCGACCGCCTGGTGCTGTGGGACCTGAACCGCAACACCCGTCTGGCCACAACCCTGCCCACGCGGTCGCCGGTGTCGTGCAACGCCTGCCCCGCCCCGTGGCTGGCGGTGACGAACGGCAAGACCGCCGTCGCCGCGGGCTCCGACGTGGCCGTGGGCCCGGAAGCCGACTCCACCAGCCCCGACAGCGAGTTCGGCCCGATCGCCTGGAACGCGGCCGGTGACGGCCTGCACGTCGTGACGCTGCCCGAGGGCATCGGCGAGACCTGGGAGACCAGCCCCTTGCGGCCGGGCAAGCGCTGGAAGGGCGACGTGGTCGCCGAGAAGCTGGTCGCCCTGCGCGCCAACGCGACCGACGACCGCATCGTCACCGTGAACGAGAAGGGCGACGTCCAGGTCTTCACGGGCCCGGACCTCGCGCTCGAACGCACCATCACCCTGGACCACCCGCTGGAACAGGCGGGCTGGCCGCCGTCCGGCGGGCTCGCGGCCATCAGCGCCGACACCTCGGTGGTCGCCGTGGCGACAGCGGACTCCGTGGAGCTCGTCCACACCGCCACCGGCGAACGCCGCTCGATGCAGGGCACCGCCGACGCCGTGACGTTCACCGACGACCACCTGGTGGTCCAGCGCTCCGGCACCATCGAGATCACGAACGCGGAGGGCACCGAACGCCGCACGGTCCCCACGGACCCCGCCTACCTGCCGGGGATCGTCGCCTCCGCCGACACCACCCTCGCCGCCCAGGTGCGCCGCGACTACGTCGCCGTCATCACCGACCTGACCACCGGCGAGGAGGTCGGCCACCTCCCGCTCGTCTCCCAGCGGGGCAGGTTCGGCCGTGTCGGCCTGGCCTTCGACGGCCCGGACCGCCTGGTCACCGCGATCTCCGGCACGCGCCTGGTCTCGTGGGACCTGACCGAGGAGAACTGGGTTCGAGCGGCCTGCGAGTCCGCCGACCGCACCCTGACCCCGGACGAATGGCGCCGCTACGTCGGCACGGAGCCACCGGACGACCTCACGTGCGGCTGACTCAGTCCGTCCGCAGATAGCTCGCGGGAACGTGCCGGGTGAGCCACACCCCGTTGGCGCTGAGGCGGAACTCGTGCTCGTCCCGGTGCATGGCGAGGGCGTCGACCAGCAGGATCACCGGCCGCCCACGCCGAGCCCCGACCCGCCGGGCCGTCTCCCGGTCCGGCGACAGGTGCACGTCGTGCCGCGACATGGGCCGGAGCCCGTCCCGCAGGATGCCGTCGAGGTGCTGCGCGACCGTGCCGTGGAACAGCACGTCCGGCGGCGTGGCGACGGGCAGGCCGAGGTCGACCTCGACGCTGTGCCCCTGGTTGGCCCGGATGCGGTCGCCCTCGATCGTGAAGCGCTTCTTGTCGTTGCGCTCCACCACTTCCCGCAGCTCCTCGGCGGAGATGCGCAGTGCGGTCAGAAGGTCGGCCACCGGCACCCAGCCGGCCGCGTCCAGGGTGAGGCCGACGCGCTCGGGCTGGTGCCGCAGCGCTTTGGACATCCGCTTCGACAGGCGGACGATTCTCTCGTTTTCCATTTGGTTCTCAGGAAACCACAGCGTGTCCACCCGTTTTGCCGCGAAGCCACCTTCTCGCCGTGAGGTTTCTAGGCGGTGCCGCCCTCGAGGGCGGGCTTGAGCTTGGGTGCGCCGGGTCCGTGCGACGCCTGTTCGTCGTCGATGTTCTGCAACGCGCAGCTGCGCAGCGACAGGCAGCCGCAGCCGATGCAGCCGGTGAGCCGGTCGCGCAGCCGGAACAGGGCGTCGATGCGCGCGTCCAGCTCCGCCTTCCACGAGCGGGAGAGGCGTTCCCAGTCGGACTTCGTGGGCGTGCGGTTGTCCGGCAGCTGCGCCAGTGCGTCGCGGACGTCCTCCAGGGTCAGGCCGACGCGTTGCGCGGTGCGGATGAAAGCCAGGCGGCGCAACACCGAGCGCTGGTAGCGTCGCTGGTTGCCCGCGGTGCGGACGGAGCCGATCAGGCCCCTGTCCTCGTAGAAGCGCAGTGCGGTGTGGGGGACACCGCTGCGCTCGGCGACCTGGCCGATGGTCAGCAGTTCCGGCAGCTTGCTCACCCGATCATGGTAACCGCTTGACCTCCAGCATGGTCGAGGTTGAAGAGTTGGTCCCATGCGACGAATACCGGAGCTCTTCGCGAGGATGGCCGGGGACGAGAAGCACGAGTGGGCGGCGGCTTCCACGATCGACGTGCTCTGGGTCCTCTACGACCGCGTCCTGAACGTCACGCCCGCCACCGCCGACGACCCCGGCCGCGACCGGTTCCTGCTGTCCAAGGGACACGGGCCGATGGCCTACTACGCCGTCCTCGCCGAGAAGGGGTTCATCGACGAGTCCACACTGGACGGCTGGACGTCGTGGGACAGTCCGCTCGGCCAGCACCCCGACCGGGTGCTCGTCCCCGGCGTGGAGATCAGCAGCGGCTCGCTCGGCCACGGCCTGCCGATCGCGGTCGGCACAGCGCTCGGCCAGCGGATCGGCGGGAGCGCGGGGCGCACGTTCGTGCTGGTCGGCGACGGCGAGCTGGACGAGGGCAGCAACCACGAGGCGATCGCGGTGGCGGCCAGGCTCGGCGTCGCCAACCTCACCGCCGTCGTGGTCGACAACGACTCCGCGATGTACGGGTGGCCCGGAGGCATCGCCCGGCGCTTCGCCGTCGAGGGCTGGCAGACCGCCGAGGTCGACGGGCGCGACCACGAAGCCCTCTTCGCCGCGCTGACCGCACCGCACGACCGCCCGCACGCGGTCATCGCCAAGATCGAGAGGGGCGACTGATGACCACGATGCGCCAGGCGTTCGTCCGGACCGTCAACGAGGAGCTGGACCGCGACCCTCGGGTCGCCGTCGTCACCGCCGTCATCTCCAGCAACGAGTTCCCGCAGGAACACGAACGCGTCATCGACGTCGGCATCCGCGAGCAGACCATGGTCGGCGTGGCGGGCGGTCTGGCGTTGACCGGACTGCGGCCCGTCGTGCACAGCTACGCCCCGTTCCTCGTCGAGCGGCCGTACGAACAGATCAAGCTCGACATCGGTCACCAGGACGTGGGCGCGGTCTTCGTCAGCATCGGAGGCTCCTACGACGACCCCGTGTGGGGACGCACCCACCAGTCACCCGGCGACGTGGCGTTGTTCGACACGCTTCCCGGCTGGACCGTGCACGTGCCGGGGCACGCGGACGAGGTGACGCCGCTGCTGCGTCAAGCGCTGAAGGACGACAACCGGGTCTACATCAGGCTTTCGCTGCACGAGAACGCACAGGCGCACCCGGTGGGTGAGGGGTTCACCGAGCTGCGCCACGGGAAGCGGGGCGTCGTGGTCGCCGTCGGACCGATGCTCGACCGTGTCCTCAAAGCCGTCGAATCCGAGAACGCCGACCTCACGGTTCTCTACGCGGCCACGGTCCGGCCGTTCGACTCGGACGGCCTGCGCAAGGCGGTCGAGGAGACGGACCACGCCGACATCATGGTGGTCGAGCCGTACCTGGAGGGAACCTCCGCGCATCTCGTGTCGGTGGCGATGCAACAGATTCCGCACCGACTGCGTTGTGTAGGCGTCAAACGACACGCGGAGCTCCGCAACTACGGCACTGCCGAGGACCACGACGCGGCGCACGACCTGGACGTGGTCGGGTTGGGGGGCGCCGTGAGGAGTTTCTTCAGGGGGTGAAGAGCATGTTCGCGGTCATGGGGGATGACTGGACCGGCGCGCCGTCCCGCGCCGTTTGAGAATCGGGTGTGTGCACGATCAGGCAAGATGCCTGATCGTGCACATCCCGCGTGTGGCCGTCCGCGGACGGCGCTGATCAGGGTCGGGGCTTGGTCTGATGTGGACGGAGACGACCGCGCCAAGTGGGTGCGCGGGTCCAGCCCTGCCCTCGATGCTTCTTCGGGCCGGGAGAAGGGACGTGCCGGGCATGTCCGTGTGGGCGCGAACGGCCGACGCGGAATGATGTGGATCGTGAGAATGCTGATCTGGACCCCGCTGAACGCCGCCGAGCTGCAGAAGGCCATGCACAGCGGCAACGTGGGCCCCGCGGCGCTCGTCCCGGTGCAGTCCGGCACGGTGCTGCTGCCTCCTCCGGACACCAGGCTCAGCGAGGCCGGATACATGGCGAACGGGGTGCGCAAGATCGGCGGCGGTGCCGCGCTGGCCGTCTGGAACGACGACGCCGCCCTGCTGTACCTCTTCACCACCGCGTTCGGCCGCGCCTCCATGTGGGGCACGCGTGACGCCGTCCTGCGGCTCTCGGCGGAGGCGAAGCAGTCGGGTGCGGCCGGGAAGATGATCGACCGCTCCACCGTGAGCCTGCTCAACCTCCGCGAGACGGAGAAGTGGCAGCTCGACGCCATCGACCGGCTCACCACCCTCTACCCGCCGGCCAGCCGGAAGGCCGCGCTCGAACGCCTCCACGCCTTCGACGACGGCGAGGACGCCATCCCCGGCTTCTTCCGCGCCGCGGGCCTGCCCGAGGTGGCGCAGGTGGCGGAGCTCACCGAGGAGGGCCGCGCGGACCTCGTCCTGCGGACGCTTGACGCCCCGCACGCGCAAAGATGGCCCCTCGCACTCGTCTTCCCGCTGATCGTCCTCACCGCGCTGGTGACCATGCTGCTCAGCGTCCCGATGGTCGTGTACTACCTCGTGGCCGGCCTGGTGCTGGTGCTGACCGCGGCGCTGATGGTCGGCCTGCGCCGCCGTCTCGTCCGCAGGAAACCGATCAACGCCGTGCTCCCCGTCATCCCGGTGACGCAGGGAGCCGTTCCGACGGACTAAAGTGGTGGTCGTGGCACGTGTCGTCGTACTTGACTATGGCTCCGGCAACCTGCGCTCCGCCGAGCGCGCGCTCCAGCGGGTCGGGGCCCATGTCGAGGTGACCGCAGACCCGAAGGCGGCGCGCGAGGCGGACGGCCTCGTCGTCCCCGGCGTCGGCGCGTACGCGGCGTGCATGGAGGGCCTCAACTCGGTGCGGGGCGCCCGGATCATCGGCGAACGCCTCGCCGGCGGCCGCCCGGTGCTCGGCATCTGCGTGGGCATGCAGATCCTCTTCGAACGCGGCATCGAGCACGGCGTGCTCACCGAGGGCTGCGGCGAGTGGCCCGGCACCGTTGAGCGCCTCGAAGCGCCGATCGTGCCGCACATGGGCTGGAACACGGTCCGCACCCCCGAAGGCTCCAAGCTGTTCGCGGGCCTCGACAAGGACACCCGGTTCTACTTCGTCCACTCCTACGGCGTGCGCAAGTGGGAGCTGCAGGAAGCCGACCACATCAAGCCGCCGCTCGTGACGTGGGCAGACCACGCGGGCGACGAGTTCGTGGCCGCCGTCGAGAACGGACCGCTCTGCGCCACCCAGTTCCACCCGGAGAAGTCCGGCGACGCCGGGGCGCACCTGCTGAAGAACTGGCTGACCAGCCTGTCGTGATCGAGCGGCCGCCGAGGGCGGCCGCACCAGGGACGCTAGGCTTCCCGGGTGACTTTCACACTCCTCCCCGCTGTGGACGTGGCCGACGGCCGCGCCGTCCGGCTCGTGCAGGGCGAAGCCGGTACCGAGACGAACTACGGAGAGCCGCTCGACGCGGCTTTGCAGTGGCAGCGCGACGGAGCGGAGTGGATCCACCTCGTCGACCTCGACGCAGCCTTCGGCCGCGGCTCGAACCGTGAGCTCGTCGCCCGCGTCGTCGGCGAGCTCGACGTCAAGGTGGAGCTGTCCGGCGGCATCCGCGACGACGCCTCGCTGGAAGCCGCCCTGGCCACCGGCTGCGCCCGCGTCAACCTCGGCACCGCCGCCCTGGAGAACCCGGAGTGGTGCGCGAAGGCCATCGCCGCGCACGGCGAGAAGATCGCCGTCGGCCTCGACGTCCGCATCACCGACCAGGGTCACCGCGTCAAGGGCCGCGGCTGGACGTCCGACGGCGGCGACCTCTGGGAGGTCCTCGACCGCCTCGACCGCGACGGCTGCGCCCGCTACGTCGTGACGGACGTCTCGAAGGACGGCACCCTGACCGGCCCGAACCTCGACCTGCTGAGCGAGGTCTGCGCCCGCACCGACGCCCCCGTCATCGCCTCCGGCGGCGTGTCCACCGTGGACGACCTCGTCGCGCTGTCGAAGCTCTCGCGTGACGGCGTCGAGGGCTCGATCATCGGCAAGGCGCTGTACGCGGGCGCGTTCACCCTCCCGCAGGCGCTCGCCGCGGTCCGCTGACCCCCGCCGGGTCGGCTTCCGGCGGGGGTGACCTCAGGCGGGGTGACCTCCGCGGCGTGACCTCCGGCGAAGTGGCCCCCGGCGAAGTGGCCTCCAGCGAGGTGGCCTCCGGCGGGGTGACCTGGCGGGGTTGATCACAGCCGGGACGTCCCTTACCGGGCCGAGTTCTGTGGGCCGGGGCCTGTCGGCCGGGTCTGTGGGGCGTGCCCAGCCGGGGTGATCGCGGTCTAGTCGGCTGCGGCCTGGTCGGCTGTGGTTCCGTCAGGCGAGGTCTGGTTGACCGGATCCTGGCTGACCGGATCCTGGCTGACCGGCGGCTGGTGGGCGGTCGGCTCATGGGCCGCGGGCTGGACGACCGAGGCCGGGGCGACTGCCGGCTGATCCGCCGCCGGGCTGCTCACCACTGGTCTGGTCGCTGCCTGGTCGACCACCATCTGGTTGATCGTTGCGTGGCCGACGGCTGAGCGGCTGGCGATGGAGTGGTGGTTCCCCGGTCCGGCTCCCGCCCGGTTGCCCGTGGCGTAGCCGCCGACGGCCTGGTTGACGACGGCCTCGACGTGAGCGGCCGCGGCGGCGTGCGTGACACCGGTGGTGTGCAGGACGTCCGCCGCGGTCCCTTCGGTCGCGAGGAGGACACCGAGCAGGATGTGCTCGGTGCCGATGAACATGTGGCCCATCCGAAGCGCCTCGCGCACGGCCAGTTCGAGGGCCTTCTTGCAGTGCGCGGTGAACGGCTGCTTCTCCGGACGCTGCTTGGCCTCGGCGTCGAGGCGGTTCAGGACGGCGATGCGTGTGCTGCCCTCGCCCGCCTCCAGCTTCGCGATGGTCTTGGCCGCGAGTCCGCCCGACTCGTCGAGCAACCCCAGCAGCAGGTGCTCGGTCCCGATCCGCTCGCTGAACCGCGCGTGGTGGCGCGCCAGCGCGATGACCCTGCGCGACCGCTGGGTGTAGCGGTCCATGAACGGCTTGCTGATCTCCGGCGACTCCCTCGGCACGAACCGCTTCTGCGCGGCCTGCTTGGTGACGCCGAGGCTCTCGCCGATCTCCGCCCAGCTGGCACCACCCCGGCGGGCCTCGTCGACGAAGTGGCCGATCAGGTGGTCGCCCAGTTCGTTCAGCTGACCGCTCATCTCGACCGCCTTCGCCAGGCGGGTGAGGGCGTCGTCGGCCTCTTGAGCGACCGTGACGATGAGGTCGGTCAACTGGATCATGCCGTCAACTCTAGGTTGACGTTGATCACGTCGTCAACGTCGGGTTGACGAGGGAGGTTGATTGCGATGTGGACGCGTCCAGTCGACGTTGAGTCCACATGGACGCGTCGCGATCAACGTTGATTCGTCCCGTCGATGTCGACGGTCGTGATGTTGGTCGAGGTATGACAACGTTGTCATCGGCGAGATCGAGGTAGGTGAGGACAACGTTTGCGTCCATGTTGACGGGCATCGAGCAACGTTGATCTGGAGTCGTCGACGTTGAGTCGATGTTGATTCGTGCAATCAACATTGATCGTGTGCAGTCCACATTGATTGCCCGGATCGACGTTGACTGGCGTGGTCGACATCGACAACGACGTCGGCATCGACGTCGACCTTGACAACGACGCGTTGACGTTGACGGCGTCGAGTCGAGGTTGACGGGTCAGGCTCGATGTCGACGTGTCCGGTCAACGTGTTCTGTCGATGGGTCAGTCGGCGGACGTGATCTCGATGCCGACCGTGCCGGTGCGGCCTCGGCGCAGCTTGCTGCCCGTCATGATCAGCCAGCCGGAGAAGCCGTACTTCTTGGCGATGCGGGCGCGGGCGTCGTCGCTGGCGGAGTCGTCCAGCAAGCGGGCCTTGGCCTTGACCGAGGGGCCCTGCGGGTTGCCGCGCACGTCGCACGGGCCGACCTCGACGTCGCCGCTGCGGCGGATGCGCTTGACCTTGCCGGAGTCCTTGGCGCTCCAGGCGTAGATCACGCCGTCGGCGGGGCCGGGTGCGACCCAGACCGGCGTCGGCACCGGGGTGCCGTCCTTGCGGAACGTCGTCAGCAGCAGGTACTTGCCCCGGCCCAGTTCGGTGATCATGGCGTCGCAGCGTAGTCCGCGAGAGCGTCCTTGTAGGCTTTCCCGCATGTCAGTCGCGGTCCGTGTCATTCCTTGTCTCGACGTCGACCGGGGCCGGGTGGTGAAGGGTGTCAACTTCACGAACCTCGTCGACGCGGGCGATCCCGTCGAGCTGGCCAGGGCGTACGACGCCGAGGGGGCCGACGAGCTGACGTTCCTCGACGTGACGGCCAGCAGTGGTGACCGCGAGACGACGTACGACGTGGTCCGGCGCACGGCCGAGCAGGTGTTCATCCCCCTCACGGTCGGTGGTGGTGTGCGCAGCCCTGAGGACGTCGACAAGCTGCTGCGCGCCGGTGCGGACAAGGTCAGCCTCAACACCGCGGCCATCGCGCGGCCGGAGCTGCTCAAGGAGTGCTCGGAGCGGTACGGCGCGCAGTGCATCGTGCTGTCGGTCGACGCCCGGCGGGTTCCGGGTGGCACCGGGTTCGAGGTCACCACGCACGGCGGTCGCAACGGCACGGGCATCGACGCGGTCGGGTGGGCCGCCAAGGGGCAGGAGCTCGGGGTCGGCGAGATCCTGCTGAACTCGATGGACGCCGACGGCACCAAGGCCGGGTTCGACCTCGAGCTCATCGAGCTGGTCCGGCGCGAGGTCGACGTGCCGCTCATCGCGAGCGGTGGCGCGGGTGCGGTCGACCACTTCCCGCCGGCGGTCGCCGCGGGGGCGGACGCCGTGCTGGCCGCCAGCGTCTTCCACTTCGGGCAGCTGCGCATCGGCGAGGTCAAGGACGGCCTGCGCCAGGCGGGTGTCGTGGTGCGGTGAAGCCGGTCGAGGTGCGGGTGGCCTCGGCGGTGGCGTTCGGCGGGGCGCTGGTGTTCTTCGTGGTCGGGCTGGCGTTGTGGCGCTCGACGGGGGACGCGGACGTGCTGAAGCTGCCGTTGTTCATCGCGCTGGTCGAGCTGCCGGTGGCGGCGTCGTTGTTGCTGCGGCTGCGCTTCATGCACTACCCGGCGATGATCATGTTCGTCCTGGTCGGCCTGCTGCACCTGGTCATCGTGCTGGCCGAGGGGCCGGCGTGGGCCCGCGTCGCGTCCGGCGTGCTGGCCGCCGTGCACATCTACGGAGTGGTCCTGCTCAACACCGGACCGGCTCGTGAACACCTGGGAGGACCCCGTTGAGCAGCCCGCTCGATCCCGCCGTGGCCCAGCGGCTCAAGCGCACCCCGGACGGCCTGGTCTGCGCGGTCGCGCAGCAGCGCGGCACCGGTGAGGTGCTCATGGTCGCGTGGATGGACGACGAGGCGTTGCACCGCACGCTCACCACGCGCCGCGCGACCTACTACTCGCGCAGCCGTCAGAAGCTGTGGGTGAAGGGCGAGACGTCCGGTCACACGCAGTACGTGCACGAGGTCAGGCTGGACTGCGACGGCGACACGCTGCTGCTTGTGGTCGACCAGGTCGGCGCCGCCTGTCACACCGGTGACCGCACGTGCTTCGACGCCACGGTGCTGCTCGCGGACGGCTGACGGCTCCGGTCAGCCGAGATCGCCGGTCAGGTAGCGCTGCAGGTTCGGGCCGATGGCCTTGACGACGGTGTCGGCGTCGACCGACGCCAGCGGCTCGAACTGGACGACGTAGCGGACGATGCCGAGCCCGACCATCTGCGTCGCGCACAGCGTGGCGCGCAGCTCGAGCTGGTCGGCGCCGAACGCGGCGAGCACGTTCTTGAAGATCGCGTTGACGAAGAACGACTTCAGCGCCTTCGCGACCTCCTGGTGGCTCGTGACGCTGCGGATCAGCGCGGCGAACGTGCCGCCGCCGGAGGCGTCCCAGACCGTGACGAACGTGCGGATGATGCGTTCGCCCGCGTCCTCGGCGGGGCCGTCGAGCAGGCGCTTGAGGACCTCGGCGGGGTCGAACGGGAGCTGCAGGACGGCCTGGCCGAACAGGCCCTCCTTGCCGCCGAACCAGTGGTTGACCATGGCGGCGTCGACGCCGGCCTTGGCGGCGATCGCGCGGACGGTGGCGCCGTCGTAGCCCTTCTCGACGAACACCTCACGGGCCGCGGCGATGAGCGCGGACCGGGTGTCCTCGCCCGCGGCGCGCCTGCCTCGGCGTTTCTGGTTGACTTGCTCCACGAGGGTCATATTTCAACAAATGTTGAAATTATGCAACAATCGTCTCCATGGTGAGCGTCATCGGGGCCGTGGCCGCCGCTGGTCTGGGGGCCGTGAGCCCCACGCGTGAGGAGTTCCGCGAGCTCGCGGCCAACCGCCGGGTCATCCCGGTGGTCCGCAAGCTGCTCGCGGACGCCGAGACGCCGGTCGGCCTGTACCGCAAGCTCGGGGCCGACCAGCCCGGCACGTTCCTCTTCGAGTCGGCGGAGAACGGGCGCTCGTGGTCGCGCTGGTCGTTCATCGGCGTGCGGTCGTCGGCGGCGCTGACGGCGACGGGTGGCGAGGCGTTCTGGACGGGCACGCGGCCCGTCGGCCTGCCTGACGGCGGCGACCCGATGCAGGCGTTGCGCGAGACCATCGAGGTGCTGCGCACGGACCCGTTGCCGGGCCTCCCGCCCCTCACCGGCGGCATGGTCGGCTACATCGGCTACGACGCGGTGAGGCGCCTGGAACGGCTGCCCAGCATCGCCGAGGACGACCTGTTGCTGCCCGAGCTCGTCATGCTGCTCGCGACGGACCTGGCCGCGCTCGACCACCACGAGGGCACCGTCACGCTCATCGCCAACGCGATCAACTGGGACGACTCGCCGGAACGCGTCGACGAGGCGTACGACGACGCGGTGCGCCGCCTCGACGAGATGACGACGGCCCTGCACACGCCCGCGCCGCCGACCGCCGCCGTGTTCTCGCGGCCCAAGCCCGAGTTCCGGCGCCGCCGGTCGCAGGAGGAGCACTTCGAGGCCGTCGAGAAGGCCAAGGAGGCCATCCGGGCGGGCGAGGCGTTCCAGATCGTGGTGTCGCAGCGGTTCGAGATCGAGACGGACGCCGACGCGCTCGACATCTACCGGGTGCTGCGCACGTCGAACCCCAGCCCGTACATGTACCTGCTGCGCCTCGACGGGTTCGACATCGTCGGCTGCAGCCCGGAGTCGCTGGTCACCGTCCGCGACGGCAAGGCGACGACGCACCCCATCGCGGGCACCCGCTGGCGCGCGGAGGACCCGGAAGAGGACGCGCTGCTGGAGAAGGACCTGCTGGCCGACCACAAGGAGCGCGCCGAGCACCTCATGCTCGTCGACCTCGGCCGCAACGACCTGGGCCGCGTCTGCAAGCCGGGGTCCGTGCACGTCGTCGACTTCTTCAAGGTCGAGCGGTACAGCCACGTCATGCACATCGTGTCCACCGTCACCGGTGAGCTGGCCGACGGCAAGACGGCCTACGACGCGGTCGCCGCGTGCTTCCCCGCCGGAACGCTGTCCGGTGCGCCGAAGCCGCGTGCGATGGAGCTGATCGAGGAGCTCGAACCGACCCGGCGCGGCCTCTACGGCGGTGTCGTCGGCTACTTCGACTTCGCCGGCGACGCCGACACCGCCATCGCGATCCGCACGGCCCTCGTGCGCGACGGGGTGGCGTACGTGCAGGCGGGCGGCGGCATCGTGGCCGACTCGGACCCGCTGGCCGAGGACAACGAGTGCCTGAACAAGGCGGGCGCGGTGCTGGCCGCGATCGCCACCGCCCAGACGATGGCGCCGGCAGTTGACGAGAGCTAGCCGTCCACTGTGGATCGCCGCGCTCCTGCTGGTGGGCGCGGCGGGAGCGTTCTGGGGCGCCGGGTCCGTCCCGCTGGCGCTGCTGAGCCTCGCCTCCGTCGCGGCGGTCGTCGCGCTCAGCGGTGTGGCCCGGCGGGTGCTCGGCGCGCTGCTGGTCGTCGTCGGCGTCGCGGCCGCGTTCTCCGGGCACTGGCTCTCCGTGACCGGTGGTGCGCTCGTGGTGGGCTCCGGCGTGCTCCTGGCGTTGCTGGGTGCCCGCATGCCCAAGATCGGTGTGGGCGGGCAGAAGACCCGCGCGGACGACCCCGAGACCGACATGTGGCGCGCGCT
This sequence comes from Lentzea fradiae, assembly GCF_900100955.1. GTDB lineage: Bacteria > Actinomycetota > Actinomycetes > Mycobacteriales > Pseudonocardiaceae > Lentzea > Lentzea fradiae. The sequence goes on along the minus strand of NZ_FNCC01000007.1, from coordinate 4,195 downwards.
GGAGCGCGGCGACGACCCGACGGCCGACGGAAACCCCGGCACTCCGTCCTCGAACGTGTGAAGATCAACCATCCGCGTTCGTGCATGTGACACCCGCAAGACCTTGGTCAGCTGCGTGGACAGCGAACCCCCGGTGGCTCGGGCGTTACTCCGGCGGGGTTAGCATCCCCGTAGCGGGAAGGGGAGCAAGACTGTGACGGTTCTCGAGTCGATCCTCGAAGGTGTGCGTGAGGATCTCGCCGCTCGTGAGGCTCAGTTGTCCTTCGACGTCATCAAGGAGCGCGCGGCCAAGGCTGCTCCTCCGCTCGACGTGATGTCGGTGCTGCGCGGGCCGAACGTGGGTGTCATCGCCGAGGTCAAGCGCCGCAGCCCCTCCAAGGGCGCGCTGGCGGAGATCCCCGAGCCGGCCGAGCTCGCGGCGTCCTACGAGGCGGGTGGTGCCTCGGTGATCAGCGTGCTGACCGAGCAGCGCCGCTTCGGCGGGTCGCTGGCGGACTTCGACGCGGTCCGGCGGGCGGTGCGGATCCCCTTGCTGCGCAAGGACTTCATCGTGGCGCCCTACCAGGTGCACGAGGCGCGCGTGCACGGCGCGGACATGGTGCTGCTGATCGTGGCGGCGCTGGAGCAGAACGCGCTCGTGTCGCTGCTCGACCGGGTGGAGTCGCTCGGCATGACCGCCCTGGTCGAGGTGCACACGGCGGAGGAGGCCGACCGCGCTCTCGAAGCGGGGGCGTCGGTCATCGGGGTGAACGCTCGCAACCTCCACACCCTGGAGGTCGACAAGGACGTCTTCGGCCGCATCGCGCCGGGACTTCCCTTCGAAACGATCAAGATCGCCGAGTCGGGCGTGACCGGCCCCGGCGACCTGATGGCTTACGCCGGTGCGGGCGCCGACGCGGTGCTCGTCGGTGAGAGCCTCGTGACCAGCGGCGACCCGAAGGCCGCCGTGAACAAGCTCGTGACCGCCGGTTCGCACCCCGCGTGCCCGCGGCCCAGTCGATGAAGCGTCGTCACTGACGGCGCTGGAGGAGTTGTCCGATGGGCCAGTTCACGCCCACGCCGCACGATCCCGACGCACGCGGCCACTTCGGCCCGTGGGGCGGCCGGTTCGTCCCGGAGGCCCTGATCGCGGCGGTGGACGAGCTGGCAGCGGAGTACGACAAGGCGCGGCTCGACCCGGAGTTCGTGAACGAGTTCCAGCGGCTGCTCAAGGACTTCGCCGGCCGTCCGTCCCTGCTCACCGAGGCTCCCAAGTTCGCGGAGCGCGTCGGTGCACGCGTGTTCCTCAAGCGCGAGGACCTCAACCACACGGGCTCCCACAAGATCAACAACGTGCTCGGCCAGGCGCTGCTGACCAAGCGCATGGGCAAGAAGCGCGTGATCGCCGAGACCGGCGCCGGCCAGCACGGCGTGGCGACGGCGACGGCCTGCGCGCTGCTCGGCCTCGACTGCGTCGTCTACATGGGCGAGGTCGACACCGAGCGGCAGGCGCTGAACGTCGCCCGCATGCGCCTGCTCGGCGCCGAGGTCATCCCCGTCAAGTCCGGCTCGCGCACCCTGAAGGACGCGATCAACGAGGCGTTGCGCGACTGGGTCACCAACGTCGACGAGACGCACTACCTGCTCGGCACGGCCGCGGGCCCGCACCCGTTCCCGCTGCTGGTCCGCGACTTCCACCGGGTGATCGGCATCGAGGCGCGCGAGCAGGTCCTCGAGAAGGCGGGCCGCCTCCCCGACGCCGTCGTCGCGTGCGTCGGCGGCGGCTCGAACGCGATCGGCATCTTCCACGGCTTCATCGACGACGCCGACGTCCGCCTGGTCGGCGTCGAGCCCGGCGGGGCCGGCCTGGACAGCGGGAGCCACGGCGCCACGCTGACCGCGGGCACGCCGGGGTCGCTGCACGGCGCGATGTCGTACGTCATGCAGGACGAGGACGGCCAGATCACCGAGGCGCACTCGATCTCCGCCGGTCTCGACTACCCCGGCGTGGGGCCGGAGCACTCGCACCTGAAGGACATCGGCCGCGCCGAGTACTTCCCGGTGACCGACGCCGAGGCGATGGAGGCGTTCGCGCTGCTCTCCCGCACCGAGGGCATCATCCCGGCGATCGAGTCCTCGCACGCGCTCGCGGGCGCGCTGAAGCTCGGCCCGTCGCTCGGTCCGGACGGCCTGCTGGTCGTGAACCTCTCCGGCCGCGGCGACAAGGACATGGACACGGCCGTGAAGTACTTCGGCCTCGCTGACGGAGGACAGGTCTGATGTCGTCGTTGTCCGAGGTGTTCACCACCGCTCGCGCCGAGTCGCGGGCCGCGCTGATCGGCTACCTGCCGGCGGGCTTCCCGACGGTCGAGGGGTCCAAGGGCTACCTCCGTTCCATGATCGAAGCTGGGTGTGACCTCGTCGAGGTCGGCCTGCCGTTCTCCGACCCCGTGATGGACGGCCCGACGATCCAGGCCGCCGCCGAGCAGGCGCGGTCCGCGGGCTTCCGCGTGCGCGACCTGTTCGACGTGGTGTCCTCCGTCGCCGACGCCGGTGGGCGTGCGGTCGTGATGACGTACTGGAACCCGGTGCTGCGCTACGGCGTCGACGCGTTCGCCCGCGACCTCGCCGCCGCCGGCGGCCTCGGGCTCATCACGCCGGACCTCGTGCCCGACGAGGCGGACGACTGGATGGCCGCGTCCGAGGTGCACGGCCTCGACCGGATCTTCCTGGTGGCGCCCTCGTCCACCGAGGAACGCATCGCGATGACCGCGCGTGCGTCCTCCGGCTTCCTGTACGCCACCGCCGTCATGGGCGTGACCGGTGCCCGCGACGTGGTGTCGTCCGCCGCTCCCGAACTCGTCGCCAGGGTCCGTGAGCACACGACCATGCCGGTCGGCGTCGGTCTCGGTGTGCGGTCGGGAGTGCAGGCCGCGGAGATCGCCGGGTTCGCCGATGGCGTGATCGTGGGCTCCGCCTTCGTGTCGGCGGCGGCCGACGGCGACGGTGCCGTGCGCGCGCTGGCCGAGGACCTCGCCAAGGGAGTGCGCTCGGCTGCGGCCGCGACCGTCTGACGCGGGTCAGGCTCCGGTTCGGGAGAAGCCGCTCGGCCTTCGGGCCGGGCGGTTTTCTTGTGCTCCTTTCAAGGTCATGTGGTTCCGCCAACAGCATGACACGAATTCGAACACCTGATCGAGTGAAACTGGGTCGGACGGGGCCTGAATCGCCGCGAATCGTCGGTCTGACCTGCGATCGTCTTTCCATGCACAAGCCAGTCCTTCGCCCGGCGTGCCACACTGGTGCCAGCCGGGCGGTTTTCGGAGGTGATGCCCTGTGGCTGCTCCAGCGGAGACGGCACCAGCCGACTACCTGTTGCCGAGGCACGTGGGCCCCTGGTCGCTCGACGACGTGCTCTCGCTGCCGGAGGACAACAGCCAGCGCATCGAGCTCGTCGACGGGATGCTCCTCGTGAGCCCGCTCGGGTCCTACCGGCACCAGAACCTGGTGTTCGACGCCGCGGCTGCCCTTCGAGCAGCCTGCCCGGACCACCTCCAGACGACGATCGAGCTGAACGTCCTGCTCTCCAGCGGGCGCCTCGTCATCCCGGACTTCACCGTCGTGACGCCGCGGGAGGCGGGCGTCATGTTCCCCGTCTCCGACGTGGTCCTCGTGGGAGAGGTGTTCTCCCCGAGTACCCGGCTGAACGACGAAGGGCTGAAGCGCAGCCTGTACGCCAAAGCCGGCATCCAGTACTACCTGATGGTCGACCCGGAGCCGCGTGTCGTCGAGGCCACGCTGCTGGAGTTGCAGGGCGAGCGGTACGTCGAGATCGCGCGCAGCGCAGGCGGCGTGCTGGAGACCGAACGGCCCTTCCCGGTCACCATCAAGTTCTAGATGATTGATTCCTGGATCTTCAGTGGTCGTAGGCGATCAGTGAGCGCTTGACGGGTGCGTCGATGATCCAGTTGTGCCAGATCGCGGCGGCGAGGGCGAGCATGCGCTGAGCGACGCGGGCGAGCACGCCGTGCGGGGTGCGTGCGCCGTGTTGTTCCAGGGAGAGTTGTCGTTTGGCGGTGTTGATGATCGATTCGATGCGTTGCCGGATCATCGACAGGTTGCCGTGGCGGCGTTTCTCGTCGCGGCGGTCGGGTCGCACGAACGTGATGCCCAGCTCGGTCATGTCGCGTTCGAACTCGCGTCCGGCGAAGCCCTTGTC
>NZ_FNCC01000008.1 GCF_900100955.1 Lentzea fradiae | reverse complement strand
GATCGCGCGCAGGATCAGCGGTGTCGCCGCGGTCAGGCGTTTGTGGTAGCCGGGCTGGTGCGGCAGGTACGGGAACAGGTGCCCGAGCCTGCCGTAGGCGAAACGCAGCCAGTGGTGCTGCGACGGGAAGCCGAGCAGTACCTGGGCCACGGCCAGGCACAGCAACTCCGCGTCGGAGAGCTTCTTGCGCCGGCCGGGACGTCTGCGTTCGGGTGGTGTCAGGTGGTCATCGCAGAACACGTAAAGTGCAGTCAGGAGGGTGTCCAGATCGGTCGTCACAAACCTGATCTTGACACCCTCCTCCTGCGTCTCAGGACCGCCTTCAGCTCAAGAGCCAAACGGAATCAATCATCTAGTGTTTGTGAGAGCGGACGACTCTGGGGGCGACTGTGGGCAGGCTGGCCATCATCGGAGACGTGGGCGGCCACGCAGAGCAGTTGCGGTGGGCGCTGAACCTGTTGGGCGTCAACGGAGAACGACTGCCTCCCGACCTGATCGTGATCCAGGTCGGAGACCTCGTCGACCGCGGTCCGGACAGCACCGGGGTGCTCGACATCGTGGCGCGCCTACTGGCGGAACACCCTCAGCAGTGGATTCAGCTGACCGGTAATCACGAAGCACAGCACCTGCCGGGCGGCTCCCCGTTCTGGCCCGATCCGATCACCGGCGCCGACGTGCGACGGCTGCGGGAATGGTGGACCGACGGCCGCATGCGGGTAGCCGCAGCCGTACGCATGCCGGACGGTGAGGAATCGCTGATCACGCACGCCGGCCTGACCCTGACCAACTGGCGGGCATTGGGCGAGCCTCGATCGGCGACGCTCGCCGCGGCGCTACTCAACGAGCGACCGGAGCTGATCTGGAACACCGGTCACCACGCCCGTGACGACCAAGCCGGTCCACTGTGGGCAGAATCCGGCGCCGCGCTCCACGAACCGTGGATGACCTACAACGGCATAGTGCCCTTCTCGCAGATCCACGGACACTCAACGCTGGTGCACTACCCCGACCAGAGCTGGCGATGCACGGGCCGGATCCGCCAACGCGCCGAAGTCGACTGGCAGGCGCGCCACGTACGGGTTCGCGTCAACGGGCGCGTGTTCATCGGCGTCGATCCCTGCCACGGCCGCACCGGCGCCACACAATGGAAACCCTTGACTCTCCAGACCGCCGAACTGCTCACCGCCGCGCCCACCCAGTCCTAGCCGAACCCCAGCTCTTTTCGCTCGGCGAAAGTCTCAAACGGCGCGGAACTCAGACACTTCGCCTGCCCATCGTCTGGCATGCGCCGAGGGCGCACACCGACCTCATGCGAAACAACCCCAAGGGCCTTGGGAGCACGGCGTGGGAGCAGGCTGGGAGCAACTCCTTATGTTGAACATACCTCAACGGTCCTCAATGGACCTGAACGAACCCGCACCAACCTGCAAGAGTCATGTTTCTGCAGGTCAGAGCGGTATCGGTGCCATAGTTCACACAGAAAGAGTCCTCGGGTCGACCTGAACTGCGGTCAACTGCGTCAAACCGCAGGTCAACGGCCCTGAACGGACGTGTACGGCGCGGCGCGAAACAGATCAGACCCACATGGATAGTTCGCCATTCCGCTGCGCTGTTTGACGGCAAACGCTATGGTGCGATCGGAGGAGTGGACGTGGGTGGATACGAGGTAGACATCGCCGCGCTGCGCAAGGCCGCGGAGTCTGCGGTCAGCGCCGGCGAACAGGCGAAGCAGGTCAGGCTGGGCGAGGGGCCGGCCGAGATCCCGGCGGGCATGCGAGGCTCGCTGTCCGCGGCCACCGCGCCCAACCTGGCCAAAGCCTGGGACGCGAGGCTCGCCGCGTGGGCCGGCGAGATCACGAACTTCGCCGCCGACGTCCGCGCCGCTGCGGACCGCTACGAGAAGGACGAGAACGCCGCGGAGGACGACCTCTCGATCCTGGGCTGGTTGTTCAAATGACCTTCACCTACCACGACGTGCGCACCTGGAACTCGGGCGCGATCGAGAGCGCGGCCGCCACCGTCAAGGCGCGCAAACACAAGATCATCGGCCTGCAGGACGAGCTCAACCTCGCGTTCGGCCCCGTCTACTGGCACGGCAACGCGGCGACGGCCGCACAGACCAAGCTCGCCGCCCTCGTCGACCGCGCGGAACACGTAGTCGCCGAAGCCGGCACCGTGCTGCGGACCCTGCACAACTCGGCCGACGCCCTCACCGCGCTCCGCCACGAGGTCGAGAACACCGACTCCGCCGCGGCGTCCAACCAGTTCACCATCAGCGCTCAGGGCGACGTCATCGACGAACGTCCGCCGGAGGCGCAGGACACGCCGGAGAGCCTGCACCAGCGAGCCCGTCTCCGTGCAGAGATCGCCGAGGCCGTCGGCCGGATCCTACGGGCGGCCCACGAGGTCGACGCGGTGCTCAACAGCGCGCTCACCAAAGCGGAGCAAGCGCAGATCTCCGACGGCGGCGCGACGAGCCTCGCCGAGGCGGACGTCAGCAACAAGACGCAGGACGGCCACTACCGGATCGGCCCACCCGACCGCCCGGACATCAAGTTCGACGAGGACTTCGTCTACGACTCCAAGGAGTCCACGACTGGTGACCACCTGGACAAGGCGAAGTGGCTCACCAAGCTCCGCGGTGCCCAAGCGCTCGGCATGATGCCCGACGGCACCGAGATGTACGAGCACTACTGGAAGAACACCGGTGAGCCCAAGGAGTTCGACTACGAGAAGGCGTACCGCGACGACTCGGGCATCCGCCAGGGCGTCGACTCCGAGATCACCCGCGCCGCCGCCGCGGCCGCGGAGCTCATCCGCAGCGGCAACACCAACTTCCCGATGACAGGACATGCCTCGGTCGCCCAGCCCTATCCGACCACGGAGAACTGGCAGAAAGCGGTCGGCGGCTACCAGGTGTGGAGCCATTCCAACGTCCGGGTCGAGGGCAACAAGGTCACCATGGAGATCACCGTCAAGGCCGAGGACCGGTACAACTTCAACCGCGGCCAGGCCGACATCGCCACCGGCGCCGGCGACGACGAGAACGGCCGCTTCACCGAGATCGGCTGGGCCAAGCCGTTCGACACGCACGGCACGATCACCAGGACCGTCACCTGGGAGGTCGGCCCCCCACCCGCTGGGCCGACCGGGGAGCCGGGCGAGGATCGTGAGCCACGCGGATCGGGCCGCGACCGGGGACCGACCCCGGACAACCCCAGGGAGCACCGGTGAGGTTCACCAGGTTGACCGCCGTGCTGCTGTGCGCGGTGCTGACCGCGGGCTGTCAGTCGTTGTGGAACGGAGGAACGAACGTGCGCACCACCGACGTCGCCGGCAAGTCCGGCACCGGCGAGCTGCGAACCGACCTCGAGCCGCTCACCAAGCGGTTCGCGGCACTGGGCACTCCGGAGCAGGCCCGCTGGATGTCGGGCACCCTCGGCTCCGACCGCGCACCAGGCCCGTCGACCTACTGGATCGACGCCGTGATCACGCTTCCGGAGAGCAAGATCGACGAGCTGAGGTCCGCGTACAGCCCCGAGTCCGCAGGCAAGACGCCGGACGTCGTCGATGGCCTGCGCGGTGAGCTGCCCGACGGCAGCTTCCTCACCAGCGATCGACTCGACCAGGCTTTCAGCGCCGACAAATGGTTCGCCAAGGCATACCTCGTGCCGGCCGACCGTGCCCTCGTGCTTGTCGCCACCGGGACCTGATGCCTACGGCAGGCACCCGGTGCGGTTCCTGAGGCGCAGCTCGGCGCGAACAGCGTCGAGAGGTGCAGCCGGTGGGGCAAAGCTCCGCGCTCTCTTGCCGATGAGCGTGCGACCGACCACCGCGGAACGACTTCAGCCGCTGGAGGTAGCCGCGTTCCCGTTCGAGGACGAGTGCGGAGCGCACTGCGACCACAGCGCGAACCAGCTCTTCCTTGTCCTGGAAGTGGTTGTAGAGCTGCGACTTGCCCGTGTTGCTCGCGGCGCGGGCGTCGTCCAGCGTCGTCGCCCTTCACATACATCAAGTCGGCGGCCTCGACGATGCGCGCGCGGGTAGCGGCGCCGCGTGGCGTCAGCGTCCGCCCCGGCTGGCCGTTCTCCGGTCTGCTCACATGCGTCAGGCTGCCTTGCTTGATCACGGCCGGATGGACAGCCCGGATGGACTGCGCGGTCCACTCCTGCCGGCCTCACCCCCGCAGCAGACTGCGCAGGCTCGCGATCACGTGGTCCTCCTGGGCCGCGAGGTTCGGGACGAAAGCGTCCGCCAACTGGAAGACGTCCGGCCCCTCCAGCTCAACCACCGTCCTGCGCAGGGCGGCGGCACGCAGGTCCGACCGCGGGTGGTCGGAGACGATCCGGTGCGCGCCCAGCTCCGGTACCTCGTCGCGGACGCGGGTGAGCAGATGGTCGATGGCGAAGAAGAGGAACGCGCCCAGCACCGCGATGTTCGTGCGGAGGAACGGCCCACCGGCGATCTGCTCGTCCGCCTTCTGGACTTCCAGGGCCAGGAGCATCCCGATCTCGTCCGCCTCGAACTCCTGCTCGTGGCTTTTGCGCAGCCACTCCGAGCCGGTCGGCCGCGGCTGGTCCAGGTGACCGGCGAGGAAGTGCCCGTACTCGTGCGCCACGGCGAACAGCTGCGCGGCGTCTGCTGCCATGAAGGCGATCGCGCCGCGGCCGGTGCCGTCGAGCTGTTGCCGACCGCCCTTCCGGGAGTCGGTGTACAGGAGGTAGGCCGCCAGCGAGTTGGCCAGGTTCTCGGTCGCCTGCTTGGCCCGTCGCTCGTGCGTCTCCGTCTGCCTCGGCGGCCAGTCACCGCCACCCTCCGGGTCCACGATCACGACGCGGGTGCTCAAAGCGAGCGCCACCTCCGTGAGCAGCATCGGCACACCGACGTTGACCAGCAGCAGCGTGCCGTTGCGCATCCGGCGTGCCTGCGCGTTGAACGAGTGGTGCGGCCACTCGCCGAGGTGCACCGGTCCCGGCAGGTCCAGCCCGAGCCCGCGAACCGCGCTCTCGATCTTCTCCGCCCGTCTGGCGTGCGGGTCGTGCCGACCGGACAGCACGTCGTCCGGCGGGGTCTCACCCAGCAGGTTCTTCTCGCCGTAGTCGGCTGCCGCCTGCGCCAGCTGGCGCCGCACCGACTCCACCACGTCGGCGTACTCCTCGGGCGTCATCTTGCGCTCCACCAGGTGCTCCACGCCGTGCGAGCGCAGCAGTTCCCGGTACTCGCGCACCAGAGCGTCGTTCATCCGGCCTTCCACAGGTCGTCTGCCTCGTCCACCGGGCCGCACGTCACGGCCAGGGCGAAGTCCTGGGGTCCGAACAGCAGCTCGGAGACCGCGGTGACCTCCACCGCGTAGTCGCCGGGTGCCGCGTCGTCGATCCGCACGACTTGCACGTTGTTCGCCGTGTCTGCGGTTGCGTAGGTGGTGCGGCGGCGTTCGTTGCCGAGCACCCGCTGGCCGTCGGGCCGCCGCACGGCGAGGCTCAGCGCGTGCTGGATGCCGCGGCCGGGCGGATCGGTCCAGGCGAGGCACACCCGCAACGGACCGGGCGGCACGCCGCGCAACGTCAGGCGCGCGGTCTGGCCGAGCCGGCGCAGTGACCGGCCTTCGGTGAAGAACGCGGGCAACGTGCGCGTGAGGTCCAGCGCACCGAATCCCTGGTGGTGGTTGGGCGCGTGCGGGTGGTCGGCGCACGCGTCCGCGCCGCGCAACCAGCACGCGCCGTTGACCAGCGTCGCCTTGAGCAGTGCTGCGCTCGGGACGTGGCCGAGGCCGGTGAACCACTCGCGCAGCAATGCGGCGGCACCCGCCACCAGCGGGGCCGCCGTGCTCGTGCCGCCCAGCACCGCGTAGTTGTCGTCCCAGCCGTGCCAGAACGTGGAGTCGGGCGCCGCGGAGGACCGGGCGGACACCACGCACGTTCCCGGCGCCACCAGGTCCGGCTTGATCCGATCGTGCTCCTGGCAGGGGCCGCGGCTGCTGAACGCCGCCATCGCCTCCGCGTCACCGCCCAGCCGCTCGTCACCGATGGGCGCGTCGGGGAACGCGTCGGGCCGCCACTGCCGCCACGTCAGGTCCGGCAGGGCGCGGCTGCTGCGGCTCGCACCGACGGTCAGCGCGTTCTTCGCGGTGGCGGGCGCGTTGACGGAGAACAGGTCCACGAACCCGCGCGGGACGTGCCGGGGCGCGACCGACCGCCCGTCGTTGCCTGCCGCGATCACCACCAGCAGGTCGGGGTGCTCGTGCACGAACTCGTCGACCTCCAGCGAGCTCATCCGGTACACCGAGCCCGCGTCCGCACCCCAGCTGTTGTTGTGGATCCGCACGCCCGCGTCGTAGGCCTCGGCGAGCAGGTCGTTGAGGTCGACCGGCAGCCCGCCGAGCCGCCCTCGACCGTCCAAAATAGACTGGAAGAACACCCCCGCGCCCGGCGCCGCGCCGCGGAACTCACCACCGGACGCCGACCCGTCGCCGGCGATGGTCGCGGCCACGTGGGTGCCGTGTCCGTGTGGATCACTGGCGTCGCCCGGTCTCCCGCGTGCCACGACGGTGCGCAGCCGGTTCTTCAGGTCCGGGTGCCGTTCGTCCACGCCGGTGTCCGCGACGCCGACGAGCTGACCTGCCCCGGTCAGCCCGGCAAGCTCCGGCACGGCGGGACGCAGGCCGGCGATGCGCTGCGCGTGGTCGTTGAGCGGGGCAGGCGGCACGTGGAGGTCGACAGCGGCCACGTCCTGGCGATCGACCAGTTCCAGCAGACCGGGGTCGCCGAACGGGCACCGGAACCGGACTTTGCGCCGTCCCGCACCGTCTTCCGGCCAGCCGCGCGCCGCCAGCCAGGCGCGGATGGCGGGCAGGTCGGCCGCGCGGTGGGCGAGGACCTCGTAGCTCACCGGCCGTGCGCCCGGCATCGGGCCGCCGGGCAGCACGACGTTGTTCGCATCCGCGGTGTCCCCCGGCCGATAAGGCCGGACCTCGGCCACGAAGTCGAGCGCGGCGGCCGCTGCCGTCCCACCGGTGGGCAGCAGGACGACGTACCGCTGGTCGCCGACCCGTTCGAGCACCGTCGAGCCGAGATCGGCGAGCCGGCTGGCCCAGTCCGCGGGAGGGACGGGAACCGTGCGCAGGACCACGGTTTCGCCGTAGTCCGGCTGCTCGGCCTTGGGCCTGTCGGTCAGGGCAGGCATCGCCAGCGATCCGGCGACCGGATGACGCGGCGGTGGTGCGAGCGGCGGTTCCGGTGCGGTACCTGGAACTCCGGCGGAGTGCACGACCAGCCCGAGCCTGCGCAGCTCGGCCAGGTTGGCCTCGTCGGTCTCGCCCGAGACCACGCCGTCGCGCACGGAAGTGTTGTCCAGCAACGCGAGCACCGCGGCCCGGTCGCCGTCTTCCGGGATGTGACCCACCAGCGTCAGGACGGCCATGCGCGGCTAGCCCCGTCGCCCGAACAGGCCGCGGCGCCGTTTCGGCAGGCCGCGCAGCCGACCGGCCGCGCGAGTGGTCGCCTCACCGCAGTTCGAGGCGACCGCGAACTTGTAGAACGGGCGCGCCTTGTCCGGGTCGCCGTGGGTTTCCCAGTACCAGCCCAGGTTGTAGGCGGCCGTGCCCTTGACGCTGTCCTGGCGCTTCGCGTGTTTGTGCGCGTACTCCCACAGCGACTTCGCCCGCTCGTGGTTGCCCGCCTCGTCCTCCAGCGTGCCCAGGTTGAGCGCGGCCTTCGCGGAGAAGTCCGGGTCGCGGCTGTCGAACACCGCCTGGTAGGCCTTCCGCGCACCGGCGTGGTCGCCGAGCTGCTTCAGGACGTTGCCGAGCTGGTCCCCCGCCGCGCACCGGATCGTCGCCGGTGCGGAGGAGTAGCCGAGCACCGAGCGGAACGCGTCGCGCGCTTTCGCCAGATTGCCCAGCTTCTGCTGGGTGAGGCCGAGGTAGAGGTAGCAGCCGGCGGCGGCGTCGGGATCCGTGGCGTTCTCCGCGCCGCTCTTCAGCCACATCACCGCCCGCTCGTAGTCGCCGGCCTTCTCCGCCTCCATGCCGAACTGGAGACCCAAGATGGAGGCGAACGCCTTGCTGAGGGCGGTGTACTCCTCCTTGCGTTTGCGCGAGGCGTCGCCGTACATGCGGTCGCGCAGCGTCTTGGCCATCTCACCCCGCACGGTCTCCGGTGCGGAGGTGGTCTTGAACGCCGCGAAGTTCGCGTGCGGCTGGTTCGCCTTGCCCCACGGCAGCAAACCGTCTTTCCAGGCTTGAACGTCGTCCTTCGGCAGGATGATCTGGAGATCGCTCTCCTCGGGGCGGACACCGCACACGGGGCAGGGCTTGCCGACGCGGCCCCGCCAGCTGGCCTCGTACTCGTCGTCGCTCAACGCGACCTGCCGGTGCACGCAGTGCCCGCACCGGTGGGAGAGGACGAAGACGTTCAACCCTCACCTCAGTCCTGTCCCAGCACCGGAGGCGCACCGGGCGGGACGTCGATGTCCATCTGGCGCAGGGTGCGCGGTTCGCCGTCCGGGACCTCATCGGGTTCGCGCGGCTTCCCGACCGCGAACTTCACCGCGTCGTAGGCGGCGTTGCCGACCATGCCGGACGCGGCGGCGGCGGCGAGCCACTGCGCCAGGTCGGCCCCGGCGCCCAGAACCCGCTCTTTCGGCCGGTCTTCCCAGAACGCCTCGTCGAGGACCTGGTCTCCGGACAGCACGGCGGTCCAGCGCACCGGCCACTCGTTCGGCGGCACGGAGTCGGGCCTGGCCGCCAGCGCCTCGGCCTCGGTCTGGAACACCAGGGCCGGCGGCTCTCCCGGGCACACCCAGCCACCGGGCCACCACGGAGTCGGCTGGGCCGGAGCGAGTTCGAGCAGAGCCGCTCTGGCCTGGACGACCACGTCCCCGGCCTCGTCCTGGCGTAATCGGCGCGCCCGGCCGAGTGCGGCGTCCAGTGCGGTTCGTGCCGCCCGATAACGCCGTTCACTCGACGACGACAGATCGTCACCCACAGTGACCAGTCTAGCGGGCGAGGGAGTGATCGGTCTGCGGATCCGCGAACAAACCGAAGCGGCCGTCCGTAGTGTCGTGGCATGGAGGTCTGATGGCGGAGATCGCTGTGATCGGGGACGTCGGCGGGCACGCGGACCAGCTGCGGCAGGCACTGCGCGGGCTGCCGCCCGAGGTGATCGTGATCCAGGTCGGCGACCTCGTGGACCGCGGGCCGGACAGCCTCGGTGTCCTCGACGAGGTCGCGCCGTTGCTCGGCGGGCGGTGGGTGCAGCTGGCGGGCAACCACGAGGCGCAATACCTGCCTGGCGCAACGGCTTTCTGGAACGAACCGCTGCCGGCGCGGGGCGTCGAGATGCTGCGCACGTGGTGGGCGGACGGGCGGATGCGGGTCGCGGCGGCGATCACGACCGGTGGGGACGAGTACCTGCTCACGCATGCGGGGCTGACTCTCGCGGCCTGGCGGCGGTTGGGTGAACCGGCTTCGGCCGCGCAGGCCGCGGAGTTGCTCAACGAGCGGCCTGAACTCATCTGGGACATGGGGGCGCATGCACGGGATGAGTCGGCTGGGCCGTTGTGGGCCGAGTCCGGGGCCGCGCTGCACGAGCCGTGGATGCGGTACGGAGGCATCGTTCCGTTCGGGCAGATCCACGGACATTCGACGGTGGTGGACTTCAAGCACGAGCGCTGGCGGTGCGACGGACGGGTGAGGCAGCGCACCACCGTCGACTGGGAGGCGCGCCATGTGCGCGTGCGGGTCGGCGGGCGGCTGTTCGTCGGGGTGGATCCCGGACACGGTCGGGAGGGCGCCGAGCGGTGGCGTCCGCTGCTCATCGAGGGTGCAGAGGTCCAGGAACCGGCCTGAGATCGGGAGAGGAGCTTCGTCCTGCGGATCTCCCGCAGCAGCCCTGCGAGTTCGCGCGGATCTTCTCCGCCTTCAACGGCTGGCTCAACGTCCAAGTGGCCGTGTCCGAATAGCCACGGCCATCTCGCGTGCCGGTGATGGTCACGGTGTTCGCGCCCGGCCGCAACGTGATCGGCACGTGTAGATGCGGTCGGCGGCAGGAGTAGCCGCAATAGCCACACCGTTCAGCACGTTGTCCGTTGTGACATAAGCGCGAATGGGCGTGGCGCCCGTCGTGCGCGAGGTCAAGCGCGCTGTTCAGGTGCACGAACGGCGTGTCGGTCCACTGCGATTTGTAGAACCAGAACGCGTCCTTGCGCACGGCTCGGTCGTAGGTCACGAGACCGCGGCCGAGGAAGTGCCCGTGGGATCGCTTTCACCAGCGCCGACTCGTTCTTCGCCGTCGAACCCGGTCAGGCCGAGTCCGGAACCGGCGTGCCGGAGTTCAGCGCGAAGGCCGATCGCACCACGGGCATGTTCGCCTTCGTCGGCTTCATCATGAGCTTCATGGGAGCGTTGCTCCTCGCCCTGGTGCCACCGAGGAACGCGGTGCCCGGCCAGCCGCCGATCGGATCGGCCGTCGACTTCGGCGCTTTCTTCATCATCGAAGCGCTGATCTTTCTCTTCCTCATCACCACCGGTGTGGTCATCCAGGCAAGCCGGCGGGAAGTCCGTCGATTCGACGTGGTGTTCGACGGCTCGCCCGCATCTCAGCGAGCGGAACCCCGCTGTGGGAAACCGGGAACGACCAGCCGCATCAGTTCTGCCGGGACCTCCACGCGGTTATTCGACGAATCCGAACTCCTATTGACATCTCGGTAATCTGGGAGCGCTCCCATAGGACCTGCCATTTGGAGTCATCATGCGAAGGACCATTCGTGCCGTCGCTGTTGCCGGCTTGCTGGTCGCGAGCACGTTCGTCGCGACAGCGGGTCCGGCCAACGCCGATGTGACCATCTGCGACCAGTACGGGTCGACCACCATCCAGGGTCGTTACGTGGTGCAGAACAACCGGTGGGGCACCTCGGCGCAGCAGTGCATCAACGTCACGTCATCCGGCTTCCAGATCACCAGCCAGCAGGGCTCCGCGCCGACCAACGGGGCGCCGGTGTCGTACCCGTCGGTGTTCCTGGGCTGCCACTACTCCAACTGCTCCCCCAGTTCCACCCTGCCGATGCAGGTCAGCCGAATCCGCAGCGCCACGTCGTCGATCAACTACCGGTACGCCGGCGGCACGTACAACGCCTCGTACGACATCTGGCTCGACCCGACGCCGAAGACCAACGGCGTGAACCAGATGGAGATCATGATCTGGTTCAACCGCCAGGGCTCGATCCAGCCGATCGGCAGCGCGGTCGGCACTGCCACCGTGGGCGGGCGCAGCTGGCAGGTGTGGCGTGGCAGCAACGGTTCCAACAACGTGATCTCCTACGTCGCGCCGTCGCCGATCAACTCGTGGTCGTTCAGCGTGCTCGACTTCATCAACGACGTGCGCGCCCGCGGCGCGATCACGAACTCCTGGTATCTGACCAGCATCCAGGCGGGGTTCGAGCCGTGGAACGGCGGTACCGGCCTGGCGGTCGACAACTTCTCGGCCTCGGTCAGCGGCTGAGCCACGGCTCTGACCGTGCGAGCGGCTCACAGCACGGCTGAACGCCCGGCCGACCGGGAACCGCACGCCGGTGAGGTCTTCCCAGACGGCCCGGAGGCGTTGCCGCACGGTCAGGTCGCAGGAGTCAGGGCGGGAGGTGACCGGCCCTGGGTGGCCGCGCCGCTCGGCCAGTCCGCCTGGCCCGTAGTGCTGCTCGCCGAGGACAGACTGGTCGTGGCGACCCGCAGGACGGGAAGCGTGCCCGCCGGCCGGCCGGCTGATCACCGGATTGAGCCAGGTGATCAGCCGGCGGGGCGTTGCGGACCAGTTCGGTCTTAGCGACACCGGGGTATGCCGGCCGGACTGGAGCAGGAACTCCGCCGCGGCGTCGACCTGGACCGGCCCGCGGCGGAACGGCCGAGCAGTTCTGCCTGACCGTCCTGCTGGTAGCCGACACGCTCTCCGCCTGCACCCCGCCGCCGAGTCTGCCGGCCGTCTGCGAGTCGGAGCCGGCGGTCCACCTCACCGAACTGCGCTCAGCCCTGCGACTCGTGATCGTCACGTCCCTTGTGGGCGTACTGCCGCCCTCCTGGGTTCGTCCGGCTCCCCTGTTCCTCAGCGGAGGAGATCCGCTCCGGCAGCCGTCGCGGTCTTGATCCTGATGAACGGCCGTGGTGACGTGTTCCACGCGCCGCCCGCGTCGGTGATCAGGTGATGCCCGAGCCGGACCCGCCGAATCTCTTGCCGCCGCAGCACCCTTGAGAGCCGGGCCCCAACCCCCTGAGACCTGACCGGATCGAACGCGACATCGGCGAGGCCCGTCACCGCAGATTCTAATGAAAACCTGCGTTGTTCTTAGAATGGCGGAATGGAGGACATCGAGGCGATCGTCGTGCTGCAGGACCCCGTCCGGCGGCAGCTGTACGAGTACGTAGTCGCCCAGGATCACGAGGTGAGCCGGAACGAAGCGTCCGAGGGCGCCGGGGTCGGCCGCACGCTCGCCGCGTTCCACCTCGACAAGCTCGTCGACGCCGGGCTGCTCGTCACCGAGAGCCGACGGCTCACCGGGCGTTCGGGCCCGGGCGCCGGGCGACCGGCCAAGCTCTACCGCCGATCCGGCGCCGAACACCACGTTTCGGTCCCCGCCCGGGACTACCGCACCGCCGCCGACCTGCTGGCCGCGGTGGCAGACGACGCCCGGCTGGATGTCGAGCTGCGGGCCGCCGCCGCGCGGGAAGGACGGGCCGCGCGGGCCGCCGCCGGACCGATCGAGGACCTCGACGCGGTGCGGGCCGTTCTGTCCGTGCGCGGCTACGAGCCGCGCGCGGACGCGGACGGCGCTGTCGTTCGCCTGGCCAACTGCCCGTTCCACGTTCTCTCGGAGCGGCATCCCGCGCTGATCTGCGGGATGAACCTGGCGTTGCTGGAAGGTCTGCTGGAGGACGCCGAAGGGCTGCGGGCCCGCCTGGATCCGCAGCCCGGGATGTGCTGCGTCACCGTCGAGCTTTCTAAAAACAATCATGATTGACATAGAGTGGTGCGGATGGTGAGGTGGATGGCATGGCCGGACACCACCTCGCCCAGCTCAACGTCGGCACCCTGAGACATCCACTGGACCACCCGCTCACGCACGGCTTCACGTCGATGCTGGACACCTTGAACGAAGCCGCCGACAGGTCGCCCGGATTCGTGTGGCGACTGGTCGGCGACGGGAGCAACGACGCCACCGCGATCCAGACCACCCTCGGCGCGGACGTCATCGTGAACATGTCGGTCTGGGAGAGTCGTGACAGCCTGTGGGACTACGTCTACCGCAGCGGCCACCTGGACGTGCTCCGGCGCCGCGCCGAGTGGTTCGACCTACCGAAGACGGCGTTCCAGGTGATGTGGTGGATCCCGGCCGGCCACGTGCCCACCGTCGAGGAGGCGGTCGAGCGACTGCACCATTTGCGCGCGCACGGCCCGTCGCCCAGCGCCTTCGGGTTCAGAGACACGTACACGCCTGAGGACGCGGGTCTCGGCGTCGTGACCACCGACGGACATGACCAAGGCTTACACCGTCGGCAGAGCGCCACCGGGTGACCAGCACCCTCCGAAGCACGACCTTGAGGTCAGGATGCGCGATAACCCACGAAGAGTTCTCGGCCGCCAGACGCAGGACAAGACGACGAAGCGACGCCACGGTGCGCGAACACCCATGCCTTCGACGTCGGCCCTGTGCGTGCCGAAATTACATCCGCACAGGGCAGGCAGCATGCCGATACTCGTTGAGGACTCCGTCGAGAAGATTCTTTCGAGCTACCACAAGGCGTTCGATCTGGCAGCCCGCAGCAATCTCCCAAAAGGACGGTTTGCCCTGTTTGCACTGCAGTGCGGCGATGCCGCCGACAACGAGGGGTAACGGGACGCTCGGCGTCGGAAGAACCGGAGAACGTCGCGAGCGGAGTTCTTCGAATCGAATCACCGTCGAAGATGGAGCGAGATCCGGACACCTCGTTGACGCTCGCGGAAACCGCACCGACCCTGGGAGCGCTCCCAGAGTCCTGTGGGGCGTGAGCGCGAGGAGAACAGATGAAGCGGCGGAACAAAGCTTTCGGCGCGCTGGCCGCGGCTTTGGTGGCCATGGGCGGGATGCTCGTCATGGGCACGGCCGGACAGCCCGCGGCCGTGGCGGCGGCGGGCGGCACGGGCGTCGGCTACCTGCACACCAGCGGCAACAAGATCGTCGACAGCACGAACACGACGGTTCGGCTGACCGGGATCAACTGGTTCGGCATGGAGACCGACAACAAGACCTTCCACGGTCTGTGGTCCAGCCGCACGTGGCGTCAGCAGCTCGACCACATGGCCCAGCTGGGCTACAACACGCTGCGCGTCCCCTTCTCCAACGACGCGCTGAAGCCCGGCGCCACCGCGACCGGCATCAACGACTACACCAACCCCGACCTGATCGGGCTGTCGCCGTTGCAGATCCTCGACAAGGTGATCGACTACGCGGGCCAGAAGGGCATGCGGGTCATCCTCGACCGGCACCGGCCGACCAGCGCCGGTCAGACCGCCCTCTGGTACACGGCGGGAGTGCCGGAGTCGACCTGGATCAACGACTGGAAGACCCTCGCCCAGCGCTACGCGGGCAACACCACGGTCATCGGGGCCGACCTGCACAACGAGCCGCACGCCGAGGGCACCAACCCGGCCGCGACCGGCTCGTGCTGGGGCTGCGGCGACACCGCCAGAGACTGGCGGCTCGCCGCCGAGCGCGCGGGCAACGCGATCCTCAGCGTGCAGCCGAACTGGCTGATCTTCGTCGAAGGGGTGAGCTGCCCGAGCGGCGGGCTGTCGAACGTCTGGGACGGGGACACGTCCAACGACGAGGACTGCGGCTGGTGGGGCGGCAACCTGTCGAAGGCGGGCGAGTTCCCGGTGCGCCTGTCCGTGCCCAACCGGCTCGTGTACTCCCCGCACGAGTACGCCACCTCGGTCTACGACCAGCCGTGGTTCAGCGCGCCCGACTACCCGGCGAACCTGCCCGCCATCTGGGACAAGTACTGGGGTTACCTCTACAAGCAGAACATCGCGCCGCTGATGATGGGCGAGTTCGGCACCACCCTGGCCAACCCGGTCGACAAGGTGTGGCTGGAGAACCTCATGGCCTACACCGGAACCGGCGTCAACGGCATGTCGTTCACCTACTGGTCGTGGAACCCCAACTCCGGTGACACGGGCGGAATCCTCGGCGACGACTGGACCACGGTCAACCAGGCCAAGCAGAACATCCTCCAGCCCTACCTCATCCCACCCGTCGCCAACGTCCCCGACACCACCACGACCACCACGACGACGACCACGACTTCATCCGGCGGCACCAACGCGTGCACGGCGGTCTGGAAGCTCGACAACTCGTGGCAGGGCGGCTTCCAGGGTTCCCTGACCGTCACCAACAAGGCGACGAGCGCCGCCAACCCGTGGAAGGTCGTGTTCACCCTGCCCGCCGGAGCCACCGTCGCAAGCGGCTGGAACGGCAGCTTCACCCAGTCCGGCACCACGGTCACGGTCACGGCGCCGTCCTACAGCCCGTCCCTGGCTCCCGACGCGGCCGTGTCGCTCGGTTTCACCGCCAACGGCACCGCAGGTACTCCCTCGGCGGTCAGCCTCAATCAGGCTGCCTGCACCAGTTGACAGCACGCCGGCCGCGGTCCCGCACCAGCCACCGCGGC
Organism: Lentzea fradiae; assembly: GCF_900100955.1. Classification (GTDB taxonomy): domain Bacteria; phylum Actinomycetota; class Actinomycetes; order Mycobacteriales; family Pseudonocardiaceae; genus Lentzea; species Lentzea fradiae. The sequence goes on along the minus strand of NZ_FNCC01000008.1, from coordinate 463,877 downwards.
CGGCGTGACCCAGCAAGTGCAGGTCCTCGACCACCAGCACGAGGACAGTGAGTCCATCGGGCTCGGCCGACGCGATCAGCTCGTGCACGAGCCGATCCCCGCTTCACCCTCCACCTGCGCCAGGGCGAGCCGGTTGCGCAGCGCGTGGCTCATCGCCTCGAGCTCGTCGCGGCGTCCGGCGAACACCGAGTCTTTCCGCGCAGCCGGAGACCGGTTCAGGACGCGTCCCCTCCCCTCACCGGCGAGGACGGTCGAGCTCGCTGAGACACGCGAGCCGGCAGGCCGGTCCGGCTCAGGACGGCGACAGGACGCAGGTCTCGTCGCAGGTCGCGTGCAGCACGGGCGGGTCTCCCTGGGCGACGTGGAGGATCACGATCCGCTTCTCCTGCGGGACCTGCGTTCCCCGGAAGTCGATCCTCCCGCTCTTGCCCTCCAGCACCGGCAGGCTGCTCGGATCGGGAGCGGCGTCGCGGGCGGGGCCGGGGTTCACCGGAGGACGGCCGATGTCGCTGATCGTCTTCCACAGGTCGCCGGACGACGGCCTGGTGACCGGCAGCAGTTCCTTCATGGCGTGCGCGTAGAGGTCGAGGGCGTCGTAGGCGAGCGTGGCCTGGCCGTCTACGAACAGGTTCGGGTCGTCCTTGCAGTCGGATTCGAAGATCTGCCGCATCTTCCGGTAGATGTCCTCCTTCGCGGTGCAGAAGTTCGAACCGACCGCGAAGGACAGCACGTCGTACGTGACGCTCGGGTGCTTCGTCCGCAGTTCCGTGTCGGCGGCGTACCGCACGATGTCGTCGTCGGTGAGCATGGCCAGCTGCCCGGCACACGAACCGGCGATGCCGTCCAGCAGGTCGACGAACTCGCCGGGACGGCCCGCGTAGAGGACCAGCGTGTCCGGCGTGCCCTGGCAGAGCTGCTGCCCGATCACGCGGGCGTCCGTGTGGTCCTTCTCGGTGCTGGGGCGGTAGGCCAGGTCCGGGAGCACTTCCCTGGTCCTCCCCAGGCTCTTGTCGGCGAAGCGGGCGCGGAAGCTCTGGGCGAGGTCAGCGGAGTAGAGGTCGGTCTCGTCCGCCGAACGCACGATCCGGACCTTGTTGTGGTCCGGGTACTTGATGTTCGCGTACGCGACGGCGACGCGCGCCTCCCTGTCGTTGGTCGGCGAGATCTGGAAGTACCGCGAGGACACCGCCGGGAACCCGTTCGCCGACAACGTGGCGGCCACCGTGGGAAGCCCTTGCCTGCCCAGCTTGTCGATCGTCTTCCGGGTGGTCTCGCGGCTCTGCGCCAGGCCGAGCACGCCCACGACCGTCGGGTCGCGGCGCATCCAGGTCTTCAGGTGCTCGACGAGCTTGTCGCCGTACTGCATGGTCCGGCCGGCGTTGCCCAGCAACACCTTGATCAGCGGATGGCCGTTGCCGTGGTCGTCCAGCAACCGCGCCTGCATCGCCGCCACGCCCATGAGCCGCGCGGTGTTCGTGGCCAGCGTCTCGGGCTGGCTGCTCATCGCCGACACGTACACGACCGTCGCGAAAGGACGCTCCGGCTTGTCCTCCTTGGCCTGGTCCACCTGCTCGTTCTGGTGGGCGATCTGCTTCTGCACCCGCATGAAGCGGTCCCTGAGCTCGCTGGTCCCGCCGTCGAGCAGCGGGATCGCCCTGCTGCTCACGCCGACGCAGTCGGCCTCGCCGAGCTTGGTCAGCGTCTCGAAGTTCGCGTCGCCCGGCGACAACCCGCAGTGCGTGTCGCGTTCCGCCGCGGCCGCGGTGATCCGCCAGTACCCGCCCGCCGCGACGACTCCGAGCAGCAGCACGACCACCATCGCGAGGAAGGACGTCCGCGACCAGAACGGGGCCGGCCGGACGGTCAGCGTCGCCAGCGGCCGCACGTCGCCGGGTTTGATCTCCACCGGCGGCACCCGCAGCGGCAGGAACCACGCCGCCGGCCGGCGGGCCCGGCTGTTCGCGGCGAGCTTGTGCGTCCAGGTCTCGTAGGCGCGCCCGGCGTTCTCCACCCACGCCGGGGCGCGCTCGTCCGCCGCCGCCGCGTCGGGCGGCACCTTCTCGCTGCCGCTGATGATGATCAGCGGGTCGAACGAGCCGGTGTCGTTGCGCACGTCGTTGATCAGCTTCAGCAGCGCGTAGCCGCCGTTGTCGCGGCGGATGCCGTCGAGCAGCACCACCGGGTAGACGGTGCGGCGGGCCGACCTGACCCGCCACGGTGTGCGCCGGTAGTCCCGGCGCACGTCCTCCAGGAACGCGTTGACCAGGAGCTTGGCGAGCTGCCCCGCGTCCTCGTGCGGTTCCGCGCCCCGGCCGGGCGCGAGCGTGCCGGTGAGCCGTTCGGCGAAGCCGAGGAACGTGCCGGGGTCGTGCGGTGCGAGGTAGGGCTGGCGCAGCAGCCACCGGTACTCCCCGCCCGGAACCAGACCGCGCAGCTTCGCCCGGAACAGGAACGTGGGCAACACCTTCAGCGCGACGCGCGCCCACCACGGCACGGCGTCGGCGGCGGTGTCGATCGCCTCCTGGGGGATCAGGTCGTCTTCGGTGCGGCCGCGCAGGTCGCGTTCGCGCAGCCGGGTCAGCAGGCTCGTGGCCGACTCGTGCTCGCCGTCCTCCGCCGGCTGGTTCATCAACCAGTAGACGAGCCGGAAACGCGGGAACTCATGCCGCCCGTAGCGTGCGTTGGCCGCTCCGGACAGCTCGCGGGCCACCGCCGCCAGCACCGCGCCCACTTCCGCGACCTGGTCCGGCGGCAGGCTCTCCCCCTCGGTGTCGGGGAACTTGTGGTACGCGTGCGGGATCCGGCCGGGGTGGGCGTCGAGCAGGTGCGTGCGCAGGACCTTCAGCAGACCGGCCGACCCGTGCTCGCGAACCAGGCAGAGCAGGGGGATGCCCCGGTCGTTCCCGGCGCGGGCGCCTGGCCGCCTTCCTGGCAGCTCGCCGAACCTCGGACGCTCGGTCAGGCCCTGGACCAGCTTCAGGAGTTCGTCCATGACGTCGACGGACGACGGCAGCTCGGCAGTGTTGATCTCGATCACCGTTCTCCTCCGACGTGAGGCCGCTCCCGAATGGGGAATCCGACTGTAACTCCTGGTCTGCACCCGCGGTCACGAAAGAGCAATGTCGCCGCGTATTCCACCGACCTGCGGAATACACGTACGAGACAACACCCCCCATGAGTCGAACACATGCCGCCCCTCCTTTCTAGCGTCAAACGCCGGGCTTCGCCGTTGGTTCACCTTTCCGTGTTACGAGCCACGCCCTGCTCCCCCCGCCGGACAGGCAGAAGCTCTGCGTGCACCGCTGCCGGGCCGACCTGCGGCAGGGCGACGTCCACGGCCCGCGATGTCGTCTTTTTGTCCATCTATTGCTCTTCCGGCGGCCGAAACGACGATTCAGGGTTGCGGTCCTACACGCGCGGACGTCGAATTGTTCAGGGACCGGGATTCCCTTCCCCGGGGCTCTGACTGGCGCCGCACGATAGACGGCCTGCCGGCCAGGGCCGCGTTCTTATCCCCGTGGTGACGCCGAAGATGTCGCAGAAGCCGGAGTGAACGGAACGGTCCGCGCAAGCCGCACGGGAACCGGCCGCGTGTCAGGTCTTTGTCAGCGGCCTGCTCGATCCTTCTGCTCGGGCAACGCCTCACGCTGCCTCGGCGGCCGATCCGGACGCGGCCGCGTTCGACCGAACAGAGAGAAACCACCGCATGGAAACGAAGTCGAAGACCTGGGGCGTCATCGCGACCCTCACCGCCCTGGGCAGCCTGACGCTGAGCGCGACGCCGGTCGCGACCGCCGCGCTGCCCGTCGTCAACATGGAAGCCACTGTCCTGGCCGCCCAGATCGACCCCCGCCGCGCGGACGACACGCTCACACCGGGTGCCAAGGCGTCCGTGCTGGCGGTCGAACGGGCGCTGCAGGCACGCAACCTGCTGGAAGCCCGCTGGGTCGACGGTTACTTCGGCACCACCACCATCTCGGCGTACGCGGCCTACCAGCGCTCGCTCGGCTACACCGGCCTGGACGCGAACGGCCTGCCCGGCGCCACCTCGCTGGCCAAGCTCGGCGAGGGCAGGTACACCGTCTCGAACGTGATCAAGCCGGGCGCCAAGGTCCAGCGCGACGGGTACGTCGTCAACGCCCGCACGCAGTCGATGCTCACCGAGGCGGAACGCCTGCTGGGACGCAGGCTCGTGCTGTCGCAGGGCTCCTACAACCCCGGCGGCGACCCGACCTCCGCCGGCACCCACGACGGCGGTGGCGCCGTGGACATCGAGGTCGACGGCATGTCCACCGCGACCCGCACCGCCGCTGTCCGCGCACTGCGCCAGGTCGGCTTCGCCGCTTGGCTGCGCAGCCCGTCGCAGGGCAACTGGCCGTGGCACATCCACGGCGTGGCGATCAACGACACCGACCAGGCCACCCAGGCCCGCAACCAGGTCGGTGACTACTACCTCGGGTTCAACGGTCTCGCCAACCACGGACCCGACGACGGGCCTCGCGTCACGATCCGCACCTGGGAGGAGTACCAGCGTTCGCGCTGAACACCGGGCCGGGTCACCGTCCTACCCCGGCGATCGCCGGGGTAGGACGGTTGAGCGGTTCCGCTGAGGTTGGCGTCATGCGCGCGTTGAACCGGCTCGGGTCTTCCGCTCCTTGTGGAAGGCCGTGCACGACCGGCTTTCGTCCGGACGTCGGGTCAGCCGGGTGAAGGCCGGTCCGGTCAGGACAGGCTGGGCGTGAAGGCGACGGGCAGGCTGCGCAGGGCGTGGATCTCGCCGGCGTCGGCGAAGCGCTCTCCCGGCCCGGTGACCCGGAAGTCCGGGAGGCGCGTGAGGATCTCGTCCAGCACGACGCGGAACATGGTGCGGGCGAGGTTGGCTCCCAGGCAGTGGTGCGCGCCGATGCCGAAGGCCAGGTGCCGGTAGTGCGGCCTGTCGAGGTCGATCTCGTCCGGACGGTCGAAGACGGCGGGATCGCGGTTGGCGGCCGCGAACATCATCAGCACCGAGTCGCCCTCGTTCAGCCGCTGTCCGAAGAACGTCGTGTCGCGGGTGACCGTCCTGGCCAGGCCCTGGGACGGCGTGTCCCGTCGGAGGAACTCCTCGGTGGCCGTGGCCAGCAGCGACCTGTCCTCGATCAACCGCCGGCGCAGGTCCGGTCGCCGGTCCAGTTCGACCAGCGCGTTGCCCAGCAGTCCGCTCGTGGTGTCCATGCCCGCCAGGAACATCACGAAGGCGTACATGATGACCTCGATCGCTTCGAGGGGGCGGCCTTCCACGGTGCCGCGCATGATGGCGCTGAGGAGGTCGTCGCCGAGGCCGTTCTCGGTGCGCCGCGTCATCTCCTCGGTGATGGTGGTGAAGATCTTCCCCGCGGCTTCGGCCGCCTTCTCCGGCTCGGTGGTCCGGTCGTGCAGGACGGCGTGCACGCACTCGACCCACTCCGCCCAGCGGTCCTGGTCGAAGTCGAGCATCGAGAGGATCACGCGGGCGGGCAACGGGGTTGCCAGCTCGGTCACGATGTCGCACTCGCCTCGCCCGGCGAACCGGTCGATCAGGTCGCCGGTCATCTCCCGGATGGCTGGTTCGGCCGCCTGAACGGCCGCGCGGGAGAAGTGGCGGGCGGTGATCGCGCGCAGTTCGCCGGTGAGGGGCGGGTCGGTCTCGGCGGGCAGGATCGGCATCGGGATCGGGGACGGCGGGATGCCCACGGACGGGCGGGAGCTGAACAGCTCGTCGTCGCGCAGCGCGGACGTCACCGACTGGTAGTCGGTGAGCACCCAGAAGCCGCCGTGCGCCTCGGTGTGGGCCACCGGGCAGCGCGACCTGAGGTCGTCCATGATCTCGTGGTTGCGTTCGCGGAAGTCGGCCGAGTGGTGGTCGAAGTCGACCTCGGGGCGGTCTGGCGCCACCTGCCGGGTTTCCGGTTTCGTCATCGTCGTCCCACCTTCTCGTCGAGGACCGGGCAGGGTCGTCCGCTCACCACCGGCGGGCACCCGCGAAATGGGCGGCGTCGATCAGGACGTCCCTGCTGGACGCGGTGATCGGTGCCGCCGTGATGGCCGTGACCGCTTCCCCGACCAGGTCGCCGATGAGGGTCTCCACCTCGTCGACGGCGCCGGTGCGCAGCAGCAGCGACCGCAGCGACTCCAGGTCGGCGACGGCCGGTTCGCCGGGCAGCAGCAGGGTGCGGTCTCCGCCCGCCGCCTGGTGCCGGAGGCCGGCGAGGAGCCGGGTCGCCTTCTGGTGCGTGACGTCACCGGCGACCGGCTTGCCGGTCTCCCACTCGTCCCCGAAGACGTCGAGCAGGTCGTCGCGGTACTGGAACGCCAGGCCGACGGCCCGTCCGTAGGCGCGCAGGTACGGGTCCAGCTCCGGGCCTCTGGAGGTCAGCGCCGCCCCCACCAGCAGCGGGCCTTCGACCGTGTAGCTCGCCGTCTTCAGCAACGCGGTCCTCGACGCCGTCTCGTCGTCGACGGCGGGCGCGGCGGCGTTCTCCAGGTCGAGGTACTGGCCGAGCATGAGCTGGTTGGCCGCGCGGTAGAAGAGGCGCTGCGCTCGCCGCGGCAGCGACAGCAGCAGCTCGGTGCACGTCAGCAGCGCGAAGTCGCCGAGCAGGATCGCCATGTTCTCGCCGTAGCGCTGGGCCTGGCCCCGCAGGCCGAGTGAGCGGTGCCGGTCGGCGAACAGGACCTGGATCGTCGGGGCAGACCGCCGCGTGGGCGACTCGTCCATCACGTCGTCGTGCACGAGCGCGAAGAGGTGCAGCAGCTCCACGACCGCGCCCGCCTCGACGGCGCACCCGTCGTCCGGGTCGCCGCCCGCGGCGACGAATCCCCAGTGGACGAAGGCGGGCCGGATCCGCTTGCCCCCGGACAAGGCCATGGTGCGCAACGGTTCCAGGCCGGGCGAGCCGGCATCGAGCACCGTCTCGCTGTCGCGCAGGGCGCGGTCGAACAGGTCGGTGAGGTAGGCGTCGACCCGGTGCCGGACGAGGTCGAGGTCGGCGGTGAGACGCTCGGCCGTGCGGCTGGGGTGGGGGCTCACCGGGACACCTCTTCCTCGACCAGCGCCAGTGCGGACAGGACCGCGGACCTCACCACGACGTCGGGCGAGTACAGGCACTTCCCGATCCACAGCCACGGGTACGGCCCGGTGGCGTGCCGCGCCAGCCAGTCGTGACCGCGGCGCAGTGCTTGCACGGGCACGGTTTCCCCGCGCCGCAGCGCCATCGTGAGCGCCTGGAGGCAGTAGGCGGTCTCCTCCGCGGTGGACAGGTACGAGCCCCAGGACCCGTCGGGCCGCTGCGTCCGGAGCAGCCAGTCCAGGGCGTGCGCGAAGATCTCGTCCGGCAGGCCCTCGCCCGCCAGCACGGCGTGCGCGGTCACGTAGTACGGCGACGCGTGCCACTTGTCGAGCCAGAAGCCGGACCGGTCCTGGCTGTTCTCCAGGTACCGCACCGTTTTGCGGACCGCCGGGTCGTCGCCGGGCAGTCCCGCGGCCCGCAGGGCGCCCAGCATGTGCACGTTGGTGCTGACCGAGGGGTTCCGTTCGGTCGGCCAGCAGTGGAAGTGCTCGGGCCCCTCGTAGGAGATCAACGCGTCGAGGTCCGCCGCCCTGCCCGCGCGGGACAGCACCTCGGAGGTGACCGCGGTGTCGTCGCCGTCCTCCGGCCGGAACCCGGAGCCGAAGCTGACCCCCCGGCCGGGCGTCCAGGCGCCTTCCACGGCCGCCAGCAGCCGATCGCGCGCCGGGAAGGGGCCGGACCGCGTCAGCCCGACGTTGTAGAGCGTCCACACGTTCTCGAAGACGTCGATGGGGCCGACGTTGGGCACTCCGCCGTCGGCGCCGGTCACGGTCCTGAGGTATCCCAGCGCGGCGCTGTCGCCGGTGGTGGCGGCGTACCAGGCCGTCGCGGCGGGGCTGTACCCCACCGAACCGTTGTGCCCCAGCAGGTTCTCCAGGTCTACCAGGTGCAGCTCGGCGGCGCCCGCCATCTCGACGGAGTGCGCGAGGACGGACTCGCCGTTGATGAACCCGGACGGCACCCTGGCCAGCTTGGCCTCGCGCTCCGCGACGAGCCCGGCCAGCACCTCGTCCACCTCGTCACCGACGACGCCCAGCTCCCTGGCCTCGCCGAGCAGTGCGGGGGCGAGCAGCTCGAAGCCGATCGTCTCACCGGCCGCGTCGTCGCCGAGGCTCTTGAGGTCGTTCGCGAGCACCGCCGCCCCGCGCTCGACGCGCTGCCGGTCGGACGGGTCGCCGGTCCGCGCGAGGGCGGTCACGGCGGACAGCGTGCAGATCAGCCTGTCGTGGTGGTAGTCGAGGTGCGGGGCGCCCCAGGCTCCGTCGGCCAGCTGGTGCCGCCGGAGCCAGTCCAGGGCTCCGCCCGACAGATCGGGATCCACGTCCCCGAGCCGGGCCACCCGTCCGACGTCGTAGGCCGAGTCGGTCACCCGGCCCGGACCGACCTGGTTCAGCAGTTCGGCGATCTCGTCGTGTCGTGACACCTAGGACTCCGTATCGAAGAGTGTTCGGTACTCGTGCCGGGAGTAGAACTCGGAGACGAAGTCCGCACAGTCGGCGATCCACCTCTCCGCGCGGCCGGTGCTCGTCCGTGGCTTCTCGGCCTGTCCCTTGAGCTCCCGCAGGTGGACGTCGATGTCGGCGGCGATCTCGCGGAGGGCCCGGCCGAGCCGCCGCCGCGGGTCGGCGGGCTGTCCGGGGACGTCCGCAGACGAGAGGACCAGGACGCTGTTGATCGTGCCCTCGCCCGCCTCCTTCACGTGCGTGCGCAGGTCGTTGGCCAGCCGGATGCACCGCGCCAGCGTGGCGCTCAGGCCGTGCAGGAAGTCCATCTGCTCCAGCACGGACCGGTCACCGATCACGGTGAGGGCGGCCCAGGTGACGGGGCGGGAGTCGATGGCCTCGACGGCGTTCGCCAGATAGTCCTCAAAGGACGGAAGCGCCTGGGGGTCGGCGTCGTGGGCGTGCCGCCACTCGCACTCCACCATCATGGCGCGCATCGTCGCCTCGAGCGCCGACCTCCACTCCGGCTCCAGCTCCGCGAAGAGCGGGACCGACCGGAGCTCGTCGCGGCAGTCCGCCAGAGCCCGGGCGACGGGGTCGGCGGCGTCCACCTCTGCCCCCGCCAGGAAGTCGAGGTAGCGCCGCATCCTGGTGTGGTGCTCGGCGATCGACAGGTGGTGGTTGTCGAACACGTCGTCGAAGACGAGCGTCCAGCAGGACAGCTTGACGACCGGCACCAGCTCCGCGGCGGACAGCTCGGGGGTGATCGCGGCCAGCGTGACCGCGACGGTCCAGCTGAGTCCCCGGTACTGGTCGGACACGCCGCCGAGCCACGGCTCGACGAGGCCGGCCACCTGGTCGCTCACCGCGCGGATGCGGCGCTGCTCGTCCTGGTCCAGCCGTCCCAGGTTGGGCATCCGCAAGGACTCCCAGCCCGCGTCGAGCTCCTCCTGGTCCAGTGGTGGGGCGAAGACCTGGTCAGTGCTCACGGGAACTCCAGTCGGTGTGCTCACGGGCCGGTCCCGGTCAGCGGACGGTCGCGGCGAGCGGCTCGGTCACCCTGCGGACGAAGTCGGCGAACAGCTCGCGCACGAGCTCCTCCTCCAGGTCCCGCCGGTCGAAGGTCACGGTGGCGACGAGGTCGCCGGATCCCTTGCGGTGCAGGCGGAACATCAGCCCGACGTCGCCGGTGGGACCGACGTCGGTGTTGGCGAGCAGGTGGGCGGTCGCCGGTCCGAACGCGATCCGGTCACCGACGCCGGACGACGGCAGGTACTGGAAGAGCAGCAGGCCGACCGGTTCCGTCGACACGGCGTGGATCACGTCGGGGTGCATGCCGAGGATGTCGATCGTCGGGATGTGGGCCCTGTCGTAGGCGTCGCGCACCACGTCGCGCACTTGTGGCGTAAGGCTTTCCCAGTCCGCGCCCTCCGGTACCCGGACCCGCAGCAGCGACGGGTGCAGGAAGGGCCCGATCAGGTTCTTGGTGTCCGGATGGTTGCGCTGCTCGAAAACGGTGGCGACGAGGATGTCGCGGGTCGCCGCCCGATCGGCCATGGACAGGCAGAACCCGGTGAACAGCGTGGCGAACAACGTCGTGCGGTGGCGCAGCGCCCACTTCTCCAGCGCGGCGGCCTGTGCGCTGTCCAGCACGTGCAGGCGCAGTGCGCTGGAGCTCGGCGGACGGCCCCAGTCGCGTTCCAGCCCCGGCGCCGGCGACACGGGTCGCGCGCCCTCGATCGTCGTGCGCCAGAACTCGCGGTCGGCGTCCAGCCGCCCGGCGACGCTGTCGACGACCTGCCGGACGTAGGGCCCGAACTGCAGCGGGGGCGCGGGAACGCGCTCACCGGCCAGCCGCGCGGTGTAGAGCGCCCCCAGCTCGGACATGGCCAGTTCCAACGAGGGCGGATCGGTGTGCAGGTGGTGGAAGACCAGGCTGACCAGGTGGGTGCCGTCGTCGAGCCGGACCACCTGTCCGCGCACGAGCGGCGGTTCGTCGACGGGCACGGGTGTCCGCGTCCACGCGTCCGCGAAGTCCTGCACGCGCTCCGCGGGTCCCTCGGACCGCTCCAGCCGGGCGGTGCGGTGCGGGTGCACGCGCTGGACCCAGCTCGCGCCCTCCCGTTCGAGCACGGTGCGCAGGACGTCGTTGCGCGCGACGAGGTCGTCGTAGGCGCCGTCCAGCACGTCGACGTCCAGCGGCCCGTCGACGACCACCGAGATCGCCATGGTCATGTGCGGCCCGATCGACCCGCTGGGCAGGAACTGGTCGGTGGTCATGAGCGTGTACTGGAAGACGGACGCGGGCCAGGTGGGCAGCATGGACTCTCCTCCGCGACAAGGATCAGCGCACCGTGCGCGGCTATTCCCGAGGAGGATTTCGCGCACTGCTCGAAAATCTCGAAGAATGGTTTCCCCGACCCGGATGTTTCGTCGGATTGACGGCAACGTACACGCGCACTCCGGTTGCTCAAATACTCTGCCTGCCTCCGGCAGCACTGGTCCCAATGGCTTACACAACCCTTCTGAACTGCGGTTATCTCCGCGCCGGCCGACGGCCCCCGCCCCTGAACTCTTGCCTCACGCAGGAACGGCCCGTCCCTTCTTGACGGCTCCGCCGGCGAACTGCTTCGCTGCGTGAGCGGCTATATCCGTCCTTGGCCGACACACCGGACGCGGCCGACCTCGACCCTCCGGAAACAAATGCCGCGCCGGAAATCGATCAGTCCGCCAGCCCGTGTGGTGAGGAGCCGTGGTGCACCCGAAGACCGCCCGAACGCTCAATCGCAAGGAGTTCGACGACCTGCGGCGCACGGTCGCGATCCGCGCCGAGACCCGCCGCAACGTGGAGGCCGACGCGACGTACGCGACCCCCCTGCCGCGGGAGGTGAGCCTGCAGCTGACCTACAAGTGCAACCTGCGCTGCAACCACTGCTACCAGTGGAACGACCAGGGCTTCTTCCACGACTTCAGCAAGCAGAAGCAGCGCACCGAACTCGACCTCGACATCATCGACGACGTCCTGCGGATCACCGACGACACGCGGGCGAAGGTCTTCCTGTGGGGCGGCGAACCGTTGATGCACAGCCGGTTCGCCGAGGTGGCGGCTCTGCTGGCCAGGACGCCGCGCACGGTGAACCTGTGCACCAACGCGCTGCTGATCAAGCGCAACCTGCCGCACCTGCTGACCATCGGCCCCGGTCTCAACGTCCTGGTCAGCCTGGACGGTCTCGGCGCCGACCACGAAGCGCTGCGCGGCCGCGGCACGTTCCCTCGCACCATCGACAACGCGCGCCTGCTGCTGGACCTGCAGAAGACCGGCGAGTACCAGGGCGAAGTCTCGATCTCGTGCATGGTCAGCAACGAGACCATCGGCTCGATGTACGAGTTCATGGAGTGGGCGGAGGAGCTCGGCGTCAACACCGTGTACTTCCAGTTCCCCTGGTACATCAGTCCCGAGGTCGCGACTTCGATGGACGAGATGTACGCGGAGAACTTCGCGTGGCTCAACCCGCCGGCGCCCGGCGCCACGCCGACCTGGCACTCCTACACCTACCGGATCCAGCCGGAGCTCATCGAGACGTTGCGGACGTCGATGACCCGGCTGGCCGAGCGGACGTGGAACGTCCGCATCCGCTACCAGCCGCAGCTCGAGCTGGACGAGATCGAGGACTTCGTGCTCGGGTCGTCGAAGCCCGCCCAGAAGCGCAACCGGTGCCTCGCCGTGTCCAACCGCCTCGAGGTGCACGCCGACGGCAAGGTCAGCTCCTGCAAGTTCTTCCCCGAGTTCGTCATCGGCGACCTCCACGACCAGAGCGTCGAGGAGGTCTGGCAGGGCGAGGCGTTCCGCCGGGTCCGCACCGTCCTGCGCGGGACGAGCCTCATGCCCGTCTGCTCCAAGTGCATCCTCCTCTACCTGAACGGGGTCTGACCGTTGACCGAAGTCGAAGCGCGCGGGCCCCGGCTGGAGGAGACCGCGGTGGAGCACCGCATCCGGGCCGTCCTCGGCGAGGTCCTCGGCGACGAGGAGCTCGCCGCGAGCATCACGGACGAGACGAACATCGTCGACGACCTCGGTCTCAACTCCATCCAGATGATCAACTTCCTGCTCGCGCTGGAGGACGCGTTCGACGTCGAGCTGGAGTTCGAGGAGCTCAGCTTCTCGCAGCTCGAGTCCTTCCCGGCGATCCGCCAGTTCGTGATGGCGGCCATGGCGGCCGACCGGTGACCTCGGCGCGGACGGTGCGCCTCGGCACGTTCGACGTCGAGGCCAGGTGGCGGCCCGCCGGACTCGCGACGCTGCCCGCGGTGCGGGACCCCGGCGGGGACGCCGTCTCGTCCGCCATGGACGAACTGCTCGTGGTGGCCTGCGATCCGGGCGACCTGCTCGTCACCGGCGCGGAGGTGCCCCCGTCGTTCCTGACCGTCCTCGGTGACGCGGGGGTGGAGACCGGGCACCGGGTGGCTCCGCACGGCACCGGAACCGTGGAGGAACGGCTGCTGTCCCACCCGCCGGAGGACCTGCGCGGCTGCGGCTTCGCGCCGTACGCCGTCCTCCCGGAGACCGCGGCGCTGGTCGGTGCGCTCGGCCTGCGGACCGCGCAGCCCGATCACGCCGTGGTGCGGGCGGTCTCCTCCAAGTCGTGGTCCAACGCGTTGGTGCGCGAGCTGGGACTGCCAGGGGCAGGGGTCGTCGTCGACTCCGTGCCGAGGCTGCTGGAGGAAGTGGAGGCCCTCGACGGCGCGCCCGCCCTCCTGAAGGACCCCTTCGGGGTGTCAGGACGGGGAACCATCGAGGTGTCCTCCCCCGGTGTGCTGCGCTCGGTCGGCCGCGTCCTGACCAAGCAGGCGGACCGCGGGGCGGCCGTCGAGGTGCTCGTGCAGCCCCGGTTCGACCGGGTGGCGGACTTCTCCGCCCAGTTCCACGTGCACGAGGACGGGCGGGTGGACTGGCACGGGACGCGGCTCATCGAGAACACCGGCTTCGCCTACACCGGTTCGCGACCGGTTCCGGCGGCGCTCGGGACGCGCCTCGGCAGGGCCGGCTACCGGGAGGTGATGGCCGATGTCGGGGCCGCGCTGGCCGCGGCCGGCTACCACGGGCCGGTCTGCGTCGACTCGATGCTGCTGCGGGACGGCACGCTCGTCCCGGTGCTGGAGATCAACCCCCGGATGTCCATGGGGCTGCTGAGCATCCTCGCGGCACGGCGGCTCGCCGGACCCGCGACCACGGCCCGGCTCGCCGTGCGCGCACTGCGCACAGACAGTCCACATCGGACGTTCGACGCCCTGGTGGCGTTGCTGCGGCGCAACGGGGTGCTGTTCCGCTCCGGCGGCACGGGGCTGCTCCCGCTGACCGCGGGCACCCTGTCCTCGTCGAGGGGACGGCTCTACTGCGCGGTGGTCGCCCGCGACGACGACGAGGACCGCGAGCTCGGCGCCGAGCTGGACGCGATCGCCGGCTCGCCGCCGGACCGGTGGGCGGCGGTGAGCCGTGCGTCGTGAGATCGGGCTCGTCGGGGCGACGCCGATCGCGGTGAAGGCCGTCGTCACCCCGGCGCGCGGCCACGAGGACGTGCGGGTCCGCGCGGTGGCCGCGAGCACGGCTGACCGCGCCGAGGCGTTCCGCTCCGCCCACGGCCTGCTCACCGCTCACGGCGACTACCAGGCCCTCGTGGACGACGAGAAGATCGACACCGTCTACGTCTCCCTGCACAACAGCGCGCACGCGCAGTGGGCGGCCGCGGCCGCCAGGGCGGGCAAGCACGTGGTCGTGGAGAAACCGCTGTGCCTCGGCCGCCGGGAGCTGCACGCGCTCCGGCACGCCGCCGAGGCGTCCGGCGTGCACGTCGTCGAAGCGGTGATCACGGCGGACCACCCGTGGCAGGAGGCCGTGCGCGGCATCATCGCGTCGGGCGAGCTGGGTGAGCTCACCGGGATCGAGTCGCACATCGCCTTCGCCCTGTCCGAGCGCACCGGGTACCGGTTCCGGCCGGAGCTCGGCGGCGGCGCCCTGTACGACACCGCGAGCTACTGGCTCGACGCCGTGGGCGGCACGGTCGGGCTCGACGGCGCCACCGCGAGCGGCCACTCGGACTTCGACGGTCCCCACGGCGTGGACCTGACCTTCGGCGCGACGCTGCGGTGGCCCTCCGGCCTGCGCGCCCGGCTGCGCGCGGCGCTGACCGGGCCGTACCGGGCCGACCACGAGTTCGCGTTCACCGCGGGCCGCGTCCGGCTGCGCGACGTCCTGCGCCCGGCGGCGGGGCCGTTCCCGCTGAACCTGCACCTCCGGCGGGACGACGGATCGCGCGAGGTGCGGTCCTTCCCGGCGGGCCCGTACCACGACCGGCAGTTCGCCCGGATCCTCCGGCTGCTCGACACGCCCCCGCGCGTGGACGCCGCCGCCGCCGAGCGGGTGGCCCTCGTGGAGGACGCCTACCTGGACGCCGTCGGAAAGCACCTCGACCCGTGACCGGCAAGGGAGAACAGTGACCATCGCCGTACTGACGTCCGGTGTCGCCCTGGGCGTCCACGTCCCCGGGCTCCTGCTGGCGCGCAGGCTCGCCGAGGCGGGCGTGCGGGCCAGGGTGGACGTGCTGGAACGCCACCTGCCCGAGGCGCGGCGCGACCTGATCCCCGAGTCGAAGGTCGCGTTCCACCGGGACTTCCGGGTCGCGCTGGCCGGTCAGCGGCTGGCCAGGCGCAACCCCGCCGAACTGGCGGAGGACTCCGTCTCCGCGTTGCTCGCGGAGTGGGAGGACGAGCAGGTCGACCTGCTCGTCGTGCTGTCCGGGTTCTGGCTGCCCGCGGTCCGGCGGTACGCGTCGGCCCGCGCGGGCGTGCGCGTCCACGCCTGCCACGTCGACTCGACCGCGTCGCCCTCCTTCAGGTCGGCCGGGTGGACGGCGTCTGCGCAGGAGCGCCACGAGGACGTCTGGCTGCTGGAGCAGAACGCCGGCGGGGTGGCCACGACGATCCCCGTGAGCCGCGCCGAGCCGGTCCCGTGGTCCGCGCGCAACGGCAGGCTGCTGGCCCACGGCGGCGGGTGGGGCATGGGCACCTACCGGTCCGACGCGGCCGACCTGACGAGCGAGGGGTTCGCACTGGACCTCGTCGCCTACGAGTGGGCCGACGTGGTCCGGGGCGACGACCGGAACCGGTACTTCATGATCGACCCCGCCTGGCACCCGTGGCACGACGACGGGTTCCCGCCGTTCGGCCGGGTCGCCGCGGACGGCCGGGTGGACTACCGGCGCCGCGAGGACCACCACGACGGGTTCGACCTGACCAGGGAGGCGATCGCGGTGGTCAGCAAGCCCGGTGGCGGCACCCTGATGGACTCGCTGTCCTCGGCGACCCCTGTCGTGTTGCTCAAGCCGTTCGGCGAGCACGAGGCGCGCAACGCGCAGCTGTGGGAACGGCTCGGGTTCGGGATCTCCTACCCCCACTGGGTCGCCGGCGGGAAGTCGCTCGCCGTGCTGGAGGGGCTGCACCGCAACCTGCTGGCCGCCAGGCCGCGCGCACTGTCCTACCCGGACCGCCTGGCCGGGCTGTCCACCTGACGACCGGAGACCACCATGGCGCACACCTTCTCCGTCTACGGCACCGCGCTTCCCGGCAGGCCGAGCGCCGCCAACTCCCTGCTGACCATCGGCGAGCTGGCCGAGCGGGCCGAGCGCTACGGGTACGAGGGGCTGCTGGTCTTCTACAACCACGAGAACCTCGACCCGTGGGTGGTGGCCGCCGCGACCGCCGGGGCCACGAAGGCCCTCGTCCCGCTGGTGGCCGTGCAGCCCTGCGCGATGCCGCCGTTCACCGCAGCGAAGATGGTCCACGGGCTGGCGTCGCTGCACGGGCGGCGCGTCGACATCAACCTGATCACCGGTGGCATCAAAGGAGAGCTCGACCAGATCGGCGACACCCTCGACCACGACGAGCGGTACGCGCGGGCGATGGAGTACATCACCGTGGTGCGGGCGCTGCTCGGCGGCGACGAGCCGCTGACGCACGAGGGCCGGTTCTACCGGTTCTCGGGTCTGCGCACGTACTCCGCGCTGCCGCCCGAGCTCCAGCCCAGGGTCTTCGTGGCTGGCTCGTCGGCGGCGGGCCGCGCGGTGGCGGCGGCCGTGGCCGACGTGGCCGTGACCCACCCCGAGCCGCTGGCGGCGTTCGCGTCGGACTTCGTCGCTTCGCGCGCGGGCGCGGGCCACCGCCTGGGCGTCCGGGTCGGCCTGATCGCGCGGCCGACCGACGACGAGGCGTGGTCGGTCGCGCGGGCGGCCTACGTCCCCGACCGGAGGTCACGCCACATGACGGCGTTGAAGACGCGGTCGGAGTCGGACTGGAACCGGCGGATGGCCAGGCTCGCCACGAACGGCGAGACCCACGACGGCGTGTACTGGACCGGCGCCTACCGGGCGGACAAGGGCCTGATGCCCCAGCTCGTGGGCAGCTACGACCGCGTCACCGAGTACCTCGACGGCTACCTGTCCCTGGGCGTGGACACCGTGCTGCTGGGCGGGGTGCTCACCGAGGAGGAGTTCCACCACAACGACGTCGTCCTGTCCCGGCTGCGCTGACGCGCCTCACCCCGCCACGCGGCGCACGGCCTGCTTGAACTTCATCCGGTACAGCGACCGCGCGGCGAGCGCCTTCACCCCGCGGTACCCCCGCGGCACGGCCTCGACCAGCATGATCAGGTACAGGTACGCCTGGTAGAGCGCGATCCGCCGGCGAGCCCGCGGGGTGAGCTCGGCCGGGCCACCAGCCTCGCGGTAGCCGTCGAGCAGAGGGTCGTCGTCCGCGAGGTCACCGAGCAGCGCCAGCGACACGAACTCCGCGTGCGGGTCGCCCCAGAACGCCCGCTCCAGGTCGATCAGCCCGGTGACGCTCCTGCCGCCGTCGTGGGAGCCCAGCATGATGTTGCCCTCCCACAGGTCGAAGTGCACCAGCACGGGGTCGGTCACCTCGTCGAGCAGCGCCCTGTTCGCCCGCACCAGCTCGCGCAGGGCGGGCGTCGGGACGGGCGGCACGACCCCGTAGCGGTCGGCGTCGTCCAGCACGGCGTCGAACATCGCGGTGAACGCTTCGGCCCAGGTGTCGCCGCGCAGCCCGGTAGACGGCTCGGGGTAGCCGAACCCGGTCCCCCTGACGGTGTGCAGCCCGGCGACGACGCGGCCGAGCTCGTGGCGCAGCCCCGCGCGCTCGGCCGCGGAGATCCCGCCCGACAGCCGCTGCCAGGTCTCGCCGCCGAGCACGGAGGTGACCAGGAAGTCGCCGCCCACCCCCGCGCTGTCGAACCCCGCGTGGTGCAGCACGGGCACCGGGGCGGCGGGCGCGGCGAGCTCGAGGACCAACGCCTCCGTGCGCGCGATCCGCCGCTCGTAGGTCAGCAGCGGCGCCGACCGCGGCGGAGCGGCCTTCAGCACGACCGGCCCGACCGGGTCCAGGTCGAGCAGCCACACGGCGTTGAAGGTCCCGTCGCCCAGCTCCCGCACCGCGGTGACCGAGGCGTCCGCGCCGAACGCCTCGGTCACGGCCGCGGCCAGCTCGTCCTCACCCAGTGCGCGCTTGGTCGTGCTCCGCACGTCCACTCCCCTTCTCGTCCACCCTCAGCAGTCTCACGGCGGGCACCGCGAACAGAAATCCGATCACGACGCGGGAGACCAGGTAGGCGGTCGACCACAGCAGGCT
Source organism: Lentzea fradiae (assembly GCF_900100955.1). Lineage (GTDB taxonomy): Bacteria > Actinomycetota > Actinomycetes > Mycobacteriales > Pseudonocardiaceae > Lentzea > Lentzea fradiae. Next base: position 445,651 of record NZ_FNCC01000008.1, on the reverse strand, counting down.
CAGCACCGCCGCGTCCTCCCGGCTCATGAGGCCCCACGCGTCGCTGAGCAGCAGGACGCACGCGCCCTGCGGGCCGCCGTACCCGGCGACCGACACCGGCAGCTGGACCACGACCAGGAACACCGAGCAGAACTGCACCAGCCGGCCGAAGTCGAGGTCCACGCCGTTGGCCAGCAGCAGCGACCACCACGACGCGGCCATCGCCAGGACGAGACAGGACCTCAGGCCGAGCTGCGCGAGCATCTGCGCCGGGCTCGTCTGCACCAGCACCGACAGGAAAGCGTTGCGGCGCAACCGGGGCAGCACACCGCGGGCAGCGGGGAGCCAGGCCCACAGCAGGAACAGCGCCAGCGCGAGCGCCATCAGGGCCGCCAGGACCGAGGCCCCCGCGGGCATCCCGTCGACGGTGCCGGTCCCCACGACGACGAGCCCGACCAGCACGATCGTGTCCGCCACCGTCAGCACCTCGGTGGCCCCGAGAGTCCGCAGCACCGGCACCCGCCAGCGCCGGTGGAAGTACAGTGTGGCGACGAGCTTCGTGAGCGGGGAGAACACCACGCCGAGCAGCTGCTTGCCGCACACGATGGTCGCGACGTGCCGGACCGGTACCGCCGCGGCCAGGTGCTTGCGGTACACGAGCGTGAAGGCGGCGGTGTCCAGGACGCAGAACGCCACGGTGTAGCCCGCCACGGCGGCGACCACCAGTCCGGGGTGGGCCCGGCGCACGGCGTCCGGCAGCGTCGCCCAGTCCACCCCGCTCAACGACCACCAGCACAGCAACGCGGCGGCGGTCAGCGTGAGCAGCGCACCCACCGCCCGTCGCGCGCATCCGGTCGTCCTCGTTCCTGGCGACGTCCACCCGTCCGGCCTCGTCGGGTCCACGGCTGCTGTTACTTCACGAACGCGGGCTCGACCCTGGGCGGCCAGCTCTCGATGCTCAGCAGGCCCATCGCGTAGGCCCGCGAGACGAGCGCGGGCCGGTTGGGGGCCCTGAGCTTCCTCAGCATGGTGCCGAGGTGGTACTCGACGCCCTGGCGGCTCAGGAACAGCCTGGACGCCAGCTGCGTCGTGGACTCTCCCGCGGCCATCCCCTCGAGAATCCTGGCGTGCACGTCGCTGAGCACCTTGCCCTGGTCGACCTTCACCTCACCGCGCTCGGCGTTCTCCTTGCGCAGGATCACCAGCAGGGCCGAGATGGAGGTGTCGTGGCCGTACACCGCGATCGCGGTCATCGTGGTGGGCACCGTGCTGCCGTCCGGCCGGACGGCGGCCACCTGCTCGGCGAACCGGCCTTTCCGGTCCTTCGCCAGTCTTTCCAGCTGCCGCTCCAGGCCGGGGCGCACGCCGGGGTGGATCAGCTCGACGAAGTCCCGGCTGTACACGTCGTGGATCGACCGGCCGACGAAGTTGAGCAGGTCGGCGTTGGCCTCCAGCACTTTTCTTCTGGGGTCGAGCCTGGCGATGCCCAACCCGGAACGCTCGAACATCGAGCGGTAGAGGGTGTCGTCGACCAAGCTGTGAGAGCGCTCTACCGGGTGGTCGTAGCGTTGGAACACAACTACTCCTCGTACTGGTCTGAAGGCGCAGCGACCTGCTGACCGTTCTCATCAAGAGCAATATCGATCGTATGAACGCCGATAGCGCTGGGCAACGACAGGCGCCCCGCCCTGGCTAACTCTGTGGGTGACGCACCAGCTAGGTACGGTGTACCCGTCCCCCGAACCGAACATCCCACCACAGCCCCCGCACATGCTCTGTCCTGCGCTTATCGTCACTCCACAGTGGATCTTAGGAGCACGCCGGCCGGGTGCTGGGCCGTGTGCGCGTCTCAGCTGGACGCCCAATTCACGGCCGGGGGAAACCGGTTATGGGCAGTGCGGGACAACTGATTGCGGCAACACGCACGTACTCACGCCGTACAAAGTAGAACCATTTCCTGGATGACAAAGAGGTGTCGCGCCGCCGAACTCCTCCGGCGCTCAGTCCTCGAGAAGATCGTCGCCGAGCGCCGCCGGCAGGCCGGAGCGGCCCGTCACCCCGAGCTTGCGGTAGGAGTTCGTCAGGTGCTTCTCCACGGCCCGTGAGCTGACCCCGAACTCCTGCGCGATCTCCTGGTTGGTGAAGCCCCGCGCCGCCAGGCCCGCGACCCGGCGCTCGGTCTTGGTCAGCGTCGTCGACGTCGGCCTGCCCGCGCCGAACCACGGCTCGACACCCACCGGGACCGGCCGCCCCTTGCGGGAGGAGCCGCCGCTACGGCGTTCCAGGGCGGCCGACACCCTCGTCAGCTCCAGCGCGTCGCCCGCGTCCTCCAGGACGGCGGCCGCCTCGCGGAGCAGGTCGACGCCTGCCTGGCCCTCGGTGATCATGCCCTTGATCCGGAGGGCGCGGCCGACCGTCGCGGGGGCTCCCCAGACGAGGGCGCGGGTGAGCTCGTCCTCGGCCAGCTCCAGCGCTTCCGCCTGCCTGCCGAGCTCGTGCAGCAGTCCCGCCGCCCAGCCCCGCCAGGGCAGGACGGCGGGGTTGGTCCACCCCATGAGGTCGAGGCTCCGCCCGCAGTCCATCAGGTGGTCGAGGGCGGCGGCGTGGTCGCCCGCGCGGGCGGAGAGCCAGCCGCGGAGCAGGTGGACGGTCCAGGACGCGGAGAGCCTCGGCTCGGCGCCGCCGCAGCGGTCCAGGATCTGTTCGGCGAGCAGGACGTCGTCCGCCTCGATGGCGGCGAGCGCGAGCGAGGCGTCCGGACCGGCCGCGGGCGAGCTCCAGTCCCGGGAAACCGCCTCCAACGCCGAGGCCGCCACGACGCTCGCCTCCGCCGGTTTCCCCACCCTCGCGAGCACCAGGGCGTACTTCGCCCCGATGGTCGCCTGGCAGGACGGCGAGCTCATCCTGGTCGCCCAGTCGAGCGCCAGGTCCAGCCAGCCCCTGACCTCCTCCGGGGGACCGGCTGCCAGCAACGCGGTGATCAGCAGCGGCACCGCGGCGTGCGCGGTGCGGGTGGACGCGGGCTCCAGGTCCAGCAGCCTGCGGCCGAGCCGGAGCGCCTCGGACGCCGGGAAGTCACCGGTGACGGTGGCCGCGAAGAGCAGGACCGACGCGAGCTCGCGCTCGCCCCTGGAGTCGAGCGGGAGCTCCGGCCCCGCGCGCCGCAACCGGTCGACGGCGTCCACGAGGTGCCCGGCGTGGCGGGACCGGGTGAAGCGCAGGCGCGCTTCGAGGCACAGCGCGAGCTCGCGGTCGGCGGCCGGGACCCGGTCCGGGTCGGCCAGCTCGCCCGCGACCTGCGTGAGGACGTCGATCATCGGCTGGGTCGCCGTGGCCAGCAGGGCGGGCGGGATGCGGACGAGGGCGAGGGCGCGGTCGCGGCTGGACTCCAGGAACGGCACGCCCTGGGACATGTGCCGCAGCGCGGCCTGGGTGTCGAACTCCACCTCCACCGTGGCCAGCTCCACCAGCAGGAGCGCCCGGCCCGCGGTGCCGGGCGGCGAGTCCAGCAGCGCCCGGCGCAGGTACCGCGCGGCGACCTCGGGGGCGCCGCGGTTGAGCGCGGTCTCGGCCGACGCGCGCAGCACCTCGATCGCCCAGGGCTCGCACTTCCCCGTGGCCGCCAGCAGGTGCGCGGCGACGTGCTCGGACGAGAAGCCGCTGTCGTAGAGCAGCACGGCCGCCCGCCGGTGCAGGCGGTCCACCTCGGCCGCCGTCATCATCTGCTCCACGGCCTCCCGGACGACGACGTGGACGAACCGCGGCGGGTCCTCCCCGACGACCAGGCCGAGCCTGCTCAGCAGCCGGACGGCCTCGGCGCTTCCCACGGGGTCCAGCTCCGCCAGCCCGGTGATGAGCGCGGCGTCCCCGTGGTGGCCCAGCACCACCATCGCCTTGGCGAACCTCTTGATCCAGGTGGGTTGCGCGGACAGGCGGCCGGACAACCGGTCGAGCAGGTGCGACGGCGACAGCGAGCGGGCCGTGCCCGCGACCTCGGAGCGCGGTGGGTACCCGCTCTGCCGCATCCCCGTCAGGACGGCCTTCAGGAACATCGGGTTGCCCGCGGCCGCCTCGTGGCAGGCGAGCACGAACTCCTCGTCCCCCGGCTCGCCGAACTCGTCGCGCACCAGGTGGGCGACGCTCGCCGCCGACAGCGGTCCCAGCCAGAGCGTGTGCGTGGCCGCCCGGACCACGTCCCTGACCGACGCGCGGTTCGCGCGGGGATCACCTTCGCCGACCGTCGCCACCACCGTCACCCGCAGGTCGACCATGCGCCGCACGAGGTGACCCAGCAACCGCAGCGACAGCGTGTCCGCCCACTGCAGGTCGTCCACCAGCAGCAGCAGGGGCTGCTCGGCGCTCATGGTGCCCAGCATCCGCACCAGGCCGTCCAGCACCACCTGCCACACGCCCCCGACCTGCCGGTCGTCGTCCGGGGACCCGGGGTCGTCCAGGTCGTCCGACGGGCGCATCAGGTCGTCGGTGAACAGCAGCAGCGCGGACGACGCCGGTCCCGCCAGCCACCGGTCGCGGACCTCGTCCGAGGCGGCGGTGAACGCGGGCTCCAGCAGCTGCCGCACGACGCCGAACGCGAAGTCCTGCTCCAGCGGCACGCAGGTGGCGTGCGCCACGCGGGCGCCGTGCTCCTCGGCCACCGCCGGGAGGTGGTCGAGCAGTGCGGACTTCCCGATGCCGACGGGACCCGACACGACGACCAAGCGGCCGTAGCCCCGTTCCGCCGCCCGCAAGGCGTCGGCCACGACGTAGAGTTCCGGACCCCGCTCGTACAGCGTCACAGCACCGCCCCTCCGGCGTCGGCCGCGAACCACGTTCGCACCAGCGCGTCGTGCGCGTCCTGGAGACGGCCGGCCCTTCCGGCGTCTTCGCAGGCGCGCAACGCCGTGGCGGCGGCGGGACGCCACGGGATCAGCAGCGGGTTGGTCACACCCGCGTTCAGCAGCAGCCTGCCGCACTCCAGCAACATCGCGGAAGCGGCCACGACGTCGCCTTGGTCCAGCAGCAGCAGGCCACGGGCGTAGAACAGGACCGCGGAGTCCACGCAGCCCTCCCCCGCCGTCTCGTGGCCGGGGCCGATCTCGTCTTTGCGCGCGCCCACCAGCAGGCGCATCGCTTCCAGCAACGACCGCTGCTGGGGGTGCCAGCAGTGCTCGGGCATCGTCCGGAGCGTCGCGGCGAGGTCCCGCGCCGCCTCGTCGGCCCGGCCGTGCCGCAGCGAGACGCCGACGCGGGCCAGCAGCGCGAACCCCACCGCCGCCCGGTCGTGCGGGAGCCGGACGCCGGCCACGACCGCGTCCAGCCCGGCCACGGCCTCGTCCCGGCGGCCCGCGACGTCCAGCGCGACGCAGGCCGCGACCCGCAGCGACAGCGGGCACTCGTCCCGGCCGTCGGCGCGCAGGGCCATCCGCGCCAGCGCGCGGACCCGGCCGGCGTGCCGCCCCGTCACGGCGAGCCGCCACGCGACGGCGGCGGCCTGTGCCGGGTCGTCCGGCGTGCCGGGCAGCGGGGCGAAGGCCGTGCGCCCCATGGTTTCCGGCACCTCGCGCAGCCGGTCCTGGCTGAGCCAGTGCAGGGCGAGCAGCCGGGCGCGGGCGTCCGGCGCCACGTCGTCGCGCTCGCGGACCTCGCGGGTCAGCCGCTGCACCAGGGCGAAGTCACCGCGGGCCAGCACGAGGTCCGCGGCGCGCACGCGGAGGACGTCGGCGACCGGGCCGGCGGAGGCGGTGACCACCCTGGCGAGGTGGCGGTCGCTGGCGAACGGCGCGATGGCCAGTTCGGCCTCGCCGAGGTCGTACAGGATCCGGGCCTCGGACGCCCCGCTCACCGGTTCGCGCAGGGCGCGCCTCAGCAGGCGGCTCGCCGTGGCGGTGTCCCCCAGCTCGGTGCACCTGGCGGCGGTGTCGGACAGGACGTCGACCGCCCACCGGTCACCGACCGGCCGGGTGGCGGGGAGGATGCCCGCCACCGCGCCGTCCGGCACCGCGCTGCGGTGGCACAGCCCGGCCACGACCGCGCGCGTCCGCTCCCGCTCGTCGAAGCTCATCGTCGTGAGCAGGCGGTCCACCGGCACCCAGTCGGCGGGCACGGGCTTGCGGTCGAGGGTCACCAGGCCGGCCTTCCACAGCCTGGACCTCGCGTGCGCCGCGGACAGGCCCTCCAGGCCCGCCACCGAGCACACCAGCTCGAAGTCGAGGTTGCCCTCGCACACGGCCATCGTGCGCACCAGGTCGACGAGCTCGCCGGGCAGGCTGTCGAGGATCCTCGACAGCCGTTCGCCGAGCGCGTCCGCGGCCATGGCGCGCATCGGCACCACCGAGGACCGGTCCGCGGCCAGTCCCGCCGCGGCCATGCGGTGCGCCACGGTGTGCACCACGCCGGGTGTGTGCCCGGTCGCCCGCGCCACCTCGTCGGCGAACTCGTCGTCGAGCGGCTCACCGAGGGCGGACTCCAGCACCCGCCGCGTTCCCGCCGGGGTCAGCGGCCCCGGTTCCAGCACGCGTTCGGCCAGCAGCCGCAGCGAGTGCTCCCGGTCCGTGCCGCTGCTGACGCCCAGCAGGAACATCAGCGGCAGGCCCGACATCCGCCGGGTGACCGCGCTGAGCCAGCGGGCCGAGCCGGAGTCGATGAAGTGCGCGTCGTCCACCGCGACCAGCAGCGGTGACCGCTTCGCCTCGGCGATGACCTCCTCGCAGAGCACGGCCGCGAGGTCGTTGCCCCAGCGCGGCCTGCCCGGTCTGATGACCTGGGCGCTGAGCTGCGACGCCAGCCCGAAGTCGACGTTCGACTCGAAGCGGGAGCCGCGGGCGTAGGCGACCCGGACACCCGCTTCGTCGGCGAGCCCGCACCCGCGCCGGACCAGCGCGCCGGTGCCCATGCCCACCTGCCCCTCCACGACGAGCACCGACGACCGGCCGCGGCCGAGGTCGTCCAGCGTCCGCCGGAACACGTCCTGCTCCCGATCGCGGTCGACCAGCAGATCGGGGCGCGCGGTCACCCGCAACGGACGCGTCCGAGGGCGGCGTGCACCGTGCGGTGAGGGGATCCGACGTCATCCGGCCTCTCGACGTGGTCTGCCACAGCCCTCACCCTCACTCATCCCCGGCGGTGACTCGCCGGACCGGTTCGAACACTTACAGCAACTACTACCACGGCCGGAAACTCAGCCACAGCCTCCCGCGTGCCCCATGTCACCTGCCGGACCGGCGGGCACCAGCCCCTGCCAGGTGCCGGGATCCTCACGAACGCGCAGCTCGCGCAGCGCGTCGACGAACTGCGGGAGCCGATCGACGCCCCAGAACTTCTCGTGCCCGACGATGAAGAACGGCACGCCGAAAACGCCGTCGCGCCACACCTCCTCCAGCCTCTGGACGGCCAAGCCGCGCAACCGGGAGTCCTGGGCCGCCGTCGCCAGCCGGACCGGGTCGAGACCGAGGTCGCCCGCGATGTCGGACATCACGTCGGGGTCCGAGATGTCGCGGCCGCGCTCCCACCGCGCCCGGCTGGCGGCGGCGACGAACTCGCGGCCCGCGCCCTCCTCCTCGGCGGCGAGGTAGGCCAGGTGGGACACCTCCCAGACCGGGTTCCGGTCGACCGGCCAGGTCATCGCGAGGCCGCGGTCCTTCGCCATCCGCCGGACGTCCTGGAGGATGTAGCGCCCCTTCTCCACGGACATCGGCACGTACGGCAGCTTGATGCCCGCCTCGGCGAGCAGCGACGAGCTGAGCTCGTCGGGCTCCCAGGTCGGCACCCACCGCACCGCGTCCAGGACGTCCGGGTACTGGGAGGACAGGTCGTGGTAGGCGAACCACGAGTAGGGGCTGCGCAGGGAGAAGTACCAGCGTGGTTGCTTCTTGGGCTTGCTGGGCAAGATGTCCTCCGGTCAGATGGTTATGCCGCCGTCGATCTGGAAGACCGAACCGGTGACGTACCCGGCGTCTCGGGACGCCAGGTAGGAGATCAGGTGGGCGACCTCGGCGGCCGTGCCCAGCCTGCCGAGCGGGACCGAGCCGAGCATCCTGGCCATCGCCTGGCCGCTGACACCCGCGGTCATGTCCGTCTCGATCAGGCCGGGCGCCACCACGTTGGCGCGGATGCCGTACCTGCCGACCTCTTTCGCCAGCGCCTTGGTGAAGCCGATGATCCCGGCCTTGGACGCGGAGTAGTTGGTCTGCGACGGGTTGCCGTGCACGCCGGACACCGACGAGACGTTGACGATGGAGCCGCGCTTGCGCTTCATCATGCCGAACACCACGGCGCGGCAGACGTGGTAGACGCCGTCGAGGTTCGTGTCGAGCACCGCGTGCCAGTCCTCGTCGGACATCAACGCGAGCGGGTTGTCCCTGGTGATGCCCGCGGACGTGACCGCGAGATCGACCGGCCCGAGGTCCGCCTCGACCTCGGCGACCCAGGTCCGCACGGAGCCCGCGTCGGTCACGTCGACCTGGTCTGACCGCACCCGCACGCCGAGCTCGGCGACCTCCTTCTCCAGCAGCGTGGCGGCTTCCCCCGCCGAGCGGTAGCAGAACGCCACGTCGAAGCCGTCCTCGGCGAGCCGGAGCACGGTCGCGCGGCCGATGCCCCGTGTGCCGCCGCTGACGAGCGCGACCCTCTTCCCCTTGTCCTCCATCATTCCGCTCCGTTCTGCAGACTGGAGGCCGGCCGGAAGGCGACGACCATCCTGGACACGGTGAACACCGGTTCTCCTTCCCGCACGCACTCCCCCTCGAGGATCACCGTGTCGCCGATCGACTTGACCACGCGGACCCGGTTCTCGAGCACGTCACCCGGCACCACCCGCCGATGGAACTCCACTGTGGACAGAGAGCCGAACAGCATCACGGAACCCGACAGCACGTCGGGGTTGGGCATGTCCGCGCCGACCGTGATCCCGGCGGTCTGCGCCCACGACTCGACGAGCAGCACCTCGGGGTAGCTCTGCCAGTCGCCGCCGTCGGCGTACCACGGCTCGTTGCGGCTGATGACCTTGATGGCGGTAGCCCACTCCCCCGGGACGACGCCGACGACCCGGTCCACGAGGAGCATCGGGTACCGGTGCGGCAGAACGGCTTGCGGCTCCACGGCGATCCTGCTCACCAGGCACCGTCCAGCCGGTAGCGCATCCGGACCACCGCCGCGTCGCCGCGGTCGGTCGAGGCGGTCGCGGTCAGCCGCCAGTCGTGGCCGTCGCGGCACCACTCCAGCTCGATCCTCAGCTCGTCGCCGGGGAACACCGGCGACAGGAACCGGACCGACTCCATCGCGGCCAGCGCCAGGTCTCCTGCGTCGTGGGGGGCGGTCAGGAGTCCGGCGCGGTGCACGCACTCGACCACGCACATGCCGGGGAAGATCGGAAAGCCGGGGTAGTGGCCCACGAACACCGGTTCGTCCGCGGTGATCCCGACGACGGCTGTCCCGCGCCACGTGTTGGCCTCGGCGCTGACCGCGGGTGGTGGGACCACCCGGATCAGGGCGAGCACCGGGGAGATGGCTGTGGTCATCGCTTTCCTCTCACCTCTGTCGTCGTTCGGTACTCCGACGGGCGGAGCTCTGACAGGCGGGTGCCCCGGGGTTCGGCCACGCCGCCCGGGGGGAGCCGGGGGTCCACCGCGGTCATCCGGATGAACCGGGCGGGCCGGGGCCGGGGGTCCCCGGCCCGCCTCGCGCGGAGGTTCCCGGCGCGAACGGCGCCACGGCGGGAAGTGGTCACGCCAGCCGCAGCAGCGAGCAGGCGACCGTGCCGTAGCGGTCGGCCGACGTCACCAGCGCGACCTTGCCCGCCGCCTCCGGCGAGTGCTCGGCGACGCTGAGCACCGCCGCGATCCGCAGAGCGGCACTGGCCGCGCCCGTGTCACCGAGGACGTCGCCGGTGGGCACGCGGTCCACGACCTCCGAACCGAACAACGACCGCACCACCTCGCGCTCGTCCCGTCCCCGGTCGCCGACCGAGGACGGAACGGCCGCCCACACCTCGTCCGCCTCGACGCCCGCCCTGGCGAGGACGGACCGGACACAGGCGACCAGCACCTTGCTCGGGTCGCCTTCCAGGTACACCCTGGACTCGGTGGCGAGCACCTCGGCCAGCGGCGCCCTGCCGCTCGCCGGCAGGGCCCGGTCCGCCGTCTCGACCAGGAGCACCGCGCAGCCCTCGCCGAGCACTCGGTCGGGGGTCTCGGCGGGCCACGAGTGCCGGTCGAGCCAGGCGCGCTCGGCCGAGTACTCCTCCGCCGCGCCCACCAGCACCTTGGCCGCCCGGTCGTGGATCAGCAGCCGGCGCGCGTAGTCGAGCGCCATCAGTCCCGCCGCCTGGCCGCCCGCGAGCGTCGTGTTCGGTCCCTTGAGGCCGTGCCAGATCGCACACGCCCCCGCGGCGCAGTTCATCACCGAGTTCGGCATCTTCGCGGGATCGACCAGGTAGGGCAGCTCCCGCACCAGCACGTCCTTGGTGAAGTCCATGATGGACTGTGCGCTGCCCATCGTGGAGCCGAGCACCAGAGCGGTGTCCTCGCCCGTGCCGATGCCGCCGTCCGCGAGCAGCTGTCCCACGGTGCTGACGACCAGTGCGGTGACCCGGTCCATCTTGCGCGTCCCCTTGGCGCCGAGCACCTCCCTGATCTCGAAGCCGGGCACCAGGCACCCGCGGCCGGACGGGCCCTGCCACCGCTCCTGGTCCAGCTCGGTCACCGTCGGCGCGCCCGTCACGACACCGTCCACGAAGGACTTCCGGCCGATCCCGTACGGGGAGACCGCGGACCAGGCCGTGATCACCAGGCGCTGTGCCGTGGTCATGACGCGAACTCCTTCTCCGAGTACTTGCCGAGGATCACGCTCGCGTTGTTGCCGCCGAACGCCAGGCCGTTGTTCTGCACCACGCGCAGGTCCGCCTCGACGGACACGTTGGGGACGCAGTCGATCTCGCACTCGGGGTCGGAGCTGCGGTGGTTGATCGTCGGCGGGATGAACCCGTGGGTGATCGCCAGCGCGCAGGCGATGGCGCCCAGCGCGCTCGCCGCGCCCATGGTGTGCCCCAGCATCGACTTCACCGAGATCGTGCGGGGTGGCCGGTCGCCGTAGAGGCCCCGGATCGCCCTGGTCTCGGTGACGTCGTTGGCCTGGGTGCCGGTGCCGTGGGCCGAGATCAGGTCGACCTCGTGCGGTTTGACCCCGGCGTCGGCCAGGGCGAGCCGCATGCACCGCTCGATGCTCTCCTGGTTCGGCGCCACCTGGTGGTAGGCGTCGCAGTTCAGGCCGTAGCCGAGCACCTCGGCGTAGATCCGGGCGCCGCGCGCCCGCGCCGAGTCGAGGCTCTCCAGCACCAGCAGCCCCGCGCCCTCACCGGTGAGGATGCCCTGGCGGTCCGCGTCGAACGGGCGGCAGCAGTCGGGCGCGATCGTGCCCAGCCGGTAGAAGCCGGCGAACGTCTTGCGGCACATGGCGTCCGCTCCGCCGCACAGCGCGAAGTCGACCTCGCCGGAGCGGACAGCGTCGAACCCGTCGCCGAGCGCGTAGTTGCCAGCCGAGCACGCCGTCGCGATGGTGTAGGCGCTCACGTTGGACAACCCCAGCTCCCTGGCGATCGCCAGGGACAGCATCGTCGCGGGAGCACGCCTGGCCACCTGGCCGTCCATCGCCGCGGAGCCGCGGTTCAGCGACGTCTCCAGCAGCGCTTCGAGGTCGACGGCCTCGCCGTCGGTCGTGCCGACGGACACCAGTCCGCGCTTGTCCGCCAGCTGCCGCTCGTCCAGGCCCGCGTCGCGGACGGCCATCCTGGCCGCCGCGACCGAGAACTGGCTCGCCCGGCCGAGGTCCGCCGGGTCGGTGACGCGCAGCCACTCGGCCGGGTCGAACCCGACGACCTCGCACCCGTTCGCGTACTCGAACCCGGTGGTGTCGAACACGCTGATCGGCCTGGCCCCGCTCCGGCCCGCGCGCAGGCCCGCGGCGAACTCCTCGGGACCGAACCCGATGCTCGACACCACGCCGAGGCCGGTCAGCACCACACGTTGTGCCATGCCGTCACCAGCCAGCCGACTCGGCCGTCACCTGGTGGACGCCGCGCAGGTTGACCATCCTGGGCAGCTCGGCCTGGTCGATCACCACGCCGAACTCCTTCTCCAGCGACGCCAGGATCTCGATGGCGCGCAGGGAGTCGGCCTCGTGGTCCTCGATGAAGAGGCTGGTCTCGGTGACCTCGTCCTCGCCGATCTCGAGGATCTCGCAGACGACGGTCTTGATCCGCGCGGCGCGCTCGGGGCTGACGGTGGTGGTGTCGGTGTTCTCGATCGTCACGACGTGCTCCTCGGGTGGGTGGTGGTGTTGGTGGTCAGTGCAGGACGCTGTGCGGCCGCATGTCGGTCCAGTGCTGCTCGACGTACTCGACGGCCGATGCTCGGGGGCCGGGGTCGTGCACGGTGGTCCAGCCCGCGGGCACGTCGGCGAAGTCGGGCCAGATGCAGTGCTGGCCGTCGTCGTTGACCAGCACCCGGTAGGTGGCGTCTTCGTCTTCGAACGGGTTCGTCATCGGGAGGTCCTCCTCATCGGACGGTGTAGCCGCCGTCGACCGTCACGACCGAGCCGGTCACGTCGGTCGCGTCGGCGCTCGCCAACCACTTCACGGAGGCGGCCACGTCCTGGGCGCGCACGAGGCGGTTGGTCGGCTGGGTGGCCACGAAGGTCTTCTCGTGCTCGGTTCCTGGCAGTTCGAGGCAGCGCGCGATCTCCGCCAGCATCACGCCCTCCAGGTCGGGGTCGTCCCGCACGGAGCCGGGGCAGACGGCGTTGACCCGGACGCCGTGCGGCGCGTAGTCCAGCGCCGCGGCCTTGGTCAGGCCGATCAGGCCGTGCTTCGCGGCGACGTAGCCCGCGAAGTGCCGGTACCCCACCAGTCCGGCGGTGGAGGCGATGTTGACGACGGCGCCGGAACCTCGGCGGACCATGCCCGGCAGCACCAGTCGCATCATCCGGAACGCGCCGGTCAGGTCGACGTCGATCATCAGCTGCCAGTCGTCGTCGGTCACCTCGTGGACGGGTTTGCCCGACGGCGACACGAGACCCGCGTTGTTGACCAGGACGTCGATCCGCCCGTACCGCTCCAGCGTGCGCCCGACCGCCGCCGAGGCACCCGCGGTGTCGCGGATGTCGACCCGCTCGGTGGTGACGCTCACGCCGTGGTCGCGGCAGAGCGCGGCCGTCGCCTCGAGCTGGCTGCGGGTGCCGAGGGGGTACGGCACGCCGTCGATCTCCTCGGCGACGTCCAGCAGGACCAGGTCGGCGCCGCCGGCCGCGAACGCGGTCGCGCAGGCGCGGCCGATCCCGCGGGCGGCACCGGTGATCATCACGAGGTCGCCGGTCATGCCGTTCCTCCCGCGGTCAGCACCGAGACCAGTCCGCGGATGGTCGGGGTGCGGTAGATCTGCTGCACGGTCACGTCGCCCAGCCGCCTGCCGCGGATCTCGGCCGCGATCCTGGCGGCGACGAGGGAGTTGCCCCCGACCATGAACAGGTTGTCGTCCGGTCCGGCGCTGGCGCCGAGGACCGAGTGCCACACCTGCGCGATCTGGTCCGCGGTGTCCGCGCCCGTCGGTGCCGGGGCCTCCGTGGTGGGCGCGGGCAGCCGCCCGACGTCCAGCTTCCCGTTGCCCGTCAACGGCAACCGCGGCACCGCGGTCACCGTGCTCGGCACCATGTAGGCGGGCAGGACGCCCGTCAGCCGGTCCCGCACCGCGGCCGGGTCCACCGGTCCCACGACGTAGGCGTCCAGGTGCGCGTCGCCGCCGTCGCCGCGGCGGTTGACCACGACCGCGGCCGCGACCACCGCGGGATCGGCCAGCAGCTCGGCCTTGATCTCGCCGAGCTCGATGCGGTGGCCGCGGATCTTGACCTGGTCGTCGAGCCTGCCCAGGTGTTCGAGCTCGCCGCCGGCCAGCAGCCTGCCCCTGTCACCGCTGCGGTAGCGGCGACCGGTGGGCCCCACCGGGAACCGCTGCGCGGTCAGGTCCGGCTTGCCCAGGTAGCCGCGCGTCACGCCGGCGCCGCTGACCACGATCTCGCCCGCCACACCGGGCGGAACGGCCCGGCCCCGCGGGTCGAGCACCCGCAGCCGCCAGCCGGGGATGGCCGTGCCGACCGACCTGCTGCCCGCCAGCGCGGCCCTGCGGTCGATCGTGAACCAGGTGCAGTGCACGGTCGTCTCGGTGATCCCGTACATGTTCACCACCCGGCAGCGGTCCTCCGGGTTCCGGTCGAACCAGGCGGGCAGCATCCGGGAGTCGAGCTGCTCGCCGCCGAAGACCAGCAGCCGCACGGAGAGCCGGTCGGGGCTGTCCAGGTCGGCGGCCAGCAGCTGGGTGAACGCCGACGGCGTCTGGTTGAGCACGGTGACCGACTGCTCGCGCAGCAGCGCGTGGAACTCGTGCGGGTCGCGGGCGACCTGCTGGGGCACCACGACGAGCCTGCCACCGGTCGCCAGGCAGCCCCAGATCTCCCAGACCGAGAAGTCGAACGCGTAGGAGTGGAAGAACGTCCAGACGTCGCCGGAGCCGAAGCCGAAGTCCTTCGTGGACTCCAGCAGCGCGGCGACGTTGCGGTGGTCCACCACGACGCCCTTCGGCTTGCCGGTCGACCCCGAGGTGTAGATGACGTACGCCGCGGCGTCGGGCCCCACCTCCGGCAGCTCGACCGGGTCCGCGGCCACGGGGCGGTCGATCACCGCGGCGAGACCCGCGTCGGCGGCCATGTACTCCAGCCGCTTCGCCGGGTAGCCGGGGTCGAGCGGCACGTACGCCGCCCCCGCCTTGAGCACGCCGAGCAGTGCGGCGACGAGGTGGGGTGTGCGCTCCAGCGACACCCCGACCCGGTCCCCCGGCTCGACCCCGGCGGACACCAGCCACGACGCGACGCGCGTGGCGGCGGCGTCCAGCTCGGCGTAGGTCGTGGACTCCGCGCCGCAGGTGATCGCGACCGCGTCGGGTCGCGCGGCCGCCTGGTCGGCGACCATGCCGTGGATCGTGCTCTCGGTGCCGGCGAGCGGTCCGCCGTCGGACAGCGGGTCGGCGCCCCGCAGCAGGTCGATCTCGCCGACGACCGCGGACTCGCCGAAGGCGGCCAGCACCGCGTGCAGCGACCGCAGCAGGCCCTGCGCGGCGCTGTCGTCCACGAGGTCCGCGCGGTGGCGGCAGACCAGGCGCCCGTCCTCGTCGAGGCGGACCACCACCGGCGCGGGCTGGTCCTGGACCAGCTCGTCCAGGACGGCGGCGGGCTTCGCGGCCTCGACCACCACAGTGGGCGTCAGCTCCGGCACCGCGGCGGCGAGCCCGTGGACGGTGGCCACGTGCTCCGCGCTCGTGGCGTCGTCGTCCACGTCGGCGGAGATCGCCGTCCCGTCCGGCAGGCCCACCAGCGCCGTGGAGACGCCGGTGTAGCGGGCGAGGACGACCGCGCAGGCGGCGGCCAGGGTGCGCACCGGCACCGGCGGCAACCCGGTCTCCAGGCACTCCTCCCGCACGCCCGTGCCGAGGTGGCCGCCCATCGTGGCCCACTCCAGCGATCCCGCGACGGGACCGGTGAACCTCACCGGGCGCCGGTGGGCGGGAGCGGTGCCGCTGGGGGCGGAGAGCCACAGGGCCCACTCCCGCAGGCTTTCCGCGTCCAGGGCGTCGACGTGCGCCGTGACGACGAGCCTGCGCTCGCCGCCCGCCAGGTGCACCAGCACGACCCTGGTGAGCTGCTCGCCGGCCGGGTCGATCGGCCGGTCCATGACGCGGCGGCAGGCGTTCGCGGCTTCCTCGCCGGTCAGGGCGAACCGCTCCTGCAACGCGCAGTCGGTCACGGAGCCAGCGTCGACCAGGACGGACCTGACCGCGAACCCGGCGTTCACAGCAGACTCCCGGCCAGGACGCGGCGGAGCAGGTCGAACAGCGGCGCGGAGTCGTCCACCAGGTACATGTGCCCGCCGGGCAGCTCGACCTGGTCGCAGCGCTGCGACGTGACCGCCCCCCACGCCACGCAGTCCTCGGCCGACACGATGTGGTCGGTGGCGCCGCGGACGACGGTGATCGGCACCGGGATCGGCCGCGGGTCCTCGGCGACGTAGGACTCGTGCAGGGCGACGTCGGCCCGCAGCGCGGGCAGCACGATGTCCCGCAGGTCGGGGTCGGAGAGCGCGGGGTGGGTGTAGCCGGCCAGCATCTCGACCCTGGCGACGAACTGGTCGTCGTCGAGGTCGGCCGCCTCGCGGGGCAGCGGCGTGACGGGGTTGGCGGAGCCGCTCACCACGAGGTGGACCGGCGGCCGGGAGCCGGCCAGCCTGCGCGCCACCTCGAACGCCAGCACCGCGCCGAAGCTGTGGCCGAACAGGGACACCTCGTCGGACGGGCCGAGCGAGCCGGTGATCCTGCCCGCCAGGTCGTCGGCGGCCTGGCCGACGCTGTCGTGGAAGGGTTCCACGAACAGCTCCTCCCTGCCGGGGAGCTGCACCGGGACCACCTGGAAGCCGTGGACACCGGTGTCCGGCCAGGCCCGGTAGAACGAGGCACCGCCGCCCGCGTAGGGGAAGCAGAACAACTTGTGGGTCACGACCTGCTCTCCTTCTGGAGCTCTGCGAGGATGACGCCGGCGATGTGCCGCAACGGTTCCGGCCGCATCATGTCGTGGTGTCCGCACGGGACCCGATGCCGCTCGGCCTCGCCGTCGACGTACGGCGACCAGTCCACCTCGGCGGAACCCGGCTCCTCGTCGGCGACGAAGTGCAGCAGCTTTCCCTTGTAGCGGCCGGGAACGAAGCTCGCCTGCAACCGGACGTTGGCGCGCCACGCGGCCACGCAGTCCATCAGACCTCGCTCGTCGAGGCCCGCGAGCGGGTGGTCGTCCCGCCGGAACACCTCCAGGACCTCCTGCGCGGTAAAGGCTTTCTCCTCCGGCGGGTAGCCGAAGAACGTCAGGATCGCGCCGAGCAGCTCGGCGTCGCCGGGCAGCTCACCCGGTTCCGGGACCGGGTGGCTGTCGAGGCTGGCCAGCAGGGCGACCTCCTCGCCCTGCTCCTGCAACAGGGTCGCCATCGCGTGGGCCACCAGGCCGCCGAACGACCAGCCGAGCAGGTGGTAGGGACCGGCCGGCTGCACGGAGCGGATGCGCTCCACGTAGTCGGCCGCCATCTCCTCGACGGTGCCCGGCACCCGGTCCGGTTCCCGCATTCCCCGCGCCTGCAAGCCGTAGAGCGGGTAGCGCGGCCCGAGGTGGGCGGCGAGGCCCAGGTAGGACCAGCTGATGCCGCCGGACGGGTGGACGCAGTGGATCGGGGGCAGATCACCGGTCACGCGCAGCGGGAGCAGCACGTCCAGCGCCGCGCCGCCGCTGCCCGCCCGGCCGAGCCTCCTGGCCAGCCCGGAGACGCTGGGCGCCTCGAACATGTCGCGGATGGACAGCCGGACGCCGAGCACCGCCCGCACCCGGCCGATGAACCTGGCCGCCAGCAGCGAGTGGCCGCCGAGGTCGAAGAAGCTCGCTTCCAGGTCCACTTCGGACAGTCCGAGCACCTCGCCGAACAGACCGGCGAGCAGCTCCTCCTGCGGCGTCCTGGCCGCACGTGCCGCGCTGACCCCGAAGCCCGGGTCCGGCAGGGCCTTGCGGTCGAGCTTCCCGTTGGGGGTCAGGGGAAGCCGGTCCAGGGGCACGATCACCGCCGGGACCAGGTAGTCGGGCAGCAGGGCGGCCATCCGGTCCCGCAGCTCGCCGGGGTCCGCGTCCGACACGACGTACCCGACGAGCCGGTCGTCGCGCAGGACGACCACGGCCCGGTCGACCCCCGCCAGCTCGGCGAGCACCGACTCCACCTCGCCCGGCTCGATCCGGTGCCCGCGCAGCTTGACCTGGTCGTCCGCCCGGCCGACGTACACGAGCTCACCGTCCGCGCGGCGCTTCGCGAGGTCGCCGGAGCGGTACATCCTGGCTCCGGGCGGCCCGAACGGGTCCGCCACGAACCGCGCCGCGGTCAGACCGGGGTTGTCCAGGTAGCCGCGGGCGAGCCCGTCACCGGCGAGGTACAGCTCGCCGGTCACGCCGACCGGCACGGGGCGGAGCAGGTCGTCGAGCACGGTCAGCCGGGCGTTGCCCTGCGGGCGGCCGATCGGCACGGGTCCCGGTGGCACCGGTTCGCCGGGTGCGATCCGGTGTTCGGCGCAGTTGACCGTGGCCTCGGTCGGGCCGTAGACGTTGAGGACCTCGACGCCGGGGTGCTCCTCCCGCCACCCGGCCAGCGCCTCCCCGGTGAGCGCCTCGCCGCCGAGCAGCAGCTGACCGGTCGGGTTGTACTCCGGCGGCAGCTCCCGCAGCAGGGCGAGGTGGCTCGGCGTGGCCTTGAGGAACTCGGTGGGCGTCCGCGCGACACCCTGCGCCTCGGCGGACGCGGGGTCCTGCAAGCCCGCCAGCACGACCCGGCCGCCGGACACCAGCGGCGTGAGCAGGGCGGTCACGGTCAGGTCGAACGACACCCGCGAGTGCACCAGCGCGGTGCCCGACGCGGAGGCGTAGGAGCTCCTCGTCCACGCCAGGTAGTCCGCGAGCGCGTGGTGCTCGACCACCACGCCCTTGGGACGGCCCGTCGAGCCCGAGGTGTAGATGACGTAGGCCGCGTCACGCCGGTGCACAGGGCGAGCCCGGTCGGCGTCCACGAGGTCGGTTCCCTTGCGCTGCGCCAGATCACGCCGGACCGGCCGGGTGTCGACCCGGACGACCGGCACACCGGTCACCGGCGCCGCCGCGCCGGCCAGCACCAGCACGGGCTTCGCGTCGCCCACGAGGTAGGCGATCCGCTCGGCCGGGTGGTCCAGCTCGATCGGCAGGTACGCCGCCCCCGCCTTGAGGACGCCCAGCAGCGACGCCACCAGGTCGAGCGACCTCGGGAAGGCGAGCCCGACGATGTCGCCGGAACCGATCCCCTCGGCGGCCAGCATGTGGGCGATCCGGTTGGCGCGGAGGTTCAGCTCCGCGTACGACAGCTCTTCCTCCGCGCACACCACGGCGGTGGAGTCGGGGGTCTCGGCCGCCTGGCGCTCGAACAGCTCCGGCATCGTGAGCGGCTCCACCGCGAACGCGGTGTCGTTCCACCCGGCGGTGACGGCGTGCCGCTCGGCCGGGTCCAGGACGTCGAGCGAGGCGAGGCGGGCGTCGGGATCGGTGGTCGCCGAACGCAGGACGCGCACCAGCATGGCGGCGATCCGCTCGACCGTCGCGCGGTCGTAGAGGTCGGTGCTGAAGTCGACGACCGCTCGCAGCACGCCGGCGTCGGCGGTGAACTCGAAGCGCAGGTCCACCTTCACCGTCCCGGTGCCGACCGGCACCAGCGAGACGTCCAGGCCCGGCAGCCGCACCTCGGCGGGCGGGTTGTTCTGCATCACCAGCATCGTCTGGAACAGCGGCGGCACCGACGTGGACCGCACCGGGTTGAGCACGTCGACCAGCCGGTCGAACGGCAGG
Organism: Lentzea fradiae; assembly: GCF_900100955.1. Taxonomy (GTDB): domain Bacteria; phylum Actinomycetota; class Actinomycetes; order Mycobacteriales; family Pseudonocardiaceae; genus Lentzea; species Lentzea fradiae. Next base: position 426,187 of record NZ_FNCC01000008.1, on the reverse strand, counting down.
TCCTGGTGGGCGTAGGCGGCCAGGTCGGTCGCCCGCACCCGGTCGAGCAGGTCGCGGAACGTCGGGTTGCCCGCGACGTCCGTGCGCAGCACCAGCGTGTTGATGAACATGCCCACGAGGCCGTCCAGCGCATCGTCGGTCCGGCCGGCGACAGGGGTGCCGATGGGGATGTCCGTTCCCGCGCCGAGCGCGTGCAGCAGGGCGGCCAGTCCGCTCTGCAGCACCATGAACAGGCTGGTGCCGGACTGCCTGCCCAGGGCGGCGAGCGCCCGGTGCAGGTCGGCGTCGATCTCGAAGCGCACCGTGTCGCCGTGATGGCTCGCCACGGAGGGCCTCGGCCGGTCCGCGGGCAGCGCGAGCTGCTCCGGCAGGCCGGCGAGCTGCTCGCGCCAGTAGGCGAGCTGCCCGGCCGCCAGGCTCAGCGGGTCGTCCTCGTCACCGAGGAGCCTCCGGTGCCAGGCGCTGTAGTCGACGTACTGCACCGGCAGCGGGGCCCACCCCGGGCCGTCACCGGCGCGGCGGGCCGAGTACGCCTCGGCCAGGTCGGCGGCCAGTGGCGCCATCGACCAGCCGTCTCCCGCGATGTGGTGCACCACGAGCAGCAGCACGTGGTCCCGCGGCCCCACCGCGAAGAGCTCGGCGCGCACCGGGATCTCGGTGGTGAGGTCGAACCCGCGGCTCACCGCGGCGGCGAGGGCCTTGTCCAGGGTGCTCTCGTCGGTCGTGGCGACCGTGATGGGGAGCCGGACACCCTCCAGGACGCGCTGGCGGGGCTCGCCCTCGCTCTCCGGGAACACCGTCCGCAGGCTCTCGTGCCGGTCCACCACGTCGGCGAACGCCTGCTCGAGCGCGTCCCGGTCGAGGTCGCCGGCGAGCCGCAGGGCGATGGGGATGTTGTAGGTGGAGGTGGCTCCCTCCAGCCGGTTGAGGAACCACAGCCGCTGCTGGCCGGACGACAGCGGGATGCTGCCGGGGCGGTCGGAGCGGACCAGCGGCGGACGGACCGGGGTGTCGCCGAGGCAGGCCGCGAGCGCCGCCACGGTCGGCGTGTCGAACAGCGTGCGCAGCGTCAGCTCGGCGCCGAGAACGGTCCTGACCCGGCTGATCAGCCGGGTGGCCAGCAACGAATGGCCACCCAGGTCGAAGAAGTCGTCGTGGATGCCGACGACCGGGACCTCCAGCACCTCGGCGAACAGTCCACAAAGGATCTCCTCACCCGGTGTGCGAGGCGCGCCCGACGAGGAGTTCTCGGCGAAGTCCGGTGCCGGCAGCGCCTTGCGGTCCACCTTTCCGTTGGCCGTCAGCGGCAGCTCCGCGAGGCCGACGACGATCGAGGGCACCATGTAGTCCGGCAGCACCGCGCCCGCCGCGGTCTTCACGCCCGCCGCGTCGCCGACGACGTAGCCGATCAGCCTCTTCTGCCCGGCGCTGTCCGTGCGGACGTCGACGACCGCGTCGGTGATCCCCGTCAGGCCGCGCAGCGCCGTCTCGATTTCGCCGAGTTCGATGCGGTGGCCCCGGATCTTGACCTGGTGGTCACGTCGTTCCAGGAACTCGAGCTGGCCATCGGGCCTGCGGACGACACGGTCACCGGTCCGATACATCCGGGAACCAACTTCGAACGGATCAGCCACGAACACCGACGCCGTACGAACAGGATCGTTGAGGTATCCCCTGCCGACACCCGCGCCGCCGACGTACAGCTCGCCAGGCACGCCGACCGGGACAAGCCCGAGATCATCGCCGAGCACGTAGAGCTTCGTGTTGCGCACCGCACGGCCGATCGGCACCCGCGCACCGGGATCGCCCTCGATCACCGCGTGCGTCACATCGTCCGAACACTCCGTCGGGCCATAAGCATTGACCAGCGGGATGGTCGGGAAGCGGTCGTGCCAGCGGACACACAGATCCGGCGCCAACGCCTCACCCGTGACCACCAGCCACCGCAACCCACCCAGGTCCGGTACCGCGGCACCGGAATCCCAGGAGTCCAGAGCGGTGCGCAGCAACGACGGCACCACCTCCAGCACCGTCACGCCCTCGAGCGCGAACAACGCCGCCGGATCCATCGCCGTCGCCCGCCCGACAACCCGCGTGCGACCGCCCACGACCAACGCCACCAGCGTCTGCCACACCGAGATGTCGAACGTCAACGGCGCGTTCTGCACCACCACATCCGCCGACGACAGCCCCAGATCCTCCACCTTCGCCAACAGGTGGTTCACCATCCCGCCCCGATGCACCATCGCACCCTTGGGCACACCCGTCGAACCCGACGTGAAAATCACATACGCCAAGTCATCGGACCCACCCGACAACGCCACCAACTCGTCATCGGAAGCACCATCGAGCACCACTACCTCGACGCCTGGGAACGACCGCGCCAAACCGGCATACTCCGGACCCACCAACAGGGTCTCGATGCCACTGTTGGCGATCAGGTCCGCGTTCCTCGTCAGCGGCGCACCAGGGTCCAACGGCACGTAAGCGGAACCCGCACCGAGCACGCCCAGCACGGACACGACGAATCCGATGCCGGGGTCGGACAACACACCGACCAGCCCGCCACTTATCCGACGCGACACAGCACTCGCACGCGCGACCAACTCCGCGTACGACACCGAACCGAAGTCATCCTCCACCGCAACAACATCCGGTGAGGCGAGCGCCAACTCACGAACCCGCTCGACCACATCAGCGAACCCACCGGCACGACCGGTGTCGTTCCACTCCACCAGCAACCGGTCCCGCTCAGCGGAGCCCAGCACGTCGATCGCGCTGATCCGCTGGTCGGGGTCGGCGACGACGGTGGACAGCAGGCGCACCAGCCGTTCGACCATCAGGTCCACAGTGGACCGGTCGAACAGGTCGGTGCTGAACTTCAGCAGACCCTCGACGCCCGCGCCCGAGCCCTCGGCGTCGTACTCCTCGATGAAGTCGAAGTGCAGGTCGACGTCGGCCGCGGGCGTGCGGAGCAGTTCGGCGGTCGTGCGCAGCCCCGGCAGGTCGACCTCGGCGGTCGCGTTGTTCTGCAGGATCAGCACCACCTGGAACAGCGGCTGGCGCGCCCTGGACCGGGTGGGGTTGAGCACCTCCACCAGCCGCTCGAACGGCAGGTCCTGGTGGGCGTACGCCGCCAGGTCCGTCTCGCGGACCCGTCCGAGCAGCTCGCGGAACGTCGGGTCGCCCGCCAGGTCCGCGCGCAGCACCAGCGTGTTCAGGAAGAACCCGACCAGGTCGTCGAGCGCGTCGTCGGTGCGGCCGGCGATCGGCGCGCCGATCGGGATGTCGGTGCCCGCGCCGAGCTTGCGGAACAGGGTCGAGAGCGCGGCCTGGAGCACCATGAACAGGCTGGCGCCGGTCGTCCGCGCCAGGTCCGCGAGCCCTCGGTGCAGGTCGGCCGGAAGCTCGAACCGGACGGTGTCGCCGCGGTAGCTGGACACGCCGGGACGCGGCCGGTCGGTCGGCAGGCCCAGCTCGTCCGGCAGGTCGGCGAGCGCCGAGCGCCAGAACTCCATCTGCTTCGCCGCGAGGCTCTCCGGGTCGGCCTCGTCGCCGAGCAGGTCCCGTTGCCACAGCGCGTAGTCCGCGTACTGGACCGGCAGCGGAGCCCACTTCGGCGGGTGCCCGGCCAGGCGGGCCCGGTAGGCGTGGGCGAGGTCGCGGGCCAGCGGGGTGGCGGACCACCCGTCGCTGGCGATGTGGTGCGACGTCAGCAGGAGCACGTGCTCGTCGGGGGCGAGGGAGAACAGCTCGGCCCGCACGGGGAGGTCGGTGGTCAGGTCCCAGCCGCGGTCGGCGGCGGCGGCGAGCGCGACGTGCAGCTCCTCCTCCGACACCGTCCGCTCGGCCATCTCCGGCCGCCCGGTCCTGATCTCCTGGCGCGGTGCGCCGTCGACCTCGGGGTAGACCGTGCGCAGGACCTCGTGCCGGTCGACCACGTCGGCGAAGGCGTCCCGCAGCGCGGCGCGCTCCAGGTTCCCCTTCAGCCGCAGCGCCAGGGGGATCGTGTACGTGGCGGAGTCGCCTTCGAGGCGGTTGAGGAACCACAGCCGCTGCTGCCCGAACGACAGCGGCAGCACGTCGGGTCGCGCCGATGCCTCCAGCGCGCGCCTGCTCCGCCCGTGGCCCAGCCGCCCCGCCAGCTCGGCGGGCGTCTGCGCCTCGAACAGGTCGCGCACCGCCAGCTCCGAGTCCAGGGTCGTGCGCACCCGGCTGACGAGGCGGTTGGCCAGCAGGGACTGGCCGCCCGACTCGAAGAAGTTGTCGTCCCTGCCGACCCGCGGCAGGTTCAGCACCTCGGCGAACAGGCCGCAGAGGATCTCCTCCTGCGGGGTGCGGGGGGCGCGGTAGGCGTCCGCGACGGGCTCGGGCGCCGCCGGTTCCGGCGCCACTTCCGGCGCCCGGACCGCGAGCTTGCGCACGACCTTGCCGACCCGTTCGGTGGTCGTGCCGTTCCACCGGACGAGCTCGCCGGTGCGCATCAGCCACGTGCCGTCGTCGGCCAGCGGGCTCGACACGAACCGCTCGCCCTCGGGGTCCATGACCTCGAGCGACAGACCCGCGACGGCGGGGCTGGCGACGAACAGCTCGCCGGGGACGCCGTGCGGGACCGGCATCAGATGCTCGTCCAGCACGAACGTCCTGGCCTGCCGGTACTCCTCGACGAGCTGCCGCCGTTCGGCGTCGTCGAGCACGTCGACCTGGCTCACCCGCCGGTCCGGGTCCGCGGTGAACGCCTCCAGGACCCGCAGGAAGCGGGCGCCCACCAGCTCCACGGTCGACTCGTCGAACAGGTCGGCGCTGTACTCGACGGACAGGGCGATGCCGCCCGCGGCCAGCTCGGTGAACTCGAAGTTGAGGTCGAACTTGGCCGTGCCAATGGTGTGGACCCGGAACTGCGCGGTCAGCCCGGTCATCTCCGGCAGGCCGGCCACCTCGTTCTGGTAGGCCATCACGACCTGGAACAGCGGCTGCTTCGCCAGCGAGCGGGCGGGCCGCAGGACCTCCACCAGGCGCTCGAACGGCAGGTCCTGGTGGGCGTACGCCGCCAGGTCGGTCTCCCGGACCCTGGCGAGGAGGTCGCGCACCGTCGGGTCACCTGACAGGTCGTTGCGCAGCAGCAAGGTGTTGATGAACAGACCCACCAGGTCGTCGAGCGCCTCGTCCGCGCGCCCGGCGATCGGAGTGCCGATCGGGATGTCGTCGCCGGCGCCGAGCTTGTGCAGGACCGTGGCCAGCGCCGCCTGCACGACCATGAAGTGGCTGGTGCCGGTCTGCCGGGCCAGCGCGGTGACCTTGTCGTACAGCGCGGTTCCCACCGACACGGAGACCGTGCCGCCGCGGTTGCTCCGGGTGGCGGGGCGGGGACGGTCCAGGGGCAGTCGCACGTCCTCCGTCAGGTCCGCGAGCCGGTCGCGCCAGTAGGCGAGCTGCACGGCGGCCGGGCTCGCCGGATCGCTCTCGTCGCCGAGCAGGTCGCGCTGCCAGATGCTGTAGTCGATGTACTGCACGGTCAGCGGGGTCCACGCCGGGGCGCGTCCCGCGACCCTGGCGGAGTACGCCTCGGCGAGGTCGCGGCGCAGTGGCAGCGAAGACCACCCGTCGCTGGAGATGTGGTGCAGGGACAGCACGAGGTGGTGCTCCCGCGGTCCGACGGCGAACAGCCTGACCCGGACGGGCGCCTCGGACACGATGTCGAAGGGCAGCGCGGCGAACTCGGTGATGGCGTCCGCGAGTCCCTCGGGGGTCACCGGCACGACGTCGAGGGCCGTGGACACCGCCGCCGGGTCGAGCACGACCTGGTGCGGAGTCCCGTCCTGCTCAGGGAAGATCGTGCGCAGGGTCTCGTGCCGCGCGACGAAGTCGGCCAGCGCCGCTTCGAGGGCGGGGACGTCGAGGTCACCGGTCAGTGCCAGCACCGCGGGCACGTTGTAGGTGGCGCTGGGGCCTTCGAGCTGGTTGAGGAACCACAGCCGCTGCTGCCCGGGGGACAGCGGGATGAACTCCGGGCGCGGCGCGGCGGTCAGCTTCCGGCGGGGCGTGCCGCCCGTCAGGTGCGCGGCGAGCGCCGCGACGGTCGGCGTGTCGAACAGCGTGCGCAGCGTCAGCTCCGCGCCGAGAACTGTCCTGACCCGGCTGATCAGCCGGGTGGCCAGCAACGAATGGCCGCCCAGGTCGAAGAAGTCGTCGTGGATGCCGACGACCGGCACCTCCAGCACCTCGGCGAACAGTCCACAAAGGATCTCCTCGCCGGGTGTGCGCGGCATGCCCGTCGAAGAAGGGGGAGCCGCCGCGAAGTCCGGCGCCGGCAGTGCCTTGCGGTCGACCTTGCCGTTGGCCGTCAGCGGCAGCTCCGGCAAGCCGACGAACAACGACGGCACCATGTAGTCGGGCAGGACGCGCCCGGCCTCTTCCTTGAGCCCGGTCAGTTCGCCGACCACGTACGCCACCAGACGCTTCGCGCCCTGCCCGTCGTTCCGGGCGGCGACCACGACATCGACGACACCATCGACACCGCGCAACGTCGTCTCGATCTCTCCGAGCTCGATGCGGTGACCCCGGATCTTCACCTGGTGGTCACGTCGTTCCAGGAACTCGAGCTGGCCATCGGGCCTGCGGACGACACGGTCGCCGGTCCGATACATCCGGGAACCGACCTCGAACGGATCGGCCACGAACACCGACGCCGTACGAACAGGATCGTTGAGATACCCCCGACCAACACCCGCACCACCCACGTACAGCTCGCCTGGCACGCCGACCGGGACAAGCCCCAGATCATCGCCGAGCACATACAGCTTCGTGTTGCGCACCGCGCGGCCGATCGGCACCCGCGCACCGGGATCGCCCTCGATCACCGCGTGCGTCACATCGTCCGAACACTCCGTCGGACCATAAGCATTCACCAGCGGAATGCTCGGGAAGCGGTCGTGCCAGCGGACACACAGATCCGGCGCCAACGCCTCACCCGTGACCACCAGCCACCGCAAACCGCTCAAGTCCGGTACCGCGGCACCGGAATCCCAGGAGTCCAGAGCGGTGCGCAGCAACGACGGCACCACTTCCAGCACCGTCACACCCTTGAGCGCGAACAACGCCGCCGGATCCATCGCCGTCGCCCGCCCGACAACCCGCGTACGACCGCCCACGACCAACGCCACCAGCGTCTGCCACACCGAGATGTCGAACGTCAGCGGCGCGTTCTGCACCACCACATCCGCCGACGACAGACCCAGGTCCTCCACCTTCGCCAACAGGTGGTTCACCATCCCGCCCCGATGCACCATCGCACCCTTGGGCACACCCGTCGAACCCGACGTGAAAATCACATACGCCAAGTCATCGGACCCACCCGACAACGCCATCAACTCGTCATCGGAAGCACCATCGAGCACCACTACCTCGACGCCTGGGAACGACCGCGCCAAACCGGCATACTCCGGACCCACCAACAGGGTCTCGATACCGTTGTCCGCCACCAAACCCGCATTGCGAACCACCGGAGCCCCGGGGTCCAAAGGCACATAAGCCGCCCCGGCCCCCAACACTCCCAACACCGCCACCGCGAACCCGACCCCGGGATCGCACAACACACCGACCAGCCCGCCACTCACCCGACGCGACACAGCACTCGCACGCGCTACCAACTCCGCGTACGACACCGCCCCGAAGTCATCCTCCACCGCAACAACATCCGGCGAAGCAAGCGCCAACTCACGAACACGCTCCACCACATCAGTGAACCCACCGACACGACCCGTGTCGTTCCACTCCACCAACAACCGGTTCCGCTCGGCGGAGCCCAGCACGTCGGCCCGGCTGAGGGGCACGTCGCCGGGCAGCGCGGTGAAGGCGCCGAGGAACTCGTGGAAGCGGCGCAGGTGCGCGGCCAGCTCGTCCGCCGAGTACAGGTCGAGGTTGCCGTCGAGGTACATGCCCAGGCCGTCGCCGGCCGTCGGGAACACCGTGATCGTCAGGTCGTCGCTGGGCGCGGTGGACAGGTTGGTCGTGGTGACCGTGCAGTCGCCGAAGCGCATCTCCTCGACGAACGACACCACGTTGACCTCGGGGCCGAACGGGCGGCGGTCGTCCGATGCGAGCCCCATGAGCTCGCGGACCTGCCTGCCGCGGAACCTCTGGTGCCGCAGGGTCTTGCCCAGCACGCCGCCCGCGAGGGACAGCAGCTCGGTGCGGGTCATCGCCGGCGGGATGGTCAGCGCCAGCGGCAGCACGTTGGCCCGCATGCCGGGAACGGCCTTCGCCGTGGGCGTCGTCCTGGCGGTCACCGGCATGGACACCATCACGTCGCGGCGGCCGGTCATCCGCTGGGCGTACGCGGCCGTGGCGGCGACCACCAGGGTCGGCAGTGCCGCCCTGGCGTCCCATGCCACGGACTTCATCCGCGCGGCGACGGCGGGGTCGATGTCGAGGACCAGGCGCAGGTGGTCGCGCACCGGGGTCGCGGGCCGACCGGAGATCTCGGTCAGCTCGACGGGTTCGGGGAACCGGCCGGCCCAGTACTGGCGGTCCCGCTCGAAGTGCGGCGAGTCCCGGTAGGCGAGCTCCTCGCCGACGAGCGCGTCAAGACCGGCGAAAGCTCCGTCCTCGTAAGGCTCCCCCGCCTGCATCGCGGTGTAGACCGCGGCCAGCCGCCGGGTGAACAGCGCCTCGCTGAACCCGTCCCACAGGATGTGGTGCGCCCGCTGGTAGAACAGGGTCCTGGTGGCCGAGATCTTGATCAGGGCGAACCCGAACAGCAGTGGGGCGTCGAGGGCCACCGCGGTCCTGAGGTCGGCCTGCATCCAGTCCTGCGCCTCGGTGTAGGGGTGGTCGGCGCCGACGAGGTCGACGACCTGGAGCTCCCAGTCCACAGAGGACCGGACAACCTGCTCGACCCGGTCGTCGCGCTGCTCGAACCGGACGCGCAGGCAGTCGGTCTCCTCGATGCAGCGCCGGATCGCGGCCTCGAACAGGCCGGCGTCGAGCGGGCCGTCGATCGTGTAGTACTCGGCGATGTTCCAGATCGGGTTGCCGGGATCGAGCTGCTGGGCGTACCAGAGCTCGGTCTGCGCCGCCGAGAGCGGTATCCGCTTTTCTGCCTGTTCAGTCATTGGAGCGTGCTCCCGCGTTCTCGAGGTCGACGGCGAGCACGTCGTCGCCATAGATGTCGCGCACCCAGTTCTCCTGGTAGACCGTGTCCAGGTAGCGCTCGCCCATGTCGGGCGCGATCACGACGGCGGTCAGGTCCCTGCCCGCGGCGTTGGCGTCGAGCCAGGACAGCGCGCCGCTGACGACGGTTCCGGTGGAGCCGCCGAAGAGGAAACCGTTGCGCGCCAGGCGGTGACACGACCGGACGGTGTCCGCCTCCTCCACGTACACGACGTCGTCGACCAGGGACTCGACCAGCAGGCTGGGCCGGACGCTGGTGCCGAGGCCGGGAATCATCCGCAGCCCAGGCGCGCCGCCGAACGTGACCGATCCGACGCTGTCCACCGCGACGATGCGGACCGGCAGGCCCTCGTCGCGGAAGTACCGGGCGCACCCCATGAGGGTGCCGGTGGTGCCCGCTCCGACGAAGAGCACGTCGAGGCCGGGGAAGTTCCGGGCGATCGAGGGCGCGGTCCGCCGGTAGTGGGCCTTCCAGTTGTTCACGTTGTGGTACTGGTTGAGCCACAGGCACCGCGGGTCCGAGGCGACCAGGTCGCGGACGTAGGCGATCCGGGCGGCCAGGAAGCCGCCGTCGACGTCGGGCTCGGTGATCGTGTGCACCTGGCTGCCCAGCGCCTCCATCATCCGGCGGGTGGTCAGGTTGCACCGCGAGTCGGTGACGCAGATGAACCGGTAGCCCTTGTGCGCGGCGATGATGCTCAGCGCGATGCCGAGGTTGCCGGACGAGGACTCGACGATGATCGAGTCGCTGGTCAGCGTGCCGCTGCGTTCGGCGGCCGCGATCATCTCGGCTGCCGCCTTGAGCTTGACCGATCCCGCGAAGTTGAAGCCCTCGCACTTGAGGTACAGGGAACGATCGACCACTGCACCGAGATCGACAAACAGGTCCTCCGCGTGGAAGTCCTGCGGAGCCGTGATGATCGGCATGGCACCTCCTAGGACGTGTGGGAACGACGCGGGTCGCCGTAGCGCCGCAGCTCGTGGAAGAAGTCGTCGACGAGGGCGAGCTCGCCGGCCGCGCGGAGCTCCTCGTAGACGTGGCGGCCGACGGCGAGGTCGAGCACTCCGAGGCCGAACGGGGAGAACACCAGCGGCCGGCCGGGCCGCGGCTGGACCACTCCCCTGATGACCTCGTCGAGCGTGCCGTCGATGAAGTCGCGGCCGCCGCTCAGCTTCTCCGCCAGGTGCGGGGAGGTGTCGGCCTTCAGGCAGTGCTCGACGTCGTCGACGACGTTGGCGGACGCGAGGATGATCTCCGGCGAGAGGTCGCGCAGCGACACGTTGAGCACCAGCGGGTTGTGGTCGAACCAGCCGACGTCGGTGACGTGCGGGGAGCCCGCGACCGTCGCGAAGATCACCAGGTCGGACTCGCGGACGAGGGTCTCGGGGTCGGTGTGCACGGTGATCCGCGCGCTGGTGCCCGTTCCCTCGAGGTACTCGCGGAAACCAGCCGCGTGCTCGGCCGACAGGTCGTGCACGCCGATCTCGTCGAACGACCACCCGGTGCCCGCGAGGTAGGTGTGGATGTAGCGGGCGATCAGGCCGACGCCGAAGAACCCGACCCGGAGCGGACGGCCGGTCCCGGCGGTCAGCCGGTCGGCGGCGAGGACCGCGGACGCGGCCGTCCTGACGGCACTGATGATGGAACTTTCGAGGCAGGCGAACGGATATCCGGTGTCGTGGTCGTTGAGGACCAGCACCGCGGACGCCCGCGGCATGCCCGCAGAGACGTTCTCCGGGAAGCTGGAGATCCACTTGAGACCGTCCACAGGGGAGTCACCGCCGAGGGCGGCGGGCAGGGCGATGATCCGGGACGTGGGCCGGTCCGGCATCCGCAGGAAGTACGACGGCGGGTTCACCGTGTCGCCCTGGCCGTGCACCCGGTAGGTGGTCTCGACGAGGTCGACGATCATCTTCTCGTTGCCGGTGAGGACCCGGTGCACCTGTGCCCCGGAGATCACCGCGAACGACGGCTGGAACATTCGTACTCCTGTGCTCTGGTCAGTCGGACATGGCGACGAGGATGCGGCGCGGCCCTTCGAACGGCCGGCGGCCGTGGCCCGCGAGCACGTTCTCCACGAGCATCAGGTCGCCCTGCTGCCAGTCGACGTCGACCGCCGTGTCGAGGCCGCGGTCGCGGATCTGCGTGACGTACTCCGCCGGGATCGGGCCGCCGTCGGCGAACGTGACCGACTGGGGCATCTCGTCCTCCGTCAGGATCTCCGACATCGCGGCGGAGGTCTGCGGGTCCAGCGCCGCCACGTGCCACTGGTCGGCCTGGTTGAACCAGACCTCCTCACCGGTGACGGGGTGCCGGGTGAACGAGCGGCGCAGCTGCCGCACGCGCAGGGTGCCGTCGGACAGCCACTCCCAGGTGGAGTCGCTGGCCGCCAAGAACTCCTCGACCTGCGCTTGGTCGGAGGTCTCGAAGGTGTCCTGCCAGCTCTTGCCGAAACCCATGCCGCCGTGCAGGTTCTGCGTGTAGCAGACGCCGTCCGCGAACCGGTCCCGGAGGTCGTCGTCGAGCGCGGCCAGCCACGCGGTGCCGTCGACCACCGGCGTCGCGCCACCCGCGGTGGCGGGCTTGGCGCAGTAGAACGCCAGCCGCGCGGGCCAGTGGTGGGCGTAGGACATCTCGTTGTGCATGGAGATGGTGAACTCGGGCGGGTACTCGGTCGAGGTGTAGACGTTCTTGCCGACCTTGGTGCGCGGCGTGTTCCCGTGCACGTAGGCCAAGCGGTCCGGCAGCACCAGGTCGAGCACCCCGTCGAGGCCGTCCTCGGGGACGTGGAAACCCCGGAACACCAACACCTTGGCCTGGACGAGCAGAGCGTCCAGGTCGATGGTGCGGAGGTGGTCGGCGAGTCCTTCGACGTCCGCGCGCGCCGCTACGTCCTCCGGCCTGATCTCGGTCGGCGTCCACTTCATCGACTCGTTCCCCTTTCGTTCTCGGCGACGGCTGGACATTAGGTCCGCCGGAACTGGCGTGCGGCAAGGACGACTGGCACCGTGCAAGCGGCTGGTCTGGTCCAATCACGTCGGAAAGTTGCCGACGCGGATGAGGCGGACAGTGAACGCTGCGATCGAGGCCGAGGGACTGCGGAAGTCCTATTCGGACCATCACGCGCTCAACGGGGTGAACCTGTCCGTGGCCGCCGGGACGGTGCTGGGGGTGCTCGGGCCCAACGGCGCCGGGAAGACCACGACGGTGAGGATTCTGGCGACGCTGGCCCGGCCCGACTCCGGGAGGGCCGTGGTCGCGGGCCACGACGTGCTGCGCGAACCGCGGGAGGTGCGCAGACGGATCGGTCTCGCGGGTCAGTACGCCGCCGTGGACGAGCAGCTCACCGGGCGCGAGAACCTCGTGCTGCTGGGCACGTTGCTGCGCCTGGGCAAGCAGGGTGCCAGGGACCGCGCCGCCGAGCTGCTGGCCAGGTTCGAGCTGACCGACGCCGCCGACCGGCTCACCAGGACGTACTCGGGAGGAATGCGCAGGCGCCTCGACCTGGCCGCCTGCCTGGTGTCCTCACCACCGGTGGTGTTCCTCGACGAGCCGACCACCGGCCTGGACCCGAGCAGCCGCGCGACGCTCTGGCGGATGATCCGCGACCAGGTCGCCTCCGGTGTCACGGTGCTGCTCACCACGCAGTACCTCGAGGAGGCCGACGTGCTCGCCGACCGGATCGCGGTCGTGGACCACGGTGTGGTGATCGCCGAGGGAACCCCCGACGAGCTCAAGCGCAAGGTCGGCGCCGAGTGGCTGGAGGTGACCGTGGCGCACGGCCGCGACCTGTCCGCGGCGGCGAGCGCGCTGTCCTGCGTCGCGGCGATGCCACCGCGCGAGGCGGCGGGCGGCAAGAGCTTCTCGGTGCGGCTGCCCGACGGGATGGGCGCGGTCGCGACGGCGGCGACCGCGCTGGAGACCGCGGGGATCGAGATCGCGGGGTTCGCGCTGCGCCGCCCCTCGCTCGACGACGTCTTCCTCCACCTCACCGGACAGGAGCACTCGTGAACGGCGTGCTGGTCGACACCACGGCCCTCATCGGCAGGCACCTGCTGCACCTGCGGAGGACGCCGACGAGGATCCTCGGCGTCACCCTGACACCGCTGACCATGGTGCTGGTCCTGGGCTACATGCTGAACAAGGCGATCTCCGTGCGCGGCGGCGACTACCTCGGCTACATGATGGCGGGGGTCGGCGCGCAGGTGGCGCTGGCGTGCGTCGGCAGCATCGCCATCGGCACCGCGACCAGCCTGCGCAACGGGCTGGTGGACCGGTTCCGGTCGCTGCCGACGTCCCGCGGCGCGATCCTGGTGGCGCACACCGTGTCCGACCTCGGCCTGGCCGCGATCGGCATCTGCATCGCGTCGATCGTCGGGGCGCTGCTCGGCTGGCGGCCGGACACGGGCGTGCTGTCGATCGCCGCGGGGTTCGGGCTGTTGCTCCTCTTCACCTACGTGATGCTGTGGTTCGGGCTCCTGCTCGGCTTGTCGGTGCGCAGCCCCGAGGCGCTCGGCGCGCTCTCCGGCCTGGTGCTGGTGTGCGGGTCGTTCCTGTCCAACGCCTTCGTGCCGCTCGACGGCCTGCCGGGCTGGCTGCGGGTGGTGGCGGAGTGGAACCCGATCAGCGCCGTGTCGAGCGCGTGCCGCCAGCTGTGGGGCGGCCCGATGTCCGCGAGCACCGGAAGCGTCGTGTCCGAGCACCCCCTGCCGGCGGCCCTGGTCATGCTCGCGGTCATCGCCGCCGTGACGGTGCCGCTGAGCTGTCGCGCCTACCACGCGGCGGAACCCCGGTGACCGTCCGGGTCGACCACGTCGACCAGTTGTGAGCGTTCGGTCAGGCCGAGCTTGCGGTAGCTGTTGGTGAGGTGGAACTCGACGGTCCGCTGGGTCACGAACAGGGACTGCGCGATCTGGTCGTTGCTGCTGCCCAGCGCGGCGAGCCGCACCACCTGCCATTCGGCGGGGGTGAGCGCGTTCGTGCCGTGCAGGCGGTCGCGCCGCGGCCTGCCCCCCGCGGCGACCAGCTCGGAGCGGGCACGGAGCACCAGCGTCGTGGCGCCGCACTGGGTCGCGAGGTCGAGGCCGCGGCGCAGCGTCGCGCGGGCAGCCTCGTCGTCGCCCGCCGTGTGCTGCGCGGTGCCCAGTTCGATCAGGGTCTTGGCCAGCTCCAGCCGCGCGGGTGACCTCTCCCCGTACACCACGGCCCTGCGCAGCAGCGCGAACCCCTTCGCACCGCCCTCGACCAGGCCGGCCACGCGCAGCGCCGACCCGACCGCGCCGTCCGCGCCCCAGCGCCGGGACAGCTCGAGCGCCTCACCCGCCAGGCGCCGTGCCTCGGCGACCTCACCGAGCCGCCAGTGCAGCAGCGCCGCCCGGCCGCGCCACGGGAGCACCGCCTCGTTGTGGATGTTCCACCAGGTCAGCCTCCTGCCGCAGTCGAGCGTCTGCTCCAGCGCCGCCCGCAGGTCACCCCGGCCCTCGAGCACCACGGCGCGGGCCGCGAGCATCCAGCACCAGTGGAACGAGTGCTCGACGGCCGGCGCGAAGTCGGAGCGCACCAGTTCGGCCGCCTCGTCCCACTGGCCCAGCTCGCCGAGACACGCCACGGCGGCCGCCACCGTCAGCGGCTGGTTGTCGTCCTGGTGCCCGTCGGCGTACGCCTGGAGCGAAGCCCTGGCCTCCACCAGGGCGCCCGGCACGTCGCCGCTGTGGAACCGCACCACGGACCGCGCGCTGGTCAGCATCGCGCGCATCGCCGGCAGGTTGCGCACCTTGGCGTCGCCGATGCCAGCGTCGTACAGCGGGGTGACGAGGTCCAACCGCTCGGCCAGCTGGAGCACGACGATCGCCGAGACGAACATCGGGTGCAGCATGTCGTCACGCAGCAGCAGGTCCCCCTGCAACGCGCGCGTGGCCGACTCCACCGCCGAGGCCGCGGGCAACCTGCCCTCCAGCGCGGCGAGCATCACGTGCACCGCGAGCAGTGCGCACTGCCCCGGCGTGCCACCGAGCGAATCGGGATCCAGCGCGTCCAGCCGGGGTCTCAGCCTGGCCATGACGTCGCGGTTCCCCGTGGCCGAGGAGACCATGTGGGCCAGCAAGCGGGTGCGCAGCTCGCCGGTCGGCTCGCCGGCCTGGCTCAGCCACTCCAGGCAGTCCTCCAGCAGGTCGACCAGCGGTGCCGCGGTGCACCCGGTGGCCAGGGGGAACAGGTCGACCGCGGCGCGGGCCCGTCGCAGCGGCGAGTCCATCAGCCTCAACGCCTCCGCCAAGTGCTCCCAGGCCGCCCGCGGGTCCGCCGACCGCTCGACGCGGGTGAGCGCGGTGAGCAGCGTGACCAGGAGATCAGGCTTCCACTGCCCGGTGAGGGCGTGCCGGAGGTACGCCACGGCCAGTTCCGGCTCGCCGCGGTCGACGGCCGCCACCGCTGCCTCGCGCAGCACCGCGACCATCTCCTGCGTGGTCGGTGGCCCCCCGCACACCAGGTGGGCCGCGACCACGTCGACCGGCGCACCGCGGTCGCTCAGCACCCTGGCGATCCGCGAGTGCGTCCTCTCCCGCTGCGCCGGGGCCATGTCCTCGATGATCGTCCGCCCGATCTCCGGGTGGGCGAACCGCACGGTGCCGGGGTGCAGCACCCCCGCGCGGCCGAGCGCGGCGACCGCCTGACCGGCCGCGAGGGAACCGGCGGCCGTCACCTCGGCGGCGATCGCCAGGTCCGCGTCCTCACCGAGGAGGGCGAGCACCCCGGCGAACGCGACCACCGGAGCGGACTGCGCCCGCACGGCCGCGAACAGCCGCGCACGGTGCACCCGGACGCCGACCTCGTGCACGGCGGCCACCTGGTCCGCCACCTGGTCAGCCTCTTGATCCGTCTCCTGGCATGCCGACAGGCCGTGGAGCAGCTCCCCCAGCACGCGGGGGTTCCCGGCGGACACCTCGTAGCAGGCCGCGACGACCGAAGGGGCCGGAGCGGCGCCCAGCCGCGCGGCGACCACCGCCTCCACGGCCCGCGGGCTCAGGGGAGCCAACTCGAGGACCTCGCACCGCGGCGCCGCCCGGAGTTCGGCGATCAGCGGCTCGGCGGCCGTGTCCACGTCGTCGGCCGCGGCAGCCACGACCACCACGGGAACCCCCGCCGCTCTTCGTGCCAGGTGCAGGAGCCACCGGATGGACGACAGGTCGACCCGGTGCAGGTCGTCGACGAGCACGGCGACCGGTTTGACGGCCGCCAGACCGACCACCGTCAAGTACAGGTTGTGCAGCACCTCGAACGGGATGTCGGCGCGCCGGGGTTCCGCGCGGGCTCCCGCCTCCACCGCGTGACGCCTGCTGAACCGGATGACGTCGGCCCTGGCACGCCGTTCCTCCCCGTCGGGCGGTGAGGCCCGGAAGAGCCTGCGCAGGGCCCCGAACTCCACGTCGCGCCCCGGCGCTCCCCCCGCCGTCCGCAACACCCGGAAACCCGCGGCGTGCGCCTCTTCGGCGGCGACCTCCAGCAGCGAGGTCTTCCCCGTTCCCGAAGCTCCCGAGATCAGCAGGATTCGGCCGCCGTCGACGCGGCACCGGGCCAGCCGCTGTCTGATCACCCCCGTTTCGACGTCCCGCTCCACTGTGCGAATGTCCGGCGTGAACGACATGGCGAGCCTTCGTGGGTCATCGACGTTTACCCGGGTCAACGAGACAACATGCCGCGACAGTACATCTGACGGGAACACCGCCGTAAGACCGACCGGACCGCTGCATTCGTGAACAGGATATGAGGCAGGAAGGGGGTGGTGCAGTTACCTATACCGGTGAACAGGGCAGCCACGCGTCCGGGCGAGACGCCATTCCATGCGGTATCGCATACATCCACAGCCCGGTCGGCGTGATTACCGCGCCCATCGAGAGGCGAGGTTCCGAGACGCTCAAGAAATCGCGATGACGGCATCAGAGGCGTGACCATCCGCCGCTATCGCCGAAAACATCGACACCGAGACGACGCCACCTCACACCGCGGCAGCCCGACACCCCCCGCCGCCCGAGCCGAGCAGGCCACCGCGGGCCGCGGCGACGTCCTCGAACCCCGCCCGCGGGGCCGCGGTTCACGTCAATCACGATGGTGGCGTTTTCAACAAGAACGCCGATGCTGACAACGAGTGCGGCTCGATAATCAAAACAGCGATCTCCACACACTAAAGTTCGGCAGGGTGAGCTGTACGTCAGACCAACATACCTCCTGCGGCGGCCAGATAGCCACGGGATCGATACCCGGTTGTTCCCACCGGCGTGGCGATCACATCGACGGACAACAACCGCGCCCCGCCGCCGCCGTCCCATACGTCCGTCTCAAATGGTTGAGTCGCTAATCAATTATCCGGGCGGGCTGCGGCCGTTCAGCCGAAGTTCAACACAACCGGTCCGGGCGCGGTGGCGCTGATGTCCACCGCACGACCAGACGCTCCGAGACATCACTTCGTCAATGCGGCCAACGAGAACTGTCCGCCGCCGGCGCGGAAGCTCGACGCGACCCAGTGCCCCCTTCCACACGCCTCACCGCATTCACCCATTCGTGCGTCAACACACGCCCCTGCGGACGCGTTTGCTCACAGCACGGTCACCAGCGGTTCTCGTCGTGAAGGGGTTCGAGATCAGCGGCGGGAGGCCGGTGGCCGGTGGCGTGAACACGATCCAGTCGAGGGGGTCCGATGAAGTTCAGAATGATCGACGGACGGCGCGTCCCGATCGGGGGCGGTGGCGGCAAGAGCGGGGCGGTGGTGGCGGCCGGGGTGCTCGCGCTCGGCCTGGCAGGCAGCGGCGGCCTGACCCTCACCGGGCCCGGTCTGGTCTCCGAAGTCGGCACCGTCGCCGGAGAGGCCGCCTCCGGGGCGGGTTCGGGCGGGTCCCCGCAACTCAGGCTCCGCCAGAGCGAGGGACAGAAGTCCGCGCGCAAAGGTGACAGCCAGGCGGCCTGGCAGCGCCTCGGTGTCAAGCAGCTCAAGCGCACCGCCCGGCAGCAGGCCGAGTGCGTTGCGGCCTCGTTCGGGCAGGTCCGCGACTTCTTCACCGGCACCCGCTGCACCTCTCTTGAACGCGCCCTGTTCCTCGTCGGAGACGGCGCGGGAAACACCGCGGTGCTCTCGGTGGCGTGGGTCGGCCTGGCCTCGGCCAGCGACGCGGGCAGGTTCAAAACCGTGATCGACATCCCCGGCAGCGGCGACATCCGGCCCATGGGTTCCACCGCGCTGGACCTGGCCGACATTCGCTTCACCGGCGAGAACTACGGCAGCGACCGCGACGGCAGGACCGTCACCATCGCGGAGACCGAACTCGTCACCGGTCACTTCGACCACGCCACCCTCGACGCCATCGCCGAGGTTTCCGCTTGTCTGCCCCGCATCTGAGTCCCCCGCGCACCGAACACTGGCCCGGCCGGACCGGTTCTGTGGAGCGGGTCAGCCCACGAGACTCGAACAGGTCCCGGGTTTCGGGGCTACTCGGCCCGGTCGGGATTGGACGGGTGGCGGCGCCACCACCCCAGCAGCGCGGCCAGGACCAGTGAGCCGCCCAGTGCTCCTACGGCCGCACCCGCCCACGGGACCTGGTCGTGCAGCAGGACGGCGGCCATGATGAGCCCGAGGTAGATCGTGCAGGTGATGATCCAGAAGCGCATTCGCTGCGACTTGGACCCGCGAACGGGCATCAGAGGAATCCCTTCAGTCAACGAGAACCCTGTTGGTCGAGGGCCGCGAAGGGTGCTCGAGCTCAGCGTGGTGTCTTGTTGTCCGTCGGCATCAAAAGAGCTTCCCCGCCACGCTGGTCAGCTTGCCCAGTCCCTTGACCACACCGCCTCCAACTCCTGTGATGCCCGCTTCGCTCACCTGTTCAGCATTGCCTCCCGCCAGCGAGGTACCCAGCGCACTGCCGGCCGGTCACGCTGCCCCGGTAGTCGGTGACCGCCCACGGCGAGAAGTTCTAACGCTCGCCTCAGGTTGGTCCGGGACGATGAGCGGCGAAAGCATCGACTGGAGGGGGCCGGCGTGCGGATCATGATCGCGGATGACGAGGCGGCCATCCGCGAGTCGTTGGAGCGGGTGCTGCAGGTCGAGGGGTATGAGACCAGCACCGTTGCCAACGGTCTCGCCGTGCTCGACGGGATCGGTGCTGCCGAGCCGGATCTGTTGATCCTCGACGTGATGATGCCTCGTCTCGGCGGGGTGGAGACCTGTCGGAGGTTGCGGGCGGCGGGGTGGGATCTGCCGGTGTTGATGTTGACGGCGCGGGACCAGGTTTCGGATCGGGTCGCGGGGCTGGACGCGGGGGCTGATGACTACCTGCCCAAGCCGTTCGCCACCGAGGAGTTGCTGGCCAGGGTTCGGGCTCTGTTGCGCCGTCGTGCGCAGAGCGATGACGGGGAGCAGGTTCTGACCTTCGCCGACCTCCGGGTTGATCCCGACCGGTTCGAGGCTTGGCGGGGTGAGCGGGCGCTTCGGTTGACGCGGACCGAGTTCTTCCTGTTGGAGGTGTTGGTGCGCAACGCGACCCGCGTGTTGACGCGGGGCGAGCTGTTCGAGGCGATCTGGGGCTTCGACATGAGTGTCACCTCCAACAACCTCCAGGTGTATGTGAGTTATCTGCGGCGCAAGTTGGAGGCTGGGGGTGAGCCTCGGCTGATCTACACGCGGCGCGGGCTGGGCTACACGTTGCGGGAGACTCCTCCGTGAGCAGGACCGGCGGCCGGCTGCGGCGTTGGTGGCATCGGCAGTCGTTGCGGACCAGGCTGACGGTGATCGCTGCCACGGCCATCGCGGTCAGTGTGTTCGCTGCTTTTCAGGTGGCCAGTGAGCTGCTGGACTGGGAGCTGCGGAGCACCGCGGAGGAGCAGTTGCGGGCTGATTCCCGTGTCCTGGCGGCGAATGCGGAACGCGCCGGGTTGGCACAGGTCCAGTTGCCGCCGTATCCCGGGTCCGGGCTGCTGATGCGGGTGGTCCTGGCCGACGGCTCGGTTCGGGTGCCGGACGGGCAGCCCTCGCTGCCTCCGGTCAGTGAGGGTGCCGGGCTCGTGGTTCAGGGGGTTTCGGCTGAGCTGATGGAGTCCGGGGACAGCGATGATGACGGCTACCTCGTCTACACGCTGCGGGTTGCCGACGGTGCGGTGCAGGTGGTCCGCGTCGCCGATGACAGCTCGGTCAACCGGTTCGGGTTGGGGATGCTGCTGATCGGGCTGCTCTGCGTGGTCTGCGGCGGGCTGGTCGGGCGGGCGGTGGCTCGGACGGGGCTGGCGCCGATCGACCGGCTGACCGCCGCCGCTGTCCGTGTCGCGCGCACTCGGGATCTTGACGCCGGAATCCCTGACGAGGGCGGTGGGGAGATCCGGCAGCTGATCCGGTCGATCAACGACATGCTGGCCGCGCTGCGGGACTCGCGGCAGGCCCAGCGGTTGCTCGCCGAGGACGCCGCTCACGAGCTCAAGACGCCGCTCACCAGTCTGCGTCTGAACATCGAGCTGTTGATCCGGCTTGATCGGCGCGGCACGCTGGACAGTGCGTTGCCCTCGGAGAGCCGGAGCCGGTTGCTCAACGATCTCGGTGGCCAGGTGGCCGAACTGAGCACGCTTGTCGCCGAGTTGACCGACTTGGCCCGTGGCGATGTCGGTGACGAGAACAC
Organism: Lentzea fradiae; assembly: GCF_900100955.1. Taxonomy (GTDB): domain Bacteria; phylum Actinomycetota; class Actinomycetes; order Mycobacteriales; family Pseudonocardiaceae; genus Lentzea; species Lentzea fradiae. The sequence continues at coordinate 405,364 of NZ_FNCC01000008.1, read as the reverse complement.
GGAACTGCTCGACTTCGCCGACGTGGTGGTGGCAGCCGCGACCCAGGCGGGTTCTCGTGTGCCTGATGTCGAGGTTGCGCTCGATGTGAGCTCGGTGTGGGTGAGCGGGCGTCCTGCTGCGCTTCAGCGGGCGGTGCTCAACCTCGTCGACAACGCCGGCAAGTGGTCTCCCGCGGGCCAGCCGGTGCAGGTCCGGCTTCGTGCCGAGGGGGCGGCGGCGGTGCTCGAGGTCGACGATGCCGGGCCGGGCATCGACGCGGCCGATGTGCCGCGGGTGTTCGACCGGTTCTACCGTGCTGACAGCGCCAGGGCGTTGCCGGGATCCGGTCTGGGGCTGTCGATCGTGCAGCGGGTCGTCGACGCCCACGGCGGCCGGGCCACCGTGGGGCGCTCGGCGCGTGGTGGCGCGTTGCTTCGGGTGGAGCTCCCGGCCGCGCGGCTCATCGCCGGGAACGACACCGCGGTGCGTTGATCCGGGACAGGGCCGGCCCGTCCCGGACTCCCGCCGTTTTACCGTTGCAGTGCGGGCTCTTCGTCGTCGGCGTGTGGTCGTTGACCGGTCGGAGGCTCGGCTGGCCGGGACAGCCTGCTCGGCCACCACATGCGCCTGCCGATCAGCAGGGTCAGGGCCGGCACCAGGACCGACCGCACCAGCAGGGCGTCGAGCAGCACGCCGAAGGCGACCAAGAAGCCGACCTCGATCAGCATCACCAGCGGGAGCGTGACGAGGACCGCGAACGTGGCCGCCAGGACCAGGCCCGCCGAGGTGATGACGCCGCCGGTGGCGGAGAGGGCTTTGAGCATGCCCGCTCTGGTGCCCAGGCGGGCGGTCTCCTCCCGTGCCCTGCTGGCCAGGAAGATGTTGTAGTCGACGCCGAGCGCCACGAGGAACAGGAAAGCCAGCAGTGGCACCGAGGAGTCGACGCCCTTGAAGCCGAGGAGCGTGTCGAAGACGAACACGCTGCCGCCGAAGGCCGCCGCGAACGAGACGATCACGGTGCCCATCAGGACCAGCGGGGCCACGACCGCCCGGAGCAGGAGACCGAGGACGACCAGAACCACCAGGAGCACCAACGGGATCACCAGCTTCTGGTCGCGGGCGGCGGTCAGCTCGGTGTCGAGGTTCTCCGCGCTCGGCCCGCCGACCATCGCCTCCGCTCCGCTCACCGCGTGCACGGCGGTGCGCACCCGTTCGATCGTCTCGTACTCCGCGGCGGTGTCCGGCGCGTCCGCCGGGAACACCGAGATGTCGGCCCAGTCACCGCTGGTCCGGCCGGGGAAGGCCGTTGCCACACCGGGAGTGTTCTTGACGACGTCGATCACCCGTTCCTGGTGCGCAGGGCGCGTGAAGACCGTCATCGGCTGGCCACCCAGCTCGGGGAAGTGCTGGCGCAGCACGGTGAAGCCGCTGACCGACTCCGGCGCGGACACGAACTGGTCCTGCTCCCGCAGCGGGCCGGTGTTGCCCACCAGCCCGATGGCGAGCACGCCCAGGACGCCGAGCGAGCCGAGCGTCGCGACCCACCGGCGGCGGCTGATGGCGGCACCGAGCCGGACCCACGGTCCCGGCTTCTCCTCCACCGTCGTGCTGAACCGCGGGATGGCGGGCCAGAAGATCCGCCTGCCGAGGACCACCAGGATCGCCGGGAACAACGTCAGCATGGCCACCAGCGCGCACAGGATGCCGGCCGCGCCGATCGGGCCCAGCCCGCTGGTGCTGTTCAGGTCCGCGACGAGCAGGCAGAGCAGACCGGCGATCACGGTGGCCGCGGACGCGACGATGGCCGGCGCCGCGCCGCGTAGTGCGTGGAGCATCGCGACGCGGACGTTTTCGTTGTGGTGCAACGCTTCCCGATAGCGGGCGATGAGCAACAGCGCGTAGTCAGTGCCGACGCCGAACACCAGGATCGTCAGCAGCGCCGAGTTCTGGTCGTTCACCACGATGCCGAACCCCTTGACCAGCAAGTAGACGGTTGCCATCGCGGTCAGCGCGGCCGCGCCCACGGCCATGAGCGGAATGAGCCACAGCACCGGGCTGCGGTAGGTGATGACGAGCAGCAGCGTCACCACGATGATGGTGGTGAGGAGGACCTGGAGGTCGATGCCGTCGAAGACGGCGTCCATGTCGGCGTCGACCGCGGCCGGGCCGGTCACCTCGAGTTCCAAGCCGGCGGGGCGGTCCTTCGCGGCGTCGCGCAACGGGCCGACGATGGTTTCCGGTGGCCCGTAGGTGGGGCTCACGTCGAGGGTGAACATCATCGCTTTGCCATCGGCGGAAGGTCTCGTCTCCGGACCCTCGTCCTCCTCGCCGGGCGGGGCCGCCACCTTCGGCGGGTACTGCTTGGCAAGGGTTTTGTAATGGCGCTCGACCGTCGCCCGGTCGGCGTCGGTCATGCCACCGGCGCGGTGGTACACGAAGACGAACGTGTTGTCGTTCCCGCCGGGAAACCTGTCTTCCAGCACCGCCACCCGGGTGGACTCTGCGCTGGCCGGAAGCGTGTCCGCGGCGCTGTCGGTGGTGACCGAACTCAGCTTTCCGCTCAACGGCACCATGACGATCGTCAGCACCAGCCACAAGCCGATCACCAGCCACGGCACCCACCGGCCTGCCAGCCCGCCGGCCGGAGTCTCCCCGGACGGCGCGATGTTGCCTGCCATTCACCAACCCCCTGTCACGTGTATCGCCTGTCTGACGCCGAATTCCTACTGAGCGAATCTGAGAGGACCGTTAAAGCGGTGCTCAGGCAGGGCACGCGGGACAGCGGAAGTCCTGTGAGGACACCACGAAGTCGTACCGTCGTACCGGACCACTCCAGAAATGACGACCGCGGTACGACGAAACGAAATGGAATCGGGCCTAGCGTTCAGCTCATGAGGAAACGCGTTAGTCCACTGTGGAGATTTGGTGCGGTCACCACGGCGTTGGCGACGGTGTTCGCCGTCGTCGCCTGCGGGTCGAACCCCGGCAACGGTGCGGCGCCCACTGCGGCTGGTTCCCACCACGGGCACGCCGGCCAACCGTCGGCCGCACCGCTGCCGCTGCGCGCCGGTGAGCGGTTCGCCGACCTGAAGATGCCCGAGGCGTACACGCCGGCGCCGCCGGAGGGCGGCACGGACGAGTACCGGTGCCAGATGATCGATCCGGGCCTGACCAAGACGGCGTTCCTGACCGGGACCCAGTTCACGCCCGAGAACGTCGCCGTCGCGCACCACGCCATCGTCTACGCGGTGCCGCCGGGTGGCGCCGCCGCGGTGCGTGAGCAGGACGCGAAGACCCCCGGCCCCGGCTGGCAGTGCTTCGGCGGGACCGGTGTTGCGGGCGCCGAGGTGGAAGAGGGCGACGCGGCGTGGGTGGACACCTGGGCGCCGGGCGCCACGGAGGCGCTGCTCGACCAGGACGCCGGTTTCAAGCTGGAGCCGGGCAGCCTGATCGTGCTCCAGATCCACTACAACCTGCTCGCGACCGACGGGAAGCCGGCCGGGTCGGACCGTTCGTCGGTGCGGCTGCGGCTGACGGACGGCACTCCGCAGACCCGGGAGCTCGAGACGTGGTCGCTCGACGCGCCGACCGACCTGCCCTGTGCCGCGGACGAGTCAGGTCCGCTCTGCGACCGGGCGGCCTCGATCGCGGACGTGACGACGCGGTTCGGGCAGGACGTCGGCGAGATGGCGGACCGTCAGGTGGAGGAGTGCAACAAGGGCGGCGCACCGAAGCCCGGTGACACCCAGACGTGCGACCACGAGGTCGAGGCGCCGATGACGCTGTTCGCCGGTTTCGGCCACATGCACATGCTCGGGCGGGCCATCAAGGTCGAGCTCAATCCGGGCAGGCCGGACGCCAAGGTCGTGCTGGACGTGCCGCAGTTCGACTTCGACAAGCAGCAGCTGCTGAAGCTGCCGTCACCGGTGGAGGTCGGTCCGGGCGACACGCTGCGAGTGACGTGCACCCACGACGCGGGGCTGCGCAAACAGCTGCCGCAGCTGAGCAAGCTGCCGCCGCGTTACGTGGTGTGGGGCGACGGCACCAGCGACGAGATGTGCACGGGCATCATGACGGTCTCGGCCAGGCCATGACCCGGTTGCGTCTGGATTCCCCGAGGCGGTCACCGGTCTGGATGCTGTTGCCGCTGCGTGCTTTTCTCGGCGGCACCTTCCTCTATGCCGGTCTCTCCAAGCTCTTCGACACGCACTACCTGGATGACGCCTCGCCACTCGGCGTCCAAGCGCAGATGGTGAACGCCGCCGCGTCCTCCCCGATCGGCCCGCTGGTCTCGCTGGCCGCCGACCAGGCGACCGCGGCCGGGCTCGCGATCGCCTTCGGGGAGGTCGCGGCCGGGCTCGCCACCCTGCTCGGGCTGTTCACCCGGCTCGCCGCGCTCGGCGGTGTCCTGCTCTCGCTCGGCTTCTTCCTGACCGTGAGCTGGACGACCTGGCCGTACTACCTCGGGGCCGACATCGTGTTCGCTGTCGCCTGGACCCCGTTGCTGATCGCGGGCGACGCCGGGGTGTTGTCACTGACCGCCTGGCTACGCAGGAAGGTGCGGCACGGGCTCGGCCTGCCGACGCACCCCACGCCGGAGGAAAGAGAGGCGGTGCAAGAGGACGTCGAGCGGCGGACCGTGCTGCGGGGCGGTCTGATAGCGGGAGCGGTGACCGCGGCCGGAGTCACCGCGGGCAGCGCGCTGGCACTCGCCCGGCGTCCTGCCAGCTCGTCGGCGGCCCCGGTGAGCCGCGGCCCGGTGATCGCCGCCGTCGACGACGTCGCCGTCGGCTCGTCGAAGAGCTTCACCACGCCGGACGGGACGCCCGCCTACCTCCTGCGTCCGGCGCCGGACACCTTCCTGGCGTTCAACGCCACCTGCCGTCACCAGGGCTGCCCGGTCTCCTATGTCGGCCCCGGATTCCGCTGCCCTTGTCACGGCGCCACCTACGACGAGCACGGGCAGGTGACGGGCGGACCCGCACCCGCTCCACTGGTCAAGATCCCGGTCGCGGTCGTCGAAGGCCAGGTCGTGCTCGCTGAACCGGCCGGGTGAGTCTCAGGTCGTAGGCGAGGATGACGGCCTGGACCCGGTCCCGTGCGCCGATCTTGGCGAGGACCCGCCCGACGTGGGTCTTGACCGTGGACTCCGAGAGCGTGAACCGTTGCGCGATCTCGCCGTTGGTGAGCCCGTGCCCGATGGCGACGAGCACCTCGCGCTCACGGCGCGTCAGCGAGTCCAGCCGGGGATCGTCCCGCACAGGCGCGGTGAGGTCGTCGTCGAGCCGGTCGGCGGCCACGTCGAGCAACCGCCGGGTCAGCGCGGGCGCGATCACCGCGTCCCCGGCGGCAACGGCCCGGATGCCGGCGAGCAGCTCCTCCGGGCGGGCGTCTTCGAGCAGGAAGCCGCTCGCTCCGGCCCGCAGCACGGCGAACGCGTACCGGTCCACGTCGAACGCGGTCAGCACGAGGACGCGCGAACGCCCGCCGGCGGCGGCGATGCGCCGGGTGGCCTCGATCCCGTCGACGCCCGGCAGGCGGATGTCCATCAGCACCACGTCGGGACCCAGTTCGGTGGCCCGGCGGACGGCCTCGGCACCGTTCTCGGCCTCGCCGACGACCTCGGTGTCGGGGGCGCTCTCCAGCAGCATGCGAAACCCGAGGCGCTGCAACGGGTGTGCGTCCACCACCAGCACGGAGATCATGAACGGCTGCCTCTCGGGGTCGCTCGGCGATGGCTACTTCATACCGAGCGGACCTGAGACGACCGTTAGAACGTCGCTCACGTTGGTTGGTCTCGCAGGCGGACAGCAACTCAGCCCGTCACCATCGCCCTCCGCCTTGGCCGCGGCTGATGCTCACCGTGAAACCTTGTTCACTTCCTTCAGCACGGCGTTCAGCGGCTCCTTGGGAAGCCGCCCAGGACTGGTACATGCGTGAACCACGCCTGCCGCCTTGACGACACTCACCTGGTCGAGCGGGATCCAGTAGTCCTTCACCCAGGTCTTCGCCTTGACGTACAGGGCATTATCCGACGGCTTGCCGCTCTTGAAGGGCACGATCATCACGGCATCCGAACCGTCCAGGCTCAGGCCGGTACGGAGGATGACCACCTTCTTGTGATCGTGCTTCATGATCATGCCAACGTTCATCGATGCCATCTGACGCGCCTCCAGGCAGTGGTCTTCGGACCATAAACTCACGCTTCGTAGTCGGCGAGACCCGATCGGACGAATCGACGTCGCACCGTCGGAGGACTGTGCGGTCTACAGGTCGATGATCGCGGAGGCATGGCCAGACCTGCCGAAGATCTCGCTCCAGGCCCCGTCCGCACCCGAACGCCGGCTCTCGCGGCTACGGTGGTGCGGTGGACGACAGCGACGCGGCGGCGCGATACGGCGCCACGAACGTCGCTGATCACGTGAGCGGCAACGTGGTGCAGGTCCGTGATGTCGCCGGCAATCTGGTGTTCACCGCCGGGCAGCCGGCGAAGCCCGTCGCTCGTGTGCCAAGAGAACTGCCACTCGACGTCCGGGACTTCGCGGGACGGCGGAATGAGCTGGAAGCTCTGGATCGCTTGCGGGAGCAGGCTTCCGACACGGGCACGGTCGTGATTTCGGCGGTGTCCGGTACCGCTGGAGTCGGCAAGACCGCGCTTGCCGTGCATTGGGCACACCGGGTACGCGGCACTTTTCCCGACGGTGACCTCTACGTCGACCTGCGCGGGTATGACCGCGACCAACCGGCACCGCCTGAGGAGGCGCTGGCAGAACTGCTGCGGAGCCTGGTGGGACCCACGGAGCCGATCCCGGCGACCCTGTCCGACCGCGCGAGGCTGTTCCGCACGCTGGTGGCCGAGCGACACATGCTGATCGTGCTCGACAACGCCCGCAGCGTGGAGCAGGTGCGGCCTCTGCTGCCAGGGGCGGGACCGACCTTCGTGCTCGTCACCAGCCGCGATGCGCTGGCAGGCTTGGTCGTCAGGGACGGAGCCAGCCGGGTCAGTCTGGGTCTTCTGGATACCGATGAGGCGGTCCAGCTCTTCGCTTCTTTGGTAGGAGATCGAGCGCTGCGGGCGCCTGAAGCCGCTCGGATGCTGTGCGAATGGAGTGCGCTGCTTCCGCTCGCCTTGCGCGTCACCGCGGAGATGGTGAACGCGAGACCGGACGAAAGTCTTCCGGCGTTGGCCGAGGAGCTGGCCTCCGCCCACCACGACCGCCTCGATCTGCTGGAGACGGGCGACGACGACCGAACCACGGTGCGCACGGTGTTCTCGTGGTCCTATCGAAATCTCACCTCCGCAGCCGCCAGGGCGTTCCGGTCCATAGCGACCGTGCAGCTGCTCAGCTTCGATGTCCGCGCCGTCGCCGCTCTTACCGGGACCGGGCTCGTCGAGGCACGCAGAGCTGTCTCCGAGCTGGAACGTGCGCATCTCGTTCAGCCTGCGGGTAACGGCAGGGTGCGCACTCACGACCTGTTGCACTCGTACGCGGCAGACCTGGGTCGGCAGACCGATGACGCCCCGAGCCGGGAGGCCGCGGTAGAGCGACTGTTCAGGTACTACGTGGCGGCATTCGGCTGTGCCCTGACCATCGCGATTCCCACTCGCCGATCCGGATGGCACCTCGAGGAGACTCTGGTGCCACTACCGGTTTTCGCGAACAGCGACTCCGCATGGCAGTGGCTGCGTAATGAGCAACAAAACCTCACCGCCACCCTCGAAGCGGTGAGTCACGACCTTGTTCCGGCGTTGATGTTGTCAGCCGCCGAACAGTTGCTCGGCGTACTCGCCCAGCACAGCGGTGACCTGCCCGCCGCCCTCACGCACTTCGAGCAGGCGTGGCGCTTCGCCCCTGACGCCAGCCCCGAGCACGTCCGCACGCTTTGGCTTGACCAGGTTGACACGCTGCTGGCCGCGGGGATGCCGAACAAGGCATCGGTCTACCTCAACAACGTGCTGGAGCTCTTGCACGGCGCAGATGTGGCTCACGACCGCTCGATCGGGCAAGTCGAGCACGTGCGCGCTCTTTGCGCCTTGCTGCAGTCCGACTACAAGAGCGCACAAGAGGCCACAACTGAGGCGATCACCCGCTTCAACCGAATCGGCGATGATCGAGCAGCAGTCATCGCGGAGCTCACGTTGCTGCGCGCCGAGATGTCTCTTGCCAAGGCATGGGGCGACAGTTCGGCGGCTGGACTTCTGGAGATCGCGGAGGACCTGTCCCGGCGGCTGCGCGCACTGGACCTCGCCGACGAAGCCGATCTCGCACTGCTTTGGGCGGCCAGACTGGCGGTGTCGTTCGGTGACGTGGACGCCGCGGAACAGTTCATCGCTCATACCGCACCGCCTCGGGACGGCACCTCGCTCGACCAGGTTGTGTTCCGCTGCCTGGTGCTGGCGGAGTTCGCCGCGGAACAGCGCCGGTTCGACGATGCGCTCGACTGCGCGGAGTCAGGTCTGGACCGCCTGCTCGCCGCGTTCGACCGTTATGGCGTGACTGATCTCGTTCGCGGCGCGGGGCTGTTCGGTCGCGAACTGGGCGATCTCGCCGTGAAGCTGGTGCTGCGCAGAGGACACGCTGCCGAAGAGGTGCTGACCTGGCTGGAACGCGCACGAGCCCACTTGCACCGGCACCAACCGGTCAGCCTGCCGGACCCCGCGGTGGCGGACGCGGTCGACGACTTCATCCGGATCACCCGAACCCTGCAGTCGCAGCGCGTCAACGGTCCGGTCGAGGCGCGGCTGGCCGAGCAGCACGAGGTCGCACTGCAGCGGGTCAGCAGGCTCGGGTGGTGGTCGACGACCTGCGCCGGCGCCAACGCGCTGAGCACCGTCAGCGAACTGGCTGATGCGCTGCAGGACCGTGCACTGATCGAATTCGTGCTCTCCGGAGACGCTCTGGTCGCGGTGGTGGTCGTCGCGCGTGAGGAGCATCTGGTCAAGCTCGGCAGAGCATCGGCGGTGATCGAGGCAATCCGTCTGCTTCGCTCGGACCAGACGGCGATGGCCTCAGACCGGCTGTCACCTCCTCTGACCGAGGTGATCACCGAATCCGCCAGACGCGTGCTGGATCGACTGGACGCGCATCTCCTCCGTCCGCTGCTGCCGATCATCGGAGAACGGGACCTCGTTGTTGTGCCGGTAGGACAACTGTATGCGGTGCCGTGGAACAGCCTGCCCAGCTTTCGGCGTCGTCCCGTTGTCGTGGCGCCATCGGCGACTGCCTGGTCACGTGCATCGACCGCCGCGGAAGACGAACGCGCACCAGGTGGCGTGCTGTTGGTCGTCGGCCCGGGCGTCGGTGCGGCGGCCGCCGATGAACAACTGCTCAGGTGGCACCGTGGTGCGGTCGCGTTCCGCGGCGACGACGCAACGGTCATGGCGGTGCTCGGTGCAGTGCCCGCCTGCGACCTGCTGCACGTGGTGGCACACGGTGAGCACGAGCCGGACAACGCGTTGTTCTCCCGACTCGAACTGGCTGACGCGCCACTGTTCGCATATCAGCTTGGCCGGCTTGGCAAACCTCCTCGGCAGGTCGTACTGGCGGCCTGCGGGTTGTCGCTGCACGACATCCGCCCCGATGACGAACTGCTCGGATTCGCCGGTGCCCTGCTCAGCGTAGGCACAAGCACGGTGGTCGTCGCCGTGAACAACGTGGGCGAACTGGCCGCACGTCGGACAATGGAGAATTTTCATCGCGCGCTGGCAAACGGCCAAAGCGCAGCCGCGGCACTGGCAGACGCGGTCGCCGACGATCCGTTGCGCCGTCCTTTCATATGCGTTGGCGCCGACTCCGTGCTGGCCGGAACCCAACTGTCTTGACCGTTCAACACCACCAGCCTCGTCTCGTGCTCCATGACGACGACAGCCAGGAGGGCATCAGGTCCCTGCACTCAACACGGTGATGGATCGCACTGTCGGTCGGCGGCTACAACCAGCCTCCTGCCGAGGCGACCTGGGCGGTCACGGCGACCACCGCCAGGCCGAGCGTTCCCGCCGTCAGCCGCAACGCCACCCGGCCCGGTCGTGAGCGGGGGGCGCACAGGGTCAGCCAGGACACGGCGGTCAGGGCGGCGGTGAAGCTGCCGGGCAGGTCGTACGGGGCGCGGAGCACGGCTGTCGCGGTGGCGGCGGCTACGAGCCACGGTGCTGCCCACGTCACGCGGATGAGGAGGTGCGGTGTGCGCCACCACAGGGCGAACGGTGCGATGCCGGTTGCGAGCAGGAGTACGAGAACCTGTTGTGGCAGGCCGATTTCGGGGACCAGCAGCATCGCCACGAGGAAGGCCGTGGTGGAGGCGCCGGTGACCAGGAGCGCGTCTTTCCGGTGCGGCGGTGGCGTGATGATCCGCATGATCGCGAACCCCGCCACCGCCGGAACCGAGAGGTACAGCATGAGGTAGAGCAGTACCGGGCCGGCTAGTACGGGCACGGTTGAGACGTGGTCGTGCACGTCAGGCCGCTCCGGTCGCGCAGGTGCAGCGCATTTCGGCGCGGTCTTCCCGGGAGGGGCGCATGTGGAAGTAGACGGCGACCATCATCGGGACGAACACGATCAGGTTGTAGAACAGGTGCAGCTCTACTCGCGGGAGCACCAGTTGCAGGATGCTCATCGGTTGCGGGTAGCCGAGCAGGTTGCGGCCCGTGAGTGCTTGCAGGAGCAGCAGGAAATGTTCGATGTGGTGCCAGAACTGGATCCACAGCGCGATCTTCCACCACTTCTTCGAGCGTCCGGTGAAACCTCGTGCCAGCGCGAAGAAACCCACGAGCATGATGATGGCGTAGCCGTAGTGCATCCATTCGGACGTCACCAGCCACGGGATCCAGAGGCCGAGCACGCCACCTGCCTGGGGGCGCGGCCATTCCAAGAGGAACACCTGCACCGCCTGCACGATGTGCTCCGCCCAGTGCGCTAGGACGACGAACATGAAGAGGTTGAGCGCGAGCTTGTGGTGACGTTGGTTCAGCGAGCCAGACGCAGACCACGCCCCGGCATGAGTAGTCATTTTTTCAGCTCCGTCCGGGAACCTGAAGTAAGCCGGACGTTACCGACTGCGCGGAATCCATCCCTTCTCCCAGGTTGCGCGAATCAAGCAGGCCCCCCGAGGAACACACCGGTCAGGTCATCATGCCGCGCAACACGAACGGCAGCGCCTCCGCTTGGAAGTCGACGTCCGGGCACACCTCCCGCAAAGTCCCTTCCAGCACGACGAGCGACAGGATCGGGAACACGAACGCCGGGTCGGCGGTGAGCCCGTGTTCTCGTTGCGCGGCGAAGAGCCGCACGGTGAACGGCACCAGGGCGAAGTCCGCGATCGAGTCGCGTGTCGCGGACTCGACGAGCTCGATCATCTCGGTGCGGAAGCCTTCCGGGTCGAAGCGCTCGCCGGCGGTTGCCGTGGCCAGCACGACCTCCGCGCAGGCCGCGCCGTCGCCGCGGGTCATGCGGTAGAAGAACTCGACGAACGCGTTGCGGCCCGTTCCGGTCGTGCGGCGGCAGAAGCCCGCGTCGACGATCACGGCGGAGCCGTCCGGCATCGGGTACAGGTTGCCGGGGTGCAGGTCGCAGTGGACGAGGCCGTCAAGGAAGATCATCTGGTAGACGGCTCGCAGCGCGGTGAGGGTCGCCGCGCGCTTCGCTTCCGGGGACACGGTTCCGCCGCGCAGCCCCGGCAGGTGCTCCATGACGAGGACGCCGGGGCCGCAGAGCTCCTCGGCCACCTCCGGCACCCGGACGCCGGGTAGGGCGGCGAGGTTCGTGCTCAGTTCCCGCAGTGCCAAGGCTTCTGCGTCGAAGTCGAGTTGCTGGCGCACCGCGTCCGCGATCTCGCTGACGACGTTCACGACGGGCATCCCGCCGAGCAGGCGCATCGACTCCGCCAGCCGGGCCAGGGCGGCGAGGAGCGCGAGGTCGCGTTCGACGACTCGGCCGATGCCCGGCCTCCGCACCTTGACCGCCACGTGGCGGCCGTCCCGCAGCTCTGCCCGGTAGACGGTCGCGATGCTGCCCGCCGCGATGGGCTCCACCGTCACGATCTCGTCGCGCAGCCGGGGAGGGAAACGGCGCAGTGCCAACGAAACGGGCGCCGCAGGCAGGTCGTCGTGCACACGCGCGAGTGCGCGGCAGACTTCCAGCGGCACCACGTCCACCCGTGTGCTGAGCAGCTGCGCCACTTTGAGGAACGCGGGCCCTAGCCGAATCACCGCGTCCGTCAGCAGTTCCGGGCGCCTGCGCGAGAAGAGCGCGCGGACGCCCGTCACCGCCAGGACGGCCAGCACTTCGAAAGCCCGCAGGACGACCGCGACGCGCACGGTCAGTCCGTCGGGATTTCGATCTCGTGCGTGACGTGGCTGCCGCAGACGCTCGTCGACGCCAGCGCGAGCCGCGGCTTCGCCGAACCGGGCTCGGTGGCGTACAGGCCGCCTTCGAGCTCCGTCACGTCGTAGAACGTCGTCGGCGTGCGGGACAGGAAGGTGGTGCCGACGGGCGGGAACGTCGTGATGGCCTTGGCTTCCATCACCAGCGGGTCGAGGTTCAGGTAGAGGCTGCCGCGCAGGCTGATGATCAGGTACTGCTCGAAGACGACGTCCGCGGGCAGCAGCGCCTCCGCCCCGCCCGGCTGCAGGCCGGTGAGGAGGCCGAGGTTGGGGCGGGCGGGGTTCTGCTGGATCAGCAGGCCCGTCTCGTTGGAGTGGAAGTGGGTCATCAGGCGGGTGACGGGGATCTGCGGCCTGCCGTCGGGCAGCGTGATGAACTCCGCGGAGCTGCGGACCGCGCTCAGGCCCTTCACGTCGGCGCAGTCGAGCGTCTCGCCGTCGGAGAAGAGCACGGTCAGCCGGCCGCGGATGCTGAGGCCCACGTGGTGCTGGCTGTTCGGCACCACCAACGGGTCCGAGCGGTCGGGGGCGGTGGTCATGGCGTTCTCCTCTTAGGTCTGCGCCGAGAAGGCGATCGGGAGCGACAGCACACCGCGGAACATCGTGCTGCGCTGGTACTGGAGGTCGTCGGGATCCGCCGCCAGCCGCCAGCCGGGCAGCCGCACGAGGGCGCGGAACACCGCGGCGAGCTCGAGCCTGGCGAGCACCGCGCCGACGCAGTGCCGCATGCCGCTGCCGAACGACAGCGGGTGCACGCCGCTCCTGGTGACGTCGAACCGGTCGGGATCGGTGAACCGCAAGGGGTCCCTGTTCGCGGCGCCCATGAGAGCGACCACGAGCTCGCCGCTGCGCAACGTCTTGCCCTGCAACTCGATGTCCTCCACGAGCTGCCTGCTGTTGGACTGCACGGAGGAGTCGAACCGCAGCATCTCCTCCACCGCGCCCGGCACCAGGTCGGGCAGCGCGCGCACGAGGCTGAGCTGGGCGGGGTGCCGTGCCAGCGCGAGCACGCCGTTGCCGATCTGGTTGGTCACGGTCTCGTGGCCCGCGAAGATCAGCGTGACCACCATGGCGATGACCTCCTCCCGGCTGACCGCACTGTCCGCGCACAGCACGCCGAGCAGGTCGTCGCCGCCGCGGCGCGTCCTGATCAGGTCCGTCAGGTAGTCGGTCAGCTCGGTCATCGCCTCCTGGCCGTCGGCGATCTCCGCCGGGCCGGCCGCGAGGTCGAGGGTGGGGCCGATCCGCAACGACCACGCGCGGAACAGGTCCCTGTCCTTCGCGGGCAGACCGAGCACGGCCGAGATCACGCCCAGCGCCAACGGGTAGGCGACGTCGTTGACGACGTCGAGCCGCTCCGCCGACGGGTCGACCAGCTCGTCGACCAGGCGGTCGATCTTCGGCACCAGGGCGCGGACCTCCCGCGGCGAGAACGCGGGCGCGACCAGCGACCGCAGCCGCGTGTGGTCGGGTTCGTCCTGGAACAGCACGGTCCTGCTGAGGATGCCGCTGAGCGGGCCGGGACCGACGAGCTGCGACCAGAAGTCACGGATGCCTTGGCGCACAAGGCGGTCCTCGCCGAGAACGGCGCGCACGTCGTCGTAACGGGACACGAACCAGATGCCGTTGACACCTCGGTGCACCGGGTCGTGGCGCAAGAGCCAGTGGTAGGAGGGGTAGGGATCACGCTGGACCTCGGGGGCCGAGGGGTCGAAGCACACGACCGGGCCAGGATGTCCGGCGAGCTGGGTCATCGCGAACTCCTCTGTCCGAAGAAGACAAGGTTACTTCTGGTTTATATACTGGGTCAACGAGCAGGCGTTCTCTCGCCTAGCTATTTCACAGATCACTTGACTATAAAGTAGTGATCTTGCGATCGGAGGCCCGATGTTCCCTCAACGCGGTGCGCTGGCGTGGTTCGAGATCCACGTCAGCGACGTCACCAAGGCGGCGGAGTTCTACGGCACGGTGTTCGGATGGACGTTCGAGCCGCTGGGCGACGCCGACGAAAGCCTCGACGGCTACCTGGTCATCAAGACGGCGGACGGCGCCAGCGGCAACGGCGGCATCGCGCGCTCGGCCACTCCCGATGACGCCGTGGGGCGCGAGTCGAGCGTGCTGTACCTGTTCGTGGAGGACATTCCGGCGACTCTCGAAGTGGCACTGGCCGCCGGGGCCACGTTGCACCGCCCGCTCATGAACATCGGTGGCGCCCACGGGTTGTGCGCGATCATCCGCGATCCGGACGGCAACCACGTGGGCCTCTGGTCTTCCTGACACAACGGAAACGAGGGGTTCCCCGCCGGGTGACCACACCGGCGGAGAACCCCTTCTGGCACGGCGGTCGCGGCCAGGCCCTGGGCGAGGGGGGAACGAGCAGCCCGGGCCGGCGTCAGCCGCCGGTGGTGTTGAGCAGCACGGAGACCGTGTCCGCGAGCGAGTCCGCTGTCGCGAAGTCGGCCAGGCCGTCGCCGTTGAAGTCGGTGACCACGATCGCGGGGGCACCGGCACCGACCCTGATGCTGATCGGAGCGGAGAACCCGCCCTTGCCGTCGCCGTAGAGCAGGCTCACGTCGTCGGAGTCGAAGTTCGGCGCCACGATGTCCATGAAGCCGTCACCGTTGAAGTCGCCGACGCCCGTGTCCGAGGGGTGCGCACCGGAGCCGAGCACGACCGGGCCGCCGAAGCCGCCCTTGCCGTCGCCGAACAGCACGGCGATCTGGTCCACCTCGTACAGGGCGCTCACGATGTCCAGCGCGCCGTCGTTGTTGAAGTCGGCGAGCGCGGCGCCGGCCGAGGTGTCACCGGCAGGGAAGGCCGTGGGCGGGCCGAACCGGCCACCGCCGTCGCCCTTGAGCACCGTGATGTCACCGGAGTTGTAGTTCGACACCGCGAGGTCGAGCTTCCCGTCGCCGTCGAGGTCCGCGACCGACAGCCGCAACGCGCCGTCGCCCGCCGGGTGGTGCGACGGCGCGGCGAACCCGCCCTGGCCGTCACCGAGCATCACCGTCACGTCGTCGCCGTTGAGGTTGGGCGTCACGATGTCGAGGAAGCCGTCACCGTTGAGGTCCCGCGCCACGGCGCGAGCCGGTCCGTCGCCCGCCGGGAACGTGGTGGGCTCGCTGAACTTCCCGGTGCCGTCGCCCAGGTACAGCGAAAGGTCGTCGGACCCGAGGTTCGCGGCGACGAGGTCCTCGTGGCCGTCGGAGTTGAAGTCGCCGGCCGCGATCCCGTTGGGAGTGCGTCCCGCGGGGAGGACCAGCGGTTCCGCGTACCCGCCGTTGCCGTCGGCGATCAGCACGGCCACGTCGTTCGAGTTGTAGTTGGGCGTCGCCAGGTCCAGGTGACCGTCGCCGTTGAGGTCCACCGCCAGGATGTCGGCGGAGGCGTCGCCACCCTTGAACGTCGCGGCCGGGGCGAACGACGCGAGCTTCGCGGGCGCGGGCACCGGCTCCGGCGTGCCCGCGGTCGGCAGGGTCGCGGTCGGCTGCGGCTGCGGCGACGCGTCCGGCGGGGGACCCGGTTCGGACTTCGTGGTGCAGCCGGCGACCAGCAGCACCGCCAGCAGAGATCCGGCCACTTTTCGGGAAACGCGTTTTGCGGCGCCCATGTACTTCTCCTCGCACTCGGTCGACTGCGATTTCCAGTGTCCGGCGCAGGGCAGCCACCAGGCTTTTCATCGCTTGCCCAATCACACGAAGCCCGAAATCGACATTGAGCACACTGGAAGAAGAAAGACTCGGAGGCATCCCCGTAGAACGGGTCGTACAACTGCCTGGAAACGGGGAGAGATGAGCGAAATCGAATCATTCGGCCGACAGCTCGGCGATTTTGCGCACGGCCTGCTCGCGGGCCGGGACGGAGAAGGCGGCGTGACGAACGAACTCCGCAACGAAGAGACGCTGCGCGCGCTCTACCAGAAGTTCAACGACAACGACCTCGACGCGGCGAGCGCGCTGCTCACCGAGGACTACGAGGGCATCGACGTGCCGTCGGGTGAGGTGGTGCGCGGCAGGGAAGGCTGGAAGCAGCGGCAGGCGGCGAACCGGATCCCGATGCCCGACGCGCTGACGACGATCCAGTCGCTGGTGGTCAAGGGTGACTTCGCGGTCGCCGAGGTCGTCAACGAGGGCACGCACACGGCGCCGTTCCCGCTGCCCGGTGGCGGGGAGCACGCGCCGACGGGCAACCGGATCCGCGGGCTGAGCTGCGAGCTCTACGAGTTCCGCGACGGCAAGATCTCGAAGGGCACGCTGTACTACGACTTCCTGACCGTGGCGAACCAGCTCGGTCTGACGTTCTGACCTCAGCACACCGCGCGCACGGAACGAGTCCGTGCGCGCGGAGGGCTGAACCGCTTAGCGGGCAACGGCCTTGCGGTACCGGCTGGTCGCGAACGGCACGAACACCACCAGCATCACGATGATCCACAGGACCGACGCCAGGAGCGCGTTCTGCAACGGCCACGCCGCACCGGGCGGGAAGTCCGGGTTGGTGTTGCCGAAGAGCTCCCGCACCGCCTGCGTCACCGCGGACACCGGGTTCCACTCGGCGATCACCCTCAGCACCGACGGGAAGCCCTCGGGGCTGACGTAGGTGTTGGCGATGAAGCACAGCGGCATGATGATCATGAAGCTGGCGTTCGTCACCACCTCCGGCGCCCGCACCGACAGGCCCACCACGGCCAGGACCCACGACAGCGCGTACGCGAAGGCCAGCAGCAGCAGGAAACCCGCCGCGGCCTCGCCCACCGAGCTGTCCACGCGCCAGCCGACGAGCAGGCCCGTCACGACCATGACGACGATCGACAGCACGTTGTTGGCCAGGTCGCTGATCGTCCGTCCGATGAGGACGGAGTACGGCGAGATCGGCAGCGACCGGAACCGGTCGACGATGCCCTTCTGGATGTCCTCGGCCAACCCCGAGCCGGTGATCACCGAGTTGAACACCACGGTCTGCACGAACACGCCGACGAGCAGGAACTCGGTGTAGGACACCCCCGGCACCTGGATGGCGCTGCCGAAGATGTAGGCGAACAGCAGCGTCGACATGATCGGCATGATCAGCGACGACATCATCAGGTCCGGCACGCGCAACGTCCTGGTGAGGTTGCGCTTCGCCAGCACCACGCCGTCACCGACGGCGAGTCCCACCGCACTCATCGAACAGGCTCCTCGTCCTTCGTCTCCTCGGCCTTCACGCCCTCACCGTTCTGCCCGGCCTTGTCCGCCCGGTGGCCCGTGAGCGCGAGGAAGACGTCGTCCAGCGTGGGCCTGCGCACCGAGGCGTCGACCACCTCGATGCCGGCCATGTCGAGCCTGCGCACACCTTCGACCAGCACTCCCCCGGCGGCCGCGACCGGCACGACGACCCGGCGGTCCTCGTGCGAGGTGACGGGCTCGCCGTGGCCGATCGGCGCCAGCACGGCGCGCGCGTGGTCGAGGTCGGCGGCCTCGCTCAGCGCCACCTCGAGCCGGTGGCCGCCGACCTGGTCCTTGAGCTCGTCGGCGGTGCCGTTCGCGATCAGCTTGCCGTGGTCGATCACCGCGATCCGGTGGGCCAGCCGGTCGGCCTCCTCCAGGTACTGCGTCGTGAGCAGCAGCGTGCTGCCCGACGCGACCAGCTCGCCGATGGCGTCCCAGGTGGCCTCGCGGCTGCGGATGTCGAGACCGGTCGTCGGCTCGTCGAGGATGAGCACCTTGGGCCGGCGCACCAGCGCGCCCGCCAGGTCGATGCGCCTGCGCATGCCTCCGGAGTACTCCTTGAGGCGCCTGCCGGCGGCCTCGGTGAGGTCGAACTGCTCCAGCAGCTCCTCCGCCCGCGCCTTCGCGCCCTTCTTGCCCAGGTGGTGGAGCCGCCCGATCAGCTCCAGGTTCTCGTAGCCCGTCAGCAGCTCGTCGACGGCGGCGTACTGCCCGGACAGGCCGATCACCTCGCGCACCGCGCGGGGGTTCGCCACGACGTCGATGCCGGCGACCTCGACCTGACCGCTGTCCGGCTGGATGAGAGTGGCGAAGACCCTGACCGCCGTGGTCTTGCCCGCTCCGTTGGGGCCGAGCAGGCCCATCACCGTGCCCTCGGCGACCTCGAGGTCGAAGCCGTCGAGCGCGGTCACCGACGCGTACTTCTTCACGACTTCCCGAGCCACGATCGCTGCGGTCATCATCGCCTCTCCGCCGGGCTCGAATGCCGGCACACCCCTCCGGACACCGCGTGCCGCACTGGGCGGCGCATGACTGGACACCCTACAGTCGGTATGACTATTTGTCACACAACTTGCACTCTTCGGATATTCCGGACATCAGTGGAGAACACATGGACCTCGTCCAAGGCATCGGCGGCGTCTTCTTCCGCGCGAAGGACCCGCGGGCACAGGCCCGGTGGTACCGCGACAACCTCGGCATCCCCATCAGCCCCGGCGACGGCGAGCAGACCGGCGAGGAGCGGATGTGGGACCAGCAGGCGGGGCCGACGGTGTGGGGACCGTTCCCGCGGGACACCGCGTACTTCCACGACCCCGCCCAGCAGGTGATGGTCAACTTCCGGGTGGCGGACCTGGACGCCGTGCTGGCCAGGCTGCGCTCCACCGGCACCACCGTCAGGGACGAGGTCGAGGAGTACGACTACGGGCGGTTCGCCTGGGCTCGTGACCCGGAGGGGAACTGGTTCGAGCTGTGGGAACCCCGGGACTGACGAGCTCACCGACCGGCGGTCGTGTTCCTGAGCACCACGACGTTGTCGTCGTGGGAGTTCGCCACCGCCAGGTCCGCCTTGCCGTCGCCGTCGAGGTCTCCCGCGACGATCTTGATCGGACCGTCCGCGGCGGGCACCGCGATCGCCGCGGCGAACCCGCCCCTGCCATCGCCCGCGAAGACCGAGACGTCGTCGGACTCGAAGTTCGCGGACGCGAGGTCGATGTCGCCGTCGCCGTCGAGGTCGGCGGCCGCGATCCCGGTCGGACCGTCACCGGCCGGCATCACCAGAGGCGCCGCGAAGCCGCCCTCGCCGTCGCCGAGGAGCACGGAGACCGTGTCGCCCTCGTAGTCGGGGGTCGCGAGGTCGACGTTGCCGTCGCCGTCGAAGTCGGCCGCGACGATCCCGTGTGGACCGTTGCCGGCCGCGGCGGACACCGCGGGGGCGAACGTGCCGTCGCCGTTGCCCAGCAGGATGCTCGCGTCGTCGGAGTGGTGGTTGCCGGAGGCCAGGTCGATCCGCCCGTCACCGTTGAAGTCGGCGGCGACGATGTCGGCGGGACCGTTGCCGGCCGGCAGGTGCACCGGCGCGGCGAACCCGCCGGCGCCGTCGGCGAGCAGCACGCTCACGTTGTCGCCGTCGTAGTTGGCGGTCGCGAGGTCCAGGTTGCCGTCGCCGTCGAAGTCCGCGGCGGTGACACCGGACGGGCCGTCTCCCGTCGCGTGGACGGTGGGCTCGGTGAACCCGCCCTTGCCGTCCCCGCGCTGCACGGTGACGGTCTCGTCGCTGACGTTGATCGTGACGACGTCCATGAAGCCGTCGGCGTTGACGTCCGCGGTCACGTTGCGCAGGGCGGCCGGACCGGCGGGGATCGTCGTGACCTCCCGGAAGCCCCCTTGGCCGTCGCCGAAGAGCACGGACGCGTCGCCCGGCCCGAGGTTCGCCGTGACGAGGTCCAGGACGCCGTCGCCGTCGAAGTCCGCGGCCGAGATCGCGCGCGGGTTGTCGCCGACCGGGCTGCTCGCGGCGGCCGTGAACGACAGCCCCGGTCCCGCCGGGGCGGTGGACGCGGGTGGCGCACTGGGGGGCGGCTGGCCCGATTTGTCGCTTCCGCCCGTGCAGGCGGTGGCGGCGAGAGCCGCCGTGAACACGATCACAGCCGCGGAGCTGTTCCTGGCGTGCCGGGCCGTGGTGCGCTGTGCCATCGGGATTCTCCTTGCGGTGGCGTGCCTTTTCCCTCACCTCGATTGATAGCCCGCGACCGGCGGCGGTCGCTTATCCCGCCTTGCCAAACCCTCGCGGCGCCGCTCGTCCGCTTAGGACACACGAAGGGATGGCAGACTGTCGTGGAGCAGCTCACCGCACGTCAGGACGCAGGAGACCCCCGTGGCGCAGGATGAAGTGCCCAGCCAGGACCCGGCGCTGCCCGCGACGGCGTACGCGGTGCTCGGCCTGTTGTCCTTCGGGCAGGAGGTGACGGGCTACGACCTGCGCAAGTGGGCGATGAACATGCGCTACTTCTACTGGAGCCCCGCGCAGAGCCAGATCTACCTGGAGCTGCGCAGGCTGCTGCAGCACGGGCTCGTCGAGGTCCACCTGGAGGAGCAGAAGAGCCGCCCGGACAAGCGGCTGTACCGCATCACCGACGCCGGCATGAAGGTCTTCCGCGACTGGCTCGACCACGCCCCTGTCGGTCCCCCGCTGCTCAAGCACTCCGTCGCGCTGCGCCTGTTCTTCGGGCACCACACCGACCACCGCAGGCTGCGGCAGATCCTCACCGAGTACCGGGACTGGGCGGTGGAGCAGACGAACGGGCTCACCCTGCTCAGGACCGAGCTGGACCAGAAGCTGCCCTACCCGGCGCTGGTCGCGACCTGGGGCTCCGCCTACTTCGCCGCCGAGATCACCGCGATCGACACCGTGCTGGCCGATCTCGACCGCATGGACGAAGGGACGCGGGAGCAGGACTGACGGCGTCTCCGCACGGGGAGCTTCCAGGGCCCGGCAGGAGACGCCGCCGTCCGCGTGCTCACTCCTCGGGTTCGATGCGGCGGGGCTCGTCGCGCTCGTTGAAACGTTCGGCGAACTGGGCGCGCAGCTGGGCGACGATGACCGCCGACTCGCGCCGCACCCGGTCCACCTCCCAGCGGGCCGCCTGGCGCACCCGTTCGATCTCGACGCGGTGGTCCTCGACGAGGCGCCGGCGCTCCTCGTGCGCCTCGTCGAGGGTCTGCTGCCAGCGGCCGAGCAACTGGTCCCGTTCGGCTGCCACCGCCGCCCTCGCCTGCTCGACGAGGTCGTCGGCGGCGCGCTTCCTGACCTGTTCCTCCGCGCGCAGTTGTTCTTCGTGCCGCAACTCTTCCTTGGCTCTTTCGTGTCTGATCATCCGTCTTGCCCCGAGGAAGCTCAGAAACGCGGTGACGACCGCCGCTATGGGACCGCCCAGCTGCAGAAAGTCCATTGCACGCCATTCTCCGGCCAGTGAAGAAACATTGCTCTCCTCAGTATCGTGATTCGGCGGAGCAGCGTCTCTTCCCGGTTGCGAGATCAGCAGGGGTGCCCCAGTGGCCCGCGAACACCATGTCGGACAACGACATCCGCGTCGCCGGGCGCACACCGCCCGGCCGCGCCCACGTCAGCCCGACCACCGTGACCAGGTCGTGGGTGTCCGGGACGGCGAGGGCCGCGCGGACCGCCGCGCGGTCGAAGCCCCCGTACTGCCGCACGTGCAGGCCCTCGGCACGGGCGCTGGCGGTCAGTCCCCCGACCGCCAGGCCGAGCTCGTACTCGGTGCCGCGCACCCGCTTGCCGGTCTCGTCGGACGTCTGGACGGCCGTGAGGACCAGGGCGACGGCGGTGTGCGCCTTCACCTTGTTGTTCTCGGCGAGGGCCGCGAACAACGTCCGGTACGTCGGGTCCGCGCACCTGCCCAGGACGAACCGCCACGGCTGCCGGTTCCAGGCCGAGTCCGACGTGCGTGCGGCGTCGAACAGCCGCACGCACGTCTCGGCCGGGAGGCCGGGGCCGGACCCGCCGGGCATCAGGCCGCCCCGTCACGCGACGCCCTGTGGTGCGCCATCAGGCACACGACGAGGACGGCGAACGCCAGGACGTGGTGCGCCCTCCCCGACTCCGCGAGCCACGGCAGCGCGAAACCGAGGAGTCCCAGCGCGTACGGCTCCGGGATGGGGAACAGGTGGGTCTGGGCCAGTCTCAGCAGGAGCTCCGCCCAGTACACGAGCGCGCCCACCGTCACGACCGCCAGCACCGGGCGGGTGTTCAGCCGGGACGGCATCCGGGTGTCACCACCCGACGGCCGGGTACCAGATCAGCCCGGCGCGTCCGAGGGACCGCAGGTCCCAGTACAGCAGGGTGAAGGTGCCGAACACGAGGAACGCGACCGCGGTGATCCGTTCGACGCGGCCGGGCTTGGCGGCCAGCCAGCGCTGCACGCGGCCTCCGGTGCCGTGGGCCAGCACGAGGAACACGACGGCGGCGATCACCAGGTTTCCCAGTGACTGCAGGACGAACGCGGACATCCCGTAGAGCACGTTCCCGCTCTCCGCCGCGTGCCGGAACATGATCCGGAACAACGGGAACGGCCGGCCGATCAGCAGGGCCCCGATCAGCACGCCCATCACGACGAGCGGCACGGCGGGGTGGCGTTCCCGGATGCGGGCGAACGGGTCCGGCACCAGGCGCAGCGCGGCGAGACCGAGGTAGATGAAGGCGATGCCGATCAGGCCGAACACGATCAGCGACTGGACCTGGCGCGGGCTGAGCACACCGGCCACACTCGCCGCGGTCGAGAACTGCGGCATCGAGGTGCCCACGATCGCGACCACAGCGCCGTAGAGCGCGGAGATGCCCACCGCGCCTACGCAGATCCACCACAGCGCGCGCAGCGAGGCCCGCCAGCGCGGCTTGGTGTCCTTCTGGTCGCCGACGAGAGGCGTCACGACTCCGAAGACCGCGATGTTGCACGCGGTGAAGGAGCCGGCCAGCCCGGTGACGAACGCGAAGGCGATGCCCGCCAGGACACCGTCCAGGGGCGTGGCCTTCGCGTCGTAGCCGAGCATCGAGTTCGCGACGTTGTCGCCGATGATTCGGTCCACGAACGGTGCCGACCAGATCACCGTGAGCACGAACCCGGCGAGTGCGCTGAGCAGCACCAGCCGTCCGCGCTTCGGGATCGTCGGACTCGGCGCCTGCAGGAAGGTCGGTTGCGGTTGCATGTGCTCTCTCCTGTCGAGGAGGGGACGGGCCGTCAGGCCCGATCCCGGGAACCGTTCTTGAGCAGGCCAGACATGACCGCCCTGGTCAGCACGGGAATCGACTCGGCCTGGAAGTCGACGTCCTCGTCGAGCTCGTTGATCCGGCCCTCGAGCACGAGCAGGGCCAGCAACGGGAAGATGAACTCCGGCGCGGCGAACAGCCCGTTGACGCGCTGCAGGTCGAACAGGCGTGTGGCGAACCGGACGAGGCTGAACTCGCGGGCCGCACGGCCGCTCGACTCCTCGATCAGCGCGATGGTGCCCCGGTGGAACGCGTCGATGTCGGCCCACTCGGCGACGCCTTCCGCGCTCTCCTGGAGGATCTCCGCGCAGTGCGGGCCGTCGCCGCGGGACATGTGCATGAAGAACTCGGCGAAGAGCCTGCGCACCCTCGGGTCGAGCCGGACGACGAACCCCGCGTCGAGCAGGACGATCCGGCCGTCGCGCCCCAGGTAGAGGTTGCCGGGGTGCATGTCGCAGTGGACCAGGCCGTCGAGGAAGAGCATGCGGTAGACGCAGTACAGCACCCGCCGGGCGAGCTCGGCGCGCCGCGCGGGTGGGGTCTCCTCGGTGGCGAGCGGCACGAGCCCGTCGACGAACTCCATGACCAGCACGCCTTCCGCGCCCAGCTCGGGCAGCGGCCGGGGGATGTGCAGGTAGTCCACGTCGGCGAGCAACGCGCGCAGCTCGGCGAGCGCGGCGGTCTCCGCGGCGAAGTCCGCCTGCGCCGCGACCGCGTCACCGATCTGGCGCAGCACCGCGACCGCGGGCAGGCCGCGGAACCACGGCAGCCGCTGCATCACCGCGGCACCGGCGCGCATGATCGCGAAGTCCTGCTCCATCCGTTCCCGCACACGGGGCCTGCGCACCTTGACCGCCACGGACAGCCCGTCCGACTCGGCCCGGTAGACGCACGCGATGCTCCCGCTGCGCACGGAGTCCCAGTCGACGGTGAAGGGAGGGTCACCGCCGTAGGCCGAACGCAGCACCTTCCCTGCCACGCGGACCGGCATGGGCGGCACCCGGTCGTGCAGGTCCGCCAGCGCCTCGCACCAGGCCGCGGGCAGCACGTCGCGGCGAGTGCTCAGCAGCTGCGCGCCCTTCACGAAGGCGGGGCCCAGCGCGACCACCAGCCGGCGGGTGCGGTGGTGGACCACCGCACCCGCCTCCGAGCGGTTCGCACAAGCGCGCACGATGATCACGGGAACCGCGATCGCCGTGTGCCACAACGAGATCGAGACAACGGCGATCGCTCGCAGGACCACCTGGACGCTCTGGAACATGCCTACGGTTATAGGACCCCAGGACAGGACAACACTTGTCTCAGCTTGCGCGGATCGCGTTTGCGTTAGCCTGCGGGGAGATCCATCGACCCGGAGGTGCGCCCGTGGAAGACGTGACCGCTCTCGCCGTGACAGTCGAACTCGAAGTCGACGCTCCCGCCACCGAGGTCTTCGACGCGATCGCCGACCCGACCCGCGTACCCCAGTGGAGCCCGGAGTGCGTGCGGGTCAGCTGGACCGGCGGCGCGAACGGTCCCGAGCCGGGCGCGCGCTTCCACGCGCGCAACAGGGCGGGCGACTGGGAGTGGGACGTGACCTGCGAGGTGGTCGAGGTCAGCAGGCCGGAGACCTTCTCCTGGATCGTCGTCGGCTTCTCCGACGACCCGCTGCTGCCCTCCTCCACGTGGCGCTACCGGCTCACCGCGCGTCCGGGCGGGGGAACCCTGATCACGCAGACGTTCCGGCACGGGCCGGGCGGCAGCCACCTCGTGACCGCGATGGAGACCCAGCCCGACCACGCCGACGCCCTCTACGAGTTCCGGCGCACCGTGTTGCGGCACAACATGAACGAGACCATGCGGACGATGGCCGCCTCGCTCGGCTGGCTGCCGGGACACTGACTCCTCACCGGTGCCGCCACCGCGGCGCCTCCCACCGTTCGCCGATCTCCACCATGCGCTGCAGGTTGATCAGCAGGTTCTGCCAGCCGAGCTGGTAGCCGTCGGACGGGCGCCCGTCGACGAAACCGCTGTGGCGCAGGCTGATCCGCGTCCCCTCGCCGGGCTCCTCGTCCAGCTCCCAGCTCACGAGGGTGTCCGGCCAGCCGTCGTTGTGCCAGGTGTAGCTCAGCCGGTTCGGCGCGTCGATGCCGACCACCGTCACCGGGCCGTGGTCCCAGCCGAACTCGTAACGCCCGCCCTCCCACGGTTCCACCACCGACTCCGCCGGCAGCCACCTGTCGATCAGGGCCGGGTCGAGCAGCACGGGGAACACGTCCTCGGGGCTCCTGTCGACCACGATCGTCGCGAAAGCCGTGTCCTCGCAGGGAACCGTGTAGTCCGGACGCGGCGCGAGGGTCCGCCCCTCGGTGAAGTTGGCGAGGTTGCCGACCGCGATCCCCCAGAAGTCGTTCATGCTCGCCTTGTCGAAACCCCAGAACGGCACGGGCTCGTGGCGCACCGACACCGTCGTGTCACCGCGAGCCGTGCCGTGCACCGACATCTCGACCGCGGTGCTCATGCCCTCGATCTCCCAGTCGAAGCGCAGTCTCACACCGGGCTCCGCCGACACGTTCGTCTGCCGCGGCACGTCCCCGAACGGCGTGTGCTTGCCCCAGAACTCGAACCTGCCGTCGTCCAGCCGGACGTCGACGTGCTCGGCGAACCACGTGCTCAGCGACACCCCGGTCGTCATCGCCCGGTACACCGCCGGAGCGGGGGCGAACACCATCGCCTTCACGAACACCTTGTCTGCCATCGCAGGCACCTCCCGTCATCCACCTCCATGCTCCGTCGATGGAAGACGCCTTTCGACCACCGGCGAAGATGCGGCAACCTGCGAGAGGAGGGCGCGCGCCACCGGCGGTACACCGGAAGGTGACCACCGTGCGGCAGACGGGAACCACGCCATGACAACACCATCTCAGGCCCACGCGCACACGGCGCGGACGATGTACCGGTACTTCACGGAGAACGACGTGGAGGGAGTGGTCGGGCTCCTCGACGTGGACTACGAGCTCCACGACATGGCGACCGGTGAGTCGATCCGCGGGCACGACGGGTTCCGCGACTGGATGCGCCGCAGCCGGGCCGGGTTGCCGGACGCCGTGGCCGAAGTGCTGGCGCTGCACCAGGACGGCGACGTGGTCGTCGCGGAGGTCCGCAACCACGGCACGCACACGGGCGTGCTCACCATGCCGGACGGCACGACGTACCCCGCCACCGGACGCCGCCTCGACGTCCGCGGCTGCGAGGTGCTGCGGTTCCGCTCGGGCCGGATCGCCAGCTGCACGGTGTACTACGACGCGCTGAGCATGGCCCACCAACTGGGGGCCTGACACACCCGTCGCGGCGACCGGACACCTCTCCGGCACCCGGCGCCGCGACCACACGCGCGTACCGCCTACTCGGCCCAAGCACGCTTCCAGCACTGCTATCCGTAACACCCCACCCAGCTCGCGACTCTCTTTCGTGTTTCCCGTGTAGTACGCGGGGGCCCTACGTCCCATGTACGGAGACGTAGGGCCCCCGCGTTCCCAAGCCACGTCACGCAGCGCAGGCGGGACCGCCTGGGTGGGTGACGCGCGGGCGGGTGTGGGGCGGGAAGGGACAGAAACTCTGGCGGAGGGCTCAGGCCGAGTAGGCGGCCAGGGCGGAGGCCAGCTCGGCGGGCACCTCCACGGGTGCCACGCCGTCCGCCGTCCTGCGCATGCACGCGACGGTCTGCGCGCCGCGCGCGACCACAGCCTCGCCGCGGCGGAACTCGAAGTCCATCACGATCCTGTTGCCCGCGGCGCGGGACAGGGACATCAGGACGTCGATCTCCTCCAGGGCGAAGCACTCCGCGAAGTAGTCCATCCGGCAGGACACGGTGACCATCGCCAGCTCTCCCGAAGTGAGGCTGCCGAGCACACCTGGCGCGTGGTCGGCCAGGAAGTGCTCGCGGCAATGTCCTTGCCAGCGCAGGTAATGCGCGAAGTAGACGTTGCCCACGAGGTTCGTCTCGTCCAGCGTCACCACGTGCCGGTGGACGTAGTGCTCAGGCATAGTCGTGCTCCTCAACGAAAGCCAGTGCCACCGTCACGGGTCCGGAGTCCGTCACCGTCCTGGCGACGACCACCCGGATCCCGCGGACGACACCGGACACCAGGCCGTCCTCGGTGAACTCGTCGAACACCACGGGACCGGACGCTCCCAGCCGGGCGAGCGCCCGTCCCGCCACCGCCGCGGGGTCCTCGTCCCCCATCACGACGTGCAGGCCGGCCGAGCGGTCGGCGACCAGCTGGTCGCCGTCGTTCCACAGCTCGATCCGGTGCGCCCAGCCGCACTCGACCAACCGGCGGCTGAGCCAGGGCCCGACGTGGTCCCACGACAGCGGCGTGGCGAGGTCGTTGTCCCCCACCACCTTCAGCCGCAACCCGGTCCACCGGGCGACGGGCAGGCCGTCCGGTTGCACGAGGTCGACGTCGAAGAGGAACTCGTCCGCCGAGTGCCACGTCTCGACCGCGTGCACCAGGAGCATCCCCTTCGGCTTGCGCCAGATGTTGAGCTCCTCCACCTCCACGGGCAACGCGCGCTTGTGGGGCACGCACGGGAGCAACGCGTGGATGGTGGCGTCGTGCGCCGCGGGATCGCCGAGAAGCAGGCGGGAGCCGTGGTACTCGGCGAACCACGTGTCCTCCCGGGCGTGGACCCAGGCCGTGACCGTGAACGCGGAAAGCACGTCGTACCGCACCACGCGCCGGAACCGTCCACTGTGGAACAGCACGGACCCGTAGGCGTGGTGGGCACCTCCAGCGGGCACGGCCTCGACCGCCGCCCGGCGGGCCGGTGGTGGCGCGGAGGGCACGATGCTCGCGCTGAAGTGCTCAGCACCGAAGCCGTCGCCGTCCTGGCGCACGGACAGGTCCACCTGCCGGTCGCGCCGGGCCAGCGCCGCCACCCGGACGACCCGGTCGGACCGGTCGCCCACGGTCACCGGCCGGAGCAGCCGGAGGTCGCGGAACGTCCACGAGCCGCGCGGCCCGGTCGTGAGGGCCGCGGTCTGGGCCATCGCCTCCGCGCCGATCACGGCGGGCAGCACCAGCACCCCGGACACCCGGTGGTCGGCGAGGTAGGGGTCGGTGCCGGTGTTGAGCGTCGCCTCCGCGATGGTCTCCACCCCCGGCACCCAGCTCCGCAGCTCCTCGGCGAACCGCAGCCCCGCGGGCGACGGGTGGTGCTCCGGCTCGACCCGCAACGTCGCCGACGCCGGGAAGCGGCCCGCGACGAGCAGGGTCACCGGAGCGCTCGGGTCGGTGAGCGCGTCGAGCATCGCCGTCACACCCTGTCCCGGGTCGACGAGCGCGAGCCCGCGCCTGCTCAGCTGCGTGGTGACCTGCATCCGGTCGGCCATGCCGACGTCGGACCACGCCGACCACTCCAGCAGGTGCGTGCGGCAGCGCGGGTTGCGCCGCGCCCAGCCCTCCAGCTCGACGCGCATCCAGTCGTTCGCCACGCAGTACTCGGACTGCCCGGCGAGACCCTGCCTGCCGATGATCGACCCGAAGGCGACCACCAGCCGCAGCTCCTCACCCGGCTGCACGTCCTCGACGGCGGAGAGCAGTGCCCGCAGCCCGTCCACCTTCGGCATGACCGTGGCGGCGAGACCCTCCTCGCCCACCTCGGCCAGCCGCCGCGGCTGGTTGACGCCGGCGCCGTGCAGAAGACCGCGCACGGGACCGAAGCGGGACGCCTCGCGCACCGCCGCCCGCACGGCCGCCGGGTCGGTCAGGTCGCAGCTGAGGTAGTCGGCGCCGAGCGCCGCCACCGCCGCGGCCACCTCCGGGTCGTCCGCGGGCCGCCTGCCCAGCACGACCAGCTGGGCGCCGGTCTCCTGCGCGAGCGCGGCGGCACAGCGCGCGGTGATGCCGGTGGCCCCGCCGCTGACCAGGCACACGTCTCCGGCCGAAAGCGGCAGCGCCGCCGTTCCGGGCGCACCGGCGTGCGGCCGCGTCACCAGCCGTTCGACCACTCCCCCGCGCACGCGGAGCTCCGCGTACCCGGAGGAGGGCCGGACGGAGGCGGCCGAGGTCACGGCCGCGGCGTTCTCGCCGGGCGGTGCGTCCAGCACCGTCACGGCGCACCCCGGGACCTCGGCCGAGACCGCCCTGCCCACCGCCGCCGCGGCCGGGTGCCCGGCGTGCGTCAGCAGCAACCGCCGTGGCGCGCTCCCGGCGACCTCGCGCAGCAGCCGCGCGATCTCCGCGGTGCCCGCGGTGCCGGGCAGGTCCACCGCCAGCTCCGCGGGGTCGTGGCCCGCGGAACGCTCCGGCGGGGGCACGAGCGGCACCCAGTGGTGGCTGAACAGCCCGACCCACGGGCGCACACCGGTGAGCTCGGCCTGTCCGTCCTGCTGGTCGCGCGGCATGTCCTCCAGCTGCCGCACCAGAGCGCCCACGGTGACGCCGTCGAGCGACTCGTCGAGCACGAGCTGCCTGCCGTGCCGTGCCGCGATCTCGCTGACCAGGCGCACGACCTGCAGCGAGTTGACGTGCAGGTCGGACAGCAGCACCGTGTCGTCGGTGATCGCCGAGACCGGCAGCTCCAGCTCGTCCGCCAGGTACTCGCGCACGGCGGTGAGCAGGTCGGTGTCCCCGGCGGCGGGGGTCGCCACCTCCTCGGGAACCGCGACCGGCGAGGCCGCCGCCGGCCGGAACCCGCTCTTGGGCAGCGACTCGCACGGGTTGGCCAGGAACTCGAGCGGGGTGTCGAGGTCGACGACCCGGTGCGCGCGGTCGCCGAACCACGCCTGCGGCCTCGCGGTCGCGGAGGCGAAGAGGGTCGCGGAGGCGAACGCGGTCCGCCGCGGCGACCCGCCGCAGTCGAGGCTCACCGCGGGGACCCCCAGCGGGGCCGCCAGCGTGGCGAGCATCGTGCCGGGACCGGCCTCCACGAGCAGGTCGCACCGCGCGGCCAGCTCACGGGCGGCGTCCAGGAACCGCACCGGCTCGGTCAGCTGCTCGACCAGCAGTGCCGCGATGTCGTCGAACGCGCCGAGCCGCGTGCCGGTCACCGTCGAGAACACCGGCTTGTCCGGTGCGGCGATGCCGACCTCGTCCAGGTGCTCGCGCCACGGCCGCACCGCGGCCGCCATCGCCGAGCTGTGGAACCCGTGCGACACCGGCAGCCTCGTGACGCGGACACCTGCCGCCTCCGCCCGCACGGCCACCACGTCGAGCGCCGCGCCGGGACCCGCGAGCACCGCGGCCTCCGGCCCGTTCTCGGCCGCCAGGACGGCCTCGGTGCTCTCCGCGAGGTCGAGCGCGACCTCCGCCGGCGCCGCCACCGAGAGCATCCCGGTGCCGGGGGCGCCGTGCTCGGCCATCACCCGGCCGCGGTGCGCGGCCAGGCCGAGGACCTGTTCCTCGGTCAGCGCACCGGCCCAGGCCAGTGCGGTCAGCTCACCGAGGCTGTGCCCGAGGGCCGCGACCGGGTCGCACCCGAGGTGCCGCAGCCACGCCAGGCCGACCAGGGACTGCCACACCACGGCGGGCTGGGCGACCGCGGTGTCCGCGGCACCGGCCACCAGACCGTCCGGAGTGGACGGTGGGGTGGGCAGCAGCGCACCGGGGAGCCCCAGGGAGGCGCGCACGGGTGCGGCCTGCCCCGGCAGCAGCAGACCGACCCGCACACCAGAGCCGCGCCCGAGCACGACTCCGGCGGTCTCGTCGACCAGCAGGTTCGAGTCCCACCCCGGCAACCGCTTGCGCGCGGCGACGGCGGCGGCGGCGAGCCCGTCGGGGTCGGCGGCCACGAGGACGCACCGCACAGCGGCCCGCGGGTCGTGCCGCGCGGTCAGAGTCGCCGCCAGGTCGTGCAGCTCCGCCTCGCTCATGGCCGCGCACCGCTCGCTCAGCGTGGCGAGGCGGCCGTCGAGCTCGGCGAGGTCGCCCGCGGTGATGAGGAACGGTTCCCACTCCGGCAGCGGCGCCGCCCACCGGCGGGCCGGTTCGGGCAGGCCCGCCGGGGGTTCCGGTGCCGCGGGCACGAGCCTGCGGGGCACCTTCCTCGCCGTCGCCGTGCGCACGCCCGCGTCGAGCACCACGTGCGTGTTGATCCCGCCGAACCCCGCCGAGGACACGCCGGCGACCGGGTTGCGGTGCGTCCACGGCTCCGGCTCGTCCGGCAGCCGCAGACCGGCGGCCGGTCGGGCCAGCAGGGGGTGGAGGTCGCGCACGCCGGTCATCGGCGGGATCACGCGGTGCGAGACCGCGAGTGCCGCCTTGATCAGCCCCGCGACACCGGCCGCCGCCTTGGTGTGGCCGATGTTGGCCTTGACGCTGCCCAGCGCGGCGACGGGGGAGTCCTGTCCCCGCACCGCCAGCAGCGCCTCCAGCTCGACCTGGTCCCCGACCGCGGTACCCGTGCCGTGGCCCTCGATCAGCCCCGCGGCCGCCGGGCTGAGGCCCGCCCGCGCGTAGGCGCGGCGCAGCGCCCTGGCCTGGCCGCCGACGGCGGGCCGGGTGACACCACCGGCGCCGTCCGACGACATGCCCCAGCCGACGAGGTGCGCGTAGACCCGCAGGCCCCGTGCCTCGGCGTCCTCCGCGCGCATCAGCGCCACGATCCCGCAGCCCTCACCCGGCAGGAACCCGGTGGGCTTCGCGTCGTACACCCTCATCTCGCCGCTCGACAGCGCGCCCACCCTGGCGAACCCGACCAGTTCGAACGGGTCCAGCGACAGGTCCACCCCGCCCGCGAGCGCGAACGAGAGCTCGCCTCTGGCCAGCGCCTCGCAGGCGGTGATCACCGCGAGCAGGCTCGACGAGCAGGCGCCGTCGACGGTGTAGCCCGCGCCGTGGAAGTCGAAGTGGTTGCACACCCGGCCGGCGATCGTGTTGCTGAGCCCGCCCGCGAGCATCTCGTCGTCGGGCACCGGGAACGGTTCCTTCAGCACGCGCTCGGCGGTCGCGAGGACCCTGGCGGCGGTGTCGCCCGCCACCCCGGACTCCTCCAGCGCCGCGCCGACCACGTGCCGCAACGACGGCCAGCGCAGCCGCAGCAGCGACGCGCGGCTGAACTCACCGGTCAGCGAGTTGCCGATGAACACGCCGGTGCGGTCGCGGTCGACGCCCTCACCGCCGGGGACACCGGCGTCGTCGAGAGCGGCGTGCGCGGTGTCGAGGGCGAGCCAGTGCGCCGGGTCCACCGCGCGGTACAGCGCTCCGGGAACGCGGAACCCCGCCCGGTCGAACGACCAGTTGCGCAGCACGGCCGCCCTGCGCGCGACGGTCTTGTCCACATCGGACGGACCGCCGCCGTAGTCGGCCAGGTCCAGCCGTTCCGGCGGGATCGCGCGGAACGCGCGCCGCCGGCCGAGAACCGTCTGCCACAGCTCCTCGGGGGTCGAGGCGTCCGGGTAGCGGCAGGCCATGCCGACGATGGCGATCCTGGGTGTGCTCACCGCCCATCAACGCCCGCGAGCGAGGCCCTTCCCGTCGCACGGTCCGCCGAGACCGAGCGCTGCTCCACGACCAGCAGCACGGCACCGCGCAGGATGCAGACGATCACCAGCGCGAAGAAGAAGCCGAACACGACGCCGCCGAGCACCAGGAGCCCGTAGGTGAACGCGGTGGCCAGGCCGAAGAGCACCTGGTTGCGCTTGCTCACCGGCGTGCTGCCGGGGTCGGTGATCATGTAGTTGGTGAAGATCACGAACGCCAGTCCCGTCATCGGCAGCAGCGCCGCGAACAGGGCGTGGTCGAAGAACGCCCACCGCAGCACGGCCTGCGCGGCGAAGCCCAGCACCCAGCCCATGATCAGGGGCAGCTTGCCGGTCAGCTTGGCGTTGATCATCGTGCCCGCGCCGAGGATGGCCAGCGGCAGGATCCAGTCGATGGCGCCGGTGGGTTCGTTGGTGAAGTGGTACGGCGGTGCGATGCCGACCCACGGGAACAGCACCAGCGTGAGCGCGATGCCCGCGTTGGAGGGGTTGAGGAAGTGCCGCTTGCGGCCGCGCACCCGCAGCCGCAGCACGTACTTGGTGCTGATGCCGGCGGTCACCGCGAAGACGTAGGGCCACAGCGACGTGTTGCCGTACAACAGCATCGCCACGGCGAGGCCGCCGATGTGGCTCGGCAGCAGGAAGTTGAGCATCTTGACCCAGCCGCCCGCGTACCCCGGCGTGCGGCCGCGGGCGCGCGCGTCCAGGGTCTCGAGCAGCAGGTCGACGGCGTAGGCCACCAGCACGGTCGCGATCGGGGTGATCGGCGACTGCTCGAAGCCGAGGAACAGGTGACCGATGACGTTGAACGCCGTGATCGACATGGCGAAGCGGCGCAACGCCATGAGCCGCTTGTCCGGCGGCTGGGCCGCGAGCCGGTGGCTCGGCGACGGTGGGGTGGTGTCAGCGGGCGTCGTGGTCATCGCGAGGTCACCGTCCGGGGTGAGGGCTGCAGGGTGGAAGGGGGTGGGGCAGCGGCAGGCGCGGCGCGGACGGAAAGTCGCGCCGCGCCTGCCGGGTGGGGCGTCGCGGGATCAGATGGTCACCGTGGTGCCGTCGAAACGGGTGACCGAGAAGCGGTGCCTCTCGTTGAACCACGACTTCTGTTCACGGAGCAGCTCGATCGCCAGACTCTCGCCCAGCTTCGCCGACTGGACGAAGTCCGACCGCCAGTGAACCCCCGCCATGTTGCGGCCGACCCCGATGTTGGCGGCGAGCTTGTTCAGCTCGCCACCGACGGTCAGCCGGTCCGCGTCCTTGCCGGTGTACGGCACGAGCTCCGTGCCGCTGTCGTTGGCCTGCACCGGATCGGCCAGGATCGCCGTCTCGTCGTGCCATGCCTTGAGAATCGTCGCGCAGGCTCCCGCCGCGGTGGCGTGCCCGGCCGCGTAGGACGGGTGCGTCGGCGACCCCTCGGGGAACGCCTGCGGCAACAGGTAGGAGCCGAACTTGCTGTACACCCGGTCCACCGCGTCGGAGTCGAGCGCCTCGTTGTGGAGGAACTCGTACTCACGCCTGCCGGTGATCCGGTTGTGCACCTTGGCGCAGTAGCTCTCCGGGCGCAGCCTGCGGTGCACGTACCACTTCTGGAACCACGCCGCGCGCAGCGCCCTGTTCGCGACCTCGGTCACCAGCGCGAGCAGGTGCGGAATGCCGAAGGTGCTGAACCCGAGCTGCGTCGTCGAGTCGACGTACGGGTTGCCCGCGTCCGTCGGCGTGTGCGCGTAGTACATGATCAGCGCCGCGTTGATGAACGCCTGCGCCGGCGTGGGGCCCGCGTCGTAGTGCACCCAGTGCGTCAGGTCCCTCGGTGTGGCGATGTAGCGCCGGTTGACCTGGTCGCGTTCGGACGCCGCCAGCGATCGGTTCCAGCCGTTCTGCAGCCGCAGGTACGTCTCGAACGTCGTGGCGTAGTCCTGGTTGGGCCGCACCGTGTCCTGACGCTGATCGATCAGGTAGGTGCCGAACTGGACGGGCCGGTAGAAGAACTGGGAGATGAACGGACCCGCGTGGTCCCCCGGCGTGTCGCCGCGGAACACGAAGTCCGGCTCCACCCGGCCGTCCCGCTTGGCCGCCCGGTAGTCCGACAACCTGCTCAGGTCGTCGGCCGCCGCCGCGACCAAGCCGTCGTCCGCGAACCTGGTGAACGGAACGTCCCTGCACAGTGCCATCCAGTACAGCTCGGTCGCCTCCGCCGCCAGCTCGGCCGAGTCGAGCCTCGGTGCCGGCGGGATCGTCATCGCGTGGCTCGGCGGACCGACCGCGTCGACCGCGAGCCCTGCCTGCGGGTTCGTCAGCGGCCGTCCCTCCGCGAGGGGGATGCGCTCGATCTCGTCCGGGTCCTCGCTCAGCAGCGCCCGCAGGTACTGCCGGTAGACGACGGGGTCGACCTCGCCGAACTCGTTGTGCGACAACCCCTTGCTGTAGCTGCCGAGGTAGTCCGGGTAGAGGTTCTCGTCACCGTTGCTCACGTGCATGACCGGTAGCGGGTCCGCGTCGGACTTGGCCGTCCGGTCGACAGGTGGGCTCATGTTCTCGTCCTATCTGGCCGTTCGCGGCGAACGGTCCTAGTCGCGCGGTGCGGTGCCGCCGCCGGTCTGGCCGTCGATGACGACGCGGCCCAGACCGTTCTCGACCACGACGCGGGCACCGGGGATGACCCGGCCGTTGTCGTCGATCGGCTGGCCGCCCAGGTTCACGCGGAAGCGCGGGCCGGCCTCCGACATGTGCCAGTGGCGCCACTTCCAGCCGTCGGCCGTCTTCACGGCGACCGCGCTGGAGTACAGCGGCTGGTGCTCCTTGTGGTCGGCGCGCGTGATGATGACGTCGCCCTCCTCGTTGACGAGGCCGAGCGTCGACGTCGCGACCGCCTGCGTCGCGAAGATCGTCTTGACCTGGCTGTCGGTGCTCGTGGGGAACAGCGTCGTCAGGTACTCGCGCATGTTCTCGCGGCCCGTGATCTTCAGCGGGCGGCCGTTCACCGCCACCAGCTCGTAGGTGGTGAAGTCGTCGGCGATGGTGTTGATGATGTAGTCGATGTCGCCTCGCGAATAGGCCACCTGCAAGTCGGCCAGGAATCCGCGAACCTCGAGCTCGGCGCTCGCGTCCGCCTCGAAAACTTCACCTTCACCCGAACCGCCGGAGGAACCGAGAAGTCCCCGCGCGAATTCACTCAGCTGCCTGCCGAAATCCTGGATTTCAGTCACAATCAACTCTCCGATCAATAGAGTCGCCAGCCGACCGACCGTGGCGACGGACTGCTCTTGCCCGGTGTCCGTTGTAGTCACCCGCAGGCCGCGATGACTTCTCCTCTGTTGCTCTGACGTCATTCCAGCACCCCCGGCCCGCAGGTCCATCTTCTGCCTTGCTGGATTTCGCCGGATTTCCCCGCAAGGGATGAGAAGGAGCCTGAGCTGATCAAACTTACTGTCCCAGTAGCCGGTCGGCGCGCTTTCGACAATCGGGGAGAGACGATGGAAGAACACGTGAGCGGATATCTGCCACCCATGCGTTCCCACGGATCGGAGTTCCGGTTGCGCCGTTTGACGCACGACCCGGCAGGTGCGGGGGACGGCGCCATCTCCCCCGACGGCACCCGTTTCGTGGCCTCGTCGCGGCGCGCAGGATCGCTGAACCTGTGGTTCTACGAGCTCGCGACGGACCAGTGGCACCAGGGCACGCGCGGTGCCGGCGAGGACATCGAGGCGCAGTGGTCCCCGGACTCCAGCTGCCTCGCCTTCACCTCGTCGCGGGGCGGTCACAAGGCGATCTGGCTGTACCGGGCCCGCGACGGCCGGATCAGCCAGCTCACCCACGCCGACCACGAGGAGGAGTACCCCCAGTGGTCGCCGGACGGCACGCAGATCGCGTACGCCGGCGGCCCGTGGGGGCACCGGCACTTCTACGTGGTCCCCGCCAAGGGAGGCAGGCCCCGCGCGGTCACCAGGACCCCCGGCCGCGCGGGCGCCTGCTCCTACCTGCCCGACGGGCGCGCACTCGTCTGCCACTCCTACGACACCGGTGCCGGCGCCATCTCCGTGCTGCCCCTCAACGGTTCCGCGCCGGTCGAGATCACCGACGGCAGCGCGTGGGACTACAAGCCGTCGGTGTCGAGCGCCCACCCCGTCGTGGCGTTCTCCCGCAGCTTCGAGGGCCGTTCGGTGATCTGGGTGCAACGGCTCGACGGCTCGGGCACCGGCAGGGCGCTCGTCACGGAGGCGGCGGACGACCGCTGGCCGAACTGGACGGCGGACGGTCAGAACCTGTTCTTCCACCGGCTCATCGACCGCGGTGTCGGCATCTGGGTGCTCGACCGCCGCACCGGCCGCGTGCGCCGGCTGGTGGGCGCCGACGAGCAGCCCCGGTACGGCTCGCTGAGCCCCGACGGCGCGAAGCTCGTCTACGCGGCGGAGGACTCCGGGCGTTCGGTGGTGAAGATCCGCGACCTCGCGGGCGGTCCGGCCAGGGTGCTCCCGCTCGGGGAGGCGGCGTTCCCCGCCTGGTCCCCGGACGGCCGCATGATCGCCCACCTGTCCCGGCACCCGTCACGGCCGCGGTGGGAGATCACGACCTACGACCTCGCCGAGGGCGTCCGTCGCGTGTGGACACACGGGATCGAGTGGCTGAAGGGGATGCACGGCCCGCTCGACTGGTCGCCGGACGGCACGAGGATCGTCTTCAAGTCGGACACCGAACCGTTCGAGGCCGACCTGTGCGTGCTGGACGTGCGCACCGGCGAGGTGCACAAGCTGACCGAGGACCCGTGGTGGGACGAGGCTCCCTCCTGGACCCCCGACGGACGTGGCGTCGTGTTCATGTCGACCAGGGGTGGCGACTGGACGTGGGGCTTCTACCGCAAGGACCTCGACACCGGGGAGATCACCACGCTCGCCGGTCCCGACTACGTGGAGCGCAACAACCCGCGCCTCCTGCCCGACGGCACCCTGCTGTGCTCGCTCGTGGCCTCGGGGGCCGAGGAGCTGCACGAGCAGCAACCGGACGGCCTGGGACGCGTGGTCTCCGCCGCCGGTCCCTCCGTCCGCTACCCGGTGCCGTCGCGCGACGGCTCGCTGGTGGTGTTCACCCGCACGTACCGCACTGTCGAGTACTGGCTCGCGGAGAACGTCTGGGGGCCCGGCTCGCCGATCGCCGACCTGGCGGGCGAGGCCGACCGTCCTCATGAGACAGAACAGGACCCCGCTCCCTGGAGCATGGGACCCGTGCGCAGCCCGGTCGACACCCGGCGCAGATGACGCATGTGAAGCCCACCCGGTCGGGTGGCCCCGCCCCTGTCCAGCCCACCTTCCCGAAAAGAGATCTCGCATGACCGGCAACTCCACCGACTCCGACCGGCTGTCGGCCTCCCTGCCCGCCCAGAACAAGATCTACGACACCGCCGCGGGCGCGCTGTGGCACCTCGCGGTGTACGAGCCGGTGCACGAGGGCCGGGAGTTCACCAACATGGCCGGTGCCGCGCTGCTCGACAGCATCGGCACCGAGTTCGGCCTCGGCGCGGGGCACGACGTGCTGGAGCTGTGCTCCGGCACCGGCGAGGTGTGCCGTTACCTGGCCGGCCGCTTCGACTGCCGCATCACCGGCATCGAGCTGAATTCCTCCCAGCTCGACCACGCCAGGCTCAAGCACCGGCAGCTGCCGACGAGCGTGCAGAAGCG
Organism: Lentzea fradiae; assembly: GCF_900100955.1. Lineage (GTDB taxonomy): Bacteria > Actinomycetota > Actinomycetes > Mycobacteriales > Pseudonocardiaceae > Lentzea > Lentzea fradiae. The sequence goes on along the minus strand of NZ_FNCC01000008.1, from coordinate 366,881 downwards.
GGTCCGCTACCTGCGCGGTGACGTCAACACCTGGATGCCGGACAAGGCTTACGACCTCGTGGTCGCGGTCGACTCGCTCGCGCTGATGAACGACCCCGGCGACGCGCTCGCGGTGGCCCACGCGGCGTTGCGGCCCGGCGGGCACCTGGTGTTCGCCGACACCCTCACCGGTCGCGACCTGAGCGACCGGGTGCGCGGCACGGTCTGGGAGTACGACGGCATCCGCCCGCTCCCGCAGCCCGCCGACACCGCGGAGCTGTTGAGCCACCTGGGTTTCGTCGACATCGAGTACACCGACATCTCGGCGGCGGCCGTCGACTGCTTCCGGATCATCTCCGGCGCGCTGACCGTGCGGCAGCGGGCGATCCAGGAGGTCTGCACTCCCGAGGAGTACCAGCACTGGTGCGAGTCGACGGAGTTCTACCTCGACAGCTTCATCCGCCGGGAGCTGTCCTACGGGCGGTTCACGGCGCGGCGTCCCGCACAGGGCGACTCGTGATCGCGTTGCTGCGCCGCGAACCCGTGCTGGTGCAGGCGACGTTCCTGGCGCTGGTCAACCTCGCGGTCGCCTTCGGGCTCCTCGACCTCACCGCGGAGCAGACGGCCGCGCTGGTGGGTGTGCTCGCCGCGGCGCTCGGGCTGTGGACCCGCCGGCTGGTCACCCCCATCTCGAAACTCAGGGAGATCCCATGAGCACACGGGTACTGCCGCCGTTGCCGTCCTGGCTGGCGGACTTCGAGAAACGGGGCTTCCGCACCGAGAACGCGACGGCGAGAGCGTTGCTGGAACGCCGGGCGGGCGCCTTCCTCACGGGCTACAACATGCTGCGGCGGCACGGCGTGGGCGAGCTCGCGTTCCGCCTCGACCCGCTCCCCCTCGACGACCAGGGGTTCGCCTACGAGGGCGCCGCGTTCGCGGCTGCCGCGCACGACCTCCTGCTGAGGCGCAGGAAGAACTCGACGCTGGACGACCTGTTCGCCCTCGCCGGTGAGCGCTACCCGCACCTGATGCACGTCGGCGCCGGCTGGGTCGGCCTGATCGCCCCGCCCTCGGCGGTGCTGCGGCACGCGAACCTCGACCCGTTGCTGCGCTGGCTCACCCTGGACGGCGCCGGGTTCGCCAGGACCTTCCTGCGCGGCAAGGGGTGGAACGAGCGGTTCCGCAGGAAGTCGTGGTCCGACGCGCCCTCGCACACCGTGCTGCACCAGGGCGTCGGCCGGGCCCTGTGGTTCGCGGAGTGCGCCGACGCCGCCGCGATCCGGCGGCGCATCGCGACGTTCCCGCCTCAGGCGCACGCCGAGCTGTGGGCCGGTGTCGGGCTGGCCGTCTGCTACGCGGGCGGCGCGGACGACATCGCGTTCGACGACCTCACCTCGCTGACCGGCCCCAACCGCGCAGCCCTCGCGCAGGGGGCGGCGTTCGCGGCGGGGGCCAGGGGCGCGGCGGGACACGTGCCGGAGCACACCGCCGTCGGGGTGCGCGAGCTGGCCGGCGTGCCGGTCGAGGAGGCCGTCGAGTGGACGGTGTCCGCGGCGCACGTCGTGTCCGCCGGTGAGCTCGACATCGCGGGCTACCGCCAGTGGCAGCACCTCATCCGCGAACGAGCGGCCCGGCACGTCTGACAACTCACCTCGGAGACAACGCCATGACTTCACCAACGGTCCCCAAGTCACGAACCGCGCGGCTGCTGCCCGCGGTGGTCGCGGCCGTGCTGGTCACCGCCACCGGTTTCGCCACCGCCCGGCCGGAGCTCTCGGACACCGAGGCGGCGGACCTCGCCTCCCGGTACGGGTTCACCTCCCAGGCCCTGAACGAGGCCCCTCCCGGTGCGCGCAGCATGCGCCAGGTCGGTCCGGACGTCGAGCACATCCGGGCCTGGATCTCCGCCGTCGGCGCCGCGGTCGGGCTCACCGACCACGACGGCAACGGCCGGTCCGACGACGTCTGCCTGGTCGACCCGCGCGACGACTCGGTGCGGCTCTTCCCCGCGCCGGGCACCGGCGACCGGTTCACCCCGCGGGTCCTCGTCCCCGACAGCGACTACGACGACACCATGGCCCCCATGGGGTGCGTGCCGGTCGACCTCGACGTGGACGGGGACACCGACTACGTCGTCCACTACTGGGGCCGCTCCCCCGTCCAGTTCCTCAACACCGGCGACGGCTTCCGCGCCGTGGAGCTGATCGAGCCGCGGCAGGTGTGGAACTCCACGACCCTCAACTTCGGCGACGTCGACGGTGACGGCAACCTCGACCTGCTGGTGGCGAACTACTTCCCGGACAACGCCAAGGTCCTCGACCCGGACGCCGGTCCCGACGACCGGATGCGGATGCAGGACAGCATGGCGCGCGCGCTCAACGGCGGCACGAACCGGCTGCTGCTGTCCCGGCCGCGCGGGGCGGACCAGGCCCCCGAGTGGACCGACGCGAGCGCGGCCCTGCCACCGGAGGCGTCGCAGGCGTGGACGCTGGCGATCGGCCTGCAGGACCTCACCGGCGACCACCTGCCGGAGATCTACCAGGCCGAGGACTTCGGCCCCGACCACCTGATGGTCAACCTGTCCACGCCGGGCCAGGTCCGGCTACGCACCGTGAAGGCCACCCGTGACCTCGTGTCACCCAAGTCGACGGTGCTCGGGCACGACTCGTTCAAGGGCATGGGCGTCGCGTTCACCTATCCGGACGGCGCCGAGATGCCGACGATGCTGGTCAGCAACATCACCGCGCAATGGGGTCTGCAGGAGAGCAACTTCGCGTTCACCCCGACCGGTCCGGGCACGGACCTGCTGTCCGGGGACGTTCCGTTCATCGACCGCAGCGAAGAGCTCGGACTGGCCCGCAGCGGCTGGGGATGGGATATCAAGACCGCCGACTTCGACGGCGACGGAACCGACGAGATCATGCAGGCGACCGGATTCCTGAAAGGCGAGAAATGGCATTGGGCGCTGTTGCAGGAATTGGCGCTCGGAAATGACCAGCTGCTCAAGTACCCGGCCGCGTGGCCACGTTTCGGACCCGAATCAAATCTCTCCGGAGACGACCACAACCCGTTTTGGGCCCGAACGTCGACGGGCCGTTACGCCGACTTGGCGAAACATCTTCACCTTGACGCCTCCGACAACACCCGCGGCCTCGCGATCGGCGACGTGAACGCGGACGGCAGGCCGGACGCCCTGGTCGCCAATCAGTGGCAGGACTCCCGGCTGCTGCTCAACACCTCGACCTCGCAACCTCGTCAGACGGTGTTGAGCCTGCGGCGGCCGGCGAGCGGCGGCGCGACCACCCCGGCCATTGGCGCGCAGGTCGTCGCGCAGGCCGACAACCAGCCGGTACAACGCGCTCAGCTTTTTCCGGCGAATGGGCACACAGGTGTCTCCTCGACCGAGCTCTTCTTCGCGACGGGTTCGGGCGAACGGGCTGAATACACGATCAGCTGGCTCACTCCCTCAGGGCCGCGGACCGGCCAGATCACACTCCCCACCGGCACTCATTCCGTATTGCTCGGAGACGACGGAAAGATCACCGCAGTGTAGTCATTACAAGGGATGACACCCAAAAGATCCAACGAGACTGCCCAGTGCGTCACTCTGACGGCGCATCTGGGCTTTTTCGTTGCTACGGTGGGTCAGGTGAACTGTTTGGAGATAGCCCGAAAAGACCAGAACGAACGTTCGCAAGCCGTGATTCCATGCGAGGGCGAATGAAGATCATCACTTTGATCGACCCCGGCCCCATACCGACCGAACGGGCGAGCAGCCCTTACTTCCTGATCGCCACAAATCTGACAAATAGCAAGATCGCGACTACCTCCGCACGGTCACAGAGGGTTAGCTCAGGATGACAACAAAGAAGAGGGCCAACCGTCGTCCGGAATCTGTTCAGTCCCGACCACATAGCCGAGACTCTCACTCCGCTGCCGGTACTCCTGACCCAGCAGCCCGACACGCAGGACAGGTGCCGCACATTCACCGCAGGTGGAGCCATCTGCGGCTGGGGGTTTTTGTTCGGGGCTCTGACAAAGGGGTAGGAGACTCACCTTGAAAGGCCATTCAGCAATCCAATGGCGAACAGAGGCGAACTGCCTCAAGTGCGACAAGATCGGACTGTGCTCCACTGTCGGCCGATGTCTGGCCGAGAGCACCGGAGCCGCCCGGATCACGTCGGTAGCCAAGGCGGTCGACTACATGATCGAACACTTGTCGGAGCCGATCCAGCTCAGCGACGTGGCACGCGCCGGTACTTTGAGCCCGTTTCACTTCCACCGCGTTTTCCGCGACGTCACCACCACCACGCCCGCCCGGTTCCTGACCTCGCTCAGAATGGCGGAGGCCCGCCGGCTGCTGCTGGTCACGCAGAAGACGGTGACCGACGTGTGCACCTCGATCGGCTATTCCAGCCTCGGGACGTTCATCAGCCAGTTCGGCAAGCTCACCGGCTTGTCGCCGCGGCGGTTCCGGTGCGTGGTCGAGCAGATCGGGCACATTCCCGTGGAGGAGCTCGTCGAGACGGGCCCCGCGCCGTCGGCGGCCGCCGGACCCATCGGGACGGTCACGAGCCTCCACGGCGAGCCCTGCAACGCCTTGCTCGGGCTCTTCCGGATGAACCGCCCGCAGGAGCTGCCCACGGTGTTCCACGCCGTCGAGACGAACCGGCTGGTCGCTCTTCCCCCGGTCGCGGACGGTGACTACGAGCCGATCGCCGTCGCGGTCGGTCCCAACTCGACGGTGCGCGACGTTCTCGCTGCCCCGATCGGGGTGCTCGGCCGGATAGGGTTCGGCTACACCCCCGTGACCGTCGCAGGCGGCCGGTGCCGCCACCCGTTCCAGGTCGCACTGCGCAGGCAGCGCCGTTTCGACCCGCCCGTCGAGTTCACCCGGCCGCTGCTGTCGCTCGCACGCCGGCGCGTTCTGCGCATCTCCCACTCGACTCCCGCCATCGGGTGACCTGACCCCGACGCGGTCCCGCAAGCCGAAAAAGCGGGGTGAGCGGTCGAAACCGCTCACCCCGCTTCACAGGTGCCGGGTCAGGAGTTCATCCAGCCGGTGCGGGTGCAGAACTGCACACCCGGCTCGTCCGCGATGTTGTCCTGGTTCATGTCCACCTCGGCGTCGTGCGTCGAGTAGATGTCGAGCGAGTTGACGTCGATCTTGCCGTCGCCGTCCCAGTCGACCAGCTTGCCCTTGAACGTACCCGTGATGTAGGCGTTGGCCATCGGGCCGGTCGGGGTGTCCAGCGTGCCCAGGATGCTGTTGCCCGGGAACAGGATCTCCTCGAGCGAGCTGCCGCGCATCGTCTCGAAGTTGATGTAGCCCCACGTCTGGACGGAACCGCGGACGTAGCGGATCGCGGGCTTGCCCCCGACCTCCATCAGCGGGTCGGTGGTCCACTCGCCGGAACGCTTGGCCGAGACCATCTCGTTGCGGTGGCCGAGCGAGTCGTTGTCCGCCTGGCCGGACAGGAAGATCGGGCGCAGGCCCCGCGACTCGAAGAAGAAGCTGCCCCGGCCCGCGCTGGCGTGGTTGGTCACGCCGCGGAACAGGAAGTTCTCCACGTGCGGCGTGCCGTCGTCGTGCAGGCCCGCCAGGTTCTTGCTGATCACCAGCTGGCTGTCGCGCGTCGCCGAGTTCGGGCAGGCGTGCGCCTGGCCGTAGCTCCGCGCGAGGCCCTGGGGCGCGAGGGAGATCTTGCCCCAGTGCCGGCCGGTGTCGTCGAGCCGCACGTAGACGTCGACGTCGATGTTGAGCAGGATCGTCTCGTCGAACGTGCGGTCCGGGTCCTGCTTCCAGGAGCGGCTGTCGAACGAGGGCACACCCGTGGTGAGCTCCGACGCGAACAGCCGCGCCCACTCGCCGACGTCGGCGTCGTCGTCGTTGATGAAGCTCTGCAGCGCCTTGAGCGCCCTGGGGCCACCGATCTTCTCCAGCGCCCACAGCGCGTTCCAGCGCACCTCACGCACGCTGTCGGTCTTCACCGCCTCGGTGAGCAGGTCGACCGCGCCCGGCAGCCCGCGGTCCACGTACTGGAACAGCGACTGCTCCCGGATCATCGGGTCCCGGTGGTTCAGCGCTTCCTGTGCGACCTGGTCGTCCGTGCGGACGTCGAGCCGGATCGCGGTCCGCTTGAGGAACTCGCCGAAATCACTGTTGAGACGTGCGGGGTCGCCCTGGAGGTAGTGATCCCAGACAGGAGCCTGTGCTTCTGCACCGCTTACTTGTCCCAGATCGACAGACTCAAGTGCCATGCTGGTCATCCTTTCCGAACCGATCAGCAACATTGGCTCTAACGGTGGCCGCCAGTTAGCCCTGACCAGCTACAAGAGCGCACCGGCCAGCTACTCGACGATCCATTTCCGCTTTGGAGAACCACGTTGAGGCCATTAATCCCGGATGAGCGGATGATTCCGGGGTGCTCTTCAACGCTGTCTCCACTAAAGCCGGGTTCACGGCCGCAGTCAATGCGGTGCGGCAATCGAGCAATCGAGCGTAAAAACGCCCGGAAATGCCTATGTGAGCTCTCTCGCGCCGTCCGGCCGGCGCCGGGTGACCCCCGCCTGGTCCAGCAGTTCGAGCAGCGGCACGGCGGTGCGGCGCGTCGTGTCCCACGCCTGGCGCGCCTGGCTGACGGTGAAGGAACCGGCGAACCCCCGCAGCACCTCGGCGGCCAGCCGGTCCGCCCCCGGCAGCAGCACCACGCCGGGCGCGAGGAGGAGCAGACGGCCCGCCCGGACCGCACGGGCCAGCTCGGCCGCACCGAGCCCCGCCCGTGCCAGGTGATGTGACTCGGGAGCGCGGAAGGGGTTTCGCCGCAACGACTTCGCGATCGCCGCGAGTCCTCTCTCGACGGACTCCGGCAGCGCGAGACGCCCCACCACGACACCGTCCTCCACCGGCAGACCGGCGGCCCGCACCAGCTCGCGGGCCACCTCCGCCGACGGCACCGCGAGCCGGTCGGCGAGCACCGGCAACGGGATACCCGGCGCCAGCGGCCGTGCGGCGCACCAGTCCGCGACCTCGCGCGGCACCTGCCCGGCGAGCGACTCCCACGTGGCCGGGTCCGCGTACCGGCCTCCCGCGACCGGCCGTCCGGTGACGGGGAGCCCGGCGGAGCGGAAGGCTTCCGCGGCCAGGAACTTCTCACGCCTCAGCAAATCGGCGGCGAGTTGGGCCGGGTCCAGGCGCGGCGCGTGCCGGTGGGCTGGGGCCGGTGGTGGTGCGGCGCCCGGTTGCGGCGGCACGGCGCCCGGCTGCGGCGGCACGGTGGTGGCGAGCCCGGCCAGGGCCGCCAGCTCCGCGCCTCGGCGCGCGCCCGCGCCCCGCCGGGTCAGCTCCTGCGGCCGCACGTCGACGACCACCGCCCCCACCGGCGGCCCGGTGCCTCCCGGGTCGCGGAGCAACACGCGGTCACCGGGCCGCACCGGCACCTCGCTCGCGGTCCGCAGCCTCGCCGCCCCCGGTCCCAGCGGGCGCACCCGCACGGGCACGCCCGCGGTGCCGACGTGCAACGTCAGCGACGAAGCGCGCGGCGCACCGCCACACCACACGACGTCGAACTCCTCCACCGGACGCCAGACCTCCGGCGGTGCGAGCAGCGCGTCGCCGCGACGCACGTCCACACGGCCGCCCGCCAGGTTCACCGCCACCCTGCGGACCGGGCGTGCGACGGCCACCGGGCGTTCGCACACCTGCAAGCCCCGCACCCGGAGCAGCGCACCGGTGCGCGCACAGCGAAGCCGGTCGCCGAGGCGCAGCGACCCGGCCGCGAGGGTGGCGGTGACGACGGTGCCCGCACCGGCCACCGTGAACGAGCGGTCCACCCAGAGCCGCACGTCCGCGTTGTCGTCCGCCGCCTCGTCCTGACCCGCCACCACGGCGTCCAGGCCCGCGCGCAGCTCCGGCATCCCGGCACCGGTCACCGCGCTCACCGCGAAGTGCGGGAGGTGGGACAGGGAGGTGCCCGCCAGCTCCCGGCGGGCCTCGGCGGCGGCGGGACGCGGGTCCGCGCGGTCGGACTTGGTGACCACCAGCGCGCCGCGGGCGATGCCCAGGGCGTCGAGGGCCGCGAGGTGTTCGGCGGACTGGGCGGACCAGCCCTCGTCCGCGGCGACGACGAACAGCACGGCCGGGGCGGGAGCGGCTCCGGTGAGCATCGTGGACACCAGCCTGCGGTGGCCGGGAACGTCCACGAAGGACACTTCGGCGCCGCCGGGCAGCCGGGTCCACACGAAGCCGAGCCCGATGCTCATGCCGCGGGCCCGTTCCTGCGCCCAGCGGTCGGGGTCCCTGCCCGTCAAAGCCTTCACCAGGGTGGACTTGCCGTGGTCGACGTGCCCGGCGGTCACGATCACCGGCACCGCGGGTCGCCCGCCGCGAGGACCGCGCGCACCAGCGCCTCGTCGTCGGCCGGGTCGACCGTGCGCAGGTCGAGCAGGCACCGGCCGCCTTCGGCCCGTCCCACGACCCGTTCCGCGCGCAGCGCCGCGGCGAACCGTTCCGGCAGGGCCACGGCGAAGCTGGGCAGCCGCACCCCCGGCGCGGCGCCGCCGCCCACCACCGAGTCCGTCTCGACGACCTCGGCGCCCCGCACCGCCGCGGCGACCGCGTGAGCCCTGCGCCGCAAGGAGTCCGCGTCCGCCGACAGCATCTCCGCGACGGGTGGCAGCGGTCCGCGCAGCGTCGCCTCCAGGGCGGCCAGCACCAGCTTCCCTGCCCGCAGCGCCCGTGCCGCCGGATGCCGGCGCAGCGTGGTCACGAGGTCCCGGTCGCCCAGCAGGAGCCCGCCCTGGGGTCCGCCGAGCAGCTTGTCGGCGCTCGCGGTCACCAGGGCCGCACCGGCACGCAGGGCCGAGGCCGCGTCCGGCTCGCCGGGCAGCCTCGGGTCGGGGGCGAGCAGTCCGGAGCCGATGTCGACGACGACCGGCACGCCGAGGCCCGCCAGCTCCGCCACGCTCGCGGCCGAGGTGAAGCCCTCGACGCGGAAGTTCGACGGGTGCACCTTCAGCACGAACCCGGTGTCCGGCCCGATCGCGGCGGCGTAGTCGCGGGCGGTGGTCCGGTTGGTGGTGCCGACCTCGCGCAGCCTCGCTCCGCCCGCGGTCAGCAGTTCGGGGATGCGGAAGCCGTCGCCGATCTCGACCAGCTCGCCCCTGCTGATCACGATCTCGCGTCCCGGCGCCAACGCCAAGGCGCACAACAGGAGGGCGGCGGCGTTGTTGTTCACGACGTGGACCGCCCCGGCGTCGGGGACGGCCTCGCCCAGGGCCGCGAGGGCTCCCCTGCCCCGTGCGGCACGGCGTCCGGTGGCGAGGTCGAACTCGACGTCCGTCCACCCCGCGGCGGCGGACAGCGCGGCACGGGCGGCCTCGGACAGCGGTGCGCGGCCGAGGTTGGTGTGGATCAGCACGCCGGTGGCGTTGAGCACCGGCCGTGCGACGAGGCGGCTGAGCGCGGCCAACGCGGCCGACGCGACGTCCTCGGAACTCAGGCGGCCCTCGCGAGCCTCCTGCTGGGCCTTGTGGATCGCCGCCTTGACCGCCGTGCGCCCGTGCACCGCCACGGCCTCGCGCAACGGCGAGGAGGAGAGCAGGGCCCCGGTGCCCGGGATGCTCCGCCGCGTCATGCAGCCTCCACCGTCGTCTGTGGCGGAGGCGGACGGGAATCGAACCCGCCGGCGGCAGGTCCTGCCGCCCGTCGGTGTTGAAGACCGCGCCGGACACCAGACCGGATACGCCTCCCCGTGCGCGTTCCAGGATCGGCAAGACAGCGGAACACCGGCTTCTCCTGGCTTGCCAAGGTCGGCTCATGACCCTTCCCAGGCTTGACGGTTCCAGGTTGCACCTCCCCAGGCTGACCGAGAGCGCCGCCGGTGGCGGGTGCGCGTGCAAGATCCCTCCCGGCGAGCTGGAGGACCTCCTCTCCAGGTCCGTCCCCGCGTTCCCCGGCCTGCTGGTCGGCACCGGGGACGACGCGGCGGCGATCAGGGTGGACGGCGACCGCGCCGTTCTGTCCACTGTGGACTTCTTCACGCCGGTGGTCGACGACGCCCGCGACTGGGGCCGGATCGCCGCCGCGAACGCCCTGTCGGACGTCTACGCCATGGGAGGGGAACCGGTGCTCGCGGTGAACCTCCTGTGCTGGCCGCGCGCGACGCTGCCGATGGAGCTGGCCGCCGAGGTCCTGGGCGGCGGGGCGGAGATCGCGGCGCAGGCGCGGTGCCCTGTCGCGGGAGGCCACAGCATCGACGACCCCGAACCCAAGTACGGCATGGCCGTCACCGGCATCGCCCACCCCGACCGCCTGCTGCGCAACAGCTCCGGCGTGGCGGGCACGCCGCTCTCGCTGACCAAGCCGCTGGGGATCGGCGTCCTCAACACCCGGCACAAGGCGACGGGCGAGGTGTTCGCCCACGCCGTGGCCGCGATGGTGACGCTGAACGCGGGCGCGTCACGGGCCGCGGTGGCCGCCGGGATCCGGTGCGGCACCGACGTCACCGGCTTCGGCCTGCTCGGGCACACCCTGGAGCTGGCCAGGGCGAGCGGGCTGACCGCGGTGATCGACAGCGCGGCCGTACCGCTGCTCGACGGGGCGCGCGAGGCGGTGCGGGACGGCTTCGTCAGCGGCGGCACCCGGCGCAACCTGGAGTGGGTCCGGCCGCACGCCGACCTGGACGCCGTCGACGAGGCCACCGCCGTGCTGCTGGCCGACGCGCAGACGTCCGGGGGCCTGCTGCTGGCGGGCGAGATCCCGGGGGCGCCGGTGGTCGGTGAGCTGGTCCCCCGCCGCGAGCACCTCGTCGTCGTGCGCTGATCTGTCCGTTTCGGCCGGTTCCTCCGAACGTGTGACCTCATTTGACAAATGAAATTGTCAATTGAACGATGACGTCATGGGCGGTGGCATCAACTACCTCGGCGAGCCGGACGCGGTGGCGGTCGTGCTGGCGCCGTTGCGCAGGCAGCTGCTGGCCAGCCTGCGCGAACCGGCCTCCGCCACCCAGCTCGCGGCGGCGCTGGGCCTGCCGCGGCAGAAGGTGAACTACCACCTGCGGGCGCTCGAGGCGGCGGGCCTCGTCGAGCTGGTCGAGGAGCGCAGGCGCCGCGGGTTCGTGGAACGCATCGTGCGGGCCAGGCCGGGTGCCGTCGTCGTCGACCCGACCGTGGTGGACCACGACCGGGCGGCCCCGGAGCGGCTCAGCCTGGTCCACGACCAGTACGCGGCCGAGCACCTCGTGGAGGTCGCCGCCGCGACCGTCCGCGACGTCGCCAAGATGCAGGTCAAGGCGGACGAGACGGGCAAGCGGCTGCTCACCTTCACCGCCGACGCCGAGGTGCGGTTCGCGAGCCCCGCGGACGTGCACGGCTTCACCGACGAGCTGACCTCGGCGCTGCGCGACATCGCCGCCCGGTACGACACCAGGGGCGGTCGCCCCTACCGGGTCGTGGTCGGCGGTCACCCGACCCCCAAACCGACCGAGAAGCCGAACGAACAGGGAGAGAACCGATGAGTGACGTCCAGGCCACCGACACCCCGCGACTGCAGGTCCGGGTGGCGACGACGGTCGACGCCGCCTGGCGGGCACTGCGGGACAAGGACGTGATCAGGCAGTGGCACGCGTGGCAGTCCGGTGAGCTGGAGGCCGAGCTCGACTCGATCTACTTCACCGACGTCGTCGAGGACGAGGCGAACCACACGCTCGTCCCCAACGGCGGTGACCGGTTCGAGATCACCGAGGAGAGCGACGGCGTCCTCATCACGCTGGTCCGCGCCCCGCTGAGCGGCGACGCCGAGTGGGACGCCTACTACGACGACGTCACCGAGGGCTGGACCTCGTTCCTGCACCAGCTGCGGTTCGCCCTGGAGCGCAAGCCCGGCGAGCAGCGGCGCACGCTGTTCTTCGGCAACCGCGACACCTACTCGGGCACCGTCGTCGAACGCCTCGCGCTGGACTCGGCCGGTGAGCCGGGCAGCCGCTACACCGCCACCCTGGCCGGCGAGGCGGTCGAGGGCGAGGTGTGGTTCCGCTCCGAGCACCAGCTCGGTCTCACGGTCGACTCGTGGGGCGAGGGCCTGCTGGTCATCGCGGGCACCGGCCCCTCCTCGACCGACCCGTCCGGCACGTCGATGGCGCTGCTGAGCACCTACGGCCTGGACGACGACGCGTACTCCCTGCTCGACAAGCGGTGGTCCCAGTGGTGGGCCGAGAACACGGGCAAGTGAGCGAGGTTTCCGATGGCTGACAAGCGCAACCGGGCGGGCACGATCGTGGGCCTCGACCTGACCGTCCCCGACGCCCCCGGCATCCGGGACTTCTACGCCGAGGTCGTCGGCTGGAAGCCCGAGCCGCTGGGCATGGGCGCGTACGACGACTACATGATGCTGGCGCCGGACGGCAACCCCGTCGCGGGCGTCTGCCGCAAGGCGGGCGGCAACGCCGACCTGCCCCCGCAGTGGATCACCTACGTCGCGGTCGACGACCTGCCCGCCAGCCTGGAGAAGGTGACGGCGCGGGGCGGTGAGGTCGTGCGTCCCGCCGCGGGCGCGGGGCCGGGCGCCTTCGCGCTGATCAAGGACCCGGCCGGGGCGACGCTCGCGCTCATGCAGAACCCCTACCCCGACGGGGACGACGGCCGGTAGCACCCGGACGGAGCGGGTGGCGGGCACGTCACCACCCGCTCCGTCCGGCGATGTCGCGCAGCAGCGCGGTTCCGGCCGCGTCGTCGGCGTCGAGGGTGGAGGCGATCACCTCGCACAGCACCTCGTCGGTGCCACCGCCGATCCGGGTGAGCCGCACGTCGCGGTACATCCGCGCGAGCGGGAAGTCCTCCGAGTACCCGCGTCCGCCGAACGCCTGCAGCGCCGCGTCGACCGCGTCGGCGCAGTCCCTGGCGGCGACCAGCTTCACGGCCGCCGCGGCGGAGTGCGACACCTCGCCCCCGTGCCCCGGCGCCATCGCCGCGTCGAGCAGCGCGTCGACCGCCGACACGCGCGCCCAGTGCCACGCGAGGCGGTGCCGCGGCGCCTGGTGGTCGATCAGCCGCGCCGAGAAGGCGGTCCGGTCGCGCATGTGCGCCACGGCCAGCGTCATCGCCGCCCGTGCGGTGGCGACCAGACCGGCAGCGGCGGCGAGCCGTTCGAAGTCGAGCACGCGCAGCAGGTGCACCAGCCCGGCTCGGGGGTTGCCGGCCACGGCGGTGGCGGGCACGGTCACGTCCAGGTCGAGCACGGCGGTGTCGGCGGACCTGACCCCCAGCGTCGGCACGAACCGGGTGGGCGTCACGCCCGCGAGCGGCACCACGAACAGCCCGAACGACCGCGGCTCGCCCGTCTTCGCCAGCACCAGCGCGTGGGTCGCCCGGCCCGCGTTGGTGATGAAGCACTTGGTGCCGGTCAGCCGCCACCCGTCTCCCTCGCGCCGGGCGGACGTCGTCACGGCGGGCACGTCGGACCCGGCACCGGGCTCCGTCACCGCCGCGCACCCGATGACCGTCCCGTCCAGGGCGCCCTCGACGACCTCGTCGTGCCCGCCCGCGCGGTGCAGGGCGTGCAGGAAGACCTCGCTGTGCAACGACACCGCGAGTGCCGCGCCTCCGTTGTGGACGGCCAGCTCCTCGACCAGCACCCGTGCCCGCGGCAGTCCGCCCACCGGCCCGAGCGCCCACCGCTCGCGGAACGCTCCCGCCTCCCCGAGAGCGCGGAACAGCTCGCGCGGCAGGTGCCCGTCCCGCTCCCAGGACGGCATGTCGGGCACGAACCCCGCGACCACCCGGCGGATCCTCGCTCGGTAGTCGTTCATCCCGCCTCCCGCAACACTTCCACGTCGGCGCACACCTCGGCCGCGATGCCGGCCACGTCCCGCAGCTCCGTGCGCACGACGTGCCAGCGGCCGGGTACCGCCATCGACAACAGGTGCCCGCGCACCGCGCTCTGGTAGGTGACGAAGGCCGTCTCGGGAGTGGAGGTCTCCGCGTTCTGCGGTCCCAGCTCACCGGGGTTGACGTCGGCCATCCGGCGCGCGGCGGCCACGGCCACGGGCGTGTCGAGCAGGAACACCCTGTCCGGCCGCCGCACCGGCGCGAACAGCGGCAGGATCTGCTCCGGCCGGTCGAAGTCCCCGCTCTCCCGCACCCCGCCCGCCGCGACGCGGGCGACGAACTTGTGGAACCAGCCGTCCGCGACGACGACCTGTCCCCGTTCCAGCGCCGGGGTGACCACGCACCGGTCGACGAGCGCGTAGTAGCTCGCCCTGATCAGCACCCAGTGCGGGTCGCCGAGCCGGAAGTACGGGCCGCGCAACGACATCTGCTGCAACGCGCGCAGCCCCTCCAGGTACTCGGCGACGAACGGGTCGTCGGGCTCGGCGGCGTTGTGGCGGACCAGCCGCACCGCCTGTCCCCTGTCGCGGAGCCGGGCGGCCACCTCGGCGGCGGTGCTGGTCTTGCCCGCCCCGTCTATCCCCTCCAGCGCGACGAACACCCCCTCACCCGCCGCCACGCCGGTGCGGCTGGGCCCCGCCGGAGGTGAGGAGGTCGCGGGCCTCCTCGATCGGGAAGTCCGCGTCGAGGTACGCGCCGAGCCGGATCCAGTCGTGCCCGATCCGCAGCGTGGCCTCCCAGGCGGCGGCCGAGTCGAACGACGCCGGGAACACCTCGGCGCGCACGAGGTCCCGCACCCCGCCGACGAGCTCGTCCAGCCGGTCCAGCCAGGTCTCCCACCCGTCGCCACCGAGGTCGCGTTCGACGGCGGTGGCCAGCGCGGCGAGGTCCGCAGGCACCGCGGCCGACGCGTCCAGCCCGGCCACGATCGCGGCGTCGGGCGGCAACGGGCTCGTCCCGCACGCGCTCAGCACGACGCGGCAGGCGTGGTGCAGCAACCGCGTCCCGCTCGTCCGCGCCACCTCCCGCTGCCCGCCGTCGAACGCTCCCGACAGGTCCTCCCGCGCGTTCTCGACCATGATGTTGGACCACACCAGCGCCATCCCCGCCGCCGCGAACCGCTTGGCGGGCAAAGGGATCAGTGACAGGTGCCCGTCGGCGGTGCCGCCGGCGAGGCCGAGGACCGGCATCCGCGCGGACGGCGGCGGCGTGACCGGCTCGGAGGGCGCCCAGGGCTGGGCGGAGGAGATCGGCCCGCCGTCACGCCAGTGCAGCTCGACGAGCCCGACGCGGTGGAACTCGGCCAGCGCGCCCGCGGCCGCCGCGGGGTCCTCCGCGCTCTTGAGCACCTCGGCCACCGGGCGTCCCGGCGAGATCGAACGCCACGTGCGTCCGGCGGACGGACCCAGCACGAAGACGTCGGCCCTGTCCCGCACCACGTGCAGACGTCCGCCGATCGGCCAGGTGGTGACGCCCGCGCGCAGACCGAGCAGCACGCGGGCGGCGTCGGCCGGGCAGCCGTCGACGCCGAAGTCCGCGACCAGCTCCGCGTGTGCCGCGACCGCCTGCTCGATCCCGGCGGTTCCTCGCCGCACGGCGGCGAGACGGTCCCGCAGTGCCGCCGCCTCCTGGTCACCACCGGCGACCAGCCGGTCGAACTGCCGGTCGAGCCACTTGGGCTCCAGGTAGGTCTCTCCCCGCGCCGCCACCCACGACTTCGCCGCGTGCCGTGCCGCGATCCCGGCCCACGCCAGGGCTTCGCGGCCCTCACCCAGCACGGACGACGCGACCGCGTGGCGCATCGCCTGCCTGCTGTGGTGCGCGTACCAGCCCGACACGACCTCGGACAGCGACAGGGGCCACTTCCGCGCCCGTCGCACGA
Source organism: Lentzea fradiae (assembly GCF_900100955.1). GTDB lineage: Bacteria > Actinomycetota > Actinomycetes > Mycobacteriales > Pseudonocardiaceae > Lentzea > Lentzea fradiae. Next base: position 351,136 of record NZ_FNCC01000008.1, on the reverse strand, counting down.
GGTCGTCGCCGCGCAGCACCACGGCACCGCGCAACCGCTGGCACCGGTCGAGCAACGCCGCGGGCAGCCCGCCGAACCCTTCCGCCACGTGCGCGCACACCTCGTCGGCCTGCTCGCGGACCTGCCGCAGCGAGCGGGTGCGCACCTCGACGCGGCGTCCGCGGGCGAACACGATCGTGGGCATCGTCGGATGGTCGTGGTCGTCGTCGGCCAGCAGCAGGAAGTCGACGTCGGAGGCGGAGTTGCCGAACCCCTCGGCGATCGAGCCCTCCAGCACAGCCGCGCACCCCGGCGGCGCCTCGACCAGGTCCAGCGTCTCGCCGAGCAGCGCGGTGAGCTCCGCGCGGTCGATGATCACGACTCCTCCGGTCCTGCCAGCACGCGGATGCTCCCCGTCCCGCCGTCGACGTCGAGGCGCATCCCGTCGCGCACGCGGGTGGTCAGGCCGGGGACCTGCACCACGGTGGGCACGCCCAGCTCGCGGGCGACGATGGCGACGTGGGTCAGCGGGCTGCCGCGCTCGACGAGCAGGCCGGAGGCGGACGGCAGCCACGCCACCCAGCCGGGGTCGGTGCGGTAGGTGACGAGGATGTCGCCCTGGGCCTCCGAAGGCAGCTCGACCACCCGCGCACGGCCCTGCACCCGGCCCGGTCCGGCGGGCACGCCGGTGAACTCCGCCCCCGCCGCCGCGGCGGTGCCTCCGGGAACGGCACGCGCCCACGCGGCCCGGTTCGCCCTGGTGCCGACGGCGCCGCGGGTGGTGAAGCGGGACGGCGCGGTCAGCAGGCGGTCCGACTCGGCGGCGGCCTTGCGCGCACGGACCAGTGCCCGCAGATCGGTGTCCACAGTGGACGCGTCGAAGCACCCGCCGATCTCCTCCAGGTAGAGCCAGAAGACGTCCTCGGGCGCGTCGATCAGCCCCATCTCGGCGAACCGGCGGCCGATCGCCCTGATCATCACCTTCGCCGTGCCGAACGCGCGGGTGCGGCAGAAGCGGATGCGCTCGCGCAGCTCCAGTGCCCTGCGCACCTTGCCCCTGACCCGCTCGTACACCTGCCGCCGCGCCGGGGACAGCCCCGCGACGACGGCGTCGGCGTCGGCCCGTCCCGACATGCTCTCCACCGACGCCACGGCGGCCCGCAGCATCGGGAAGAACGTCGACGGGTCGTCGCGCAGGCTCGGCGCCTCCAGCTTCAGCTCGTCGAGGCTGCGGTCGCCGTAGCGCGCCGCGTAGTCGTCCACATCGGACACGAAAGCGGTGTGCCCGCCGTCCAGCAACGCTTTCCTGGCGTGCGCCGGGTCGGTCTCGATGACGATGCGGCGCAGTTCCTCGTCGGCCCGCACGACGGCCGCGAGCTCGGCGATGCGGTGCGCGGGACCCGCCGACTCGACCGAGTTCGCCGGACCCGCCACCGCCCACGTGAACCACATCGGGGCGTCGGGCAGCCAGCGCCGGTTGAGCTGCTGCAACGTCCCGAAGGACAGCCCGATGACCGCGTCGAGCACCGCGACCCGGCCCCAGCGCGCGACCAGCGTGCGTTCGAGCGCCTGGTAGCGGCGGTAGACCTGGTCGGCGGTCAGCGCGTCGTAGTCCGTGGCGCCGAACTCCTCGTAGGTGCGGTAGAAGTCCTCGATGAACCGCTCGCCGGTGCGTTCGATCATCGCGAACCTGCTCGCGAACCGCAGCCGTGACCGCGCGGTCACGCGGATCTCCTCCGCGCGCGAGCCGAACGTGAACGGGCGCAGCTCGTCGGCCAGCTCGGAATCGAGCGACTCCTCCACGCCGAGGGTGAGCTCCAGGCTGCGGCGGCCCAGCCGGTACAGCGGGGCGAGGCGCACCAGCCGGTACCAGTTCAGCAGGTTGTAGTAGACGCGCCCGTGGAAGTAGCCCAGCAGCGCGGGCAGCCACTCCTGCGCCTGGCTCAGCTGCGCGTCGGGCACCTTCAGCTCGCGGCAGTACTCCTCGTAGACGCGTTGGTACACGCGGCGCGCGAAGCTGTAGGTCAGCGGCGAGGTCATGCCGCGGAAGCTCTCGATGATGTTGGAGTTGTCCCAGACGTGCAGCTCGCCGGGTTCGTCGAGGCCCGCGGTGACCGGCCGGCTCTGCAGCACCCACAGGGTGCCGTCCGCGATCGCCCACTCCACGTCCTGCGGGGCGCCGCGCGCCTCCTCGATCCGGCCCGCGAGCTCGACGAGCTCGCGCAGCTCGGCGTCGGTCACCGCGAGCTCGTCCCGCACCGCGGTGGCGGTCTCGGTCACCCGGCAGCCCCCGGAGGCGTCCGGGTCGTACCGTTCGCGCTTCTCCCCCACCGTGACCTGGAGGACCTTCCCGGCGGGGTCGAGCACGACGGTGTCGGCGTCCACCGCGCCGCCGACGAGTCCCTCGCCCAGTCCGAACACCGCGCTGACCACGCGTTCGGCCCGTTCGCCCGACATCGGGTTCGCGGTGAACAGCACCCCGCTCTTCTCCGCCACCACCAGCCGCTGGACGATCACCGCCATGCCCGCGCCGCCCGGCGGCAGGCCGTGGGCGAGCCGGTACGCGAGGGCGCGGGCCGAGTAGGCGCCCGCCCAGCAGCGCCGCACGTGCTCGGCGACCGCGTCGAGTCCCTCCACGTTCAGGAAAGTGTCGAACTGGCCCGCGAAGGAGAACCGCGGGCCGTCCTCGTCGAGCCCGGACGACCGCACCGCGACCGGCCCCGCGCCGACCGCGTCGACGGCGGAGGCGATCTCGGCCAGCACGTCCGGCCCCAGCGGGGTCTTCAGGACCGCCTCGGTCACGGCGGCGGACGCGGACTCCGCACGATCCGCCGTGAGGTCGCGGAGCTCGTCGCCGATCAGGCCGGCGAGACCGGTCGTGTCCAGGTGGCGGCGCAGGACGTCCGCGCCGATCACGTGCCACGGCGGCACCACGAACCCGGCGTCGGCCAGTTCGCGCAGCCCGCGCGCCTTGGCGCCGTCCACCTCGCTCGTCACTGCCGTCATTCCCACACTCCCCACGTCGTACACAGGACCAGGACCGCCAGGTCGACGGCGAGCACGTAGGTCAGCCCCGACCACCACGTCCCTCCGCGGCGACCGGCCCTCCACCACGAGAGCGCCCCGGCCGCGAAGGCGGCGGCGAGCAGCCCCAAGGCCACCGGGACCACCCACGGCACCGCGATGAGCGCCGCCACGACCACCCCGGTGGCCGACAACGCCCCCGCCGCGACGAGCCGGGCGCCCTGGCCCAGACCGAACGGCCGGTAGTCCGGCTCGTCGAGCTTCCGCGTGAACTTCCAGTGCTCGTAAGCACTCCAGAGCACCACCGCCGCCCCCACGGCCACCGTCGGGGGTGCTCCCGCCGTCACGCCGCCGTACGCGAGCACCAGCAGCGGTGCCACCTCGTAGGCGACGAAGAGGACCACGGGCTGCTTGATCCCGTGGCGCGGCAGGAACGGTGCCGCGAGGGCGGCGGCGCATGCCCCACCCGCGAGGGCGAGGGCCAGGTGGTCTTGGAGGTTGAGCAGCACCACGGCGGCGGCCACGGCGACCATGCCCGCCCGCAGTCCCGCCGCGTCCGCCTCGCCGTCGTCGAGGTCGTCGACCAGGCGCAGGAAGAGGAACAGCGACACGAACGTGATCCCGCCGAGCAGCAGCGGGACCACGCCGGGCCACGTGCGGACGCTCAGCGCAACAACGCTCGCGTAGGTCAGCACCGCGGCGAGCCCGTGCGTCCGCGGCGGGAACCGCAGCCGCACGTACCGCGTCGCGGCGATCACCGCGGCCCGCCGGTGAGGCGCAGCACGTCACCGATGCCCGCCTCGGCACGACCGAGGTAGCCCACCCGGACGCAGTGGTCGAGCAGCGTGCGCAGGTAGTCCACGCCGGTCGCCTCCGGGCGCCACGGTGCCAGCCGCGCCGCGTTCGTGTCGTCGAACCTGGCTCGCCTGCGGAAGAAGCTCTCGTACATCGCGATGATCCGCCGGTAGTAGACGCGTTCGTCCGGTGGCAGCGCGTCGACGTCGAACGCGGACGGCGAGACGTAGTGCGGCACCTCGAACATCGGGTACTCCGCCAGTGCGTTGCTCACGTCGAGCAACGTGTGCGGAGCGGCCCCGACTGCGTGGAAGGTGAGCCCGCGTGCCTCGTCGAACCGGTTCACCACCTGGCAGATCAACGCGGCGACGTAGTCCACCGGCACCAGGTCGAGCAGGGCGTCGTAGAAGCCCGGCACCGACCTGACGCGCCCCTGCGTGAACAGCTTGAGCACCACGTACATGTTCTTGAAGTCGCGGATCACCCCGGACTCCTGGGTGCCCACGACCATGCTCGGCCGCACCACCGCCACGGGTGTGGCGGCGGCCCTGACCTCCTGTTCGGCGAGGAACTTGCTGCGCTCGTAGCCGGTGCCGAACCGCTGGCCCACGTCGAGGTCGTCCTCCAGCACCCGGCCCGTGCGCTCTCCGCAGACGTACGCCGTGCTCACGTGCACGAGCGGCACCGCACGTTCCGAGGCGAGCCGGACGACGTTGCGCGTGCCGTCCACGTTGAGCGACTCGTAGGTCTCCCAACGCCGGCCGAAGTCCGTGGTGGCCGCGGAGTGCACGATGCGGTCGACGCCTGCGGCCAGCTCCTCGTAGCGCTCGGCGGTGAGACCGAGCATCGGCTTCGTCACGTCACCGGCCACACAGGACACGAGCCCCGGCCCGGACTGCCCGGCCGGGACCGTGCGCACGACCTCACCGTCGTTGCGCACGATCGCCGGCCTCTTGTGCACCAGGGCGAGGACCGTGTGACCCTCACCCGCCAGCCTCGCCACGACCTCGGCACCGACCAACCCGGCCGCACCGGTCACGAGGACGCGCAGCCCGCTCACGCCGCCGTCCCCGCCACGCGTTCGGTGACCAGGTCGACCAGCTCCCGCACCGTCGAGACGGTGAGCGCCTCGTCGACGTCGACGGCGGCGAGCTCGAACCGCTCCTCGATGACGATGGCGAGCTCCAGCAGCCGCAACGAGTCGAACCCCAGATCGGTGGCGATCCGCGCCTCGTCGGACAGCTCTTCCGCGTCCCCGTACGACATGTGCCGCAGAATCCCGTGCACGGCCTCACGCACTGCCTCGTTGCTCATCGGTGTCCCCGGGCCCACGTCGCGTCAGCGCTTGAGCTCGGCCCGCATGGTCCACTTGCCGGTCATCAAGGTGTTCTTCGACGTCAGCGTGATCGGGAACCCGTACTTGCGGACCAGGTCGGTGTGGGGACCCGACACCAGGATCGAGCTCGCGGCGTTCTCCTTGGCGCGGAACTGCATGTCGTAGACGAACTCGATCTCACCCTTCGTACCGGTGTAGTACCCGGTCGGCGTGCCGAAGTTCTGCACGGGCTGGGACGAGATGTCCTCGACGACGGCGATGCGCTCGTGGTCCACCTTGGACCCGCTGTACTTGTTGTGCACTAACAGCATCCCGTTGGGCAGGCGTGTGATCTTTCTTGTGGCCTGGACGTGTCGCGCGGGCGCGCCGAGCCGCTGGACGGCGTCGGTGAGCGCGGGCTGGTTCGTGCCCCACCACAGCGGCTGCGTCGTGCCCCACGGCTGCTCGACGCCGTCGCGGTGGGAGATCTCGACCGTCGCCATCGTGATCATGGTCGGCTTCGCTCGGCCACCGTTGACGGAGATGCCGTCGCACGAGTAGTCGCCCATGTAGACGTTGACCTTGCCCGGTGTACCGTCCGCTTCGCGCACCTTGTACCGCGACGGCACGAGCGCACGGGCCTGGGCCGTGGTGATCTGGGTGATCTCGCCGAACTCCAGGCAGTCGCCCTCCGAGGTCACGACGACCGAGGAGCCGGCGGCGTACGCGGACGCCGGGACCAGCGTCGCCGTCAGTGCCAGTAGGACGGACGAAAGGGCGAGCGATGACTTCTTCATGACTTCTCCTTGTCGGGGAGGAAAAAACGCGTGCGTCATCACCCGCGCGGCCGAACGGCCGCGCGGGAGTGGTGGACGTGCCGCAGGGGTCAGCTGTCGGCGGAGCGCCTGGCGACGAAGAGCATGTAGCGGGGCACGAGCCACTCGGCGCAGCCCCTGAACGCCTTCACGAATCCTTCGTAGACGGCGTCGCCGTGGTCGGCGCGCAGCTCCTTCTCGGTGTCGTACAAGGACTGCAGCAACAACGCGTACGTGCGGTGGGTGTTCTCGGTGATGTCGAGGAACTCGACCAGCTCGAACCCGGTCGACCGCAGCAGCACGGGGTAGTCCTCCAGGCGCGGGATCGGCCCCAGGCTCGCGACGCCCAGGAACGCGTCCACGGCCTCCTTGCGCTCACCGGTCAACGGCACGTTCTCGAAGAAGTCGGTGGCCACGAGCGTGGCTCCCGGCTTGAGGACCGCGGCCATGTTCCGGAACGCCTTCTCCCGGTCCGGCATGTGCACGAGCGACTCGATCGCCCACGCGGCGTCGAACTCCGCCGCCCCGAACGGCAGCGGCTCCATCGCGTCCGCGTGCAGGAACTTCACCTGCTCGGTGGCGCCCGCCGCCTCCGCGGCCTCGTTGGCGCGCTTGACCTGCGCGGGGTCGTCGGAGATTCCGGCGACCGTGCAGCCGGTCCGCTCGGCGGCACGCCGCGCCGGCTTGCCGAGCCCGCAGCCCACGTCGAGCAGCCGCTGTCCCGCCCCGATGCGAGTGCGCTCGAGCACGAAGTCGGTGAGCTGGTCGGTCGCCACCTCGACCGCGCTGGTGTCCTCCGGCCCGGACCAGTACCCGACGTGGAGGTTCTCGTCCCACACGTCCGTGCGCATGTCCTCATCGGCCTTGTAGTCGTACTTGGCCTCGGTGGTCCGGTCGTCCGTGCTCGACATCGGCGCTGCTCGCTTTCCTCGTGAGATCCGTCAGCGGTGGAAGGTGACCGGAAGGCTGCGGAGGCAGAAGATTCCGGGGGCGTCGTAGAACTTCAGCTCGTCGAGCACCGGGGTGATCCCGGCGGTGCGCCGGGCGAGCACCCGCAACGCGGCGGTGGTCTCGACCCTGGCGAGCCCCGCGCCGAGGCAGTAGTGGATTCCCAGGCCGAACCCGAGGTGCCTGCCGGTCGCGCGGTCGAGCCGGAACTCGTCGGGGTCGGCGAACTGGCGTTCGTCGCGGTTGCCGGACACGAGCCACACGCGCACCAGCTGGTCGGCGGGGATGACCGTGCCACCGATCTCGACGTCCTTGGTGGTGAAGCGGTAGACCTCGGTGAACGGGCTGCGGTGGCGCACCACCTCCTCCATCACCGCGGCGGAGTTCACGGTGCCGTCGCGCCAGGACGCCATCACGTCGGGGTGCTCCCCCAGCGCCAGCACGGTGTTGCCCAGCAACGCGGTCGTCGTGATGTGCCCGGCGGTCAGCAGCAGCACGGCGAAGTTGCGGATCTCCCTGTCGTTCAGCCGCTCGCCGTCGATCTCGGCCAGTGCGAGCGCCGTCATCAGGTCGTCGGCGGGCTCGTTCCTGCGCCGCCGTGCGTGGTCGAGCATGTACTCGTTCAGCTCGTCCAAAGTGGACTGCATCGACTGCAGGTACTCGCCGTTGAACGGGTCGTCGTGCTCGATCGCGTAGAACTCGTCGGCGCACCGCACCAGGAAGTCCCGATCGGACGCGGGCAGTCCCAGCAGCTCACCGATGACGACCACCGGCAGCTCGTAGGCGAGGTCGCCCACGAGGTCGAACCGCCCGCTGCCGCCGTCCAGCGCCCGGTCGAGCAGCTCGTCGACGATCTCCTCGATCCGCGGGCCGAGCTGCTCCACGAGCCGCGGCGTGAACGCGTGGGACACGAGCCCGCGCAACCGGCCGTGCCGCGGCGGGTCGAGCGAGACGATGCTGCCCTCGGCCTCCTCGGTCATCTCCGGTGGCAACGAGCGCGACGGGTCGGAGCAGAACGTGTCCGTGTCGCGCAGTGCCCGGACGATGTCGTTGTAGCGGAACAGACTCCACGTGCCGTTCGACTCGTCGAACCACGCGGGGCGGTCGTCGCGCATCCCCTTGAGCCACGTGAGAACCGCGTCCCCACCGTCGCCAAAGGTCAGTCGCGGAGTACCGCTCTCCTGTGGTTCTTGTCGCGCCGAAACGTCGGACAACTCCGTCATGCTCGCCCCTCATCTCGAGCAACACACCCGAAGGTGTATGACTAATCGTCATAGTAGGCACGCGCGTCAAAACAAGGCAAGGAAGTCGGCGGAGGACCGGTTCAGGTGTTTCGCAGACGTGCGAAGGTCACGTCCTCGCGAGGGACGCCGACGGCCGCGCACAGCCCTGTTCGCACCGGGGCCGGAGATCAGGTCCACGCAGGTCAGGCGTTGTGGCGGCACTCGTGGACGACTTCGCCGTGACGGCCCTGCCGAGCGGGGGCGAGGTGTCCGCTCCAGCCGGGCTCCGAAAGGCCGAGGCCGGCTCACGAAGTTGTTGCGGCGCCGATTGATCGCCGAGTTCGTTGCTCGCTGTGATGCAGTCCGCACGCACAGTTCCACACAAAGCGTTTCGGCCGTTCCACGATGGAGCCCGGAGAGGCGAAGTGGTGCACCGCGAGGAGTCGCGTAGTGGCACTGGGGCGCGCCGCACCCCTGCGCGACGATCGGTCAGGGCGGGAAAACCCCGCACCGCTGATCGCAGAAGGAGCAAGCCATGCGGCACCTCACTCGCCGTCTCGCCACCGCCGCGGCCGTCGCCGCGACGCTGACCGGGATCTCCCTCGCCACGGCGCCCGCGGCCTCGGCCATGCCGCCGGGGACCGCCTTCCAGTACGGGGCACTGAGCTGCAAGACGCTGGCCTACGCCGACGGCGACGGCGCCGTGGAGTGCAACGGCCTGCAGGGCAACACCTGGCGCTCCCTCGTCGAGTGCAGCTGGGGCTTCTCGTACTACGGCAACTGGCAGAACAACTACCTCGGCGGCAAGACGACCTCCAGGGCCGACTCGAACTGCTTCTTCGGCGTCGAGGACGTCACCATCTCCAGCAACGGCTGATCCCCCACCCTCCGCCCGCCCACCCCGCGCGGGCGGAGGGGCCGGGTGGCCACCGCCGGGTCTCCCCGCCCGGCCGACCGGTGGCCACCCGGTTGTCGCCGCCCGTGGCCACGTCCGTCCTCAATAGACTTTCGCGGTCACGTCGCGACCGACACGCCCCAGCCGACCCGCGCCCCGGAGGCGTTCACCCCGGCGACGTGGCGGGCACGCCGGGTCAGATCACGCCGTTGCGCAGCGCGTAGGCCACGGCGTGGGCGCGGTTGCGCAGACCGAGCCTGCTCAGCAGGGTGTGCAGGACGTTCTTCACCGTGCGCTCCGAGTAGATCAGCTTCTCGGCGATCTCCGCGGTGTCCAGCCCGTCGGCGAGCAGCCTGATCACCTCGGCCTCGCGCTCGGAGAACCCGCCCAGCGTCAGCTTCCTGGGACCGAGCGTGTTCTCCTGCAACCGCTTGAGGCCGTGCAGCAGGACGCCGAGCTGCTCCGCCGGCAGGTCTCCCCTGCCCTCCTGCGCGTCGCGGATGGCGCGCAGCAGCCGCATCCGGTCGGTCGCCTCGCTGCGCGACACCAGCACGACGAGGCCGCGCTCGATGGCCGTCCACAGGTCGTTCTGCCGCAGGTCGTCCGCGACGAGCACGAGCTTGCCGACGTCGTGGCCGAGCAGCTCGGGGAGTCCCGCGTCCGCGACCGCGACGGTGACCTCCGCGTCGGCCGGCTCCTGCACCTGCTCGACCCCCGGCGTGAGGTGCAGCAGCGCCCGCAGGCCGGAGGCCACCAGGGGGTCCGTCGCGAGCACGGAGATGCGGACGTCCGCGCGGCGCGCGTGCGCCGGGAGGTCGGCGCCGCGGCCACCCGGCCAAGCGATCTGCGAAGTCATGGGTCCAGACAACCGCGCGACGAGACCGCGGCGCCAGCTCACGGGGGCGGCAGGCTTCCGCGGTCGAAAAGCTGCCGGTCGGTTCCCACCGGCCTGACCAGACTGCACCGGACACCGCCCCGCAGGACAGACGTCCGGCCCTGTTCGGCCCTTCAGCACCCCTGAAGTGGCACGTTCACCCCTGCCGCCGGGGCAGGCGGGCGAGCTCCGCGCGCACCGCGGCGCCGTCCTCGGGCATCGAGAGCTGCTCGAACCCGGCGAGCGCGCGTTCCAGCACGACCGCGGCCCGGTCGTGGTCACCCGCGTCGACCAGGCACCGGCCTTCCCGGTAGGCCACCCGCGACTGGAGCATCAGCGACCCGTTCTCGACGTAGGTCGCGCCGACCCGCGCGAACACCTCGGCCGCCTCGCCGCACCTGCCCATCGCGTGCAGGCACAGCCCGGTGGCCTCCGTCGCCACCCCGATCATGCGGTGGCGGGTCTGGGGCATCTCCGGTGTCCGGTACGCGCCGGCCGCGGCGACCAGGTCCCGCAGGACCGCCAGCGCCTCGTCCACCTCGCCGAGGTCCAGCAGCAGGTCCCCGTACCGGAAGCGGATCGCCATCTGGACGTCCCAGAAGTCGAACCGGCCGCTGCGCTCCGCCGCTTCCGCCACGAACTTCCGCGCGAGGACCCGGTCACCGCGCCGGTTGTGCACCGCGCCGATGTAGGCGAGCGCCCAGGTCTGCTCCAGCTCGTCCCCCGCCTCGACGGCCACCTCCAGCGCCTGCTCGTAGTACCCGAGCGCGGCGGGCTGCGCGCGCAGGGCCCATCCGACGAAGCTGAGCTGCTGTGCCTCGGACGACCGGTCGCCCAGAGCACGGGCGGCGTCGACGCCGATGAGGAAGATCTCCTCCCACGGCACGGAGTACCAGTGGTCGTCGGAGTACCAGTGCATCGACTTGGCCAGCCGCAGCGCCTCGCGGTGCCACCCGCGCCGCGCCGCCTCCTCGACCGCCGCCTGCCAGTTGGACACCTCCTGGTCCAGCCACGCCACGGCCTCCTTGTACGAGAGAGCGCCGTCCTCGGCGGCATTGTTGGGGAAACACGCCTCCCCCGCCGCCGTCGCCCTGCTCAGCAGGGTGCGGAACATGCCCTCGCGCACGCGTTCCCGTTCGGCCTCCGGCTCCTCCGCCTCCCACTGCTCGCGCGCGAAGATCCTGATGAGGTCGTGGAACCGGAACCTCCCCGCGACCGGGGAGACGAGCACCATGCTGGTCTCGACGAGCTCCCTGAGGTGGAGCAACGCCTCTCGCTGCGCCACCTCGCCGACCGATCGGACCAGCTCGAGGCCGAAGTCGGCGCCGGGGACGGCCGCGAGGCGGCGGAACAGCGTCCTGCCCGGCGGCGACAGGCGGCGGTAGGACACCTCGAACGCGGACCGCACGTGCAGGTCGCCCGCCGACAAGGAGGTGAGACGCGTCCTCTCGTCGTCCAGCTGCCCGACCAGGTACCGCAGCGACCAGTCCGGCTTGCTGGCCAGGCGGTTGCCCGCGATCCGCAACGCGAGCGGCAGGTTTCCGCACAGCGCGGCGATGTCCGCCGCGTCACCGGGCGCCTCCCGCACCCGATCGCCGACGATCGCGCCGAGCAGCGCGACGGCCTCGTCGTCCCCCAGCGGTTCCAGGTGGAGCCACCGCACCTCCTCCAGCCCGGACAGGATGCGCCGGCAGGTGATCAGGGTCCGGCAGCCGGGAGGCGTCGACAGCAGCGGGCGGACCTGGGCCTCGTCGGCGGCGTTGTCCAGCAGCACGAGCACCCGGCGGGTGCTCAGCACCTCCCGGTACGCGCCGGACCGCTCGACCTCGTCCGGCGGGATCTCGTTCTGGGGCACCCCCATCGCCCGCAGCAGCCTCTCGAACACGGCGTGCGCGGAGAGCGGCTGCTCGTCGACACCGCGGAGGTCGACGGCGAAGCAGCCGTCGGGGAACTCGTCGCGCAGCTGTTCCGCCAGCACCGCGACCAGCACCGTCTTGCCGACACCCGCCTGGCCCACGACCGCGACGGCGGACCGGGTCGAGACGTGCTCGCGCAGCTGCCGGAGGACCTCCTCGCGCCCGGTGAGGTCGGACGGCAGCGGCGGCAACCCGGCGGCGGCAACCGGTTCGGGCGCACGGCGGCGGCTTTCCCGCGCCACCTCGAGGAACTCGGCGCGCGCGGCGCCCGTGAGCTCGAGCGCGTCGGCCAGCACCTCGGCCGAGCGGCGCTGGGCCGCGCGTGCCCGTCCGCGTTCCAGCTCGCGCACCGCGCGTTCGCTCATGCCGGACCGCTGTGCCAGCGCTTTCTGGCTCAACCCGGCCGCACGCCGGTGACGGAGCAGCAGCTCGCCGAAGGCGGGCGGACCGCCGGGTGAGGTCGTCATCGCGCATCACCCTCGGCCTGACCGTGAACCACGGGGAGGCGTCATCCCCCCGTTCGCGGCGATCATACCGCCGAGTCCGACTCGGACGGCCGGACTCGCTGCCCCCGCAACCGGTTGAGACGGGTTCCGCTGATCGTCCCGGAACTTGGGGATGATGTGGCGGACGGATGTGCACGTGCGACGGAGACGGGCGGGAACGAGGTGGAACCGCGGGCTGTGACCGGATCACCCGGCTCGGAGGGCACCACCGTGTTCGGCCACTGCCTGCACCGGTACCGGCGGGCGGCCGGGCTGTCGCAGGCGAAGCTCGCCGCCGCGTCGGGGATGAGCGTCCGCGCGCTCAGGGACCTGGAGAACGGCCGTGCGGCGGCACCGCAGGAACGGTCCGCCGGGCTCCTCGCCACCGCGCTGGGGCTCGACGAACACGAGACGACGTCATTCCTGCTGCTGGCGAAGGACGGGCGCCGCCGCTCCGGCCGCGGCGAGCACCGGGCGCTGCTCTACACCCTGCCCGCGGTCAGCCGGCTGGCCGGCAGGCAGGACGAGCTGCGGTGGCTCGCCTCCGGTGCCGGCGACGGAGGGGTGGTCGCGGTGTGGGGCGCGCCGGGAACGGGCAAGACGGCGCTGGCGGTGACCGCCGCCCACCAGCTGTCGCGGTGGTTCCCCGACGGCTGCCTGGCGATCGACCTGCACGGGACCGACGACCGGCCGACGGCTCCCCACTCCGCGCTGGAGCGGTTGCTGACCTGGCTGGGGGTGCCCGGCGACCGGGTCCCGCGCTCGGAGGACGGCCGCGCGGCGCTCTACCGGACGATGCTGCGGGACCGCCGGGTGCTGGTGGTGCTGGACGACGCGCGGGACGAGAGCCAGGTCGAGCCCCTCCTGAGCGACTCGGGGCGAAGCCTCGTGCTCGTGACGAGCAGGCGGCTGCTGTCGAAGGTGTCCGCGCGGCAGCTGCCGCTCGACGTCCTCTCCAAGCAGGCCGCCGCCGACCTGGTCGCGTCCATCGCCGGTGAGGACGTGGTGCGGCAGGACCCGGAGGGGACCGAGGAGCTCGTCTCCCTGTGCGGGCGGCTGCCGCTCGCGCTGCGGATCGTGGGCAACCGGCTGGCTTCCTGGCGGGAACCGGTGTCGCACCTGGCGGGTCAGCTGCGCGACGAACGGCTGAGGCTCGACACGTTGTCGGTGGGCGACCTGGCCGTGCGGCCGGCGTTCGAGGTCTCGTTCCGGCAGCTGACGCCACGGGCCCGGCGCGTGTTCCGGCGCCTGTCGCTCATCCCGGAAGCGGACTTCGGCAGCGACCTGGCGGTGGCCGCGGCGGGCCTCCCGCCGGGCGAGGTGGCCGGGGCGTTGTGCGAGCTCGTGGAGATGTCGCTGCTCAGCGTGGGGCCGTCACCGACGCGCCTGCGGTTCCACGACCTCGTCCGGCTCTTCGCCCGTGAGCGGTTCCTGGCCGACGAACCCGAGCGGACCAGGGAGCGGCTGCGCGACTCGTTCCACTCGCACGAGCTGATGACGGCCGGGGTGAGGCGGCGCTCACCTCGCGTTAGCCGTGCCGAGGACCGGGTAGCCAGGACGTCAGCAACCGAAACGGAGGCAGACGATGAGTGACACGACCACGATCGAGCGACTGCGCACGGTGCTGGCCGACGTGGCCTATCCCGCCGACAAGGGACAGCTGGTCGACCACGCTTCGCGCAACAACGCCGACGAGGACACCGTGCACGCGCTGCACTCGGTTCCGGAGCGCCGGTACGAGTCGTTCGACGAGGTGCTCGACGTCGTCGCGGTGGACCAGAGCCGCGAGGCGTGACGCTCCGTCCACTGTGGATGTGGCAGCGAGTGCGTTCCACCGCGGAACGCACTCGCTGCCACAGCTGATCACACCGCGGACGTGAACTGGGCCGGGATGTCGCCGTCCAGCACGTCGCGCACGCTGAACCTCTCCAGCTGAGCCACGAGGGCGTCGGCGATCGCCACGTCCAGCGCGGTGAGCGCCTGCTGGACACCCTTTCCCGTGGCGCAGGAGGGATTGGGCCCGTGCAGCCCGAGCACGGGGTCGTCACCTTGCAGCAGCCGCCACACCGTGCCGAGTGAGATGCCTTCCGGGCGGAGGGCGAGCTCCCAGCCACCCCGTGCCCCGGCGCGCGAGGTCACCAGGCCCGCCTCACGGAGCGGGCCGAGCACCCGGCGGACGTGCACGGGGTTGACGCCCGCGCTGTCGGCCAGTTCCTCGGAGCTGATCACGCGGTCGTCGTCCACGCCCGCGAGCAGCGTGAGGACGTGCACGGCGACAGCGAACCGGGTGTTCGTCGAGCGGGCCACCCCTCCATCGTGACCTATCGCCACCGCGATGGCTACGTTTCCCGGCGCACACCGCCTTGCGAAATTGTAATCGTCGTGATTACAGTTCAACTGTAATCATTGCGACTACAAAATGGAGCTGTCGATGACCATCGCCATCACCGGTGCGTCCGGCCCGCTGGGACGCGCCGCGGCGGAGTTCCTCCTGGACCGGGTCGACGCGCGCGAGGTCGTGCTCACGACGCGCTCGCCCGAGTCGCTCGCGGACTTCGCGGCGAAGGGCGTTCAGGTGCGCCGGGCGGACTTCACCGAGCCCGGGACGCTGACCTCGGCGTTCCACGGCGTCGAGCGGCTGCTGCTGATCTCCGTGGACACCATCGGCGCACGCCTGGAAGCGCAGCGCGCCGCCGTCACGGCCGCGGCCGCCGCCGGGGTGGGCCACGTCGTCTACACCTCGGTCCCCGAGCCGGTGCCCGCCAACCCCGCCGTGGTGGTCCCCGACCACGCGGGCACGGAGCAGTCGCTGCGGGAGAGCGGGATGCGGTGGACCGCGCTGCGCAACAACCTGTACTCCCACTCGCAGATCGGGACGGTCGCGGGAGCCGCGGCGGCAGGGCGGCTCGTGACGAACACCGGCGACGCAGGAACCGCGTACGTCACCCGTGAGGACTGCGCGGCGGCCGCTGCCGCCGTCCTGGCCGAGGGCGGGCACGAGGACCAGGCGTACGACATCACCGGCCCGCACGCGGTGACGGCGCACGACCTCGCGGCTCTCGCCACCGAGGCCCGCGGCGGTGAGGTCGAGGTCGTGCAGGTCGGTGACGACGAGATGCTGGCCCACCTCCGGCAGGTGGGGCTGCCGCTGCCGCTCGCCGAGCTCGTGACCACGTTCGGCGCCTCCACGCGGGACGGCTACCTCGCCACCGTCAGCACGGCGGTCCAGGACCTCACCGGTCGCGCTCCCCGGTCTCTCGAAGACGTGGTGCGCGCCAGCCGGAAGTCATGACGCCGAAGGGCGCGAGAGCGACGGTCCTGCTCCTCGGGGTCCTGTCCTCCCTCGGCCCGCTGTCGGTCGACGCCTACCTGCCGGGACTGCCGAGCATCGCGGGCGACCTCTCGGTGAGCACGTCGACGGTGCAGCTCACGGTGACCGCGTGCCTGGTCGGGCTGACGGCGGGACAGCTCGCCGCCGGGCCGTTGAGCGACGTCCTGGGCAGGCGCAGACCGCTGTTCGCGGGACTCGCGCTGTACGTGCTGGCAAGCGTCCTGTGCGCCGTCGCGACGGACGCGACGAGCCTCGTGGCGTTCCGCGCACTGCACGGTGTGGCCGGTGCGTTCACCACGGTGATCGCGTTCGCCTGCATCGGGGACCGCGAGACGGGTGCCGCCGCGGCGCGCACGTTCTCGTCGGTGATGCTCCAGGTCGGTGTCGTCCGGGTGCTGGCGCCGCTCACCGGCGCGCTGCTGCTGGGACTCGCGGGCTGGCGGGCGGTGTTCGCGGCGCTCGCCGTGCTGTCGGCGGCGGTGCTCACGTGGGCCGTGGCCGTCATGCCGGAGACGCTGCCGCCCGAACAGCGTGGCCGCAGCTCCCCCACCTCGTACCTCGCCCTGCTGCGAGACCCGGCACTGGTCGGGTACACCGTCGTCAACGGGTTCGTGTTCGGTGCGCTGTTCGCCTACCTCACGGGCTCGCCGTTCGTCCTCCAGGACCTGTACGGCATGTCGGCCCAGCAGTACGGCGTGGTGTTCTCCGTGAACGCCATCGGCATGGTGGTGGCGGTCTACGCCAGCGGTCTCCTCGCTCGCCGTCACGCGGTGCGGACGCTGCTCGGCGCGAGCCTGGCGAGCGGGGCGCTGGGCAGCGTCGCGCTCCTCGTCGTCGTGCTGGGAGACCTCGGTCTGCCCGCACTGCTCGCGGTCCAGTTCGCCGCCGTGGCGAGCATCGGGTTCGCCCAGCCGAACACGGTCGCACTGGCACTCGAGAACCAGCGGTCCCGGGTCGGCACGGCGGCCGCGGGCTTCGGGTTCGTCCAGTTCCTCGGCGGCGGGCTGGGCGCCCTGCTCGCAGGGCTGGGCGGCACCGCGCCGGGACTGCCGACGGCCGCCGCGATGGCGGGGTTCGCCCTGGCCGCCGGTGCCGCTTTCCTCCTGCCTCCCACACGATCCCGGCGCCCGGCGAGCGCCGGCACCACTCCACGAAGGAACGAGACATGCGAACACGACGACTGGGCTGGGCAGGTCTTGAGGTAGAGGCCGCCGGCAAGCGCCTGGTGATCGACTACGTCCGGGACATGACCCCGCTGTTCCACGGCTGGCTTCCCGGGATCGGACTGACGGCTCCGAGCGGCAAGGTCGACGCCGCGCTCGTCACCCACCTGCACCGCGACCACATCGACCCGGCGGCGCTGGTGGACGTCCTGCCTCCCGGTGTCCCCCTGCTCCGCCCGGCCCCCGGCCACGGTGACGACGTGGACAACGCGGGAACGCTGGCGAGCGAGCACGAGATCATCGAGCACCGGTTGCCGACCGAGGTCGTGGACACCTGGTCCTCCCGGGAGCTCGGACCGTTCGAGGTCACCGCGGTGCCGTCCCTGGACGGCCTGGGAGACCCGCAGGTGAGCTGGGTGGTGGAAGCGGGCGGACAGCGCGTCTTCCACGGTGGCGACACGATGTTCCACGGCTGGTGGTGGCTCGTCGCGCGGCGCTTCGGCCCGTTCGACGCGGTGTTCCTGCCCGCCAACGGCGCGGTGGTCGACGCACCCCACCTGCAGCCGCCCAGTCCGCTGACCGCGGCGATGAACCCGCGGCAGGCCGCCGTCGCCGCGAACATCCTCGGCGCCCGGCACGCGGTGCCCATCCACTACGAGGTGGAGCAGCCGTTCAAGATCGACGGCTACGTCGAGGTCGCCGACCCCGCGAAGGAGTTCCGCGAGCAGGCGGGAGAACGGGCCCGCGTGCTCGCCGTCGGCGAATGGCTGGACCTGGACTCCTGACCACGACCGTCCACAAGAGACTGTCACGGCGGTGGCCGCAAAGCGCAGACGATCGGCGCGCCGGGGCACGAAGACCTGGCTCGCCACCGACCGGAACGCGCCCTGGGACGTGGTGTGGCCGACGCTGCGAGTCTGGGCTCAGGTTCACCGCGGGGTGATGTCGGCGCAGTCGACCTGCTTGTCCGGGAGCAGGCCGGCGGTCAGGAACTTCACCGTTGCCTCGTCCACGCACTGTGAGCCGCGGTTGTAGACGTAGTGGCCGCCGTTGTCCGCGCCGACGAAAGCCGCGCGGTTGCCGAGGACCTCGTACAGCCCGAGACCGTCCTCCCACGGCGTGGCGTTGTCCCTGCGGTTCTGCAGGATCAGCGTGTTGCGCGGTCCCTTGGCGGTCACGCGGACGGGCTCTTCGACCGGCTTCGGCCAGAACGCGCACGGCCAGATGTTGGCGGGCATCCCCGCGCTGAGCGGCCAGGCCGCGCGGTCCTCCGCGGTGCGGCGGGAGTACTCGCCGACATCGCCGGGCCACTGCGCGTCGCCACAGGTCAACGCGAGGAACATGGTGGCCTGGTTGTCGGCCGGGACGCCGGGGGTCGGCGGCGGCGCGGCGAACACCTGCCGCAGCACCTGGCCGTCGGCCTCGGTGAGCTTGCCGTCGGCCAGCCCGGCGGCGGCCTTCCAGAACTGCGCGAGCACCGGCAGGGTCTCGTTCTCCAGCAGGAGGCTGTAGGTGACGGTGCGCAGCATCGCACCCGTCAGCGCCAGTGAAGTTCCGGGGACGGGCGCGGGAGTGCTGTCGAGGCGGTCGGCGAGTGCCAGGTACCTCTTGGTCACCTCGTCGGCGGTCTCGCCCAGCCCGAGCGCGGCGTGCTGCGCGGCGGCGACCCGTGCCGCGTCGGGGAAGCGGTCCGACATGGCCTTGCCCCAGTTGTCCTTGGCGTGGGCCCAGACCTTGGTGGGGTTGACGTTGCCTTCGAGGACCACGCGGTCGGCGCGCTCCGGGAACAGGGACTCGTAGACGGTGCCGAGGTACGTGCCGTAGGACTGGCCCCAGTAGGAGATCTTCTCCTCGCCGAGCGCCGCGCGGATGACATCCATGTCGCGGGCCGTGTTGGCGGTGGTGAAGTGCCGGATCTTCTCACCGCCGTTCTTCCCGCACCGTTCGGCGGTGGAACGGGCGTGGTCGGCGTTCGCGGTGATCGAGCCGTCCGCGGCCGGGTACGGGAAGAGACCGGGGAGGGACGGGTCGTCGAGGCCGCAGCTCTGCGGCGTGCTGTGCCCGACCCCGCGCGGGTCGAAGCCGATCAGGTCGTACGCCGCCAGCACCGCCTGTGGCAGGGTCGGCGCCACGACACCCGGAGTGTCCAAACCGGACAACGCCGGGCCGCCGGGGTTCAGCAGCAGGACACCGCGGCGGTCGCGGGACTCCGGCGCCGGCAGCTTCGAGACGGTGACCACGATCTTCTCACCACCGGGGTTCCGGTAGTCCAGCGGGACTTCCACGGTTCCACAGGTGAGCCGGGGATCGCGACTGGCGCCTTCGGCCGGCTCCGGGCACGCACCCCACGCGATGCGCGGCGTGGCGGCCGTCTCGGCGACGCTCTGTGGCGCGTCCTCCCTGAGCGCCTCTTCCGTGGCAT
Organism: Lentzea fradiae; assembly: GCF_900100955.1. GTDB lineage: Bacteria > Actinomycetota > Actinomycetes > Mycobacteriales > Pseudonocardiaceae > Lentzea > Lentzea fradiae. The sequence goes on along the minus strand of NZ_FNCC01000008.1, from coordinate 331,951 downwards.
CACAGGCGGACACCGCCGCGACGGTGAGCGCCGCCGTGATCACCACCCTCGCGAGCTTCCGAGGACTGCCCGCTTCCACCGACCGTTGCATCGTCTTCAACGCCCTGCCCCTCAACTCTTGGCGTACCGCAACGCACTCGCGTCGTCGGCAGCACAAACCTATTGAGAGAGCACGACTTCACGAATCCCCTCAGGGTGGACAGTCCTCTGTAGCCCTCCCGGGGGACAGCAACCTGGTCGCAAGCCCGTCGAGGACGAGGCCCAGGTGCCGCTCGAACCGCGTGTCGTGGTCATCGGGCAGGCGGTCCACGGCTTTGACCAGCTCGACGCCCTCGCCGAGCAAGGCATCGCGTTCGGCGGCCGAGTAACGAGCGGGGTCGGCCTCGTCCGACTGCACCCGCTCCTGTTCCTCGATGACGAAGCCGACGACGATCGCGGTGACGACGTCGAAGGCGTCGTTGGCGTCGGCGAGGGTGAACCCGGCCGCCATGAAGCGCGCCAGCCAGGTCTCCTTCGCTCTGAGCACGTCCGCGTCGGCCAGGCGCGTGCCGCTGAAGATGCGAGCACCGTCCCGATAGCTCAGGTACTCCGCGCGGAGGGCCCGGCCGTAGCCGGCGAGGCTGTCGCGCCAGCCGGCGTCGGGCGGGATCGCCGCCAGCGCGTCCCTGACGCGGCGCATGACGAACGTGCCCATCTCGTCGAGCAGTTCCTGCTTGTTGCGGACGTGCCAGTACAGCGCGGGCGCCTGCACCCCGAGCCGCGCGGCGAGCGCACGGACGGTGAGCGCGTCCATCCCCTTGTCGTTGAGCAGGTCCAGCGCCGCCGCGACGATCCGCTCCTTGCTCATGCCCTTGGCCACGGTTGACACCTTAACAAAGTTCAGGCACGCTGCCGGAGGGGCGAATTGAACTTAGTTAAGGGCGGGACCTACCGCCCGGCGTCGTCTCGTCATCGGGACGGGCGACGGAGCATCCGGAGAGGAACACCATGGGGAAGCGTGCGTTGATCGTTGGCCTGGGGATCGCGGGGATGTCCGCGGCGATCGGGCTGCGCCGGGCGGGCTGGACGCCGGTGATCGTCGAACGGGCCGCCGAGCGCCGGACGGGGGGTTACTTCGTCTTCCTATTCCCGCAGGGCCGGGAGGCCGCCGCCGACCTGGGCGTCGCCGGTCACCTGCACACCCGCAACCCGGCGTGGAAGGAGGGCGGGAACACCTGGGCGCTGTACCGCCGGGGCGAACCGAAGCCGGAACTGGGGTTCCTGGACCAGGACCAGGCCGGTCCGGCGGCGGTGCTGCGCGGCGACATCGAGGCCGCGCTGTGGCAGAGCGTCACCGACGCCGAAGACCCCGTCGAGGTGCGGTTCGCCACCACCCCGGCCGAGATCGTCCAGGGTCCCGATGGAGTGCGGGTCCTGCTCGACGACGCCGGTTCCGGGGCGCGGTACAGCGAGACCTTCGACCTCGTGGTCGGAGCGGACGGGCTGCGCTCGACCGTGCGCCGGATGGTGTTCGGCCCGCACGAGGACTACATGACGGACTGGAACGCGATGGTCTGCGCCTTCCAGCTGAAGGAGCACGTGCCCTCGTTCGCCCCGACCGACACCATCGTCGTCCCGCGGGCCAAGCGCGCCGCGTGGGTGTTCGGGTTCGCTGACCACGCACCCACGACGTTGCTGACGTACCGGACCGATGACATCCAGAAGCAGTTCAGCGGCTCGCGGACCGAGCAGCTGCGGTCGGTCTACGCGGGAATGAACGACCCGGCGGTGCGTCACATCCTCGACTCCCTCGAAACGGCACCGGACGTCCTCTTCGACTCGGTCCACCAGGTGAAGATGCCGCGGTGGAGCTCGGGCCGGGTGGTGCTGCTCGGCGACGCGGCGTGGTGCCTGACCACCTACTCGGGCATGGGCGCCTCGGCGGCGCTGCGTGGTGGCGCCGCTCTCGGCAAGGCCGTGCGGGAGCACCCCGGCGATCTCGACGCGGCCCTGGACGCGTGGGAGACCGGGCTTCGCCCGTTCATCACCGAGGAACAGCGGATCGCGAAGATCAAGCAGCAGAGGTTCGTCCCGTCGAGCACGCCGGTGGTGGTGTTGCGCAGGCTCGTTCTCAGCGTCGCCCGCAGGATCGTCCACCGCCGACGCGCCGCCGAGACGACCGAACGTCCGGCTCCTGTTCTGACCGGTGCCGGACCGGCCTCGGGGAACCGGTCATGACGACCGTCGCCCGCGGGTTCGGCTTGGCCGTGCTGACCGTCACCGCGGGCGCCTGCGTCCTCAACGCCCTGATCGCGCTCGCCGCGCAGGCCCTCGGCGCGGACTCCGCCGCAGTTCCGGGCCTGACGCCGCCCGCCTACCTCACTCTGACCCTGGTCGGCGTCGTCCTGGGTGCCGCGGGCTGGACGATCGTGCGCCGCTTCGCCGAAGACCCCGCCACGGTCCTGTCCTGGCTGGTGCCGCTGGTCGTGGTCGTCTCGCTGATCCCCGACGTGCTCATCGCGCTGCGTCTGGACGCGGCCGGTGGCATCGCTTTGGGGCTCATGCACTTCGCGGTGCTCGCCGTCGCTCTTCCGACCTTCCGACGCCTGCTGCCGCTGCCCGAAGCCCGGCGACCTATCCGATGAACAGGAGGACACGATGCTCCACTACGACATCTCCGCCTTCTCCCCAGCGCCCCGGGAAGCGGTCTGGGCACTGCTCGTCGACTCCGAGTCGTGGCCTCGCTGGTCCTCGCTGGGCGAGCTGGACCGGCGGCACTCGGCCAACCTCGACCCGGCGGGCCGGGACGGGGTCGGAGCGGTGCGCGCCTTCCGCAAGGGCAAGAACGTCAGCCAGGAAAGGATCACGGAGCTGCGGGAGCCGGCCCTGTTCGCCTACGAGGCGGAGTTCCTGCCGATCATCCGCGACTACCGGGCCCGAGTCGAGCTGGAGCCCGCCGATGGCGGAACCCTCATCCGCTGGCGAGGCCGGTACACGACGTCGTGGTGGTCGCGCTGGTTCACACAGCGCTTCTTGCGACGCCTCGTGCAGGGGCTGGCCGACGACCTCGCGGCGCACGCCGCCCGGCACCTCGCGACGTGAGCGGGGCCGGATGCACCGGCCCCGCACGGGACGTCAGTAGGCGGGCCGTTTCAGCAGTGCCTCCTGACCGGCGATCTCCGGCTGGTACACCTGCTCGTCCCACGCCTCGGCGGGCACCGGTTGCAGGGCGATCGACACCACCGTGTCCGGGCAGCCGAAAGCGCCGGTGACGGCGGTGGTGAGCGCAGCCGAGAGGGTGGCGGCCTGCTCGGCGGAGAGCGTCGCGGGGAAGTGCTTGATCGTGACGTGGGGCATGGCGGTGTCTCCTCAGCGTGCGGAACGGATGTGGTCCACGAGGGTGTCCACGAGTGGGGTGCGGAGCATTCCGTAGTGGTCCGCCGGAACGTCCACGAAGGACACTCGGGCGCGAACGGCGGGGCGTTCGATGAACGACGGCTGGTCGCCTTGCGCGCGGAACACGGTGACGGGAGCCGCGATGGCGCGTTGTTCGAGCTCCCGGTCCGTGTAGTCGAAGCGGTAGGTCTGGCGCACGACCGCGGCGATCCTGGTCACGAGGGCCTGGTCGATGCCCAGCCGGGAGCTCACGAACTCGGTGAACGTCGCCTCGTCCCGGGTCACGGCGAGGCACTCGTCGAGCAGGTCGCCGGAGACGGCACCGGCGAAGACCGAGAAGAGGATCGTCACGTAGCCGCGGCTGCGCCAGCTCGGTGTGCGGTCGGTGCCGCCCGCCATCGGGTTGCCGGGGGCGAGGAGGTGGAGCTGCTCGACCCGCTCCCCCGCCCGTTCGAGCTGGTGTGCCGCCTCGAACGCGACGCGGGCGCCGAAGGAGTAGCCCCACAGCGTGTAGGGGCCGCGGGGTTGCCTGCGGCGCAGCAGTTCGAGGTCGCGGGCGGCCATCTCGGCGATGGACGGGAAGGCGGTCTCGCCCTGGTTCACGCCGTGGGCCTGCACGCCGTAGAACGGGCGGCCCGCGCGCGCCGCCAGCCGGCGGAGGTTCATCGGGTAGCCGCCCAGGCCCGGCCAGCAGTAGACGGGTTCGAGGGTGCCGGCGGCGTTGAGGCGGACGAGCCTGGACGCCGTGTCGGCGCTCTCGCCGTCCACGACCTTCGCCAGTGCCTCGACCGTCGGTGCGTCGAAGAGCACCTGGAGGGGCAGGGAGCTGTTGAAGTCTCGGTTGATGCGGTTGACGATGCCCACGGCCAGCAACGAGTTGCCTCCTGTCTCGAAGAAGTCGCTTTGCACGGACACGACGTCGACCTTCATCAGCGAGCGCCAGATCTCGCCGATGCGGCGTTCGGTCTCGGTGCGGGGCTCGACGACGGGGCGGTCGGAGAAGTCGGAGGCGGCCAGCTCGGACTCGGCCAGGGAGCGGGTGTCGATCTTGCCGTTCGCGGTGTGCGGCAGGCGGTCCAGCACGACGACCTTGTTCGGCATCATGTAGTCCGGCAGGAACGAGCGCAGGTCGTCGCGGATCAGCTCGGTGGGGCCCTTCATGTGCACCGCGTCCTCCTTCATGCCGCGGTGCCGGATCTGCTCGGCGCTGACCCTGCCGCCGATGGCGAAGTAGGACGGTCCGACCGGCAGGCCGCGTTCTCCGAGCAACGCCGTGAGGCGGCGGTGCGACGGCAGGTCGTTGTCGGTCTTCGAGCTGTAGCCCGACGACATCAGCCCCAGGCCGCGCACCGCCTGCAACCGGTGCAGCACCCGGCCCAGCTCCAGGTAGGAGCGCCAGGCGTGGCCGGTCCTGCTGACCAGCGCCACGCCGAAGCTGGACCGCTCGTACGCCTGCTGGTTGATGGCGATGACGTGCCTGCGCTCGATCACTCCGGCGGAGACCGGCTCGAAGTCACCGTCCGTCCACCGGTAGAAGCCGCCCGGCAGGCCGGTGACCTGGTCGCCGTGCGCCTGCACGTAGACGTCCATCGGTTCCTCGCCGGACGGTGCCGGGCTCGCGGGCGCGAGGTCGAACGCCCCCAGGTAGTAGTCGTCCTCCGCGCATTCGAGGTGCGCCATGACCTCCGGGGTGTGTTCCGCGGCGCGCAGGCCCAGGCCGTGGGCCGGCAGGATCTGGTCGAAGAGACCGGCCATGTGCCCGGCCTCGATCTCCAGGACCTCCTGGATGTTGTTGCGGTACACCGGTTCGATGGCGCGGCGCTTGCCGACGAAGTGCACCCTGGCACGTGGTGCGGCCCCGGGTTCCTTCCGCTGCACGAGGTACAGCCGGTGCTCGACCGGGTGGTAGTAGTAGAAGCCCGGTTCGAGGCCGAACAGGTCGTCGATCTCCAGGTACAGCTGGGCCGCGTACAACGACCCCGGTGACGCGTACCCGTACTTCGGCAGGAGGCGCTTGACGCTGTGGAACTGGCCGAAGTACCGCATGATGCCGCCGAACTCGGCCCGGGTCACCGCACGGGGGTCGCGGGGCGCCGACGCGGCGGGACGGGTGCGCAGCAGCGTCACGATGTCGTCCCTCGTGACCTCACCGCCCTCGTAGAACCGGTAGGTCTTGCGGGCGAACACGGCCCGGCGTTGCAGCGCCGTCGGTTCGGCGCCCGGCAGCACGACCGCGACCTTGCCCGCCAGCTCGGCCTCGTCCCGGCAGCCGAGGTTCGACAGCTGGGCGCGCAGCTGCACCCTGCCCGCCTTCGACTGGTGGTGCGCGCCGTGGTTGCCCTGGTCCATCAGGGCGGCTTCCTTGGGGTTCAGCTCGACGAACGCCACGAGGTTCTGGAAGCCCGTGCGCGGGTCGTCGCGCACGACCACGGCCGCGTGCTTGATCCACTCGTGGGTCTCCAGCGCGAGCCGCACCTCGTCGAGCTCCACCCGGAACCCGCGCAGCTTCACCTGGTTGTCGGTGCGGCCGACGAAGACCGCCGTGCCGTCGGGGTTCCAGTACGCGAGGTCGCCGGTGCGGTACAGGCGCGGTGACCCGAAGTCGGCCTCGAAGGGGTTCGGGACGAACCGGTCCACGGTGAGGTCCGGCCGGCCGAGGTAGCCGCGGGCGAGCTGGAGGCCGCCGACGTGCAGCTCGCCGATCTCCCCGATCGCGACGGGCTCACGGTCGCCGTTCAGGACGTAGTACTGGGTGTTGTGGACCGGTGAGCCGATCGGCACGGTCGGCGGCCCGTCCGCGACGGTGGCCGGGTCGACCCGGTGCGAGGACGAGTTGATGGTGCACTCGGTGGGGCCGTACAGGTTCACGAGCTCGCGGTCGGGCATCTCCGCGAAGAACTGCTGCGCGAGCGACCGGGAGAGCGCCTCGCCGCCGCAGAAGACCTGGGCGAGCGACGTGCACTCGGTGATCCGCTCGGTGTCCAGGATCGCTTGCAGCAGCGTGGGAACGCATTGCAGCGTCGTGACGCCGTGGGCCTTGATCGTCTCGATGAGCGCCTCAGGGTCGCGGTACACGCCGGGCGCGCCCACCACGACGGTGCTGCCGCAGGCGGCGGCGAGGATCTCCCACTGCGCCGCGTCGAAGCTCATCGGCGTCTTCTGCAGCACGACCCTGCGGTGGTCGATCCCGTACGTCTCGGCGAGCCACCCGAGCTGGTTCACGATGGCCCGGTGCTCGATCATCGCGCCCTTGGGCTTCCCGGTGCTGCCGGACGTGTAGATCACGTACGCGAGGTCTCCCGGCGCGGGCGGTGGCGCGGGGGCCGCGGCGGTCACCTCGTCGAAGGTCACGACGGCGGTGTGCGGCGGCACCAGGCCGAGCAGCTTCGGGGCCAGCTCGTCCTGCGTGAGGACCAGGCCGCCGCCGAAGTCCTCGACCATGTACCGCAGCCGGTCCTCCGGGTACTCGGGCGCCAGCGGGAGGTAGGCGCCGCCCGCGTGCAGCACGCCCCACGCGCCCACGAGCAGGTCGGCCGACGAGTGCACGAACAGGCCCACGCAGTCGTCCTTGCGCACACCGCGCTGCCGCAGGTACGCGCCCAGCTCCTTGGCCCGCGCCGAAAGCTCCGCGAACGTCAGTCGTTCGTCGCCGTCCACCACCGCGATGTCACGGCCGCGCACACGCACCTGTTCCTCGAGCAGGTCCACCAACGTCCACTCGGGCAGGTTCCGCAGGGTTCGGTTGAACTCGCGTGTGTGCGTATCAGCGTCCAACAAGGCGCGTTCCACGGCGACCCCCTTCGATAGCAGCGGCGCATTCCCTTTCAGAGTGGGAAGAACCTCTGTCGAAGTGCTATCGGTGGGGTATGCGTCCACCAACGCACGACAGCGCCCGGCGGGCGAACCCACCGGGCGCTGTCGTCCACAAAGGAGCGGTCGAAACGGTCAGGCCGGTTGCAGTACCGGTTGCGTGCGCACGGCTTCCCGCGGCAACCGGGGTTCCAGCCGCAGCAGGGCCAGTGCCGAGACGGCGACGCCCGTCGCCAGCACGAGCCACATCCCGGTGGCGGAGAACGACATCAGCCACGTCAGCAACGCGGGTGCGGTGGCCGTCGGGATCGCCCACGAGAACTGGTACACCGACAGGTGCCTGCCCCTGGTCTCCACCGGCGCGGCGGACGACACGAGCGCGGACGCCGTGGCGCCGTGCATCAGCTCTCCCAGCGTGAACAACGCCGTGGCCGCGAACGCGCCGACCAGCAGCACCGAGTCCGAAGAGGACACCGCGCCCAGCGCCGCGTACAGGACGAACGACACGCCGATCACCCCCGCGCCCGCCGCCGTCGTCCTGGTCCTGGGGAACCGGACCAGCGACCGCGTGACGGGGATCTGCAACAACGCGATCCCGATGGTGTTGACCGCGTACAACGTGCCGACCACCGCGGTCGGCGCGCCGAGCTTGGTCGTCACGTACACGGGCAACGCCACGGCCAGCACCATGTAGGAGAACGCGACCGGCACGTTCAACGCGGTCAGCACCAGGAACGGCCGGTTGCCGAGCACCACCCGGTAGCCGCCGCCCTTCACACCGGACCGCGGGCGTGCCACCGGCCGGTGCGGGATGGACCCGATGATCAGCGCGGCGAGCACGAACATGCCGCTCGTGCCGAGCACGATCAGCTGGTAGGCCGCGTCGCTGCCCAGCGCCAGCGCGCCGGCCGCCACGAGCCCGCCCGCGCCGAGGCCCGCGTTGCGCAGGCTCCGTTGTGCGGCGAGGAGCTTGTCGCGGTCCGCGCCCTGGGTGATCTCGGCGACGAGGGACTGGATCGACGGCGGGAACGAGCCGTCGCCGACCGCCACCAGCGCCACGGCGAGGAACATGCCGGAGGCCGAGTCGACGAACGGGTAGAGCGCGAACCCGGCCGCCCGCACCAGGTAGCCGCCGACCACCACGGCCCGCGCCCCGAACCGGTCGACGAGGGTTCCGGCGATCGGGTTGCCCACCAGGGCGAACAGCGCGCCCGCGGTCATCAGCACGCCGACCCGTTCGATCGGCATCCCCGTGACGTGGTGGAAGTACAGCAGGGACAGCGGCAGGTACATGCCCGCACCCGTCGCGTCGACCACCATCCCGGCGAGGTACCGGGTGCGCCAGCCGCTCATCGGCGCTCTCCCCTGCGTGCCTCGGGAACCCAGACGGCCGTGCGCACCACGCGGTCGCCGCTCGGCGCCATCGCGGCCAGCAGCAGGTCGACCTGTCTCAGCGCGTCCATCTCCGTGCGCCTGCGCTTGCTCATCGCGTCGCCTCCTCGAAGATCCTGGTCTGCTCCTCGAACCGGGTGCCGAGCGCGCGCAGCCGGGACTCCGCCTCCGCCCGGTCCGCGCCGGTGGCCACGGCCGCGAGGAGGAAGTCCGCCGAGCCCGCGGCCGGCGGGATGACGTCGCCGACGTCGGCGTAGCGCCAGAACCGCGACACCCAGGGCTCGGGCAGCGCGGGCGGCAGCGCCTCGACGAGGCCGGGGCGCTTCATCATGAGGACCTGCCCGGACATCCGCGCGGGGACCGGGAGCGGCCCTCCGGCGATCGTCCCCGCCAGCAGCGGCAGGGTCAGGCCGAGCTGCGCCCTCAGCGCGTACTCGCCCGTGTTGATCCCGAAGATCGCCACGCCGACGTCCCGGATCTTCGCGCCGCCGGGCCGCGCCGCGATCTCGCACACCACCAGCCGGTCGTCGGGGGTGTGGAACACCTCGGCGTGGAAGGCGTGGTCGAGGTGCCGGTCCGAGACGCGCAGCGCGGCGACGGACCGTTCCGCGACCTCCAGCAGCCGGGCCGACAACGGGTCCGTCACGTCCAGGGTCAGGTCGACCCTGGCACCGGGGTCGGCACCGAAGGACGACAGCGAGTACTGGTACTGCGACGCCCAGGACAGCACGATCCGCCCGCCGACGACGAGCCCGTCGACGTGGCACATCCCGCCGGGCACGAACTTCTCGACGAGGGCCCTGCCGTCGAGCTCCAGCGGTTCGCGGCCGGCCAGGATGCGCAGGCCGATCGCGTTGAACCCGGCGATCTCCTTGACCACGACGGGAAAGCCGTGGGTCTCGGCGAACGCCCACACCTCGTCCGCCGTCGTGACCTCGGCGTGCGGAGCGACCTCGACGCCCGCGGCGGCGAGCATCCGCTTCATGACGACCTTGTCCCGGTACGGCACGGTGTCCTCGGCCCACGGGCCGGGCAGGCCCAGCTCTTCCCGCACCCGTGCGGCCGCCAGGACGTCGCCCTCGTGCAACGCGACGACGTCGCTGACCTCGAACTTCTTGGCCAGTGCCAGCGCACGCTCGAACAGCAGCTCCTCGTCGAGGAAGTCCGGCACGACCTCCAGGTGCGTGAGCCCGAGGTGGTCGGCCGGCACCTCCTCCCCCGCGCCGACGATGCGGTCCCTGGCGGCCAGCACGACGACGTCCTCGTCGTAGCCGGAAAGCCAGTCGCGGTAGGGGAAGGGCTCGAACGGGTTGCGGTGGATGATCAGCGCGCTCATGCCGGCACCGCCTCGGCGGCCGAGGCGGCACCCGCGCGCACGATCTCGCCGTCCGCGGTCTCGACCCGGATGTCGATCACCTCGTCGATCAGCCTGGCGCCGTTGGCGATCGCGGCGTCGGCGTCGGCGCCGGTGACCGCGACGAGCGCGAGGCGGTCCCAGTTGTCGCGCAGCGCCCGCACCTCGTCGCCCGGCTTGGCGCTCACCCTGACCACGAGCGCCTCCGGTGCGGCGGCGGCCTCCTCCGCCCCGGCGACCGACACGACCCTGCCGGGCGCGCCGACGACGAACCGGGTGCTGGCCCCCGCGCGGGCGACGGGGCGGTCCGGCAGCCGGGGCACGAGCCCGAACGGCCAGCCGACGGAGTAGGAGATCAGGTCGATCCCGTACGCGCCCTCGACGAGGTCGGTGATGGCGTCACCGGCGATCCGGTTGTGGCTCTCGATCACCTCGACACCGCGCGACCCCACCCGGACCTCGGTGTGCGCGACACCGTCGCGCAGCCCCATCGTCGTCAGGAACCTCGGCACCGCCGCGCGGATCAGCTCCTCGTCCACGCCGCTGACGCGCGCGGGCACGACGTGGCCGATCTCCGCGAACGACCGCGGGTCGACCCACTTCTCCGTGACCGCGACGACGACGTGCCGCCCGTCGAAACCGAACGTCTCGACGCTGTACTCCGCGCCGTCGATGTACCGCTCCATCAGGAACTCGCCGAGCACGAACAGCGTCGAGACGCGGTCGGTGCGGGTGCCGCGCAGCCGCGACACGTGCGCCCAGGCCGTGTCGAGCTCATCGGGACTCTCGACCTTCAGCACGCCGATGCCCGCGGTGGCGTCGGTGGGCTTCACGATGAACGGGAAGCCGTACCGGGCCGCGTAGGTGTCGAGGTCGTCACGGGTGCGCAGCGGCGCGGCCGGCACCGCCCCGGGGTCGTGCAGCGCCAGGTGGGCCCGCATGGCGAGCTTGTCGCGGAACAGCCGGGTCACGGCGAGACCGGTGCCGCCCAAGGAGAACGCGTCGTTGATCCGGCCCGCGTTGTCGAGGCCCGGTTCGGTGAGCGAGAGCGCGAAGTCGAAACCGCGGCTCTCCCACAGCTCCCGCGCCACCGGCTCGACCTCGGCCCAGCTGGTGAAGTCGACGACCCGCACCTCGTCGGCGGCGGCGCGCTGCGCGTCGCTGACCTTGGTCGGGTGTTGCAGCAGCAGCACGGTGATGCCGAGGTCCTTCGCCTTGACGACGGTCTCGTCGGTTCCTCCCACCAGCAGCAGGATGCTCATCGGTCCGTTCCCCTCGCGATGTCGTCCGACGCCAGCAGGCTCAGGTAGCGCTCGCCGGTGTCGGGCAGGATGGTGACGATCGTCTTGCCCTCGTTCTCGGGCCTCTCCGCGACGCGCAGCGCTCCGAACGCCGCCGCCCCCGACGAGATCCCGGCCAGCACGCCGACCTGGCGGGCCAGCCACAGCGCGGTGTTCGCCGCGTCGGCGTCGGTGACCGCCAGCACGTCGTCGATCAGCGCGACGTCGGTGGTCTGGGCGACGAACCCGCCGTTGAGGCCGGGGATGGTGTGGCTGCCCGCGTAGCCCCGCGTCAGCAACGGCGAGCCCTCCGGCTCCACGCCGACCGCCTGCACCAGCGGGTTGCGGGACTTGAGGAACGCGGCGGTGCCGCACAGCGTGCCGCCCGTGCCGATGCCCGCGACGAGGACGTCCACGGTGCCCGCGGTGTCCGCCCAGATCTCCGGGCCGGTCGACTCGAAGTGCGCGGCCGGGTTGTCCGGGTTCGCGTGCTGCTGCGGGAACCACGAGCCGGGCGTGGCGTCGTGCAGCTCCTTCGCCCGGTCGATGCACCCCTGGTAGCGCAGTGCCGCGGGCGTGAGCTCCACCTCCGCGCCCAGTGCCTTCAGCAGGCCGATCCGTTCCGGGGTGGCGTTGTCCGGCAGCACGATGACGCACCGGTAGCCGCGGGCGGCGCTGAGGGCGGCGAGCGCGATGCCGGTGTTGCCCGACGTCGCCTCGATGACCGTGCCCCTGCCGGGGACGAGGAGCCCCGCGCGTTCGGCGCCGCGCAGCATCCACAGCGCCGCCCGGTCCTTGACGCTGGAGCCGGGGTTCGCGGACTCCAGCTTGGCGAGCACCCGCGCGTTCTCGCACGGCAGCCGCAGCAACGGGGTGTTGCCTACCAGGTCGTCGATGGACTCGGCCACGCGCCGGGCGTGGAAGGTCGCTGTCATGACTCGTCCTCCGGGTGGGTGGGGAGCTGGGCGGCGCTCACGACGCCCTCCTGCGCGGCGCCTGCTTGGCCGAGGTGGTCGCGGTCGGCGCGAGCACGAGGGACTTGTCCGGCACGTCGGCGACCACGAGCGCCCGCGCCCCGATGACGGAGTCGGCGCCGATCACGACGGGGCCGAGGACGGTGGCGCCGACGCCGAGGACGACGCGGTCACCGATCTGCGGGTGCCGCCGTTCGCCGGGAGGGCGCAGGTTGTCGCGCCACCACCCGACCGCGCCGAGCGTGACCTCGTGGTAGATCGTGACGTCGTCGCCGACGACCGCCGTCTCCCCGATGACGACGGCGGCGCCGTGGTCGATGAAGACCCGGCGGCCCAGCCGCGCCCCGGGGTGTATCTCCACGCCGGTGACGGCCCGCACGACCCACATCAGGGTCCGCGCGCTGCGCCGCAGCCCGCGCTGGTGCAGCCGGTGGGCCACGCGGTGCGTCCACATCGCGGGCAGCGCCGGGTGCAGCAGTCCCTCCCCGTGACCGCGGATCGAGGGATCCCGCGCGACCACGGTGTTCCAGTCCTCGCCGCACAACCTCAGCAACCGGGGCGTGGTGCCCGGTGCGGGGGCGGCTGTGGTGACCCGCTCCATGATGAGGGCCCCCTCCGTCCGTCGGTTTCAGGAACCTCAGGGTGGGCGGGGGCCCTTTGGGTCGGCTTTCCCCGCCGGGGGCGTCACCGATAGCGGATCGATAGAACGGGCAACGCCCCCGTGCGGCGTGGCAAAACCGCAGGTGGGGGCGCTGTCGGCCAGGTCGTTCAGGCGACGGGGTCGGGTACGGGGCGGGTGCGCCTCGCCCACGCGACAGCGGGACCGGTGGCGAGGGAGGCCGCCATGAACACCGCGCCGAGCACCAGCCAGCCCGTGACGCCGCCGTCGATCACCAGCGCGGTGAGCGCGAGCGGGCCGAGCATCCTCGCGACGGCGATGCCGCTGCCGAAGAACCCCTGGTACTGCCCCTGCTTGCCCTCCACCGCGAGCCCGAAGCTGATCTCCCAGTAGCCCGACGCGAGCATCATCTCGCCCGCGACCTGCAGCACGGCCCCGGCGACCAGCACGGCGGCGGCGACCCACGCGGCCTTGTCACCGGAGGAGAACGCGAACACCACGCAGGACACGAGCAGCAGCAGCCCCGCGAGGCGGACGATGCGGACGGCGCTGGTCAGGTCGCGGACCTTGCCGGCGATCGACACCTGGAACAGCACGACCGACACGGTGTTGATCACCATCAGCGCGGACACCATCCAGCGCGGCGCGCCGGTGTGCCCGACCACCCACAGCGGCAGCACGACGCTCAGCAGCGGCATGTAGAGCATCAGCAGGGAGTTGAGCGCGGTCAGCACGGCGTACGGGCGGTCGCGCAGCACGACCAGCGCGGGCTCGCCCTTCTCGGCGCGGGGAACGCCGGGCACGTGCGGCAGCCGCCGCAGCACGAGGGCCGCCGCGAGGAACGTGAGGGCGTCCAGACCGAACGCCGCCATGTACGCGGCCTCGGTGTCGATCTGCAGCGCGATACCCCCGACCGCCGCCCCGATCGCGATTCCCGCGTTCGCGGTCGACTGCATGTACGCACGTGCTTTGGTCCGCCCGGCCGCGTCCACTACTCCCGCGAGCAATGCCTGCCTGGCGGCGACCAACCCGCATTGACAAATCGTATAGACGCAGGCCACGACGAGAAACGCGGGAAAAGACCTGATCAGGGCGAAGGCGGCGACGGCGACGGCAGTGGCCACCGCGAGCAGCACGGCCACACCCCGGGGTCCGCGCCGGTCAGCCAGATGTCCCAGCGGAACGCTGGCGAAGGTGCCCAGCGCCCAGCCCGCGGTCAACCCGAGGCCGACCTGCGTCGGCGTCAAGCCGACTATCCGAGTGAAAAACAGTACCGAGCAAACGTAATAGGCACCATCACCGATCGCATTGGTTAACTGCGCAATCGCCAGCCCTTGGGACGGACCGGCAGATGGGAACATTTTTTTCAGCACCGCGCACCTTTTTCCTCGTCACGTGACATCATCTGTCTTGATACGACCGGTCAGCACCAGTAGCGAATGGTGATCAGAAGATTACTGAGCGAACACGAAGCCGGTCCATCGACAGCGCGAACAAGCGAGCCGTGGGACTGAGGGGCGGATCGGCGATGCTGAGACTTCTGGGGCCGGTCGAGCTGATCAGCGACCAGCGATCGCTTGACCTGGGAGGTCCTCGACAACGTGTCGTGCTGACCATGCTCGCGCTGAGAGCCAACCGGGTGGTGCCGGTGGACCAGCTCATCGACGCCGTGTGGAACAGCTCTCCCCCGTCGACCGCGCGAGGCCAGATTCAGATCTGCATCTCGGCACTGCGCAAGGTGTTCGGCGACGCGGGTGCCCCGGACGCGATCCGCACCCGGCCACCCGGTTACATCCTCGAGATCGCCGAAAGCGAGCTGGACATCCTGCAGTTCGGCGCACTCGTCTCGCGGGCACGCCAGGAAAGCGATTCCGGCAGGCTCGAAGAGGCGGCCGCCACGCTGTCCGAGGCGCTCGGGCTGTGGCGCGGTTCCGCTTTGTCCGGTATCTCCAGCGAGGTCGTCCAGCGCGCCGCCCTGCCGCTCGACGACCAGCGCCTGGCCGCCGTCGAGGAGCGCATCCGGCTCGACCTCGCGCTCGGCAAGCACGAGGAGCTCTGCGGGGAGCTGCGGACCCTGCTCGACGACAACCCGTTGCGCGAGCGCCTGCACGGCTTCCTCATGCTCGCCCTCTACCGGGCGGGCAGACAGGCCGACGCCCTGGAGGTCGGCCGCGCCGCCCGCGCCGTGCTGATCGAGGAGATCGGCATCGAGCCCGGCCAGGAGCTGCAGGACCTCGAACGCGCCATCCTGAACCGCGACCCGTCGCTGAACGCACCGGCCGCGCCGAAGAAGAAGACGGCCTCCGGCCCGGCGGCGCAGCACGCGCCCGCCGCCGAGGCTCCGATGACGATCCCCCGCCAGCTGCCGGCGAGCATCACCGACTTCACCGGCCGTGACGAGCTGATCTCGGTGCTGCGCGCGGGACTCGAGTCCGACCCCTCGCAGACCCGGTACGCGGTGCCGATCATGGCCATCTCCGGCAAGGGCGGCGTCGGCAAGTCGAGCGTCGCCGTGCGGGTGGCGCACGAGGTCGCCGACCGGTTCCCCGACGGCCATCTCTACGCGGACCTGCGGACCCACAGCGGCGACGAGACGACCGCGCGGCTGCTCGCCCGGTTCCTGCGGTCGCTGGGCGTTCCCGGCACGGCGGTGCCGAGCGACCTCGAGGAACGGGTGGAGCTCTACCGCAGCCGGGTGTCGGGCAAGCGGCTGCTGCTGGTGCTCGACGACGTGACGAGCGAGGCCCAGGTGCTCCCGCTGCTGCCGGGCAGCGCGTCGTGCGCCGTGATCACGACGAGCCGCGTGCGGCTGTCCGGGCTGCCGGGCGCGCAGTGGTTCGACGTGGACGTCTTCGACGTGGACCAGTCCACGGAGCTGCTCGCGCGGATCATCGGCCACGAACGCGTGGCCACCGAGCCGGAGGCGTCCGTCGAGCTGATCCGGTTCTGCGGCGGTCTGCCGCTCGCGCTGCGCATCGCGGGCGCGCGGCTCGCGTCGCGCCCGCACCTGCGCATCGACGGGCTCGTCCGGCGGCTGCGCGACGAGGCGCGCCGGCTCGACGAGTTCGAGCACCACGGGCTGGGGCTGCGCACCAACATCGGCCTGACCTACAAGGCGCTCGACCAGGACGCGCAGCGGCTGTTCCAGCTGTTCTCGCTGATCCGCGCCCCGGAGTTCCCGTCGTGGACGGCCGCGGCGCTGCTCGACATCGACATCTTCGACGCCGAGGACATCCTCGAAAGCCTCGTGGACGCGCAGCTCGTCGACACGGTCGAGTACGCCGACACGACGACGACCCGCTACCGCTTCCACGACCTGATCCAGATCTACGCCAGCGAGAAGCTCGCCGAGTCGACGACGGCGGAGGAACGCACGGAGGCGCTGGCCCGGCTGCTGGGCGCGTGGCTCGCGCTCGCCGAGGAGGCGCACCGCCGCGAGTACGGCGGCGACTTCACGATCCTGCACGGGGACGCGCCGCGCTGGCCGGACGCGACCTGGGCGAAGGTCGGCATCACGTCGAACCCGATCGACTGGCTGGACAGCGAGCGGCGGTCGCTCGTGGCCGCCGTCCGCCAGGCGGCGCAGGCGGGCCTCGACGAGCTGTGCTGGGACCTCGCGCTCACCTCGGTCACGCTCTTCGAGTCCAAGGGCTACTTCGACGACTGGATGGAGTGCGCGCAGATCGCGATGACCGCCGCCGAACGCGCGGACAACCGGACCGGCATCGCGGCGATGCGGTACTCGCTCGGCACGCTGCACATGTTCCAGACCCGTCTCGGTGAGGCGGCGCGGTACTTCCGCGAGGCGCTCGACGGGTTCCGCGAGGAGGGCGACGAGCACGGTCAGGCGCTTGTGCTGCGCAACGACGCCCACGTGGACGGCCTGCGCGGCAACGTGCAGCTGATGCTCGACAAGTACGCGGAAGCGCTCGTGACCATGCGCAAGGCCGGCGACCGCATCGGCGAGGCCCACATCCTGCGCAGCCTCGCCAAGCACCACCTGGAGGAGGGCAGCACGGCCACCGCCCGCGAGCTGCTCGACGAGGCCGTGCGCATCTCGCGCGAGACCAAGTGCCTGCGGGTCGAGGCGCAGGTGGAGCACCGCGTGGCCGAGCTGTACGTCGCCACCGGCCAGATCGACCAGGCGCGCAGGTCGCTGCACCGCGTCCTGCAGATCGTGCGCGACACCGGCGACCGCATCGGCGAGACGTACGCGCTCTACAGCCTGGGAGTGGTGCGGCACAAGGAAGGCCGCCTCGACAACGCCGAGACGACCCTGGTGCACGCGCTGGACCTGGCCCGCAAGGTGGGTGAGCGGCTGATCGAGGCGAAGGCCCTCTACGCGCTGGGCCAGATCGACCTGGCCCGCAGCGGCGGCGGAGGGGCGGGCACCACGCACCTCGAACGCGCGCGGCTGCTGTTCGAGGAGCTGGGCTCCGCGCTGTGGCAGGCGAAGACGCTGCTCGCGCTGTCGGAGGCCGCCGAGGACGGGCAGCAGGCGCTCACGGCCGTCGGACGGGCCGCGGAGCTGCTCGCCCCGCTGGAGTCGAAGGAGTCCGCGCAGCTGCTCGCGGAGATCGAGATCGCCCGCTCCGCACTGGAGTCCACCGTGCAGGTGGGCGGGTACCTGGAAACCGGGTCCTGACCGCACGGCCGGGTGTCCCGGCCGTTCCGCACCGACGCGCTCCCCCATCTGCTGCACCTTCCCGTGGCGCGCCGGTGATGTCGTCGTCGAGCCGGGTCCGCCTGCTCACCAGTGGGTGTCCTCGACGCACGTCAGCAGGTCGGCGCTCCAGTGGGTGTCCTGCGGGCAGTCGCCGGGGCCCAGCGCCACGACCGGCGCCGGGGAAGCCGTGTCCGCCGAGGCGGTGCCGGCGGAGAGCCCGAGGAACGCGAGGGCGGCGAAGGCGAGCGAGACCAGCGTGGCGGCGGCGGGCTTGCGGCTGGTGAACATGGTGTACCTCCCGGTCTGTCGGGGGTGTTCCCCCTGGCTGACACCAGTTCAGCGGCCGGCTCCATCCGTTCTCGATCCGTTCACCATGGGCCCGTGCTGGGCCGTCCGATAGCGCGTCGAAAGGACATCGACAGTCCGGCCGGTCAGTGTTCGTCCCGTTCACCTGGAACGAACGCACCTTGGAGGGACCGGCGATGAACGTTCCCACGCTCCGGCTCAGCAACGGCGATCTTCGACGCGTGGTCGACGACGCCGACGTGGTGCAGGCGGTGGCGACGGCGTTGATCGCACGCTCCTCCGGTCGTGAGGACTGGCTGGACCACGCGACGGGCAGGGTCGGCACCCCCGGTGACGACACGGCCGTGTTCGAGTCGGCCGAGGACGGGCAGCGCTGCTGCATGTCCGCGGCCGGCCTGCGGGACTACCGGCTCGCGGTGCTCACCGCACTGGCGAGCAGGCACCTGCTGTCCCCCGGCGTCGTGACCGCCTCGGTCATCGGCTCCGGGCTCGCGCTGGAGCTGCAGCTCGCGATCCTGCGCACCCACGTTCCCAACATCAGCCACGTGGCGGTGGCCGTCGTGGGGAACCTGCCGCCGAGCCAGGCGGTGCTCGACCAGCTCGACCGCGACGGCATCGGGCTGTCCCTCGTGGACTCCCCCGCCGACGCGGTGTTCGGCGCCAACCTCGTCGTCCTCGCCGGGCCCGCCCCGCTCGGGACGCCGCGGCTGGCCAAGGGCGCGGTGCTCGTCAACACCACCGGTGTCGACCTGCCGGCCGCCCTGCTCGAGAACGTGCACGCGGTCTACGTCGACGACCGGGAAGGTCTCGCCGGCAGCGACAGGACGTTCTCCGCGATCCGTCCCGGCAGGCAGCGCGGTCGCGGGCACAGGTCGCCCGAGGTCGTCGCCGACCTGGGACGGGTGCTGGCGGGCGACCACCCCGGCCGCACCGACCACAACCACGTCCTGCTCGTCGAGCTCGTCGGCGGAGGGGCGGAGCTCGATCCCGTTCTCGCGGGCCGCATCCACCACGCCGCCGCGGCGGCCGGGCTCGGCACCGTGGCACCGCACTGAACCCACCACCTGGCACGTACGGCACCCGGCCACACACCTTAGGAGCGACAATGTCCGTGTCCCAGAGCCACTGCGAGTTGCGCGTCGTCCCCTCCTGCACCGCGAGCGCGGTTGCGGACTCCCGTAGCTGCGACCAGTGCCGGCAGGCCCTGCGCGACGAGCTGCGGGCCCTGCCCGGACTCCACGAACAGTGCGCGCAGTCCCTCACACCCGGTCGCCGGCCGGAGGTCGTGCAGATCAAGAACACGCGCGTGCCCGGTGCCATGAGCCTGAACCTCACCGCCGTGTCGGTGCGCAGCAGCATCCTCGGTGTGCTGGCCTCGTGGTCGTCGCTCGTCATCGAGGAGACCGGCACGGCCAGGCCGCCGTCGCGGCGCGTGCACGTCCTGTCGACGTTCCTGTACCGCAACCTCGACTGGATCCTGCGCCAGGAGGTCGCGCAGGACTTCGCCGAGGAGATCACCGACCTGGCCGACGCGGCGCGGGCGGTGCTGGACCCGTCGATGAGCGAGCGCCTGGACCTCGGCCCGTGCGGCGAGGCCGGCTGCGGCATGACCGTGTACGCGGCGATCGGCGTGGCGGGCGAGACCGGTGCGCACAGCGCGTCCTGCGGCGCGGGCCACCACCTGTCGGCCAGCCAGTGGCTGCTGCTGGAGGAGTCCGACGACGCCGTCCAGCGCTCGGCACACGGAACACCGGCATGAAGCAGCACACCCGCGGCCGGACCGTGCCCACGGACCTCGCGGCCCTCGCCGCCGGCGTCTCGGCCGCCACCATCCGGAAATGGGCCAGCCGCGGAAAGCTCACCCGGTACGGCAGCCGCGGAAAAGCCGAGTACAGCCTCGACGAGCTGCGGGATATCCTCCGCGAGAACTCGGCGAGAACAATCAAGTGAAAAACGCCCGCGAACAGGGTCCTTCCCCTTGGGAGGACCCCTGTTCGCATGTCCGGAAAAAGCGCCTGAAAATACAACTCAACAAATCTCGGGACCGGGGTTGACCAGCACACACCGAGATGTCACGCTGTTCTCGGGGCACAGCTTTGCCCACACGGGCCACAGCCTCTTCGAATTACTTCCTCCGGCGTTTTCCGACCGCTACGGAGGCAACAGCATTCAGTTTTACCTTCCTTGGAGCCGCCGCCATGTCGAATCCATCTCTGCCGAGAGCGTTCATCCTCACCGGCTCGTTGCTGGCCGTGTGCCGTGCTCCTCGTTATCTCGCGGAACTGCGTGAACGCGGACTCCGCGTCCTGCTGATCACCTCCGAGAACTGGCGCGCGGAGGCCGAGCGGGTGGCCGGCGACCCCGGTCACCCGCTCGCCACCGTCGAGGACATCGCGTTCGTGGACGGGGGCGTGCGCCGCGAGGGGTCGCTGCTCGCCGGACCGGTCGCCGCCGCACTGGCCTGGCGCCGGCGGTACGAGATCACCGGCGCGTACGCCGTCGGCGAGACGATGGTGGAGCCGACCGGGCTGATCGCCGACGCGCTCGGCGTGCCCGGTCCCGGCCTGCGCGCCAGCCGCGTGTGCCGCAGCAAGTACCTCCAGCGCTGGTACCTGCCGGAGTTCAGCCCGCGGGTGGCGTTCGCGGGAGACGACCTCGGCGAGGTGACGTTCCCCGCCGTCGTCAAGCCGTCGGGGCGGCACTCGAGCTCCGGTGTCGTCACCGTGGCGGACGCGGAGGAGCTGCGGGTCGCGCTGTCGGCCTACGAGGAGCAGGAGACGGTGCTCGTCGAGGAGAAGGTCACCGGCCCGGAGTACTCGGTGGAAAGCCTGGTGCAGCACGGGAAGGTCATCTTCGCGTCGGTCACCCGCAAGGACACCAACGACCGCGACGGCAAGCACTTCGTGGAGCTCGCGCACACCGTGCCGAGCGACCACCCGGCCGTGACCGAGCTGCTGCTCGACGCGAACCACCGGGTGCTCGACCGCCTGGACGTCCGCGACGGCATCACCCACGCCGAGTGGCGGGTGACGGCGGAGGGCCGTGCGGTCCTGATGGAGATCGCGGCCAGGCCGCCCGGCGACGGCCTGTGCTCCCTCTACGAGCTCGCCACGGGCCGGCCGCTGGAGACCGAGGTCCTGCGCATCGCGCTCGGCGAGCACTCCGACTACCCGGCGCCGCGCCGCCACACCCGGCAGGTCTACCTCGAACACCCCGAGGGCGTGCTGGAGGACGTGGTCGTCGACTGGCCGGGCGTGCCGGTCGAGTGGGTCGGCGAGGCGGGCGTGTGGGAGCAGCCGGAACCGCTGCCCGCCGACGCCCCCGCCGCGCTGCGCGCCGTGCACGTGCACGCCGAGCGCGGTGCCGTGCTGGGCCCGATCACCTGTTCCGAGGACCGCTCGGTCACGTTCCTCGTCGACGCCCCCACCGCGGACGCGCTCGACGAGGTCACCGAACGCGTCCGGAGCGCCATCACCATCCGCACCACGCCCGCACCGGCCGAGGAGGCAGCGAGATGACCGGCCTGCTGATGGTCATGCCCTACCGCGCGTACCTGGCGAAGGCCAAGGCCGAGGGCTTCCGCGTCGGCGCCGTCTGGGACCCCAAGGTGGCGACCGAGATCTTCGGCGGGCACGCCGGGGAGTACCTGGACGACGTGCGGCGCCTCGCCGACGCGTTCTGGGAGGCCGACTTCGCCGACCCCGCCGGCTACGAACGGGTCCTGCGCGAGGCGGCGGCGGAGTTCGGCGCGGAGCTCGTCTACCACGTCGGCCAGGAGGAGAGCATGGGTCTCGCCGCCAGGGTGGCGGAGGACCTGGGCCTCGCGGTGAACTCGGCGGAGGCCGTGCACCGGCTCAACGACAAGGTGGCGCTGCGCCGCCTGCTCGGCGAGCACGGCCTGTCCCCCGTGCGGTACGCGGACGCGCCGGACTGGCGGTCCGCCCGCGCGCTGCTCGGCGGCTTCGACCTCCCGGTGGTGGTGAAGCCGACCCAGCTCTCCGGCAGCCGCGGCGTCGTCCTGGTCCACGACAGGGCCGAGTTCGAGGACTGGGGAGCGGCGCTGGACGAGACCGGCTACACCGGTCCCGTGCTGGTCGAGGAGTACCTCGTCGGCCCGGAGTTCAGCGTGGAGACGATCAGCGTGCAGGGCAGGCACCACGTGATCGGCGTGACGCACAAGCGGCTGGGACCACCCCCGCTGTTCGTCGAGGCAGGGCACGCGCACCCCGCGCCGGAGTCCTACGACGTCGCCGCGCTCGGTGCCGCCGTGGTCGCCATGCTCGACGCCACCGGGTACCGCACGGGACCGGCGCACACCGAGCTGCGGCTCACCCCGGCCGGGCCGCGCATCATCGAGTCGCAGGCCCGCCTCGGCGGTGACCGCATCCCGCGCCTGGTCGAGCTCGCCACCGGGATCGACCTCGAACGCGCCGTGTTCGGCGGTCTCGCCGGACGCTCCCCCGGCGGCCGGTCGCGGCCGGACGTGGCCTGGATCCACTACTTCTCCCTGCCGTTCGGCGTGCTGCGGTCCGTCGACGGCCTGGACGAGATCCGGGCGCTGCCGTTCGTGGACGAGCTGTCGTTCCCGTTCGAGCCCGGCTCCCGCGTGCCCGCGATCGTCGACTGGCGCACGCGCCACGGCTTCGTGGTCGTGTCGGCCGGCTCGCACGAGGAGGCCGCGCGGCGGGTCACCAAGGTGGAGTCGCTGCTGCGGGTGGACGTCGAGACCACGCGCAAGCCCGAGGGCGCGGGGAGGGAGGAGCGGTGAACGTCCTGACCCTGCACCCGAGCCTGCGGATCCGCATCGGCGTCGGGTTCGTGAACCGGCTCGTCGACTCGATGATCACGTCCTTCATGGCCGTGCACCTGGCGCTGGCCTGGGGTGTGGCCGCGGCGGGCGTGCTGCTGATCGCCGTGGTGGCGCTCGGCGTCGTCGGCATGCTCGTCGGCGGGCACGTCGCCGACCTGCACGGCAGGCGGCGCACGCTGCTGGCCGCCGAGGCGGGCGCCGCCGTCACGTTCGGCGTGATGGCGCTGGCCGACTCGCCGGTGCTCGCGAGCGCGCTGCTGGTGTACCTCGGTTATCTCGTCAACAAGTTCGCCGCCAGCGTCGCGCTGCCGGCCAACGACGCGATGATCGTGGACCTCACCTCGCCGGAGACCCGCAAGGGCGTCTACACCATCAACTTCTGGGCGACGAACCTGGCGCTCGCGATCGGCGCCCTGGTCGGCGCGGCGCTGTACTCGCGGTTCGCCGTGGTGCTCGCGCTCGCCTCGGCCGCGACGCTGGCCGTGCTGGCGACGACGTACTTCCTGATCGCGGAGACCAAGCCGGACAGCGACGTGGTGCGCGACAAGCCCCAGGGCGTCGCCGCCGTGCTCCGCGAGTTCGGCGAGGGGTACCGGCTCGTGTTGCGGGACAAGACCTTCCTGCGGCTGATGGTCGCGGGGACGCTGACGCTCGCCATCGAGTTCCAGCTCGTGAACCACATCGCGGTGCGGCTCGCGACGGACTTCCCCGAGCAGCGGCTGCTGCCGGGACTGCCCGCCGTCGACGGCGTCGGGATGATCGGCCTGCTGCGGGCGGAGAACACGATCCTGGTGGTCGTGCTCGCGCTGTTCTCCGCGGTGCTGTTCCGCAAGGTGACCGACCGGACGGGCCTGTACCTCGGCACCGCCCTGTTCGTCGGCGGGTACGCGGTGCTCGCGGTGAGCGACTCCGGCTGGGTGCTGATGGTGGCCGGCGTGGTCTTCACGGTCGGCGAGCTGATGAGCGTGCCGGTCAAGCAGGCGCTGCTCGCCAACCTGGTGCCCGACCACAGCCGCACCCGGTACATGGCCGTCTACAACCTGAACATCCGGGTGGCCCAGGGCCTCGCCGCCGCCTGCATCACGCTCGGCGCGGTGGTGCCGGCCTGGGCGATGGCCGCGCTGTACCTGGCGCTCGGCGTCGTGATCGTGCGGCAGTACCGGGCCGTGCTCGCCGTCGCTCCCGCGGGGGTGGCGTCGTGATCCGGCCCGTCGTCGAGTCGCTCGTCACCTTCCAGCCAGGCCCGCCGGTCGTCTCGCCCTCGGGCGAGACCTTCCCGCTGGCCGCCAACGAGTCCCCGTACGGCCCGCTGCCGTCGGTCGCGGCCGCGATCTCCCGCGCGGCCGCGCAGGCGCACCGCTACCCGGACTACACCTCGGGCGAGCTGGTCGGCGTGCTGGCCACCACGCTCGGCGTCCCCCCGGCCCAGGTCGCGGCCGGCTGCGGGTCGTGCGGGGTGATCGCGGACCTGCTGTCCGCGGTCGAGGAACCCGGCGGTGAGGTGGTCTTCGCGTGGCGCTCCTTCGAGTCCTACCCGAAGATGATCAAGCTGGCCGGGATGACGCCGGTGCCGGTGCCGTTGCTCGACGGGCGGCACGACCTCGCCGCGATGGCGGCGGCGGTGACACCGCGGACCCGTGCCGTGATCGTGTGCAACCCGAACAACCCGACCGGCAGCGTGGTGCGGCGGGCGGAGCTGGAGTCCTTTCTGGACTCACTGCCGCCGGACGTGCTGGTGCTGCTGGACGAGGCGTACGTCGACTACGTCCGGGACCCGGAGGTGCCGGACGGGCTCGACCTGCTGCCGGGACGGCCGTCGCTCGCGGTGGTGCGCACGTTCTCCAAGGCGCACGGCCTGGCTGGCCTGCGGGTCGGGTACGCCGTCGCGGGCGAACGGCTCGCGAAGGCCGCGCGCACGGCGAGCCTGTCCTTCGGTGTCAGCGGCATCGCCCAGCAGGCCGCGGTGGCGTCCCTGCTGGCGGCCGACGAGCTCGCCGCCCGCGTGGAGACCACGGTGAAGGAGTCGGCCCGCGTGCGGGCCGCGCTGCTCGACCTGCGCCTGCCCGTGCCCGAGTCGGAGGCGAACTTCCTGTGGCTCCCGCTCGGTGACGAGTCCGCGGCGTTCGCCGCGACCTGCGCGGCCGCCGGCGTGGCCGTGCGGGCGTTCCCCGGCGAAGGCGTCCGCGTGACGATCGGCACCGAACGCGAGAACGACGAGTTCCTCGCCGCCGCCGCGCACTTCCCGTCCCTCTGAGAAGGGGTCCTGATCGCTCGGCACGGCAGAGAGGAGGAGTCCATGGACCCCTCGGCGAGATTCAGCAACCGCAGCGCGGGACTGCGCGCCTCGGAGATCCGGGCGCTGTTCGCGGTGGCGTCACGGCCCGGTGTGGTGTCGCTGGCGGGCGGCATGCCCGCCGCGGAGGCGTTGCCGGGCCAGGTGCTCGCACGCATCCTCGGGGAGGTCGCCGCCCAGCCCGGCGCGTTGCAGTACGCGACCGGGCAGGGCGACCCCGTCCTGCGCGAACTGATCTGCACGGTGATGGCCCACGAGGGCGTCGTCGCGGACGCGGACGACGTCGTCGTCACCACCGGCGCCCAGCAGGCGCTCGACCTCGTCACCGCGGTGCTGGCCGATCCGGGTGACGTCGTGCTCGCGGAGTCGCCCTCCTACGTCGGCGCGCTGGCCACGTTCTCCGCGCACGGCCTCCAGGTCCGCCACGTCCCGGACGACGGCGGCGGGCTCAGCGGCCCCGCCATCGCCGAGCTGGTCGGCCGGGCCCGCGGAGCGGGCAGGCGGGTGGCGTTCCTCTACACCGTGCCGAACTTCGCGAACCCGTCCGGCGTCACGCTCAGCGCGTCCCGCCGGGCCGAGGTGCTCGCGATGTGCGACCGGATCGGCCTGCAGGTCGTGGAGGACAACCCGTACGGGCTGCTGCGGCTGGAAGGGGAACCGCTGCCCTCGTTGCGCGCCTCCGACCCCGGCGTCGTCTACCTCGGGTCGTTCTCGAAGATCCTCGCCCCCGGACTGCGGGTCGGCTGGGCGCTCGCGCCGCCCGAGGTCACCGGCAGGCTCGTCCTGGCGGCGGAGGCGGCGATGCTGTGCCACTCCGGCACCGCGCAGCTCGCCGTCGCGCGCTACCTGGCCGACGAGCCGTGGACCGACCACGTCAAGGCGTTGCGGGAGCTCTACTGGGAGCGCCGGCAGACGATGGTCGGCGCGCTGTCCACGCTGATGCCGCGCGGAACCCGCTGGCGGGTCCCGGAAGGCGGGTTCTTCCTGTGGCTCTCGCTGCCGGAGGGCGCCCGCGCCAAGGAGATGCTGCCACGGGCGATCCGGGAAGGGGTGGCTTATGTCCCCGGAACGGGTTTCTTCGCGAACGGCGCCGGTGACGACCACCTGCGCCTGTCATATTCCTACCCAGAACCGGCTGCCATCACGCTGGGCGTGCGCAGGCTCGCCCGCGTCGTGAGGGAAGCCGCCGACACCGACCGAACACGGAGAACACCCTCATGACGGACCGGAAACCGCGCGTCGACTTCTACTTCGACCCGGCCTGCCCGTTCGCCTGGATCACCTCGCGCTGGATCCTCGAAGTGGAGTCCCACCGCGACATCGACCTCTCGTTCCAGGTGATGAGCCTCTCGGTGCTCAACGAGCACAAGGAGATCGACGCCTGGTACCGCGAGTTCTGCGACCGGGCCTGGGGCCCGGTGCGGGTCGCGATCGCCGCCGCCGAGAAGTACGGCGACGAGGTCCTGCGCGACCTCTACACCGAGCTCGGCACGCGGATCCACAACGGCGGCAACAAGGACTACCCCGCCGTCGTCGCCGAGGCGCTGGCCGCCCTCGACCTCGACCCGTCGCTGGCCGAGGCGGCGGACTCCGACGCCTTCGACGAGAAGCTGCGGGCGAGCCACCACCGCGGGATGGACCCGGTGGGCGAGGAGGTCGGCACGCCGACGATCCACATCGACGGCGTGGCGTTCTTCGGCCCTGTGTTCATGTCCATCCCGCGCGGAGAGCAGGCGGCCCGCCTGTTCGACGCCGCGGTGGAACTGGCCGCCTATCCCCGGTTCTTCGAGCTGAAGCGCACCCGCACGGGCGAGTTCGACTTCAGCTGACACCCCACCGGCGAGGCCCCTGGACGCACGACCCAGGGGCCTCGCCGCGTACCCCGCAGTGCACAGACCCCACACCGAGCCGACGAGGCCCCCGGACACACCGAGCCGGGGGCCTCGTCGCGTCCCCGGAGGACCTCCATGACGACCGACACCACCGTCCTCGTTCCCGCCGACGAGCTGGAGGCGTTGCGCGCCCAGCTCGACGCGACCGACGTCGAGCTGCTCGACGCGCTGCGCCGGCGCATCGGGATCTGCGTGGACATCGCGGTGCACAAACGAGAACACGGCGTCCCGATGATGCAGCCGCACCGCATCGGGATCGTGCAGCGCCGTGCCGCCGACTTCGGCCTGCTGCACGGGATCGACCTCGACTTCCTGCGCAACCTCTACGACCTGATCATCGCTGAGACCTGCCGCGTGGAGGACGAGGTCATCGGCGCCTGAAGCCATCCGAGTGCTGCGAAAGGGCGGCCCACCATGCGCACGCTTCTGATCGACAACTACGACTCCTTCACCTACAACTTGTTCCAGCTGCTCGGCGAGGTCAACGGCGTGGCGCCCACGGTGGTCCGCAACGACGCCGACTGGTCCTCGATCGACCTGGGCGAGTTCGACGCCGTCGTGATCTCGCCGGGTCCCGGCAGTCCTGACGTCGAGACCGACTTCGGGGTGAGCGCCAGGGCGATCCTGGAGAGCGGCCTGCCGGTCCTCGGCGTCTGCCTGGGCCACCAGGGCATCTGCCACCTCTTCGGCGGCAAGGTCGGACTGGCGCCCTCCCCCGTGCACGGCAGGGTGTTCCCGGTCGAGCACACCGGCGTGGACGTCTTCGCCGGCCTGCCCTCGCCGTACAACGTGGTGCGCTACCACTCGCTCGCGGCGACGGAGCTGCCCGACTGCCTGGAGCCGATCGCCTGGACCGACGGCATCGTCATGGGCGTGCGGCACCGCAGCCTGCCGATCTGGGGCGTGCAGTTCCACCCCGAGTCCATCAGCAGTGAGTACGGCCGCGAGCTGCTCGCGAACTTCCGCGACCTCGCGCTGTCCCGCGAGCGGGGCTACCGGGTGCACGTGCGCAAGCTGGGGGTGCACCCCGACTCGGAGGCGTTGTTCCGCAAGCTCTTCGCGGGCGGCAAGCACCCGTTCTGGCTGGACAGCAGCTCGGTGGTGGAGAGCCTGTCGCGGTTCTCGTTCATGGGTGACGCGTCCGGCCCGCTCGCCGAGTACCTGAGCTACCGGATCTCGGAGAACACCGTCACGGTCGAGAAGAACGGCACGACGACGGAGGTCGAGTCGCCGTTCTTCACCTACCTGGAGCGCCAGCTGGCCGCCAGGGCGATCCCGACGCCGGACGGCGTGCCGTTCGACTTCAACCTCGGCTACGTCGGCTACCTCGGCTACGAGCTCAAGGCCGAGTCCGGCGCCCAGATCGCCTACCACGCCGAGGAACCCGACGCGGCGATGGTGTTCGCCGACCGGATGATCGCCATCGACCACGTCGCCGGCGAGACGTACCTGCTGGCGCTCAGCGAGAACGGCGTGGACGCCGACGCGTTGTCCTGGCTCTCGGTCATGGGCGACCAGGTCGCGTCCGCTCCTCGTGCCGGTCTGAAGGCACGCGGGGTCACCGAGTGGACGGACATGAACTCGCCGCAGGCCCGTCGTGTCACCCTGCTCCGCCACGACCACGACGCGTACCTCAAGCGCATCAACGAGTGCTTCCACGAGATCGACCACGGCGAGTCGTACGAGGTCTGCCTCACCAACGAGGTGAGCATGGACGTCCGCATCGACCCGCTCACCACGTACACGCACCTGCGCGGCATCAGCCCCGTCCCGTACGGCGCGTTCCTCGACTTCCCCGGTGTGGCGGTCATGAGCGCCTCGCCGGAGCGGTTCCTGTCGATCGGTGTGGACCGCGTCGCCGAGGCCAAGCCGATCAAGGGCACCCGGCCGCGCGGCGCGACGCCGGAGGAGGACGAGGCCCTCAGGGCAGACCTGTTCTCCAACGAGAAGGACCAGGCCGAGAACCTGATGATCGTCGACCTGATCCGCAACGACCTCAACGTGGTCTCGGAGATCGGCTCGGTGCACGTGCCGAAGCTGTTCGACGTCGAGACCTACGCGCCGGTGCACCAGCTGGTGTCGACGATCCGCGGCACGTTGCGGGAAGGGCAGTCGCCGGTCGGGTGCGTGCGGGCGGCGTTCCCCGGCGGGTCCATGACCGGTGCGCCGAAGCTGCGGACGATGGAGATCATCGACCGGCTGGAGGAGG
Source organism: Lentzea fradiae (assembly GCF_900100955.1). Lineage (GTDB taxonomy): Bacteria > Actinomycetota > Actinomycetes > Mycobacteriales > Pseudonocardiaceae > Lentzea > Lentzea fradiae. The sequence goes on along the minus strand of NZ_FNCC01000008.1, from coordinate 302,971 downwards.
GCCCGCGCGGCGTCTACTCCGGTGCGATCGGCTGGTTCGGCCTGAGCGGCGCGGTGGACCTGAACATCGTCATCCGCACGCTCGTGGCCACCGAGTCCGGGGTCCGCTTCGGTGTCGGCGGCGCGATCATCGCCCTGTCCGACGCCGAGGAGGAGTTCGCCGAGACCGCGGTGAAGTCGCGGGCGATGATCACCGCCGTCCTCGACACGGCGCTGGACACGGCGGTCGACGAGTTCGAGGACGTGGCATGACCAGGTGCCTCGTCGTCGGCGGCGCGGGCGCGGTGGGCACGTTGTTCGCCGAGCTGCTGTCCGGGGCGGGCGCTTCGGTGCGCGTCTCGGACAGCGCGGCCGGCGAGGACATCACCGCTCCGGACGTCGTGCTCGCCGCGGAGATCGCGCTGGCCGACGTCGTGGTGCTCGCGGTGCCGGAAGCGGTCGCGCTGAAGGCGCTGGGAGTGCTCGTCCCGGCGATGTCCCCCGGCGCGCTGCTCGTCGACACGCTGTCGGTCAAGTCGCGGTACGCCGAGGCCACCGCCGGGCTCCGGTCCGACGTGGAGCTGCTGGGGCTCAACCCGATGTTCGCCCCCTCGCTCGGTTTCCCCGGACGGCCGGTGGCCGCCGTGGAGCTGGCGGGGGGCCCGCGCACCGAGTCGCTGCTCGGCCTGCTGACGACGGCGGGAGCCCGCGTCGTGCGGGTGGGTGCCGAGCGGCACGACCGGCTCGCCGCGGCCACCCAGGCGCTCACGCACGCCGCCGTGCTGTCGTTCGGCGCGGCACTGGCCGAGCTCGGCGTCACCGCCGACGAGCTGGCCGCACTCGCACCACCCCCGCACGCGACCCTGCTGGCCCTGCTGGCCCGGATCGCGGGCGGCACCCCCGAGGTCTACTGGGACGTCCAGTCGGCGAACCCGTTCGCCGAGACCGCCCGTGACGCGCTGCGCGCGGGCACGGCCACTCTCGCCGCCACCGTCGGCGCGGGCGAGGCCGAGTTCACCGATCTCCTGACCGCTCTGCGGTCCGTGCTGGGCGAGCAGCTGGCCCCGTACGGCGAGCACTGCGCCCGGATGTTCCAGACGCAGCACAGCCAGAGCGGCAGCACCGCCACCGCCACCTGAAGGGATCTCACATGACCACGTTCGCTCCCACCGTTCTCTCCGTGGAGCAGCGCGCCGCCGTCGCCGCCGACAAGTCCATCGGTGGCGGCAACCTGCTCCCCTCCGCGATCGCCGCCAGCCCCGCACCGGACAAGCCGTTCCTGCGGACGCTGCGACCAGTGCTGAACACGGCGGGCGAGCCGCAGGAGGAGTTCAGCCTGCTGCAGCTCGACGAGCTCGTGCAGAGCTGGTCGGTCTGGTACCACGACGTGAAGGGCGTCCGTCCCCGCGACCGGGTCGTCATCTGGATCGAGGACACGTTCGCCTACCACGTGCACTTCTACGCGCTGGCGCAGATCGGCGCCATCGCGGTGCTCATCAACACCAAGGCGTCCAAGGAGATCGCCGAGTCGCTCACGACCCAGACCACCCCGGTCGGCATCTACGCGGACAGGTCCAGGATGGACGTCCTGTCCGGGCTCGCCGCGACGCTGCCCTCGGTGGTGTGGACGCAGGTCGCCGAGGAGCACCCGTTCCCGGAGCGCGCCGAGCTGCCGGACACGGCGAGGTTCCGGCACAACGACGAGGACCCCGTCACGATCCTGCACTCGTCGGGCACCACGGGCCTGCCCAAGCCGACGATCCACACCCACGGCTCCATCGTCGCGGGCCCGAAGTTCCGCCTGGTCGACTTCAAGGAACAGCCGGGCTCGATGACGATGACGAGCCTCCCGCAGTCGCACCTGGGCTGCATCGCCTACACGGTCTACGCGGTGCTGTCCGGCTCCCAGACGACGGCGGGCTTCGACCGACCCGGTGACGAGCTGGCCCAGGCCGTCGCCGAGTACCAGCCGACGACGGTCATGTCCTTCGCCCACGCCTACTCGGAGATCCCGGCGCTGGACCTCGCCCCGGGAGCGCTCGACTCGGTGAACGTGTGGGTGTCGATCGGCGACGCCGTGCACGAGGCGCACATCAAGGACATCCTCGGCCGCCGCAGCCCCGGCAAGCCGCAGTCGGCGTTCTTCGACCGGCTGGGCACCACGGAGCTCGGCTGGGGCGTGCTGCTCAAGATCCGCGACCTCGACACCGAGCGCAACGACAGGTGCGCGGGCAAGCCGGTCGGCGTCGCCGAGGTGACGATCCTGCGCCAGGACGGCACGTACGCGGACGACAACGAGGTGGGTCTGCTCGCCGCGAAGGGCCCGGCCATCACACCGGGCTACTGGAGCAACCACGACCTCAACTACCGCAGCCGCCTGTCCGGGTACTGGCTCACCGGCGACAACGGCTACCGCGACTCCAACGGCGACTACTTCCTGGTGGACCGCACGATCGACGCGCTCGTCACGGCGGAGCGCACCGGCTACTCGGTGTTCATGGAGGAGATCCTGCTGGCCGACGTCCCCGACGTCGTGGACTGCGCGGTCGTGGCCGGCCGCAGGGACGGCGCCGTCGTCCCGGTCGCGGTGGTCGTGCCGCAGCCCGGCAGCGACCCGGACCCCGGCAAGATGTTGTTGCTGGCCAACGAGGAGCTCGCCCGCGCGGGCCACCTCACGCTCGACGCCCTGGAGCTCGCCCGCACCGACGAGGACTTCCCGGTCGGCGTCACCGGCAAGGTGCTCAAGCGCAGCCTCCGCGAGAAGTACGCGGACCTGACCCGCTACGCGGTGACGGCGGACCCGCTGTCGTTCGCCACCGCCGACTGACCGTCCGGCGTCCACGCGCCGGTTCCCTCTGCTCGCGCCCCGCGGCGTCCCACTGCCGCGGGGCGCGAGCGTCCACATCAGACTTCCTCACCGTCACGGAGGCACACCATGTCCAGCCAGTCGATCCTCTCGTTCGTCCCCGGCACGCCCGCCTCGCAGCTCGCCGAGTGGATGCGGTTCTTCGACTCCACCGGCACGACCGCCACCCGCCAGTTCCTCGGCGACGCACCCGTGATCATCGCCCACGGTCCCGGCGTGGATACGCGGCCGCCGTCGGGCCTGCCCGCGCCCGTCGCGAAGGTGGCCGTCACCGGTGACTTCCGGCTGGGCCGCCGCGAGCTGCGCCCCCAGGGCACGGTCGTGCGCATCGGCGAGACCTCCGTCGGCGACGGGTCGCTGAGCGTCTTCGCCGGCCCGTGCGCGGTGGAGAACGAGCAGCAGCTGCTGGCCTGCGCCGACGTCGCCGCCCACTACGGGTCGGTCGGCCTGCGCGGCGGCGCGTTCAAGCCGCGCACCTCCCCGTACTCCTTCCAGGGCCTCAAGTGGGCCGGCCTGGAGCTGCTCGCCGAGGCCCGCAGGCACACCGGCCTGCCGATCCTCACCGAGGTGCTCGACCCGCGGCACGTCGAGCGCGTCGCCGCGACGGCGGACGGCCTGCAGATCGGCGCCCGCAACATGCAGAACTTCGAGCTGCTGACCGAGGTCGGCAAGTCGGGCCTGCCGGTGGTGCTCAAGCGCGGCTTCGGCTGCACGGTCGACGAGACCCTGGCCGCCGCGGAGTACGTGCTGGCGCAGGGCAACGACCAGGTGATCCTGTGCGAGCGCGGCATCAGGACCTTCGAGCACGCCACCCGGTTCACCCTGGACATCTCGGCGGTCGCGCTGATGAAGCAGCGGTCGCACCTGCCGGTCATGGTCGACCCGAGCCACTCCGTCGGCATCCCGGCGCTGGTCGAGCCCGTCTCGATGGCCGCGGCCGCCGCCGGCGCGGACGCGCTGCTGATCGACGTGCACGTCGCGCCGGAGCAGGCGCTGTGCGACGGCAAGCAGGCGCTGCTGCCCGACGACTTCGGCTCGCTCATGGGCAAGCTCGAGCTCCTCGCGATGGGCCTCGGCCGCAAGATGGCCGGAGTCGTGCGCCCCGCCCTCGCCGACGCCGAGCGCTGATCTCCCCTCTTCCCCGACACTCCCCGACCGACTCCACCCGCCGCTGGGGGTCGAGTGTGGTCGTGCCCCACTGGAGGACACCGTGACGCACATCTGCATCATCGGCGCGGGACCGCGCGGATTGTCGGTGCTGGAGCGCCTGCACTCGACGGCCGCCGCACAGCACCCGCCGCAGCCGATCACCGTCCACGTCGTGGACCCGAGCCTGTTGAACGGCAGCGCGGTGTGGCGCACCGACCAGTCCCGCGAGCTGCTCATGAACACCGTCGCCGCCCAGATCACCATGTTCGCCGACGAGACCGTCACCTGCGCGGGACCGATCGTGCCGGGACCGAGCCTGCACGAGTGGGCGCGGTTCGCCGAGCACCTCGGTCCCGAGGACGCCCTGCCGGACTGGGTGCGCGCGGAGTGCCGCGACCTCGGCCCGGACACCTACCCCACCCGCGCGTTGTACGGGCACTACCTGCGGTGGGTGCTGCGGCACCTGCTGCGGACCGCGCCCGCCAACCTGACGATCACCCTGCACACCGTCACCGCCGTCAACCTCACCGACGCCGAGGACGGCACCCAGGTCGTCGAGCTCGACGACGGCACCGTCCTCAGTGGACTCGACTCGGTGGTCCTGACCCAGGGCCACCTGCCGACCATGATGTCCGAGGCGGAGTTCGAGCTCGCCGAGCACGCCGCCCGCAACGGACTGCACTACGTGGCGCCCGGCAACCCGGCCAACGCCGACCTGTCGTTCGTCAAGCCGGGCGACGAGGTCGCGTTGCGCGGCATGGGCCTCAACTTCTTCGACCACATGGCCCTGCTCACCACCGGGCGCGGCGGCCGGTTCTCCCGCGCCGACGACGGTTCGCTCACCTACCACCCGTCCGGCGCGGAGCCGGTGCTGATCGCGGGTTCCCGCCGCGGCGTCCCGTACACGGCGCGCGGCGAGAACCAGAAGGGAGCCTTCGGCAGGCACGAGCCGCTCTTCCTGACCCCGTGGGTGATCCGGACGCTGCGCCGGCGCGCCGAGCGGGGCCGTCCCGCCGACTTCCGCACCGAGGTGTGGCCGCTGATCGACCGCGAGGTCCGCTCGGTGTACTACACCACCCTGGTCGCCCAGCGGTCGTGCTCCTGCGAGTCCGAGGTGTTCTCGCGGCGCTACCGCGCGATGTGCGAGGAGGAGTTCGCGAACACCCCGATCGGCGAGCCGTTCGACCAGCCGAGGTCCGAGGCGGAGAACATGCTCCTCGACCGCTTCGGGATCGCCCCCGCCGACCGGTGGGACTGGAACGCCATCTCGAAGCCCTACGGCGACCGCGAGTTCGAGAACGCGGACGACTACCGCGCGTGGCTCGTGGGGTACCTGCGCGACGACATCAAGGAAGCGTTGCGCGGCAACGTGCAGAGCCCCGTCAAGTCCGCTTTGGACGCCATGCGGGACCTGCGCAACGAGATCCGCCAGATCGTCGACCACAGCGGCATCACCGGTGACTCGTACCGCGACGACCTGCAGAAGTGGTACACCCCGTTCAACGCGTTCGTCTCCATCGGCCCGCCCGTGCGGCGCATCGAGGAGATGGTCGCGCTGATCGAGGCGGGCGTGCTGCGGGTCGTGGGTCCCGGCATGGAGGTCCGCCCGTCGCCGGACGGGTCCTCGTTCCTGGTGAGCTCGTCGCAGGTGCCGGGCGAGCCGGTGCGGGTGACCACGCTGGTCGAGGCGCGGCTGCCGGAGCCGGACATCCGCACCACCACGGACCCGTTGCTGGGCGGCCTCCTCGCCCGCGGCGAGTGCGTGCTGCACCGCATCCCGATCGCCGGTGGCGGCCACTACGAGACCGGCGGGCTCGCCGTCGGGCCGCGCCCGTACCCCGTGCTCGGCCCCGGCCGGGTGCCGCACCCGCGGCGGTTCGCCTTCGGCGTGCCCACGGAGACCGTGCACTGGGTGACCGCGGCGGGCATCCGTCCCGGCGTGAACTCGGTGATCCTCGCCGACGCCGACGCGGTCGCCCAGGCGTCGCTGGCGGTGGCGGTGGCCGTGCCGCGGTCGTCGCTCATCGCCGGCTTCTGAGCCACGCGGGACGCCGACCCCCTTCCCCCGCGGCGTCCCGCGATCCCCCTTCCCCCGCCACAGAACGGAGACCGCCACGAACCCACCCTCCCCCGGTGATCCCCGAACGCGCGGGGCACGCCACGCCTCCGGCCGTGCCCCGCGCGCCCCTTCCGTCCCTCCTCCCTGGAGCCAGTCATGCCCGACAGCGCCTTCCCCGCCACCAGCCCGCCCCTCGACGCCGGACTGCTCGCCCCCGTGCGCGCGGGGGTCGCGGCCGCGTCCCTGACCGACGACTCCGCCTGGCTGCGCGCGATGCTCGACGCCGAGGCCGCCCTGGTGCGGGCGCAGGCGACGCTCGGCGTGGCACCGGCGCACGCCGCCGACGTCATCACGAAGGTCGTCGAGACCGCGGACTTCGACGTCGTCGCCCTGGCCCGCGCGGCCCGTGGCGCCGCGAACCCCGTGGTGGCCGTGGTGAGCGCGCTCGGCGCGGCCGTGGCGGCGGTCGACCCGGCCGCCGCGCAGTACGTGCACCGCGGCTCGACCAGCCAGGACATCCTCGACACCGCCGCCATGCTCGTCGTCGCGCGCACGAGCGCTGTCGTCCTCGCCGACCTGCGGCGCGTGGAAACCGCCGCGCTGCGGCTCGCCGCGGCACACCGCGACACGGTGATGGCCGGCCGCACGCTCGGCGCGCACGCCGTCCCCGTCACGTTCGGCCTCAAGGCCGCGGGCTGGGCGACGGCCGTGCACGACGCCGCGAAGCGCTGGGACAGGCTCGACCTCCCGATCCAGCTCGGTGGCGCCGCCGGGACCCTCGCGGGCTACCTGGAGAGCGCGAAGGTGGAGTCCGGCGGAGAGGCCGCCGACGGCTACGCCCGCCTGCTGGGCGAGGAGTTCGCCCAGCAGACCGGCCTGTCCGCGCCGCTGCTGCCCTGGCACACCAACAGGATCCCGATCGCGGACACCGGGTTCACCGCGGCGCTCGTCACCGGGGTGCTCGGCAAGATCGCGGCCGACGTGCAGGTGCTGGCGCGCACCGAGATCGGTGAGGCCGCCGAGCCCGTCGCGGACGGCCGGGGCGTGTCGTCCGCCATGCCGCACAAGCGCAACCCGGCGCTCGCGACGCTCATCCGCGCGGCGGCCACCCAGACCCCGGGCCTCGCCGCGACGCTCGCCGCGTGCCTGCCCGCCGAGGACGAACGGCCCGCCGGCGCCTGGCACGCCGAGTGGCACCCGCTGCGCGAGCTGCTGCGGCTGACCGCGGGCGCGGCCGAGACCGCCGCCGAGCTCGTCGAGGGCCTCACCGTCGACGCCGGGCGGATGGAGGCCAACCTCGGCCTGACGCACGGGCTCGTCGTCTCCGAACGGCTGTCCGCCACCCTCGTGCCGCTGCTCGGCCGCACCGAGGCCGCGGCGGTCATCCGGGCGGCGTCGCTCGCCGCCCACCACACGAGGACACCTCTGCACGACGTGCTCGCCGCGGACCCCGCGGTGACCGCGCACCTCTCCGCGGCCGAGCTCACCGCCCTGACCCGTCCCAGCGGCTACCTGGGGGCGGCGCGGGCACTGGTGGACGACACACTGGCCGCTCTGGCATGGCCCCGCACCGACTCCGAATGAGGCGATGAAGTGAACGAGAAGGCGACGGCGTTCCGCGCCCTGCACAACGACGGCCTGCTGGTGCTCCCCAACGCGTGGGACGCGGCCAGCGCCGTGCTGATCGCGCGGGCGGGAGCGAAGGCGATCGCGACGACCAGCGCCGGGGTGGCGTGGTCGCTCGGCCGCCGCGACGGTCACGGGCTGACCCGCGAGGAGCTGACCGCGGCCGTGGCGAGGATCGCGAGCGCGGTGGACGTCCCGGTCACCGCGGACGTCGAGGGCGGCTACGACGACCTCGGCGCCACCATCACCGGCGTGGTCGCCGCGGGCGCGGTCGGCGTCAACATCGAGGACTCGAAGGGTGACGGCACCCTGTTCGACCCCGCCGAGCAGGCGGAGCGCCTGCGCGAGGCCCGTGCGGCGGCGGAGGCGGCCGGGCTGCCGGACCTCGTGATCAACGCCCGCGTCGACGTCTACCTGCTCGGCATCGGCGCTCCGGAGGGACGGCTCGACGACGTGCTGACCCGCGCCCGCGCGTACGCCGAGGCCGGGGCGGACTGCCTGTACGTGATCGGCCTGAGCGACCTCGACGTGCTGCGCCGCATCAGCGAGGCGGTCGCGCTGCCGCTCAACGCCCTCGCCTTCCCCGGTGGTCCCACCACGGCCGAGCTCGCGGCGGCGGGGGTGCGCCGGGTCAGCGCCGGTCCGCTCGTGGCCCAGGCCGCGTACGCCGTCGCCGGGCGGGCCGCGGCGGAACTGCTGGTCAAGGGCACGTGCACCGAGCTGGAGGAGGGGGTCGACTACGGCACGCTGAACTCGCTCTTCTGACCTCGAAGGCGTTGTCGCTCTTCTTTTGGCCGGCTATCGAAGTCCTCTGCACAGACCGATGGAGCATGGAACGAGGATGGATGGAGCCGGCCGGTGAACTACTTCCAGCCGGGCAGGAATGCCCCGGAAAACCGGAGGTAGAAGATGTTCGCCAGCCGCAAGTCCGCCGCCTCGACGCTGGTCTCCCTCGCCGTTCTGACCGTCGCCCTCCTCGGTGCCCTGGGTGGCACCGCCTCCGCCGACACGCACTGGAAGGCGTCGGTGACCACCGAGGGCCCCGGCAACTGCCCCGTGGACACCCACTGGAGCGCGGACCTGGGCATCTGCGTCGAAGACACCCACTGGTGAGCCGTCTCTTCCTCCGCTGTCCGCTCGCACACGGCCCGCCGGCCGACCCGCCCCCTGACAAACCCCCGTCCTGTGCCCCTGCAGGACGGGGGTTTTTCGCGTTCCCGGCACCAGGCGCCGAAAACCCGGGCATGCCGAAAGGCCGGGAAGCCGTCTGACGGCTTCCCGGCCTTTTCGGCGTGCCCGGGTCTCACCCGACCGGCAGCTCGCGCGGCATCATCAGCGCGGAGATGACCGCCGGCACGGCGCCGACGACCAGCATCACCACGGGCCACGAGGACGCCGACAGCACGACCGGGATGAGCAGCGGCGTGACGAACGCGCCGCCGAACACCATCGTGTTCTCCAGTCCGAGCGCGGTGCCGGAGCGTTCCGCGCCCGCCATCGTGGCGATCTCCGCGTAGTGCACGCCGTGCCAGCCGCAGGCGAGGAAGCCCGCGGTCACGAAGAGGACGACCACCAGCCACGTCGGCGCGAACGCGTACCCGGCGACACCGACGAACGCGGCCGCGATGGCCCAGCTGTAGCCGCGGACGAGGGTCCGGCGGTAGCGGCCTCCCCTGTTGTCGGTCCACCGGCCGCTCCACACCCGCGAGGCGGCGGCGAGGACCTGGACCACCACGAGCGCCACGACGACACCCTCGATCGGCAGGCCGATCTCCGCGGTGAGGAACACCGTGCCGAAGGTGAGGACGGTGAACTGCGGCAGGTCGAGCAGGAAGGCGGTGATGGCGACGCGCCAGATGTCCCAGCGGCGCAACGGGCTGATGGTCGTCGTCGCCGCGATGCCACCGGACGCCTTGGTGCGGGCGATGGGCGGCTCGTCGAGCCACAGCACGACGGCGATCGTCGCCGCGAGCATGAACACCGTGAGGAACGCGAAGACCCAGCGGAACCCGGCGCCGAGCGCGAGCGAGGGCAGGATGGCGGCGCCGAGCGCACCGCCCAGCGGCACCGCGGCGACCCGCAGGCTGATGGCGAAACCCCGCTTGTTGGCGGGGAACCAGCCCATGACGGCCCTGCCGGACGCGCCGTTGACACATCCGCCGAGCGCACCGGAGAGGAACAGCACCGCGGCGAGCGCCCAGGCCGCCGGGGCGAGATCACCGCTCGGCACCAGGAACGCGGTGACGTAGGCGAGGGTGGCGGTCGTGCCGCCGAGGCCGACGATCAGCACCATGCGCTCGCCGATGCGGTCGGAGAGGATGCCCCAGAACACGTCGGTGATGAAGATGCCCGCCGTCACGGCCGCGAGCACGAGGCCCAGCTCCGACAGCGAGTAGCCGTACGCGGCGGCCAGGATGGAACCGGACGTCGGGATGCCCTGGAACGCGGCGCTGAACGCCGCCTGGGCGAAGATCCCGATGCCGAGGATGCCCCAGCGGTAGCGGGACGAGTGCTTCTTTCCGGTGCGCCCGATGACGACGTCTTCGTCCTTCGGGGGCAGGGTGGGCTGTGGTCGTTCCTGTGTCTGCTGGGACATCGGAAGCTTCTCCTGGGTCGTTGCACGGATTCGCCGGTCGAGACGACACGGGCGTGGTGCGGCGGGGCCGGGGGCGGCCCCGCCGCGAAGGGGACCTACAGGGCCGCGGCGCCCGCGGCGGCGGTGGCGCTCACCTCGTCGTCGGTGAGCCGCCGGGTGCCCTTCTCGCGCACCACCAGCGCGTAGCAGCCCGTCGGCGACGAGACCTGGTGCACGCTCTCCGGCTTCTCGATGAACAACGTGCCCGCCGGGTAGCGGTCGCCGTTGTCGTTGTGCAGCTCGCCCTCCAGGATCAGCAGCAGCTCGAACCCGAGGTGCTCGTGCAGGTCGCCGTGCGAGCCGGGCTTGAAGTGGGCGATGTACGCCTCGGCGCCCGTGGGACCGGTGTCCGCCGCGGTGTAGAGCCATTCCACGTCCACCGCGTTGCGACCGGGCTGAACGTACTCCTCCCACTTGATCTGGCCGTTGTGCAGGCCGCCGGCGAAGAGGGACGAGTAGATCTTGATGTCGCGCATGGCAGTTCTCTCCTTGTGAGGTGGTGGTGCGGTGAAAGAGGAAACGCTGTCTTGCCGGGAAATGCTTGCTGTCAGCCGATTCCGGGGGCCGCGGGCAGCGCGGCCTCCAGCAGCTCGTCGGCGAGGTACTCGACGGTGCCGGGGAACTCGGTTCCCGCGGCCCGCTCGACGTCGCGGGCCCGCAGCTCGTTGCGGCGGATCTTCCCGGACGTGGTCTTGGGCAGGGTCGCGAACTCCAGGCGGCGCACCCACTGGTGCGGCGCCAGGTTCGCCCTGACGTGGTCGAGGATGCGGCGTGCCGTCGCGAGGTCGGGACTCTCCCCCGCCGCGAGCGCCACGTACGCCTTGGGCACCACCAGACCCACCGGGTCCGGTGCGGGCACGACCGCCGCCTCGGCCACCGCGTCGTGTTCGAGGAGAACGCTTTCCAGCTCGAACGGCGAGATGCGGTGGTCGTAGGACTTGAACATGTCGTCCGTGCGCCCGAGGTAGTGCAGGTAGCCGTCGGCGTCCCGGTGCGCGATGTCACCGGTGTGGTAGTAGCCGCCGGCGAACGTCTTGGCGTTCTTCTCCTCGTCGTCGACGTACCCGGGCATCACGCCGAGCGGCCGCGGCGACAGGCTGACGCAGACCTCGCCGTCGTCGCCCACCGCGCCGGTGGCGGGGTCGACGAGCACGATGTCGTAGCCGGGCAGCGGTTTGCCCATCGACCCCAGCCGGACGGGCAGCGTCGGGCTGTTGCCGATCTGGGCCGTGGTCTCGGTCTGCCCGTACCCGTCCCGCACGGTCACGCCCCACGCGGCGCGCACCTGCTCGACCACCTCGGGGTTGAGCGGCTCGCCGACGCTACCGGCCTCGCGCAGCGACACCTTCCAGTTCCGCAGGTCCTCCTGGATGAGCATCCGCCACACCGTCGGCGGCGCGCAGAACGTCGTCACGTCGTGGCGGACCATGCGGTCCATCAGGTCCTTGGCGTTGGCCGTCGTGACGCTCAGCACCGACGCCTCGGCGTTGAGCGGCACGAAGAAGGAGCTCCAGGCGTGCTTGGCCCAGCCGGGCGCGGAGACGTTCAGGTGCACGTCCCCCGGCCGGACACCGTTCCAGTACATGCCGGACAGGTGCCCGACGGGGTAGCTGACGTGGGTGTGGCGCACCAGCTTCGGCCGCGAGGTCGTGCCGGAGGTGAAGTACAGGAACAGGGTCTCGTCCGCTCGCGTCGGCGCGTCCGGGACGAAGCCCGCCGGTGCCGACCTCAGGTCGTCGAGCGCGAGCCAGCCCGGCACGCGGCCGGCGCAGATCTTCGTCACGTGGGAGGGCAACCACGCGAAACCCTCGGTGAGGTCCGGCGTCGTGAGCACGTGCCGCACGTCCGCCCGTTCCACGCGGTCGACCAGGTCGGCACCGGACACGGTGGTGAAGGTCGGGACGACCACCAGGCCGAGCTTCATGGCGGCGAGCTGCGCCTCCCACACGGCGAGCTGGTTGTCGAGCATCATCAGCAGCCGGTCGCCGCGCCGCACTCCCGCGGCGCGCAGGCCGTTGGCGAGCCGGTCGGACCGCTCCGACAGCTCCGCGTACGACACCTTCTCCTCGGTCTGCCCGCCGACGACGTGCAGCGCGGTGCGGTCGTTGCCCTTGGCGACGACGTCGAACCAGTCGAGCGCCCAGTTGAACTCGTCGAGCTCCGGCCACCGGAACTCGGTGTGCGCGCGGTCGTGGTCCTGGCGGAGCTCCAGCAGCAGGTCCCGGGCTGCCCGGAACTTCTCGAAAGCCGTTCTCGGTGACATGACGGGGTTTCTCCTCAGATCGCGGCGGCCGGGTGCGGCACGGCGGGCGTCACGGGCGGGGTGGGCGTCACGGGCGCACGGAGCACCGCGCGGTGGCGCAGCACGTCCTCGGCGATGCCGTCGGCGTCGGTGTGGAACCCGGTCATCGGACCGGGCCTGCCGTTGCCGATCTGCGTGAACCAGCGCGTGTTCTCGGTCGGCACGCCCAGCGCGTACAGGTCGGGGTCGGGGTTGCCCAGCACGTCGACGACGTGGAACGGGCGGCGGGTGACGGCGACGCTGCCCGCGGGGAACCGCTCACCGGTCGCGGAGTCGGTGTTGACGAGCTCGGTGATCAGCCCGTCGGCGAGCAGACCCGCCATCAGCGCGTCGGAGTTGGACGACAGCGTCGGCCGCGGGATGCGGGCGTCGACCAGCGTCGTGACCTCCCGCCGCGACCCGGCGACGCGGGGCGACTCCAGCACGAACGCGCCGCTCACGTGGTCCGCCCGCACGGACGTCTCCGGTCCCACGACGGTCAGCAGCCCCGCGCGGATCACCGCCGACGCCTGCTCCACCCGCAGCCAGGGCGGCCCCGCGGACACCATCGTGTTGATCGGGTTGAACCACGTGACGAACTCGCGGTGCGACTCGGGCCGCAGCCCGGCGAAGTCGACCGCCTGCCGCACCATCGACCGGGTGTCGCGCAGGATGTCGAGCGACGCCTTGAGCGGGTTGTCGACGTTGCCCTCCTTCGCCTCCGCGACGTCCTCGCGCAGCAGCTCCAGCAACGCGTCGTGGAAGGCGCCGGGACCGTCGAACGAGAGGTCGCCGAACGGGCGCGCCATCCGTTCGAGGTCGAGCGGCGGCACGTCCGAGAGCCCCCACTCGGCCAGCAGCGCCTCGCGGTCGGCCGAGCCGAGGTGGCTCTCCGCGAACCGCGCCGCCGCCTCCTCGCCCTGCCGGCGCCGGACGTGCGTGGCGTAGTAGACGTGCTCGATCTCCAAGCGCAGCAACGACAACACGTCCCGCACGAAGTCGAGCTGCGCCGACCCGGTGACCCGCTGCGCGCCGCGCCGGGCCCGCATGATCGCGGCCTCGGTGACGAACTTCGGCTGGTAGCGGTAGGTCGGCGGCTTCTGGTTGCGACCGCGGGCCAGCATCACGAGCCCGCTGCGGGACCCGGCGACCAGATGCGGCTCCAGCCCGCTGGGCAGGTACTCGGTGCGCCCGTCGCGCTCGACGAACCGGCCACCGCGCCCGACCGTCAGCTCCGCCATGACGTCGAAGAACGTCAGCCCGAGCCCGATCACCCCGACCTGCTCACCGGGCGCGATCACCCCGAGCGGCATGTCGGCGGCGGAGTCGCCGCGCAGGTAGGTGAGCCCGGTCCGGTGCCGGGCGAACGTCAGCAGCTCCTTCTCGCCGTCGTCCGGCCGCACCCGCGGGTGCCCGGTCGTGAGGACCACCTTGTCGGCCGTCACCGCCGTGCCCCCGGACCCGGTCACCGTCGTGAGACCGAACTGCCGGGCGAGCGCCACGGCCTTCTCCGGCACGTGCCGGACCGTGACCCCCTCCGGCGCGTTCGCGACGATCGCCTCGTACGCCATCCGCAGGTACTCGCCGTACACCGCCCGCGGCCCGTAGTCGTCCGGCCCGATGTGCGACCAGCGCGGATGGGTGGACAACCAGTCGGCGAACGAGGGCCCGAAGCCCGCCCTCACCGGCCCGCCGTCCGACGCCGCGGAGAACACGCTCACCTCGCCGGCGGCGGTGTTCATCAGGAAACAGGTCGACTGCGACGTTCTCCAGATCCGCCCGGCCCCCGGCTCGTCCGGGTCGAAGACGTGCACCTGCACCTCGCCCTCCCTGGGGGAGTCCGTCAGGCGCGCCACCAGCCTCTCCAGCACGGAGAGCCCTCGCGGACCGGCACCGACGATCACCACATCCAGGTCCGCTCGCGGGACGAAGTCAGTCATGGCTTTCCTCTCCAGGTTCGTTGTCTCCACCGGACGTCTCGTTCTCGGCCGGCCCTGGCGGCGGAAGAGGTGTCCCGGGGAACGTGTCCCGGTTCTTCCGGTCGCGGCGGGCTTGCTGGGGACAACGATCGGGAGAGGCGCTCTCGATCGGCTATCGGTCAGTTATGGGGCAGTTTCGCCGTCGCCGATGCGGCCGAACGGACGCCGAAAGCCTTGTTTCGAAAGGCTTTCGAAGCTTTTCGGTCCTTTGAGGACTTCCCAGCCGCCGAGGAACCGCCGTCCGGAAGCGGACGGGCTGCGGCGAACGGGTCAAGATGGCGCGCGAAAGCCCCGCACCCACGAACGGGGGAACGGGGCCTGCTTGCAGGGTTCCTCGAAGAAGTGCTCAGCCGCCTTCGGCGAGGCAGGCGTCCGGGCCGATGGGCCCGGCGACGATCCGGTGCCGCGCGGAACACGCACCCGCGGCTCGCGGAGCGGGAACAACGACTCTGAACGCCGGAAGCCCGGCCCACCGAGCGGTGAGCCGGGCCCGTGGTGACGGAGTCAGCCCGTGATCGACGCCTTGACCAGCTTCGCCTCACCGGTGGAGAGGACGACGCGGGCGGAGGCGTAGAGCTCGAGGTCGCTGCCGAGGCCGCCCATCGTGCGGCTCACCGTGGCCGACCAGGTGCCGGTGCGCCGGGTGCAGGACGGGTCGCACAGGTCGGCGGTCTTGTAGGTGTCCTGGCCGTTCGAGACCATGCCGACCCGGACCCAGCTCGGCTCGATCCACCGGCCGGAGGCCGGGACGACCGTCAGCTTGCCGCGCTCCTGGTACGTGTCGCGGTAGGCGCGTTCGTGCCGGTAGACGCACACCTTGCCCGCGGTCCAGGTCGAGCACTTCCTGGCGACCTCGTTCCAGGCGCTCCACGAGGCGGAGACGTCGAAGACGTAGTTCCCCTCGAACTCGCCCCTGGCGATGTAGGACCCGGCGGCGGTCTTGACCGGCGTCCACGACGAGTTCCACGCGGAGGTCTGCTGAGCGCAGCCGCCGGAGCAGATCTGGGTCGTGGTGCCGTCCGTGCTCCACGTCTGGGTGGTCGGCTTGATCCAGTGGCCCCCGGCGGGCGCGACGGTGATCCTGGCGCGGTAACCGGTGATGTCACCGGCGTCGGTGACGCGCTTCTGCACTTCCGCGCAGGCGGTGCCGGCGGTCACGCCCTCGGAGATCGTGAGGGTGCGGCAGGTCTTGTCGTGGGCCTGCCACGTGGTGGCGGCCTGGGCGGCGGGCGCGGCGATGAACGCGCCGGCGACGAACGTGGCCGTGGCGCCCAGAGCGAGCGCGGCTTTCCTGATGTTCCCCAAAGGACTTTCCCCCTGATAGAGCCGTCGGTGCGGCGACTGGAGAGGCCCCGCACCGTTCGGCGGCGGTCTGCGGCGGCGTGAGGCCAAACTATCAGCTCCGCCCGGCTGGCACTGTGGGTCGAACGACCGGTTTTTGGTGCCGGAGACGGCTTTCCGGGAGACTGTCCAGGTTCGACGAACACCGAAAGTCCTGTGTGGACACCAACCGGCGCTCAGGGGCTGAGCATCGCGACGGCCTGACGGGCCAGCCACCGTTCGGCGTCGTCCCAGGACCAGCCGCACTCCTTGACGAGCGTCCGCCACGCGGCGAAGCCGAAGCAGAACCACAGCACGTCCGTCGCGCGGTCGACGTCCGTCGTCAGCAGTCCCTTGTCCCGCAGGTGGAGCGCCGTCTCGCGGAGCGCCTCGCGGTAGCTCCCGGTGGCCTGCTCCCACAGCTCGGCGCTGTCCTCGTGCACCGGGATCGCCGCGAGCAGCACGTCGACCACGCGCTGCTCGCTCTCGTTGCCCATCCGGGTGCCCTTGGCGAGCAGCGCCATCGCCTCGGCGACGCTGTCGGTCCGGCGGATCGCGTCCAGGGCGGACGCCGCGTCGCTGCGCACGATCGACTCGCCCAGGATCTCGCGCAGGATCTGCGACTTGTTGCCCGCGCTGGAGTAGACGGTCTGCGGCGCCACCCCGGCCTTCTTGGCGATCTCCGCGACCGTCACCCGCCCGTAGCCCTTGGTGGAGAACAGCTCCGCGGCCGCGCGCAGGATGTCCCGCCGGGTGTCGGCGGCGTCCTGCGCGCGGCGCGGAGAGTGGTAGGGCCTCGTCACAGACGGGATTCCAGTGCCGCCGCGATCTCGTGGGCGTCTGGCATGGCGGCGATCTCCTTGGCGACGGCGGCGGCGTTCTCCCGGTAGCTCACATCATCCAGGACGCGCCGGACGGCGTCGACCAGGGCCTCCGGCGTCTGCGCCGGCGGGTCGAGCGCGATGCCCGTGCGCGCGGCGGTGGTCCGCTCGGCCTGCAGGAACTGGTCGGCGCCCTGCGGCAGCACCACCAGCGGCACTCCCTTCGCCAGCGCGGCCGCGGTCGTTCCCGCGCCTCCGTGCGTGACGACGACGTCCACTCCGCCGAGCAGGTCCTCCATCGGCGTGAACCCGACGAACGTGACCCGCTCGCGGTCGACGTCGAACTGGTCGGCACGCGCGAGCAGGCCGAGCGTCACCACGACCTCGACGTCCAGAGTGGACAGCGCCCGCACCAGCGGGCTCAGCGTGGCCGGGTCGCCGAAGTAGGTGCCGAACGTGACCAGCACCCTGTGCTTGACCGGCGCGGGCAGCACCGGGCCCTCCGCGGCGCGCGGCTCCCGGAACGGTTCCGGCCGCAGCGCGAGCCAGCCCTCCGGCTGCCGCCACTCGCCGGACCGCATGGACGGGGGCCAGGTGTCGAGGAGCCACTTCCGCGGCTGCCACGGCAGCCCGCGGGCCTCGTGCCGGACGCGGGCGAGTGCCTCCATGGCGTCGGTGAACACGGGCGGCAGCGGAGGTCCGTACGCCAGCGTCGCGACCGGCACGCCCGCCGCGGCCGCCACCAGCGGTCCCACGAAGTCGCACAGGTCCGCGACGACGAGATCGGGCCGGAAGTCCCCCGCGGCGGCCAGTGCCTCGTCCGCGGTGAGGTCGAGCCGCGTGCCCGCGAAGAACTCGGCGACCGCCTCGGGCGTCGGCGCGGTGGCCGGGTCGGCCCCGGTCCGGCGGGCGACCTCGGCGAACAGCACGTCCGGCAGCGGTCCGGCCGGCAGGTGCCGGAGCCCCTGGGCCTCGACGACCGGCGCCATCCCCGCCGCCGTGAGCACGGCGACCTCGTGGCCGCGGTCGCGGAACGCGCGGGCGAGCGGGAAGAGGGGCAGCAGGTGGCCGTGTTGCGGGACACCCGAGAAGAGAATGCGCATATTCGTCAGAATAGGCATCTAACGAAAAGAGACGCTGTCTTCTAGATCACCTCGGCCGCGGCGTCTCGGTTCGCTTGACAGAAATGACGGATCTTGTAAACCATGTAAAGCATGAGCAGGCAGTGGAGCGCGGCGGACGTCCCGCGTCAGGACGGGCGCACGGTCGTCGTCACCGGCGCGAACTCGGGACTGGGCTTCGCCGCCGCGGCGATGTTCGCCGCCAAGGGCGCGGACGTCGTGCTGGCCTGCCGCAGCGAGGCGAAGGCCGAGGCCGCTGTCCTGCGGATCGGGCACCAGGCGGGTTCGGTCAGGGCCGCGGTGCTGGACCTCGCCGACCTCGGCTCGGTGCGGAGGTTCGCCGACGAGTTCCGCGAGCAGCACGACCGCCTCGACGTCCTGGTGAACAACGCCGGTGTCATGTGGTCGCCGCTGACCCGCACCGCGCAGGGTTTCGAGGTGCAGTTCGGCACCAACCACCTGGGGCACTTCGCGTTGACCGGGCACCTGCTGCCGTTGTTGCTGCGCACCCCGGGGGCACGGGTGACGACGGCGACCAGCCTCGCGCAGGGCACGGGAAAGATCGACTTCGACGATCTGAACTGGCACACCCGCAAGTACTCGACGACCGCGGCGTACGCGCAGAGCAAGCTCGCCAACATGATGTTCACGCTGGAGCTGGGGCGGCGGTTGCGGGCGGCCGGCTCCGCCGTGGTGGCGACGGCGTCCCACCCCGGCTGGACCGCCACCGAGCTCACCCGGCACTCGCCGGGGGTGCTGCGGAAGGTGAGCCCTCTCATCGGGATGCCTCCCGGGAAAGGCGTGCTGCCCACGATGCGCGCGGCCACGGACCCGGCTGCTCCCAACGGGAGCTGCTGGGGCCCCGCGCACCTGTTCGAGACGAAGGGGCATCCTGAACCCGCCCGCGTTCCGCGCCGGGCGCAGGACGCTGCGGTCGCGGGACGGTTGTGGGAGGAGAGCACGCGCCTGACCGAGGTGCGGTACGACGACCTGGAGAACTGAGCGATGGACGGCAACTCCGAGCGGCGCACGAGCATCCTCCGCGCCGCCACCGAGGTCTTCCTGCGTTTCGGTCTCCGCAAGACGTCGATGGACGACGTCGCCAAGGCGGCGGCGATCTCCAGGCAGGGTCTCTACCTGCACTTCGTCACCAAGGACGAACTGTTCCAGGCCGTCATCGGCCAGATGCTGGACGACCTGCGGGACACCACCTGGGGCGCGCTGGAGCAGGGGGACGCACCGACCGCCGACCGGCTGGCCCGCGCCTTCGAGGCGTTCCACGGTGTCACGGTCGGGACGGTCGACCGCGACGTCCACGGCGAGCTGCTCAGCTCCGCGCAGTCGTTCGCGGCGGACCGGATGACCCGCATGGAACAGGAGCTCGTCGCGGACGTGGCGACCCTGCTCGGCAAGACGGGGCACGCCGCCGCGTGGGAGGAGGCCGGACTGAGCGCCGCCGAGCTGGCCCAGGCCCTCTTCGACGCTTCCGCCGGGGCCAAGTACGAGTCCGCTTCGCTCGACGAGTACCGGCGGCGGGTCCGTGTCGCCGTGCGCATCGTCACCAGTCGCGGGTGAGCCACGTCTTCGTGGCGTCAAAGGGTTGCGGCAAGTGCACCACCCTCAAGACAACGGGTGCATGGCTTATCGTGGCGGCAACAGCTGATCCACTACCGGGAGCACACCATGACCGCCGCCAGAGCCGGCCGCGCGGACGTCGCCGAGCAGGTCGAGCAGCAGTTCGGCCGGAGGGTCGCGCAACGGCTCGACACCTTCGACGACGGGACCCTCCACGTCACGGCCGGCTCGTTGACGCGGTTGCTGTCGTGGTTGGTGGACTTCGTCTTCTACCTGTTCTGCGCGGCGGTGGCCATCGTCGTCTTCGTGCTCGTCTCCCGCGACAGCGGGATCTCCGAGAGCGCGAACGCCCTGGCGATGCTCGGTCTGCTGGCCGGAGTGCCGATCGTGTACGGACTGTTCTACGGCAACGGCCGCGCCATCGGCGCGATGGTCACCAAGACCCGCCTCGTCCGAGTCAAGGACGGCGGCCGGATCGGCCTCGGTGCCTGCTGGGCCATGTACGTGCGCGTCGTGCTGTTCCCCTTGCTGCTCCTGGCGATGCTGGCGAGCGGGGCGGGCGGTTCCGGCGCGCTGCGCAGGACCAGCATCGACGACCGTGCGACGCGGCGCCTGCACGAGGCCGGTTTCACGCGCCGCTGACAGGTCCGGGCCGCGGGTACTTCCAGGCGAGGCTGACGAACCAGGCCAGCACCAGCACGGCGGCGGGGCCGAGCGCGCCCTGGGGCAGGAAAGGCGCGAAGAAGGTGTAGAGGCCGAGCCACCCGCCGCCCGCCACGCCGAGCACCCGCACGACGACGGACCTGGCGAGCAGGGACGCGGTGACGATCCAGACCCCGGCCAGCACGTGCCCGCCCAGCCTCATCGGGCTCGCGACGTCCGGCGAGACACCGTTGATCATCATGGCGCCCACCGCGACGTCGAGCGCGAGCCAGCCGTAGCCCGCCGCCCGCGCCCACTCCGGCGCGTCCATCCTGGCCACCAGGAACAGGACCGACAGGTGGAACAGCACTCCGACGTACTCGAACCCGACCACGCCCGGCGCCACCGCGAAGGAGACGACGACCGGGGCGAACAACGCGAACGGGATGAGCGCGATCGTGCGGAAACCGAGGATCTCCCGGTCTGCGGACAGCATGGTGTTCTCCGGTGGAGGCGGGGGGTGCGGGCCGGTCGATCATCCCAGCGGCGACCGCCCGCCGGTCCACTTGAGACGGTGATCCGCGACACCGGCGCCGTCAGCGTTCGTGGTGCGGCGCCAGGTGTTCGTGGAACAGGACCCCGTCGCGTCGGAGTCAGGAGGCCCGGCGCATGACGTAGCCCGCGTGGTGCAGCTCGTCGCCGACGAAGTCGCCGAACGCCCAGAAACCCAGGTCGTCCAGGTACTCGATGCGGTCGCCGATGATGGTGTAGCGGCCCTGGAAGGCGTGTTCGCGACCGCCGCGGGTCTCGTCGTAGCGGCCGTCCGCCGTGAGGTGCTGGTGCAGGAACCCGGACTCGTCGATCCACGTGCCCAGGCGCGGATGGCCGCTGAGATCGGCGTCGTCGAAGATCGACGTGGCGGACTGTTCCTCCTGCGGCGCCAGGACTTCGCCGTCCCAGAGCACCGGGACACCGCCCACGACCGCCGCGCGGACGTCCTCGGGGCGGGTGCGCAGTGCGGTGGCGGCGTCCACTTCGGACCCTCCCGGCACCACCAGGAAGTCGGCGCGCCGGCCGGGCACGAGCACGCCCGCCAGGTCCTGGCGGGAGCCGCGCAGGCCGAGCAGGCCCAGCCCGTCGACCACGGCGGGCACGATGACCGTGCCGGTGCAGTCGACGACGTTGGCGCCGTCGTCCTCCGCCGCGGCGATGATGCCGGGCCCGACCCCGACGACCAGGTCGCCGCCGACGAGCAGGTCACCGGCCGGGTTCCCGATGACCGGGTCACCGGTCAGGATGATGGCGTTGGTGAAGAGCAACGGGCTTCCGTCGCCCGCCCGTTCCAGCGCCTGCGCGTTCCAGCGAGTCAGTCCGGTCGTGGTCATGCCGGTTCTCCGTTCTCGAGGTCTCGGCTTCCAGCCTGCGAGACCGCGAGACGGCTATCCAGGTCGCGCGCGTCCTGGGTGTGCCACACCCCGGCTCAGGGGTCGGCGGGCAGGTCGCGGATGAGCCAGCCGGGAGAGTCGAGGCGTCCCGCGCCGTCGCCGAGCAGACGGCGCAGCGCGTCCTCGACGGCGTTCAGCGCCTCGGCACCGACCTGCTGTTCCCACCGCCGGCGCAGGTCGTCGAAGATCTCCCGGCCGGCGCTCAGCATGGCGAGTCCGTGCTCGGTGACCTGCAGGCGCATCCGGCGGCGGTCGACCGGGTCCGGCTCGCGGGTGACGTACCCGCGTTCCTCCAGGACGGCCACGATCTTCCCGGCGGACTGCTTGGTGATGGACAGCCGCCTGCCCAGCTCGGAGACGTTGCCCGCGCCCGAAAGGATCTCCGTGAGCGCGAACTCGTGCACGGCGCGGACGTCCTCGTAGCCGCGTTCGGCCAGCTCCGCGGTGGCGCGGTCGACCAGGTCGCGGAACCCGCCCAGCAGCAGGAGAGCGAGGTCGGCGCCGGATCGGGACACGTGGCGAAGCCTAGCAAGCCGGTTGACTTCGACAGCCTGGGTGTCTAAATTTCGACACCCAAGCTGTCGAATTTGAGGAACTCCCGATGTCCGTCATCACGCCCGCCGGCGCCACCGTCCCCGGCGTCACCCACCACCTCGCCGAGGTCGGCGGCACCCGGCTGCACTACGTCTCGGCCGGGACCTCCGGCTCACCCGTGCTGCTGGTGCACGGCTGGCCCGAGACGTGGTGGGCGTTCCGCGCCCTGATCCCCCTGCTCGCGCGGACGCACCGGGTCTTCGCCGTCGACCTGCGCGGGTTCGGCGACTCGGCCGCCGCCGATGCGGGCACGGACCACGCCGAGGACCTCCACGCGCTCGTCGAGCACCTCGGCGTCGGCCCGGTCCACCTGTCCTGCCAGGACATCAGCGGCGCCGTCGGCTTCCGGCTCGCCGCGACGCACCCCGGCGACGTGCTCAGCCTGACCGCGATCGAGGCCGCCCTGCCCGGGTTCGGCCTGGAGAGCTTCGCCGACGTCGCCAACGGCGGGTCGTGGCACGTCGGTTTCCTCGGCACGCCAGGCGTTCCGGAGCTGTTCCTGTCCGGCGCGGAACGCCGGATGATCGCCGACTGGGCCTATCCCGCGATGACCGCGACGGAGGGCGCCGTCACCGGCGCGGACCTCGACGAGTTCGTCCGCACCTACTCACGTCCCGGCGGGTGGAGCGGCTCCGCCGTCCTCTACCAGGCGATCTTCTCGGACGGCGGCGCGACCAGGGCACTGCCCCGGCTGACCGTCCCGGTGCTCGCGGTCGACGGCGTCAGCGCCCCGTTCACCGAGCAGACCTTCCGCCAGGTCGCCGCGGACGTCACCGCGGTGCGGCTCGACGGGGTCGGTCACCTCGTGGCGCAGGAGGCCCCGGACGCGCTCGCCGAAGCCGTGCTGGACTTCCTCGCCGGGGTGGACGCGGGCTGACCGCCGCGCCCGGGAACTGGCCGGCGGCCTCGCCGAGCGGGCCGGATCACCAGGGCAGGACGCCGTTCTCGTCCTGCAAGGTGCCCGTCGGCCCGTCCGCGCCGATGGTCGCGAACCGCACGACCACGGCGGCGCTCTCGGCCACGGGCCGCCCGATCCCGAAGGCCGCGGTCATGTCCGTGGCCGTCGGGCCGGGTTCGACCGCGTTGAACCTGATGCCGGGGTTGGTCTTGGCGTACTGCACGGTCAGCATGGTGGCCGCCGCCTTCGACGCCGAGTAGAGCGCGAGCGGCAGCCCGAACTCCGGCCGCTCGGGGTCGGTGACCGTGCCGAACGACCCGAGGCTGCTCGACACCGTGACGACGACCGGGCTGGACGCCTTGCGCAGCAAGGGAAGCGCCGCTTCCGTGACACGCACGACACCGACGGCGTTGACGTCGAACGCGTTCAGCGCGGTGGGACCGTCGACGGACTCGCTGGCGAGGATGCCCGCGTTGTTCACCAGCACGTCGAGCTTGCCCTCGTCCGCGTCGATCTTCGCCAGCGCGGCGCGGACCGAGGCGTCGTCGGTGACGTCCAGCTGGACGAACCGGGCACCGAGGTCCGCGGCGGCCTTCTCGCCACGTTCGGGGTCGCGGGCGCCGACGTAGACGGTGTGCCCGAGGGCCAGCAGCTGGCGGGCCGTCTCGAAGCCGATGCCCTTGTTGGCTCCGGTGATCAGGGTGGTGGTCATGTTCGTTCCTCTCGGGGGGGGTGGTGGGGTCAGCGGGTGAGCTGGCGGCGCAGCCCGGCGGCGTCGTGCAGGGCCGTCATGTGCACGAACCGGCCGTCACGGACCTGGTAGATGGCGTACTCGGTGATCTCGAACGAGGAGCCGGTGGGCGTGACGCCGAGCCACTCCTTCACCGGGGTGCCGGTGTTGACCAGGCGGGCGGCCAGCCGGTCGCCGTCGAAGAGCAGCTCCTGGAGCTCCCAGTGCAGGTCGGGCACCGCGTCCACGGTGGCGCGCTGCACGGCGAGCAGGTCGTCGCGGGTGGCCGGCTCGCCGTTCAACGTGGTGCGGTCGGCGATGAACTCGTCCATCCGGTCGGTCCGGTGGGCGTTCATGTCGTCGAGATAACGCAGGTAGAACGCGCGCAGGTCCTGCTCGGACATCGGGCACCTCTCGTCGTCGCCATTTTTGAATCGATCGTTTCAGAAGTCGACCGTAGCACGTTCTGAAGCGATCACTCCAGAAGAGGTAGGCTCGTGGGGTGGAGAAGACACGACGACGCGGGACGGGACGGCCGCGCGAGTTCGACGCCGACGAGGCCCTCGGCCGCGCGCTGCTGGTCTTCTGGGAGAAGGGCTACGAGGGCGCGAGCCTCGCCAACCTGACCGAGGCGATGGGCATCTCGACGGCGAGCATGTACGCGACGTTCGGCAACAAGGAACAGCTGTTCCGCAAGGCTTTGGAGCGCTACGAGCAGGGGCCGAGCGCGTACGTGGTCTCGGCGCTCGCGGCGCCCACCGCCCTGGAGGTGGCGCGCGGCCTGCTGCTCGGCACCGTCAGGACCACGACCTGCCCCGACCAGCCGCACGGCTGCCTCGGCGTGCAGGCGGCACTGGCCACCGGTGACGCCGGGCGCGAGATCCGCGCCCTGCTCTCCGACTGGCGCAACAACGGCCACGCCCTCCTGCGCGAACGGTTCCAGCGGGCCGTCGAGGAGGGCGACCTCCCGCCGGGCACGGACGCCGGGCTGCTGGCCCGGTACGTGCACGTGCTGCAGGGCGGGATCGCCGTCGAGGCGGCCAGCGGGGTGAGCGGGGAGGAGCTGCGGGCGCTGGCCGACGCCGCCCTGCGGCACTGGCCCGCGGTCTGAGAGGTCAGCGGCCCGTCTTGACGCCGTCGCGCGCGTCGTCCAGGCCCGCGAGCAGCCGCAAGCCGTCCTCCGCGGCGCTGCCGGGTGCCGCGGACAGCACGATCAGCTCCAGGCCGGACTCGTCCGGCAGCGCGAAGTTCTCCTGGTGCAGGTCCAGCAGCCCCACCAGCGGGTGGCGGTACACCTTCGGCCCGTGCGTGCGCGCCCGCACCTCCGCGCGGGCCCAGAGGCGGCGGAAGCGCTCGCTGCCCATCGCCAGCTCGCCCACGAGCGAGGCCAGCCGCGCGTCGTCGGGGTACTTGCCCGCGGCCAGGCGCAGGTGGCCGACGACGTCGAGGGTGCACTGCTCCCAGGACGCGTAGAGGCCGCGCCCGGTCTCCTCCAGGAAGATGTGCCGCGCGGTGTTCATGCCCCGCGCCGGGCGGCCGTAGAGCAGGTCGGCGAGGTGGTTGGCGGCCAGGACGTCCATCCGGTGGTCCACGACCAGCGCGGGCGACCCGGCGACCAGGTCGAGGATGCGCAGCAGCTCGGGGCGGACGCGGCTGTTCGGCGTCCGCGCGCGGCGGCGCCGCTGCCTGGCCAGCCGGTGCAGGTGCTCCCGTTCGGTCTCGTCGAGGTCGAGCACCCCGGCCAGTGCGTCGAGGACCTGCTCGGACGGCTGGGTCGCGCGGCCCTGCTCCAGGCGCACGTAGTAGTCGACGCTGACGCCGGACAGGTGCGCGACCTCCTCCCGGCGCAGTCCCTCGACGCGGCGGTGGCGGTCGGCCGGGATGCCGGCGGCCGCCGGGTCGACCCGCGCACGCCTGGTCCGCAGGAATCCCGCGAGATCGTCCATGTCCCCCAGTATGGCCGCGGCGGTGCGCACGAGGGTGGTACCGCCGTTACCAGGAAGCCCGGTCCGACGGTCGAGCCGTCCCTGAACGGCGGGCGCGGAGGTGTCCAGGATCGGTGGTGACCCGACCAGGAGGAGCTCCCGTGAAGACGCTGATCGTCCACGCCCACCCCGAACCGAAGTCGTTCAACAGCGCACTGAAGGACCTCGCCGTGTCCACATTGGAGGGTGCGGGGCACGAGGTGCGGGTGAGCGACCTGTACGCGATGAGGTGGAAGGCCACCGTCGACGCCGCCGACTACGGGCCGGCCGCGTCGAGCCCGCTCAGGGTGGCGCGGGACTCCGGCCGCGCCTTCGACACCGGGACGCTCACCGAGGACGTCCGCGCCGAGCAGGAGAAGCTGCTGTGGGCCGACACGGTGATCTTCCAGTTCCCGTTGTGGTGGTTCACGATGCCCGCGATCCTCAAGGGCTGGGTGGACCGCGTGTTCACCTACCACTTCGCCTACGGCGTGGGCGAGCACAACGAGACCAGGTACGGCGACCGCTACGGCGAGGGCACCCTCGCGGGCAGGCGGGCACTGCTGTCGGTGACCGTCGGCGGGGCGGAGTCGCACTACTCCGCCCGCGGCGTCAACGGTCCCGTCGACGACCTGCTGTTCCCGATCCAGCACGGGATCCTGCACTACCCCGGCCTCGAGGTGCTGCCGCCGTTCGTCGTGTACGGCTCCGACCGGCTGACCCACGACGACTTCGCGGACGTCGCCAAGGCGTGGGAGCAGCGGCTGCTCACCCTCGGCTCGACCGAGCCGGTGCCGTACCGGCGGCAGAACCACGGGGACTACGAGATCCCGTCACTGCGCCTGAAGGACGGGCTGGAACCGGTGGGCCGCACCGGTTTCGGGCTGCACGTCAGCGGTTGAGGTAAGCCGCCAGGCCGCCCAGCTCCTCGCTCGCGATGAAGATCGACCGCACGTGGATCAGCGCCTCCTCGACGTGCACGGCGCAGCCCCAGGCCGCGTCGCCCCACGAGTCGGCGACCTTGATCTCGGCGGCCTCCGCGCACCCGGCCTTGCCGCCGAGCTGGCACTTCTCGGGACGGGGTGCCTGGGCGTGGGTGGCCGCGGCGACCCGCATCTTCGCGGCGAGCTCCGCGGCCTCCGCCGCACGCTTCTCGGCGTCGGCGCGCAGCTCGCGTTCGGCCTCGACCGCCTTGGCCAGCTCGGCCAGCGCCGCCTCGGCGCGGGCCTCGGCCGCTCGGTTCGCCTGCTCGCCGCGGTGGCGTTCGATGGCCAGTGCGGCGGTGCCGGTGAAGACCTCGATCAGGGCCAGGTCCGTGTCCTGCGGGACGCGCGGTTCCGGGTGGTACAGCGCGAACGTGCCGAGCAGCGCGCCGTCGCGGGCCAGGATCGGCGTGGACCAGCAGGCGGCCACTCCCGCCCGCACGGCCAGGTCGCGGAAGTCGTCCCAGAACGGGTCGGTGCCGATGTCCGCCACGACCACGGGCTCCCTGCGGTGCGCCGCGGTGCCGCACGAGCCGACGCCCTCGCCGGTGGCGATGCCGTCGATGGCCTCGTTGTAGAAGTCGGGCAGGCTCGGCGCGGCGCCGTGCCGCAGGTGCAGGCCGTCGGGATCGGCCAGCAGCACCGACACGAACAGCTCCTGCGGCACCAGCTGCTCGATGCAGCGGGCCATGCCGTCGAGCACGTCGGTGAGCGGGGCGTCGCGGGCGATCTGCTCCAGCAGCGCCCTGTGCTCGGCCATCAGCCGCTGCGCGTGCTTGACCTGCGTGACCTCGACGCCGATCACCCGCACCCCGGTCACCTCGCCGGTGGCGTCACGGCGCGGTTCGCAGGTGAGGTCGAAGAACGCCTCGCGCTCGTGCGGGGCGCTGCCCAGCACGATCCGCGTGTCGCGGACGGTGCGCGCCTCGCCGGTGGCGTAGACCTCGTCGAGCAGCTCGACGACACCCTGTCCCGCCAGCTCGGGCACCGCGTCCACCAGCGCGACGCCGGTCTCGGCGCCTTCCTGGGCCACGGAGCCGCCGAACGCGTCGTTCAGGGTCTCCAGCACGTGCGTCGGCCCGGTGAACGACGCGTACACGGCCGTGGACTGCCCGAACAGCGATCGCAGATCCGCCTCGTCACCGATTCCGCGGTCACTCAACGCGCTCAAGTCCGCACCCCTCCACCCAGTTCGGAACACACATGATGGTACGCAACGGGATCACGCGGTTCGAGCCGGACCGCGACACGACTGCGACAGTGCCGGGACGAGGTCCCGACCCGCGCGCGGCACGGTGACCGTCATGACCGAACTCCAGTCCGATCAGCGGGTCGCCGGGCACCGCGGGACGCACGTGCCCGCGCTCGACGGCCTGCGCGGCGTCGCGGTGCTCGGCGTCCTGCTGTTCCACGCGGACCTGCTGCCCGGCGGCTTCCTCGGCGTCGACCTCTTCTTCACCCTGTCCGGCTACCTCATCACCGCGTTGCTGCTGCGGGAGGCCGGGCGGACCGGCACCGTGTCGCTGACCGCGTTCTGGGGCAGGCGGGTCCGGCGGCTGCTGCCCGCGCTGCTCACCGTGCTCGTGGTGGTGACGGTCGGGGTGTGGGCGTTCGCGCCGGACGACCTGGTGCGCACGACGCTGGCCGACGGACCGTGGGTGCAGGCGAACCTGGTGAACTGGCACCTGCTCGCCGAGTCGTCGGGCTACTGGGACCGCTTCGGCGCGCACCGGGTGTTCGAGCACCTGTGGAGCATCGCGGTCGAGGAGCAGTTCTACCTGGTGTGGCCGGTGGCCGTGCTGCTGCTGGTGCGCGCGGGCGGCCGGGTCGAGCAGCGGGTCGCCGCGGTCGCCGCGCTGGTCTGCGTCGTCTCGCTGGTGCTGATGGTGCTGCTCGCCGACGCGGGTGACCCGACGAGGGTGTACACGGGGACCGACACGAGGGCGTTCTCCCTGCTGGTGGGAGCCGTGGTGGCGGCACGGCCGGTGCGGACGGCGCTGCTGCGCGCGGTGGGGCGGTCGGTGGGAGCGGTGACCGGGCTGCTCGCCGTCTGCCTGGCCGTCAGCTGGGTGCTCGCGAACGGGGTGGACTCGGTGTGGCTGTTCACCGGCGGTCTCTTCGCGCACTCGGTGTGCGCCGCGGTGCTGGTCGCGCTGACCGCGCAGTCGCCGGACACCGTGGTGGCGAAGGGACTTTCCCGGCCGCCGCTGCGGTGGTGCGGCGAGATCTCCTACAGCCTCTACCTGTGGCACTGGCCGGTCTTCGTGCTGCTGGGCGCCGGTGAGGGCGGGGCGAGGACCGCCGGGGCGTTCGCCCTGTCGATCGGGCTGGCGACGCTGTCGAGGTACCTGGTCGAGGACCCGGTCCGGTTCCGCGCCGGGTGGGCGCGCGGACGGACCGGGCTCGTCGTGTTCGCCGCCGCGATGACCGCTCTGGCGCTGCTGTGGGTGCTGCTGCCGGAACCCGCCGCGCCGGTGGTCGACCTCACCCGGCTCAGCTGATCACCGGGCAGGTCCGCTCCACCTCCGACTCCGGCGTCGGCTGCGTGAAGCGGACCTGCACCTTCGTCGACCGGTCACCGCCGCTCTGCACGTGCACCGCGAGCGTCGTGCAGACGATCTGGTCGATGCCCCGCGGTGTCACCTCGCTCAGAGCGAGCGGCACCACCACCTGGACCAGGCCCGCCTTGGTGACCACGACAACGCGCGGCGTCGTGTCCGAGGTGATCCCCGTGCGCTGGCCCGAGGCCGTGCCGGGGCCGGTGAGCAGCAACGACAGCGCCTCGGACACCGAGCCGAGGCGTTCGGTCTCCCGGAAGGACGGGCGCAACCCGCCCGCGTCGTCGAGGAAGTAGAGCGTCACGCCGGGGGCGACACCGGTCGGTGCCTCGCCGTGCTCGGTGACCCCGGAGGGCCGCACACCGCACCCCGCGACGACCAGCAGGAGCAGCGCCGTCAGCAGTCTCACCCGTCCCCCTCCCCCGGCAGCCGCAGCAGGAACCGCGCCCCGCCGGACGGCCGGTTGGCCGCGGTGATGTCGCCGCCGTGCAGGCGGGCGTTCTCCAGCGCTATCGCGAGCCCCAGCCCGCTGCCGGGCGTACGGGTGCGCGCGGCGTCGGCCTTGTAGAAGCGGTCGAAGACGTGCGGCAGCACGCGTTCCGGGATGCCGGGGCCGTGGTCGGCGACCTCGATCCGCACCTCGTGCCCGGTCCCGGTGACGGTGACGCGGACCGGTGGCGCGCCGTGCCGCAGCGCGTTGCCGACCAGGTTCGCCACCACCACGTCGAGCCGCCGCCGGTCCAGCCGCGCGACCAGCGCGGGCGGCGTGCGCAGCTCGACCCGGCCGAGCCACGACCGCGCCCGCAGGCACTGCCGCACCGCGGTGGGCACGTCCACGTCCTCCAGCCGCAGCTCGGCGGTGCCCGCGTCGAACCGCGACACCTCCATCAGGTCCTCGACCAGCGTCACCAGCCGCTGGGTCTCGGTGATCGCGAGCCGCGCCGACTCGCGCGCGTCCGGTTCCATCCGGTCCGCGGTCATCGACAGCACCTCGACCACGGCGGTCAGCGTGCTCAACGGCGTGCGCAGCTCGTGCGACACGTCCGCGGCGAACCTCCTGGCGTCGGCCTGCATCCGCCGCATCGCCGCCATCGACGACTGCACCGACCCGGCCATCTCGTTGACCGTCGCGGTCAGCTCGGCGAGCTCGTCCGACCCGCGTGGCCGCGACCGCGCGTCCAGGTCGCCCGCGGCCAGCCTGCGCGCGGTGTCGCGCAGGTCCCGCACCGGGCGCAGCACGCTCGACGCCGCCAGCAGCGCGAGCAGCACCGCCAGCGGCAGCGCCAGCGCGGCGGTGAGGGCCGCGCTCCTGGTCATGCCGGCGATCTCGGTGCCGACCGGGGTGAGGTCGCGGGCGACGTAGACCTCGATGCCGGACGGGGTGCGCGTGCCGTCGACCGCGGTGATCATCACCGGGGTGCCGATCAGCAG
Source organism: Lentzea fradiae (assembly GCF_900100955.1). Lineage (GTDB taxonomy): Bacteria > Actinomycetota > Actinomycetes > Mycobacteriales > Pseudonocardiaceae > Lentzea > Lentzea fradiae. The sequence goes on along the minus strand of NZ_FNCC01000008.1, from coordinate 272,316 downwards.
CCACGGCCGGTCGCCGTCGTCGATCCGCTGGGAGACGAGCCGCCCGCCGGTCCGCACGGCCTCGCGCAGCGCGTCCGTGGTCAGGTCGGCGCCGTCCGCCGCGCGCAGGTCGCGGTAGGTCACCACGGCGTTCGGGCTCACGGCGGTGCGCAGCAGCTCCAGCGCGTCCTGGCCGGGCGGGTAGGTGAGGCCCGGCGTGACCGCGGCGATCTGGCTGGTCACCGTCTCGGTGAGCCTGCGCTGGGCCGAGTCGACCAGTGCCGCGCTCGCCGACCCCGCACCGGACCAGGCCGCCGCGGCGGCGCCGAGCACGGTGACCGCGACGAACGCGGCCAGCAGCCGGGGCCGCAGTCCCGCGCGCCAGCGCCGTCCGGCGGGCCGGCTCACAGGGGCCCGAACCGGTACCCGAACCCGCGCACGGTCTGCACGTACCCCGGGTTCCCCGCGTCGTCCTCGATCTTCGCCCGCAGCCGCTGCACGCAGTTGTCGACGAGCCGGGAGTCGCCGAGGTAGTCGTGCTCCCACACCTCCTGCAACAGCTGCTCGCGGCTGAACACCCGGCCGGGCGACCGCGTGAGCGTCAGCAGCAGCCGCAGCTCCGTCGGGGTCAGCGACACCTGTTCGCCGCGCAGCCACACGGTGAGGCCGGTCGTGTCGACGCGCAGGTCGCCGTGCGTCCGCACGCCCTCGCCCGGCCCGGCGGCGCGGCGCAGCACGGCCCGGATGCGCGCGTCCAGCACGGTCGGCCGCGCGGGCTTCACCACGTAGTCGTCCGCGCCCGCCGCGAGACCGGCGACCACGTCGAAGTCGTCGCCGCGGGCCGTCAGCATGATCACCGGGGTGTCGCCGGTGGCGCGGATCCGGCGGCACACCTCGAAACCGTCCACACCGGGCAGCATCAGGTCGAGCACCACCAGGTCCGGAGTGGACGAACGCAACGCCGCCAGCCCGTCCTCACCGGTCGCGGCGGTGCCCACGGCGTGGCCCAGCCTGGTCAGCGCGAGCTCGAGTCCTCTGCGCACCAGCGGGTCGTCCTCGACGAGCAGAATCGCGGCCACCGCACCAGTATGGCCAGCCGCGCACCCGGCGGCCCCGGTCTGCGACAGAACCGGGACACAACGGCGGAGCCGTCACGACGCACGCCCGGCACCGTCGTCGGCATGACCAAGTCACGCACTCTCGCACTGGGCCTGGCCGCGGCCCTGTTCACCGCGGCCTGCTCCACCGCACCGGCCACCACCACTCCGGCTCAGCAGCAGCCCCTGGGCAAGGTGCTCTTCGGCGGTGACTCCATCGCGGCGGGCGAGGCGCTCCCCCTGCGGGCCGCGTTCGAGGCGAGCGGCGTCGAGTTCCAGTCGATCGCCTCCGAGGGCGGCGGCAACGTCGTGGGCCCGTTCTCCGAGGAGAACTGGCCGAAGATCGCCGAGCACGTCCGCTCCGCCCGGCCCGCGGTCGTCGTCCACCAGCTCACCACCTACGACTGGGGTGCGGAGGACGAGCAGCGCGCCGGCTACCGGCGGCTCCTCCAGGAGGTGACCGGGGCCGGTGCTCAGCTGGTGCTCGTCACCGCGCCGCCGATCCGGCCCGACGAGTTCTACGCGCCGCACATGGCCGAGCTGGAACGCGTGCCGTCCGTCGTGAAGGCGATGGCCGACGCCTCGTCCGGTCAAGCCGTCCTGCTCGACGCGAGTGCCGTGTGGGGCACGTCCTACCAGCAGCAGCGCGACGGCAAGGCCGACCGCAGCGCCGACGGCATCCACACCTGCCCGCAGGGCGCGGCCCGCTTCACCCAGTGGCTGCTCACCGAGCTGAAGAAGCTGCACCCCGGTTTCTCCCCGGCAGAGCCGGAGAAGTGGGCCAACAGCGGCTGGTCCGCCGACCGGCACTTCGCCGGCTGCTGAATGTCCTTTCAGGACTCCCGGTACAGCACCAGGTGCTCGTGGTACAGGACTCCGTCGCGGATGTCGCCGGTCGCGGTGAAACCGGTGTCGTCGACGTAGTCGATGTGCGAGCCGGTCACGGTGTAACCGCCCGTGTAAGCGCTCTTGCGGTTGCCGCGGGCCTCGTCGTACCGGCCGTCTGCGCGCAGCTCCTGGCGGATGTGGCCGTCCTCGGTGACCCACATGCCCACCACGTCCACGTTGTCGCTCATGGGTTTCCTCATCTCCGGTCGTGTGGTCCGCCTCGATCCTGCGAGCAGTGGGACGAGGTAGCCAGGCCGCGGCCAACCAGGGTGTGACGCACCCAGGAAACGGCTCCCGCGCCGACCTACGCTGGCCAGGACCGAGCACGGAGGAGGCCGGGATGACGGACGAGAACGCGCTGGGACGGTTCCTGCGGTCACGGCGCGAGGAGCTGGCACCTCACGACGTCGACCTGCCCACGACGGGCAGGCGGCGGGTGCCGGGGCTGCGCCGCGAGGAGGTGGCGGTGCTGGCCGGGCTGAGCACCGACTACTACACGCGCATCGAACGCGGCCGCGAGTGCCGCCCGTCCGGCCAGGTCGTCGAGGCGCTCAGCCGGGCGCTCGGCCTGCGCGACGACGAGCTGCGGCACCTGTACCGGCTCGCGGGCCTCGACCCGGCGGCCGGCGTCGGCACGACGTCCCGCACGGTCGCGCCCGAGCTGCGGCGGCTGATGAACCGGTGGGACGACTGCCCGGCGCTGGTCGTCGACCGCGCGCTGGACGTGCTGGCGCGCAACGACCTCGCCACCGCGCTGCACTCCGGCTTCACCCTCGGCGACAACCTGGTGCGCATGACGTTCCTGGACCCGTTCGGGCGGCGGTTCTTCACCGACTGGGACCGCGTCGCCGGGGAGACGGTCGGTCACCTGCGGCTGGCGACCGGGCACCAGCCCGGCCACCCGCGGCTGCGGGACCTGGTCGCCGAGGCGAGCGCGGGCAGCGCGCGCTTCCGCGAGCTGTGGGAACGGCACCGGGTCGTCGCCAAGACGCGCAAGGACAAGCGTTTCACCCACCCGTCCGTCGGCGACCTCGACCTGACGTACGAGACGTTCGACGTGACGTCCTCACCGGGCCAGCAGCTCGTCGTCTACCAGGCGATGCCCGGCAGCCCCAGCGAGGACGGCCTGCGGCTGCTCGGCAGCCTGGCCGCCACCGGGGCACGCCGCTGAGGCGCGGTGTGCACGTCCGCGCCGTAGCGGGTACCCGGTGCGCATGAGTGAGATCAGCGCAACGGACGTCCTGCTCGACGGGTTCGGCCGCGTCGAGCAGACGGTGGCCGAGCTGCTCGACGGCTTGACCCCCGACCAGCTCGCCCACCGCGTCCACGGGGCGGGCAACTCCATCGGCTGGCTCGTCTGGCACCTCACCCGCGTGCAGGACGACCACGTGGCCGACCTCGCGGGCACCAGCCAGGTCTGGACGGAGGGCTGGTCGAAGCGGTTCGGGCTGCCGCTGCCCGAGGAGGACACCGGCTACGGTCACGACTCCGGGCAGGTCGCCTCGGTCGAGACCACCGCGGAGCTGCTGCTCGGCTACCACCAGGCCGTGCACGCCCGCACCGCCGACTACCTGCGCTCGGTGAAACCCGCGGACCTCGCCGAGGTGGTCGACGAGGCGTGGGACCCGCCGGTCACCCGCGCGGTGCGGCTGGTCAGCGTGCTGGAGGACGACCTCCAGCACGCCGGCCAGGCCGCGTTCGTGCGCGGCCTGCTGACCTGAGTCAGCGCCGGTAGACGCCGAGCTCGTAGAGCGAGTAGCCCCAGCCGGTGCCGCGCTCGGTGGCGTGCAACCGGACGTAGCGGCCGGTGGCCGTCACGTCGATCGAGTCCACGCCGCCGTTGCCGGTGGTCGTGCCGTAGACGGAACGCCAGTTCGTGCCGTCGTCGGACACCTGGATCTCGTAGGCCCGGCCGTACGCGCCTTCCCACACCAGCTGCACGTGCTGGAAGGTCGTGACGGCGCCGAGGTCGACGCGGAGCCACTGCGGGTCGGACCAGTCGGTCGCCCACCGCGTGGCGGCGTTGCCGTCGACGGCGTTGGACGGCGGGAACGGCGCTCCGTCGCCCACCTGCTGGTACGACGAGGCCGTGACCGGCTTGCCCTGGGCGATGTTCGTGCCGGCGGGCTGCGGGGCGACGACGCGGACGGACTTCGTCTCGATGCCGATGTTGCCGCGGCCGTCCTCGGCCATCACGTAGACCTTCCACACCCCGAGCCGGTCGGGAGCGGTGACGGTGAGGCGGTTGCCACCGACCTGGACGGGCGCGTCGGCGAGGCCACCGCTGTTGTCGATGTACTTGCTGTTGAAGGCGGCCGACCAGGTGATGGCGTCACCGTCCGGATCGGACGCGGCGACGTCGATGGTCAGCGGGGCACCGGCGGCGACGGTCTGCGGCAGGTTCATCGCCGAGATGACGGGCGGGGTGTTGGCCGGGGTGGCGCCGCCGAACGCGCGCTGCACCGAGTAGAACGAGAGCCGCTTCTTGCCCGCCGGGGTCAGGTTGAACCACACCGCGCCGAAGTCGTACTCGGTGCCGTAGTGGAACAACGTGCCGCCGAACGAGACACCGCGGTGGCCGGTGATGCAGTTCCACGCCTCGGTGTAGCCGTCGCGCTTCTCGACGTCGGTCGGCTCGTCGGGAACACCGTTGGCGTCGTCGGGAACCTCCCACTCACCGGCGGGCCCTGCCTCGGTGAGGATGTACGGCTTGGTGTAGCCGCCGTTGATCCAGTCCTGGCGGACCTGGCAGACGTTGCCGTAGGAGTTGACCGAGTACAGGTCGAGGTCGGGCGTGTGGGCCTTGAGGTACGCCCACGCACCGGTCCACGCGTCGGTGTTGGTCACCGGGTGGTTGGTGTCGATCGCGTGGATGGCCCGGGACGCCTCGTTGACGTACTGGGCGTAGGCGACACGCTGGTTCTCCAGCTCCGTGCCGGAGTAGCAGTTCTGCAGGCCGAGGATGGACTCGTTGCCGACGTTCCACATCAGCACGCCGGGGTGGTCCTTGTACTCGGTGACCCACTGCCGGATCTGCCCGAGCATGTCCGCCTTGTACTGCCCGTCGGTGACGTAGTTGACGCAGCCGCCGGAACCGGGACCACCGCCGGGTTGCAGCCAGAAGCCGTTGATGACGCGCAACCCGTTGGCAGCGGCGGCGTCGAGCAGCGGGCGGGTGGTGGCGTCGGTGCCCCACGTGCGCAGGGTGTTGACGCCCATCGACCTCAGCTCGGGCATGTACCTCGCGGCATCGGCGGCGGGCGGGCCCCAGGTGAGACCCTTCACCGTCCACGGCTGGCCGTCCACGGTGAGCTGCCAGTCGCCCTGCGACCCGGTCACGTGCACACCGGAGCCGGGCTGCGGGTTCGTCCCGCCCTGCTCGCCGAAGACCCGGAACTCCCACAGGGAGACGCCGTAGCCGTTGGCGCGCTGGGTGGCGTGGACGCGGACGTAGCGGCCGGTGCCGGAGACGTCGAAGCCCTGACGGCCGCCCGTGCCACCGGTCACCGAGCGGATCGTCCGCCACGCGGTGCCGTCACCGGAGACCTGGACGTCGAACGAGGTCGCGAACGCCGTCTCCCAGTCGAGCTCGACCCTGGTCAGCGTCGCTGTCGAGCCGAGGTCGACGCGCAGCCACTGCGGGTCGCTCCACGCACTCGACCAGCGGGTGCCGGGGTCGCCGTCGACGGCGGCCGAGGCCGGGGTTCCGTCGTTCTCCACCGACGAGGCGGCGACGGGTTTGCCTTGGGAGAGCAGCGAGGGCGCGGCGCTGACCGTGCCCGGTGCGGCTGCGAGTCCCACGAGCACGGCGAGCACCGTGCCGATCGAGCGGAGGCGGAACATTGCGTCTCCTGCAGGGGTGTGGGGGAACGAGATGCGGGAGAGCGCTCTCACAACCCTGGCCGCAAATGTTACGAACACACATCCGCGATGTCAACGAACCCCTTGACACTCCCCGCCGACGGCGGGACTCTTCTTGGGAGAGCGCTCTCCCAGCCGGTGACCCCACGTCGGCAGGAGGACACAGTTGTCCAGGAAACTCACCTCGCTGGCCGTCGCGGCCGGCCTCGTCGCCGCCGCGTTCGCGGTGGCGACCCACTCGGCCCAGGCCGACGACTACGTCAGCCACCACGAGTTCCAAGCGAACTGCTCCTTCACCGCGGACCGCCCGGACGACCCGATCGTCTTCCCCGGCCTTCCGGGCGCGTCGCACCTGCACACGTTCCTCGGCAACGACTCCACGAACGCGAGCAGCACCAACGACTCGCTCAAGGCGGGCAGCACCAACTGCAAGACCCCCGACGACAAGTCCGCCTACTGGTTCCCGTCCGTGCTGAACGGCGACGAGGTCGTGCGGCCGATCGGCGACCAGGTCATCTACTACAAGTCGGGAATCCTGAGGTACCAGGACGTCGTGCCGTTCCCGCCGGGCATCCGGTTCGTCGTCGGCAGCCCCACGGCGACGCAGGACGAGTTCCGCACCTCCCCCGGCGCCGTCGAGGGCTGGGAGTGCGGTGACAGCTTCCACAACTGGGACATCCCGGCCCACTGCGCGCCCGGCAGCCAGCTCAACGTCCGCTACCAGGCACCGTCCTGCTGGAACGGCCGCGACCTCGACTCCGCCGACCACAAGTCCCACATGGCCTACCCGGACCGGGCGACGCTGGTGTGCCCGCCGTCGCACCCGGTCGCGGTGCCCATGATCGAGTTCAAGATGGCGTTCCCGGTGTCCGGTGACATGTCCCGCGTCCGGCTGTCCAGCGGCCGCGGCTTCACCTGGCACTACGACTTCATGAACGCCTGGGACGCGCCCACCCAGGCCGCGCTCGTCGGCCACTGCATCAACGGCGGCCTGCAGTGCGACCCGCGCGGCTACGACCAGTACAAGCCCCACCGGGGCGCCGCGCTCGGACCGGACTACCGGCTCCCCAGGTAGTCGCCGGACGGAAGAACACCCCCGGGACGTGTCCCGGGGGTGTTCTTCCGTCAGCGGGAACGAGTGCGGGGCGCCGGTCTCGTGGACCTGGCGCCCCGCCTCCAGCCTGCGCGCGGGGATGGCTACGCGGCAGGCACGATCACCAGGGCGTTGATCTGCGGCTGGTCGACCGCGCCGCGCAGGAAGTCGACGCGCACCTTGCCGTCGGCGTCGGCGGTGACCGGGATGTCCTTCTCCACGCCGAAGGCCGTCTGCGGGCCGTCCGCGCCGGCGGCGACCGCGGTGCCGATGATGTCGAAGTCGCTCAGCACGCGGGTGCCGTTGACGTCGACGTCGAAGACCCGCTGGCCGGGGCGGGAGAAGTACCAGTCGAGGAAGTACAGGCGCAGCTCGTACGAGGCACCCGCGGTCAGGCCGGTGAGCTCGTAGGACGACTCCAGGTACCGGGAGGTGTACCAGATCTCGGGGTCGATCCTGTTCTTCACCGTGCGGCTGAAGACCACGTTCGAGCGCTTGTCGGCCGGCTTGGTGTCCACCAGGCCGCCGACGCCGATGTCACCCGCACCGCCGGCGTCCACGACCACGGGGTCGGCCGCGAGCGAGGTCTGCGCCGTGCCGAGCAGCAGAGCGGCCGCCGCCGCGCCCGCCGTGATCATCCGAATGAATTTGCGCATGCGAGAAGTAGCACCACCTTGGTTGTTCTCAACGGGGGTGCGCCCGACCGGGAAAGCGTTCTCCCAGCCGTGCGCGGATCGGCGCCGGCAGGCGCCGAACTCGTTCGGGGAAAGCGGTGCACACGCGGCTGCGACCGCACCCGGCACACCTGTGCGGGTGCCAGGGGCGCGGGAGCCGCGGTGCAGGTCTAGTGAAGGCGGGACATGACGTCTCCTGCGGAGGACGAGGGGTGTTCCGAGCTGCCTGAGAGCGCTCTCCCAGCCCTGGTGGCGATGCTATGAAGCAAGACAAATGGATGTCAAACGTCCGTCTCGACAGGCTGAACACCCTGGGACATACACAGCACTAGCGCGCCGGCGGACGGGGTGCCGCCAGCGTCGTCCCCCCGACGAACTCGCACTCCACCAGCACCTGCGGTGCGCGTTGCGGCAAACGGGCGAGCAGGTGCACCGCCCTCCGGCCGGTCTCCCACCTCGGCACCCGCACCCCCGTGATCCCCTGCGGGTCGTGCTCCGATGTGTCGAGCGTCATCACCGAGAGGTCGCCCGGCACCGACAGGTTCCGGCGCCGTGCCGCGGCGATGAGCCCGGCCGCGTCGTCGGGGTGTTCCGCTATGACGGCCGTCACGCCGAGGCGCAGCACCTGGTCGAGCCAGACGGCGGGAGCGTGCCGGCCGTGCACGCCGAACTCCGCCACAGCGGCACGGAAGGCGTGCAGGCGTTCCACCGACGCCGCCCCGCTCGGCATTCCGATGTAGACGATCTGGCGGTGGCCGAGAGCCGCGGTGCGCGCGACGAGGTCGCGCACGCCCGCGGCGTAGTCGACGTCCACGCACGGGACGCTCGTTCCCACGACCTCACGCCTGCCGATCGACACGAACGGGATCGCGTGCTCGATCAGCGTGGTGAGGTCGTGCTCGTCGGCCGTGCGGTCCAGCAGGACGCAGCCGCTCAACGGCACGTCCCTGCTCTGGACGAAGTCGAGGTCGGCGCACAGGAGCAGGCCGCTGCCCGCCCGGTGCGCCGCGTGCCCGATGCCCGCCAGAGCGGGCGTGCTCTCGCCGGGAAGGGTGTCCCGGGAGAGCACGCCGATCAGGCTCACGGATAGTTCACCAGGTAACGGACCTGGTTGGCCTGGTCCGCGACACCGCCGGTGCCGTTGATGACGTTGGCGATCGTGCCCACGCCGCCGAGCGACACGGTGACCAGGTGCGTGAACCGCACTCCCGGCCGGTTCGGCGCCTCGAAGCCGTTGTCCGTCACGATGCTCGGGTCCGCCTGGTTGAAGGCGTACACGCCGACGCCGAACGCCTCGTGCGTGGTGACCTGGTCCGCGACCTTGTAGCCCGCCCAGCCGCGCTGTGAGCCGTTCATCCACGCGGCCTGGTTCGGCGGGTCGTACGGCAGCTCGTTCTGGTACAGGAAGACTTTGCCGCCGTTGCCGTTCCACACCAGGTTGTGCTGTTGGTAGTGCTCGACGAACAGGCCGTACGCCACCACGTCGTCGCCGTTGACGACCACGCCGTTGCGGCCGGGGTTCGCCGTCCAGCTCACGCCCTCGCCGTGGTCGGCCCGCCACACCCAGGTGTGGTCGATGATGGTGTCGCTGCTGTTGACCCGCATGCTGACCGTCGCCTTGCCCGCCTGGGAGCCGCCGACGCGCAGGTACACGTCGTGCAGCGAGGTCGGGTTCGCCGAGTGGTCGTTCGCGCCGCCGTCACCGATCTCCAGCAGCACCGGGGAGTTCTGGACCCCGGCGTCGACGAGGAACCCCGCCAGCCGCACACCGTCCACATCGGACGTCGTGAGCGCGGCCTTGCCGGTGGTCGGCGTGAGGGTCGCGAGGCCGAGCCCGAGCACGACGGTGTTCGGGCGGGTCACCCGGATCGTGTCGTCGAGCTGGTGGATGCCCGGCGTGAGCAGGAGGTGCTTGCCCTGCGCCAGGGCGGCGTTGATGGTGGCCGCCGGGGTGCCGGGCTTGACGACGTAGAAGTCCGCGAGGGAGACCGACGAACCGGGGTTGCCGTTCTCCCAGCTGGTGCCGCGGGAGTCGCGGCGCAGCGCGGGCAGGAAGACCCGGTACTCACCGGAGCCGTCCAGGTAGAGGTACGGCTTCTCGCGGGTGACCGGCGAGGTGTCGACGGTCGTGTGCGACGGGTCCGGGAAGTGGTCAGCTGGCGCGCCCTGCGTGCCGGCGAACACCATGTTCCACACCGATCCCGCCCAGCCGTCCACCAGGTTGCTGTTGCGGGTGAGGAACTGCTGCTGCGAACCGGAGATGACGGTGCCGTCGATCTTGCTGTCCACGATCAGGCCGCCGCTGGCCCAGCCGTCGTAGCCGTTCCACAGGTGCGCCTGGCCGCGCAGGTGCATCCTGCGGTACGCGGTGGCCTGCGAGACCGCCCAGCGCTCGACCTGGTTCGCGGGCAGCGTCACCGACAGGTTCTCCGCGCCGCGCCAGAAGTTCTGGGTCGCGTTGCCGAGGTTGTTCGGGTCGTCGCCCTGCTGCAGCCAGTCGGCCTCGACCCGGATGTGGCCGTTGACGTTCACGTCGTCCGGCATCAGGCCGAGACCCGCGACCTGGGTGTAGAAGCGCAGGTTGACGTCGGCGTTGTAGGTACCGGGCTTGAACAGCACGGCATAGCGCTGCGGACCGAACTGGTTCGTCTTCATCTGCGCGGAGATGGCGTCGAAGCGAGCCTGCATGTCCGCCTGGGACGACTCGGGGCCGTAGACGAACACGTTGGGGCCGAAGTCGGGGTTGCGCGGGTCGGTCGGGGTGACGCCCGGCGTGCTGGTCGTCGTGGTGAAGACTCCCAGCTCCCACAACGAGTAGCCCCAGCCGGTGGCGCGCTGGGTGCCCAGCACGCGCACGTAGCGGCCGGTGCCGGAGACGTCGAGCGACTGCGTGCCGCCCGCGCTCGTCGTGGTCGAGTAGACGTCGCTCCACGAGCCGTCGGTGGCGCTGTCGGACACCTGGACCTGGAACGCCTTGCCGTGCGCGGACTCCCAGCTCAGAAAGACGCGGCAGACCTCCTGGGTGGAGCCGAGGTCGACCTGGACCCACTGGGGGTCGGAGAACTGCGACGACCACCTGGTGCCCGCGTCGCCGTCCACGGCGGCGGAAGCAGGGGTGCCGCCGTTCTCGGTCGACGAGGCCGTGGCCGGTTTGCCGAGCGCGACGTTGGTGGCGCCGCAGTCCGCGGCGCCCGCGGAGGTGGTGGTGATGCTTGCGGTGGTCACGAGACACAGAGCAGCGGCCGCCAGGGCAGCCGACCTGGACAGGGGAGAGCTCATGATCCTGCCTACACCTTTGGGGCCGAGTGAGCCCGAACGGTGGCGTCCGTGGCACCGGACGCCGGGAGAGCGCTCTCCCGTAGATTAACGCGTGGTGTCACCCAGGTCAATCATGCCGAGGCCCTGACGACCAGCTCCGGTTCGAAGATGACCGACCGCGGCGGTTCCTCGGGATCGTCGAGTGCCGTGACCAGCACCTCGGCCATCTTCGCCGCCATCAGCTCCACCGGCTGCCGGATGGTCGTGAGCGCGGGACGGCAGGCCAGCGCGGGCGCGCTGTCGTCGAAACCGACGACGGCGACGTCGCCGGGAACCCGTTTCCCCTGTGCCAGCAACACTTCCACGGCTCCCTGAGCCATCAGGTCGTTCGCCGCGAAGACACCGTCCACGTCGGGGTGCTCGTCGAGCAGGCGGAGCATCGCCGCCGAGCCGCTCGCCGCGGTGAAGCCGCCCTCGACCGCGGGGACGTACGGAAAACCGTTGCGCGCCATGGCTTCGCGGAACCCGGTGAGCCTGTCTTGACTGGCGTGGACGTCCAACGGCCCCGAGATGGTGGCGACGCGGGTGCGCCCGATCTCCACGAACCGCGCCGCCGCGAGCCTTCCCCCGCCCTGGTGGTCGAGGTCGACGTAGCTCACCGGCATCGGGTCGCCCGGTCGCGCGAAGAGCACCGTCGGCACGCGGGCTTTGAGCAGCCGCGCGGGCAAGGTCTCGGCGGCGTGCGTGGTGACCAGGAGCGCGCCGTCCGCGCTCCCCTGGCGCAGGAACTCCACGACCTCCACCCTGGCCCGGTCGGTGTCGGCGAGCATCAGCACCGGGTGCACGCCGCGGGTGCGCAGGAAGTCGACGACACCGGCCGTGATCCGGCCGAAGAACGGGTCCACGAACACGTCGGACCCGCCACCGGCACCGGAGATGACCAGCGCCACCGTCCCGGTCCGCCGGGTGACGAGCGAGCGGGCCGCGTGGTTGGGGATGTACCCGGTCCGCGCGATCGCGTCGCGCACCGTCTCCTGGATGCGCGGGTCGACGTTGCGGGTGCCGTTCACGACGCGGGAGACGGTCGCCCTGGAGACCCCGGCGAGCCTGGCGACGTCCTCCAGCGTGGGCGTGGACCTGATCATGATCCGTCTCACCACGGGCGGAGGGCCGCGGTCAGCGTCAAGGGCGTGTGACCGGCGTGTGGTCCGACCAGGACCGTGAACGCGCCCGGCTCGACCGCCCACCCGCCGTCCCAGTGGCCGATGGCCCGTTGCGGCACCCGCACGAGCGCCTCCACCGCCTCACCCGGCCCGGCGGTGACGGCCGCGAAGCCCGCCAGCCAGCGCGCCGGCCTGGTGACGGCGCTGTCCGGCCGGCTGAGGTAGACCTGCACGACCTCCCGCCCCGGACGCCGCCCGGTGTTGCGCACCCGGACGCGGACCACGTCGCGCTCGACGCGTGCTTCCTCGTAGTCCCAGGTGGTGTAGCCGAGTCCGTGGCCGAACCAGTACGCGGGCGCGGCGTCGTTCACGGCCCACGCCCGGTACCCGATGTCGAGCCCTTCGCGGTACGGCAGCTCCCTGTGCACCGGAAGGAAGTCCGGCACCGGCACGTCGGTCTCCTCGCGCGGCCACGTCGTGGGCAGCCGCCCGCCGGGTTCGCGGTCGCCGAACAGCACGTCCGCGAGCCCGGTGCCGCCCTCCTGGCCGGGGAACCAGGTGAGCAGCACGGCCGCGGCCTCCTCGCGCCACGGCATCAGCACCGGGCCGCCGGAGTTGACCACGACGACGGTGTTCGGGTTCGCCGCGCACACCGCGCCGACCAGCGCGTCCTGCTTCCCCGGCAACGCCAGCGTGAACCGGTCCCTGCCTTCGCTCTCGATCGCGTCCGTGGTGCTGACGACCACGATCGCGACGTCGCTGCGTTCCGCGGCGGCGACGGCGGCGGCGAACGCCTCTCCCGCCGGCCTGCGCGGTGGGTCCGCGGCCAGCATCGAGGCCATGCCGCTGTCCTCGGCCAGCTCGCGCCGGGCCACCAGCTCGACCTCGTCGCCTTCGGTGAGCGCGACCTCGACCTCGTGGTGCGGCGGGCGGAGGTGCTTCACGGCGGGGTCGTCGGTGTCGACGGGCTGCACGACGTCGAGGACCCGCTCCCCGCCGACGTCCAGCGTCAGCCTGCCGTACCCGGCGACCGCGAACCGCCACCGGCCGGTCTCGGTGACGCTCAGCGCCGCGCTGATCTCCAGCGTCGCCGCCCCCGGCACCTCCGCGGTCTCCAGAATGCGGCCGGTCAGGCGGTGCTCGCGGAACAGCACCGCGTCGTCCGCGCCGAGCACGCGGACCAGCACGGGAGCGGCGACCGGGGTGGGCCGCTCGTCGATCACCGGGCCGGGCTCGGTGACGACCTCCGCCCGCACGGACAGGACGTCGTGGAGGGAGTTCTCCGCGGCCGGGTAGAGCCCGCTGCTGCCACCGCCCTGGACGCGGGGAGCGATGGCGCCGGGACCGATGAGGGCGATGCGCGTGGTGGACGGAAGCGGCAGGACCCCGTTGTTGCGCAACAGAACCGTGCTCGCGGCGACCGCTTCGCGAAGCAGCGCGAGGTCGGCGGCGGACGCCTCCCCCGCACTGGCGACGGCAGACGCACCCGCGGCGACCGGCTCCTCCGCGCCCGCGGCGGTGGGAGCGCTCTCGGAGCCCGTCCCCTCCAGCGCCCCCACCCGCGCGGCCAGCCGGAGCAGCCGGAGCACCTTGTCGTCGACCAGGCTCTCCGGCACCTCCCCCGCCTCGACCGCCGCCACCAGCCGCTCGCCCCACGGACCCCACGGCCCCGGCATCGCGAGGTCCTGGCCGGACAGCGCCGACTCGGCGGTGGTCCGCACCGCGCCCCAGTCCGACACGACGAGGCCGTCGAAGCCCCACTCGTCCTTCAACGGCGTGGTGAGCAACGGGTTCTCCGACATCGGGTGGCCGTTCACGCCGTTGTAGGCCGACATCACGGCCCACGCGCCCGCCTCCACTGCCGCCTCGAACGGGGCCAGGTACAGCTCGCGCAGGGTCCGCTCGTCCACCCGCACGTCGTGGGTGAGGCGGTCGGTCTCGGTCTCGTTGGCGACGAAGTGCTTCGGGGTCGCCGCGACACCACCGGCCTGCACCCCGCGCACGTACGCGACGCCGAGACGGGCGGTGAGCAGCGGGTCTTCGGAGAAGCACTCGAAGTGGCGGCCGCCGTAGGGGGTCCGGTGCAGGTTCAGCACGGGGGCGAGCAGCACGTCCACGCCCTTGCGGCGCGACTCGGCGGCGAGCAGGCCGCCGAGCCTGCCGACGAGGTCCTCGTCCCAGGTCGCGCCGAGGGCCGACGGCGACGGCAGCGCCAGCGACGTGCGGCGCTCGTCCCAGCCGGGACCGCGCACGCCCGCCGGGCCGTCGGAGAACGTCAGGGCGCGCAGCCCGACGGCCGGTTCGGCGTGGCTGCGCCAGACCGATCCCCCCGCCAGCAGTCGCACCTTGGCGTTCAGGTCGAGCTTGCCGACCAGGCGGGCCAGCTCGTGGGCGTCGTGCACCGAGAACCTCCTTGGAGAGCGCTCTCCAAAGAGTCGGGGGTCAACGACATCGGTGTCAATGCGGCGGAAGGGCCCTTCTCACCCGGCCCGCCGCGCGGAACGGGGGTCCGCACCCGTCTCCAGCAGGGCCGCGACCGGCAACGTCGCCGCTCCGACCGCCACCGCGTCCGGTCCCGTCCTGCCCAGCTCGATGCGGACCTGTGCGTACGGATGGCGCAACGCGTGCTCGGCCGTCGCGGCGACGATGCGGTCGAGCTGCCGCGCGCCGAGCGCGAGCCCCGCCCAGCCGCCGAGGACGACGCGCTCGGGGTTGAACAGGTTCACCAGGTTGGCGATCCCGGCGCCCAGGTAGCCCACCGACTCCTCGACCACCCGGCGGGCCGCGGCCGACCGCGACGTGAGCAGCTCCTCCAGCGCGGACACCTGGTCGGGCGCGGAGCTCCCGTCGCGCGCCGCCTCCCGGTAACGGCCGAGCATGGCCTCGGCACCGGCGTACGCCTCCAGGCATCCGCGCACGCCGCACCGGCAGCGCCGGCCGCCGTAGACGATCGTGGTGTGACCCCACTCCCCCGCGTTGCTCGTCGCGCCCCGGTGCATCACGCCGCCGGTCACCACCGCGACGCCGACACCCGAGCCGACCAGCACGATCACCGCGTGCCGCGCCCCCCGACCGGCGCCGAACCACATCTCGGCCTGCCCCTGGGTCTTCGCGCCGTTCTCGACGAACAGCGGCGGCTCGACGCCCGCCTCCCGGATCATCCGCTCCAGCGGGACGGCGTCCCAGCCGATGGTCTGCGCGTGCACGACGGCGGAGGTCCCCCGCTCGACCGTGCCCGGCACCCCCACGCCGACGCCGAGCACCGACGACGCGGGCACACCGCTCGCGGACAGCACCTGCGCGACCCCGGCCGCGACCAGCTCGCTGACCGGCCCCGGGCGCACCGCGGCCACCGGCAGATCCACAGTGGACAGACGGGTCATGGCGAGGTCGAACAGCTCGACCTTGATCCCCGTCTCCCCGACGTCGACCCCGACGACGTGCCCGAACACCGGGTTGACGCGCAGCAGCACGCGGGGCCTGCCGCCGTCGGACTCGACCGAGCCCGCCTCCGTCAGCAGACCCTCGTCCAGCAGCTCGCCGGTGATCGTGCTGGCGGTCGCGGCGCTGAGCCCGGTGCTCGCGCTGAGCTGCAGACGGCTCAGCGGGCCGTCGAGGAAGAGGGCGGTGAGGAGGACGGATCGGTTCTGCCGGCGGAGGTCCCGCACAGTCGCACGAGCACGCACCATGAGCGCCGAGGTTAGTTCGCGCCTAAAAATAAGCCTCGGGTCGTGACCTCTTCGTTATTGACTTGACCACGAGAACGGGCGTCTACTCTACGGCGACCAGAGGGCCACCCCCGGCCCCACCCGCGATGGCACGCGCGGTCACCACCTCACAGCGCTCACTTGCTTCTTCCTGCTTTCGTTGGAGAACAAGGAGTTCCCATGAGACTGAGGCGTGTTTGCGCTGCCGTCACCGCGACCGCCCTGGCGTTCACCGGTGCCTGTTCGGCCACGAACCCCGGCAGTGCCGGCAACTCCGCCGGCGTGCTGAACGTGGGCATGCCGAACGGGCCGCAAACGGAGAACAACAACCCGTTCCTCAACTCGTCGGCGTCCTCGTCGCTGGGCTACCGACGGCTGCTCTTCGAACCGCTCGCCATGGTCAACGAGGTCAAGGTGACCGACGAGCCGAAGCCGTGGCTCGCCACCAAGTTCACCTGGTCGGAGAACTTCCACAAGCTCTCCCTGACCATCCGGGACGGTGTCACGTGGTCCGACGGCAAACCATTAACGGCTGAGGACGTCGCGTACACCTTCGAGCTGCTGAAGAACAACCCCGGCCTGAACATCGAGGGCGTGCCGTACCAGGACATCTCCTTCTCCGGCAACGAGGTCACCGTCGGCTTCCCGAAGTCGCAGTACGTCAACCAGAAGAAGATCCTCGAACAGTTCGTCGTGCCCAAGCACCAGTGGTCGACGTTCTCGAACCCCAGCACCGAGACGCTCAAGAACCCGGTCGGCAGCGGCCCGTACACGCTGAAGTCGTTCACGCCGCAAGCCGTGACGCTGTCGGTCAGGGACCAGTACTGGCAGGAGCTCCCGAAGGTCAAGGAGCTGCGCTACACCTCCTACAGCGACAACAACGCGCAGACGAACGCGCTCGCGACCGGCGCGGCCGAGTGGAGCTTCACCTTCATCCCGAACTACCAGGCCGCCTACACGAGCAAGGACCCGCAGAACCACAAGCTGTGGTTCCCGCCGGTGCTCGGCGTGCACGGCCTGTGGTTCAACACCAAGACCAAGCCGTGGGACGACCCGGCGCTGCGCCGCGCGGCGAACATGGTGGTGAACCGCGACGACATCTTCATGCAGGGCGAGGCCGGCTACTTCTACCCGAAGGTCGACAACATCACCGGCATCCCGACGCCCGCCGGTGACGCGTTCATCGCACCGGAGTTCAAGGACAAGAAGGTCACCGTCGACGTCGAGGGCGCGAAGAAGGCGCTGACCGAGGCCGGGTACAGCTTCGACGGCGACAAGCTCAAGGGCAAGGACGGCCAGCCCGTCACGATCGAGCTGACGGTGCCCACCGGCTGGTCGGACTACGTCACCGACCTGGAGATCATCAAGGACAACTTCGCCAAGATCGGCATCGCGGCGACGGTGAACCTGCAGAACGCCGACTCGTGGACCAAGGCGCTCGACACCGGTGACTTCGGCGCCGCCATGCACTGGACCAACAACGGGCTGACGCTCTACGACATCTACCAGTCCATCATGGACGGCGCGCTGTACAAGCCGATCGGCGAGGCCGGTGTGAACGGCAACTACGGCCGGTACGAGAACCCGGCCGCCACCAAGGCGCTCGACGAGTTCGCGAACGCCGCCGACGAGTCCGTGCGCACCGCCGCGTTGCAGGAGCTGCAGCGGATCTTCGTGCAGGACATGCCGGTCATCATCACCTCGGCGGCCAACGGCGGTGGCCAGTACAGCACCAAGAACTGGGTCGGCTGGCCGAGCGAGCAGGACCAGTACGCGCCGGTGCAGCCGACGCTGGAGAACGCGCTCGACATCGTCCTGAAGCTGCGGCCCGCCTCGTGACGGCCGAGGTAGCGCCCGCGGTCTCCGGCACGGTCTCCACCGAGATCGTGCTGGAGGCCGACGGCCTCACCAAGCACTTCCCCGTGCGGGCGGCGCTGTCGCGCGAGAAGAAGGCCGTGCGGGCGGTCGAGAACGTCTCGCTGCGGCTGCGCAGGGGCAGCGTCACGGCGCTGGTGGGCGAGTCGGGCTCGGGCAAGTCGACGGTCGCGCGGCTGCTCGCCCAGCTGTACCCGCTGACGTCCGGCGAGATCCGGCTGCACGGCGAGCCCGTCGCCGTGCAGCGCGGCTGGGGCAGGGGCAGGCGGTTCCGGGCGTACTGCCGCCGGGTCCAAATGATCTTCCAGGACCCGTTCGCGTCGCTCAACCCGGTGCACACCATCCGCTACCACCTCACCAGGGCTCTTTCCATCCACGGCAACCGCGGCGACGACCTGGAGAAGTCGCTGGCGGACCTGCTGTCCCGCGTGCACCTGACGCCCGCGGACCGCTACCTCGACCGGTACCCGCACGAGCTGTCCGGCGGGCAGCGGCAGCGCGTGGCGATCGCACGGGCGCTGGCCGCGAGCCCCGAGGTGCTGCTCGCCGACGAGCCGGTGTCCATGCTCGACGTCTCGATCCGGCTCGGTGTGCTGAACCTGTTGCGGGACTTGAAGGAACGGCTGCACCTGTCGATCCTCTACATCACGCACGACATCGCGTCCGCGCGGTACTTCGCCGACGAGACGGTGGTGATGTACGCGGGCCAGGTCGTCGAGGGCGGCGACAGCGAGACCGTCACGCAACGCCCGGCGCACCCGTACACGCAGCTGCTGATCGAGTCGGCGCCGGACCCCGACCGCCCGGCGGTGGAGGAGAAGGACGGCGGCGCGGGTGAGCCGCCGAGCCTGATCGACCCGCCCGCCGGGTGCCGGTTCCACCCGCGCTGCCCGTTCGCGATGGACGTCTGCCGCACCGAGCTGCCGCCGCGCTTCGAGCTCGGCGACGGGCACTTCGCGGCGTGCTGGCTGTACCGGGAGGACGCGTCGTGAGCTACCTCCTCAAGCGGTTCGGCTTCTACCTGCTCACCGCGTGGGCGGCGGTGACGATCAACTTCTTCGTGCCGAGGATGATCCCCGGCGACCCGGTGCAGGCGCTGATCACCAAGCAGCGCGGGCAGATGACGAGCGAGTCCGTGCGGTCGCTGTACGTCCTGTTCGGGCTGGACAAGGACGAGAGCCTGGCGAGCCAGTACTTCTCCTACCTCGGCCAGCTGCTGCGCGGCGACCTCGGGCTGTCGTTCACGTTCTTCCCGACGCCCGTGGCGGAGGTGATCGGCGACGGTCTGCCGTGGACGGTCGGCCTGGTCGGCATCACCACGGTCATCGGGTTCCTGCTCGGCACCGCGGCGGGTGCCGTGGTGGGCTGGCGGCGGGGCACGTGGGCGGACTCGCTGATCCCCGTCACGACGTTCGTCTCGTCGATCCCGTACTTCTGGCTCGGCCTGGTGGCGATCGCGCTGCTCACCGGTCCCGGCAGCTTCTTCCCCGCCTCCGGCGCCTACGCGATCGGCCTGGTGCCGAACTGGGACTGGCAGTTCATCGGCAGCACGGTGCAGCACGCGCTGCTGCCCGCGTTCACGATCCTGGTGTCGTCGGTGAGCGGCTGGATCCTCAGCATGCGCAACATGATGGTGACCGTGTCGTCGGACGACTACGTCACCGTCGCGCACGCCAAGGGCCTGCCCGAACGGCGCGTGATGCTCGCCTACGCCGCCCGCAACGCGTTGCTGCCCAACGTGTCCGGCTTCGCGCTGGCGCTCGGGTTCATCGTCGGCGGCACCCTGCTGGTGGAGATCGTGTTCTCCTACCCCGGTCTCGGCCTGCAGCTGTTCCAGGCGGTCGGCGCGAAGGACTACCCGTTGCTGCAAGGCATCTTCCTCATCATCACGCTGTCCGTGCTGCTGGCGAACCTCCTCGCGGACGTCGCCTACCTCGCGCTGGACCCGCGCACCCGCAGGGAGGGCTGATGCGCACCAACCCCAAGGCGCTCACCGGGCTGGTGGCGCTGGGATTCTTCGCGCTGATGGCGGTCGTCGGCCCGTGGCTCGCGCCGTTCGACCCGTCTGAACGCAGCAGCGCGCTGTTGCAGCCGCCGTCGGCGGAGCACTGGTTCGGCACCACTCACCTGGGCCAGGACATCTTCAGCCAGGTGCTCGCCGGCACCCGCAGCGTCGTGCTGGTCGGCGCGATCGCCGGCGTCGTCGCGACCGTGCTGTCGGTGCTGGTCGGCGTCACCGCCGGCTACCTCAGCGGGTCGGCGGGCGAGGGCCTTTCCGCGCTGTCGAACGTGTTCCTGGTGATCCCGGCGCTGCCGTTGATCGTCATCATCACGTCCTCGCTGCCCGAGACGAGCAACCTGACGATCGCGCTGGTGATCGGCCTGACGTCGTGGGCGTGGAACGCACGGGTGCTGCGGGCGCAGACGTTGTCGTTGCGCAGGCGCGACTACGTGGAGGCGGCACGGGCGAACGGCGAGTCGGCCTGGCGGATCATCCTGTTCGAGATCATGCCGAACCTGACGGCCGTCATCGCGTCCGGCTTCGTCGGCACCGTGCTGTTCGCGGTGGTCTCGGAGATCACGCTGGCGTTCATCGGCGTGTCCGACGCGGGCGGCTGGAACTGGGGCACGGTCCTGTACTGGGCCCAGTCGCAGCAGGCCCTCGCGCAGGGCGCGTGGTGGTGGTTCGTGCCGGCCGGTCTCGCGATCGCGTTGCTCGGCACGGCGTTGTCGCTGGTGAACTTCGGCATCGACGAGTACGTCAACCCTCGGCTGCGCAACCGCTTCTCGATGCCGGGTGTGCGGATGCGCGTCGGCTTCACCCCCGTGCTCCCCCAGGACCCGAAGCTCGCGCAGAAGCTGGAGACGTCATGAAGGAACGCATTCTCGAGGTGCGGGGGCTGAACGTCGACTACGGCGCCGGTCCCGGCTCGGTGCGCGCGGTGCGCGACGTCGACCTGACCCTGCACCGCGGCGAGGTGCTGGGTCTCGCCGGGGAGTCGGGCAGCGGGAAGTCGACGCTGGCCTACGGCATGACCCGGCTGCTGCCCCCGCCGGGTGTGGTGGCGAGCGGCGAGGTGCTCTACCACCTCCAGGACGGCACGACCGTCGACCTGCTGCGCATCCGCGACGCGGAGCTGCGGCGGCTGCGGTGGTCGGAGATCGCCATCGTGTTCCAGGGCGCGATCAACTCGCTGAACCCGGTGCAGCGGATCTCGACCCAGCTGGTGGACGTGATCAAGGCGCACTCGCCGAAGACGTCGCCGCGCGCCCGCCAGGACCGCGCCCGCGAGCTGCTGGAGCTGGTCGGCATCGCGGCCGACCGGCTGCACAGCTACCCGCACCAGCTCTCCGGCGGGATGCGGCAGCGGGTGATGATCGCGATGGCGCTCGCGCTCGACCCGCGGGTGGTGGTCATGGACGAGCCGACCACCGCGCTGGACGTGGTGGTGCAGCGGCAGATCCTGCGCACGCTCGTGGACCTGCGCGAGCGCCTGGGGTTCTCGGTCGTGTTCATCACGCACGACCTGTCGCTGCTGGTCGAGTTCTCGGACCGGATCGCGATCATGTACGCGGGCCAGGTCGTGGAGGAGGCGGCGTCGGCCGACCTCTACCGCTCTCCCCTGCACCCCTACAGCGACGGCCTGCTGCGGTCGTTCCCCGCGCTGAAGGGCGAAAAACGGGAGCTGACGGGCATCCCGGGCTCGCCGCCGGACCTCCGGTCCATGCCTGCCGGGTGCGCGTTCCACCCGCGCTGCCCGCGCGCCCTGGACGTCTGCGGCGACCGCGTGCCGCTGCTGGGGCAGAGCAGGGACGGCCGCTCGGTCGCCTGCTGGCTGCACCCCGTCGCGGTCGGCTGACCGAACGGGTCCGCGCCCGTCCCGGCCCTATGCCGGGGGCGACAGCGCGTCGATGCACGCCGCCAGGTCCCGCAGCAGACGGGCCTGGCGGGCCTCCGACAGCGGCGCGAGCATCCGCTTCTCGACCGCGCGCACGGCGGCGCTCGCGGCCCGCAGCTGGACGCGGCCCGCATCGGTCACCTCGCTGGGCAGCGCGCGGCCGTGCTCGGCGGTCGCGGGGCGGGTGACCAGGCCCCTGTCCTGCAAGCCGCGCAGCACCAGGTTCATCGACTGGCGCGTCACGAAGACCGCCCTCGCCAGCTCCGCGTTGGACAGCCCCGGCCGCTGCGCCAGCACCTCCAGGCAGGAGTACTGCGACACCGTCAGGTCCAGCGGGCGCAACGCCGCCTCCATCTCGGCGCGCAACGCCGTCGCCGCCCGTTTGAGCATGTACCCCACCGCTTCGTCGAGCGGCCCGACCACCTCGGCTTGACCCATGTCAGCATCATGACATACCGTCTGGATGTCAGCACATTGACATACCTCAGGAGGCGTCATGACCGTGACCGGACCCGACTTCCTCGCGTTGCAGGTGCGCGACCTCGGCAGCTCGGCGGAGTTCTACGAGAAGCGGCTCGGGCTGCGCCGGGTGCCCGCGAGCCCGCCCGGCGCGGTGGTGTTCGCCACCACGCCGATCCCGTTCGCGGTGCGGGAGCCGCTGCCGGGCGTCGACCTGGACGCCGCCACGCCGCGTCCGGGCGTGGGCGTCGCGTTGTGGCTGCACGCGGAGAACGCGCAGGGCCTGCACGACGAGCTGGCCGCCGAGGGCGTCCCGGTCGTCACTGCTCCGTTCGACGGACCCTTCGGGCGGACGTTCGCCTTCGCCGACCCGGACGGCTACGTCATCACCGTGCACGGCTGACAGCCCCTTCCCGCGGCGGCTCTAGGATTGCGCTCCTCAACGCGTGTTGAGGACGGCGTCCTGCGTCGTGACAGGGGAGGTTCAGTGCGCACGGGTTCGGGTGCGGTGCCGGCGGGTCCGTCGTTGCGGCGGTGGTCGGTGTGGATCTCGATGGCGCTGGTCGCGGTGTTGCTGGGCGCCACGCTCGCGGTCCTGCTGGCCATCAGCCAGCTCTCCCAGGCGCGGTCGCGGCTGCTCGACGTGGTCGGGCCGGCCGTGGTGAGCGCGCAGCAGCTGGGCGCCGACCTGGTGGACCAGGAGAACGGCGTCCGCGGCTTCGTGCTGAGCGGCAGCGACGACTTCCTCAAGCCCTACCAGAACGGGCTCGACCGGCAGAGCTCCGCGCGGGCCACCGTCGCCGCGCTGAACACGCCGACGGTCGTGGCGGACCTCGACTCCCTGGACGCGGCGCTGGCCGGCTGGCGCACCGAGTACGCGGACCCCACCATCGCCGCCGTCCGCGCCGGAGCGCAACCGCCCGACGAGTCGGTGGGCAAGGAGCGGTTCGACGCGGTGCGCGTCGCCTTGTCCGCGCTCCAGGAGGAACTGGCCGAGGAGCGGGCACAGGGCAGGGCAGGGCTCAACGACTCGGCCACGAGCATGGCCGTCACCTGCATCATCGCGATGGCGGTCGTGCTGCTCGCGGTGCTCGGCTGCGTCGCGGCGGTGCTCATGCACGTCGTCGGTCCGGTGACCCGGTTGCGGCAGCACGTGGCGATGGTGGCGGGTGGCGACTTCGCCCACACCGTCACCGCCACCGGCCCGTCCGAGCTGCGCGAGCTGGGACGGGACGTCGACGTCATGCGCACCCGCATCGTCGACGAGCTCGACCAGGCCCAGAAGCGCAACGCCGCGCTGGACGCCGCCACGGCCGAGCTGCGCCGGTCCAACGCCGAGCTGGAGCAGTTCGCCTACGTGGCGTCCCACGACCTGCAGGAACCGCTGCGCAAGGTCGCGAGCTTCTGCCAGCTGCTGGAACGGCGCTACCGCGGCCAGCTCGACGAACGGGCCACGCAGTACATCGACTTCGCCGTGGACGGCGCGAAGCGCATGCAGCTGCTCATCAACGACCTGCTCGCGTTCAGCCGGGTGGGCCGCCACCGCGAGAAGCACGTGGTGGTGCCCGCGGCCGAGCTGGTCGAGGACGCCCGCCGCAACCTGGCGCAGGCGGTGGAGGACGCCGGCGCCACCATCGAGGTGGGCGAGCTGCCCGAGGTGCGCGGGGAAGCCCGTCTGCTCACCGCGGTGTTCCAGAACCTCCTTGGCAACGCGGTGAAGTTCCGCGGTGAGCAGGCGCCGCACGTGAGGGTCGACGCGGAACCGGGCGACGACGACAACTGGGTGTTCTCCGTGCGGGACAACGGCATCGGCATCGAGGAGCAGTACGCCGAACGGATCTTCGTCATCTTCCAGAGGCTGCACGGCAAGGACCGCTACGCGGGAACGGGCATCGGGCTCGCGATGTGCCGCAAGATCGTGGAGTACCACGGTGGCCGGATCTGGCTCGACACCGAGGTCACCGGCGGCACGACGATCCGGTTCACCCTGCCTCGCGCGAACGCGGAGATCCCCGCCGAACAGGACTGACTGGAAGGCCGGGCGTTCAGCCGGTCACTTCGTGGCGATCCTGTGGCCCACCTGGATGAGGTCCGGGTTGGTCAGGAACTGCGCGTTCTTGGCCACCAGGGCCTGCCAGCCACCCTCGATCTTCAGCTGCTCGGCGATGCCGGTGAGGGTGTCGCCCGCCTTGATCTCGTAGTCGCCGTCCGGGTTGCTCGTGGACGACGGTGCCACCGGCACCACCGGGACGGCCGCCACCGCGGCACGAGGCGTGTACTGCTGGTGGGTCTGCGGGGTGGTCTTCACCGTGGCGGAACGACCGCCGCAGGTCGGCCAGGCGCCGATTCCCTGAGTGCGCAGCACGTTCTCCGCCACGCGGATCTGCTCTTCACGGGATGCCTGGTCCGCGCGGCCGGTGCCGCCGTGGGCGCGCCACGTCGAGGGGCTGAACTGAAGCCCGCCGTAGTAGCCGTTGCCGGTGTTGATGGACCAGTTCCCGCCGCTCTCGCACTGGGCGATGCGGTCCCAGTCGACCGAAGGGGCGGCCGACGCGAGTGCGCCGCCAGCCAGGAGCACGGCGATCGCGGAGACGACGATGAGCAGGGCGCGGGTGGTGGCATTGCCACGAAGATGACTCATGGTCCTTTTCTCGCCCCGCCACGCTCTCGCCGCGAGCGGCGCCTGTCCGACGGGGACTTCGATCCGTGATACGGATCAAGGCAGCCGCTGGACAGGTGAGCGCACGGCTTGCCCTGGTGGTGCGACGACCTTTCGGCCGCTGGGCAGGACCGTAGAAAGCCCGCGCCGACTTCGCAGGGCCGGACGCGGGCAAGACCACCCGACCCGGTGACAATCAGCTCACCGAGGTTTCAACCCGCGCCGTCACAGCTCGGTGTTGATGATGGCTTCCACCAGCACTTCTCCGTCGCTGGTCAGCGTGATGCCGTCGGAGTCGGCCACGACCAGGCCGCGGTCGGCGAGCGAGGCGAACTTCTCCCGCCACGGGCTGTCGTGCAAAGACCGGTCATAACGGGCGCGGTGCAGGTCTTCGCGCACCGGTTGCAAGGTCGAGAGCGCCATCTTGACCGCCCGCGCCTCCTGCGCGTCCGCGTCGAAACCGGTGGCGGAGCCCAAGGGCACGCGCCCCTCCTCGACGGCTTTCGCGTAGTTCTTCCAGTTCACGTCGGTGATGGCCTCGGACGCGCGGCAGCTGGAGCTGCCGCCCAGGCCGATCGCGACCTCGGCCTCCTGCTTGTCCTGGTCCACCATGATGGACTTCCACTTCTCCGGACCGAGCCCGTCGCGGGCGAAGTACATCGTGGGGTGCTCGGTGTAGCCGGCGGCGCGCAGGCCGTCGGTGAGGATCTCCCGCATCCGGTACTGCTGAAGGAGGTCCGGCCAGAAGTGGCCGTTGCGGACGAGCCGGTCGCGGTACTCGGGCAGCTGCCACGGCGCCGGCCGCTCCCCCGCCACGCCGGTCCTGGTCTCGGCGTAGGACTTGAGGTGCAGCTTGGTGCACACGACGGCGGTGATCTCGTTCTCCAGCACCACGTCCAGGTCGCGCCGGACGCTGTCGACGGTCTGGTCCAGCAGGCCGTACATGAGGTCGATGCTGATCCACTCGAACCCGGCGGCCTGGGCGTTGCGCACGAAGTCGACGCACATCTCCGACGTGTGCTCACGGCCGCACTCGCGCAGCACGGGGTCGTCGAACGACTGCACGCCGCTGGAGAGCTTGGTGCAGCCCAGCTCCCGCAGCAGTTCGAGCTTCGGCACGGTGAACGTGCTGGGGTCGCCCTCGAACCGGATCGTCGTGTCCTCGGTGAACCCGAAGTTCTCCCGGTAGAAGTCGAGCAGGCGCCGGATCTGCTTCTCCGGCAACAACGACGGCGTGCCACCGAAGACGTTGAACTCGCCCACGGGCGCGTCGGCCAGCTCGGGGACCCGCTTCAGCCACAGCCGCGCCTCGCGGATGTTCCAGTCGACCCACTGGGTCAGCTTCTCCTCGGCCTGGCCGCCCTTGACCAGCACCACCGGGTACTGGCAGAAGCGGCACTTGTAGGCGCACGTGGGGATGTAGGACCACAGGTGGATCGGTGCGGTGCCGACGAGCTGGTCGCTCAGGTCGTCGAGGAAGTCCTCCACGCCGTAGCCGGGGACGTTGCCGGGGAAGACGTGCGCCCCGAACGGGTCCTCGGTGACGTAGTCGAGCAGGTGGGAGTTGGCGGGGTTCTGCAGCGCGGCCCACACCCGCGGTTCGCGCTCGGTCAGGACACCGGTCATCAGAACACGCCTCCGTTGCCGAAGTAGTTGTGGGCCTCTCCGGACTCGCGGTCCTCGCAGTAGTACTTCACGAACTCCGCGAACCGCTCCTCCGGCACGTCGGCGAAGCACTCCGGGAGTGGCGGCGGATAGCCGATGTCCTCGCCGACCGTCGCCCGCAGCCGCGCGAAGATCTCGTCGCGGAACTCCAGGTACAGCCGGTACGACGGCGTCTTGTAGGAGTGGATCGGCTGGAAGTCGGTCATGCTCATCTCGGCCTTGATCTCCGCCGCGCGTTCCCCCAGCCTGGCCGCGAGGTCCTGGCCGAAGAACGCCACCACCGCGTCGTCGTCCAGGAAGGACGGTGTGAGCAGGACGGGCAGGATGGTGTTCTTGGGCGTGAAGTCCTTGATGGAGAACTCCCACGCCTGCAACGCTTCCTCCTCGGTGAGGTCGGCGGTGCGCGGTGGCGCGTCGGGCCGGATGTCGCGCATGACGATGATGCCGTCGTTGCCGTAGGCCCTGCCGGTGATCACCTCGTCGAGGGCGTGGTTGACGCGGCGCGGGTTGATCTCGACCCGCGACTTCGGGGCGTAGGCGATGTCGTAGCCCGCCCCGCGGACCTTGATGCCGAAGTCCCAGTCGTCGGACAGGTGGTTGACGAACTTCCCGTCGCGCAGCTGGTAGAAGATCTCGATGCCGCCGACGCTCTCGTAGGCTTCGCGTTCGACGGCGAAGCCCTTGCCGTCCGGGAAACCGCCGAACAACGAGAACGTCACCGCGCGGCAGCGCAACGTGCGCTGGATCGCGTCCCAGAGTCTTGGCCTGCCCACGAAGTGCTCGTCGTTGTAGTAGTAGTCGCACACGCCGATGGCGGCCTTGTCCTTCTCCATCACGGCGAACAGCTCGGTGAGCCACCGCCGGTCGACCTTGCAGTCCGCGTCGGCGGAGACCAGGTAGAAGCGTTCGCCGGGGTCCTTGCGGTTGCGGCTGCGCTGCGCGGCGAACTCCATGCCCGTCCTGCGCGCACACGCGACGCCCTGCTCGCGTTCGCTGATCACGTGCACCGCGACCTTGGACGTCTCGGCGAAGGCACGGGCGAGCTCGACCGTGGCGTCCGTGGAGTTGTTGTCCACCAGCACGATCTCGTAGGTCTCGGGGTCGATGTCGTCCTGGTCGTGCAACGACCGCAGCACGTCCTCGATGTTCGCGGCCTCGTCGAACACCGGCAGCACGACGCTGAGCCGCACGCGTTCGCCCATCGGCGGCGGGAACAGCCCGCTCACCAGGTCCTCCGCGGCAGCGCGGTTGTGCATCCCGAGCTGTTGGTTGTGCGCCACCACTTCCGCCCGCCTCTCCGCGTTCGTCATGAGTTCCAGCACCCGCGCGGCGAACTCCCGCGTCGGCAGGTCGTGGGACAGGATGTCCAGGACAGGCGCTTCGAAGCCCGCGTACACCGTGTCGTAGAGGGCGTACCGGCTCGCGATGTACGGCACGCCCGCCGCTATCGCCTCGCCGATCGGGTTGCCGTAGCTCTCGTAGTCGTACGACGTCAGGAACGACACGACGTCGGCGTGCGCCAGCAGGTCGCGCACGGAGAACCCGTCTCCCGCCGACTCGCACGGTTCGAGCACGCCGCCGAACACCACGGGAACCCCGAGCTGTCCGGCCAGTGCGCGCAGCTTCGCGGTCTCGCCGGGGTCTTCCTCGGTGTCCCCGGCGACGAACAGCCACGTGTCCGGCAGCATCGCGACGAGGTGCAGGTCCCTGTCGACGCGCTTCTGCGGGATGATCCTGGTGAACCTGGCGACGATCCGCGCGTCCGGCGGGATGCCGTGGTGCTCGCGGAAGTCCGCGCGCCCCGGACGGCTCGGCGGGGTGAAGGTGTTCGGCAGCACGTCGAGGTTGCGCAGGTGCGGCATCCACTCCAGCGTGCGGCGCTTCGCCTCCTCGTGCAGCGCGAAGTAGTGGATGTGCGGCGAGTTCACCATCGGAGGTGTCGCCGGGTACGGGAAGCTGCCGTACTTGTCCGGTTCGCTCTGCCACATCAGGTCGTGGTCGCGCCACAGGACGTACCGGCCCAGTCCGTGGGTCGTGCCGTAGACCTCGATCGCCCGGTACAACGCCTTCGTGTAGGCGACGTTCTCGGGCAGCGTGCCGTTCTCGACCATCACCAGCGTGACGCCGCGGTCCTCCCAGGTCCGCACGATCGCGTCGGCGAGCCGCTCGACGACGTGGCCGGTGTCGGGGACGCGGTCGTGCCGGACGTCCTCCAGGGTCGCCGCGACGAACTCCTGGTCGTACCCGGCGATGTCGCGCAGGCCGTCGACCCGGTCCAGGGTGACCCAGTCCGGAACGCGTTCCTGCTGGTAGGGCTGGAAGAAACGGCCCTTGTCGGCCTTGATGTCGTAGCCGAGGTCGAGGTGGACCCCGAACCCCCTGCCCGCGAAGGACTTCGCGATCTTGATGAACTCCACCACCACACCAGACATGGCCGTGGCGTCGAAGGAGACACCCCAAAGGACGGGCACAGGCCGCTCCGCTCCGAGTGGTCAGCTCTTCCTCGAACGTAGCACGGAAGCGCTCTCAGCCCAGATCGCGTCTCAATCGGCGCAGTGGGTCGTGAATCCACTTAGGACGATCGGGGTCGTGGCCTGATCCTGGCGGTGCGCGCGGCCTGGCGAAGCAGTACACCGGTCGCGACCAGGCACACCAGCACGGCCGGCACACTCGCTTCGGGACCGAACGGTCCGCCGGTGAGCACCACCGGGCCGTCGAGCTCCAGGAGCAGCAGCCCGGACGGCTCGACGTCCGCGCCGGACAGCTCGACGCCGAAGACCCCGGCCTGGGCGAAGTTCCAGCCGAAGTGCAGGCCGATCGGCAGCCACAGCGACCGGGTCACGACGTACGCGGCGGCCAGCACACCGCCGCCGGTGAGCCCGACGGACAGCGCCGTCCACGGCGTCGCGCCGGTGTTGAGCAGGTGCGCCAGGCCGAACAGCGACGACGACACGACCACCGAGACCGCGGTCCCCGCCCGTTCCTCCAGCATCCGGAACAGCACGCCGCGGAACACGATCTCCTCCATCGTCGCGACCGCCGCCAGCACCCCGGCGACCCCCAGCACCCCGGAGAACGACCCCCACGTCACCCGGCCCCAGCCGTCGAGCATCCCGATCAGCGCGAGCACCGAGCAGAACAGCCACGCCCCGAGCGCCGCACCGCGGGCCAGACCGGCCCACCGGTGGCGCGGTGCCACCTCCAGCACGGTGTCCCTGCCCTCGACGACCCGCGCCAGCCACCGGTAGCAGGCCAGCCCGGCGACGGCGAGTCCCACCCCGGCGGGCAGCGCCAGCAGCGGCACCGGGGCGAGGCGCGACGCGACCTCCGCGACCGCGAGCAGCGCGGCGAACAGCGGCACGAACAGGACCGGGAACCGGAACCGGCGCACCCACCGCTCCCACCCGGACGGCTCGGCGCACACGCGGCGGGCGGCACTTCGTTGCATGACTCCGACTTCCTGGCTGTCAGCGGAAAACTCGTGCCGCTGACGCTAGAACCCCGGCGAGCACGGGAAATCCCACCCGGGAGGACACCTCGGGGTAGCTCTCACGGGGGACTCGCCCGCACCCCGCTCCTCCTTCCGGCCGGGATGACGCCTCAGCGGAACGCCTTCAGGTCGATGTAGCCCGCGATGGCCTGCTGCCCGGCGATGTTGGCGTGCACGCCGTCACCCGTGTCGTAGGGCGGGTGGATGCTGTTGGGCTTCGTCGGGTCGGCCAGCACCTGGTCGAAGTCCGTCAGCGACTCGCACGTGCCGGAGCAGTCGCTGCCCCGCCGCACGAAGGAGTTGACGGCGTGGCGGTCGACGTTGTTCTGGTCGCTGTAGCCGGGGCGGGGCGTGATCGGCGTGACGTGGACGGCCACCCCGGCGGTCCGCAGCCGGTCGAACACCGTGCGGTAGCTGGCGATGATGTCGGCACCCGAGCACCCGTTGGCGAGGTCGTTGGTGCCGTAGTAGTAGATGACGTCGGTGACGCCGTGCAGGTCCAGGACGTCCCGCTCCAACCGTGACACCGCGTCCAGGCCACTGATACCGGGAGCGTTCCCGGGACAGACGGCGCTGGTCGTGCCGTTGATGCCCGCGTTCGCGACGGCCAGCTGGGCGTGGGCGGGCAGCTCCGCGGCGAGCCGGCGGGCCAGGAAGTCGGTCCAGCGCTTGTTGGTGCCGATCTCGGTGCAGCCGGGACCGCAGTTCGTGCTGCCGATCCCGTCCACGACGGAGCTGCCGAACGGGACGATCACGCCCTTGAGCCGCGGGTTGAAGACGTCCACCGCGGTCACCACGTAGGTGGACTGGGTCTTCTGGCTGTACGGCTCGGCCTGCGCCGCGGTGTGGTCACCGGTGCCCGCCGGGGTCAGGTAGTTGTCCCGGAACGCCGTGTCGTGCCGGCCGGGGACCGCCTCCCCCGCCACGTACATGCTGACGGCGAGGTCCGTCCCGGCGGTCGTCCTCAGCGGAACCTGGTCGCTCCAGGTCGACGCGCCGGGTTGCAGCGTCACGGCGCGCCGGCCGCCGAACGTGAGGTCGCGGACGTCCGACACCTCCGCGCCGCCGCTGCTCAGGCCGACGGTGGTGTGGTCCAGCGTCAGCGGCCGCGTGCCGAACGTGTTCTGCACGCGCACCCGGACGGCGCTGCCGCCCTGGCTCAGGTGGGTGATCATGCGCAGCGACTGGTCGCGCACGGCGGGACCGAGGTTCTGCTGCGACTGGGCCCAGGAGGTGAACCAGACGGCGCGACCGGCTTCGGCCGCGGGGGTGGCGGGGGTGAGCAGGGATGCCAGGACGAGGACCGTGGGTGTCAGGGTGCGCCAGCGTTTCGTCACGTCCCAGCACGCTATTGGCGCGGGGAAAACGCTGTCAACGAAGTGGACCGTTCCTGTCCAGTGGGTTCGGGAAGTCGACATACCGGCTCGCGGCGCCCTCCGCACGCGCCCAGCGCAGCAACAGGTTCGCCTTGGCGGGCACGAACGGACTCTCCAGCAGGGACGTCAGCCGCTCCGGCCGGCCGAGGTCCCGCGCGCAGCCGAGGAACACCTCCCGCGCCTGCTCCCACACGTCGATGCCGGGGTGGCGCTCCAGCACCGCACCGGCGATCTCGACGAGGTGGTTCACGACGAGGCAGTACTGCAACCGCTCCCAGCCCTTGGTCTCCGACACCCCGCGAGCACTGCCCGGTCCGTCCACTGAGGACAGCAGGTCGGCGTGGCGCGGCAGCAGCCGCATCCCCTCGGGGTCGCGGAAGATCGCCTGCACCGGCATCCCCCCGGCGTCCACTCCGACGAGGACGTTCTGCAGGTGGCACTCCATCACCACGCCGTGCGCGAAGAAGGCGTGCAGCACAGGGGGAACCACGACCGAGACGTACCGCCGGAACCACCTCAGCGCGGCGTCGGGGTCCAGGCCGTCCACCGGGTTCCCCTCGAACCCCTCGCTGATCCCCGCCGCCAGCAACGGGGTCACGCCGGGCAGCACGTGCTGCCGGAGGCCGTCCCGCACCACGACGGCGAGACCCTCGTGGCAGCTCGGCGAGGTCCGGTAGCCGCGGTCGACCATGAACGCGCTGCCGGGGTGCACCGCCGAGACGTCCTCGAACACCGGTCTCAGCAGGCGGGCCAGCGGCGGGATCCACCTCAGGTCGTGCGCCCACAGCCGGCGCACGTCGTTGGTGATCCGCACGTCGAGGCTGAACTTGTAGAACAGGTCGGCGGCCGGGTCGTAGACCGTGCGCACCGACGACGTCGGCCACACCTCGTGGTCGGCCACCTCCGCCTCGACGCCGAGCAGCGAGAGCTGCCACGGGTGGGCGAGCAGCACGCCCTCCGGCAGCGGCACGTCACCGTCGTCGGTGAACGAGCCCTCCAGGTGCGCCAGCGAGAAGCGGGCGTGCACCTCCGGCGCGTACGGCAGCCACTCGGCGGGCGGGAGGCCACCGCGGTCCTTCGGCGCGGGGTGGTAGCGGTGCCCGGCGACGAGCGCCTGCTCGGACCGCTGGTAGAGGTCGGCGGGCGGGGCCGGGCGGGCGGCGAGCACGGCGGCGACGGCCGCGCGGGACCCGGCGACCTCGTCGAGGAACCCCGGCGGCGGGTCGCCCAGCTCCTCGCCGGTGAGCACGGCCAGCTCGTGCCACGAGACAGGCCGCCAGGTCCCGGCGAACATCTCGGGCTCGGTGGGCCAGCGCCCCTCCTTCGCCCGCAGCCGCACGCCCGTGCGGGGCAGCAGCAGCGTCCCGTCCGGCTCCCGCACGGCCACCTCGCGGCGCAGGCAGTTCAGCAGGGCCGTCGTGGTGACGCCGTCGGGGTCGGTGCTGCTGGCTTCCACGGTGCTCGCTTCCACGGTGGCCCGCTTCCCTGAGGGGAATGTGTCAGGATCTGATCATTCTCACGCAGACGCCGATCGAAACGGAGTTCGCCGCCGCGCTGGACGACGATCGTGCCGGGAGATTCCTCGCGGCGCTGCCGGGAGCGCGTGCGGCGGTACTCGCGCGCCTGCGCCGTGCGGTGGCGGTCGAACCGTTGCCGCAGGTCAGCGTGGACCTGGACGACTTCTCCCACCCTGTCGAGCTGCTGCGGGCGCTGCGCTGGCCCCGGTCGGAGAACCTCGTCTCCGAGGTCGCGCACAGCGTCGCCGGACTGGCGCTGTCGCGCACCGCCGCCCCGCTCACGACGCCGTTCGCCGACCGGTCGCTGACGGAGCACGAGCAGAGCGTCGTGGACGGCCACCCGCTGCACCCGTGCTGCCGCAACCGCACGGGGTTCACCGCGCTCGACCACCTCGCGTACGGGCCGGAGCACCGGCCCGTCGTCGGGTTGCGGCTGCACCCGGCGAAGGACCACGTCGTGTTCGGCGACTGGCCGGCCGAGCTGACCGACGGTGACCACGTCCTGCTGCCGGTGCACCCGTGGCAGGCCGGACGCCGCAAGGTGGCGAGCGCCGGGACGTTGGACGCGAGCCCGCTGATGGCGCTGCGGACCCTCGCGGCCGGGCCGTGGCACGTGAAGACGACGCTGAGCGCCCAGATCACCTCGGCCGTGCGGGACATCTCCGCCGAGTCGATCGCCACCGCCACGACGGTGTCCGGGTTCCTCGCCGGGGTCGTCGAGGGGATCGAGCTGCAACCCAACCGCGCGTCCGCCGCGGTGCTCACGAACGGCGAGCCGGACCGCGGGCTGGGCGTGATCCTGCGGGACGCGCCGGTGCCCCGCCCCGGCGAGACGCTCCTGCCGCTGGCCGCGCTGCGCCTGTCCCCTCCGCCGGACCCGGTCGCCTGGCTCGCGGAGTTCGCGCGGCTCACCGTGCCGCCGCTGATGACGCTGCTCGCCCGCGGCGTCGCGCTGGAGGCGCACGAGCAGAACCTGCTGGTGGGGCTGGTCGGCGGACGGCCGAGCCGGGTGGTCTACCGCGACCTCGCGGACATCAGGGTGAGCCCCCGCCCCGACCTGCCCGCCCGGCTGCACGCGAGCCCCGAGGCGTTGCGCGCCAAGACGTTCGCCACGTTCTTCGCGACGGCGGTGGCGGGGCTGGTGGAGGCGTTCGACGCGCCGGACGCCGAGCTGTGGCAGGTCGTGGCGGACGCCGTCCCCGCCACGCCGGACCGGCACGCGCTGCTGCACGAACCGCTGCCCGCGAAGCCGCTCACCCTCATGCGGCTGGACCCGGCCACGACGGCGTGGGCGTGGCTGCCCAACCCGTTCCGATCCTGAACACGGCGACATGACCGGACCACCCCGTGGGCCGGCCTTCGCGACGTGGAGCTGTCAGGCCCTCCAGCGCCGGGACGCCTCGACCACCTCGCCGACCGCACGAGCGAGGCTTCCGTCGGCGTCGACGTGCGGCTCGTACCCGGCGGGGAGCGGCTTGGCCACCTCGACCGGCTTCTCGTACGTGTCGCTGTCTTCCCAACGCAGCCTGCGCGCCGTCTTCACGAAAGCGATCGCGGCACCCAGCAGCAGCACCCCGACCACGGCAGGCCACCAGACGGCCTCCGCGATCGCGATGGCGAACTGGACCTGGGCCACCACGACGAACACGACGGTCAGCATGACCACCGACCACGGGGCCGATCTGCCGTCGTGTCTGCGCTTGGCGGCACCGGTTGCCCCCATTGGCGTCACCTCCACCGATGTTGCCTCGGACATCGGCGATTGATCGCACGGAGTTACACCGCTGAGCGTACTGCTTGTTCGTTTGGTCGCGCACCGTCATCGCCCGGCGGCCGCTCACCAGCGCCGAACGGCAGCCGCTCCGGTGCGTGATTCACCCTGTGGTGTGATCATCGGACGATGTCCGCCCAGCACGCGGGAGACCCCGCGACCTTCGCCGCCGACGTCCTCGACGAGGGACCGGCCGAGATCGAGTTCGAGCCCGGCGTGGCGTCGCGGCGGCCGGTCAAGACGAGCGCGGCCGGAGCACTGGTCCGCGACTCGGCCGGGCGGGTGCTGTTCGTCGTGCCGGTCTACAAGCCGGTGCTGGACATCCCGGGCGGCATGACCGAGGACGACGAGTCGCCCAAGGCGGCGGCGCTGCGCGAGATCCGCGAGGAGCTGGGCCTGGACGTCCGGCTCGGACGGTTGCTGGTGGTCGACTGGACCCCGCGCAACGGCGTCTGGCGCGACTGCCACCAGTTCGTCTTCGACGGCGGCGTCGTGGACGGCGCGGTGGCCTGCGACCCCGAACTGCGCGGCGTGGAGTACCTGACGCTCGACGACGCCCGGCCACGCATCTATCCGTCCCTGCACCGGCGGCTCACGCTCGCCGTGACGGCGCTGGAGAGCGGCACCACGCGCTACGCCGAGTTCGGCCGCGAGACCTGAACCGTCCACCTTGGACCGGCGGGCACGCCCTAAGCTCACGGGCATGGACCTGAGCGCGTTCCCCCGAGTCGCACTGGGCAGCTGGCCGACCCCGCTCGACGACGCCCCTCGGCTCACGGCGGCGCTCGGCGGCCCTCCGGTCCTGCTCAAGCGCGACGACGTCAACGGGCTGGGCGCGGGCGGCAACAAGCTGCGCAAGCTGGAGTTCCTGCTCGGCCGCGCCCTCGCCGACGGTGCGGACACGGTCATCACGTTCGGCGCGTTGCAGACCAACCACGGCCGCCAGACCGCGGCGGCGTGTGCGAAGCTCGGCCTGCGGTGCGAGCTGGTGCTCACCGCCAAGGTGCCGATGGACGGCGACGCGTACGAGCGTTCCGGCAACATCGTGCTGGACCACATGTTCGGCGCCACCGTGCACGTGTGCGCGAACGCCGAGGAGGCCGACGAGGTCTACGCGCGGGTGAACCACGACAAGGCCGTGACGCTGCCGGTCGGCGGTTCCAACGGCCTGGGCACCCTCGGCTACGTCGCGGCGGCCGCCGAGCTGGTGGACCAGCTGCACGACCGCGGCATCGGCGCGGCGAGGATCGTCGTGCCGCAGGGCAGCGGCGCCACGGCGGCGGGCATCGCGCTCGGCACCGAGCTGCTCGGCTGGCCCGGCACCGTCCACGCCCCGAGCGTCTCGCACCCCGCCGCGGAGACGGAGCAGGAGCTGCGCGCCCTGGCCACCGAGGCCGCCGCCCTGCTCGGCGCGCCCGCGCCGGAGCTGTCCCACGTCACCTTCACCGACGACACGGTCGGACCGGGCTACGGCGTGCCGACGCCGGAGATGTGGGACGTGCTGAAGCTCTTCGCCGAGACCGAGGGCGTGCTGCTCGACCCGGTGTACACGGGCAAGGCCGCGGTGAAGCTCCGCGAGATCGCGGCACACGGCGACACGCCGGTCGTGTTCCTCCACACGGGTGGACTTCCCGGTTTCTACGGGTACGCCCCGCAAGCGGTCGCGCGGTTCGGTCCCCGATGATCAGTACGCTGGTGTGGTGACCGACCTGGCCGACGACCTGAGCCTCCTGCGCGACCTCGAACGGCGTTTGCTCGTCTACAAGTTCGCCATCGAGGAGCTGATGACGAAGCTGCGCATCCTCAGCGAGGAGTTCGACTCGGTCCACCGGCACGACCCGATCGAGCACATCACCAACCGGGTGAAGAAGCCGGAAGGAATCCTGGAGAAGCTGCGGCGCAAGGGTTTCCCGCTCGACCTGGAGTCGATGGGCGACGTGCTGGACGACATCGCGGGCGTGCGCGTCATCTGCCCGTTCGTCTCGGACGTCTACCGCGTCAAGGAGATGCTCGCGCGCCAGCACGACGTGGAGATCCTGCGCACCAAGGACTACATCGCCACGCCGAAGCCGAACGGGTACCGCAGCCTGCACCTCATCGTGCGCATCCCGGTGTTCCTGTCGGACCGGGTCGAGCTCGTGAAGGTCGAGGTGCAGCTGCGGACCATCGCGATGGACTTCTGGGCGACCTTGGAGCACAAGCTGTTCTACAAGTACGAGGACAGCCCGCCCGCGGACTTCGTCGACGAGCTGATGTCGTCGGCGATGATCGCGGCGCAGCTGGACGAGCGGATGGAGTCGTTGCACCGGCGCATCCACACCGACGACCGCTGACCGGCCACGCCGCGCTCATGTCACGGCTTGGTGATCTCCAGCTGCAGCTCGGTCAGCCAGTCGGCCGGGTCGCCCTCGCCGTAGTTCAGGTACACCTCGCGGGCGAACCCGTTCTGCTTGTACCCGTGCGCCTCGATCCACGCCGCCACGGCCTGGTAGGTCACGTCGACGTCGTCCATCGCCCCGCGGTGCACGACCGTGGCCGCCTCGGTGAGCGCGGGCAGGTCCACGACCTCGAAGCCGTAGGAGGGCGACGGCTCGACGGTGACGGTCACGCCGGCGTGCACGAGGACCTCGTCGCCGGGCGCGGGTTCGTAGGTGGCGATGCCGCACCCGGACGGTGTGACGCCCGCGCGGCCCAGCCGTTCGAACAGCTGCGGGTAGAGCGGCTGGATGACCGGGCCGATGTCCTGCGGGTCGTAGGACGCCGCGGTGGCGCTCAGCCGGGCGACGCGGACGGCGGGGACGGGTTTCACGACGATCTCGTCGGCGGGCATGGTGCCCTCCCTCTCGATGGCGCGGAGACGTGCCTCGACCCGGCGCAGGCGCGCGGTGTCGGCGGCGATCTGCTGCCGCAGCTCGGCTCGTCGCAACGACAGCATGCCGTGCAGCTGCTCGACGGGCAGTTCCTCGTCGAGCACGACCCGCACCTGGTCGAGCGTCAGACCGAGGTCCTTCAGCGCGACGAGGCGGTTGAGCCGCTGCAGCTGGGCGGCGGTGTAGAAGCGGTAGCCGGTCGACGGGTCGACGCGGGCGGGCGGCAGCAGGCCGGTGGCGTCGTAGTGGCGCAGCATCCGCACCGACACCCGGCCCAGGTGAGCGAAGTCTCCGATGGTGAACATGACTGGTCCTGTGTAGGGGCTGACACGGTGTGAGGGTCAAGAAATGATGGTTTGAGCGGCCGCTCGGGTGGACACCCTGGGAAGTTGACGAGAGGTGGCACATGACGTTCGCACATCCGGCGCTGTTCTACTCCGACGAGGAGTCCTACATCGACGGCACGGTCCCGTTCGTGGTCGAGGGCCTGGCGAACGGCGAGCCCGTCGCCGTGGCGGTGCCCAGCAGGAAGCTCGAGCTGCTGCGGGAGGCGCTGAGCGGGTTCGCACACCTCGTCACCTTCCTCGACATGGCGGACACCGGCCGCAACCCCGGCCGGATCATCCCGGATCTCCGCGCGTTCGCCGACCGGCACCGCGGGGCCGTCCGGATCATCAGCGAACCGGTCTGGGACCGGCGCACCGACGTCGAGTACCCGGCCTGCACGCTGCACGAGGCGCTCGTCAACTACGCCTTCAGCGGTCGCGACCTGAGCATCCTGTGCCCGTACGACACGTCCGCGCTCGGCCACGAGGTGCTGGCCGACGCCGAGAAGACCCACCCGGTCGTGATCGACGCGGGCGGGCACCGGCCGAGCGACCACTTCCACCCGGCGCGGGTGGTCGTCGCCGCGCACTCGCTGCCGCTCACGATCCCGGTGGACGCGGTGAGCACCTCGGTGGGCGCGGGCGCGATGGCGGCGGTGCGGTCGTTCGCCCGCGAGCAGGCGGTGCGGCTGGGCCTTTCGGCGGCGCGGCTCGACGACTTCGCGCTCGCGGTGACCGAGCTGGCGACCAACAGCGTCCGGCACGGCGGCGGCCAGAGCACGGTCCGGGTGTGGACCGAAAACGAAAGCATTGTTTGCCAAGTCAACGACAACGGACACATCACGGATGTTCTCGCCGGACGCACGCCTGTTCACGCAAACGAACCAGGCGGTCGCGGTCTGTTGCTTGTCAACCGTTTGGCGGACCTCGTGCGCACCCAAACGACGGCGACGGGCACTGCAATCCAGGTCAGATTCGATCTGGGTGACAAAAAGGCAACGTGATCGACATACATTTGGGCGACTTCGTTATAGCTTGGGCACGTGCACGACGAGGAAGCGACGGAAATCGGTTACACCGGGGCGCGATTCGGATCCCCGGCGACCCGCAGACGGCTGAAGTCGGACGAGCGAGGTGACTCGCACGGCTCGGACACGCAGCAGATGCCCGTTCAGCAACCGTTGCGCCAACGCCCACCGGAGCCGCCACCGGAGTGGCCGATGCAGGAAGAAGAACCTCCCGGCGTTCCCGCGCGGGACAGCTCGCTGATCCGTCCGTACGCGCGGACGGGCGGCCGCACGACGGCCCGCCACGACCTGCGCCTGGAGACGCTGCTCTCGACCGACGAGGAGCGGCTGCACCAGGCGAACAACGACCAGGCGGCGATGATGCGGCTGTGCCTTCAGCCGCGGTCGGTCGCCGAGATCTCGGCGCTGATGAAGATCCCGCTCGGCGTCACGCGGGTGCTGCTGAGCGACCTGATCACGCTGAACCTGGTCGCGGTGCACGAACCGGGCGCCCAGCCGAACATGGCGCTGCTCGAACGCGTGCTCGCCGGTCTGCGCCGGCTGTAGTCCCCCGTTCGCCAGCGGGCGCGACGACGGGAGGTCGCCGATAATCGGCGGGTGGCGACCTCCAGCGACGAGACCCCGAAGGCCCCGGTCACCGAGCCGATCCCGGCGGGCAGGCCCGGCAGTCCTCCTGCCACCGTCCCGCCGGCGGACCTGACGGCCCCGGACACCCCGCGCGAGTCGACCCGTCCCACCAGAACCAGCGGGACGTGGGTCGCCGTGCTGGTGGCGATCGTCGTGCTGATCTTCCTGCTGGTGTTCATCCTGCAGAACCTGGGCACGACGACGATCCACTTCCTGTGGGGCGAGTTCAGCCTGCCGCTGGGCGTCTCCCTGCTCTTCGCGGCGATCGGCGGGGCGCTGCTGGTCGCGGTCGTCGGCGCGGCCCGCATCCTGCAGCTGCGCCGTCAGGCCAAGCGGCTCACCGGTCGTCCCTCGTCCGCATCACCAGCTCGACCCGAGAGCTGATCCCGAGCTTGCGGAAGATCTTGCGCAGGTGGAAGTTCACCGTGTGCGGTGACATGAACAGCTGCGTGGAGATCTGCCGGTTCGTCTGTCCTTTCGCGACCAGGTTCGCGATGGCGCGTTCGGTGTCGTCCAGGCCCGACCACCCGGACGCGGGACGCG
Organism: Lentzea fradiae; assembly: GCF_900100955.1. Lineage (GTDB taxonomy): Bacteria > Actinomycetota > Actinomycetes > Mycobacteriales > Pseudonocardiaceae > Lentzea > Lentzea fradiae. Next base: position 232,491 of record NZ_FNCC01000008.1, on the reverse strand, counting down.
CGGGTTCGGCCCGGCGGCGCCGCCCGAGCTTGCGCAGCCTGCCCAGCACGCGGGCGCTGTCGCGGGACGCGCCGATCTCCCGGTACAGCGAGAGAGCGCTTTCCAGGGCCCTCACCGCGGCGGCGCGGTCGGTGAGCAGCACGCCGAGGTCCTCCGCGGCGTTCGCCCGCGCCCACCGGTCGCCTTCCTGCTGTGCGGCCAGCTCCAGCGCGGACGGGTCGGCGTCGAGCAGGCCGCGGGCGTGCAGCGCGGCCGCCGCGAGCGCCCGGAACCCGGGGTTGTCCGCGGCCAGTTGCTCGACCCTCGCGACGACGGACTTGGCGAGCCCGGAGTCGCCCGCCTCCAGCGCCCTGCGCACGAACCACCCGGCGGCACGGGGTTCCTCGGCGAAGAGCCCGGACGACACCAGGTCCGGGTACTCGTCGGTGAGCAGCGCGAGCGCCTTCTCCAGCCCCGACTCCACGTAGGTGACCAGGACGTCGGTCCACTGGTAGAAGGCGTGGGAGAACACGATCCCGTCGGCGGGCACGCCGTGGCGGTAGCGGTCGACGTGCTCGACCGCGGCCGGCAGGTCACCGGTGTGGATCGCGACCAGCGCGAGCACGGCCAGCGCGGGCGCCACCAGCGCGGTGTGGCCCGTCTCCTCCGCCGCGGTCAGCGCTGCCCGCGCCTCGACCGCCGCCTCCTCGATCCGCCCGGCCTGCAACAGGGTCCTGGCCTGCACGACCTCGATCAGGATGCCCTTGGTGACGACGGCGGACGTCCCGCTGCGCGCCCGGCGCAGCACGCTGTCGGCCTCGGCGAGCTCGCGCAGCCCGCCCAGCACGGTCGCGAGCAGCAGCTGCGGGTAGGCGCTGAGCTCCTGCGAGGTCACCGACCGCGCGGCCGCGCGGGCCAGGTCCAGTGCCGCGCCGGGCTGCCCGGTGTCGCGGGCGATCGCGGCGAGCACCGCGAGCGCCGTCGCGAGCACGTCGTCCGGCGTCCCCTGGTGGGTGCGCACGACGTCCTCCGCCAGCTCCTCCGCGCGGCGCCGGTCGTGGCCGAGCAGCGCCATCATGCGCACGATCTCCACCCACGGCACGAGCTGCGGCATCAGGTCGGGCTCGTGCAGCAACGCCTCGGAGAGCTCCGCCGACTCCGCGTGCCGCGCGGACAGCAGCGTCGTCGTGGCCACGCAGTGCCGCAGCCGGGCCGACGCCTCCGGCGAGACCTGGCGGGACAACGCGTCCTGCGCGAGCGCTTGCGCCGCGGCGAGCTTGCCCGCCGCGGTCAGCGCGCGGACCGCGATGACGGTGCGGTCGAGCAGGGACGGCGAGGACTGGTCGGTGAGCTCCAGCGCCCGCACCGCGAGCTCGGCGGCGGCGTCGGGAGCGGTGAACAGCACGGCGAGCGCGGCGGTGACCAGTCCGTCGATCGACCTCACGTCACCGCGCTGGGCGCCGTGCAGCAGGTGCCCGGCGGCCAGGACGGCGGAGTCGCCGCGGCCCAGCAGCATCTCGCCCGCCTCGCGGTGCAGGGCACGGCGCACGGGCGGCGGCACGGACTCGGCGACGAGCCGCCAGAGCAGGTCGTGCCGGAACGCGAGCTTGTCCTCCAGCGACGTCACGACGCCCGCGCGGATGACCTCGTCCAGCGCGGGCAGCAGGATCGCGGTGCTGGTCGCCAGCATCTCCGCGACGTCGGCGGGCTCGAAGCGCCGCCCGAGGACGGAGGCGACCTGCAACAGGTGCCGCGCCTTGCCGCTCAGCGACTGGCAGCGGCCGAGCAGCAGCGCCTCGGTGCGCAGCGGCGGGCGGCCGGAGCGCAGCGAGGCGTTGCCGGCGACGACCTCGACGAGGCCGTCCTCGCGCAGGGCGTCGACCAGGGCGACCAGCTCGGCGGGGTTGCCCAGCGCGGTCGACGTGAGCGCCCGCAGGTCGTGGTCGGGGACCCCGCCCGCCAGGTCGGCGACGAGGTCGGTGACGACCTCCTCCGGCAACGGCCGCAGGTCGATCCGGACGGCACCGCGGGCCAGCGCGGCGGCGAACAGGCGGTCGGCGCCCTCGCCGGAACGGCGGGCGAGCAGCCAGACGACCTTCTCGTGGGTGGAGGCGGGCAGCAGGGACCGCAGCGCCGCGAGCGTTCCCGGCTCGGCCAGGTGGAGGTCGTCGAGCAGGACGAGCGCGGGACCGTCCGGCTCGCGTTCTGCCAGGCGCGCCAGCAGGAACGGCTGGTCCAGCTCGTCCCGGGCGGTCGCGACCTCGAAGCCGCGGCGGGCGGCCAGCGCGGCGGCCTCGGCGAGCAGCCGGGTCTTGCCCGTTCCCGGTGCGCCGTCGACGAGCACCACACCGGTGCCCGAGTCGAGCACCCCGCGCAGCAGCTCCCGTTCTGCCCCACGGCCGCGGAACACCCCGTCCCGATTCCCGGACACCCATTTTCCTTTCGCTCCGCGAGGGGCGGAGAACGACTTCCTCATTACCACGACGCCCCACCCGGCGACCAGCCCCGGGACAGCGTCCTGGGCCGTTGGGACGATCACGCGGGGAGTCCGTGCGGCTGCCGCTACCCATTCGGGTAGTTGCCCGCGGGATCATACGTGCAGGACCCCTGTTGAGACGCCTCCCGCCCGGCGAGCTTTACCTGGGCAAGCGGCCCTCTTTCTCCTAGCATCAATTCCGCTGATCCATTCGGCCACCGATTGTGGAGAGATCTTGGGAAACCGGCTGAATGCGTGGTGCGCCGGAATCAGCGAACAGGTGACGCCGGGCACGACCACCGTCGTGGAGGGTGCTCCCGGCACGGGCAGGACGACCGTGCTGGACGACCTCTCCTCCCGCTGGCGGGGCCACGTCCTGCGGGCCCGGTGCAGCGCCCTCGACGGCGACCTGCCGTTCGGGGTGGTGGCCCAGCTCTTCGACCTGGTGGACCCGGACCTCGTGCCGCCGGAGGCGGTGGGCGCGGTGCGGCTGACCGCGCGGACGGCCGACTTCGCGGTGCTGCACGGCGTCTACCGGCTGGCGGCGGCGCTGGCGGGTCAGGCGGACCTGCTCGTCGTGGTCGACGACGCGCAGTGGGCCGACGCGGCGTCGTGGCGCTGGCTCGCCTACCTGGCGTTGCGGATCCAGCGCCTGCCCATCGCCCTCGTGCTGACGCTGAGCACCGGGGAGCGCTGCGACGACCCGTCGCACGCCGAGGTCATGGCCGTCGGCAGGCGCGTCGTGCTGGAGGACCTCTCCCCCGAGGCCGTCGCCGACGTGGTCACGGCGTCGCTCGGCCGCCCCGCTCCCGCGTTCACCGCCGCGTGCCTGGCCGTGACCGGGGGCAACCCGCTGGCGGTGACGCGGCTGGTGGCGGCACTGGCCGAGGAGGGCGTGGCTCCGGACGAGGAGTCCGCGTGGCGGGTCGCCGAACGCGGCGCGCAGGTGCTGGGCGAGATCGCGGTGGCCCGGTTGCGCCGCCGTTCCGCCGCGGTCGTCGTCACCGCGCACTGCCTCGCGGTGCTCGGGCCGGACCCGCACCCCGCCGTGCTGGCCGACCTGACCGGGCTGGGGCCGCTGGAGCTGGCGGAGGCCAGGCGCTGCGCCGGGCTGCTCGGCGTGGCGGGGCAGGCGGTGCTCGACGACCTGCCCGCACCGGCACGCGCCGACCTGCACCTGCGTGCGGCGCGGTCGTTGCGCGCGCACGGCGCACCGGACCGGGCGGTGGCGGACCACCTGCTGGAGACCTCGCCGGGACTTCCGCCGTGGGCGGCCGAGGTGCTCGACCGGGCCGCGCAGGAGGCGGTGAACCAGGGCGACACGCCCGGTGCGGCACGGTTGCTGTGGCGGGCGTTGCGCGAGCCGGTGGCGAACCCGTCACGGGCCCTGCGGTTGCTGGGGATCGCCGAGCTGGTCGGCAACCTGCCCGGCGCGACGGCACGGCTGCGTGAGGCGTTCGAGTCCGATGTGGACGAGGAGGAGACGGCGGTGGCGCTGTCGTACGCGCTGCACGCCGAGGGGAACGCGGCCGAGGTGCCCGCGGTGCTGGCCGGCGGGTCTCCGCTGGCGCGGGCGCACCTGGTCGTGCACGGCCTGGCGTGGCAGGAAGCCGTGCCGTCGCAGGTAAGTCTGGACACCCCGGCCGGAGTGCTGCACCACGTGATGGTGGGGGACATCACGGCCGAGGAGGCCGTGTCACGGGTGTCCGCCGGTGAGATGGTGCCGACGGACGTGCTGTCGTCGTTGACGTCGGCGATGACGCTGAACCTCGCGGACTCGCTCGACGAGGCGCTGGCCGTGCTGGACGACGTGGACCGCGCGCAGGCCCCGCCGTTGCGGGCGCTGACGTACGTGATGCGCGCGAACGTCCAGCGCCGCAAAGGAGATTTGGTCTCGGCGCACGCCGACCTCGAACTGGCGGAGGACCACCTGCGGCAGGACCGGCGCTGGCACGCGGTCTCGGTGTGGCACGCCGCGCTGCTCGCCGACATCCTGCTGGAGGAAGGCCGTCTGGACGAGGCGGAGGCGCTGGTCGCCGAGTCCTCGACCGACGAGGCGCGTCGCGTCTGGCAGTACGCCGCGCTGCTGACCGTGCGAGGGCGTCTGCTGACGGCACGGGGCGAGGACCGCGAGGCGCTGGAAGCGTTCCTGGCGGCGGGACGGCACTGCGCGGCATGGCCGTACCGCAACCCGGCCCCGCTGGCGTGGCGCTCCGGCGCGGCCCTGGCGTGCGCGGCGATCGGCGACTCCGAACGGGCGCGGGATCTCGCGTCGGAGGAGGTCGAGCTGGCACGGGCCTGGGGCGCGCCACGGGCGTTGGGCATGGCGTTGCGCGCGGAGGGCCGGGTGACCGCGGGCGCGGCGGGACGCACGGTGCTGGAGGAGGCCGTGCGGGTGCTGCGAGGCTCCCCCGCCCGCCTGGAACTGGCGCGGGCGCTGGTGGACCTCGGCGTGGTGGTGCGGCGGCAGGGCGACACGGCCGGTGCCCGCGCGTGCCTGCGGGACGCGGTCGACCTCGCGCAGAAGTGCGGCTCCACCGCGATGGCCGCGCGGGCTTACTCCGAACTGGTGGCGACGAGCGCCGGACCTCGGCGGATGCGCCAGACCGGGCCCACCGCGCTGACCCCGGCCGAGCACCAGGTGGCGGAGCTGGCCGCGCGCGGCCGTTCCGACGAGGAGATCGCGTCGGTGCTGCTCATGCCCGCGGACGCGGTGGCGGCGCTGCTGCCGGGCATCTACCGCAAGCTCGGCGTGGGCGGCCGTTCGCAGCTGTCGAATGCTCTGTTCGTGGACTAGTTCGGACCCGTTCGGCCGATAGGCTCCTTAGGGCGTTCGGCCTATCTTCGGCGCATGGCGAGCGACTTCCAGAGACAGAAGGTGTCCCCCGTCTTCGAGGCGATGGACGCCAACCACGACGGCTACCTGGCCGAGGACGACTTCCGGGCGCTGACCACGCGCTGGGTGGAGGTGCGCGGCGGCGACGAGGAGAAGCTGGCCCAGGTGATGATGGGCTGGTGGGAGGCACTGCGGACGGCGGCGGGCCGCGACCGCGTCTCCCTCGACGACGTGATGGGCGTCGTCGACGTCCTGCCGAGCAGCCCCGAGGCGGTCTTCGGCACCGCGGACGCGATGTTCACGGCCGCCGACGCCGACAACGACGACTACGTCTCGCAGGACGAGTACCGGATGATGATCCGCGCGTGGCTCGGCCACGACGGCCCGGTGGACTTCGCGAGGCTCGACCTCGACGGCGACGGCAGGCTGTCACGCCACGAGTTCGCCCAGCTGTGGATGGAGTTCTGGGCCGGTGACGACGAGACGGCGCCCGGCTCCTACGCGTTCGGCCCGGTGTCAGGCGTGCACGAGGGTGAAGAACTCCTGACGTGACGCGGGGTCCTCGCGCAGCACGCCCTGCAACGCCGAGGTGACGGTGCTCGACCCGGCGACCCGCACACCCCGCAGCGCCATGCACATGTGCTCGGCCTCGATCACGACGCCGACCCCCTTGGGGCGCAGGTGTTCCTGCAACCAGTCCGCGACCTGTTTGGTGAGGCGTTCCTGCACCTGGAGGTCACGGGCGAACATCTCCACGACCCGTGCCAGCTTCGACAGCCCCAGGATGCGCTCCCCCGGCAGGTAGCCGACGTGCGCGACGCCGTGGAACGGCAGCATGTGGTGCTCGCACAACGACTGCACGGGAATCCCGCGTGCCAGCACCAGCTCGTCGTAGCCCTCGTCGTTCGGGAACGTCGTGAGGGTGAACGTGCGCGGGGTGAGCAGCTCGGCGTAGGCGTCGGCGACGCGGCGGGGAGTGTCGGCCAGGTGGACCGAGAAGGGGTCTTTTCCCAGCGCTTTCAACAGGTCCGCCACGGCCTGCCGGGCCGCCTCGGTGTCGATCGGGCTCGCCTCGGTGCGACTCGGGAGCGTCACGACGTCCTCCTTCTAACGACGACTTCCGCTAACGTTAGAACCGTCGGGCGAATTAAGTCAACCAAAGTGGGTTTTAGAGATGGCCGACCCCGTCGCCGCCGTCGCGGCACTCGACGAGCCGAACCGGCGCCGGCTCTACGACTTCGTCGCGCGCCAGGCCGCGCCCATCAGCAAGGACGAGGCCGCGCAGGCCGTCGAGCTGCCGCGCACGACAGCGGCGTTCCACCTCGACAAGCTGGTGGAGCTCGGCCTGCTCACCGTCGTCCACCAGCGGCGTTCCGGCCGCGGCGGCCCCGGCGCGGGCAGGCCCGCGAAGCTCTACCGGCGCTCCGGGGAGCAGATCGAGGTCTCGCTGCCCGACCGGCGCTACGAGGCCGCGAGCCACCTGCTCACCGACGCGCTGGTGGAGGCGGAGTCCACCGGCGACCCCGTCCGCGAGGTGCTGAACCGGCGCGCCTACGAGTGGGGCACCGAACTGGCCGCCGCCGCGCACCGGGACGTCACCGAGGCGCTGGCGGGTCTCGGGTTCGAGCCGCGTGAGGACGACGGGTCGATCCTGCTCGGCAACTGCCCGTTCCACAGCCTGGCCCAGCGGCACACCCGGCTGGTGTGCGGGATGAACCTGTGCCTGGTCAGCGGGCTGCTCGACGGGATCGAGGCGGACGGGGTGACCGCGCGCCTCGACCCGGCACCGGAACGCTGCTGCGTCCGGGTCGATCAGACGCCGTCCTCCAGGTCGCCCTCTGTCTCCAGGTAGGCCGACCGCAGGGCGTCCAAAGTGGACTCCTCGGGGTGCTCCCACATCTTGCGCTCGGCCGCCTCCAGCAGGCGTTCGGCGATGCCGTGCAACGCCCACGGGTTCGAGGTCTGGAGGAACTTGCGGGTCTCCGGGTCGAGCACGTAGGTCTCGGTGAGCTTCTCGTACATCCAGTCGGCCACGACGCCGGTCGTGGCGTCGTAGCCGAACAGGTACTCGACCGTCGCCTGGAGTTCGAACGCGCCCTTGTAGCCGTGCTGCCGCATCGCGCCGACCCAGCGCGGGTTCACCACGCGGGCGCGGAAGATCCGTGACGTCTCCTCGGTGAGCGTGCGGGTGCGCACCGCCTCGGGACGGGTGCTGTCGCCGATGTACGCGGCGGGTGCCTTGCCCGTCAACGCCTTCACCATCGTGACCATGCCGCCGTGGTACTGGAAGTAGTCGTCGGAGTCGGCGATGTCGTGCTCGCGGGTGTCGATGTTCTTGGCCGCCACCGCGATCCGCCGGTACGCCGACTCCATGTCCTCCCGTGCCGCCACGCCGTCGACCCCGCGGCCGTACGCGTACCCGCCCCACACCGCGTAGACCTCGGCGATGTCCGACGAGTCGCGCCAGTTGCGGCTGTCGATCAACGGCAGCACGCCCGCGCCGTACGCGCCCGGCTTGGAGCCGAAGATCCGCAGCGTCGCCCGGCGCTCGTCGCCGTGCTCCTCCAGGTCGCGCAGCGTGTGCGCCCGCACGAAGTTCTGCTCCGCGGGTTCGTCGAGGGCGGCCACCAGCTGCACCGCGTCGTCCAGCAACGCCACCACGTGCGGGAACGCGTCGCGGAAGAACCCGGAGATCCGGACCGTGACGTCGATGCGCGGCCTGCCCAGCTCCTCCAGGCCCATGACCTCCAGGCCCGTGACGCGGCGGGACTGGTCGTCCCACACCGGCCGCACGCCCAGCAGCGCGAGCACCTCGGCGATGTCGTCGCCCGCCGTGCGCATCGCGGACGTGCCCCACACCGACAGGCCCACCGAGGGCGGCCATTCGCCGTCGTTCTCGTCCCGGTACCGCGCCAGCAGCGACTCGGCCATTGCCTGCCCGGTCTCCCACGCGAGGCGCGACGGGACGGCCTTCGGGTCCACCGAGTAGAAGTTGCGGCCGGTCGGCAGCACGTTCACCAGGCCGCGCAACGGCGACCCGGACGGACCAGCCGGGACGTAGCCGCCGTCCAGCGCGTGCAGCACGTTCGTCATCTCGTCGGTCGTGCGCGCGAGCCGCGGCACCACCTCCAGTGCCGCGAACTCCAGAATCCGCTGCACGTCAACGGACTCGTGCAGGGTCTTGGCGACCTCCGGGTCCCAGCCCGCGTCCTCCATCGCCTGCACGAGGGCGCGCGCCTGCTCCTCGACCGCGTCGACATCCTCGCGGGCCTGCGAGTCGAGCCCGAGCGCCTCGCGCAGACCGGGCAGCGCGGCCACCTGACCGCCCCACATCTGCCGCGCCTGCAACATCGCGAGCACCAGGTTCACCCGCACGGACCCGGACGGCGCCTCGCCGAGGACGTGCAGGCCGTCGCGGATCTGGACGTCCTTGACCTCGCACAGCCAGCCGTCGACGTGCAGGATGAACTCGTCGAACTCCGCGTCGTGCGGCCGGTCGTCGAGGCCCAGGTCGTGGTCGAGCTTCGCGGCCTTGATCAGCGTCCAGATCTGCGCGCGGATCGCCGGCACCTTGGCCGGGTCCATCGCGGAGATGTTGCCGTATTCGTCCAGCAGCTGCTCCAGCCGCGCGATGTCGCCGTAGCTGTCGGCGCGGGCCATCGGCGGCACGAGGTGGTCGACGAGCGTGGCGTGCGCCCTGCGCTTGGCCTGCGTGCCCTCGCCGGGGTCGTTGACCAGGAACGGGTAGACCAGCGGCAGGTCGCCCAGCGCCGCATCGGTGCCGCAGGACGCGGACATGCCGACCGTCTTGCCGGGCAGCCATTCCAGGTTGCCGTGCTTGCCGACGTGCACCACCGCGTCGGCGCCGAAAGACGACTCGATCCACCGGTACGCGGCCAGGTAGTGGTGCGACGGCGGCAGGTCCGGGTCGTGGTAGATCGCGATCGGGTTCTCACCGAACCCGCGCGGCGGCTGCACGACCACCGTGACGTTGCCGGAGCGCAGCGCCGCCAGCACGATCTCGCCGTCCTCCGACTTCGAGCGGTCGACGAACAGCTCACCCGGCGCGGGACCCCAGTGCTGTTCCATCGACTCGCGGAAGTCCTCCGGCAGCGTGTCGTAGAACACCCGGTAGTCGGCCGCCGCGATGCGGATCGGGTTGCTCTCGAACTGCTCCTGGGTGAGCCAGTCGGCGTCCTGGCCACCGGCCGCGATCAGCGCGTGGATCAGCTTGTCGCCGTCCAACTCCTCGACGCCCGGCAGCTCGTCGCCGATGTCGTAGCCGTGCTCCTTCATCGCCTTGAGCAGCCGCACGGTGGACGCGGGCGTGTCGAGCCCGACCGCGTTGCCGATGCGGGAGTGCTTCGTCGGGTACGCCGACAGCATCACGACGACCTTGCGTTCGCCGACCGGGATGTGCCGCAACCGGCCGTGCCGCACGGCGATGCCCGCGACGCGCAGCGCCCGTTCCGGGTCGGCCACGTACACCGTGAGGCCGTCGGCGTCGATCTCCTTGAAGGAGAACGGGACCGTGATGATCCGGCCGTCGAACTCGGGGATCGCGACCTGCGTCGCGGTGTCCAAGGGAGACAGCCCGTCGTCGTTGGCGTCCCACGACTCGCGGCTCGACGTGAGGCAGAGCCCTTGCAGGATCGGCACGTCCAGCTCGGCGAGCGCGCCGACGTCCCACGCGTCGTCGTCACCACCGGCCGACGCCTTCGCCGGGTTCGTGCCCCCGGCCGCGAGCACCGTCACGACCAGCGCGTCCGCTTGACGCAGCGTGTCGAGCAGCTCCGGTTCGGCGGTGCGCAGCGACGAGCAGTAGACGGGCAGCGGCTTGCCGCCCTTGGCCTCGATCGCGTCGCACAAGGCGTGCACGAACGCCGTGTTCCCGGCGACGTGGTGCGCGCGGTAGTAGAGCACCGCGACCGTGGGGCCTTCGCCGCCGCTCTCCCGCTCCAGCACGCCCCACGTCGGCGTGGCGGCGGGGGCGGCGAAGCCGTGCCCGGTCAGCAGGATCGTGTCGGAGAGGAACTTGTGCAGCTCAGCGAGGTTCGCCGGCCCGCCGTGGGCCAGGTAGAGGTGCGCCTCCGCGCACACGCCGCCGGGCACCGTCGACAGTTCCATGAGCGCCGCGTCCGGCTGCTGCTCACCACCCAGGACCACCACCGGCAGCCCGCACGCGAGGAGCCAGTCGAGGCCCTCTTCCCACATCCGGCGGCCACCGAGGATGCGCACGACCACCAGGTCGGCGCCCTCGACGAGCGCGGGCAGGTCGTCGGCGGAGAGCCGGGCGGGGTTGCCGAGCCGGTACTCGGCGCCGCTCGCGCGGGCCGACAGCAGATCGGTGTCGGAGGTCGACAACAGCAGGATCACGCAGGCTCCATCCCTCGTGGGGTCCTCGCCCCAGGTTGCGGGTCGCGGCGAAGCGGAGTTCCTGACTCCCAGCGGGTTCGCTGGTCACAGTGGCGGGACCGTGCCGGATTCGCACCGGCTTCCTCCTGCGCTTCGTCGTTCGGCTCACCCTAGCGGGCGAGCTACAGTCCGAGCCATGCGCGCACGTCCCGATTCCTGTCCCGGCGCCGTCGAGCTGCACCAGGCGGCCGATGGCGGGCTGGCGCGCATCCGGGTGCCCGGCGGCACCCTCACCGCCGCCCGGTGGGATGTCGTGCGGGCCGCCGCGCTGGAGCTGGGCAGCGGCGAGATCGAGCTGACCTCGCGGGCGAACCTGCAGATCAGGGGCCTCGCGGACGGGGTGGAGCTGGGTGCGCGGCTGCGTGCGGCGGGACTGCTGCCGTCCGAGACGCACGAACGCGTCCGCAACATCGTCGCGGCACCGCTGGAGGACAACCAGGACCTGGTCGACGCGCTCGACGCGGCCCTGTGCGCGGACCCGTCGCTGGCCGCGCTGCCAGGCCGTTTCCTCGTGACGGTGGGGGCTTCGGTGAGCGGGCTCGGCGGCGACCTCGGCCTGGTCGGCGACGCCCTCCTGCTCGCCGGAACCGATACAGGCGTCCGGGTCACCGACCCCGTCGACGCCGTCGTCACCGCGGCCCGGCTGTTCCAGTCGCTGCGCGGCACCGCCTGGCGGTTGTCCGAAGTGGACGGTGGTGTGCGGAAGATCACCGAGCACCTCGGCGTGACGGACGCGCCGCGCGTCACCCCGGCTGTGACTCCCGTCCCACCTTCCCCGCTGACACCGGGCGTTCCGCTGGGCCGCCTCGACGCCCGCCTGCTGCCCGGCGTGCCGGTGCGGCTGACACCGTGGCGCAGCCTGGTGGTGCCCCCGGGAACGGACACGTCCGGCCTGGTCACGGACCCGGCGTCGGCGTGGCACGGGGTCAGCGCGTGCACCGGGCGCCCCGGCTGCGCGAAGTCGCTGTCGGACGTGCGGGCGGACGCGAGCACGTGGCTCGGCACCCCGCACGACCGGCCGGTGCACTGGTCGGGCTGCGCGCGCCGATGTGGTCGCCCGGCCGGAGATGTGATCGAGTTCGTCGCGACCGGCGACGGCTACGAGGAGATCAGGGTGACGGAGCACAACAGGTGACCGACTACGTCAAGGACGGCGCGGAGATCTACCGCCGGTCCTTCGCCACCATCCGCGCGGAGTCGGACCTCACCGGGTTCCCCGACGACGTCGCGAAGGTCGTCGTCCGCATGATCCACGCGTGCGGGATGACCGATCTGACCGCCGATGTCGGCTTCTCGCCGAACGTCGTCCGCGACGCCCGCGCGGCCCTGCGCGCCGGTGCGCCGATCCTGTGCGACGCCACCATGGTCGCGTCCGGCGTGACCCGGCGGCGGCTGCCGAGGGACAACGAGGTCCTGTGCTACCTCCAGGACCCGCGCACCCCGACCAGGGCCGAGCGGATCGGCAACACCCGCAGCGCCGCCGCGCTCGAACTGCTCGCGGACCGGTTCGCGGGAGCCGTGATCGCGGTCGGCAACGCCCCCACCGCGTTGTTCCACCTGCTCGACCTGATCGCCGCCGGGGCGCCGCGGCCCGCCGCCGTGCTGGGCATCCCGGTCGGGTTCATCGGCGCGGCGGAGTCCAAGGAAGCTCTGGCCGCGACGGACCTGGAGCACCTGGTGGTGCACGGAAGGCGGGGCGGCAGCGCCATGACGGCGGCGGCCATCAACGCGATCGCGAGCGAGGAAGAATGACGGGAAAGCTCTACGGTGTCGGCCTGGGTCCAGGTGACCCGGAACTCGTGACGGTGAAGGCCGCGCGGCTCATCGGCGAGGCCGACGTCGTCGCGTTCCACAGCGCCCGCCACGGCAAGTCGGTGGCGAAGACGATCGCGGCGCCGTACTTCCGCGAGGGCCAGGTCCTCGAACAGCTCGTCTACCCGGTCACCACCGAGGACACCGACGACTACCAGGGCGAGATCGACGCCTTCTACGAGCAGGCCGCCGCCCGGCTCGCCGCCCACCTCGACGCGGGCAGGAACGTGGTCGTGCTCGCCGCGGGCGACCCGTTCTTCTACGGCTCGTACATGCACATGCACAAACGCCTCGCCGACCGGTACGAGTGGGAGGTGGTCCCCGGCGTGACGTCCGTCAGCGGCGCGTCCGCCGTGCTGGGCACCCCGCTCGTGGAACGCGACGAGGTGCTCACGGTCCTGCCCGGCACGCTGCCGCCCGCCGAGCTGGCGAGCCGTCTGGCCGACACCGACTCGGCCGCGATCCTCAAGCTGGGCCGCACGTTCGGCAACGTCCGGCGGGCGCTGGAGGAGTCCGGCCGCCTCGACGGCGCCTGGTACGTCGAACGCGCCACCACCGGCCGCCAGCGGACGTCACCGCTCGCCGAGGTCGACCCGGACGGCGTCCCGTACTTCTCGCTCGCGCTGCTGCCCAGCCGGTCGAAGCCCGCGAAGCCGCGCGGGGAGGTCGTGGTCGTCGGCCTCGGCCCCGGCTCGCGGGACTGGCTGACGCCGGAGGCCCGCCAGGAGCTGGAGGCCGCCGACGAGCTGGTGGGCTACTCCACCTACCTGAACCGCGTGCCCGAACGCCCTGGCCAGAAGCGGCATTCCTCCCACAACCAGGTCGAGTCGGAGCGCGCCGCGTTCGCCCTCGACCTCGCGCGCCGCGGGTCACGGGTCGCGGTCGTGTCGTCGGGTGATCCCGGCATCTTCGCGATGGCCACGGCCGTGCTGGAGGTCGCCGCGCAGCACCCGGACGTGCCCGTGCGGGTCGTCCCCGGTGTCACGGCCGCGAACGCCGTGGCGGCCAAGGCGGGTGCGCCGCTCGGCCACGACTACGCGGTGATCTCGCTGAGCGACCGGCTCAAGCCGTGGGACGTCATCGCCGCCCGGCTGGAGGCCACCGCCCAGGCCGACCTGGTGATCACGATCTACAACCCGGCGTCGAAGGTCCGCACGCACCAGGTCGCCGACATGCGCGATCTCCTGCTGCGGCACCGGAAACCGGAGACGCCCGTCGTCGTCGGACGGGACGTTGGCGGTCCGGAGGAGGAGATCCGCGTCCTCACGCTCGGCGACCTCGACCCGGCCACGATCGACATGCGCTGCCTGCTGATCATCGGCTCCTCGCAGACGGTCGTGACGCCGCACGGCGTCGTCTTCACGCCCCGGCGGTACCCAGCCACCTGACCGCGGCGTCCACGTCGGCCACCACTTCCACCGGTGGGAGCGGTGGCCGGCGCACGACCACGACCGGAATCCCCAGCTGTCGAGCGGCTTCGAGCTTGGCCGACGTCATGGCGCCGCCGCTGTCCTTGGTGACCAGGACGTCGATCCGGTGCGCGCGCATCAGCTCCAGCTCACCGTCCACAGTGAACGGTCCGCGCGACAGCAGCACCTCGATCCGGTGCGGCATCGGCGGTTCCGGGGGTTCGACCATCCGCGCGAGGAACCACTGCGGGCACCCGGCGAACTTGGCGAGGTCCTGCCGCCCGGTCGTGAGGAACACGCGCTCGCCCGGAAGCTCTTGTGCCGCTTGGGCGACGCTGTCCACCCAGTGCCAGCCGGGCCGCGGCGTGAACCCGGGCCTGCGCAGCACCAGCAACGGCACCCCGACGCGCCCGCAGGCTTCGAAGGCGTTCGCCGTGATCCGCCGCGCGAACGGGTGGGTGGCGTCGACGACGGCGTGGACGTCGTTGTCCCGCAACCACCGCGCGAGCCCGTCCACCCCGCCGAACCCGCCGATCCGGACCTCTCCGGCAGGCAGCCGCGGCGCGCTCACCCGCCCGGCGAGCGAGGAGACCGCCGGGACGCGGGACGCGAGCTCGCGCGCCTCCCCCGTCCCGCCGAGGATGAGGATCATCGGACGCGCGTGGCCGAGTACAGGTGGCTGTCGGGGAACTGGGTCGCGCCGAGGGTCTGCCCCACGATGATCACCGCCGTGCGCTTGATCCCGGCGGCTTTCACCTGGTCCGCGATGTCGTCCAGGGTCCCGCGCAGCACGACCTCGTCCGGCCGCGAGGCGTACGCGACCACGGCGACCGGGCAGTCCGCGCCGTAGTTCGGCACCAGTTCTTCCACCACCTCGGAGATCCGCTGCACGGCGAGGTGCAGGACGAGCGTGGCGTGGCTGCGGCCCAGCGTGTCGAGGTCCTCGCCCGGCGGCATCGGCGTGGCGCGCTGCGACGTCCGCGTGAGGATGACGGTCTGCCCGACGCCCGGCACCGTCAGCTCGCGCTGCAACGACGCCGCGGCGGCGGCGAACGCGGGCACGCCCGGCGTGACGTCGTAGTCGATGCCCAGCGCGTCCAGCCGGCGCATCTGCTCGGCCATCGCGCTGAACACCGCCGGGTCGCCGGAGTGCAGCCGCGCCACGTCGAGGCCCTGCTCGGACGCCGCCGCCAGCTCGGCGACGATCTCGTCCAGCGTCAGCTCGGCCGTGTCGACCTTGCGCGCGCCCTGCGGGCAGAAGTCCAGCAGCTCCACGGGCACCAGCGCGCCCGCGTAGAGGCAGACGGGCGACGACTCGACCAACGACCGCCCCCGCACGGTGATCAGGTCGGCCGCTCCGGGCCCCGCCCCGATGAAGTGCACCGTCACTTGGTCACGCTCCACGTCGTCACGGGCATGTGCGGCCGCCACCCGGTGAACCTGCCGACCGAGGACCCGCGGTTCACCGCGATCCGCACCAGGTCACCACCGATCCTGGCGTACCACTGCGCCACCACGGCCTCCGATTCGAGCGTCACGGCGTTCACCACGAGCCGCCCGCCGGACGGCAGCGCGTCCCAGCACGTCTGCACCACACCGGGCACCGTCAGCCCGCCGCCGACGAAGATCGCGTCGGGTTTCTCCAGCGGCGCCAGCGCCTCCGGCGCCCGTCCGACGACGACCTCGACACCGGGCACCCCGAGCGAGGCGGCGTTGCGCCCGATCCGGTCCGCGCGCTCGGCCGACTGCTCGACGGCCACCGCGCGGCAGGTGGGGTGCGTCCGCGCCCACTCGATCGCGATGGACCCGGTCCCGGCCCCCACGTCCCACAACAGCTGCCCCGGCAGGGGCGCCAGTCTCGACAGGGAAATCGCCCGCACCTCACGCTTCGTCAGCTGGCCATCGGTCTCGTAGGCGTCGTCCGGCAGCCCCGGCACGCGCGAGTACGCCTCACCCGCGTACTCCACCGCGAGGACGCACAACGGGTCCGCGGTCTGTCCCGCCCACTCGTACACCCGCTCGCCGGGCCCGCCGAGCTGCTCCAGCACCGTCACCCGCCCGGCGATGGCCGCGACGGCCTGCGGGTCCCCGCCCAGCACCAGCACGCGCCGACCGGGGGCCAGCGCCGCCCGCAGCAGGTCCGGCGACCGCCCGACCAGCGACACGACCTCGACCTCGTTCAACGCCCACCCGAGCCGCGCCGCCGCGAGCGACACCGACGACGGGTGCGGCACCACCCGCACGCGCGAGCCGAGCAGGCGGACCAGCGTCGTGCCGATGCCGTGGAACATCGGGTCGCCGGACGCGAGCACGCACACGTCCCGGTACCTCGCGAACAGCTCCGGCAACGCGGGCACCAGCGGCGACGGCCAGGCCACCCGCTCGAACTCCCCCGGCACCAGGCCGAGCTGCCGCCGCGACCCCATCAGCACCTTCGCGCCCCGCACGGCTTCCTGAGCCGCCGGGGACAAGCCTTCCCAGCCGTCGGCGCCGATGCCGACGACCACGACGTCAGAGCGTTCCGGTGACACGCTTCACCTGGATCTCGATCACGACGCGCGTCGGGTTCACCCGCGGCTGCCGGTACCGCTCCGCGTACCGCCGCACCGCCTCCTCGACGGCCGCCGGGTCGTCCTTGACCACCGCGGGACCCTCCAACGTGGACCACCGCCCACCGTCCACCTGGCACACCGCGGCGTACCCGGCCTTGCGGACGTGCTTGACCTTCCACGACCCGCCGTCGGTGATCACCCGCGCGATCCCTGCCTCCCGGTCGAGCGTGACGCCGACCGGCACGACGTGCACGGTCCCGTCCGGACGCGCGGTGGACAGCGTGCACAGGTGCCGCTCCGACCAGAACTCGGCGAACTCGGGGCCCCGCTCGATCGTCATGGCACGCATCATGCAACGCCCGGACCCACGACCGGAAATCAGGACCCGAACGACCAGGTGAGCCCTCGTGCCCGGAACGGAACACGGCCCGCCACCGAGGTGACGGGCCGTGGTTCCGGTTGTCGCTACGGGTAGTTGACGACGTTCACCGGGACCGTGCCCGGCGGCGTCACCGCGCCCACGTTGTTGACGACGTGGGTGATCGTTCCCCGGTAGTTGAGCGAGACGGTCAGCAGGTTGTGCAGCCGCACGCCGGACCTGTTCGGCACCTCGAACGCGTTCTCCGAGCGCACCGACGGGTTGACGTCGAAGAAGCAGTAGCTGCCGAGCCCCCACGCCTCGTGGTTCTGGACGTTGTCGCCGACCTTGTAGGCGGCGTACCCGGCCTGCCCGGACGGCCTGTTCCAGGTCGCCTGGTTCGGGACGTCGTAGGGCATCTCGTTCTGGAAGAAGATCGTCCGGCCGCGTTCGCCGTTCCAGATCACCTGCGTCTTCTGGTAGTGCTCGACGAACAGGCCGGTGGCCAGCACGTCGTTGCCGTTCACGACCAGGCCGGTGTCACCGATCGCCTCGTTCCAGCCCCAGGTGCCGGCGTTGCCGTGGTCGGCGCGCCAGATCCAGGTGTGGTCGATGATCGTGTTGTGGCTGTTGATCACCAGGCTGTTCGTCGCCTTGCCCGCGACCGCGCCGCCGACGCGGAAGAACACGTCGTGCAGCGAGATCGGGTTGGAGGCGTGCGAGGCCGACGAGCCGGCCGGGCCGACGGTCATCAGCGACGGGGACAGCGTCGTGCCCGCGTCGAACAGGATGCCCTTGACCCGCACGCCGTCGACGTCGGCCACCTGCATGGCGGTGACGCCGTTCTGCGGCACGATCGTCGCGTAGCCGATGCCCAGCACGACGGTGTTGGGCCGCGTGACGTTGATCGTCTGGTTGACGTTGTAGATGCCGGGCGTGAAGAACAGGTTGCAGCCCTGGGCCAGCGCCGCGTTGATGGTCGCGGCGGTGTCGCCGGACTTCACGACGTAGAACTGGCTCATCGGCAGCGACGTGCCGGGCGTGCCACCGTTGACCCACGAAGCGCCGGACGCGTTGGTGCGCGTCGAAGGCACGAACACGCGGTACTTGTTGTCCTCGAAGTAGAGGTACGGCACGTCACGCGAGATCGGCGTCGTCGCCAGGTTGGTCGACGGCGGGTTCGGGAACGTGGTCGCCGGAGCGCCGGGCGTTCCGGAGAACGTCATGTTCCAGACGCCACCCTCCCAGCTGCCGTAGTTCGAGTCACGCGTGTACCACTGCTGCTGCGAGACCGACGCCGTCAGGCCGGAAACACGCGTGTCGGCCGTGTAGCCACCGGACGCAAACCCGTAGGAGGCCGGGTAGAGCGCCAGGTTGCCGCGGATGTCCATGCGCCGGAACGGAGCGGCCTGCGAGACGGCCCACCGGTTGGTGCCGTTGCTCGGGTTGACGGCCATGTTCTCGGCGGAGCGCCAGAAGTTCTGCAGCGCCACACCCTTGTCCGACTCGTTGAACGCGTCGACGGTGATGTCACCGTTGATCACGACGTCACCGGGGTTGCGCCCGAGACCCGCGACGGACGTGTAGTAGCCGACGTCGTCGTGGACGTTGTACGTACCCGGCTTGAACAGGTGCGCGACCCGCCGCGGCGCCATCTGCGCGGTGAGCGTGTCCTTCTGGTTGTTGAAGTCGATGTCGAGCTGCGTCTGGATCGACTGCGAGGACATGCTCGGATCGAAGATCCGCGTGTTCGGCCCGAAGTTCGGGGTGTCCGACTGGACACAGCCCTGCTGCGTGCCGATCGTGTAGGTCGCGCTGCCGACGGCCGAGTTCGTCAGCCCCGACTTGATCGCGATGGCGTTGACCGTCCGGCTGCTCGGCACGGAGATCGGCCCGCTGTACACGGGCGAACTGCCGGTCGGCGTCGAACCGTCCACTGTGTACCGGATCGTCGCACCGCTGGTGGCGGTGGAGATCGTCACGGTCTGCCCGGACGTGTAGGCACCGCCCGGCGGGCTGAA
Source organism: Lentzea fradiae (assembly GCF_900100955.1). Classification (GTDB taxonomy): domain Bacteria; phylum Actinomycetota; class Actinomycetes; order Mycobacteriales; family Pseudonocardiaceae; genus Lentzea; species Lentzea fradiae. Next base: position 213,633 of record NZ_FNCC01000008.1, on the reverse strand, counting down.
CGTCGGCGTCGCGACCTGGGAGGGCGCGCTGCCGTGGGTGTAGGTGAAGTGCGGGGAGTCGTACTGCGGCCCGCTCTTCTCGTAGGTGAACCAGTATTCGAGCCGCGTACCGGACGACAGCGACCCGACGGTCTTCTGCCAGGTGCCGGAACTGTTGGTCATGCGGAAGTTCTGCTGGTTCGCACCGTTGACCAAGTAGTGCACGTCGACGTACAGGGCAGGGGTCGTCGGCGTGAAGTTGATTCTCGCCTGAGTGGCGTCCAGCGCCGTCACGCTCTGCGTGTAGTCATCGGCCGCGGAGGCGACGGAGGACGACGCGAATGACGACAGGGCAATCGCTGTGGCGGCCAGGCCGGCCAGCCATCTCACCTTTGAGAGCGCTCTCACACCACGAACGGTAAACATGAGATGACAGGGAAGGGAAGACGTAAGTTACGAGAAAGCTGTCGGATTCGACCGGGATGCGATGTCCGTCCGGGGTTGTTTTCACCCGAACGAGTAGCGGAGCGGGAGCGGATTGGAGCGGCTTCAAGCCATAGCTTCGGCGCATGACTCCATCCACCGCGTACAGCAGGGACCTGGGCGATGAGCTGCGGCGCATGCGTGAGAAGTGCACCGGCCTGAACGGCCACGAGCTCGCCAGGAAGCTCGGCTGGGACCCCAGCAAGGTGTCGACCATCGAGCACGGCAAGGCACGCGCCAGCGAGGTCGACCTGGTGCAGTACTTCACGGCCTGCGACAAGGACATCGACGCGTACGAGGACTTCAAGCACCGCTATCGATACGCGTTCGACGAGTACATCGTGCAGCTGTCCGGCAACCTGCGCACGGTGGCGATGGCGGAGTCCACGGCCAGAACGATCATCAGCTACGACCCGCTCCTGGTGCCAGGCCTGTTCCAGACGGCGGAGTACGCGGAGGGCGTGTACGAGGTGACCGGGCTGGTCGCGCCGGAGCGCATTCCCGCGCTCGTGCGGTGCCGGACCGACCGGCAGACGATCCTGAACCGGCACGACAGGCCGGACTGCGTGTTCTACGTCCACGAACTGGCGCTGCGGCAGCCGATGGGCAGCCGCGAGGTGATGGAGGGCCAGTACCGGCGGCTGCTCACCAAGGCGCACCTGATCCGGCTCGTGCCCGCGGAGGTCGCCGCCGTCTCGGCCGGTTTCATGCTCTGGGAGTACGAGAAGGCCAAGCCGGTCGCCTACAGCGAGAGCGAGTTCGCCAAGGTGTTCGTGCAGGACCCCGGCGCGATCGCCAAGGCCCGTCAGCACTTCACCCAGCTGAGGAAGGTCGCGCTGGACGAGGAACGCACCCGCGCGACGCTGCGCCGCTACCTCTCCGAGGCCGCCGTCGTCTGACCGGTCCCCCGGCTCTCGTTGAGGTAGTTGTAGATCGTGTAGCGGGTCACCCCGAGCACCCCCGCCAGGTGGTCGACCGAGTCGCGGATCAGGAAGAACCCCGCCTCGTCCAGCACCCGCACGACCTGCGACTTGTGCACCTTCTTCATCAGCTCGACCGGCACGCCCACGTCGGCGACCGCCTTCTCGACGAGGACCCGCTGGAGCGTGTCCACGTCCTGCGGGAACGACTCGACGGGGCCCGATGCCTCGTGGGCGGCCAGTTTGTTGACGCACAGGCAGCCGATGGCGACGCCGGACGCGTCGCGGACGAAGGTGGTGGACGACCAGATGGCGCGGCCGTCCGGGGCGTAGGTCTCGTAGCCGGGCATGTCGGTGGTGGTGCCGCGGCGGACCAGGCCCAGCAGCAGGTCCGTCATCGGGCCGCCCACCTGCCTGCCGGTCAGGGTGCCCGCGATGGCGATGATCGAGTTCGGCAGGCGGGACAGGTCGTGCACCACCACCTCGGTGTCCGGGCCCAGGGCCGATGCCAGCGAGTCCACGGTCGGGACCAGTGCGGACAGGGCGGCCGGGACCGGGGAGGCGGCCGTGCCGGAGAGCGAGCGGAGGGCGGCTCGGACGCGTTCCAGGGTGCCGCGGGACGTGGTGGCGTGCGGGGACAGGCGCACGTGCTCGGGGCGGACCGTGGCGGTGACGCCGAAGGCGTTCAGTGCCTCGCCCACGACCGGGGCCGCGTGGGGCATGGTGAACGCGAGGATGCCCGCCCGGCGGTCCCGGGCGGAGACGATCTCGCCGCCGCACGACAGGACGATGTCCTCCAGTTCCGCGACCAGGGCGCCGACCGCGGAGTCCAGTGCGGGAACGCCGGCCAGCTCGACCAGCTCCAGGGCTTCGGCGAAGGCGCCGGACACGACCGGGGAGAGGTTCGTGATGTTCCACGCGGCGGCGTCCGGGGCGGCGTCGTGGACCTCGTTGTCGAACAGGCCCGCGTCGACCGCGCCCGTCCAGCCGGACAGGACCGGGGACAGGCGGTCCAGGGCACGGTCGGACAGCACCACGAAACCGGTGCCCCACCCGGCGCGCAGCCACTTCTGGCCGCCGACCACCAGGACGTCGGCCAGCTCCCACGGTTCGTCGACGACGCCGAAGCCCTGGATGCCGTCGACGATCAGCAGGCGGTCGCCGACGGCTTCACGCAGCCCGGCGAGGTCGGCGCGGTGGCCGGTGCGGAAGTCCACGGCGGACACCGACAGCGCGGACACCTCGGAAACACGTGAGGAAACCGCCGAAGGCGTCACGGGACCGTCCAGCAGGACGGACGGCAGGCCCGCCCGCACCCACGGGTAAGTGTTGGACGGGAACTCCGCCGCCGAGTACATGACCGTGCCGGTCAGGCCGAACGCCGCCTGGAACAGGCCGGTCGACGTGTTCGGCACGAGCGCCACGTGGTCGGTGTCGGTGCGGCACAACCGTGCCACGGCGGCCTTCACCCGCTGCTCCTCGCGCATCAGCGTGTCCACTGTGGCGGGACCGGCGAGCGACGCCTGGTCCATCAGGCGCGCGGTCGCCGTCACCACGGGCAGGGACGGCGGGCCGAAGCGGGCGAAGTCGAGATACCCCTCCGGTTCGCGGAACTGGGAGAGGTACGAGGCGTCGATCAAGTCAGAGCACCTTTGCGAGGAACTGTCGTGTGCGCGGCTGCCGCGGATTGTCCAGCACGTCGGCCGGACTGCCCGTCTCCACCACCGCGCCGTCGACGAGGAACACCACGCGGTCGGCGACCGAGCGGGCGAAGCCGATCTCGTGGGTGACCACGATCATCGTCATGCCTTCGCGGGCGAGCGACGTCATGACGTCGAGCACCTCGCCGACCAGCTCCGGGTCCAGCGCGGACGTGGGCTCGTCGAACAGCATCAGCTTCGGTTTCATCGCGAGGGCCCGCGCGATGGCGACGCGCTGCTGCTGGCCGCCGGAGAGCTGCGCCGGGTAGGAGGACGCCTTCTCGGCCAGCCCCACCCTCTCCAGCAGCGCCAGCGCCTCCGCGCGCACCTCCGCGCGGTCACGCCCAAGCACCTGGACGGGGCCCTCCATGACGTTCTCCAGCGCCGTGCGGTGCGGGAAGAGGTTGAACCGCTGGAACACCATGCCGACGTCGCGGCGCTGGTGGGCGGCCTCCCGCTCGCGCAGCTCGTAGAGCTTGCCGTTCGCCGACCGGAACCCGACCGGCACGCCGTCGACCCAGATCCGGCCGGCGTCGATCGTCTCCAGGTGGTTCACGCAGCGCAGGAACGTCGACTTGCCCGCGCCCGACGGGCCGAGCAGGCACACGACCTCGCCGCGCTCGACCTCCAGGTCGATGCCCTTGAGAACCTCGGTGTGGCCGAACGACTTGCGGACTCCGACCGCCTCAACGAGGGCCATACGCACGCTCCAGGTAGTGCTGCCCGATCGACGCGAGGGACACCATCACGAGGTACCAGGCCGCGGCGGCGAACAGGGTCTCCATGATCTCCAGGTTGCGCGACGAGATGTTGTTCGCGGCGTGGATGAGCTCCAGGAAGGCGATCACCGACGCCATCGAGGTGCCCTTGATCATGTTGATGAAGTTGTTGCCGGTCGGCGGGATGATCACGCGCATCGCCTGCGGCAGGACGACCCGGCGCAGCGTCGTGAACGGCGTCATGCCGATCGACTTGGCCGCCTCGGTCTGCCCGGAGTCGACGCTGCTCAGGCCCGCGCGGACGATCTCGGCCATGTAGGCGCTCTCGTTGAGCCCCAGGCCGAGCAGCGCCGCGACGAACGCGGTCATGACCACGTTGGTGGGCACCGAGAACAGCATCGGGATGCTGATGTTCTGGAACACCAGCGCGAGGTTGAACCAGATCAGGATCTGCAGCAGCACCGGCAGGCCGCGGAACAGCCAGATGTAGCCGACCGCGAACCACCGCGCGACCGGGTTCGCGGAGAGCCTCATCAGCGCGATCACGACGCCGAGCAGGATCGCGCCGCCCTGCGCGGCGACCGCGAGCACGATGGTGTTGAGCAGACCTTCGAGCATCACCGGGTGCGTGAAGAACCCCGGGACGTCCTCCCACTGGATCGCCGCCCCGGACATCGCCCAGCCGAGACCGGCGATGACCAGCAGGATCACCGCGCCGCTGACCCACCGCCAGGGGTGGCGCAGCGGCACGACGACGAGCTCGGAGGACGGGGCCTCCTCGGCGGTGCGCAGGTCACTGGCCATTGATCGCGGCCTTCGTGATCGCACCCTGCTTGATGTCCCAGGTGGTGAGGATCTTGTCGTAGGTGCCGTCGTCGATCAGCGACTGCAGCGCGCCCTTGATCGCCTCGGACAGCTTCGCGTTCTTCTTGTTGACGCCGATGCCGTACGGGCCGCCGTTGATCGGCGCGAGAGGCACGACCTCGAAGTACTCGCCGTCGCCCGCGGTCTTCGACACGTACACGGCGGTCGGCAGGTCGTTCAGGATCGCCGCGACGCGGCCGGTGCGCAGCTGGTTCTGGTTGCCGGTGTCGCTGTCGGTGACGCTGAGCTGCACCTCCGGCTTGCCCGCCGCCTGGCACTTCGCGCTCTGCTCCTTGGCGAACTGCTCCTGCGAGCTGCCGAGGTTGACCGCGATGCCCTTGCCGCACAGGTCGTCGACGGACTTGACGCCCTGCGGGTTGCCCTTCTGCACCATGATCGTGATGCCGGAGGTGAAGTAGTCGACGAAGTCGATCTTCTGCTGGCGCTCGGCGGTGTCGTTCATCGCGGCCATGGTCACGTCGACGCGGCCGGTCTCCAGGCTCGTGATCAGCGAGCTGAACGCCATGTCGCTGTGCTCGGCGGTGAGCCCGAGCTTCGCGGCGACCGCCTTGATCAGGTCGACCTCCGACCCGATCGGCGTCTTGCCGTCGGCGTCGTAGAAGTTGTTCGGCGGGTTCTGGATGTTCGACCCGACCCGGAGCTTGCCCGACGAGGCGATCTCGGGCGGCAGCAGCGCGGCGAGCGCGTCGTCCTTGCGGACGGAGCCCAGGTCGGAGGACGGGGGCGCGGAGTTCTCCGTACCGGTGTCGGACGTGGACCCGCAGGCGGCGAGCCCCAGCACGAGCAACGAGGTCACGAGCAGGCGCGGCATCATGACCGGGGACCGTACAACGTGAAGTTGAAGACGTCCACAAAAAGTTGAAGACACGCTGCGCTGCCGTGAGGTGACCGGCGGCACGCGGGGAATTCCGGCGGACCCCGGTTCGTTGGACGGGGTGCCCCCAGCAAACGAGGAGGACCCACATGGCGACGGTCGAGCTGACCACGGAGAACTTCGACGAGGTGGTCGGCGGATCCGGCATCGTCCTGGTCGACTTCTGGGCCGAGTGGTGCGGCCCGTGCCGCGCCTTCGGGCCCACGTACGAGGCGGCGTCGGACAAGAACGAGGACATCACGTTCGGCAAGGTCGACACGGAGGCGCAGCAGGAGCTCGCGGCCACGTTCGGCATCCGGTCGATCCCGACGCTGATGATCGTCCGCGACGGCGTCGTGCTGTTCTCCCAGCCGGGCGCGCTGCCCGGTAACGCCCTGGACGACCTGATCGACCAGGCGCGCAAGGTGGACATGGACGAGGTCCGCGCGAAGGTGGCCGAGGCGCAGGCCAAGCAGGGCTGATTGGCAGAACCTCGCTCTGGGTAGCCGACGTGCATGAACACCGACACGTCGACCGCACAGCTGGTGAACCAGCTGTCCGAGCAGGTGAGCAGGCTCGCGCGTGACGAGATCCGTCTCGCCGTCGCCGAGCTGAAGGACAAGGGCAAGCACGCCGGTGTCGGCGCCGGGATGTTCGGCGTGGCCGGCGTGTTCGCGTGGTGGGGCGGGCTCAGCGTCGTCGCGGGCCTGATCCTGCTGCTGGCACTCGTAGTTCCGCCGTGGGCGGCCGCACTGATCGTCGCGGCCGCCCTTCTGCTGTTCGCGGGCGTGTTCGCGCTCGTCGGCAAGGGGCAGGTCAAGCAGGCCGCTCCCCCGGTGCCGCGGCAGGCGATGGACAACGTGCAGCGGGACATAGCGACGATCAAGGAGAGTGCGCACCGATGACCGACCCGGACAAGGAACAGCTCCAGCGCGACGTCGAGCGCACCCGGCGGGAGCTGGGTGAGACCGTGGAGGCGCTGGCGCACAAGGTCGACGTGCCCGGCAGGGTGAAGGAGCAGGCGCACGAGACGGTCGTGCGGATGACCGCCGCGACGAACCAGGCCGTCGACTCGCTGCCCGAGCCCGTGGCGGCGCAGGTCGAGAAGGCGCGCCGGCACCCAGGAGCGGTCGCGGCGGCGCTGATCGCGCTCGTCCTCGCGCTCTGGGCCATCACCAGGAGGAACCGATGAAGCTGCTGTACCGCCCGCTGGGCATGCTGGTCGGCGCGCTGGGTGGCTACCTGGCGAGCGCGATCTTCGGACAGATCTGGAAGCTCATCGCGGGCGACAAGGAAGCTCCGAGCGCCACGATGCGGGGCCGCACGTGGCGGGAGGTGCTGCTGGCGGCGGCACTGCAGGGCGCGATCTTCGGCCTGGTCAAGGCCGCGATCGACCGCGGCGGCGCCAAGGGCTTCCAGCGCCTCACCGGCGAGTGGCCCGGCGACGAGGAGGACTGACCCTCCCGACAGCAGGGCGACAGCCGCCCGACAGCGCACGACCAGGAACCCGGCCCCCCGTGGCCGGGTTTTCTCGGGCCTGCGGGAGCTTGAACCCTCAACTAGTCTGCTCCCATGCCACAGCCAGAGGGTGCCGAGCTCGAAGCCATCAGGGCCAAGCGCGACGAACTGCGCGACCGCTACGTGAAGCCGCTCGCCGACCGGGGTGGCTCGCCCACCCGAGGCGTGCACCACATCGCGCTGATCTGCAAGGACGTCGAGGAGACGATCCGGTTCTACCAGGAGTTCCTCGGATTCCCGCTGGTGGAGCTCGTCGAGAACCGCGACTACCGCGGCTCCAGCCACTTCTTCTTCGACATCGGCAGCAAGAACCTGCTGGGGTTCTTCGACTTCCCCGGCCACGACCACCCGCCGTTCTCCGAGACGATCGGCGCGGTCCAGCACCTCGCGCTGTCGGTCTCCGCCGAGCGGTTCGACGAGATCAGGACCAAGCTCGACGAGGGCGGGGTCGAGTACCTCGGACCCGACCGGGGCGTCGAGAACAGCCTGTACATCCGCGACCCCAACGGTGTAGGGATCGAGTTCTACCTCGAAGAACTCGGTGAGTTCGAAGGTACGACGCTGATCAGGTGAAACACTGGTCCAGCGAGCACGTCGGTCAAGTGAGAACGGAGTCGCAGTGGCGCAAGAGGTCAAGGGCATCGTGGCCCGGGGCAAAGGTCAACCCGTCGAACTGACCTCGGTGCTGGTGCCCGATCCAGGACCGGGGGAGGCCGTCGTGAAGGTGCAGGCGTGCGGTGTCTGCCACACCGACCTGCACTACCGCGAGGGCGGCATCAACGACGACTTCCCGTTCCTGCTGGGACACGAGGCCGCGGGCGTCGTCGAGTCCGTGGGCGAAGGGGTCACCGACCTCGAACCCGGCGACTTCGTCGTGCTGAACTGGCGCGCGGTGTGCGGCACGTGCCGCGCCTGCAAGCGCGGCAAGCCCTGGTACTGCTTCTCGACGTTCAACGCCTCGCAGCCGATGACGCTGACCGACGGCACGAAGCTCTCGCCCGCGCTGGGCATCGGCGCGTTCGCCGAGAAGACGCTCGTCCACTCAGGACAGTGCACGAAGGTCGACCCGTCGGCCCGTGCCGCCGCCGTCGGTCTGCTGGGCTGCGGCGTGATGGCCGGTGTCGGCGCGGCGATCAACACCGGCGGCGTCACGCGCGGCGACTCGGTGGCCGTGATCGGCTGCGGCGGTGTCGGTGACGGCGCCATCGCGGGCGCCCGCATCGCCGGTGCCGCGAAGATCATCGCGATCGACACGGACCCGCGGAAGCTGGAGTGGGCCAAGGGTTTCGGCGCCACCCACACGATCAACGCCCGCGAGGTCGACGACGTCGTCACGGCGATCCAGGACCTCACGGACTCGTTCGGCGCGGACGTCGTGATCGACGCGGTCGGCCGTCCTGAGACGTGGAAGCAGGCGTTCTACGGCCGCGACCTCGCCGGAACCGTGGTCCTGGTGGGTGTTCCGACGCCGGACATGAAGCTGGAGATGCCGCTGATCGACTTCTTCTCGCGCGGCGGCTCGCTCAAGTCCTCGTGGTACGGCGACTGCCTGCCCACGCGCGACTTCCCGATGCTCGTCGATCTGTACCAGCAGGGCCGCTTCGACCTCGACGCGTTCGTCACCGAGGAGATCGCGCTGGACGGCGTCGAGGGTGCGTTCGAGAAGATGCACCACGGCGACGTGCTGCGATCGGTCGTGGTGTTCTGATGGCACTGCGCGTCGACCACACCGTCACCTCCGGCACATTCTCGCTCGACGGCGAGACGTTCGACGTCGACAACAACGTGTGGGTCATCGGTGACGACAGCGAGTGCGTCGTCATCGACGCCCCGCACGACGTGGACGCGATCCTCAAGGTCGTCGGTGGCCGCAAGGTCGTCGCGATCCTGCTGACGCACGCCCACGACGACCACGTCCGCGTGGCGCCCGATCTGGCGCACGCGACGAACGCGCCGATGGCGCTGCACCAGGCCGACCACGTCGTGTGGAACCTGACGCACACGGGCGTCATCCCGCACCAGGCGCTGGAGGACGGCCAGGTGATCACCGTCGCGGGCGAGGAGATCCACGTCCTGCACACGCCGGGCCACTCGCCCGGCGCGGTGTGCTTCTACGTGCCGTCGCTGGGTGCGGTGTTCACCGGCGACACGCTGTTCCAGGGCGGGCCGGGCGCGACCGGGCGATCGTTCTCGGACCGGCCGACGATCGAGCAGTCGATCCGCGAGAAGCTGCTGACATTGCCCGGCGAGACCGTGGTGCACACGGGCCACGGCGCGGACACCACGATCGCCGCCGAGGTCTTCTAGCCGCGCTTTTCTCCGCACGCGGGGCGCTTTCGTACTGTCACACAGTACGTGGGGGCCCCGCGTGCGGTCTTATGAAAGGGCGCCGGGGTCAGAAGCGGGGTGGGCGCTTCTCCAGGAACGCCGTCACGCCCTCGGCGTAGTCGGCGCTGGAGGCGGCCTCCGCGTACAACGCGCGCACGGCGTCGTCCTCGTGGCCGCCGTCCGCGATCGAGTTGATGATGCTCTTCGCGCCGCGCACCGACACCCGCGCCCGTGCCGCGATCTGCTCGGAGAGCTCCTTCACGCGCGTGTCGAGCGCGTCCGCCACCTCGTTGACCAGGCCGATGCGCAACGCCGTCGGCGCGTCGATCAGGTCGGCCGAGAACAGGATCTGCTTCGCCCACGCCGGGCCCACCGCGGCCACGAGCTGCTTGGTGGACGTGAAGCTGTAGACGATGCCGAGCTTCGCGGGCGTGATGCCGAACCGCGCGTCCGCGGCGGCGATCCTGATGTCGCAGGCCAGCGCGATCTCGCAGCCACCGCCGACGCAGAAGCCGGAGATCGCGGCGATCGTCGGCTTGCTCAGCCCGACGATGGCGCGTTCGCCGGCGTGCACGGCCTCGCCGTAGTGCGCGGCGCCCTCGGCACCGCGGCGCAGCGTCGAGAACTCGGCGATGTCGGCACCGGCCGAGAAGTGGTCGCCACCCCGGATGACCAGCACGCGGACGCTCTCGTCCGCGTCGACCTCCGCCATCAGGCCGGGCAGCGCCGACCACATGTCGTAGCTCATGGCGTTGCGCTTGGCCGGGCGGTTGATCGTCAGCGTGGCGACCGGACCGGCCGCGGACAGCTCCAGGAACTCACTCACGGCCGCACGATACCGACCGGCTCCCGCAGGAACGGTTCGCTCGAAGGTGTGGCACGGAGTTCACCTGCTTGTAAGGTGCCGTTGCCTACAGGGGGAGATCACGTGACAGCGGCGAGTATCGGCGCTTCGACCCTTCGCACGTTCGCCGTGCGGCTGCGCACCACCGCGCCGGTCTCCGCGCGGATCGTCTCCGAGCTGGCGGGCGAGCTGGACCGCGGCGGGGAGGTGGCAGACCTGCTCTGCTCCCACACCGCCGTGCACAGCCCGTTGTTCGGCGTCCAGGCGCTCGCGGGCGTGCGGCTGCTGATGCTGTCGGGCCGGGCGCCCGAGCTGAGCAGGCGGTTCGCCAGCGCGCACGCCGCCGCGATGGCGGGCGACTCCGAGTCGGCGGCGCTGCTCACGTGGCTCGCGGCGCGGACCGCCATGATCGACAACCCCGGCGAGGTCCTCGCGGCGCTGGACCGGACCGTGCAGCAGCACCAGCCGAAGATGGCCGGGTACCTCCTGCGCGGGCTGACGATGATCGGCGCGCCGCGCGTCCGCCTGCTCGAGCTGGGCGCGTGCGCGGGGCTGAACCTGATCGTCGACCGGTACCGCTGGTTCGGGCTCGGCTGGGAGTGGGGCGACCAGGACTCCCCCGTGCGCCTGGCCGCGACCGGGCCGCGGCCACCGGACCTGGAGATCGTCCACCGCGCCGGCTGCGACCTGCAGCCGCGTAACCCCGCCGACCCGCGGCACGCGATGATCCTGCGCTCGTTCATCCCGCCGGAGCACGACGCCCAGCGGTGGGACCTCGACGACGCCATCGAGCTCGCCGCGAAGGTGGGGCTGCGGGTCGACCGCGCCCCCGCCGGGCGGTGGCTGCGCGAGAACCTGGTGCCGCCCGCCGAGCAGGACGTCGCCACGGTCGTCTGGCACAGCTCGTTCTGGCCGTACCTGTCCGAGGACGAACGCGACGAGATCGAGACGACGCTGACGGCGGCGGCGGGCTCCATGACGCTCGCCCGCGTTGCCTACGAGTCACCCGACTTTCGTTCCAACCCCCGCCTGACGGTCACCATCCACAGCTGACGTGCGGCGTCGTGAAAACGATTCGCGCCTCCCTGCTGGCCGTCGCTCTCTTCACGGCGTCCCTGACCGCTCCCGCTCACGCCGCGGTCTCCGACCACGACCTCGCGTTCCACTGGGCGCCCGTCCACCACCAGGACACCGACTCGTCCGACCACGACGCCGACTACCTGTCCACTGTGGACTTCGACGGCGACTGGAAAACCCGCGACAACTGGGAGAACCAGCCGCAGACCGCGAAGCTCACCGGCGCCGCCTACTACTCGGTGGCCGAGACGGCCACGCACTGGTTCATCATCTACGCCTTCTACCACCCGCGCGACTGGGACGACCAGCCCGACCCGTTCGGGACGCGCACGCACGAGAACGACCTGGAGGGCGTGCTGCTGGCCGTCCGGCGCGACACCGGGTTCGGCACGCTCGAAGCCGCGGTCACCGTGGCGCACAGCGACTTCTACTCGTACGTGCCCGCGGGGTCGCCGTACCGCACCGGCGCGGAGACCGTCGACGGCACGTTGCTGCTGGTCGACGGACGTCCGGCCACGTGGCAGGAAGCCAAGGGCCACGGCCTGTACCGCTGGGACGGCAAGGAGTTCCCCGGCGGTGACGGCGTCGTCTACCGCCCCGCGGCGACCGGCGGGGTCCCGACGAGCGGGAACGACCGGAACGTCGGCTATCGCCTGGTGGACGTCCTCGAACCGGACGGACTGTGGGCCCGGCGCGGCAACGCCGAGACCTTCGCGTCGTTCGGCACGTTCCGCGGCGACAACGGCAAGGCCAACGCCGCCCACGCGCCGTGGGGCTGGGACGACAAGGACGACGGCCCGATCTACCGCGGCTACCTGGCCACCGACCCGGCCCTGCTCGTGGACCGGTACTTCTCGAACAAGGGCGACTTCAGCCTGACCTACACGCGCAACGCCTTCCGCTGACGGCGGGTGGTGACCGGTCATCCGATCAAGCGTCCCCTTACGTGGTGGCCTCTCCCCCGCACAGGTGGGAGAGGCCCTGGGCGCGGGTGTAACCGGTCGTCGCCCGATCAGCTAGACGCGCTTCCGCGGCGTTTTGGTCCCAATCGCGGGGCTACTCGACTCCGCGCAGCCACTGTTCCGCAGGGAGAGGGGAGGAACTTTCTGCGCGGAACACCGGCGCGGCGGCAGGCGGGGCCTGCGTCCTGGACGACGAAGTGCTCCAGAACGTGGACGAACCGGACGGCCGCACCCCAGTAGACGCTTCGCGTGAAGGGAAGAGCATGCGCAAGAACGTCACAACGGGCCTCTTGGCCGTGGTCGCGGCCAGTGGCCTCGTCCTGGCCGGCGGTCCCAACGCCAACGCCGTCATCGGCGCCCCGCACCATCACGGGCACCACGGACACGGTCATCACGGGCATGGGCACCACGGGCACGGACACGGGCTCCACGGGTACGGGCACCACCTCTCCGACTACCACGCCGCCGCCTCCGCCGTCGCAGGTCACGGTGGTTCCTCCGGGCACGGCGGTCACGCCGTCAGCCAGAACACCGCCGTCACCGGGGACACCGGTGACTCGGGCGACTCCGGTGACACCGGAGGCAACGACGCCACGGTCCTGTGCGTGCACTCCACGTGCCTGACCGGCACGGACTCGGGCGACTCCGGCGACACCTCCACCGGTGACTCCGGCGACGCGAGCAACCACAGCATCACCGCGGGCGGCGACACCGGTGACGGTGGCGACGGCGGCAACGCCGCCGCTTCGGCCACCACGGCCGCCGAGACCGAGACCGAGTCCGATGAGGACGAGGACAAGGGCAAGGACACCCCGCACGGCTGGACCGGCTCCAGCGACTCCGACGCCACGGCGTCCGCCACCGCGGGCAACGGCGGGTCTTCGGGCAACGGCGGCCACGCCGCCAGCTACAACGCCGCCGTCACCGGCGACACCGGTGACTCGGGCGACTCCGGCGACACGGGCGACAACGACGCCCACGTCCTGTGCGTGCACTCCACCTGCCTGACCGGCACCAACTCGGGCCACTCCGGCGACACCACCACCGGTGACTCCGGCGACGCGAGCAACCACAGCATCACCGCGGGCGGCGACACCGGCGACGGTGGCGACGGCGGCAACGCCGCTGCCTCGGCGGCGACGGACTCCGAGACCGAGACCGGTCACGGCCACCACGGCTGGACGAACGACGACTCCACCGCGACCGCGACCGCGATCGGCGGCAACGGTGGCGCTTCCGGCAACGGTGGCCACGCGCTCAGCGGCAACCTCGCCGTCAGCGGTGACACCGGTGACTCGGGCGACTCCGGCGACACGGGCGGCAACGACGCCCACGTCCTGTGCGTGCACTCCACCTGCCTGACCGGCACCTCCTCCGGTGACTCCGGCGACACCTCCACCGGTGACTCCGGCGACGCGAGCAACCACAGCATCACCGCGGGCGGCAGCACCGGTGACGGTGGCGACGGCGGCGACGCCCACGCGTGGGCGACCACCCAGAGCGAGGTGGACGAGGACTGACCCGACCGGCCTGACCTGACCACCCGCGGGAGCGGGCGGACCCGGCTCTCCCGGCCCGCCCGCTCCCGCCGACCCCTGCCGTCAACTCCGGGCCGTCAGCTCTGGGCCGTCAGCTCTGGGCCGTCGGCCGCACGACGATCTCGTTCACGTCCACGCCGTCCGGCTGCTCCAGCGCGAACGCCACGGCGCGGGCGATCGCGTCCGGCGGGATGGCGATCTCGTCGCGCATGGCCGTGAGGCGTGCGCGCACCTCGTCGTTGCTCGACGCCGCCGCGAAACCGGTGTGCACGAAACCGGGGAACACGGTGGTCACCCGCACCTCGGGCCCGGCTTCCTGGCGCAGGCCCTCGCAGATCGCCCTGACGGCGACCTTGGTGCCCGCGTAGACGGCCATGGCCGGCACGACGGTGAACGCCGCCGTGGACGCGGTGGTGACGAAGTGGCCGGACCGCTGTTCCCGGAACACCGGCAGCGCGGCGGCGATCCCGTGCAGGACGCCCTTCACGTTGACGTCGACCATCGCGGTCCACTCGTCGACCCGCAGGTCGTCGAGCGGGGACACCATGCCCAGACCGGCGTTGCCGACGAGCACGTCCAGCCCGCCGAACCGGTCGCGGGCCAGCGCCACCAGCGCCCGCAGGTCCTGCGCCCTGGTCACGTCCGTGCGGACGTGCACGGCCGTGCCGCCCGCCTTCCCGATCCTCGTGACCAGGTCCGCGAGGCGGTCCTCCCGGCGCGCGCCGAGCACGAGCCGCGCGCCGCGTTCCGCGAGCAGCAACGCGATCTCCTCGCCGATCCCGCTGCTCGCCCCGGTGATGGCCACGACCTTGCCGTCGATTCCTGACATGCACCCAGCCTCGACCGGCCTCAGCCTGGTATCCAGACCGAGCTTATTCTGGTACCGGAGGTGCCCGTGTCCGCTGACCGACGCCGTGAGCTGGGGCTGTTCCTGCGCAGCCGCCGGGAGCGGCTCACCCCCGCCGAGGCCGGGTTGCCGCACACGTCCCGCCGCCGCACGCCGGGGCTGCGGCGCGAGGAGCTCGCCGTCCTCGCCGGGATCAGCGCCACCTGGTACACCTACCTCGAACAGGGCCGCGACGTGCGGGCGTCCGGCCAGGTGCTGCGCGCGCTGGCCGCCGCGCTCGGGCTCGACCCGTCCGAGGAGGACCACCTGCTCCTGCTCGCCGGGCACACCCCGGCGCCGCCCCGCGAGGCGGAGGCGGTGAGCCCCGAGATCGCCGCCGTGCCGGGACTGCTGGGCGACAGCCCGGCCTACGTGGCCGGCGCGACCTACGACGTGCTCAGCCACAACGACGCGGCGGCCCGCCTGTTCGAGAACCTCGACGCCGCCGGGTGGAACCTCGCCCGCTGGACGTTCGCCTTCGAGGAGGCGCGGCGCGTCGTCGTCGACTGGGAACCCGAGGCCCGTCACCTGCTCGCCCGGCTGCGCACCCTGGCGGGCAGGCATCCGGGCGACGAGCGGTTCACCGCGCTGGTCGGCGAGCTGCACGAGGTCAGCCCGGAGGTGCGCGACTGGTGGCCGCGGCAGGAGGTGCGGGCACAGCGCCTCGCGGGACGGAAACGGTTGCGCCACCCCGGAACCGGGCCGGTCGACTACGCCTACACCGCGTTCCACCCCGCCGAGCGGCCCGACCAGACCCTGGTGATCTACTCGGACCCGAAGCCCTTCTAGGCGGCCCGCGGGTAGTACCGGGCCATCCCGGGCGGCGCCGTGAAGGGCGCCCACGTGCCCTCCGCCTGCGCCAGCCGGTCGGCCACCACCCACAGCACGGAGGCGTTGAAGCCGTAGCCGAGGTGCGACGACGACACCTGGACGCTCTCGCGGTGCGGCCCCGGTTCCTCGACGCACGACTCCCACGACACGATGCCGTCGGTCTTGGAGTAGATCGACGTGGCGGGCACCGGGATCGGCGGCCTCATCTCCTCCGGCGGCGGGAACTCCTCGCGCGGGATGTGCAGGCGGGACAGCAACGCGAACGCGGGCATCGCCCGTGACTGCACGGGATCGCTCATGTTGTACGGCGACCCGAGCGTGATCACCTGACGCACCCGGTGCGGGTGGTCGCGCGCCATCTCGCGCGCGAAGATCCCGCCGAGCGACCAGCCCACGATGGACACCGGCCCGCCGTGCGCGTCGGAGACCTTCTTCACCAGCGCGTGCATGCCGTCGACGGCCTTGCGCGTCGGGCCGATGTTCGTGCCGAGACCCCAGCGGTGGACCTCGTAGCCCAGCCCGGACAGGAACCGGCGCAGCATGAGCGTCGACGAGTCGGCGGCACCGAGACCGGGGAACACCAGCACCGGATGGCCGTCACCGGAGGGCGCGCCGCGCAGCATCGACCTGGTGGCGACGAACTCGCCGACGTCGAGCGCGCAGCGGGTGGGTTCGGTGAGGTACCAGAACAGGCCGGGAGCGCTTCTGCCTCTGACCAGGTGCAGGGATGAAGCGGCAGCTCCGTCGAAGCTTTCGTCCGAAGGTACGGCGGACATACGAGCCTCCCCACACGTCGACAACCCCGAGCCGGCGCCCCGGGCCGCGTCGCCCGGTGATTCCATGATGTTTCGGAAGCGATCTTTTCGCCAGCACTTTCGAGTCTCGATTCGCCACGAGCTCGTAACCCGCCCGCAACCACGCCGGTGTGCACTGCCTCTCACCTGCTCGGACGTCGATTGAGACGGAAACACGCTCTACTGTTTCCCAAGTGGATCGGATGAGCTCACTCGACGCAGGCTTCTACTTCATCGAGGACGAGAACGTGCCCATGCACGTCGGGTCCGTTCTCGTGTTCGACGGGCCGGTCCCGTCCTACGGCGATGTGATCCGCCTCTTCCTGGCGCGCATGGACCAGGTGCCGCGCTACCGCCAGAAGGTGAAGGCGCTGCCGTTCCACGTGGGCCGCCCGGTCTGGGTCGACGACGACCACTTCAACGTGCTGTACCACGTGCGGCACACCGCCGTGCCGTCACCGGGCGGCGAGGACCAGCTGCGCAACCTCGCGGGCCGCATCTTCGCGCAGAAGCTCGACGACTCGAAGCCGCTGTGGGAAGCCTGGCTCGTCGAGGGCCTGGAGGGAGGCCGCTGGGCCGTCATCTCCAAGGTCCACCACTGCATGATCGACGGGGTGTCCGGTTCGGACATGCTCCAGCTGATGCTGGACTTCCAGAAGGAAAGCGTTCTCCCGGAACCCGCCGAGTGGAAGCCCGCACCGCAGCCGTCGACGTTCGACCTCGTCGTCGACGGGGTGCGCGACGCCGTCGTGACGCCCGTGCAGCACCTCGCCGCGCTGCCCGCGTTCGCGCGGAACCTCCGTTCCCTCAGCGAGATCGCCGACTTCGGCAAGTCCGTGCTCAGCTCCCTGCCCGGCACCGCGAAGCGGCTCACCACGCGCTCGGCCACGTCGCTGAACGGTCCCATCGGACCGCACCGCCGCTGGGTGTGGGCGCGGGCGAACCTGGCGGAGATCAAGCAGATCCGCACCGCGGCCGGCGGCACCGTCAACGACGTCATCCTCACCGCGATCACGCGCGGTTTCCGCGACCTGCTGGACAAACGCGGCGAGCTGACCGACGGCATGGTCGTGCGCACGATGGTGCCCGTGTCGATGCGCAAGGCAGACCAGCACAACGAGCTGAACAACCGCGTCAGCGCCGTGCTGGTCAACCTGCCCGTCGGCGAGGCGGACCCGGCCCGGCGCCTCGCGTCGATCCGCGAGCAGATGGACGACCTGAAGAGCTCGCGCCAGGCCGCCGGTGCCGACGTGATCACGAACCTGTCGAACTTCGCCGCGCCCACCCTGATGGCGCTGGGCTCGCGGACCGCGATGCGGTTCCCGCAGCAGGTCCTGCAGACCGTCACCACGAACGTCCCCGGCCCGCGCATCCCGCTCTACATGCTCGGCAGGCCGCTCGTGGAGATGTTCCCGTACGTGCCGATCGCGTCCACGATGCGCGTCACGGTCGGCATCTTCTCCTACCTCGACCGGTTCACGTTCGGCATCAACGCCGACTTCGACGGCGTGCCGGACGTGCAGCTGCTCGCCGACGGCATCCGCGCCGGGTTCGACGAACTGGTGGCGCTGGCCGCGGACGTCTAGAGAAGCTTGTTGGTCTCCATCCACCCCAGCACCCGCTCGGCCACGACGTCCGGGATCTCCAGCTGCGGCACGTGACCGACGTTCGCGAACTCGTCGTAGCGCCAGTGCGGGTGCCTGCGGGCGGTGGCCCGCGCGGCGGCGACGCTGACGAGCCGGTCCTTGTCGCCGTTCATCAGGAACACCGGCACGCGGATCTTGCCCATCGCGGCGCGGTAGGCGCCGCGCTTGCCCAGCGTGGACACGATGCTGCGCGCGGCCGAGAGGAACGCCTTGTCGAGCCCGCCGACGTCGGCACGCACGCCGATGAGGTGCTCGGAGGCCACCTTCACGTCCTCGGGGATGCCCGACGGGTCGGCGCACACCAGCTCCAGCAGCTGGTCGACCTGCTGCCGGGCGGGCGCGGTCCGCGTCTTCGCCACGACCCGCTCGCCGAGACCGGGCACCGAGTACGCGAAGAACGTGCCCAGCATCGCCGGGTCGGGCCGCCCGAGCACCATCGGCAGCGCCGGGTCGACCAGCACCAGGCCGGTGACCAGCGCGGGGTCGTCCGCGGTGTGCAGGAGCGAGATCATCCCGCCCATCGAGTTGCCGACCAGCACGACCGGCTCCCCCACCACCTCGGCGAGGAACCGGCCGAGCAGCCGCGCGTTGGCCTGCACCGTGGCCTCCCGGCCCTCGGGGTGGGTGAGGCCGTGCCCGGCGAGGTCGACGGCGCACACCCGCGCCCTCTCGGCCAGCAACGGCGCCAGCAGCACCCAGTTGAGGTGCGACCCGCCGAGCCCGTGCACGAGGACGACACGCGGCCCGTCCTCCGGCCCGCCGAAGTCGACCCAGTGCACGGGCCCGTCGAGGTCCGCGTGGTGGCTGGTCCCGCCGAAGTGAGCGACAGTTGTCATACCGATCAGTATGTAGACCGCGCGGCGGGTGATCCACCTCCAGCGCCTCGCGATCGCCGAACAAAACACCGAGCGTGTGCTAGACGCCGTGTGACGGGTGGCCGTACAGGCCCGACCCCGCGATCTCCAGCGTCGTCAGGAACGTGGCCGAAGCCTGGTACGACGCCTCCACCAGCTCGGCGGTGCGGGAGAAGTCGAGTGGCGTCACGGCCTGCACCGGCGGGCCCGGCAGGTACAGCACGGGTGCCTGCTGCGAGGCCAGCTCCACCTCCAGCACGGCCTGGTTGCGCATGCCGAGCGTCGCCCAGAACAGCAGCGTCTCGGCGAGCGTCTGCGGCACGGTCGGCAGGTGGCCGGGGAACGCGCAGTCCAGCACCACCAACGACTTCGCGCCCATCGCGAGGGCCTGGCGGATGGGGACGTTCGCCAGGACACCGCCGTCGTAGAGGACGCGGTCGCCGATCCGCACGGGCGGGTAGATGCCGGGGATGGCGGAGCTGGCGAGGATCGCCGGGACCAGCTGACCCGAGGTGATGGTCACGGCCTCGCCCGTCACGCAGTCCACCGACACCGCGCCGAACGGCAGGGCCAGCGACTCGAAGTCCTCGGCACCTCCCAAGCCGCCGGCCAGCACACCGGCCAGGCCCGTGTTCGGGAACAGGTAGGTCTTGTTGGCGCGCAACGACCTCAGCTGGGCGATCGGGCCGCCGGGGAACACGCGCTGGCGCGTCATGCCCTCCCACAGCACGGCCAGGCGGGACGCCGCCTCGTCGGGGTCGAGGGCGAGCAGGGAGCCGTTGACCGAGCCGACCGAGGTGCCGACGACGAGGTCGGGCCGCACGCCGTGCTCCCGCAGGGCGCGCAGCATGCCGACCTGGGCCGCGCCGAGGCTTCCGCCACCGCCGAGCACGAACCCCACGGGTCCTGGCAGTTCGATCGTCACGTCCGGCGATCCTAGGGCTCACCAGGCCGAACGACCCACTTCAGTCAACACTGAAGCTATCAAGTCATGTGAACCAGCAGCGGGATCGCCAGCTCGTCCCGCGTGCGGGAGCCGTGGAACCCCTTCATCGCGTTCCACGACGGCTCGGCCTGGCTGCGCAGCACGACCGCCGAGTCCTTCATCGCCACGACGACGTCCCCGATGCGGTCGGTCGCGAGCGGTCCGACCGGGCCGAACCAGCCCTCCGCCACGGCCTCCTCGCGGGAGAGGACGTCCGCGCGCGGGCCGAGGAGCTCTCGCCACACGTCGAGCACCTCGCCGGTCGACGTGTGCAGGTAGCGCACGCGCGGTTCGCCCGCGATCACGCGGACGCCCTGCCACAGCTGGGGTTCGGTGTCGAAGTCGACGCGGTCGCCCGCGGTGATCATGCCGTGGTCCGCGGTGACGACGAACAGCGTGCCGGACGGCAGCCGGGCGGCGATGCGGGCGGCCAGCTCGTCCACGAACTCCAGCTGCAACACCCATTCCGGTGAACCTGGTCCGTACAGGTGCCCGATCGTGTCGAGGTCGGGGTGGTAGGCGTAGCAGAACGAGCGGTCCTGCCGGACGGCCGCCGCCGCGCCCAGCGCCAGGTCGCCGAAGCCCGCGGCGCCGCGGAACCACGACCCGCGCAGCACCGCCCTCGTCAGGCCGCTGCCGCGGTGGGCCATCGGGGCGACGGCGCTGACCGCGACCCCGGCGGCCGCCGCGCGCTCGAACACCGTCGGGTGCGGCTGCACGACCTCCGGCACGAGCGCCTTGCGCAGGTCGTGGCGGTGGTCCCCGGCGCGCGACCAGCTCAGCGAGTTGAGCACCTCGTCGCCGATCGCGAACGTGTAGCCGACGATGCCGTGCTCACCGGACAGCAGGCCGGTGCCGATCGACGCGAGGCTCGTGGCGGTCGACGACGGGAAGCCCGCGTCGATGTCGCGCGGGACCAGGCCCGCGAGGAACGGCGCGTGCGCGGCGTGCGCGCGGAGCAGCTCGTGCCCGAGGCCGTCGACGAGCAGCAGGACGACACGCCGGGCCGCGGGCAGGCCGAGCGTGTTGTCGGCACCCGGAACGTCCAGGCCCGACAGCAGTGAGGGGACGACCTCGGCGATGGTCACCAGGACACCGTGCCACGCCGGATCGGGCAACGGGCAGAATGGCGCGCTGTGACAACGCTCATCCACCAGAAGATCGCTGACGAGCTCGGCGTGGCCCCCGGCCAGGTCGGCTCTGCTGTCGAGCTCCTCGACGGTGGCGCGACCGTCCCGTTCGTCGCCCGGTACCGCAAGGAGGCGACCGGCGGCCTCGACGACGCGCAGCTGCGCACGCTCGAGGAACGGCTCGGCTACCTGCGCGAGCTGGAGGAGCGCCGCGCCGCCGTCCTCACCTCGATCCGCGAGCAGGGCAAGCTCGACGAGGCACTGGAAGCGCAGATCCTCGCCGCCGACTCCAAGGCGCGGCTGGAGGACCTCTACCTGCCGTACAAGCCGAAGCGCCGCACCAAGGCCCAGATCGCGAAGGAGGCGGGGCTCGAACCGCTCGCCGACGCGCTGCTGGGTGACCCGAACCTGAATCCCCAGGAGGAAGCCGCCAAGTTCGTCGACCCCGCCAAGGAGGTCGCGGACGCCACCGCCGCGCTGCAGGGCGCCCGCGCCATCCTGGTCGAGCGGTTCGGCGAGGACGGCGACCTGATCGGCGAGCTGCGCGAGCGGATGTGGACGCGCGGCCGCGTCGTCTCCAAGGTCCGCGAGGGCAAGGAGACCGAGGGCGCCAAGTTCGCGGACTACTTCGACTTCGACGAGCCCTTCGCCAAGCTGCCGTCGCACCGCATCCTCGCGCTGTTCCGCGGCGAGAAGGAGGAGGTCCTCGACCTCGTCCTGGAGCCGGAGGAGCCGGTCGAGGACGGACCGTCGTCCTTCGAGGTGCGCATCGCCGCGCGGTTCGGCATCGACGACAAGGGCCGTCCGGCCGACAAGTGGCTCACCGACACGGTGCGCTGGGCGTGGCGGACCCGCATCCTCGTGCACCTGGGCATCGACCTGCGCGGCCGGCTGCGGGCGTTCGCCGAGGACGAGGCCGTGAAGGTGTTCGCGTCGAACCTTCGCGACCTGCTGCTGGCGGCCCCGGCGGGCACCCGCGCCACGATGGGCCTCGACCCCGGCTACCGCACCGGCGTGAAGGTCGCGGTCGTCGACCCGACCGGCAAGGTCGTCGCGCACGGCGTCATCCAGCCGCACGTGCCGGCGAACCGCTGGGACGAGTCGATCGCGAAGCTCGCCGCGCTCGCGAAGGCGCACAAGGTCGACCTGATCGCGATCGGCAACGGCACGGCCTCCCGCGAGACCGACAAGCTGGCCGCCGACCTGATCAAGCGCCACCCCGAGCTGGGCCTCACCAAGATCGTGGTGTCGGAGGCGGGCGCGTCGGTCTACTCGGCGTCGGCCTACGCCTCCTCCGAGCTGCCGGACCTCGACGTGTCGATCCGCGGCGCGGTCTCCATCGCGCGCCGGTTGCAGGACCCGCTGGCCGAGCTGGTGAAGATCGACCCGAAGTCCATCGGCGTCGGCCAGTACCAGCACGACCTGTCCGAGTCGAAGCTGTCGCGGTCGCTCGACGCGGTGGTCGAGGACTGCGTGAACGCGGTCGGCGTCGACCTGAACACGGCGTCCGTGCCGCTGCTGACCCGCGTCTCCGGCATCACCGCCGGTCTCGCGGAGAACATCGTGCTGCACCGCGACCAGAACGGCCCGTTCCGCACCCGCACGGCGCTCAAGAACGTGCCGCGGCTCGGCCCGAAGGCGTTCGAGCAGTGCGCGGGCTTCCTCAAGATCCGCGGCGGCGACGAGCCGCTGGACGCCTCCTCCGTGCACCCCGAGGCGTACCCGGTGGTGCGCAAGATGCAGCAGGAGGCCGGTGAGGAGCTGATCGGCAACTCCAAGGTCCTCACGAAGCTGCGCCCGGAGACGTTCGTCGACGACAAGTTCGGCCTGCCGACCGTCACGGACATCCTGAAGGAGCTGGAGAAGCCCGGCCGCGACCCGCGCCCGGCGTTCAAGACGGCGACCTTCGCGGACGGCGTCGAGAAGATCGCCGACCTCAAGCCCGGCATGGTGCTGGAGGGCGTCGTGACGAACGTGGCCGCGTTCGGCGCGTTCGTCGACATCGGCGTGCACCAGGACGGTCTCGTGCACATCTCCGCGCTGTCGAACACCTTCGTGAAGGACCCGCGCGACGTCGTGAAGTCCGGCGACGTCGTGCGCGTGAAGGTGCTGGAGGTCGACGAGGCCCGCAAGCGCATCGGCCTGACCCTGCGGCTGACCGACGAGCCGGGCAAGCCCGCCCAGAAGCACCAGGGCGGCGGGCAGCAGGGCGGCGGGCGGGACCGTCGTCCGCAGCGCGGCGGCGGCCAGCGCGGCGGCGGTGGCCAGAACCGCACCGCGCCCGCGCCCGCGAACGGCTCGATGGCGGACGCGCTCCGCAAGGCCGGTTTCGGCAGGTAGACCGAACACGAGGAAGGGCCTCTCCCGCACGTGCGGGAGAGGCCCTTCCTCGTGCCGGAGGAGCTACTTGGCGCGGGTGCCCTTCGCCTTCACGAGCTCGGACTCGAACAGGTCCTCCACGGTCGTGAGCCCGCCGGGCGCGCTCGCGTCGACCTTGGTGACGTAGGACTGCGTCGCCGAGGGCCGTCCGACCAGCGAGTACCGCAGCGGGCCGGTCAGGCCGTCGGTCTCCAGGCCGGCGGTGTCCTGGAACGCCTTCAGCACGCCGTCCCGCGTGAGGTCGAACTCCTTGCACGCCTTCTCCACGATCGCGAGGAAGACCTTCGCGACGGTGTAGCCGTGGTCGACGTAGATCGTGGGCTTCTCGTCCGGGTAGGCCGCGGTGAACGCGTCCGCCACCTGGCGCGCGCCGGGCTTGTCGCTGCTGAACGGCGCCACCGAGGTCACCACGGACAGCTGCTTCTCGACGGCGGCGGCGACCGGTGAGTCGAGGATCGCGGTGTCCCAGCCGACCACGTTCGCCATGAACGGCACGTCCCACTTCAAGGCCGCCGCGACGCCCACCGCGGCGGCGGTCTGGGCGGGGGTGGTGCTCAGCATGACGGCCTTGGCACCGGCCGCCTTCATGGCCGCGACCTGCTGGGTGAGGTCGGCCGCGGTCTCGCCGACCGCCTGCTCGGCGATCTTCATGTTCCACTGCTCGCCGACGAACCGGCTGCCCTCGACCGCGTTCTCGCCGTAGTTGTTCTGGACGTACAGGTGCCCGACGGTGTCGCCCTCGGCGATCACGCCGCGGCGCTTGTAGTGGTCGAGCGCGTTGATGACGTCGAGGTCGTAGGTGGTACCGACGATCATCATGTGCGGGTTGCCGAGCAGCGACGCCGACCACGACGCGGGAGCGGTGAGCGTGCGGGTCTGCATGATGTCGGGCTCGATCGCGGCGGTCATCGGCGCGCCCGCGACCTCCAGCAGGCCGAGGACCTGCGGCTCCAGCTCGAAGTAGCCGTCGAGGGCCTTCTGCACGTCGTAGGCGTGGTCCTTCTGCTTGAGCTCGACCTTGCGGCCGCAGATGCCGCCCCGGTCGTTGACCTGCTTCAGGTACAGCTCGTAGCCCTTGATCCGGGTCAGCGAGGACGCTTTGAACGGCCCGGTCATGTCGGACAGGATGCCGAGCGAGATCGTGTCGTCCGTGACGCCCGGACCGGTCTCCACCTGCGCTTTCTCGTCGTCCTTCGCACCACAGCCGGCTACCAGGACGGCCAGCGCGACGGTGGTGGGCAGTGCTCGGCGGAGGAAGGGCATGCAGGCGTCCTTGTCACGTGGTGAGACGTACTGGGCGGTAACCGAGTATTGATCGGAGCCCGAGACAATGGCCCCTTATGTGCTACGGAACACAAACGCGTGAAGTTCATGTGACTTGTGCCGCACATCGATCTTGTGGTAGTCGTCACCACCGCCCAATGGGGGTGGCGGAACGGCGTGACCAGCCGCATTCCGGGTATCCGGGGCACATGGCTGACGACGTGATCACCCTCCTGCACCGGCAGCACGCCCAGATCCGGTCCCTCTTCGCGCAGGTCGAGACGACCACCGGGGACGAGCGCGAGGACGCCTGGCACGAGCTCGTGCGGCTGCTCTCCATCCACGAGACGGCGGAGGAGGAGATCGTCCACCCCGCCGTGAAGCGCGTGGACGGCGGCGAGCCCGTCGTCGAGGCACGGGTCGCCGAGGAGCACCGCGCGAAGGAGCTCCTCAGCACGATGGACCGCATCGGGCCCGACGCCGAGGGCTTCGACACGCTGCTCGTGCAGCTGCGCGACGACGTCCTCGCGCACGCCGACCACGAGGAGCAGTCCGAGTTCCCGCTGCTGCGCGAGGTCTACGACCAGGAACGGCTCGAACGCATGGCGAAGGCCGTGGAGGCCGCGGAGGCCATCGCGCCGACCCGGCCGCACCCAGGCGTCGAGAGCCCCGTCGCGAACCTCGCGCTGGGCCCGGTCGTCGCGGTGGTGGACAAGGCGCGCGACGCCATCCGGAAGGTCCTCGGGTGAGGGTCGTCGTCACCGGCGCCTCCGGCAACGTCGGCACCGCGCTCCGCCGCCACCTCACCTTCGAGGACGTCGGCGTGGACGTGCGCACGCTGTCGTCGTTGCGCGACGCCATCCGAGGCGCGGACGTCGTGGTGCACCTGGCGTGGGCGATCAAACCGACCGACCGCGACACGAACATCGACGGCAGCGAGCACGTCCTCGCCGCGTGCGTGAAGGAAGAGGTCGGGCACCTCGTCGTCGCGTCGTCGGTCGCGGCGTACGGGCCGGCGCCGCGCTGGTCCCGGGTCGACGAGTCGTGGCGGCTTACCGGCATCGAGGGCAACACCTACAGCGCGCACAAGGTGCGGCTGGAGGACATGCTTCGCCGCTACCCGTTGCCGCACACGGTGATCCGGCCGTGCGCCATCGGGCAGGCGTCCGCCGCGCCGCAGATGCGCCGGTGGCTGCTCAGCCCGTTCCTGCCACCGAAGCTGTTGCCGTACCTGCCGATCCCGTTGTGGGACGGCCTGCGGTTGCAGCTGGTGCACTCCGACGACGTGGCGCGCGCCATCGCGGAGATCGTGCACCGCAAGGCTTTGGGCGCGTTCAACCTCGCCGCGGAACCGGTGCTGACCGCGCCGATGATCGCCGACATCGTCGGCGCCGGCCGGTTGTCCGTGCCGTACTCGCTGGTCGAGAAGCTCGCTGGGGCGACGGCGAAGCTCCGCCTGCAGCCGCTGACCCCGGAGTGGGTCAAGATGGCCGACCAGGCGCCGCTCGTGCGGGCCACCCGAGCGCAGCGGGATCTGGAATGGTGGCCGGAACACGACGCGCGCGACGTGCTGCGCGAGGTCGTCACGGCGATGGGAGGACGTGCGTGAACGAGGTCGACGCTGTCGTCATCGGCTCCGGCCCGAACGGCCTGGTCGCCGCGTCGCTCCTGGCGGACGCCGGGTGGGACGTGCTGGTGCTGGAGCAGCGCGACACCCCTGGCGGTGCCGTCGCCTCGGCCGAGATCACGGCGCCGGGGTTCACGAACGACGTCTACAGCGCGTTCTACCCCCTGGGGCTCGGCTCTCCCGTCATCCGCGCGCTGAACCTCGACGTGCAGTGGGAGCACGCCCCCGCTGTGCTCGCCCACGTCTTACCGGACGACCGCGTGGCGCTTCTCTCTCGCGACGTCGAGGTGACGGCGAAGTCCGTGGACGCGTTCGCGCACGGTGACGCCGAACGGTGGCAGGCGGAGCACGCACGCTGGATGTCGATGCGTGACGCCGTGCTCGAATCGCTGATGCGCCCCTTCCCGCCGGTACGCGGAGCGTTGTCACTGCTGAAGAGCACGGGCGTCGGCGACGCACTCCGTCTCGCACGCACGTTGACGCTCCCGGTGCGCCGCCTGGGCGAAGAGCTCTTCGAGGGCGAGGGCGCCCGTGTGCTGCTCGCGGGCAACACGATGCACACGGACCTCGGCCCCGACCAGGCCGGTGGCGCGGGCTTCGGCTGGCTGCTGGCGATGCTGGCCCAGGACGTCGGCAACCCGGTCCCCCGCGGCGGCGCGGGCGAGCTGACCGCCTCTCTCGTGCGGCGCTTCGGCGGACGCGTCGAGACGAACGCGAAGGTCACCGGTGTCCTGCACGCCCGCGGCGTCGCCGTCGGCGTGCGCCTGGAGGACGGTTCGGTCGTGCGCGCACGCCGCGCCGTGCTGGCCGACGTGCCCGCGCCGAGGCTCTACCTGGACCTGATCGGCGCCGACGCGCTGCCCGGCAAGCTCGTGGAGGACCTCCGCCGGTTCCAGTGGGACTCCGACACGATCAAGGTCGACTGGGCGCTGTCGGGCCCGATCCCGTGGAGCAACCCCGAGGCCGCGCAGGCGGGCACGGTCCACGTCGGCGGCGACGTCAACGGCCTCGCCACCACGGCCCACGAGCTGGCGTGCGGCAAGGTGCCGCGCAACCCGTTCGTCCTGATGGGCCAGATGACGACGACCGACCCGACCCGCTCCCCCGCCGGCACCGAGGCCGCCTGGGCGTACACGCACGTGCCGCTGGGCGGCTCGTGGACCCCGGACCGCCTCAAGCGCCGCGCCGACCGCCTGGAGCAGGTGATCGAGGACCACGCCCCCGGCTTCCGCGACCGCGTCATCGGCCGCTCCGTGCTCGGCCCCGACGAGATCGGCTCGGTCAACGGCGGCACGAGCGCCATCCACCAGCAGCTCGTCTTCCGCCCGGTCCCGGGCCTGGGCCGCGCGGACACGCCGTTCGACCGCCTCTACCTGACCGGCTCGTCGGCCTGGCCGGGCGGCGGCGTGCACGGCGCGGCGGGCGCGAACGCGGCACGGGCGGCACTCGCCAGGTGGGGCGCCGCGGGCGGCCTCTACAAGGCCCTCGTCCAGGGCGCCCACCGGGCGATCTACTAGAACCCGCTCACTTGCTGGGGTCGCTGCCCGCGCGGCCCTGGGCGAGTGCGCTCAGCCGCTGCAAGGTCTCGCGGTTGCGCGGGACCAGCAGCGCGTCCTGGACGACGTTCGGCATGAGCGTCGTCGGGCCCCGCACCACCCGCTCGGCCATGACCACCTCGGTGACCGACTCGGAGCGCGGCGTCAGGGTGAGCGTGATCCGCGCGGCGCCCGCGGGCCACATCCTGGCGTCCAGCTCCAGCAGCCGGTTCGGTTCGCAGCGCACCACCTCGGTGGTGTCCTCGATGGTCAGCGGCCACGGGCCCACGCTGTGGTGGATCCGCTGGCCCGGTTCCGGCCAGGCCGCGTCCACGTCGCGGATGTGCGACGCGCCGACCACCCAGCCCGCGTAGGACCAGCCGTCGGCGAGCACGGCCCAGACGGCGCCCACGGGCGCTTCGACGTTCAGAGATACCTCAGCCACGCCTGAGAGGTACCCGCTGGGTCAGGACGCAACCCGCGGCAGGCTCCCGTTCACCCCGTGAGTGACCCGACGAACTCGACGAACCCTTCCGGGTCCTCACTCGCCGCGGACTGCTGCAAGATCACGCTGGTGGCGCCCGCCGCGGCCACCCGCGAGACCAGGTCCGTGACGAACCCGCGGTCGCGCGAGTCGGTCTCCACGTAGACGACGACCGGGTGCTCGCGGGACGCCCGGATGGCCCTGACCAGGTCGAGGTCCGCCGACGCGTCGAGGATCGTGCCGTCCCCGGCCTCACCGGCGAGGGCGAGCGTCTTCGCGCCGTGCCCGCCCACGTAGACCGGCATCGGCGCGGACGGCGGCCAGTCGAGCGCGACGCCGGTCAGCTGCACGTACCGGCCGTCCACGGTGACCCGCTCACCGGCCAGCAGCGCCTTCAACGCCCCGGTGTACTCGCGCAGCAACGTCAGCGGCGACGACACCCGCGCGCCGACCTGGCCCATCCAGTCCTGCACGCCGTGCCCGATCCCGATCGTCACACGGCCGGGGAACAGCCGGTCGAGCGTCGCCGCCTCCATCGCGGTCAGCGCGACGTTGCGCAACGGCACCGGCAGCAGTCCCACGCCGACCTTCAGCCGCGAGGTCCACGCGAGCGCGGCGGACGCGGCGGCGATGCCGCTCTCCAGGAAGCAGTCCTCCCACAGCCACAACGAGTCCACACCGGACTCCTCGGCCGCGAGGACGACGGAGCGCAGTTTCTCCGGCGGGAGCTGGGGCCGGTAGACAGCGCCGAGTGTGGTCACTCCCCACTACTACCGGCCCCCGCCCCCTGTCGGCAACAGGACCTCAGCACCCGCAGTTGTAGTAGGTGACGTCCCAGTGGTTCGACTCGAGGTAGTAGACGTTGCCCGCGGCCGACTGCCACTTGTTGCCGCCGATGGACGCGAAGCTGCCCTTGATGTAGTTCGTGACGCAGGTGGTCAGCCGGTAGTCGAGCTTGTAGCCGTTCCAGTGCGAGTACGTGCCCGACGCGTGGCCGGTCTCCGTGCCACCGGTGATCGTCAGCGCGCAGCCCGACGCGCTCTTGAACGTCTTGGCTCCCGCGATCGTGGTCTGGTTGATCTGCTCGAACGAGGTGCAGTTCGACTGGTTGCGGTTGCTGCAGCCCCCGCTCGACGTCCAGCCGATGCCCGCCGCGCTGAGCTGCGCGGCGGCCTGGGCGTGCGTGTACTTGGCAGGAGCCGCCGTGGCGACCGACGCTCCCATCAGCAGAGCGGCGAACACCGCGATCCCGGTCGCGACCGTGCGAAAGATCATGTGCTCTCTCCCCGTGGCCCGAAGCAAAAGGTCCCGCGAAGCTAGTGAGGAGCGGTAAAGAGTCGCCCAAGCCGCACATCCCGGCCACTAGGGAACGTCCGGCCGGGGCTTGCCGGGACACGTCAGGTCGGCGGCGGGAAGCGTGCCGTCCACAAGGTAGCGGGTGACGGCGTCGTCGACGCACGTGTTGCCGCGCCGGGCGTACTGGCCGTGGTCGCCGTCGTCGGCCACCGTGACGAGCCGGTGGCCGAGCTTGCGGGCCATCTCCACGCCGCCGGAGTACTCGGTCTGCACGTCGCCCTCCGCCTGCACGACCAACCCTGCCAGGTAGCCGTGCCGTCGCGGTTCCGTCGCCCTCTCCTTGGGCGGGCCGGTGCGGAACGTGCACGGGTCGGGCATCGCGGTGGCGGCTCCGGCGCCGTACGGGTACTCCTCGCTGAACCTCGCCGTGTCACGCCGGTAGACGTCCAGGTCCGCCGGCCACTCCGTCTCGCAGTGCACGGTCTGGTTCACCGGGACGTAGCCCGTCACCACGCCGGAGACCGGCTCGCCGGGTGGAACCGGGCTCGGGAACGTGCCCGTCTCCCTGGTCTCGCGGACCAGCTCGGCGAGGTCGTCCCAGTCGGGGCGCAGGGTCGCCAGGTAGCCCACCTCCCGGTCGAACCGCGACCGCTGGCTGCCGAACCGCTCCGGCGTCTCCGGCAGTGCCCCGGAGACGGCCGCCACGACGGTCAGCACCTCGTCGCGGGTGGTGCCGAGGTCGTAGCGGCCCGCCGTCCACGCGGCCCACTGCTCGACGTTGCGCCGCGCGGCGACCGCGCCGGCCATCTGGGTGCGGCGCCAGTCCATGTCGCCCGGCACCGCGGAGTCGAGCACGCTGCGGTCGAGATGCTCGGGGAACAGCGTGCCGTACACGGCTCCGAGGTAGGTGCCGTACGAGTACCCGACGTAGCTGATCTTCTCCTCCCCCAGGACTCCGCGCAGCACGTCCATGTCCCGCGCCGTGTCCCTGGTGTTGATGTGCGGCACCAGGTCGCCGCTCACCTGCTCGCACCCGGCCTGCGACCGCCGCGCCCACTCGGCCACCGCGGCGAAGTCGGCTTCGGACGGCCGGGACGTGAGCGGCCGTTCCACCGCGGGCTCCTCGCAGGCCAGCGGCGTCGACCTGCCGACACCGCGCGGGTCGAAGCCGACCAGGTCGTAGTGGCGGCTCAGCGACGTGCTCGCGAACCTGTCCTTCGGCCAGGACACGGTGGCACCGCCGGAGTTCACCGTCACGAGCCCGGAACCGCCGGGGCCGCCGGGGTTCGAGAAGAGCACTCCGCGCCGTGCCGCCGGATCGGTGGCGGGCTGCCGGCTGACGGCGACCGAGATCCTTCTCCCGCCGGGGTTCCCGTAGTCCAGCGGCACCTCGATCGAGGCGCACGACACCTCGGCGTCGAAGTCGCACGGACTCCACCGCGGTTGTTGCTCGTAGAACTCGCGCACACCACCGGACTGGGACGCGGCCACGGGCACAGCGGTCGCAGCGGCAACGGCCAGCAGCAATGCCGCCACAACCGTTCGTCGGACACCAGGCACACCGTTCTCCTCACGACGTCGATGACCCCGCCCACCCTGTCCACCGGACGTCCCCGCCCCGTCCAGGTCGTGTCCCACTTGTGTCGCAACGACTCCTTAAACCGGTCTTAGGCCGATCTTTGGCGCCGCACGGGACAGTCCCGGCCGTCACCGACGATCGGAGCCACGCAATGCGCATCCGCCAAGCCGCCGGGGCGGCCGCGATCTCCCTGGCGCTGCTGGGAGGTCTGACCGGTGCCGCCCAGGCCGCGCCGGAAGGGCCCGCCGAGCGGGAGGTCGCCGTCTCGCAGGTCGAGGCCGCGGCCGGGTACGGCGGCAAGATCACCCGCGCCGAGGTGATCAAGCGGGCCAAGAACTGGTGGGACCGCAAGGTCCCGTACAGCCAGACCGCCTACGCCTGGGACATCGGCAAGGGCAAGAAGTACCGCACCGACTGCTCCGGTTTCGTGTCCATGACGTGGAAGCTCACGACGAGCCGGAACACGCGCAACCTGCACGAGGTCGCCACCAGGGTGTCGTGGGCGAACCTCAAGCCGGGCGACATGATCCTGCGCGACGGCCACGTGAAGCTGTTCGAGAAGTGGGCCAACTCGGCGAAGACGTCCGCGTGGATCTACGAGGAGGGCAGCACGGCGACCGACATGGACCACGAGACCGTGTCTGTCTCGTCGCTCAAGAGCGGCGGCTACCTGCCCTGGAAGTACAAGAAGATCAGCGGCTGATCGCGGCGGGCCGCCATCGCGCACGCCACTGGGCCACTTCCCCCGACTCCCTGGTTCCCATCCGCGCGAACACCCCGGCGGCTTCGTCCCAGCAGCGGTCCGCGTCTGCCACGTCCCCCCGGCAGGCGTGGACCGCTCCCAGGTCCCGCAGCGTCCTGGCGCGCCACAACGGCAGGCCGAGGTCGTCCCACGCCGCGAGCGCCTCGGTCAGCACGGCGCGGGCACCGGCGTGGTCGCCCGCCACGAGCCGCCACTCCCCCAGCGTGCGGCGGACGAGCGCCTCCCCGAACCGGTCGCCCACGTCGTGGCAGCCCTCCATCGCCTGCCGCAGCAACGTCTCCGCCGGGTCGAGCAAACCCTTGCGCAGCAACAGCTTCGCGAGCGCCTGTGCGGTGTAGCCGCCGAGCAGCGCGTCCCCGGTGCCGGTGACCATCTCGTGCGCGCGCACCAGGTGCTCCTCGGCCAGGTCCAGCTCGCCGCGGGCGCGGTGCACGAGCCCCGTCCCGCGGGCCGCCAGCGCCTCGCCGCGCCGGCTGCGCGCCGCGCGGTAGCAGGACTCCGCGGTCGCGAGCGTCTCGAACGCGGCGGCGTCGTCTCCCAGTTCCCGTTTGATGGAGCCGATTCCGTAGAGCGCGTGCGCGACGCCCTCCGGGTCGTCCGACTCCAGCAGCTCACGGGCGCGGCCGAGCGCGGCCAGCGCGGGCGGGTACTCGCCGAGCTCGCGGCAGACCATGCCGATGCCGTTCATGGCGACGGCCTCGCCGTGCTTGTCGCCGATGTTCACGAACAACGTCCGCGCGGTCTCGAACCACGACCTCGCCTCGACCAGGTGGTCCCGCTTGTAGTTCATCTGCCCGAGGCTGCACCGCAGCACCGCCTCCAGCCGGACGTCGCCGGTCTCCCACACCGCCTTCAGCGCCGCGGTGTGGCTGCGTTCCCAGGCTTCGTACCGGTTCCGCAGCCCGAACCAGGCGAACACCAGCGCTTCCGCGAGCTGGCACGCGTGCCGCGCGAGACCGAGCTCCGCCGCGCGTTCCACGAGCCTGGTGAGCAGCGGTTCCTCGCGGGAGAACCAGGCGTCCTTGTCGGTGGGCCGCGTCGCCGCCCGCACGACCCCCAGCGAGTCCTGCATCCGCGGCACGGCCAGGAAGAGGTGCTCGGTCAGACCGTCTACAGTGGACAGCGCGGCGACGACGGCCCTGCGGACGACGTCCTCCCGTTCCTCGCGCGGGTCCTCCGCCTCGGCCAGCTCACGCGCGTGCAGCCGCACCAGCTCGTGCATCCGGTACCGCGCGCTGCCCGTGACGTCGAGCAGCCGCGCGTCGACGAGCCGGTCCAGCACGTCCTCGTCGAGCAGGTGCGCCCACAGGAAGCTCGGCACCTCGGGCAGCCCGAGGAACCCGAGGACGCGGTAGGCGCGGCGGACGTCGTCGTCGAGCGACCGGTAGCTCAGCTCCAGGGTGGAGCGCACGGCGAGGTCGTCGGCGACCAGCTCGTCCAGCCTGCCGCGTTCACCGGACAGGCGCTGGAGCAGCTTGGACACCGGCCAGTGCGCGCGGCCCGCCAGCCGGGCGCCGGTGATCCGCACCGCGAGCGGCAGGTAGCCGCACAGCCGGGCCACCTCGCGCGCCTCCGCCGGTTCGTCGGCCACCCGGTCGTCGCCGAGGATGCGCCCCAGCAACGTCACCGCCTCGTCGCCGTCCAGCACGTCGAGCGGGATGCGGTGCACGCCTTCGAGCCCGCACAGCCTGCTGCGGCTCGTGATCAGCGTCAGGCAGCCCGGGGTGCCCGGCAGCAGCGGCCTGACCTGGGACACGCTCGTGACGCCGTCCAGCACGATCACCACGCGCCGCCCGCCGACCGTCGCCCGCCACAGCGCCGCGCGCTCCTCGGCGGACTCCGGAATCCGCTCACCGGGCACGTCCATGGCCCGCAGCAACGCGTCCAGCGCGCCCGAGGGCGAGTGCAGGTCGACGAACAGCTGCCCGTCGGGGTAGCGGTCCGCGAGCCGGTGCGCGGCGTGGACGGCCAGCGCCGACTTGCCGACGCCCGCCGGACCCTCGACCCACCACACGCCGCCGTCGGCGTCGAGCAGCCTGCCCAGCTCCCGGTCGCGGCCGGTGAAGTCGCCCGCGTCGCGCGGCAGGTAGTTGCGGCGGCTGTCCCTGCTCCCCTCCAGCACGTCGCGGTAGAGCTGCTGGAGCTGCTCGCCCGGCTCGACGCCCAGCTCGTCGACGAGCACCTTGCGCGTCTCCCGGAACACCCGCATGGCGTCGGCGCGCCGCCCGGCCCGCGCGAGCGCGGTCATCAGCTGGCCGCGCAGCCGTTCGGCCAGCGGGTACTCGGCGACGAAGATCCCGAGCCGCTCGACGATCTCCGCGTGCCTGCCCAGCGCCAGCTCGGCGTCGACGAGCGCCTCCGCGGCGGCCAGGCGCTGCCCGTCGAGCGTCTGCGCGAACACCGCGGGCGTGCCGCGCCACAGCCGCAGCGCCTCGGTCAGCCGGGCGGCCCTGACCCGCAGGTCGGGCTCCTCGGCGGCCTGGGACACGAGCTTGCGGAACAGGTGCAGGTCCACCTCGTCGAGGTCGGCGTTGAGCACGTACCCGGTGGCCCGGTGCTCGACCGGCAGCCCCGCTCTGCGCAGGCTGGAGATGTGCACCTGCAGCGACTTGCGCGCCTGCGGCGGCGGCTGCTCACCCCAGACGAGGTCGATGAGCCGGTCGACCGGCACGACCCTGCCGCACTCGACGGCCAGCACCGCCAGGATCTGCGCGGGCTTCGGCGGCACCGGGGGTTCGACCGGCCCGAGAATCCTGACCTTCACGAAGCGCCCCCACCAGTGTTGACGGTTCACCAAGTTGCGCTGGGCATTGCCAAATTCTGACGCAGCCCGGCGCCACCGAGTTCCACCTCACCGGAAAGAGCACTCCAACGGACGCAGTGCTGGATACAACCAGACCACCGAACACGCGTCCAGACGCACTTTCAGTGTTCGTTAATGTGAATTTCCCGCTCAGTTACCGAGGCTCGCTTTGAGCTTCGCGAACTCCGCCGCGAGAGCGGGCAGCTGGTAGTGCGCGTTGAGCCCGCTCGGATTGGGCAGCAGCCACACCCGCACCCCGCCCACCGTCTCGTCCTGCGGTCCCACCTGGGCTTTCTTCCGGTCGAACGCGGCCCGGTACACCGTCACGCCGAGCACCGCGAGAACCCGGGGTGAATATCTCTCGACTTTTTCCGCGAGCACCGCGCCACCTTGCCGCAATTCGTCAATTGTCAACTCGTCGGCCCTGGCGCTGGGCCGCGCGACGACGTTCGTGATGCCGAGCCGCAGTTCGAGCAGCCGCTCCTGCTCCGCCGGAGCGAACTGCCGCGGCGTGAACCCCGACAAATGCAGGGCGGGCCAGAACCGGTTTCCCGGCCGCGCGAAGTGGTGCCCGGTGGCCTCGGAGACGAGGCCGGGGTTGATGCCGCAGAACAGCACGTCCAGGCCGGGCTCGATCAGGTCGGCGATCATCCGCCCAGCCTACGAGGCAGCGGCGCGGTGACGCGTCACACCTAGACGGGCATGCGCGGGCGCGGGGTCCACATCGTGTACCCGGCGCGGCGCGCGTCCTCCGGTGAGTGGAAGAACGCGTCGCCCTTCATGCGCTTGTAGTAGGGCGACTCCGGGGTGTGGAACATCATCGTGCGCGAGTTCGCCTTGATCGCGGGCGGTTCCGCCGGCTGCTGCTCCTCCATGAGCGACAGCGGTGCGGAGGGCTCGGCGGACGGTGCTGACGGTGCGGAGGGCTCGCGTGAACGCATCGTCAGCCAGGTCAGCACCACGCCGGCGAGGAAGGCCCCCGCGCACAGCAGGAACATCTGGAAGAAGAACCCGAACACCGAACAGCTCCTAGTCAGACCCACGCGGTGCGACGACCGCATGGGCCTGACCTAATCCCATTCCCTGCGGCCTGTGCCACCGAAGTGAGCTGAAACACCAGGTCAGAGGCGGTGAATTCACTCGTTCGTGGAGACGATGACGGGGTCGCCGCCCGCCACGAGGCGCCAGTCGGTGCCGGTGAAGCCCGCCGGGTCCAGCACGCCGGCCGCCCTGACCCAGTCGATCAGCAGCTGGCGGATCTCCTGCTGCCGGTCGTGCAGCACCGGGGCGGACGCGATGTGCGGGAAGTCGCCGCCGCCCGCGTGCCGGTAGTTGTTCACGGCCACCGCGAACTCGTCCGCGTCGGCCACCGGCTCTCCGTCGTACGCGAGCCGCGTGATCCGCGAGCCCTCCGGCTCCGCGATGTCGATCGTGTAGGTCAGCGGCGCGGTCAGCCCGTAGGCGATGTCGAAGTTGTAGTCAGGCACGTCCGCGGACACCTCGGCGGCGGTGAACGGGCCCCGGCCGGACACGCGCGCGAAGTACCGCGCCGACTCCTCCAGGAAGTCGCGCAGCTGCGCCCCGGTCAGCCGCACGCCCACCAGCGTGTTGTCGAAGATGTAGAGCCCGGCGACGTCGCGGACGGACACCTCGCCGCCTGGGATCGCCGCCGCCCGGTTGAACGGCGCGCACAGCGACAGCACCGGCAACGACGTGGACTTGGCGATCTCCAGCGCCTGCACGTGGTTGATGAACCGCAACGCGGGCGTGTCCTCGAACCGCGCGCGTTCGGCGGACATCGGCGCCACGCAGGTGCCGATCCGCGCGTTGACGTACGACACGACCTTCTCGTGGTCGTGCCGCAGCAGCCGCACGATCCGCGGATCCTCCTCCGCGGTCGCCGTCGACAGCACCGACGACCTGGACCCCTCCAGCTCCCACCGGCCGTCGTGCCGCAGGTCGAACTCCATCAGCGACAGCCGCTTGCCCCAGAACAACGGCTCGGTCAGCAGCACCCGCCGCCCCGTCACCTTGTTCACCACGAACCGCTCGGGGATCTCCACGTGCGCGTGCCCCACCAGGACCGCGTCGATGCCCGGCACCGTCTCGGCCACCAGCTCCGCGCAGTTCTCCGGGAACGGCACCTGGTCGCCCAGCGACGACGACAGGTCGGCGCCGGAGTGCGCCACCACGACCACCAGGTCGGCCTTGCGCCGGATCTCCGGCACCCAGTGCAGCGCCTGCTCGACCAGACCGGGGAACGTCATCACACCCTCGACGTGCGCGCGGTCCCACACGGCGATGCCGGGGTTGGTCAGCCCGAGGACGCCCACCCGCAGCGGCGGCCCTCCGGTGCGCCACACCGTCTTCACCACGTACGGCTGGAAGGCGGGCAGCCCGGTGGACGCGTCCAGCGCGTTGGCGGCCAGCAGCGGGAAGTCCAGCTGCCGCTCGAACATCCGCAGCACCGGCAGCCCGTAGTTGAACTCGTGGTTGCCCACCGCCGCCGCCGTGTAGCCGATGGCGTTCATCGCCGCGGCCATCGGGTGCACGCGTGTGCGCGTGATCGGTTCGACGCGCGCGTAGTAGTACGCGAGCGGCGTGCCCTGGATGGTGTCGCCCGCGTCGAGCAGCAACGTCCGGTGCCGGCCCACGTCCGCCCGCACCCGCGACACCAGCGTGGAGATCTTCGCGAGCCCCACGTCGTTGTGCGCGAAGTCGTCGAACTCGCGGTCGCGGTAGTAGTCCCAGTTGAACAGGTTGCCGTGCAGGTCGGTCGTGCCCATCACCGTCAGTGTGAACGTGCGCAGGCCGCTCACCTCCGGTAGTGGTCGGGCGTTTGGTCCCGACCATAACCACTCACACTTGACCGGCGACCCGCGGTGCACAGCTGGTACACAGGACCGGCGTTCAGGATGGGAGCCGTGCGTGTGATGAAGACGGAACTGCGCAGGGCGGACGGGCAGCCGGTGCGGGTGCTCGTGGTCGACGACGAGTCCACTCTGGCCGAGCTGATGTCGATGGCGCTGCGCATGGAGAAGTGGGACGTCCGCACGGCCCCGGACGGCCGGTCGGCGGTGCGGGTCGCGCGCGAGTTCCGCCCCGACGTGGTGGTGCTCGACGTGATGCTGCCCGACTTCGACGGGTTCGAGGTGCTGCGCAGGCTGCGGGCGGAGTCACCGGTCCTGCCCGTGCTGTTCCTCACCGCGAAGGACGCGGTGGAGGACCGCATCGCCGGTCTCACGGTCGGCGGCGACGACTACGTCACCAAGCCGTTCTCGCTGGAGGAGGTCGTGCTGCGGCTGCGCGCACTGCTGCGGCGCACCGGCGTGACGGACGCGGACGCGGGCACCCGGCTGGTCGTCGGTGACCTGTCGCTCAACGAGGAGACGCGCGAGGTCGAGCGCGGCGGCACCCCGATCGACCTGACGGCGACCGAGTTCGAGCTGCTGCGCTACCTGATGCGCAACCCGAGGCGGGTGCTGAGCAAGGCGCAGATCCTCGACCGCGTGTGGAGCTACGACTTCGGCGGTCAGGCCAACATCGTCGAGCTGTACATCTCCTACCTGCGCAAGAAGATCGACGCCGGGCGCTCCCCGATGATCCACACGATGCGAGGCGCCGGGTATGTCCTCCGACCTGCGTCCTAGGACGCTGCGGGCCCAGCTGGTGACCGGCCAGATCGTCCTGCTCACCGCCCTGTCCCTGGTGATCGGCGGCGTCGCCGTGCTCGCACTGGACACCTTCCTGGTGGACAACCTGGACCGGGAGGTCCTGACGCTGCGACCGGCACCGCTGGGCTCGCCCTACGGCCCTCCCGGCATCAACGCGCGGATCCAGCCGGACGGCACGATCCGCGGCACGGTCCAGCTCCCGGAGTCGCAGCAGGCCCGCCCGCTCACCGAGGCCGAGATCGGCGTGCTCGCGGCCACCCCGGCCGGTCTGCGCACCGTCGACCTGGGCGAGGCGGGCGAGTTCCGCGTGGTCACCGACCGGCTGGGGATCAAGGGCCTGTCGCTGCGGCCGGTCACGGACGTCGTGTGGCGGATGGTCTGGATCCTCGCCGGGCTGATCGTCGCGGGAGCCGTCGCGGTCGCGCTCGCGGGCAGGGTGGTCGTGCGGCGCGCGCTGGTGCCGCTCGACCGGGTCGCCGAGACCGCCACCCGCGTCTGCGAGCTGCCGCTGCACGAGGGCGAGGTGGCTCTCGCCGAACGCGTGCCGGAGGAGGACACCGACCCGGCCACCGAGGTCGGCAAGGTCGGGCTCGCGTTCAACACGATGCTCGGCCACGTCGACCGGGCGCTGAAGGCACGGCACGACAGCGAGACGAGGGTCCGCCAGTTCGTCGCCGACGCCTCGCACGAGCTGCGCACGCCGCTGGCCGCGATCCGGGGCTACGCCGAGCTGACCCGCAGGACCGGCGAGGACCTGCCGCCGGAGGTCACCCACGCGATGGGCAGGGTCGAGTCCGAGGCGGTGCGGATGACGTCGCTGGTCGAGGACCTGCTGCTGCTGGCCCGGCTCGACGCGGGCCGCCCGCTGGAGCGGGAGGACGTCGACCTGTCCCGGCTGGTGCTCGACCTGGTCGGCGACGCCAGGATCGCGGGCCCCGGCCACGTCTGGCGAATCGCGCTGCCGGAGGAGCCCGTGCACGTCATCGGCGACGTCCAGCGGCTGCACCAGGTGCTCGGCAACCTGCTGTCCAACGCCCGCGCGCACACCCCGCCGGGCACCACCGTCACGACCGGGCTGACCGTCCGCGGCGACCGCGCCGACCTGACCGTCACCGACGACGGCCCCGGCGTCCCCGAGGGCCTGGAGGTGTTCGAACGCTTCGCGCGCGGCGACTCGTCGCGCTCACGGTCGGCCGGCGGCACCGGCCTGGGCCTGTCGATCGTCGCGGCCGTCGTCGGCGCGCACCACGGCGACGTGTCGGTGACCAGTGAGCCGGGGCGCACGACGTTCACCGTCTCGCTGCGCACCGGCGAACGGGACCCTGCCGGTCAGCGGAAGGCCGGGTAGAGCGGCAGCTCGAACACCTCGGGGCCGTAGCGGTCGGCCAGCGCGCCGATCACGGCGTCCGCGTGCGCCGCCACGGTCTTCTCACCGAGGATCACCGCGTCGGACCGCAGCCGCACCCAGCGCCCGGCCAGCACGACGCTGCGCGGCGGCGAGTTGTCCGGGGCCGGCATCGGCTTGGACAGCGCGCGCCACGTCGCGAGCCACACCCACAGCAGCTGGGCTTCGAGCAGGCGCGGCAGGAGCACCGCGTCGTCGTCCATCTCGGGCCACACCGACCCGACCTCGGCCCGCCAGGCGGCGACCATGGCCTCGGACATCCCCGGCGGCAGGCCCCACCCGCACCAGCAGGACGGGAACGGCACGCGCAGCGCGGCCGCGTCGAACACGATGTCGCGCACGCAGCCGCCCTCGAAGTCGACGAACCGCACACCGCGCGACGTCACCAGGTGGTTGTCCGGGCACGACGTCGACGGGCTGAAGGCGCGGCGGCGGGACGTGCTGAACGCCCTGGCGGCCTCGGCCGCGAACTCGACGGCCTGCGTGGACGTCTCGACGCCCAGGGTCGACTCGAGCAGCCCCGGTAAGCCCGCGATCGCCGCGTGCACGTCGACCGCGATCGGGTCCTGGCAGCACTGCGCGCCCGCCCGCCGCATCAACGCGTCGAAGTCGGCGTCGCGGCCCGCGGTCGTGGCGTGCAGGCGGCCCATCGCGTGGGCCCAGGAGAGCAGGCCCCGTTCCGCGGCCCGCGCGTCCTTCGC
Source organism: Lentzea fradiae (assembly GCF_900100955.1). GTDB lineage: Bacteria > Actinomycetota > Actinomycetes > Mycobacteriales > Pseudonocardiaceae > Lentzea > Lentzea fradiae. The sequence goes on along the minus strand of NZ_FNCC01000008.1, from coordinate 173,192 downwards.
GTGCAGCTTCTCCGACAGCCGCGGCGCCCGGCCCAGGTCCTCCAGCACGACCAGGCGCGTGGGCGCGTCGTGCGCGAACAGCTCGGGGGCGGCGCGTTCCTCCGCGGGTAACGCCGTGAGCAGCTGGTGGCTGACGGCCTCGTGCGCCCACGGGTCGCGGTCGCCGCTGCCCGCCGGGTAGCGCTTCACCACCAGCGTGCGGGGCATCGAGAACGGCGAGGACGCCACTCTCACCCGGATCACGACGGAACGACCGGTACCCCCGAGGGTCTCGGGGTCCGCGAGGCGCACCTGTGCGCCCAGTCGCCTGGTCAGTACCCGCTCCGCCGCCCCGACCGCGTCGTCGATCTCCGGCGATGTCGTGTCGGGAGGGCCCGCGGTGATCTCCACGCTCATCCCCTCCGACCCTACTCCCCAGATCCGTGAGCCGAACCGACGCTAATCGGGCAAGGCCGCGACCACCACCACTCGTTGATAACGGCTCGCGCCGTTATCGGATGTCCAGTGATCATCCCCTGGACAGCGGACGTGTGAAAACACCCTCCGCGGCCCCTCGGCGGCGGATCACCAGCACGAACGAGGCCGCGGCGACAATACCGATCAAGTTGATCCCGAGCTGAGCCACCGCGGGGCCCACCCTGTCCCACACTCCGAGAACAGCGGCCAGCGCCGCGTACCCGGCGGCGGGCACCGTCATGACCGAGATGAACACGCCGACCAGCGCCGCGGACTTCGCCGACGTGATCGAGAGCATGCCCGCCGCGCCCGCCAGCAGCGCGACGACCAGTGAGAACGGCCCGAACTGGTAGATGAACTCCGACTCGGTGCCGTGCAGCAGCGTCTCGCGGTCGAGCAGGCCGGCCCGCGCGCCCAGCCAGGTGAGCGCCGCCGTGACCGCGATGGCGAGCGGGAACCCGAGGCCGAGCGCGACGGCGGCCCGGTGCACCAGGTCCCGGCGCCTGGCCACGAGCCCGACGGCGATCGCGGCGAGCGGCCCGAACTCCGGGCCGACGACCATCGCCCCGACGAGCGTGACCGTGGAGTTCGTGGCGATGCCCACGGCCGCGAGCAGGCACGCGATCGTGAGGAACGCCTGGAACGTGGCGCTCGGGCGGGACTCCTCCCCCGTCTTCGCGATCAGCTCGTCCCACACGATCGCGTCAGAGCCGTCGCCGGGCGCGTCCTCCTGCGCCCGGTCGGCCGCGTCGGACAGCGACGTGTCGATCGTCTCGATCGTGATGCCCCCGGCGCGGTCGATCCCCAGCTCGCACAGCGCGCCGACGACCTCGTCGACGGCCTCGCGCGCGACGTCGGCCGTGACCAGGTCGCCCTCGGGGTCGATCGCCGCGCCACGCAGGAGCACCAGGTGGGTGGCTCCCGCGTGGCCGCGGAGGACCGCCAGCGCGGCCTCGGTGCGATCCGCTGGACAGACCACCCGAAGCCGGATCATCAGCTCTTCTGGTCGGGCTTGGCGTCGACGCCGGCTTCCTTGCGCTGCTGGGCGGTGATCGGGGCCGGGGCCGCGGTCAGCGGGTCGTAGCCGCCGCCGGACTTCGGGAACGCGATGACCTCGCGGATCGAGTCGGCGCCCGCGAGCAGCATGCACAGGCGGTCCCAGCCCAGCGCGATGCCGCCGTGGGGCGGGGCACCGTACTTGAACGCGTCGAGCAGGAAGCCGAACTTCTCCTGCGCCTCCTCGGCGCCGATGCCCATCACGTTGAACGCGCGCTGCTGCACGTCCGCGCGGTGGATACGGATGGAGCCACCGCCGAGCTCGTTGCCGTTGAGGATCACGTCGTAGGCGTAGGCCAGGGCGTTGCCCGGGTCCTCCTCGAACCTGTCGATCCACTCCGGGGTCGGCGAGGTGAACGCGTGGTGCAGCGCCGTCCACTTGCCGCCGCCGACGGCGACGTCACCGGACTCCAGCTTGTCGACCGCCTCGAACATCGGGAAGTCGACGACCCAGGCGAACGCCCAGGCGTTCTCGTCGACCAGGCCGACGCGGTGCGCGATCTCGACGCGGGCGGCGCCGAGCAGGGCGCGGGCGTCGCGCGCCTCGCCCGCCGCGAAGAAGATGCAGTCGCCGGGGTTGGCGCCCACGGCCTTGGCCAGGCCGTCGCGCTCGGCGTCGGTCAGGTTCTTCGCGACCGGGCCGCCCAGCGTGCCGTCCTCGCCGACCAGCACGTACGCGAGGCCCTTGTGGCCGCGCTGCTTGGCGAACTCCTGCCAGCCGTCGAGCGTGCGGCGCGGCTGCGAGGCACCGCCGGGCATGACGACGGCGCCGACGTACGGCGCCTGGAAGACGCGGAACGTCGTGTCCTTGAAGTACTCGGTCAGCTCGGTGAGCTCGACGTCGAAGCGCAGGTCCGGCTTGTCCGAGCCGTACTTCGCCATCGCCTCCGCGTAGGAGATGCGGCGGAACGGCAGCGGCAGCTCGACGCCCTTGAGCTCCTTCCAGATGGCGGACAGGAGCTTCTCGGTGAGCGCGATGACGTCGTCCTGCTCGACGAAGCTCATCTCGACGTCGAGCTGGGTGAACTCCGGCTGCCGGTCGGCGCGGAAGTCCTCGTCGCGGTAGCAGCGGGCGATCTGGTAGTAGCGCTCCAGGCCGCCGACCATGAGCAGCTGCTTGAACAGCTGCGGCGACTGCGGCAGCGCGTACCAGGAGCCGGGGCGCAGGCGGGCGGGCACCAGGAAGTCGCGCGCGCCCTCGGGCGTGCTGCGGGTCAGGGTCGGCGTCTCGACCTCGACGAACTTCTCGGCGTGCAGCACCTCGCGGGCGATGCGGCTGACCTCGCTGCGCAGCCGGATGGCCTTGGCCGGGCCGCTGCGGCGCAGGTCGAGGTAGCGGTGCCGCAGGCGCGCCTCCTCGCCGATCTCGCCCTCGGCCTCGACCTGGAACGGCAGCGGCGCGGCTTCGTTGAGCACCTCGAGGTCGGACACGTAGACCTCGATGGCGCCGGTCGCGAGGTCGGGGTTCTCGCTGCCCTCGGGACGCTTGCTCACCTCGCCGGTGACCTTGATGACGTACTCGCTGCGCAGCCGGTGCGCGCGCTCGGCCATCTCGCCCTCGCGGAAGACGACCTGGGCCACACCGGACGCGTCGCGCAGGTCGATGAAGATGACACCGCCGTGGTCACGCCGGCGAGCGACCCACCCGGTCAGGGTGACGGACTGCCCGGCGTGCTCGGCCCGGAGTGATCCGGCCTCGTGCGTGCGCAACACGGTGGTGGCTCCTTGTAGACGAAGTCAGCTTTTCCGTCAAGGCTAGCCGGAGCCACCGACAGATTGTCACGGAGGTCGAGTCGCGGGTGCGCGAAAGGCCGCGCCCGGAGGACGCGGCCTTCCACTTCACGAGATCAGCTCACGCGGTGGGCGCGAGGTACAGCAGGCGGTTCGGCGAGCCGGAGCCGGGGCTCGTCACCTTCGACGCCGTCGACTGCGCGATCAGGTACGAGGCGACCTGGGCGGGCGTGGCCGAGCGGTTGGTCGAGAGGTAGCGCGCCGCGGCACCCGCGACGTGCGGGGTGGCCATCGAGGTGCCCGAGATGGTGTTGGTGGCCGAGTCGGACGTGCTCCACGCCGACGTGATGTTCGAGCCCGGCGCGAAGATGTCGAGCAGCGAGCCGTAGTTCGAGTAGGACGCGCGGGCGTCGGTGTTCGTGGTGGCGCCCACGGTGATCGCCTCGCTCACGCGGGCCGGCGAGAAGCCGGACGCGTTCGCGTTCGAGTTGCCGGCCGCGACCGCGAAGGTCACGCCCTTGGAGATGGCGCTGCGCACGGCGGTGTCGAGGGTGGTGTTGGCGCTGCCACCGAGCGACAGGTTCGCGACGGCGGGCTTGACGGCGTTGTTGCCGACCCAGTCGATGCCCGCCGCGACACCGGCGAGGGTGCCGGAGCCGTTGTTGTCGAGCACGCGGACCGCGACGATCCTGGCGGCCTTCGCGACGCCGTACTGCGAGCCCGCGATGGTGCCGGCGACGTGCGTGCCGTGGCCGTTGCCGTCCTGCGCGACGTTGTCGTTGTCGACGAAGTCGCGGCCGTTGGAGGCGCGGCCCCCGAACGTGGAGTGGCTGATGCGCACGCCGGTGTCGATGACGTAGGCGGTGACGCCGGAGCCGGTCGACGTGTAGCTGTACGACTGGTTCAGCGGGAGGTTGCGCTGGTCGATGCGGTCGAGACCCCACGACGGCGGGTTCGTCTGCGTCGCCTGCGTGTGCACGACCTGGTCGGCCTCGACGAACTCGACCGACGGGTCCGCGGCGAGGCGCTTGGCCTGCTTCTCCGTCAGCTTCACGTTGAAGCCGCCGAAGCTGGTGTAGTCGCGCTCCACCTTGGCGCCGAACCGCGAGGCGAGCGAGTGCGAGTTGCCCTTGCCCTCCTTGAGCTTCACGATGAAGCTGCCCGCGATCTTCTCGGGCGCGCCCAGGGAGAGGACCTCGCCCTCGGCGGCGTAGGCGTTGGGGACCATCAGAACCGACAGGGCGAGGCTCGCCGCGCCGGCACCGGCCAGGAACCGGATCTTTCGCGTCATGGTGCGCATTCCGTTCGTTGCAGGGGAACGATGCGCTTCCGACGCTATGGACGGATCCGGTTCCTGCCAAGGGTGTCTTAGTTTTTAAGACGGTCTTGCGCAGCCCAACAATTCACGGTTCACAGCGAGGGCGGCCAGTAGAGGATACGACTGACGGGTGGTGTGCCGGGGGTGCCCGTGGTAACCAGCGCGCTCTCCACCTGCGCGGGCGTCGCGGTGCGGTTGCGCTCCAGGAACCGTGCCGCCACACCGGCCGCGTGCGGTGCGGCCATGGACGTGCCGCTCAGCGTCGCGGTGGCGGTGTCGCCGGTGTTCCAGGCGGACGGGACGTTGACGCCCGCCGCGTAGAGGTCCACCAGCGGCCCGTAGTTCGACGAGGACGCCTTGGTGTCGTTCTGCGTCAACGCACCCACGCAGATCGCCTGCGAAACCCGTTGCGGCGACGAGTTCCCCGCGTCGGTGTTGCTGCCGCCCGCCGCGACCGTGTAGGTGATGCCCGCGGCGATCGACCTCTTCACCGCGTCGTCCAGCGCGGTGGAGGCGCCGCCGCCCAGCGACATGTTGGCCACCGCGGGCTTGACGGCGTTGCGCGTCACCCAGTCGATGCCCGCGATGACACCGGAGATCGTGCCGCTGCCGGAGCCGTTGAGCACCCGCACGCCCCACACCGTGGCGTTCTTGGCCACGCCGTAGGTGGTTCCGGCCGCGATGCCGGCGACGTGCGTGCCGTGCCCGTTGTCGTCCTGGGCCACGTTGTCGTTGTCGACGGCGTCCCAGCCGTTGCGCGCCCGGCCGCCGAAGTCCTGGTGCGTCACGCGAAGCCCGGTGTCGATGACGTAGATGTTCACGCCGCGGCCGGTGGTCGTGAACGAGTAGCCCTGGTCGAGCGGCAACGAGCGCTGGTCGATCCGGTCCAGGCCCCACGGCGGGTTCACCTGGGTCCCGCTGGCGTGCACGATCCCGTCACGCTCCACGTGGGACACGTTCGGGTCCGCCTTCAGCCGCTTCACCTCGGCCGCGGTCAGGCGCGCGCTGAAACCGTTGAGCGCGTGGGTGTACCGGTGCTGCACTGTGCCGGAGAACGACGAGACGGCGCCTTCCTCCAGCACGACGATGTACGGGGAGGTGGCCGCGGACGCCGGGGCGGCCACGACGGCCGCGCCGAGCGCGGCGACTGCCGGCAGGACTCTCAGGGGCAGGGTTGTCCTCACGGGCGGGGTTCCTCTCGGTCGCAGGGAAAAACGGCCCCGGCTCGCGGGAGCCGGGGCCGCACATCAGGAGGTGTCAGCTGGTCGACGGCCAGTGCAGGAGCCTCGTCGTCGTACCGGCGCCGGGGTTGGTCACCTTGCCGTTGGTGGCGTTGTCGACGATCGCGGTCGCCACCTGGGCGGGCGTGACGGTGAAGCCGCCCTGCAGGTAGCGCGCCACCACGCCCGCGACGTGGGGGCTCGCCATCGACGTGCCGGAGATGGTGTTGGTGGCCGTGTCACTGGTGTGCCACGCCGAGGTGATGTCGCGGCCCGGCGCGAAGACGTCCACCACCGAACCGTAGTTCGAGAACGACGACCGCGCGTCCGTGCGCTCGGTGGAGCCCACGGTCAGCGCTTCGGTCACCCGCGCGGGCGAGGTGTTCGCCGCGTTGGCGTTGGAGTTGCCCGCCGCGACCGCGAACGTGACGCCGCGGGTGATCGCGCCCCGGACGGCGCTGTCGAGCGAGGAGCTGGCGCTTCCGCCGAGCGACATGTTCGCCACGGCCGGCTTGACGTGGTTGGACGCCACCCAGTTGATGCCCGCGACGACTCCGGCGGTCGTGCCGGAGCCGGAGTTGTTCAGCACGCGCACGGCGATGATGTTCGCCTGCTTGGCGACGCCGTACGAGGTGCCCGCGACGGTCCCGGCGACGTGCGTGCCGTGCCCGTTGCCGTCCTGCGCCACGGAGTCGTTGTCGACGAAGTCGTACCCGTTGCGCGCCCGGCCGCCGAAGTCCCGGTGCGTGATGCGCACGCCGGTGTCGATGATGTAGGCGTTCACGCCGGAACCGGTGCTGTTGTGGGTGTAGCGCTGGTCGAGCGGGAGGTTGCGCTGGTCGATCCGGTCGAGACCCCACGACGGCGGGTTCGTCTGCGTCGCCTGCACGCGGACGACCTGGTCGCGTTCGACGTAGTCGACGGACGGGTCGGCGGCGAGTCTGCGTGCCTGGGTGTCGTTCATCTTCACCGAGAAGCCGCGGAAGACCGCGTCGTAGACGTGCCCGACCTGGCCGCCGAACCGCGCGCCGAGGCCCTGCGCGCTCGCTGTGAGCGCGTCGTCCTTGAGCTTGACGATGAAGCTGCCCGCGATGTTCTCGCCCGCGGAGGTGCGGATCTCGCCGACGGCCGCGGAGGCGGGTACCGCGAAAGCCGAGACCACGACCGCCGCACCGAGGAGGGTTGCTGTCTTGCGCATTCGTCGTCCTGTTCGTCGCAGTGATCAGGAAGCCGATCAGGACCACGGCGGCGTAATAGTCCCGAGATCTGAACTTTCCGGGTTCCCGGGAAGCAGGAAACCGCCGATCGGCTGTACCGCGTTGTCTTTGCCGCCGATAATCTTCCGATCTTGACTCCGGGAAACGGAGGAGTGATGCTCTCCATTCACCCAGCCCGCGAGGAGCTCGCCGACCTGTTGGTGACGGGTCCGTTCGCGGAGGCGCTGCGGGTCGCCATCCAGGTGCGGGGCCTCAGCCTCGAACGGCTGCAGCACCGGCTCAGGACGCGGGGCACGCCGATCAGCGTGACGGCGCTGAGCTACTGGCAGTCGGGCAGGCGCAGACCGGAGCGGCCGGAGTCGCTCGCGGCCCTCGCCTGCCTGGAGGACGTGCTGGGACTGCCGGAGGCCGCGCTGTCCCGGCTGCTGGGCCCGCCGCGGCCGCGGGGGCGTTCCCGCAGGCGGGAGGAGTCGGCACGGGCGCCGTGGGACGGTTGCGGGCTCGTCCTGACCGCCCAGCACGACCAGGTCGACGTGGCGCCCTGCGGCGGTGTGCGCGGCGTCCGGTCCCGCCAGGTCATGCGGGCGAAGGCGGGCGCCGTCGACCGCTGGGTGCTCTGCCACGAGACGGGCGGGACACAGCCCGCGCTCACCGCGGTGCGGTCCTGCCGGGTCGGCAGGGTCGCGAGGGAACGCACGAACGGCGTCCTCGTCGCGGAGCTGATGTTCGACGAACCGATCCGCGCCGGACAGTCGATCGCGATCGAGTACGAATTGGTCTATCCACATCCGACGGTCGAGCACACGCATTTCCGGCGGTTCGCCGAACCGGTGCACGACTACGTGCTGGAGATCAGATTCACGACCGAGCCCGCGTCCTGCGAGCAATTCGCGTCCGGCCCGGCGGGTGCGGAAATGTTCGGCGGCGCGCGCCCCGCCAGGGTGGGCAGGGGAGGGCGCGTGCACGCCGCCGCGACCGACTTCGGGCCCGGCCTCTACGGGATGCGCTGGACCGCGGCCGAGAACGCCTCCGGGTCGTCGAGCCACGGGTAGTGCCCGGCGCCGTCCTGCACGACGAGCCGCGCGCGGGGGAAGAGGTCCGCGAACTCCCGCGCGCGCCGCGGCGGCAGTGACACGTCCAGCTCACCGGCGAGCAGGAGCGTTGGCACGTCGAGCTTTCCGATCTGCTCGCGCACCCGCGCCGGGTCGAACGCGCCGTCGCCGTAGTACTGCTTCGCGGCCTCGTCGTTGCGCGGGTGCTCGTCGAGCGCACGGGCCTGGGCGTCCCAGCGGCCGTGCAGGAACGGCGTGATCCCCTGGAACGCCTCCGCGCTGAAGTTCCCGGCCCAGATCTGCTGGAACGCCGCGTACGCCTGCTCGTACCACGGTTCGGCGTGCCGCAGCTCCGCGATCTCGCGGCGGTCGGCGTCGGTGACGTCGATCCCGGCCACGCGGGGGCTCGGCGTGACGAGCAGGAGCTCCTCGACGTGCCGCGGATACCTCGTGGCGTAGAGAACGGCGAGCGTGCCGCCCGCGGAGTGGCCGAGCAGCCTGATCCTGTCGAGGCCGAGGTGCCGCCGCAGCGCCTCCACGTCCTCGACCTGCCGGTCGACGCGGAAGTCGCGGGCCCCTGCCGAGTCCCCGGTGCCGCGCAGGTCGAGCCTGATCATGTTCTCGATCGGCAGTCCGCCCAGGTAGGACGACGCCTGCATCGGCCCGCCGGGCAGGCAGACCACCGGGTCTCCGGCCTCGCCGTGGTAGGCGAGGCCGAGCCCGCCGGAAGTCGTGAACGTCCCCATTCACGACAGTCTCTCAGTACGAGCGAGGCAGTTTCAGGCTGTTCTGCGCCACGAAGTTGAGCACCATCTCCCGCGAGACCGGCGCGATCCGGGACAGCCGCGAGGCCGCGAGCATCGACGCGAGGCCGAACTCGCGGGTCAGCCCGTTGCCGCCGTGGGTCTGGATCGCCTGGTCGACGGCCGCCGCGACGGCCTCGCCCGCCGCGTACTTGGCCATGTTCGCGGCCTCGCCCGCCTGCTTGTCGCGGCCGGAGTCGTAGAGCGCGGCGGCCTTCTGCGTCATCAGCCGCGCCAGCTCGACCTCGACGTGGATCTTCGCCAGCGGGTGCGCGATCCCCTGGTGCGCGCCGATCGGGGTGTCCCACACGGTGCGCTGCTGGGCGTAGGCGACGGCTTTGGAGATGGCGTGCCGCGCGGTGCCTGTGCCCATGCTGGCGCCCATGATCCGTTCCGGGTTGAGCCCGGCGAAGATCTGGAGCAGCCCCTGGTCCGGCGAGCCCACGACCGCGTCCGACGGCAGCCGCACGTCGTCGAAGAACAGCGTGAACTGCTTCTCCGGCATGACGATGTCCATGTCGATCTCGTGCCAGGTGAAGCCCTCGGCGTCGGTCGGCACGATCACGAGCACCGGCCCGGTCTCCTGGATGGCGACCACCAGCACGGCGTCGACCTCGTCGACGCCGGAGATGTAGGTCTTGGTGCCGTTGAGGACCCAGTCGTCGCCGTCGCGGCGGACGTGCGTCTTCAGCTTGTGCGCGTTGGACCCCGCGTCCGGCTCGGTGATCGCGAACGCCATCTTCACCGTGCCGTCCGCAAAACCGGGCAGCCACTTGGACTTCTGCTCGTCCGTGCCGAACCGCGCGATCACCGTCGCGCAGATCGCCGGGGACACCACCATGAGCAGCAACGGGCAGCCCGCCGCCGCCATCTCCTCGCACACCGCGGCGAGGTCGCCGATGCCGCCGCCACCGCCGCCGTACTCCTCCGGCACGGCGACGCCGAGGTAGCCGAGCTTGCCGGCCTCCTCCCACAGCTCGGTGGTCTTCTCCCCCGCCCTGGCCTTGCCGGTGAAGTACTCGGGGCCGTACTTCGCGGCGAACTCGGCGACGGCCTTGCGCAGCGCGATCCGCTCTTCGGACTCGACGAAGCTCACGATTCCTCCACTACGGCGAGCACGTCGCCGGCGTTGACCTGCTGTGCCTGCTGGACGAGGAGCTCGGTGACGGTGCCCGCGGTGGTGGCGAGCACGCGGTGCTCCATCTTCATGGCCTCCAGCACGAGGAGCTCCGCCCCGGCCTCGACCTGGTCGCCCTGCGCGACGCTGACCCGCACGACGGTGCCCGGCATGGGCGCGACGGTGGCGCCGGGCGCGAGCTTCGCCTCCGGTTCGGGAAAACGCGGCACGACCTTGAGCGTCACCGACCCGCACGGCGAGTCGACCTCGACCGTGTCGCCGTAGGCGGCGACGTGGAACGGCGTGCGCACCCCGTCGAGGTCCAGCACGACGGTGCCGGTGGTGGCCTGCTTCGGGTCGTAGGAGACCTCGACCTGCTCCTCACCGAACAGGAACCGGGCCTTGGGCTGCTGCGACCGCACGTTGCGCCAGCCCAGTGGCAGGGTCCCGATGCGGCGGGTGGCGGCCTGCGCGAGCGCCGCGGCGAGCGCAAACGGTTGCGGGTCCACGGTGTGCGTGAAGTCGTGCTCGGCGAGGAACCCGGTGTGCGTGTCCCCGGCCAGGAACGCGTCGTCGCGCAGCACGTCCACGAGCAGCTGCCGGTTCGTGATCACGCCGTGAATCCGCGCGTCCTCCAGTGCCGTCGCGAGCTTGCGCGCCGCACCGGCACGCGTCGGCGCGTACGCGATCACCTTGGCCAGCATGGGGTCGTAGTGCACCGACACGACCGACCCGTCCTCGACACCGCTGTCCAGCCGGACGTCGCCCGGCACGTGGAACCGGTGCAGCGTGCCGCTGGCCGGACGCCAGTCGTTGGCGGGGTCCTCGGCGTAGAGCCGGACCTCGATGGCGTGCCCGGACGGCTTCGGCGTCTCTGCGGGCAACGCGGCGCCCTCGGCGATCCGCAGCTGCCACTCCACGAGGTCGACGCCGTAGACCAGCTCGGTGACCGGGTGCTCGACCTGGAGCCGGGTGTTGACTTCCAGGAAGTGGAAGTCCTCGCCCTTCAGCATGAACTCGACCGTGCCCGCGCCCACGTACCCGATGGACTCGGCGGCGGCGATCGCGGCGGCGAACAACCGTTCGCGGACCTCGTCACCGACCGCCGGGCTCGGCGACTCCTCCACGATCTTCTGGTGCCTGCGCTGGATCGAGCACTCGCGTTCGCCGAGCGCCCACACCGTGCCGTGCGCGTCGGCGAGGATCTGCACCTCGACGTGCCGCGCACGTTCCAGCAACGGCTCGCAGAACACCGTCGGGTCGCCGAACGCCGACTCGGCCTCGCGCCGTGCGCTGGCCAGCTCCCGTTCGAACTCGGCCTTCTCGCGCACGATCCGCATGCCGCGCCCGCCACCACCGGCGGACGCCTTGATCAGCACCGGGAACTCGGTGACGGTCTCGGGGTCGAGCTCGGGCAGCGTCGGCACGCCCGCGGCGGCCATCCGCTTCTTCGCGGCGACCTTGGAGCCCATCGCCTCGATGGCGTCCGGCGAGGGACCGACCCACGTCAGCCCCGCCGCCTCGACGGCACGCGCGAAGCCCGCGTTCTCGCTGAGGAAGCCGTAGCCGGGGTGCACGGCGTCGGCACCGGCCTTGACCGCCGCCTCCACCAGCAGCTCGGCGCGCAGGTAGGTCTCGGCGGGCGACGCGCCGGGCAGCCGGACCGCGAGGTCGGCCTCCCGCACGTGCGGGGCGTCCGCGTCGGGGTCGGAGAACACCGCGACCGCGCGGATGCCGTTCGCCCGGCAGGTGCGGATGATCCGCCGGGCGATCTCGCCGCGGTTGGCGATCAGCAGTGACTTGATCACTGGGTCATCACATCCGGAAGACGCCGAAGCCGTCGGCGCCCTTGATCGGTCCGCTGTGGACAGCGGAGAGGCAGAGGGCGAGCACGGTCCTGGTGTCGCGCGGGTCGATCACGCCGTCGTCGTAGAGCTTGCCGGACAGGAACGGCGCCAGGGACTGCTGTTCGATCTGCGCCTCGACCATGGCGCGCATGGCGGCGTCGTTCTCCTCGCTGTACTCCTGCCCCTTCGCCGCGGCGGCCTGCCGCCCGACGATCGAGAGCACGCCCGCGAGCTGCGCGGGACCCATCACGGCCGACTTGGCGTTGGGCCAGGTGAACAGGAACCGCGGGTCGTAGGCCCGCCCGCACATGCCGTAGTTGCCCGCGCCGTAGGACGCGCCCATCGTGATCGTCAGGTGCGGCACCCGGCTGTTCGACACGGCGTTGATCATCATCGAGCCGTGCTTGACGATGCCGCCCTGCTCGTACTGCGCGCCGACCATGTAGCCCGTGGTGTTCTGCAGGAACACCAGCGGCGTGTCGCTCTGGTTGGCCAGCTGGATGAACTGCGTGGCCTTCTGCGACTCCTCGCTGAACAGCACGCCGCGCGCGTTGGCGAGGATGCCGATCGGGTAGCCGTGTAGCCGCGCCCACCCGGTGACGAGGCTGCTGCCGTACAACGGCTTGAACTCGTCGAACTTCGACCCGTCGACCAGCCGCGCGATCACGTCGCGCGGGTCGAACGGCACCCGCTGGTCCTCGGAGACGATGTCCAGGATGCTCTCGGCGTCGAACAGCGGCTCCTCCACGGGAGCCGGCTCCGGGCCGAGCTTGCGCCAGTTGAGCCGCGCGACCACCCGGCGGGCCAGCCTGATCGCGTCGACCTCGTCCTCCGCGACGAAGTCCGCGAGCCCGGACGTGGCGCCGTGCATCATCGCGCCGCCCAGCGACTCGTCGTCGGCGTCCTCGCCGGTCGCCATCTTCACCAGCGGCGGACCGCCGAGGAAGACCTTCGACCGGTCCTTGACCATGATCACGTAGTCGGACATGCCCGGCACGTACGCGCCACCGGCCGTCGCGTTGCCGAACACCGTCGTGACGGTCGGGATGCCGGCCGCGCTCAGCCGGGTGAGGTCGCGGAACGCCCGGCCGCCCGGGATGAAGATCTCGCTCTGCGTCGGCAGGTCCGCGCCACCTGACTCGACCAGGCTCACCAGCGGCAGCCGGTTCTGCAACGCGATGTCGTTGGCCCGCAACGACTTCTTCAGCGTGTACGGGTTCGAGGAACCACCGCGCACGGTCGGGTCGTTCGCCACGACCACGCACTCGACGCCCTCGATCCGCCCGATGCCGGTGACGACGGACGCCCCGACAGGGAAGTCCGTGCCCCACGCGGCGAGCGTCGACAGCTCCAGGAACGGGCTGTCCTCGTCGAGCAGCAGCTCGACCCGCTCACGGGCGAGCAGCTTGCCGCGCTTGTGGTGGCGTTCGACGTACTTCGGCCCGCCTCCGGCCAATGCCTTGGCGTGCTCGGCGTCCAGCTGCGCGATCTTCTCGAGCAGCGCCTGCCTGTTGCCCATCAGGCGTACCCCAATCGTCGTGCCGCGAGCTCGGTCATCACTTCGCTCGCCCCGCCCCCGATGCCGAGGATGCGGGCGTCCCGGTAGTGACGCTCCACTTCGGACTCCCGCATGTAGCCCATGCCGCCGTGCAGCTGCACCGCCGTGTCGACGACCTCGGAGCAGGCGTCGACGGCGGAGTTCTTCGCGAAGCAGACCTCGGTGACGCAGTCGTCGCCGCGGTCGATCCTGGCCGCGACCTCGCGCGCGTAGGTGCGCACGACGTCGACCTTCTGCGCCATCTCGGCGAGCTTGTGCCGGATCACCTGGCGCGAGATCAGCGGCCTGCCGAACGTCTCGCGGGAGCGCACCCACTCGGCGGTGAGGTCCAGCGCCCGTTGCGCGGTCGCGTACGCCTCGACGGCCATCGTGATCCGCTCGACCTGGAACTGCTGCATGATCTGCACGAAGCCCTGGTTCTCCTCGCCCACCAGGTTCCGCGCCGGCACCCGCACGTCGTCGAAGTGCAGCTCGGCGGTGTCGCTGCAGTGCCAGCCCATCTTGTCGAGCTTGCGGCGGGTGAACCCGTCCTCGATCACGAGCAGCGAGATGCCCTGGTAGCCCGGCTCCCCGGTGCGCACGGCCGTCGTGACGAAGTCGGCGCGGCAGCCCGAGGTGATGAACGTCTTCTCGCCGTTGACCACGTAGTGGTCGCCGTCGCGGACGGCGGTGGTCCTGATCGCCGCGACGTCCGACCCGGCGCCGGGCTCGGTGACGGCCAGGCTGCCGATCTTCTCGCCGCGGATGGCGGGCTTCGCGAACCGCTCGATCAGGTCCTCGTTGCCGGAGCGCCAGATGTGCGGGATGGCGATGCCCAGCGTGCACAGCGCCGCGATCAGCCCGGACGAGCCGCCGTTGCCGATGACCTCCTCGGTGAACACGACGGTGTCGATCAGGTCGCCGTGCTCGAACCCGATGCCGAGCAGGTCCAGCTCGGCGGCTTTCTTGTGCAGCTCGCGCGGCACCTCGCCGTCGCGTTCCCACTGCGCGATGTGCGGAGCGATCTCCTTGCGGGTGAAGTCGCGGACGAGCTCCCGCAGCTCCTTCCGCTCGTACAGGTCCTTCGTGATCACAGGAGCTCCTCCGGGATCTCTGCTTCCCTGCTGCGCAACCACTCGCCCAACGCCTTCGCCTGCGGGTCGAACCGCGTGCTGCTCGCGACCCCGTCGCCCAGCAGCCCGTGCAGGACGAAGTTGAGGGCGCGCAGGTTCGGCAGCTCGTACCGGCTGACCTCGCCCGCCTCCGGCAGCAGCTCCTTGAGCTTCTCCACCGTGAGAAACCCGTTCAGCCACTCGTAGGCGGCGTCGCTGCGCACCCACACGCCGAGGTTCGCGTCCCCGCCCTTGTCGCCGCTGCGCGCACCGGCGATCGTGCCCAGTGGCCGCTTCACAGCATCACCGCCTTGGCCTGGACCTCGTCGCGCGGCACGTACGCCGCCCGGTACACGCCGAACGGCGTGCCGTCGCTCGGCGGCGCCGTGACGTGGAAACCGGGGTAGCTGGCCAGCGCCAGCTCGATCCCGGACCGGCTGAACGCCTTGGCCCGCTTGGGGTCCGTCGTCTTGATCATGACGTGCAGCAACGCGCTGGCTTGCTCCTCCGTCTCGGCGTCCGGACGGTCGGTGCGGGCGAGCGTCCATGTCAGGCCGTCCTCGCCGATGGCGTTCACCAGCTGCCGCTTCACCAGCTCCGCCTTCTCCTCCACGTCCAGTCCGGTGAGGACGAACGTCGCGGAGTTCCGGAAGCCTCCCAACGTGTTCAGGCACACCTTGAGCGTCTCCGGCGGCGGACTTCCCTTCGTGCCGCTGATCCGGACGCCGCGCGGGTGCTCGTCCAGCCGGATCGTGTCGAAGTGCGTGGTGACGTCCGGCCCGAGGTACTCCGGCGCGCCGATCTCGTAGAGCAGCTGCGCGGTGACGGTGTCGACGGTGACCGCGCCACCCGTCCCCTCGTGCTTGGTGATGAGGCACGACCCGTCCTCGTCGATCTCCGCGATCGGGAACCCCGGCCGGGTCACGTCGATCTCGGTGAAGAACGAGTAGTTGCCGCCCGTGGCCTGGGTCCCGCACTCCAGCACGTGACCCGCGACGGTGGCGCCGGCCAGCCGGTCCCAGTCGTCGCGCGCCCAGCCGAAGTGCGCCGCGGCCGGTCCGACGACGAGGCTCGCGTCGGTGACCCGGCCGGTCACCACGACCTGCGCGCCCTGCTCCAGGCACTCCGCGATCTCCCACGCGCCCAGGTAGGCGTTGGCGGTCAACGCCTCCGGGAACCGCGACCGCAGGTCGTCGCCCGTGACGTAGCCGACCTTCGCGTCCAGCTTGCGCGCCAGCCCCTCCGGGTTGAGCCCGCCCGCGTTGACCACGATCTTCACGCCCTGGTCGAGCGCGAGCGCGAGACAGTCCTCCATCTGGCGCATGAACGTCTTGGCGTAGCCGAGCGACGAGTCCTTCATGCGGTCCCTGCCGAGGATCAGCATGGTCAGCTCGGCGAGGTAGTCGCCGGTGAGGACGTCGAGCTCGCCGCCCTCCAGCTGTTCGCGCATCGCCGACAGGCGGTCGCCGTAGAACCCGGACGCGTTGCCGATCCGCAGCGCCGTCACCGGCCACCTCCGGGAGGGCCCGCGAACGCCTGCGCGATCGGCAGCCACTCCTGCGCCACGTCACCGACGGCCTCGACCGCGAGCTCCTTGCGGTTGCGCCGCTGCGTCACCAGCCACGCGAAGTCCAGCGCCGGTCCCGTGACGCGGTTCTCCGCGTCCTCCGGCCCCCACGTCCACAGCTCGCCGCCGGGCCCGGTCAGCTCGACGCGCACCGGCACCTCCGGCACCGCGAGACCGTTGAGCAGGAAGGCGAACCCGATCGTCCGCACGCCGATGTGGCACACGTGCCTGATGCGCGGGGTGGGCTCGCGCACCACGCCGAGCGCGTCGGCGACGTCCTGCCCGTGCGCCCAGGTCTCCATGAGCCGCGCGGTCGCCATCGACGCCGGGCTCATCGGCGGCCCGAACCACAGGATCTTCCCGGACGCCGCGGCGAGGTGCTCCCGCAGCTCGGCGCGGCTCGCCCGCCACTGCTCCAGCAGGTCCGGCAGCGCCGCGGCCTCCTCCGCCGTCCGGTCGACGATGTCGGCGGTGAGCGGCTGGGCCTGGAACGCCTCGGGGTCGGTGATCGCGAGGACCGCCGCCTTGTCCGTCCACATGAGATGGCCGATCTGGTGCCCGATCGTCCAGCCCCGCGCGGGTGTCGGCAGCGTCCAGTCCGCCCCGTCCACCAGCGCGTCCAGCTCGCGCGACTCCGCGTCGAGGTCGGCCAGCAGTTCCGTGATCACAGCTGCTCCTCCAGCATCCGCGCCCAGTAGCGCACGACGTGCGCCCGGCGCTTGGTGTCATCGCCGAGCTGGTTGGCGAGCGCCAGCCCGCGCACGAGGTCGAGGGTCGCCTGCACCGCTTCCTTCACACCGGGCTTGGTGTCGTCGGCGCCGAGCAGCTCCAACGCGACCCGGTACGTCTCCCGCCCCAGCCGCGCCTGCAGCTCGAGCACCTGCTCGCGCAGCTCGGGATCGGTTCGCGCGGCCACCCACAGCTCCAGCGCCGCGGTGAACAGGTCGCTCGCGTGGAAGTCCGCGATCAGCTCCACCACGGCACGCGTGCTCTTCTCGACGACCTCCGCGCGCCGCTTGAGCACCTCGACGCTCTCCGCGCCGACGTGCTCGACCGCCGCCGCGACCAGCTCCCCGCGCGTGCGGAAGTGGTGCAGCTGCGCACCCCGCGACACCCCGGCCCGCTCGGCCACCTCGGTCGTCGTGGTGCCCGACCAGCCGCGTTCCACCAGGCACTCGACGGTCGCCTCCATGAGCTTCCGCTTGGTCTCCCGCGTGCGGTCGGCCTGGCGCTGCCTCGTCTCCACGCCGCCGAGTGTTCCCCGCAACAAACAAACAGTCAAGCCTGCTTGTAAATGTGCCGAGTAGCGTCCCTCCGCGATGAACACCGTGAACAGACTGAGGGCCGCCGGCTGCGTGTTCGCCGAGGACGAGGCCGCGCTCCTGGAAGAGGCCGCCACCGGCCCGGAGCACCTGGAAGAGCTCGTGCGGCAGCGGGTCGGCGGCCTGCCGCTCGAACACGTCGTCGGCTGGGCGATGTTCTGCGGGCAGCGGGTCGTGGTCACGAAGGGCGTGTTCGTGCCCCGCCACCGCACCGAACTGCTGGTCGACCTGGCCACCGACCTCAAGCCCGCCGTCGCCGTCGACCTGTGCTGCGGGTCGGGCGCGGTCGGCGCGGTCCTGCGGCACCGGCTGCCGGACGCGACGGTCTACGCCGCCGACATCGACCCCGTGGCCGTGGCGTGCGCGCGTCAGAACCTCACCAACGTGTTCGAGGGCGACCTGTTCGACGCGCTGCCGTCCCACCTCAAGGGCACCATCGACGTCGTGGTCGCCAACGTGCCGTACGTGCCGACCGACGACATCCGGTTCATGCCCGTCGAGGCACGCGACCACGAGGCCCGCATCGCCCTCGACGGCGGCGCGGACGGCCTGGACGTGCTGCGGCGCGTGGCGGCCCAGGCGGTGTCCTGGCTACGGCCCGGCGGTCACCTGCTGAGCGAGACGAGCGAGCGCCAGGCACCGGCCGCGCTCGCCGCGTTCGCCGCCGCAGGACTCAACGCCAAGCTCGTGACCTGCGAAGACGTCAACGCGGTGGTCGGATCGCGATGAAGTCCGTACAATGTACGGTATGTCGTACGACGAGGTCATGCAGTGGTTCGAGAAGTGGGACGCGCTCGCGGTGGCGGGGGACGTCGAGGCGATGGCCGACATGGCCCTGTTCCCGGTCAACACGGTCACGGACGGGTCCGCGACGTCGTGGGACCGCGAGACGTTCCTGAAGGAGATGGGGGCCCAGCTGGGCGGTGACGTGCGGATGGAGTCCAAGCGGACGCCGCACTTCATCAACGAGAACCTGGTCTTCGTGATCACGGACGGCACGATCAACGGGATCACGGTGCGCTACGGCGACCTGCTCACGAAGGTCGGCGGCGAGTGGAAGTTCCAGACGATGGCCCAGGGCGGCTGGGCGTAGGAAGAGCGCGAAGGGCACCCCGGGGAAGAGGGCGCTCCACTTCGCGGGAAATCACAGCAGGGTCAGTTGTTCCTGGTCCACGCGCGGCGCCGGCACACCCACCGGCAGGCTGCCGTCGGGCCACACGCCGTCGTCGTCGCCGGGCACACCGGTGACGGCGTCGGCGGAACGCCCGCTCGGCGCGAGACCGTGCTTCTCGACCAGCGGGGCGACCCGCGACGCCAGCCGGACCCGGTACCGCTTGTCCACATAGGACCGGTTGCCGTACAGGTACCGGTACGTCTCCACCAGGTCCGGGTGCTCGCGCCGCAACCACGCGGCGAACCACTCCTTGGCGCCCGGCCGCAGGTGCAGCGGCAGCACCGTCACCCCGGTCGCGCCCGCGGCGGCGATCTGTTCGAGCAGGAAGTCCAGCTGCTCCACCGAATCCGTCAGCTCGGGGAGCACCGGCGCCACGAACACCCCGCACGGCAGACCGGCCTCGCGCACCTTGCGCACCAGCTCCAGCCGCGCGGCGGGCGTCGGCGTGCCGGGCTCCAGCGACCGGTGCAGGTCGCGGTCCAGCAACGCGAGCGACACGGCGATCCCGACCGGCACCACCTCGGCCGCCGCCGACAGCAGCGGCAGGTCGCGCGCCAGCAGCGTGCCCTTCGTGAGGATCGAGAAGGGCGTGCGGGAGGCGGTGAGCGCCTCGATGATCCCTGGCATCAAGGCGTACCGCCCCTCCGCCCGCTGGTACGGGTCGGTGTTGGTGCCCAGCGCGACGTGCTCCTGCTTCCACTTCGACGACCGCAGCTGGCGCGACAGCACCTCCCCCGCGTTGACCTTCACGACCACCTGGGTGTCGAAGTCGCGGCCGGAGTCGAGGTCGAGGTAGGTGTGCGTCTTGCGGGCGAAGCAGTTGTGCGACACCACCCCGTTCGCGATGAAGTCACCCGTGCCGGTCGTGATGTCGTAGAGCGTCCTCTCCCCCAGCGGCTCGACGGAGACGACGCCCAGCGGCTGCTGCGACTTGATCGCCACGCCGTCGATGTCGCGCTTGCGGGTGATGGCCGGGTCGACGGTGTGGAAGAAGCGCAGGTTCTCCCGCAGCCCGCCGCGCAGCCGCACGACCCGCACGCCGCGGCGGCGGCGCAGCTCCTCGACCGCGAAGTCGAAGTGGAAGTGCTTGAGCGCCAGGCAGATCGCCTCGACGACGGTGGCGCTGCGCGACGACATCCGCAGGATGCTGCGCGAGCAGGTGCCGAGGTAGTCGAACGCGCCGGCGAGGAACCCCTTGAGCCAGTCCGGGTTCGGGGCTATCTGCCAGGACGCGAGCGCGCGCACCTGGTGCAGAAATCCACTCCCTTCTCGCACGCCGAAGTAGTCGAGGTACTCCTGCGTGCGGTCCATGGCCTCGATGTCGGCCAGGGGGATGCGGAACTCGTTCTCGTCCTCGACCACGCCGCGCAGGTAGCCGCGGCGGTAGTCGTCGGTCACGGTGGGCTGCTCGACGAAAGCCCCCGTGCCCATCAGCTTGTTGCCGGTCGTCAGGTGCGGACGCCTGCCGGTGCCGGACGTCTCGCCCGTCACGTGCTTCCAGCCGCGGTCGGTCAGGAACCGGTGGTCCCCGGACGCGACGACGGTCGTGCCGTCCTCCAGCGTCAGCCGGTACGCCTCCTTGCGCGTCTCCCAGTGCGCGAGAACCGTGGTGAGCTTGTACCGCCGGTAGTTGCCGGTGAGCTCGGTGCCGTAGATCTCATCGCCCTCCCGCAGCTCCGCCAACGGTTTCGTGCGACCGTTGGCCAGGAGGATCGGCGTGTCGCCGGCCAGACAGTAGGTGCAGGCGTGCGAACAGCCGCGGTACGGGTTCACCGTCCACGAGAAGGGCAGCGACGACCCCGGCACCCCGTTCAGCACGGACTTGGCGCGGACCTCGTGGAACACCACGTCCGCGAACTCCGGTGTTCGTACGCTGCGCACCAGTCCCGGTAGCCCCGGTAGTGCCTGTTGCGGCTCTGCCTCGAGTTTTTGCCCGTCCCATCGCACGACATCGATTCGAACACATGTTCGAACAGCGGTCAAGGAGTGCCCGTGTCACCCGTTGAGGTAGCAGGCTTCGTCACCGGAGCACTGTGCGTGTGGCTGGTCGCCAGGCAGAACCCCTGGAACTGGCCCATCGGCATCGCGAACAACATCGCGTTCCTGGTGCTGTTCTGGACCAGCGGCCTGTACGCGGACTCCGGCCTCCAGGTCGTCTACATGGTGCTCGCGGTCTACGGCTGGTGGGCGTGGGTGCGGGGCGGCGAAAGCCACAGCACGCTGCACGTCAGCCGCACGACGACCCCGCAGTGGGTCTGGCTCGCGGTCGCCGGCGTGCTCGGCACCGCGTTGCTGCACTGGGTCCTCATCACGTTCACCGAGTCCACAGTGCCCTTCTGGGACGCCGTCACCACGGTCCTGTCGCTGCTCGCCACCTGGGGTCAGGCGCGCAAGAAGGTGGAGTGCTGGTGGCTGTGGATCGCGGCCGACGTCATCTACGTACCGCTCTACGCCTACAAGGAGTTGTACCTGACGGCTGTGTTGTACGTGGGGTTCATGATGTTGTGCGTGCTGGGGTTGCGGAACTGGCTCAAGGACCTGAAGAGCGACGAGGTGCCGGCGTGAAGGAATTCGAACACGCGCTCGTGCTCGGCAAGTTCTACCCACCGCACAACGGGCACCACCACCTCATCGAGACCGCGGCCTCGCGCAGCGAACGCACGACCGTCACCGTGCTCGCGGCGTCCCACGAGACCCTCCCGCTCGAACACCGCGTGCGCTGGATGACCGAGACGCACGCCCACACCCCCGGCGTGCGGATCATCGGCGACCTCGACGACATCCCGATGGACTTCGACTCCGACGAGATCTGGGACAAGCACGTCCGGCTGACGCGCGCGGTCCTCGCCCGCCGCGCCATCGCCGACGGCGACCCGGCCCGGACCCCGGTCGACGCCGTGTTCTCCAGCGAGAAGTACGGCGAGGAGCTCGCCCGGCGGCTCGGCGCGCAGCACGTGCTCGTCGACCTCGACCGCCTCACCCACCCGGTCTCCGGCACGGCGGTGCGCACCGACCCGGTCGCGAACTGGCACCACCTCGCCCCCGCCACGCAACGCGGGCTCGGCTGGAAGGTCGTGGTCGTCGGCGCCGAGAGCACCGGCACCACGACGCTGTCGAAGCAGCTCGCCGACCACTTCGGCGCGCCCTGGATCGCCGAGTACGGCCGTGAGCACACCGAGCACAAGCTCACCGCCGAACGCGCGTTCGACCCGGACGCCACCGTGGACGGTCTGGTGTGGACGCTCGGCGACTTCGAAGACGTTGCGCACGAGCAGGAACGCCGCATCCGGGCCTCGACGGCGCCACTGACCGTCGCGGACAACGACGCGTTCGCCGCGACGGTGTGGGGCGAGCGCTACCTCGGGTTCCGCCCGGAGGTCTTCCAGGGCACCGAACCGGACCTCTACCTGCTGACCGACCACGCGGGCGTTCCGTTCGAACAGGACGGCTGGCGCGACGGCGAGCACCTGCGGGAGTGGATGACCGGCCTGTTCGAACGCGAGCTGGAACGGCGCGGCGTGCCGTGGCTCAAGCTCACGCACGACAGGTTGGCCACGGCCGTGACGGCCGTCGAACACCTCATGCGGCAGGATGTCGCGCGTGGGTCACGGTCACGGGCATAGCCACGCACTGAACGACGAACCGGCGTCTCAGCGCGTTCGCACGTTGCTGATGTGGCTGCTGGTGCCATTGGCGCTGGCCACGCTCGTCGGCGCGGCGCTGCTCTACCCGTTCGGGCACGAGCAGAAGACCGGCGCCGAGGTCGGGCTGCACCAGACGCCCGTCGAGGCCGTCGTGACCGGCGTGCAGGCGAACTGCGGCGAGAAGTGCGTCGCCGTCACCGTGCGGATGACCGACGGCGAGGCAAGCGGGCAGAGCGTCACGATCCCGAACATCGACGGCCCCGGCGCGCCGAAGTTCCAGGTCGGCGACGAGGTCGTGCTGTCCTACGCGGGCAGCCAGCCGCAGGCGGCCGAGTCGTACCAGATCGTGGACTTCCAGCGCGGCTGGTCGCTCGTCGTGCTGGCGCTGCTGTTCGCGGGCGCCGTGCTGCTGCTCGGCCGCTGGCAGGGCCTCGCGGCGCTCGGCGCGCTGCTGCTGAGCTTCCTGGTGCTGGTGCTGTTCATCATGCCGTCGATCCTCGCGGGCAAGGACCCGCTGATGGTCGCGGTGGTCGGCGCCGGACTGATCATGTTCGTGGCGCTCTACCTGACCCACGGGGTCACCGCGCGCACGTCGACCGCCGTGCTGGGCACGCTCGTCAGCCTCGCGCTGATCGGCGTGCTGGGCGCGATGTTCTCGGCGTTCGCGAAGCTCACCGGCCTCGACGAGGACACCACCAACCTCGTCACCGTGCTCGGCACCGACATCGACACCCGCGGGCTGCTGCTCGCGGGCACGCTGATCGGCGCGCTGGGCGTGCTCGACGACGTGACGGTGACGCAGACCAGCGCCGTGTGGGAGCTGCGGCGGGCCAACGAGAAGCTGACGTGGCGCGAACTGTTCGCCGCCGGGTCGCGCATCGGCCGCGACCACATGTCGTCCGTCGTGAACACCCTCGTCATGGCCTACGCGGGCGCGGCGCTGCCGCTGCTGCTCGCGATCTCGCTCGCCGGGCGGTCGATGGGCGAGATCCTGACGTCCCAGCAGATCGCGTCGGAGATCGTGCGAACCCTGGTCGGCAGCATCGGCCTGGTGGCCGCGGTGCCGGTGACGACGGCGCTGGCCGCCCTCGTCGCCGTCCGCCAGGAGGCCACCCCCGCCGAGACCCCCGAGCCCGAGCCGGAACCCGAGCCCGCGGCGAAGACCGTGAAGCGCGCGGTGAGACCCGCCAGGCCGCGGCCCACGCGCTTCGAAGGCGACCTCTACACCGGCTACGACCCCGACAAGGGGCCGTGGGAACGCCCTAGCCGGCCAGCAGCACGAAGAGCAGCGTCAGGACGCCCGGCACCACCTGCACGAAGAAGATCTTCCGGCTCGCCGTGAACGTGCCGTAGATGCCCGCGACGATCACGAACACGCTGAAGAGCACGGACGCGCCGAAGTCCTGGCGGACGAGCGCGTAGACCAGACCCGCGGCCAGGAAGCCGTTGTAGAGGCCCTGGTTCGCCGCGAGCGGCGCCGACTCCTTCGCGAACTCGGGCGTGAGGCCGAACGCCTTCTGCCCGCGCGGAGTCGTCCAGAGGAACATCTCCAGCACCAGGATGTAGACGTGGATCAACGCCACGAGGGCGAGCATGACGTTGGCGACTACCTGCACAGGGGGTTCCTCTCTCAGAACTGACACACGCGGTGGGACAATAGAGCAGTGGGAAGACAGCGGCCCGACACCGAGGCGGTCACCGAGTCGATCGACTCGGGAATCGCGGAGCTCGTCCCCGACCTGGGCGGGCGGAACTCGTGGACGTTGCGGGTCAACGGAACCCCGCAGTCGCATGTGGACCTGGACGACCCGTCCTACCTCGAGTTCGAGTACGTCCGGAGGCTGGGTCACCTCGTCGACCTCACCGCGCCCTCCCGCGTTCTCCACCTGGGTGGTGGCGCGCTCACGCTAGCCCGCTACGTGGCGAACCTCCTGCCTCGTGCGTCTCAACAGGTGGCCGAGATCGACGCGGGCCTGATCGCGTTCGTCCGGCGCGAGCTGCCGCCCCCGCCGAGGGTGCGGATCACCACCGGGGACGCCCGCGAGGTGCTCGCCCGCGCGCGCCCCGGCTCGTTCGACCTGATCGTGTCGGACTGCTTCGCGGGCGCCCGCACACCCGCGCACCTGACGTCGGTGGAGTACGTGCACCAGGTGTCCGCGGCGCTGGCCGAGGACGGCGTCTACGCGGTGAACATCGGCGACGGCAACGGCCTGCAGTTCGCCCGCTCCCAGTGCGCGACGGTGCGCTCGGTGTTCGAGCACGTCTGCGTGCTCGCCGAGCCGGGCGTGTTCCGCGGCCGCCGCTTCGGCAACTTCGTGATCATGGCCGCGCACCACGGCCTGCCGCTGCAGCAGCTGACCCGCGCCACGGCCGGCGACCCGTTCCCGGGACGCGTCGAGCACGGCACGGGTCTCACGAAGTTCATCGGCGGCGCCCCGGTGACGACGGACGCGACGGCGAAGCTCTCCCCCGCCCCGCCGTCCGGCCTCTGGGGGACCTGAGGCTCAGTCCAGGGACGTCACGAACTTCGACACGGCCTCGGGGTGGAGCTTCTGCGCCATCCGCCCGGCCGGGGCCAGCGACCCCAGCCGGTACAGCGGCCGTTCCGCCGCCGCGAGACCGCGCGCCTCCGCCCGCAGCTGGGCCACGAGCAGCTCCGAGAACACCAGGCCGGGCGTGTCGCCGCGGGCGGCCAGCGCGTCGGCCAGCCGCCGCAGCTGGTAGATCCCCAGCTCACGGCCGCCCGTGCCGGCGTACATCGACAGGGCGACGTTGATCGCCTTCTTGCCACCGCGCACGAACAACCCGACGGTCCGCGCCCCGCGCAGGTCGGTGACCAGCAGGTCGAGGCCGTCGGCCGCCGCCAGGTCGACCCTGCGGGTGCCGAACGCGCGGACGTGCACGGTCGTGCCCTCCAGCCAGACCGTGCGGCGGGCCTCGGACAGCGCCAGCAGCACCACGGGCACCGCCACGATCGCGCCCGCGATGACACCGGGCCAGCGCCCGCCGATCAGGCCGACGATCGCGCCGAAGGCGAGGGCGACCATGATGCCGCCGATCGCCACCATGCGCGCCCGCTTGCGGACCGTCACCCGGTCGAGCAGGTCCAGCCCGAGCTTCTCGCCCTTGGCCTTGCCGGCCGCCGGCAGCTCGCCGCCCGCCGGCATGTCGTCAGAGGTCACGGCTCGCCGCCTCGGCTCCCGCGTCCGACGCCAGCCCCTCGGTGCCGCCCGGCACGGCGAGGTCGACCGGCTTCAGCCCGTCCCGCACCGCCTGGACGACGTCCGCCAGCGGCACGGAGACCTGCTCGCCGGTCGCGAGGGTCTTGACCCCCAGCACCCCGGCCTCCAGGTCGCGCTCGCCGAGCACCAGCGCGAGCCGCGCACCGGACTTGTCGGCGGCCTTGAAGCCCGCCTTCATCGACCGGCCGCCGTAGACGAGGTCCGTGCGGATGCCCGCCGCGCGCAGCTCACCGGCGATCGCCACGAGCCGCGCCCGCGCCGCCTCACCCAGCGGCACGCCGATCACGTCGACCCGCGAGAACTCCGGCAGCACGCCCTCGGCCTGGGCCGCGAGCAGCGCGCGGTCCACGCCGAGCCCGTAGCCGACGCCGGACAGCGACTGGCCGCCCAGCTGCTCCATCAGGCCGTCGTAGCGGCCGCCGCCGCCGATGCCCGACTGCGCGCCCAGCCCGTCGTGGACGAACTCGAACGTCGTCTTCGTGTAGTAGTCGAGGCCGCGGACCATGCGCGGGTTCTCGACGAACTTCACGCCCAGCTCGGTCAGGTAGCCCTTGACCCGCTCGTAGTGCTCGCGGCACGCGTCGCACAGGTGGTCGACCATCAGCGGCGCCTCGGCGACCAGCTCGCGCACCTCCGGCCGCTTGTCGTCGAGCACCCGCAGCGGGTTCAGCTCGGCGCGCTGACGGGTCGGCTCGTCGAGCGGCAGCTTCGCGAGGAAAGCCTGGAGCTTCTCCCGGTAGGCAGGGCGGCAGGCGGCGTCACCGAGCGACGTCAGCTCCAGCCGGTACCCGGTGAGCCCCAGCGCGCGGAACCCCGCGTCGCCGACGGCGATCACCTCGGCGTCGAGCGCCGGGTCGTCGACGCCGATCGCCTCGATGCCGACCTGGTGGAACTGGCGGTACCGGCCAGCCTGCGGCGCCTCGGCGCGGAAGAACTGGCCCGCGTAGTAGAGCTTCACCGGCAGCTGGCCGCGGTCGAGGCTGTGCTCGATCACCGCCCGCATCACGCCCGCGGTGCCCTCGGGGCGCAGCGTGATCGACCGCTCACCGCGGTCGAGGAAGGTGTACATCTCCTTGGTGACGACGTCGGTCGACTCGCCGACACCGCGCGCGAACAGCGCCGTGTCCTCGAAGACCGGCAGCTCGACGTAGCCGTAGCCCGCCAGCTCGGCGGCGCGGGACAGCGTCGACCGCACGTGCGTGAACGCGGCGGACGTCGGCGGGATGTAGTCGGGAACGCCTTTGGGTGCGGAAAACACGTCTCTCAGAGTCCTCGGTGCGGGGCGGCCGGTGCGTCGTCCGTCCGAACGGCGTCCTGCAACTGGAGCAGGTACGGGTTCGTCGCACGCTCGCGGCCGATTGTCGTCGTCGGGCCGTGGCCGGGCAGCACCACGGTGTCGTCGGGCAAGGGCATGACCTTGGTCCGCAGGGACGACAGCATGCTCGTGTGGTCACCGCCCGGCAGGTCGGTGCGTCCGATGGAACCGGCGAAGAGCGTGTCACCCGAGATCACCAGGCGACCGCCTTCCTGCGCGCCGGAGCGGAACATCACCGACCCGCCGGTATGGCCGGGCGTGTGGTCGACGGTGATGCGCAGCCCCGCGAGGTCCAGCTCGAGGCCGTCGGTCAGCGACCGCACCTCGGACGGCTCGCGCATCTCCAGGTCGCCCCCGAAGAACGCGGCGGACTCCCGGCTGATGCCCTTCAGCGGGTCGGAGAGCATCTCCACGTCGTCCGGGTGGATGTAGGCGGGGACGTCGTTGCCGTCACACACGGGCGTCACGGAGAAGGTGTGGTCGAAGTGCCCGTGCGTGAGCAGGACGGCGACCGGCGCCAGGCGGTGCTTGCGCAGGGCCTGCCCGATCGGCTCGACCGCGTCCTGACCAGGGTCGACGATCACGCAGGGCTCGCCCTCGCCCGAGGCCAGGACGAAGCAGTTCGCCTGGAGCGCACCGGTGGGGAACCCGATCACGAGCACGAAAATGACCTCCCTGTTCACAGACAGCCTAACCACCACACAAAGCTCATATGCCCAGGCCCTAGACTGCCGAGCCGACCGCCCTATTTCGCATGAGTCCCTGGGGAGGGAGCACGTGCCCACCAACGAGCAGCGACGCGCGGCCGCCAAGCGCAAGCTTGAGCGTCAGATGGCGTACCGCCAGCAGCGGGCCAAGAAGCGTCGCATCATCGCCGTCGTGTCGACGGTCGTCGTGGTCGCGCTCGTCGGAGGCGGCGTGTGGTTCCTCGCGACCAACGACTTCGGCAACGGTGACGCCGCCGCCTCGGAGACCCCCTCGCAGGAGGAGTCGGTGGACAAGGCGGAGAACATCCCCACCGCCCTGCACCAGATCCCCGCGCGCCCGCAGCCGCTGGGCGAGAAGGTGAACTGCGAGTACACCAAGGGCCAGGAGCCGGCGGCCAAGGAGAACACGCCGCCCGCGAACGGCGAGCAGCCCGCCACGGGCACCGTCGGCGTGACGCTGGGCACCTCGATCGGCGACCTGAAGTTCACCCTCGACCGCGCGCTCGCGCCGTGCACGGTGAACAACTTCGTGAGCCTGGCGAACCAGAAGTACTTCGACAACACGACCTGCCACCGCCTCGTGGTGACCGGCATCCAGGTCCTGCAGTGCGGCGACCCCAGTGGCAACGGCACGGGCGGCCCCGGCTACACGTTCAAGGACGAGACCTACCCGGAGATCACCTACGGCCGCGGCGTGCTCGCCATGGCGAACGCGGGCCCGGACACCAACGGCTCGCAGTTCTTCATCGTCTACGGCGACGGCTCGAACCTGCAGCCGAACTACTCGGTCTTCGGCACGGTCGACGAGGAGTCGCTGAAGAAGATCGACGAGGTCGCGAAGACCGGCACGATCTCGCAGGCGCCCGGCCAGGGCGACGGCAAGCCCAAGACGCCGGTCGACATCAAGTCGGCGCTCGTCGCGGCCTGAACCGCGGTCCTCGGCGAGAACCAGCTGTGCGCAACGGCCCCCGGAGCACCTCCGGGGGCCGTTGCGCGTCACGGGGTCAGGCGGGGACGAGGTCCCAGAGCTGGTTCGCCGCGCCGGTGAACGCCTGCTGCACGATCGGCGCCCCGTTGCCGCCGCCCTGCACGCTCACCGCGAGCCCGGAGTGGGCGAGCAGCAGCCGCCACCCGGCCGTGGGGTTGCCGCGCAGCCGCACCGTCTGGTTGACGCCACCCGTGCGGGCGAACTGGATGAGCTGGACGCCGCCGCTCTGGCTCGACTCCGGCACGTCGAACGCCTTGCCGGAGTGGCTCGCGACGAGCTCCCAGCCCTGCGGGTTGGCCTCGAAGCGCCACCGCTGGTTCGCGGAGCCGCTCTGCGGCCAGCCGATGATCGGCTCCAGGTCGGCCGTCGACGCGTTGTTCACGGCCAGCTCCAGGTTCGTGCCCCGGTTGCGGACGTTGAAGTGCTGGCCGATCACGGGCCACGGCTTGCCGGGGTCGTCCGCGGTGAGCGGGATGGCGTGGTCGGAGAACCACGTCGCGTCCGCCACGTACTGCTTGTTCATCAGGTCGTCGTAGAAGCCGCCGGAGGGCGGGCAGTTCACGCCGCCGTTGGGGCAGATGTCGACGTCGTGCGCCGCGTAGGTGCGAAAGGTGTTTCGTTTGAACGTGGTGTCGGCACCGGACTGGTTCCCCGGCTCGTCCCTGATCGTGTAGTCGCGGTAGTAGACGACCTGCGGTACCGGTGACACGTCCAGCACCGCGGTCTGCACCAGCCGTGCCGCGGCGACGTGGTCGCGGTGGAAGTAGAAGTTCTCGGTGCTGAGCGAGGGAGTCTGCTGCCGTTGCAGGTCGGCCGACGGGTCGGTGGTCCTGATGACGTCCGGCTGGAAGTCCGCGATCGCCGCGCGCAGGAACGCGACGACGGTGGCGCGGTCGGCACCCTGCGCGGCGGAGGCGAAGTCCAGCGGCCTGCCGGTGAGCGACTGGTTGCGCGAGTACAGCAACCACAGCCGGTTCTCCGGTGCGGTGGACGTGTCGGGCAACCGGTTCTCCACGATCGAGACCCGGTTGCCGAGTGTCCACAGGGTCGCCGGCAGGTTGCCGGCCCCGTAGGCGTGCGGTTTCCACTGCAAGGCTGTCAGCCCGGCCGCGGCCGCGTACGCCTCGCGCACTCCCAGCTCCCTGGCCTGCATGTAGGTCGGGAAGGTGTGGTAGTCGGACGCGACCAGGAAGATCGTGCGCACGGTGTTGCCGTCGCGCAGGTCCTTCATGAGGGTGGGACTGAGGAAGAGGAGGTCGTCGTCGTGGTGGGCGACGACGTTCAGCACTCGCGTCATTGCGGGTATCTCCTGTCTCGGTTGGCACTCCTTGTCTGTGAGAGTCAGTCGTACGGGTGCTGGTATTACGCGTTCGGCCCATTTACATTCAATCGAGATCAACTACGGCGAGTCGCGCGCGCAGCTCTCCCCCCGTCACGAGGGGAGCAGGGACAATGACCGTCCACAGTGGCCGACGCGCGTCCTCGTTCAGGGTCGCGGCCGTCGCCATCCTCCTGTCCAGCGCGGTGTCCACCGCCACGGTGCACACGACGGCGTCCGCCCAGCCGCCGGTCTCACCCGAACAGCGCGTGAACGGTCTGCTGCAACAGATGACCGTCGACGAGCAGGTCACCCTTCTGCGCGGGATCTCCGCTCCGCTCGGTCACCACGAGGTGGGGTACGTCGCCGGTGTCCCCCGGCTGGGCATCCCCGCCCTGCGCCTCACCGACGGTCCCGCGGGGGTGCGCGACGAGCAGCCCGCGACGGCCTTCCCCGCCCCCGTCTCGGTGGCCGCGAGCTTCGACCGCGACCTCGCCCGGCAGGCGGGTGTGCTGATGGGCAAGGAGACCAGGGCGCGCGGCTACCACGTGCTGTACGCGCCGATGGTCAACATCGTCCGGGTGCCGCAGGCAGGCCGGAACTTCGAGACCTACGGCGAGGACCCGTACCTCGCGGGCAAGCTCGGCGCCAGCTTCGTGCAGGGCGTGCAGGAGCAGGGCGTGGCGGCGCAGGTGAAGCACTACGCCGTCAACAACCAGGAGAACGACCGCACCTGGGCCAGCTCCAATGTGGACGACCGGACGCTGCGCGAGATCTACCTGCCCGCGTTCGAGATGGCCGTGCACGAGGGCGGCGCCTGGTCGGCGATGTGCGCCTACAACAAGGTGGGCGGGTCGTTCGCGTGCGAACACTTCCCCTTGCTCAACGACGTCCTCAACGACCGGTGGGGTTTCAGCGGCACGGTCGGCTCCGACTACCCGGCCACCCATTCGGGCGTGAAGTCGGCGCTCGCCGGGCTGGACCAGGAGTTCGGCGGTTCCACGTTCTACGCGGGCCTGCCCGGCGCGGTGGGGTCGGGCGAGCTGGTCAGGTCCGTCCTCGACGAACGGACGCGCCGCGTGCTGCGGATGTTGCTGCGCGTCGGAGCGCTGGACGAGCGGCCCGCGCCGCAGTTCGACCCCGCCGCGCACGCCGCGTTCGCCAGGAGGCAAGCCTCCGCGGGCACCGTGCTGCTGAAGAACGACACGGGCCTGCTGCCGCTGGCGAACAGCACCACGACGGTCGCGCTGTCCGGCATCTACGCGGACGTGGCGCACACCGGTGGCGACGGCAGCTCCCGCGTGACGCCGTACCCGGAGCACACCGTGAAGCCCGTGGACGCCCTGCGCGCCCGCCTCGGCACCGGCCTGACCTACCACGTGGGCGCGCGCCGCGAGCCGTTCACGGTGCCCGCCGGGGTGCTCACCGGCCTGCGCGCGGACTTCTACAACAACCGCGGCCTCCAGGGCGCTCCGGCGGTGTCCAGGACGGACAGCGTGATCGACTTCAACTGGCTGACCGGGTCCCCCGCGCCGGGCGTGAACTCCGACAACTGGTCGGCCCGCTGGGTCGGCACCCTCACCGCCCCGGTCACCGGCACCTACGACTTCGCGCTGACCAGCGACGACGGCAGCAGCCTGTACATCGACGGCCGGCACGTCATCGACAACTGGGGCGACCACGCCACCCAGACGCGCTGGGCGTCCGTGCCGCTGGAGGGCGGGGTGCCGCACCAGGTCGTCGTCGACTACAGCGAGGCGGAGGGCTTCGCGAACCTCTCCCTCGACTGGTTCGCGCCCGGCGGGGCCGACCCGGAGATCCAGGCGGCGGTGGAGGCCGCCAAGGCGGCGCAGGTCGCCGTGGTCGTCGTCGGCGACCGCACGACCGAGGGCGCCGACCGCACCGACATCGACCTGCCCGGCAACCAGAACGAGCTCGTGCGGGCCGTCGCGGCGGCGAACCCGCGCACCGTCGTGGTGCTGGAGACCGGCGGACCGGTGACGATGCCGTGGCTCGGCTCGGTCTCGACGCTGCTGGAAGCCTGGTACCCCGGCGAGCAGAACGGCAACTCCCTGGTGGACGTCCTGTGGGGCCTCGACGAACCGTCCGGGCGGCTGCCGGTGACGTTCCCGGTCGACCTCGGGTCGAACCCGATCCAGTCACCGGAGCAGTACCCCGGCGTGGGCGGCAACGTCACCTACACGGAAGGGCTGCGCGTCGGGTACCGCTGGTACGACGCGACGGGCGTGGCGCCGATGTTCCCGTTCGGCCACGGCCTCGGCTACACGACGTTCGCCTACAGCGGCCTGAGCCTCACCCGGTCCGCCGACGCGGTGACGGCGTCGTTCACGGTCCGCAACACCGGCTCCCGGCGCGGGTCGGCCGTGCCGCAGCTGTACCTCGGCTATCCCGGCGCGGCGGGTGAGCCGCCGCGGCAGCTGCGCGACTTCGCGAAGGTCGTGCTCGACCCCGGCGCCTCGACCCGCGTGACGATGACGCTCGACCAGCGGGCGTTCGCGCTCTGGGACACCGCGGAGCGGACGTTCCGGGTGCCCGCCGGCGGCTTCACGGTCTCGGTCGGGGCGTCCTCGCGGGACCTGCGGCTGAGCGGCACCGTCACGCAGCAGGCCGTCCGCATCCCGAACGGCGCCACCGGCCAGCTGACCAACCTCTACGGCCCCTGCGTGGACGTGGCCAGTGCCAACTCCGCCACCGGCACCCCCGTCGGGGTCTGGAGCTGCAACAACACCGGGGCGCAGCGCTGGACGGCGGCCCCGGACGGCACCCTCCGCGCCCTCGGCAAGTGCCTCGCCCTCCAAGGCGACCGGGCCGTGCTCGCCGAGTGCGCCGGTCAGCGCTGGACCCACGAGTCCAACGGCGCGCTGGTGGCGGGCGGCCGGTGCCTGACGGCGGGAACGCAGCTGTTCCTCGCCCCCTGCGACGGCAGCACGGCCCAGGCGTGGGTGCTGCCCCGGCCCGCTGACCGGTTGCAGGGCATCGCGAACCGGTGCGTCGACATCGACGGCGGGCGCACGTGGGCGGGTACGGCGGTCTGGCTCTACGACTGCAACGGCACCGGCGCGCAGGACTGGAAGCTCGACGCGGACGGCTCGGTGCGGGCACTCGGGCGCTGCCTGGACGTGACGAACGGCTGGACCGACCCCGGCACCCCGCTGCAGCTGTGGGACTGCAACGGCACGCCCGCGCAGCAGTGGCGCGTGCAGGGCAGCTCGCTGCGGAACGTCAAGTCCGGGCAGTGCCTGGACGTGCGCAACGGGTGGACGGACAACTTCACCCGCTTGCAGATCTGGTGGTGCAACGGCACCGCGGCGCAGAACTGGCAGGTTCCGCGCCGCTAGCCGCTACAGCAGTGGCGTCTACGACGCCGACGTCACGCGGTAGACGTCGTAGACGCCCTCCACGCTCCGCACGGCCTTGAGCACGTGCCCCAGGTGCTTCGGGTCGCCCATCTCGAACGAGAACCGGCTGACGGCGACGCGGTCCCGCGACGTCGTCACCGACGCCGACAGGATGTTCACGCGCTCGTCGGCCAGCACCTTCGTGACGTCCGAGAGGAGGCGGTGCCGGTCGAGCGCCTCGACCTGGATCGCGACCAGGAAGACGCTGGACGCCGACGGCGCCCACTCGACGTCGAGGAGCCGTTCCGGCGACTTCAGCAGCTCGTCCGCGTTCGTGCAGTCGGTGCGGTGCACCGACACGCCGCCACCGCGCGTCACGAAGCCGAGGATGTCGTCACCGGGGACCGGCGTGCAGCAGCGGGCGAGCTTGACCCACACGTCGCCCGCGTCCTTGACGATCACGCCCGCGTCGCCGGTGGGGCGGCGCCGGGTGACCGTGGACGGGGTGGCGCGGTCGGCCAGCTCCTCCTCGGCGTGGTCGACCCCGCCGAGCTGCGCGACGAGCCGCTGCACGACGTGCCGGGCGGAGGTGTGCCCCTCGCCGACCGCCGCGTACAGCGCGCTCATGTCCGGGTAGTGCAGCTCCTTCGCCAGCGCCTGCATCGAGTCGACGCTGACCAGGCGCTGGATGGGCAGCCCGACGCGACGGACCTCCTTGGTGATCGCGTCCTTGCCCTGCTCGATCGCCTCTTCCTTGCGCTCCTTGGCGAACCACTGCTTGATCTTCGCCTTGGCCCGCGGGGACGCGACGAAGCTCAGCCAGTCGCGGGACGGGCCCGCACCCTCCGCCTTGGAGGTGAAGATCTCGACGACCTCGCCGTTCTCGAGCTTGCGTTCGAGCGCGACCAGCCGGCCGTTCACGCGGGCGCCGATGCAGCGGTGCCCCACCTCGGTGTGCACGGCGTAGGCGAAGTCGACGGGCGTGGACCCGGTCGGCAGCGTCTCGACGTCCCCCTTGGGCGTGAACACGAAGATCTCGCGCGCGGCGAGGTCCCAGCGCAGGCCCTCCAGGAACTCACCGGGGTCCGCGGCTTCCCGCTGCCAGTCGAGAAGCTGGCGCATCCACGCCATCTCGTCGATCTCGACGGACTTGCCGTTGTGCGTGCCCTTGGTCTCCTTGTAGCGCCAGTGCGCGGCGATGCCGTACTCGGCCCGCTGGTGCATCTCGTGCGTGCGGATCTGCACTTCGAGAGGCTTGCCGTCGGGACCGATGACGGTCGTGTGCAGCGACTGGTACACGCCGAACCGCGGCTGCGCGATGTAGTCCTTGAACCGCCCGGGCATGGGCTGCCACGCGGCGTGCACGACACCCATCGCGGCGTAGCAGTCGCGCACCTCGTCGACCAGGATCCGCACACCCACCAGGTCGTGGATGTCGTCGAAGTCCCGGCCGCGGACGATCATCTTCTGGTTGATCGAGTAGTAGTGCTTCGGCCGCCCCTCGACCTTCGCGACGATCCGCGCACCCTCCAGCTGGTTGCCCAGCTCCTGCACGACGGTGCGCAGGTACGTGTCGCGACTCGGCGCGCGCTTGGCGACCAGCCGCACGATCTCGTCGTACTTCTTCGGCTGCAGGATCGCGAACGCGAGGTCCTCCAGCTCCCACTTGACGGTCGCCATGCCGAGCCGGTGCGCCAGCGGTGCCAGCACCTCCAGCGTCTCGCGGGCCTTGCGGGCCTGCTTCTCGGGCGGCAGGAACCGCATGGTGCGCATGTTGTGCAGCCGGTCGGCCAGCTTGATGACGAGGACCCGCGGGTCCTTCGCCATCGCGATCACCATCTTGCGGATGGTCTCGGCCTCGGCGGCAGCCCCCAGTTTCACCTTGTCGAGCTTCGTCACGCCGTCGACCAGCCGGGCGACCTCCTCGCCGAAGTCCTCCTTGAGCTGGTTCAGCGAGTAGTCGGTGTCTTCGACGGTGTCGTGCAGCAGCGCCGCCACCAGCGTCGTGGTGTCCATGCCCAGCTCGGCGAGGATCGTCGCCACGGCGAGCGGGTGGGTGATGTACGGGTCGCCGGACTTGCGGCGCTGCGGGCGGTGCTTCTCCTCGGCGACGTCGTAAGCGTGCTGCAGAAGCGCCAGATCGGCCTTGGGATGGAGGTCACGGTGCACGGCGGCGAGAGGTTCGAGGACCTGCTTCACCGGGGCCGCACGTTGGGCGGTGATACGCCGCGCGAGGCGGGCGCGCACACGCCGGGTAGCCGACGGTTGAACAACCGTCGCAGCGGGTTCGGTGTTTTGACTCAACCCCACGCTCCTCGGGTCTCGCGAGTACCGAGGATAACGCGTTTGCGCAGCCGTAACTTGTGATAGCGCGCTGAGCGGCACAGCTCACACGGTGAACGCCGCGCGAACTTACGCTGAGCCGATCAGGCGACGCTCGCCACGAACGCCCGCCAGGCACGAGCCGAGAACGTCAGAACGTCACCCCGCACCGCCTTCGAGTCACGCACGAGTGCGGCAGGAGCAGCTGCGGCGAGCGACACCTCCACGCACGCGCTGTCGTGCTCGGGACCGCTATGGGAACTCTTGCGCCAACTCCGCCCGTGGCTCATCTGCTTCCCTCCGGAGTCCGCTGATGTAGCTCGTCAGCAAGCTCCGCGATTGTCCCTCATCCAAGGCAAGCTCATCGAGCCACTTGAACGACTCCCGGCATTCCGCGATAGCCGCACCGTCGTGTGAGAAAACATTCGCAATGTCTGTTTCGCTGTACGCCACCGGCACGAGCTTCTCGAAGCTGAAGAGCATTCGCGCCGACATCCTGATCGGAGCGGGGCCCGCCGACAACGGCACGATCCGAAGGGTGTGCGTGCGGAACATCATGCGCAGGTACTGCTCCTCCATGACCCGCTCGTCCCCCACCCGCAGCTGCAACGCCAGCTCGTGCACGTAGAAGAGGCAGTGCGGCCTGAACGGTCGCCTCAGAACCGCCTGCCGCTCCATGCGCGACTTGAACCCCCGCTCGACCTGCTCCGGGGTGCCGCGACCACTCGACAGCAGGGTGCGCGCGTACTGCGGTGTCTGGATGAGGCCCGGCACCGACAACACGTCGTAGCAGGTGATGCGCTCGGCCTGCGCCTCCGCCATCGCGAGGGTGCGCAGGTTCTCCGGGACGAGGGCGACGCAGCTGTCGAACGCGTGGCGGTAGCGGGCGCGGAACGTCTCGAACGCCACAGTGTCGCGGCCGCACATCATGAAGTACTGGACCAGGTCGATCTCGCTCGCGCGCGCCTTGCCCTTCTCGATGTTGGACACCTTGCTCGGGTCCCAGCCGAGCTGTTCCGCGAAGGCGGCGCCGGTCAGCGTCGTGTGCTTCTCGCGGAGGCGGCGCAGCTCGTCGCCCAGGTCGCGGCTGTAGGCGGTGGAGGTGATCGCAGTCATTCGTCCGACGGTAGGCATTGGCCCTCCTCCACGAACCAGCTCGACGGGGTGAACTCAGGCGGCGGTGCGGGTGGCGTGGTGCGTGGTGTTGGTGCGCGGAGTGCGGGTGGGGTCCAGCCAGGACGGCGGGATGAACGTCGGGGTGCCATTGCGGAGCTTCACCTCCCATTCGCTGCGGTGCACCAGGGTGTGGTGGTGGCGGCAGAGCAGGGCGGCGTTGTGCACCGACGTCTCGCCGCCCTGCGACCAGAACCGGACGTGGTGGGCGTCGCAGTGCTTCGGCGGCCGGTCGCAGCCGGGGAAGCTGCAGCCCTGGTCGCGGGCGACCAGCAGGCGGCGGATGGCGGCGGGGAACGTGCGGGTCTTGCGGCCGATGTCCATCGACTCGGACCGGCCGCCGAGCACCACCGGGATGACGCCCGCGTTGCAGGCGAGGCGGCGCACGAGGGTGGCGGGGACGCGCTCGCGGTTGTCGAGCCTCGCGAAGCCGGTCTGCTCGGCCAGGTCGCGGTAGGGCATGGTCAGGGTGAGGGTGACCGGCTCGCCGCCGTGCTCGGGCAGCTGGTCGCTGCGCAGGACCAGGTCGACGAGGTCGGCGAAGGCGTCGCCCTCCCGCTCGGCCCGCGTGCGCGGGTCGGGACCCTCCTCCGGGGTGGCCGGGCGGGGTTTGGCCAGCGGGTCGATCAGCGCCTCCAGCTTGGCGCCGGTCGCCCGGTCGAGCCTGGCCCACAGCTCCAGCTGGTCGCCCTTCCACGCCAGGCGCAGGCGGTTGCCCGGCTCCGGCTGCCCGGCCTCGCCCGGCTCCGGGTCGCGCTGGTACAGGCGGTACGCCAGCTCCTTGCCGAACGAGCGGACCGCGCTCGGCTCGTGCTCCCGCGCGAACTCGACGACGGGCTGCTCGGCCTCGGGCGGCAGCTCCTTCATCACCTCGGCGACCGCCGAGACGTGCTCACCCGACAGCGCGCCCTCGGCCGCCGCGGCGGCCGTGGCCGGGAGCTCCGGCTCCAGCACCGCGCCGGACGGCGTGACCTCGCGGGCCAGCACCTCGGCCCGCGCGACCCACTGCCGCGCCGTCTTCAGGTCCCACCGGACGGCGTGGCGCAGCAGCTGGGCCACAGTCCGGTAGCCCAGTTCCTGCGCGGCGCCACGCCGCTCCAGATCCGCGATTTTCCGCATCACCGCGTTCTCCAGGACGCGAATTTCCGCCACGTCTTCGACGACCGCTTTCAGCAGTTCGCCGGTGGCGAGAAGGGAGAAGTTCTGTTCGATCACGCGTTCGACATTACCGCAAGATCACGACGAAACAGCACGTCAGAGGCCACACGTTAGAGTGAATGGGATTGCCGGAACACGTATGGTTCGTTAGTGCGCATCTCTCTCGCGGCAACACACGGAGCGCATACGGTAAATAGGAGAACACGCGTGCAACTGACAGAATCGCGAACCGTGAGGACGTTGCTCTGGTGCACCGCGATGACGTTCGTGTGGCTCGGCACGATGGCGTACCTCGCCCTCGACGACCCGAACTACATCGACCCGCGGTCGATCGCCGGCTCCGCGGTCGGCTGGGTCGTCGCGACGACGCTGAGCTGGCTGGTGCTGCGGCGCGCGAAGGCACCCGCGCTGTGGGAGATCGCGGTCGTCACGGCGCCCGCCTCACTCGTGACGCTGGTGTTCGTCAGCGTCGGCGCCGCCTTCGTGGCACCCCCACCGGGCACCTGACCGCCGATCATGGGGCGCCGGTGACCTGAGAAGGTGGCGTCATGCACTCACACCGGCCGGTCTGGCACTGCCTGGCGTTCACCGGCGTCTGGTACGCCGCGCTCGTCCTGCTGAACCTCGCCACCGACGGCCACGTCCTGCCCGCGGCGATGATCGGGGTGGTGCCGTGGCTGGGCTCCGCGCTGGCGCTGATGCGGCTCGACGGCGTGAAGGCGTGGCGCCTGGTCCTGCTGGGCCTGCCGATCTTCGGCTTCCTGTGGACGGTCACCGTGGTCGTCGCGAGCCGGTTCACCGCGCCGCCGATGGTGAGCTGACGTGGCGGCGGACCGGCTGCGCGGGGGTCAGACCGCCAGCAGTGCGTTGACCTCGTGGCCCGCGAGCCGGGAGCGGCCACCCAGGGCGGCGATCTCCAGCACCACGGACACGCCGGTCACGATGCCGCCCGCGCGTTCGACGAGCGTGCACGCGGCCTCGGCGGTGCCGCCGGTCGCCAGCACGTCGTCGACGACCACGACGCGCTGGCCGGGCTGGATGGCGCCGGAGGGCAGCTCCAGGGACGCCTCGCCGTACTCCAGGGCGTAGGAGACCGAGTCCGCCACCACCGGCAGCTTGCCCGGTTTGCGCAGCGGCACGACGCCGTAGCGCCACCCGTAGCCCAGGGCGGCACCCAGGAGAAAGCCGCGCGACTCGATGGCGGCGATCACCTGGGTGCTGTCGTCGATCTTGTCCTGCAACGCGTCGACCACGGCGCGCAGGGCGTCGGGGTCGGTGAGGACCGGCGTGAAGTCCCGGAAGACGACCCCCGGCTGGGGGAAGTCCGGGACCTCACGCAGCAGGCCCAGTGCACGATCCAGTTTCAACGGTGGCGCTTCCCGGTCGGACGGCGGCGCGCGTCACCGGACTTCGCGGTGCGGTGCGGCACCGACGCGGCGGCGGCCATGGCCTTCTCCTTGCGCAGGTCCGCGGTGAGGGCCTCGTCGTCGGTCGACTCGACGCCCTCGGCCACCTGCGGGCCCGTGGCCTTGGCGCGGCGGGCGGCCACGCGCTTGGCCTGGGCGACGTACTTCGGGT
This sequence comes from Lentzea fradiae, assembly GCF_900100955.1. Taxonomy (GTDB): domain Bacteria; phylum Actinomycetota; class Actinomycetes; order Mycobacteriales; family Pseudonocardiaceae; genus Lentzea; species Lentzea fradiae. The sequence goes on along the minus strand of NZ_FNCC01000008.1, from coordinate 133,859 downwards.
CGCGCAGCTTCAGGTCGACCAGCACCGGGGTGGCGATGAAGATCGACGAGAGGGCACCGACGATCATGCCGACCATCTGCACGAGCGCCAGGTCCTGCAGCGTGCCGACGCCCAGGACGCCGACGCCGACGATCAGCAGGCCGAGCACGGGCAGCAGCGCGATCAGCGACGTGTTGATCGAGCGCATCAGGGTCTGGTTCAGGGCCAGGTTCGACGCCTCCGCGTAGGTGCGGCGGGTCAGGCCCAGCAGGCCCATGGTGTTCTCCTTGACCTTGTCGAACACGACGACCGTGTCGTACAGCGAGAAGCCGAGGATCGTGAGCAGACCGATCACCGTCGCCGGCGTCACCTCGAAGCCGACGATGGAGTACACGCCGGCGGTGATGATGACGTCGTGGAAGACGGCGACGAGCGCGCCCACGGCCATCTGCCACTCGAAGTAGAAGATCAGGAAGACCGCCACCAGGACGAAGAACCAGAACAGGGCCCACAGGGCCTTGCCACTGATCTCACCGCCCCAGGACGCGGAGACGAGGCTGTCGGAGACCGACCCCTGACCGCCGCGCGGGTTCAGGTCCTGCACGAGGGCCGACTTGAGCGCCGTGACCTCCGCCTGCTCCAGCGTGCTCGACTTGAGCTGGATGGTCGCGCTGTCGCCGGTGCCGACGGCCTGCACCGAGGTGGGCCGCTTGCCGGGGACGGCCTTCGCGAACACGTCCTCGACGGCGGCCGCCGAGATGGCCTCGCCGGAGGCGGACACCGACGGCAGGGCGATCTTGGTGCCGCCCTTGAAGTCGATGCCGAGGTTGAAGCCCTGGAAGATCATCGAGCCGATGCAGACGAGCAGGATGATCGCCGAGACGATGTACCAGCGGATGCGCTTGCCGACGATGTCGAAAGCGCCGTTGCCGACGTAGAGGCGCGAGAACACGCTGCTCATGTCAGACCTCCTTCACGGCGGCGGGCTTGCCGGCGACGCTCGCGCGGTGGGCCGCTCCCTGACGGGCGGCACCTCCCAGACCGGAGAACTTCGGGTTGGAGAGGAACTTCGACTTCGACGCGAGGGCGACCAGCGGGTGCGTCACGAGGAACACGACGACGAGGTCGAGGACCGTCGACATGCCCAGGGTGAACGCGAAGCCCTTCACCTGACCGACGGCGATCACGTACAGCACGGCGGCGGCGATGAAGCTGACCGCGTCGGCGGAGAGGATCGTGCGGCGGGACCGGACCCAGGCGCGCGGCACGGCGGAGCGGAACGACCGGCCCTCGCGCACCTCGTCTTTCAGACGTTCGAAGAAGACGATGAACGAGTCGGCCGTGATGCCGATCGCGATGATGAAGCCCGCGATGCCGGCGAGGTCGAGGGTGAACCCGATCCAGCGGCCGAGCAGCACCAGCACGCCGAAGACGACGACACCGGACAGGATCAGCGACAGGATCGTCAGGAAGCCCAGGAGCCGGTAGTAGAACAGGCAGTAGACGAAGACCAGCGCGAGGCCGAGGCCACCCGCGATCAGACCGGCCTTGAGCGAGGCGAGCCCCAGCGTCGGCGAGACGGTCTGGGCCTCGGAGGAGTCGAAGGACAGCGGCAGCGCGCCGTACTTCAGCGTGTTCGCGAGGTTCTGGGCTTCCTTCAGCGTGAACTTGCCGCTGATCTCGGTCGAGCCGCCGGTGATGGCCGACTGGATCGTGGGCGCGGACATGACCTCGCCGTCGAGCACGACCGCGACGGCCTGCTGGACGTTGGCCGAGGTGAACGCGGCCCACTTGGTGCCGCCCTCGGACTTGAAGTCGAGGTTGACGACGTAGCCGGTGCCGTTCGGGTTGTTGTTCGCGACGGCGTCGTTGATGTCCTCACCGGTGAGGCGGGAGTAGTTCGAGTAGTCGTCGGCCTTGGTCTCGGTGTCCTCCTTGGGAGGGTTCACCGGGGCCAGCGTGTACTTGAACTCGCCCTTCTCGTCGCAGGTGACGAGCGGCTTGTCCAGGTCGTCGTTGCCGCGCAGCGGGTCGGGCTGCGTGCAGTCGAGCATGAGCGCGGCCTGCTGGAGGACCTGCGGGTCCGTGCTCTGCCGCATCGCCTTGGCCGCCTGGATCTCCTCGGCGATCTTCGGGTCGACGTTGGAGGGGGCGGACGGCGTGGAGGTGGGCGCGCTGGAGGACGACGGCGCGGGGCTGCTGGGCTCCGTGCTGGACGGCTGCGCGGCGAGGTTCGGCGCGGGGCGGCCCTGCGGGGCGTCGCTCGACGGCGGCGGGCTCGCGCTCTCGCCCGTCGCGGACGGCGGCGTGCTCGCGCTGCTCGACGGCGCGGGGCTGGTGGAGGTCGGCGCCGTGGCCGGCGTGCCCGCCGGGACCGGCTGGCCGAGGACCTTGCGGAACGCGAGGCGGGCGGTCTGGCCGAGGCCCTTCGCGCCTTCGCCGTCCGCGCCGGGAACGGTGATCACCAGGTTGTTGCCGTCGCGCACGACCTCGGCACCGGAGACGCCGAGACCGTTGACGCGCACCTCGATGAGGTCGCGTGCGCGGTTGAGCGCTTCCTCGCTCGGCTGGGCGCCGTCTTCCTGACGAGCGGTCAGGGTGACGAGCGTGCCGCCCTGGAGGTCGATACCGAGCTTGGGTTTGGCCGAACCGTTCCCGGTCAAGAACACCAGGGCGTAAAGAGCGACCACGATGAGGACAAAACTCGCCAGATACTTCGCGGGGCGAATTTGCCCGGCCGGAGGTGCCACGATCCGTCCGTCTCCTAGTAGCGATGGTTTACGAGGGCGCAGCGTAACGCGACCCGCGTGAACCGCGCGTCACTACCTGGAGTTGGCGGTGTTCACAGTTGCCAACTCCAGGGTGTCACGACTCGCCGCTTACTTCTTGGCGTTGTGGTCCAGGGGCTCCGCGACCTGAGCCGCGCCCACCGGCTGCTCGCCGGTCTCGTCGGCGGAGTCCTCCACGACGGCCTCGTCGGTGTCCGCGACCTTCTCGCGGATCGCGGCACGCAGCCACCGGGTGACGACACCCTCGGAGATCTCGATGTCGATGGTGGTGTCGTGGCTCGCGTCGGCGACGGTGCCGTAGAGCCCCGAAGTCGTCATGACCTTGTCACCCGGCTGGAGCGAGCTCTGCAGCTGCTGCTGCTCGGCCATCGCCCGCTTCTGCTTGCGCGCGCTGAGGAACAGCGGCACCGCCAGCAGAACCAGAAGCAACGGGAACATCAAAGACGAAAGGTTGCCCATCATTCTCCGATCAGGTGGACATGCCTCGACGCACGTCCGATATGTCCAGGTGCTTTCACCGATTGTGCCAGGTCACCACAGTTGATCTCCGGCGGGCGGCTCCAGCCCCAGGTGGTGCCACGCGGCGGGCGTCGCCACTCGTCCGCGCGGTGTCCGGGCAAGCATGCCAGCCCGGACCAAATACGGTTCGCAGACCTCTTCGACGGTGGTCGGCTCCTCACCGACGGCGACCGCGAGGGTGGACACCCCGACCGGGCCCCCGCCGAAGCTCTTGACCAGGGCGGACAGCACCGCGCGGTCGAGCCGGTCGAGGCCGAGCTCGTCGACGTCGTAGACCTCCAGGGCCTGCCTGGCGATCTCCCGCGTGACCCTGCCGTCGGCCCTGACCTCGGCGAAGTCGCGGACGCGGCGCAGCAGCCTGTTCGCGATGCGCGGGGTGCCCCTGGAGCGGCCGGCGATCTCCAGCGCGCCGTCGTCGTGCAGGTCGACGCCGAGGATCTTGGCGCTGCGCTTCACGATGAGGTCGAGCTCGTCGGCGCTGTAGAACTCCATGTGGCCGGTGAAGCCGAACCTGTCGCGCAGGGGGCCCGTCAGCGCTCCCGACCTGGTCGTGGCTCCGACCAGCGTGAACGGGGCGATGTCGAGCGGGATGCTGGTCGCGCCGGGGCCCTTGCCGACGACGACGTCGACCCGGAAGTCCTCCATCGCGAGGTAGAGCATCTCCTCGGCGGGGCGGGCCATCCGGTGGATCTCGTCGATGAACAGGACGTCGCCCTCGACCAGGTTGGACAGCATGGCCGCGAGGTCGCCCGCCCGTTCCAGGGCCGGTCCGCTGGTGATGCGGATCGCGGCGCCGAGCTCCTTGGCGATGATCATGGCGAGGGACGTCTTGCCGAGGCCGGGAGGGCCGCTGAGCAGCACGTGGTCCGGTGCGGTGCCGCGGCGCATGGCGCCGTGCAGGACCAGTTCGAGCTGCTCGCGCACACGCTGCTGGCCGACGAACTCGTGCAGGTCGGCCGGGCGGAGGCTCGTCTCGATGTCGCGTTCGGCGGGCGCGACGTACGGGCTCAGCTCGTCGTCGGTCATTTGCGCCCCAGGGTCGCGAGCGCGCGGCGCAGGACGGCAGGGGTGGACTGGTCGGGGTTGTCGGAGAGGACCTTGTCGACGGTGCTCTCCGCCGCCTTGGCGGGGAAGCCGAGCCCGAGCAGGGCCTCCACGACGTGGTCGCGGGTCTGGCTGTGCGCGGGGGTGGTGGTCGCTGGCAGCTGGCCGACCTTGTCGCGCAGCTCGATGACCAGGCGCTCGGCGCCCTTCTTGCCGATGCCGGGAACCTGGGTGAGCACGCTGATGTTGCCCTCGGCGAGGGCGTGCCGCAGCTTGTCCGGCTCCAGCACGGCGAGGGTCGCGAGCGCGATGCGCGGGCCGATGCCGCTGACGGTCTGCAGCAGGCCGAACAGCTCGCGGGCCTCGGCGTCGGCGAACCCGAACAGGGTGAGGCTGTCCTCGCGGACGACCAGGGTGGTGGCGAGGTGCGCCTCCTCGCCGCGGCGCAGACCGGCGAGCGTGCCGGGGGTCGCCTGGACGGCGAACCCGACGCCGCCCACCTCGACGACGGCGTGGTCGAGGCCGACGTGCTGCACCTGGCCGCGCAGTGACGAGATCACCTGGTTCCTCCGGTGGTGGTGTGCTGGGAAGACTAGTGGGCGCGCTTGGCGGCCTCGGCGAGCTTCGCCTTGTGCACGCGCGCCAGCTCGGCCGCCCTGGCCTGGGCCTCCTCCAGCCTGGAGCGCAGGGGGGCGCGCCAGTGGTGGCAGATGGCGAGGGCGAGCGCGTCGGCGGCGTCGGCGGGCTTGGGCGCCACCTTGAGGCCGAGCAGCTTCGTCACCATCGCGGTCACCTGCGCCTTGTCCGCGCGGCCCGACCCGGTGACGGCGGCCTTCACCTCGGACGGCGTGTGGAACTCGACGGGCAGGCCCCGCTGGGCGGCGGCCAGCGCGACGACGCCGGACGCCTGGGCGACGCCCATCGCGGTGCGGACGTTGTGCTGGGCGAAGACGCGTTCGATCGCCACGACCTGTGGTTCATAACGGTCCAGCCACTGGCAGACGCCGTCGTAGAGCTCGTGCAGTCGCACGGACAGCGGAGCGTCGACGGGGGTGCGCAGGACGTCGACGGCGACGGCGCGCACGACGCGGCCCGGTCCTCCGTCGACCACGCCGAAGCCGCACCTGGTCAGACCGGGGTCGACCCCGAACACCCGCACGACAGCTCCCCGGATCGACGAACGAACAACAGTTCGAACCTTATCCAATGCACCTATAGGCGAACCGCACCGACACGGTTCGACAATTCCGCTCCGGCGTCACTACGGTGATCGGGTTTCGATCACTGGGAGTCGCGGTGAAGAGGTTCTGGGTGGTTGCGGGGTGCGTCGGCACCTTCATGGCCCTCGCGATCCTCGTCGCGATCACGGCCCCGAGGCAGGTCGGCACCGCGGTCGACAAGCTGGTGCAGCTGGGGTTCGCCGTGGCGGCGCTGGTGGTCTACGCCCGCCGCCGCGACGGATGGATGACGGCGGCGATGGCGAGCCTGGCGACCGGGCTCTCCGCGTGGATCTGGGGGCAGCAGATCCTCGGCGTGCAGCTGCCGTCGACGACGATCGCGCCCATCGGGTTCACGCTGGTGCCGTACCTGTGCCTGGCCGCGGTGGTGGTGAAGGCGCAGCGGCGGCGCAAGGACGACCAGCTGCCGAACTACCGCAGCCGCACCGTGGTCGTGCTCGACGGGCTGATCGTGATCGGGTCGCTGTTCGTGCTGACATGGGTGTCGGCGCTGGAGTCGCTGACCCGCAAGTGGGCCACCGGCGGCCTCGGTTTCGCCACCGTCGTCGTGCACCCCGCCTCGTACCTGGTGCTGCTCGTGACGATCGTCGTGCTGTCGTGGACGCACCTGTCCGTGCGGCAGTGGCCGATGCTGTTCATCGCGCTGGCCGGTGTCGCGCAGTCGTGGTCGGGCTGGGTGTTCGCCTACTACATCTCCCAGGGCGCCCTGGCGATCCCCACGAGCGCGGACATCGGGTTCATGCTGTGTCCCGCGTTGTTCTTCCTCAGCGCGCTGGCGCCGGCGCGTGACCACGAGCCCACGCCGGGACGGATGCGCATGGCGGACATGCTGCACCTGCTCGTGCCGTACCTGCCTCTCGCGATCACGAGCCTCTTCGTCGTCTGGAACACGGCGACGGGCGGGCGGCTCAAGCCGGTGGAGATCTACGTCGGGTTCGCGGTCGTGGGCCTCGTGATCGTGCGGCAGCTGCTGACGCTGATGGACAACGTCCGCCTGGTGGACCAGCTCCGCGTCTCGCGCGAGCAGCTGCGGCACGAGGCGACGCACGACCCGTTGACCGGTGTCGCGAACCGCTCCCTGTTCCGCGAACGGCTGGAGCGCGCGCTGGCCGTCCGCGACCGCACCCGGCCGTTGGTCCTGCTGTTCATCGACGTGGACGGCTTCAAGGCCGTCAACGACAACAACGGGCACGCCGAAGGCGACATCGTGCTGCGCAACGTCGCCGCGCGGCTGAAGAACAGCGTCCGCGCCGAGGACACGGTCGCCCGGCTGGGCGGTGACGAGTTCGGCGTGCTGGTCGACGGCGGCGACGCGGACGAGCTCGGCGCGCGGCTGCGCGACGCGCTGGCACCCCCGCACGAGGTGCACGGCAGGGCGTACCGGGTGCACGCCAGCATCGGTGTGGCCCAACGGTTCTCGCACGACCCCGCCGTGACGGCGGACGACCTGCTCGGTGCCGCGGACGCCGCGATGTACGCGGCGAAGCGGCGTGGCTCCGGCGCGGTCGTCGTGCACGGTTCCCCGCTCCCGGAGATGACGTGACCCCTGAACAGCTGATCAGCGACCTCGGCCTGCGGGAGCTGCCCGTCGAGGGCGGGTACTTCGCGCAGACGCACCGCTCGGAGGAGGCGTCCGCGATCACGTACCTGCTGCGGCGGCCCGACTTCTCCGGCATGCACGTGCTGGAGCACCTGGAGATCTACAGCTTCCACGCCGGGTCGCCGTTGCGGATGCTGCTGCTGCACCCGGACGGCTCGGTCGCCGAACCGGTGCTGAGCGCGTCGAACCCGCAGGTCGTGGTCCCGGCGGGGGTGTGGCAGGGCAGCGCGCCCGTCGGCGACTGGTCGCTGGTCGGCACGGTCGTGGTGCCGCCGTACACCGACGACGTCGTGACGTTCGGGCACGCCGAGGACCTGTGCGCCCGTTATCCGTCCCACGCGGCGATGATCAGGCCCTTGTGCCGCTTCTAAGATCCACGGAATGGCACTCGTCCCGCTGAACGGCATCGAGCTGAACGTCCAGACCGAGGGTTCCGGCGACCTCGTCGTGCTCGTGATGGGCACCGGCAGTCCCGGCCGCGTCTGGCGCTCCTACCAGGTACCGGCGCTGGTCAAGGCGGGCTACCGGGTCGCGTACTTCGACAACCGCGGCATCAGGCCGTCGTCGGAGTGCGCGGAGGGCTTCACGATCGACGACATGGTGGCCGACACCGCGGCGGTGATCTCCCACCTCGGCGGCGGACCGGCGCACGTCATCGGCACGTCGCTGGGCGCGCGCGTCACGCAGGAGCTGGCGCTGGCGCACCCGTCGCTGGTGCGGTCGGCTGTGCTGATGGCCACCTACGGGCGGGTCGAACCGGTGCAGCGGGCGTGGTCGCGGGCGGTGGCCGAGCTGCACGACCAGGGCACCGAGGTGCCGGCCGCGTTCTACGCGGTGGCGTCGGTGGTCCGCAACCTGTCGCCGGCGACGCTCGCCGACCCGACCGCCGCCAACGACTGGCTGCAGCTGTTCGAGTTCGGCGGGTCGGCGCTGAGCGCGGGCGAACGCGCGCAGCTCGACCTCGCCGACTTCGAGTCCCGGCTGGAGGCGTACCGGGCGATCACCACGCGGACGCTGGTGATCGGGTTCGCCGACGACGTCCTGCTGCCGCCCCGGCTCTCGCGCGAGGTGGCGGACGCGATCCCGGGTGCCCGCTACACCGAGGTCGCCGACTGCGGGCACATCGGCTACCTGGAGCGGCCGGACGAGGTCAACGCGCTGCTGCTGGAGTTCCTCCGCGAGGGGTGAGCCCCGCGCTCAGCGGTGGGCCGCCTGGCCGGTCGGCCTGATCAGGATCTCGTTGACGTCCACCGCGGGCGGCTGCGAGACCGCGTAGAGCACCGCCCTGCCCACGTCCTCCGGCGCCAGCTTCGGGTCGTGGGCGCGGGAGGCGGGGATCGCCTCGGTGTCCACGAGCCCCGGCTGGACGACGGTGACGCGCACGCCCGTCCCGACCGCCTCGGCGCGGATGGCCTGGGCCAGGCCCGTGACCGCCCACTTGGTCGCCGAGTACAGGTTGCCCGGCCGGACACCGCGGCCCGCGGCCGACCCGGTCAGCACGAGGTGGCCGCCGTGCCGCCGCAGCGCGGGCATCGCGGCGCGGGCCGTGAAGGCGGGACCGCAGACGTTGGTGACGACCATGCTCGTCCACTCGGACGGGTCCGCGCCCTCCTCGGACGTGAAGGACGTGTCCACCGAAACGCCCGCATTGGCGAACACGACATCTATTCGTCCCCAACGTGATTCCACGCGGGACATGAGTTCCTGCACCGAGTTCCACGAGGACACGTCACATTTCGCGTCCCAGCCTCGGTCACCGACGGATTCTTCGACCGAACGCGCCGCCCTGACCACCCGATACCCCGCCTGAGCAGCGAGGGAGGCGGTCGCCGCCCCGATTCCGCGCGATGCGCCGGTCACCACGAACACCTGTTCCATGATCGGGAACCCTAGTCAGGGAAACGTCAGTGCCGCCTGTTTTGATACCCGGCATGAATTTGAACCGCAGGTCCGTGTTCGGGCTGGGAACCGTCGCGGCCGCGACGGCCGTGCTCGGCTCCCAGGGCACAGCCCAGGCCCAGGAAGACGCGGAGGCAGAGGTCGAACGATTCCCGACGACCGCGGACAGGTCGCGCAAACGCGTCGCCCAGATCTACAAGCGGCAGACCCGCAGAGCGCGCGGCACGTGGTCGTCGCTGATCACCGTCGCCGACCTCGACGGCAGGGCGAAGGCCGCCGTGGACGAGAACGCGGACGCGATCGTCGAGGCGTACAGCGTGAACAAGATCGCCGTCGCCGTCGCGGTGCTCGACAAGGTCGACCGCGGGCTCGTCCGGCTCGACCAGACGGTGACGGTCTCGGCCGACATCGTCATCCAGGACACCGACGGCATCTTCGCGCTCGACGGCGGGTACCCGAGCGAGGTCACCGTCGGGCACGCTCTCGCGAACCTGCTCACGGTCTCCGACAACACCGCGGTCCGCCTGTGCGGTCTCGTCGTGCCGGCCCTGGAGCTCAACGAGATCCTGCGCGCCAAGGGGTTCGTGCACACGCAGGTCATCCCGGTCGCGAACCCGAACCGGTTCTTCCTCGGCACCACCACGGCCCGCGAGACCCACACGATGCTGCAGAAGCTCGTCGACGGCGAGCTGCTGTCCGCCGCCTCCACCGCGTACCTGCTGAACATCCTGCGCGCGACATCGAGCTTCACCGACGGCGTGCGGCTGCACCTCACGACCAACGAGCGCCTGCGCGTCGCCACGAAGGCCGGCTGGTACGAGGACGGCCGCAACGAGGCCGGGGTCATGTTCAGCGCCGACAACCGCGCGATCCTCGTGTACTCGATGTTCGCCTCCGGCACCTTCGCCGGGGACAAGGCCGTCAACGACGAGGACTTCAGCACCACGCACCCGGCCGTCGCGGCCCGCGCGGAGCTCGGCCGGTCCATGTTCGACGCGGTCATCAAGATCACCACGACGAGGCCGAGGCACCGCGCGAAGGTCTACCGGTTCTTCAACGGCGGCTGATTCACAGGAGATTTACGTCGTTCCGGGCCAACCGGAGCCGGATTTCGGCTATACAGGCATCCACGCAGGGGTCGGTCGTCGCCGCCGTCGACGACCGGCTTCCCGTGACCGGTTCTCAGAGCACCGGCTCGACGATCTCGCGGTACCGCCGTGCCACCTCCCCGATGACCTCGTCGAAGCCCGCCGCCCAGATCGCGGCGTTGAAGATCTCCACCTCGACGTCGCCCGCGTAGCCCGTCGCGGCGACCTGCCGGGTCAGGCGGACCAGGTCGATGTCGCCGTCGCCGGGGTAGCCGCGGCCCAGCAGCACGTCCGCCGGTACCGGCGTGAGCCAGTCGCACACCTGGTAGGACGCGATGTGCGGGCCCGCGCGCACGATCTGCGCGTCGAGGTCGGGGTCCCACCAGACGTGCAGCGCGTCCACGACGACGCCGACCGACGGCAGCCGTTCGGCGAGGTCGAGGGCCTGCGACAGCGTCGACAGCACGCCGCGGTCCGCGCAGAACACCGGGTGCATGGGTTCGAGGGCCAGCACGACACCGGCCTGCGCCGCGTACCCGGACAGCTCGGCGATCGCGTCCGCCACGCGGTGACGTGCGCCGACGAGGTCCTTGTCCCCCTGCACTCCCCCGACGACCATGACGAGCGTGCCGGTGCGCAGCGCGGCGGCCTCGTCGATGGCGCGCCGGTTGTCGTCGAGCGCGGCGCGGTTGTCGGTGGCGGTGAGGAACCCGCCGCGGCACAGCGAGGACACCCGCAGCCCGGCGTCCGCGACGAGCTTGGCGGTGCGTTCCAGGCCGTGGTCGGCGACCGGTTCGCGCCAGAGCCCGATGGACTCGATCCCGTGCCGCACGCAGCCCTCGACGGCCTCGGCGACGGTGGCGCGTTTGACCGTGGCCTGGTTCAGCGAGAGGCGAGCCACTCCCGCCACCTCCTCCCGGCGAGCTCCGGGTCGATGACACCGGCGGCCTCGGCGAGCCGCTTGGCCTCGGCGAGGTGCTCGACGGTGCGGGCGGTCTCCAGGCCGCCGAGCAGCACGAACCGGTCCTGGTGGCCGGCCAGCCACGCGAGGAACACCACGCCGGTCTTGTAGTAGTACGTCGGCGCGCCGAACAGGTGGCGGGACAACGGGACCGTCGGCGCCAGGATGCGGTGGAACTCCTCGGTGTCGCCTTCGGCGAGCTTGCGCAGGGCTTGCGCGGCGACCGGGGCGATCGGGTCGAAGATGCCGAGCAGCGCGTGGCTGTACCCGTGCTCGTCGCCCGCGATCAGCTCCGGGTAGTTGAAGTCGTCGCCGGTGTAGCACTTGACGCCCGGCGGGAGTGCGCGCCGCAGGCCGATCTCGTGGTCCGCGTCGAGCAGCGAGACCTTCACGCCGTCCACTTTGTCCGGTCGCGAGTGGATGATCTCCAGGAAGTTCGCCGTGGCCCGCGGGACGTCGGCCGCACCCCAGTAGCCCTCCAGCTCCGGGTCGAACGCGGTGCCGAGCCAGTGCAGGACGACCGGTTCGCTGACGTTGTCGAGCAGGGTGCCGTAGACCTTCTCGTAGTCCTCCGGGCCCTTCGCCGCGGCGGCAAGCTGACGTGAGCACATCAGCACCGGCTGCGCGCCCGCCCGCTGCACCACGTCCAGCTGTTCGAGGTACGCCTCCAGCACCTCGTCGAGGTCCGGCTCACCGGTCAGGTGGTCGGTGGCGACACCGGCGCAGATCCGGCCCGCCTTCTCGGCGGCGCTGCGGCGGATCAGCTCGGCGGCCGTGGGCCAGTCGAGGCCCATGCCGCGTTGCGCGGTGTCCATCGCCTCGGCGACGCCCAGGCCGTGCGACCAGAGGTGGTGGCGGAACGCGAGGGTCGCGTCCCAGTCCACCGTGCGCTCGTCCTCCGCCACGACGTGTGCCGCCGCGAACACGGTGCGTTCACCGTGGCGTGCGCCGGGGCTAGACATCCGCGATCTCCACCCGGCGTCCCTCCGAAGAGGACCGCAGGCCGGCGGCGGCCAGTGCCACTCCCCTGGCGCCCGCGCGGAAGTCGTGCGGGAACGGCGTGCCGTCCACGACGTGGCGCAGGAACTCCGCCCACTGCACCTTGAAGCCGTTGTCGAAGTCCTCGTTGTCCGGCACCCGCTGCCACTGCTCGCGGAACGGGTGGGTGACCGGCAGGTCCGGGTTCCAGACCGGCTTCGGCGTGACGGCGCGGGGCTGCGCGAAGCACTCCCGCAGGCCCGCGACCGCGCTGCCCTCGGTGCCGTCCACTTGGAACTCGACCAGCTCGTCGCGGCGCACGCGCACGCACCACGAGGAGTTGATCTGGGCGATCACGCCGTTCTCGATCTCGAAGATGCCGTACGCGGCGTCGTCCGCGGTGGCGGTGTAGGCGTTGCCCTGCTCGTCCCAGCGGGTGGGGATGTGCGTGACCGCCTTGGCCGTGACCGCCTCAACCCGGCCGAACAGGTCGTGCAGCAGGTAGCTCCAGTGGCAGAACATGTCCGAGACGATGCCGCCGCCGTCCTCGGCCCGGTAGTTCCAGCTCGGGCGCTGCGCGGGCTGCCAGTCGCCCTCGAAGACCCAGTAGCCGAACTCCCCGCGCACGCTGAGGATCCGGCCGAAGAAGCCTCCGTCGACCAACCGCTTGAGCTTGCGGATGCCCGGCAGGTACAGCTTGTCCGCCACGACGCCGTGCTTCACGCCCTTCTCGTCGGCCAGGCGCGCCAGCTCCAGCGCCTCCTCGACCGTCTCCGAGACGGGCTTCTCGGTGTAGATGTGCTTGCCGGCCCTGATCGCCCTGGTGATCGAGTCGACGTGCCGCGACGTCACCTGCGAGTCGAAGTAGACCTCGACCGACGGGTCCGAGAGCGCGCCGTCGAGGTCCGTCGTCCAGCGCGCGAGGTCGTGCCGCTCGGCGATCTCCTTGAGCTTGTCGGCGTTGCGGCCCACGAGAACCGGTTCCACCTTCAGCAAGGTCCCGTCCTGCAACCGCACGCCCTCGTCGCGCAACGGCAGCAGGGACCGGACCAGGTGCTGGCGGTACCCCATCCGCCCGGTGACGCCGTTGACCGCCACTCCGATGGTCCGAACTGCCATCACACCTCCCTGGTAGGAGCGCTGGAAAGCGCTTTCCCGCCACGCTAATCGCGGTGCTTCGCGGACGTCAACCTCCTGCCGAGCTAGTCTCAGCGCTCACATGCGTGTTCGACGGAGGTGGTCGTGTCCGCCCGACAGGTGACGCTCGCCGAGGTGGCGAAGCAGGCGGGTGTGTCGTTGGCGACCGCGTCACGGGTGCTCAACGGCAGCACCCGGCAGGTGAGCGGCGACCTCAGCGACCGCGTGCTGCGCACCGCCGAGGAGCTCGGCTACGTGCCCAACGCGTCGGCGCAGGCGCTGGCCCGCAACTCCAGCTCGCTCGTCGGACTCGTCGTGCACGACATCACCGACCCGTACTTCTCGTGCATCGCGGCGGGGGTGACGCGGGTGGCCGAGGAGGCCGGGCTCGTCGTCGTGCTCGGCACGACGGGGCGCCGTCCCGAGCGCGAGGCCGAGCTGCTGTCCACGCTGCGCGCGCACCGGGCCCGCGCGGTCGTGCTCGCCGGCTCGCGGACCACGGACCGGGCGGCGCAGGCGCGGCTCGCGGCGGAGATCGACGCGTTCACCGAGCAGGGCGGGCGGGTCGCGTGCGTGTCGCAGGCGAAGCTCGGCACCGACACGGTCGTGCCCGGCAACCGGGCGGGAGGCAGGGCGCTCGCCCGCGCGCTCGCCGAGCTGGGGCACAAGAGGTTCGCCGTGCTGGGCGGTCCGCCCGAGCTGGTGGTGGCGCGCGACCGGCTGGCCGGGTTCAAGGCGGGCCTCGCCGACGCCGGGATCGCCCCGCCGGTCGTGATCGGCGGAGCCTTCACCCGCGACGGCGGCTACGAGGCCGCGCTGGAGCTGCTCGCCGCGAAGACCCGCGCCACCTGCGTGTTCGCCGTGACCGACGTCATGGCGATGGGCGCGATGGCCGCGCTGCGCGAACGGGGCGTGCGGGTGCCGGAGGACATGGCGATCGCCGGGTTCGACGACATCCCGACGCTGCGCGACACCGTCCCCGCCCTGTCGACCGTGCGGCTGCCGCTGGAGGAGATGGGCGAGATCGCCGCGGGTCTCGTGCTCGACACCGGGCGTGACGAGGCCCGCACCGTCCGGGTGGCGGGTGAGGTGGTGCTGCGCGCCTCGACTGGGCAGAATTGACTGGCCATCGATTAGGCTTGTCGGGCTGTACACGTACCTGAGTCACGAGGAGTTGAGCCGTCCCCATGGGGTCTGGCCCAGGCTGGCATACCAACCCGGTCGCCCGTTCTGACGGAGCGCGCAGGTGACCGGAATCCTCTTGAGCGTGCTCGGTCTGGTCGCCGTCGTGGCGCTGACCGCGGGCACCTTCATCGCGGTGGCGGCGGAGTTCTCGCTGACCGCGCTGGAACGCAGCACCGTCGAGCGGCACCTCGCCGAGGTGGGCGACGCGAAGGCGCGCACCATCGACCGTGCTCATCGGACGTTGTCCTTCCAGCTCTCCGGCGCTCAGCTCGCCATCACGCTGACCACGCTCATCACCGGCTACATCGCGGAGCCCGCGATCGCGTCGCTGATCAAGCCGGGCCTGACGGCGGTGAACGTGCCGGAGTCGGTCGCCTCCTGGCTGTCGCTCGCGCTGGCGCTCGCCATCGCCACGGCGTTGTCGATGGTGTTCGGCGAGCTGGTGCCGAAGAACCTGGCGATCGCGAAGCCGCTCGAGACCGCGCGCGGGGTCGTCAGCGTGCAGGCGGGGTTCTCCACCGTCTTCCGCTGGCTGATCCACGCCATGAACAACTCGGCGAACTGGCTGGTCAGACGCTTCGGCGTGGAACCGGTCGAGGAGCTCGCGTCCGCCCGCTCCCCCGAGGAGCTGGGCGCGCTGGTGCGCACGTCGGCCGAGCACGGCACGCTGGACCAGGGCACCGCGGTGCTGCTGGACCGGTCGCTGCGCTTCGGCGACCGCACGGCGGGCGAGCTGATGACGCCGCGAGTGCGGGTGGAGGCGCTGCGGGCCGACGCGACCGTGGCGGACCTCGTGCTGAAGGCGCGGGAGACCGGTTTCTCGCGGTTCCCGGTGCACGACGGCTCGCTGGACGACGTGCGGGGCATCGTGCACGTCAAGCAGGCGTTCGCCGTTCCGTCCGCTTTGCGCGGTTCGACCCCGTTGTCCGCCTTGACCCGCCCGGTGTACTCGGTGCCCGAGACGCTGGAGGGTGACGCGCTGCTCGACCGGCTGCGCGCGTCCGGCCTGCAGACGGCGCTCGTCGTGGACGAGTACGGCGGCACGGCGGGCATGGTGACGCTGGAGGACGTCGTCGAGGAGATCGTCGGCGACGTGCGCGACGAGCACGACCGGCGCGAGGCCCCGCCCGTGCGGTCGCTGGGCAAGGGCAGCTGGCTCGTGTCCGGCCTGCTGCGCGACGACGAGGTGGCCGAGGCCACCGGGTTCCGGATGCCGGAGGGCGACTACGAGACCCTGGCCGGCCTGGTGCTGGCGCGGCTCGGGCGCATCCCCGACGTCGGCGACGAGATCCGGGTCGACGACTGGCGGGTGACGGTGACGCGGATGGACCGGCACCGCGTGGCCGAGCTGAGGGTGGTGACGTCGTGAACTTCCTGGTTGTGCTGTTGCTGCTCGCGGGCAACGCCTTCTTCGTCGGCGCGGAGTTCGCGGTGATCACCGCCCGCCGCGACCGGCTGGAGGCGTTGGCGGACAAGGGGTCCTCGCGGGCCCGCACCGCCATCAAGGCGTCGCAGGAGCTGCCGCTGCTGATCGCGGGCGCGCAGCTGGGCATCACGCTGTGCTCGCTGGGCCTGGGCGCCATCGCCGAACCGGCGCTGGCGTCCGTCCTGGAAGGACCGCTCGGCGCCGTCGGGCTGCCGGTGGCCGTGGTGCACGGCGTGGCGTTCGCGGTGGCGCTGGTCATCGTCGTCGCGCTGCACACGATCCTCGGCGAGATGGTGCCGAAGAACCTGGCGATCGCCGGTCCCGAGCGGGCGGCGGTCTGGCTGGTGCCGGTGCACTACGGGTTCTCGCGGATGATCGCGCCGGTGCTGGCCGGGTTCACCGCCGTGGGCCGGTGGGTGCTGCGGCGCTTCGACGTGGAGCCGGTGGACGAGCTGGAGTCGGCCTACACGCCCGACGAGCTGTCGCTGCTGATCGGCCAGTCGCGGTCGGAGGGCCTGCTGGAGGACTCCGAGCACCGGCGGCTGACGCAGACGCTGTCCTCGGCCCAGCGCACGGTGGCCGACGTGCTCGTGCCGCTGGACCGGCTGACCACGGTGTCGGCGTCACCGACCGTCGGGGAGATCGAGTCCGTCGTCGCGACGACCGGTTTCTCCCGGTTCCCCGTGCTGTCCGAGGGCAGCCTGATCGGGTACCTGCACGTCAAGGACGTGCTGGACCTGGAGGGCGCGGAGACGCTCGTGCCGCGGTCGCGGGTGCGGGGCCTGCCGGACGTACCGGCGGACGCGCACCTGGACGAGGCGCTGGCCGCACTGCGCCGCGCCCAGTCGCACCTCGCGCGCGCCGTGTCGGCGGACGGCACGGTGCTGGGCGCGGTGGCGCTGGAGGACCTGCTGGAGGAGTACGTGGGCACCGTGCGCGACGGCACCCACGTGCGCTGGGTCTAGGCGGCGGGCGTCAGGAGGCCAGCGAGGCTTTGACGGCACGGGTGGTGTCGTCGGCCAGCACCTCGTCGTCGCCGTTCTCGATGGCCCGCAGCACCTGCGCGACCAGGTCCTCGGTGGTGATCTTGGGCCCGGTCTGCGCCGCCGCCATGTCGGTGTCGATGAACGCCGAGTGCACCGCGATGACCTGCGTGCCCTGCTCGCGCAGGCCCTCCCTGGCCGACCTGGTGAGCGACCACGCCGCCGCCTTCGAGGACGCGTAGCCGCGCCAGGCGGGGCGGCCCAGCCAGGCCGCGATGCTCAGGACGTTGACGAGCACGCCGCCGCCGTTGACCTTGAGGACGGGCGCGAAGGCGTCGGTCATCCGGACGATGCCGAACACGTTGACGTCGTACTCGGCCTTGATGCTGCCGACGTCCTCGCCCGCGAGCAGGACGCCCGCGTTGTTGATGACGATCGTGACGTCGCCCAGCTCCTTCGCCACCGCTTCGACCTGCGCGTCGTCGGTCACGTCGAGGTGGACGGGAATGACGTCCGGGTCCTCGACGGACGCCGGGTTGCGGGCACCCGCGTACACC
Organism: Lentzea fradiae; assembly: GCF_900100955.1. Taxonomy (GTDB): domain Bacteria; phylum Actinomycetota; class Actinomycetes; order Mycobacteriales; family Pseudonocardiaceae; genus Lentzea; species Lentzea fradiae. The sequence goes on along the minus strand of NZ_FNCC01000008.1, from coordinate 116,476 downwards.
TTGGCGCCGCGCTTCGCGAACTCCGCGGCGAACGTGCGGCCCAGACCGCGGTTGGCACCGGTCACCAGCACGACTGCCTTGCTGAAGTCCATCACTACCTCCTGAGTTGGATTCTCAAACTTACCATAGCGCCGTCGGTTGGATAATCCAACTCACTGCTAGGATGGTCACATGGCACCGCGAACCTGCTCGATCGCGAACGCGCTGGAGGTCGTCGGCGAACGCTGGTCGCTGCTCGCGCTGCGCGAGGTCTTCCTCGGCAACGGTCGCTTCGACCAGATCGCCGCGCACACCGGGGCGTCGCGCGACGTCCTCACCGTGCGGCTGAAGAAGCTGGTCGCGGCCGGTGTCCTGGAGAAGCGGCAGTACTCCGACCACCCGCCGCGCCACGAGTACGTCCTCACGGACACCGGACGCGCGCTGCACAACGTGCTGCTGATGCTCAAGGAGTGGGGCGACACGTACGTGACGGAGGGGCCCCTCCCGCTCGTGTGGGAGCACTCGTGCGGCCACGTGCTGGAACCGCGCGTCGTGTGCGCGGCGTGCGGCGAGGAGGCGACGCGGGAGTCACTGGTGAGGGCGTCCGACCAGCCGACCCACTAAGTTGTGCAGCATGAGCGAGGACGACGAGGACGAGTTCGCCGAGGACGACGACTTCGAGGACGAGGACGACGTCGACGACCTCTTCGCCGTCACGCCCGAACCGCGCACCGTCTGCCACCTGTGCGGGGGTGCGAGCTACATCGCCGCGCCGACGCTCGCGATCATCAGCGGCACGCCCAGGACCGTGGACAACGGCCGGGAGTGCCCGCACTGCAGCGGCGCGCGGACGTTCACGGGACTGGTCCCGCCGCTTTAGCCTCGCGCCGTCCGGTACTCGGCGACCGCGGCGGCCTTGCTCTGCACCATGCGCGTACGGTAGTCGCTCGTGGAGGTCTTGACCCGTGCCGAATGGCACGACCTGCGCGACTCGCACGTCGCGCGCATGCGCCGCTTCACCGGCCCGCACCAGGAGCGGAAGCTGCGCAAGGAGAAGCACCCGGTCATGGACTTCCTCTTCACCTACTACAGCCACCGGCCCGTGCGGCTCGAACGCTGGCACCCCGGACCGGGCGTCGTGCTGGAGGACGCGGCCGAGTACCTCGCGTTCCCGCACTACAAGCAGGTCGACGCGGGCGTCACGCTGGACGTGGAGAGCTTCTTCGCCCAGCGCGAGAAGACGCTGCGGTTCGTCCAGGCGCTGCTCACCGCCACGTTGAGCCGACCGGCGCGGCTCGGCTGCTTCGGGCTGCACGAATGGGCGATGGTCTACCGGCAGCAGCCGGAGGAGGTCCGGCACAACGCGTGGCCGTTGCGCCTGGGCAGCGGCGGGACCGACGCGGTGGTCGAGGCGAGCAGGATCCAGTGCGGCCACTTCGACGCGTTCCGGTTCTTCACGCCGCCCGCACGGCCGCGCAACACCCTGCTGCCGACGCGCGAGGACCAGGTGCTCAACGAGCAGCCGGGCTGTCTCCACGCCAACATGGACCTGTTCAAGTGGGGTTATAAGCTGGAGCCCGCGACGCCGTCCTCGCTGGTCGCCGACTGCTTCGAGCTGGCGGTGGACGTGCGCGAGCTGGACATGCGGGCGTCCCCGTACGACCTGGCCGGGCTGGGCTACGAGCCGGTGCCGATCGAGACGCCGGAGGGGCGTGCCGAGTACGTCCGCCGGCAGTCCGTCTTCGCCGATCGGGCGAAGCCGTTGCGAGAACGGCTCGTGTCCGTGTGCGAGTCGATACTTCGAGTGACTTCACTTCGCTGACGAGGTTCACCTGTTAGCGTGACTCGCTGGTCGTCGGGGGCCGCTGAGTAGTTGTGAGGGATCGATGTCTCGACACCGCGCGCTGCGGGCGAAGGTGCGTCGCGGGATCGCCAAGTGGCCTGTGCTGATCGTCGTGTTCGTCGTGCTGATCGGCCTCGGCTGGGCGGTGCTGGCGTGGGCCGGTGACGTGCTGAACAAGCGGTCGCAGGCGCTCGCGCAGAACTGCAGCGAGGGCGACTCGGTGCTGCGCGTCTCGGCCACGCCGAGCATCGCGGAGGCCGTGGCGGACGTCGCGCGCGCCTATGCCGCGACCAGGCCCGTCGTCTACGACCACTGCATCGCGATCGAGGTGGTCTCCGCCGACTCGTCGATGGTCCTGGACGGCCTCACCACGACGTGGGACGAGGAGAAGCTCGGCCAGCGGCCGCACGCGTGGGTGCCCGACTCGACGCTGTGGGCCACCCGGCTCTCGGCGCTCGACGCGAAGCTGGTCGGGTCGGCCCCGAAGTCCGTCGGCACCTCCCCCGTGCTGCTCGCCGCCCCCGAGGCCGCGGCGCCGGTGCTCAAGGACTTCCGCTGGACCGAGATGCCCGACGTCACCGACTGGACGAAGTTCGGCACGGACTGGGGCCGGTTCAGCGTCGCCATGCCCGACCCGGCCACGAACACGGCCTCCGCGCTCGCGATCCAGTCCGCGCTGGCCGACGGCACGGGTCCGGTGACGGCGGAGTCGCTCGGCTCGGAGGCGGCGAAGGCGAAGCTGACGAAGCTCGCGGCCGCCGTGCCGCCGGAGGTGCCGGCGACGACCCGCGACGCGTTGCGGCGCCTGGGTGACAGCGCGACGGTGAACGCGGCGGGCTTCTCCGTGACGCCGGTGTCCGAAGTGGACCTGTTCCGGCACAACACGGGCAAGGACGCCCCGTCGAAGCCGCTCGTGGGCGTGCTGCCCGCGGGACCGGCACCGGTGGCGGACTTCCCGTACGTGCCGCTCGGCGGACCCGAGGTCGGCGAGGCGGAGGTCCGTGCGGCGCAGGCGTTCCGCGAGTTCATGACCGAACCGGGGTCGCAGAAGATCCTGGCGGGCGGCGGCCTGCGGGTGGAGTCCACTCAGGACCGCCCGACGCCGTCGCCCGGCGTGTCCTGGCCCGCCGTGACCGAGCACCTGGTGCCCGCCGACGCGACGACGACGCAGCAGATCTCCTCGGCGTGGGCGTCCGCGGACCGCGGCGGCCAGGTCGTGACGGTGCTGGCGGACGTGTCGACGTCGATGAAACCCCGGCTGGACAAGGTGAAGGCGGCCCTGCGCGGCCAGGTCGACAGGTCGGTGTCCGGCTCGTTCGGGCTGTGGGAGTTCGCGCGGTCCCTCGACGGCGCCAAGCCGTACCGGCAGCTCGTCGGCACCGGTCCCGTGGCGGAGAAGCGCGACGCGCTGCGGCGGGCCGTCGACGGCCTCAAGACCAGCGAGGGCTCGCAGCTCTACTCCGCGCTCGCGGCCTGCTACGAGGCCGCGCACGACGGCTACGTGGCGGGGCGGATCAACCGGGTCGTGGTGATCACCGACAGCCCGTCCGACGGCGGCATCGACCTCGACGAGCTGAAGTCGCGGCTGCACGGGACGGACCTCGCGGTCAGCTTCATCGCGATCGGCGACGAGGTGGACAAGGCGGCGCTGACCGAGATCGCGCAGATCACCGGCGGTTCGGTGTCGGTGGTGGAGAACGTGGACGGCGTGGAGACCGCGCTCGGCCAGGTGCTGTCGACGAACGGCTGACGCGCGATCTTTGTCGGACCTCGCCACTAGAATTGATTTTGGGGGTACCCGGCCAGGCCCGTGTGTGTGTAGCGCGGCCGTAGGGAACCACGGTGGTGTGTCGCTCGTTTCGCACCACGTGGACCCCGCCCGGATCTTGCTGGCATCGCTGCCGTTCGCCGGTCATGCCCACCCGATGGCCGCGCTGTCGCACGAGCTCGTCGCGCGCGGTCACGACGTCGTGGTGCACACGGGGGCCAAGTACCGGCACCTGTTCGGGGACGTCGAGCAGCTGCCCTGGTCGCGGGACTTCGACGACGCCCGGCTGGCCGAGACCTTCCCCGCCGTCGGCGACGGCAAGGGCGTGCGGGCCAACCTCGCCAACGTCCGCGACGTGCTGGTGGGCACGGGCGCCGCCCAGGCGCGGGACGTGCTGGCGACCGAGTTCGACCTCGTCGTCACCGACCACCTGGCGTTCGGGGCGGCGATGGCGGCCGAGCTGCGGCAGGTGCCGTGGGCGACGGTCGCGGTGACGCCGCTCGTCACCAGCGGGTCGCTGCTGCGGGCGCTGTCGACGTTCACGGCCGACCCGATGTTCAACCGGATGCGCGCGGAGGCGGGGCTGGGGCCGAAGGCCGGTGCGCTGGAGGCGTTCTACTCGCCGGACCTCGTGGTGGCGCAGGGGGTTCCGGCGCTGGAGCCCGCGCGGACGCCGCCGCAGGTGCGGTTCGTCGGGCGGCTGACGACACCGCCGTCCGCGGCCACGCCCGAGTGGTGGGGCGACCTCGACGGCAGGACCGTCGTGCACGTGACCCAGGGGACGCTGGAGACCGGGGCGGGCGACCTGCTCAGACCCGCGGTCGAGGCGCTCGCCGGGCACGACGCGCTGGTCGTCTGCACCACCGGCGGTGCGCCGCCGGAAGTCCTGGGGCCGGTGCCGGACAACGTGCGGGTGGCCGCGTTCATCCCCCACGACCTGCTGCTGGCGCGCACCGACGTGATGATCACCAACGGCGGGTGGGGCGGGGTGCTCGCCGCACTGGAGGCCGGTGTGCCGCTCGTGGTGGTGCCGGGGGCGCTGGACAAGCCGCAGGTGGCGCGGCGGGTCGCGCAGTCGGGCGCCGGGATCGTGAAGAAGCGGCCGACCGACCTCGGGAAGGCCGTCGACCGGGTGCTCTCGGAGCCGCGCCACCGGGAACGTGCCCGCGCGCTCGGGCGGGACATCAGGGCGGCCGGTGGCGCGGCCGTGGCGGCGGATCTGGTGGAGGACCTGCTCAGGCGTCGTTGAACTCGTCGGGGTCCGGGCCGGTGCGGGTGCCGTTGTCGAGCTCGTCGATGACCGTCATGTCGTCGGGGGCCAGCTCGAAGTCGAAGATGTCGATGTTCTCCTTCACCCGGTACGGGGTGACGGACTTCGGGATCACGACGATGCCCGACTGGACGTGCCAGCGCAGCACGATCTGCGCCGGGGTCTTGCCGTACTTGTCGGCCAGCGCGGTCAGGTCGGGGTTGCGCAGCAGCGCGCCCTGCGCCAGCGGCGACCACGCCTCGGTGACGATGCGATGGGTGGCGTGGACCTTGCGCATCTCCTTCTGCTGCAGCAACGGGTGCAGCTCGATCTGGTTCACCGCCGGGGTGGTCGGGAACTCGTCGAACAGCCGCTGCAGGTGCGCCGTGTGGAAGTTGGAGACGCCGATGGCGCGCACCCGGCCGTCGGCGTGGAGCTGTTCCAGCGCGCGCCACGTCTCGGCGTACAGGTCGCGTGCGGGAGTCGGCCAGTGGATGAGGTAGAGGTCCAGCACGTCGCGGCGCAGCCGGCCCATGCTCGCGTCGAACGCGCGCAGCGTCGAGTCGTAGCCCTGGTCGGAGTTCCCCAGCTTGGTCGTGATGAACACGTCGGGGACGCCGGCGGTCGCGTCGCCGACGCCGGACTCGTTGCGGTAGGCGGCGGCCGTGTCGATGCTGCGGTAGCCCGCCTCGAGGGCGGTCGTGACCGCACCGGCCACCTGGTCCTCCGGCACCTGGAAGACGCCGAAGCCGAGTTGGGGGATCCGTACTCCGTTGTTCAACGAGATCAGCGGAACCATGCGGGTAGCTTCGCACCGTTGTAGACGTCCTGCATCGCCTCCAGTGTTTCGACCAGCTCACGACGCAGCTCCGCCGGCGCGAGGACCTCCACGTCCGCGCCGAACTTGAGCAGGTCGGCCAGGGCGTGCCGGGCCGACTCGGTCGGGAAGCCGAACTCCTCGCCCGGCCGCGGCGCCCTCTCCCGGATGACCCGCGCCTGGTGGCCGCTCAGCAGGTACTGGGCCTTCGCGAGCCCCGCGGCGGACATCCGGACGGTGACGCGCTCGCCGTACATGCGGGCCTCGAACCGTTCGGACCACTCCGCCCAGTACCGGGCGAGGTCGAAGTCCGCGGGACGGTCGAACGTCTCCCCGGTGACCTCCAGGCGCTGGACGCGGGACACCCGGTAGGTGCGGCCACTGCCGACGAAGTACCAGGTGCCCGCCTTGAGGACCAGGCCGTACGGGTCGGTCTCGCGTTCCACGACCTCGTTGCCCCAGCGCAGGTACGTCATCCGCACGCGGTGCTGCTCCCAGACGGCGCCGGCGATCGCGGCCAGGTGCTCGGCGGGCTCGTCGCCGCGGAACCACGACGGGGTGTCGAGGTGGAAGCGGCGGCGGATCTGCTCGGCCTGGTCGCGCAGCCCGGCCGGCAGCGCGGCGAGGAGCTTGAGCTGCGCGGCGGCGGCGAACTCGGCGAGCCCCAGCTCGGCGGCGGGACCGGGCAGCCCGGCGAGGAACAGCGACCGCGCCTCGCCGGAGGTGAGCCCGGTGAGGCGGGTGCGGTAGCCGTCGAGCAGCCGGTAGCCGCCGGACGGGCCACGGTCGCCGTAGACGGGGACGCCCGCGGCGCTCAGCGAGTCGATGTCGCGGTAGACCGTGCGCGGCGAGACCTCCAGCTCGGCGGCGAGCTCGTCGGCCGTCATCCGGCCCCTCGACTGGAGGAGCAGGAGCACCTGGAGCAGGCGGCTGGACTTCACCGCCCCAACCTGACACGAACTGTCAGGAATTGCCAGCACAGTGGTCCCCATGAAGGCAACGGGAACGATCGCGGTGAAGAGCTGGGACGAGAAGACCTGGGACGGCCGTCCCTACCAGGAGGTCGAGGGGCGCAAGCTGACCGAGGCGCACGTCGAGTTCTCCTACAGCGGTGACGTCAGCGGTACCGGCAGCTGCCGGTACCTCATGTACTACGCCGACGACGTGGCGTGGACGACCGCGATCGAGGAGGTCGTCACGGACGAGGGATCGCTGGTGCTGCGGCACGTCGGCGCCTACCGGTCCTCGGTGGAGGGTTCGGTCGAGGTCGTCGACGGCACCGGGCGCTACCGGAACGCCAAAGGTGCGGTGACGATCGAGTGGGCGGAGGATGGCAGCGGCACCTATGCGCTGGAGTACGAGGTCTGAGCCGATGACCAACGCCCCCACCTACCTCGCGGCCAAGCAGCGGATCACCGCGCTGGTCGCGCACGCCGACCCGCACACCCCGGTGGCGGCGACGCCCGGCTGGTCGGTCAAGGACGTGGTGGCGCACCTCGCCGGTGGTCTGCGCGACTTCGCCGACCACCGGTCCGACGGGGTGGAGTCGGGCGAGTGGGGCGAACGGCAGGTGCGCGACCGCCGGGGCAACTCGCTGGAGGACGCGTTCGCCGAGTGGGACGCGAACCTGGAGCGGGCGGAGCCGCTGTTCGACTCCCCGCTGGGGCCGGTGCTCGTGTCCGAGGTGGTCGCGCACGAGCACGACCTCCGCACGGCTCTGGGCGTGCCCGGCGACCGCGGTGGCGTCGAGGTGCGGGCCGCGCTGGTGCGACCGTTGCAGGAGATCGACCAGCGGATGCGGGAGAACGACGTGCCCGCGCTGCGGGTCGTGCTGGAGCACGGCGACCGGGTGCTCGGCCACGGCGACCCCGCCGGGACGGTGCGCACGACGTCGTTCGAGCTGCTGCGGGCCATCGGCGGGCGCCGGTCGGCCGACCAGATCCGGGCGCTGGACTGGGAGGGCGATCCGGACGTGTGGATCTCCTCGCTGGCGTTGTCCGGACGCCTTCGCGCGGAGCCGTTCGAGGAGTAGCTCGCCGTCGCGGGTGAGACGATCTGGCGCGTGTCGGACGAACAACTGTGTCAGCGGTGCGGTGAACCAGTGGAGCTCGACCGGGAGGACTTCGAGCTGTTCGAGCGGATGCACCCGGACTGCTTCCACCTCGCGTTCGAGCACGACGTCGTGAAGCCGGGTGCCCGCGAGGACGAGGACTGCGGCGACCCGGCCTGCCCCAACGGGGCCTGAGAAGCCGGGAACGGGCGCACCCCCGAGTGCGCCCGTTCCCCCGTGAGCCGGCTCAGCTGCTGTAGGCGGAGAGCGGCGGGCAGGAGCAGACCAGGTTGCGGTCGCCCTTGGCGCCGTCGATGCGGCGGACCGGCGGCCAGATCTTCGGGGCCGCGGTGCCGGCCGGGTAGACGGCCTCCTCGCGGGTGTACGGGTGGTTCCACTCGCCCGCGGTCACGCAGGCCGCCGTGTGCGGGGCGTTGCGCAGCGGGTTGTCGTCCACCGGCCACTCGCCCGCGCCGACGCGGTCGATCTCGCCCTTGATGGCGATCATGGCGTCGATGAACCTGTCGATCTCGCCGAGGTCCTCCGACTCGGTCGGCTCGACCATCAGGGTGCCCGCGACCGGGAACGACATCGTCGGGGCGTGCAGGCCGTAGTCCGCCAGGCGCTTGGCCACGTCGTCCACCGTCACGCCGGTGGCCTTGGTGATGCCGCGCAGGTCGAGGATGCACTCGTGGGCCACGAAGCCGCCCTCGCCGGTGTAGAGGACCGGGTAGTGCTCGTCCAGCCGCCGCGCCACGTAGTTCGCGGCCGCCACGGCGGTCAGGGTCGCGCGGCGCAGGCCGTCGCCGCCCATCATCCGCACGTAGGCCCACGAGATCGGCAGGATCGACGCGGAGCCCCACGGGGCGGCCGAGATCGGGCCGACGCCGGTCTCGGGGCCCGCGGTGGGCTGCAGCGGGTGGTTCGGCAGGAACGGGGCGAGGTGGGAGCGGACGCCGATCGGGCCGACGCCGGGGCCACCGCCGCCGTGCGGGATGCAGAACGTCTTGTGCAGGTTCAGGTGCGAGACGTCCGAGCCGAACTTGCCGTAGCGGGCGAGGCCGATGAGGGCGTTGAGGTTCGCGCCGTCGACGTACACCTGGCCGCCCGCGTCGTGGACCAGGCCGCAGACCTCGCGGACGGTGTCCTCGTACACGCCGTGGGTCGACGGGTAGGTGATCATGATCGCGGCGAGGTCGTCGGCGTGCTCTGCGACCGTGGAGCGCAGGTGGCCCATGTCGATGTTGCCCTTGTCGTCGCACTTCACGACGACGACGCGCATGCCGGCCATGACGGCGGACGCGGCGTTGGTGCCGTGGGCGGACGACGGGATCAGGCAGACGTCGCGGTCGGCGTCGCCGTTGGCGCGGTGGTAGGCGCGGATCGCGAGCAGACCGGCGAACTCACCCTGCGACCCGGCGTTGGGCTGCAGCGACACGGCGTCGTAGCCGGTGACCTCGGCGAGCCAGGTCTCCAGGTCCTCGATGATCGTGAGCAGGCCCTTCGCGTCCTCCGCGGGGGCGAACGGGTGCAGGCCGGAGAACTCCGGCCACGTGATGGGCTCCATCTCCGCGGTGGCGTTCAGCTTCATCGTGCAGGAGCCGAGCGGGATCATGCTGCGGTCCAGCGCGACGTCCTTGTCGGACAGCGCGCGCAGGTAGCGCAGCAGCGCCGTCTCGGAGCGGTGCGAGTGGAACACCGGGTGGGTCAGGTAGTCCGACGTGCGGCGCAGGTCGGACGGGATGCCGTCGGCGGTGTCGGCGTCGATGGCGTCCACGTCGGCGCCGGTGACGCCGAACGCCTCCCACACGGCGATGACGTGGGCGCGGGTGGTCTTCTCGTCGCAGGCGATCGCCACGACGTCGTCGTCGGCCTTGCGGAGGTTGATACCGGCCGCGCGGGCCTTCTCGACGACCGCGGCGGCCTCGCCGGGCACGCGCACCTCGACGGTGTCGAAGAACTCGCCGTGCACGACCTCCAGCCCGGCCTCGCACAGGCCCGTGGCGAGCACGGTGGCCAGACGGTGCACGCGGGTCGCGATGGCGCGCAGGCCCTCGGGGCCGTGGTAGACGGCGTACATGGACGCGATCACGGCCAGCAGCACCTGCGCGGTGCAGATGTTGGACGTGGCCTTCTCGCGGCGGATGTGCTGCTCGCGGGTCTGCAGGGCCAGGCGGTAGGCCAGGGAGCCGTCGGAGTCGACGGAGACGCCCACGAGACGGCCGGGCAGCTGGCGCTCCAGGCCGGAGCGGACGGCCATGTAGCCCGCGTGCGGACCGCCGAAGCCGATCGGCACGCCGAAGCGCTGGGTGGTGCCGACGACGACGTCCGCGCCGATCTCGCCGGGCGGGCGCAGCAGCGTGAGGGCGAGCAGGTCGGCGGCCACGACGGCCTGCGCACCGGCCGCGTGGATCTCCTCGACCAGCGCGGCCTGGTCCCGCACCACACCGGACGCGCCGGGGTAGGACAGCAGCACGCCGAAGAAGTCGCCGCCGAGGCCCAGTCCCTCGATGCCCTGCGACAGGTCCGCGACGACGATCTCGATGCCGAGCGGCTCGGCGCGCGTCTCGATGACGGCGAGCGTCTGCGGCAGCGTGTCGGCGTCCACGACGAACTTGTCCGACTTGGACTTGCCCGCGCGGCGCACGAGCGTCATGGCCTCGGCGGCGGCGGTCGACTCGTCGAGCATCGACGCGTTCGCGACGGGCAGGCCGGTCAGGTCGCCGACCATCGTCTGGAAGTTGAGCAGCGCCTCCAGACGGCCCTGCGAGATCTCGGGCTGGTACGGCGTGTAGGCGGTGTACCAGGCTGGCGACTCCAGGACGTTGCGCAGGATGACGCCCGGCGTGACGGTGTCGTAGTAGCCCAGGCCGATCATCTGCGTCATCGGCCGGTTCTGGGCCGCGAGGGCGCGCAGCTCGGCGAGAGCCTCGGTCTCGGTGGCCGGGGCGGGCAGGTCCAGCACGAGGTCTCGCTCGTGGATGGACGACGGCACCGCGCGCTGGGCCAGCTCCTCCAGCGACCCGACGCCGATGACGTCGAGGATGCGCGCGAGCTCGGCGGGCCGCGGACCGACGTGGCGGTCGGCGAACGGGGTGCCGTGCTCGAGAGCGGCGAGCGGAATGCGGTCCTGCGTCATCAAACGCCTCCGGGGGCTGCGGGCACACGTGTCCTGGCGCCCTCCCCGCTCTGTCCGTACCCCGAAGGGCGCCTGAGAGGTTCACCCGCTGTGGCAGCGGGCTTTCACCGTCGGCGGGACCCCCTCGCGGGGCTCCACTTTCCAGAGGCGTCTCGCTCGGGCGGTCCTGGATGCCTGAGAGGTTCCCGGGGAGGGACTTGCTCCTTCGGCGCCGGGTTCGGTGCCCCGGTCTCTCCCGCCTGAGTTCAGCGACTACCCGCGAAGAATACCCGCAGGCAGCCCCGCCAGTCGCCACAGACGCGACCTACGTCTCAGCTCCGAGACCGGCGAGCGCGCCGCGCAGCGGGTCGAACGGGTCGTCGCGCAGCGCGAGGAGCAGGTGCTCGGTGCCCACGACCTCGTCCCCGCGGCGGACCGCGGTGAGCTTCGCGCCCTCGATGGCGCGGTCGACGTCGGCGCCGGTGGAGACCACGGGCAGCGCGGCGACGTCCACGCCCGCGTCGCGCAGGATCTCCGCGCCGCGCGAGGCGAACTCCGGCTTGAGCCGCTTGCCCGCCTTGGCGAGCTGGTGGTCGATGCTCAGCACGGCGGCGACCAGGTCGCGTGCGGTGGGGTCCTCCCGCCCGGCGGCGACGGCGTGCCGTTCGGCCTCGTGGCGGACGATCGTGAGCACGGGACTGCCCAGGCCGCGGCCGCGCACGATGAGCTTCGTCAGCCAGTTCACGTACCCGCCGCCGGTCTCGCCCTCCAGCGCCCCGGTCTTGTGCATCAGCCACATCGCGGGTGACTCCTCCGGCTCGCAGGCCGCCCGCACGGCCCGCGCCGTTGCCTCGGCGTCCACGTACCGCAGGGTCATCAGCTCCGCGGACAGCGCCGAGTCGAGCGACAGCAGGGCGAGCGCGAGGTGGGTCGTCGTCAGCACGTCGTCGCCTGCTTCGGCAAGCGCGGTACTCAGGCACCGGTCGAGCGCGCCGCTGACCGGCAGCAGAGTTTCGACGCCCGCGTGGTGGTGGGCGGTGTGGATCAGCGCCATGACGTCGCGGCCCGGTTCCGCGACACCGCCGTCGTCACCGAACCAGTGGGTAGTCCCGCGGGCCATGGCCTGGGGTAACAGCGACTGGACGTCGAGCTTGCGGCCGGGACCGCGGGAGTTCGCGAGGGAGATCAGCAGGTTCTCGGTGCCGATGCGGCCGAAACCCAGCCGGGAAGCCCGCTTCACTGCTTCCGAGAGAACCTTGGTGGCCTGGCGGGAAGGTGTGGGGATCATGGCGGAGACGCTAGGCAGCGGCACCGCTCCCGCGCTTCTGCCAGTCGTCCAGCCCACCGTGGCCGGGTGGCCACGAAGATCGGACGAAGGTCTCAGCCGGTGGCCCGTTCGCGCCGCCGCCGGGTCAGCTCGTCCTCGCTCGCGGGGGCGACCTCCAGGCCGTCCGCGCGTTCGGACGGGAACTCGTGGATCGTGCCGCTGATCTCGCGCATCGCACCGCTCACCGCGATGCCGAACACGCCCTGGCCGCCTTGCAGCAGGTCGACGACCTCCTCCGGCGACGTGCACTCGTACACCGTCGTGCCGTCGGAGAAGAGCGTGATCTTCGCGAGGTCCTGCACGCCGCGGCGGCGCAGGTGGTCGACGGCCACCCTGATGTTCTGCAGCGAGACACCGGTGTCCAGCAGCCGCTTCACGACCTTGAGGACCAGGATGTCCTTGAACGAGTACAACCGCTGGCTGCCGGAACCGTGCGCCATCCGCACCGTCGGGGCGACGAGACCGGTGCGGGCCCAGTAGTCGAGCTGCCGGTACGTGATGCCCGCTATCTGACACGCGGCGGGACCCCGGTACCCGACGAGCTCGTCCGGCAGCGAGGAGTCCGGGAACAGTTCACCCTGCTGCCCGGATCCGGCCCTCAAGGGCGCTTCCTCGACCACGCCTGCCTCCCCTCGCGAACGGCCACGAAACTCGATGGCCGTCAAGCCGCCACGTCAGCTCGCGCGAACCGGCGACGTCCACTCTCATCCGACGGTAAGACCGGTCCGAGGGCAGGTCAACGCGACGCGCGGGGAGTGTCGACCCTCAACCTCAAGGTGAGGGTCAGACCGTCACCCGAAGTAGGACGTTCAGGTGACGTTTAGTGATCGTTTAGCGGGAGGATGCCGCCGGAAGTAGCCCGGTGGAGCGACCTGCGAACAGGGTACATCGGCGGCTGATGAGACGGAGAGCGACAGTGGTCTCCGTGTCGGTGTTTACGTGTCCGCTCCGCGGAAGTCTTCAGGAGACACCGAGTCGAGGAACTCGCGGAACTTCTCCACCTCGTCCTCCTGCTCGTCCGGGATGATGAGGCCCGCCTCGGCCAGCACGGACTCCTCCGCGTGGATCGGCACCCCCACCCGCAGCGCCAGCGCCACCGAGTCCGAGGGCCGCGCGGACACCCGCACGTCGCCGTCGAACACGAGCTCGGCGAAGAACGTGCCCTCCTGCAGGTCGGTGATCCGCACCTGCTCCAGGTTGCGGCCCAGCGCGCCGATGACGTCCTTGAGGAGGTCGTGCGTCAGCGGCCTGGCCGGGCGGACGCCCTGCTGTTCGAGAGCGATCGCCGTGGCCTCGACGGAGCCGATCCAGATCGGCAGGTACCGCTCACCCTCGGTTTCGCGGAGCAGGAGGATCGGCTGGTTCTGGGGCAGCTCCACCCGGACGCCCACGACGCGCATCTCACTCATCGGGTCTCGCCTCCCTCTGACTCGTTGGGGAGTACCCGGTTCGTCTCCGAGCATCCCCCGGCGTATGCGTTCGACGCTACCCGCCAAGCGGGCCGTGTGCTCAATCGTTGCCGGTGGAACGTGATCAAGATGATTGCCGCAGACCCGCTCTCACCAACAACGTGTGCAACGAGGTGAACAGGCCGGCCAATTCCCTGACCGTCCCGGGATCCGAGAAAGACCTGAGCGCGACCACCTCGTGGTCGGCCGCGGCCCTGACCGCGCGCAGGTGCTCGCGCTCGACGCCGAGTCCGGTCATGGTCCGGATCGTGCGGAGCGCGGTGAGGTCGTCGGCGGTGAAGCGGCCCTCGGGGCCGGGGCGCAGCAGGCCGTCGCGTTCCAGCTGGGAGAGCTGCTCGGCGTCCATCCCGGTGCCGGCCAGCAGGTCGGCGCGCGTCACGGGGGCGCAGGCGGCGGGTTCCGCGTCGAGCTGGTCGCGGATCACCCGCAGCGGCAGGTGCCGGTCGCGCTGGACGGACAGCACGAACCGCAGCCGCTCGACGTCCGCCTCGGCGAACTGGCGGTAGCCCGCGGCGGTGCGTGCCGGGCGGACCAGCCCTTCCGCTTCCAGGAAGCGGATCTTGGAGATGGTCACGTCGGGGAACTCGGGGCGAAGCCGTTCGAGCACCGCCCCGATGCTCAGAACCCCGCGTCGTGGCCGCCCGGCCGTCACGCGTCAGGCTCCCGAGGAGCCAGGACCCGTCAGGAAGACGAGGCGGAACTTGCCGATCTGGACCTCGTCGCCGTTCGCGAGGACGGCCTGGTCGACCGGCTCGCGGTTGACGTAGGTGCCGTTGAGGCTGCCGACGTCGATGACGACGAACTCGCCGCCCTCCCGGCGGAACTCGGCGTGGCGGCGCGAGACCGTCACGTCGTCCAGGAAGATGTCGCTGTCGGGGTGGCGCCCGGCGCTCGTCGTGTCGCGGTCCAGCAGGAACCGGGAACCGGCGTTCGGGCCGCGCTTCACCACGAGCAGCGCGGAACCGGCGGGAAGGGCGTCCACGCCGGCAACGGCCGGCTCCTGGGCGGGCGCCTCGGCGCCGCCCTCCATCTCCTGGAGGAAGTCCGCCCGGAAGACGGAGGTCCGCTCCGGGGACTGCTCCGGCGGAACGCCTGGGCCGTCGTTCGTGCTCACCTGAGCTCTCCTCCTGCTGCTGGATCCGTCACTTCCGGTAAAACTTATCGCGTCCGAGTCGCCACCCTCAGCGCGGCTCCCCTTCCGGCCGAAGATCCGGCGAAAGATCGACGTCACTCCTTCTCCACCAACGCCTGGTACGCCTCCGAGTCGAGCAGGCTCCCCACCGCGTCCGGGTCGGCCACGCGGAGCTCGACCATCCAGCCCTCGCCGTAGGGGTCGCTGTTCACCAGGTCCGGCGCCTGCACCAGCGAGTCGTTGACCGCGGTGACCTCACCCTGGAGCGGGGAGAAGAGGTCGGAGACGCTCTTGGTGGACTCGACCTCGCCGAACGTGTCGCCGGCGGCGACGGTGTGGCCGACCTCGGGCAGCTGGACGAAGACGACGTCACCGAGCTGTTCCTGGGCGTAGTCGGTGATGCCGACGCGCACGGTGTCCTCGCCGGTGGCGAGAACCCACTCGTGCTCCTCGGTGTAGCGAAGCTCCTCGGGAATCAACTGACTGCGCTCCTCGTGCTGAACCTGTATGGGGTGATCTTTTCACGCGACCGTGCGAGGTGTGACCCGCAGGGCCAGGAAGAACTGGTAGACGTACAGCAGCGCCGACCACAGGTAGAGCGCCCCGCCCCAGGCCGTGAACGCGTAGGCGAACGGCTGGGCCGCCTGCGACCAGCCGGAGTCGCCCTGCGCGAGCAGCAGCAGGGGGAAGGCGTACAACAGGTTGAAGGTCGCGGCCTTGCCGAGGTAGGTCACCTCGAACGTGCCCCAGCCGCGCCGCCGCAGGACGAGCAGGCAGAGGCCGACGACGACCTCGCGCCCGACCAGCACCAGCGCGATCCACAGCGGCACGATGTCCCTGATCACGAACGCCAGCAGCGTGCAGAACACGTAGAGGCGGTCGGCGGCGGGATCGAGCAGCGCGCCCAGCTTGCTCATCTGGTCGAGCCAGCGCGCGAGCTTGCCGTCCAGCCAGTCGGAGAGCCCCGCGAAGACGAGGACGAGCAGCGCCCAGCCGTCCGCGCGGGGTCCGAGCAACAGGTACAGGAAGAGCGGGACACCGGCCAGCCGCAGCACGCTGAGCAGGTTCGGAACGGTCAGCAGGCGATCAGCCGGGTCACGCACACCCGCACTCTAAACGAGTGGCCGCGCACGGGCTGCCGGATGGCGTCACGGCAGGCGGTGCGTCAGGTCGCGGGTGTTCGTTTCCTCCAGGTGAACTCAGGCGGTGCGGGTGAGGCTCCAGCCGCGGCGCTGCATCTCGGCACCGGTGAGGGCGTGCGGGCGGCCTCTGTCGTCGCGGCCGACCCAGCGGGCGTGGAAACCCTCGAGCACGTACGCGTGACCCCTGCTCCACACCACGCTGCACGGCGTGGTGGGCAGCTCTCCGGCCTGCGGCTCGGTCTCCGTGGCGGTTCTCATCTCAGTCCTTCCGTGACATCAGGGATGTCGTGAACCGGGGCTCCGGCGTTATCCCTGCACACGAATGGTGAAGGACTGTGGTTCAGAACACGTGTCCTGTTCGGGTCCTCGGCGTTAACTGGGCCGAACGGCGCGCCGAGCTGTTCGGACCCGAAGCGCGGCGGAAGACCAGATGATTGCCGGTGCAACCGTTCGTCGTACGCCGATGACCGCACGGCGTCGGGGTCTCATAGGCCCGGCGGGTCACCGGGAGCACCCGATCGATCGGGTGAGTTCGCACGTTTGAGCCAACCATTGTCCGGGTACAGGTGACTCGACCTGTCCTGTCGGGCGGTTCCCCCGTACGGTGGGGCCGCAGCGGTTGAGCCAGCAGCCGCGTCGGGGCCGCTGCGGTGGCGGTTCCCTGTTTTGCGAGAGGGAGTACATCGGTGACTGTGCAGGACCCGCGAGCGGATCAGACCATCGAGCTGTCGGTCGGGCAGCCGGCGCCCGGTGTCACGGTGCTCGCCGTGTCCGGTGAGGTCGACATGGTGTCCGCGCCCACGCTGCGCGACGCTCTCGTGAACGGCCTCGGCGACGGCGGCACCTTCGTGGTGGACATGACCGGCGTGACGTTCCTCGGCTCCGCCGGGCTGGCGGTGCTGGTCGAGGCCGCGCGCCTGGCCCAGAAGGGCGGCACGGCGCTCAAGGTGGTCGCGAAGGCCCGCGCCGTGACGCGGCCGCTGGAGGCGACCGGGCTCGGCGAGGTGCTCAGCGTGAGCGACTCGGTCGACGCGGCACTGGGCGGCTGACGCACGGCTACCACCGGACCACGAGGCGGTTCCCCGCCGCCCGCAACGCCTCGGCGACGTCGTGGAGTGCCCGGTCCAGCCCGCTCGTCTCCTCACCGGTCGCGGTGAGGTCGACGGTGAGCGGCACGGTGCCGCCCCTGGCGGCCGTCGTGAGGGCCCGCCTCAAGGCGGGACCCGCGTCGGCGGGCACGTTCCCCCGCACGACCGCTACGACGCCGGAGGAGGTCTCGTGGACCCGCACGTCGCACTCCAGCGGGCTGCGGGACGCGGGCACGGCCGGCGCCGGGGCACGGCGCAGGTGCACGGTCGTGCCGTTCGCGCTGCGGTCTATCTCGACGGAGTCCACGCTCTCCCTCATGAGCAGGAGTCCACGCCCCCGCATCGTGAGCGCGGGAGGCGGCACGCGCCACCGCCCGTGGTCGGTCACGTCGACCAGGACGGAGCCGTCGTGCTCGAAGCAGGCCCGCACTTCCACGGTGCCGCGCTCGGGACCGGGGTAGGCGTGCTCCACGGAGTTGTTGACCGCTTCGCTGACGGCGAGAACGAGGTCGCTCGCCTCGTCCTCGCCGACACCGCTCTTCTCCAGCCATTCGCGGAGCCGGCTCCTCACGGGTGCCACCTCGTGCGCGTCCGCCGGGAAGCGGAGGTCCAGGAAGTCCTCGTGCACCAGCACAGTTCTCCTCCCAGTGCTCCTTCTTGCTTCCACCGGCTGTTTTCCCTGGAATACGCACCAATACACGTGTGAAAAGAGATCGATTCGGGTACGGCAACGATGTGCCGGCCTTCAGCAGAACGGACTACGAGGTGGGTGTGACGCAATTGTCAGGGGTCGAACTGCGGATGGCCGCGGATCCCACGCAGCTGTCGATCGTGCGAGCGGTCGCGGCGGACATCGCGATGCGGCAGGACTTCGACCTCGACTCGATCGAGGACCTGAAGCTCGCCGTCGACGAGACGTGCTCGACGCTGATCACGCTGGCGGCGCAGGACGCGGTGCTCAGCTGTCACTTCGCGGTGGACGACCGCGGCGCGGTGCACGTGTCGGCCAAGGTCGCCACCAAGGCGGCGTCGGGACCGGACGAGAACAGCTTCGGCTGGCGCGTGCTGACCGCGCTCGTGGACTCGGTGGAGACCAGGATCGAGGAAGCCGAAGGGTCCGTGGTCCACATCGGCCTCGTGAAGTCCACGGCAGGGGCGGTGGATGCGTGACCGGGGCGGAGGAGACGACCACGACGACGAAGCCGGACGAGGAGTCGTCGGCGACGACGTCGTCGTCCAAGGGCGGTGACTACGACCACCTGGCCCCGCTGTTCGCGGAGCTCGCGGTCACCCCGGCCGGTCCCAAGCGGGAGTCGCTGCGCGACAGGCTCGTGACCGAGCACCTGCCGGTCGCCCAGCACATCGCGCGCAGGTTCGGCCACCGCGGCGAGCCGCACGAGGACCTCGTGCAGGTGGCGACGGTGGGCCTGATCAACGCCGTCGACCGGTTCGACCCGGACCGCGGCAGCGACTTCCTGTCGTTCGCGGTGCCGACGATCATGGGTGAGGTCCGGAAGTACTTCCGCGACTCCAGCTGGTCGGTGCGCATGCCCAGACGGCTCAAGGAGCTGCACCTGGCGATCAACGCGGGCACCTCGCGCCTGTCGCAGTCGCTCGGGCGCGCGCCCACCCCGTCGGAGCTCGCCGAGCACCTGGGGATGACCAGGGAAGAGATCCACGAGGGGCTCGCGGCGGGCAACGCCTACCAGAGCGCGTCACTCGACGACATGCTGATGTCGGAGGACTCGTCCATCTCGCTGGGCAGCACGATCGGCGAGGAAGACCCCGAGATCGCCATGATCGAGCAGCGCGAGGCGTTGCACCCGCTCCTGCAGAAGCTGCCGGAGCGGGAGCGCAAGATCGTGATCATGAGGTTCTTCGGCAACATGACGCAGACCCAGATCGCGCAGAAGGTCGGGATCTCGCAGATGCACGTGTCCCGCCTCCTGGCGAAGACGCTGCGTCAGCTGCGGGACGTGCTGGAGGAGTAACGCTCGGAGGAGTGCCCGGAAGAGCGGGCACGGAGACGGCGCCGGGCCGCGTTGATGATCTGGCGCCGTTCGTCCTCCCCCATGCCGCCCCACACGCCGTACGGCTCCTGGGCCTCGAGCGCGTGGGAGCGGCACTGCGCGAGCACGGGGCAGTTCCCGCAGATCGCCTTGGCCTTCTCCTCCCGTGCCGCCCGCGCGTAGCCGCGTTCGTTGTCGGGGTGGAAGAAGACAGCGCTGTTCTGCCCTCGGCACAGCCCTGCCATCTGCCAGTCCCACACGTCGGTGACCGGCTTGGGCAGACGGGTGGTGCAGGTCATCGCGACTCCCTGATGCTGGGCGGAAAGAGTTGCGATCACTGCGTACCTCTGCTGAGGCGGGGGTAAACCTCTTACAACCTTTCCGGTGCACCGATTCCCAGGAGAGACAGTCCCAGCGTGAGCACCCGTGACGTGAGCGTGAGCAGGTGCAGCCGCGAGTCCTGCAGCTCCTGCGTCTCGGCCGTCGCCACCGGACAGTTGTTGTAGAACGTCGAGAACGCCGTGGCCGTCTCGAACAGGTAGTTCGTCAGCTTGTGCGGCGCGAGCTCGTCGACGGCCGCCTGGAACGCCGTGGACAGCTGCAGCAGCTTCAGCGCGAGGTCGCGCTCGGCCTGTTCCCGCAGCACCAGAGGCGCGTCCGCGGCGGGCGTGCGGCCGACCTTGCGGCCGATCGACAGGATCCTGGCGTTGGCGTACTGGATGTACACCGACGTGTCGCCCGTCGTCGCGAGCATCTTCTCCCAGGTGAAGACGTAGTCCTTGTCCCGGTCGTTGGACAGGTCCGCGTACTTCACGGCGCCCAGACCGATCGTCCTGGCGAGCGCTTCCTTCTCCGCACCGTCCACTTCGGACGTCTCGGGCATCACCTTGTAGGAGTTCTCGACCGCCTCGGTCAGCAGGTCGATGAGCTTGATGGTGCCGCCGGCCCTGGTGCGGATGGTCTTGCCGTCGGCACCGAGGATCGTGCCGAAGCCGACGTGCACGGCCGAGTGCGCGTCGTCGAGCCAGCCGGCCTGCTTCGACGTCGCGAAGATCATCTGGAAGTGCTGCGCCTGCGGCGAGCCGACCACGTAGATCAGGTCGTCGACCTCGCGGTCGCGCACCCAGTACCGGACCGTCGCGAAGTCGGTGGTGGCGTAGCCGTAGCCGCCGTCGCTCTTGCGCACGATCAGCGGCAGCCGGTCGCCCTCGCGGTTGGTGAAGCCGGGCGGGAACACGCACAGCGCGCCGTCGCTGACCTCGACGAGGCCCTTCTGCTGCAGCTCGGTGATCGTGTCCGCGAGGTAGGGGTTGTAGAAGCTCTCGCCGTAGTTGTCCTCGGCGGTGAGCCCGATCCCGAGCATCTCGTAGACCTGGTTGAAGTGCCGCTGCGACTCCCCGACGAGCTCGCGCCACAGCGCGAGCGTCTCCTCGTCGCCGCCTTGCAGCAGCACGACCCGCCGGCGGGCCCTGTCGGCGAAGCCCGGCTCGTTGTCGAACTTCTGCCTGGCCTGCTGGTAGAACGCGTTGAGGTCGCCGATCTGGTGGTCGGCACCGCGGCCGAGGTCGGTGAGGTGCTCGATGAGCATGCCGAACGGCGTGCCCCAGTCACCGAGGTGGTTGTGCGGGACGACCTCGTGGCCCGCGAAGCTCAGCAGCCTGCGCAGCGCGTCGCCGATGATGGTCGACCGCAGGTGGCCGACGTGCATCTCCTTGGCCACGTTGGGGCTGCTGTAGTCGATGGCGACGCGGCGAGGTGCGGGCGTGGCCGGCACGCCGAGCCGGTCGTCGCCGAGCAGCTTCGCCGTCTCGGCCTCCAGCCACTCGCGGCGCAGCCTCAGGTTGATGAAGCCGGGCCCGGCGATCTCGGGCTGCTCGACCGCGTCCGCCGCGTCGAGGTGCTCGACGATCAGGCCGGCGACCTCGCGCGGGTTCCTGCCGACCTTCTTGGCGAGGCTCATCGCCACGTTGCACTGGTAGTCGGCACCGTCTCGGTTGGACGGTCGGATCAGCGCTTCCTCCGCGGTGATGTCCACGTCCAGAGCGGCGCGCAAGGCGTCCGCGACCCGCTGGCCCAGTTCGAGCCCGACATCTCCACGCAGCACTGAACACACCTTTCACCCGCGGCTTGTTCAGCTCAGTATTTCACCCTCCGCCGAGCCGGTCGCGCTCACCACCGGCCGAGCAGCAGCGCTCCCCCGCCGACGAGCGCCGCGAGGCTGACCGCGCCGAAGAAGGTGACCCAGCCGAGGGCGGGCACCCCCGTCAGCCACGCCAGCTGGTCGGCGTCGGACCTCGGGGCCTGCCTGCGCCAGCGCTTGACCTGCAGCTCCCACACCGGCCGCACCCCGCCCAGCAGCAGGAACCACGCGAACACGTACGCGGCCGCGTCCCTGACCTCCGGCGAGGCGTAGAAGGAGACGAAGAAGAACGCCCCGCCGGTGACGATGATCGACAGCACGCCGAACACGTTGCGGATCATGACGAGCATCGCCGCGAGGAACCCGATGCTGATCCACAGCATCAGCTGGATCTGCTCGGTGGTGATGAGCACGGCCGCGCCGAACCCGAGCAGCGACGGCGCGACGTAGCCCGCGAGCGCGGTGAGCACCATGCCCGGCCCGCGCGGCTTGCCGCGGGAGACCGTGAGGCCGCTGGTGTCGGAGTGCAGCTTGATGCCGCTGAGGCGCCGCCCGGTGAGCACGGCCAGCAGCGCGTGGCCGCCCTCGTGGGCGATGGTGATGACGTTGCGGGTGACCCGCCAGAGGCCGTGCACGGCGACCGCCAGGAACGCGGCCAGCGCGGTGCCCCACGTGATCAGCACTTCGTCGGTCAGCAGGTCGGAAGGCATCGGGACATCGAAACAGACGCGCCGTGAGAGCCACATCAAGGGCTCTCACGGCGCGTCGGCTCCGGACAGGGGGTCGGTCCGGGGGGTTTAGTGCTTGATCCGGTCCGTGTGCACGCGCTCGGTGTGCGGGTCGACGGCGGCCTGCTGCTTGGTGATCGGCTCGGTGGGGGCGACCGGGCTCACGGCCGGCTCCACCCGCTCGTCGCGCGGGGTGACCGTGTCCCGCTCGTCGCGGAACGCCTCCGAGCGGGGCTCCGGCAGCACCGGGTCCTCCTCCTCGATCAGCTTGCGCCGCGCGGGCACGACCGCGAGCAGCAGACCGAAGATCGCGATGCCGAGGTGCAGCCAGTTGTCGTTGGTGTTGACCGCGAGCGGGTTGCCGAACTCGTCCGCCGGGTTGCGCGCGAGGATCCCGGTGATCATCAGGTCCCACACGAAGAGAGCGGCGAAGCCGGCGAACAGCAGCCAGCCGTAGAGGCGGGCGAGACCGGACCCGAGGGCCATGAGCAGCCCGAGCACACCGGCGGCCACGAACACCAGGCAGTGCAGCGGGTTCACCGAGAACCCGAGCACAGACGACTGGGCGGCCCAGTCGCCGACTCCGGTGCGTGTGAAGCCCACGACGCCGAAGACGATGAACGCGACGCCGGCCAGTGCGGCCAGCAGTTGCACCGGCTGGACACCGGCGACCTTGACAGTGACGCGGTGGGTCATGACGCCCTCCAGGCTCCGTTCTTGTCGTCGCCTGACTACCCCGCGTCCACCACGGGCAAACCGGCCGGGCACCCGTCAGAGGGCGCCTTTGCGGCCGATTCCGGCGTACGCGCCGGGCACCACGCACGGCGCCTCCATCGTGAGCCCCTCCATCAGCTGCTCGACCGGAGCCGGGTGGGAGACGACGAGGAAGCCGCCCGCGGGCAGCGCGTGCCGGTACCGGCGCACGACGCGGCCCGGCCCGGTGGAGTCGTCGACGTAGCGCAGGACGTCGACCATGAGCACCGCGTAGGGCTCGCGCAGGTCCAGGTGAGACAGCACCCCCGGATGTCGCAGCACCTGCTCCGGCCGGCGCAGGTCCGCCTCCACCGCGCACGCGCGGGGCTCGCCGCGCAGCAGCCCGCGGCCGAACGCGACGGTCACCGGGTCGGAGTCGACGTAGACGACCCGCGCCTCCGGCAGCGTCTGGTGGGTCGACCCGCAGGTCGGGATGCCGGCGCCGAGGTCGAGGAACTGCCGGACGCCCGCCGCCCAGCAGTGGCGGACCGCGTGGCGCAGGAACATCCTGTGCGCGCGGGTGACGAGCGGCAGCTCCGGGTCGATCCGGACCGCCTGTTTGGCGAACGCCCTGTCCGGGGCGTAGTTGTGCGCGCCGCCCAGATAGAAGTCATGGATCCGCGCGGCGTTCGGCCGACGTACGTCGACCTCGTAGCGTTCGAAGGCGGGGACCGCGGCCATTCGCAGAGCGTAACTGGCGCCTAGACCATTCGGGCGAAGTTTTCGAAGATTCTTTGGGTCCGTCTGACATGGACCGCTCAAGAAGGGGCCCGGTCCACCCCACTGAGACCGGGCCGCGCAGCGCGTACGGGGGTCGAACCCGTGTTTCCGGAGCGAGAATCCGGTGTCCTGACCACTGGACGAACACGCCAGGTACGAGCATTCATCAGCAAATGCTCGCAGAGAATAGTGATAAGTGGAACTTGCAGGTCAGCGCTTCGAGGGCGCTCCGGTCCATTCGTCTGCGTGAATCATGGAACAATGATGACCGACCGCCCGGACAACCCGCAAAGGAATTAAATCCATGCCCGTGCCGACGCCCGCCCGCACCGGAGGCGACGTCGTCGCCGAGACGCTGGAGGCGCTCGGCGCGACGACCGTGTTCGGCATCCCCGGCCAGCACGCGCTCGGGCTGTTCGACGCCGTGCGGCGCTCCGGGCTGCGGTACGCGGGGTCCAGGACCGAGCTGAACGCCGCCTTCGCCGCCGACGGGCACGCACGGGTCACCGGCACCGCCACTCCCCTGCTGGTGTCCACCGGTCCCGGCGCCCTGCAGACGCTCGCCGGGCTGCAGGAGGCCGCCGCCAGCTCGGTGCCGGTGCTCGGCATCTCCTCGCAGATCCCGTCCGCGGGACTGGGCGGCGTCCGGCACGGCTACCTGCACGAGCTGCCCGACCAGCTCGCGTCGTTCCGCGGCGTGGTGAAGCACGCCCGGCTCGTCCGGCACGCCGCGCAGATCGAGCCAGCCCTGACCGAGGCGTGGGAGATCGCGCTGACCGCGCCGTGCGGGCCGGTGTGGCTGGAGATCCCGCAGGACGTCCTGCTCGCGCCCGCCACCGTGCCGCCGGTGACGTCCGTGTCGTGGTCACCGCGCCCCCCGCACCCGCGCCCGGAACTGGTGGCCGAGACCGTGCGGCTGCTCGACGGCGCGCAGCGGCCCGTCATCCTCGCCGGAGGTGGTGCCGCGCGGGCGTCCGCGGAGCTGCTGGAGCTGGCCGAGAAGCTGCGCGCGCCGGTCGTGACGACGTACGGCGGCAAGGGCGCGTTCCCGTGGGAGCACCCGCTGTCCGCCCGGTCGTGGCTGGAGGACCGGCACACCACGTCGTTCCTGGCCGACTCGGACGTGCTGCTGGTCGTGGGCTCCGGCCTGGGCGAGATGTCGACCAACTACCGCACGTTCCGCCCCACCGGCACCGTGATCCAGGTCGACGCCGACCTCGCCGTGCTGGAGTCGAACTACCCGGCTCTGGGGGTGCACGCCGACGCACGTCTCCTGTTGCGCGCTGTGGTCTCCGGCGTGACGGCCCGCGTCCCGGACGGCGTCGCGGAAGAGCGCGTGCGGGTGCTGCTGGAACGGGTCCGCGCCAGGTTCGCCGAGCAGGACCGCGACCTGGAGTGGCAGGTGCTCTCGGCGCTGCGTTCGGCCGTGCCGGACGACACGCCGACGTGCTGGGACATGACGATCCTGACGTACTGGGCGTGGCCCGCGTGGGACCCGCGCGGCGGCCCGCAGCTCTCCGCCCAAGGAGCCGGCGGCCTCGGCTACGCCTTCCCGGCCGCGCTGGGCGTCGCGGCGGCCGTCGACGGCCCGGTCCTGGCGGTCTCCGGCGACGGCGGCGCGATGTACGGCATCTCCGAACTGGCCGCCGCCGCCCAGCAGGGCTCACGGGTCGTCTGGCTGATCGTCGACGACGGCGGCTACGGCATCCTGCGCGAGTACATGACCGACGCGTTCGGCGAGGCCACCGGCACCGAGCTGACCCGCCCCGACTTCGCCGCACTGGCCGAGTCGTTCGGCGTCCCCGCCACCCGCACCACACCCGAGGCGCTGCACGCCGACCTCGTCACGGCGTTCGCCTCCGGCGGCCCGCACGTCGTGGTGCTACCCACCGTGTTGCGCACGTTCGCCCCCACCCATTCGGAGCAGCCGTGACCGTCACGCGCGGGCGGCCCGCGCGCTGAGCATCGCCCGGTACGGCATCGGGTAGTGCAGCAGGCTCGCCGGCACGAACGCCGACACCACCCGGATCAGCCGGATCCAGCGGCGCAGCCGGCGCGCGTCGGCGTTCGTCCACTTCAGACCGAGGCGGTCGCGCAGGGCGGGTGGCAGCGTTCCCACCGCGAAGTCGGGCAGCACCTGTGCCGCGACGGGGCGGACCAGCGGCCACAGCGCCCTCGGCACGTGCTCGCCGCCCGGTGCGCGGCCGGTGCGGAGGCGGAACGCGTCGAGCAGCTCCTCGACGCCGTCGGTGCGGGCCAGCTGGGTCTCGACCACGTCGTCGAGGTAGTGCCGCAGCGCCGCCAGGTCTTCCGGCATGGACTCGATGCCGATCGAACGGCCGGTGTCGCGCCACTCCCGGTACAGGCGCTCCTCGTGGATCGCGGGCAGCCGCGGCCGGAGCAGCCGGTACGCCGTCAGCAGCGAGTCGAAGCTGGTGGCGTGCACCCAGCGGAACAGCTCCTCGCCGGCACCGGGGATGGTCGCGTGCCGCCGGATCAGCCGCCGTGCCTCCTGCGCCGCCTGCTCGCCGCCGAACAGCCGCAGCTGCGAGGAGGTGATCGTGCGGGTCAGCCGCGCGAACGGGTCAGCCCGGTAGCCGTCGCGCACGGCGGCGGCGATGACCGGGTGCGCGACCTGCATGAGCACCGCGCGGCCCAGCACCACCAGCTCGAACCGGGTGTACCAGCCCAGCCGCCACGTCACCGAATCAGGTCCCAGCGTCACGTCATGATCATTACCCGGCGAGCGGCGCCCGTACCGGATCGCCACCCGAAGGAGTTACCTCCCGCGGTGCTTGACCTCCAGTTAGGTGGAGTTCCTAGCGTCGGCACCATGTTCGCGATCCGGCAGTACGAGTTCGGCCCCGCCTCCGTCCTGCGCCACGAGGAGGTCCCCGACCCGGAGCCCGCGCGGGGGCAGGTCCGCGTCACGGTCGCGGCCTGCGGGGTGCACCTGGTCGACACCACGATCCGCCAGGGCGGGTTCGGCCCGGTCGAGTTCCCGATGACGCCGGGACGCGAGGTGGCCGGGGTGGTCACGGCGCTCGGGCCGGGCACCGGACCCGAGTGGCTCGGCAGGCGGGTCGTGGCGCATCTGGGGCAGGCCAACGGTGGTTACGCCGAGCTGGCGGTGGTGAACGCCGCCTCGCTGCACGCGCTGCCGGACGACGTGTCGTTCGAGCAGGCGGTGGCGATGATCGGCACCGGGCGGACGGTGGTCGCGGTGCTGGACCGGGCGAACCTCACCGGTGACGACGTGGTGCTCGTGACGTCCGCGGCGGGTGGGATGGGGACGTTGTTCGTGCAGGAGGCGCGCAACGTCGGGGCGCAGGTCGTCGGGCTGGCCAGTGGTTCGAAGCTCGACCACGTCGTGGACAACGGCGCGGACGGCGCGATCGACTACACGCGGCCGGGGTGGGCCGACGGGCTGCACGACTTCACGGTGGTGCTCGACGGCGTCGGGGGTGAGGCCGGAGCGCAGGCGTTGACGACGCTGGGGGTCGGCGGGCGGCAGATCATCTACGGCTGGGCGTCCGGGACGATGACGCCGATCAGCACGGAAGCGCTGTTCGCCAAGAGTCTCACCGCGACTGTCGCATTGGGACCGGGTATGATGCGGCGCGGGTTGCGGGAGCTGGAAGAGGAGTCGCTGGCGGGGCTGGCGAGCGGGCGGTTCCGGCCGCTGGTCAACCCGCCCTTCGCGCTCCGGGACGCCGCGCGGGCGCACGAAGCGCTCGAAACACGTGCTGTGGTGGGGAAAGTGGTGCTGAAGCCGTGAGGCGAGGGGCTGTCCGGAAAGGACAGCCCCTCGTCCGTTCACGCCTGGACCGGTACCTCGACGAACGTCTTGCCCGCGAAGTTCTCGACCACGACGGACTTGACGTCCTCCGGGGCCACCAGCGCAGACCCGTCGAGGTTCGTGCCCTCGGCGGCGCCCTTCTTGGACACCACCCAGGAACCCGCCTCCTGACGGCTGCCGTCCTTCGCCACGACGAAGATCCGGCACTTCTCGCCCTCGGGGATACCGCTGATCGCCATGTTCGTCCGCACCCAGCCCGCGGCGGGGACGACCTTGACGGTCATCGACGCCTTGGTGGCCGGGTCGGTGAATGTGGCGAGCTTGGTACCCGCCGGGTCCGGCGCCACCGTCGGGGTGGGAAGGGCCGTGTTCGCATCGGGCGAGGTGGCCTTGCCGACGAAGACTCCGGCGCCCAGCACCACCGCGGCCACCACGGCCGCCGCGGCTCCGAGCGCGAACTGACGGCGGCGTGTGACGCCGCCCCGTTCGGCGCGCACCTGGCGCAGGGTGCGCTGCAACAACAGGTCGCCGCCCTCGGGCGGGCCGTCCAGCATCGCCTCCGGTGGCACCTCGCCGAGGAACGCCTCCATGTCGCGGAGCTCGGCCAGCTCGCGCGCGCAGTCCCGGCAGGACGCCAGGTGCTGGTCCATCGCGCGCACCTCCTGCTCGTCCAACGCTCCGAGAACGTAGGCACCGAGCAGCTGCGGGTCGTGCTGCGTGGTCATCCGGCCACCCCCTTCAGTGCGACCTTCTGACCGCCGAAGGTCTCCCTCAAGGCTCGCAACGCGTAATACGATCTCGATTTCACCGTGCCCGGCGGGACCCCCAAGGCCGCCGCCGCCTCCGCAACGCTACGTCCGCGGAAGTAGATCTCCATCAGCACGTCCCGGTGGTCGGCCGAAAGCCGGTCGAGCGCCTCCAGGACCACCATCGAGTCGACGACCTGGTCGGCGTGGTCGCGTTCGACCGGAGGGGTCGCCGGGGACTCGGCCACCTCCTGCGGCCGCGCCGCCCTCGCCCGCACCCGGTCCGTGACGATGTTGCGCGCCACGGTCAACAGCCAGCCGCGCACCGATCCCTTGCCGTTCACGAGGGCGTCGGGGTGGCGCCACGCCCGGACGAGGGTCTCCTGGACCACGTCCTCGGCAGCCGCCCGATCGCCGGTCAACCGCGTCGCGTAGGCCAGCAGAGCCCGACCGTGCTCCTCGTAGAGCGATCGGATCAGCGCCTCGTCGGCCGCGGTCTCCCGTTTCCGGGAGAACAAAGCCGCCATCCACCCACTCCTCCCCGCCCGCGAACACCTCTGCGGGCGTCCTGTTCAAGACCTCGGCCGTCACACGAGCGGGCGCGGGTCCTGGTTCAACGGGAAATCCGAAAGAATCCGCGAATGCTAGCGGGAGCTGTCGAGACGCCGGGTCAGATCGGCCATGAACGGCTCCGGCACGGCGTTGACGAACATCGCGTGGTGACCGCCGCGTCCTACCCGGCGGTCACCAGCGGCTGCCGGTGGTGGTCCACCACGCTGACCCCGGCCACGTCCCCCGCCCTGACCATCGCGGAGCCGGCCAGCGTCACCTCGCCCGCGTGCGCCCTCCACGAGCCCGCGGTGAACGTCCTGCCGTCCCGCGTGTGCACGACCAGCCAGCAGGCTTCCCCGTCCCGCACGCCGTCGACGGTGGCGACGAGCCGCAGCCCGCCCTCGGTGTCGGTGACCCGCACGGCCATGTGCGCGCCCGCGGCCGAGGTCCCCCGCAAGAGCGCGGCGTCGTCGTCCTGCTCCGGTTCCTGGCCCATCCAGAAGCCACCGGCGAGCACTCCGGCGGCCACGAAGACCGACGTCACGGCCGTGACACGTCCTCGGCGTCGCACGGCCTGATGTCTTTCCTCGCGGACCGTGCCCAGCGTGCGCCGCAGCAGGTGGTCGGCGTTCGGCGGAGGCCCGTCCAGCTCGGCCTCCGGTGGCAGTTCTTCCATCAGCATGTGTTCTCGTTCAACTCGGTGGTGCCCAGACGATCGGTGCCACTCGCTGGCGGACGCGGTGATGGACACGACCGCCCCGTGCGGCGAGGCGGCCGGCACCTTCAGAACGAGCCCGGCAGGAAGTCGGTTCAAATCGGCTGAAAAGATTTCCGCCGGTGGCAGAACGCGCTTGACCAGCGCGTCCGGCTGCCGGTACCTCGTTCTGGAACCGCTCCAAGAAGCGATTCCCCACGAAATTCCGAAACCGGTCCACGAGGAGCTTCCCGATGTCGTTCGACGACCTGTCCGACCAGCTGGCGTCCGTCGTGGCGGTGACCGTGACGCCGTTCGGCGCGGACGGGGCGATCGACGAGAAGGGCTGCGCCGCCATCGCCGGGCGGATCGTGGACGGAGGCGTCTCCGTCGTCGTAGCGAACGGCCCCGGCGAGTTCTCCGCGTTGTCCCCCGCCGAGGCCGGGCGCGCGCTGCGGATCACCGTGGACGCCGTGAGCGACCGTGCCGCGGTCATCGCGGGTGTCGGGCACGACGTGGCCACGGCGACCACCGCCGCGCGGCTCGCGGACCGGGCGGGCGCCAGGGGCGTCCTGGTCCACCCGCCGGCGCACGTCCCGCCGCGGGAGTGGGTCGACCACCACCGGGCGGTCGCGGAGGCGGTGCCCGAGCTGAGCGTGGTCCTCGACGTCCGCGACCCGAGGATCGGCGGCGCGCAGATCGCGGCCGTGGCGGACTCCTGCCCGAACGTCGTGGGCGTGCGGTGCTCGGTGCCGGACCCGGTCTGGTTCGCGGCCGTGGCTCGGGACGTGGGCCTGGAGCGGCTGAGGTGGGTCGCGGGCCTGGGCGAGCTGTCGGCGCCGGGCTACTTCGCGGTCGGCGCCACCGGGTTCACGTCCGCGCTCGCGGCCGTGGCGCCGCAGCTGTCCGTGCAGATGCTGAACACGCTCGAGGCCGGCGAGTTCGGGGCCGCGATGGAGTTCTGGGACTTCGTCCGCCCGTTCGAGGAGCTGCGGGCGGAGGACGGCGTCGCCGCGGTCAAGGAGGCGCTGGCACAGCTGGGGCTGTGCCGCCCGGACGTGCGGCCACCGGCGGCCGGGCTGAGCGAGGCCGGCCGGTCCGCCGTCGGCGCGGTGCTGCGCTCGTGGAGCCTGCTCTGACGAACGCTCGGACCCGTCCCGCGAACACCCGCCCTTGACACCCCACCCGGCATGATTGGCCGTCCACGAGCTGCGAGGGTGAGGTAGAAGTGGCAGTCACCATCCGCGACGTGGCCCGCAGGGCGCACGTGTCGGTGGCCACCGTGTCGCGGGCGCTGACGTCGCCGGACCTGGTGCGCCCCGAGACCAGGACGCGGGTGCTGGCCGCGGCGACGGAGCTCGGGTACCAGCCCAACAGGGCCGCCCGCGGGCTGATCACCGGCAGGACCGGCAACATCGGCATCGTCGTGCCCGACCTCGGCAACCCGTTCTTCACCGGCGTGCTCAAGGCCGTGCAGGCACGGGCGGCGCAGGCCGACCACTCGGTGTTCGTGGCGGACAGCGACGAGGACCCCGTCGCCGAGGCGAAGCTCGTCCACGCGATGGCGAAGCAGGTCGACGGCGTCGTGCTGTGCGCGCCCGGCCTGGAGGACTCCCGGCTGCACGAGGTCGCGGCGGCGACGTCGCTGGTGCTGCTGAACCGCCGGCTGCCCGGCGTGCCCGCGGCGCTGATGGACTCGGCGGGCGGGATGGGGGCGGTGGTCGACCACCTCGCCGGACTGGGGCACCGGCGGATCGCCTACCTCAACGGGCCGCGCACGTCGTGGTCCAACCAGGAACGCCGCCGCGGCCTGCTGACGGCCGTCGCGCGGCACGGCGTGGACCTCACCGACCTCGGGCCGTTCGCGCCGCGGTACGAGGGCGGGCTGCAGGCGGCCGACCTCGCCGTGGCGGCGGACACCACCGCGATCATCGCCTACAACGACATCATGGCGCTCGGCGTGCTGGCGCGGTTGCGGGACCTCGGCGTCTCGGTTCCCGGCGACGTGTCGGTAACCGGGTTCGACGACCTCACCTACGCGGCGCTGTGCTGTCCCCCGCTCACCACCGTCGCGATGCCGGTGGCGCGGGCGGGACGCACGGCCGTGGACCTGTTGCTGGACCGGCTCGGCTCCGGCAGCCCGGAGGTGCCGCAGGTCGTGGCGGAGACGCGGCTCGTCGTGCGCGGCACGACCGCACCCCCGCGAGGACGGGAAAGATGAGGCGGCCCCGGCTGGGCGTCTGGGGGGAGTACGCCGTGAGCCGGGGCCGCGCAGCGGCTGGGCCCGAGGGGGGAGGGGGCACTGGCGCCGCTTGCTGACCTACTCTGCCCTGAGCGGACGGAAACCGCCAGGGTGGATGTACCTGTTTTTTGGAAGTCCGTACGTACGGGTTACGCGCGGAAGCCTCCGCACAACCCAGAGTGAAGGTACAGCAGGAGGTTGCGCCGACCGGTGCGTGCCGACCTTCCTTCGTGGACAGATCATCGCTGAGCAGCACGGACCGCGACGCGCCCTGATCGCCGCCGGGGCGCGGAAACCACGCCGCGGGCGCCCGCGCCACCACTTCCGGGTGACCCACCAAAGATTCCGGGTCGAACGGCACGATCACACGGGCGCGATCTCCACGCGGGTCCCGTTCAGCACCGCGGTGCCCGACAACGGGTCGAGGCGGACGTCGTCGGTGAGCAGGTTGACGTTCACGCCCGCGTGCTCCCCCGCGACGCGCATCCGCGTGCCCGCCTGACCGTGGCCCCAGCCGTGCGGCAGCGACACCACACCGGGCGCGATGTCGTCCGTCACCTCCACCTGCGCCTCGATCTCGCCGACGCGCGAGGAAACCCGGGCTGTGCCGCCATCCGCGAGTCCTGTCGCGGCAGCGTCGGCGGGGTTGACGAGCAACGTGCACAACGGTTTGCCCTTCACCAGCGCGGGAACGTTGTGCATCCAGGAGTTGTTGCTGCGCAGGTGCCTGCGGCCGACGAGCAGCATCCCCGTCTCCGGCGTGCGCAGCGCTTCGAGCACGCGCGGCAGGTCGCCGACGATCGGCGGCGGGGTCAGCTCGATCTTGCCGGACGGCGTGCGCAGGATCTCCGGCAGGCGCGGGGTCAGCGGACCGAGGTCGACTCCGTGCGGGTGGTCCAGCAACCGCCGCAAGGAGATCCCGTGCGCGCCGGTGCGGAGCTTCAGGTCCAGCAGGCGTTCCTCGCGGGTCTCGCCCTCGGGGTCGAACTCGGCGCCGAGCTTGCCCCGCAGCGCTTCGAGCTGAGCCGCGGCGATCGCGTCGAGATCCGCCTCCGGACCGGCACCATCGAAAATCGTGATGAGCCGGAAGAAGATGTCCGCCTCGTCGATCCTGCCTTCCTCCAACGGGATCGCAGCGCGTGAGTACTTCGCGACGTTGCGCACGGAGTTGTTGAGGAACGCGATGTCGTAGTGGTTCCGGCGGGACGGCGGCGGTGGCGGCAGGACGACGTGCGCGTGCCGGGTGGTCTCGTTCAGGTACGGGTCGACGCTCACCATGAAGTCCAAGGAGGACAGTGCGCGGCTCACGCGGGCGGAGTTCGGCAGCGACAGCGCGGGGTTCCCGCCGATGGTGACCAGCGCCCGCACCTGGCCGTCACCGGGAGTCTCGATCTCGTCCGCCATCGTGACGGCCGGGAGCTCCCCCAGCACCTCCGGATAGCCGCGCACGCGGCTGTGCCAGCGGCCGGTCGTGAACCCCTTGCCGCGGCCGGGACCGCGCCGGGCGTGCGCGGGCAACGGCCACATCGCGCCGCCGGGCCGGTCCAGGTTGCCGGTGAGGACGTTGAGCACGTCCACCGCCCAGCACGCGACCGTGCCGAACTCGACCGTCGTCGTGCCGATCCGCCCGTACACGGCCGCGCGCCCGGCGGTGGCCAGCCGCCGCGCCAGGTCGCGGATGGTGGCGGCCTCGACACCGGTCCGGCCGGCGACGGCGTCCGGTCCGAACGCCTCGACCAGGCCGCGGACCTCGGTGTGGCCGGTGACGTGCTCCGCGAGGTGCCGCAGCCGCACGAGGTCCTGCGCGAACAGCTCGTGGATCAGTGCCAGCAGCAGGAACACGTCGGTGCCCGGCCTGATCACGACGTGCTGGTCGGCGGCCTGGGCGGTCCGGCTGCGCCGCGGGTCGACGACGACGAACCGGCCGCCGCGCTCGCGCAGCTCCCGGAACCGGCCCGGCGCGTCGGGGACGGTCCAGAGGCTTCCGTTGGAGGAGAACGGGTCCGCGCCCAGCACCAGCAGGAAGTCGGTGCGGTCGATGTCGGGCACCGGGATCGAGAAGGCGCCGCCGAACATGTGGCCGACCTGGACGTGCTTGGGCATCTGGTCGACGGTGCTCGCGGTGAAGACGTTGCGGCTGCCCAGCGCCTGCCGCAACGGCCCGGCGTGAAGGCCGCCCGCGAGCGAGTGCACGACCGGGTTGCCGAGGTAGAGCCCCACCGAGTCGCGGTCGGGGAAGTCCTTCAGGCGCTCGTCGACGAACCGGAACGCCTCCTCCCAGGTGACCTCCCGGAACTCGCCGTCGCGGCGCGCGAGCGGCGCGGTGAGCCGGTCGGGGTCGGCCTCCAGCGCGCCGAGCGAGGCTCCCTTGGGGCACAGGAAGCCCCGGCTGAACTCGTCGGCGCGGTCGCCGCGGACCTTCGTGACGCGGTCCCCCTCGACGGTCAGCTCCAGCCCGCACGTCGCCTCGCACAGCGGGCAGGTCGTGAACGCGGTCCTCATGCGGTCCTCCGAAGGCCGGCACCGGTGGTGGGTCGAACCTACGGGGTGAGTCCAGCCGGGTACGGCCGGTCACGGGGTCTGGCGGTCGTACCGGGCCGGGTGGAGCATGGTTCGGTGAACGCCGCACTCCGCTCCGCCGTCACGGTCGCCGCGCTCGCGCTCGTCTACTACGCGACCGCGCGGCTCGGTCTGGTGCTGGCGCTGGTGAACAGCCAGGTCACCCCGCTGTGGGTGCCGACGGGGATCTCCGTGGCGGTGCTGCTGCTCAAGGGCCCGCGGCTGTGGCCGGGCATCGCGCTGGGCGCGTTCGCCACGAACGTCTCGCTCAACGCCGGGCTCGGCTCGGTCGTCGTGATCACGATCGGCAACACCGCGGCGCCGCTGGTGGCCTGGTACCTGCTGACCCGCTTCGGTTTCCGGCCCGCGCTCGACCGGCTGAAGGACGCGCTGCTGCTCGTCTTCGCCGGTGCGCTCGGGGCGATGCTGGTGAGCGCGGTGACCGGCGCGGCGGCGCTGAAGGCGGGCGGCGTGATCGGCTGGGGCGAGGTGCCCGCGGTCGTCTCGGTGTGGTGGACCGGTGACGCGATGGGGGTGCTGGTGTTCACGCCACTGCTCCTCACGGTGCCGCGGCGGTGGCGCGTCCCGCCGCGGCGGCTGGCCGAGGGCGGGGTGCTGCTGCTCGTCACCGCGGTCCTCGCGCCGTACGTGACGGTGACGGGGTCGCGGCTGCTGTTCCTGGTGTTCCCGATGCTGATCTGGGCGGCGCTGCGGTTCCAGCACGTGGTCGCCGCGCCGTGCGCCGCGATCGTCTCCGTGTCGGCCGTGCTGTCCGCCGCCGGAGGCCACTTCGCGCCCGGCGACCTGCTGAAGACGAT
This sequence comes from Lentzea fradiae, assembly GCF_900100955.1. Taxonomy (GTDB): domain Bacteria; phylum Actinomycetota; class Actinomycetes; order Mycobacteriales; family Pseudonocardiaceae; genus Lentzea; species Lentzea fradiae. Next base: position 81,734 of record NZ_FNCC01000008.1, on the reverse strand, counting down.
GATCGTGCTGCAGGCGTTCAACGGCACCGTGGCGCTGACCGGTCTGATCCTCAGCGCGGTCACCAGCGAGCGCGACGCCGCCAGGCGGTCGATCGAGCGCGCGTGCGAGCAGCTGTCCGAGACCGTGGCGCGCTACCAGGAGGACGGTGCCAGGGCCAGGCTGGGCCGCGTCGTGCCGCCCGCCTGATCCGCGGGCGGGCGGCCGATGGGGTAGGAAGAGGTATGGACCCGGTCAAGGCGCTCAAGCAGGTGGCCTTCCAGCTCGAACGGGCCGGTGAGCCGACCTACCGCGTCCAGGCGTTCCGCAAGGCCGCCGCGGTCCTCTCCGGCCTCGACCCCGCCGAGGTCGAGAAGCGCGCGAAGCTCGGCACCCTCACCGACCTCAAGGGCGTCGGGAAGTCCACGGCGGGGGTCGTCGCCGACGCGCTGGCGAACCGCGAGCCCGCCTACCTGGCCAAGCTCCGGCACGTCGACCTCACCGGCGGCGAGGAGATGCGCGCCCGGCTCAAGGGCGACTGCCACGTCCACTCCGACTGGTCCGACGGCGGCAGCCCGATCAGGGACATGGCGGAGGCGGCCAGGGACCTCGGCCACGAGTTCATGGTGCTGACCGACCACTCGCCGCGTCTCGCCGTCGCGAACGGACTCTCCCGGGAACGGCTGGAGAAGCAGCTCGGCGTGGTCGCGGAGCTGAACGCCGAGCTGGCGCCGTTCACGATCCTCACCGGCATCGAGGTGGACATCCTCGACGACGGCTCGCTCGACCAGGACGAGGACCTGCTGGCCCGGCTCGACGTCGTGGTGGCGAGCGTCCACTCGAAACTGAGGATGCCGGAGCCCGAGATGACCCGGCGGATGGTGAACGCCGTCCGCAACCCGCACGTCGACGTCCTCGGCCACTGCACCGGCCGGCTCGTCGTGGGCAAGGGCAGGCCGGAGTCGCTGTTCGACGCGGAGCGGGTCTTCGAGGAGTGCGCGGAGCACGGCACCGCGGTGGAGATCAACTCGCGGCCGGAGCGCCTCGACCCGCCGCGGCGGCTGCTCGGCCTGGCCGTTGACGCCGGGTGCTCGTTCTCGATCGACAGCGACGCGCACGCGCCCGGCCAGCTCGACTGGCTGAGCTACGGCTGCGCGCGGGCGGAGGAGTGCGGTGTCAGCCCGGACCGCGTGATCAACACGAGGCCCGCGGACCGGCTGCTGTCCGGGTGAGGTGCTCGTACCAGGACACCAGCGGACCGGTGTCGGCCAGCGCCCTGTCCAGCGCGACCCGGCACAGCTCGAGCACCGGCCCGGGGTCCCAGGCGGCGACCAGGTCGTCGAACGACCCCAGCGCGCCGAGCGCGTACCGCTCCAGCCCCGGGCAGATCGGGACGACCGTGCCGTCCCGCTTCACCACCAGCGGGTCGGCCCGCACGAACGCCGACGGGTCCGCCCGCAGCAACGCCGCGGACGTGACGTCGAACTGGACCTCGACGGCGTCCTCCTCGGCCACCCGGTTCAGCTCCACGGCCGCGTAGACCAGGTCGACCCGGTCGACACCGCGTGGCCGCACCCGCACCTTGCGCGCGCCCTCGGCCACGGCGTCGGCGGCCAGCCCCCCGATCGACGCCACGGTGCGCGGCACGAGGTCGAGCAGCGCCGTCACCCGGTGGCCGGCGGCGGCGCACTCCCCCACGTCCTCCAGTCCGACCACGAGCTCGGCCCCCGGCACCGCCGCGAGCCAGCGAGGGTCGCGAACCTCGACTCCCATACCTGTAAGAGCACCCATTCGGCGAAGAAATACCTCCGTTCCGCTCAGTGCTCCGCATTGATTTTCCGTCCGTCCGCATCATTGCCCGTTCGAGTCCCATCGGAGGACGAACGATCGCCCTGTGCAGCGCCTATAGGCCGATCGAGGGACTTGAAGTAACACAATCGGGAATGGCGGAAACGGGAGGATAAGGGCGAGCGAAGTCATGGTTGGTGGGAGGGAGCAAGCATGCGCCGCCAGTTCATCGTGCCAGCGGAGACCTGCGCCAGAAGTGCGGCTGAAGCTCGCCGCACGGTGCTACGGGACCTCCACGACGGCATCGGCCCGTCACTGGCGGCCGTCGCTCTCGGACTGCGGTCGGCGCGGCGGCTGCTCGCCTCCGACCCGGCCGGTGCGGCGCGGCTGCTCGCGACCCTGGAGGACGAGGTGCACTCGGCGATCGGCGACATCAAGGCGCTGGTGGCGAGCGAGAACCCGGCCACCGTGACCAGGCTCGGTCTCGTCGGGGCCGTCGAACGGTTCGTCACCGACCTGACGTCCCGGCTGCACATCGCGATCGACGTGGCGGTGCTCGGCGAGATCCCGCAGCTGCCCGACGCGGTGAGCGTGGCGGCGTACCGGATCGTCCGGGAGGCGCTGACCAACGTCGTCACCCACGCCGACGCCCGCACGTGCCGGGTGCGGATGTGGTTCGACGCCGAGCTGCACGTCGAGGTCGTCGACGACGGCGTGGGGGCAACGAGCGCGGAGCAGTCCGCGGGCGTGGGGCTCGCGTCGATGCGGCAGCGGGCGAGCGACCTCGGCGGGAACTGCCGGGTGGAACGGGGAACGGACGGCGGCACGCGCCTCGCCGCCGCGCTCCCGGTCTCATGACCCTGCGCGTCCTGGTCGTCGACGACCACCCCCTCTTCCGGCAGGGGGTGATGACGGCGCTGCTCGACGGCGGCATCGACGTCGTGGGCGAGGCGTCCGGCGGTCTCGCCGCCGTCGAGCTGGCCGCACGGCTGCTGCCCGACGTCGTCGTGATGGACCTGAACATGCCGGACCTCGGCGGCATCGAGGCGACCCAGCGGATCGTCACCGCGCGCCCGTCCGCCCGCGTGCTCGTGCTGACGATGTTCGAGGACGACGAGTCGTTGTTCGCGGCGATGCGCGCGGGCGCCCGCGGGTACCTCGTGAAGTCCTCGCGTCCTGAACAGATCGTGGACGCCGTGCGCGTCGTCGGCGACGGCGAGGCCATCTTCAGCCCCGCCGTGGCGACCAGGCTGCTGTCCTTCTTCGCCTCCGCGCCGCGGCCGAGCACGCTGCCGGAGCTGACCGGCCGCGAACGCGAGATCGCCCACCTCATGGCCGCGGGCAAGGGCAACGCGGCCATCGCGCGGGAGTTGTTCCTCAGCACCAAGACCGTGCGCAACCACGTGTCCAACATCCTGCGCAAGCTCCAGGTGGCCGATCGCGCCCAGGCCGTCCACAGGGCGAGGCAGGCCGGGTGGGGCGGCTAGGCACGCCCTAAACCACTTCGGGACGAATCGGGACAGGTGCCCATGTGCTCCGGGACAGTCCCGGCAGGATGATGGAGGAGCCGAAGTCAGAAGGGGAGCTGATGAACGCCGAACCAGTTTCCGTCGCACTCCACGCCTCCGACTCCATCACCCGCGCCGGCGTCACCGTCGCCCTGCGGGCCCGCCCCGAGATCCGGCTCGTCGAACCGGAGACGGCGGAGGGCTGCGTGGCCCTCGTCGTCGCCGAGCGCCTCGACGACAACGTCCTGCAACTGCTGAGAAAGCTCCAGTGCCGGCCCAACCCCGGGATCGTGCTGATCGCCGGTGACGTGGCCGACTCCGAGCTGCTGGACGTGGTCGGCAGCGGCGTGTCCGCGGTGCTGCGCCGCGCGGACGCCACACCGGACACGCTCGTGCGGCTGATCCGCGCGGCCCACGCCGGTGAGGGCTCGCTGCCCGCCGACCTGCTCGGCCGGCTGCTCGGCCGCGTGTCCCAGCTGCAACGCAACGTGTTGCGCCCCAACGGGCTCAACCTCGCCGGCATGTCCAGCCGGGAGACCGAGGTGCTGCGGATGATCGCCGACGGCCTGGAGACCAAGGAGATCGCGGAGAAGCTCTGCTACTCGCAGCGGACCGTGAAGTCCATCCTGCACGACATCACCAACCGGTTCCAGCTGCGCAACCGCGCCCACGCCGTGGCGTTCGCGCTGCGCGAGGGCCTGATCTGACCCACCCGGCCCCACTCTCACTTGTCCTACTCTCATTGGGCACGCCCGTTGAGCACCACCGACGGCGTGCACGCGCCCTTGGGCTGCGGGTTCTGGCAGCTCACCCGGAACACGATCTTCTCGCCGGGCTGGATCCTCAGCGGTTCCTGGAAGTGCTCGTCGCGGTCCCGGAAGTTCCCGAGCCCGATCACCCTGATGACGCTGCGGGTCCCGTCCGCGTCCCGGACCAGCTGGGCGGTCCCGGTGTCGCCCTTCGCGTTCTCGAAGAAGATGTCCTTGACGAACAACGTCTTCTTGTCATCCGGCGGGGTGAACGTCACCTCGGTGAACGTGGCCGCGTTGGCAACGATCGCCGAGGTGGAGTCGATCCGGAACGTGAACGGGTCGCCCTCGGCCCCCGCGGGTTTCGGCAGGGTCGGGGTGGCCGACGTGTCACCCGGCGTGAGGCCGAGGGCCTCCAGCGCCTGACCTGCGTTCGCGGCGGCCTGCTGCGACTCGCTCTTCGCGGCACCGGCGGCACTCGCCGCCTCGTCGGCCTTCTCCTGGATCTGCTTGGCCTCCTGCTGCATCGCCTCGCGTGCGGCGGACTTCACCGCGGGGGCGAGCACCGTGAACCACAGCGCCGCCAAGGCGGCCGCGAGCAGCAGCAGGGCGGCCAGCAACGGCAGCAACCACTTCGGCAGCAGCTGGCGCTGGACCATCGTGCCCTGCGCGAGCAGCGGTTCGCCGTACTCCGGTGCCACCTCGACCTGGAACGGGTGGCGTTGCGGCTCACCGCGCAGGAACGTCTTGCGGGGCCTGGCCCGCAGCCGCACGAACGTGGTGCTGCCCGGCGGGAGCACGACCTCCGTGCGGTCCAGCCGGAGGTCCAGGTCGTCCTCGGGGTCGACGGCCCGCAGCCGCAGCATCGCGGGCGCGTTGCCGACGTTGTCGACGGCGACCTCGAACTTGGCCGAGCGGGAGCCCTCCGCCTTGGCGGGCACCAGTTCCGCGGCCACGTCGGTGAACGCGCCGACGGTGACGACGCCCTCCTCGACCACCGAGCCGTGCGGGTCCTCTCGGGAGATGACGCGGACGCCGAACGGCACCGCGCCGGCGTGGACGTACGACTCGCGCGGCGGTGCGAACCGGATCAGCACGGGCGCGGACTCACCGGGGTTCAGGTTCACCACGGGCGGTTCGGCGTGGCTCCACGGCGCGGCGTCGCCGACGACGTCGACGGTGAACTGGTCCACCAGCTCGCCCGCGTTGCGCACCACGACCTGGCAGGTGATGTCCCCGCCCGGCACGACCGACAGGTCCGAAGCGGACAGCGTCGCGGTTGCTCCCATGTCTCCGAGTCTCCTCGTTCTGCTGCCGGGAGGCAGCGGCGGTGAAGGCGTGGCCGGGTGCGCCCGGCGCTGCCCGTCCGGGCAGGCGCCGGCTCACCCCCGTTCGACGAAGTCCAGCGGCTGCACGGTGTTCGGCACCGCGAGGAAGTCGCCGGAGCGGACCTCGCCGAACCTCGTGCCCTCCGCGGAGGTGGCCGTGGCCTGTCTGACCCCTTCGATGTCGTTGTGGAAGACCAGCATCTGCGTGGTGAACGTGCCGTCCGCGGTGGTCAGCTCGCCCGGTGTCTCGGCGATGCCGGGACTCCAGTCGAGCCGGACCTTCGCGCCGGGCGGGAAGTCCTTGCCCTGCACGGAGACCACGCCACCGAGCGGTCCTGCCTGCTGGTCGAGCGTCAGCACGGGCTGCCGCACCACGACCCGCGTGGCGGACACGTTGTCGAGCGAGTCCTCGTCCGGCCCGGTGGCGACGACGACCGCGACCAGCTCTCGGTCGACGGCCTCGGTCGCCGGGATGCGCAGCTCCACCTCGGCGCCGGCGTCGGGGCCGAGCGTGCCGACCGGGCAGTCGGGCAGGCAGCCGAAGCCGGACGCGATCACCCGCACGTCGGTGAGCGTCGAGCCGGAGCTGTTGAACAGCGCGAACTTCACCACCACGTCCTCACCGCCGACGTAGGCGGGCTGCGGGGCCGCGGTCACCTTCAGCGACAGCGACCCGGTGCGCTCCAGCACCGTCACGGTCGTGGCCGACGTGATCGCGCCGACCGCGGCGGTCACCACGTGCTCCCCCGCCGTGACGCCGGTGGCCTCGCCGCTGACGACCCGCTGCTGCCCCGGCGGGATCGGACCGAGGTCGGCTCCCCGCGGCCCGCCCGTGAGGCCCGGCGGCAGGGTCACGGTGAGCACGGCGGGCGCGGTGGCGAAGCCGGTGTTCGCCACGGTGACCTCGATCGTGGTCTCGCCGTTGAACGGGATCTCCCGCGGTGTCGCGGTGGTGGTCACCGTGAGCCGCGGCAACCGTTGCACGGTGGGCTGGGCGGCGTCCCTGGTGAGCAGTCTCGGGGCGGCGTCACCCCGCACCGTCCACAGCTCGGGCGGCGCCTCGACGTGCGATGACTCGAACACGATGCCGCTGCCGTCAGGTACCCACACCGGGTTCCGCGGGCGGATGACCTCGTCGTCGCCCTGTACCAGGACGCGGGTGAGGGTGCCGTCGGAACTGACCTCGCACACGCGGCCGTCCTGCGTGACGGCGAGATGCCTGCCGTCCGGCGCCCACGCCGGGTCCCTGGTGTCGATGAGCGCCAGCACCGCGGCCCTGGCGAAGGAGGGCACCGAGGAGACGCCGCAGGGCCCCTCGAAGCGCGGGGTCAGGTTGACCTGGTTCCGGCCGTCCGGGGTGACGAGCCAGATCTGGGCCACTCCGTCGGACTCCGCGGTGATCGTGACGACGGCCGTGTCGGTGCCGGTGTTGCCCGCCTCGTCCGTCGCCGTGCACGTCACCGTCGTGACGCCGATGGGGAACGTGGTGCCGGACGGTGGTGTGCAGGTGGGGGTGAGCGGCTGGTTCTGACCGTCCGTGGCGGTCGCCTTGTAGGTGATGTTCGTGCCGTTGCCGTCACGGGCGCCGCTCGTGACGTCGTCGATGCGCACCAACGGCCGTGTCCGGTCGGCGACCTGGATCTCCACGTCCTGGACGTAACCGGAACGGGCGCTTTGCTCGTTGTTCAAACGGAACTCGACGGTGCACCGCACAGTGCTGCCGGGCACGGCGTTCGCGGAAACCTCGAACCGCTCGGTGAACCGGGCGTCCTCGCCACCGCGGACGACCGCCTCCGCGGGGTCGAAGGTGAGGCCGAGCCCGCCGTCGCAGCGGGGCACGGGGGTGACCTTCACGTCGAGGTCCCTGATGCCGTCGAGGATCGCGGTGCTGATCTCGCCCGGCCGGTTCTCGTCGTAGGTCTTGAGCGAGCCGTTGGTGGCCGCCACGAACCGGGTGGCCTGGCCGAACTGGTCCAGCCCTCCGCTGTCGATGCCGACGAACCGGATGTTGGCGGCCCGCAGCGCCGCGATGGCGTTCGTGACCGTGTCCGTGCCGCCGGGCATGAGGCCCTCCGCCGTGCCCTCGTCACCGATGACCACGACGACGCGGCTCGAGTCGGGCCGGAAACCGAAGGCGCCCGTGGCGGTCTGCATCAGCGCGTGCGCCCAGACCTCCGTGGAGTTCTCGTCGACGATGATGTTCACCCGGTCCTGCCAGTCCCCGACGTCCTCGGTGAGCGGCACGTGCACGGTGAAGGTCCTGCCCTCGTTCTCCGGCCCGGCGTAGGAGCCGATGCCGAACCTCGTGTCGGGCTGCTGGGCGCGGACCTCGGCGATGATGTCGTCCAAGGTCCGCTTGACGCTGTCGAGCTCCTGGCTCATCGACCCGCTGATGTCGATGAGGACCACGACGTCCGGCTTCGGCGGGACGCGGGGCGTCCGGACGAACTGCTCGACGTCGAACGTGCCCGCGACCCGCTCCGGCCGGTCGGTCCTCGGTTCGGTGATCTGCGGTGTGTCCACGTAGCTCGTCTCGGCCCTGCGCGTGATCGCGATGGTCGCGCCGTCCGGTGACCAGTCCGGCTGGGTGTCCTCGGCGACGAGGTACTCCGGGACGGGGATCTCCCCGGTCCGCACACCGTCGGCGACGCGGTAGACCTGCACGACCGGTGTGCTGCCCTCGCCATCGGGCATCCAGGTGACCAGGGCGATCTGCGTGCCGTCCGGCGACCAGGCCGGCTCGGTCTGCCGGAGCGTCTCGTCGTTGAGGCGCCGCGCACCGCTGCCGTTCGCGTCGGCGATCATCACCCGCCCCTCTTCGGAGTAGGCGATCCTGGTGCCGTCGAAGGAGAAAGCCGGGTCTCGCTGCTCGTCCTCGTCGTCGGTGAGGGCGGTGCGCGCGCTTCCGTTGCTGTCGACCGTGAAGACGTCCCCGTCGTCGACGAAGCCGATGTCGAACGGCTCGGTCGCCGGAGGCTGGGCGTGCGCCACCGGGACCGGCGCCACGAGCAGCGCCACCAGCAGCAGCGGGAGTGCGCGCACCGTCAGTCCACCTGCTTCTCGAACAGCTCGATCTCGCTGATCACCGTGTCGGTGCTCTCCGCCGACGGGTAGACGCCCGCGACGAGCACCTGGACCTGCCGGACGCCGTCGCCGTTCGCGATGGCGTGCTCCTGCTGGTCCGGCTGGTCGGTCAGGGTGACGTCGTGGGTCTTGCCGGTGTCGAACACCAGCGTGAGGCGCTGAGGCCGTTGTGTGCCCAGGAACTTCTTCGGGTCACCGCTGTAGACGATCATCCGCCGCAGGTCGGTGGCGTGGTCGAACTGGATCGTCAGAGCCGCCGTCTTCGGGTCGGTGGGGGCGGCCCAGAAGGTGCCCTTGTCGTTGTCCATCGCGAAGCTCGCGGGGTGGTCGGGCAGCTCCTGCGCGGCCGAGATGGAGCTCTGCCGCACGGGCACCCATTCCTCGACGAACAGGGCGGCGACGGAGTCCTTGGCCGAGACGACCTGGTGGTTCACGGAGGAGCGGAACGGTTCGGAGAACGCGTACAGCCCGCCGAACAGCAGCAGCAGGACGGCCAGGGTCCAGCGCACGGCCTTGCCGACCCCCTGCCGGATTCTCCTGGCCCGGCGCGGGCGGCTGCCGTGCTCGCGGAGCTTCGGGCCCTTGGCGGGCTGCCAGCGCTTCCACCACGGCTGCTCCTGCGTGACGGCGTCCTGCAACGAGTGGCCGCAGACACCGCAGAACCGCCGGGTGTCCGGGTTGCCGGAGCCGCACTGCCCGCAGATGAGGTCACCGGGCTGCGGCTCGCGCTTGAGCGTCTGTTGTGGACGGTGGTGTTGTTGTTGCTGCGGTTGTGCCGCGTCCGGGCGGACCGCCCCGGTCGGGACCGGCGCACCGGTCCACTCCAGGAAGTCGCCGCAGTTGCCGCAGAACTCCGAGTTCCGCGCGTTGTGCTCGCCGCAGGTCTGACAGACGATCATGGGGTCACCTCGATGGTCGTGGCGACGTGGGCGGGCACCATCCGGCGCACCGCCGCGGTGATCCGCGCCCTGTCGACGGAGTCCGGGTCCGCCACCCGGATCCGGATGCGCACGTGGGCGGGAGAGCTCCCCGGCAAGGGGCCGTGGGCCTGGGTGGAGACGGTGGTGCCACCGCTGTCGACGACCTCGGCGCTGCCCCCGGTGAGGAGCCGCAGGTGGTCCTCGATGCCCCTCTTCGTGCCGCGCGACCGGTGCAGGTGCACGGCGCTGGCGACGAGGTCGCGGCGTTGTCCGGCGGACCAGCTCTCGTCGAGGTCGAGCGCGACCCAGCCGGCGAGCCAGTCGACGAAGTCGTCGGGGGCGAGCCGCGGGTCGAGGTACGCGGAGAAGCAGTCGAGGACGGTGAAGACGGGCGCCAGGACCTCGTCGAGGGCACGGGTGAAGCGCTGGGTGAAGTCGTCGTCGGTGTACACGGCGGGCATGCGTTCGCCCAGCGGGTGCGGGGAGTGCAGGTCTTCGACGGCACTGCGCATGTCAGCTCCTCGCCACCCGCACCTGGTGCGCGTAGGAGAACGCGAGCCCGTTCACCGGCAGGTCGACCCGTTGCACCGACTGGCCGCGCTCCCCCGTCGCCAGGTTCGCCGCGAACAGCTTCACGTCCTCCACCAGCTCCACCCCCGGAATCCGTTGCAGCACCGCGTACACCTCGCCCGAGTGCACCGGCCTGCCGAACGGCCAGCCACCGCCGTCCGCACCGCCGCGGATCGGGTCCAGGTAGCCGGTCAGCGCGTCCATCGCCCGCGCGCGCACCGTCTCCGTCGGCGTGCCGGTGCGCGCCTTCAAAGCGGTCACCACCGTGACACCCTGGTAGAACGGCGGTTCCACGCTCACCCGCGCCCCGACGCACCGGCGTTCGTCGAGGTGCCGGGCGATCCGGTCGAGCGTCTCGCGGTCGACCTGGAACGCCGCGAAGTTCGGTTCCTCGTGCGCCGGGACCGCCGGGACGACGAGCACCCGCACGCCGTCCTCGCCGGGCGCGCACCGCACCCGTGCCACCTCCGGCGCGGCCTCCCTGGCGAGGACCTCGTAGTCCTCGGCCGTGACGGCGCGGTCGCGGGTCCGCAGCGACAGCGGCCCGCGCAGGGCGGCGTCCTCGACCGACTCCCCGGCGACGCCGCCGCGGCCGGGCTTGCGGTTCGTGACGCTGCTGACGAACGGCACCGGATCCCGTTGCACCGTCACGAGGTTGCGGGCCACGTTGCCCCTGGTGCCACCGCCGGTGCGGTACTCGGGCACCCGGATGGCCGCCGACTTCGCGGGCACCGCGCCGTAGTGACGCAGGCTGCCGTCCTGCCGCCGCACCGCCGGTCCGAAGATGATCTGACCCTCGGTGTTGTCCACCAGGAAGTGCCGGTCGCCGGGGCCCGACTCGGTGAACGACGGCACCTCGGTCCACGTCTCCCAGCCGTCGGTGGTCGCGACCTCGACGGTGATCGGCGCACCGGCGACGACCGGTGTCCTGGCGAGCGGGAACCGTTGCCCCGCCACGCCTTCCGAGACGCCGACGGTCTCGCCGCGCACCACGTCGGCGTGCACGGCCTCGGTGGTGCCGCCGATCGTGGCCGCCGTGACGTCGCGGATCCGTGGTGAGCGCTGGTAGAACGGCTGGTCCTGCCACAGCTCGACGGCACGGCAGCGCAGCCAGCCCGCGCGGTTGCGGCCCAGCACCGACGTCGTGTGGCCGGCCGGGACGTGCAGGACCACGTCACCCGCGGAGTTGAAGCCGCCGTTGGTGAAGCTGTCGACCTCGCAGGCGGTCCAGCCGTCGTCCGTCCACGCCTCCCACACCCACGGCGGGTCCGACGGGTTGATGCCGGAGCCCATCGGGTCGCAGTCGACCCTCAGCAGCACCGCGCAGCCCGGCACCGCGGCGGACAGGCCGAACAGCACGGCGTCGTCCTGCTGCGGCTGCTCGCTGAACGCGTGCGGCTCCTTCAGCGCCCTGAGGTCGTCCGTGCGGTCCACGGGCTGGCCCTGCGCGGTCGTCGTGGCCAGGTGGGCCAGCTCGCAGGGCACGATCGACAGCGGCCGGTCGACCGTGAACACCACCGGTTCCTCGACTCCCCTGCGCTGCGTCGCCACCTGGTGGCCGCGCGGCACCTCGACGGGAGCGGGCTGCGGCGCGGAAAGCCAGTAGGTGACGTCCACGCGTGCGGCGGTCGGGGCGAACAGCTCCACGCCGATCAGGTCGAGGAACTTCAGGTAGTGCAGCTTCGGCACGCGGTTGAGCCGGTACATCAGCTCGTCCACCATGTGCGCGAACGCCTCGATCAGCGTGACACCGGGGTCGGAGACGTTGTGGTCCGTCCACTCCGGACAGCGCTGCTGGACGCGGCGCTTGGCCTCGTCGACGAGCTGCTGGAACCGGCGGTCGTCCAGGTTCGGCAGGGGAAGCGGCATCACGCACCGTCCTCGTGCGGAGGGATGACGTAGAACGGGAAGACGAGGTTGCGCGGGTCGTTGGTGGTGCGCAGGGTGTAGCGGATGTCGATCAGCAGCGTGCCGTTGGCGACCTCCGCGAAGTCGACGACGACGTCGGTGAGGTCGATGCGGGGTTCCCAGCGCTCCAGCGACTGCCGCACCTCGTAGGCGATCTGCCCCGCGGTCGTGGAGTCGGCGGGGGCGAACACCAGGTCGTGGATCGCGCAGCCGAACTCGGGCCGCATCGGGCGTTCCCCCGGCGCGGTCGCGAGGATCAGCCGGATGCTCTCGACGATCTCGCGGTCGCCCTCGACGAGCGCCAGCGACCCCGTCGCGTCGGTGCGGACGGGGAAGCTCACGCCCCTGCCGATGAAGTCCACCTGTCACCCTCCGATCAGGACGGTCGGGCAGCCCGGCGGCAGGATCGCCGCGCCGCACGCGCTCAGGTCGCCGACCCGCGCGGCGGGCCTGCCCGCGATCAGCACCGTCGGGCAGCACGGCGGGATGATCGGTGTCGGCGGGTGCGGTGGAGGTGGCGGGAACGAGCACGTGTGCAGGTCCCCCGCCGTCACGGCCGGCTTGCCGCCGATCAGCACGGTCGGCACGCCGGGTCCCGTGACGACACCGGGATGTCCGGTCAGGTCGCCTGTTCTGGCCGCGGGTGGCATCGCGTTCCCCTCAGTTGATCCGCACGACGGCGCCCTTGACGGTGAGCGGGCCGGTCGCCGAGACCTCGCCCTGGCCCCTGGCCGCGATCTTGACCAGCGTGCCCTCCGCCGTGAGGTCGGTCTGCGCCTGCACCGACACCTTCTGGCCCTTGAGCTCCAGCGGGCCCGCGCCCGCGTCGACGGTGATGCCGTTGCGCGCCTTCACCGCGATGGACTTGCCGCTGGTGATCTCGATGGTCTGCGTCTTCTGGTCGAGCCGGACGAGGAACTTCCCGTCCCCGCTGGAGATCAGGATCCCCTCGTCCTCGACGAGCTCGACCCGGTGACCCTTGCGGCTCACGAACCCGCGTGCCGCGATCTCGCCGCTGGCCTCGTCGACCGCGGGCTTGCCGAGCCGCGGCGGCTTGTCCTTGCCGTTGTGGAGGCCGCCCAGCACGTACGGCGCGTCGAAGTCGCCGTGCTCGAACCCCACCAGCACCTCGTCGCCGACCTCCGGCAGGACCACCGTGCCGCGGTTCGCCCCCGCGCCCATCTGCACCGTGCGGGCCCAGGTGCTCGTGAGCTCCTTCGACAGCCACGGGAACTGCACCTGCACGCGGCCCAGTTTCAGCGGGTCCTTGGCGTTGGTGACGATAGCGGGCACGAGTCCGTTGAGCGGCTTGTCCTTCGCGCTGTGCACGAGCCCGTAGAGCGAGCGCTCCTGCTTGCCGGAGACGGTGAACTCCGTGGTGTAGCCGGTGTGTTCGGCGAACAGGTGCCGTGTGCTGGTGAGCGTGTACTTGCCCTGGAACGGCTCGCCGACGTTCGTCAACGCGACCGCCGTGCCTGCCTTGAGCTCCGGGTTGCCCCGCGCCACCCCCGTCAGCTCCGCGCAGGCCCCGCCGAGCTGCGCCGCGAGCGCCTCCGCCGCCGCCTTCACCTCGCCCTGCGTGCGGTAGGCCAGACCGGCTTCGAGGTGCGGCGGCGCCCCGAACTTGTTCGCCAGCGCCGCGGGGTCCGCCTGGGCGACCTCCGTTCCGGCGGTGGTCGGGGTGGCGGTGGCGACGACCTCCTGCTTGCTCTCGAAGTCCCAGCCCCTGACCTGTACCTCCGGCACCTGGCCCGCGGTCGTGATGCCGGCCCGCAGCGCGACGAGCGAGCTGTGCAGCTCCAGCACGAGCGGGTTCGCCTTCGCCTTGGCGCCCGCCCGCGGCGCCGAGGCGGGCGGCTTGGGCAGCGTGAAGTCGAGCTTGCCGTCCCGCACCGCGATCTGCGCGCCGACGATGCGTGCCAGGCGGCTCAGGAACTCCCAGTCGCTCAGGTTGTCCTGGCTCAGCTGGGTGTCCGGCCGCCCGCCGAACCCCGGCACGGCGTCGACCTTGCCCAGCGCGATGCCCGCGCGCTGGACGACCTTGCGGACGACGTCGGCGATGGTCATGTTCGGGTACACCGCGACCCGCTTGCCGCGGAACAGCCGGTGCGCCTGGTCGTAGCCGCGCACCTCGGTGAAGGTGCCGTGCGCGTCCAGCTCGACGCCGACGGCCGTGACCTCCCCGCTCATCAACGGCTTCGGCCCGCCGGGGTCCGCCGTCTGCACCTTGAGCGAGGCCGCGGCGCCGATCTTGAAGCCCGCCTTGGCGAGCACGACGTGGCCGGGGTCGCGGAAGCGCAGCACGAACATGTCGGGCAGGTTCCTGCTGTCGTCGACGTAGGCGTAGGTGAGCAGCGGCTTGACGTCCGCGGGCAACGGTTTGCCGTCGACCTCGACGACGAGCGTGTTGGCGAAGCTCTCGTTAGCCATGCTGGATCTCCTCCAACGCCGGGACGAGGACGGTCGTGCCCGGCCGCAGCCGCATCGGGTCGTCGATGTCGTTCGCCTCGGCGATGTGCCGCCACAGCTCCGGGTTGCCGTAGACCCGGTACGCGAGGCCCTGCAGGCTGTCGCCCGCCGTGAGCAGGTGCGCGTCCCGCGCCGCCAGCGCCCCGCTCGTCGGGTTCTGCCCTCCCGGCTCGCCGCTGACCTCTTCGAGGTTCACCGTGCAGAGCGCCCTGACCGGCATGCCGCCGGGCGTGAAGAGCGTGTACTTGGCCGTGACGCTGGAGACGAAGCTCGGGAAGCCCGTCGTGGTGCCCCACTTGAAGATGACCCACGGCGGGCTGCCCTTGCCGTTCTGGCGCGACTCCTTCGTGGGCACGGTGAGGTTGAAGAGCTGCTCGACCTTCTTGATGGTCGCGTCGCCCATCGTGTCGGTGGAGTCGAGGAAGATCTCCAGCGCCAGCTTGGCCGGTTCGGCCCCCTTGAACTCCGGCACGCCCGCCTTCGCCGCGTTGGGCTGCGTCTCCCGCTGCCAGCTGGCGTTCTTGCCGAGCGTCAGCTCCTTGGGGTTGAACTGGAACCGGATCTCGTCGATCTGCGCGCCCGGCTTCTGCAACCCGCCCGGCTTCGGCGGCTCGTGCACGGTGAGGGTCGCGTGCTCCATCTTCTTGGACGTCGTCGTCGAGCCCGCGCTCGTGAACGTGACGGTCATCGCGCGTCCAGGAAGCCGTGGTGCGCCAGCTCCAGCGTCTCGACCGCGACCTTGACCTGGTCGGCGCTGAGCTGCGGCCCCGTCCACCGCACGGGCACGACCTCCGCCAGCGACCAGCTCGCGATCACCTTGCCCTCCAGCGTCCTGGCCTCGATGACGGCCGTGCGCCGCCGGACGCCGGAGGCCATGCCCGCGATCCAGCTGGTGATCTTCTGGCTGTCCCTGGTGACCGGCCTGCTCAGCTTCACGTTGGGGTACTTGACGCGGGTGGGCAGCTGCCACACCATCCCGTTGTTGCCCCCCTCCTCGCGCTGCTCGATGACGAACTCGCAGCCGAGCCCCTCGCAGCTGTTGAAGGCCCCCAGGTCGTCCTTGTCGACGGACACGCTGAAGCAGACGGCGACGGCTTCCTCTGGTGCGGTCATGGCCTGTCCTCACAGATCGGTGAGCGCCCCGCGGCGCTCACGGTCGAGCCACAGATCGGCCTTGAGCCGGCGCAGCAGGGGGTCGTAGAGCTTTCGGAGCAGCTCGTCGGCGTTCTGGCCCTGGACCGGCGGCGGCGCCGAGACCTCGGGTGCCGCCGCCTCGACCCGCTGCACGACCTCCTGCCGCACAACGGGTTCCGGCACGCTCCGCACCACCTCCTCGACCCGCGCGACCACCGGCTCCGCCGCGGGAGCCGGGACGGGCCGGGGTGGTTCGACGAGGCTGAGGACCGGCGGGGCGCTGTGGGCCGTCGGCCGTGCGATGTGGTGCACCGGTTGTGCGACGTGGTTCGTCGCGTGCTCGGGTGTCCGCTGCACCTGAGGTGCGCCCCGCACCGGTTCCGCGGTCCGCTGCACCAGTGGCGCCGACGCTCCCGTGAGCGGCGCCAGCTGCTCCGGTTCCGCACTCCGCTGGATGACGTGGACGGGCTCGCCCGCGGGCTCCGTTTTCGCACTTCCCGCAGCCTCCGCCGGTTCGGCGGCGGACCGCACCGGCAGGAGCGGGGCGTTCTCGCCGACGAGCCCGGTCGTCCGCTGCACCACCGGCGGCTCCGCCTGACGTTGCACCACCGGCGGCTCCGCCTGACGTTGCACGGCCGGAGGAGCGGCCTGCGGTGAGACCGGCTGCACCATCGGCTCCGCCGCACCGACGAGCGGCACCACCGGCAGGTCGACCTCCACCTCCCGTTGCACACCAGGCGGCTCGGCAGGTTCGTCAACGCGTTGCACGACAGGCACACCAGGCGTCAGGGATGCCGGAGGTCCGGCTTTGGCGGGTTCCGCCGCGCGCTGCGCCAGCACGGGCGAGATCGGCTCACCCAAGCCGAGCCTGCGGGGCCGCGTCACCACCGGAGGCGGCTCACTCGCCACAGACCGCTGCACCGGCGTCGCCTCCGGCAGCGCGGACCCGCCGACCAGCGGCGCATCCGCCGACGGAGGTGCCGGCTCCGGGCTCGACGGTTCCGGCGCGGGCAGGGGCTGCGGCATCTCCGGCGCCGCGACCTGCTCGGCCACTTCCCGGAGCGGGGGCGGCGGCGAAACCCGCGGAGGGGTCACGACCGGCATGGCCGGGTCCGACGCCGACCGCTGGACCGCCGGTGGCCCCGGCACCGCCTTCTGCGCCGCGGGACTCGGCCCCGCAGGACTCAACGGCACAGGACTTGGGGACGCAACGCTTGGGGGCACAAGGCTTGGGGACGCAGGACTCGTCGGTGCAGAACTCGACGGTGCAAGGCTTGGCGGTGCAAGGCTTGGCGGCGCAGGACTTGGTGGCGGGTTGGGCACAACCGCCCTCGACACCACCGGGTTGGGAGGCATCGAACTCAAGGGTGCCGGACTCGGCGACACCAGCCTCGACACAACAGGGTTCGACGGCACCGCATTCAACGGAGCCGGATTCGCCGGAGCCGGGTTCGACGACACCGGATTCGACGGCGGTGGGCTCGGCGGCATCGGACTCGGCGGCGTCGGAGTCGGCACCGCAAGGTCCGGAGCCGTGGAATCCGGCGCCGCAGGACTCGGCAGGGCGGACCTCGACACCACCGGGCCCGGCACGTCCGGACCCGATGCCGCCGGCTTCGCCACCGCCGGTTTGGGCGGCATCGGGCTCTCCGCCCCAGAGCTTGGCGCGACCGCCTTCGACACCATCGGACCCGACACCGCTGCGCCTGGCACCACCGGATTCGGCACGACTTGCCCTTGCAGCGCAGGACCCGCCGACACCGCCCGCGACACCACCGGGTTCTGCACCACCGGGTTCTGCACCACCGGGTTCTGCACCACCGGGTTCTGCACCATCGGCTTCTGCACCATCGGCTTCTGCACTGCGGGACTCTGCACCCCAAGGCTCGGCGCGACCGCCCGCGACACCACCGGGCCCGGCACCTCTGGCCCCGACTCCACCGGCTTCGGCACCACCTGCCCCGGCATCGCGGGACTCGGCGGCATCGCGGGACTCGGCGGCATCGGACTCGGCACCGCAGGACTGCGCACCACAGGACTCGGCGCGACCGCCCTCGACACCACCGGCCCCGCCCCCGCTGGACCCGACACCACAGCACCCGGCGGCACAGGACCCGGCGGCACGGCGCTCGACACCGCAGAACTCGGTGCCACCGGCCCGGGTACCACCGGCTCAGGCGTCACCGTCTCAGCTACCCCCGGCTCAGGCACCACCGGCCCAGGTACCACCGGCGCCGCAGCCTCAGCCGCAGCACCAGCCCCCACCGAGGTGCCAGCCCCGGCCTCCACGGCACGGGACACCACCCCGCGCCCGAACTCCCCCCGCCCGAACCGCACCACCCGCGTCCCCTCCTCCCCGCCGGGTTCGGAGGCGGGAGCGGGCCTGGCCACGTCCTCGATGGACCCGGACGGCTCCGCAGGTCCCACCGCGTGTGCCAGCGGCGCGAGGAACGACGGGTTCTGCCAGGCGGCGAGCCGGGACGAGAAGCCCGACGGCGGGTTGGTCAGGGGGTGGGGGGCGACCACGCGTTGCAGAGGGGGCAGCGACCGCCAGTCGGCCCGTACCACGGGCAGTGGGGCGGTACGCCGGCGAAAGGGCCACAAGACGGTTCACCTCCACGGGCTGGGAGCGGGTGCGGACGACGCGGAGATCCGCGTGTTGATGCGGCCGATCTCCTCCGCGTAGCGCAGGCGTTCGGCGTGTTCGAGGTCCAGGATCGAGTCGAGCGACCAGTGGAAGTGGTAGGCGACGTACGCGACCTCCGAGTACAGCCGGTCGGGCGCGTACGTCAGGATTCCCCCAGGCGCCCACCCGCTATGTCCACCTCGAACCCGTGGCCGCAGGACGGGCAGGCGACCGGGGTGCGGGTGTGGCCCTCGCTGTTGATGCGGCGGTACATGTCCTGCAGGAACGCGAGGTCCGAGGCGAACAGGTTCTCGATGACCCCCGCGTGCACGTCCGTCACGGAGCCGATGCTCGTCACCACGCGGGCGAGCAGGACGACGGTCAGGTAGGCGGAGTTCTCGCGGACCCTGTCGTCCCGCAACGGGATCAGCTCGTCGCGGGCCGTCGCCAGGCGCATCACGCCGGAGCGGTGGACGGTGCCCGCGTCGTCGACGTAGCCGCGGGGGAGCTCGAAGGCGAACTCCGTCCGCATCTCCACGGCGGCCCGTCTCATTCGACCTCCATCTGCTCGTAGGTGACGACGAGCTTCTCCGTGAGGACGGAGGTGTCGCCGGCCTTCAGCGAGCCGATCTCCAGGGACTTGGGCCAGGCGTTCGTGAGCTTGTAGCGCTTGATGGGCTGGCCCTCGTAGTCGTAGACGATGATCGCCCCGCCCTTGCGCGCGTTGCCCATCTTGCCGAAGTGGGCGTCCTTCACCCACTTCTCGAAGGAGTTGTCGGACGTCAGGCCCCTGGTGAGGGTGACCTCGCCCGCTTTCGGGCGGCCGGGCAGCTTCTTCAGGACGTACTTGCCGTCGACCATGTTCTGCTTCAGCTCGATGACGTCCTGCTCCATCTTGAGGCCGGACACCTCGGAGATCTGCTTGATGGCGATGCCGTCGACCTCCAGCCCGAAGGAGTGGCCTACCGAGGTGTCGAGATCGGGGAGTGGCATGTCGATGAACCGCCTTTACTCGTTGACCAGACTGGTGCCGCCCTGCAGCTGGGCGAGCCGGAAGACGACGAACTCCGCGGGTTTCACCGGCGCGATGCCGATCTCGCACACGACCTGGCCGAGGTCGATGCCCTCCGCCGGGTTGGTCTCGCGGTCGCACTTGACGTAGAACGCCTCGTCGGGCGTGAGGCCGAACAGGGCGCCCTTGCGCCACTCCATCACCAGGAACGAGGCGATGGTCCGCCGGATGCGGGCCCACAGCGCGTCGTCGTTCGGCTCGAACACCACCCACTGGGTTCCGTCCAGGATGGACTCCTCCAGGTAGTTGAAGAGCCGCCGGACGTTCAGGTAGCGCCAGGCCGGGTCCGACGACAGCGTGCGGGCTCCCCACACGCGGATGCCGCGGCCGGTGAACGCACGGATGCAGTTGACGCCGATCGGGTTCAGCAGCTCCTGCTCGGCCCTGGTCAGCTGGGTCTGCAACGCCACGGCACCGCGCACCGGCTCGTTCGCCGGGGCCTTGTGCACGCCGCGGGTGGCGTCGGAGCGCGCCCAGACGCCCGCCATGTGGCCGGACGGCGGCACGAAGACGTTGTCCGAAGTGGACGGGTCGTAGACCTTGACCCACGGGTAGTACAGCGCCGCGTACTTCGAGTCGTAGCCCGCCTCGACCTGCGTCCAGTTCTTCACCTGCGCCGGCGTGAGGTCGGGCGGCGGGTCGAGGATCGCCATGCGGTCGCCCATGAGCTCGCAGTGCGCGATCATGGCGGCCTGCACGGTCTTCACGGCCTCCAGCGTCATCATCCCGCGCTGGTAGGAGCTCATCAGGTCCGGCACCGCGATCATGGTGACCTCGTCGATGGCCTCCAGGCCGCCGAAGCCGGTGCGGTCGGCGACGTCGCCCACGTAGTCGTCCGCGACGACCTTGCGCGGCACGGGCGGTGCGGGCGGGGTCTCGCGCAGGGCGGCCGTCACCTTGTCGGGACGGGTCAGCGCCGCGCCGGGGACCTCCTCGACCGTGATCAGCTTCGACGCCGTGTTCACGACGGTGACGACGTTCTCCTTGCCGCGCTTGGCGGTCACCTGGTGGGACTCGACGACCTTGCCGTTGTCCTTGACCAGCAACGTGAAGCGGTCCTCCTGCTGGTTCTCCCCCGCCGGGTCGCCGACCTCGACGGACAGGGTGCCCGCGCCCAGCTCGCGCGCGGTGACGCGGTAGCTGCCCAGCACGGCCGACGGACCGGCGGGCAGGGCGGGCGCGGTCCGGTCGCCGCCGACGCGGACGACGTAGCAGTTGGTGCCGCCGTTGAGGAAGTAGCCGTAGACGGCCAGCGGCAGGTAGCAGCCCTCGGCGAAGTCGCCGAACTTCTCGGAGTACTGCGCCCAGTTCGACACGAGGGTCGGGGTGTTGTACTCACCCTTGGCCGCGAACCCGACGAACGCGGCGACGGCGGTGCCCACGCCCTCGATCGGGCGGGCACCGGCCTCCACCTCCTCGACGTACACGCCCGGCGAGAGATAGGTGGGCATCGACGGCCTCCCAAGTCGTACGGAACCCTGTACGACCCATGCTCCGGCCGCGGCGGCGAAACCGGCACGGCCCGCCGACGGTGCTTCGGGGAGCCCGCGACTGCCCGAAAGGGCAGTCGCCCCAAGCGTTCCCCGGACAGCACGACGGCCTGTCGCCAGTGGATCGACGACAGGCCCTCCGGGACGGGCTCACTCGGCCGGGGCTTCTTCCTCCTCTTCGGACCGCTGAACGAACGTCTGCGCGGTCTCCTCCTCACCGGTCTCCTCCTCGCGCTGCACGGCCACGTCCGCGTGACCGGAGTGGTCGGCGCTGCGCTGCACGGGTGCGGCGGGCGCGGACATGACGCGGTCCGCGTTGGCCACGGCCTCGCGTTCGAACCGGTCGGACGGGTCGCTGACCTTCACGCCGCTGCCGTTGTCCGTGCCGTCGACGGGTCCGGACCGCTGCTGCACGACGTGCGTCAGCTCGTGCGCCAGCATGTGCTTGCCGTCGTCGGAGGACGGGTCGTACTTGTCGCGCTGGAACACGATGTTCGAGCCGACGGTGTAAGCCTGGGCGTTCACCGACTTCGCGGAGTCGTGCGCCTCGGAGCCGGTGTGCACCCGGACGTCGGAGAAGTCGTGCCCGAACCGGCTTTCCATGTCCTCCCGCACGTCCGCGTCGAGCGGTGAGCCGCCGCCGGACGAGACGACGTCGCCGACGCTCGCGTTGCCCACGGCTCTTTGCAGGCCGAGCACGCCCGAGGGACCGAGCACGTCGGTGCGCCCGGCGGCGGCGGCGCGGCCCAGCAGGCCGTTCTCCTCCTGCGGGAGCCGGTCGCCCTTCGGCCGCGCCGACTCCTCGTACTCGTGTTCGTGCCCGCGCATCGCGAAACCTTCTTTCCGGGTCATCCCACCAGTCGTTCGGTGGCCAGTTCGAAGTAGCGGCCGAACTCGCGCGGTCCGACCAGCCTGCCGAGCTTGCGGTACTCGCGGGCGACGGCGCCGATCAGCTCGACCATGCCGACGACGTGCCCGGCGGCGGCCGCGAGGTAGGCGGCCGTCACCGCCGCCGAGCGGATGTGCCCGCCGGCCAGCTCGAACGACTCCGCGAGGAAGTCGAGGTCCACGTCGGACGAGCGCGGCACGCAGGAGCCGAGGCAGCGGTCCCACAGGCCGCGTCGCAGGTCCGCGTCCGGCAGCGGGAAGTCCACGATCACGTCGAGGCGGCGGGTGAAGGCGTCGTCGAGGTTCGCGCGCAGGTTCGTGGCCAGCACCGCGATGCCGTCGAAGGACTCCATGCGCTGCAACAGGTACGCGCTCTCGATGTTGGCGTACCGGTCGTGCGCGTCGCGGACCTCCGACCGCTTGCCGAAGATCGCGTCGGCCTCGTCGAACAGCAGCACGCCGTTCACGCCCGCCGCCTCGACGAAGATCCGTTCGAGGTTCTTCTCCGTCTCGCCGACGTACTTGTCCACCACGGTCGCGAGGTTGACCGTGTAGAGGTCGAGGCCCAGCGACGCGGCGATCACCTCGGCGGACATCGTCTTGCCCGTCCCCGAGTCACCGGCGAACAACGCCGTCACGCCGCGGCCCCGGCCACCGCCGGGACGCATCCGCCACTCGTCGATCACCCGGTCGCGGTGCTTCGCCCTGGCCGCGAGCTCCTGCAACAACGCGGTGATCTGCACCGGCAGCACGAGGTCCTGCCACGTCACCGCGGGTTCGATGCGCCGCGCCAGCCGTTGCAGGCCGCCCGCGTTCTGGCTGCGCGCGCCCGCCCGCAGGTGCGTGACGCCGACCTTCCCGTCGTCGGCCAGCGCCGAGACCGCCGCGGCGCTCGCCGCCCTGCTGATCTGGGTCGGCCCGAGCACGAAGTGCGCGGTCACCTCGGCCGGGTCGGTGCCGGAGGCGAGCTTGCCGTCGAGCTCCGTGCGCCACAACGCCACCCGCACGTCGAACGGCACCTGCACCGCGTCGTGCTGCAGCGGCGGCGTGCGGGTCCAGCGCGGCTCCCACGCCCCGGACCCGTACGCGATCACCGGGATCTCGTCGTGCAGCAACTTCTCCAGCGTGAACTGGGCGTCGATCGGCCCGACGACGATCCCCGCTCCCCTGAGCAGCGCCTCGCGCGTGACCGCCAGCGGGTCGGTCATCCGGCCGGCCTCGACGAGCAGCGCGGGGAACCCCGCTCGCGCCAGTGCCGCCGCGGCCAGCTCCGCCGCACCGCCGCCGGGGTGCTCGCGCAGGTAGACGAGCCGCACGCCGCGGTCGATGCCGCGGGCCAGCCGGTCGTCGCCCGGCATCCGCACGGGGTCGCGGGGCAGCGTCACGAAGTCGGTGAGCAGCGGGTCGGGCCGGTCGTCGCCCAGCAGGTGCGCGCCGACCCGGTCCGGCACCCGCAACGCGCGGGAGAGCAGCGGCCGTTCGGAGTCCTCCACGGTC
Organism: Lentzea fradiae; assembly: GCF_900100955.1. Lineage (GTDB taxonomy): Bacteria > Actinomycetota > Actinomycetes > Mycobacteriales > Pseudonocardiaceae > Lentzea > Lentzea fradiae. The sequence goes on along the minus strand of NZ_FNCC01000008.1, from coordinate 58,726 downwards.
ACGAGCCCGCACCGGACCAGCGGGCTGCCGGGGTCGAGCCGCGACCTGCCCCCCGGGGACGCCTCCGGCAGCCCGCACAGCCGCAGCGCCAGCCCGATGGTGGCCCTGCGCCGCGTGACGTCGTCGTTGAGGTAGCCGTAGAACTGCTCGAACCTGCTGTCGACGTCCGGTGCCAGCGCGACGAGCAGCAGCTCGACGTCCACTTCGGACAGTTGTGCCCGTGCGGCGAGGCGGCCGAGGCGGCCGTCCGCCGCGGTCTCGGTGAACGGCGCGAACGGCTCCCTCCCGCCGTCCAGCAACGCCTCGATGACCTCGTCCGACAGGTAGAGCCCGCGGAACGGGTCGTCGGGGTTCGGGTCCGTCGCCCTGCGCGCGGCCACGGCGACCCGGATGCGCCGCTCCAGCCCCGCCATCCGCTCGAAGATCATCGCGCCACCTTGCGCATCGACGCCCCCTCCGGGGAGACGTCGTGCCGCACGCGGTCCTCGCCGTTGCGCAGCTCCACGCCCTGGCTCGCCCGCGGCGCGGCGGTGTACCTCCGCCCGGACGACACCGGCGCCGACACCACGACGTCCAGCGACGGTTTCAGCTCACCGCCCAGCGCGCTCCACACGTCCGCGAACGCGCGGTCCTCCGGCGGCGGCAGCGCGACGGTCATCGGCACGGGCAGGGCCAGCTCGTCCAGCGACCCGGTGAGCAGCCCCGGCGGCACGGCGTCGTAGCCGAGGAACCCGATGAGCAGGTCGGAGAGCAGGCGGTGCTCGTCCTCCGGCCGCTGTGTCCACGCGGTGACGAGGTACGACAGCTTCATGTGGCGCGGCGGCAGGTGCCGGGCCGCGACCTGCCCCCGCGCGTCGTACTCGTTGAGCAGGCCGCGCTGGCGGCGCTTCATATCCTCGCGGATGTCGTAGAGGTAGATGTTGACCGTGGGCGCGTTGCGCCGCGCCGCCCAGTCCTTGGTCGGCGCGTCGAACGCGACCTCCAGGTCCGAACCGCGCAGCGCCTCGTCGCGGACCAGGCGACGCAAAGCCTCGTCAACCTCGTGGATCACGCCGTCCACGATGGTCCGCCTCCGCCGTCCCCAACCATCGGCGCACCGACGTCCCGACGGACACCATTGCCTGCCCCAACGGGCAGCCGCGCCACCCGAAAGGCAGGATCAGGCAAGAGCACGACAGCATCGATCTGTCATCACCCCTGCTCAGGTCTGTCTACTTGAGCCAACGCCAGAACGGCAGCCCACACAGGAGGCAGGAAAAGATGAGTGTCGAGCACGGGTTCCACGCCACCATGACCGCGCGACCGGGCAAGGGCGACGAGGTCGTCGAGCTGCTGCTCAACGCCCCATCGCTGCCGAACGACGACTGCGTCGTCTTCCTGGTCGGCCGCTCGGCGAGCGACAGGGACGTGGTGCACGTGACCGAGGGCTGGACGACGGCGGAGGCGCACGGGAAGTTCTTCCGGAGCGAGGAGTCGCAGGCGTTCGTCGCCCGGCTCCAGCCGCTGATCGCCGGTGACGCCACGTACACCGACCAGCTGCCCGTCGGCGGCAAGGCGGCGTTCTGATGGCCCGCCCCGCTTTCGACCCCGAACTGGGTGCGCTGCTCGCGGAGATGCCGTTGTTCACCGAGCTGACTCCCGAGCTGCTGCACCAGATCCGGCAAATGCCGCCGACGCCGTTCAAGACCACCGCCGAACGGCAGGACGTCGATCTCGGCGAGATCTCTTTGACCGTCTTTCGCCCCAAGGACCTCGACGGGCCCGCGCCGTGCGTCTACTGGATCCACGGCGGCGGGATGGTGATGGGCGACCGCTTCTCGCAGATCGAGATTCCGTTGGAGTGGCTGGAGGAGCTCGGCGTCGTCGTGGTCACCGTCGAGCACCGGCTCGCACCGGAGGTGACCGGCACGACGCTGGTCGACGACTGCTACCGCGGTCTGGAGTGGACGGCCGCGAACGCGGAGGCGCTCGGCGTCGACCGGATCGTGGTGGCGGGCATCAGCGCCGGCGGCGGGCTCGCGGCCGGGGTCACGCTGAAGGCACGCGACCTGGGCGGGCCGGAGATCGCCGCCCAGGTGCTGCTCTGCCCGATGCTCGACCACCGCAACGCGACGACGTCGAGCAGGCAGTACTCCGGCGACCCCGGTGTGTGGACGCGGGAGATGAACGAGTTCGGCTGGCGGTCGGTGCTCGGCGACGCCACCGACGTTTCCCCTTACGTGTCACCGGCTCTGGCCGGGGACCTGTCCGGGCTGCCGCCCACGTACGTCGACACCGGGTCCGCGGAGGTGTTCCGGGACGAGGACGTCGACTACGCCACGCGGATCTGGGCGGCGGGCGGTGACGCCGAGCTGCACACCTGGGCGGGCGGTTTCCACGCGTTCGACGTGGCGTTCCCGGACGCCCGCGTCTCCGCGGCGGCACGGCGGACGCGCACGGAGTGGCTCGTCAGGAAGCTAGGCCGGTAGCGGCTTCATGCGGTCGGGCATGTGCGCCCGCAGCGCGTCGTGCAGGGCGCTCACCTCGTCGGCGCCGAGGTGCACGGACCCCGTCTCGCACGTCAGCTCCGCCGTCCCGGTGCGCTGGTCGGGCACGTACCTCAGCGACACGTCCGGCACCGAGCACGACTCGGCCCTGCGGATCGCGGCCAACAACTCCGACACCCGTTCGTACCCCAGCCGCGCGCTCGAACGCAGCGCGGCGGGGGGACGGACGAACAACCGGAGGCCCCCCGCGGATCGGCGAACTTCAACGCACGACAACACCGCTGCAACCTCCTAGCAACCTGCTACTGGGAGAGCCTAGTCAGGAGACCCCCGAACCAGTGTCAACTGTCACCCGTTCGGCGTCATTGGTAACAGGGCTTGTCCAAGGTGAAATCCTTCGCCGTCGGACCGGTGAAGAAGTCCTCCACCAGCGAAACTCCGGTCGGAGCGGCCTCGTCGGGCTGGTAGAGCAGCGTCTGGCGGAAAGCGGCTTCCTGGGGCGAAGCGGAGAAATTGCCTGCACCCGAAGGGAGCATCCCCTCGTAGTCCACAGAGGTGAGCTGACGCACCGCGGCGACCACCCCGGCACGCGTCAGATCCTTGTTCTCCGCGGCCTTCCGCAGCGCCGCCTTCAACGGGTAGGCCCACACCCAGCCCGCGGTGTAGCCGTCGTTGGGCGTCACGCCACTCAGGCCCGCGCGCATCGCCGTGTGGCCGACGGACTCGGTGTTCCACGCCTTCCAGGGCGCCGACTGCAGGTACAGCGCCTTGATGGCGGGCGCGGCGGGTGACTGCAGCAGGCCGGGGTTCCACGTCGGCGAGGTGCCGATGAACTTGCCCTGGTAGCCGCGGGCCGCGGTCTGACCGATGATCACGGCGGCGTCGGTCGGGCCGGTGGTGAGCACGACCAGGTCCGGCTTCTTGGACACCACGGCGTCGATCGCGCCGGCCTGGTTGTCCTGGCCGGTCTGCGTGGTCACGCTCTCGAACGACAGGCCGCGCTTCTCGGCCGCGATCTTGGCACCGGCCGCGGCGTCGTCGCCGTAGTCACCCGCGAGGTGCACGGCCATGACGGACTTCGCGCCGAGCTTGTCGGCGGCGTAGTCGACGGTGTTCATCGACTCGATGCAGTAGTTGGCGCCGGACTCCAGGATGACCTCTTCGAAGCCCCACAACGAGGTCCAGGACGCGGGCACCGACACGATGTTGCTGCTTTGCAGGTCCGGCAGGATCGCCACCGTGGTGGGCGAGCCGAGGGTCTGGGTGAGCGCGAGGATGTTGCCCTTGATCTCCTGGTAGACCTGGTTCTGGATCTGCGGGTTGTACTTGTTGTCCTTGACGTACTTCGTCACGTCGACCTCGTAGCCGCCGATGCCGCCCTGGTCGTTCACGCGCTTCCAGAATGCCTTCTGCGCGTCGGTGATCGGCACGGCGAGGGTCTTGAACGGGCCTTCGGTGAGGTCCGAGATGGTGCCCAGGTAGATGCAGCCCTTGGAGCTGTCCACCGGCTGCGGGCAGGGTTCCGCCGTCACGCCGAAGTCGACCTTGATGCCGCCCGCGCCCTCCTGGGGCGCCGCTGTGTCGCCGCCCCGGCACGACGCGAGTGCCAGCGCTGCCACGGCCACTGTCGCGAGTCTCTTACCAGACATGAAGATTCTCTCCTCAGTACGAGAACGGCCAGGTGCGCCAGTAGTTGCGGACGCGGACCCAGATGCCGAACAAACCGCGTGGTTCGACGATGAGGAACATGATGATGAGCACGCCGTAGAGCACGGCCTCCACCTGGAAGACCGTGACCGCGCCGGTCGCGTCACCGCTGACGAACGGCAGCACCGCGGGCAGTTCCCTGGTGATGCGTGGCAGCAGCGTGATGAACAGGGCGCCCATGACCGCCCCGGAGATGGTGCCCGCGCCACCGATGAGCACCATCGCGATGTACTGCACGGACAACAGCAGGGTGAACGAGCCGGGGTCGACGAACCCGTTCACCACGAACAACAACGAGCCCGCGACGCCCGCGTAGAACGAGGACACCGCGAACGCCAGCACCTTGTACCTGGTGAGGTCCACGCCGATCACCGACGCGGCCAGGTCGCGGTCGCGCACCGCCGCGAACGCGCGCCCCACGCGGGAGCGCACCAGGTTCCGCGCCAGCACACCGAAGATGACCAGCAGCACGAACATCACGAGGTAGAGCTGTTGCGCCGCCGTGAAGAACGCGCTGTCGCGGTCGAGCCGCACCCCGAACAGCTCCGGCACCGCGGCGGGACGGCCGACGCCGGGACCTCCGGTGAGCGAGGTCCACTCCCGGAACACGTGCTCTCCCAGGAAGACCAGGCCCAGCGTCACGATCGCGAGGTAGAGACCCCGCAGCCGCACCGCGACCGGCGCCACTAGGACGCCGAAGAACGCGGCGACCAGTCCCGAGGCGAGCAGCCAGACCGGCAGCGACGTGATGCCGAACCCGATCACCCGCCCGGTCTCGGACCCGCTGAGCGCCGCACCCGTGTACGCGCCGATCGCGAGGAAGAACGCGTGCCCCAGCGAGACCTGGCCCGCGTAGCCCGTCACGATGTTGAGCCCGATCGCGCCGATCGCCGCCACGAACCCGGTGGCGAGCAGCTGCAACAGGTCATCGGCGATGAGGAACGGGACCAGCAGTGCGAACACGACGAGTGCGCCCATCCACGCGCGTTTGGGCCGCGTGTTCAGGAACGCCATGTCCTGCGCGTAGGAGGTGTACAGCTCGGGTCTGCCTTTCACAGCCGTTCCACCTCCTTCTTGCCGAAGAGCCCGTACGGTCTGACGAGCAGGACGAGCAGCATCAACGCGTACGGGGCGACCAGCCCGAAGTTCGGTCCGAGCCACGGCGCGAAGTCGTTCTGGTAGGTGCCGAAGAGCGACTCGACGACGCCGACCGCGAGACCGCCCACCACGGCCCCGCCCAGCGACTCCAGGCCGCCGAGGATGATGGCGGGCAACGCTTTCAGCGCCACGATCCACAGCTGCTGGTCGACACCGGCGCCCGTCGCGACGAACACCCCCGCCAGCGCGGCGAGACCACCGGCCAGCGCCCACGACAGCGCGAACACCGACCCGACCGAGATCCCCTGCGCCAGCGCGACTTCCTGGTCGTAGGCCACCGCCCGCATGGCGAGCCCGATCCGCGAGTACCGGAAGAACAGGAACAGCGCGACGGTCACGGCGGCGGTGGTCCCGATCATCACCAGGTACCGCTGCTGGACCTCCGCCCCGAGCAGCGAGACGGTCGTGAGGCCCCACGGGTCGCCGACCTGGCGCACGTCCAGGCCGATGAACGCGTTGGTGACGACGCGCACCACGACGTCCACGCCGATGGTGATGATCGCGACGACGAACACCGGCTTGCCGACCATCGGCCGCAGCACCGTCCGTTCGACGCCGAGCGCCAGCACCGCGATCACGACGGCGGCCACCGCCACCGCGCCGAAGAACGACACCGCGGGCGCGAGGTAGGAGACCAGCACCGCGCCCGCCAGCATGAACGCGGGCTGGGCGAAGCTGATCACCTGCGTCGACTTGTAGATGATCACGAACCCGAGCGCGAGCAGCGAGTAGATCGACCCGGTGCCGAGGCCGCGGACCAGCGACTGGAGCAGCTCATCCACGGCGCGCCCCCTCGTACATGGAGTCGACGAGGCCGCCGAACGCCTTGCCCAGCGCGGACCTCTTCACCTTCTGGGTGGCGGTCAGCTCGCCGTCCTCGTGGTCGAGCTCCTTGGGCAGCGTCCGGAACTTCTTGATCTGCTCGACGGTGGCGAACCGGGTGTTCACCTCGGTCACGACGGACTGCACCAACTCCTGGACCTCCGCCTTCTCCGACAGGTCGCGGTAGGTGGTGTAGGGGATCCGGCGCTGCCGGGCCCAGTGCCCGACCGTCTCGTACTCGATGCCGATCAACGCCACCAGGTACGCCCGCTGGTCGCCGATGACGACGGCTTCCTTGATGTACGGGGAGGTCTTCAGCGCGTTCTCGAGCTCCGACGGCGCGATGTTCTTGCCGCCCGCGGTGATGATGATGTCCTTCATCCGGTCGGTGATCTTCAGGTGCGTGCCGCCGACCCACTCGCCGACGTCGCCGGTGCGCAGCCACCCGCCGGTGAGCACGCGCCGGGTGGCGTCGGGGTCGCGCCAGTAGCCGGCGAACGTGCCGGGGTGCCGGGTGAGGACCTCGCCGGTCTCCTCGTCGATGCGCAGCTCGGTGCCGGGCTGTGGTTCGCCGACCGTGCCGACCTTCACCCGGCCCGGCCGGTTTCCCGTTGCCACGGCGGTGTTCTCGGTCATGCCGTAGACCTCGTGCATCGGCACCCCGATGCCCATGAAGAACTTCAGCACGTCCGGTGCGATCGGGGCGGCACCGGATGCGGCATAGCGCACGTACCTCATGCCGATCCGCGCTTTCAGCGCACGGAAGCAGAACAGCCAGCCCAGCGCGTAGAGCAGACGGCTCTTGCCGGTGTGCCGTCCTCCGGTGCGCACGAGGGTCTCGCCGATGTTCTCCGCCCTGCGCAACCAGAAACGCGTCACGGTCCGCTTAAGCCACGACGCGCTGGAGACGCTGATCATGACGCCCGCGAGCACCTTCTCCCAGATCCGCGGGACGCCGAAGAGGATCGTGGGCTGCACCTCGCGCAGGTTCGCCTGCACGGTCTCGATCGACTCGGCGAAGTGCACCTGCACGCCGCTGGCCGCGCTGAACCACGTCGTGAAGATCCGCTCGGCCACGTGGCACAGCGGCAGGTAGGACAGCGTGACGTCGGCGGGGGACGGCGGTGGCGAAGTGAAACCGCCGCCCTCCACCAGCACCTGGACGGCGAACTCGACGTTCGCCACGGTGAGCATCGCGCCCTTGGGCGGCCCGGTGGTGCCGGACGTGTAGATCAACGTCATGACGTCGTCCGGTGTGGTGCGCTCCATCCGCGCGGCCAGCTCGCCGCCGTGCTCGTCGCGGTGCCGTGCCCCCAGCGCCAGGAAGTCGTCCCAGCACAGCAGTTTCGGGTTGTCGTACCGGCCGCGGACGCCCCGCGGCTCGATGTGGACGATCCACTCCAGCTCGGGCGTGTCCTCCAGCACGGCCAGCGCCTTGTCGACCTGTTCCTGGTCCTCGGCGATCAGGACGCGCGCCCCGGAGTGGGACAGCAGGTACGCGACCTCCGGCGGCGGGTTCGTCGGGTAGAGGCCGACGGTGACGCAGCCGGCCGCGACGGCGCCGAGGTCGGCGTAGAGCCACTCGCGCCGGTTCTCGGAGTGGATCGCCACCCGGTCGCCCGGCTCGAGCCCGAGCGCGAGCAGCGCGTTGCCGACCAGCTCCACGTTCGCCCAGTAGCAGGCCCAGCTGACCTCCTGCCAGATGCCGAGGTCCTTGGCGCGCAACGCGACCAGGTCCGGCGTCGCGGCCGCCCTGTCCCGCACGCGGGTCACCACCGTCGTCGTCACGAGGTCACGCTCCGGTGCTGCTCGCCCAGGTAGGCGCGGATGACGTCCGGGTCCCGCTGGACCTCGGACGGGGTGCCGGTGCGGATGGGGCGGCCGAAGTCCATCACCATCACGCGGTCCGCGAGGTCCATGACGAGGCCCATGTCGTGCTCGACCATGATCATGGGGATGGCCAGTTCCTCGCGGACGTCGAGGATGAAGCGGGCCATGTCCTCGGTCTCCTCGACGTTCATGCCTGCGACCGGCTCGTCGAGCAGCAGCAGTTTCGGTTCCATCGCGAGCGCCCTGCCCAGCTCGACGCGCTTCTGCACGCCGTAGGGCAGCAGCCCGACGGGATAGCGGCGCCACTGCTCCAGCTCCAGGAAGTCGATGACCTCCTCCACCGCCGCCCTGTTCGCGAGCTCCTCGCGGCGTGCCCTGCCGAGCCAGAGGAACGCGGACAGGGCGCCGTGGCGCATGTGGTTGTGGCGGCCGAGCATGAGGTTGTCGACGACGGTGAGGTGGGAGAACAGCTCGATGTTCTGGAACGTGCGGGCCATGCCGCGTGCGGCGATGCGGTGGGGCCGCAGGCCCGTGAGGTCCTCCCCCGCGAACCGCACGGTGCCGCGCTGCGGACGGTAGACGCCGCTCAGGACGTTGAAGACGGACGTCTTCCCGGCGCCGTTCGGGCCGATGACGGCGAACAGCTCGCCCTCCTCGACGCTGAACGACACCCCGTCGACGGCGACGACCCCGTTGAAGGCGAGGCGGACGCCGGTGACTTCGAGGACGCTCACGACAACCACCGCTTCCTGCGCTTGTAGTGCTTGACCGCACGGAACGAGGAGGTGCCGAGCCCGAGGTAGAACTCGCGGATGTCGTCGTCGGCGAGGAGTGCCGCCGCGGGCTTGTCCATCACGACCTTGCCGGTCTCCAGGACATAGCCGTGGTCGGCGATCGAGAGCGCCATGCCGGCGTTCTGCTCGACCAGCAGGACGGTGGTGCCCTGTTCGTTGATCTTCACGACGAGGTCGCGGATCTGCTGGACGAGCAACGGCGCGAGGCCGAGGCCGGGTTCGTCGAGCAGGAGGTAGGAGGGGTCGGACATGAGCGCCCTGCCGATCGAGAGCATCTGCTGCTCGCCCCCGGACAGGTAGCCCGCGCTCTGTCTTCGGCGCTCGGCGAGCCGCGGGAACAGCTCGTAGCACCGGTCGAGGTTCGCCCGCAGGGTGCGCGGCCGGGCGTGCCCGCCGACCCTGAGGTTCTCCTCGACCGTCAGCTCGCCGAGGATGCGGCGGCCCTCCAGCGCCTGCTTCACGCCGCGGTCGGCGATCCGGGCGGGGGAGAGCCGGTGGATCGGTTCACCGTCGAGGGTGATGGACCCCTTGGTGACCTTGCCGTCGTGCACGCCGAGGAGCCCGCTGAAGGCCCTCATCAGGGTCGTCTTGCCTGCTCCGTTCGCCCCGAGCAGGGCCACGACCTGGCCTTTCGGCACTCTCAGGCTCACGCCGCGGAGCACCTGCATGACGTCGTCGTAGACAACCTCAAGGTTGTTCGCCTCGAGCACCAGCGCCTCCTCGGACCAGCGACATACCGAGCAGTATGCAGCTCATGAGACGTGGATCACAGAGCCTTCACGCACACAGGGTGATTTCGTGATGCGCGGATCGCGATCGGGTGACCACCGTGCGTGACAGTCCAGTGTGGACCATCACCGGCAGGTACCGGATGTGTAACCGGATGTGACACGGGTACTCACCTCCCGACACCACATTCAAGGAGGAGGTTTCGTGACCACCATTGAGAAGTCGGTGGACGTCCACGTTCCGGTGAGCACCGCGTACAACCAGTGGACCCAGTTCGAATCCTTCCCGGCGTTCATGGACGGCGTCGAGAAGATCGACCAGGTCACGCCGACCAGGACCCACTGGACCACGAAGATCGGCGGGGTCGTCCGCGAGTTCGACGCGGAGATCACCGAGCAGCACCCGGACGAGCGCGTGGCGTGGACCACGGTCGACGGGCCGCAGCAGGCCGGCGTGGTCACCTTCCACCGCCTGGACAACGACACGACCAGGGTCCACCTCCAGATGGAGTACGACCCGGAGACCCTCACCGAGAAGGCCGGTGCCGCGCTGGGCGTGGTCGGCCACCGCGTCGAGGGCGACCTCAAGCGGTTCAAGGAGTTCATCGAGAACCGCGGCGCGGAGACCGGTGCGTGGCGTGGCGACGTGACCCCGCCACCCCAGGTCTGACGAGTGGTGCGCCTTGACGCCGGACCAGCACGCGGCGTTCGAGGAGCTCGCGCGCGCCGGCCGGGACACGCCGCGGTACTACGCGCTGCGTGACCGGCTGGTGCGCGAGTACCTCCCGCTCGCCCGGCACATCGCCCGTCGCTTCAGCGAACGCGGCGAGCCCCTGGAAGATCTCGCCCAGGTGGCGGCGGTCGGTCTGATCAACGCCATCGACCGGTTCGACGTGGGCAGGCAGACGGACTTCCTGTCCTTCGCCGTGCCCACGATCACCGGCGAGGTGCGGCGTCACTTCCGGGACCAGTGCTGGGCGGTGCGAGTACCCAGGAGGCTCAAGGAGCTCTGCGACGCGATCGACGGAGCCACCGCCGAGCTGTCGCACCGGACCGGGCGGTCCCCGACCCCCTCGGAGATCGCCCGGCACCTCGGGGTCCCGCTGACCGACGTGTACGAGGGCCTGCGCGTGGAGCACAACGTGTCCTTCGCTCCGCTCGACTCCCTCGAGAACTCGACGGTCGACGACCCGGCCCTGGAAGGTGTGGAGATCCACGAGGCCCTGCAGCCGATGCTGCGGGGTCTTCCTCGGCGCGAGCGGACCATCGTGGTCCTGCGGTTCTTCGGCAGGCTCACGCAGACCGAGATCGCGCGCCGCGTCGGGATCTCCCAGATGCACGTGTCCCGGCTGCTCACGAAGTCGCTGGAGCAGCTGCGGCACAACCTCTTGGCGGAAGAGTGAAATGGACGAGCGGGAATGCCGGACCGTCGCGATACTGACCCGATGACCAGGGTGCGGTGGCCCCAGAAGCTGGCGATCGGCACCGGCGTCCTGCTCGTCGCGTGGGGGATCGCCGGGTTCTTCGTGACCGGCTTCTCCGACTTCGCCGGCCAGTCCGACACGTGGCTGGCCGGCCTTCGCGTGAACCCGTTGCAGAACACGCTGCACGTCGTGTTCGGCGCTCTGCTGCTCGTCTCGTTCCGCCGGTTGAAGGCGTTGAGCGGCGCCGCTCTGCTGGTCGCCCTGCTGTGCCTGGTGACGTTCGGCTTCGGCATGGCCCGCTACGACGAGCAGGTCGTCAACTTCCTCAACGTGAACCCCGGCAGCAACGCGCTGCACCTCGTCGCCGGGTTCGCCGCGCTGGCGGCGGCCCAGGGTGCCGCCTGGTGCCGCCAGTGCGACCGCGTGTCGGCCGTCAAAGCCGCTTGAGGAACCGGAACACCGCCCGTTCCGGGTCGCCTCCGCCGATCACCTCGCCCTTCTCGAACGCCTCGACCAGACGCGGGTCCACGTAGGACTTCCGCGCGACGGCGGGCGTGTTGCCCAGGTGCTCGGCCACCTCCTTCATGACCGCGCTCACCGCGCGCTTCGACGGCTTGCCGCGCTCGCGCAGCACTTCGGCGAACTCCTCCGCGGCGCGGACCGTGGCGTGCCAGGTGCGGAGGTCCTTCGCGCTGAACTCGGCGCCGACCAGCTCCCGGAAGCGCTCGTTGACGTCGTCGGCCGTGATGTCGAAGAGGCGGCAGTCCGGCGTGCGGTCCTTGAGCAGCGACCGCACCGCCCGCGCCAGCTGCGGGTCGGTGATCACCTCGTTGACCTCCACGCCGTGCTTGGCGGGGAAGCAGAACGTCACCTTGTCGCCGCGCACGCTGAGGTGCTCGCACAGCAGGGTGGCGACCCCGTGGGTGCCGTTGTCCTCCGTGTACTGCTCGTGCCCCACCCGGAAGACACCCAGGTCGAGCATCCGCAACGCGATGGCGAGCAACCGTTTGCGGCCCCGCGTCCGCATGTCCGCGACGATCTGCTCGCGGAACCCCCGCAGCTTCGGCGCGAGCTTCAGCACCCGGTCGAACTTCTCCGCGTCCCGGTCCGTGCGCCACTTCTCGTGGTAGAGGTACTGGCGGCGGCCCGCGTCGTCGTAGCCGACGGCCTGGATGTGGCCGTTCGGGTGCGGCGAGATCCAGACCTCCCGCCACGCGGGCGGGATGACCAGCGCTTTCACCCGCACGATGTCGTCAGCGCCGAGGGGCTCGCCCCGGTCGTCGAGGTAGCGGAAGCCCTTGCCGTGGCGGCGGCGGGTCCAGCCCGGTCGTGCCGGGTCACTGCGGCGCAGTCTCATGTGGTCGCTCCGAGGTTGATCAGCTCGGCCTCCGGGTACCCGCTCGCCGATGAACGACTACACGGTGGGGGTCGAGCAGGAGTTCCTGCTGGTGGATCCGGGCACCAGACGGCCGGTTCCGCTCGCGCCGGAGGTGCGGTCCGCCTCGGACGCGCCCGGTGACCTGGACGTCCAGGGCGAGCTGACGCCGTTCCAGATCGAGATCGCCACCGGCGTGACGTCGTCGTTCGCCGAGCTCGACGAGCAGGTCCGGCGCGGCCGCCGGGTGCTCGTGGACGCCGCCGACGCCGCGGGGTGCCGGCTCGTGGCGGTGGGCATGCCCCCGCTCGGCGAGGCGGGACCGCCGCCCGGCTCCGACGACCCCCGGTATCACCAGATCGAGTACTCCCACCGCAGGCTCGTCAGCGGGACGGGCGCCTGCGGGCTGCACGTGCACGTCGGCGTCGAGTCGAAGGCCGAGGCACTGGCCGCGTCGAACAAGGTGCGGGCGTGGCTGCCGACGCTGCTCGCGCTGAGCGCGAACTCCGCGTACTCCGACGGCGCCGACACCGGGTACGCGAGCTGGCGGTCGATGGTGTGGTCGCGCTGGCCGGTGAGCGGCCCGCCGCCGCACTGGGACTCCCCCGCGCACTACGACGACACCGTCGAGGCGCTGATCAACTCGCAGGCGCTGATCGACAGGGCGATGGTCTACTGGGACGTCCGCCCGTCGGCCGATCATCCCACCGTTGAGGTCCGCGTCGCCGACATCCCCCAGCTGGCAACGGAAGTCTCCGTCCTCGCCGAGCTGATCCGGGCGCTCGTGGTGACGGAACCCTCCGAACAGCGGGTGGACGACTCCGTGCTGCGGGCGGCATATTGGCGGGCGTCGCGCGACGGGGTCGACGGACTGGCCTCCGATCCGCGCACCGGAAAGCTCTCCCCCGCGTTCGACCGGGCGGCGGCCCTCGTGCGGCACGTCGAGGCCGCTCTGCGCGAACGCGGCACTCTGTCTACTGTGGAGCGGCAGATCGACTGGTTGCGCCACAACGGCTGCGGTGCCGCCCGGCAACGACGCTGCCCGGACCCCGAGTCCCTTGTGGACGTGCTGATCGCCCGAACGCGTGAGGAAACCTGATGCGCCTCCCTGCTCCCCGCGGGCACATGAGCTCCGCCCTGATCTCCGCCCTGCGCACTCCCCCGCCCGCCAGGCCCGCGCTGCTCGTCAGCGCCGGCACCAGGGACGTGCACGCGGACGACGACCTGCAGCTCACCCTGTGGATCTGCTACGAGCTGCGGATGCGCGGCTTCGACGACGTCGCCGACGGCTGGCAGGACCACCCCGCCCTCGCCCAGTTCCACACGGCGCTGGAGCAGCGCTGGGAGACCGGCCTGCGCGCGCTGCCCGAGGTGACGGCCCCCGCCGTGCTGACCGAGGAGGGTCTCGCCGAGCTGCGCCGCCACCACGCGTTCTGGCGGCCGCGCCGCGAGATGCGCTCGGCGTTGCGCGACATCCACGGCGACGCGTACGGCAGCCGGTCGGCCCGGACGCACTCCGTGCTGTTCACGGTGACGCTGCGCGACCTCGACCCGGCCGTCGGCGTCGACGAGGTGCCAGGCCCCACGCTCGCGCTCGCGAACGCGCTGTCGCTCTTCGGCTTCCACCAGCGGCTGGTCGGCGCGCTCGTCGGGTTCCTGACCGCCGTCGACACGATCGGCGGTGACCCGTTCGCGCAGCTGCTGCCCGTGCAGTGCCCGCCGGACGACGTCCGGCTCGGCTTCACCGTCTGCCACGAACTGCACGCGCGCCTCACCCAGCACGTCGGCGCGTCCCTGCAGGCAGGCCGCACCTCGCTGAGGGGCCGTTGGCTGGCCTCACACGGCCGTATTAACGTGGGGTGTTGACTTCTTGAAGGGAGAGAGCGTGCACGACCCTTCCGCTCTAGCGTCCGTGGTCGCCGACCGGATCGCGCCCGACGTCGTCGTGTTGCGCGTCTCCGGCGAGCTCGACACCACGAGCAGCAGCGAGCTGACCGCCCCCCTGGAGAGTCACCTGGTCAAGGAGAACCGCGCCGTCGTCGTCGACCTCGGCGGCGTGCGGTTCCTCGGCTCCGCGGGCCTCGAAGCCCTGGTCCTGGGACAGCAGCGGGCGTCGCGGGTCGGCGTCGACTTCGTCGTCGTCGCCTCCGCGCGCGCCGCGCTGCGGCCCATCGAGGCGACCGGCCTCGACGCCGTGTTCACCATCCTGGCCTCGGTCGACGAGGCTGCCGAGCGCTACACCGGGTAGCCGGGGCTCGGTCACGTTCTTCGTCCCCGGCTCGGGGCTGTCCCTCGGCCGGGGGCCTTCGTGGGTCTCCGGCGTGACGATGTTCACCTCGGCGGTGCTAGTCCTGGCCGATGTCCTCGTACCAGAGCTCGGGACGTTCGCTGATGAACGTCGTCATCAGCTCGACCAGCTCCTGGTCCTCGACGACCGTGACGCCCACGCCGTGCTCGGCCAGCCAGTCGTGGCCGCCGTGGAAGGTCGTGGCCTCGCCGATCAGCACGTTCGAGATGCCGAACTGGCGCACCAGGCCGCTGCAGTACCAGCACGGTGACAAAGTCGTGACCATCGTCGTGCCCCGGTAGCTGCGTTGACGGCCCGCGTTGCGGAACGCCGAGGTTTCCGCGTGCATGGAGGCGTCGTTGTCCTGCACCCTGCGGTTGTGGCCTCGTCCCAGCAGGCGGCCGTCTGCGGCGAAGAGGGCGGCGCCGATCGGGATGCCTCCCTCGGCTCGGCCCGTTTTCGCCTCCTCGATGGCCACGGCCAGCATTTCCTGTGCTGAAGTCATGCTGGGTGACGCTACGGGGTCGAGGGTGTCTTTGGGACCTTTGTGGACGGTCTGGGGTTGTGGGGGCCTGTTTTCGGGTGTTCGTCTTCGGCTTCGTGCTTCGCCCTGGGCTGAAAGTTGCCTCAGCGCGTTGCCAGCCTTCTCTCAGGCTTCTGTGGCTTGATGGACATAGGGGACATGGAGGACACGGAGGAGGCCATTTTGTTCGGCTTGGTCGGCTGGGTGATCGGGTGGATCTTGACGCTGTTCATCATCGTGATGATCGGCCGGATGGTCGTGGACTGGGCTGTCACGTTCCAGGCTCGGGGTGACTGGGTGTGGAAGGTCCGGCGGGTTACGCACGGGATCACCGAGCCCGTGCTGGCGCCGGTGCGGAAGGTGCTGCCGCCGGTCCGGTTCGGGGGGTTCGGGTTGGATCTCGCGTTCACGGTGGTGTTCATCGCGGCGTTGATCCTGCGGTCGATCGTGTGGTGAACAGTCAGCCCGCGCCGAAGCACACGAAGCCGACCGCGGCGGCGTAGGCGGCGTCGTCGGAGGCCGAGCGTTGCACCGAGGCCAGGGCTTCTGCCGGGGCCACGCCCGCGGCGAGCTTGCGGTGCAGGTCCACCATCACCGGGGCGGTGCCGTCGGTCGGGACGGGGATCACCGGGGCGATCAGGGTTCTGGTGCCCAGGCCCAGCAGGGCGGCGGTGAAGCCCATCAGCTCGTCACCGGGGCGGACGGCGGACTGGCCGGTGTCGCAGGCCGACAGGACGACCCTGGCCGGTGGGGTGCGGAGGCGTTCGATGTCGTGGACGGTCAGCGGGCCGTCGGCCAGTTCCAGGGCGGAGAACAGCGGGTTGTCGACGCGGAACGAGCCGTGGGCGGCGATGTGGGCCAGGGCGGCACCGTCCATCGCGGACGCCACGGCGCTGACGGTGGCCTCGCCGCCGACGAGCACGCGGCCCGGCACGTGGGCGCTGATCGCCTTGATCTCGGTCCCCGCCGCGGCCATGCGCGGCCCCGCGGCCAGCACGGACTCGCCGGTGGCGGCGGTCGCGGAGCAGGCGTGCAGCCACACCGAGGCCGACGGGGCGACCGTCACCTGACGGTTCAGCACTGCCCACGGCAGGCCGTTCAGGGCGCCGGTCGGCACCACGACCAGCGGGCGGCCGTCGATCCGTGACGCCAGCGGGTCCAGCAGGCGGCGGGCGAGCAGCGAAGCGGCGTGTGCGGCCGATGCGCGGGCCACGGCCAGGTTCGGCAGGTGCGGTGGCAGGGTGACCAGGCGGTGCAGGGCGAAGCGCAGCAACCGGATCTCGCGCACCACGCCGTCCAGCGCCCCCAGGGAGTGCAGGGACGCACGGCCGCCCGCCAGCACGACGGCGAGCAACGTCCCGTCGTACTCGACGAACTCGATCAGCGCCGACGACCCCAGCGCGGAGGCGAGTGCCGCGACCGGCGGTGGCTTGAACACCGAGACCTCGCCGGACACCTGCCGGGTGAGGTCGCGGACGCGTTGCTCGGCGCGGATCAGCTGCGCGCGCAGCGCTCCGGCGGGTTTGCCGGCGAGGACGGCGGTCTCGATGTCGGCCGCGACCGCGCGCAACGACGCCAGCGCGTCCTCCAGGCGCGGGTCGTCCGGCGGCGACACGGACTTCATCCGCAGCGCACCGGCCCGCCAGGTCTCGGTCCACGACAGCACGCGTGCCGCGGTGCCGGAGGCGACGGCCAGCCGCAGCCCTTCCAGCGCCAGGGCCTGGCCCTGCACACCGGCCGACGCCCGCAGCTCGGCGGCGCCCAGCGACACGCGGTACTCGTCGAGCAGGCCGATCCCCCGCCGCAGCGCCGACGAGGTGCCCCGGACGTCGCCGGAGAGCTTGCGTCGCAACGCCTCCGCGTACCAGCCGAGCACGCGCAGGCCCGCGGGTCCGCGTCTGCGGGCGGCGGCCGCGAGGGACAGCTCCTCGGCGGCGCGGGCGCGGTGCCCGAGGTCGGCGGCGACCAGACCGGCGTCGATGCGGGCCTCCAGGGCGGGCAGGCGCCAGTCCATCGCGTCCAGCTCGGCCGCGACCTTCGACAGCGCGAGCCGCAGCGGACGCGTCCGGTCGCCGCGCAGCACGGCGGCGTGCAGCTCCAGGTAGCGGGCGCCCGCCGCCCACAGCAGCCGCTGCTCGCGGCGGAACCGGCGCCGGGCCTCGGCGGCGAAGGAGTTGGCCGCGTCCGGGTCGTCGTCCAGCAGCGCGATGCGCGCGCGGAAGTACAGGGCCTCCGAGACGCCCAGCGGGTTGCGCAACGCCTTCAGCTCGGTGATCGCGCGGTCGGCGGCGGCACGCGCCTCGTCCAGCAGCGGCACGGAGACGAGCAGCTCCAGGCGGTTCACCAGCAGCACGGGGCGCATGACGTCGAGGCGGCGGTGCACCTCCTCCGCCTTGTCGAACAACGTCAGCGCGGCCGGCACGTCACCGCCGCGGGTCGCCATGATGCCCGCGTTCCAGTGCACGTCGGCGACTCCGAGCTCCTGGCCCAGCTCGCCCAGCAGCGACGCGGCCAGCTCGAAGTCGGCCGACGCCTCGCGCATGTCGCCGACGTACGCCCGCACCAGACCTCGGTTGTTCAGCGCCCGTGCCTCGACCAGCCGGTCCCCCACTCGCCGCGCTCCGGCGATGGCCGCGGTGTAGTCGCGCTGGGCGTCGGCGTACCGGGTCAGGTAGTGGAAGACGACACCGCGCTGCATGAGCGCGGCCACCGAGTCGGCACCGGTCAGCGACGGCATCGCGTCGTCGAGGAGCTTCAGCGCCTGCTTCTGCTTGCCGGTGTAGGCGAGCACCCAGGCGAGGCTCATCTGGGCGAGCGCCGACAGCCGGGGCAGTCCCGCCTCGGCCGCGATGCGGATCGAGCGGCGCAGGTGCCTTGCGGCGCCGGGGAAGTCGTGCAGCTCGCGCAGCGCGAGGCCGATCGCGCGCTCGGCGACGGACCGTTCGGCGCGGTCGTCCGTGGCGCGGAGGATGGCGCGGGCCATCTCCACGGCCTCACGCGGGTTGCGCTGTCTGGCCTCCAGCGCGTCCTCCGCGGAAAAGTCGGTCACGGCAACACTTTATCCGCTGTGGTAGCTTGATCAAGCTCGGTCGGGGTGCCCGTCAACGCTGCTTTAGTGAGGCCGTGGTGTCGAAATCGCCAGAAAGCGCGGAGCTTTACCAAAGAGCTTTCCTGCAGCTCATCGCCGAGGACAAGACCATCAGCTTCCACGCCGAACGTGGACGTGAATTCCTTTATCGACCCGGCCAGCTGCTCGTCGGCTCCGAGGATCAACAACGGGTCGTCGAAAAGCTGCGCGAAAATGACATCCCCTCCCGCCCCGGCGAAGGATTCGCCGGAATGGCACGCCTGACGTTGCCCGACAACCCCGAGGACGTGCCGCGGATCGTGAGGTTGCTGCGCGACCAGCGGACGTGGCCGAACCAGCGCGTGCCGCTCGTCCAGCCGCACCACGTCGTCGTCGGGCACGGCGGTCTCGTCATGGGCAACCCCGGCGACCGCCCGTACCCCACCGACCCGGTCTCCGCCCCCAAGTACGACGACCGCCTCAAGAAGGTCCGCGTCGGCGTCATCGACACCGGCATCTCCTCCGGCGCCTCCAGCGAGCACGCCGAGTGGTTCGAGGGGCGCTACGTGCTGGAGGCGGACGACGTCGACCCCGCCTACCGCAGCGGCGACGTCTTCGCGTTGCAGGGCGGACACGGCACGTTCGTCGCGGGCGTGATCCAGAACGCGGCTCCCGGCGTCACCTTCGACCCCGAGATCGGGCTCGACCACAACGGCTTCGGCGACGAGGAGCGGCTCTGCCGCAAGATCACCGAGCTGGGCCGCAAGAAGATCGACCTGCTCAACCTGTCACTCGGCTGCTTCACCGAGGACGACGTGGCGTCCGAACCGATGCGGCGCACCATCGCGGCACTGCCGGCCGAGGTCGTGGTGGTGGCGTCGGCGGGCAACCAGGGCACGCAGCGGCCGAGCTGGCCCGCCGCGCTGGACGGCGTCACCGCCGTCGCCGCCGCCGAGCAGAAGGAGGACGGCTCCGTCGTCCCCGCGTTCTACTCGAACTGGGGCCACTGGGTCGACGCGTGCGCGATCGGCAACCGGGCCTCGACCTACCTCAAGGGCTCGTGGCACCTGCCGGGTGAGGCCGCCCCGACGCCGTTCGCGCTGTGGGCGTACTGGTACGGCACGTCGTTCGCCGCCCCGCTGGTGACCGGCCGGATCGCCGCGACGATGGTCGCTGACGGCATCTCCGCAGCTCAGGCTCGTGACAAACTGGTCAGCGGGGACGAGTTCCACCCCGGCTACGGTGTTTTTGTCAAATAGTTGTATCTGGGGAGCGACCTCGGCCTCCGCCAGGTGTGACCGCAAGGAGTCGACGTGACCTCAGCCTCCCCGATCGCCGCGCTCGTGAGCGCGGCGGCCGAGGGCGACCAGTCGGCGTGGAACGAGATCGTGGACCGTTACACGCCGCTGGTGGTGTCGGTGATCTACAAGCACCGGCTTCGCCCCGCGGACGCGGCCGACGTGAACCAGACGCTGTGGTTGCGGCTCGTGGAGCAGATCGGGCGGCTGCGCGAGCCCGAGGCGCTGCCCGGCTGGATCGCGACGACCACCCGCAACGAGTGCCTGCGCGTGCTGCGCGTGCAGCAGCGCACGCACCTCTACGACCCGCTGACGTCCGCCGAGGCGCTGGAGCCGGAGCAGACGGACGCGGAGGTGGAGTCCGACCTGCTGGCGCTGGAGCGGCGGCAGGCGTTGCGGGACGGGTTCGCCGAGCTCACCGACCAGTGCAAGCGGTTGCTGACGAAGCTGATGACCGACCCGCCGCCGAGCTACCAGGTCGTGAGCGAGGAGCTCGCGATGCCGGTCGGCAGCATCGGGCCGACGCGCATCCGCTGCCTGGAGAAGCTGCGCAAGACCCCCGCGATCGCCGCGTTCCTGGGATCGCCGGTCAAGAGAGGAGGTGTGCTGGGTGCGGCACGACTGGGACAGTGACGAAGTACTGCTCGACGCCTTGCGCGACGCCTTGAGCACACCTTCCGAAGAGGTTCCGCCGGAGTTCGTGGAGGCGGCCAAGGCCGCGTTCACCTGGCGCACCGTCGACGAGGAGCTGCTGCTCATCACGTCGTACGACTCGGTGCTGGACGACACGCTGTTCGCCCGTGCGCGGTCGACGGCGACGGCGCGCCAGCTGGTGTTCGACGCCGAGGGCGTGATGCTGCAGGTGGAGGTGTCGGCGGCGGGGATCACCGGTCAGCTGATGCCGCCCGGCGGTTCCGTGACGCTGGTGACGCCGGACGGCGACCACGAGACGGTGCCCGTCGACGAGCTGGGGACGTTCGTGATGGGAACGGCGCCGCGGGGACCGGTGAAGTTCCGGTTCCAGGGCGGCTGCACCGACTGGTTCATCCTCTAGAACACTCCGGGAAGCGTTGCACGACACGGATGTGCGCACTTCCGTCCACTGTGGATCGTCATCGTCCGATGTGGAGCGGTGAGTGGCCGCGACCGTCAGGGTCGGCCGCGGCCACTCACCGCGTCAAGCCCGGTACTAGGCGGCGTCCTCGAACGTCGTGGCCTGGACGGTCACGCTCGTCCGGAAGTTCGCCTCGACCTCGGACTTCTCCCGGGAGTTCGGGTTGGGGTTGGTGCACGACGTGCCGGCGCTCGCACCGGACATCAGGTCGGTGCACAGGCCCGTCCTGCGGTCCGGCAGGCCGAGCAGGTGCCCGAACTCGTGGGACGAGATGCGGACCGTGTTGTGGCCCTCGTTGACCGCCTGGCGGCCCATGACCCACCGGCCGCGGCCGAGGCCGGACACGTAGGCGCGAGGCCACTGGTTGTCGACGCTCACGGTGATGTTCGCGGAGCCGGTCACCTTGACCAGCTTCACGTTCGTCACGCTGTTGTTCCAGATCTGGGCGCCCTGGTCGATGGCCGCCTGGAACTCTCCGGTGCTGCTCGAGTTGTACGTGACCGTGCGGGGCGCCGCATGCGCGGTGGTGACCAGGCCCGCCGACAGGGCGGCGGCGCTGGCGACCACGGCGATCGTCTTGCGCAGGAACACAGGGATCTCCTTGCAATTGCAGGGGAATTGCTCCCCGACTGTAGCGCCGAGCCGTTGGCGCACAAGAAGAGTCAAGTGTGAAGCGGTCCTGGCACGGTCCAGGCACTTCGTCGGTGCGCGTCCCCGGTCCGGGCACCGGTGTGCCCGTGGAGAGCGGAAACAGTCCCGGGAGGCGCTCTTCCGGCCGCCCGGAAGACGGGTCGCGGAGAGGCCATAAAAGTTGAGGCCCTCCGGACCTGATGGTCCGGAGGGCCTCACCGTCATGGGTGATCTAGGCGAACGAAGGCTGCCTCATCGCGTGTTCCACGAGTGCGATGAGGATCTGCTTCGTCGACTGACGGTTCCGCGCGTCGCACGGGATGATCGGCACCGCGGACGAGATCGTCAGCGCGTCCCTGATCTCCTCGGCGCGGTGGAGCATCTTGCCGTCGAAGCAGTTCACCGCGATCACGTACGGCAGGTTGCGGTCCTCGAAGAAGTCGATCGGCGCGAACGCCTCGTCGATCCTCCTGGTGTCGACCATGACGACGGCACCGATCGCACCGCGCACCAGGTCGTCCCACATGAACCAGAACCGGTGCTGGCCCGGCGTGCCGAACAGGTAGAGGATCAGCTCCTTGTCCAGCGACACCCTGCCGAAGTCCATGGCCACCGTGGTGGTGACCTTGTCCGGCACCATGGACAGGTCGTCGACCCCGACCGAAGCCTGGGTCATGACGGCCTCGGTCGTCAGCGGGGTGATCTCCGAGACCGATCCGACGAACGTCGTCTTGCCGACACCGAAGCCGCCGGCGACGACGATCTTGGCCGACGTCGTCTTCGGGACGGCCCCAGGTGACCCCGGCCGGCCCGGAGCACCGTTGCTCATGGGAACTTCCTTCTGCTCTTCAACTCTCTCAGGCCCGCATGGAGACGTGCAGCTGGGCGCGGATCTCCGGCGTGAGCTGGAGACCGACGCGCTCCACGAGACGGGTCATCGCGTAACCGATGAGCCCGATGTCGCAGTTCGGCGCGGCGAGCACGGCGAGGCACGACCCGTCGCTGATGGACATCAGGAACAGGTAGCCCCGTTCCATCTCCACGACAGTCTGCTTCACCTCACCCGCTTCGAAACAGCGCGCCGCGCCCTGGTTCAGCGAAACCAGGCCGGAAGAGACGGCGGCGAGCTGTTCCGCACGGTCGTGCGGGAGGCGGTCCGACGAAGCGAGCAGGAGGCCGTCCGCCGAGACGACGATCGCGTGCGCGACACCGGCGACCCTGCTGACGAAGTCCTCGACCAGCCAGCTGAAGTTGTCCAGTTCCTCAGTCGCGGTGGTCACTGGCGTTCCCTTTCTGCGATCACGGGGATGCCGCCGACGGACGAGTCGTAGAGCGACTCACGACCCATCTGGACACCCTTCTGGTACGTGGCGAACCGCTGACGCAACCTGTCGGCGGACCGTGCGGGCACAGCCGCGGCGGTCGCCAGCTGGGGCGCCGGTGACGACGGCTTGGGGAGCGATCCCGGCACGAGCCGGGCCTTCGGCACGCGCTTGGGCAGGCCGTTCTCCGTCGTCTGCGCGGACTCACCCGGGCCGAGCGCGCCTGCGGCGGCGCGCCACCCGTCATCTGCCGTGCCCCAGTCGGACTCGGCGTAGTCGGCGACCGCGCGAGGCACCGCGACCGGCGCCTCGGTCTTGGCCGGCTCCGCCGAACGCTGCCGCTTGGGCAGTCCGTTCACCGTGGCCGGCTCCGGCTCTTCCTCCTGACGTTCCCGCACCGCCGGTGCGCCGTCCCCCACGGGACGGCCGATGACGGTCGGTTCGTCGGCCGCGGGGGTCTGGAACCACCGCGACAACGCGTCGGGCGAGATCAGCGGCTCGTCGTCCTCGACGATGGCCGGGAAGATCTCGGTGGCCGGGTCGTTCTGCTCGACCGGCCGCTGCACGGGCGGCTCGTAGGAGTACCCGTTCTCGGCCGTCGACTCGTTCGCCTCGATCCGCGCCGTGAACAGGCCGTCCGTGGACGTCTGCTCGATGCGGTGGCGGCCGGAGCTCTCCTCCACCGACGCCGCCGAGGGCAGCGCGACGGGGTGCTCCGGAGTCCACTTCGGAACGCCGGACAGAGCCTCGCCGGTCTGCTCGGCACCCGAGGTGATGGCCTGCGCCTGGGTGGCGGCGGGCAGCGGCAGCGCGGGCGCGGCGCCCTTGTGCAGCAACGACGTCGGCAGGATCACCTGAGCGGTGACACCGCCCTCGATGTCGTCGTTGTTCGCGAGCGTCACGCGGATCTCGTGCCGCTTGGCGAGCTGGCCGACCACGTACAGGCCCATCTCGCGGGCGACGGAGACGTCGACCTCCGGCGGCTCGGCGAGCTTCGCGTTG
The DNA here is from genome assembly GCF_900100955.1 of Lentzea fradiae. Classification (GTDB taxonomy): domain Bacteria; phylum Actinomycetota; class Actinomycetes; order Mycobacteriales; family Pseudonocardiaceae; genus Lentzea; species Lentzea fradiae. The sequence continues at coordinate 35,159 of NZ_FNCC01000008.1, read as the reverse complement.
AACTCGGCGACCTCGTTCTCCTGGATGCCGACACCGCGGTCGTGGATGCGGATCGCGACCTCGCCCTTGCGGGTCTCGATCGTGCGCACGGTGACCTTGGTGGACGGCTTGGAGAACGCGGTGGCGTTGTCGAGCAGCTCGGCGACGAGGTGCGCGAGGTCGTTGACCACGCGGCCCTGCACCATCAGCTCCGGCGTCGGCGCGATCTGCACGCGCGCGTACTTCTCGACCTCGGACACCGCGGCGCCGAGCACCTCGGCGATCGCGACGGGCCGGGTGACGCGGCGGTTGACCGTGGTGCCGGAGAGGACCAGGAGGTTCTCGCTGTTGCGGCGCATCTGCGTCGCGAGGTGGTCGAGCTCGAACAGCGACGCCAGGTGGTCCGGGTCCTGCTCGTCCTGCTCCAGCCGGTCGATGACGCTGATCTGCCGTTCCACCAACGCCTGCGAACGCCGCGACAGGTTGATGAACATGTCGTTGACGTTCGCGCGCAGCGCCACCTGCTCGACGGCGAGGCGGACCGCTTCGCGCTGCACGAGGTCGAACGCCCGCGCCACCTGGCCGACCTCTTCGGTCGTGTTGAGCGGCACCGGGACGATCGCCTCCTCCGCGGCCCGTTCCGGGTCGCGGTGCGAACGGATTCGCTTGATGGCCTCCGGCAGCTGGTTGCGGGCCACGTCGAGGGCGCTGCGGCGCAGGACGCGCAGCGGGCGCAGCATCGACTGGGCGACCATCGCCATCAGGCCGAACGCGATGATCAGAGCGAACGCCACAAGGCCGGCGTCGCGCCAGGCGGCCGCACGTGCCGCGTCGGCGAGCCGCGAGGTCGTCTCGTTGGCCTGCTTCTCCATCTCGGTCGCGACCTCGCGAACCAGGTTCGCGGTGTCCTGACCGACCTTGAGCACCTCGCCGTCCGAGATGCTCACCGGCTCCCGCTCGGCGTCCTGCGCGAGTGCCAGCTTCACGAGCCGGTTCCGGCCGTCCACGGCCGATCCGGACACGACGTCCTGGAACTTCTGCTGGTTCGGCACCGAAGCCGCGTCGTTGAACTCGACGAAGGCGGCGTCCAACCTGGACTGCGCGGCGCGCAGCTCGTCGGCGGCACCGGGGGCGAACGCCCGGCGCAGCGCGGTGGACACCAGGATCGCGTTCTGCTGGCCGAGCTGTTCCTGCGCGTTGTAGAGCGCCTGTGCGGCAGATGCCAGCGGCACGATCTCGGCTTCGCTCAGACTCGACACAGCGGCGCGGTGCACCTGGCTGACCTGAGCGATGATCTGGTTGTACGCACCGACAACGGCGATGTCGGGGTACTTCGTGCTCAGCAGAGTGACACGCAAGCTCGCCAGTCCGTCGAGGGACTCGAGCGACTTCGTGAACGACTCCTGGAGGGGCGCGCTCAAGGCCGTGGCCGTCGCGCCCGAGTCCCGATACTTCCTCAGCTCCGTGTCAGTGAGCCCAGTGCGGGCCGCGTGCTCGGGGCACGCGTTCTGCCTGCCTGCTGCCACACACTGCACGGCGTAGTCGCGCTCGACCTGAAGCGCGTTCTCCACCTTCGCCGCCTGGTGGCTGACCGCGAGCTCGCGTTGGACTGTGTCGAAGAGTTCGACGTCGTCGAGCTGGGTGTTCAGGCGCAGGCCCGCGAGAGTCGCGGTGCTCAGAGCCGGAACTAGCAACACAACCGCGAGCTTGCTCCGCAACCGCCAGTTGCGTAGGCGGAACCGGTCGATGCCTCGCTGGTCCTCACGACCGCGCACCGTCAACACTCCCCGCCCCGTTTAATAGCTGCAAACCTGGTGGATCTTGGAGTAAAAAACACCGTTCTCATACCGCCGTTCGGACGACAAAACAGCTGGTTCGAGAATCAACAACTTTGATGTGGGCGGCTAAACGGCCCCGAGTTGATAATTCATGTGGCGGTAACGAGGCGCGCGGGTGACCGCGATCACGGCTCGATCACAGTCACCCGCGCTGTTCGTCAACTACCGGAGGGCTGGATGAGCATCGGCTTGACGTCGAGCTCCTTGTCCAGCATCTGGTACCGCTGCATCAGCTGCACGACGCGCTGCAGACGCGTCGCGTCCAGGGTGGTCGGGAAGGCACCGAAGTGGACGAGACCCGCGGTTTCCTTGTCGACCTTGGCGTACTCGACGAGCAGCGGCTCGACCGTCGGACGGTCGGCGGCGTCGGCCTGGCCCTTGGCCATCGCGCGCTGGAACGCGGCGACGGTCTTGGGGTTCGCCTTGGCGAACTTGCCGCTCGTCGCGTAACCGGCGATCGGGATGTTGTCGGTCGGGCCGGTGGCGGCGTCGAGAACCTTGACCTGACCGGCGGCGCGCTGGGCGCGGGTGATGAACGGCTCGACCATGAAGGCGGCGTCAACGGACTTGTTCTGGACCGCGGCCTGCATGTCCGGGAACGCGTACTCGACGAACTTGACCTTGCTGACGTCGACGTTCGCGGCCTCGAGAGTCGCCTTCGCGGTCAGCTCGGCGATGTTCTTGAAGGTGTTGATCGCGATGGTCTTGCCTTCGAGGTCCTTCGGCCCCTTGATCGCCGAGTTGCCGTCGGCGAGGATCAGGAACATCTCGGGTTTCGCCTGGTAGCCGTCGGCGACGAGCTTGATGCCGTCGACCGCCTTGGCGGCTTCCTTCGCCTCTGCCGAGAAGAACGAGACCCAGTTGCCGAAGGTGAAGTCGAGCTCCTGGTTGATCAGGCCGGGGATCGCCTGGGCACCACCCTGGATGGTCTTGAGCTCGACCTCGAGGCCCTCGGCCTCGAAGTAACCCTTCTTCAGCGCTACGTGGATCGACGCGACGTCGAGGACCGGCATGGTCCCCAGCACGATCTTCTTCTTCTCGACCGGACCGCTCGCGTTGCTGCTGTTCGCGTCGGCCGGGGGCGCCTGCTCTGTGCCGCCGAGCGCACCACAGCTCGCCACGGTGGCGAGCATCGTGGCCAGGGCGATGCCACGGATGGACATACGGCGGACTCTTCGAGTCATCGGGAGCACTCTCCTGTCGGAGCGGTGTCGTCGTTGCGGGGGGAGGGGTCGCGACGGTCAACCACTCAGAGTAGTGATGCTGCTCCAAAAGACCCCAGTTGACCGACACGAGCAGGTTCCAGTCCACTACCTGCGGTGAGCATCTAAGCACAACAGGTCTAGGGCTAGGAGAACCCCAAGTGAAGCGCTCAGTGGCCGTGATCGGCGCAGGGCCGGCCGGTCTGACCTTGGCAAACCTGATCCAGCAGTCAGGTATCGACTGCGTTGTGCTCGAAAGAGCAAGTCGGAGCCACGTGGAAACACGTGCACGCGCAGGCGTCCTCGAACACCGCTCCGTGATGTTGCTGCAGTCACTCGGGCTGGCGGATCGATTGCTGGCGGAAGCAGACCGTCACGGTACGTGTGAATTTCGCGTCAACGGACAAGCCTTCCAGGTGGCGTTCAGTGACCTGTACGAGGGACGCCAGCAGTACGTCTACCCACAGCAGGAAGTAGTCAAGGACCTCATCGGGGCATTTTTGGACGCAGGAGGTGACATCAGGTTCTCGGTCAGTGACGTGGAGCTGCGGAATCTGACGTCGTCGCAGCCCTCCGTGGTCTGGACCAGCGCAGACGGGGTCAGGGAGGCCATCACCGCGGACTTCGTCGCCGGGTGCGACGGATTCCACGGGGTGAGCCGGAAGTCCATTCCCGAGGGCAGCCTGACGGAATTCACCCACCAGCACGGCATCGAGTGGCTCTCCATTCTCGCGGAAGCTCCCCCGTCGACTAAAGCGGTCATTTACGCGCTGCACGCCGACGGTTTCGCCGGACACATGCTGCGGTCCTCCACGATTTCCCGCTTCTACCTCCAGGTACCGGTCGGGACAAAGGCCGAAGACTGGTCCGACGAACAGATCTGGGAAGCGCTGCACAAGCGTTTCGCATTGCACGACTCGTCGTGGACGCTGACCGAGGGAAAGATCATCGAAAAGCGCGTGCTGGACATGCGCAGCTACGTGGTCGAGCCGATGTCCCACGGCCGGCTGTACCTCCTGGGTGACGCAGCCCACATCATCACCCCGGTCGGCGGCAAGGGCATGAACCTCGCCATGAACGACGCCGCAACCTTCGGACGTGCGCTTATCGACTTCTACGGCACCGGGTCGGAGACCGGGCTCAAGACCTACTCGGAGGACTGCCTGCGCTCCGTCTGGCGCGCCCAGGAGTTCTCGCAGTGGATGGTCAACATGATCCACACCGATATGCAGTCACCGTTCTTCGGACGTCTGGCGCAGGCGCGACTGGAGCACCTGTCGCAGTCCCCTGCCTACCAAGCGTCGTTTGCCGAGAACTACGTCGGTCCGATCGAGTGAAATCCCCTGTCCCCTAACAAGTTCGCCCTCTCCCCTAGGGGATTCGGAACGTCACGATTTGGGGACAACTCCCGATGTTGGGGGGTGAGGTTCACCCGTACGGTGCAAACCGGCACCCCCCGACCCCTCAGGAGCTGCGGTTTTCTCATGGGCACCCAGCAGTCGCCGCGCGACCCCGCCCCGGTCCCGCACGACGACCGGACGCCGCGACCGGTGCCCGGCACCACGTTCGCGACGGAAGTGGACGGCATCGTCATCGGCGCCGAGTCGTCCACTTCGGACCGTTCGGCTCCACCGGCCACGAACGCCGTGGACGCCCACAGCGCCGCCGACGTCCTCCCGCAGGGCCAGGACACCCCAGACGCCGGAACGGCCCCCAAGACGGTCACAGACGCCGCTGGGCCGGACCACGCACACCCGGCCGCCGACGATCTGGTGGGAGACCTGTACATCGGCACGATCGGCGACCTGGACGCCCCCGAAAACGGTTTCGGCACCCGTGACGACGGGGAGGCCGGCCTCTGAACCACCAGACAGGGCAAGGGAAACCGAACGGTCATCACGTCCTGCCCCGGGCGAACGAGCCGCCGGTCCCCCTGCCCGGTGCACACACCCTCCTATGTGCACACAAGATCGGCCCCGGACCGCGGCGGGTCCGGGGCCGATCTTCTTCACTTGCGCCGCAACGGTTTCTCACTTGTTGCGGGAAGGTTTCCTCAGGCGGTGCCGTACAGCGCGGCCACACCCCGTTCCATCGCCTCACGAACGCGCAGGAGGTCCACAGGTGCCCCGTGCACGCCGCCTGCCCCGACGGCGCTCCACACGCCCGCGGGGGCCGTGTCCGCCGGGAGGTCGAGGTACCAGGCGAACCCGCGCGGACGCGGTGGAACACCGGCCTCCACGAGGTAGGAGTTCACGAACGCGTCGACGATCGGCTGGTCCGGGTCCAGCGGCACCGGGGTGCGCACCACCCTGCGCGGACCGGCGACCCACGCGAGCAGGAGCTGGTACCCGTTGTCCGGCAGGCAGAGCAGGCGCCTGCCCGCGAGCAGCACGACCCGGTCCCGCCCGCCGGTCACCTCGACCGGCTCCGCGTCGACGACCAGGAACAGGTTCCAGTCCGTCACCGAGGAGGTCAGGAGGAGGACACGGTCTCGCTCAGGGACTCGCGCTCCGCGGCCGCCCACTTCTCCACGTCCATCGACGGCTTGCCGACGTTCAGCAGCCGCGCCACCTTGGACCGCAGGGCGACGAAGCCGTCCGCGGTCCGGGTGGTCACCTGGTCGCGCTCGGCGGGCAGCGGCACCTCGAGGTTCGCCACCAGCCGTGCGGGAGAGCTGCTGAGCACCAGGATCCGGTCACCCAGGTACACCGACTCGTCGATGTCGTGGGTGACGACGAGGACAGTCGTGTCGTGTTCACGCCGCACGCGGAGCAAGAGGTCCTCCAACTCGAAGCGGGTCTGCGCGTCCACCGAGGCGAACGGCTCGTCCATCAGCAGCAGGGCGGGCCGGAACGCCAGTGCCCGCGCGATCGCCACCCGCTGCTGCATGCCACCGGAAAGCTGCCACGGCCGCTTGCGCGCCGCGGCGGTGAGGCCCACCCACTCCAGCGCCTCCGCGGCCCGCTTGCGCCGTTCCGCGCGCGGCAGGGACCTCAGCGGGAACTCCACGTTGCCCTGCACCGTGAGCCACGGGAAGAGCGAACGCTGGTAGTCCTGGAACACGACGGCGAGGTGCGAGCCGTTCAGCCGCACGTCACCGCGCGTGGGCTTGATCAGTCCGGAGATCGTCCGCAGCAGCGTCGACTTGCCGCAGCCGGACGGTCCGACCACGCACACCAGCTCACCGGCGCGCACGTCGAACGTGAGGCCGCCGATGGCCTCGTAGTCACCATAGGTGTGGCCGAGGTCGGCCACCTCAAGCATGTTGCTCATCCCGACTCCTCGGTTGCCACGCCAATGCCCTGCGTTCGACCGCGAGCAGCGCGGTGTTCAGTCCGTATCCGAGGACGCCCAGGAGGACGACCCCGGCCCACATGCGCGTGTAGTCGAAATCGCGCTGTGCCTGCATGAGCTGCCAGCCGATGCCGTTGTCCGCGGCCACGAGCTCGGAGATGACCATCAGCACCAGCGACAGCGAGAGCGAGACCCGCAGCCCCGCGAAGATCTTCGGCGACGCGGCGGGGAGGACGACTCCGAAGACCCACTGCGCGCGCCGGATCTGGAAGACCGCCGAAGTGTCCACTTTGGTCACGTCGACGGAACGCGCGCCGTCGACGCTGTTGAGCAGCACCGGCCAGATGACGCCGAACACGATCGTCGCCACCTGCATCGACGTGCCCACCTTGAACAGCAGCAGGAACACCGGCACCAGCGCGGGCGGCGGGATCGAGCGCAGGAACACCAGCAGCGGGTTCGCGTACTCCATCGCCCGGTCGGAACGGCCCAGCAGCAGCCCCAGCGCGACACCGATCACCGAGGCGATCGCCCACGCGGCGAGCAACCGCCCGATGGAGGGAAGGACGTGGTCGGTGAGGTTCTCCGGTTCGAGGACCCACCACTCCCAGGCCGCCACGGCGATCTCGGACGGCGGCGGGAAGAAGGGGTCGTCGGCCAGGAGGCCGAGCGCCTCCCACACAGCGACGAGTCCCGCGAACACGGCCCACCGTTGAAGGAACTTGTTCACCAGGCCACCCAACGTCGGCGAACCTGCTCCAGGCCGTTGTTGAGGAGCAGGCCGATCACGCCGGCGACCACGGTGCCGACGAGCACCTGGTCCATCCGGCCGGGCCCGCTGCGGGCCTCCATGATGAAGAAGCCGAGGCCGGTCTGGCTGCTGGCCATGATCTCGACGCTCACCATCACGATCAGCGCCGTCGTCGCCGCCAGCCGGATTCCGGTGAGGACGAACGGCAGCGCGTTGGGCAGGGCCACCCGGAACAGGATGCCCACCCGGCCGAGGCCGAACGTCCGCGCGGTCTCGACCTGCAACGGGTCGAGCTCGTCGAGCGCGTAGATGGTGTTGAACAGGATCGGCCACAGCGCCGCGTAGACCGCGAGGGTGATCTTCGTTTCCGGCCCGAACCCGAGCATCACCAACGCCAGCGGAATCAGTGCCACGGAAGGGATCGGACGCAGGAACTCGATCACCGCGCGCGTCGCGTGGCGCACGGCCGGAAGGCTGCCGAGCACGAGTCCACTCGGCACCGCGATGGCGATCGCGATGCCGATGGCGATCAGCAACGCCAGAACCGTTGCCACGACATGACGGAAGAAGGTAGGAGAGGACAGCTGCGTCACGAGCTCACCGAACACGACGGACGGTGGCGGTAGCGCGTGAGCAGGAAGGAGGGGGGAGCGCCCCAGGAGCTCCCACAGCACGAGAAAACCGGCAATGCCGAGAATTCCCCTTGTGAACGCACGCACTCGGTCACCCTAGAGAGTGGACCTCGGCTTCACAATGCGTGGTGGACCAACTCCGCGTAGTTTCAAGCACAGCACGGCGGTTCAGCAGACCTCCACGCGCTCCACTTCGCCGAAGCTCTTCACCCATTCGGAGTCTGTGAGCCGTGCTCCGTCTTTTTCACACATCCTCTTGATGATGTGCCCGCTGTCGAGGTCGTACGGCAGCAGCTCGGGGTTCCGGCCGCCGCTGCGCACGAGGAAGTCGCCGTGCTGCGCCCGGAAAATCGCGCGCGTCGAGTTGCCGTGCCCGACGACGTAGACGAGCCGGTCGGGCGCACGGTCGTTCGTGTAGAGCTGCTGCACCTCGAAGATGTTGTCGCGCACGATGGCGATGCGGTCGTCGTCGGAGAACGAGATGCCGGCGCCGTAACGCAGAGCGCTGTCGAGCCGGGCGCGCAGCACGGGCGCGCCGCTCGGCACGCGTTGCCACACCTCGACGACGGACTCCGGCGAGTGCTCCACCGCGAGCCACCGGCCGTCGCCGCTGTAGGTGATGCCCCGGACGTAGACGGGCTGGCGCAACGCGGGCGCCGCCGGTTCCGCCGTGCCGCCGATGCTCCAGAACTCGACCGTCGTGGCGCCCGCCGCCGCGTCCCACACCGCTGTCGCGAGCTCGCGGCCGTCCTGGCTGAGCGCCACGGCCTCCGGGTCGCGCACCGGCATGGGCAGCTCGCGCAGGGACCTCGGGTCGGTGAGGTCGAACAGCTCGGCGTGCGCGGTCTCGTCCGGCGTCGGCAGCCCGAGGCCGTCCGCGTCGCCGACCTTGCCGACCACGCGCGAGCCGTCCGCGCTGAGGTCGAGCGTGCGGAACCGGTCCGGCAGCGCGGCGAGGCGGGTGACGTCGTTCGCGGCGTTGACGGCCCACAGGTGCTCGCGGCCCGTCTGGTCTCTCGTGATGGCACGGCGTTCGGCGAGCTTCACGACCCGGTGGCCGTCGGCGAACCTCGCGCCGGACGTGGCGCTGTCCTCGTCGAGGCTCCACATCCGGTCGGTGCCGTCCGCGTCGGTCACCGCAGCCACGTCGCCGCGCGGCGCGACGACCACGTCCGCGTCGTCCTTCGGCGTGCCGGTGAACGGGATGCCGCGAGTGACCGCGTTGGCGAGCCGCAGCACCTTCTCCGCCTCGGGCGACGGGTTGACCTTGTAACCGACCAGCGCGTACTTGTCCGCGTACGGCCTGCGCTGCTCGATCAGCTCCTCGGACTCGGAGAGCGCCTTGCCGCCGAGCTCGCGGCCGTGCGCCTCGGTCAGCTTGCGCTCGTTGGACAGCGCGTAGACGACCGTGCCGGGCACCAGCGCGATCAGCACCGCGACGGCGGCGACGAACGCCGTGAAGCGGCGGGTCTCGCGCCGGGTGCTGAGGTCGACGAACTGGCGCTCCTGGACCGTCAAGAACTCGCCGAGCTCCCTGGCCCTGCGCAGCCGCGCGCCCCGGTAGAGCGCGAGCGGGTCGCGGTCGCTCGCCTCCCACAGCTCCATCGCGGTGACGAGCTGCTGGTGGGTGCCGAGGGTCTCGCGTTCCTCGTCGATCCACCCGGCGAGCCGCGGCCAGCCCAGCAGCGCGTCGTGGACCAGCTCGGCGCCGTCGTCGGTGAGCGTGACGAGCCTGGCCTTGGCGAGCTGCTCCAGCAGCCGCGGTTCGGTGTCCAGCACGCGGGTCCGGCGTTGCGTCGTGCCGTTGCGCCGCACCGAGACCAGCCGCAGGAACACCCCGCGGACCGACCGGCGGGCCGTCTCGCCGAGCCCGTCGTAGAACGCCTCCGCGGCGTGCACGGCCACCTGCCCGATGCCGCCGGTCTCCTCGAACCCGGAAAGCGACAGCGTCATCCCGCGCTTGCGCCGCCACGTCTCCAGCAGCGTCCGCTGCACCAGCGCGAGCGCGTGCCGGTTCGCGGCGTCGGCGACCAGCTGGGTGATCACCGCCGTCTCCACGGTGGCGCCCACCTTGGCGGCGGGCTCGCTGATCGCGCGGCGCAGCTGGTCGGCCGTCATCGGCTCGACGGTGATCTCCGCGCCGGCCAGTCCCCGGTCGAGGCAGCGGCGCCGGTGATCGGCGCGCACGGCGAGGACCACGTGCGGGCAGCGGGTGACGGCGGCGAGGAAGTCGTCCGCGCCGAGGGTCTTCTCCGCGTCGTCGACGAGCAGGACGAGACCGGGGCGGTGCCGGCGGACCAGCAGCCGGAGGCGGTCGGGGTCGGCCCGCAGCTCCTCGGCGAGGCTGGCCGCCGTCGTGCCGGGGAAGACGCCGGCCAGTGCCTCGGCGAGGTCGGCGAGCGGGTCGGTGTCCCCCGGTGTGACCAGCACCGCGTCGTCGAGCGCCGGCAGGAGGCCGGCGCGCAGCAGCGACGTCCTGCCCGAGCCGGACGCGCCGAGGAGGACGGTGAGCGGCCTGGTGCGTACCGAGTCGAGGACCTGGCCGACGAGGCGCTCACGGCCGAAGAAGTGCTTCGCGCCTGTCTCGGTGTACGGCTCGGCGCCGGGGTACGGGGCGTTCGGGAGCAGCTGCTGGGTGTGCTCGGCGGCCAGCTCGCGCCAGCGCTTCGTCCACGGCGCGGTGTCGGCGGCGGGGTCGCAGGCCCGGACGAACGCGAGGGTCAGGGCGAGCGAGGGCAGCTTGCGGCCACCGGCCGCGTCCGACAGCGCGGTCGGCGAGTAGTTCGCCCGCACCGCCAGTTCGCGATAGCTCGGTTTGCCCGCCTGGTCACGCAGTCTGCGCAGGTCACCGGCGAACCGCAGCAGCGCCGTGTCCTCCGGACCCAGCGGTCGTTCCCCTCGTGGCATACCGCCTCCCGGACGAATTCTCCCCCAGAGCCTGACCCGTCGTCTAACGCCCCGCTCATCCCCCACCGGATCGGGGGGTACTTCGTGACCGTTCCACCTCGGTCATCCCGGGCACGGCGGCCGGAACGGCAGCTCGCCGAAGTACCGCTCCCACTCCTCGCGGGTCATCCGCGGGAACGCCTGCTCGCAGATCCGCACCGCCGGGTCCCGCGGGTCGGCCTCCCACAGCCGCACCGCCCGGTCCGCACCTCCCGTCACGACCTCGTCGCCCTGCGGGGTCAGCCCGACCGCGGCGACGGGCCCCGCGTGCCCGCGCAGCAGCGCCTGCTCGACCGGCTCTCCCCGCTCCAGCCGCCACAGCCGCACCAGTCCGTCGTCCGTGGCGACGGCGACCCGGTCCGCGCCGAGCCGAGCCGAGGTGACCTGGGCACCGCCGGACGGGATCTCCGCGCGCAGGACGGGCCCACGCGGGTCGCCCACGTCCCAGAGGTGCACCGCCGTGCCCGCGGTGGTCAGCAGCGAGTCGCCCGCGAACTGGGCCCCGCCGGCGAACTCCCTGGTCAGCGCCAGCAGCTCGACGTCGCGCAGGTCGGCGGCGTCGGCCAGGTGGACGGCGCGCCCGGTCGTGACGGCGGCGAGCACCCTGCCGTCGGCGCGGAAGGCCAGGGCCGCGAGCGGGCCCAGCCCGAGCTGGACCGTCGTGACGAGACGCGGCCGGTCCAGGTCGGTCCAGAAGCTCAGCGTGCCGTCGTCGCCGGTCGTGACCAGGGTGCCGCCCCGCCACGCGATCGCGGTGGCCTTCGCGGGCAGTGCGGCGAGCTCGCGGGGCCTGCCGAGCGAGACGTCCACGACGTGCACGGCGCCGTCGTCGCCGACCGAGGCGACCAGGGTCCCCGTCGAGTCCATCGCCAGCGCCGTGACGGCACCGGTGTGCCTCGTGGCCTCGTGGAACGTGCGCGGCGACGGCAGGTCGTCGAGCGCGGCCAGCACCACCGCGCCGTCGCGATGGCCGGTGACGACCAGCTGCTGGGTCGGGCCGACCACCAGCGCCGTGACCTCGGCCGGTGCCTCGCGCACGACCTGCGACGGCACGTCCTCCTGGCGCAGGCCGTTGCGGGCCTGCGGCAGCGGCACGAGCCGGTGGGCGGCGAGCGCGACCTGCTGGGCGAGCGCGGGGTTGGTGGACCGCAGGGCGGCCGCCTCGCCGACGGCCCTCAGCACGACGGCGTTGGTCCGCTGCTCGTCGGCGGTCCGTCCGGCCCGCAGGGCGAAGACGGTGGAGCTGGCGGCCACGACCAGCAGCACGACCAGGGCGGCGAGCAGCTGGCGTTGCCGCCGCGTCCGTCTTCGCGTGGTCGCGGACAGCTCCTCCTCCGCGGCCCTGCTCGCGGCGAGGAACGCCCGTTCCGCCGCGTTCAGGGCGAGTCCCGGCGGCACGCTGGTGAGCCGGCGGCCGCGGAACAACGCGCCGGGGTCGCGGTCGAGCGACTCCCACGTTCGCACCGCGTGGGTCAGCTCGCGCTGCGCCCGGATGTTCTCGCGTTCCTCCTCGACCCAGTCGCGCAGCGTCGGCCAGGAGCGGATCAGCGCCTCGTGCGCCAGCTCGACGCCGTCGCGGCCGATCACGACGAGCCGTGCCGCGGCCAGTGCGACGAGCACCTCCTCGTCGGCCTCCAGCTCGTCCCCGCGCGCCCGCCGCTTCGTCGACTCCGCCGTCACGAGCCGCAGCAAGATCCGCTTCGCCTGCTCCTGCTGCCGTCCGGTCAGCCCGTCGTAGACCTCCTGCGCGGTGCGGGCGACGGCGTGGTCGAGCCCGCCCACCTGCTCGTAGCCCGCGACGGTCAGCGTCGTGCCGCGGCGGTGCTGCCAGGTCTCGGCGAGCGCGTGCGACAGCAGCGGCAGCACGGCCGCCTGCCCCACCGCGTCGGCCATCAGCCTGGCCAGCAACGCCGTCTCGACCTTCGCGCCGACGGCGGCCGCGGGCCCGGTGATGGCGAGGCGCAGCTCGTCGGGCGTCATGGGACCGACGTGGACCTGGTCGAGCGCGCCGACCAGCTCGGGGTATCGCGCGCAGTGCGCCTGGTAGTCGGCACGCACCGCGATGACGACCTTCGTGCACGACAGCAGCGCCGTGACGAGCCAGGTGCGCAGCTCCTCACTGCGGCACAACGTGAACAGCTCCTCGAACTGGTCCACGACCACGAGGTGCGCGTGATGACGGCGGAGCGCCTTCGGATCCGCCAGGTCGGCGGCGATCTCGCCCACGTCCCCGCCGGTGAGGCGGGCCAGCGCGACCGCGCACTCCTCCAGGGGATCGGCGCCGGGCGTGAACAGCAGCACCGGGTCCCCGGTCCTCGCGATCAGCCCCGCCCGCAGCAGCGACGACTTCCCCACGCCCGACGGCCCGAACACGCCGGTGAACCGCTTCCGCGTGCCGAGCAGCTCGGCGGTCAGCCGCTCACGGCCGAAGAACTTCGGCGCGTCGTCCGGCTGGAACATCGCGAGCCCGGCGTACGGGCTGCCACCGGCCGGGTGGGGTTCGCTGTCCGCGACCGCCCGCCACCGCCGCGTCCACTCCTCCTGGTCGCCGTCGCACGCCTGGACGTACGCCCTGGTGACGGCGAGGCTCGGCAGCTTCCGCCCGCCCGCCGCCTCCGACAGCGCCGCGGCCGAGTAGTGCGCCCGCCGGCTCAGCTCCCGGTAGGTGGGGCGGCCCGCCCGCTCCCGCAGCCGGCGCAGGTCCGCCGCGAACCGCAGGAGACCGCTCTCGCCCTCGTCGAGAGGGCGTTCCCGTCTCGGCACCCCGCCATTGTTCAGAGAACTTTGTTCAACGGCAGCGGACTGACCGTGAACAACCCGTTCGCCCTAACGTGGAAGCTCTCCAACGGGGAAGACCCGGTGCTCACGCCCTGAACCGGCGCCGGTGTGGCCGTGGGCGGCACTGCACGCCGCCCACGGTTGCCGTTCCTCTAGAGCCCGACCAGCTTGTACAGGCCGCCGACCTCCTGGCGGTTCAGCACGCGCATCGAGCCGGGCCGCTGGTTGCCGAGGGACACGTCTCCGACCGCGACCCGCACGAGCGACTGCACCGGGTAGCCGACGTGCTCCAGCAGGCGACGCACGATGTGCTTGCGGCCCTCGTGCAGCACGACCTCGACGAGCGCCTTGCCGGGCACCGCGCTGATGAGCTTGAACGAGTCGACCTTGACCGGGCCGTCGTCGAGCTCGACCCCCGCCTTGAGCTTCTTGCCGAGCCCCTTCTCGACCGGGCCGGGCACCTCGGCGAGGTAGGTCTTCTTGACGTTGTAGCTGGGGTGCATCAACCGGTGCGCGAGCTCACCGTCGTTGGTGAGCAGCAGCAGCCCCTCGGTCTCGGCGTCGAGCCGCCCGACGTGGAAGAGCCGCTCCTTGCGGTTGCGGACCAGGTCGCCGACACACGGCCTGCCCTGGTCGTCCTCCATCGTGGAGAGCATCCCGTACGGCTTGTTCAGGGCGATCGTGACGACGTCCTCGCGGATCTGCACCCGCACCCCGTCGACGTGCACGACCGCGGTCTCGGGGTCGATCCGCCGCCCCTGCTCGCGCACGACCTTCCCGTCGACCTGGACGCGGCCCTGGTCGATCAGCTCCTCCGAAGCACGGCGCGAGGCGATCCCCGCCTGCGCCAGCACCTTCTGCAGGCGCACGCCCTCGTTCTCAGACATCGTCGATCGCATCCACTTCGGGCAGCAGCGGCGCGATTGGCGGCAGGTCGTGCAGTGACGACAGCCCCAACCGCTCCAGGAACAGTTCGGTCGTGCGGTACAGGATCCCACCCGTGTCGCTGTCGGTGCCCGTCTCCTCGATGAGCCCCCGTGCGACCAGGGTCCGGATCACCCCGTCGACGTTGACGCCGCGCACCGCCGCGATCCGCGCCCGCGTGACGGGCTGCCGGTAGGCGATCACCGCGAGCGTCTCCAGGGCCGCGCGCGTGAGTTTCGCGCGCTGGCCGTCGAGCAGCAGCTTCTCCACGAACGGGGCGAACCGGTCGCGCGTGTAGAAGCGCCAGCCGTCCCCCGCCCTGCGCAGGTCGATGCCGCTGCCGGACTCGGTGTACCGGGTGGAAAGTGTACGGAGTGCCCGCTTGACCCGCCGCACCGGCTGCTCCAGGGCACTGCTGAGCTGGTCTTCCGCGATCGGGCTGTCGACGACGAGCAGCACGGACTCCAGCGCCGCCTCGAACGTGGCGTCGTCGGTGAGGTCCGGCAGGCCGCTGTCCTCGATCGCCTCCACGGGGGCGGCGGCGAGCAGCTGCGCCTCGAGGGAGGCGGTGTCGGTGTCGGTGGTGGCTTCCGCGGCGTCGAGCACGACGGGGCCGGGGGCGGCGTCGTCGAGCGCCGCGTCCGAGACAGGGTCGGGCTCGGCGGCAGGTTTGCGCGGCCGCTTCGCGGGGCGCCGGGACGCCGAGTTGTCCACAGCCCGATCGGCTGACGTGCCGTTTTCGTCGGTGCCGCCCGATAGGCTGGAAACCGGGGGGACCCCCGCGGGCGTGGGCTCGCCGTCACGCACCTCGCGGCCGGTCGCGCCGCTCGCGTCGAACGCCGGTCCCGGGTCCGCGATCTCCGCCGCGTCCGGTCCGGCCAGTGGCTCGCTCATCCGCCGTAGTCCTCGTCCTCGTCACCGGCGTGCAGCTGCGACTGCGCCTGTCCCAACGTCCCGCCGACCCACGTCACCGTGAGCGGGCCGAGCGGGTCCTCCTGCTCGAAGGCCAGCGACTTCTCCCGGTACAGCTCCAGCAGTGCCAGGAACCGCGCGACGACCTCCATGGTCTCCGTGCAGTCGGCGATGATCTCCGCGAACGTCGCCGTGCCCTTCTCGACGAGCAGTGTGCGCAGCAGGTCGGCCGTCTCGCGAATCGAGACCCGGTGCTGGTGCACGTGCGCGGTCGAGAGGGTGCGCTTCTGCTTGGGCCGGAACGCGGCCGCGGCGATCAGCGCGAACTTGTCCGGTGTGACGCCGAGCATCACCTCGGGCAGCAGGCCCTCGAAGCGGGGTTCCAGGGACACCGACCGCGGGTAGCGCCGGAACGCTCCCTGTTCCAGCTCCGCGAAGAGGGCCGCCACCTGCTTGTACGCCCGGTACTGCAGCAGCCGCGCGAAGAGCAGGTCGCGGGCCTCCAGCAGGGCCAGGTCGTCCTCGTCCTCGACGTCGCCGGTGGGCAGCAGGCGCGCGGCCTTCAGGTCGAGCAGGGTCGCGGCGATCACCAGGAACTCGGTGGTCTCGTCGAGGTCCCACGCCTCGCCCATGCCGCGGATGTGCGCGATGAAGTCGTCGGTGACCCGGTGCAGCGCCACCTCGGTCACGTCGAGCGTGTGCTGGGAGATCAGCTGCAGCAGGAGGTCGAACGGGCCCTCGAAGTTCGTGAGCTTGACCTTGAACTTGCCGTCGTCCGGTGCCGCTGCCTCGGTCGCGGTTCCGGTCTGGGCGGGAGCTTCCTCGGTCACTGCTCGCGCAACCTGCGTACCAGCAACGACTCCTCGCCGAGCGCTTCCAGGTCGTCCAGCACGATGGCGATCGCCTCGCGCACCACCCGGCCGCGGTCGACGCCGAGCGCGTAGGAGCCGCGCAGCGACAGCCGGGCGTGTTCGAGGGCCAGCAGCTCCTCGTCGGACACGTACACCGTGATCTTCGTGGTGTGCCTGGTGCGGCCGGAGACGCGGCGCTTCCCGGCTTGCCCGGGTTGCTCAGCCGGTGCGGGGGCAGCGGTCAGCCGGAACAGTTCCGCGGCGCCCGGCAACGAGGGGCGGCGGTTCACCGGGCGATCACCTCGCGGGCCAGCGCACGGTAGGCGTTGGCGCCGGAGGACCTCGGGGCCCAGCGGGTGATCGGCTCACCGGCCACGGTGGTCTCCGGGAAGCGCACCGTGCGGTTGATGACCGAGTCGAACACGATCTCGCCGAACGCCTCCACGACGCGCGCCATGACCTCGCGCGAGTGCAGCGTGCGCGGGTCGTACATCGTGGCGAGGATGCCGGTGATGGTGAGCTTGGGGTTCAAGCGTTCCTTGACCTTCTCGATGGTGTCGATGAGCAGCGCCACCCCGCGCAGCGAGAAGAACTCGCACTCCAGCGGGATCAGCACTCCGTCCGCGGCCGCGAGGGCGTTCACCGTGAGCAGGCCGAGCGAGGGCTGGCAGTCGACCAGCACGTAGTCGTAGTGGTCGATGACGGGGCGGAGGGTGCGCACGAGCGTGTGCTCGCGGCCCACCTCCGAGACGAGCTGGATCTCGGCCGCCGACAGGTCGATGTTGCTCGGCAGCAGGTCCATGTCGTCGACCATGGTCTTGCGGATCACGTCGGGAACGGCGGTGTCGTTCTCCATGATCACGTTGTAGATCGTGGTGTCCAGCTGGTGCGGGTGCACGCCGAGGCCCACCGACAGGGCGCCCTGCGGGTCGAAGTCGACGAGCAGCACCCGTCTGCCGTACTCGGCCAGCGCGGCGCCCAGGTTGATGGTCGTCGTCGTCTTGCCGACGCCGCCCTTCTGGTTGCAGATCGCGAGGATCTTCGCCGGGCCGTGGTGCAGCAGCTGCGGCGGGTCGGAGATGACGCGGCGGGGCCGGCCGGTGGGACCGATGCCGTCCAGCTGTTCGTGGGCGACGTCGTCCACCGGCGCGGCGTGCGGCGCCAGGCTCAGGTCGGCACGCGGCGCGAAAGCGCGGTCCGGTGTCGACATGGCTGGCGGTCCCTCACTCGTCGTGGTCGTCTCTCCCGGGCGCAGCGTAGGCCGCACCCGTGCGAGCGGCAACGCGCCTCGCCGGTGTTTGTCAAGACTTGGTTAGACCGCGACATCCGAACGTGTGCGCCGGTCCGCGGCCGAGAGCACCACGTCGAGCAGACCGGGGAAGAGAAGGTCCAGGTCATCACGACGCAGTGACACCCAGCGCTGGTTCCCCCGGCAGCGTGTTCGGGTGATGCCCGCCTCGCGCAGCACGCGCAGGTGCTGCGACAGGGTCGACTTCGCTACCTCGACTTCGAAGGCCCCGCACAGGCGTTCACCGCTCGACTGGATCTGGCGGACGACCGCGAGCCGTGTCGGGTCGCTCAGCGCGTGCAGCACAGCGGCTAAATCGATGGCCTGGGGGGACGGCTCGTCCAAGTTCGGCACTCGACCACCGTACCCGTGGAAGCCTCATGTTCCAGTGGCCCGAGGGTGTGCAGTTGCGTAGACCTCCCTCAAAGTCGTAACGGTTACCAGTGTGTACACCTGAGTGGTGGTAACGGATGCGTGCCCCAGCAGCTCCTGCACCACCCGAACGTCCGCACCGCCTTCCAGCAGATGGGTGGCGAACGAATGTCGCAACGTGTGCGGCGACACCGGAGCGGTGATGCCGGCTTCCTCCGCGGCGGTCTTCAGCACGGTCCACGCGCTCTGTCTGGAGAGCCGTCCGCCGCGCGCGTTCAAGAACAACGCGGGCGTGCCACGCCCCTTCGCCGCCAGCGCGGGGCGCGCGCGAACCAGGTACGCGTCGACCGCGGCCAGCGCGGGCCTGCCCACCGGCACCAGTCGTTGCTTGCCCCCTTTCCCGTCCAGCAGCACCGTCCGCTCGGACGCGTCGATGTCGTCGATGTCGAGGCCCACCACCTCGGAGATCCGCGCTCCCGTCGAGTACAGCAGCTCCAGCAGCGCCTTGTCCCTGAGGTTTCCCGCATTGTCGAGCAGGGTCAGCACATCGTTGACCGGCAAGGCTTTCGGCAGCCTCTTCGGCGGTGACGGCGGGTGCACGGCGCGTGCGACGTCCTGCGGTACAACGCCTTCACGGTGTGCGAAGCGGTGCAACCCGCGCACGGCGACCAACGTCCGTGCGGCGGACGACGCCGCGAGACCGCTCTCTCGCAACGACGCCAGGAACTCGCTCACGTGCATCTCGGTCACCGCGCCCAGGTCCGTCACGCCGACGGACTCCAGGTGTTCGACGTAGCGGCGCAGGTCCCTGGTGTAGGAGTCGAGCGTGTTGCGAGCGGTGCCGCGTTCCACGGCGAGGTGGTCGAGATAGGTCGCCACCAGTTCTTCGATCACGCGAGCCCTTCCAACACGATCTCGCCGGCACGCACGTTGACCCCCTTCGCCAGTGCCGGGTCCGCTGCTACGGCGCGGTCGAAACCGTTGTCCGCCAACGCGATGACGTACGGAAGCGTCACGTTCGTCAGCGCGTAGGTCGACGTGTTCGGCACCGCACCCGGCATGTTCGCCACGCAGTAGAACACGGAGTCGTGCACACGGTAAGTCGGCGCGTCGTGCGTTGTCGGACGGGAGTCCTCAAAGCAGCCGCCTTGGTCGATCGCGATGTCCACGAGCACGCTGCCGGGACGCATCCGCGACACCAGCTCGTTGCTCACGAGCTTCGGCGCTTTCGCACCGGGCACCAGCACGGCGCCGACGACCAGGTCCGCCCAGCGGCACGCCTTCTCGACCTCGTAGGCGTTGGACGCGATCGTCTGCAGGTGCCCGCGGTAGGTGAAGTCGATCTGCCGCAACCGGTTGACGTTGGTGTCGAGGACGACGACCTCGGCCTGCATGCCGACCGCCATCGTGGCCGCGTTCATCCCCGCCACGCCCGCGCCGATCACCGCGACCTTGCCCGCCGCCACGCCGGGTGCGCCACCCAGCAGCACCCCGCGGCCGCCTTGCGCGCGTTCCAGGCAGTGCGCGCCCACCTGCGCGGCCATCCGTCCGGCGATCTCGCTCATCGGCGCCAGCAACGGCAGCGAGCCGTCCGGCAGCTGCACCGTCTCGTAGGCGATGGCCGTGGTGCCGGACGACAGGAGCGCCCTCGTGCACTCCTGGCTCGCCGCGAGGTGCAGGTAGGTGAACAGCACCTGGTCGCGGCGCATCCGGTGGAACTCGGGCTCGATCGGCTCCTTGACCTTGAGCACCAGGTCGGCGACGGCCCACACCTCGTCCGCCGACTCGGCGATGCGCGCCCCGGCCGCCGTGTACTCCTCGTCGGGGAACGACGAGCCCGCGCCCGCGTCCCGTTCGACGACGACCTCGTGGCCGCGCCGTGTCAGCTCGACCACTCCCGCGGGGGTCATCGCCACGCGGTACTCGTGGTTCTTGATCTCCTTTGGGACACCGACCCGCATCGTCGCAGCGTATTCCCGATATCGGCGCGCTGCATCGGATACCGTGCTGAGCCGTGTCAGAAGCATTCGGGCCGGAGCAGCAGCGCATCGGCAACCAGCAGCGCGAGGAAGCGATCACCGCGCTCAACGACCACTTCGCGATGGCGCGGCTCGACATCTCGGAGTACCAGGACCGGGTGAACCGCGCGTCGGGAGCCCAGTCGTACCAGGAGCTCGCCGAGCTGTTCCGCGACCTCCCGCAGCCACACCCGCCGTTCCTCGCGCCGCCGTCGGTGCCGTTCGCGGCCGTGCCGCCGCCCCCGCCGGGCTTCCCGCCGCAGCCCACGCAGCCGTACTACCCGCCGCCCACCGGACCGCAGCAGTACGCCGGCCCGCCGCCCGGCATGGCCACGGGCGGCTACGCGCACGTGTCCGCGCCGTACGGGTACGACCCGATCACGGGCGTGCCGCTGTCGGACAAGTCGAAGATCGCCGCGGGCGTGCTGCAGCTGTTCCTGGGCAACCTGGGCATCGGCCGCTTCTACACCGGCCACACCGGCATGGCCGTCGCCCAGCTGCTGACCTGCGGCGGCTGCGGCATCTGGTCGCTGATCGACGGGATCATCATCCTGGTCAGCGGCGGCACCGACGCCCAGGGCCGCAAGCTCCGCGACTAGGTACCGGCCAGGTTACGGCCCACACCCCACACCACAGCCACGGCGAGAACGGCGACACCGACCGCTTTCGGCACGGATCGCCGTTCCCCTGTCCACTTGTCGCGCGTCCACCGCGCGAACAACCACACGGCCAGCGGAACGCCCAACGTGAGCAGCACCGCGTTGTAGTGGAACGCACCGGCGATGTCGCCGTGCAGCAGCGCGTGCACCATGCGCGTGGCGCCGCAGCCGGGACAGTCCAGCCCCGTCAGCCAGTTGAACGGGCACTTGGGCAACAGGTTGCCCGGCTTGGTCGGGTCGACGACCAGCAGCAGCGCCGCGCCCGCCGCCCCCGCCGCGAGCACGCCGAGGGGCGCCTTCAGTCGTGAGAAGGCACCCGTCGACGTCCGCATGGGTCCAACCTACTTGCCGCGCGCGACGAACCGGGTCGGCTTGTCGCGGAAGGGCGCGTCCGCCGGACGCGGCTCCGCCCGGCCGTCGAGCACCTCGCGTGCGGCGAGCAGCCCGGCGACCGTGGAGGCGTTGACGATCTCGCCGGCGAGCACCATCCGCACGGCCTCGGCGAGCGGGAAGCGGTGGACCTCCAGGTCCGCCTCCTCCTCGCCCTGCACGTCGCGGTCGACCTCGGACAGCTCGCGCGCCAGGAACACGCGCACGACCTCGTCGGTGAAACCGGGCGAGGCGGCCACGTCGACCAGCGCGTGCCACTGCCGCGCGTCGAGCCCGACCTCCTCGGCCAGCTCGCGGCGCGCACCGGCGACCGGCTCCTCGCCCTGGTGGTCGAGCAGACCCGCGGGCAGCTCCCACAGGTGCCTGCCGAGGGCGTGCCGGTACTGGTGGACCATCGTGACCTGGCCCTCGTCGTCGACGGCGACGACCGCGACCGCGCCGGTGTGCTCGACGATCTCGCGCTTGGCCGTGCCACCGCCGGGCATCTCGACCTCGTCGACGCGCAGCGCCAGGATCTTCCCGACGTGCAGGTCCTCGCTGGCGACGGTCCGGAAGTCGTGCCTGGGGCTCTCGGAGGAGGAGGTCACTGCTTCGCCCCCGCCGTCGCCAAAGGGAGGCGGTCGGCCACCCGGTAGTCGATCGCGGCCTTCACGAACGCCGCGAACAGCGGGTGCGGCTTCGTGGGACGGGACTTGAGCTCCGGGTGCGCCTGCGTGGCCGCGTAGAACGGGTGCACGTCGGCGGGCAGCTCGACGAACTCGACCAGGCGGCCGTCCGGCGACAGACCGGAGAACACCAGGCCGGCGTCGGCGAGCTGCGCGCGGTAGGCGTTGTTCACCTCGTAGCGGTGGCGGTGGCGCTCGGACACCTCCGTGGTGCCGTAGGCGTTCGCGACGACCGATCCGGGCGTGAGCTTCGCGACGTAGGCGCCCAGCCGCATCGTGCCGCCCATGTCCCGCTGGCCCGCGACGACGTCCTCCTGGTCGGCCATCGTGGAGATGACAGGGGAGCCGCCCTCCTCGAACTCGCTCGAGTTGGCGTCCTCGATGCCCGCGAGGTTCCGCGCGGCCTCGATGACCATGCACTGCAGGCCGAGGCACAGGCCCAGCGTCGGCACACCGCGCGTGCGGGTGTAGGTCAGCGCACCGATCTTGCCCTCGATGCCGCGCACGCCGAACCCGCCGGGGATCAGCACCGCGTCCATGCCGGACAGCGCCCGCGCCGCCCCCTCCGCCGTCTTGCACTCGTCGGACGGCACCCACTTGATCTCGACCTTCGCGTGGTGGGCGAACCCGCCCGCGCGCAGGGCCTCGGTGACCGACAGGTAGGCGTCCGGCAGGTCGACGTACTTGCCGACGAGCGCGATCTTCACCGTCTCCGACGGGTTGTGCACGCGCTCCAGCAGGTCGCCCCACACCGTCCAGTCGACGTCGCGGAACGGCAGGTCGAGGCGGCGCACGACGTAGGCGTCGAGGCCCTCGGCGTGCAGCACCTTCGGGATGTCGTAGATCGACCGCGCGTCCACGGCCGCGACGACGGCGTCGGTGTCGACGTCGCACATCAGGCCGATCTTGCGCTTGAGCGAGTCGGGGATCTCGCGGTCCGCCCTGCACACGATCGCGTCGGGCTGGATGCCGATGTTGCGCAGCGCCGCGACGGAGTGCTGGGTGGGCTTGGTCTTCAGCTCGCCCGACGGCGCCAGGTACGGCACCAGGCTGACGTGCAGGAAGAAGACGTTGTCGCGGCCGACGTCGTGGCGGACCTGGCGGCACGCCTCCAGGAACGGCAGCGACTCGATGTCGCCGACCGTGCCGCCGACCTCGGTGATGACGACGTCCGGCTTGACGCCGTCGGCGTCCGGCTCCGCCATCGCGCGGATGCGGCGTTTGATCTCGTCGGTGATGTGCGGGATGACCTGGACGGTGTCGCCCAGGTACTCGCCGCGGCGTTCCTTGGCGATCACCTCGGAGTACACCTGGCCGGTGGTGACGTTCGCGTCACCGCTCAGATCCCGCGCGAGGAACCGCTCGTAGTGGCCGATGTCGAGGTCCGTCTCCGCGCCGTCGTCGGTCACGAAGACCTCGCCGTGCTGGAACGGGTTCATCGTGCCGGGGTCCACGTTCAGGTACGGGTCGAGCTTCTGCATCGTTACCCGCAGGCCGCGCGAGGTGAGCAACTGGCCGAGGCTCGAGGCGGTGAGCCCCTTGCCCAGGGAGGACGCGACGCCTCCGGTGACGAAGACGTGCTTGGTCGTACGTGCCTGCTGCACCAACGGGGCTCCCGTGAAAATCGTGGGGGCGAAATCCCCCTATCCACGGGCCATAACGCTAACACGCCGCCGGTCACTCAGCGCACCACGACCCGGCACAGCACATCACCCGATCGGCCCAGCAGGCGGTTTTGCCGAACTCCGCCCGGTAGGCGGCGGGATCGGGAATCGTTGCCGCGTGACCTTCGACCTGGCAGAGGAAGCCGCACGGGCCGTGCAGGGGCGGTCGGCGGCTTGGCGGTTCATCGAGAGGTTCGCGGAGTCCTGGGAGGAACCGCTGGAACCCGCGGACGGCTGGAGCCGGCGCGACCTCGCCGAGGCGGAGGACAGGCTCGGGGTACCGATCCCCGAGGCGTTGCGGGAGGCGCTGTCGCTGTTCGGCAAGCGCCCGGACCTGACGAGCAACCAGGACCGGCTGCTGATGCCCGCCGAGCTGCGCCTCGACGGCGGCGTCCTGGTGTTCCGGGACGAGAACCAGTGGGTGGCGAGCTGGGGCGCGGCGACCGCGGGCGACGACCCCGAGGTGCTGGTCAAGCTCGACCTCGCCGACAGGTCGCTGGAGCGCTGGGACCCGTGGCTGCCGCGGCTGTCCGTGGCGTGCGTGGAGATGGTGCTGTCGGAGGCGCTGTTCCGCGACGACGCCGAGACGGCCGACAGGGAGATGTCCGAGGCGGACGTCTCCCTGCTGCGCGAGCACCTCACCGCGTTGCCGCTGCACGGCCCCGGCACCCGCTGGTTCGCCGGACAGGACGTGGTCGTCCGCCAGGACGGGGACGCGTGGCTGTGGGCCCGCGCCCGCACACCGGACGCCCTGGAGCTGCTGGTGAAGCAGCTCCCCGGAGACTGGACGACCGAGTACTGAGCGCCCCGTCAGCTCGCGGCGCCGGGTGCCGATGCCTCGGCGTTCCCCGCGACCCCGTACCGGCCGGACCGGCCCTCCAGCTGCTCCCGCAGCGCCATCACGACGACGGCCTGGCCAGCCGGGGTGTCGGCGTTGTCCACGGTGGACAGCACGGACGTCGCGTTGGTGTCGGCGCGGATCACGCCGATGGCGCCCGTGCCGTTCGCAGACCCGTCGCCCCCGGCAAGCACGACCCCCGCGCCGGACCGGTCGAGCTGCGTCGAGAAGCGCGCGATGGTCGACGCGCGGTCGGCCGCCGAGTCGCCCTCCGCGGCCCCGCCGGTGAGCACGATCGCGAGCTGCGCGGGCTTCACGCCCGACGTCGCCTTCACGAAGCCCGCGTTGGACAGGCCCGCCAGTGCGGCCGCCGCCTCCTCCGGCGTGGCCTGCTGCTCGTTGTTCGACGGGTTGAGCAGCAGCAACGTGCCGAACAGGCCACCGGCGCGGGTGCCGGGGTCCGCAGCCGTCGGCAGCTGCGACCCGGCGGGCTGCAGCCGTGCGACGAGGTCGCGCAGCTGGTCGCCGCGGGACGGGTCGGCGAACGCCGCCGTCAGCTGCACCTCGCCGGTGACCGTGGCGCCCGCGGCCTTGAGCAGCCCGGACACCGCGTCGCGGTCGGACGGGCGCGCGTCCTCGGTCGTGACGATCACGACCGTGCGGTCGGTGAGCCGGTCCTTGACCGCGAGCGGCCCGACCGCCGCCGCGAACTCGTCCGCCTCGCCGAGCTTGGCGTTGAGCGCGTTGCGGTGGTTCTCCAGGTCGCTCACCCGCTGGGCGAGCGTGTTCTTCTCGCCGCTCAGGCCCGACAGCAGCCGCCCGCTGATCGCGGTGGACCCGAGCACGACGCCGACCGCGAGCGCGAGGAACACGGCGGTGATCGAGACGATGTGGTAGCGCAACGTGATCACGAGAAGAACCCCTTGAACCAGGTGACGACGGAGTGCCAGCCGTCGACCGCGAGGCCGACGTAGACGTGACCGACACCGGAGACGGCGAGCGCCGCGGCCATGGCGGTGACCGCGGCGGCCACCAGCAGGACGATCACGCCCAGCGAGACCCGGCTGCGGTGCAGGGTGGCGACGGCCTCCCCGTCCACGAGCTTGCTGCCGAGCTTCAACCGGGTGAGGAAGGTGGAGGGGTTCGAGCCGGAGTGCCCGCGGTCGAGGAACTCGCGCAGCGTGGCGCGCAGTCCCACCGTCACGACGAGGGACGCCCCGTGTGCTTCGGCGAGCAGCAACGCGAGGTCTTCGGCGTTGCCCGACGCGGGGAACGTCACCGCGCCGATGCCCAGGTCCTGGATGCGCTGCAACCCCGGCGCGTGGCCGTCGGTCTGCGCGGGCACGACGACCTCGCTGGCCGCGCGCAGCGACGCCGTGCCGATGCCGTCGGGGTCACCCACGACGACGTCCGGCTTGAGGCCCGCGTCGAGCAGGGTGTCCGCGCCGGTGTCGACGCCGATCAGCACCGGCCGGTACTCGCGGATGTACTTGCGGAGCTTGCGCAGCTCCTCGGCGTGCGACGGCCCGCCCGCGACGACCAGCACCTGCCGGTCGCGCATCGGCACGTACACCTCGGGCACGCCCACGCCGTCGAGGACGAGTGCCCGTTCGCGGCGCAGGAACTCGATGGTGTTGGCGGAGAAGGCTTCCAGCTGCGCCGACATGCCGGCCTTGGCCTCGATCATGGCGTCGGCGATGCTCTCGGCGTTCTGCTCGACGCCTCTGGCGAGCTCACGTTCACCGGCGTAGACGACTCCCTCGTGGAGCCGGACCTTCGTGCCTTCCTTGATCTCCCGCAGCGCGACGGCGCCGACGTCGTCGATCAGCGGGATGCCCGCCTCGACCAGCACCTCCGGCCCGAGGTTGGGAAAGCGGCCGGAGATCGACGGCGACGCGTTCACCACCCCGGCCACCTCTGCCGCGACGAGCGCCTCCGCGGTGCGCCGGTCGAGGTCCACGAGGTCGAAGACGGCGACGTCTCCGGGGCCTATGCGCCGCACCAGGTCGCTCGCGCGCCGCTCCACCCGCGCGACGCCCGTCACACCGGGAAGTTCGTGGTTGGTACGGCTCAGCAACCCGGAAAGCTTCATGGGCCGATAGTGACTCACGGTGCCGATGGGACAGGTGAGGCACGCCGGGCCATTTTCCGGGGGTCAGTCGTCGGGGTGAACGAGCACCCCGGCGAATGCCACGACAACCGCGGTCACGAGCACCCAGACACCGCTGCCGAAGCCCGCTTCCAGGCCGGGGTCGATTGTGATGTTGCCCTCGCGGTGAAAGCTGATCGCGTTCAACAAATAGACGAAGAGCATTCCTGTGACACCGGCGAGTGACGCCGCACCGGCGTAAGCGACTTTCCGCCACCGGATGCCGAGCAAGGTCGCGACCGCCGCCGCGACGACCGGAACGGCGAACAAGGGACCGTGCTCGTCCTTCGTCTGACCGAAGTACGTGCTCCAGCCCGTGGTGACGTACGCGGTCTGCGGCTGGTCCGGCGCGAGGCGGATGAACAGCTCGGACAGCGGCAGGAACGTCGCCGCCACGGCTGCAGCGGCCGCCACCGCCAGGAGCACCGCGCTGAGCAGCTTCACGCCGCCTCCCGTTGCACCGCGACGGCCCCGACGAGCGCCACCAGCGTGCCGGCGACGAGGAACACCAGCCCGAACCCGAGCGCGAAGTCGCCCTGCTGCTCGACGGCGTGACCGCGTTCGGACACCAGCAGCGCGGCGATGACCGCCACGGCACCGACCTGCGCCGCCGACCCCGCGAGCGCGGCCTGCCGCACCCAGACCCCGGCGACCAGCAACGCGACCGTGACGACGACCGGCACCCCGTACCAGGGCGACAGATCCCCCGCAGGCCAGTCGCCCGGCTTGTTGACGACCTCCGTGCCCCACGCCCTGACCACGACCTCGACACCACCCGCGTAGACCGTCGAGTACCACGGCAGCACCAGCGCCGTCGCGGTCAGCACCACCCCGGCCGCGACGAGCGCGACCGCCGTAGCCCTTCCGATCACCGCGACTCCCGCCCCTGCTCGCTGCCCGCGGACTCGTCCCTGGCGAACTCACTCCCGCCGGGAGTGGTCTCGGCCTCGGGTCCGCTCCTGCCCGTCTCCACGATCACCGGGAACCCGTACGGCGGCGTCTCGGTGTCGTCGCCCTCGATCTGGTGGATCATCACACCGTCCGCCGCGGGCTCTTCCCGCCGCGGCAGCTCCTGGTGCAGCACCGCGGACACGACAGCGATCCCCGCCGCCACGACGAGCAACGTGACCCCAGGCCCCTGCTCGACTTCGAGCGTCACCGGCGTCTCGAGATCACGCAGCCGCTCCACCGTCGCCTGCACACTGCTGACCGCCGACCAGGCCACCCCGGCCAACGCCCCGGCCCCGAGCAACGACCCCACCCGCACAGCGGGCACGCGGAACGCGAGCACCGCCGACAACGCCATCACCAGCGCCGCCCCGGTGGCCGCCTCCCCGAACTCCAGCGGCCCGAGCAACAGCGCACCGCGGAAGTCGTCCTGCTCCACAGCCCACGAGGTCGCCTCGAACCGCAACGTCCGCCCGCCCAGCACGACCTGCACCCCGTAGGCAGGGAGGAACGTGGCCGCCACCCCGAGCCCGGCCGCGACGAACACCAGCACCGCCCCGAACACCCGGCGCGTCGTCACAGATCCGGTCCACCTTCCACCGCACCACCGTGTGCGTCCGCTGACCGTGGCTCGGTCACGCCCCCATCATGCCGAACGTGGCCGCCCGGAGCGGGCCACGGCGCGGTTCGATCGACCGTGAGAGGAATTCCGGACGCCGTGCCTCCGACAGCACCACGAGCGCGGAACCCGGGGGCGTCAGGACTTCTTCTTGCGCCGCCGCACGACCGGAGCCGTCGACTTGTCGGCCTTCGCCGCCGCCAGCAGCTCCTCGGCGTGCGCGCGGCCCGTGTCGGTCGAGTCCATACCGGCGAGCATGCGCGCCAGCTCGACCACGCGCTGCGTCTCGTCGAGCTTGCGCACGGCGGAGCGGGTGAAGGTGCCGTCGGCGGACTTGTCCACGACCAGGTGCCGGTCGGCGAACGCCGCCACCTGCGGCAGGTGGGTCACCACGATGACCTGGTGCGAGCGCGCGAGCCGCGCGAGACGGCGGCCCACCTCGACGGCCGCCCGGCCGCCGACGCCCGCGTCGACCTCGTCGAAGACGAGGGTCGGCACCGGGTCCGAGTGGGAGAGCACCACTTCCAGGGCGAGCATCACGCGGGAGAGCTCGCCGCCCGACGCGCCCTTGTGCACCGGCAGGGCCGGGGCGCCGGGGTGCGAGATCAGGCGCAGCTCCACGTCGTCGACGCCCGACGCGCCCGCGTGCAGGATCGAGCGGCCCACGGGCAGTGCCTGCTGGTCGCCGGACTCGGCGTGGCGGGGGCGCACGGCCAGCTCGACCGAGGCGTGCGGCATCGCGAGGCCGTCGAGCTCCTCGGTGACGGCCTTGCCCAGCTCCAGCGCCGCCTCGGTGCGGGCCGCGGTGACACGTTCGGCCAGCACGGCCAGTTCCGCGGCCAGCTCGTCGCGGCGCTGGGCCAGTGCGGTGAGCGCCTCCTCCGACGTGTCGAGGCCGTCGAGACGGGCGCGCGCCTCGGCGGCCCACGCGATCACGCCGTCGACGTCCGCCGCGTACTTGCGGGTCAGCGCCTTCAGCTCGGCCTGGCGCTGCAGCACCTGCTCCAGGCGGCCGGGGTCGGCCTCCAGGTGGTCGAGGTAGCCGGAGATCTCGGCGCCCACGTCGGCGAGCAGGGTCGCGGCCTCGACGAGGCGCGGCTCCAGGTCGCGCAGCTTCGGGTCCTCCGACGCGGACAGGCGGCGGGCGGCCTCGGAGATCAGGCCGAGCGCGCCGGGGTTGTCCGGGTCGCCCTCCAGCGAACCGGACACCGCGAACTGCGCGCCCTGCGCGGCCTCGCGGAGCTGGTCGGCGTCGGCGAGACGGCGGGCCTCGTCGTGCAGCTCCGCCTCCTCGCCCGGCTTCGGGTCGACGGCGTCGATCTCGGTCAGGCCGTGCCGCAGCAGGTCGGCCTCGCGCGCGAGCTCACGGGAACGTTCGGTGCGCTCCTTCAGCTCCGTCGAGACGCGCAGCCACTCCTCGCGCACGGACTGGTAGCCGCGCAACGGCTCCGCCACGTCCTCGCCGGCGAACCGGTCCAGCACGGCGCGCTGCTCGGTGGGACGCATCAGCCGCAGCTGGTCGTTCTGCCCGTGGACGGCGATCAGCTGCTCCGCCAGCTCGGACAGCACGCCGACCGGCACGGAACGGCCACCGACGTGCGCGCGGGAACGGCCGTCGGAACCGACGGTGCGGATCGCGATCAGCGACCCGTCCTCGTCGGCCTCGCCGCCGACCTCCTCCGCCACCTTCGCGGCAGGACTGCCCGCCGGAGCCTGGAAGCGACCCTCGACCACCGCCCTGTCCGCTCCGGTGCGCACGCGGGACGCCTCCGCCCGGCCACCGCCGAGCAGGTGCAACCCCGTCACGACCATGGTCTTGCCCGCGCCCGTCTCACCGGTGACGACGGTGAATCCGGGATCCAGTTCCAGGGTGGCCTCGTCGATCACGCCGAGGCCCTTGATGCGCATCTCGGCCAGCACAGGGCGAACCTTACTTGTCGAGTCGGACATTGCCTCGCGGGCACCGGAACGAGCCGGTGCCGGCGCACCGAGCGGCGCGGTCAACCTGCCGATGGTCCCCGCCACCCCTTCACCGGCAGGTCGAACTTCTCGACGAGCCGGTCCGTGAACGGGGCATGGCGCAGCCGCACGACCTTGAGCGGCACCTCGCCCTCCACGATCTCGATCCGCGCACCCGCCGGCAGCTCGAACGTGCGCCGCCCGTCCGCGGACAACGCCGCCGGGTGCCCGGTGCTCTCGATCTCGAACGCCACGTGCGACTTCGGCGAGACGACCAGCGGCCGGGCGAACAGCGCGTGCGCGTTGCTCGGCACCACCAGGATCGCCTGCACGTCCGGCCACACCACGGGACCGCCCGCCGAGAACGCGTAGGCGGTCGAACCGGTGGGCGTCGCGCACAGCACGCCGTCGCACCCGAACGCGGACACGGGCCGTCCGTCGACCTCGATCACGACTTCGAGGATGCGTTCGCGGATCAGCTTCTCGACGCTGATCTCGTTGAGAGCCCAGGTCTTCAGCACGACCTCGCCACCGACCTTGGCGACCAGGTCGAGCGTCATGCGCTCTTCGACGAAGTAGTCGCGCTCCAGCACGTGACCGACGGCCTCGTGCAGCGCGTCCGAGTCGGCCTCCGCGAGGAACCCGACCCGGCCCAGGTTCACGCCCAGCACCGGCACCCCTGCCGGGCGGGCGAGCTCGGCGCCGCGCAGCAGCGTCCCGTCACCTCCCAGCACCAGGACGAGCTCGGTGCCCTCGGCGGCGTGGTCGTCGGCGGGCACGACCTTGGTGCAGCACGACGGGCCGAGGTCACGCGCCTCGTCGTCGAGCACCCTCGTCGTGATGCCGCCGACCGCGAGCCGGCCTGCCACCTGACGGGCGAGATCGATGTTGCTCTGGTGACCGGTGTGGACGACCAGCAGGACTTCCCTCATTGGGGCCCTTCTTCGACGGCGGTGCGCACCATCTCCGCGGGGTCGACGGGGTCGCCCTTGCGGAGCCAGAGGAAGTACTCGACGTTGCCGGACGGTCCCGGCAGGGGGCTGGCGACCACCCCGTGCACGGCCAGCCCCAGCTCCGCCGCGGCCGTGGTCACGTCCAGGACGGCCGCGGCCCTCAGCCCGGGGTCGCGCACGACACCACCCGAGCCGAGACGTTCCTTGCCGACCTCGAACTGCGGCTTGACCATCGGCAGCAGATCGCCCTCCTCGTCGAGGCACGCGGCCAGTGCGGGGAGCACAAGCCTCAACGAGATAAACGAAAGATCGGCTACCACCAGTTCAACCGTGCCGCCGATGTCCTCGGGGGTGAGGGCGCGGACGTTGGTCTTGTCCTTGACCACGACCCGGTCGTCGGTCTGCAGCTTCCAGTCGAGCAGGCCCCTGCCGACGTCGGCGGCGACGACCTGCCGGGCACCGCCGCGCAGCAGCACGTCGGTGAAACCGCCGGTGGACGCGCCCGCGTCGAGGCAGCGCCTGCCCGTCGGGTCGATCTTGAACGCCTCGAGCGCGCCGATCAGCTTGTGCGCGCCCCTGGAGGCCCAGTTCGGGTCGTTGTCGATGTCCTTGACGACGACCGCGTCGGAGGTCTCCACGGCGGTCGCGGGTTTGGTCGCGACGGTGCCGCGCACCGTGACGCGGCCGTCCGCGACGAGTTGGCTGGCGTGCTCACGGGACCTGGCGAGCCCCCTGCGCACGAGTTCGGCGTCGAGCCGCACCCTGCGAGGCACTGTGCATCACACCTTGTCGATGCTCGACAGTGCGTCGGTGAGCGTCGCGTGCACGGCGTCGAACCGCGCCACGTGCTCGGCGAGGGGAACGTTCTCGAGCCCGTCGAGCCTCTCCAGCGCGCCGTCGATGGCGTCGGCCGGGTTGGGCGGCGGTCCGGGCAGGGGGTAGTTCACGGACCTACGGTAGCCGATGCAGTACCGACAGGTCCGCGCCGACATACGTGGGCTTCTGCTCATCCGGAAGCGCTTGCGCCTCCTCGGCCGTCGACACGCCCGTGAGCACGAGCAACGAGTCCATGCCCGCGTTCACGGCGCCCAGGATGTCGGTGTCGAGCCGGTCGCCGACGACCAGCGGCCGGTGCGCGCCGAGGCTCTTCGCCGCCTGTTGCAGCAACGGGGTGGCGGGCTTGCCGGCGACGAGCGGCTCCTGGTCCGTCGCGGTCCTCAGCGCCGCGACGAGACTGCCGTTGCCGGGCAGCAAGCCGCGTTCGGTGGGCAGCGTCGCGTCGACGTTGCACGCCACCCACAGCGCGCCCGCGCGGATGGCCACCGCGGCCTCGGCCAGCTGACGCCAGCCGAGGTCCGGTGACATGCCCTGCACGACCGCCACCGCGCCCTCGGCGGTGTCGGTCGGGATGAGACCGCGCTTGAGCACCTCGGCCTCGAGGGCCTCGGTGCCCAGCACGAGCACGGTGGAGCGAGCGGGCAGGCGTTCGGCCAGCATGGCCGCGCCCGCCTGCGAGGAGGTGCTCACCTCGTCGAGAGCGGCTTCGAACCCGAGCTCGACGAGTTGGTCGGCGACCGCCTGCGGTGTGCGAGAGGCGTTGTTGGTGACGTACCGGATCCCGACGCCGTGCTCTCTGGCCTTGGCGACGGCTTCCACCGCGCCGGGCACGACCTCTTTGCCGCGGTAGACGGTGCCGTCGAGATCGATCAGCAAAGCGTCGTACCGGTCGACCAACGTCTCGCTCACTGCTGCGGGGTCTCCTCCTGGGTCAGCTCGAACGCGCGCTCGGCGGCGTCCGTCTCCCCCTCGTCGTCGGCCTCGGCGGCGTTGAGGAACCACTTGACCGCTTCCTCGGTACGCCCGGCCGCGGCCAGGTTGTCCGCGTAAGCGTAGAAGAGCCGCGCCGAGTACGGGGTGCGCTGGCCGGGATCGAGGTCCGGTCCCTGCAACGCCACGACGGCCGCTTCCAGCTGGCCCATGTCACGACGGGCACCGGCCGCGACGATCCGCAGCTCGATCTCGTCCTCCTGGCTCAGGTCCTTGGCCGACGGGTCCTTGGCGAGGTCGATGGCCCGCTCGGGACGCCCGAGCGCCCGCTCGCAGTCGGCCATGATCGCCAGGTGGCCCGGACCGGCCATCATCCGGCGCGCGGCCCGCAGCTCGCTCAGAGCCTCGGCCCACTCGTCGGCGAAGTACGCGGTCAGACCCGCCGCCTCACGCACGACACCCACCCGCGCCGCCTTGCTGCGCGCGTACCGGGCGTGTTCCAGCGCGAGCTCCGGCTCCTCGTCGATCAGCAGCCCGGCCGCGGCCAGGTGCCGACCGACGATCTCCGCGAGCCCCTTGGGGAGGCTGCGCAGCTCGGCCTTGATCTCCGGGTCGAGCAGCGAGAGGTCGGCCTCCTCGGGCAGCTCGGGACGACCACCGCGCGGGGCGGGGGCGTCGTCGCGCTCGTCGGCCTGAGCACCGGCGTCGGCGGGCTCGGCGTCGATGGGCTCGCCTTCGGACCGGGTCTCGACCTCGTCCTCGGCTTCAACACCGGCGTTGTCGTCGGCCTTGTCCTCGGTCGCCTCGGCCGCCGTGTCGCCGGCGACCTCCACGACGTCGGCTTCGTCGGCGGACTCGGTCTCGGCGACCGGCTCACGGTTGGCGGCGGCGCGGCTGGCCGCGGCACCGTCGCCGAGGCGGTAGCCGGCGCGCTCGCCACCGGAGGTCACCTCAGAGGCGGTCTCCGGGCTGGTCGTCTCCTGCTCTGCCTGGCGCTCCTGGAACCGCGCCGCACGCTCACGACTGCGCTCGTCCCGCCGATCGTCACGGCGGTCATCGCGCCGATCGTCACGGCGGTCGTCACGCTGGTAGCTGGGACGTCCCTCGCTGCGCGAACCGGAACGGTCACCGGGACGCGAGTCGCGACGGTAGCCACCCCTGTCGTTCGAACCGCGGTCGTTCGAGCCACGGTCGTCACGACGGTCGCCGCGGTACCCACCGCGATCGCCGGAGTCGCTCTTGCGGTAGCCGCCGCGGTCGCTGGAGCCCTGGCCGCGGTACCCGCCACGGTCACCGGAGTCGTCACGGCGGTAGCTGGGCCGGTCACTCGAACCCTGCCCGCGGTACCCACCGCGATCGCCGGAGTCGCTCTTCCGGTAGCCGCCACGGTCGCTGGAACCCTGACCGCGGTATCCACCACGGTCGTCGCTCTTGCGGTAGCCGCCCCGGTCGTCGGAACGGTCGCCGCGGTAGCCGCCGCGCTCGTTCGAGTCGTCACGGCGGTAGCTCGGCCGGTCGCCGCCACGGTCGGAGCGGTAGCCGCCACCGGAACCCTCGCCACGACGGAAGCCACCACGGTCCCCGGAGTCGTCACGACGGAAGCCGCCGCGGTCCCCGGAACGCTCGCCGCGGAACCCGCCCCGGTCGCCCGAGTCGCTCTTGCGGTAGCCGCCACGGTCGCTGGAACCCTGGCCGCGGTACCCGCCACGATCGCCGGAGTCGTCACGGCGGTAGCTGGGCCGGTCGCCCGACCCCTGCCCGCGGTACCCACCACGGTCACCGGAATCGCTCTTCCGGTAGCCGCCGCGGTCACCCGAGCTCTGCCCGCGGTATCCACCGCGATCGCCCGAGTCGCTCTTCCGGTACCCGCCCCTGTCGCTCGACCCGCGGTCGTCAGAGCGGTCGCCGCGGTAGCCACCACGGTCACCCGAGTCGTCACGACGGTAGCTCGGCCGGTCGCTGGAGCCGCGGTAACCGCCGCGGTCCTTCGAGTCGTCCTTGCGGTAGCCCGGGCGGTCGCCGGAACCCTGGCCGCGGTAGCCACCACGGTCGGAATCGCTCTTGCGGTACCCTCCGCGGTCGTTCGAGCCGCGGTCGTTCGACCGGTCGCCGCGGTAGCCACCGCGGTCGCCGGAGTCGTCCTTGCGGTAGCCGGGACGGTCACCCGAACCCTGACCGCGGTACCCGGAGCCGGCGCGGTCGTCTCGACGGTCACCGCGGCTGCGGTCGCCGGAGCCTTCACCACGCTGGGAGTTGCTGCTGAACTTGCGATCGCCTGCTGGACGGCCACCCTCGGAACGGCGCGGTCGGTCTCCCTGGCCACGCTGACGGTCGCCGGGACGTTCCCCGAACCTAGACACCTAATCCTCCTATGGACACGCTGAAAGGGGCTTGTGAGCGAGCACTGTTGTTGTGCCCCGCAATCACAAGCCCCTTCAGGGAAGAAGTTCGGCGGCGACCTACTCTCCCACACCGTAACCAGTGCAGTACCATCGGCGCAGAAGGGCTTAACTACCGGGTTCGGAATGGGACCGGGTGTTTCCCCAACGCTATAACCACCGAAACACTATGAAATTACAACCAGCAACCCCGCAGGGCCGCGATCGGTCCTGGTTGTTCTTCCAGAACCGCACAGTGGATGCGTAGCGTCTTTGTAACAAGTCCTCGGCCTATTAGTACCAGTCAGCTCCAACCGTTACCGGTCTTCCACCTCTGGCCTATCAACCCAGTGGTCTAGCTGGGGGCCTTAACCCACAAAGGGTG
>NZ_FNCC01000010.1:98673-417481 GCF_900100955.1 Lentzea fradiae | reverse complement strand
GGACCCGGAGGATGGGCTCGACCCCGAAGCGGCCGCGAAGCTGCGCGATGAGCTTCACGACCGTCGCCGGGTCGGGTCGAGTTCCGAGGCGAAAAAAGCACTCGCCGCCTTGAGGATCTCGTTGGCCCGCTTCAGTTCCGCGTTCTCCCGCCGCAGCCTGCGCAGTTCCTCCGACTCGCCGGAGCTCGGCCTGTCATCCCGCTCCCCGCGGTCGGCCTCGTCCTGCCGGATCCAGTTGCGTAGTGCCTCGTGATGGACCCCGAGCTGCTCGGCCAGCCGCCGGATCACCGGCTTCGGATCCGACTCCCTATACAGCCGGACCGCACGAGCCCTCAGCTCGTCGGGGTACTTCTTCGGTGCTGCCACGGACGACTCCCTTCAGGCCCTATCGGACCATGCTTGAAAGTCTCCGAGCTATCGGGGGAACCTCACCTCCAAACTCGGGGCACATCAGCGGATCGAGGACGCACCCGCGGCGCTGGAGGTCTACGGCCACGCCGAGGTGACCCGCTGGCTGAGCCCGGAGATGGACCAGGTCCGGGACCACGCGGCGAAGATCGGGACGAACGCGCCGATGAACACCAGCGCTGCCAACGGAACCGCCAGTGGCACGCCGAGCACGGCCAGCCCGATGCCGATGCCGGCGCGTCCACCACGGCGACCGCCCCGGTCGCGCGGACGTAGCTGACCAGAGCGGCCAGACCGCGCCTGCCCGCGACGTCGACCCTGCGCCGGGGGACGGCGGGGACGACGCGGATGAGGAACTGCCAGATCCTCGGCCCGTCGTAGAGGAAGAACACGAGTGCGAACAGCACGAGCAGCATCTCGACGAGGGTCTCGGCGACCGTCGCGGCCGTCGTGAGCGCGCCCGACGTGATACCGGACTGGTTGTCCTGCAGAGTTTTCACGGCCCGGTCGGCGAACTCGCTCAACTGGTTCTCGCTGAGGTGCAGGGGACCGCTGACGAGCCAGCCGGACACGGCGTCGACGCTGCGGACGAGCTGCGCCGCGAGGTCCGGTACACCGTTGACGAACGTCGTCACGACGAACGTGAGCAGCCCGCCGAGCACGACGAGTCCGCCCACGACCACCGCCAGGGTCGCGAGACCGCGGGGAATCCGTTTCGACATGAGGAAACCGACCGCCGGTGCGAGCAACGCTGCCAGCAGCAACGCGATCGCGAGCGGCACGACCAGCGACGCCAGCCCGCCGAGGATGACGCCGATGACATAGAGCGAGGCCACCACGACCAGGAAGCGCCAGCCCAGTGCCGCGCCGGTGTGCAGCACCGGGGGAATCGCGGTTCGGATGGGCGACGGGTGCTCGCGCTCGATGCTGACGACGGCTGTACCGCCGGTGTCGGTCGCCGACGCCGGGGTCTGGGGTCATCGGTGAGGACGTCGGTGTGCCCGCACGCCTCGGTACGGAGTTCCCCTGCGATCTGAGCCACAAACCCGGACGGGCGGTGGCGAAGTCGGTGGTTGGGGTCCGCCGCCGGGGGCATCCAGGGTCCACGTCCCACTTGAGATTCAGGTGGGGGGAGAGGACGACATGGGCACCGACGACAAGTTCGACGCCAAGGCCGACCAGGTCAAGGGCAAGGTCAAGGAAGGCGTGGGAGACGCGACCGACGACCAGGGCCTGGAGAACGAGGGCAAGGCGGACCAGGCGAAGGGCACCCTGAAGGAGTCGGCCGAGAAGGTCAAGGACATCTTCAAGAAGAGCTGACCGGTTCCTGTCGCTCCACGGGAGCGTGCGTCCCCCGGCGCACGCTCTCTCCAGGGCCGTCAGCCGAGCACATCGGCACCGGTCAGTCCTGCCACCAGCACCACCGCGCCCACGACGACGGCGAACACTTCGACCGCCACGAGCCGCTTCCCGGCCCAGCGGGCGAATCCGATGTTCACCAGGACGTGCGCGGACGCGGTCACCGCCACCCACCACAGCCCGGCGCTCAGCAGCAGGGTCGCCCCGAGGTGGAACGAGATCGCCGTGACGCCGCGCACCGCGCTGTGGAGCGGATGTGTGCTGACGAACCCACCCTGTGCTTTGAGCTGTTCAGCCGCCTGCCGGCCGACGGGCCAGCTGAACTTCGGCAGCTCGGTGGCGGCGGTGAAGACGAGCTGGGCCAGCGCCCAGCCGAACCCTGCCCAGAGCGCCGACTCCACACCGCTGACGGCGACCAGGACCACAGCGAGCCGGACCACCTCGTCGGTGGCGCCGGACACCAGCGCGATGATGGTCTCGCGCCGTCGGAGGGCGTGCAGCCTCCCGGCGGAACCCAGCACCGGCAGCCGGGCCGCCAGGGCGACGAACCAGCCGAGCGCCCCCAACAGCACGGCGCCCGCGTGGTCGGCACCGAGCACCACCGCCAGCGCCACGGCGAGGAGCGCGAGCAGGGCCATCACCACGGCGGCGCCCGCGCGAATCCTCCCCGTGATCCGGGTGGAGCTCTGGGCAGGTCCCTCTTCGTTCACCGAGTCGTTGATGGCCCGACGCTACTCCACCGCCGCGCGGCCGGTGTCGTCGATCATCCACAGTGGACTGGATCGTCTTGTCCGGGAGGTCGTGCGGCCCGCAGCGCTTTCGGAAGTTCCGCGCAGGGGTGTACCGTTTCCGGTACGTGCCCTGGACCCCGGCGTAGCGTCAGCCGTCGAGGAAGGCTCCCAGGTGCACACCGAACTCACCAGCGCCGCAGGCTCGCGGGCCGTTCAGGCAAGCACTCGTCCCACCGACCTTCTCGCCATCGCCGAGTGGACCGCCCCCACAGGAGCGGTCGTCCTCGCCGTGCACGGCGAGGTGGACACGAGCAGCTGCTCAGTGCTGCACGACCGGATCGACGAACAGCTGCGGTCCGCCCATCACCTGGTCCTCGACCTCGGCGAGGTGGATCTCCTCTGCGCGGCCGGACTCACCGTCCTGGTCGTCGTCAGGGAGAGGGCGCAGCTGAGGGGCACGGTGCTGTGCGTCGTCGCGCGCACTCGGCCGGTGCGGCTGCCGCTGATC
Source organism: Lentzea fradiae (assembly GCF_900100955.1). Taxonomy (GTDB): domain Bacteria; phylum Actinomycetota; class Actinomycetes; order Mycobacteriales; family Pseudonocardiaceae; genus Lentzea; species Lentzea fradiae. The sequence continues at coordinate 414,475 of NZ_FNCC01000010.1, read as the reverse complement.
ATCACCGGGTTGACGGGTGTGCTGGACCTCCACCTCGACGTGGACGAGGCGCTGGCGTGCGGGCGCTCCCGTCTCACCAGCGAGGATGCGGTTTGCTGATCCTCGTCAGCCCGGAGACCGACGGTGAGCGCTCGGTGACCTGCCTGGCGACGTCCGACAGCAGCTGACCGGTGTTGCGCGCGTAGTTGCGCATGAGGGACAAGGCGTCCGCGACACCGATCTCGAGCCGCTCGGTCAGCAGGCCTTTGGCCTGCTCGATCACGACGAGGTCGGACAGCGCCGTCTCCAGGTGCTCGGCTACCGCCTGGGTGGCCGCGCCCGGACGCACCTGGAACAGGCTGATCGTCGCCACGTTCGCGAAGGACCGCGCGAGGGTTTCTGCCTCGGCGGGCAACGCGCCCGCTGACGTCCGGAACAGGTTGAGCGAACCGACCACCTCGCCGCGCAGGCGCATGGGCACGGTGTCGACCGCGAGGAACCCGAGCTTCACCGCCGCGGAGGCGAACCGGGGCCAGCGCGGTGGCAGCGTTCTCAGGTCGGGGCACCGCACCGTCTGTCCGGAGTGGAACGACTCCTCGGACGGTCCGTCCGCGCTCTGCAGGAGGAAGTGCTCGAGCGGACGAGCCAGCCTGCTGGACGCGGCCACCAGTTCGAGCGCTCCGTGCTCGTCGGCCAGCAGGATTCCCGCCGCGTCCACCGGCAGCAGCCGGACGCTGCGCTCGGCCAGGAGGTGCAGGAACTCGATGCTGTCGAAACGCTCCACGAGCGCATCGGCGAGTTCGACGAACATTTGTGCCACCTGGTGGTCCGACACCTCGGTCACCTCTCAGTCGTCGTGGTCGCCACTTCCGCTGACTGATCCGGCACCGAGGTCCCACCACGTTCGCCCGCGGCGCTCACCGACGTCTTCTCACGAGAGCGGAGCTGCCGCTGGGTCCTGGCGGTTTTCCCAGCTTAGCGCCGAAAGCGCGGGCCGGACACTCTTCGGCGACTTCTCGTGGATCCGCACTGGGCCGCGCCGGCAGCCGAGCCGGAGCCGTGCGGCCGAACGGTCGAGTTCTGGCGGGAGAACAGAACTCGGAAATAGTGGGCTCACAATCGGTCTGGTGCAGGAAAAGCGTGTAGAGTCATTTTTGCCGAGAACATTTCGCACCTGTGCAGTCAAGCTCAGGTCGTGCTCGGCGAAACCTCAACCGGCCATTTTTTCCGGCCGGAGACGGGAGTTCCGGCATGACGTCGGCTCCGCACCAGTCCATCGCCCCGCCGGCCGTCACGGCCACCGAGCAGCCTCGGCACCACCAACTGCGACTGCGGTTGCGGCCGAAGGCGCTCACCACGGGGTATGTCGACGGTGCGTGGTGGCCGCGTTCCCGGGACCTCGCCGCCGAACTGCCCGCACTGCTCGCGGTGCTGGCAGTTCGGCTGGGCGACATCCCGCGGGTGAGTTACACCCTGACGGACTGGGACATGGCCCCGCGTCAGATCGCGGTGGACGGCGTCCGCGTCCGCCTCAGCGGGTTCTGGTCCCGGCCGGCGCACACCCTCGACCTCGTCGCGGGTGACCGGCGCCGCATCGCGTTGCTCGTCGTCCCACCGGACACCGAGCCGTCCGCCGCCCACCACACGATGATGTCCGCCGTCCAGCGCGACAACGCCGACACCGTCGAGGCCCTGCTCCGCACCGGCGTCCGGAGGTCCGAGGAGGCCGAGAGGTCCACTGTGGACAACTGGGAGGGCGAGGGCGGCCGGATACCCCAGCAGAAGACGAGAGAAGCACGATGACCGAACCGACTTCCACCTTCACCTCCTCCTACGAGCGCCGGCTCAAGGTGGTGGAGGACGTGCTGACCGGCCGCACCGAGCTCGGCGACAAGGCCGCGCGGGACCTGGCCGTGCACGTGTTGCGCGCGCTCGACCACATCCCCGAGCGGGTGCGTTGACCTCCCGCCACAGCGGCGAGGCGCGATCGACGCGGGGCACTCGCCTGCTCCGCGTCGGCTGTGCGTTCACCTACCGTGCCGAGGTGCCCACACCGGCGGTCTTCATGGTGAGACCGGACCGGCAGAACCACGTGCGGGTGAGCGGCGAGAACCTGTTCGCCGAGCCCGAGGTTCCCGTGCGCGACCACTTCGACGTGTACGGCAACTGGCTCGCGCGTCTGGTGCTGCCGCCCGGACTGTCCACGGTGCGCTATTCGGCCTGGGCGGACGTGCCCGATCACGTCGAGGACGTCGACGAGAACGCTCCGGAGAGGTGGCCCGACGACCTCCCCGGCGAAGTGCTGCTGTACACGTTGCCCAGCCGCTACTGCGTGTCCGACGTGCTCGGCGACGAGGCCTGGTCGAGGTTCGGCGCGCATCCGCCGGGCTACGGCAGGGTCCGGGCGATCTGCCGGCACGTCCACGAGTCGTTGGAGTTCGGCTACGGCACCTCCACGCCGCTGTCCACCGCGGCCGACGTCAACGCCACGGGCATCGGAGTGTGCCGGGACTTCACGCACCTGGCGATCTCGTTCTGCCGTGCGCTCAACATTCCCGCCCGCTACGTGTTCGGGTACCTGCCCGACCTGGACGTGCCGCCGGACGGGGCGCCGATGGACTTCGCGGCGTGGATGGAGGTCTGGCTGGGAGACCGCTGGTGGACCTTCGACCCGCGCAACGGCGTGCCCCGCAAGGGCAGGGTCGTGATCGGCAGAGGCAGGGATGCCGCGGACGTCCCCATGGTCACCACCTTCGGAGGCCCTGTGCTGGAGTCGATGGTCGTCCACGCCGAGGAGGACAATGCTCCCGCCTGGCGATGAGGCCGCCGGCTGTCACGACCTGCCGGCCGTCAGCACGGTCGTGTCGATCGTGCCGTCGACGACGTCCTGTGCCACCAGGCTCAGGTGCAGGCGGTTGCTCCTCGCGTGGTGGCGCAGGAGGTCGAACGCCTCGCCCATGTCGACCTGCAGGCGCTCGGCGAGCACACCTTTGGCCTGCTCGATGAGGACCCTGCTCCGCAGGGCGTGCCGCAGCTGCTCCGCGAGCAGCTCCCGGCCACTGATGACCTGTGACTGGAGCAGGCCGATGGTGGCCACGTCCGCCATCGCCCTCGCCACCCTGGCCCGCGTGTCGCCGAGCGCGCTGTCCGCGACGGTGAAGAGGTTCAACGCGCCCACCGTCTGCTCGCGCAGCCGCATCGGCACGGCGTGCACCGCGCCGAACCCCGCCGTCACCGCCGCCGCGGAGAACGCCGGCCACCGCTGGCGCGGCTCGCTGAACCCGGCGACCGTGAGCGGTTCGCTGCTCAGGTAGCACTCCATGCACGGGCCCTGCCTGTGCTGCAGCTCGAACAGTTCCAGCACGCGCGCACGTTCGCTGGAGGCACCGACCACCTGCAGTTCGCCTTGGTCGTCGACGAGCAGGATGCCGGCCGCGTCCACGCCCAGGGCCGTGACGCAGCGGTCAGCCAGCAGGTGCATGAACTCGACCGGGTCGAAGTCCGCGACCAGGGTGTCGGCGAGCTCGACGAACGTCTCGGCCAGGTTCTCCACGAGCATGTGAGCCACCTCGGTTCGTCTTTGCGGGGGCGATCGGGTTCTTCGGAGACCGGACCGCCGCGGCGGGAACCCGGATGCCGGCAGCGCGACCGCGTGCTCTTGGTTCATGGTGCCGCTGTTGTGGTTCTCGCGTCGACGAGATCGGCGAGGTCGAGTGCTCCGGTGTGGGACGGGTGTCTGCGCGCTTGCGCGGCGAGAGGGCGGAAGCGGTCGCGCATCCGGGCCGAACCGACGGTGGCCGCCGACTCGAGTGCTCGCAGGCCGGTGGCGACGCCGACGTCGACGTCTCCTTCGACGAGCTGGCCGGTGGACAGCAGGATCAGGCTGAGGACCCGGCTTCGGAGCATGTCCTCGCCGTAGCCGTCGACCGCCGTGACGAGCAGCGGCATGGCGGTGCGCGCGTGGTGCGGCCCCGCGGTGTCCACCAGGGCCGAGTGCACCGCGCCCGCCATGGCCGAGAGGTCTGGCTCGGTGAAGAACATCGCCCAGCCGGCCACCTCGGTGCGGTCCGCGGCGCCGAACTGCTCCCGGCCGCGTTCGAGCAATGTCAGCGCGTGGTGCTCGGCGCCCTTCTGCGCGCACGCCCACGCCGCGTTGACGGTCAGGATGCTGGCCGCGAGCCGGTCGCCGGAGCGCGCCGCCGCGAGGCGGCCGAGGTCGAAGTACCGCAACGCCTCGTCGAGGTTCCCGTGGTGCAGGTACACCCGGCCGAGCCGGTAGCACACGTTCGCGAGCAGGCCGTCGTCCCGGGCCACTCCGGCGAGTGCCAACGCGTGCGCGAAGTGGTTGTGCGCCGCCGTGACCTGACCGGCGTCGAACGACACCCAGCCGGCGAGGTTGCGCAGGTCGGCGAGAGCGACGTGCAACCGCCGCCGCACGTCGTCCGGCGCGGCGGCGACGAGCAGCGGGAGGTTCTCGCGGATCTGCGTTCGCACCCGGTCCAGGCAAGACTCACCCCCGTGGCGGTAGTCCATCTCGCGCAGCGCGCGGGTGTGCTGTTCCAGCCGGGTGACGTCGGACAAACCCATCATCGCGGGCAACACTCCAGACCGGGTGGGGTGGACGATGCACCGCCGGGGCCGGGGCGGTCGTGGAGTTCTCACCTGACCGGGCCAGGCGCACAGGTGACCTTAGTGCGGTACCGGACCGGCTCACGCCGCCGTTCGGGCGTCGCTGGCCGACTTCAGCTTGCGTGCCAGACGCTCCGGCTTCGGCCAGCGCACGGCGGTCGCCCAGCCGAGCAGCTCGAACACGCGGATCAGGCGCGCGGAGATGTCGATCTGACCACGACGGACTCCGTGCCGTGCGCACGTGGGATCGGCGTGGTGGGAGTTGTGCCAGGACTCGCCCATGGACAGGATCGCCAGGGGCCAGAAGTTCGCGGACTTGTCGCGCGCCTCGAACGGCCGGTCGCCGATCATGTGGCAGATCGAGTTGACCGACCACGTGACGTGGTGCAGCACGGCCACCCGCACGAGGCTCGCCCAGAAGAACGCCGTGAGCGCACCCCACCAGCTCCAGCTGATCAGCCCTCCGGCCACGGCGGGCGCGAGGAGGGTGACGGCCGTCAGCGCGGGGAACAGGCGGTTGACCCGCTGGAGGTCGGGATCGGCCTCCAGGTCCGGTGCGAAGCGGGCGGCGTTGGTCAGGTCGCGGCGGAACATCCAGCCCATGTGCGCGTGCCAGAAGCCTTTGGCCAGCGCCGTGGCCGACGTGCCGAACAGCCAGGGGGAGTGCGGGTCGCCCTCGCGGTCGGCGAAGGCGTGGTGGCGGCGGTGGTCGGCGACCCAGCCGATGACCGGTCCCTGCATGGCCATGCTGCCGATCATCGCGAGCCCGATCCGCAGCGCCCGGGTGGCCTTGAACGCGCCGTGGGTGAAGTAGCGGTGGAAACCGACGGTCACGCCGAGGCAGGTGAGGGTGTAGAAGAACACGGCGAGACCCACATCGGTCCAGCCCAGACCCCAGCCCCACGCGAACGGCACCGCGACGGCGAGCGCCAGCGCGGGAACGACCGCGAAGAGCTTGACCAGGAATCTCTCGAACGGGGAGTTCTCCCCCGCGAGCAGTGGCTGGGGTGCGGACTGCGTGCGGGGCACTGTCGTGGTCACGTCGCGAACCTCCGGACGGCGATCTTGTCGGTGCCGCCGGGGTCTCGGGCGAACGGTGATGTCAGTCAGAAAGGCTTACCCGTTGCCCCGCCACCTTCAAACAGGCGCGAAACGATCTCACGGCGCCATCGCGGCGAGCACGTCGCCCACCGAGGTGGTGGCGAGGCCGATGGTCGCGTCGCTCGCGCCGTACGGGATCACGAGGGTGTCGCCGTGCAGCAGACCGCCGCACGAGTAGACGACGTTGGGCACGTAACCGTCGCGCTCAGCGGCGTTCGGCGTCAGCAGCGGCTCCGGCAGCGTGGCGAGCACCTTCGCCGGGTCGTCGAGGTCGAGCAGCATCGCTCCCATTGAGTAGAGCCGCATCGGACCGACCCCGTGGGTGAGGACGAGCCAGCCCTCGGGTGTCTCGACCGGCGAGCCGCAGTTGCCGACCTGGACGAGGTCCCAGTCCCTGCCCGGCGCCGCCACGGGCCGGGGTTCGTTCCACGACTTGAGGTCGTCGGACGTCGTCACAGCCGTGCTCTCGCCGTCGCCGCGGGACAGCGCGGCGAACCTGCCGCCGATGCGGCGGGGGAACAGCGCCATTCCCTTGTTGCGCGCGGCGGGACCGGTCAGCTGTGTGATCCGGAACGTGCGGAAGTCGTCTGTCTGCAACAGTTGCGGCGCCACGTCGACGCCGTCGTAGGCCGTGTAGGTCGCGTAGTAGGTCTGCGAGCCGTCGTCGTCGGAGAAGCGCACGAACCGCGCGTCTTCCATGCCGTGGCGTTCCGACGGGCCGGTCGGCCAAAGCACCCGGCCGTTGACCGCGGAGTCCTCCGGGAAGTCGGTGGTGTAGTTGCACGCGGCGATCCACCTGACCAGCTCGACCGTCCGGTGAGCCGCCTGCCTGGCGACCAGCTTGGGGTGCAGACCGGCCAGCAGCTCGTCGAGCTCCGCTCCGGTGAACCGCGCGGGCAACCACCGGCTGAGCACGGCCGACACCTCGTCGTCGTGGCCCCGCTCGGCGAGCTTGCCGAGGAAGAGACCCTTGTCGTGGATCGAGTCCGTGCGCAGCCCGGTGCTGATGACGCCCGGCTGCGAATCCACGGTGAGCACACCGCCCGGGCCCGCCACCCCGGTGCGGAAGCCGATCGAGGACAGGTGCCCCTCGCCGATGCCGCGCACGCTCAGCACGAACCGCAGCTGCCCCTGTGCCATCCCGCTCTGGTCGGGGTGGGCGACCATGGACGGGTTGCACAGCGCGGCACCCTCGACGGCGTACTCGTGGGTGAAGTAGGCGCCGATCAGGAGACGGCGGGACTCGGAGAGCTCGGCGTCCGCGGACAGCCGGTGGCTGACGCTCGCGAAGTTGTCCGCGAAGGTCCCGCGGACGTCCCGGTGCCGTCCGGCGAACAACCGGACCGTGCGGTCGAGCGCCGCGCACGCGGCCGGCTCGTCCAGCGCCATCACCCGCCGGATGACGGCCGCCGACCGCGACTCGTGCTCGGGCACCTCCTCGCCCGGCACGAACAGCTTGGTGATGACCCGGCGCGGGTCGGGGCGCAGCCGCAGCGGGCTGCGCGTGACGCGGGGGTTCATCCGGTGCTCCTCAGGAGCGTGCGCAGGTGTTGGCGGGTGGAGAGCAGCGCCAGGGTCGACTCGGCGCCCTGATTGGTGTTCGGACCGGTCGGCGTCAGGCCGTCGTATCCACCGCCGGTGTGCTCGTCCCGCATCAGCGAGCCGAGGTCGTTGTCCCCGCTGAACCAGGCGATCGCGCGGTGGACACCGGCGAGCCACGCGGGGTCGGAGGTGACCCGGTAGGCGCGGGCGCACGCGTCGGCCATCGCGGCGGCCTCGATGGGCTGCTGGTCGAAGGCAGGACGCGGCTCGCCGAGGAACCACCCGCCGGTCGGGACCGGTGAGAGGTGGAAGTCCCTGGACTCCACGGTCAGCAGCCAGTCCAGCAGCCGCAGCCCGTCGTCGCGGACCTTGTCGCTGCCGAGGAGGTCGCCCGCGGCGATCAACGCCTCGGGCAGCGCCGCGTTGGCGTAGAACAGCCGGTTCTCCGGCCACGGCCAGTTCTCGTCGGGGCGGGGCGCGCCGATGTAGGAGGTGATGTCGCCGAGAAGGGCGGTGGCGGAGGCGTGCAGGGGATCGGCGTCCAGCACCTCGGCGGCGCCGAGCGCGGCGAACGCCATCGTGCGCACCGACGGCGGCCGGTGGTGTGCGCCGCGGTCGAAGCACGCCAGCGCCGCCTGCTGGATGGCGGGCACCGTGCTGCGGGCGGCGGTGGTGCCGAGCCCCCACAGCGCGCGTCCCCACCAGTCGCCCAGACCCGGTTCGTCGAGCCAGCGGCGGTCGGGGCTGAGCCTGTTGTGGAAGCGCCCGTCCTCGGCCTGCGCGTAGGCGGTGAAGGCGAGGTAGTGCTCGGCCAGTGCGGCCAGGTCGGCGGGCAGGTCGGGTTCGCGGTGCAGCACCACCAGGCCTCGCGCGACGTCGTCGAGGCAGTAGCCGTGCTCCCGGCGCGGCAGCGGCCCGTCCGCGTGCTCGTGCAGACCGGTGTCGTCGCTCAGCCTGACCAGGTGGGCGAACTCGAGGTCGCTCATCGCGTCACGGCGACGCGGTCGGCGAACAGCCTGCCCGCCACCAGGTTCTCGCACAGCCCGCGGTAGCGGTCCGCCACGGCGGGCCAGCTCAGCACGGCACCCAGGTCCGCGGACCGGTCGCGCATCCCCGCGGCCAGTCCCGGTTCGGTCAGCACGCGCCGTAGCGCCGCGGCGATGGCGGCGGGATTCCGGTGCGGCACCAGCAGTCCGGCTCCATCCGCGAGCAGTTCGACCGCGTGCGGGAACACCGTCGCGACCACCGGTTTCCGCGCGGCGAGGGCCTCGACGAGCACGCCGGAGGTGACCTGCTCGGACGAGTCGTAGGGCAGCAGCACGACGTCGGCCCTGTCGACCAGGTCCGCCAGCGCCTCGGTGCCGAGGTAGGCGGGGTCGAACTCGACCAGGTCGCTCACCCCGGAGGCGGCGGCCTGCTCGCACAGGTGCGTCCGGTACGCCTCACCCTCGTGTGCCAGCACCTTGGGATGCGTCTGGCCCGCCACCAGGTAGCGCGGTTTCAGGTCGCGCAGCGCGGCGAGCGCCGCGATGCCCCATTCGACGCCCTTGCCGCGGCCGAGCAGGCCCCAGGTGAGGACCAGCGGGCCGCGGCCCGGTGCCGAGGCGGCGGGCCTGTCGGCGGGCACGGCGCCGTGCGGGATCACCACGACCTCACCGGGCCGGTCGACCGCGTAGCCCGCCAGGAGACGGCTCCTGGCCGCTTCCGACATGGTGACCACGGCGTCGGCGTGGTCGACGACCGCTTCGAGCACCCGGCGTTGTCCCGGTGTGGGCGTGGTGAGCACCGTGTGCAGCACGACGACCACCGGGACCCGCAACCGGGCGAGCACGCCCAGCGCCTCGTCGCCGTCAATGCCGGCGTAGATCCCGTACTCGTGCTGGACCACCGCGACGTCACACCGGTTGAGCACCTCCGCGGCGGCGTCCACCGCTCCGGGACGCATGGGGTGGGCCGCCGACGGGGCGGCGGCGTGCGGTTCGGCGTCGGTCAGCACGCGGACCACGCGGCTTCTGCTGCCCGGGGTGGCGGCGGCCAGGTGGCGCTGGAGCGAGGCGGTGAACGTCGCGAGCCCGCATTGTGTCGGTGGGTAGGTGCTCAGAAAACCATAGGTGCGAACCATGAAGCGGCGGGCCTTTCGAGTCGGAGGCAGGCAGACGGGCGCACCGGCACGAGTCCGGTGCGAAGAGGGAGTCCACTGAGGACTGTCGCGGTGCGGCGGTCAGGTGCGCGGGGTCATGCCCGCGTCCGCCAGTCCGGCGGGTTCAGCGCGGGAACGGTGGTGGCGGGGTCGGTGGCGAGCGGCCGCCAGCCGCCGGGGAACTGGCCGTCGGACACCGCGTCCGGCTTCCTCGTCATCCGAAGGCCGCGTGGTGTGGTGAGGTCGAGGCTGGTGCTGATCGGGCCCGAGATCATCTCGGTGCTCCCGCCTCCGTCCGGACCAGCCGGGCGGGGTCGCTGACACTCCGCAGGGGGCACCTGGCTCGGTCGCCGATGCGCGAGGTCCCCTCGGACCACCCACTCTACGCCGATGACGGGTCCGCGCCGGTCGCATCGGGGTGACGGACCGGCGTGGACCCGAGAGGCGGCTCTCAGCCGAGCGTCCTGTGCACCGCCAGGGCGTCGCCGAGGCCCGACAGCGTCAGGATCCGGTCCGGCGCGCTGCCGCTCAGGCACGTCACGCGGAACACGCGGCCGGTGCGCTGGGCCAGGTAGGAGGCTTCGAGGAGCAACGCGATCCCCGAACTGCTGAGGTATCCCACCGCGGTCAGGTCGATGTCGACCGGCCGCCGGTCGTCGCGGCGGTCGACGTGGGCCATCACCCGCCCCCGGAGGTCCTCCACGGTGCCGGTGTCCAGGTCACCGGTGATGCGGAGCACGTGGGCGCCGTCCGACTCCTGCTCGGCCAGCTCGGACCGCACCGCCGGTGCCGGCGACGCGATCGGCGTCGTCGCGGCCGGCGAGGTGGCGAAGCGGAACCGGATCGTCGTGCCGGTGCCGCTGGTGGTCAGCTCGACGTCGTCGGCGAGCGCCCGGATCATCCGCAGGCCGCGCCCGCGGTGCCCCGGCTCCGCGTCCGCCGGACGCCAGGAACCGTTGTCCTCCACCGTCACCTGCACGGAGCCGCCGGTGTGCGCGAGGTGGGTCGAGAAGGTGCCGCGCGCCTGCTCGTAGGCGTGGTCCACCGCGTTGGCGGCCGCTTCGCCGTAGGCGAGCAAGAGGTCGTAGGACCTGTCCTCGGACAGGCCCGACACGGTCGTCCACTCGGACACCGCCGCGCGCAGCCCGGACAGCTGCTCCGGTTCGGCGGGGGTGGTCAGGTGCAACGGTGGTGGCAGGTAGCGGGCGACGACGAGCACCGCGTCGTCGTCCTGGCCGTGAGCGAGCAGGTCGCCCACGATCGAGTCGGCCAGCTCCTCGGGACCCCGTCCGCGCGCCTCCCGCACCAGGTCCAGCAGGCGGTCGGGCACCGCTCCCGGCCCTCCGACCAGGCCGTCGGTGTGGAACACGATCGACGTGCCCGGTGACAGGACGGTCGTGTGCTCCTCGTACGGCGCTCGGCGCGGTGCGCCCAGGGCGGCGCCTGCCCCCGAGAGCAGCCGGGTGCCGCCGGAACCCGTGACCAGCGGTGGTGGGTGACCCGCGGTGGACCAGCGCACCTTTCCGGTGGTCCAGTCGAACGTGACGCAGGCGCACGTGCTGCCGGTGGAGCCGCCGACCCTGGTGGCGAAGGCGTCGAGCCGCTCCAGCGCCGCCGCCGGCGGGTGCCCGTCGACGAGGTAGCCCGCCAGCGCGCTGCGCAGCTGTGCCATCACCGCGGCCGCCGCGGGTCCCCCGTGCGCGACGTCGCCGACCGAGAAGCCGACCACGGTGCCGCTGATCGGGAGCACCTCGTACCAGTCGCCGCCCGCGGGCGCGTGCGGTGAGGCGGGCAGGTGGCGGGCGGACACGGCGAGCCGGTCCAGCACCGGTAACTCCCGGGGCAGCAGGCTGTGCTGCAGGGCGATGGCGGCCTCCCGTTCCCGCCGCAGCGCCGACTCCCGCTCGGCCTCGGCGCGCAGCCGTTCGGTCACGTCCCGCCCGATGGCCTGCGTCCCGTCCGGGGTCGCCTGCGTGCTGAGCTCCAGCGCGACGAGAGCGCCGTCGGTACGGCGCAGGATCCACACCGCGGTCGTCCGGTCCACCGGCTCCTCGCCGTCCACGACGAGGTCCATCACCTCCGTCCCGACCAGCTCGTCGCGGCGGCGGCCCAGCAGTGCGCAGGCCGCCGGGTTCACCTCGACGAACCGCAGCTCGTGGTCGAGCAGCCAGACGGCGTCGGTGGCGTGGTCGACCAGCCGGCGCAGGCGCAGCTCGCCCTCGCGCCGGTCGTGGTCGGACCGGGCCCGGCGCATCGACTCCCAGCACCGTTCGGTGACGACGGCGACGAGGTCGACCTCGTCCTGGGTCCACTGCCTCGGCGTCGCGTGGTGCACGGCCATCGCGGCGACGAACCGCCCGCCGCGCAGCAGGGGGAGGCAGAGCGCCGCACGGACACCGGTGCCGGCGTGTGCCGTCAGGTCCTCCTCGCCGAGGCGGGGGTCGTTCTCGTGGTCGGCGACGACCCACGGCTCACCGGCCCGCAAGGCCCGCAGTGCTCCGGGACCTAGGTGCCGCATGGGGAAGCGGCCGGGTAGCGGGGGCAGACCGGTGGCGTGGTCGCCGCTCAGGACGACGTGGTCCTCGTCCGCCCTGGCGTACGCGCAGCGGTCGACGTCGAGGTGCCGGCCGAGCAACCGGGTCGCCAGCTCCATCAGACCGTCGCGGTCCTCGAGCTTGCGCGACTCCTTCTCGAGCGCGGCGAGGAACCTCTCGCGCCCGGCGGGTGCCCGGTGCGGGGTGATGTCGACGAGCACGCCCTGGAGCCGCCGCGCCACCGCGGACTCGTCCCGCTGCACGCGCGCCTTCTCCTGCAGCCAGAGGATTCTTCCTCCGGCGTCGCGCACGCGGTAGGAGAGCTCGTAGTCGTCGTCCTCGGCGGCCCGGTTCCAGCGCTGCGCCTCGACCCTGGCCCGGTCGCCGGGCAGGATCGCGGACGTCCAGAGCGCGGGGTCGTCGAGCCACCGGCGCACCGGATGACCGAGCAGCTGCTCGACGTGCCGGGAGAGGAACGTGAGCCGGCGCGTCACGGCGTCCGCCTCCCACAGGACCACCGGCAGGTTGTCGACGAACGAGCGCAGTCCCTGTGTCTTCGTGACGCTTTCGGTGGCGCTCATCTGTCCAACCTGTCATGAGGGAGAACCGGGGGCGAACCGGCCCGGCGGTGTACGGGTCAGGGTGCGACGACATCGCTCGCGCGATGCCACGATCTGCTGCTCCGCCTGCGAGCGCGGCAGCGGTGAGGCGACCAGCGGGCCACACCCGAACGCGATGAGTCCCGCCGCGATCGGGCTTTCCCGCGCCTGCCGCACCGCTAGGCGGGGCGCGTCCCGCAGCGTCTCCACCGCTCGCTCCGCGTTGCCGGCGTTCCTCGCCTGGCACACCACGTCGTCAGCTTCGTGGCGCACGACTTCTCCTCGGCTTCTCGGCTGGTGTTCGCAGTGCGAGCTACCCCGCGCCCAGAGGGTGCAAACTGCTTGGGAGCAAGGGAAGTTATTGCGGTGCAAGGAGTTTCTCGTGTTCGATCGGGGGTAGCGTTCACACGCGCGTGCGGGAGGCCTCGCCCGCGTCGCCGTTATGCTCGATCGCCTTCCGCCGCCGCTCGCGGTCGAGCCACCACATGGCCGGTGTCGCGGTCAGGCCGTGCAGCAGGATCGACCCGATGACGACGAGTCCGACGATCCGCCACAGCGCGGCCTGCTCGGCGAAGACGCCTTTCTGGAGGGCGTAGGTGACGTAGAACAGCGAGCCGACCCCGCGGACGCCGAAGAACGCGATGACGGCGCGTTCCCGGGGCCCGGTCCTGCCACCGGCCAGACCCGCCCAGCCCGCCAGCGGCCGCACCAGCAGCAGGACGACCGCGGCGACCGCGACCTCGCGCACACCGGTGCCGGCGAGCAGCCCGGAGACGGCGGCTCCGCCCAGCAGGAAGACGATCACGACGGTCAGCATCCGCTCGGCCTGTTCCACGTAGCGGTGCAACACCTGGTGGTAGCCGTGGTGCCGCTCGGCGGACCTGATGGAGCACGCGCACACGAACACCGCGATGAACCCGTAGCCCTCGGCGAGTTCGGCGAGACCGTAGGCGAGGAAGGTGGCGGCGATGGCGACGAAGCCCTCCGCGTGCTCGGCGAGGCGGAAGGTGCGCCAAGACGAGGAGAAGAACAGCTTGCCCAGCAACCAGCCGATCAGCACGCCGACGACGAGGCCGCAGGCCAGCCGCCACAGCACGTCCACGGCGAGCCAGTGCGGCAGCCACAGCGAAGGTGCCACCCCGGCGACGCTGATCGCGATCGCGGCGTAGGTGAACGGGAAGGCCAAGCCGTCGTTGAGACCGGCCTCCGAGGTGAGCGCGAACCTCGCCTCGTCGTCGGTCTCGTCCGGGTTCTCCGTCGGTTCGGCCGCCTGCACCTCGCTCGCCAGCACCGGATCGGTGGGGGCGAGCGCCGCGGCGAGCAGGAGCGCGGCCCCGGCGCCGAGGCCAAGAGCGCCCCAGCCCAGCAGCCCCACGGAGAACATCGACAGGGGCATCGTGACGGCCAGCAACCGCCACGTGTTCGCCCAGCGGCGCAGTCCGACCACCCTGTTGAGCGCCAGCCCCGCACCCATCAGCGAGATGATCACGCAGATCTCGGTGAGGTGCAGCAGCACCGTGCTGTGGCGGAGGGGGTCCGGGTCGGGCAGCGGGTCGACGACCGCGAAGGTGAGGGCACCTGCTCCCAGGAAGAGCATCGGCAGGGAGACCGGTGCGCGGTCGAGCAGGCGCGGCAGCGTCGCCGCGGCGAGCGTCGCGAGTCCGGCACCGGTGTAGAGCAGAGGGCTCGGGTCCACCGTGCACCGTCCGTTCGGGCTGGGAGGCCCCAGTTACCCGGTGCCGCCGCGGGCAAACGGGTGGCGCGGGGCCAGGTAGGGTGGAGTCACCGAGGGCATGTCGCGCAGCAGCGGTCGAGCTGATGCCGCCTTGGGCGCACCACACAGCCCGGCATCACCCCGTTCCCGCCCATGCTCATCGGAGTTCCGCATGCCCATGTCCACACCCCTGATCATCGACGTCGACGACCAGCCCGACACGACCGGCAGCTGCGCCGTCTGTCCCCACCCCTGGGCCGAGCACGACGCGCTCGGTGTGCGGTACTGCACCGCCACCACGGTGTCCGCGCTGCCCCGCGGCTGCATCTGCCCATGACCGCGAAAACCCTCACCACCGCGCGGTTGACGCTGCGCCCGTGGCAGGTCGACGACGCGCCGGCCGCTCTGGAGATCTACGGGCACGCGGAGGTGACCCGCTGGCTCAGCCCGGAGATGGACCGCGTCCCGGACAAGGCGGCGATGCGGTTGCTGTTGCAGCAGTGGGCCGCCGAGAACGCCCGCCTGCCGTCCGCGGCCGGCCGGTGGGCGGTCGAACGCACCGCCGACGGTCAGTTGATCGGCGGCGCGGTCCTGCTTCCGCTGCCGCCGGGCGAGGAGGACCTCGAGGTCGGCTGGCACCTCCGCCCCGATGCGTGGGGCAACGGCTACGCGACCGAGGCGACCCACGCGCTCGCCGAGTGGGCGTTCCGCCACGACGTGAACGAGGTCTTCGCCGTCGTGCGGCCGGGCAACACCCGCGCCGCCACCACCGTGCGGAACAACGGCATGCACTGGGTGGGGGAGACGACGAAGTACTTCGGCGTCGAACTGCAGGTGTTCCGCCTCCGCCAGGCCGATCTCGACCCGGCGGCGCCCCCGTCGCTGCGCCCGCCCGGCGACGACTGACCCGCACCTCCTGCTCCTCGGCCCCGCCGTGACGGCACCTCGGCGGGGCCGAGCCGTCTCCTGCGCGTTTGGCCGCCGGGATTCCGGCTATTCGCGGGGAGAAGCATCGACAGCCGCCCGGACCCGCGTGGTCTCGATTCCCTGCCGCGCGTGGTTCGCCGCACTGGAACTGTCCTATTAGGACGAAGCGCTCCCGCCGGGCTTGCGGGCCCGCGTGACCGTCGAGGCCGCGTCCACGAGGAGTTCGGCGTCACCGCTGTCGCCGAGGCCGCGCACGACTGCCTGCGCGACGCGGTCGCGCCGGTCCGTCCGGGAGGTGTGCAGCGCGGCTCCGCGCCCACCACCGGCGGCACCGGCGACCGTCCTGCCTGAACCACGAGGATTTCCGACCACGGAGGCACCATGGCCACGGGCCACGACCACCCGCTCACCGAACTCGCCGCCGCAGGCGTGTCGATCTGGCTCGACGACCTGTCCCGCGAGCTGTTGTCCGGGGGCAGGCTGCAGGCGCTGATCGCGGACCGCGGCGTCGTCGGCATCACCACCAACCCGACCATCTTCGCGTCCGCGCTGGAACGGGGAGAGCGCTACACGCGGCAGCTCAGACGGCTCGCGGAGGTGGAGGCGAGCATCGAGGACATGGTCTTCGCCATCACCACCGACGACGTGCGGGAGGCCTGCCACGTCCTGCGACCGGCGTACGACCGCACGGACGGCGTCGACGGCAGGGTGTCGCTGGAGGTCGACCCCGGCCTCGCCCACGACACCCAGGCGACCATCGACCGCGCCCGTCTGCTCTGGTCGGCCGTCGACGAGCCGAACCTGCTCATCAAGATCCCGGCCACCACGGCGGGGCTCGACGCGATCACCGCGGTCATCGGCGAGGGCATCAGCGTCAACGTCACGCTCATCTTCTCCCTCGACCGGTACCGGGAGGTGGTCGACGCCTACCTCACCGGCCTGGAGACGGCTCGGCTCAACGGGCTCGACCTGGCCGGAATCCACTCGGTCGCCTCGTTCTTCGTGTCCCGTGTGGACACCGAGATCGACGCGCGTCTCGACGCCATCGGCACCGACCGCGCGCTCGCGGCCAAGGGCAGGGCGGCGATCGCCAACGCCCGTCTCGCCCACGAAGTCCACGTGACGAGCCTGGCCACGCGACGCTGGCGCGACCTGGCCGCGTCGGGAGCGCGGCCGCAACGACCGCTGTGGGCCTCCACCGGGGTGAAGAACCCCGCCTACCCGGACACGATGTACGTGTCCGAGCTGGCCATCCCGGGCACCGTCAACACCATGCCGGGACCGACGCTCGAGGCGTTCGCCGACCACGGCACCGTGACCCCCGTCGTGCTCGAAGAGGTCTACGGTCCGGCCCAGGACGTGCTCAGCGAGATCGCGCTGCTCGGAATCGACTACCGCGAGGTCACCGACGAGTTGGAACGCCAGGGTGTCCGCAAGTTCGTCGACAGCTGGGACGAGCTCGTGGAGACCGTCCGCGGCGAGCTCAGCCGCGACCTGGCCGCTCCCGCGCCTCACGGAAGATAGCCGTCAGGTGCTCACGGTGAGCAGCAGCACCACGTCCAGCAGTGCGATCGCGACGGTCAGCCGGAACGCGATCGCGCTGTGCGGGGCGCGGATCGCGGCGGCGGTCGTGACGACGGCCAACGCGACCCCGGTCGTCACCACGACCGCCGAGTAGAGCGCCGACGCCCCGGCGGGAGCGAGGCCCAGCACGACCGACGCCGTGGCCAGGGCTCCCGCCATGACGATCACCCCCGTGCGCGGACCGAGCCGGTGGGGCAGGCCCCGGACACCGGTCTCCGCGTCCGCGCGCAGATCCGGGAGCACGTTGGCGAAGTGCACCCCGAACCCGAGCAGCGCGCCCGTCACCGGCACCCACCACGGCGGCCACGTCCCACCCGACCCCGCCGCGTGCACGCCGATCGTCAGCGCGGCGAACGAGAACAGGTAGGCGGCACCGGAGAAGGCGGTGCTCTTGAGACCGAGGTTGTACGCCCAGCCGCCCGCGACGCTCAGCAGCAGCACGCCACCGGCGAACCAGCCCAGCGACAACGATGACACGACCGTCGCCAGCGCCGCCGCGACCGCGGCGGCCGCGACCGCGGACACCTGAACCTCTCCTGCGGCAGCGGGTTTGTCCGCGCGCCCGGCGGCGTGATCGCGGGCGGCGTCGATCCAGTCGTTGGACCAGCCGATCGACAGCTGGCCCGTGAGCACCGCGGCACCGAGCAGCGTGGCGCGCGGGCCGTCGATCCCGGCGCCCAGCCCGAGCAGGACCGCCACCACCGTGACGGCGAGAGCGGGCAGGGGATGACACGCGCGTGCGAGACCTTGCAGTATTCGCAACGACTTCCGGCGGTGGATCGCTGTGCCGCTCATCTGCCGAGTGTAGGCGGAAGCCGTACCGTGACAGGGGTGACGACAATTTCGGCGGTGCACGGAGTTCTTCCGCCGCACCGCTACCCCCAGGCAAGGCTGACAAACCTGTTCGCCCGATTATGTTTGCCGGACTCCGCTTCCCGCGCGGTGGTCTCGCGCTTCCACAGCAGCGCCCGCGTCGGGTCGCGGCACCTCGCACTGGCCATCGAGCGGTACGACGAGCTCGACGGTTTCACCGCGGCCAACGACGCTTTCCTCTCCGTCGCGGTCGATCTCGGCTGTGAGGCCGCACTGGCGGCGCTCGCGGACGCAGGACTGCGACCGTCCGATGTGGACCTCATCGTGTCGACGACCGTCACCGGGATCGCGGTGCCCTCCCTCGACGCCCGGATCGCGGCGCGGATCGGCCTGCGCCCGGACGTGAAGCGGATCCCGATCATCGGCCTCGGCTGTCTGGCTGGCGCGGCGGGAGTCGCGCGGCTGCACGACTTCCTGCGCGGCTGGCCGGGCTCGGTCGCCATGCTCGTGTCGGTCGAGCTGTGCTCGCTGACCGTGCAACGGCAGGATCCCAGCGCTGCCAACATGATCGCCTCGGGTCTCTTCGGCGACGGCGCCGCGGCTGTAGTCGCGGTCGGCTCCGAGCACATCGGCGCCACGGCCGGTCCCCAGGTCGTGGACTCGCTGAGCCACCTGTACGCGGACTCCGAACGCGCGATGGGGTGGGACGTCGGCAGCACCGGACTGAAGATAGTGCTGGGCGCCGAGGTCCCCGAGCTGGTGCGCGAGCACCTCGCCGACGACGTCAAGAACCTGCTGGCACCACACGGTCTCGAGATCGGCGACATCGCGCGCTGGATCTGCCACCCCGGTGGGCCGAAGGTCATCGAGGCCATCCAGTCGGTGCTCGGCCTCGACGAGCAGGACCTCGCGATGACCTGGCGGTCGCTGCACGAGATAGGGAATCTGTCCTCGGCGTCCGTGCTACACGTCTTCGCGGACACGCTCACGGCCCGGCCCGCCGCCCCGGGCGACTGGGGCGTGGTGATGGCCATGGGGCCGGGCTTCTGCGCCGAGCTGGTGCTGCTGAGGTGGTGAGCCAGGCGTGGTACTCGGTGCTGGTCGGCCTCGTCGCGGCCGAGCGGCTGGCCGAGCTGGTCGTCGCGAGGAGGAACCTGGCGTGGAGCCTCGCCCGCGGCGGGCGGGAGTCGGGGTTCGCGCACTACCCGTTCATGGTCGTGCTGCACACCGTCCTGCTGGCCGGGTGCCTGGCCGAGGTCTGGCTGTCCGGCCGCGCCTTCGTGCCCGCACTGGGCTGGCCGATGTTCGCGCTCGTCGTACTGTCCCAGGTCCTGCGGTGGTGGTGCGTCCGGACGCTCGGACGTCAGTGGAACACCCGGATCGTCGTCGTGCCGGGACTTCCGCTCGTGACCGGCGGTCCGTACCGCCTGTTCCCGCACCCGAACTACGTCGCGGTCGTGGTCGAGGGCTTCGCACTGCCCTTGGTGCACGGCGCGTGGCTGACCGCGTCGGTCTTCACCGTGCTGAACGCGGGTCTGCTGGCGGTCCGCGTCCGCGCGGAGAACGACGCGCTGCGGTCGGCCCGTGTCTGACCGGATGCACGACGTCCTGGTGGCCGGCGGAGGCCCGGCGGGGCTCGCCGTCGCGCTGGGCTGTGCCCAGGCCGGCATGGACGTGCTGGTCTGCGAGAGGAGGCCAGGGGTGCTCGACAAGGCCTGCGGGGAAGGGCTGATGCCCGGTGCCGTGCACGCACTGGCCGCGCTCGGGGTGGACCCGTCCGGCCACCCGATCGACGGTATCACCTACCGGCAGGGACGTCTGACGGCGCACGCGCCGTTCCGCTGTGGCGCCGGACGGGGAGTTCGCCGCGTCCGGCTGCACGACGCGCTCGGCGAGGCAGTCCGCCGTGCCGGGATACCTGTGCTGGACACGCCGGTCACCGACGTCCTCCAGCACGACGACCACGTGCGGGCCGGGGCGTTGCGGGCGCGCTACCTCGTCGCCGCGGACGGTCTGCACTCGCCGATCCGCGCTCTCGTCGGCCTGCGCTCGCCGGGCAGGACCTCCTCGCCGCGCTGGGGACTGCGGCGCCACTTCGCCCTGGAGCCCTGGAACGGTGGGGTGGAGGTGACGTGGGCGCCCCGGTCGGAGGCCTACGTGACACCCGTGGCGCCGGACACCGTCGGCGTCGCGATCCTGTCGCCGGTCCGGGGCGGCTTCACCGAGCAGCTCGCCGCTTTCCCCGAGCTGGCGGAGCGGCTGGCCGGTGCGGCACCGGTGTCGACCGTGCGCGGAGCGGGGCCGTTGCGGCAGCGGACCACCGGCCGGGTCGCCGGACGTGTGCTGCTGGCGGGCGACGCGGCGGGCTACGTCGACGCGCTGACCGGCGAGGGGCTCGCCCTGGCGCTGACGACCGGGGCCGAGCTCGTCCGCTGCCTGCGGGCCGGGCGCCCGGCGGACTACGACCGCGCCTGGGCGCGCGCGTCGCGCCGTTCCCGCTGGCTGACGGAGTCCCTGCTGTGGGCCAGGAACCGGCCGGTGCTCGGGCGCCGGATCGTTCCCGCCGCGGTGCGCGCGCCGTGGCTGTTCGCCGCCGCGGTCGACCAGCTGGCTCGCTGATGGCCGCGCGCGACCGGTGGGACCTGGTCGTCGTCGGCGCCGGGCCCGCGGGCTCCACGGCCGCCCTGGCGGCGTTGCGCGCCGACCCGGACGCCCGCGTGCTGCTGCTGGACGCCGCGGAGTTCCCGCGCGACAAGGTCTGCGGCGACGGGGTCGCACCGCACGCGCTGGACGTCCTGGGCGGGCTCGGCGTGGACGTCGGCGCTCTCACCGCCGGCACGGCCCCCGTCCTCGGCCTGCGGCTGACCGCGCCGAGCGGCGTGACGGCCGCCAGGGGGTTCGCGCGCCCCACCTCGGTCGTCCCCCGCGCGCTGCTCGACGCGCGACTCGTCGCGGCTGCCCAGGAGGCGGGTGCGCGGCTGCGCCGGCACCGGGTGCGCTCGCTCGTCGCGGTGGCGGACGGCGTCGAGGTCGACGGGCGGTTCCACGCCCGCACGGTCATCGGCGCGGACGGCGCGGAGTCGGTCGTACGACGGCGAAGCGGAGCCAGGACCGCCAGACCGGGCACCACCGCCATCGCACTGCGCGGGTACACGAGCGCGGACCCGTGGCCGGAGCAGGAGCAGCGGCTCGTGATGGCCACCGCGCACTGGCCCGCGTACGCCTGGGTCTTCCCCGTCGGTGACGGCACCGCGAACGTCGGCTACGGCGAGCTCATCCGCACCGGTCCGCCGACGCGAGCGCATCTGACGGAATGCCTGCACGCGTTGCTGCCCGGCTGCCCTCCGCTGGCGCTGCGCGGCCACCGGCTGCCGTTGTCGCCGGGCAGGCCGGGCGTCGGCCGCGGTCGCGTGCTGCTGGCCGGGGACGCGGCCTCGCTGATCAACCCGCTCACGGGCGAGGGGATCTACTACGCCGTCCTGTCCGGAGCCCTCGCCGGTGCGGCCGCGACGACAGCGGATCCCGCCGGGCACTACCGGCTGTCGTTGCGCCGTCTGCTCGGCAGACACCTGCGGCACACCGATGCCCTCGCCTTGCTTACCCGCGCGCCCGCCCTCGTGGACCTGGCCACGGCCGCGGCACGTGACGACCGGCACGCCTTCGACGAGCTCGTCGAGATCGGCCTGGGAGCGGGCACGATCAGCCCTGGCCTCGTGATGGCGATGCTCAGGGCAGCGGCCGGGAGACCGCCGCGCTCACCTCGGCGTTGACGTCGCCCGCGCGCGGACGTGCCGCGGCGCGATCCCGCGGCTGGTCACCGCCGCGGCGTAGACGCGCACCAGGTCGGACGCGACGCGGTGCCAGGAGTACCGCGCGAGCGCCCGGTCTCGTCCCGCGACGCTGAGCAGTTCCCGGTACGTGCCGTCGGCGAGCAGCGCGCGCAACGAATTGGCCATGGCATCCGGTTTCGCCCGCGGGACCAGCACTCCGCTCAACCCGTCCACGACGAGGTCGACCAGACCGCCGACCGCGGTGGCGAGGACGGGCGTGCCGCAGGCCATCGCTTCCAGCGCCACACCGCCGGACGACCACTCCCGCGGCGTGCACGCCACCACGTCGGCGGACCGCAGCAGCGCGGGCAGCTCGGCGTAGGGCACCTGGCCCGCGAACACGACGCGGTCGCCGACCCCGGCCGAACGGGCCAGCGCCAGCAGTCTCCTGGTCTCCTGGTCACCGTGGACGTCGCCCTGCGCACCGCTGCCGGCGATCACCAGTTCCACTCCCTCTATTGTGGACAGAGCGCCGATCAGGTCGTCGAACCCCTTGCGCGGCAGCAGTCTTCCCGCCGACACGATCCTGCGCGGCCGGATCCGGTCGACGGCTGAAGGTCCCGGTGCGAAGAGGTCGAGATCGACGCCCTTCGGCACCACCGCCAGTTTCGACCGGTCCACGCCCATGCCGAGGACGGCGCGCGCTTCCGCGGAGCTGGTCGCGACGACCAGGGTGACCTCGTGACCGATGAGCCGTTCCACCGCGACGCGTTTGGTCGAGTCCGCCTCGGCCGCACGGTGGTCCTGAGGCCGTGCCGTGCCCAGCGAGTGGTAGGTCTGCACGACCGGCACCAGGCTGTTCCTGGCGCTCAGCACGGCGGCGATCCCGGACAGCCAGCCGTGGGCGTGCACGACGTCAGGGCGCCGCGCCTTCCAGGCCAGCTCGAGGAACTCGACGAGATCTCCCGCGTGGGCCAGGACTTCGTCCGCGCCGAGCTCCACCGGGGGCCCGGCCGGCACGTGCACGACCTCGTAGCCGCGCGGGCTGTGCACGAGCTGCGGAACGTGGGGATGGTCGCGCCGCGTGTAGACGAGGACCCGGTGGCCGAGCGCGGCCAGCGCGGCCGCGAGTCCCGCGACGTGGAGACCCTGGCTGCCGGCGCCGGACGATCCGGGGTCGGCCAGCGGGCTGGAGTGCGCGGAGACAAGCGCGATGTTCTTGCGCGTGAAAGAGATCGGCTCGACACGGACGCCCACGGTGTTCTCCTCACGACGAGGTGATGAGACCGCGGGTCCGGGCGGTTGCTGCGTCTGCCAGCTCGTTCAGGTTACCCACATGGCGGCCGTCCGGCACTCCGGAACGCCGAGCACCCGTTGAGCCGAGCCGAGATCCCGGTCCCGGCGGACGATGCCGCGGGACCGGTCCGGTCACAGATCGGTGGGACGTGGTGAGAGGACGACCTCGGGGCGCAGTTCGCCGAGAACGACCTCTCTGGCCACATCGGCCAGCCGGCGACCACCGTTGCGGGCGTAGCCGCGCAGCGTGTGGAACGCCTGCTCCATGTCGAGGTTCCCGGCGAACGCGAGCACACCCTTGGCCTGTTCGATGACGACCCGGCTGTTCAGCGCCGTCTGCAGCTGCTCGGTGACCACCTCGCCGCGCCGGATGGCGCGTTCCTGCAGGATCCCGATCGTCGCTGTGTCCGCGAGGGTGCGCACGACCAGCAGGTCCTCGTCGCTGAGCAACCCGGTCTCGTGGCGGAACAGGTTCAGCGTGCCGATGGTCTCGCGCCGCAGCCTCATCGGTACGGCGTGCACCGAGGCGAAACCCCCCGCGAGGGCGAGCGGCGCGAACCGCGGCCAGCGCTGGACCTCCTTCGACAGGTCCGCCACGAGCACCGCCTCGCCGCTGTGCGCGCAGTCGTAGCACGGGCCCTCGCTCGCCTGGACCTGGAACAGCTCGAGCGTGCGCGTCTGGGCCGACGAGTAGGCCACCACCCGCAGGCCGCCGCGCTGGTCGGACAGCATCAACCCGGCCACCGTCGCGTCCAGCAACTGGACGCAGTGTTCGACCAGCCGGTGCAGCACGTCCACCACGTCGTAGTCGTCGACCAGCGTGTCCGCCAGCTCGACCAACGCGTGGAGCAACCGCGACTCCCGCTCGGTCCTGGACGGTGCGCTACCGCTCATCACCAGCTCCTGTCTTCTTCGTCCGACGGTAGTGCTGCCAGTACGGGGCCGCCGTCGAGGTCTCGCAGGCGGTCATGCGCGGAGCTCCAGCGGGGACAGCTCGCGGTTCACGATGTCCTTGGCGACCTCGTCGAGAGGTCTGCCCATCGCGAAGGCGTAGCCGCGCAACCGGGACAGCGCCTCCTCCGCGGAGATGCCGAGCGCGGCGAGCACCATGCCGGTCGCCTGGTGCACCTGTTCGCGGCCGGGCGAAAGCACACCCCGCAGGCCGTCGGCGCCGTCGAACTCGCCCAAGAGCACGCCGAGCAGCACCGCGGTCACCACGTCGACCACCTCCAGCGCGACGGCGAGCTCGTCCGCCGACAACCAGCCGGGCCGGCTTCGGTAGAGGTCGATCGCGCCGATGCCGATCGCGCCCGCCTGCAACGGGAACGCGAAGATCGCGCCGATGGGCAGCGCGGCGATCGCCGCCGCGAACACGGGCCACGCGAGGACCGACGCCTGCGACAGGTCGGGAACCAGCACGGGCCGGCGGGTCGCGAACGCCTCGAAGCACGGACCCTCGCCCAGGTCGAACTGGACGTTCTCGATCTTCATCGCGATCACGTCGCTGGCGTACAACGTCTCCCGCTCCTGCGGGCCACTCAGCACCGAGATCGAGGCGCCGTCCACCGGCAGCAGGCCCACGCACGCGCGGATCACGCGAGCCAGGACGTCGAGCTCGCTGTTGCTGTCGCGCAGCGCCGCGATCACCGTGGCGCGCGCTTCGATCACCGATCGGCGACGACTGTCAGGTTCGCGCACCTCTGGTCACACCGCCGAACAGCGACCACTGGTCCATGACTGGCACGGTTTCCTCCACCACGTCGACTGGTTCCAGTCGCTCCTGGACGTAGCGAGGTCTAGGCCCACGCCTTGCGTGACCGCATCAGGATCAACACACCCAGCGTACCGCGTGGCTTCGTGGCAGGCGGTACGCCCCGCTCACAACGGGTTTCAGCGCACGTGGCGGCTGAGTCCTGCCCGGCGCCGCCCGCCGGGGAACCCGCGGTGGCGGACGCGAACCGGTGCGGTTCGCGTCGGTTCACCGGCGGTGCGCGCGGGTGACCCCGCCACCGGTGTGCGGGTCGCGGCCGCGCGGGTAGACGTCGTGCTCGCTGATCGTGCCGTCCCGGTTGCGCGTGATGTGGTCCACCGCGTGCACGATCGCCATCTCACGGCCGTCGGCGCTAGCCTCCTCCTTGGTGAGGTGCGTGCTGGAGGCCTGGTCGTTGCCCTCCATCCGGTTCTTCCACCGGCCGTCCTCGAAGTAGGTCTCGATGTCGCCTCGCATGGGCTCACTCCTGTCGGGTCGTCCGGTCGAGTACCCCCGGCCGCGACCCGCACACCACTCACCCTCCGGCCGGCGACTCCGGCCAGGCGGCCTGGGCCTGCGCGGCGGTGGCGTAGGTGGTGAAGAAGGTGTCCAGCCCGATGAGCACGAGGGTGCGGGCGAGGTGGCGTGGGACGCCGGCGAGCGCCAGGCCGGCCTCCGCGGAGTGCGCGAGGTTGCGTGCGGCGATCAGCGCGGAGATGCCGCTGGAGTCGCAGAAGAGCAGTCCGGTCAGGTCGAGCACGACCTGCTGGCCCGGCCGCGGCGAGATCGCCTCGACGGCCTGGAGTGCGCGCGGGGCCGAGGCGGAGTCGAGCTCCCCGGCGAACTCGACCACCGGACCCGCTTCCAGGTCGAGCGTGGTGACGGTGAACGAGGTCATGGTCTCTCATCTCCAAGCAGGCGCACGCTGAGGGCGAGGAGCGCGGTGTCGTCGTCGACACCGTCGCCGAAGCTGTCGAGCAGCAGGGACACCGCGGCCACGGTCTCGGTCGCGCTGCCGACGTCAAGGGTGTCGGCCCAGTCGCGCAGGTCCTCCTCGTCGTAGCGGACGCGGCCGTGTGTGCGGGCCTCGGTGAGTCCATCGGAGTAGAGCAGGAGTGTGTCACCGGGCCGCAGGTGCAGCTCGACCTCGACGAAGCGGGCGTCCGGCAGCGCGCCGATCAGCTGACCGCCCCTGGTGTCGAGGAGTTCGGCCGCACCGCGGTGGCGGATCACCAGCGCCGGTGGGTGCCCGCCGCTCGCGAGGGTGACTTTGGCGCCGTCCTCCGCCGGTTCGAGCAGGCCGTGGATGGCGGTGCAGAACCGCGGCGTCGCGCCGTGCTGGTCCTTGAGCAGCGCCGTGTTGAGGCGCTTCAGCACGGAGGCGGGACCGGGCTCCTGCACGGCGGCGGCGCGCAGCGTGTAGCGGGTAAGCGACGTGACCACGGCGGCCTCCGCGCCCTTGCCGGACACGTCGCCGAGGAAGAACGCCCACGTGTCGCCGGTGAGGGGGAAGAGGTCGTAGAAGTCGCCGCCCACCTCGTCCGCGGAGGCGGGGTGGTAGTAGGCCGCGACGTCCATGCCGGGCACGTCCGGCAACGACGGCGGCAACAGCGTGCGCTGCAAGGTGGAGGCCAGCAGCTGTACACGGTCGCGTTCCTGTTCCGCCTCCTGGCGTGCGCGCAGCAGTTCGTGTTCGTAGGCGCGGCGGTCACCGGCGTCGAAGATGGTGGTGCGGATCAGCTGAGCCGTGCCGTTCGCGCTCGTCTTGACCGTCGAACTGACCAGCACGGCCATTCGCGTTCCGTCCGCGCGCACCAGTTCCAGCGCGATACCGCCGATCTCGCCGTGCATGCGCAGCATCGGCGCGAAGTGCGTCTCGTGGTAGATCCGGTCGCCGACGGGGAGCAGATCGGCGAACCGCCGACGCCCGAGGAGTTCCGCGCGTTCGTGTCCCAGCCATCCCAGGAGCGTGGCGTTGATCTTGGCGATCGTGCCGTCCATCAGCGTGGACAGGTAGCCGCACGGTGCGTTCTCGTACAGGTCTTCCGCACTGTCCTCCAGCAACGCCGAGAACGTGGTCTCCACTCCGGCCTCCTCGCCGCTTCCCGCCGGGCGGATCACCGGGCGCCCGCGAACTCAGCGATCGCGGCCGCCGTCTGCTCTGGAGCGCTCAGCTGCGGGCAGTGGCCGATCGCATCGAGCGTCACCAGCACGCTGCCCTCGATCCGGTCGTGCACGAACTGGCCGACCTCGCGCGGCGCGATCGCGTCCGAGGAGCACTGCAGCACGGCGGTCCGCACGGTGACGTCCGCGAGGTCCGCGCGGTTGTCGGACAGGAAGGTGGTGCGCGCGAACACCCGCGCGATCGCCGGGTCGGTGCGGCAGAACGCGGCCTCCAGCTCACCGGCGACCTCGGGCCGGTCCGGGTTGCCGGCGATGACCGGCGCCATCGCCGCGGACCAGCCGAGGTAGTTCGACTCGAGCGAGTCGAGCAGCTCGTCGATGTCCGCACGGGTGAAACCGCCCCGGTAGTCGCCGTCGTCGAGGTAGCAGGGCGACGGGGTCAGCAGCACGAGCTTGGCGAACCTCTCGGGCTCGCGGTTGGCCGCGAGGACGGCGATCATCGCGCTGACCGAGTGTCCGACCAGCACGACGTCCCGCAGGTCCAGCTCCGCGCAGATCTCCAGCACGTCCTCGGCATAACCGTCGAGTGTGGTGTAGCGCTGCGGGGACCAGGCCGCGACGTCGGACCTGCCCGACCCGACGTGGTCGAACAGCACGATCCGGAACCGCTTCGACAGGTCAGGCACCACCAGCCTCCACAGGTTCTGGTCGCAGCCGAACCCGTGGGCGAGCAGCACCGTCGGAGCGTCCTCGCAACCGATGACGGTCACGTTGTTCCTGCGTCGGGCGTCCATCACCGCATCCTGTCACCTGTGCGCGCGGCGGCCGGCCTGGGCGCACCCGGCCACCGGCCGTCGGGTCCGGCGTCAGCGGAGCGCGAGCGGAGTCCGCGTCCGGCGTCTGTCCACTGTGGAAGATGATTCCGGCATGATCTTTCCGTGCTGTGCCGGTGCCCTGACGGACTCATTCCCGCGTCCCTTCGCGCGTGATCGCGTTCCGCAGCGCGTCCAGGGCGTGGTGTTGCAGCAATCTCACGGCCGCCGCCGTCGAGCCCAGTGCCGACGCCGCCTGCTCGGCGGTCAGGCCGCGCACCACGCGAAGCTCCAGCACGGCGCGTTGCTCAGGGCTGAGCACGCTCAGATGTCCCAGATCGGCGTGGGGCTGATCGCTCAAGAGGACACCGGCCCTGGACCCGAGGGATCCCGAAACCTGTGGGGAACGTGGTCTCGCACGGCCCACGCGAGGCCACGAGGTGCCTCGGCGTCGAGCTGCGACTGCACCGCCACCGGACTCTTCACCACTCGTCGTCCAGCAGCAGGGTGAGAGCGATGTCTGCCAGCTGCACTGCTCCGGCGACCTCGGTGGGTGTCAGCGCGTCGCCGTCGCCGCGGTGGATCTCCAGCACACCGAGCGGTTCCGCGCCGAGGGCGAGAGGAAAGGCGAAGATCGCCGCGACTCCGGCCTCGACCGCCGCGCCGGCCAGGAGCGGCCAGCGCACCGACGCCACGTGGTCCACGAGATCCGGCACGAGCACCGGCCAGTTCTGCCGGGCCGCTTCGAACGCGGGCCCCTCGCAGAGCATGGTCTGCAGCTCCGCGATCTCCTCGCCGCAGAACCCGGAACTCGTGTAGAGGTCACAGCGGCCTGCGGCCTCCCACAGGTAGAGCGCCGTGCCGATCGCGTTCGTCCGCACCCCGCACGCGATGCACACGTGCCGGACGGCGACCTGGCGGTGGACGAGCCGGGCGGCGACGTTCGCCGAAACCGCCGAAAGGCGGCTGATGTCGAGCATGGTGGGCAGCACTCCAGACCGTGACTGGCGAAGTGGGGCCACCGGGGTCCGGGGCGGCGTGGCGCGATTCCGCCCGACCGAGCCGGACGCCTGACCGATCCTAGCGTCGAGCGCGCCCGGCGACCTCCGCCGTTCGGTCACCGCGGCGAACCTCGGCTCACGGATGTCGTCCGGTGTGGCACGACACCACTTCGAGCACAGGCCGGCACCGGGTGCGCGTTCGCGGCTCGGCGACCTGCCAGGACCAGCGGCCTGTCAGGGCTGGGCACGGTCACGGCGGCGCCGAACGCGATCACCGCGGCCGACGCCGTTCTCGGCTTCCCGCCGGTTCCGGTCGCAGTGCGTTCACCGGCGCGGCGGCGTCCGCGGCGTCCGAGACCGCTGCGGCTGCCGCCTCGCTCGCCCGCGCGACGTCCTCCTCGGCCTGTGCGGCGGCGGCCTCCACGGCTTCGTCGCGCCCGGCGGCGACTGATCGTGGCAGCACCTCTGAGAACGCCTTGGAGACGTCTTGCAGTGCGGTGGTGACCTCGCTCGGGATCACCCAGAAGGTGTTGCCGGGACCGTCCGCGAGCTTGGGCAGCATCTGGAGGTACTGGTAGGCGAGGAGTTTCGGGTCGGGATCGTTGCGGTGCACTGACTGGAAGACCTGGTCGATGGCGCGGGACTCGCCCTCCGCCTTGAGGATGGTCGCGGCCCGGTTTCCTTCCGCGCGCAACACCGCGGCCTGCTTGTCGCCCTCGGCCGTGAGGATCTGCGACTGACGCTGTCCTTCGGCGTTGAGGATCGCGGCCCGCTTGTCGCGCTCGGCCCGCATCTGCTTCTCCATCGCCTCCTTGATGCTCTGCGGCGGGTCGATGGCCTTGATCTCCACGCGGTTGACCCGCAGGCCCCACTTGCCGGTCGCGTCGTCGAGCACGCCGCGCAGCTGGTTGTTGATCGTGTCGCGTGAGGTGAGGGTCTTCTCCAGGTCCATGGAGCCGACGACGTTGCGCAGGGTGGTGACGGTGAGCTGCTCGACCGCCTGCAGGAAGCTGGCGATCTCGTAGGCGGCGGCCCGGGGGTCGGTGACCTGGAAGTACAGCACCGTGTCGATCTCCACCACGAGGTTGTCCTCGGTGATCACCGGCTGCGGCCGGAACGACACCACCTGCTCGCGCAGGTCGATCGGCGGGTAGACGCGGTCGACGTAGGGGATGACGAAGTTCAGGCCGGGCGTGAGGGTGCGCTGGTAGCGACCTAGACGTTCGACGTTGCGCGCACGTGCTTGCGGCACGATGCGCACAGCGCGCAGCACGGTGAACACCGCGAAGATCGCGAGCACCAGCCCGGCGACGAGCAGTGTGGACATGGCTCACTCCCGTGGGTAGACGACGGCGGTGGTGCCGTCGATGTGCAGTACGTCGACCGTGCTTCCGGCCGGGATGACGACGGACCTGTCGTACGGGCGAGCCGTCCAGTCCTCACCACGCAGCCGCACCAGGCCCTCGTGGTCGTTCACCTCACGCAGCACGTAGGCGGAAGCACCTACCAACGCCTCCACGCCGAACCGCTCCGGCCGCGGTCGCAGCATCATGCGCCGCGCCCAAGGCCTCACGAGCACCACGCCCGCGGCGGACACGACGCTGAACACCACGAGCTGACCGGCGATCGGCAGACCGATCGCCGCCGACCCCGCCGTGGTGATCGCCGCGACGCCGAGCAGGCCGAGTGCAGCGGTGAGCGTGAAGATCTCGGCGATGGCCAGAACCAACCCGATGATCAGCCAGATGAGCCAGGGATCCACGGCGCCACCCTCCCCAGGTGGAGGTACGCCTCGAACGCGCGACGTCTCCTCACGATCGTCGATCCGAATCCGTTCTCGTGTGGCGCTGCTGCGGTGGATCTCCTGGTCATGTGGCCTCCGTCAAGCCGAACACGGACGAGTTCGATGCGAGCCTCACATCGCACGGCTGCGGTTCTCGGCAGGCGCAGGGCCGCGGTCGTCACGTGGCGAGGCGCCGAGGTCGGGTGCCTGCTCCCGATGGGCACGTCGTGCGGGTGTCCGCGGGCCGCGCGCGTCGGTGAGGCGGAACTCGACGGTCGTGGGCAACTCGTCGATGGCGAGGGCTCGGCGCAGTCGTGGCAGCCCTTCCGAGACGAGTGCGTGCCGGATCGCGCCGGGCTCGCCGTCCCGCGTCGTGCTGATCACCAGTGCCAGAGCCGGGGCGTCCAGGCGCCCGGCCAGGGTGCCGTGCACGGCGTGCACGCCGGGGTAGGCCTCGATCTCTGCCAGCAAAGGGGTGATGGCAGTGCTCGCGGCCAGTTCGGTCCGGCCGCTGCCGGGTTCGGTGTCGTATCGCCAGGTGCTGCTCTCAGGTGTGCGGTCGGCCTGTGCGACGAGCCACCGGATCGCCAGGAGCCCGAGAGCCGCTGAGCCGATCGCGGCGACGTACCAGACCCACGTCGGCGGCAGGGCGTCGCCGGGAACGAGAGGGGCGTCGGGGCGGAGCAGGTTCAGGGTGGTGAGGGTCTCGGCCACCACGACACCGCCGCCGACGAGCAGCACCAGTCCGGTGACCGCCAGCACGACGCGGTTGAGCCTTGCTGGCCTCTCGAGGCCGTTCATCGTGTTCTCCTGGCCTTGACGTGGACGACCACGGCTGGTCGGATGGCCGGCCGGATGCGGTCGAGCCGGTTCTCGACCGCGCCGCGCACGGCGGCGGCGAGCCCGTCGGTGATCGTGCGGTCCGTGCTGACGGTCGTGGTGATCGTGCGCCGTCCGAGGGTGAGCCTCGCGGCGGTGACGCCGTCGACCGATGAAGCGGCTGTGCGCAGGACGTTGCGCAGGCTCCGGCGGGTGACCCCGGAGTCCATCGTGGACCTGGTGTCCGGGTCGTCGTCGCGCAGTGGCAGTACGACGGGGTTGCCGGGGAGCACCGCGCACAGCAGCAGGCCCGCACCGAGCACCACGCAGACCGCGGCGGTGAGCGCGACGACGGGGTCTTCCCAGCGGGTGTCGTGCACAGCGGCGAAGACGGCGCGGGGATCGACCCACGGGTCCTGCCCGAGGAGCGTCTGCACCGACACGACGGCGGCGAGAACGCAGGCCGCGAGGACGGTCAGAGCCACGAGGACGGCCGGTGTGCTGCGGCGGGGCAACCGCTTCATCGGATCCTCCGCGGCGTCACGACCGCGCGGTGCAGTGCGGTGACGGTGATGTCGACCTTCAACACGCTCAGGCCGGTCAAGGCGTGGACCCGGCTGATCAGGTGTGTCCGCGCGGACTCGGCGGTGCTGCCCACCGGCGCCGGGTAGGTGATCGACAGCCGCACGTCGAGCGCGACGACCGCGCCGGTGATCCTCGCGGCGATCCGCACGTTCCGTTCGGCCTCCTCGGCGCCGACCGTGACACCGAGCACGCGCGGTGCGGAACCACCGATGCCGTCGACCTCGAGCGCCGCGTGCGAGGCGATCCGCTCCACAGCTCTTTCGCTGATCGTGAGGCTGCCGCGCGCACCTGGATCGTCCGTGTTCTCCTGCGCGGGTGGGCCTGCGGGAGTCACGACGGTCAGGTCCGGTCGCGGCCGGAGAGCGCCGAGATGTCGAGCTTGCCGTCGAGGACCCTGCCGACGACGAGCCCGGCCGCACCGAGCAGCAGCACGACGATGAAGGCGCCGAAACCGCCGAACGCGGCGGCGAAGCCGAGCGCGATGCCCGCGAGCATCCCGGTGGTGGTCGAGTTCATGGTGTTGTCCCTGCTCTGGTGGCCGGAGTGCGGCTCGTCGCCCAGGCCCTCGCGGAGGGCAGGGGGAGCTTGCGCGCCGAGCGACGCCCGGTCGTGATGCCGGGCGACAGGACGCGGGGAATCGCGATGTCGCCGATCCACAGGTGAACCGGGAACTCGACTCTCCCGATCGCGGCGTGGACGGTGGCGCGCACGGCCGCATCGACTTCGGCGGTCGTGGCCGGGTACCTCGCGACGACGCCGATGACGATCTCGTCCGTGCGCAGGCGAACTCCCTCCACCCTGCGGCCCGGCAGGAGGGTGACGATCTCCCCGTACCGGCCGCTGTGCGGTCCCGCCACCTGGGGAAGGACCGTCACCGCGGTGGCGATGACCATCGCGTCGATCTGGGGGCTCACTGCACCCGACCGGGTTCCGGAGTCCTGCCGTCGTCCTCCTCGCCGGGGATGTGGACGTCGGTGACCGCGATGTTGACCTCCACGACCTGGAGACCTGTCATCTGCTCGACCGCGCCGATCACGTTGCGGCGAACCGCACTGGCCAGGTCCGCGATGGACACGCCGTACTCGACGAGGATGTGCAGGTCGATGGCGGCCTGTCGCTCGCCGACCTCGACCGAGACTCCCTGACCCGCTGACGCGGTGGCGCCGGGAATGCGCTCGCGCAGCGAGCTGAAGGCACGCGCCGCGCCTCCGCCCAGCGCGTGCACACCGGGGATTTCGCGCGTGGCGAGTCCGGCGATCTTCTGGACCACGGTGTCGGCGACGGTGGTCGTCCCCTCGGAGGAGGAGAGCAGGCTCCTGTTGGACGTCGCGATCTCGGAGTTCGTGGTCTGCGCAGGTGGTGTGGCTGCGGAGATGGTCGGGTTGGTCACTGCGGGTCTCCTCGATCTTGCGTTCGGTGTGGAGCGGATCCCGGGAGATCTCCTGTGACCCGAACGGCTGCCGCCACGTGAGCGCGGCGGGGCCGCGAGTGGTGCAGGAGAACGAAGCAGAAGAAACGCTCCCGGAGATCCCCTGTCGCCTGGGTCCGGGGCGGTTGGATGTCTGATGAGTTCCCCGGCATGCGGACCGCAAACCACTGCGGAGCGAGTAGCGGGACGAGTCGGAGTCCGTCTTCCGAGTCCGATGTGGGCTAGAAAACCAGAGCACGCACCCTCGCAGAACGACGCCGCTGCTTGACGGCTACGGGACTTCCACCGCGCTGTCCACGTCGGCCGGAGTGGACACCGCGGGGGCGTCCACGCCGAAGTGGACTTCGCACCGTCTGACGATGACGCGGTGGACCCACCGCCGAGCAGCCCGTGTAGCGTGGTGCCATCAGTCATGGTTCCGAAGTACCGGTCGCCCGTGATCACGTGTCACGGGCGTTTTGCTGTTCAGCATCTCCGAGGGCCATGGCGGATCACCTCCGGCTCCGCATCGTGCGGGTGCCGAATCATGCTTGGAGCGCACATGGCCACCGGAACCGTCAAATGGTTCAACGCTGAAAAGGGCTTCGGCTTCATCGAGCAGGACGGCGGTGGCGCGGACGTGTTCGTCCACTACTCGAACATCGCCGCCCAGGGCTTCCGCGAGCTCCAGGAGGGCCAGAAGGTCTCCTTCGAGGTCACTCAGGGCCAGAAGGGCCCGCAGGCGGACAACGTCGTCCCCGCCTAGTTCTTGCTGAGCCGCTGAACAGCGGCGTGCGTGAACGAACACCGAAGCCCGCCGGTTGGGTCCAACCGGCGGGCTTCGGTGTTCGTGGAGCTGCGGGCGTCACCCGGCTGGTGGCGGAGGGGTGAGCCGGCGTCGTGCAGGTGGCGCAGTACCTGGGCATAGGAGTGGCGCAGGGTGGTTTTGCTGTAGGGGATGCCGTGCCGGAGGCAGAAGTTCTCGACGAGGGGTTGCGCGTGCCGCAGGTTGGGGCGGGGCATGTGCGGGTAGAGGTGGTGCTCGATCTGGTGGTTGAGGCCGCCGAGCAGGGCGTCGACCCAGCGGCCGCCGGTGACGTTGCGGGAGGTGAGCACCTGCTTGTGGAGGTGGTCGAGGCGCTGGCCCTCGGTGATGATCGGCATGCCCTTGTGGTTGGGTGCGAAGGAGCAGCCGAGGTAGACGCCCATGAGGCCTTGGTGCACGGCGATGAACACGATCGCCTTCGCCGGCGACAGCACGAGGAACACCGCCGCCAGGTAGGCGATCATCGGCACGATCTGGAGCGCGGCTTCGCGCCACGGGTTTCGCAGTTCGTTGCGGCACAACGCGATGAGGCCGGAGATGCGCAGCACGGCGGCTTCCGCCAGCAGGAGCGGGAAGAACAGGAACGCCTGGTGCTTGGTGATCCAGCTGTACAGGCCGCGTTTCCGGGCGGCCTGGGCGCGGCTGAAGGCGAGGGCGTGGATCTCGATGTCGGGGTCGTGGTCCTCGTGGTTGGGGTTGGCGTGGTGGCGGTTGTGCTTGGCGACCCACCACTGGTAGCTGATGCCGGTGAGGCTGCCGTGCAGGTGCCCGACGATGTCGTTGTTGCGGTGGCTGCGGAAGATCTGCCGGTGGCCGGCGTCGTGGCCGATGAACGCCAGTTGCGTCGAGGCCACGGCCAGGACGGCTGCGGTGACCAGTTGCCACCAGGAGTCACCCACCATCACGAACGTCACGGCGATCGCGCCGAGCAGCAGCGCGTTGACCGCCATCCGCAACAGGTAGTAGCCGCGTCGGCGGTTCAGCAGGCCGGCGGCCTTGAGCTCTTTGGTGAGGCGGGCGAAGTCGCTACCGCGAGGGCGATCAGTCGTGTCTGTCGGGACGACGTGCGTTGAGGTCATGTACCTGCTCCGGGGGTGGCTGCGGTGAGCCGTTGTGGGTTTCACTTCTCGGCTTCGGTGTCCAGGCCGGGTTCGTCCGGTCCGGACTCTTCTGGCTGGCTGGTGTGCACGTCGGCGGGTGACACGTGTTCGTCGGCATCGCTGCGCAGGGAGCGGATCGCGGAGTTGAGCACCGCCAGCAGGGGAACGGCGAGCAGCGCGCCCGCGATGCCTGCGACGAGCAGGCCTGCCGCGATGGCCAGCACCACCGCGAGCGGGTGCAGCTTCACCGCGCGTCCCAGCAGGAATGGTTGCAGGATGTGGCTTTCGAGCTGGTTCACCGCGATGACGATGATCAGGACGATCACCGCGGTCAGGGGACCGTTCGCGACGAGTGCGATGAGGACGGCGACGGCACCGGCCACCACCGCGCCGAAGATCGGGACGAACGCGCAGATGAACACCAGCGCCGCCAGCGGAACCGCCAGCGGTACGCGCAGCACGGCCAGTCCGATGCCGATACCGACCGCGTCCACCACCGCGACCGCTCCGGTGGCGCGGACGTAGCTGACCAGTGCGGCGAGGCTGCGCCTGCCTGCCACGTCGACCCGCCTGCGGGGTCCGTCGGGAACGACGCGGATGAGGAACTGCCAGATCCGGGGGCCGTCGTAGAGGAGGAACGCGAGCGCGAACAGCACCAGCAGCATCTCGGCGAGGGTCTCGCCGACTGTCGCGGCGGTGGTGATGGCGCCCGTCGTGATGCCGGACTGGTTGTCCTGCAAGGTTTTCAGGATCCGGTCGGCGAAGTCGCTCAGCTGGGTCTCGCTCAGTTGCAGCGGGCCGTTGACGAGCCAGCCGGAGATCGTGTCGATGCTTCGGGCCAGTTGCGCTGCCAGGTCCGGCAGGCCGTTGACGAAGGTCACCACGACGAACGTCAACATTCCGCCGAGCACGAGCAGTCCGCCGACCAGGACCAGCGCGGTGGCGAGACCTCGGGGAACTCGGTGTGCCATCAGGAAACCGACGGCCGGTGCGAGCAAGGCGGCCAGCAGCAGCGCGATCGCGAGCGGCACGACGAGTGCCGCCAGCCTGCTGAAGATGACACCGATTACGTAGAGCGCCGCGACCACGACGAGAAAGCGCCAGCTCAACGCTGCGCCGACCCGCAGCACAGCTGGAATCGGGCTTCGTTCGGGCGGCACTTCACCGCGGTCGGTGCTCACCAACGCCTCCAGTGTCGATTTCCGACGCCGGGGTCCGGGGGGTCATCGGTGAGTCGGCAGGTGGCTGCCTGTCTCTGCTCGGATTTCCCTGCCGCGCAGGGCGCAAACCCGGCTGGGACAGCAGGCGCTCGCGAACCACTCAGGTGTGTTGCTCGATCAACGGATGTGCTCGGGGATGTGGTCCAGTGCGCCCAGCACGTGCACGGCGAGAGCTCGCGAGGATTCGGCGCTGAGCTCGGAATGCTCGGTCAGGGTGTCCTGAACCAGCTTGAGCCTGCGCTCGTACAGGGACACGTAGGTCGACGCTGTCATCTCTTCTCACTCTCTCGGCTGTGGTACCTGGGTCTGGAGGGCGGTCGAGGAAAACAGGTCCTCGACGGTGTCGGTGTTGTCGCGGTGTGCGGCGCGCATCATCGCTTCATGTGCGGCCGCTGAGGACGTGTCGGGGGGAACGAGCAGCAGGGTGAGGCGGCGCCGGTCTGAGGCGATCAGGTCCACGGTGTGGGCGGGCCTGGTCCAGAACCCGTCGAGCCGGACCCGGATGCCGTCGGCGGCTATGCGGCGCGGCGCGGTGTCCCAGTCGCTGAGGTGGTAGTTCACTCTGGGGATCTCACCCAGCCGGACGTTCAGCACTGCGAGCAGGGCGGGCAGTTCGGTGGTGAGGTCGTGGGAACGTGGCCACCAGGCGCCGTCGACGTATCCCGTGGCAGGCGCCTGCGGCCGCAGGCGCAGTCGCAGCGGAGACCGGGGCTGCTGTTCGTCAGCGTCGTCGGCGGCCCTTGGGGCGGTGGATCGGTGAGGGACCGGCGTCATGCCGGACTCCAGTCTCGGCCAGAGAAAACTGCCGGTTCAGGTTTCGTCGAGTACGACCTGAGCTTGACCGCTCAGGTGCGAGATGTTCTCGACAAAATCAACCATACACCGTTTCAGTTGTGATCGACTGAAAAGTTTCGCGTTGTTCGTGTCGTCGGTGGGCATCCGCGAAGCTTCAGTCGCGACACCGCCGATCTATCCGTTTTCGCTGCTAGATGCCCTGTGGTGGGGCGGATGCGGGGCGGAGCTGTGCCGCTCGGCGGCCGAAGGGTTGCCATCGTCGGATTCTCATGTGAATTTCAGGTGATAATGCGCGCGGGTGGTATAGAGTATGCGAAAGAGATTATTTCGACGTTTTCAGATTTGAGGCTGAGGGCAGCTTCCCGCTCGCTCGTCGGGCAGGCGGTTCGTCTTGGTCATGAGGAGAGATTTCAGTGAGCACCGTCAGCGACAACGCATGAACGCAACTCCCGAAGATGCTTCAGTGATCGCGCAGCGACTGCACCTCGCCGCCGGCTTCCACTCGTCCGAACGCGACTGGGTCGTGGATCGCCTGGCCGCGCTCGGTTCCCGTCTGCGGTCGTACCGCGACGACGAGATCGAACTGGAGATCAGCCTCAAAGACCGCAAGGGCGTCGAGCAGCGCGTCATGCTGCAGTGCTGGATCAACCACGGCCATCGGCTGCACCTCGTCGCCACCTCGTCCCAGCGAGAGCTTCCCGCGGCGCTCAACGAGGTCCGCGACGAACTGATCCGTCAGGTCGGCGAGACCAAGACCCGCACCGAGCCGCGCAGCAACCGCGCGCTGCGGTCCGTCCCGACACCACCCGAACTCGGCTAGCGGCACAGGCATCGGTCGGTCCGGCAACGCCCCGACATCAGAGCGCGTGATTGGGATGTGCCATTCAAGTGTCCGTGAGGCGAGTAGGCACTTTCCGCAACATGACAGCGTTGGTGGACGAACTCGATTTGATCCCTGCTCGCGATCCCGGTCGTGTTCGTACTCGGCTTCGGGCTTCGTCCGCTGGGGTTCTGCACTGCCGATCCATAATGGACGATACGGGGGAGGCGGCGTGCCATGAGGTCGCGAGGTCGTCATCACGAACCGGAGGAGCTGCCCGCCGATGATCGCACCAAGGGGCGTCAGGACGCGCAGGGGCGACACGCACACGCTGATCCCTGCTGCCCATTGTTGCCCTTCGCCACGGCGTTGACATTCGACCCCGCAGCTGGAGCAGCGTAGGATGAGGTTACCGAAGGCATGTCGTAGCACCGGCGGTCAAGCTGGTGCCGCCTTGGGCGCATCAGGAAGCCCGGCTGGTTCAGCTGGAGGCGGGAGCGCCGAGATGACCTCGGATCTGCTCTGCGCTACTGCGGCGTTGACCGTACGACACGGTCTGAGGCTGCCATTGAAACCAGACGCGATGTCCGACAGGCACTTTCCGGGGGCTGGCGACCGTTGTCGACCGACCCGGCCATCGATGTCCCTGCGCTCGTCGCTCCGGCCAAGCGACCCTGGTGACACCGGAGTCGTGCTCAAGACCGGCTCCCGGCTTGTAGGGGGCAGCCCGGTGGCGGACATCCTGGGCGCGATGTCGGTCGCATTCATGGATAACTACTCGTCCACCGCCAGTATCACCGTCGCTCGGTCACACGCGTCACCTGCGCCTCCGTGGCCGAGCCCGCAGGCCGATCGCCAGCACCGTCATACCTGAGCAGCTGCTGCGCTGCAGGCAGGTGGTGAATCAGGCCAGAACGGCGACGCGCTGTGCGGTCGAACAGCTCGAGATTTGCGAGACGCAGCGTGTGGCGTCGGCGGGCTTGGTTCGTCGGATGTACAGGTCGCGGAGTTCTGGGTATTCCTGGGTGTGCAGTCGTCAGTTCGATGATCGGGGCGAGCTCGATGTGGTCGAGCCTGAAAGCACAGATGGAGACGGTGCGCGACACGCGGGCGATGGCGTGGGAGTCAGTGCAAGCGCGCGCAACGAAGGGCGGACGACCTCAGTAGCGAAGCGACGCACTGACTTCAGTCTCGGGCGCGTCCTGCGGCCGCCGTTCAGGCTTCGGGTGTGAACGACGGTGTGCGGCGACTTCTGCTCCCACTACACCGATCCCACGTGCGCTCGCCACTGCGGCCGGATCAACATCTGCGCATGACTGTTCTGGGGCTTCGGGAATCTTCCCGAACGACTTCGCTTGTCCCGCAAGGGAGGTGCCACAGAGGATTCGTGCGAACACGATGAGGTGTAGGGTTGTGTCTGTGGGGCAGATGCGCTTTCGCACTTCCCAATCCCTCGCGCCGTGTAGCCACTTCGGCTTCAGCGCGGGACGCGAAGAAAGTCGGAACCATGAGAAACCAGAACATGTCGCGTCCCGAAACGGTGGACGAGCTGTTCAGTCATCCCGAAGAACACCACTAACTCGCAAAATCCGGTTCCCCCGACGAGCAGCTGTCCTGCGTGAACCTCTTCCTCGAACCTGTGCAGGAACCGCGAAGTACAGCCTGAAACGCCGGTAAGTCATTGCCCGGCAACAGAGGCGCACACTCCACAAAGGATCGGAAGGCGCATGCCCGACACTCGTGAAGGCGTGGCAATCGTCGCCCAGCGCCTACGCCTCGCCACCGGATTTCTCTCATCCGAACGCGGCTGGGTCTCGGAACGCCTGGCTGCGCTCGGCCTGAGGTTGCGGTCATTCCGCAACGACGAGGTCGATCTGGAAATCAGCCTGAAGGACCGTCAGGGCGCAGAGCAGCGAGTCACCCTGGAATGCTGGATCAACTGCCGGCCCCGCCTGCACTTCATCGCCACGTCCTCGTCGCGCGATCTGTCCGCGGCGCTGGGCGAGGTTCGCAACGAGCTGATCCGGCAGGTCGACGAGGCCGAGAAGCGCACTGATCCACGCAGCAACCGCACACTGAGGTTGGTGCCCGGATTGCCCGACAGCGACTAGGGCCACGCGGCCGGCACGGATGCTCAGACGGTTGACGTCCGGACGTGCTGAGCGGGGCGGCGCAGGCACCCTGCGGCTGGCTGCGCATTCAAGCGTCGTCACCGCCAGGCCGGGGCGCAGTCCTTCCCTGCGGTCGTACCGCGACGACCAGATGCGCTGTGGTCCGTCCCCGCCACTCGAACTCGGCTAGAGGCGTGCTGGCGCGTGGTGCGGCTGTGTGCGGAGTAGCGTTGGAATCATCGATGGACCTGCAGGCGCAGAAGAACACCCCGTGACGGGTTCTGCTCGGGTCGGTGGGAGGATCCGAGCGGGCGCCGCCGTGGTGTCGGCCGTTCTCGTGCTGCTCGCGGCCGTCCTGGCGATACTGCTAGGTGTCTCAGAGGCTGGCGTGGCGCTGCTGGGTGTTCTCGCGTGGCTGGTCGCGCTGGCGGCGCGAGTGCCGGCGCTCGCCTCCGCTGGCAGGCTCCGAGATCCGGAACGCAGCCGCACGATCCTCGCGGCAACCTCAGCGGTCACGGACGAAGGCGTCCGGCTCGCGTTCGTGCTGGTCGTCGTCAGTGGATCCGCTTCCGCGCTTTGGGCGGGCTTCGGTTGGGCGCTGGCAGAGCTCGTTTTCGTCGTCGCCACGCAGCTGGCGCAGTTCAGCTGGCCCATCGGACGCCAAGCGGCGGTGTGCCGCCCGGAAAGTCATCGCCGCTCTGAGCAGTGATGTTATTCCGGCTGCGAGCATGTTCGGGTGATCGTTTCGCTGTTGTACAAGGTGGTCTGCAAGCTGATGTCTGTCCCTGCCATGCTGCTTCGCAGTGAGGCAGCCAAGGACGCGGAGCTTCTCGTGCTGCGGCACGAGAACGTCGTGCTTCGTCGGCAGCTGACCGGGCCGGTCCGTTATGAGACCGCGGACCGGTTCTGGTTCGCTGCGCTGTCGAGACTGGTGGACCGCTCGCACTGGAAGGTGGTTTTCCCGGTTACTCCTGGGACGTTGCTCGGCTGGCATCGCAGGTTCGTCGCTTGGAAGTGGGACTACAGCGCACGTCGGCGGACCGGGCGTCCCTCCACCCAGACGGCGATCAGGGCGCTCGTGCTCCGGCTTGCCAGGGAAAATCCACGGTGGGGACATCGGCGGATTCATGGCGAGCTGGTTCGGCTTGGTCATCGCATCGGCGCCTCGACAGTCTGGGACGTGTTGAACCGCGCGGGTATCGATCCGGCACCTCGGCGAGGCGGTCCGACCTGGCGGGAGTTTCTGACCGCGCAGGCTGAAGGCATCATCGCGGCTGACTTCTTCCACATCGACACCGTGCTCG
Source organism: Lentzea fradiae (assembly GCF_900100955.1). GTDB lineage: Bacteria > Actinomycetota > Actinomycetes > Mycobacteriales > Pseudonocardiaceae > Lentzea > Lentzea fradiae. Next base: position 373,389 of record NZ_FNCC01000010.1, on the reverse strand, counting down.
GCGCACGTCTGTACGCGCTGGCGTTTCTCGAACACGGCACCAGGCGTCTGCACATCACCGGCGTCACCGCCCATCCGACACGGAACTGGACGGTGCAGCAGGCGAGGAACTTGACCGGCGAGCTCGGAGCGCGCATGGAGTCTCTCCGGTTCCTGCTGCGTGACCGCGACGGCAAGTACGGCGACGCGTTCGACGCCGTATTTGAGGCAGAGGAACTGCGTGTGATTGCGACCGCGCCGCGAGCTCCTCGGATGAACGCGCATTGCGAACGGGTCATCGGCAGCATCCGCCGCGAGGTTCTCGACCACGTCCTCATCATGGGAGAAAGCCATGCGCGTCGAGTACTCGCGGCCTACCAGACGCACTACAACGAACACCGGCCTCACCAGGCCCGCGACCAGCTACCACCAGACGCTCACGAGCACCTCCGAGTGGCGCATGATCTTGACGTCTCTGGCCGTCGACCCGTCCGCACGCGGATCCTCGGTGGGGCGATCAACGAGTACCGATATGCAGCTTGAGCGGCAGCGATGACTTTCCGGGCGTCACACCGGCCTCCGGATGCGCCGGCCAACACCTACGTCCGCGAGGACGTCGTACTTCAGACGCTCCCGAGGCTGATCGCTGAGCGCGGGCACAATCCGGATTCCGACCTGACAGCACAACTCCACGAGTTGCGGCTAGAAATCACCTACGTCGGGTCTGATCTGAGATTAAGACCCTCGCCGACCAGTCGAAGTCCCGCTCGAACTCAACGTACAACGCAAGCGGCGTTAGCGCTGGATTGGGGATCGGGGACACCAGAAGTGCCTATATAAAGCAATTACCCCACGAATAAATTGCTCCCGTGGGGTAATTCCGTGTCCCAGACTTGAGTTCCCATATGTAGCAAGCTTGCGCAACTCGTGTGTTCACGCGCTATTGGATAGCTCGAATTCAGTATAGAGGGCCAGCCGACACTAATCAATCTTTCGGGCTGATCTGTATCGACTGGAGCAAGAACTTCCGCGGCGACCTCTTCTATTGCCCGCTTATCTGGAATCAGGCCCATCTGCGATATGCGCTGGGTGAGTACGAGCGGTACTACAGCGAGCATCGAGCCCGTCGATCGCTCGCCGACGCGGCACCCCTGCGGGGCCGGCCTCAGCCTGGCGAACCCGCTCAGATTGAACGCCGCATCATAGACCGACATTATCTTCTCGACTGAGTCATCCACGAGTATCGCCATGTGCCTTGACCTGCATGGACGTAGTTTCCGGCACGCGCAAGGTCACGCCACGGGGCGCCGGTGCGTTCCTTCCAGAGGATCGCGTTGATCACCTGCCGGTGGCTGCGCCACCGGCCACCGCGCTGCCCGCTCTGCGCAGGCAGTACGGCGCGATCGCCGCCCAGGCCTTGTCCGTCAGCTCACCACGTCCGACCACAGACCATCATCTGCACACGATCATGAGAAAGATCCGCAGGACACGCCCTAGCGCCGCCACCCGTTTGATCTGCGCAGATGCATTAGTCGGCACGTACAAGCTGGAACCTGTCGGTTAGCTTGACGCCACCTTTGCTTGCACGTGCTAGCTCTCGCGTGTACTTTGCGGCACGGCGGCTAGCACGTGCTAGTGCCGACGACGGAGCGCTGTTCAACGATCTAACGCATCTGCCGCCGGCTTTACGGCCCTTGCCTTCGACGGCTCCGGCCGAAATACCGAGCGAGCTGGGGCCGGTCGAGTCCAGACCTGAGCAGCAGTTCCCCATGACAGCGCAATCGCCCACCAGGTCGGGGCGGCTCACGTCGCTCCACAACGCCCTCACCACGCGAAATGAGGCCACACTTGCGAAACAGGCGAACTCGGGTCTTCCTCACCGGTGCCACAGGTAACTGGGGGCGCGCAGTCCTCGACGAATTCCGCGTGCGCGCAGACCACGTCGAGGTCGTGGCGTTGGTCCTGCCCAGCAAGCGCGACACCGAAGTGATTCGCCGCTACGCGGACATGGAGAACCTCGAGGTCGTCCACGGGGACCTCACCGACTACGAGGCGGTCGAGCGCTGCGTGCGCGGTGCGGACTTCGTTCTGCACGTCGGCGCGGTGGTTTCGCCGTACGCCGATGATCGCCCCGAGTTGGCTCACCGGGTCAACGTGGGCAGCATCCGCAACATCGTCCGCGCGGTGCGTGCCCAGCCCGACCCCGCCCGTACTGCCGTCGTCGGCATTGGTTCCGTCGCGCAGACCGGTGATCGCAACCCGCCGCACCATTGGGGTCGTGTCGGAGACCCGCTGCGCGTTTCCCGCTATGACGAGTACGGGCAGACGAAGGTGATCGCCGAGAAGGAACTCGTCGACTCCGGCTTGCCCCGCTGGGCGTGGCTGCGCCAGACCGGCATCTTTCACCCCGGCATGTTGCAGATCCGCGACCCGATCATGACGCACTCCACGCTCGGCGGCGTCATGGAGTGGGTGTCTGCCGAGGACGCGGCGCGGTTGCTGGCCAACGCCTGCGAACCCGATATACCCGATGAGTTCTGGGGCGGTATTTACAACATCGGCGGCGGCGAGGGATGGCGGTTGACCAACTGGCAGCTGCAGACACGCATCAGTGCGGCGCTGGGTGTCGGGGACCCGCGGCGCTGGTACGACCGGAACTGGTTCGCCACCCGCAACTTCCACGGCCAGTGGTACACCGACTCCGACCGGTTGCAGGAGCTGGTGCCGTTCCGCGGTGACACCTTCGACGCCGCACTCGATCGGGCGTTGCGCGCCAACCCCTCGTTGAAGATGGCGGGTCGGATACCGGCGTGGGTTGTGAAGAACTTCGTCATGAAGCCGCTCACCCGCAAGCAGCGGGGCACCATTGCCTACGTCCGCGATCGGGACGAGGAGGCGATCGCGGCCTACTACGGTTCCCGTGCGCAGTTCGAGGCCATCGGCGGTTGGGACAGCTTCCACCCCGTTGAACCGGACCGCATGCCATCCCGGCTGGATCACGGCTACGACGAGGACAAGGACCCCGCCCGGTGGACGGCCTCGGATTACGGCGACGCTGCCGCTTTCCGCGGGGGAGAGCTCCTCTCCGGTGATGTGCCGAAGGGCGATATCGCCACGCCGCTGTCCTGGCGGTGCGCGTTCGGCCATGAGTTCATCGGCAGCCCGCGTCTGGTCCTGACCGGCGGTCACTGGTGCCCTGAATGCGTCAAGGACGTCGCTGGCTACCCGCGCCAGGCCGAGAGCAACGCCTTTCTCGCTCAGCTCGAATCCGTTGAGGGAGCTCAGTCGCGGGCGGCCACGGGCAGCACCTCGTGAAGCAGAAGACTCGCCTTGTTGCCGCTGCGATCGGTGTCTCCGGTCTTCGCGGTGATCGGTGCGGGCTGACTTTCACGACCAAGGCGCCGCACACCGCTCAGGTGATGTCCGTGCTCCCGCTCAGTGGAACACCGGCCGATTCGTCGCAGCCGGAACGGCTGTACTGCGCGCCGTCGTGACACGCCACTTCCGGAGGGTTCATGGGCGACGGTGGGCAGTTGACGTTCGTCAAGGTCGTCGTGAACGACCTTGACGCGCAGGCCGAGTTCTACCGGTCCGTCGTCGCGCTGGCGGCCGTGCACCGGCTGTCCGGTGGTGAGGGCGAGGGTCGCTACGAGCAGCTCGTGCTCGCCGGCTCCGGTGCGGGGCCGACGGTGCTGCTGGTGCGGTATCTCGATCGGGATGTTCCGCCGGCCGGTGAGGTCGTTCTCGGCTTCGGCGTCACCGATGTCGACGAGGTCGTGCGCGCCGCTGTGGCGGCCGGTGGCTCCGTGCGCGTCGAACCCAGGGCGCTGCCCGGCACCGGGATGCGGGTGGCCGTGGTGACCGATCCGGAGGGGCACGCGCTGGAGTTGGTGCAGGGCTCGTGAGAGCTGTCTCGACGACCACAACACACGGGAAGAGGACGACGATGTTCGATCTGTCGGGCCACGCGGCCCTGGTCACCGGAGCCGGTCAGAACGCGGGTGCGGGCATCGCCCGTGCGCTGGCGGCTCGGGGCGCGGCCGTGGCGGTCAACGACCTGGTGGCCGAGCGGGCCGAGGCGGTCGCGAAGGAGATCACGGCGGTGGGCGGCACGGCGTTGGCGGTGCCGTTCGACGTCACCGACCGCGACGCGGTCCGGGAGGCCGTGGCGCGAGCTCGTGACGGGTTGGGGCGGTCCGTCGACATCATGGTGCACAACGCCGGTATCGCCGCCGACTTCGGGCAGGGGCACTTCCGCACCCTGGAGCCGAGCCGGTGGCGCGCGCCGATCGAGATCAACCTGTTCGGCGCGATGAACTGCGTTTCGGCGGTCGTGGACGACATGTGCGAGACCGGGTGGGGACGCATCGTGCAGATCTCCTCCGGAGCCGCCCGCACGGGCTCGGACCAAGGTTTGTCGCTGTACGGGGCGGGCAAGAGCGGGGTAGAGGGCTTCATGCGGCACCTGTCGCAAGAGCTCGCGCCCTCCGGCGTCACGGTCAACACGCTGGCCCTCGGGCTGCAGACCAACGCCGCCGGGGCGGCCACCGAGGTGTTCGCGCAGAAGATCCCCACCCGGCGGCTGGGCAGGCCCGAGGACGTCGGTGCGGCCGTGGTCTACCTCGCCTCGCCGGAGGCGTCCTGGCTGACCGGGCAGATCCTGAACCTCAACGGCGGCAGCGTCACGTCCTGACCGGTGGGTGGGCCGGGCCGGTGCGCCGTCACCCGCCCACCCGACCGCGCACCGTACGGTGGTGCGGATCGTGAGGAGTGCCCATGCCAGCCAAGAGGAGCGCGGACGCCGCCGACCAGGCCGTGTCGCGCGTGGTCGACGGCATCAAGCGGATGATCGTCTCGGGTGACCTGCTGCCGGGGCAGCAGATCCGGCAGGAGCAGATGGCCGCCGTGCTCGGGGTGAGCCGGCTGCCGGTGCGCGAGGGCTTGCGCCAGCTGGTCGCCGACGGGCTGGTCGCGCACGAGCACAACGTGGGCTTCGCGGTAGCGCGGTTGAGCCGTCCGGAGTTCGACCAGGTGTACCTGATGCGCCGGCTGCTGGAGACCGAGGTGATCCGCGGGTTGCCGCGCCCGGACGCCGGACAGCTGGACCGGATCGGGTCACTCGCCGAGGACGTCGAACGGGCCGCCGCCGATCTGGACCTGCCCCGCATGAGGGAGGCCAACAGCGCCTTCCACCAGGCGATCTTCGAGATGAGCAGCCTGAACCTGGTGGTCGCCGAGATCAACCGCATCTGGACGTGGGCGCTGCCCTACCACGCGGTGTACCTCTACGACGAGGCCGCGCGGGCACGCATCCTCACCGAGCACCGGGACATGGTGGCCGCCCTGGGCTCGGGTGACCTGGACCGCCTGGTCGAGCTAATGGACACGCACCGGGCGGGTTCCGAGGCGCAACTGTCGCTGATGTTCCGCGCCGGCGCGACGCCTCGGCCGTCAGCTGGATGAGGAGTCCACTCAGCGGAACTATGGATTCAGGATTGGATCCAATTTTCTAGTGTGATCCGGACCCCGAGAGAGGAGTCCGGGTGACAGCCACGATCGACCTCGCCGCCCACCGCCCCGGCGACTCGGAGCTGCGGCTCCGGGACGAGGTGCGGCAGTTCCTCGACGACCAGCGTGCCGCAGGCGCGTTCCGGCCGCGTAGCGACGCATGGATGTCCGCCGCCGACCCCGCCTTCAGCAGACGGCTCGGCGCACGCGGTTGGCTGGGCATGACCCTGCCCACCCGCTACGGCGGCCACGACCGCTCTCCACTGGAGCGCTTCGCGGTCGTCGAGGAACTGCTGGCAGCGGGCGCGCCGGTCGCCGCGCACTGGATCGCCGACCGCCAGATGGCCCCTTCCGTTCTGCGCAACGGAACCGAAGAACAGCGGCGGCGTTACCTGCCCGGGATAGCTCGCGGCGAGTGCTTCTTCGCCATCGGCATGAGCGAGCCGGACGCGGGGTCCGACCTGGCCGCCGTACGCACCCGCGCCCGCGAAGCGGACGGCGGGTGGGAGATCACCGGCACCAAGCTGTGGACCACCGGCGCGCACTTCGCCCACGCGATCGTGTTGCTCGCACGTACGGACGGCGCACCGGGGGACCGGCACAACGGCCTGTCGCAGTTCGTGGTCGACCTGCCGCACCCGGCGGTGCACGTCCGGCCGATCACGACGATCGACGGCGAGCACCACTTCAACGAGGTCGTTCTCGACCACGCTGTCGTCCCGGCCGGCGCGCTGCTGGGCGAACGTGGCGCGGGCTGGCGGCAGGTCGTCGCCGAGCTGGCGCACGAGCGCTCCGGTCCCGAGCGGTTCCTCAGCACCGCCCCGCTGCTCGAGACGTGGTCGTCGGAACTTCGCCTCACCGACCCGGTGGCCGCACGCGAGGTCGGAAGGCTCACGGCCCGCGCCTGGACGCTGCGGCAGCTCTCGCTGGCGGTGGCCGCGGCACTCGCTGCGGGACGATCCCCCGAGGTGGCCGCGGCACTCGTCAAGGACCTGGGCTCGCGCTTCGAGGGCGATGTCGTGGAGACCGTGCGGAGGCTGGCCGGTATCGAACCCCGACCGGGCGCCGACGGACTGGCGGGACTGCTCGCGGACGCGATCCCGCACACCCCCGCGTTCACCCTGCGCGGCGGGACGAACGAGATCCTGCGGTCCGTCGTGGCCCGCGGACTGGGGGTCCGGTGAACGACGAGCTGCACGAGGAGATCCGGGCCGCGGTCGGCGCGATCCTCAAAGGACGGTCGGCGCGCGGCGGCTTCGACGCCGCGCTGTGGAAAGACCTGTCCGACACGGGCTTCCACCTACTGGGCGTGCCCGAGGAGGTCGGCGGTAGCGGTGGGGGACTGCGCGACCTCGCGGTGGTGGTCGACCTCGTCGCCTTCCACGCCTCCGCCGCCCCGGTCGCCGAGTCGGCCTTCCTGGCGGGATGGTTGTTGGCCCAAGCCGGTGTGGCCGTGCCAGGTGGTCTGGTCGTGGCCTCGCTCGACGAGGTCGAGGCGCACCGGCGCGGTGGCTCATTGCGGCTGTCGGGCCGGGCGGCAGTGCCGTGGGCGCGACATGCCGACCACATCGTCGTTCTCGCCCGTGACGGTGACGAGGTGTCGGTGGCCGTGGTACCTGTGGGCGAGCTCGAGAAGGCGGAGAACCTCGCCGGGGAACCGCGCGACATCGCGGTCTTCGACGATGTCGAGGCGCTCACCGCCGCACCGGTCGGGGTCGACGTCGACGACTTGCGGCTGAGAGGGGCGCTGGCACGGTCGGTGCAGTTGGCGGGTGCGGCGCGTGCGGTGCTGAAGTCCGCGCGGCAGTACGTGGCCGAACGCGAGCAGTTCGGCCGCCCGCTGGCCCGCTTCCAAGCCGTGCAGCAACACCTGGCCGCGCTCGCGGCGGAGGTCACCGCCATGCGGATCAGCGCAGACGCCGCCCTGCTCGCGGTCGAGGCGCACCACCGGCCCGAGTTCGCCGTGGCCGCCGCCAAGGCCACCACGTCGGCCGGCGCGCATGTCGTCGCCACGATCGGACATCAGTTGCACGGTGCGCTCGGCTACTCCGCCGAGCACCACCTCGGCGCGGCGACCACGCGGCTGTGGTCGTGGCGCGAGGAGTTCGGCAACGAGGCCCACTGGCAGGACCGGCTGGCCGCCGCCGTGGTGGCGGAAGGCTCCTGGTGGTCGACGGTCGCAGGAGGTGCCCGATGAGCGGGGGAGCGTTGCGCGGCCTGAAGGTCCTGGACCTCAGCCGGGTGCTGGCCGGGCCGCTGTGCACGCAGATGCTCGCCGACCATGGAGCCGAGGTGATCAAAGTCGAACCCCCTGCGGGGGACGAGACCCGGCGCTGGGGACCGCCGTTCGTGGACGAGGAGCAGACCACCAGCGCCTACTACCAGGGCCTCAACCGCAACAAGGCCAACGTCGTGCTCGACCTCAAGATCGGACGGGCCCGGGAGGTGGTGCTCGACCTCATCGCCGACGCGGACGTGGTCGTGGAGAACTTCAAAGCCGGCACCATGGAACGCTGGGGACTGGGGTACGAGTCGCACCTGGCGGCACGGTTCCCGCGCCTGGTGTACTGCCGCATCACCGGCTACGGCGTGGACGGTCCGCTGGGCGGTGAACCGGGCTACGACGCGGTGTTGCAGGCCCACGGCGGGCTGATGAGCGTCAACGGCGAACCGGACGGAGACCCGTTGCGCGTCGGCGTGCCGGTCGTGGACATCACCGCCGCGCACCAAGCGTTCGCGGGCGTCCTGCTGGCTCTCGCCGAGCGGACGGTCAGCGGTCGCGGGCAGCTGGTGGACATCACGTTGGTGGACGCCGTGGTGTCGCTCATGCACCCGCACTCGGCCGCCCACCTCGCGTCCGGGCACGTGCCGGTCCGCACCGGGGCAGCGCACCCGACCGTCGCGCCGTACCAGGTGTTCCGCACCGCCCGCGGCGGCAGCCTGTTCGTGGCGGCGGCCAGTGACGCCCACTTCGCCGCGCTCACGGAAGTGCTGGGCCGGCCGGACCTTGCCGGGGACGAGAGGTTCCTGCGCAACCGGGACCGCGTCGAGCACCGCGCCGACCTGCTGGCCCTGCTCGACCCGCTGTTCCGCGCCCGGGACGCTGGTGAACTGGCCGAAGCCCTGAGGGTGCGAGGGGTTCCCGCGAGTCCGGTCAACGACGTCGCAGCCGCCTTGGCCGCGCCCCAGGTCCGCCACCGGCGGATGGTGGTCTCCGACGGCGGTTACCGGGGGATCGGCGTGCCGATCAAGCTCAGCCGTTCGGCACCGGTGCCGCCTCGTGCGCCCGTCGCCCAGGGGGCCGACACCGAACGCGTGCTGGCCGCCCGCGGTTACGGGGTAGAGGATCTCGCGGCTCTGCGCGAGTGCGGCGCGTTCGGCTGAGCATCACCGCACGGCCGCGCCGGCCAGCACCATCCGCAGCGCGTCGCGCAACAGCCCGGCGAGGTCCTCCTCGGAGCCGGACGTGATCCAGTGCTCGAAGACGTGCCGGGTGGCGTGCACGACCAGGTAGGCGGGCAGCGTCCGGTGCAGCGGGTGCCCGCCGGCCGGGAGGCGGCGGTCGAGGTACCCGGCGATCACCTCGCAGAGCTCCTGGTCGGCCTCCTGCCAGCGCAGGCGGTACTCCGAGGTGGTCACCATCAGCGTGAGGAAGCGCCGGTCGAACTCGCTGAGGCGGCCACCTGGCATGGCGGCGGTCCAGGCTACGACGAGGGCCTCGACCGGATCGGTGGTGTCCGGGACGTCCCGCAGAGCGGCCGCGACGGCCTCGGACGTGGCACGGAAAAGCGGGCGCACCACGTCCTCCTTGACGGGGAAGTGTCGGTGGAAGGTGCGTGGGGAGACGCCGGCGGCCTCGGCGATCCGTTCCACCTTCGCCGAGGTGTCGCCGTCGGCCACGAAGATCTCCATCGCGGTGCGGGCGATGGCGGCGCGCAGCTCCTCGGCGCGTCGCTCGGTCAGCGTCGGGCGCTCACCCCTCGGCACGGCCACACCTCTCCACGCGACGACCGCCTACGGCCGCAAGACGGGATGCAGGATCGTATGCGGAAATTGGACACGATTTGTTTACACGATGCTGATGTGCGGCTACGCTCACACATGTCAGTTTCTGCCATGTCGGCAGATTATGCAATAAGGCGATGTTGCCGGGAGGTGCCGATGACGACGGCCCGGAGCCACGAAGCGCCCGCCGCGATGATCGACCGAGTGGCCTCCCTGCTCCAGGTCTTCGACGGCGGCCACCGGTTCACCCTGGCCGAGGTCTCCCGGCGTGCCGGTCTGCCGCGCTCGTCCGCGCACCGCATCCTCGGCCGCCTGGTCGACCTCGGCTGGATCGAGCGCCGTGGCTTCGAGTACGCGTTGGGCATCCGCATGTTCGAACTGGGGTCCCAGGTGGTCCGCCGCGACGGTGTGCACCAGGCCGCCCTGCCGCACATGCACGCCCTGCACCGCTCGACCGGGTTGACCGTCCACCTCAGCGCCCTGCAGTCGGGGGACGTGCTGCACCTGGAACGCATCGGCGGCTGGCCGGAGAAGGGGGAGGGCTGGCGGCTGGGCGCCCGGCAACCCGCCGTGCACTCGGCCGCGGGTCGCGCCCTGCTCGCTCAGCTCGACGACGCCGACTGGCCCGACCTGACCTACCCCGCGCCCGCCACGCCCGGCGGGGTCCGCACCGAGACCGACCTGCGCCGTGAGATCGACCGGGTGCGCGACCACGACGGCGTCGCGGTGGACGCCGAGGGCTGCTCCGCCGGCGTCATCGCGGTCGCCGCCGCCATCGGTCCAGCCGAGGACGGGCTGTCCGCAGCCCTGTCGCTGTGCGGACCGGCGGCCGCCGTTCCCGTCGACCGTGCCGTCGCCGCGGTGCGCCGGGCGGCCACCGACATCTGGTACGCGGCTGCCGGCGTGACCCGCCTGCGGGGGCGTCCCACCCGCCCCGTCCACGCGGCCTTGCCGCTCGCCGAAGCGCTGACCGCCGTCGCCCGCGGTTGAACCGCGCATCCGTCGTTTCGCCCCGCCACCACGAGAAACCGGTGTCCCGATGACCGTGATCACCCACGACCAGCCCACCTACGTCGTCTCGCCCGTGACCGGCGTCGACCGGGGTGCCCTGGCTGCCGCCATCGACGCCGCCGACCCCGGCGCGCTGCTCGCCACCCTGGTGCACCTGACCGGGGACACCGCACTCGTCGACGAGTTCGAGGCCAAGCTCGCCCGGCACCGCGCCGTGGACGGTCCGGCGTGGCTGGGCGCGTACCCGGAGGAAGTCGCCGCCGAGGTCCGCGACCGCGCCCACCGTCTGCTGGACACCTCGCTCGTGCCGCGCGTGGGCGTCCCCGACGACGAGCTCTTCCGTCGACTCGCCGGCGTCTGCGTCAACGACATCGTGGACGCCGAGTACGTGCCTCACCTGCGAGAGCAGGCTGGGTTCGAACCCGCCCGCCGCGTCGTGCCCGCCACCCGCCGGCCGCCGCAGGACTTCACCGTCGCCGTCATCGGTTCCGGCATGATCGGCCTCAACGCCGCGATCAAGCTCGGCGAGGCCGGCTTCCGCTACCACGTGTTCGAGAAGAGCGACGACCTCGGCGGAACCTGGTCGCGCAACACCTACCCCGGCGCCGCGGTCGACACGCCCAGCCACTTCTACTCGTACTCGTTCGAGCTGAACCCGACCTGGTCGAAGTACTACCCGACCGGCCCCGAGTACCTGGAGTACCTGCGCGGTGTTGCGCGCAAGTACGACCTGCACCCCCACATCTCCTTCTCCACGGAGGTGCTCGGCTGCACCTGGGACGAGGCCGACCAGGCCTGGACGCTCACCGTGCGCGGACCGGACGGCACGACGCGCACCCACCGCGCCAACGCCGTGGTCACCGCCACCGGCGTGCTCAACGCCGCCTCGATCCCCGACGTCCCGGGCGCGGAGACCTTCCGCGGCCAGACGATGCACACCGCGCAGTGGCGACCGGACGTCGACCTGACCGGGAAGAAGGTCGTCGTGCTCGGCGCCGGGTGCACCTCCGTACAGGTCGTGGCCGCCGTGGTCGACCAGGTCGAGGCACTGCACGTCGTCGCCCGCCAGCCCCACTGGGTCATCCCCGAACGCGCTGTGGCCGCCGACGTCCCCGAGGGCGCGCGGTGGGCACTGGAGAACATCCCGTACTACCACCAGTGGTTCCGGCTCAAGTCCTACTGGTGGGCCGCCGACAAGGGATGGCCGATCGCCCGCATCGACGAGGACTGGTACGCGACCCACGTCTCCGCGTCTCCAGCCAACGACGCGGTCATGCAGGTCTGCCTCGACCACCTGGACCGCTCGTTCAGCGACCGCCCGGACCTCAGGGAGAAGCTGACCCCCGACTTCCCGCCGTTCGCCAAGCGCATCGTCAAGGACCCCGGCTTCTTCGAGGCGGTCAAGCGTGATCACGTCACCGTGCACCGCGCAGCTTTCCGCGAGATCCGCCCCGACGGGGTGATCACCACCGAAGGCGAGTTCATCGAGGCCGACGTCATCATCTGGGCCACCGGTTTCAAGCTGGAGTACCTGGGTTTCCTCGACGTCGTCGGCCGTGAGGGGCTGAGGTTGTCCGAGGCGTGGGCCGACCAGGACCCGCGCGCCTACCTCGGCATCACCGTTCCCGGCTTCCCCAACCTCTTCGTCACCGCCGGTCCCAACGCGGCGCCCAACCACGGCGGCGGGCACAACATCACCAGCGAGGAACACGTCCACTACGTCGTGGAGAGCCTGCAGTACCTGGTGGAGAACGACCTCGCCGCGATGGAGCCGACCCGCGAGGCCACCGACGACTACAACCGCCGCGTGGACGAGTCGCTGGACAAGACCGTGTGGCAGCACGGCGGCACCGCCAACGGCTACTACCGCAACAAGAACGGGCGGGCGTGGGTGACCTGCCCGTGGCGGCTGGTCGACTACTGGGCCATGCTGCGCGCCCCCGAGCCGCAGGACTACACGTTCACTCCTCGCGCGAGGAGCTGACGGACGTGCCGGGGGCGTCGGCGGGACACCGGCGACGCCCCCGTTCTCACTCGCCGTGGAACACCGGTGGACGCCGCTCCAGGCTCGCCGCGATGCCCTCGGCGCAGTCGGAGGTCTGCCACAGCCGGGCCTGCTCGGCCAGTTCGTGCTCCAACGCCGCCCGGACGCGGTCGGCCAGACCGGCCCGCAGCGTCGCCCGGATCGACCGCACGGCCAGCGGTGCCGCCGCCGCGATCTCCCGAGCCCACGTCAGCGCGGTCTCGCGAACACGGCCGGGTTCGGCGAGCCGGTCAGCCAGTCCGATGTGGACGGCTTCCTCGCCTCCGACCCGCCGTCCGGTCAGCAACAGATCGGCGGCGACGCGACGGCCTACCAGTTCCGGCAGCGTCACGCTCAGGCCGAAGCCCTGGTGGAAGCCCAGCAACGCGAAGTTGGCCACGAACCGCGACGACGCCTCGGCGACCCGGAAGTCCGCCGCACACGCCAGGCCCAAGCCTCCGCCCACCGCCGCACCCTGCACCGCGGCGACGATCGGCGTGCGCACGTCGAACAGCTGCGCGGCCCGGCGGTACAACCGCTCGGACACGGCCACCCGGTCCCGGTCGAAACCTCCACCGCCGCCGAAGTCCGCGCCCGCGCAGAAGTGCTTGCCCTGCGAGGCCAGCACGATCACCCGGCAGGCGGTGTCGTCGTCGAGTGCGAGAGCAGCGTCGACGATCTCGCCGATGAGCCGTTCGTCGAAGTGGTTGGCGGGTGGGCGGCGCATCTCCAGCAGCGCGATGCCGTCCCGCACGGACACCGCCAGGTCGAGGTGCGCGTCGTCAGCAGAAGTCGTCACAGCACGGAGGTTGCCGCACGGCTGCGCTCGGTGAGCTCGTTGTCCCGCTCACCGGGACGACCACCGTCATTGCCGGGCACTCGGGGCGACCATCGCCGATCCGACACCGGCAAGCTTATGGAGAACCGATGAGTAACGACGAGAAGAACACCGCCGACGATGTGCTGCGCATCGTCACCCTCCTCAACCAGTTCGCCCGCATGGCCGACGAGGGCACGATTCCCGAGATCGGCGCCCTCTGCACGCAGGACGTGGAGTGGTGGATGCCCGAGGTGACGTGGCAGGGCCATGAGGAGGTCCTGAAAGGACTCGAAGCGATGCGCGAGCTGGGATACGCCGGCCCCGCCTCCCGAAATCGACACGTCATCACCAACCACGAGATCCACGTGGACGGCGACCGAGCCGCGGCGCACTCCTACTTCCAGCTCCTGTCCGGCGACACGCCGTCGAGCATCCTCGCCATCGGTTCCTACACCGACGAACTGCGACGCGATGCCGACGGCCGCTGGCTGTTCGCCGGTCGCCAGGTGACCTCCTGATCCGTCCACTCACCGGAACACCGCACTCCCGCGTGGACGCCGGCTCCCTAGTCTCGTGCGACCCCAGGCCCGACTCCGCCGTTCGCCGCCGCACGAGGAGATCCATGACCGTCTCGCACGACGACCCACGCATCCGCACGGCGCTCGAGCGCGCCCTCGAACTGGGGGAGACCGGCATTGCCGTCGCCGCCTACCACCGCGGCGAGCTGATCGTCGACGCCGTCGCGGGGGCGGCCGACGCCGAGCGCGGCACCCCGGCCGACCACCGCACGCTCTTCCCGGTGTTCTCGGTGACCAAGGGCGTCACCGCGCTCGCCGTGCACCTGCAGGCCGAGCGCGGCCTGCTCGACCTCGATGCGCCGATCGCCCACTACTGGCCGGAGTTCGCCGCCAACGGCAAGGACACCACCACCGTCGAGCACGCGCTGTCACACCGGGCAGGCATCCCACAGATGCCCGACGGGGTCACGCGGGAGCTGATGGCCGACTGGGACTGGATGGTCGAACGCGTTGCCGCGCACACCCCGATTTTCGAACCCGGCACGGCCAACGCCTACCACGTGCTGGTGTGGGGTTGGATCCTCGGTGAGGTCGTGCGCCGCACCGACCCCGGCCGGCGGCCGTTCGACGTGTTCGTCCGCGAGGAGATCTGCGCACCGCTCGGCGTCACCGACTTCCACCTCGGCGTGTCCGACGCGGACCTGCCCAGGGTCGCCACGCTCTACGGCGGCAACACCTTCGCCATCGTCGACGAGCACAACATCAGCCCGCCCGCGGTGTTCCCCGGCTCCGAGGTGCACAACCAGCGGGTCGTGCGGCAGGCCGTCGATCCCGGCGCGGGTGCCATCGCCACCGCACCCTCCGTGGCCCGGATCTTCGCCTTGCTGGCCGAAAGCGGCGAGCTCGACGGCGTGCGGCTGTTGTCCCGTGAACGGGCCGCGTCCCTGACCCGGCTGCGGCAGAACGCGCACGACCCGGACCGGGTGCTGCCCATCCCGGTGTGGTTCGGCGCGGCCGGCTACTGGCTCGGCGGTGAACCGGGGGCTTCCGATCCGCTGGTGGGCGAGCACCGCGAGATCGTCTACAGCCCCGGCGCGGGTGGGTCGATCGCCTGGGCCGACCTGCGCGACCGCATCGCC
Source organism: Lentzea fradiae (assembly GCF_900100955.1). GTDB lineage: Bacteria > Actinomycetota > Actinomycetes > Mycobacteriales > Pseudonocardiaceae > Lentzea > Lentzea fradiae. The sequence continues at coordinate 358,387 of NZ_FNCC01000010.1, read as the reverse complement.
GTGGCGATCTGCCACAACAACATGGACACCCCGGCCGTCACCGATCCGGAGACGACGTTCGCGCCGGTCGTCCGGGCCATCCGCGAGATCGTCGCCGAACGTGAGAAGAGCATCCGATGAACGACGCGAGGACCCTGTTCGGCGGTGGTGTCGCCGTGATCACCGGCGCCGGCGCCGGCATCGGCGCGGGACTGGCCCGCCACGCCGCGCTGGAGCTGGGCATGACCGTCGTGCTCGCCGATGTCGACACCGCCGCCATCGCGGCCCTGCGCGCCGAGCTGGAGGCGGCCGGCACCCGCGCGGTCGACATCGCCTGCGACGTGCGTGATCCCCAGGCACTTGAACGGCTTGCCGAACGCACCGTGACCGAAGTGGGCCCAGTTCGGCTGCTGGTCAACAACGCTGGCGTCGAGCAGTTCGGCTACCTGTGGGACACCCCGGTCGCCAACTGGGAGCGCCTGGTCTCGATCAACGTCAGCGGCGTCTTCCACGGCATCCGCGCGTTCCTGCCGCGCATGCTCGCCGAGCCCGCGCGGTCGTGGGTGTGGAACCTGTCCTCGATCGGCGGGGTCAGCGCCGCACCCCTCCAAGCTCCCTACATCATGAGCAAGCACGCCGTGCTCGCCCTCACCGAGTGTCTGCACCAGGAGGTCGAACTGGCCGGGCACGCTGATCACGTCCACGTCCAGGCGGTGCTGCCCGGCGCGGTCGCCTCCAACATCTTCGAGTCGGCGGGCGCTGTCGAGGACGGTGACACCGCGGCCGCCGAGGAGCACCGCGAGGCCATGCTCAAGGTCAAGTCGCAGGCGATGGACCCCCTCGACGCCGCTCGCGTCTTCTTCGACCAGGCGGCATCCGGCGAGTTCTACCTGACCTCGCAACGCTTCGTCGTCGACACCATGGCCGCCCGCGCCGACACCCTGATCCACCGTCGTGCCCCGGTTCTGCTCCAGGGCGAGTTCACCGTCCCCGCGAGTGAGGGGTGAGACCGTGACCGCGTTCCCGCTGGATCCCGACGCCGCGGCCATCGCCGCGGCCGTGGCCGATGCCCCGGCCATGCGCGAGCGGGGTATCGATGCCGTCCGCGCGTCCCTGGAGGCCGCGCCCCACCCGCCGAACCTGCCCGTCATGGCCGCCACCGAGGACCACGTGGTTCCCGGTCCGCACGGCGGCATCGCGGTGCGCGTGCACCGCCCCACCGCCGACAGGGGGACACCGGTGATCGTTTACTTCCACGGCGGCGGGATGTGCATGGGCTCCAACCACTCGTTCGAGCCGGTGGCTCGCAACCTGGCCCACCACAGCGGTGCGGTGGTCGTGGCGGTCGAGTACCGGCTGGCACCGGAGGCCCCGCCGCCCGCGCAGTTCGACGACGCCTGGGCCGCCACCACGTGGGTGGCCGAGCACTCCGACGAGTTGGGGGTGGACCTGGCGCGGCTGGCCGTGGCCGGCGACAGCGCGGGAGGCACCCTCGCCGCCGCTGTCGCGCTGGCGGCCCGCGATCGAGGCGGACCCATCATCACCTGTCAGGTGCTCATCTACCCCGGCGTGGACCGCGACCTGGCCGCCGCGTCGATCACCCGCTATGCCGACGCCCCGATCCTGAGCCGCGACGACGTGCTGTACCTCAACGGGCTGGCCGACGCGGGGCAGGGCGTGCCCGACAGCCCCTACCGCGTCCCGGCCTACGCGGCCGACCTGGCCGGTCTGCCGCCGGCGATCGTGGTGACGGCGGAGTGCGACCCGATCCGCGACTGGGGCGAGCGCTACGCGCACCGCCTGCGTGACGCGCGCGTGCAGACCACACTCACTCGCTACCCCGGTGTCCCGCACGGCTTCGTGCTCCAGGCCGACTACCTCGCCCGCGGCCGTCTTGCCCTCGCCGAGACCGGCGCGCTGCTGCGGGCCAAGTTCGCCCACCCGCTGCCGTTCTGACCACAAAACTTGACCAAACTCATCTTTGGAGAAATCGTGACCGACGTCGACGTCGATCCCCTGGCCGATGCGCGTGAGACCGCACCGCGTGAGCTGTCGCGCGGCTACACGTGGGCGGAGTGTCCGCGCTGGCACGACGGGGCGCTGTGGTTCAGCGACATGTACGCCCACCGCCTCGTTCGCCTCGACGCCGCGGGCGAGGCCGAAACGGTGCTGGACCTGTCCGGCCGCACGTCGGTCAACGGCGCCGAGGTGATCCCCGGCGGCTTCGGCTGGCTGCCCGACGGCCGGCTGATCGTCACCTCGATGCACGAGCGCCTGGTCCTGGCCTTCGACGGCGAGCAGGTCACCGTGCACGCCGACCTGCGGGAGCTGGCCACCGGGCCGATCAACGACATGGTCGTGGACGCCGACGGTCGCGCCTACGTGACCCAGTTGGGCTTCGAGCTGTTCGCAGGAGAGGAGCCGCGCGACTCCGCGCTGCTCGTCGTCGAACCGGACGGCACCGCCCGTGCCCTGACCGAACTGGGCGGCTTCGGCGGCGCCAACGGCATCGCCGTCAGCTCCGACGGCACTCGCGTGGTGACCGCGGAGGCGTTCGCCAACCGCATCACCGTGCTCGACCGCGACGTCGACGGTCGACTGAGCAATCGTCGCGTGTTCGCCACCACCTCATCGCTGCCGGACGGCATCTGCCTGGACGAGCAGGGCGGCGTGTGGACGGGCATGCCCTCGGTGGCCGCCGTGGCCCGCGTTCTCGAAGGCGGGGCGGTGAGCGATGTCGTGCGCTTCGACCCGCAGGTGGCGTTGCCTCCCGCCTGCGTGCTCGGCGGCGAGGATCGCCGGACCCTCTACATCTGCGCGGGCCTGGACGTCCTGGACTGGGAGGAGTCCCGGCGCCGGCGCCGGGGCTCGGTCTGGGCTGCCGACGTCGCGGTCGGCGGAGGCGCCAACCGCCCCTGACCGACCGCGTCACATTACCTGACCAAACTCATGTATTCGGTAGCGTTGGCGTCGTGCCCAGGTGCGGCAGCGAGCGCGCCGAGCAGAGGGGAACACCCGTGGACACCCTTTCCTTCACCGGCCGCACCGTGGTCGTGACCGGAGCCGGGCGCGGCATCGGCCGCGCCCACGCTCTGCTGCTGGCCTCCCGCGGCGCGTCCGTCGTCGTGGCCGATCTCGGCGCGAAGGTCGACGGCGGTGGCGTGGACGGAGACGACCCGGCGGGCGCCGTCGTGGCCGAGATCGGCACCGCCGGCGGCCGCGCTGTCGCCTGTCGCGCGGACATCTCCACCGAAAGCGGCGCAGCCGAGGTCGTCTCCACCGCGGTCGACGAGTTCGGCGGCCTCGACGCGGTGATCAACAATGCCGGCATCGTGCGCACGGCCCGCTTCGACGAGGTCGACACGCGCGAGTACCAGCGGCACCTCGACGTGCACTTCTTCGGCTCGCTCAACATCTGCAAGGCGGCCTGGCCGCACCTGATCGCCTCCGGCAGCGGTCGCGTGGTCAACACCGTCTCCGCCGCCATGCTCGGCAACCCGATGATGACCCACTACGGCAGCTCCAAGGGCGCGGTGTTCGGCCTGACCCGCAATCTCGCCCTCGAAGGCGCCGAGCACGGCATCCTGGTCAACGCCGTCGCGCCGGGAGCGGGCACCCGCATGGCCGAGAGCTCGGCGGCGTCGCTGCCGCCCGAGGTCATGGAGTACCTGCGGACCCAGCTGCTGCCCGAGCACGTCGCCCCGTTGGCCGCCTACCTCGTGCACCCCTCGTGCACGGTGACCGGCGAGCTGTTCAACGCCGCCGGCGGCACGGTCAACCGCGCCGTCGTGGTCACCACCACCGGCATCCACGACCCCGCCCTGACCGTGGAGACCGTCGCCGAGAGGTTCGACGAGGTCATGGCCCTCACCCCTGATGCGCGGCCCGAGCTGGTCGCCGTCCCCCAGCTGCCCACCGCCTGACCCGATTCCGGAGACCTGTCGATGACCACCACTCCCGGCACCGAGTACCCCTTCGCACCGGTGCCCCCGGCCGAGGCGGTCGAGCACCTGGGCCGCATCATCGCCGACCGGCCGATGACGAAGATGACCATGCCGTACGGCGGTGACGTGTGGCTGGTGCACCGCAACGCCGCCGCCCGCGAGATCCTCAGCGACCGCCGGTTCGTGCGCGAGCCGTTCCGCACGGGCGAGCGCGTCGTGCCGTTCTTCGTGCCGTTCCCCGACTTCCTGCGCGGCACGCTCCAGTTCGAGGATCCGCCGCAGCACACCAAGCTGCGCAAGCTGGTGCAGAAGGCCATCTCGCCCAAGCGGGTGCGCGAGATGCGCGACTCCGCTGTGGCCTTCGCCAACGAGCTGATCGACGGCATGATCGGCCGCGGCGGTGTGCGCGACCTGGTACCCGAGTACTCGCTGGCGCTGCCGATCGAGATGCTCAGCAACCTGCTCGGAGTTCCGTCGTCGGACCGGGAGAAGTTCGAGCGGTGGAGCTCGTCCACCCTGGCGGTGGCGGGCAAGACCGAGGCCGAGGTCGCGGCCGACATGGCCGAGCTGGCCGCCTACATGACCGGACTCATCGCCGAGCGCCGCGAGGAGCCGCGCGACGACCTGCTCAGCGCCCTGGCCCACGCCCGCGACCGGGACGAGACGCTCACCGACGCCGAGATCCTGCCGATCGCGTTCATCCTCATCGTCGGAGGCTTCGACAACACCGCCACCTTCCTGTCCACCGGCGTGCTCGCCCTGCTGAGCAACGACGAGGAGCGCGCCCGCTTCGCGGCCGACCCGGACGGCCTCGCGGCCACCGCCGCCGAGGAGGTGTTGCGGCACGGCGGGTTCGCCACCGGCCGCCCCGCCGGCGGTGGCGGTGGCCTGGTGCCGTTCGTCGCCACCGAGGACGTTGTCGTGGACGGGCAGCTCATCGCCAAGGGCGAGGCCGTCAGCATCGACCCGAGCGCCGCGGGCCACGACCCCGCCGTGGTGACCGAACCCGCGCGGTTCGACATCGGCCGCCCCGACAACCCCCACCTGACGCTCAGCCACGGCCTGCACCACTGCCTCGGCGCTCCGCTGGCCCGCATGGAGCTGCAGGTCGGCTTGGCCGAGCTGTTCAAGCGCGTCCCCGGCCTCCGGCTGGCGGGTGAACCGGTGTTCAGCCGTGACGTGCTCACCCAGCCGATGACCAGCCTGCCGGTCACCTGGTGACGAAGGAGAACACGATCGTGCCCAAGGTGTTCTACACCCAGTCCGACGGCATCGAACGGGTCGTGGAGGCCGAGGCGGGCGACTCGGTGATGCAGACCGCGGTCCGCAACGGCGTCCCCGGCATCCTCGGCCAGTGCGGCGGGTCGTTGTCCTGCGCCACCTGCCACGTCTTCCTCGACGAGCGCCACGCCGACGACTTCCCGCCGGTCGGCGAGGACGAGGACGACATGCTCGACGTCGCGGCCACCGACCGCGAGGACAACTCCCGCCTGTCCTGCCAGCTCGTCCTGGCCCCCGGGCAGGAGGTCCACGTCACCATCCCGGAGACCCAGCTGTGAGCACCGGCCACCTGCTCGTCGTGGGCGCGGGCCAAGCCGGTGCCCAGGTGGTGAGCAGCGTCCGCGAGCTCGGCTGGGACGGCTCGATCACCCTGGTCGGGCAGGAGCCCCACGCCCCCTACTCCCGGCCGCCGCTGTCCAAGGCGGTGCTGCGCGGCGAGACGACTCCCGAGTCGCTGGTGCTGCGCAGCACCGCCTTCTACCGTGATCAGCACGTGGACCTCGTCCTCGACGAGCGCGTCACACGGTTGGAGCTGTCCGGTGAGGGTGCGGGTACGGCCGTGGCCGCCTCCGGCCGGTCCTGGCTGTTCGACCGCCTCGTGCTGGCCACTGGCGCGGAACCACGCCGCTTGGACCTGGAGGGCGCCGACCTCGACGGGGTCGTGGTGTTGCGCGACCTGGCCGACGCCGAGGTGCTGGCTCGCCGCCTCGACGTCGCCGACCTCGTGGTGGTCGGCGGCGGGTTCATCGGACTGGAGGTCGCCGCCACCGCGGCGGCGGCCGGTGTGCGGGTGACCGTCGTAGAGGCCGGCCCCTCACTGATGGGCCGCGTGGTCAGCCCGGTGACGGCCGAGTTGGTGCGAGCCGCGCACCAGGACGCCGGGGTGCGGGTGCTGACCGGGGTGCGCCCGCTGCGCTTCCGCGGCGAGCGGGGCTCGGTGACCGCCGTCGAGCTGGCGGACGGCACGCGCCTGCCCGCCGGTCTCGTGCTGGTCGGCGTCGGTGCTCGGCCGCGCGACGACCTGGCGCGCGGCGCCGGACTGCACTGCGACGGCGGCGTGGTCGTCGACGCCTTCTCCCGCGCCTCCGACGGACACACACTCGCCGTCGGCGACTGCGCCGACCTGCCCGATCCCACTCCCGGCTCCGATCGGCGGCTGCGGCTGGAGAGCGTGGACAACGCCGTGGAACAGGCCAAGGCCGCCGCGACCACCCTGGTGGGCGACCCGCGCCCCTACACCGGTGTGCCGTGGTTCTGGTCGGACCAGGGCAGCCTGAAGATCCAGATCGCCGGTCTGGCGCATCCCGGCGACGAGGTGGTCCTCCGTCCTGGCGAGCGACCCGGCCGGTTCACCGCACTGCGTTACCGCGGTGACCGCCTCACCGCCGCCGAGTGCGTCAACGCTCCCGCCGACTTCATGGTCGTGCGCAAGGCGCTCGCACAGGGCAGGGAGGTGTCCCGCGACGCCGCGGCGATCATCGGCGTGCCCCTGAAGAGGCTGGTGGCGTGAGCCGTTTCAGCCGGGTCGACACCGTGGTCACCCTGGTCGCCGTCCTGGTCACGGGGCTCGCCCTGGTGCGCATCATCGCCGCCGGCGGTCCGTGGCCCTCGGCCGCCTTCGTCGTCGCCGGCTTCGCTGCGGTGCTGCTGCGGCACCGGCACCCGCCGACGGTGTGGGCGGCCACGACGGCCGGTGCCGCGCTGGTCGGCCACGCCGACCCGGCGTGGGTGTCGCTGGGTGCGTTGAGCCAGCTCGCCCTGCTCCACCTGGTGTCGACCGCCAGGCGACGGAGGTGGGTGGTTGCAGCCGTCGTCACCGCACTGGTGTTCTGCCTCCCGTCGCTGCTCGGCGGTGCGGGCGCCGCGGTCGAGGCCGATGTGGCGGCGATGGTCGCCTGGACCGCGGGGGCGGTGGGCGTCGGTCACGCCGTGCGCTCGCGCCGGGACTACGTGCTGGCGGTGGAGGACCGGGCGCTGCGGGCAGAGCAGTTGAGGGAAGAGGTGGCGCGGCGGCGGGTGGTGGAGGAGCGGCTGCGCATCGCGCGGGAGCTGCACGACGTGGTGGGTCATCACGTCGCGGTCATCACCGTCCACGCCGGACTGGCGCGCCGCACGTTGCGCACCGACCTCGCCCGCTCGGAGGACGCCCTGGTGGAGACCGAGAGCGCGGCTCGCGCGGTGCTGCGGGAGATGGCCGGCATCCTGCGTCTGCTGCGCGCCGACGACGTGGACACCGCCACCCCCGTGCCCGGGTTGGAGCGGGTCGAGGACCTGGTCGAGGCGGTCCGGAGGGGAGGTGTCGAGGTCGTAGCGCGTCTCGACGACGGGCAGGTACCCGATCTGGTGTCGGTGACCGGCTACCGCGTGGTGCAGGAGGCGCTGACCAACGCTGCCCGTCACGGCACCGGCCGCGTTGAACTGAGCGTGCGCCGCCTGTCCGACACCGTGGTCGTCGAGGCCGTCAACCCGGTGTCCGATGCCACGCCGTCGCGGACCGGTGGCTATGGCCTGGTGGGGATGAGGGAACGCGTGGACGCCATCGGCGGGCAATTGGAGGCGGGACGGGACGGCGCGGCGTTCCGGGTCCGCGCGACCCTGCCCGTCGGCCGCGGTTCGTCCGGCCGGAGCGGGGACGAGCGATGACCCGCGCAGTGCGCGTCCTGGTCGTGGACGACCAGGCCCTCATCCGGGCGGGCCTGCGCGGAGTGCTGGAGTCCGAGAGCGGTGTCACCGTCGTCGGTGAAGCCGGCGACGGTGACACCGCGGTGCGACGCGTCCGCGAAGGTGGGGTCGACGTGGTTCTCATGGATCTGCGCATGCCGCACGTGGACGGAGTCGAGGCCACCCGCAGGCTGACCGCGGATCCCGGCGCATCGAGCGGGGTCGCCGTACTGGTGCTGACCACCTTCGAGACCGACGAGCACGTGCTGTCCGCCGTCGCCGCCGGGGCCCGCGGTTACCTCGGCAAGGACTCGACCCCCGAAGCGCTGGTCGACGCCGTGCGCGTGGTCGCTCGAGGCGAGACGCTGCTGTCCGCGCGGGCTATGACCGCCCTCGCCGCACACGCCACCCGTGCGGTCTCGCCACCGGCGCCACCTCGATCGTCGCTGGCCCCGCTGACCGACCGCGAACGCGAGGTCGTACTGCTCGTGGCACGGGGACTGAGCAACGACGAGATCGCCCTGCGCCTGGTCATCTCACCGCTCACGGCCAAGACCCACGTCAACCGCGCCATGACCAAGCTCGGCGCACGGGACCGGGCGGCCTTGGTCGTCACCGTGCACTCTTCGGGTCTGCTCGGCTCTCCCTGAGACGTACCGCAGGCGCGGTATGCCTCGCGGGTCTACCGCCAGGACAGCAGCAGGGATGCCGTGCTCGGACGACGACGTGCCGGCGTCTCGCCGGAAGGCTGGTGCCTGGTTGGGACTGGTCGGGCGGCGCACCGCGCCGCGCCTCCCACCGGGACGTCGCAGGAGAGAAAACCGCATGGCACGACTACTCTACCGGCTGGGTGCCGGCAGCGCCCGACACCCACTGCTGGTCATCACCGCCTGGTTGGTGCTCGCCGCAGGCCTGGCCGCCGCCGCGATCGGCGGCATGCGCTTCGCGGACGGCGGGTTCGAGATCGGCGACACCGAGTCCAGCACCGCTTTGGAGGTCGTCGAGCGCGAGTTCCCGTCCCCGCAGCCGGAACCGGGCACCGGCAGTCTGCAACTCGTGCTGTTCACGGAGAACGGCACACCTCTGGGCGCGGCGCAGCGGACCGTCGTCGCCGACGTGCTCGCCCGCGCCGCCGCCACCGCCCACGTCGCCGTGGTCTCCGACCCGTTCGACCCGGCTCGCCCGTCGGTCTCCCCGGACGGCACCACCGCGGTCGCCACCCTGTCGCTGCGCGAGCTCACCGAGGACAACAGGGACGCGGTGCACGACGCCGTCGTCGCCTTGGCGGACCAGGCACGGGACCGCGGCCTGGGTGCGGAGGTGGGCGGCTCGCTCAGCGACCCCGTGCCCGAGGTGTTCGGGCCCACCGAGATCATCGGCGCGGTACTGGCCTTCGCCGTTCTGCTGCTGACCTACGGCTCACTGGCCGCCGCCGGCGCCAACATGGCCGGTGCCCTGATCGGCGTCGCGGTGGGGGTGCTCGGGGTGCTGGCCTTCTCCGCGTTCTCGCCCATCGGCACCATGACACCCGTCTTGGCCGTCATGCTCGGCTTGGCCGTGGGCATCGACTACTGCCTCTTCGTCCTGGCCCGCTTCCGAGCCGAACTGCGCGCGGGCCGCCCGGTGGAGGACGCGATCGGGCGTGCCACCGGCACCGCCGGGTCGGCGGTCGTGTTCGCCGGCAGCACCGTGATCATCGCCCTGGCCGGGCTGGCGGTGGTCGGCATCGGCTTCATCACCGAGATGGGCCTGGCCGCCACGGTCGGGGTGGCGGTCGCCGTGCTGATGTCGCTCACGCTGCTGCCCGCCGCGCTGAAGCTGATGGGACGCAAAGCCCTGCCGCGTCGTGAGCGCGCCGGTGGCACGCCGGTCCGCGCCGACCGGATCGGTTTCCTGGACCGCTGGATCAAGCTGGTCGTCCGCCGTCCGGTCACGGTGCTGGTGGGCGCCGTGGCGGGGCTGCTCGTGCTGGCCGTGCCGGTGCTCTCGCTGACGACCTCGCTGACCACCCCCGGCGGTGAGGACCCCACCAGCACCCAGCGCGCGGCCTACGACCAGGTCGCCGAGGCGTTCGGTGCCGGCTCCCAGGGACCGCTGGTCGTGCTCGCACAAGGAGACGGCGTGCGGGCTCGCCTGGACGAGGTGACCTCCGGCCTCGCCACTCTTCACGGGGTCGCCTCCGTCGTCCCGGCCGGCGTCAACCCCACCGGTGACACCGCCCTGCTCCAGGTCGTGCCCACCACCGGCCCGGTCGACGAGCGCACCGAACAGCTCGTGCACGACATCCGTGACCGCGCCGACGCCGTGCCCGGCGTGACCCTGCTGGTCACCGGACAGACCGCGATCGGCATCGACACCGACGAACGGCTGTCCACCGCCCTGGTCACCTACCTGGTCGTCATCGTCGGCCTGTCCCTGCTGCTGCTCATCGTCGTCTTCCGCTCCCTGCTCGTACCGCTGATCGCCACGGCCGGCTTCCTGCTCTCACTCGGCGCGGGCGTGGGCGTCACCGTCGCGGTGTTCCAGTGGGGCTGGCTCGACCCGGTCTTCGCGGCCCCGCAGGGCAACCCGATGCTGAGCCTGCTGCCCGTGCTCATCGTCGGCATCCTGTTCGGCCTGGCGATGGACTACCAGGTGTTCCTGGTCTCCCGGATGCACGAGGCGCACGTACGCGGTCTCGACCCGGTCGAGGCGGTGCTGGACGGCTTCGGACGCACCGCCGTCGTGGTCGTGTCCGCGGCGACGATCATGACCGCGGTGTTCGCCGGGTTCGCGCTCAGCCCGTCGTCGCTGATCGGCTCCATCGGCCTGGCGCTGACCGCCGGTGTCGTCGCCGATGCGTTCGTCGTGCGCATGATCGTCGTGCCCGCCCTGCTCACCCTGCTCGGCCGCGCCGCGTGGTGGTTGCCCGAGTGGCTGGACCGCCTTCTGCCCCAGCTCGACGCCGAAGGACGGGCACTGGACGAGTCGTCACCGGCCCAGCTCGTCCACCAGACCGGCGACCGGCTCCGCCCAGCGGTCCCGGTCACCGTGGGGAGCGCCGCTCAGCAGTCCGCGCAACCCGGCCAGCTGGAAGTCGCGGACCCGTCGCACCAGGGTCCTGCCGCGCCGTGACGTCCTGACCAGCGTGCTGCGCCGGTCGAAGCCGTCCGCGGCCCGTTCCACCAGTTCGTGCTCCTCCAGCACCTGCACCTGCTTGCTGGCCTGCGACTGGTCCACCCCGGCCCGCTGTCCCACCTCGGTGATGGGCAGCGGGCCGTGGATGTCGATCAGGCGCAACATGAAGTAAGCGGACTGCCGGATCGGCGCCCGCAGTTCTCGCAGCAGGTCGTCGAACCCGTGCGAGGTGCCCACCAGCTCCACCACGCTCACGACGCTGTCGGCGTAGGAACGCAGGTGCGGCGCAACGGCGCCCAGCCCCGCGGCCCGCCGACCACCTGGCGCTCCCAGCCCTCGACGCAACGCGGCGTCCACCAGCCGCAGCCACCGGGTCAGGTCCGCGATGTCGGCTTCCGGCCACCGCGCCACCGCGCGCAGGTAGTCCTGCAACCACGCCGCCCGCCACCGGCGGTCCACCTCCGCGCCGCGCTCGGACAGCGCGACCAGGCTGCGCCGGCGATCGGCCGGGTCGGGAGAGCGCTCGGCCAACCCGGCCCGCTCCAGCGCCGACACCTGCCTGCTGGCCTGACCCAGGTCGATCGCCAGCGCGGCCGCCAGGTCACCACCGCTGCGCGCGTCCCCCTGGGCCAGGACGAGGAGCGTGCGCAGTTCGGCGGCGGGCAGGTCGACGCCGGTGGCGTCGCGGAAACGGCGGGAGAACGCGCGGCCGTGCGCGGTGAAGGCGATCAGGTTGACCAGGTCCAGCGTCGCGGACACCAACCGGACCTCGTCGACGTCGACCGGCACGACCTGGTCCGCGGCCTCGCTCACCCCGTCCTCCTCTTCGCGTCCGACCAGCCTAGTCGGCGGACGAGAAGAGGGGACGGATCACTGGTGGTCGCCGTCGGTTCGGTATTTCTCCGAACCGGTCGTGCGCACCACGAGGTTCGAATCCGGTCTTGCTAGGCGTTGCAACTGTCGCGATGGGTGCCGGGGCCTGCGGTGAAACTCCGCCCGTCCGGCATGGTCACGGTCGCCGTTGTTCCTGGCGGCACCGTGACGGACAGGTGGAACACACCGTCCGTGACGCGCCAGTGAGAGGTGATGCGGCCGCGTACGGAGTCGAACTCGGCCTCTGCCCACGTGAGGCCACCGCCGAGCTGTGGACGCACCTCGAAGTGGCGGTATCCCGGTGCGTCGTCGAGCAGCCGGATTCCCGCGGTGTAGCGGTGCAGGAACGAGATCACCGCGCCCTTGCTGTAGTGGTTGAGCGAGGCGTGCGGGGTGCCGTGCTCGTCGAGTCCGTCCCAGTGCTCCCAGATCGTCGTCGCCCCGCGATCGATCATCGTCAGCCACGACGGTTCCGTGTCCTGGAACAACAGCTCATGGGCCACGTCGAGGTGACCCGTGTCCGCCAGCACGGGCAGCAGGTACGGCGTGGCGAGGAATCCGGTGCCCAGGTGGGTGTCCGCTGCGCGGATCAGCCCGACGAGCCGGTCCGCGGTGGCTGCGCGCAGATCATCGGGAACCAGGCCGAAAGCGAGCGCCCGTACGTAGGTCGCTTGGGTGTCCGGGATCAGCGAGCCGTCGGTGGCGATGAACTCCGTGCGCCAGGCGTCGAGCGTGTTCGCCGCGAGCAGCGCGTACCGGCGGGCCTCGTGGTGGTGTCCGGTGAGGACGCTGATCCTGGAAAGCAGCGATACCGAGCGGTAGAGGTACGCGGTTGCCACCGCGCCGTGGTCCGCGGTGCGAAAGGCCTCTTCGTCGACGTGCGGCTCGCACCATTCGCCCCAGTGGAAGCCGCCGTCCCAGATGAACTCGTGGTGTGGCGCCCAGGCTGTCCGGCTCGGGTGACTCAGGGTACGGGCGCGTTCGGCGGCGAAGTCGACCCAACGGGTCATCATCGGCCGGAACTCCTCGATCACGTCGAGATCGTCGTAGGCGAGGTACAGCTCCCACGGCACGATCACCGACGCGTCGCCCCATCCGGAGGAGCCGGCGAACTGGTCCAGGACTTCTGGTGGCAGGAGCTGGACGGCCCGTCCGCCGGGGTCGGGCGCGAAGTTGGTCAGGCAGCCGTTGTCCCATTGGTCGGCCGCGAGGTCGCGCAGCCATTTCACCGAGAACCCCGCGACGTCGTAGAGGAACGCGGCGGTGGGCACGTACAGCATCCAGTCGCCGGTCCAGCCGGCGCGCTCGCGCTGAGGACAGTCGGTCGGGACGTCGCAGGCGTTGTCGCGGAAGCTCCACACGGCAGCTTCGTGAAGCTTGTTGATTCGTTCGTCGCTGCACCGGAATCGGCCGGTACGCCGGAGGTCGGTGTGCACGACGACACCCCGCGCGTCGTCCGGTGTGAGCGGACGCGATGAGCCTTCCACGCTGACGTACTGGAATCCGTGTGTGGTGTGCCGCGGCTCGAACACCTCGACCGACTTGCTGCCCGAGATCACCTGATCGACCTGACCGGCTGAGAGCGGTGCACGGGTCTGCCAGTCGACGCCACGCAGATGATCGAGGGTCACCTCACCGTCCGGGCCGAGTGCTTCGCCGTGGGTGAGAAGGAGCTGTTCTCCAGCGGGAACGTCGAGCCTCAGCCAGCCGTTGATGTTCTGCCCGAGGTCGATGACCTGCCGTCCCGACGGCAGCTGGGCGACCGACACCGGCGTCAGTTCCTCGATGCGCCGTACCGGTGGCGCCGGCGATGCGGTGAGACGGGCGAAGTCGTCGTAGATCCCGCCGCTGACGACCGACGCCTTGGACCAGGACGCGTCCGAGTAGCCGGGAGCGGACCAACCGGGCATCGCCCGCCGCAGGTCTGTGGTCTGACCGTCCATGAGATCCGCCGTGATCCACGCCGGTGTGGTCGTCCACGCGGAATCGGTGCCCAGTACCGTTGTGGACCCGTCCTTGAGCTCAACGTGCAGCTGGCACAACAGTGCGGTGCGGTCGCCGAACGAGTTCGCGATTCGCATCGCGCCGGTGCGGCCGCGGAACCAGCCGTCGGACAGGATGGCGCCCAGCGTGTTGTCACCCGCGCGGAGCAGGTCGGTGACGTCGTAGGTCTGGACGTGCAGCACATCTCGGTACGCGGTGTAGCCGGGTGTCAGTTCGAGGTCTCCGACTCGCGTCCCGTTGAGGAACGCCTCGTAGATGCCGTGGGCCGTCGCATACAGCCGTGCTCTTACGACAGGTTGTGCCAGCGGGAAATCGCGCCGGAGCAGGTGTGCGGGTCGATGTCCCGGTTCGGCGAGCTCCTGCTCGTGAGGTTCGATCCAGGCGGCCGTCCAGTCCTCGGCGCCGAGCCCGGTCTCCCAGTGCGCGGGTTGCGACCAGTCGCTCTCACCGAGGTCGGTCCACACCTTGACCCGCCAGGTCACTCGCCGTGCGGGACCGGGATCCGGGCCGGTGTACCGGACCAGCACGTGCTGGTCACTGTCCAGACGCCCGGAATCCCAGTCGTCCGTCCGGATCCGGTAAGCCGACTGCGCCACGGCACCGGCGGGCAGCCACCAGGACAACCGCGGGCGGGCGACATCGATGCCCAGTGGGTTGTCGAGATGTTCGACACGCAGACGCGTTGGTGCGGTCATGGATGATCCTTCCGGATTGGTCGCGGAATCGACGGGCCGGTGGAGAGGGCCGCGCCGTCGACGACACGGCCTTCGGCCACACGGTTCACGAACGCCGCGACGCGGTTCGCCGCCTCGGTTCCTTCGGGGAGGAACCCCGCGACGATTTGCCAGCAGTGGAACATGTGAGGCCAGACGTCGAGTTCGACGTGCACGCCCGCACGCGCTGCCGCGGTAGTCAGGTGCAACGAGTCGTCGAGCAGGCGTTCGGCGCTTGACACCTGAATGAGCAGTGGAGGCAGTCCACGCAGATCGGCGAGCACGGGTGAGACCAGTGGGTCGTCAGCGGGACGGGTGCCCAGGTAGTCGATGCGCATCTGTGGTCCGAGGTGTGCCTTGAGGAGGTACTCCGTGGCTGCGTGCTCGACCCAGCTGCCACTGTGGAACCGCTCCTCCCGCAGGTCGAACACGCCGCAGAGGAGCACGCCCGCCAGGGCTTGCTCACGGCGCTGCAGCAACACGGCCGCGGCGAGGTTGGCACCGGCGGACTCGCCGATCACCACCACGTTCGGCGCCAGTGTCGCGGCGTGGTCGAAGGCCTCGAGACAGTCGGTGAGCGCGGCCGGACACGGGTTCTCGGGAGCCAGCCGGTACTCGGGCAGGATCACGCGAGCGCGTGTGTCCGCGGCGAGGCTGGCGGCGAGCGGGCGCACCACGGCCGCGTTGCCCGATCGGAACCCACCGCCGTGTACGAGCACGATCACCAGATCCTCTCGCGGCTCCTCCGGGGTCATCAGGTAGGAACCGGCGCGCAGTTCCGCCATGGGCTCGTCGGCCACGCCTGGGACAGCTTGGTAGAGGGCGCCGACCGCAGCGGCGTTGGCGCGCTCGGTCGCGAGGTCGACTGGTTCGTCGGACTTGCTGAACAAGCCGACGAGCTGGTCGAAAGTGTTGCTGGGCACGGCTTTCCTTGCTGCTGGTCGGTTCAGCCGTCGACACGGACCTCGGTCCCGGTGACGAACGCGCCGTCTTCGGAGGCGAGCATGGCGCCGACTCCGGCGACGGTTTCCGGAGGCCGGATGCTGCCGGGAGCGACGCACACCGCCCGCAGCCCCTGCTTCGAGTACTCCTGGGCGAGCAGCGCGTGAACGACCGGATGCCGCCCTTGCTCGCGGAGTAGACCGCTATGTACGGGTGTGCGAAGGACGCGGACGTCGAGCTGAAGTTGACGACCACGCCGTTGCCGGTCTCGGGACGACACCGTTGACCGCTTCCTCGTGAGAGATGTGCAGCACGCCGTGGTGAGGCGGTCGGTGCCGGCACGCTCGGCGGTTTCCGCGAGCCCGGCTTCGTTCACGTCGAGGGCGACTACGAGAGCGCCGTCGACCAGCACGTCCTCGTCACCGGAGGCACCTCCCGTGACGAGGACGCACTGGTCGGTGGATCGGAACACCAGTGGTTCCCCTCTGAGGTCAGCTCCTGCTGAGTTCGATCATGTCGGCGAGCGCCTCCGGTGACAGGTGAAGCCCGCTTTGGGACAGGAAGTGGGTGAACTGCTTCATCGGTAGGGAGGCGACCATGCGCATGGCGTCAGGGCTCTCCGCGGCCAGGTTCGCGTGCTCGGCGGTCATCCCCGCTTCGAGTGTGCGGGTGATGACCGGGCCGACGGCCGGGTGGCTGAACCAGTCCTGGACCGGTGAGTCGAGGCTCAGCTCGCGCCTGATCACGTCTCCGACGAGGGTGATCTGTTCCTCGGCTACGACGACCGCGGCGTTCTCTCCGATCTGGACGGTGTAGTCACCGGGAGCGACCACCCACCGGCTGAGCTCGATGTCGTAGTACGCGAAGGCGCGGCGGCCCAGCTCCAGTTCGACGGTGCGCGACTCTCCGGGCGCGAGCGCGATCTTGGTGAACGCGCGGAGCTCACGGGCGGGGCGGCGGACGGGCCCCGCGCTGGTGGCGGCGTAGACCTGCACGACGTGCTTGCCGGCGACGGGGCCGGTGTTGGTGACGGTCACCGACACGAGTGCGCTGTCGTCGCCGGTCGGCGTGACGGAGAGGCCGCTGGTCTCGAAGGTGGTGTAGGTCAGGCCGTGGCCGAACGGGTACCGGACCTCTACCTCGGCGGTCTCGTAGTAGCGGTAGCCCACCAGAACGCCTTCGCCGTAGCGGACGTGGCCCTGTTCGCCGGGGAAGTTGAAGTAGCTCGGGTTGTCCTGGAGACGGACCGGGATGGTCTCGGCGAGCCGGCCCGAGGGGGAAGCGGTGCCGTACAGCAGATCCGCGATCGCGGCACCACCGGCTTGGCCGAGCAACCAGCAGTCGAGGATCGCGTCGACGTCGTCGTGCCAGCCCTCGAGCGAGACCACCCCGCCGTGCGACAGCACGACCACGGTCCGGCGGCTCACTGCCGCGACGCGACGGATCAACTCCACCTGCGCAGCCGGCAGATCGATGCTCTCGCGGTCGTACCCCTCGGACTCGTCGGCTTCCTCCAATCCGGCGAAGACGACGGTCACCTCAGCCTCGCGGGCGATCTCCGCCGCGTTGTCGTCGAGGTTGCGGGCGTAGCTGACCGGTGTCCCCAGCGCCCGGATCGCGTCAAGCGGGGTGTCGACCCGAGTCGGGTTGACGTGGGAGCTGCCGCCGCCCTGGAAGCGAGCCTCTGTGGCGAACTCACCGATGACGGCGACCGTGGAACCGGGCGTGATGGGCAGGGTCTCCTGCTGGTTCTTGAGCAGTACGGCGCAGTCGGCGGCGAGCCGTTTCGCCAGCGCGTGGTGCGCCTCGACGTCGACGCTGCCGGTCGGGGGAGCGGCCCTCTTGGCCAGCTCGACGACGCGTCGCACGCTCCGGTCGACGACCGCTTCGTCCAGTTCGCCGCGCCGTACCGCGGCCACGATCTCGGCATCGGTCGTGCCGCCGGTGCCCGGCATCTCCAGGTCCAGTCCGGCGGCGAGCGCCGCGACCCGGTCGGCCACCGCACCCCAGTCGGAGACGACCGCACCGTCGAATCCCCACTCGTCGCGCAGGACGTCGGTCAGCAGCCAGCGGTTCTGCGATGCGAGGACGCCGTTCACCTTGTTGTAGGAGCACATGACCGTGGCCGGATGTGCTTCGGTCACGATCGTCTCGAACGCCGGGAAGTAGATTTCGCGCAGCGTGCGTTCGTCGACGTCCGCGCTGACCCGCATCCGGTCGGTTTCCTGGTTGTTGGCGGCGAAGTGCTTGACCGACGCACCCACGCCCTCCTTCTGCAGGCCGCGCACGTGCGCAGCCCCGAGGAGGCCGCTGAGCAGCGGGTCTTCTGAGTAGTACTCGAAGTTGCGGCCGCACAGCGGTGATCGCTTGATGTTCACGCCCGGACCGAGGCTGACGGTCACCCCGACCGCGCGTGCCTCGCGGCCGACAGCGGCACCGATCTCCGCGGCCACCTCGGGATCCCAGCTGCTGCCGACCGCAGCCGCGGTGGGGAAGCAGGTCGCGGGCTGGCTGCTGTGCACACCCAGGTGATCGGTTTCGGCGTCCTGGTAACGCAGTCCGTGCGGTCCGTCGACCAGGACCATCGACGGCACGTCGGCGGCGTCGATCGCTTTGGTGCTCCAGAAGTTGCTACCCGACAGCAGCGACGCCTTCAGCTCCAGCGTGAGGTCGGAGGGATCGTGCTGTGGCATTACCGGTGTCCTTCCTGGCCGACAGCGGCCATGAGATCGTCTGCGAGTTCCGGCGAGGCGCCGGGCACGTGTTCGAGAACGATGTTGAGCGAGATGCTTGCCGCCTCCGGAGCGGAGGCGTCGAGGGGAACGCCGGGGAAGTGCTTGCCGAACGCCTCGGTGACGGCGCGCCAGACCTTGAGGTCCTGGGCGAGGGTCCGCAGCGGTGTGTCCATCGTGTACTCAACGACGGCTGCGCCCTCACCTGTGATGTCGTACTGCCAGCTGTGCTCACCGGCCTCGACCTCGGCGACGAGGCCGTCAGGGTGGAGTGGGAGCACGACGGTCGCGGAGGTGCCTTCCGGAACCATCACGTCGAGGTGCAGCTGGTTCTCGCTGATGCGCCAGGCGACGGACGCGGGTCCGTGCACCGTGTCGTGGGTGACGGTCGCATGGGTGAGATCACCGCCTGGCCGTGGGGCGATGCGCATCTTGCGGTAACCGGGTTCGGCGGGGGACAGACCGCCGACCACCTTGTGCAGCCAGTCGGCGACCGCGCCGAGCGCGTAGTGGTTGAGCGACGTCATCCCGGACGGGTTGATCGTGCCGTCCGGCCGGATCGAGTCCCAGCGTTCCCAGATCGTCGTCGCTCCCATGGTGACCGGGTAGAGGAACGACGGGCACCCGGTCTCCAGGAGCAGGAGGTAGGCGGCGTCCAGGTGGCCGGTCCTGCTGAGCGCCTCGGTGACGAACGGGGTGCCGGCGAAACCGGTCGAGATCCGGTACCCGGCCTTGGCCACCAGCGTCGCCAGCTGTTCGCCTGCCCTCACCTCCTGCCGCTCGTCGAGGATGTCGAAGCAGATCGCGAGGGCGAGCGCTGTGACGGACTCGTTGGCCAGTCGGCCGGACGGGGTGACGTACTCGTGGCGGAAGGCGGTCCGCACCCGGTCCGCCAGTGCCGCGAAGTGCTCCGCGTCGCCGGTTTCGCCCAGCAACCGTGAGGTCTTCGCGATCTCGGCAGTGGTGCGGCACAGGAAGGCTGACGCCACGAGATGGCGGTCGGTCTTCCCGCCGGCAGGGTTGTCCATCGGTGCGTCCGGATCGAGCCAGTCTCCGAACTGGAAGCCCTTGTCCCACAGGCCGTTCTCGTTCAGCCGGGTCTCGACGTCCCGGATGAACGCGGACATGGACTCGTAACTGCGCCGCAGGATCTCGACGTCGCCGTACTCGGTGTACAGGGTCCACGGCAGGCTGACCGAGACGTCGCTCCACAGCGCGGTGGGGGAGGACGGCGTCGACAGCACGTCGGGAACCACCCAGGGGACGTAGCCCTTCTTCCGTTGCTCGGCGGCGAGGTCGGCCAACCAGGAACCGAGCACTCCGCGCACGTCGTAGAGGAAGGCCGCGGTGGGGGCGAAGGCGTTGATGTCCCCGGTCCAGCCCAGGCGCTCGTCGCGTTGCGGGCAGTCGGTGGGAACGCCGACGAAGTTGTCCCGCATGGACCACACGACGTTGGCGTGCAGCTGGTTGAGCAGCTCGTTGGAGGACTCGAACCAGCCGGTGCGGGTCATGTCGCTGTGGACGACGACCGCCGTGACGTCATCTGCTGTCAGCGTGCCCGGATAGCCGTCGACTTCGACGTAACGGAAGCCGTGGAAGGTGAACCTCGGCTCCCACGTCTCCTCGCCGTCGCCGCACAAGGTGTACCGGTCGGTCGCCGCGGCGGTGCGCAACGTCTCGGTGTTCAGTTCGCCGTCGGTCAGGACCTCGGCGTGCCGCAGCGTCACGGTCTGCCCGGCCTGCCCGCGCATTCTCAGCCTGACCCGGCCCGAGATGTTCTGCCCGAAGTCGACGACTGGGTTTCCGCCGCGGTTCTGCTGGATCGAGACCGGGGCGAGTTCCTGGGTCCGGCGAATCGGCGGCGCACCGGTGGTGACGAGGGCAGCGAGATCCCAGTCGAAGGGTTCCGCCGGTGTCCACGTGCTGTCGTCGAAGCCGGGGAGATCCCAGCCGACGGGTTCGAGGCGCGCGTCGTGCTCTTCACCGTCGTACAGGCTGTTGGCGAGCACGGCTCCGGTTCCGGTGGTGAACGACTCGTCCGTGCCGATGATCTCGACATGGTCGTCGTATTCCAGTTCGAGCTGCAGGAACAGCCCCGGGCGATCGGCGTAGTGGTTGCGCCTGCCCTCGTAGCCGATCCGGCCGATCGCCCACCCCTCACCGATGATCGCTCCGATGACGTTGGCGCCGGACGCGATCTGGCCGGTGACGTCGTAGCTGCTGACCGCCAGCCGGTGGCGGTAGGCCGTCCAGCCGGGCGTCAGCACGTCGTCGCCCACACGGGCGCCGTTGAGATGAGCCTCGACCAGCCCGATTGCTGTGACGTGCACCGTCGCACGGCGGGGAGCCTCGTCGACGGTGAACGCGCGCCGGAAGTACGCCGCAGGCTCGCCGGGCTCGGTCCAGGACCTGGACGTGGTGATGAACCTGGCCTGCCAGGTGTGTGACACGGTGATCTCCTCAGCGGACGGACTTGACGCGTAGCACCACAAGTCCACCCAGGACGGTGCACGCTGCGGCGACGAGGAACAGCAGGGTGTAGTTCTTCTCGGTGGCGGTCGCGCCGATGGCCAGGAACGCCGGGGCGACAAGGGGAGCGACGGACTGCGGGATGCTGGTCGCGAAGCCGATGATGCCCATGAACCGCCCTGCCTCGCTCTCGCGTTCCGGCAGGACGTCCAGCACCAGCGCCTGGTCGACCGCGGAGAACATGCCGAGCCCGACCGAGGTGGTGAGTGATCCCACGAACAGCACGGGCAGGACCGAGGCGGAGGCCATCACCACTGCGCCGACCGCGAAGATGATGCCGCCGGCGAGGACGAACACGCGGCGCTTGCGCACCTTGTCGGACAGGAAGCCGCCGCTCAGTGCTCCGGCGGAGGTGGCGAGCACGCCGAGCCCGGACAGGGCGGCCATGGTGCCGGCCACCTCCTGCACGTCGACTTCCAGTCGGGAAGCGAGGAAGAACGCGACGAACGTCGTGTTGAGCGTCAGTCCGAAGTAGAACAGGAAGCGGCTGAGCCAGGCCCAGGAGTAGTCCGGGTACCTGCGCGGATCGAACACGTACTTGCGGCCGAGCGTGCGGATCGTCAGCGCGTCGTCGAAGGTCATCCCGCGGCTGTCCGGCTCGTGCACAAGGAACACGAAGAGCGCCACCAGCACGCTGCCGATCGCGCCGGGAACCAGGAAGAGCAGCAGCGGATCGCCTGCGAAGCCGCTGGCGAGGGTGACGCCGACCACCGGCGCGACGAGAGTGCTGAACCCCACGAGACCGGCGACCTTGCCGCGCTGCGACTCCGGCAGGCGGTCGGCCTGGGAGTTCATCAGGGCGCCGAGGGCCTGCCCCCAGCTCAGCTGGGCCAGGATCCACCCGGCGCCGAGCACGAGCACGCTGGGAGCGGTCGCCATGACCACCAGCGACACGATCCCGACGAGCGTGCCGACGATCATGAACGGGCGGCGGCGGCCCAGCCGGCTGCGGGTGCGGTCGCTGAGGACCCCGAGCAGCGGACCCGCGATGACGACCGCGCCGGCGCCTGCGCCGGTGATGTAACCGAGGTACTCCTCGTGTCCGGGTGCGAGTGCGGCGACGCGGACCGACAGAGAGATCGCGAGCGGCGTGATGAACGCCATGAAGACACCGAACTGGGCGAACACCATAAGCCATATGTAACGGGAGGAGACCCTGGGCAGCTCCGCGCCCGCAGAGGACTCGACCGGGAGTGGTTTCGGCGGTGGCGTGCCGGCGGCAGCTTGGCTGTCGATCATGGAGACTCCATTGTCCAAAGGTCGAGGTCCAGAGCATTAGCACGTGCTAGCGGATCGTGGAGGGCGATGCTAATCTCGCCGAGCTAGCACGTGCAAGCATCGTTCATGTTAAAACGTTTCAAACACTTGCGGAGGTCGACCGACGTGCCTGACCTGACGGCTGTGAAGCAGGCCCTGCGGGAGCAGCGCATCGAGACGCCGTCGTGGGCGTACGCGAACTCGGGCACCCGGTTCAAGGTGTTCGGGCAACCGGGCGTACCGCGCACGCCGGAGGAGAAGATCGCCGATGCGGCGACGGTGCACCGGTTCACCGGCGTCGCTCCGACCGTCGCGTTGCACATTCCCTGGGACCGCGTGGACGACTACGCCGCGCTGTCCAAGTACGCGCGGGATCTGGGCGTCGAGATCGGTGCGATCAACACCAACGTGTTCCAGGACGAGGACTACAAGCTGGGGTCGGTGACCAACCCGGATCCGAGGATTCGCCGCAAGGCGACGGACCACCTCGTCGACGCGGTGTCCATCATGGACGAGACTGGCTCGCGTGACCTGAAGCTGTGGTTCTCCGACGGCATCAACTACCCCGGCCAGGACGACCTGCGCGACCGTCAGGACCGGCTGGCGGCGGCGCTGCGGGTCGCGTACGACCGGCTCGGTCCCGACCAGCGCATCCTGTTGGAGTACAAGCTGTTCGAACCGGCCTTCTACGCCACGGACGTGCCGGACTGGGGAACCTCCTACGCCCACTGCCTCGAGCTGGGGGACAAGGCGACGGTGTGCATCGACACCGGGCACCACGCGCCCGGCACGAACATCGAGTTCATCGTGGCGTTCCTGCTGAGGGCCGGGAAGCTCGGCGCGTTCGACTTCAACTCCCGCTTCTACGCCGACGACGACCTCATGGCCGGTGCCGCGGACCCGTTCCAGCTGTTCCGGATCATGTACGAGATCGTCCGCGGCGACGCGCTCGGCCCCGGCATCGCCTTCATGCTCGACCAGTGCCACAACATCGAGGCGAAGATCCCCGCGATCATCCGGTCGGTGATGAACATCCAGGAGGCCACCGCCAAGGCGCTGCTGGTCGACCGGGACGCGCTGCGGACCGCCCAGCGGGAAGGTGATGTCCTCGCGGCGAACGCCGTGCTGATGGACGCCTACAACACCGACGTACGGCCGTTGCTGGCCGAACTCCGGGAAGACGCCGGGCTCGACCCGGACCCCGTTGCCGCGTACCACCGCAGCGGCTACCAGCAGCAGATCGTGGCCGACCGCGCAGGCGGTGCTCAGGCCGGATGGGGAGCATGACCACCATGACCGTGCCCGAACAGCTCATCGCGCGCAGCAACGCGCTCGGCGCCGACCCGCGCAACACCAACTACGCCGGTGGCAACACCTCGGCGAAAGGCGTCACGACCGACCCGGTGACTGGTTCGCTCGCGGAACTGTTGTGGGTCAAGGGATCCGGCGGTGACCTCGGCACGCTGACCGAGACAGGGCTGGCCGTGCTGCGGTTGGACCGGCTCCGTGCGCTCGTCGACATCTACCCCGGGGTCGAGCGTGAGGACGAGATGGTCGCCGCGTTCGACTTCTGCCTGCACGGCCGGGGCGGTGCGGCGCCCTCGATCGACACGGCCATGCACGGCTTGGTCGACGCGGCACACGTCGACCACCTGCACCCGGACTCCGGCATCGCGCTCGCCACCGCCGCCGACGGTGCCGCCCTGACGAAGGAGTGCTTCGGCGACCGCGTCGTCTGGGTGGACTGGCGGCGCCCCGGTTTCCAGTTGGGGCTGGACATCGCCGCGGTCAAGGCGGCCAACCCGCAGGCGATCGGCGTCATCCTCGGCGGGCACGGCATCACCGCCTGGGGAGCCACTTCCGAGGAATGCCGGCAGAACTCGCTGGAGATCATCCGGACCGCCGAGAGGTTCCTGGTCGAGCGCGGTTGCGCGGAGCCGTTCGGTGCGGTGGTACCAGGCTTCGAGGCCCTGCTCGAAACCGACCGGCGGGCTCGTGCGGCGGCACTCGCGCCGTTGATCCGCGGACTCGCCTCGACCGACCAGCGCGTGGTCGGGCACTACACCGACTCGGAGGCCGTGCTCGACTTCCTCTCGCGGGAAAAGCTGGGACCGCTGGCCGAACTGGGAACCTCGTGCCCCGACCACTTCCTGCGGACCAAGGTCCGCCCACTCGTGGTGGACCTGCCGGGCACCGCACCGCTGGAGGACGTGATCGCGCGGCTCAAGCAGCTGCACGCGGACTACCGCGACTCCTACCGCGCCTACTACGAGCGACACGCGACCGCGGACTCCCCAGCGATGCGCGGTGCTGATCCGGCGATCGTGCTGGTTCCCGGCGTCGGCATGTTCTCGTTCGGACGCGACAAGCAGACGGCGCGCGTGGCCGGTGAGTTCTACGTCAACGCCATCAACGTCATGCGCGGCGCCGAGGCCGTGTCCTCCTACGCACCCATCCCGGAAAGCGAGAAGTTCCGGATCGAGTACTGGGCGCTGGAAGAAGCCAAGCTGCAGCGGATGCCGAAGCCGAAACCCCTCGCCGGGCGGATCGCCCTCGTGACCGGTGCGGGCTCGGGCATCGGCAGGGCAATCGCCCTGCGGCTCGCCGCCGAGGGTGCCTGCGTGGCGATCGCCGACCTCGACGCCGCAGCCGCTGCCAGGACAGCCGCCGAGATCGGTTCCACGGACCACGCCGTTGCGATCACCGCGGACGTCACCGACACCGGCGCCGTGCAGGCGGCAGTGGACGCCACCACGTTGGCGTTCGGCGGGCTCGACCTGGTCGTGAACAACGCCGGCCTGTCGATCTCGAAGCCGTTGCTGGAGACCACCGACCGCGACTGGGACCTGCAGCACGACGTGATGGCCAAGGGTTCGTTCCTGGTCTCCAGGGCCTCGGCGAAAGCGATGGTCGAACAGGGCATCGGTGGCGACATCGTCTACATCTCGTCGAAGAACTCCGTGTTCGCCGGGCCGAACAACGTCGCCTACGGCGCCGCGAAAGCAGACCAGGCCCACCAGGTCCGGCTGCTGGCCGCCGAGCTCGGCGCCCACGGCATCCGGGTCAACGGGGTCAACCCCGATGGCGTGGTGCAGGGCTCCGGCATCTTCGCCGGCGGCTGGGGAGCCCAGCGCGCCGCCGTGTACGGCGTGCCGGAGGAGGAGCTGGGCGCGTTCTATGCCCAGCGCACGCTGCTCAAGCGCGAGGTGTTGCCCGAGCACGTCGCCGCCGCCGTGTTCGCGCTCACCGGCGGCGACCTCGTCCAGACCACCGGCCTGCACATCCCCGTCGACGCGGGCGTGGCCGCGGGATTCCTGCGATGACCGTGCGCGTCGCGGCTGTCGACCTGGGCGCCACCAGCGGCAGGGTCATGGTGGGCACAGTCGGCACCGGCCGGCTCGTGCTCGAGGAAGCGCACCGGTTCCCGAACGGGCCGGTGCGCGTGGCCGGCCGCCAGAAGCCGACCCTGCACTGGGACGTCCTGGGCATCTACGCGAAGGTCCTGGAAGGGATCCGGGCCGCCCACGCACAGACCCCGGTCGACGCGATCGGCATCGACTCCTGGGCGGTCGACTACGGTCTGCTCGCTGCCGACGGGACGATGCTCGGCAACCCGGTGCACTACCGGGACGACCGGACCGACGGTGTCATCGACCAGGTGCGCCTGGTCGTGCCGGACCGCGACCTCTACACCACCACAGGGATCCAGCAGCTCCCGTTCAACACGCTGTACCAGCTGGTGTCCGAGCTCGACGGTCCACGGCTGCGCCACGCCTCGACGATGCTGATGGTTCCCGACCTGCTCGCCTACTGGCTGACCGGGCAGATCGGCGCCGAACACACGAACGCGTCGACGACCCAGCTCTACGACGTGCGCACCCGCTCTTGGGCAACCGGGCTCGCCGATGCGGTGGGCGTGCCGCGCGGGCTGTTCCCGCCACTGCGGTCAGCTGGGGACGTGATCGGCCCGTTGCTGCCGGAAGTCGCCGGGGAGGCTGGCTTGCCGACCCTCCCGGTGATCGCGGTCGGCTCCCACGACACGGCCTCCGCGGTCGTGGGAGTTCCCGCGGAACCGGGAACCAACTTCGCCTACATCTCCTCTGGCACGTGGTCGTTGGTTGGTGTCGAGCTGGACGCACCCGTGCTGTCGGATGCCGCGATGGCGGCCAACTTCACCAACGAGGTGGGAGTGGACGGCAAGATCCGCTTCCTGCGCAACGTGATGGGCCTGTGGGTGTTGTCCGAGTGCGTGCGGGCGTGGCGCGCTCGCGGCTTCGAGGTGAACCTGCCGGACCTGCTCGCCCAGGCGGCCGAGGTACCACCGTTGCGTGCTGTGGTGGACATCAACACACCGGAGTTCTTCCCGCCTGGTGACATGCCCGCCAGGATCGAGAACGCGTGCAGGGCAACGGAGCAGGAACCCCCGGCCAGCCCGGCGGAGTTCGTGCGGTGCGTTCTCGACAGCCTGGCGCTGGCCTACCGGCGCGCGGTGCGCGAGGTCGCGGATGTGACCGGCCGTCCGGTCGACGTCGTGCACGTCGTCGGGGGAGGAGCTCGCAACGAACTGCTCTGCCAGCTGACCGCCGACGCCTGCGGCGTGCCCGTCGTGGCCGGCCCCGTGGAGGCGACGGCGCTCGGCAACGTGCTCGTGCAAGCCCGCGCCCTCGGTGAGGACTTGCCGGACCTGGCCTCGATGCGCGCGTTGATCCGCAGCACCCACCCGGTGCGCAGGTACACCCCTTCGGCGCGGACAGCGCTGTGGAGCGGGGCGGAGGTGCCGTGAAGGTCGCGCTCCTGGTCACCTGCGTCAACGACGCGCTGTTCCCCGAGACCGGCAAGTCCGTCGTCCGGTTGCTGCGCCGGCTCGGGGTCGACGTGGACTTCCCGGACGCGCAGACGTGCTGCGGTCAGCCGATGGTGAACACCGGCTACCTCGACGAGGCCGTGCCCGTCGTGCGCACTTTCGCCAAGGCGTTCGACGGGTACGACGCGATCGTCACGCCGTCCGGTTCGTGCGCCGGGTCGGTCCGGCACCAGCACGGGATCGTGGCTCGCCGGGGCAATGACGAACGGCTCGCAGCGGCCTCGTCGAAGGTGTTCGAGCTGTCCGAGTTCCTCGTCGACGTACTGGGCGTCGAGGACGTCGGCGCCTACTTCCCACACCGCGTCACCTACCACCCGACCTGCCACTCGCTGCGGATGCTGCGGGTCGGTGACCGGCCGTTGCGCCTGCTGCGGGCTGTTCGCGGCATCGACCTGGTCGAGCTGCCCGCAGCGGACGAATGCTGCGGGTTCGGCGGCACCTTCGCCCTCAAGAACACCGACACCTCCGTCGCGATGGGGGCCGACAAGGCACGGCACGTCCGGGAAACCGGCGCCGAGGTCCTCGTCGCGGGCGACAACTCCTGTCTCATGCACATAGGAGGCCTGCTCTCACGACAGCGCTCCGGAGTGAAGGTGATGCACTTGGCCGACGTCCTGGCCGGCACGGAGGGGGAGCGGTGACGTTCCTCGGCATGCCGCCGTTTCCCCAGGCAGCCCGCGAAGCCCTCGGCGACACGCAGCTCAGGCGGAACCTCGCTCACGCCACAGCCACCATCCGCGCCAAGCGCGCGGCGGTGGTCGCCGAGGTGCCGGAGTGGGAAGAGCTGCGCCGAGCCGGCGCCGCCATCAAGGACAACACCCTTCGGCAACTCGACCGGCACCTCCTCCGGCTGGAACGGTCGCTGACCGATCATGGAGTCACGGTCCACTGGGCGCGGGACGCCGCCGAGGCGTGCGACGTGGTCGGTCGCATCGCACGCAGCCACGGTGTCGACGAAGTGGTCAAGGTCAAGTCCATGGCAACGCAGGAGATCGGGCTCAACGAGGCGCTCGCCGCCCAAGGCGTCACCGCGTGGGAAACCGATCTCGCCGAGCTCGTCGTGCAACTCGGTGACGACCTGCCCAGCCACATCCTGGTGCCCGCGATCCACCGCAACCGCGCGGAGATCCGCGAGATCTTCCTGTCCAAGATGGAGGGAACCGATCCTGAGCTGAGCGATGAACCAGCCGAGCTGGCGGCAGCGGCCCGGCGGCACCTGCGGCAGAAGTTCCTCTCGGCGAGGATGGCGGTCTCCGGCGCGAACTTCGCCGTCGCCGACACCGGAACGCTCGTGGTCGTCGAGTCCGAGGGCAACGGCCGGATGTGCCTCACCCTGCCGGAGATCCTCGTGTCGGTCGTCGGCATCGAGAAGGTCGTGCCCACGTGGGCCGATCTGGACGTGTTCCTCCAGCTCCTGCCGCGGTCGAGCACCGGCGAGCGGATGAACCCGTACACCTCCACGTGGTCCGGTGTGACCCCGGGCGACGGACCGCAGGAGATGCACGTCGTCCTGCTGGACAACGGCCGTACCCGCGCACTGGCCGACGAGATCGGCCGTCAGGCGTTGCGGTGCATCCGGTGTTCCGCCTGTCTCAACGTCTGCCCGGTGTACGAGAGGACCGGCGGGCACGCGTACGGGTCCGTCTACCCCGGTCCTATCGGGGCGATCCTCAACCCGTTGCTCAAAGGTGTGGGAACGGACGCCCAGACCGACTCCCTGCCCTACGCGTCGAGTCTGTGCGGTGCCTGCTTCGACGCCTGTCCGGTCCGCATCGACATCCCCGAGGTGTTGGTTCACCTGCGGTCGCAGGTCGTCGACGTCCGACGCGGACCACGACCGCACGCCGAGGCGGTGGCGATGAAGGCGGCGTCGTGGACGCTGGCCAGGTCAGGTCGGCTGCGGATCGCCGAACGCGTGTCAGCCGTGTTCAGCAGGCTGGGCCGGAGGCGACTTCCCGGTGGGCGGCGCGCTGTGACGAGACTGCCCTGGCCCGGTTCGCTGTGGACGGATGCCCGCGACCTCCCGGCGCCACCGGCGGAGTCGTTCAGGAAGTGGTGGAGGCGCGATGAACGCTCGTGACGAGATCCTGGCCGCGGCCCGCGGTGCACTTGCGCAGGCCCGGTCGGAGGAGAGCGAGGTGCCCGGCGTTCACCGGAAGCCGGTCAAGCTGCCGGACCTGGTCGGGCTCTTCGTCGAGCGGGTCGCCGACTACGGCGTGGTCGTGCGCCGGTGTGCGGAATCCGAGGTGGCCGGCGCGATCGCGGAAGCCCTCGCCGACGCGAGGACCGTCGCGGTGCCGGACGGGTTTCCCCACCCGGTCACCGGACCGGCGCCGTCCGGCCCGCGCACCGCCGATGCCGTGGTGACCACGGTGGCCATCGGCATCGCCGAGACGGGAACCGTGGTGCTCGACCACGGACCTGGCCAGGGTCCCAGGGTCTTCTCCCTGCTGCCGGACATCCACGTCTGCGTCGTGCGCGGCGACCAGATCGTGCCCGGCGTGCCGGCCGCGATCGCGGGACTGGATCCGCTGCGCGCCCAGACCTGGATCAGCGGCCCGAGCGCGACCAGCGACATCGAGCTCGACCGGGTGGAAGGCGTGCACGGACCGAGAAGCCTGCGGGTGGTCGTCGTCGACGCGTGATCCGTCAGGACGCGGTGGACTCGCGAGCGACCACCGCCGTCGCGGCGTCGACACCATCGCCGGACAGCGGCTGACCGGTGGCCGCGTGGAGTGCCAGTTCGGCCAGGTGTCGTCCAAGGCCCGCGTAGTCGATCCGGATGCTCGAGATCGAGGGGACGAACAACGCGGTGTACGGACTGTCGTCGTGCCCGATGACGGCGAGGTCGGCCGGAACGTCCCGGCCCGCGCGGATGGCGGCGCCGATCACCCTGGCAGCGCTGTCGTCGTTGTAGGCCACGACTCCCGTCACGTCCCCCCGCAACCAGTCCTGGACCGCCTGCCCCGCAGCGTCCGGGCTGCCGTCGACGGTTCGGACGACGAGCGGAGGCAACCCCGAGGCCGCAGCGGCTTCCTGGGCCGCTGCCAGCCGGGACTCGACCAGGCCGGACACTCGCGAGTCACTCGTCGCGGCGAACCCGAGGCGCTCGTGCCCGCGGGCACGCAGGTGCTCGACTTGCAAACGCGGGCCGTCGTGCAGACCGAGCGGGTCAGGCGTCGACGGGTTCGGCTCCAGCCCCGGGACGATCTTCGTGACACCGCAGCCCTGCATCGCCGTAACGTCGTCAGGGGTGAACGGCGCAAAGCCCACCACCACTTCTGGATCGAGCAGCTCCCAGAGCGGGCGCGCCGTCCCCACCGGATGATGCGTCTGGGTGACGAGCGAGTACCCGGCCTCTTCCAGGGTGTGCGAGGCCTCCTCGACGCACTTGCTGACGCTGAAGTCGACCGGCCAGTCCGGGATGATCAGCAGGATCAGCCTGCTGCTGCCGCGACGTAGTGCCTGGGCGGCCGTGTGCGGCCGATAACCGAGGCGCGCGGCCTCCGCCAGGACGCGGTCCCTGGTCGCCTCGGAAATCCTCTGCTCGGTCGTTCCGTTGAGCACGAATCCCACCGTTGCCCTGGAAAGACCCAACGACCGCGCGACGTCCGCGGCTGTCACCCGCTTGCCCGCTTTCGTCCCCAACGTCCACCCTCTCGCCCCACGGCCACTTGCACGTGCTAGCTGTGAGATTAGCACCCAGGAGCAGCGTTTCGCTTCGCTGCGAACTGTTCGGTGGCGCCGCAGCCATTGCCGACGAAATCCTCGCGAGCCCGGCGTGGATCGGTCGAACGTCCTGATCGAGGCTTCTCGCCGGTGGCTACCAGAGCTGCGTGACCGTCGGCGAGAAGCGGCGACAGTGGAAGTCAATGGCCGTTGGCGGCAATGGCGACATGCTTCCACTGCTCCCAGGTGTTCAACCGGGACTGGTAGAGGCTTGGGCCGCGTTTGCCCACATCTACCTCCCGTCGGCTATCAACTGGGATGGCTGCTGTCTGCTGGGCGCGTCGCCAACCAAAGTCAGATGTACTGGGCCACTATGGCCAGATGCAGGACCGATCCGGTGATGTGGTGAGGCTGACGGGCCCTGGGCTGGATCGCTACGTCGTGCGATCCAGCCCAGGGGATCGACTGGTTATGTCAGTGGGTGGTGTTCTCCGGTGAGGGTGGCGAGTGCGGTGGCGACTTCTTCGAGGGTGGCGCGGATGTAGGTGGTGGTGCTGCCCGCGTCGCTGTTGGAGTCGTTGTGCCCGGCATAAGCACGGGCCACCGCGTAGCCGAAATGCCGTTCGACCCAGGTCAGGGTGGTGTAGCGGAGCCAGTGGGTGCTGACGCCCTGCTTCCCCGCCCAGGCCAACTGTTGGCCGACGCGGTTCCACAGGTAGTCGTAGCGGTGGTAGGTGATCTGGCTGCCGTTGGCGTTGCGCAGCAGCCGCCCGTTCATCGGCGCGCCGCGATGCTCGACGTGTTGCAGGAGATGCCACATCAGCGTGGGGGAGACCGGTTGCCAGCGT
Organism: Lentzea fradiae; assembly: GCF_900100955.1. GTDB lineage: Bacteria > Actinomycetota > Actinomycetes > Mycobacteriales > Pseudonocardiaceae > Lentzea > Lentzea fradiae. The sequence goes on along the minus strand of NZ_FNCC01000010.1, from coordinate 326,974 downwards.
GAGGTCTCGCCCTTCTCACGCAGATAAACCAGGCACTGCTCCTGGTCGAGATCTTTCGGTCGCAGGGCGAGGGCGCCACCACGCCGGGCTGCGGTTTCGGTGTGGAATCGGACGATCAGCGAGTCCAACTGCGGATCGTTGCCGGTGGTGGCGACGACATCGTTGAGTTGGTCCATCTGTTTGCCGGACAGGGCCCGTCGGTTGCTGGGTTGACGTCGGGGTTTGGCTACCTTTGCTGCGGGGTTGGAGCGTTCGTCGATGAGTTCGTCGTCGACGGCGTGGCGGTAGAGGCAGCGCAGGGCGGCGATGAGGTGTTCGGCGGCGGAGTTGCCGTTGCGGGTGTTGCGTCGGACGGTGAGGTTGGCCTTGAGGTGCTGCACCAGGCGCTGGATGTCGGTCGGGGTGCGGTCGCTGAGCGAGACGTCCGCCCACTGTTCGAGCACGCGGTTCCAGTAGGGCGTGTAGGCGCGGCGCGTTCCGTCGCTGACTGCGGCCGCCACGACAGGGATGTACTCGGCGAACGTGGGTGCCGGCGGTTTCACCGACCTGAGCAGGTCCTCGGCGGTGACGCCCATCCGGTCCAAGACCAGTCGGGCGGCTTCCAGTTCAGCTTGGGTGGGTGCGCCGGTCACTGATCCTCACCTCCCGGCAGGGCGGGTAGGAGCAGTTCGTCCAGGGCACGTGGCGGAAAGGCGGTCAGGGTGTGGTGGTCGAGGTGGGCGGTGAGCAGGACCCGGTCGCCGACGACGATGCCGACCGCGCGGCGGGCTTGGGCGGGGAGGCGGAGGTAGACCTGTGCGCTCAGCTTGACGACACCGTGCGGGTCGGCGGTGACGACGAGCAGGCCGTCGTGTTCACGGATGCTCAACCGGGTGCTGCCGTCCCACCCCAGCGCGGCCGTGATGTGCCGGTCAGCGACCCGGCCGCGGTCGTCGACCGTGGCCATTCCGTACACGACGTTGGTCGAGCGGGGAGGCTTGGAAACGGGTACGGAGATAAGGGGGAGTGGCTGGCCGACAAAGCGCTGAGAGATATCCGCGGGACCCGCCGGAGTAACGGTGGGGATGAGAGGGCGGATATAGGAGCGGGTCATCGGACACCACCCGTTCGTGGTGCCGAGACGCGAAACAGGTGCTCAAGTAGACCTGAGCACCTGTCACGTAGTTGTGGCAAACTTGCCACTTTTGCGTGTCCGAGGGGGGACTTGAACCCCCACCCCCTTGCGGGGACTAGCACCTCAAGCTAGCGCGTCTGCCATTCCGCCACCCGGACGTATTCAGTTCCGCCTCGGCTCTCGCCGTGGTGTGTGCATAGATTACATGATCGTCGTCGCGCGCCAAAATCGGGGGTTCCGCACGGCGTTTGTGCAGGTGAGAGCACCAGGGTTGCGGCAAGGAGGCAGTGTCTGTTCGGGTGGTGGTTCGCTGGCGAGGTGTTGGACGGGCTGAGGTGCTTCCCTCCGGTGATCGAGGGCGGCGCGCTGGGCTGGCCGAGAGTGGGCGGCAGCGGAGGCTGCCTGAACGCAGCTCGTTAGGGTGGTCTGCGTGGGCGTTTCTCTTTACTACACGGCTCGTCGTTCGGTGCCGCTGACTGACGGCGAGCTCGCGGCCGTTGGTCGAGTCGTTGACACCTTCAACGCGAACGCGCCGTTCTCGGAAGAAGAGGTGTTGTACCTCTACGACGGGCTGGAGTCCGGAACGGTGCTCGACGGGTCGACCAAGCTGCCCGCCGAGGAAGAGCGGGTGGTGCCGTCGCTGGTGCACTGGCTGGCTGGGGTCACCGCGCTGCGTAGGGCGGTGCCTGACGCTGACTGGGCCTTCACCCTCGACGACTATGAGATCGAGTGGGACGACCGCACCGGCTATGACCTGCCGGGACTCGGCGACTGATCTAACAGGCGTGCGGGCCGTTGGGAGCCGAACCACCCCATCGTGTTGTAGTCGGGCGTTTGATCCCGCAGTACGGTCGAAGTGAGGACGGCCGCCTCTCATACCAGCTCAGGGTGACGATGGAGTGAGAGGTTCGGTCATGGCTGTGGACGTGCTCGACCTGTTGAAGGACGGGTTGCCGGAGAGTTCGGCGCCGAAGCGCCGGGTTGCTGTCGTTGGTGCCGGGATGGCGGGTTTGACGGCTGCCTTGTTGCTCAAGGAAGCCGGGCACGAGGTCACCGTCTTGGAGGGGCAGAACCGGTTGGGTGGGCGCATTCTCACCCACCGTGAGTTCGCTGGCGACATGTACGGCGAGTTCGGCGCTATGCGGTTTCCTGAACAGCACCCGTTGGTGCAGTGGCTCATCAAGGACAAGTTCGGTCTCGAGACCAAGCCCTTTCCGATGTACGACGAGGACACGTTCATCTACCTGCAGGGCAAAGGGGTGCGGCGGCGGGACTTCGACTCGACCTCGTTCGACTTCGACCTGTCGGCGGCGGAGGCCGACAAGGCGCCGCACGAACTGCTTCGGCACACGGTGCAGCCGTTGATCGACGTCATGGAGAGTGAGGGGCAGGAGAAGGCTTGGCAGAAGATCCTTGTCGACTACGACAAGTACACGCTGCTGGGGTATCTCAAGGAGCGCGGGCTTGGTGACGGGGCGTTGTCCATGCTCGGGCCGTTGTTCAACCTCGAGGGGCGCTACCACTTCTCGCTCGTCGAGTGGTTCTCCCACTACTACGAGGATGTTTTCGGCGACCTCTCCTATCTCGTGGACGGGGCTGACTCGCTGCCGCGTGCGTTCGAGCCCTACCTGATGGACAACATCCGGCTCGGTGCGCAGGTGCACGGCATCGACCAGGACGAGAGCGGGGTGCGCGTCTACTACCGGTCGGGGCGGCGGTCGCACACGGTCGTCGCGGACGAGGTGGTGGTGACTGTGCCGTTCGCGAGCCTGCGGCACATGGAGATCCAGGGGCTTGACCCGGACAAGTGGTATGCGATCCGCAACACCTACTACGGGCGTGCGCACAAACTGTTCATGCAGTTCAGTGAGCGGTGGTGGGAGAGCGCGTACGGCATCACGCACGGGCTCACGGTGACGGACCTGGCCATCCGCAACATCGTCTACCCGCCGGCTGGGCAGGACACCCGTTACCGCAAGGGCGTGATGATCGCGTCCTACTGCTGGGAGCAGGACAGCATGCCCTACACGCCGCTGGCGGGCGAGGAGAGCGTGCAGCAGGCGTTGGAGGACCTGGTCAAGATTCACCCGGAGGCTCGGGACACGTTCGAGTTCGGCGTCTACAAGGACTGGGCGCTGGACTGGTTCGCGTGCGGGATCGGTCCGCTGTTCCGCGCGTTCGAGATGAGCGAGGGCTTCTACGAGGACGTGATCCGGCCGGTGGGGCGGGTGTGGTTCGCCAACGACGCGTGCGACCGGCGGCACCGCCGTTGGGTGGAGGGTGCGCTCAAGGCCGCGGTGAAGAACGCCTTCGCCATCAACGAAGGGCTGCGTGACGAGATGCCCTGGAAGGACTAGGCGTGCTGACGTGACAGGACGTTGCAGGTGGCCTGCCGCCGGCCGAGCGGTGGGCCACCTGGTTCGTGGGTGGTGCCGATGGTCGGCTGGGACGTTTGAGCGCCCACCGGCACCTGATCGGCGACTACCTGCGGGCCATCACCACCATGCGCCTCGGGTGTTCTCGTCGGTCGTGACGTCGGTGATGTTGGTCCGCTCGTCGTGGTGCGCATTTGTGAGGATCGTGCCGTTGAGATTTGCGGCGATGAGGGATCCACGGTCGTGTCTGGCGTGATCGCGAGCGGTGGCCTGGAGGGCGGCGCAGACTGACGCGCCGGGGCGCGGCGAAAGATCACCGGTCGAGAATGGTCCGTGCCGGTGCCGCACGCATCAGATGACGCGGCGCCGCACCCGCCACACCACCACGCCGACCAGGGCCGCCGCGACGGCGATGAACAGGGTCGTCTCGATGAGCTGGAACGTCCAGAACCGGTCGGCCGGGTGGTAGACCCGGTACTGCTGGACGCCCTGTTCGCGCAGGAACTGGGTGAGGGTGGTGCCTGCACGGTTGGCGGCGGACTCCAGGTCGTAGTACTCGGTCGAGCTCAGCCTGCGGCCGTCGGCGTTGGCGTAGCCGTGTTCGATCGTCCAGTCGGTGTTGCCGCTCTTCGGGGCGATGGGTTCTGTGGTGGTGAGCGGTGTGGCGTAGGCGGGGCGGGCCAGCAGTGCCACGCCCATGCGGGCGGCGAGGAAGGCTCCGAACGCGACGCCGAACGCTGGCAGGCTGCGGCGCAGGATCGCGCCTGCGGTGGTGGCGACGGCGAACGCGAACAGCGCGTATGCCACCGGGACGAGTCCTTGCAGGTCGAAGGAGTCGTATTGGAAGCGGCCTTCCCAGGCGTCGAACGGTTGGCGGAACCAGGTGAGTACCGCGGTGAACATGCCGGTTAGTGCGATGGTGACGCCCGCCAGGGCGGTCAGTTTGGCTGTCAGCCAGCGCATTCGCGGAACGGCCTGTGTCCAGGCTAGTTGCCAGGTGCCGTCTTCCAGTTCGCGGGCGAGCAGTGGCGCGCCCAGGAAGGCGCCGATGACGACCGGGACCAGGTAGAAGGCTGCCAGGAGGTTCTCGATGAAGCCGTACTCGTCGTCGAGGCGGCGGAAGGAGGACGTGCAGGCGTCGTCGAGGCCGGCTTGGCCCGCGCAGTGGGCGGGGCCTTGGGGGAACAGGTCGTGGGCCTGTGCCCCGAGCACCAGCAGGGTGATGCCGAAGATGCCGACCAGCAAGCCCAGGACGCAGACCTCGGTGCGGTGCTGGCGCCAGATCAGCCAGGTCATGCCGCCTCCACGGGACGGCGCAGGTACGCGAGCACCAGGTCCTCCAGTGCGACCGGGTGGGCCTGCCAGCCGGGTGCTGTGGGGAGGCCGCCGTCGCGCACCAGCAGGGTTGTGTGCCGGTCGCTGTGGACGGTCTCCACGACGGAGCTGCCTTGAGCGGGATCGGCGGACGTGCGTGGGCCCATCAGCAAGCGGTGCTCGGCGAGGAGGGTGTCGATGTCGCCGGCGAGGGTGACGCGGCCGTTGTTGAGGACGATCAGGTGGTCGCAGACGCGTTCGAGCTCGTGCACCACGTGGGAGGAGAACAGGACGGTCACGTCACCCTCGGCCACGGCGCCCATGAGGGTCTGCAGGAACTCGTGGCGGGCCAACGGGTCGAGGCTGGCCACCGGCTCGTCCAGGACGAGCAGGTCCGGGCGTTTGGCCAGGGCCAGGGCCAGGGCGACCTGGGCCTGTTGGCCGCCGGAGAGCGTGCCCGTCCTGCGGTCGAGCGGGATGCCGAGCTTCGCCAGCCGGCGTTCGGCGAGGTCCTTGTCGAAGCGGAGGTTGCAGGCGCGGCCGAAGCGGAGCATCTCGGCGACGGTGAAGCGCTTGTAGAGCGGATGGTCCTGGGCGAGGAACCCTACGCGGGACAGGGTGTGCGGGGTGCTGGCCGTGACGTCGTGGCCGAGGACCTCGACCATGCCGGTGGTCGGTGCGAGCAATCCGACGGCCAGGCGCAGCAGCGTGGTCTTGCCCGCCCCGTTCGGGCCGACGAGGGCGATCACGCCGCCTGCGGGCAGGGCCAGGGTGCAGTCGCGCAGCGCCCAGCTCTTCCGGTACTGCTTGCCCACCCCTTCGGTGCGCAACGCGAGCTCGGTCACGCCACGCCCTCGTTCCGCGTCTCCTGGTGAACGGACGTGAAGAGCGCGTTGACCGCCTGCTCGTCCAGACCGGCGTCGTAGGCGCGGCGCAGCCAGGTCACGAGGCCGCGGCGCAGGGACGTGTACGTCGATGCCGCCATCACGGCCGACTGCTGCTCGTTGACGAACGTGCCCTGGCCTGGCCGGCCGGTGACCAGGTCTTCCTGTTCCATCTGCCGGTACGCCTTGGCGACGGTGTTCGGGTTGATCGCCAGGTCCTCGACCACCTCGCGGATGAGCGGGAGGCGGTCGCCGGGCTGGAGGAAGCCCAGCAGCACCGCTTGGCGGACCTGCTGGACGAGCTGCAGGTACGGCGGCACGCCGGAGTGGGTGTCGAGCCGGAAGACGAACACGGAAGCCCCTTACTGCTTTGCTAGTACCATAGTAAAGCAGTAAGGGGCTTCCGTGTCACAAGGCGACGACGGCGTTCTGCTGCGCACCGCCGGTGTCCCGGCTGACCACGCCGGTGCCCTGCATGCCGATCGCCGGTTTGACGAGGAACTCGTCCTTGTGGTGCAGCAGGTGCGGGAGGCCGTCGAGGTCGCCGGACGGCTCGGGCACCTGGTGGACTTGAAACCGGTCTCCGGATCGGGGTCCGTTCCGCGCTCGTCACGACGACCGAACGCGCGTTGCGCGTGCTGGACGTGGCCTGGGGCGCGACGCACACGGAGCTGCGGCTCGGGGCGGCCGGGCCCGCGATCATCGAGGTCAACCCCAGGCTGGCCGGCGGCATGATCCCCCGGCTGGTGCACCACGCCCTGGGCGTCGATCTCGTGGGAGGTGTCGTCGGGCGCGCGGTGGGGCACCTGGTCGACATCGTGCCGCGGCGGCACGGGGGTGCGGCGATCCGCTTCCTGGTGGCGGACCGGTCGGGGTGCTCGACCGGGTCGCCGGGGTGGAGGCGGTCGCCGGTCTGGCCGGCGTCGTCGACGTGGGAGAGCTGACGGTCGGCCGGAGGCGGGTTGACCGGCCAGCTCCTGCTGTTCGGTCACAACTACGTGGCCCTGGTGGTGCTGCTGGGGGTGCTCGGCGGGGGACTCGGCCTCGGGTTCAACGCCCTGGTCCACACCCTCACTCAGACGGCTCCGCAGGAGTGGGCAGCCGACATCAGCGCCCTGCTCAACACCTCCACCGAGGTCGCCGCGGCACTGGGCATCTCGGTCTTCGGCGGCCTGTACCTCGTCCTGGCGTCCTCGGGTGACCCGAGCAGCGCGGTGCGCGCGCTCGCGGTCGTCGCCGCGGCTTTGGCGCTCACCGCCCTGGCCGCGGCCCTCGCCGGGCACCGCTCCACCCGCTGAGGAACCGGCGGTTCCTGCACTACGGTCGCGGGCGTGGATGAGCTGATGGGGTGGCTGCTCGACTCCGACCCGGCACTGCGGTGGCAGGTGCAGCGGGACCTGCTGGACGAGCCGGCCGAGGTGTGGCGGGCGACGCGGCGGCGGGTCGCGGTGGAGGGGTTCGGGGCCCGGTTGCTGGCCGAGCAGGGCAGCGACGGCATGTGGGCCGGTGGGGCGTTCTTCCCCGCCGGGTTCGAGCACGGCAAGGAGGAGGGGCAACCCTGGACGGCCACCACGTGGTCGCTGAACTCGTTGCGGGAGTGGGGGCTGGACCCGGCCGTGCTGCGGGAGCGGCGGACTCCGGAGCTGCTCGCGGAGAACTGCCGGTGGGAGTACGACGACCTGCCCTACTGGGGTGGGGAGGTCGACTGCTGCATCAACGCGTGGACGTTGGCCAACGGCGTGTGGCTCGGCGTGGACGTCGAGGGGATCGCCGAGTGGTTCGTCGACCACCAGCTCGCGGACGGCGGGTGGAACTGCGAGTGGGTCGAGGGGTCCACGCGGTCGTCGTTCGCCTCGACCCTCAACTCGCTGAAGGGGTTGCTGGCCCACGAGCGGGCGACGGGTGGGACGCCGCGGACCAGGGAGGCCCGGCTGCGGGGCGAGGAGTACCTGCTGAAGCGGCACCTCTCCCGGCGGTTGTCCACCGGCGAGGTCGTGGGGGAGTGGGCCGGGCAGTTCCGGTCGCCGTTCCGGTGGGGGTACAGCGTTCTCAACGCCCTGGACCACTTCCGGGAGGCGGGGCGGAAGGACGCCAGGGCGGGAGCCGCGGTGGCGATGGTCAAGGGGGCCCGGCAGGCGGACGGGACGTGGTTGCAGGCGGGGCGGCACCCCGGGCGGGTGTGGTTCGAGGTGGACGTGGAGGCGGGGGAGCCGTCGAAGTGGCTGACGTTCCACGCGCTGCGGGTGCTGCGGTGGTGGGAGGCTTAGATCCAGCCCTTGGCCCTGGCGAAGCGGGCGGCCTCGTGGCGGTTCGATGCGCCGGTCTTGCCCACGGCCGAGGACAGGTAGTTGCGGACCGTGCCGGGGGAGAGGGAGGCGCGGCGGGCGATCTCGTCCACCGGGGCGCCTTCCAGAGCCAGTTCCAGGACGTCCGCTTCCCGCGGGGTCAACGGGCTGTCGCCCGCGCTGATGGCCTCGGCGGCGAGGGCAGGATCGACGTACCGGCCGCCGGTGTGGACGGTGCGGACAACCGTGGCCAGGACGTCGGACGACACGGTTTTCGGCAGGAAGCCGCGGACACCCGCCGCCAGCGCCCGTTTCAGGTGACCGGGGCGGCCGTGGCTCGTCACGATCATCGTGCCGCACTCGGGCAGCTCCGCGCCGAGGGCCTGCGCGACGGCCACGCCGTCGAGGTCGGGCATCTGCAGGTCGATCACGGCCACGTCCGGGCGGACCGCCCGTGCCGTCGCCAAAGCCTCGGCGCCGGTCGCGGCCTGCGCCACCACGTCGAGGTCGTCTTCCAGGGACAGCAGAGCGGCCATGGCGCCTCGGATGAGGTGCTCGTCGTCGGCCAGGAGGATGCGGATCACGGGAGCTCCACGGTGAGGACGAAGCGGTCGGGAGCTTCGGGGGCGGCGGTCACGGAGCCGCCCAGTGCCGCGACGCGTTCGGTCAGGCCGGCGAGGCCGCTGCCGTAGCGGAGGGCGGACGTGCCGGCGCCGTCGTTGGACATCGTGAGGACCTTGCCGCGCAACGTTATCGTGCAGGTCGTGGCTTTGCTGTGGCGCAGGACGTTGGTCACGCCCTCGCGGACGGCCCAGCCCAGCGCGCCCGCCTGCTCACCCTCGACGGTGGCCTCGCCGATCACCCGGCAGTCGATGCCCGCGGAGCCGAGCAGGGAGCGGGCACCGGCGAGCTCCACGGACAGGTCGGCGGTGCGGTAGCCGCTGACGACGGCGCGCAGCTCGTCCAGCGACTCCTGGGCGATGCGGCGGACCTCGAGCATCTCGTCGATCGCCGACTCACGCCCGCGGCGCGCCAGCTGGGCGGCCAGGTCGGCCTTCAGCGCCACCGCGGAGAGGTTGCGGCCCACCACGTCGTGCAGGTCGCGGGCGAAGCGCAGGCGCTCCTCGGCGACGGCCAGGTTGGCCCTGACCTCGCGGGAGCGGTCGAGCTCCCAGACCAGTCCGAGCATCCACAGCGTGGTGCGGAACGCGAAGGACAGGAACACGAACATGATCGTGGACGTCACCGCCTGGCCCATGTCCGAGATGAGGAACATGAGAAGGCAGCTGGCCAGGGTCACCGCCATCAACGGCCGGACCGGGCGCAGCGCGGAGAGCGTCGTGATCGTCAGGACCAGGAACAGCACGGCCATGCCGGCCACCGGACCGTGCGGTTCGCCGGGTGGCGGGCGCGGGTGGGCGAGGATCGCGGTGGCCAGCACGGCGGCCGTGAAGGCCAGGTAGCCCAGCAACAGCGAGGTGGGGAACGTGGTCCTGCCCAGGTAGTGCTCGATGCCGAGGTGTGCGAGCCGCACGCCGAGCGCCACGTGCACCAGGACCGCCGCCGAGGCGAGTGCCACGGCGGCGGGTCCGATGTCGTCGGCCAGGCTGAGGATCAGCAGCGGCGGCAGGCACAGGTAGGTCAGGTAGAACGTGACGCGGACCGAGAAGTCGAACCGCGCCGCGTTGCCGCGGGACCGCCACCAGCCGAGCAAGATCACCTCCGTGGGTCCCACCGGAACCAGCGTCGTACAGCGTAGGTGCCGGCGGCGACCCAGGCCGCGAGGACGATCACCGGGCGCAGCACGGGGCCGTCCTGCCAGGCGGCGCGCAGCAGGTCGACGACCGGGTTGAGCGGGAGCAGGTTCAGGACCGTCTGGACGTTCTCCGGCGCGATCGACAGCGGGATCATCAGGCCGGAGCCGAGGAAGCACGCCATCAGCACCGGCAGTGAGGTGATCTGGGCCATCTCCACCGTGCGGGTGAACGCCGAGGACGCGGCGGCGAGCAGGGCGAACAACGCGATGCCACCGGCAACGGCCAGCAGGACGAACCACGGGCGGGACGGCAGGTCGACGCCGGTGATCACCCCCACGACGACGGCGGCCACCACCATCTGCCCGAGCGCGATCACGACGGACGGCAGTGCCGTGCCCAGCAGGATCTCCGGATCGGCCAGCTCACCGACGCGCAGCCGCTTCAGCACGAGCTCCTCGCGCCGGGCGACGAACGTGGTGACCAGGTTGTAGTACACAGCCATCACCAGCACGAACGCGATGATGCCGATGACCAGCGGCACGCCGTCGGCGTCCACGATGGCCAGCAGCGGGATGAGCAACAACGGCAGCACCAGCGAGTTGAACAGCGCGGTCTTGTTGCGCCAGAACAGCTTCAGCTCCGCCTGCCCGACAGCCGTGGCCCTCATGCCGCCTCCTCCGCGATCGCCAGGAACGCCTCTTCGAGCGACGCCGACCGCGCGTCCAAACCGGACAGTGCGACGTCGTGCGCGTGTGCCCAGGAGAGAAGGTCGTGCAAAGTGCGTTGCAGGTCGTTGGTCCGCACGGTCACGCGTCCCGTGCCGTCCGGATCGGCGACCATCGGGAGCTGGACATCTGGCGGTGGCACGAACGTGATCCGGGACGGGTACGCGTCCACCACCTCCGACACCGTGCCCTGCGCGACGATGCGGCCGCGGTGCATGATCGCCAGCCGGTCCGCCAGCGCCTGGGCCTCCTCCAGGTAGTGCGTCGTCAGCAGCACGGTCACCCCCTCCAGCAGGAGCGCCCGGAACAGCTCCCACGTGTTGCGCCTGCTCTCCGGGTCGAGCCCGGTGGTCGGCTCGTCGAGGAACAGCACCTCCGGCTTGCCCAGCAACGCGAGCGCCAGGTCGAGCCGGCGCCGTTCACCCCCGGACAGCTGCTTCACCCGCACCGACGCCCGGTGCGCCAAGTCGACCAGCTCCAGCGCCTCCTCGACGGGCCGCGGCGATGTGAGCGTCCCCGCCCACATCGCCGTCGCCTCCCGCGCCGTCAGGTCCGGCGGGAACCCGCCCTCCTGCAGCATCACGCCGACCCGCGGCCGGACGGCGGCCCGTTCGTGGTACGGGTCGTGGCCGAGCACACGCACGGTCCCCTCTGCCGGGCGTGACAGCCCTTCCACGACCTCGACCGTCGACGTCTTCCCCGCTCCGTTCGTGCCGAGCAGGGCGAACATCTCGCCGCGCTCCACGTCGAACGACACCCCTCGCACGGCCTCGAACCCACCGCTGTACCGGCGGGTCAGGTCGCGCACCTCTATCGCTGTCATGCCATCCACGATCTCCGCCGCGACGGCCGTGCGGCAGTGCGGCACCGCACCAGTTCTCCATGACAGATGTCATGGGGGTGCCACGAAGACGACTGAGCACGGGTGTGTTAGATCCCGGGCAAGTACCACCGTGGAAAGGCCGCCGCGATGCCCGTCGAACGTGAGATCACCAGCCCCGTGGACCTCTGCCTCCCGGACGGGCGGCTCGACCCGGCGGCGGTGGGGTGGACGCGGCAGCCGCTGCACCGCGCGAGCCTGCGCGGGTGGGGCCGGGCCAAGCGGTGGGAGTACTGGGGGCTGGTGACGCCGACCCACATCGTCGGACTGGTCGCCGCCTCCCTCGACTACGCGGCGACACTCGGCGTGTACGTCCTGGACCGGGAGACCGGTCAGGAGTTCGTCAAGGACGCCGTGACGCCGCTGGCGCGCGGCGTGCGGATGCCGGACCGCAGCGGCGCCGGCACCGCCTCCGGTCGTGGCGGCGGGGTGTCGCTGGAGTTCGTCCAACGGCCGGAGGGCACGACGATCAGCGCGGAGGCGCCGGGCTTCCGGCTGGAGGCGGAGGTGCCCGCCGTCGCGGGACACGAGTCGCTGGGCGTCGTGGTGCCGTTCGGCCAGGGGCGGTTCCAGTACACCCTGAAGGACCTCGGGCGGCCCGTGCGTGGCCGGCTCGTGCTCGGTGAGCGCGAGGTCGTCATCGGCTCCGGTTCGTTCGCCGTTCTCGATCACGGACGGGGGAAGTGGCCGCGCTCCGTGACGTGGAACTGGGCGGCGGGGTGTGCGCCGGGACGGGCGATCCAGCTCGGCGGCCAGTGGACCGACGGCACCGGCTCGACGGAGAACGCCGTGTTCACCGAGGGTCGCCTGCACAAGATCAGCGACGACCTGACCTGGGAGTACGACCGCACGGACTGGCTGAAGCCGTGGCGGATCACGGGGCCGCGGGTGCAGGCGGAGTTCCACCCCTTCCACGAGCGCGTCGCCCGGTCCGGGCTGGTCGTGGTGTCCAGCGAGACGCACCAGTGCTTCGGCACGTTCAGCGGACGGGCGCAGGCGGACGACGGCACGTGGGTGTCGCTGGACGGGCTGACCGGGTGGGCGGAGGAGGCCCGCAACCGCTGGTGAGGTAGCCCTGCCAAGTGCGTTGCGAGCCCTCGGACGCGGCTGTTATCATACGGTCGTATTAAAAAGAAGGCGTCTCATGACGTCCTTGGGGGAGAGATGACACTGGGGCTGGTCGCGGCGCTGGCAGGGCTGGCGCTGCTCGACTCGACGAGCATCGGGACGCTGTTCATCCCGATCTGGCTCATGCTGACGCCGGGCCGGGTGCGGCTCGGCAGGTTCGCCGTCTACCTGGGCACCATCACGGTGTTCTACTTCGTGGTCGGCGTGCTGATCGTGCTCGGGGCCTCGAAGCTGGTCGGCCACCTCGACGGGCCCGTCGCGCTGTGGGGGCAGCTGGTGCTCGGCGTGGTCCTGTTCGCCCTCAGCTTCCGCTTCGACGGCAAGAAGAAGCCCGACACCGGGAAGTGGCGGAACCGGATCAGCGCCGACGGGTCCGCCGCGGCGCTCGCGGGGGTGGCCTTGCTGGCCGGGGTGGTGGAGCTGGCGACGATGCTGCCGTACCTGGGGGCCATCGGGATGATGAGCGCGGCCGACCTGCGGCCCGCCCAGATCGGGGTGCTGCTCGCCGGATACTGCCTGGTCATGATCATGCCCGCGGTGGTGCTGCTCGGGGCGCGGCTGGCGCTGCGGGACCGGCTCGACCGGTTCCTGACGCGGCTCAGCACGTGGTTCGCCGAGAAGGGGGCGAGCACGACGGGCTGGGTCCTCGGCATCGCCGGGTTCCTGGTGGCCAGGGACGCGATCGGGCGGTTGTTCTGAGTGTGAGGCACTTCGTCCGACTGGCTGAACGACCGGGTTTCGTTTTTCTTCTAGACTCGAGAGAGTGACTCAGCCGGACGATCCGCGCAGATCCGTCCCGCGAGAACTGGCGCCGCTGCTCCGGATGGAGGTCGCGCCTGTTTCGCTGAGCATTGTCGAGGCCATCGAGAAAGCCATTCCGGAGTACAGCGAATTTCGGCAGAACGTCGTCGACGGCATTCGGCAGGCGCTGGTGAAGTTCGTCGACCGGATCGCGGCGCCCGAGAGCGCACCGGACCCGTACGACGACATCCACCGCAAGCTCGGCGCGTGGGAGTTCCAGTGCGGGCGCAGCCTCGACAGCCTGCAGGCCGCCTACCGGATCGGCGCTCGGGTGGCCTGGCGGCACGTGTGCGGGTTCGCCGAGCGGCGGAAGCTGTCGCTGCGCCTCATGTCAGTGCTGGGCGAGGCGATGATCGCGCACGTCGACGAGCTGGTCAGCCTGTCGGTCGAGGGGTACGCGGCGGCGCAGGCCAGTGCCGCGGGCACGCTCGAACGCAAGCGGCGCAAGCTGATGGAGCTGCTCGTGGCGGAACCGGCGAGCCACTGGCAGGCGGTGCTGGACGCGGCGCGGGCGGCGGTCTGGCCGGTGCCGGAACGGATCGCCGCCGTGGCGCTCGAACCGTCCGCCGCGCCGGTCGGGGAGCTGCCCGCCGGGGTGCTCGTCGACTTCGAGGACGCCTCGCCGTACCTGCTGGTGCCGGACCCGGTCGCGGTGCCGCGGTGGCTGCGGGCCGCACTGCCCGGCTGGCGGGCCGCTGTCGGGCTGCCGGTGCCGCCGGCGCAGGCCCGCACGTCGCTGGACTGCGCCCGCCGCGTCCTGGCGCTGACCAGGGAGAAGGTGCTGCCGGACCGGCCGGTGCTCGACTGCTCGGACCACCTCGTGGAGCTGACCGTGCTCGCCGACGAGTTCCTGGCGCGCCGGCTGGCCGAACGGGCGCTCGCGCCACTCGACCCGCTGACCGACCGGCAGCGCACGAAGCTCGCCGAGACGCTGCTCGTGTGGCTGTCGGCCCGCGGCGGGGCGCCGGAGGTCGCCGCACGGCTGCAGGTGCATCCGCAGACCGTCCGCTACCGCGTGAACCAGTTGGAGGAGCTGTTCGGCGACCGCCTGCACGACGCCGACGAGCGGTTCGCCCTCGAACTCGCGCTCCGGGCTCGTTATTTGTTGAGGCGCGACTGACAAATCACGGGTACGCATTTCGCACCCGGATGACAAAAGCACGTTTTCACTTGCCTCCCGGAATGCGCGGTGGTTACTTTACTGGCGAGTAAAGCAACACCGCCTTCTTGCAGTTCAATGACGTACTCAGGAGGTCCCTGCGCATGAAGAACGGACTTTTCTCGCGTGTCGCCGCCGTTGCCATGGTGGCGGGAGCGCTGAGCGTGGCGACGGCCGGCACCGGCTCCGCCGCGGTCGCCACGTTGAGCATCACCTATTCGTGCCAGTTCTCGATCGCGGGAACGCACGACATGCCGTCCGTCGTCAGCTCGCCCGACGCGCCGGACTCGGCCACCGCGGGGGTGCCGACGGCGGCCTCCGCGGCGACGGTCAACACCACCGTGTCGGACGACGTCCGCAACACGCTCTGGTGGATCGGCGGACGGTCCGTCGACGGCACGCTCAGCACACCCGTCACCGTGACCAACGGCAGCTCCGTCCAGAACCTGACCGCGACGCTCACCATCCCGAACACGCCGGTGCCGTCGTCCGGCTCGTTCCAGGTGACGGCCAGCGGCTCGTTCCCGTCGCTGACCCTGCCCAACGCGGGCACGGCGTCGATCAACCTCGGCAACGCGTCCCTCGCGCTCACGCCGCGCTACGCCAACGGCGACCCGACCTGGATCGGCGTCGTCAACGTCCCGTGCACCGTGAAGCCCGGTCAGGTCACCAAGTTCCACGAGTTCCCGGTGGCGTGACGCCCGTCCCGTGATGGGATGGCGGTCATGGAGCTCCAGCACCTGGTCGGCCGCATCGCTGCCGAGGTAACGCCAGGGGGCGCCGTGGCCGGCTACATCCCGGCCCTCGCCAGGATCGACCCGCACGCCTTCGGCCTCGCCGTCGCCACCCTGGACGGCGAGGTCTTCGGCGCGGGGGAGCACGAGCGGCCGTTCTCGGTCCAGAGCGTCTCCAAGGTGTTCACCCTCGCGCTCGCCCTCGCCGAGAACGACGACGTGTGGACGCGCGTCGGCAGGGAACCGTCCGGATCGCCGTTCAACTCGCTCGTCCAGCTGGAGACGGAGCAGGGGATCCCGCGCAACCCGTTCATCAACGCCGGCGCGCTCGTCGTCACCGACCACCTCGGCCCCGGCGCCGCGGACCGCCTCCTCGCCTTCCTGCGCGAGGAGAGCGGGAACCCCGCGATCGGCGTCGACCCCGAGGTCGCCGAGTCGGAGCTGGGGCACTCCGACCGCAACCGCGCCCTCGCGCACTTCATGGCGTCCTACGGCAACCTCCGCAACCCGGCCGACACCGTGGTGCGCGAGTACGTCCGGCAGTGCTCGATCGAGATGAGCTGCGCCGACCTGGCCCGCGCCACCCTCTTCCTCGCCCGCCACGGCGTCCGCAACGACGGCACCCGGCTGCTCGGCGTGAGCGGCGCCAAGCGGGTCAACGCGGTGATGCTCACGTGCGGGACCTATGACGCCGCCGGCGAGTTCGCCTACCGGGTCGGCCTGCCGGGCAAGAGCGGTGTCGGCGGCGGCGTCATCGCCGTCGTCCCCGGCCGCTGCGCGATCTGCGTCTGGAGCCCCGGCCTCGACGCGCGCGGCAACTCCGTCGCCGGTGTCGACGCACTGGACCGTTTCACCACTCTCACGGGCTGGTCCGTGTTCTGACCGGTGGTAGGAAGTACGGGTGAGCACAACGGGGAACGCACTGGCACTGGCCGAGGACGAGGCCGTCACGCTCGTCAGCGAGCTGATCAGGATCGACACGACGAACACGGGTGACCCGGCGACGGTCGTGGGGGAGCGCGAGGCGGCCGAGTGGGTGGCCGGGAAGCTGTCCGAGGTGGGCTACGAAACCACCTACGTCGAGTCGGGCGCTCCGGGGCGCGGCAACGTGATCGCCCGCCTGGCCGGGGCCGACCCGAGCCGGGGCGCGCTGCTGGTCCACGGCCACCTCGACGTCGTGCCCGCGGACGCCTCCGAGTGGTCGGTGCACCCGTTCTCCGGCGCCGTGCAGGACGGGTACGTGTGGGGCCGCGGCGCGGTCGACATGAAGGACATGGTCGGCATGACGCTGGCCCTCGCACGGCACTTCAAGCGCGAGAACGTCGTGCCGCCGCGCGACATCGTGTTCGCCTTCCTCGCCGACGAGGAGGCAGGCGGGCTCTACGGCGCGAAGTGGCTGGTGGAGCACCGGCCGGAGCTGTTCGAGGGCGTCACCGAGGCGATCAGCGAGGTCGGCGGCTTCTCCATCACGCTGAAGGACGACGTCCGCGCGTACCTCGTCGAGACCGCCGAGAAGGGCATCCGCTGGCTGAAGCTGCGGGTCAAGGGCACCGCGGGGCACGGCAGCATGATCCACCGCGACAACGCGGTCGCGAAGCTCGCCGCCGCCGTGACCAGGCTGGACCAGCACCAGTGGCCGCTGATCATCCGGCCGTCGGTGCGCGAGTTCCTCGACGGCGTCACCGAGATCACCGGCATCGACTTCCCCGACGACGACGTCGAGGGCTCGATCGGCAAGCTCGGCGCGTTGTCGCGGATGATCGGCGCGACCCTGCGCGACACCGCGAACCCGACGATGCTCACCGCGGGCTACAAGGCGAACGTCATCCCGTCCACCGCCGAGGCCACCGTGGACTGCCGCATCCTGCCCGGCCGCGAGGAGGCGTTCGACCGCGAGCTCGCCGAGATCCTCGGCCCGGACGTGGAACGCGAGTGGATCGGCCTGCCGCCGGTCGAGACGACGTTCGACGGCGCGCTCGTGGACGCGATGACGGCGTCGATCACCGCCGAGGACCCCGGCGCCCGCGTGCTGCCGTACATGCTCTCCGGCGGCACGGACGCGAAGTCGTTCCAGCAGCTCGGCATCCGCAACTTCGGGTTCGCGCCGCTCAAGCTGCCGGCCGACCTCGACTTCTCCGGGCTCTTCCACGGCGTGGACGAGCGCGTCCCGGTCGACGCGCTTAAGTTCGGCGTGCGCGTGCTCGACCGGTTCCTGCGCAACAGCTGAGGAGGTCACCGTGACCGCTGTGGACCTGACCGGCCGGGTCGCGCTGGTCACGGGCGGGGCGCACGGCATCGGCTCCGCCGCCGCGCACAGGCTCGCGAAGCTGGGGGCACGGGTCGCCGTGGTCGACATCGACGCCGAGGGTGCGGAACGGGTCGCCGCGGCGGCCGGTGGTCTCGCCATCACCGGTGACGTCGCGGACCCCGCGACCATGCCCGCCGTCGTCGCCCGCGTCGAGCAGGAGCTCGGACGGCTCGACGTCGTGCTGCTCAACGCGGGCATCGGCGGCGGACAGGCCGGGATCGACGACGCCCTGGACGCCGACCGGTACCGCAAGCTCGTCGGCGTCAACGTCGACCACGTCGTCTACGGGCTGTGCGCGGCGGTGCCGGCACTGCGGCGACAAGGCGGCGGGAAGATCGTGATCACGGCGTCGCTCGCCGGGCTGACCCCCATGCCGACCGACCCGCTGTACACGCTGACCAAGCACGCCGTGGTCGGCTACGCGCGAGCGGCGGGCGCGGCGCTCGCCGACGACGGGATCGTGGTCTCCGCGCTGTGCCCCGGCTTCGTCGACACGCTGCTGCTCGGTGCGGCGAAGGAGGAATTCGACGCCGTCGCGTTCCCGCTGCTGACACCGCTGGACATCGCCGAGGCGGTGCAGACCGTGCTGGCCGAGGGCGAACCCGGCCAGGCGTGGGTGGTGCAGCCCGGCGGGCACACCGCGCCCTACCGGTTCCGCGGCGTGCCGGGCGCGGGCGGGCAGCGTCCACCGGAGATCGTGCTCGGCCACGCCTGACGGCCGTGTCCTTTGCCGGGTCGTCTCGTTAGGACGATCAGACGACCCGGGGAAAGGAACCAGGCATGGTGCTGCTGGAGGACGGGACCGAGCTCAACGTGGTGCGGACGGGAAACCCCGGCGCACCGGTGACGGTCGTGCTGGCGCACGGCTACGCGCTCGACCACCGCAGCTGGCACAAGGTCGCCGCCGCGCTGAGCACCGACTTCCAGGTGATCTCCTACGACCACCGCGGGCACGGCGCCTCGGCGGCCGCCACCAAGGAGACCGCCACGATCGAGCAGCTCGGCGACGACCTGGGCGAGCTGATCGAACGCGAGGTGCCGGACGGGCACGTCGTGATCGCCGGGCACTCGATGGGCGCGATGGCGGCGCTCGCGATGGCCGAGCGGAGGCCGCGGCTGTTCCGGCAGCGGGTGCTCGGGACCGTGTTCGTGTCGATGGCCGCGAGTGGTGCGAGTGAGACGACGCTCGCGTGGCCGAAGGCGCTCGGCAAGCTCGTCCGTGAGCTGGAACGCGCGTTCGGGCCGATCGTGCGGGCGGTGCGGGAGAAGATCGAGCCCACCAAGACCGCGGGGCTGCGGTGGTGGCTGTTCGGCGACGAACCCGCCGAGGCCGACGTCGAGCTGACCGCGGACATGGTGTGGGGCCACTGGCCCGAGACCGTCGCGCTGTTCCGGCCCGCCGTCGACCGCTACGACCGCGAGGCGGGACTGATGGTGGCGGGGGAGAAGACCGTCGTCGCCGTCGTGGGGGACGAGGACCGGCTCGTGCCGGAGACCGACGCGGCGAAGTTCGGCGGCACCCCGGTCGTGCTGCCCGACGCCGGGCACATGCTCCCGCTGGAACGGCCGGAGGAGCTCGCGAGCCTGATCCGCGAGGTGGCGGCCGGGTCCTGACACGTGTGGGGCCCTTCCGCCGGCACGGAAGGGCCCCACACGAAACGGTCAGCGGCCGGCGCCGGCCCTGCGGCGGCCTGGCGGACGGCCGAACAGCCGCACGTGCTCGTCGACCAGCCAGTCCTTGAGCGGCGCCCACTCCGGGTGGTGGTTGAGCACCAGCAGGCGGTGCATCCACCAGTTCGGGTCGTCGTGGCGGGGGAACGCGGCGAGCCAGGCGGCGCGCTCCTCGGTCGTGAGGCCCCACAGGTGGGCGAGCTGGCCCTGGGCGTCCGTGTCGAGCTCGGCGGTGATTCTGCCGTCCTCGGTCTGCCACTCCGCGCGCAGTTCACGCAGCACGGCGATGGCGCGTTCGTCACCCTCCTCGGCGGTGACGACGACGGTGTGCAGGCCCTGCGTCGCGGCTTCGGCGAGCAGGGCACGGGTGGACTCTTCGTCGTGCGGCAGTGCGCTGTGAGCGACCCCGACTTCGTGCGGCACGAGCTCCATGACCCAGCATCTGATCACATGGTCCAACCACTTTGGTGCATTTTATTACTTCAGTGTTGACTGAAGAGTCATCTTCCGGCGGCTGGTCCGGCGGGGGAAAAGGGGAATTCGCTGACGACCGCCGCAGCGGGAGAGGAGCGGCCCGCGGCGGCGGTCAGGCAGTGATGGTGCGTCCCCGCCGGGTGCTCGGCATGGACGTGTGGGGTCGCGTCGGCGCCCGAGTTGGCCGCTTGTGGGTGACGGGCCGCCACGCGGCCGTCGGGGGCGAGCTACCTCCTTGTCTGACTATCTCTATATCTTCAGTGTTGACTGAAGTACACCATCACGCGATATTCACCTTCACCGGAGAGGCGCAGGGTCTCGAAAACAAGGACGTGGGGACCCCAGCGTTCCGTGCCGGTGGTCGGGGGAAGGGCCGCGGCCGAGTCGTAGCGGTCGGTGAACGCCGGTCCGGCGGTGATCGACAGTTCGAACGCGAGCGCGGCCGCGGTGTGGTCGCCAGGTCGGCGGCGGCACGCAGGCCGGAGATCTCGCGGAACGGCCTCTCAGTAGTGCGCGCCGAAAAAACAACGATTGACTGTGTTAGTCCTGGTCAAGGGCATGTAGTGGCTCGTGGAGGCGCGGTAGGTCGGTGAGGCCCCGGCTCCGTCTGCGGGGAGAGCGTCGTGAGGATGTGCCCGTCGTTGATCTTCTAGACGGGTGGTGCTGCGGTGTCGACGAGGTTCTTCTCCGATGCGGAGATCAGGCGGCTGCGGTCATGGCCGGAGGGTTGGGCCGGGACGAGCTGATCCGTCACTTCACTCTTGGCTCGGACGACCGAGCATGGTTGGAGGGTGCTGCCAGGGGCTCGGGCAACCGCATCGGGATGGCGGTCCAGCTGTGCGCGTTGCCGTGGTTGGGGTTCGTGCCCGACGACGTCACTGCGGTGCCGGCGGCCGCGGCGAACAGGGTGGGGGTTCAATTGGGGATCCCGATCGCGGACCTGGCCGGTTACGGCGCCCGTGCGCAGACCCGCACCGAGCATCTGCGTGTGGTCGCGGACCGGTTGGGGTGGCGCACGGCGGGGCGGGCGGAGTGGAAGGACTTGGAGGAGTTCCTGCTGGCGCGGGCGATCGAGCACGACGCGCCGAGCGTGCTGTTCCGGTTGGGGTGCGAGTACCTGCATTCGGCGAAGGTCGTGCGGCCGGGTGTGGTTTCGCTGATGGAGCACATCGCCACCGTCCGTCGCTCCGCGGTGGGCGAGGTGTTCGGGCGGGTGGAGCACCTGCTGTCCGGGGCGCGTCGTGCGGAGTTGGACGGGCTGCTGGCGGTCGAGGAGGGCATGTCGGTCTCCCGGCTGGCGTGGCTGCACCGCGGCGCGACCAGTGCCTCGCCGATGGCTATCCGGGGCGAGCTGGACAAGCTGCGCTACCTGCGCGGGTTGGACGCGCACCGGTTGGACCTGTCGGGGTTGCCGGAGGCGCGACGGCGCAGGTTGGCCGGGGTGGGGCGGCGTGCGAGCAACCAGGCGCTGGCCCGCCGCGGGGAGGACACGAGGTTCCCGGTGTTGCTGGCGACGGTGGCGGAGTGCTCGGTGGAGGTGCTCGACGAGCTGGTGCAGATGTTCGACCAGGCCGTCTCCGGGACGGAGGGCCGGGCGCGGCGCAAGCTCGACGAGCTGTTGGTCGCGCGGGCCAAGGCATCGGAGCGGAAGCTGGACCTGCTGGAGGAGATCCTCGCGGTGGCGGTGGACGAGGCGGTCGCCGACGTCGAGGTCGGCGCCCGGCTGCGGCGTGGGATCGGGATGGACCGGCTGCGGGCGGCGCGGCGTGACCCGCGCGACCGGTTGCAGCGCGACCACGGGCACCTGGCGCTGATCGACGCCAGTTTCACCTACCTGCGGGAGTTCGCCCCGCACGTCGTCGCCGCGCTGGAGTTCGTCGGCTCGGCCGAGGCGAAGCCGCTGGTCGAGGCGGTGGAGGTGTTGCGGGAGCTGTACGCGAAGGGCGGACGGAAGGTGCCGGACGGGGCGCCGGCACAGTTCGTGCCGACCCGCTGGCGCGGCTACCTCGACCACGCGCGCAAGACCGGGAACGCCACCGCCTACCGGCACTACTGGGAGCTGTGCACGCTGTTGGGGCTGCGCGACGCGCTGCGCTCGGGAGACGTGTGGGTGCCCGGTTCGCGCCGCTACGCCGACCCGACCACCCTGCTGCTCCCGCCCGGCAAGTGGGAGGGGATGCGGACGGAGTACTGCGCGCTGGTCGACGTCCCGCCGAGCGCGGACGAGGCGCTGGAGCGGGTCGGCGAGCAGTTGCGCGCCGCGCTGGGCGAGTTGGAGCCGCTGCTGACCGGCGGGGACGGGCCGGTGCGGATGACCGACAAGGGCGAGATCGTCGTCTCCAGGCTCTCGGCGATGGCGGTGCCCGACGCGGTCGAGCAGCTGCGCCTGCAACTGGTGGACCTGCTGCCGCGGCCGCAGCTGACCGAGCTGCTCATCGAGGTCGACCGCTGGTCGTCGTGGTCGGACCGGCTCACCCACGCCGGCGGCAAGACCCACCGCGACCCGCAACTGCGGCGCAACCTCTACGCTGCGATCCTCGCCCAGGCCTGCAACTTCGGCCTGACCGCGATGTCGGAGGCCTCCGGGATCTCCTACGACACCCTGGCCTGGACCACCGAGTGGTACCTGCGCGAGGACACGCTGCGCGCAGCGAACGCTGCGGTGGTCGATCACCACCACACGCTGCCGTTGTCGAGCGTGTGGGGCGGCGGGACGATGTCGTCCTCGGACGGGCAGCGGTTCCCGATGCGGGGCAAGAGCCTGACCGCGCGGGCGATGTCGCGGTACTTCGTCGACGAGGGCGTGTCGACCTACACCCACGTCTCCGACCAGCACAGCACCTACGGCACCAAGGTCATCCCGGTCACCGACCGCGAGGCGGTCTACGTGCTCGACGAGATCCTGGGCAACGCCACCGACCTGCCCATCACCGAACACGCCACCGACACCGCCGGCCAGACCCTCACCGTGTTCTCCCTGTTCAACCTGACCGGGTTCACCCTGTCCCCGCGCATCCGCGACCTCGGTGGCATCACCCTGCACCGCCTCGGCTCCCGCAAGGACCTGACCGGCGTGTTCCCCAACGCCGGGAAGCTGCTCACCGGCACCGTGGACGTCGGGCTGATCCGGTCGCAGTGGGACGAGATGCTGCGCCTGGCCGCCAGCCTGAAGTACGGCCACACCACCGCCTCCCTGGTGGTCGGCAGGCTGCACGCCTCCTCCCGCCGCTCGGCCACCGCGCAGGCACTGGTCGAGTTCGGCGGGCTCCAGCGCACCCTCTACGCGCTGCGCTACCTCGCCGACGAGGCCTACCGGCGCCGCATCACCCGCCAGCTCAACAAGGGCGAGTCGCTGCACAGCCTGCGCCGCGACCTGTTCTTCGCCCACGAGGGCTCGGTGCGGCGCCGCCACCACGACCAGCAGACCGAACAGGCCCTGTGCCTGTCGCTGGTGGTCAACGCGATCATCACCTGGAACACCGCCTACCTCGAACTCGCACTCGAGCACCTGGCCGCCCGCCGCGGCCGCATCGACCACGACCTGCTCGCCCACGTCTCCCCGGCCCTGATGGAGCACGTCAACCCGTACGGCACCTACGAGTTCCCGGTCGAGGCCGAGTACGCCCGTCAAGGGTTCCGGCCGCTGCGCGACCGCACCGACAGGTAGGGCGGTCCCACCGCGAGGGGCCCCGCCACGTCCATGGCGGGGCCCCTCGCTGCTGATGGACAGGTTGTGGCGACGGTCGGTGGTCAGAGTTCGGCGGGCGGGGTGCTGTACCAGCCAACGATGATCTTGACCAGGTGGATGAGGTTCTGCGTACGCATGATCGGCGCCGAAACGGTCGCGCCCCCTTCGAAGTCGGTGACGGCCGGGGTCGTCCGCCAGATGCTGCTGTCCGAGATCGGGGCGTTCATGTGCGGGTCCAGCTTGCTGAAGAAGGCGATGACGTCCTCGTCGTTGGCATCGTGGTTCTCCTTGAGCTCGTGGTAGACGCCAGCCAGGACCCGCAGCATCCCGATCGAGCCGAGCAGGGACTGTGCACGCAGGTCGAGAGGCTTGAGGGTGTCCTCGGCGACGGCGGCGAGGTCCTTGAACCCGTCCGCCAGGCAGTCGAAGTAACCGTGAACCAGCTCGACCAGGACCTCGTCGGACAGTTCCCGCTCACGCTGCTTGCCGATACGGCCGGCGACACCGACGGCAACGCCGCGGGTGAGGTCGGCAACGTGCTTGGCACCCAGGAGGTTGGGGTTCTTGGCGGTCATGCGGTCCTGCTCCAGGTCCACCTTCCCCTTGAGTAGGGAATGCTTGATGACCCGGTCGAGGATGCGGTTGGCGACCTTGCTGCTGTCGAAGCGGGCCCGCAACGCGCTGGAGATGCCCTTGGCGTTGTCGGCGACGTCGACGAACATCTGCCGCCCCAGAACGTTGTCCACCTCGACGTAGATGTCCACGCCCACCGACTCGCCCTGGAGGCGTTCGAGCTGCTTGGCCAGCTTCTCCCGCGTGGCGGTGAGGGTGGCGAGCTTGTCGGCCTTGGTCGTCTTGCCGATCTCCCGGTCGATCTTGTTGATCTCTTCGCCGAGAGTCCTGATGCTCAGGTTCACCCCGAGAATGCGGTGCTGGCCGTCGATGGTCGACAACGGGGAGAGGGCGCCGGTCGCCCAGGGGATGGTGAGGTACCCGAACCGGCCCTCGGACCCTTCGATCTCCTCGAACCTGCACCCGCCGTTGTCGCGGGCCAGCAGGGTGGGCGCGACCCAGTTGCTCTTCTCCCGGATGTATTCACCGAACTCCTTGGCATGTCGGAGATCGACCTTGCGGTTGTCCGAGTCGGGCTGTTCCGGGTCGGGCAGGGGCAGGATGAGGTCCAGGCTGGGAAGCGGGACGCGCACGGCGTACACGGTGCGGCCGCCTTGGGAGGACCGCTGGGCGAGGAAGACGCTCTCCCGCCGCGTGCCGCTGATCCGGTCGGTGTCGACCTTCATGACAGTAACTCCTTGTTTCGGTGAACTACCGGACGACTTCGCTGTTATTTGCCAATCTAGCCGATTAAGCAGTAGATGTGCAACAACTTCTTAAATCTGGGAACAGCTGGCAGCCTAGGTCCACCGTGCTTCTCAAAAACGATCCATTTCGAGAAGACCGCCGAAGGCGCCTCCGTGAGTGCCCGCACTGGCCGCTTTTCTCTCACAACCCGTTCTCACTCAAACCGTGTCGGCACCTAGTTGTGAGAAATGTTTGTGAGAGGATTCCCAGGTGAGTAGCGAGTCGGAACCCGCCGTCGTGTCTGATGCCGACGAGGTCGAGCGCCACCCGTGCCCGCGGTGCGCGGTCCAGCCGGGTTCGCCGTGCCGGTCCCGCTCCGGCGCGGTCGCCACCACCTACCACACCGGCCGGTTCACCAAGGTGCCCCGACTGGCCAAGCTGCTGCGCGTGCCGGTCCCCGCCGACCGCTCACCGGGGCAGCCGTGGCGGCCGGGCACGCCGCCCCCGGCGCCGATCCCCGACGACCGGCCCGCCGCCGACATCCGCATCGGCTACGCCCGCTGCTCCCACCTCACCCAGGAACTGCGCACCCAACTCGACGCCCTGGCCGCGCACGGCATCCCGGCCGACAAGGTCTTCGCCGAAAAAGTCTCCACCCGCGTACGCGTGCGACCGAAGTTCGAGGAAGCCCTCGACACCTGTCGGCAGATCAAGGCCCACGCACCGCACTGCCGGGTCATCCTCACCGTCTACGAGATGAAACGCCTCGGCCGCGCCTCCGCCGAACTCACCGCGCTGGCCGACCACCTCACCGCCCACGGCATCGCCCTGGAGATGCTCGCCGGACCCCTCACCGGCATCTACGACCCGTCGGGCAGCGGACGGATGCTGTTCGCGTTCTTCGCCGCGATGGCCGAGACCGAACGCGAGAACATCCGCGAAGCCACCCTGGAAGGGCTCAACACCGCCGCCCGCAAGGGAAACCACGGCGGACGCCCGCCGGTGATCACCGAGGACATGCTGCACACCGTGCTGCGCCGCCGCGCCCGCGGCGAGTCCGTCGAGGACATCCGCCCGGACCTGATCATTCCCACCGGCAAGCACAAGGGCCGCAACCCGAGCGTGGCCAGCATCTACCGCGCCTTGGTCGACCACGAACGCCGCAGGCGCCACCCCGACGCCGTCACCCAGGCCGAAGCCGAGTTCGCCACTTTGCGGGCGGGCGGCTGAGGTGCCGCCCGCCCGCAGGGCCGGAGCGACGACACTGTCCGTCGCGCCTACGATCCACTGGTACGCCCCCTGTGTTCAGGTGGCGGGACTTCTCGGCTCAGGACGGGGACTGGCGCTCCTGGTTGGTCAGGTGCAGTACCAGGAGTACGGGTTGTTGTAGTCGGTGTATTGGGCTGTGCTCGCCGATCCGTAGGTGCGCCTACAGGCCGCATACATGTCGACTGAGGTCCAGGCAGCTGTGTCATGGGCCCATTGGCACACCCAGCCGTGGGCGTTGAAGTTGCGGAGTTCGGCGTGCCATGGATCGCCGTACACCGCCACGCACCAGCCGTTGATGTCCACGCCACCACCCGCTGCCGCGGGTGGCGCAGGGATCGGCGTCGTGCTCGCCACGGCGGGTGATGCGGAGAGCAGCGTCCCGCCCACTGCCAGCATGGCAGCGGCGGCCGCAATGCCTAGTTGCCGTTTCAGGGCGGTCGTTCGTCTAGGAAACATCCACTCATAGTGCTCAATTGCTAGCTTAGTGTAATCGACCGTACGGGTTGCGGTATCGGCTACGCCTATTCGACGGCACCAGCTCATGGCCATCCTGATGACGTAGATCGACCGCGATTGACATCACCTGGCAGCCGCAACCGGCTGATCGTCGATTCGGCACCCACTACGAAGAGCCTGGCAGTCTGCACGCGTGTCGAGACGGACAGGGGAACGGACGTTCGATACTGACTACGGTCAACATCTGTTTCCGCAGGCCACGGGGTTGCTTTTCGTCCGGTGGTGTGCACGTGTAAGCGAAGGTCAGGCACCTGTATGAGGATCGACATCGAGTACCACGCCCGAGGGCTGCTGGAGCACTTGGGGCAGAGCGACGAGAACGAGGTCGCCGACTACCTCGAGCAGAACGAGATCGACACCGCGAATGGGCTCCTGGTGGTCGAGTATCTCGTCGAGGCCGGGTTGGCCGAGGACTGCTCCACTTTCGGCGGTCCGGACTGCCGTCTCACCGGCAGCGGTCTGGCCAGGGCCCAGCAGTTACTGGCCGAACGGAAGAGCCCGGCACGCCGCCTGGGCACGCTGTGGTCCAGGATGCTGCGCTGGCTGGAGGACAACCGCGGCGTGGCGGACTGGAGCGGGTTCCTCGCCGGCGACGGGATCAGCTACCCCGGTGGCGACTTTACCGAGGCGGAGGTGAAGAGGGAGGCCGCCTACCTCCTCGGTCACGGCCTGATCGAGGACAGGCGGGTTGATCAGGCCGATGACGGCACCGTCTCTCCTACCATCACCACTGCGGGCCGTGACTGTCTGATCCACTTCAGGGGAGACGTGAACCAGTACCTCAACCGGGGTGGGCGCTCCACCACGAGCCACACGACCCACAACAACACGACGATCACGATGACCGACAGCGTCGGCAACATCACCAACGCCAGCTCCAACGTCCAGCAGAACCTCAACTCCGGGCTCGACACCACCGAGGTGCTCAAGTTCGCGGGCGCCGTCCGGCAGACCCTGCCCGTGCTCGGGCTGAACGAGGAAGTCCAGCAGGCGGTCGATGCCCAGGCCGAGGAACTTCACCAGGAAGCCAGTGCCGCGGCCCCGAACCGCGGCCGGATGCGGACCTTGGCCGACAACATCATGCAGGCGCTGCAGTCGGCCGGACCGACCATCGCCCTGGAGATGATCACGGGTCTGGGAATGCAGGCCATCCAAGCCCTGGGCGGCTGACCACAGGTCGAAGGATCGCGGTCCCGGACGGCGGTAGGACGTGCGGTGTCCTGCGGTACACCCGTCGTCCGGGACGTGCGGCCATCAAGTCCATCCTCGCCGCTGTCGATTCATGTGCCGGTGACGGTCTTGAGAGCCTCATCGCCCATGTCGAGAGCGATCGTCCGGACCACGGTGGGGTCGACCAGGCGTAAGCCGTCGAGGACCGTGCCGAGCAGTTCGCACAGCCTTCTCCGGTCCGGGGTCGCCGAGTCCGC
This sequence comes from Lentzea fradiae, assembly GCF_900100955.1. GTDB lineage: Bacteria > Actinomycetota > Actinomycetes > Mycobacteriales > Pseudonocardiaceae > Lentzea > Lentzea fradiae. The sequence goes on along the minus strand of NZ_FNCC01000010.1, from coordinate 299,166 downwards.
CTCCCGGTGCAGTTCCCCGATTCGAGCGACGAGCCCTTCCTGGGCGCTCTGCTCGATTCCGAGGACGGGCAGGCTCTGCCGGACGAATCCGATGAACGTGAGCACCTCGGTGGTGTCGAGCCCGGAGTTGGCCTCCTGCCGGACATCGGAACTGCCGACGGTGATGTTTCCGGTGCTGTCGGTCATGGTGGTGTCATTGGTCGTGATGGTGGTGTCGTGGCCGGTGACCTTGTTGTCGTTGCCCTGGACCACCTGGTTCCCCGTGACGCTGGAGTGATCGCCCGAGGTCTGGCTGCCGATCGCCGTGCCGTTCGCGCCGGAGGCCACGACGGGCGCTGCGTCGGCACGCGACTGCACGACGGTGATGTGGTTGTGCTCGCCGTACACGATCACGCCGACCGCGTCGTCGACCAGTTCCTTGCCGGGCACCGTCTCGTCGTCCGGCAACACGGCCAGCAGTTCGGCGACCAAGTCCACCATCTTGGTCCGCACGAGCATCAAGACGTTGTGGATCGCCGACGTGCTGACTTCCCAGTACACGTCGGTGATCTGCTGACCGAACCGCGGGTTCTCGGCGTTCATCAACGCGACCACGTCGGCTGACTTCCACTGTGACAGCTTGATCGACTTGTCGTCACGGCGGACCCAGTCCTCAAGCTCGCCGACGCCCATGCGCAACTCCAGGACCTCGTCGACGTCGTTGTCCCGCAGCACCTTCGGTAGATGCGAGGCGGGGATCGACTGGCCGGTGATCTGGGTATAGCCCACGACGGCGTTGACCTTGATGATGCTCCCGACCCGGCGGTGCTCCGGCACCTCGATCCCGTCACCGAAGTATCCGTTGAGCTCCTGACGTGCCCACACGCGCAAACGGTCCGACCCGCTGCGCCCACCGAGCAGCAGGCACTTCTGCAGGAGAATGGTGAGTGATCTGTCCTCGACCCGCAGGTCGGCTTCGAGTTCGTTCAGCAGGCTTACCCGCTCGGCTGGCATCCGCGAATTATGGCGTGATGCACCGACGATCCGACCTCGGCGCGGGCGCTGGCGGCGGTGCCGCAGTCACCTGGTGCCAGCTCCTACTCGGCACCCTCGCCGACTCCGACGCCCCTGGCACAAGACTCCCTGACGGTCCGCCTACCCAGGCCGAACCACTGTCGGTCAGGAGCACCAACCCCAAGCTCTCCTGCACAGCAGAACCCCAGGATCCAGCGGACCAACGGCTAATCGTTGTTTTCTCGGCATGTGCTACCGGAGGGCCGGAACCGTGCGGTGCTCGCCACGACGTCGCCCGCGGGGGTGAGGAGGCACGCGGCGGCCGGTTCGAGTGCGTCGAGGAGTGCGTGGACCGCGGGGCGCGGCGGAGGTGGCGGGGGAGGGGAGCAGGTCGTCTCCGCTTTGATCAGCCGGTACAGGTAGACGCGTTCATCGCCGGTCATGCCGAGTGCGGTGGCGAGGGACGCCAGGACCTGGCCGGAGGGGGAGCGGTCGGTGCCGTGCTGACGCGCCGGGACCGGTTCGTGGTGGCGACGAAGTACGCGTTGTCGCGCGACGCGCGGGACCCGAACGCGAGCGGGAACCGCCGCAAGAACCTGGTGGCGTCGCTGGAGCAGTCGTTGCGGCGGCTTGCGGACGGACTACGTGGGCGTACTCGGGTGGCGTGGTTGCGGGCGCGGGCGCGTTGCCGCTGGTGGGCGCGCGGACGCCGGAGCAGGTCGTGGACTGCGCGGGCGAGGTGGAGCTGCCGCCGGAAGCGGTCGCGCGCCTGGAGGCGGCGGCCCCGTTCGAGCGGGGCTTCCCGGCGGACTTCATCGCGGAGTGCGAGGCGAGCCCGTTCGCGTTCGGCGAGTGCGTCGTGGCCGGGTCAGGTGATGAGACCCGGTACGAGTGAGGGCTGGCGCTTGCGGCGCAGCCAGACCTTGCGGGAGCCGTCCCCGTAGAGCAGCGTGCGGGAGAGCTCCCAGCCGGCGAACTCGGCGTGGATGGCCAGCTGTGTGGTCGCGGTGCGGCGGGAGACGCCCGGCGGCAGACGCAACGGCCGGTACTCCCAGTCCCCGTCGATCACCCCTTCGCTCATGGCGAGATCACCTGTATCCCTCCGTTGTCGCCGGACGTGACCGTGACGCGTCCGGTCTCCTGGTCGACGCTGACGGTGTTGGGTTGACGCACGGTGGGGAACCGGTGCTTCTCGGTGGGTTCGCCACCGGCGACGTCGAGTCCGACGACCTCGTTGCGCTCGGTGAGCGTGATCCACGCGAGGTCGCGCTTGGCGTCGTAGGCGATGCCGTAGGGGGTGCCGGGCACGGGGTAGCGCTGGCGCATGATCAGCGGGTCGACCGAGAACGCGATGAACTCGCCGCCGCGGGTGTCGACGACGAGGAGGCGGCCGTAGCGATCGGGGACGGCGTTGGTGGCTCCGTCTCCCGCGCGCAGGCCGGGGCCCCTGACCTCGGCGCCGTTCTCGCCGGTGGTCATCTCGAAGACGGCGCTGCGCAGTCGGTCGAGCTCGACGTTGCGGCCGTTGACCTGGAACTTCAGCGTGGTGTCGCCCTCGGTGAACGTGCCGCCGGGTGTGATCTCGCCGGGGAGGGCGCCGTCCTGGCCGGGGGAGAGGGCGGGCTTCGCGACCTCGAGCGTCTCGGCGACCTGGAGGGGGTCCTGGGAGGTCTCGCTCTGTCCGCACGCTGCCAGCGCGGCGGTGGTCAAGAGCAGAGCGGCGAGCCGGCGCAAGATCGGGTCCTCCTGTGGAACGTCGTGTACGTCCAGCATCCACGACGTTCGGTCGGAGGTCACGCAAGGGGTGGGGTGAAACTCGCCGCTCCTGTGCTGCTATTTATCTCGATTACTTCAGTGTTGACTAAAGTCAAACTTCATCCGGAACCCAGGAAAGACCGAAACTCCGGACACCAAAACAGCCAAGAAGCCGAGTAGTCAGGGCATGGGGCGTTCGGGGTAGGCGAGCTCGATGGCGCTGACGTCGTCGAGGGCGGCGCGGATGGCCGGGGGCAGGGTGAGCTGTTCGGCTTCTAGTGAGGCGAGCAGCTGGTTGGTGTCGCGTGCGCCGACGACGGGGGCGACGACGCCGGTGCGGTCGCGGACCCAGGCGAGTGCGACGCACAGCGGCGAGGTGCCGAGGCCGTCGGCTGCGGTGGCGACGGCTTGGACGATGCGGGCGGCGCGGTCGTTGCGGTGTTGTTCGACGTAGCCGGCGAAGTGGGCGGAGGCGCCGCGGGAGTCGGGTGGGGTGCCGTTGCGGTATTTGCCGGTGAGGACGCCGCGGCCGAGGGGGGCCCACGGGAGGAGGCCGAGTCCGTGGTGGAGGGCGGCGGGGAGGACTTCGCGTTCGATGCCGCGTTCGAGCAGGGAGTATTCGACCTGGGTGGAGATGAGGGGGTGGGTGGTGGGTGTGGTGGCGGCGGTGGCGAGTTGCCAGCCGCTGTAGTTGGAGATTCCGGCGTAGCGGACTTTTCCGGTGTTGATGGCGTGGTCGAGGGCGGCGAGGGTTTCCTCGATGGGGACGCCCGCGTCCCAGGCGTGGAGTTGCCAGAGGTCGATGTGGTCGATGCCGAGGCGGCGGAGTGAGCCGTCGAGTGCGGTGAGGAGGGCGCCGCGGGAGGCGCCGCCGCCGAAGGGGCCGTCGGTGCGGCGGGCGACGGCTTTGGTGGCGATGACGAGTTCGTCGCGGGGGACGACTTCGCCGAGGAGGGTGCCGAGGATGCGTTCGGCTTCGCCGTCGGTGTAGACGTCGGCGGTGTCGACAAGGGTGCCGCCGGCGTCGGTGAAGGCCATGAGCTGGGTGGCGGCCTCGTCCGCGTCGGTGTCCTGTCCCCACGTCATGGTGCCCAGTGCGGTCCTGGAGACGCGGAGGCCGCTGCGGCCGAGGTATCGCTGTTCCACGTGCGCGATGCTAAGGGGTGATCATCGGCTGAGCCTGGCAATCGGTGTTACCCACCGGTAGGGTCTTGCTGCGTGAAGCTGGGATTGAACCTCGGATACTGGGGCGCCGGCAACGACGCCGCGAACCTTGAGCTGGCCAAAGAGGCTGACCGGCTCGGCTTTTCGGTGGTGTGGGCCGCGGAGGCTTACGGTTCCGATGCGCCGACGGTGCTCTCGTGGGTGGCCGCGCAGACCGAACGCATCGACGTGGGTAGCGCGATCTTCCAGATTCCGGCGCGGACGCCTGCGATGGCGGCGATGACGGCGGCCACTTTGGACACGTTGTCGGGTGGCCGGTTCCGGATGGGGCTGGGGGTGTCGGGGCCGCAGGTGTCGGAGGGCTGGCACGGTGTGCGGTTCGACAAGCCGTTGGCGCGGACGCGTGAGTACGTGGAGATCGTGCGGAAGGCGTTGTCGCGGGAGAAGCTGCGGTACGAGGGTGCGCATTACACGCTGCCGTTGCCGGATGGTCCTGGTAAGGCGTTGCAGCTGACGGTGCATCCGGTGCGGGAGCGGATTCCGATCTACCTGGCGGCGGTGGGGCCGAAGAACCTGGAGCTGACGGGGGAGGTCGCGGACGGGTGGCTGGCGATCTTCTTCTCGCCGGAGTTCTCGGCGGAGTCGCTGGCGAGTGTGCGGGCGGGCCGGGAGCGGGCCGGGAAGTCGATGGAGGGGTTCGACGTCGTTCCGACGGTGCCGCTGGTCGTGGGTGAGGACTGGAAGGCGTGTGCGGATCTGGTGCGGGGGTACACGGCTCTGTACGTGGGTGGTATGGGGTCGCGGAAGCAGAACTTCTACAACAACCTGATGGTGCGGATGGGTTTTCCGGCTGAGGCGGAGGAGATCCAGGAGAAGTACCTGGCTCGGGACTACGCGGGGGCGATGGCGGCGGTTCCGCTGGAGTTCCTGGACGCGACGGCTTTGCTGGGTCCGAAGGAGCGCATAGCAGAGAAGATGAAGGCGCTGGCGGCCGCGGGGGTCACCACGCTGTCCGTTTCGCCGATGCTGCAAGATCTGGAGCAGGGGATCGCGGGTCTGCGGACCGCGGTTGAGGCTCTGGATCTGGCAGGAGTGGGTAGTTGAGCTGGTTGCAGGCTCTGGTCCTCGGACTGGTCCAAGGACTGACGGAATTCCTGCCGATTTCCAGCAGTGCGCATTTGCGCATCACGTCGTCGTTGTTCTTCGGCAATGACGCGGGTGCGTCGTTCACCGCGGTGATCCAGTTGGGTACCGAGGTGGCGGTGTTGATCTACTTCGCGAAGGACATCGGGCGGTTCGTGGCCGCGTGGTTTCGTGGTTTGTTCTCCGCGGAGGCTCGTAAGGAGAGGGATTACCGGCTCGCCTGGTATGTGATCATCGGTTCCGTGCCGATCTCGGTTCTGGGTTTTTTGTTCAAGGACGAGATCCGGACGTCGGCGCGGAACCTGTGGATCACGGCGTCGATGCTGGTGGTGTTCGGTTTGCTGCTGGGGTTGGCGGACCACCTGGCGAGGCAGGAGCGGGATGAGCTCCGGATGAAGGACGCGGTGGGGATGGGGCTGGCGCAGGCGCTGGCCCTGATTCCGGGGGTGTCGCGGTCGGGTGGGACGTTGACGGCGGGTCTGTTTCTGGGGCTGACTCGTGAGGCGGCGGCGCGGTATTCGTTCTTGCTGGCGATTCCGGCGGTGTTCGGGGCGGGGTTGTTCTCGATTCCGGATGTGCTGGAGCGGTCGGGTGGGGGTGTGCAGGCGTCGGTGCCGCAGATGGTGGTGGCGACGTTGATCTCGTTCGTGGTGGGGTATGCGACGATCGCGTGGTTGTTGCGGTATGTGTCGAAGCATTCGTACTCGGCGTTCGTGTGGTACCGGTTGATGCTGGGTCTGGTGCTGATGGGGCTGCTGTCGATGGGGTTGTTGCAGCCGAACTAAGGTGGGGGCGTGGCCTCTGTCATCTTGCTTCGTCATGCTCGTTCGACTGCCAACGGTTCCGGTGTGCTGGCCGGGAGATCGCTGGGGGTGGGGCTGGACGAGCGGGGGCGGGCGCAGGCGGCGGCGTTGGTGGGCCGGTTGAGGGATGTCCCGGTCGCGGCGGTGGTGTCGTCTCCGTTGCAGCGGTGTGAGGAGACGCTGGCGCCTTTTCTGGCTGATCGCTCGCTGGTGGCGGTGGCGGAGCCGGACGTGTCCGAAGTGGATTACGGGGCGTGGACCGGTAAGGCGTTGAAGGATCTTCTGGATGAGCCGTTGTGGTCGGTGGTACAGCAGCACCCGTCGGCGGCGGTGTTCCCGGAGGGTGAGGGTTTGGCGCACGTGCAGGCGCGTGCGGTGGCGGCGGTGCGGGCGCATGATGCGCGGATCACTGAGGAGCACGGTCCTGGTGCGGTGTGGGTGTTGTGCTCGCACGGGGACGTGATCAAGTCGATCTTGGCGGATGCGCTGGGTGTGCATCTGGACGGGTTTCAGCGGATCGTGGTGGATCCGTGTTCGGTGTCGGTGGTGCAGTACACGCAGACGCGGCCGTTCGTGTTGCGGGTGAACGACAACGGCGGGGATTTGTCGGGTGTGGTGCCGAAGGCGCCGCCGCGGGAGGAGCCGTCGTCGGACGCTACCGTGGGGGGCGCGACCGGGACGTGAGGTAGCGCTGTTCGGGGATGTTCAGCGTGAGTTTCGCGGCTCGGGCGAATTCTTGTCGTGCCGTGTCGTGGTCGCCGGCGAGGTCGAGCAGGTGTGCTCGGACGGCGTGGACGCGGTGGTGGTCGAGGTCCAGTGTGGTCAGTTCGGTGAGTGCGGTGCGGGGGCCGTGGACCATGGCGACGGCGACGATGCGGTTGAGGGTGACCATCGGGCCGGGTGCGGTGACGGTGAGCAGGTCGTAGAGGCCGAGGATCTGGTTCCAGTCGGTGTCGTGGGCTGTGGGGGCTTCGGCGTGGACGGCGGCGATGGCGGCTTGGAGCTGGTAGGGGCCGATCTCGGTGGTGCGCAGGGCGTGCTGGACGAGTGTGGTGCCTTCGGTGATGGCGTTGTGGTCCCACAGGGTGCGGTCCTGGTCGGCGAGGGGGATGAGGGCGCCGTGGGGGCCGGTGCGGGCGGGGCGGCGTGCGTCGGTGAGGAGCATGAGCGCGAGGAGTCCGGTGAGCTCGCCGTGGTGGGGGCGGGTGTGGTGGAGCTGCCGGGTGAGGCGGAGTGCTTCGGCGGTGAGGTCGACGCGGACGAGGTCGTGGCCGGAGGTGGCGGTGGAGCCTTCGGTGAAGATCAGGTAGAGGACGTGCAGGACCGCGGTGAGGTCGGCGGGTGGGCGGAAGCGGGCGCCGGAGTTCTTGATCTTCTGTTTGGCGCGGCTGATGCGCTGGGCGATGGTGGTTTCGGGGACGAGGAAGGCGCGGGCGATCTCGGCGGTGGTGAGGCCGCCGACGGCGCGCAGGGTGAGGGCGACCTGGGATGCCGTGGTGAGGCTGTCGTGGCAGCACAGGGCGAGCAGGGTGAGGGTGTCGTCGCGGGCGGGTGCGGGGTCGGCCGGTGGGGGTGTGAGGGCGGCGGCTTTGTTCTCGCGGTGTCGGCGTGCGGTGTCGGCGCGGTACTGCTCGATCCAGCGGCGGTCGGCGGTGGTGATGAGCCAGCCTGTGGGGTTGTCGGGGATGCCGTGGGTGGGCCAGTGGCGGGCGGCGGCGAGCAGGGCTTCCTGGACGGCGTCCTCGCAGACGTCGAACTGGCCGTGGCGGCGGACGAGGACGCCGAGGACCCGGGGCGCGAGGTCGCGCAGCAGGGTGTCCAGTGGTGTGGTCACAGGTCGAGCTGGGTCATGTCCCAGACGGGGCGGATCTCGATGCCGTCGTTGTGGGCGTCGGGCAGGGTGGCGGCGTGGGCGATGACCTGGTCGATGGTGTCGGCTTCGACGAGGTAGAAGCCGGCGAGGTACTCCTTGGCCTCGGCGAAGGGTCCGTCGGTGACGACGACCTGGCCGTCGCGGATGCTGACGCCTTTGCCGGTCTCGGGGCCGGGGAGTCCTTCGCTGACGATGAGCTCGCCGGAGGCGCGGAGGCGGTCGGACAGGTCGTAGTGGTCTTGGCCGAACCGGCGTTGTTGTTCTTCGGTGAGCTTGTCCCAGGCGGCCCGTGACTTGGGGTTGCTGTAGATGAGGATCAGGTATTTCACGTCCGGTCTCCTGCGTGCGGGTGAGGAATCTTCTCACCGGCATGTCGAAGCCGCGGGCCGTGTCTCGACATCGGTGTGTCGGTTGGTTCGGCTTCGGTTTCGGCGGAGGTGTCCGGGATGGCTCGGTTGGTGGTGCGCGACGACGCCGCGGTGCGTGCGGTGGTGGCGGAGCTGGAGGAGGGGATGCGGCTGCGGGCGCCGGAGCGGGTGGTGGCGTTGTACGCGCAGGACGCGGTGACGTGCACGTTGGCGCCGCCGTTGCGGAACTCGGGGCCGGCGGCGCGGGACGTGGGGGCGCTGGCGGGGTGGATGGCGGGGTTCGAGGGGCCGATCACGCTGGAGCACCGGGACCTGGAGGTGGTGTGCGGGGGTGAGGTGGCGTTCGTGCACGGGGTGGCGCGGCTGGCGGCGGTGCCGGTCGGGTATCCGGAGGGGTTCTCGATGTGGTTGCGCTCGACGCTGGGGTTGCGGCGGGACGGTGGGCGGTGGGTGATCGTGCACGAGCACCAGTCGGTGCCGTTCCACATGGACGGCTCGTTCCTGGCGGCGACGGATCTCGAGCCGTGAGTGGTGCCGGGGCCCGGACCGTGCAGGGGGTCGGTCCGGGCCCCGGTTTCCCTTCCGGGGTGGTGCTGCATCGCAGGGGCGATGACGGGGTGTGGTGATCGTATTGCTCTGGGTGTGGGGGGCCAGTGGCTCTCAGGATGCGAGAAGTCGTTACACATGACGGTTTCGTGCCGGTCCGGAGGCGTCGTCGCGGCGGGTTCGGGCGGTGAACGCGCAGCTCATCCGGGGCGGAAACGTTCCGGAAACATCCGGTACCGGTGAGTGCCGGTGGAGTAGCGGGCTGCGCTGTCCGGCGCCGCTCGACCGGAGGGGACCTTGTTTACGGTCAACCTCTCAACTGAGACGCCGCTCACACGTCGTCACAGGCCCAGGCGGGTGACCGCGTTGTCCTCGAGCGGGTTCGCGGTGCGGATGTAGCGGTGCACGGTGCGCGGGTTGGTCCAGCGGCCCTGGCGCATGATCTCGCGGTCGCTCGCGCCGCCCAGCGCGGCCTGCGTGGCGAAGCCCGCGCGCAGCGAGTGGCCGCCGAACAGGGCCGGGTCCAGGCCCGCTTTGAGCGCGTAGCGCTTGACCAGCTCGGCGACCGCGCGGCCGGACATGGCCTTGCCGCCGACGCCGCCGTGGCGGTTGATCACCGGGAACAGCGGGCCCGACCGGGTGGGCTGGAGGTAGCCGTGGCAGCGGTGCAGGCCGTTCTCGGTGACCTCGCGGCCGTCGAGCACGTCCGCCCAGTCCGCGAACGCGCACACGGGGCAGGTGGGACGGCGGTTGCCGCGGGGCAGCACCACCGAGTGCTGGTGGCGGCCCGTCTGGTCGGTCTTGGTGGTGCCGAGCCGGACCAGCAGCAGCGGCTCGTGCGTGCGCGGGTCGACGTCCACGGTGACGTCGCCGAACTCGATCGCGGCCAGTTCGCTGCGCCGCAGCGCCCCGGCGAACCCGACCAGCAGCAACAGCGCGTCGCGGGCGCGGGCGGGGCCGTCGGCGGGACGTTCGGCGAGCAGGGCCGCGAGGGTGTCGAGCAGGACGGGGCGTTTGCGGCGCGGCTGGGTCTTGCGGGTGCGGCGGATGCCGCGCAGTGTCAGGCGGACGACGTCACTGCGGGTGGGGCTGGGCAGGCCGTTGGCGGCGTGGACCGCGGAGATGGCGGCGGACTTGCGTTCCAGGGTCGAGGCGCCGAACGCCGGTGTGCCGTCCGGTTTGACCGTGTCCGCGGCGGCGGCGAGGTAGACGGCGACGTCGAGGGGGTCGGCGGGCAGGGCCTGGCGGCCTTCTGCCTGGCACCAGCCCGCCCACGCGATCCAGTCCGACCGGTAGGCGCGCACCGTGTTCGGCGACTGGGCGCTGCGCAGATAGGACGACAGCGACGCGGCCTGCTCGTCGTCGAACCGCTCGCGCACCCTGGCGAGGGCCTCGACGTCGATCAGCACCGAGTGCGAGACCCGGACCAGGGCGTGCTGGACGGGTTCGGGCAGGCTCACAGCCGCGATGGTAGTCCCTTGATCAACTCCACGACCTCGTCCGGCGTGAAGTCCAGGCCGCTCGCGCCGACGCTGACCTCGAAGCTGCAGCGGCGCGGGTCGGGGTGGGAGCGGGCGTGGAGGAACAGCCGGATGCCGGTCTCGTCGGTGAGGGCCTGCGCGGCGCGCTGCGCGTCGGCCCGCGGCAGGGGCAGGTGGACGTGGAACAGGGGAGTGGCGGGCACGTGCGGTGTCGTGTGCGCGAACCCGTCGGCGTTGATCGCCGCCGCGACCGCCTGGGCGTGGGCCTTGAACTCGGCCATGCGCGGCAGGTTCTCGTCCATGCCCACGAGCGCGGCCACCGCCAGCGGCCACGCGTCGGTGATGGCGCCTCCCAGCCGGCGCCGCCACACCGCGGCCTGCCCGATCGTGTCGGCGTCCCCGGCGAGCACCGCGCCCCGCACGCCTTCGAGCCCCTTGTAGAGCGACACGTACACGGTGTCGAACAGCGCCGCGATCTCGGCGAACGACGCGTCGTAGCCGGTCTGGGCCTCCCACAGCCGCGCGCCGTCGCAGTGCGCGGCCGCGCCGGACTCGCGGACCCACCTCGTCTGCGCCGTCAGGTCGGCTAAGGAGGGCAGCTGGCCGCCGATGTCGCGTTGCGGCAGCTCGAACACCACCGCGGCGAGCGGTTCACCGACGGCCTGCAGGTCCGGCAGCGTCATCAGCTCGTGGCGGTCGCCGGCCGGGTGGAACCGCAGGCCGTGCACCGCGGCGTAGCCCTGGTTCTCCCACACCTGCAGGTGCGACTGCGGGTGCGCGGCGAAGGTGAGGCGGCCGCGGCGTTCGGCGTGCACCCGCATCGCCGTCTGCTGCGCCATCGTCCCGGACGGGAAGAACAACGCCGCCGGTTTGCCCAGCAGCTCCGCGACCCGTTCCTCCAGCTCCCGCACCGGGTCCTCCGGCCGGGTGCGCGCCGTGACGTGGCCGGTCATCCGGCGCAGGACCTCGGCCGGTGACCGGCGCGGACCGCTGTGCTGCGAGAGGGAACGGCGAATCTCCATACCCGCACCCTACCTATTGCAAGTTATGTGCAATAGAGCGTTCTCGGTGATCAGGCGGCTGCGGCGAGTCGCGCGTCCAGCTCCGCCTCGTCCCGCACGAACCACAGCTGCCGCCCGCTGTTCGACTCGCGCACGAAATCGCGCAGCGCGGTGCTCGCCTCGACCTGTTCCGCGATGTCACCGACCACCGCGACCTTGAAGCCGTACTGCTGCAGCTTCTGCACCACCGCGCCCGCGACCCTCGTCCGCAGCACGAGGAAGTCCTCGCCCAGCCGCTCCACAGGCAACGCCAGCCACTGCACGTCCTGACCCCACAACGTCCCGATCAGGTCCACAGCGGACTGCTCGTCCACGACCGGAGGACCGTCCGGGGCGCACATCAACACCGTCGCGCCGTGGCGCGTCTGCACAACATCAGGCATGGCACCGGAACCTAGCGGCGGGACACACGACGTGTCGCCGCAATTGCGGCGTGACCGGCTGTTGGCGTCGGCGCACGCGAACCACCCCCAGGCTGCGTCTTCCGGGCCTGGACTTTTCAGACCGCGTCTTCTGGCTGGAAGTCCAGGCTGAGTCCTTTCGATCACACCTGCCTGGGCGCCGCCTCTCCAGGCCGCGTCTCTTCCATCGCCTGTCTGGCGCCGCGTCTTCTCGGGCGCGCGGTCCAGGAGGCTTCTCCAGGCCAGCCAGGAGAGGCCACCCGGATCACGCGGGGAAATGCGCGGGCGTCGCAGGGGCAGGGCTGGGTAGCGTCGCGGGCCATGCGGGACCTCGCCACCTTGCCCAAAGCCCACCTGCACGTGCACCTGGAGAGCACCGTGCGTCCCGGCACCCTCGCCGAGCTGGCCGACCGCCACGGTGTGGACGTGCCGGTGCCGGAGGGGACGTTCGGCGGGTTCGCGCGGTTCGCCGAGCACAACGGGCGAGTGCGGGACTGCCTGCGGCGAGCCGAGGACTTTCACCGGATCGCGTACGAGTTCTGCGCCGAGGAAGCAGCGCAGGGGACCCGGTACGCGGAGGTGACGTTCACCGCGGCAGCGCACGGGGAACGGCTCTCTGATCCGGACATGCCGCTCGAAGCGGTGTTGTCCGGGCTCGCCGCAGGACAGGCCGCCCACGGCATCGACTGCCGTGTGATCGTGGACCACCCTCGCAAGAGGCCGGTCGGACGCTTCGAGGAGTCGCTGCGGCTCGCGCTGGCGCACCCGCGGGTGGTGGCGATCGGGGTGGCCGGAGCGGAGGACCACCCGCTCACCCCGTTCGTCTCCGTGTTCCGGGCCGCGCGCGAGGCCGGTGTCGGGCTCGTGCACCACGCCGGGGAGTGCTGCGGGGCCGCCAGCGTCGCCGAGGCCGTCACCGTCGGGCTCGCCGACCGGATCGGGCACGGGTTCCGCGCCCTGGAGGACCCGGAGGTCGTCGCCCTGCTGCGCGACCGCGCGATACCGCTCGAAGTCTGTCCGTCGTCCAACGTCGCGTTGGGACTGGTCGGGTCGTTCTCCTCTCATCCGCTGCCGCACCTGCTCGACGCCGGCCTGACCGTCACGGTCAACACCGACATCCCGTCCACCACCGGCACCACGCTCACCGGCGAGTACCGGCTCCTGCGCGAGCAGCTCGGCCTCGACGACGACACCCTGGCCGTGCTCGCGGCCAACGCCGCCGACGCCTCCTTCGCCCCCGCCGCCACGAAGGCGGCGCTGCGTCAGGACATCGCCGCCTGGCGGGCCGGCTCGTAGCACACCAGGCCGTGCCGGGCCGCCAGCAACGCCACCAGGTCCAGCACCCGCTGCCGGGCCGGCCACACCACGTGCACGATCACCGCGTCCGTGGCCACCGTCAGCGCCTGGTCCCACGTCACCGGCGAAGCCGGATCCGGTGACGTCTGGCGTAACTCGCGCACGAACGCCGCCACCGACGGCTCGAACGCCCCCAGCGGCGAGGACCGCAGCTCCGCGTACCGGGCCGCCGCCTCCGCCGACGACGCCGGACCGGGAGCCCGCCACACCACGACGTCGACCGGCACGGTCACCGGCTCGTTCACCGAACCATTCGCCTGCTCCGCGACAGAGCCGTCCATCACGCCACCTTCCCGAACAGCGCACCCAGCCGGGGAACGCGCGCCGCGATCTGCGCCGGGTCCGCGAAGTCGAACTGCTCGCCCGCCGGCTCCGGCGACGCCAGCCGTACCCACCCGCGCCCGGCCAGCACCTCCTCCAGGTCACCGTCGAACGCGTCGGCCGCGACGTGGTCGAGGCCCTCCCAGTCCGGCCAGTCCTCGTCCGCCCACGCGTGCACGCCACCACGCGAGGCCAGGAACCGGACGTGCGCCACGTCGGCCAGCGCGTCCGGCGACGCCGCCACCGCCTCGAACACCGCCCGCCCCTGACCGGCCAGCCACGCCTGGAAGTAGAAGAACCCGTCGTCCGAGCACAACCCGCCGCAGATCACGTCGGCCGCCTGCCAGTGCTCCCACGTGTCGACCCGGCGCCGCGTCCGGTCGAGCAGCACCGCGAAGCGCACCACCTCCTCGGCGGGCAGCGCCGCCAGAGCGGCCGTCAGCCACTCCAGCCGCTCGTCCTGGCCGGAGGTCTCCCGGGCGGAGGACTCCAGCAGGCCCCAGAACGCGTTCAGGTCCATGCCGAGCACGCTAGCGACAGGGTCTGACAATTTCGGACGCCCCGGCATCACCGCAGGTCAGCGCACGGTCGGAACGGTGCTGCCGCGCCAGGAGCGGAACCGGGCGCCGCCGGGCCCGCGAGCCGGCCGGACCCGTGCGGGAGGTTATTGGCGCGAACGATTCGCACGGCCTGACTATCCTGGAACCCAAATGGACACCCCGCTCGCTGAACTGCACCAACGCCTGCCCGAGCTCATGCCGCGTGATCAACGCAGGCTGGCCAGGCGCCTCGACGGCGTACGCAAGGTCAAAGACCCCATGGCCCGCCGCAAGATCACCGAGGAGATCGCGGGCCTGATCGACGAGGCGGCCCTGAAGGTCACCGTGCGCAGGGAGTCCGTCCCCAGAATCAGCTATCCCGCCGAGCTGCCCGTCAGCCAGCGCAAGGACGACATCAAGGAGCTCATCGCCCGGCACCAGGTCGTGATCGTCGCGGGCGAGACCGGCTCCGGCAAGACCACCCAGCTGCCCAAGATCTGCCTGGAGCTGGGCCGCGGGATCACCGGCCAGATCGGCCACACCCAGCCGCGGCGCATCGCCGCCCGCACCGTCGCCGAACGCGTCGCCGAGGAGCTGGGCACCAAGCTCGGCGACACCGTCGGCTACAAGGTCCGCTTCACCGACCAGTCCGGTGACGACACGCTGGTCAAGCTCATGACCGACGGCATCCTGCTCGCCGAGATCCAGACCGACCGGACGCTGAGCCGCTACGACACGATCATCATCGACGAGGCCCACGAACGCAGCCTCAACGTCGACTTCCTGCTCGGCTACCTCAAGCAGCTGCTGCCGCGCCGCCCCGACCTCAAAGTCGTCATCACCTCCGCGACCATCGACCCGCAGCGGTTCAGCCAGCACTTCGGCGACGCCCCGATCATCGAGGTCTCCGGCCGCACCTACCCCGTCGAGACCCGCTACCGGCCGCTGGAGGAGGACGACGACCAGATCCAGGGCATCGTCAGCGCCGTGCGCGAGCTGCAGGCCGAAGGCCCCGGCGACGTCCTGGTGTTCCTGTCCGGCGAACGGGAGATCCGCGACACCGCCGACGCCCTCAAAGCAGAGGACCTGAAGAACACCGAGATCCTGCCGCTGTACGCGCGGTTGTCGGTGGGGGAGCAGCACCGGGTCTTCCAGCGCCACACCGGACGCCGCGTGGTGCTCGCCACCAACGTCGCCGAGACCAGCCTCACGGTGCCGGGCATCAAGTACGTCATCGACCCCGGCAACGCCCGCATCTCCCGCTACAGCCACCGCCTCAAGGTGCAGCGGCTGCCGATCGAGCCGATCAGCCAGGCGTCGGCCAACCAGCGCAAGGGCCGCTGCGGCCGCGTCAGCGAAGGCATCTGCATCCGCCTGTACTCCGAGGAGGACTTCGAGGCACGCCCGGAGTTCACCGACGCGGAGATCCTGCGCACCAACCTCGCCAGCGTCATCCTGCAGATGACCGCCATCGGCCTCGGCGACGTCGCGAAGTTCCCGTTCATCGACCCGCCGGACTCCCGCAACATCAACGACGGCATCGGCCTGCTGCAGGAGCTCGGCGCGATCAACGCCGCCGAGAAGACGCTCACCCCGACCGGCCGCAAGCTCGCCCAGCTGCCCGTCGACCCCCGGCTGGGGCGCATGGTGCTGGAGGCCGACGCGAACGGCTGCCTGCGCGAGGTCATGGTCATCGCCGCCGCGCTGTCCATCCAGGACCCCCGCGAACGGCCCGCCGACCAGCAGGAGGCCGCCACGCAGCAGCACGCCAGGTTCGTGGACAAGGAGTCGGACTTCGTCACGTTCCTGAACCTGTGGGAGTACCTGCGCGAGAAGCAGAAGGAGCTCAGCGGCAACCAGTTCCGCAAGCTGTGCAAGAACGAGTTCCTCAACTACCTGCGGGTCCGCGAGTGGCAGGACATCTACCTGCAGCTGCGCCAGGTCGCCAAGCAGATCGGCATGCACCTGGGCGACCAGCCGGGCGAGCCGCGCAACATCCACATCGCGCTGCTGTCCGGGCTGCTCAGCCACATCGGCGTCAAGGACGTGCTGAAGAAGCAGGCGCCGAACGAGAAACGCCGTCCGCTCACGGAGTTCCTCGGCGCCCGCAACGCCAAGTTCGCGATCTTCCCCGGCTCCGCCCTCGCCAAGAAACCACCGCAGTGGGTGATGGCCGCCGAGCTCGTCGAGACCAGCCGCCTGTGGGGACGCATCGTCGCCAGGATCGAACCCGAATGGGCCGAGCGGCTCGGTGAGCACGTCGTCAAACGCCAGTACTCCGAACCCCACTGGGAAGCCAGGCGCGGCAGCGTCGTCGCCCTGGAGAAGGTGACGCTGTACGGGGTGCCGATCGTCGCCGGCCGCAAGGTCAGCTACGGGCGCATCGACCCCGGCCTGAGCCGCGAGCTGTTCATCCGGCACGCGCTCGTGCAGGGCGAGTGGACCACGCACCACCGGTTCTTCCACACCAACCGCGCGCTGCTCGACGAGGTCGGCGAGCTGGAGAACCGGGCGCGGCGGCGTGACATCGTCGTGGACGAGGAGACGCTGTTCGAGTTCTACGACCAGCGCGTGCCCGCCGAGGTCGTCTCCGCCCGGCACTTCGACTCGTGGTGGAAGAAGCAGAAGGACAAGAACCAGCTGACCTTCACCAAGGAGATGCTGGTCAACGACCGGGCCGGCGTCAGTCCCGAGGCGTACCCGGACCAGTGGCGCCAGGGCGAGCTGACGCTGCCGCTGAGCTACCACTTCGAGCCGGGCACGAAGAACGACGGCGTCACCGTGAAGCTGCCGCTGCCCGCGCTGACCACCCTGGACGACGACGCGTTCTCCTGGCAGATCCCCGGCCTGCGCCACGACCTCGTGGTCGCGCTGATCCGGTCGCTGCCCAAGCAGATCCGCCGCAACTTCGTGCCCGTCCCCGACGTCGCCACCGCCGTCCTCGCCCGCATCAAGCCCGAGGACACGTCACTGCTGGCCGGCGTCGAACGCGAGCTCAAAGCCCTCACCGGCGTCACCGTGCACCGCGAGGACTGGCAGCTCGACGCCGTCCCCGACCACCTCAAGCTCACCTTCCAGGTCGTCGACGACAACGACCGCACCCTCGCCGAGGGCAAGGACATCGCCGCGCTCAAGGCCAAGCTGCGCGACGAGGTCCGCGAGTCGCTGTCGCAGGCCGCCGGGCACCTCGAACGCACCGGCCTGACGACCTGGGACGTCGGCACCCTGCCCCGCACCATCGAGCAACGGCAGTCCGGCATCACCGTCACCGCCTACCCGTCGCTGGTCGACCAGGGCGACACCGTCGCGGTCAAGGTCCTCGACACCCCCGGCCGGCAGACCTACGCGCACCGCCGCGGCGTGCGCAGACTCCTGCTGCTGGGCGTGAACTCGCCCGTCAAGCACCTGCAGCGGCACCTCGACAACGCCGCCAAGCTCGCCCTGACCCGCAACCCCCACGGCGGTGTCGCCGCGCTGCTCGCCGACTGCATCATGGCCGCCGTCGACCGGCTCATGGGCGAGCCCGCCTGGGACGCCCGCAGCTACGCCGCGCAGCTGCGCAAGGTGCAGGCCGCGCTCAACGACACCACCTGGGTCGTCGTGCAGGAGGTCCGCAAGGTCCTCGAAGCCGCCCACGACGCCGAGCTCAAGCTCTCCGGCCTCACCGGCGCGCCGGACTCGGTCAGCGACATCCGCGCGCAGCTCGACGCGCTGGTGTACAAGGGGTTCGTCACCCGCACCGGCTACGACCGGCTGCCCGACCTCGTGCGCTACCTCAAGGGCATCGCGCGGCGCATCGAGAAGCTGCCCGAGAACCCGCGCCGCGACCTCGAGTGGACCGCCAAGGTCCACCAGGTCCACGCCGAGTACCGGGAGCTGCGCGCCCAGACCCCGGCCGACGAGCCCTCACCCGAGCTCGACGAGATCCGGTGGATGATCGAGGAGCTGCGGCTGTCGTACTTCGCGCAGACCATCGGCACCCGCTACACCGTCAGCGACAAGAGGATCTACAAGGCCCTCGACGCCGTACCTCTGTGACTGCACGAGCCGATACCGTGGAGCATGAACCTCGCGGGCAATTCCACGTGGCAGATCTCCTGCGGCGACGGCGGCACCTACGCCCTGTTCGTCCGTGACGCGCTGGGCATCAGCGGCCCGGCCGCCGACGCCATCCCGCCGCTGACACCGCCCGTGCCGCGGCGGAAGGCGGCGGTGTCGCCGCCGGAGCTCGCACAGGACTGGGGCCGCTGGTGGCGCGAGTGCACCGCCAGCGGACCCGGCCGCGAACCCCTCGGCCTGCCCGAGGGCCTGCGCGCCGCCTACCGCGAGTGGGGCGCGTTCACCTCGCCGGAAAGCAGCCGCCGCCGTGACGACGTGCGCCGCGGTTTCGACGACACGATCCGGGAAGTCGTCCGCGACCTCGAACAGGAACTCGGACGGCAGCCGGTCTTCCGGCTCGAAGTGCTCCAGGCACCGGTCCAAGGGCAGTTCTGGCTGCGACTCGGTGACGCCAAGGTGTTCGCCTCCGAGGAGCTGCTGCTCTCGCGCCACCTCGCCGCACCGCTGGACGCCGTGATCCGCGGCCTCCTGCACTAGTGTGCGGCGTTCTCCGGCAACGCCTCACCCGTGCGGTGGAGCCGGTCAGGAAACCGACACGATCGCGTCGATCACCAGCGGACCCGAGTTCAGCACCTCGTCGTTGTGGTCCGCGCCGTCGATCTCCACCAGCTTCGCCCGCGCCGCCGTCGCCACCTCACGGCTCTGCGCCGGCGGCACCACCGAGTCCGCCGTCCCCAGCAGCACCACCGACGGCACCTGAACCCCGGCCAGCCGCTCGGCCACCGGGAACTTGTCCTGCAACAGCATCCGCACCGGCAGCCACGGGTAGTGGTGCGACCCCACCGCCGCCAGCGATGTGAACGGCGAGCGCAGCACCAGGCCACGCGGCGCCCGGTAGGTCGCGAGCTCCACCGCCACCGCCGCGCCCAGCGACTCGCCGAAGTACACGACCGGGCCGTCCACCAGGTCCAGCGCCGCCCGCGCGTCGTAGGTCAGGCCCTCCTCGCTCGGCGTGCCGGGGTTGCCGCCGTAGCCGCGGTAGTCGAACAGCAGCACCGACAGGCCGCGCGCGGTCAGCTCACGGGCCAGCGGCGCCCTGCTTTCCCGGTTGCCGGCGTTGCCGGGGAACACGACCACCGTCGCGGGCGCGTCCGGCAGCTCGAAGTGCCAGCCGCCGAGGATCAGGCCGTCCGCCGTCACCAGGCGGACGTCACGCCCTCCCGGCAGCACCTCCTCCGCGGAGGGCACCGGGCCGGGGGACGGGAAGTACACGAGTTTGCGCTGAAAGGCGAAGACCACGGCGACGATGGTGACAACCACCGCCACCGCGACCCACACCGGCCTCCCCATCAGCCCATCTCAGCAGCGCAGGCTCGTGTTCGCCGTGTAGGCGTACTCGGGGTTGTCCACCAGCGAACCCTGCGCGCGCGTGCACACCGACAACGTGTCCGTGCCCTTCGACCACACCTCACGGTCGCGGTTCGCGCCCTTGACATGCCCCTGCGTGCCCGGCGCCAGGATGCTCGCCGTCACGTAGTACCGGTAGCCCTTGCTGTGGAAGGACTCCCACACGTACACGTACGCCCAGTTCTTCCCGCAGCCCTTGAACTGCTTCACCGACGCGACCGGGCCACCGCCCTGGTCGATGTAGGCGGTGGTGCCGATCTGCGTCACCGGGCCACACCCCGGAGCGGACTCCGCGTGCGCGACACCCGAGGACAGACCCGACAGCAGGAACGCGGCCGCCGCCGCGACAGAAACGATTCTCACGACCGCGACCCTGCGGTGTCCCGGTTAGACGGCGGTTAACCCAGCGTCCGGGCGAACAGCGCCAGCAGCTCCGTCCAGTGCCGTTCGGTCGCCTCGGCGTTGTAGGCGTCGGTGTCGGCTTGGGTGTACCCGTGGTGTGCCCCGGTGTAGACCTCGCACCGGTGCCGCACTCCCGCGTCGGTCAGCGCCTGCTCCAGCTTGTCGATCTGCTCCGGCGGCATCGCCGTGTCCTGGTCGGCGTGCGCGAAGTACAGCTCCGCCGTGACCGACCCGGCCAGCAGGTGCGGGCTGTCGGGGGCGTCGGAGGCCAGGAACGCGCCGTGGAAACCCGCCGCCGCGGCCACCCGGTCCGGGTAGGTGCCCGCGGTGCGCAGCGCCAACGCCGCGCCCATGCAGTAGCCGGTGACCCCCACCGGGCCCTGCGCCGCCAGCGGCGAGGCGGCCAGCCAGTCCAGGTAGGCGCGCGCGTCGCTCATCAGCTGATCCGGCGACACGCTCTGCATCATCGGCAGGATCTGCGCGAACAACGCGGGCCTGGCCGCCTCGTCGATGAAGTCCGGCAGCTCCACCACCGGGGCCCGCCCCGCCCGGTAGAACACGTTCGGCACCAGCACCACGTAGCCCTGCGCGGCCAGCCGGTCGGCCATCGACCGCAGGTGCGGCCGCACCCCGAAGGCGTCCATGTAGAACAGCACCGCGGGAAACGGCCCGTCACCGGCCGGATGCGCCAGGTAGGCGTCCGCGGTCCCCTCCGCCGTCGTCACGTCCACGACCGATCCGTGCACAGCGCTCATCTGCTTCCTGCCTCCAGAAGAGAAGTCGGTGAAGGGATCACTCTGCCGGGGTGAACGGCACCAGCACCACCGTGATGTTGTCGTGACCGCCCGCCTCCAGCGCCACCTTCACGTACTCCTCCGGGCCCGACCCGAGCAGCGGCTGCAGGTCCTCCGGCTCCGGCCGGTAGTTGTGCAGCCCGTCCGAGCACAGCAGGAACACCCCGGGCGAGGACAGCGGCAGCGTCACCACCTGCGGCACCACCGGACCCGCGTCCGCGCCGATCCACCGCGACAGCACGTGCGCCCGGCGGTCCGTGCGCGCCTGCTCCTCGGTCAGCACGCCCTCCGCGACCAGCTGCGCGGCCCACGTGTCGTCCGTCGTGAGCTGCCGCGACCCCTGCTCGGACAGCCAGTACGCCCGCGAGTCACCCACCCAGCCCACCGTCGCCGACGACCCCGCCACCAGCACCGACACGAACGTGCAAGACGGCGCCACACCCCGCCCGCCCGGCTCCAGCGGCTCGGCCTCCACCAGCTGCTCCACCGCGAAGCACGACGCCGCCACCGCGTCCACCATCGCCTGCTCCGCGTCCGCGCCGTCGATCAACGCGTTGATCAGCACGTCCACCGCGGCGTCCGCCGCCGCCTGCGACGCCTGCTCGGCGCGTTCCGAGGACGCCACGCCGTCGCACACCACCGCCGCCACGCCCTTGCCCGCGACCGTGCCGAACGCCATCGAGTCCTCGTTGCGGGCCCGCCGCTTGCCCCGGTCCGACACCCCCGACACCGGGCCCAGCGCGTACTCGACGCGGTCACGCGCCGAGGGCTGGTGCCGGCCGCACTGCGTGCAGTAGTCCTCGTCGTCGATGTCGGGCGAGCCGCACAGGATGCACGACGCCTGCGCGGGACCGGTCGGCCCGCCCAGCGGCGTGCGGCGGACCAGCAGGTTGCGTCCGCACGCCTCGCAGAACCGGTCCTCCTGCGCGACGGGCGCGAAGCACTCCGGGCACTTCAGGGTGTCCATCAAACCAACGTCCTCGGCCTTACCGCGTTCGCGCGGTCCACCAATGCGATCCGTTCCTCTGCCGTGGCCGCGAACCGGGCCAGCGTGCGGTAGCGCCGCTCGAGACCCAGCCGAAGCTCGTGTTCGGAGAGTGCACAGTCCAGCACCCTCCCCTCGGCGGCCTGATTGCGGGTCACGTAGTCGAACGCCGCCTCCAGCACCTCGGCCGCCAGCTGCGTGTGCGAGTGCACGTCGATGTCCAAGTGCCGCAACCGTTCCCCGGCCGCCACCAGGTCCTCCGCGACGCAGTCGCCCAGCTGCGCGCGCACCGCCGCGATCTGCGCCGGCAGGTGCTGCGACGACGTGTCCGGCACCGCCAGCAGCACCTCCACCGCCCGCGCCCGGTCACCGCGCGCCAGCAGCACCCGCGCCAGCCCGAACGCCGCCGACACGTAGGCGTGGTCGGTGCGCCACACCAGCTCGTACCACCGGGCGGCCGACTCGGCGTCCCCGGTGGCCTCCGCGCACACCCCCAGCGCGAGCTTCGGCGCCGCCTCACCCGGTACCGCCGAGCACACCGCGTCGAACAGCTCCAGCGCCTCGGCCGGTCGTCCGTCCACCAGCGCCGCCAGGCCCCGGTACCAGTTCGGCCGCCAGTCCTCGACCGGGTCGAGCTCGGGTTCGTCGAACATCGACGGCGCCGTCAGCGCCTCCAGCTCCTTGAGCGCCGCCGGGGTGTCACCGGACTCGATCAGCACCCGCACGATCCGCAGCCGCACCTCCACGGTCACCTCGGGTGCCTTGCGCAGCCCCGCCGGGTCCGACGCCGTCGCCGTCGCCAGCCACGACGCCGCCGCGTCGGAGGTGCTCACGCTCGGCGCCGGCAACGCCAGCGCCACCTCCCGCAGGTCCAGCGTGCCCTCCACGCCGAAACGGCGGCGTTCCGGCGTGAACTGCCGCGACTGGCCCGGCCGCGGCACGCCGTCCTGGATCGCGAGCACCTCCCGCAGCACACCGGTGAGCTGCTCGGCCATCTCCTCGGCGCTGCAGAACCGCAGCTCCGGGTTCGGGTTCGTCGCGCGCAGCAGCAACCGGTGAAACGACGAGAACCGGGCCAGCAGCGGCTGCTCCCGCGGCGTCGGCAGCCGGTTCTTGCAGGTGCCGCGGAAGTCGAACGGGAAGCTCATCACCGCCAGCGCCCGCCCGATCGTGTAGATGTCGGAGAACACCGACGGGCCGATCGTGCCGATCTCCGGCGCCTGGTAGCCGACCGTGCCGTAGATGGGGGAGTGGTGGTCGTCGATGCGGCGCACCGCGCCCAGGTCGATCAGCTTGAGCTGCTCCTCGGTGTGGATCATGTTGTCCGGTTTGAAGTCGCAGTACAGCAGCCCCACCCCGTGCAGGTAGCCGACGGCGGGCAGGATCTCCAGCACGTAGGCGATGGCCTGCGGCAGCGGCAGCGCCTCGTCACCGCGGCCCTCCCGGCGCCGCCGCGTGATCATGTCCTTGATCGACTCGCCGCCGACGTACTCCATCACGATGTACTCGACCAGGTTTCCGCTGGTCCTGTCCGCGTGCCGGATGAAGTTGTGGATCTTCACGATGTTGGGGTGCTCGACCTCGGCGAGGAACCGCCGCTCCGCCAGCGCCGCCGCCATCGCGTCGGCGTCCCCGGAGTCGAGCAGGCCCTTGAGCACCACCCACCGGTCGCTCACGGCGTGGTCGAGCGCCAGGTACAGCCAGCCCAGGCCGCCGTGCGCGAGACAGCCCAGCACCTCGTACTGGTCGTGCAGCACCTCGCCCGGCGCGAGCTTCGGCGTGAACGAGTAGGCGTGCCCGCACTGCGGGCAGAACCCCTCCACCCGGCCCGGCGCGCCGTTCTTGGGCCGGCCGACCTTCTTGCCGCACTTCGAGCAGAACCGCTTGGCCTCCGGCACCTCCGGGTCGGTCAGCACCGCCGTGGCCGGGTCCCGGTAGGGCACCGGCGGCACCTCCACCAGCCCCGCGCCCAGCCGGCCGCGGCTCATCGACCGCGCGCTGCCCCGCCGCGACCGTCCCGACCCCGGCCGGGGCCCGTCCTGCGACCCCGACCACGGCGCGGTGCCCGGAGCCGTGCCCGGTGCGGTCGCCGGTCCCGTCACGGGCAGATCCACCTCGTCGCTCATCCCTGCCATCCCCCTTTCGGCGCCTAGTCCCGGTAACGACCGGCGGGCGGTGCCGGTGCGGGGCCCAGCCTGCCCAGCCACCGGTCGTAGGTGCCGCGCCACGTCCCGTCCGCGCGCATCCGCTCCAGCACGCCGTTGACGAAGCGCACCAGGTCCTCCTGCCCCTTCGGGATGCCCACCCCGTAGGGCTCCTCGGTGAACCGGGCGCCCACGACCTCGGTGTACGGGTCCTGCGCCGCCAGGCCCGCGAGGATCGTGTCATCGGTGGAGATCGCGTCCACCTGCCCCTGCTGCAGCATCACCAGGCAGTCGGTCCAGTTCGGCACGCTCACCGTCGTCTTCGCCCTGTCCACGACGTTGCCCAGCGACGTCGACCCCGACGCCGAGCACACGCTGCGGTCCGCCAGGTCCTCGACACCGGTGATGCCGGAGTCGCGGCGCACCAGCACCCGCTGCCCGGCCTCGTAGTAGACCTGCGAGAAGTCCACGTCGCGCAGCCGGTCGCAGTTGATCGTCATCGTGCGCACCACGACGTCCACGGCGCCGCTGCGCAGCATCGGGATCCGTTCCGCCGAGGTGACGACCCGGAACTGCACCTTCGACTCGTCGCCGAACAGCGCCTTGGCGATCTGGCGGGCCACGTCGACGTCGAACCCCTCGATCTCGCCGGTGAACGAGTTGCGGAACCCCATCAGGTACGAGTTCTGGTCCACCCCGGCGATCAGCCGGCCGCGCTGCAGGATCTTCTCCATCGTCGACCCCGCGGGCATCTGCCCCGCCGGCGGCAGCGGGCCGGGCCGCAGGCTCGCCGTCGCGTCGCAGCCGGGCTCCGGGTTCGCCGCGCTGCCCGGCGCCGCCGTCACGGTGCTCGCGCCCGCCGGCTGCGGTGCGGCGACGCTGCGCGGCACCACCTCGCTCGGCGCGGGCCCCGCCGAGCACGCCCCGGCCAGCAGCACCGCCGCCAGCGCCAGCCGCCGCCTCACCGGTACTCCTTGAGCCGCTGCCACAACCCCATCGCCGCGCCCGCCGCGCCGATCACCGCCAGCACCAGCACCCCCACCACCGTGCCCGCCAGTGACGCCCGCGCCACCGCCACCTCGTCGCTGAAGTCCTGCCTCGCCTCGCCGATCGCCCGCACCAGGTCCCGGTCCAGCGAGTCGAAGTGCGGGTTGCCGATCAGGCCCACGGCCTCGGCGTAGCGGCCCGCGTCGTCGGCCTCGCGGATGCGCTGGTGCACCTGCTGCCACTGCCGGAAGTTCTCCGTCGCCGAGGCCACCGCCTGGGACGGGTCCAGCCGTCCCGCCTGCTCCAGCAGCTCCCGCAACCGCCCCGACACCTCGACGAAGTTCTTCTCGTACGCCTGCCCGGAGCCGCGGGCGACCAGCGTCAGCGTCTCCTCGCCGCGCGCGGTGAGCGTCGCGATCCGCGCCTGCGCCAGCACGTCGGCCTTCGACGAGGCCGTGCGCGAGTCCGACACGTCGTTCATCACCAGCACCGACACCGTCGTCACCCACAGCAGCGACAACAGCGCCGCGCCCGTGGCGACCAGCAGGCCGACGTTGAGCAGCCGGTTGGTGATGCGCGTCAGGTACCGCTGCGCCGCCACCAGCGCCAGCACGAACGCCGCCGCCACCAGCACCGGCACCAGCGGGAACTCCGCATCGTCCTGCGCGCGGGCCACCCGGTCGGTCTCCGACCGGTACAGCTCCCGCGCCGCGGGCAGCAGCTGCGTGCGCATCAGCCCCGACGCCTCCCGCAGGTACGCCGCCCCGACCGGGAAGCCCTGCCGGTTGTTCGTCCGCGCCGTCTCCACCAGGCCCGTGTAGACCGGCAGCTGCGCCGACAGCGTCGCCGTCAGGTCGGGGGAGGAGGCCGTCGCCACCGACAGCGCCGCCTGCGCCTG
Source organism: Lentzea fradiae (assembly GCF_900100955.1). Classification (GTDB taxonomy): domain Bacteria; phylum Actinomycetota; class Actinomycetes; order Mycobacteriales; family Pseudonocardiaceae; genus Lentzea; species Lentzea fradiae. The sequence continues at coordinate 273,686 of NZ_FNCC01000010.1, read as the reverse complement.
CGCGATGTCGGCCTCGTAGCGCTCCCGCAGCTCCCGCGGTTCCAGCCCGCCCGCGAGGAACGCGCTGGCCGCCGTGGCGTCGGCGTCCTGCAACGCCCGGTAGACCTCCTGCGCCGCGTGCGCGAGCGGCTCGGACCGCGTCGCCAGCTCCTGCAGCGCCAGCTCCTGCCGGTTCACGCTCCACGTCGACAGCAGCCCGCTCGCCACGCTCGCCACGACCAGCACCACGACCAGCAGACCCAGCCGTCCCGGCGTCGACCGCGCCAGACCGGTCACCCGGCGCACCAGCGCCTGCCGGGGCTGCGAGTCGATCACCACGAGCGGCCCTCCCGGAGGCGAGTTGATCGGCGTGGCGTAACTGTAGGCACCCGGAGGACACCACGTGCGAAATGAGGTCGCATCGCGGCAGGTGTCACCCGGCTGTAACTACTCGCGTGACCTCACCAGGCGTTCCACGCCGTCCAGGATCATCTCCAGCCCGAACTCGAACGAGTGCTCCGGGCTGAACGCGCTGTGGTGCGCCTCGCCGACCGCGCCGCCGACCCGCGCGGCCACCGGGAAGCGGGCGGGGTCGAACACCGTCATCAGCACCGGCGCCGCCGCGTCCCACCACTGCTGGTCGGTCAAGCCCGTCTCCTTCTCGGTGACCGCCGCCGCGGTCAGGCCCCGTGCCGCGTGCTGCACGTGCCCGAGCACCAGGTTCAGCACCGAGTCCATCTCCACGTCCGACAGGCCGATGCCCTCCAGGCCGCGCAGCTCGAAGTCGTACTTCGCCGCCACCTGCGGGCCCAGCACCGTGCGCGACGGCGCCACCTGCAGCAGCCACGGGTGCCGCCGGTACAGCTCCAGGTTCTCCCGCGCCACGTACGTCAGGTGCGCCCGCCAGCCGTCGGCCGGTTGCCTGCCGGTCGCCGCCTGCACGGTGTCGACCATGACGTCGACCAGCTCGCCCTTGCCCGGCACGTAGGTGTAGAGCGACATCGTCCCCACGCCCAGCACCTCGGCCACGCGCCGCATCGACAGCGCCTTGAGGCCGTCGGCGTCGGCCAGCTCGATGCCGGCCCGCACGATGCGGTCCACGCTCAGGTCCGGCTTGCCCTTGCGGCTGGCGCGCTCCTGCGTGCGCCACAGCAACGCCAGCGTCCGCGCCGGGTCACCGCTGCCCGTGTGTTCGACCATCACTCCACCCTACCGTACCGTATGGTGTACGGTACATAGTATGTTCGCGCCCGCCGACCCGCCCAGACTCGGCCAGCTCCACGGAAAACCCCTGCTCGACGCCCTTCCCGACGTGCTGCGGCGCGACGACTACTGGGGCGTGGCCGCCGCCACCGCCCTGACCCTCGTCGCCCGCGGCCGGCTCGTGCCCGGCGTCACCGCGGGTGGCCACGACACCTGGCGCGCCGGGCCGCTCGACCACGCCGACGAGCTGCACCTGCGGCGCCTCGCCGTCCACGGCGACTACGACGAGCTGCGCGCGTTCCTCGACGCCGTCGCCGACGCACTGCCCAGGACAGGCGGTGACGGCCCGTTCGCGAGCAGGCGCGTGCACGACGTGCCCGAGCTGGCGCAGTGGGCCGACGAGCAGCTCACCCTCTCCGTGCGCGTCGAGACCACCGAGGACCTGCGGTTCCGCGGCACCCTGCAGGTCCGCGACGTCACCGACGCCCACCCGCGCGACGTGCGCGGCTCCGGCCGCGAGCTCGACGCCGTCCGCGCCATCGCCCGCCTCGGCTGGCCGCCCCTGCGACGCCTGCTCGACCGGTCCGACCTCACCGACGACGAGGTCGCCGAGCTGCTCGGCACCGGCATCGAGGTCCACTGGCCGCGCGAGGTCACCACCGGCCTCACCGCCAAAGCCGCCCTCGGCGAGCACAGCGGCCACTTCGGCGCCGACGACCTGCTCACGTTCCGCTGGCGGCTCGCGCTCGGCGACGACACCCTCACCGACCAGGAGATGGACCTCGTCGCCGAAGCCACCCGGCCCGTCGTGCGGCTGCGCGACCAGTGGGTCCTCGTCGACCCCCGGCTGCGCGTCAAAGTCCGCCGGCAGCTCGAACCCGTCACCGCCGTCCAAGCCCTCACCGCCGCGCTCACCGGCACCGCGATCATCGGCGGCGAACCCGTCGAGGTCCTGCCGCACGACCTCACCGCCACCGTCACCACCATCCCCGGCATCCCCCAGCCCGCCGCCCTGCGGGCGACCCTGCGCGACTACCAGCTGCACGGCCTGCGCTGGCTCGCCCACCTCACCGGCCTCGGCCTGGGCGCCTGCCTCGCCGACGACATGGGCCTGGGCAAGACCATCACGCTCATCGCCCTGCACCTGCACCGCGACCACCCGCACCCCACGCTCGTGGTCTGCCCCGCCTCCCTGCTCGGCAACTGGGAACGCGAGATCCGCCGCTTCGCCCCCGGCACCCCCGTCACCCGCTACCACGGTCCACACCGGACCCTCCCCGGCAGCGGCGTCGTGCTCACCACCTACGGCACCATGCGCCTGGACGCCGAGGCGCTGCGCGGCCACGACTGGGGCATGGTCGTCGCCGACGAGGCCCAGCACGTCAAGAACCCGCACTCCGGCACCGCCAAGGCCCTGCGCTCCATCCCCGCCGCCGCCAGGGTCGCCCTCTCCGGCACCCCGGTGGAGAACTCGCTGTCGGAGCTGTGGTCCATCCTGGACTGGACGACCCCCGGCCTGCTCGGCACGCACCGCGCGTTCCGCACCCGCTGGCCCGTCCCCGACGACACCCTCACCAAGGCCGTGCGGCCGTTCCTGCTGCGCCGCCGCAAGACCGACCCCGGCGTCGCCCCCGAACTGCCCGCCAAGACCGAGACCGACCGGTACGTGTCGCTGTCGGTCGAACAGGCAGCCCTCTACGAGGCGCTCACCAGGGAGACCCTCGACCGCATCGCCGGCACCGGCGGCATGGCCCGCCGCGGCCTCGTGCTCGCGCTGCTCACCGGCCTCAAGCAGATCTGCAACCACCCGTCGCACTACCTCGGCCACGACACCCTGCGGGGCGGCTCCGGCAAGCTCGACCTGCTCGACGAGCTGCTCGCCACCATCCTCGCCGAGGACGGCTCCGTGCTGATCTTCACCCAGTACGTCGCCATGGCCCGCCTGCTGCACCAGCGCATGACCCACCCCGCGCTGTTCCTGCACGGCGGCACCCCCGTGGCTCAGCGCGAGCGGATGGTCGACGACTTCCAGTCCGGCCGCGCCCCCGTCTTCCTGCTCTCCCTCAAAGCCGCCGGCACCGGCCTCAACCTCACCAGGGCCGACCACGTCGTCCACTTCGACCGCTGGTGGAACCCCGCCGTCGAGGACCAGGCCACCGACCGCGCCCACCGCCTCGGCCAGACCCGGCCCGTCCAGGTCCACAAGCTCGTCACCGAAGGCACCGTCGAAGAACGCGTCGCCGCCCTGCTGCAGGACAAGCGCGACCTCGCCGACGCCGTCCTGCACGGGGGAGAAGCCGCCCTCACCGAGCTCACCGACGCCGAGCTCGCCGACCTCGTCCGACTCAGGAGCACCTGATGACCGCACGCGGGTTCGCCGCGTTCCCCAAGATGAAACGCCGCGTCGCCACCACCTGGTGGGGCAAGGCGTGGGTCAAGGCCCTCGAGGACACCGCCCTCGACACCTCCCTGGTCCGCCTCGGTCGCCGCTACGCCCACGCCGGCGTCGTCGGCCCCGTCACCGTCAGCCCCGGCCGCCTGCACGCCCAGGTCCACGACGACGACACCGTCCACGACACCGTCGTGGCCGTCCCCGTCCTCACCGACGTCCAATGGGAACGGTTCCTCGACCGCGTCGCCGAGCAGACCGACCACATCGCCGCGTTGCTGGACAACGACATGCCGCGCGACCTCGTCGCTGCCGCGCAGGAGTCCGGAGTGGACCTGCTGCCCGGCATCGGCGACCTCGAACCCGACTGCGACTGCGACGGCTGGGAGCTGCCGTGCCGCCACGCCGCCGCGCTCGCCTTCCAGGTCGGCTGGCTGCTCGACGCCGACCCGTTCGTCCTGCTGCTGCTCAGGGGAAAACCCGAACAGGACCTCCTCGCCGCGCTCACAGACCGCGTCGCCGGCCCCGTCGGCACCAGAACACCTGTGGTGGTTTCCGGCGAACCCGCAGGTCAGCTGCCTGAACGACCCACCCTGCCGACCACCACACCTGTGGTGCTCGCGGTCGATCCGCCGCCGGGGTTCGACACCGCCGAGCTCACCGCGCTGATGGAGACCGCCGCCCGGCGCGCACGCGCGCTCCTGCAGACGGGCACCCTGGACGCGTGAGCCCGTCCCAGCGCGGCACCGAACCGCTCGTCCTGCTCGCCCTGACCGCGGTCGCACTGGTCGCCTCCGGCATCGGCCCGCACGACCGCGCCACCTGGCTGCTCGAGACCGGCCCCGTCGTGATCGGCGCGGCCGTCCTGCTCGCCACCCGCCGCCGCTTCCCGCTCACACCGCTGCTGTACCGGCTGCTGTTCCTGCACGCGCTCGTGCTGATCCTCGGCGGCCACTACACCTACGCCCGCGTGCCCCTCGGGTTCTGGGCGCAGGACTGGTTCGACCTGGCCCGCAACCACTACGACCGCCTCGGCCACTTCGTCCAGGGCTTCGTGCCCGCCGTCCTGGCACGCGAACTGCTGCTGCGGCGCACACCGCTGCGGCCGGGCGGATGGCTGTTCGTGCTCGTGACGAGCGTGTGCCTGGCGTTCAGCGCGACCTACGAACTGCTGGAGTGGGCGGCGGCGGTGCTCGGCGGCTCCGGGGCGGAGGACTTCCTCGGCACCCAGGGAGACGTGTGGGACACGCAGTGGGACATGTTCATGGCACTGCTCGGGGCCATCTGCGCGCAGCTGACGCTGAGGCGGTGGCACGACCGGGAACTGTCACGCCCGGGGTGAACCCTCCACAGGGGACCCCAGGTAGCGCGACGCCAGCTCCCGCACCACCGACGTGACGCTCGCCCGCAGCTCCTCCGGCTCCAGCACCTCCACCTCGCCGCCCATGCGCAGCAACATCCCCGTCGCGTGCCCGACCGACTCGATCGGGATCGTCACCCGCACCCACCCGCCGTCGTCCACAGCGGACCGCTCCGCCGCCCGCGCCACCGCGGGCAGCACGTACGACGAGAACGACTCGAACCCCCGCGGCGTCAGCCGCACCACCGCCTCCCCGGTGTACTGCCGCGACTGGAAGTCCTCCAGCGACGCCGCCCAGTGCGCCGCCAGGTCGAACCCCGCCGGCCGCTCGAACGGCTCGTCCACCACCGACGCCTCCCGGATCTGCGCCACCCGGTAGGTCGAGATCCGCTCCGACGACCCCGACGCCACCAGGTACCAGCGGCCCGCCTTGAGCACCAGCCCCAGCGGCCGCAGCACCCGCGTGACCTCCTCCGGCGCCTGCCAGCGCCGGTAGCGGACCTCCAGCAGCCGCTCCCGCCACACCGCGTCCGCCACCACCGACAGCAACGGCGACCGCTCCGGGTCGGAGTACCACGACGGCGCGTCCAGGTGGAACCGCTCCGCCATCCGCGCCGCCCTGTCCCGCATCGGCGACGGCAACGCCGCCATCAGCTTCAGCTGCGCCGCCGCCACCGCGTCACCCAGCCCCAGATCGGCCGCCGCACCCGGCAGGCCCGCCAGGAACAGCGACTCCGCCTCCTGCTCGGTCAGGCCCGTCAGCCTCGTGCGATAACCGTCGAGCAGCTGGTAGCCGCCCGCCGGGCCCGCGTCCCCGTACAGCGGCACACCCGACGCGTGCAGCGACTCGACATCGCGGTAGATCGTGCGGACCGACACCTCCAGCTCGGCGGCGAGCGCCTGCGCGGTCATCCGCCCCCTCGACTGCAACAACAGGAGCAAGGAGACAAGCCGGCTCGCACGCACCCGGACACACTGACACAGGATGTCAGTGATAGCTCATACGTTCGACACATGGCTTTCTACGAGAAGCAGCTGGCGGTCAAGGAACCGCTGGTCATCGCGGGCAGACACGTCAAACGGTACGAGGTCGTCACCCCCGGGCTGGAGATCACCGACGACGTCCGCGACGCCGCCTACGCGTTCCTGCCCACGATCTACCCGGACTTCGAGGACCCCACCCCGCCGGCCACGGTCACCGTCCTGCACCGCAGCGCCGCGGGCATGTACCTCAACGCCTACAACTGGGTCTGGGACAACGTCCTGCACTGCCGCACCGCCGTGTCCGGCGACCAGCCGTTCCTCGGCTCGGCCGATCCCGACCTCACCCGCTTCGGCGTCATCCCCAAAGACCTCATCGGCTGCGTGTGGGAGCTGCCGCCGCTGGAGCACGAACGCGGCGCCTGGGTGCGGCACGTCCTGAATCCGGCCGAGCCCGACCTCGACGCCTACCTGGCCGACGTCATGGCCGAAGGGCTGGTCGGCCGATGAGCGACTGGCAGGGCGCACCGTCGCGGTAAACGGGTGGACGGCGGCGTTAGGTTCGCAGGCATGACCACTCCGGACTCCGTCGTGCGCGCGCTGGCCGAACCGGCGAGGCTGCGGGCGTTCGCCGCCGTCGTCCTCGGCGCGGCAACGCTCGCCGACGTCGCCGCCGCCTCCGGCCTCAAGGCCAAGGACGCCGCCACCGCGCTGCGCAAGCTCCGCGAGGCCGGGCTGGTCGAAGGCGACCCCGCCCGGCCCGCCGACCTCACACCACTCGCCGCCACGCTCACCGACCCGATGCCCGCAGACGGCCTCGCGCCGTTCGTGCGCGGCGACAAGCTCGTCTCGCTGCCCGTCTCCCACGAACGGCGCCGCAAGATCCTCGAACACGTCGCGTCGCAGGCGTTCGTGCCGCGCACGTACTACGAGGAGAGCGAGGTCAACGAACGGCTCAAGGCGTGGTGCGACGGGGGAGAGGTCGACCACGTCACCGTGCGCCGCTACCTCGTCGACCTCGCCCTGCTCGAACGCGGCGGCGGCCTCTACCAGGCTCAGCCCCTGCCGATGTAGGGCATCGTCGTGGCCATCACCGTCATGAACTGCACGTTCGCGTCCAGCGGCAACCGCGCCTGGTACAGCACCGCGTCCGCGACGTGCCGCACGTCGAACGTCGGCTCCGGCGCCACCTCGAAGTCCGCCTGCAGCGCGCCCTGACCGATCCGCTCGGTCAGGGCCGTGGCGGCGTTGCCGATGTCGATCTGCCCGCACGCGATGCCGTGCGCGCGGCCCTCCAGCGCCAACGACTTCGTCAGCCCGGTCATCGCGTGCTTCGTCGCGTTGTAGGCCACCGCGTGCGGGCGCGGCACCGACGCGGACACCGACCCGTTGTTGATGATCCGGCCGCCACCGCGGGCCTTCATCACGCGGAAAGCCTCGCGGGCGCACAGGAACGCGCCCGTCAGGTTCACCCCGACGACCTTCTCCCACGCGTCGAGTCCGAACTCCTCCACCGGCGTGGGCGCCACGTTCGTCCCGGCGTTGTTGAACAGCACGTCCACCCGGCCCCAGCGCGCCACCACCGCGTCGAACAGCGCCACGACGGAGTCCTCTCGCGACACGTCCGCCGGCACCACCAGCGCCGACTCGGCGAACCCGTCCGCGGTCTCGGCCAGCGCGTCCACGCGCCGCCCGGCCAGCGCCACCAGGAACCCGTCCGCCAGCAGGGTTCGCGCCACCGCGCGCCCGATGCCGGACCCCGCTCCCGTGACCACCGCGACCGCCATGGCGACACTCCCCTCGATCAAGCGATTGCCGGGACCGTCCGGTGTGGAGTACCAACCAGGGGTGGAGTGCGCGGACGAGCCCTGCCTGCTGTGCCAGGGTTCCGGAACGATGACGTGGCGACAACCGGTTCCCGGCCCGGAAGGGCTGGTGCTGCACGAGATGTCGCATCCGTGCCCGCGCGGGTGCTCCGGCTGGTGGAGACTCCCGCACGCCGAGCGGCGCGGCACCGTCACGGGCGGCGCCGCACGCGCTGACGACTTCACGACGCTCCGGTCCACCCCGCTGGGATCACCGAGCGTGAACGATGGGGGTCACCCATTATTGCCGTGACCCGCCCTGCTTGGCGGCTGCGCCCACTCGGAGTAGAAGCGGACACTGCTCTTCCGTGAAGGAGTGCAGCCGTTGTCATGGGTCCGGGCTCAACGAGGACCGGACCGCCTGCCGGGCCTGCGGAGGGCTGGGGCAGGTCCCCGACCGCTAGACCCGGTCGGACCCGCCCCGGTCGTGCGCGACTACCTCTTGGTCATCAGGGTCGGGCCCAGGATCCGGCGGGCGAGCCGCCGGGTGAACGACTTGGGCTTGCGGGCCGGCGCGGACGCCTGGACAGCCGCCTGCGCGGGCTGCGCGGCCGACTGACCGGGCGGTGTGGCGGGTGCGGCGACGGGCGCCTGCACGGCGGCGGGAACGGGCGCCGGGGGTGGCGGCACAGGAGTCGTGGCGGGAACGGTCACCGTTCCCGGTTCCTCGTACGGGATCTTCGCGAACACCTGGGTATCCGGCTCGACACTGCCGGGCTGCTCGATCGGCACGGACACGATCTTGCCATCGCTGTCATCCGTGCCTCGAACGAGGGGGACTCCCTCCAACGAGTGTGAGGCGGGTCACGCAGCACACCGGGGCGTGGTGGCCCCAGGCGGAGTGTGATGACTGAGACGACCGAGTGCGCGGGGGTCGGACCGCCCGAGTGGCGTTCACCGCGCTGTTCGAACGCCACGCCGAGGCGGTGTGGAACTACGCCTACCGGCTCACCGCCTCCTGGTCCCAGGCGGAGGACCTGCTCTCCGCCACGTTCCTGACGGCCTGGCGCAAACGCGGCGACGCCAGACTGGTGCGCGAGTCCGCGCTGCCCTGGCTCTACACCGTGACGGCCAACCGGGCCCGCACCGAGTGGCGGGCCTCGCGCCGCGCGCTGCGGCTGGTGTCGCGGCTGACCCCGCAGCACGAACGCGACCACGCCGACGAGGTCGCCGCCCGCACCGACGCCCAGCGCCGCCTCGCCGCCGTGGTGGCCGCCGTCGCGGCGCTGCCCGCGTCCGAACGCGAGATCGCCCAGCTGTGCCTGCTCGGCGAGATGCCCACCGCCGACGCCGCGGCACTGCTGGGCATCACCGAGTCCAGCGTCCGCGCCCGCGTCTCCCGCACCCGCGCCCGCCTGCGCCGCCTCGCCGGCGACCAGACCCCCGAGGACACCCCGTGATCGACCAGCTGCCCGAACACCGCCGCCTGCCCGACGACGTCCGCCTGCGCGCCCGCCGCCGCCTGTCCGAGGGCCTGCGTCCCGCGCCGCGCAGCGGCCGTGCCGTCCTCATCGCCGCCGGGGTCGTCCTGCTCGCCGCGGGCGCCGTGGCCGCGGGCCAGGCCCTCACCGCGGGGCCCGCCCAGGTCGCCGGCCCGTCCTACCCCCACAACGGCGAGCTCACCGGCGAGGACCGTGCCGCGGTCAACCACGTCGAACGCGGCACGGTCGCCCCGGACGTGCTCGCCCGCTGCGTCGCGGCCGCGCAGGGCCACCCACCCGCCGCCGAGTGGAACCCCATCGCCACCAGCCACAACAACGGCACGGCGCTCACCGCGTTCTCCGCCTCCACCGGCATGTTCTTCTGCGCCACGACCGCGACCACCACCACGGTCTCCACGCCGGAGCCCGTCACCAGCCAGGACGGCCCGCGCGGGGTCCGGGTCCTGTTCACCAGCCCCACCGGCGCGATCGCGGGCCTGGTCTCGCCGGACGTCTCGTTCCTCAGCCTGACCAGGATCTCCGACTCCAGCCGCAACAGCGCCTCGCCCGCCGTCGTCGACGGCCTCTTCCTCGCGCCCAGCGCGTTCCTCAGGGCCGAGACCGGCACACGGGCCCTGGTCAACGGTCACCAGCAGGTCCTGCGCGGCGTGCCGAAACCGTCCGAGTCCGTCGTCGACCGCCCGCTGCCCCCCGCCGCCCGCGACACCCCCGACGCCACGAGGTTCGGCGAGTGCCTGCGCGACCGGCCGATCCCCGACGCCGACCAGTTCGCCCACACCCTCAGCGTCCAGCTCAGCGCCACCGACACCGCGCGCGTCGGACGCTTCGGCGACCTGCTGCTGTACTGCCTCGACACCCCCAACGCGCCGTTGCGCGGCACCGTCTACGACCTCGACGACTTAAAGGAGATCCGCGGCGGCACCATCGCCTCGATGGCCGCCTTCCACGACTTCCTGTCCACGACGTCACCGGAGGGCGTCCAGCACGGCGGCAGCGGTGCCTTCGCGGCGGTCGGGCTCGTGACCGACGAGCGCGTCGCGTCGATCACCTACACCGTGCCCGGCGCGCCCGGCATCTCCGCCACCATCGCCGGCGGCACGTTCGTGCTCGACGCCCCGCTGATCGACGAGCACCCTGACGCGAAGGTGGTGGTGAGGGACGCGGCCGGCACCGTGCTGGAGACGATCACGCCGAAGCGGCGGTAAATCCGGTGGACAGCGTCGCCACGATGCCCTCGTGGAGACCGAACACCTGACGCTGCGGCCGCTCACCGAGGCCGACGAGGCCGCGGTGCTGGCCCTGCACGCCGACCCCGAGGTCATGCGCCACCTCGACCCCGCACCGGTGACGCGCTACCTGCGAGGCGGGCATCTCGCCGCCGTCGAGAAGACGACGGGCCGGTTCATCGGCTGGTTCGAGTTCCGCGACGCCGGCGGTGGTGTCGTCGAGCTCGGGTACCGGCTGCGACGGGAGTTCTGGGGCCGCGGCTACGCCACCGAGGGCGGCAGAGCCCTGATCGCACATGGTTTCACCAGCGGCGAAGTGCAGCGCGTCGTCGCGACCACGATGGCGGTCAACACGGCGTCGAGACGCGTCATGGAAAAGTGCGGGCTGCGGTACGTCCGCACGTTTCACGTCGACTTCCCGGATCCGTTGCCCGGTGCGGAACAAGGAGAGGTGGAGTACGCGCTGACAAAGGTGGAATGGCATCGATCTCAGGGGGAACGTCGTGTGGCAGACGGAATCAGTTGACCTGGACGCGTACTTCGCGCGCACGGGTGCGTCGGCGTCGAGCTCGTTGACGGAGTTGCACGAGGCGCACGTGCGCGCCATCCCGTTCGAGAACATCGACGTGATGCTGGGCCGTGTGCCGTCGCTGGACCTCGGCGACATCCAGGACAAGATGCTCCGGCGGGGCCGCGGCGGGTACTGCTACGAGCACCAGCTGCTGTTCACGGCCGTACTGGAACGCCTCGGGTACACGGTCGCGCGGCGCATGAGCCGGGTGAAGACCGGGCCGCGCACCCACTTCATGTCGATCGTCGACGACCAGCTCGTCGACGTCGGGTTCGGCGCCGGGATGCTGCACCCGATGCCGCTCGCCGACGGCGCCGTCGTGGACCAGGCGGGCTGGCCGCACCGGCTGCGCCGCGAGGGGCGGCGCTGGGTGCTGGAGAAGCGGTCAGGGGACGGGTGGGAGCTCCAGCACGCGTTCGAGGACGACGTCGAGCAGCAGCCGGTCGACTACCTGGCCGCCAACTACTACGTGGCCACGCACGAACGGTCGCCGTTCAGCCGCCAGCTCGTCGTGATGCGGCTCGAGCCGGGGCTGAGCCGGCGGCTCGTCGGCTCGCGGTTCACCGTCGAGCACGCCGGTCTCGAACCGGAGACCTCCACCGTGGAAGACCTCGGCAAGGCGCTGTTGTCGCTGGACATCACGCTTACCGACGGGGAGCTGAGTCACATCAGCTCAACTTTGGGAACACCGGAGGCGCAGCGTTCGTAGTACAGGTGCAGGGAATCGCACATCGGAGGTGTTGGACATGACCACCGCGACTCCGTTCACCACGGGAGCCGGTTCGACCGGTGCCAACAACGCACTGCCCACCCCGCCCACGGGGTGGCCGATCGGTTCCTACGCGACGTACGAGGAAGCGCAGCGGGCGGTCGACCACCTGGCGGACAACGACTTCCCGGTCGCGGACGTCACGATCGTCGGTGTCGAGCCGATGATCGTCGAACGCGTCACCGGCCGCCTGACCTGGGGTCGCGTCCTCGGTGCCGGTGCGGCGTCGGGCGCCTGGTTCGGTCTGTTCGTCGGTCTGCTGCTGGGCCTGTTCTCGACCGGCGGCGCGATCGCCCCGATCGTCACGGGTCTCGTCGTCGGTACCGCGTTCGGCCTGGCCAGCTCGGCCGCCCGGTACGGCGCGACCCGCGGCCGCCGCGACTTCGCCTCGGTCACCCAGCTCGTCGGCGGCCGTTACGACGTGCTGAGCCACCCGCGCAGCGCCGAGCGCGGCAAGGACATGCTGACCAGGCTCGCCTGGCGCGCGTGACCACCGGGGCCGCCGGCGGTAACCCCGCACATCGCTCCCACCACAGGAAGCGCCGTCCCGATCACGGGGCGGCGTTTCCGCTTGGACGGGGTCCTGTTCACTGGCGGCATGCCGGAACAGGGGGAGAGGACCGGCCGCCGGGCGAAGGCGGCCATCGGACTCGTCGTGCTCGCGCTGGTGGCGTGGTTCGTGGTGCCGCGCGGTCTGGGCTGGTCGGGAACGTGGGTGCCGTCGCTGGTCGAGACGTTCTGGCTGCTGCCGCTGCTCGTCGCCGCGGTCTGCGGGACGTGGATGGTGGCGAGGCGACGCCCGGCGGGGCTGCTCGGGCTGGCGGCACTGGTCGTCACCGGGTTCGTGACCGCGGCAGCTGTCGCGGTGATGAGGCTGGAGGCGCCGCCCGGTGACGAGGACCTGCTGCCGGGGCCGGCGGCGCTGAAGGTCGTCGAGGGCATCGGGTACTGCGGCTCCGGCGGATGCTCTCGAGACCTCGACGCGACCGGCGACCGCGCGCCCGAGGTGATGCGCGAGCACCTGACGTCCCACGGCTACACGCCCGCGCGTTCGCTCATGTACGGCGACGACCGGCTGTGCCGGCGAACGGGACTCGTGGCGGTGCGGGAAGTGTGCGCGGAACTGAAGGACGTGTCCGCCACCGCGGTCCACGTCATCTGGTACGTCAACTGAGTCGGCGCCTGCCGAACCGGCACGACCGCTGGACCGGCACATCGTCCAGGCCCGCACGGCGGTGAAGTGAGGGCGGCGAGTCCGCGAGTTCGCCGCCCTCGGTCCTGCGGTTCTTCCTTTCACCTCGGCTGGACGGGACGCACGTGGTTCCTCATCCGGCCGGAGGAGACCGCTGCCGCGATCTCGCGCACCTGGCGCGCCACACCCCTCGCATCACCGCGGGCTCGCGGTGCCCGGCGGCGGCGGGGAGAGGGCGAGGACGCGGTACCGGCACCCGGTCGTGGTTCGCGCCGAAGCTGGCGTCGATGATCGCCTCGAACTCCGCGCTCACCCAGTCGGGGTCGGCGCACACCAGGTCCGCGAACGCCCTCTGGTCGGTCGTCAGCACCTCGCGTCACTCCCTTGTGGAAGTAGCTACTCGGTACAGATTTTTTGTAGCTCGGACTGTAGATTTCGTCAAGTACCCACTGGAGGAGTTGCGCGTGCCGCTGAGCGACCTCGACGACGAGGACTACCCCGCCTACACCACCGGCCGGGCCGCCGAGCTGCTCGGCGTGCGGCAGGCGTTCCTGCGCAGCCTCGACGCCGCCGAGGTGCTGGTGCCACACCGCTCCGAGGGCGGTCACCGCCGCTACTCCCGCCGGCAGCTCGGCGTGGCGCAGCGCTACCGGGCGCTGTTCGACGACGGTCACCAGCTCGCGTCGGCGGCGCTCATCGTGCGGCTGCAGGACGACCTGGCCGCGGCGAACGCCGAGGTGGACGCGTTGCGGGCGCGGCTGAGCACGACCTGACCTCATTTCCGTACGAGGTACGGTATCGTTTCCGTATGGCCTACGGAAATGGGGTGGACGGGTGGCCGTCGAACGCAGCGGCGGGGGAGACCCGGCCAGGACGATCGCGCTGCTCTGGCGCAAGCCGCCGGAGCCCAGGACGGTCGGCAGGAAACCGAAGGTGAGCGTCGACCAAATCGTCACCGCCGCCCTCGCGGTGGCCGACCGCGACGGGCTCGCCGCGATGTCGATGGCGCGCGTCGCCCAGGAGCTCGGCGTCGGGACGATGTCGCTCTACACCCACGTGCCCGGCAAGGCCGAGCTGATCGACCTGATGGCCGACGCGGTGCTGCAGGAACGCGACCTCGTGCCCGAAGGCGGCTGGCGTGAGCGCGTGAAGCACTACGCCGACCGCACGCGCGCGGTCTACCAGCGGCATCCGTGGATGAGGGACGTCTCGATGGTGCGCCCGCCGCTCGGTCCGGGACTGATGGACGGCCAGGAGTTCCTGCTGGCCGCGCTCGCCGACTCCGGGCTGGAGCCGCGGCAGGTGACCACCGCGCACGTCGCGGTCGAGGGGTTCGTGCACGGCGCGGCGGCGGCCGAGGTCGACGACCAGCAGCTCGCCGCGACCACCGGTGAGACCGGCGACTCGTGGTGGGGCGCACGGCAGGTGTTCTGGGACGACTACTTCGACGTCGAGCGCTACCCGACGATGACGACGCTGTGGAACCTCGGCGCCTACCAGACGGAGGGCACGCTCGCCGACACCGTGCGGACCTCGTTCGACTACGGGCTCGACAGGTTGCTGGACGGCATCGAGAGAGGTCTGGCATGACAATCCTGGTGACCGGTGCGACCGGCACGGTCGGCCGGCTGGTGGTGCGCGGGCTCGGCGCCGGGGTGCGGGCGATGACCCGCGACCCCGCCAAGACCCGTTTCCCTGATGGCGTCGAGGTCGTGCGGGGCGACCTCGACGACCCGGACGGCATCCCGTTCGACGGCGTCGAGAAGCTCTACCTGTTCGCGCACCCGCCGACCGCGCGGGAGGTCGTGGAACGGGCGGTGCGCGCGGGCGTGCGCAGGATCGTGACGTTGTCGTCGGGCGCGGTGACCCACGGCTACGACACCGGCCACCACCTGCCCGTCGAACAGGCCGTCGAGGCGTCCGGAGCCGAGTGGACGCACCTGCGGCCCGGCGAGTTCGCCGCCAACACGATCGGCCTGTGGGGGCCGTCGATCCGCGAGGACGGCACGATCGTGCACCCCGACCCGGACGCGTGGAGCCAGCCGATCCACGAGGCGGACATCGCCGAGATCGCGGTCAAGGCCCTGCTGGAGGACGGGCACGCGGGCCGGGCCTACACGTTGTCCGGGCCGCCGCCGCTCACCCGGCGGGACATGGCGCGCGAGATCGGCGCGGCGATCGGCCGCGACCTGTCGTTCCGCGACGTCACGCCCGACGAGGCCCTCGCCTACTACATCGGTGCCGGCTGGCCGGAGGAGGTGGCCCGCTTCATCCTCGGCCTCAGCGGCTACGAGGGTGGCGAACCCGACGACTTCGGCGACTACGAGTTCACCGTCACGCCGGAGTTCGAGCGGCTGACCGGCAGGCCGTACCGCACGTTCGCCGTCTGGGCCCGTGACCACGCGGACGACTTCCGCGCGTGACCGCCCGTCGATTCCGGCACCTCCTCGTTCGACGTACCCGCGGGGGGCGTGAGCGAGGAGGTCCGGGGTGCGGTTCATGGTGTTCGTCAGAAGCCCGAGGTCGCTGGCGGTGTGCGGCGGGGACGCGTTGCTGCGCGCGGGGGTCCTGCTCGACGCCGGTGACCTGGTGGCGGGCGTGTGCGGGGTGTCGGGGTACTGGCTGATCGACGTCCGCGACCGCGAGGAGGCGGTGGAGCGCGTCCGGCGCATCCCCCTTCCGGCTTGTGTCGTGGAAATACGTCAGGTGGCTGTGGTCTGATGCCCTCATGGGGGCTACCACCTCGGTGCACCGCACCGTCGACGCGGTCTGGCGGATGGAGTCGGCGAAGGTCATCGCCGCGCTCGCCCGGTACACGCGCGACGTCGGCCTCGCCGAGGAGATGGCCCAGGACGCGCTGGTCGCGGCACTGGAGCAGTGGCCTGTCGAGGGTGTTCCGCGCAACCCCGGCGCGTGGCTGACGACCACGGCCAAGCGCCGCGCGATCGACCAGATCCGGCGCCGGGAGAACCTCAACCGCAAGGTCGAGGAGATCGGCCGCGACGTCCGGGAGGCCACCCCGGACGCGAGCGAGGGCATCGAGGACGAGATCGGCGACGACCTGCTGAGCCTCATCTTCACCGCCTGCCACCCCGTCCTCGGCACGGAGGCGCGCGTCGCGCTGACGCTGAAGATGCTGGGCGGCCTCAAGACAGAGGAGATCGCCCGCGCGTTCCTCGTCAGCGACTCGACCGTGGCGCAGCGCATCGTGCGTGCCAAGAAGACGCTGGCCGACGCCGGTGTCCCGTTCGAGGTCCCCGAGGGGCCCGATCTCGCACCCCGGCTCGCGTCCGTGCTCGAAGTGCTCTACCTGATCTTCAACGAGGGCTACTCCGCCACCCAGGGTGACGACTGGATGCGCCCCGAGCTGTGCGCGGAGGCTTTGCGGCTGGGCCGCGTGCTCGCCGAGCTCGCGCCCAAGGAGGCTGAGGTCCACGGCCTCGTAGCGTTGATGGAGATCCAGGCGTCGCGTGCGAAGGCCCGCACCGGCCCCGGCGGCGAGCCCGTGTTGCTGCTCGACCAGGACCGCGGCAAGTGGGACTGGCTGCTCATCGGCCGCGGCCTCCAGGCCCTCGAACGCGCCGAGGCCCTCAACCAGCCGCCCGGCCCGTACTACGTGCAGGCCGCGCTCGCCGCCTGCCACGCCCGCGCACGCAAGGCCGAGGACACCGACTGGCAGCAGATCGCCGCGCTCTACCAGGTGCTGGCACGGATCTCACCGTCCCCGGTGGTCGAGCTCAACCGCGCGGTCGCGCTGTCGATGGCGTTCGGTCCCGCCGCCGGACTCGCCCTGGTCGACGAGATCGCGGGCGAGAAGGCGCTGCGGGGCTACCACCTGCTGCCCAGCGTGCGGGGCGACTTCCTGATGAAGCTGGGCCGCACGGACGAGGCGAAGGCCGAGTTCGAGAAAGCCGCCTCGCTCACCCGCAACGAGGCCGAGAGGACGTTGTTGCTGGAACGGGCCGCCGCCTGCGATCAGACGGGGACGTTGGCCGGTCGCGCCGGCGCCAGCTGACCGTCAGGGGACAGCGAACTGGAAAGTCGTCTCCTCCTCGCGGAGGCGGCCCGTGCCTTCGACCTCAGCCGCGGCGGGCACGTGCGGGGCAAGCTCGTCAGCTGAGCGCGCGGGCGTAGGCCGTGGGCGAGACGCCGACCGTCTGGGTGAAGTCGCGCACGAGGTGCGCTTGGTCGCTGTAGCCGAGCTCGGCGGCCAGGCGCGACCACTCCACCTCCGACTCGGCGCGCTCCAGCGCCTCGTGGATCCGGTAGCGCAGGATCACCCACTTCGGGCTCACCCCGACGTAGTCGGCGAACAGCCGTTGCAACGTCCGCACCGCCAGGCCGCAGTCCCGCGCGAAGTCCGCGACCCGCCGGATCTCCCGGTCGTCACGGATGCGCTGCGCCAGCTCCATCGCCAGCGTCGCCTGCGGGTCGGGTGCCGGGCCCAGGCCGAGCAGGAACGCGTCCAGCGCCGCGACCCGTTCGTCCTCGTCCTCCACGTCCAGCACCGCCGAGGCCGGGGTGTCGAGCCGCACGTGCCTGCCGGTCCACTCCGACACCGGCTCCGGCCGGAACGGGCGGAACCCACCGGGCCGGAACTGCACGCCCGCGACCCTGACCCGCCCTTCGAGCACCCGGCTGAACAGCCCGAGCCCGACGCCCGCGATCTCCGGCTGCGTGTACCCGTGCTCGAAGACGATGTTCACCGACGGGTGCGGCACGACGTAGCTGGTGTAGGGCGCGTCCAGGTGACCGTCGATCAGCCAGTAGTGCTCCAGGAACGGCCGCAGCTGCTCGCACGGCAGACGGCGGCGGAACCGGACGCGGGCGAACAGCTCCCGTGCGTCCACGATCCCCCGAGTGTCCCGGCGCGGCCCCTGCACGCCCCGAATCCTAGGTTGGCGCGTTTTTTCAAGAACGCCGAACCACACGGTCGTAGCGTCGAACCATGAAGCTCAGCGTTCTGCTCGACCGAGCCCGTGACCACGTGTTGCCTGTCATCGCCGGGATCGGCGACGACGACCTGTCCAAGCCCACCCCGTGCGCCGACTACGACGTCCGCGCCCTGCTCGACCACCTGCTGCACGTCGTCGTCGAGTTCCAGAAGCTCGCCGTCAAGCAGGACGCCGACTTCAGCCACACCCCGCGGTACCCGGACTGGCGCGAGCGGTACCCGGCCGAGACGGCGAAGCTCGTCGACGCGTGGGGGCAGCCGGGTGCGGACGAGGGCATCGCCGGCAACATGAACATGCCCGCGCAGGTCGTCGGCGGCCTGGCGCTGCTCGACCTCACCATCCACGCCTCCGACCTCGCACAGGCGACCGGCCAGAAGTTCGAGCCCGACCCCGAGGTGCTCACCGAGGTCACCGCCCTCGTCGGGCAGATGGGGCCGACGGCCCTCGAGATGAACGTCTTCGCCGCCCCCGTCGAGGCACCCGCCGACGCCTCGCCGTTCGAGCGGCTGCTCGCCACCACCGGCCGCGACCCGCGCTGGAGTGCTTGACTGGCGCGATGATGACGATCGGAATGCTCGGCGGGATGAGCTGGGAGAGCAGCGCCGAGTACTACCGCCTCGCGAACGTGCTGGTGCGCGAACGGCTCGGCGGCCTGCACTCGGCGCGGGTCGTGCTGCACTCCGTCGACTTCGCCGAGATCGAGCGCATGCAGGTCGACGGCCGGTGGGACGAGGCGGGGAAGGTGCTCGCCACGGCCGCCGCCGGAGTGCAGGCCGCGGGGGCCGACCTGCTGCTGATCTGCACCAACACCATGCACAAGGTGTACGACCAGGTGCGGGCCGCCGTCGACATCCCGGTCCTGCACCTCGCCGACACCACCGCGGCCGCGATCAAGGCGGCGGGCCTGTCCACCGTCGGGCTGCTCGGCACCGCGTTCACGATGGACCAGCCGTTCTACCGCGAACGGCTGGAGTCGCACGGCCTGACGGTGCTGCTGCCTTCGCCACAGGACCGCGCGACCGTGCACCGGATCATCTACGACGAGCTGTGCCTCGGCGTCGTGCGTGAGGAATCCCGCCGCGCCTGTCAAGACGTGATCACACATTTCAGCGGCGCCCAGGGCGTCGTTCTCGGCTGCACCGAGATCGAGCTCCTGATCAGCCAAGACGACGTCCCGCTGCCGCTGTTCCCGACCACCAGGCTGCACGTCGAGGCCGCCGTGGACCGGATTCTGTGAACACGTCCGGGTAATCGCGAGCAGCGGGGCCGCGGCGCGGTGTGTTTCCAGTCCCGACAACTGGAAACACACCCCCGAAGGAGAGTCACCCGTTGCACCGCTCCTACCTCGCCGCAGGGCTGGTGGCCGTCGTGGTCGGCGCCACGGCGGCCGTTCCCGTCGCAGCGACCTCACCACCCGGACCGCAGCCGCTCCTCGCCGACAGCCTGACCACCACGGTCACGCTGATCACCGGCGACGAGGTCGACGTCGTCAACGGCCGCGTCCACACCAGAGCGGCCAAGGGCCGCGAGCACATCGCCTTCCGCTCCTACCAGGACCCGCGCGGCGACTTGCACGTCGTCCCGCTCGACGCCCAGCCCGGGATCGACAGCGGCCGGCTCGACGAGCGCCTGTTCGACATCTCGCTGCTGGCGAGGTCCGGCTACGACGACGCCTCCAGCAGCACCACCCCGCTGATCGTGGAGCGGCAGGCACTCGGCACGATCCGCGCCAAGGCGACCGAGGCCCCGGCGCTGACGAGCATCGGCGCGCACGCGGTGGAGGCCGACAAGAACGCCGGCGCCTGGACGGCGGGCAGCGGCAGGATCTGGCTCGACGGCAAGGTCACGGCGGCCATGGACCACAGCGCCGCGCAGGTCAACGCTCCCGCCGCCTGGGCGAAGGGCTTCACCGGCGAAGGCGTCACCGTCGCGGTCCTCGACACCGGCGTCGACGAGTCCCACCCCGGCCTCGCGGGCGCCGTGGTCGAGTCGAAGAACTTCACCTCCAGCCCCACCACCGACGACAGGGTCGGCCACGGCACGCACGTCGCCGCGACCATCACCGGCGCCGGGAAGTACCAGGGCATCGCCCCGGACGCGAAGATCGTCAACGCCAAGGTGCTCGACGACCAGGGCGGCGGCGGCCGGGAAAGCGACATCATCGCCGGCATGGAGTGGGCCGCCACCAAGGCCAAGATCATCAACATGAGCCTCGGCAGCTCGTGGCCCGACGAGGGCACCGACCCGATGGCGCTCGCGCTCAACCGCATCACCGGGGAGACCGGGGCGTTGTTCGTCGTCGCCGCGGGCAACACCGGTGGCATCATCGGCTCACCGGCGTCCGCCGACGCCGCCCTCACCGTCGGTGCCGTCGACCGCGACGACGCACTGGCCGGGTTCTCCTCCCGAGGCCCGCGCTGGGCGAACAACGCCATCAAGCCCGACATCACCGCGCCGGGCGTCGGCATCGTCGCGGCCAAGGCGAAGAACGGCCAGGTCGGCGACCCCGTCGACGACGGGCACGTGGCGCTCACAGGCACCTCGATGGCCACCCCGCACGTGGCGGGCGCCGCGGCACTGCTGGCCGCCGAGCATCCCGAGTGGAAGGCGGAAAACCTCAAGGCGGCGCTGATGAACAGCGCCAAGCCCCACCCGTCGCTCACCGTCTACGAGCAGGGCGCCGGACGTCTCGACGTCGACCGCGCCGTGTCCTCACCGGTCTCCACCGACCAGGGCAGCCTCTCGCTCGGCTCCGCGCAGTGGCCGCACGACGACGACACGCCGATCACGCGGAAACTCACCTACCGCAACACCGGCACCTCCGACGTGACGGTCGACCTGGCCGTCACAGACGTGAAGCCCGCCGGAGACGGCCTGTTCAGCGTCTCCCCGGCCAAGCTCATGATCCCGGCCGGTGGCACGGCGGACGCCACCGTCACCGCCGACACCCGCGCACAAGTGCCGGACGGCGTCCACGGCGCCGCGGTCGTGGCGTCCACCGGGGTGCGGGTGCCGATCGGCGTCGTGAAGGAGATCGAGAGCTATGACGTGAAGCTGACGTTCCTCGGTCACAACGGCAAGCAGCCGGATTTCTACAACTACCGGTTCGTCAACATCGACAAGGAGGAGGCGTTCTTCCGCTTCGACCCGTCCGGCACGCTCGTGCAGCGACTGCCCAAGGGCCGGTTCCTCTTCGAGGGCAGCATCAGCACCGGGAACTTGACGACCGCGCTGGCCGAGCCGGCGTTCGAGGTCACCGGGCCCACCGAGGTCGTGTTCGACGCACGCCAGGCGTCCAAGCCCTCGATCGCCGTCGGACACGCGGACGCCGCGAGCGTCAAAGCCGGCCTGGGCTTCCGGACCAGGGCGACCTGGGGCGAGACCGGCAGCGCCTGGAACTTCCCCAGCTTCGACGCGTACCTCGTCCGCCCGTCGGCGACGTCGTGGCCGGACTTCGAGTTCTACACCGAGTCGGTGCTCGCCAGGCCGGACGGCCAAGGCACCTTCCACGGCAGCCCGTACCAGTACCACGTGCGGGTCAGCGAGAAGACCCGCGTGCCAGAGAACGTCCAGCGCAAGGTCGAGGACCGCGATCTGGTCCGCGTCGACTCGATCACGCACGCCCGTGTGCCCGGCTCGGTCGGCCGCGTCGACGACGGTGCTTCCGGCCCGCTGCCACTCCGGCTCGTGGAGTACTACACCCCGGGCATCGCCTGGGACAGCTCGGTCGTCGAGTTCACCGAACCAGGCGTGTACCCGACTCTGGGCGCCCAGTACTCGGCCGTGCCGCGCGTGTTCGAGCTCGGCCAGACCGTCACCGAGCACCGCAACAGCGCCGTCTACGGGCCGGGTGTCCCGCACGACCCCAGGTTCGTGCGATACGCCGCACGCCTCGGCAACGTGCTGCGCATCGACGTGCCGCTGCACAGCGCGCAGGGTATGACAGGCCGCACTCTCGCCGCCGGCCACACCACCGTGACGGTCGACGGCGAGGTCATCTCCGACCAGCCGCTGCCCGGCTACGCCACCATCCCCGACGCTCCGTGGCAGGCGAAGCGCTACCGGGTGCACACCGAGGCGACCCAGGACTCGGTGTCGTCGAAGGTGACCGCCGACTGGTCGTTCACCTCGGAGTTCGTTCCGGGTGAGGCGTTGCGGCCGGTGCCGTTGCTGGCGGTGCGGTTCAGCCCGCGGCTCGACGAGCACAACCGCGCCGGGCGCGAGCTGACTGTGCCGGTCACGGTGGAGCGCAGCGGCACGGGCATCGTGACGGACATCGAGGCACCCGCGGTTCAAGTGTCCTACGACGAGGGCGCGACCTGGGAACCGGCACCGCTGCGCACGACCGGAGGCGGGTGGGAGATGACGCTCACCCACCCGGAGGGCGCCAAGAACGTGTCGTTCAAGGCACGGGCGGCGGACTCCGGCAGCGAGGTGCAGCAGACCATCATTCGCGCGTACGACCTGAAGTGACCTGACGGTGGGGGCCGGTGCGCACCGGCCCCCACCCCTTCACTTCCGGTACGGCGCCAGCGTCTGCGGGTCCACGTCCGGCGCCGACATGATCGGGTGCACCTCGATCGGCTGGTTCAGCACCGTCCCACCCGGTCCGGGGCACGCCGATGCCTTGCGGGCGATCTCCAGCAGCCGCTCGTGGCTGTCGACGTCCACCACCCAGTACCCGGCGATGACCTCCTTCGCCTCGGTGAACGGCCCGTCGACCACCACCGGGCCGTCGTCCGACCCGCGCACGACGAACGCCCGCGCCGGACCGCTGAGCCCTTCCGACTGCAGCAGCTCACCGGTGGCGCGCAGCTCGGCGTCGAGGTCGCGCATGTAGGCGACCATGCGGTGCATGTCCTCGTCGCCCCAGGCCGCCAGGCCCTCCCAGTCCTCCTGGTTGCCGCCGTAGCTGACCAGCATGTACTTCACTTCCACTCCCCACCGGTCGCACGAGCCTTGATCTCCTGCACGGCCCAGCTGTTGCCGTCCGGGTCGTCGAAGAAGACGAACGACCCGCCGTCCTTGTCGTTCATGCGCACGATCTCACCGGCCTCGACGCCGCGCTCGAGCAGTTGCGCGCGTGCCTTCTCCAGGTCGGACACGACGAGCTGCACGCCTTTGAGCGACCCCGGCTCGCCCTTCACGATCCCCTTGCCCATCACGATCGAGCAGCCCGACCCCGGAGGGGTGAGCTGCACGACGCGTGTGTCCTCCGAGAACGTCGTGTCGTGGTCGACGACGAAGCCCAGCTGCTCGGAGTAGAAGTGCTTCGACCGGTCGATGTCCGACACCGGTACGACGACGACCTCCAGGGTCCAGTCCATGTCTCGCGTTCCTCTCAGCGGTGGCCCTTGCACCACCGCGTCGAAGCGCTCACGGGGTTTTCGACACGGGGTCGCGACCCACATACCCGAGCAGCCGGTCCCGCAACGACGCACCGGCGAGCACCGGGACCTCGGCGCGGACCCGGTACCCGTCCGCGATCGTCACGGCCTCACTCCTCGACCGCGCCGCCGATCGTGCGCAGGTGCTCGCGGAACGTCAGGCCGCTCGCGAGGTACTCGCCGAACCGCAGCTGGCTGCGCAGGGACTCACCCTGCCGCACCCGCTCGGCCTGCGCTCGTTCGACGTCGCGGATGCCCCGCGCCTTGGTGATGAGCGGTTCCACGTGCGAGGCCGGGACGAACAGCACGCCGTCGTCGTCGCCGAACACGACGTCGTCGGTCGTGACGGTCCACTGGTCGACCTGGGCCGTCGACAACGCCTCCGGTTCGCGGTCGCGCAGGGTCAGCGGACCCGTCGGGTTCGCGCCGAGGCTGAACACCGGCAGGCCGATCTCGCGCAGGTCCTGGGTGTCGCGGTGCAGACCCCAGATGACCACCCCGGCGAGACCGGCCAGCTGCGCCTCCCGCACGACCATGTCGCCGACGCACGCCTCGTCGGTGCGGGCGCCGTTGTCGACCACCAGCACGTCGCCGGGCTGGGCGCGCTCGAACGCTTCCAGGAAGATGTCGACGCTGCCCGCGTGTCTGGCCGGCAGCACGCGGCCGGATGTCGTCGTGCCGGGCACGACCGGTTTCAGCGAGACCGCGCGCACCGGGATGTGCGCGCGGATGCAGGCGTCGGCCAGATGTGCGGTCGTCAGGTCCAGTGACGCGAGGTTGGGGAGATCCATTCGGACAGTGTTACGCGGCGACCCGCTCCTTGGTGGGTTCCGCGCGCAACACGCCCGCGGACAGCGCCGCCACCAGGCACAGCGCCACCGGCAGCAGGAACGCGATGTTGAGCGGCACGAAGTGGGTGAGCCAGCCGATCACCGCCGGTCCGGCGAGCACGCCCAGGTAGCCGAGCCCGGCGACGCGCGAGACGTTGACGCCCGCCGCGCCCGGTTCCGCGTGGCCCGCCGCGCTGAACAGCTGCGGCACCGTGCCGGACAGGCCGATGCCGGCGATGGCCCAGCCGACCAGCGCGAGCCAGATCCACGGCGACAGCGCCGCGGTCGCGATGCCGGCCGCGCCGATCACCGAGCCCCAGCGCAGCACGTGCGTCGGCCCGACCTTCGCGGTGACGCGGTCCGCGAGCAGCCGCCCGATCGTCATGGTCGTCGCGAACGCGCCGTAGGCGAACGCCGCGATCTGCGGTGAGGCGTCGAGGACGTCCTGCAGGTGCAGCACGCTCCAGTCGTTGGCGGCGCCCTCGCTCAGCATCACCAGCAGGGCGAGCACGGCCATGATCCAGATCTTGCGCGGCGCCTTGCGCTTCTTCCCGGCCGTCTCCGCCTGCTGTTCTTCCTTCTCGTCGAGCAGGAACCGGGCCGTGACGAGGCTGACGACGACACCGAGCACCGCGGCGGCGCCGAGGGTGGTGGCGGGGGAGAGCTCCCAGCCCAGCGTGCGGGCACCGGTCAGCGCCGCCGCCACACCGCCCAGCGACCAGGTGGCGTGGAACGCCGACATCACGGGGCGGCTGTAGTGCCGTTCCACGACCACGGCGTGCGCGTTCATGCTCACGTCGATCAGCCCGTTGCCGAAGCCGAACACCAGCAGCGCGACCGCGAGCGTCCACTGGTTGACCGCCACGCCCGGCAGGAACGCCGTGACGCTGCAGATGACGCCCGCGGCGGGCACGACGAGCTTCACGCCCAGCCGGTCGGCGACCTTGCCGCCGACCCGCATGCCGAGGAACGCGCCCAGCCCGAGCAGCAGCAACAGCCGGCCGAGCTCCGCGTGGGTGATGCCCGTGCGGTCCTCGACGGTCGGGATGTGGACGAGCCACAGCCCGAGCAGGAACCCGTTCAGGGCGAAGTACGTGAAGGTGGCCACCCGCGCGGCCTTGAGAGGACTCACGCGGCACACGCTAAACGAACAGGGGTCATGTTCGAAAGCTTGAGTATCGAACACCACTCGTGTTCAATCGCGGTCGTGTCCCGACTGAAGCAGATCACCGAGGCGGTCCGCGACGCCGGTTCCCTCGGGGTCGCGGAGCTGGCGTCCCTGACGGGTGCCTCCGAGATGACCATTCGCCGCGACCTGGAGGTCCTGGCAGCTCAGGGCGTGCTCGAACGATACAGGGGCGGTGCCCGCAGCCTGCTCCTGCGCGGCGAGGAACCCCCGTTCGCGCTGCGCGCCGACGAGAACATGGACGCCAAGCGGCGCATCGCGGCCACCGTCGCCGCGCTGATCGCCGACGGCGAGTCCGTCGTCCTCGACAGCGGCACCACGTGCCTGGAGGTGGCCCGCCTGCTGCACGACCGGCGCCTGACCGTCATGCCGTTGTCGCTGCACGCCGTGAACGCCCTGGCGTCGTCGGCCACGCTCACCCTGCTCATCCCCGGCGGCCGTCCGCGCCCCGGTGAGCTCGCCCTGACCGGACCGCTGACGCTCGCGTCGTTGCAGGCCCTGCGCTTCGACACCGCGGTCATCGGCTGCTGCGGCCTGTCCGCGCAGCACGGTCTCACCGCCTACGACCTGGAGGACGCCTCCGTGAAACGCACCGCCATCGCCTCGGCCCGGCGGGTGATCGCCGCAGTCGACGCCTCCAAGCTGACCCGCACCGCGCTCGCGCACGTGGCACCGGCCTCCGCGCTGGACGCCGTGGTCACCGACGCGGACGGCGACGACGGCCTGACCGCCGCGGGCGTCACGGTGGTGACGGCATGATCGTGCTGTTCGACATGTTCGGCGTGATCGCCCGCGACCAGTCGCGCGAGGTCATGGACCAGATGAGCACCTCACCGGAGTTCTGGGAGGCGTACTGGGCCCACCGCCCCGCCTACGACCGCGGCGACGTGACGGCCGAGCAGTACTGGCGCCTCGTCGGCCACCCGCCGCTGGTCGAGCAGGACGTCGCCAGCTGGAGCCGCGTCGACTACGAGATGATCGCGCTGCTGCACGAGCTCGACAACGCCGGCCGCCGCATCGCGCTGCTGTCCAACATCCCCGAGGACCACGCCCGCTTCTTCGAGCACACCTACGCGTGGCTCGACCTGTTCGAGGTGCGCGGGTTCTCCTGCCGCATCGGCGCCGCCAAACCCGAGCGCAAGGCGTTCGAGTGGTGCCGCGACCGGCTCGGCGGCGGCGACATCCTGTTCGTCGACGACAGGCAGGAGAACGTGGCGGCCGCGCGCCGGGCGGGGATGCGCGGCCACCACTTCACCGGGATCTCCGGTCTGCGCGAGGTGCTCGCTCAGACCAGCGACGACCAGTAGAACCAGAACGCCTGCAGCACCCCGGCCGCGATCAGCAAGTACCACAGGACGAGCACGACCGAGTGGTACTGGAACGACGGCCGCATGTTGCGCAGCGTCGTGTACCAGAAGATCGGGATCGTCACCGCCCACACGACCATGCAGTACGGGCACAACGCGCCGATCTCGTACAGCGACTGGTAGATCAGCCAGTGCACGAACAGCACGCCCGCCGTCGCCCCCGCCTGCAACCCGATCCAGACCCACCACGGCAGCGACACCCCGGCCACCAGCAGCACGCCCAGGGTCGTGACCACGGCGAACCCCGCGATGCCCAGCAGCGGGTTGGGGAACCCGAACACCGCGGCCTGGTCGGTCTTCATGATCGAGCCGCAGCTCAGCACCGGGTTGATGCTGCAGGTGGGGATGTAGAACGGGTCCCGCAGCAGCGCGATCTTCTCGATCGTCAGCACGAACGAGGCGAGCAGGCCGACGCCGCCGCCGACGGCGAGCACCCACGCGACGATCCGGTGCACGCCGGACCTGGTCTCCGCGACCGTTTCGGTCTGGTTCACGACAGCGCCTTCTCGATCGCCGACTTCAGCGCGTCGTACGTCGGCGCGCCGCTGAACTTGGTGCCGCCGACGAAGAACGTCGGCGTGCTCTGCACACCCGCCGCGCTGCCCTCCGACCGCTGCGCGAGCACCCGCTCCCGCAGCGCCGGGTCGTCGAGCGCCTTCTCGAACGCGGCCCGGTCGAGCCCGAGCTCGTCGGCGAACGTCAGGAACACCGCGCGCTGGGACGTCTGCTGCCCGCCCCACTCCGGCTGCGTCTCGAACAGCAGCCGGAACATCTCGTCCCGCTTGCCCTGCGCCCCGGCGGCCTCGACCGCGACGGCCGCCAGCTCGGCGTTGCGGTGGCTGGGGATCGGGAAGTGCCTGATGTCGAACACGACCCGGTCGCCGTACTCGGTCTTGAGCCGCTCGACGCCGGGGAAGGCGGCGCGGCAGGACGGGCACTCCAGGTCGAGGTACTCGACGACGGTCACCTTGCCGTCGGCGGAGCGGGCGACGGCGGTGGTGCCGTCATCGCGGCTGAACAGGGCGAACCCGGCGATCACCACCGCCACCACGGCGACGATGACCAGGGACAGACGAGCGTTCTTGGACATGGCAGAACTCCACGTGTGCGAAATGGACCGAGGACCGCGGAACGGGTTCGGTCTAGGCGCGCAGCACGCAGAGCTGGGCCAGCCGCACTTCCAGCCGGCGTGACGGGGGAGCGGCGACGGTGACCGGGCGCGGCAGCCGTGGCCGGAACGACGACCGCCGCAGCAGGGCGACACCGATCAGCACGGCCAGCGCCACCACGAGACAGCAGCCCGCGACGAGAATGCCGTCGAGCAACGCCGACCCGTCGTCGTGCACCGGGTCGGCGACGAACGCGGCCGGGGTCGTGCTCGTCGTGGCGCACTGCGCGGTCCAGGCGAACTCGGTCTCGCACGGGGTGCCCTGCATCATCGCGACCCCGGCGACCAGGGCGAGCACCGCGAAGACCCGCGCGAGGTACGCGCGGGTCCGCGAGCTGCTGGTGCCGGGCACGTGATCCAGGGTAGCGAGAAGCGGAACCGGACCCGGTGAAGGGCCGCTGTTCCCGGAACGCCAGGGCGCTCGGAGCACCTGCTCCAGCGTGTTGCAACGGACGTAACCTGGCGACGTGAGGGACCAAGCAGGAGGCGCGCCCAAGCTCCCGGCGGCGGGTGACCGGACGCCACCGCGACCGAGGGCGGTGAGCCGGCCGTGACCGGGTGGTTCTGGTGGGATCTGGTGATCGGCGTGGCCGCCGCGTTGCTGCTGGCCTGGGTGGCCCTCGTGGTCGTGCTCGTGGTTGCCCGCCCGGAAGGGGGCCTGCTGCGCGAGGCGCTGCGCATCCTGCCCGACCTGGTGCGGCTGGTCCGCCGTCTCGCCGCCGACCGCACCCTCCCGCGCGGGGTCCGCGTCCGGCTCGTGCTGCTGCTCGTCTACCTCGCGTCCCCGATCGACCTCGTTCCCGACTTCCTGCCCGTGCTCGGTTACGCCGACGACGCGATCATCGTCACCGCGGTGCTGCGCGGCGTCGTGCGTCGTGCCGGGCTCGACGCCGTCCGAGCCCGCTGGCCCGGCACCGACGACGGGTTCGCCACACTCGCCCGGCTCACCGGCCTGGACCGCTCACGCCCGTGACCGGTTCGACGGCACCGGCGACCGAGAGCACCGGGCTCGGCGAGTTCCGCGGTTCGGACGGCGGCTTCCTGCTCGGCCCGGTCGCCTGACTCAGTCCAGGTCGGACAGGTCGAGCACGAACCGGTGCCGCACGTCGCCCCGCCCGAGCCGGTCCAGCGCCTCGCCCACCCGCGCCGACGGCAGGACCTCGACGTCCGCGGCGACCCCGTGCTCCGCGCAGAACTCCAGCATGGCCGCGGTCGCGGGCACCCCGCCGCTGCCGCCGGAGCTGAGCTTCTTGCGTCCCACCAGCAGGTCCAGCGTCTCCACGGTCATCGACCCGAGGTGGCCGACCTGGCTCAGGGTGCCGTCCATCGCCACCAGCCGCAGGTACGGGCTGACGTCGTGCGGCACGGGCACGGTGTCGACCAGCACGTCGAACCGGTCGCGTGACGCCGCCACACTCGCCGCGTCGGTGGAGACGACCAGGTCCCGCGCGCCGAGCTTGATCGCCTCGGCCTCGCGGTCCGCCGAGCGGCTCACCACCGACACCTCGGCGCCCATCGCCGCGGCGAGCTTCACCGCGAGGTGACCGAGACCGCCCAGCCCCGCCACCGCGACCCGCGTCCCCGGACCGACGTCCAACGCGCGCAACGGCTCCCACACGGTGATCCCGGCGCACATCAACGGCGCCGCTGCCGCCGGGTCGAGCCCGGAGGGCAGGGGATAGGCGAACTTCTCGCGCACGACGTACTCCCGTGAGAACCCGCCCAGCGTCGTCGTCCCGTCGTGACGGTCCGTGCCGCCGTAGGTGAGTGTCGGGTAGGCGCGGCAGAAGTTCTCCTGTCCCGCCGCACACATGTCGCACTCCCCGCACGAGTCGACGATGTTGCCGACCGCGACCGCGTCACCGTGACGGAACCGGGTCACGTCCGGGCCTACCTCCAGGACGACGCCGGTGAACTCGTGACCCGGCACGAGCACCCCGCCGTCGTGGGAGTGGAGGGCGTGCAGGTCGGTGTGGCAGACCCCGCAGAGGTCGACGCGCACCGCGATGTCGTCGCGGCGCAGGTCGCGGCGAGTGATGGCGGCTTGGACGAGCGCCCCGTCCTGGGCCCTCCAGCCGGTGGTGCTTCGCATGAGCTCTCCTCAAACAGACTGTTCGGTCTATTTGAGCCTAGGCGCGTCCGGCCGCAAAGTAAACCGAATGGTCTGTCGTTAAGCTGGCGCCATGTCCGACCAGCAGCTGACCGCCCGCGGCGAGGCCACCCGGCAGCGCATCATCGACGTCGCCACCGCCGAGTTCGCCGAGCACGGGATCGCCGGCGCCCGCGTCGAACGGGTCGTCGCCGCGGCCCGCACCAACAAGGCCCAGCTCTACGCCTACTTCGGCAGCAAGGACGGCCTGTTCGACGCGATCTTCTTCGGCTCGCTGGACCGGATCGTCAACGTCGTCCCCATCGACGCCACCGACCT
Source organism: Lentzea fradiae (assembly GCF_900100955.1). Classification (GTDB taxonomy): domain Bacteria; phylum Actinomycetota; class Actinomycetes; order Mycobacteriales; family Pseudonocardiaceae; genus Lentzea; species Lentzea fradiae. The sequence continues at coordinate 243,388 of NZ_FNCC01000010.1, read as the reverse complement.
CGCAGGCTGGGCCGTGCGCCTGTACGACGAGTACCTGCGGCGTCCCGACCTCATCCGGCTCGCGACGTGGGCCCGTCTGGAACGCCGTCCGGCGGGCCTGCTCGTCGCCGAGACCGACCGCCGTGACGACGCCAAGCTGCGTGCCATCGCCGACGCGCAGCAGGCCGGACTGGTCCGCGACGGCGACCCGTTCGACATCATGGCGCTGGTCATCGCCATGTCGATGGCGTGGTCCCCAGTCAGCAACGTCTACGCCGCCACCGCCGACGAGCCCGCCGAGGAGCACGAGCGCCGCCGCGCGCTCCTGCGCGACACGGTTCTCCGCGCCGTCGCTCCCTGAGGTCGAATTCATCCATTTGGGATGCAACAAGTCGGCCGGTACGACACCTTTATCGACAAGGGGAATGTCGAGGGAAGGGGGAACGGCGTGCAGGACATGAGCACCACCACCACGGTCCGCGACGTGGTGCGATCGGTGGTCGCCCGGGTCGAGCCGGCGGAGCTGCCGCTGCTGGACGGGCTCGCCGAGTTCGACGACGAGACCGTCGTGCGCCGGCTGTCCGGCCGCGCGGGCAGGGAACCGCTCGGGTTCGGCCTGGGCGAGATCCTCGCGCTGGTCACACCGGTGGTGTGGCTGGTGCTCAACGAGATCGCGCAACGCGCCGCCGGAGCCGCCGTCGACGGCACCGCCAAGGGCGCGAAGCGCTTGCTGCGCAGGCTCACGGGCCGCCGTTCGCAGCAGGTCGTCCTGCCCGCGTTGACAGCGGACGAGGTCGCCGAGGTGCGCAGGCGGCTGCGTGAGCTGGCGGCGGCCCACGAGCTGGACGACGCCCTGACCGAGGAGATCGTGACGGCCGTCCTCGACCACATCGACCGACGACCACCCGACGAGCGGGAAGACGACGGCGGCGGCGCGGCGCGGTAGCCGTGGAGACCGCCTCCACCCAGGTCGACGAGCGCACGCTGGCGGCGGGCACCACGGCCCGGTTCCTGCTGCTCGCGGCACTGCTGCTGATGAGCAGCTGCCTGATGCTGCTCTACCTGTTCATCACGCTGACGGCCTACGACGCGGTCGGCTGTTCGCTCGCGGCCGGGGTCGACCTGTCGCGGGACAGCGTGCACGAGGTGGTCGTCAAACGCGGCCTGCAGTGGGAGGCGTACTTCTCCTGCATGACGCGCCACGCCGCGCCTCCTCCGTGGTGGCTGCCGGTCGCCTGGCTGACGTTGCTCGCGGTGCTGACCACAGCGCTGTTCCGGATGCTGCCGTGGTGGAAGTCCCGCCGGACCGTGCCGCTCGCGAAGATGGACCCGGACGGCGAGGTGCGCGCGGCGCTGGAGCAGCTCGTGGCCAGGGCAGGGCTGACGCGCACCCCGCGGTTCGTCGTCGACCCGGCGAAGCTGTCCCCGCAGGCCGTCGTCTACGGCCGCAACCGCCGCCCGGTGGTCCGCCTCAACGCCGGACTGCTGCTCAGCAGAAACCGCGACCCGAGGGTGTTCGAGGCGGTCGTGCTCCACGAACTGGGCCACGTGCACTACCGCGACATCACCATCACCTACCTCACGATCGCGTTGTGGCGGGTGTACGCGCTGGTGGCGCTGCCGCCGTTCCTGGTGTGGGCCGGTACGAGGCTGTACCGGTCCGCCGAGTCGCTGTCCGGTGCCGTCGAGGACCCGATGGTCACCAGAGGACTGCTGCTGACCGTCGTCATGACCGCGTTCGTCTACCTCGCGCGGGCCGACGTGCTGCGCCACCGCGAGTTCTACGCCGACCTGGCCGCCGTGCGCTGGGGCGCGGACCGCGAGGTCTGGTCGAGACAGGCCAGGGCCGAGCGGCGCCGCGCGGTGCGCGACCTGCTGAGCCTGCACCCCGGCCCGGCCGAGCGGCGCACGGCGCTGGTCAACCCGGAGGTCCTGTTCGGCCCGCGGCCGCTGCCGCTCGTGCTGACCGGCGCCGCGGCGATGGTGTTCAGCACCCAGGTGATCCAGGCCCTCACCGTGTACGTCCAGCTCAGCCGGTGGGTCCAGTACGCGGGCGCGGCCGTGGCGGCGGCACTGGTGGTGGGCGTGGCCGGGGTGGCGCTGTGGCGCGCGGTCGTCCACGCGGTCCTCACCGGCCACCGCGTCCCCTCCGGCCTGCGGGCAGGGACGTGGCTGGGACTCGGCATGGTCCTCGGCGGGGTGATCACCGGCCAGGGCACGGCCATCACCGTGTGGGTGCCGGACCGGCCGGTCTTCCTCCTGCTGGTGCTGCTGACGGCCGTGGTGTTCGCGTGCTGGACGACGCGGTGCGCGGTGCTGTGGGTCAGCGTCTGGCGCGGACGCACCCTGCGCCCCGTGCTCGCGCTGAGCCTCACCGCCGCCACCCTCGCCCTCGCGACCTGGTTCTCCTGGTGGCAGGCGCTGGGCGTCGCCCTCGTCTCCGGCATGACGTTCGACCTCGCCGGCACCCGGGACATCCTCGCCACCAACTACCTCGGCAGAACCTCCGACTCACCGCCCCTGGCGACCGTCGACCGCCTGCACGCCGGATGGCACCTGGCCATCGACAACCTCGCCGGACCACCCCTTGCCCTCATCTCGGTCATCGGCCTGTGGGCCGTTCTCCTCCTCGCGTGGCTCGTGCGACCGGCCGGGGGAGCGGCGTGGGCCCGTGCCGCCGCCGACTCCCCCGCGGAAACCGTGGTGGGCACCCCGTTACCCCCGCTGCGCAAGGTGCTGCTGCCCGCCCTGCTCGGCGGCGCCGTCGCGTGGGCGGCCGTCGCCGCGGTTGCTGCCTACCTGCACGTCCGCATCGCCACGGAAGTCTCGGCGACCAGGTTCTTCACCGTCCACCTGACGCTGACGGTGCTGTCGGTGGTCGCCGGCGCCACGATCGCCTCCGCCGTGGCGTGCGCATGGACACGGACGCACCGCCTGCCCGTCGCACTCGTCTCCGGCCAGGTGGCGGTCCTGCTCGGACTGGCGGGCGTCTACCTGCGCGCGGCCCTGGACGGCTGCGCCGGGGTGATCTCGATCGACAGAACCACCTGCGGCTGGAACCCGTGGCCCGTGCAGCCGACCTTCACCTTCTTCGTGACCCCGTCGATCGTGCTGGGCCTCGTCGCGAGCACGACCGTCGCCGCCGTCCTCGCGGCTCTGCCCCGCACCACCCGGCACCAGGCGACCCGCGGCATGTTCGTCCGCCGCACGGTCGTGACCGCCCTGTGCCTCACCGCCCTCGGCCTGGGCGTCACCCGCGCGGTCGCGCTGTCACCCCAGGCCGCCACCATGCCCACGGCCTCCGCCCTGCAACGCGAAGCACGCCAGTGGCTGGACGACGCGACACCCTCCAGACCACCGACCCCCGACGTGCTGGCACTGCAGATCGACGCCTGGGCCGACCTGGGCGGCGACGACCTGATGAACCGCTTCTACCGCAACCGCCGCCACGCCTTCGCCGCCGTCACCGCGTACGTAGACAGCGGCCAGCGCGGCGTGACAGGACTCGGAGATGTCCGTCCACTGTGCACGGACATCTCCGAGATGGCGAAGGACGCGGTGCGCTACTTCCGCGTACCAGACCCGGAAACCCACATCGTGTGGCAGCAGTTCGTAGTGCAGGCGTGGCGCGCCTCCCAAACCTGCACGAAAGCGTTGGACGAGCAGAACTACGTCGACTTCAACACCTCCATGCGCGGCCTCACCGAGGCGGGCACGACCGGCGACCGGGTCGACGACCGCCTCGACGCCCTGCTGGAAGCGGGCAGGTGAGGGGTGCCAGCCCAGTGTGGAAGGCCGCCAAACACCATGCTTTCCGGTCGTCCCGAGCGGAAACACTGGCCCCAAACGGAACCCGGCCTCTACCGTCCCGGCATGCCTCTGCGGAGATCCACTGTGCGCGGCCGCGAGTTCGGCGACGCGATCCGGGCGCTGCTGCGCGCGGCCGGCCTGACCAACCGCGCGGTGGCCGAACTGCTCGGCTGGCAGGAAGCCAAGGTCTCGGAACTGATCAACGGCAAAGAGGGCACGTCCGACGTCGACCTCGCCAAGCTCCTCGGCCTGCTGCGCACCCCACCCGACGAGTTCGACCACCTGATGGCCCTGCACCACGAGACCCACATCCGAGACTGGTTGCAGCCCAAGGGGTCCGGCGCGCCGGACCGGGCACGCACCCTCCGGGAGCACGAGAGGATCGCATCGGAGATCACGGGCTGGTCGATGAACGTGGTCCACGGCCTGCTGCAGGTGCCCGGCTACACCCGCCACCTCGCCGACTCGGCGGTGAACCTCCAGGACGACGTCGACACCGTCGTGCACAGCCGGTCGATGCGGCAGCGAGCCGTTCTCGACGGCTATCGCACGGTCTCGATCTTCATGCACGAGCAGGCGCTCCGGTTGCCGGTCGGCAACGCCGAGGTGATGGCGGAGCAGCTCCACCACCTGCTCCGCCTTTCGGTACGCCCCTACCTCACGATCCGCGTCATCCCCACGGCGTCGGGCCCGCACGCGGGCCTGGCCGGTGACTTCGACCTGCTCAAGTTCAAGAAGATCCCGCCACTCGTCTACCTGGAGAGCCACGGCGCCAATGTCTTCCTCGAAGACCGCCACTCCGTGGGCCTCTACGCCACGGTCATCAGATCACTCGGACGGAGGGCGTTGAACTCCGACGGGACGAGGAAGCTGATCACCGAGATCATCGGTGAGGAGGCTTGTGGTGAGCACGTGGCGGAAGAGCAGCTACAGCGCTAACGACGGCAACTGTGTGGAGGTGGGCAGGGGCATCGGCGTCCGGGACAGCAAGTCCCCGTCCTCCGAACTGTCCCTGACCGCCGAGCAGTGGTCACGACTCCTGCGCCAGGTGAAGTCGTCCTGACCCACCTTAGACGCAACCTTTGGTTGCACAATGCGCCCATCTGTGGCTAAGTTGATGAGCAACCAAAGGTTGCACGCCAACCCGAGCCCGGAGGTTCCTGTGTTGGAGTACGGAAGCATCGAGCGTGAGATCCGGATCGACGCCGCGCCCGAGGTGGTTTACGAGGTCGTCAGCTCGGCCGAGCACCTGCGCGAGTGGTGGCCCGACGACGCCGAGCTCGACGCCGTGCCCGGTGGCACCGGCACGATCACGTTCGGCGACCCGGCCTCGCCGGACGCGAAGGTCGAGCATCTCACCGTCGTGGAGGCTGACCCGCCGCGCCGGTTCGCGTTCCGCTGGGTCTACGACCAGGGCGCGACGCCTGCGCCGGAGAACTCGCTGCTGGTCGCGTTCGACCTGGTCGCCGCGGGTGACGGCACGCTGCTGAAGTTTTCCGAGACCGGTTTCCGGGAGCGCGGCTGGGAGGCTGCGGTGCTGGAGGCGGCCTACAACGACCACGTCAGCGGCTGGGACCACTTCCTGCCGCGCCTGGTCGTCCTGGCGAACAAGCTGGTCACGCGGCCGTGATCGACGACGATCTGTGGTCGGCGATCGGCGACCCGACGCGCCGGCGGATGCTCGACCTGCTGCTTCTGGACGGCGGCGGCACGGCGACCACGCTCAGCGAACGGTTGCCAGTGACGCGGCAGGCGGTCGCCAAGCACCTCGGCGTCCTGGACCGCGTGGGCCTCGTGCATGCGTCACCGTCGGGCCGCGAACGCCGTTACGAGGTGGACGAGCACCAACTCTCTCGCGCCGTCGCACAACTGTCCGCGGTCGGCGCGACCTGGGACGCCCGCTTGCAGCGGATCAAGCGCATCGCTGAACGCGTCCAACAGGAAAAACCGAAGTCATGACCTTTCGCCGATGACGACAGCTTGCCGTCATCGGCGATTTCATGCCCACTGGGCCCCGCACAGGTGCATGCTGGTCTCAACCACCTCTACTCGAGGACTGATGACCATGACGAGTGCAACGGCGTCCTCCCGCCACGACTGGGAGTCCGACCTGGAGCGCTACCGGACGAGAGCGGTGCACGTGCTGGACACGCACCTGCCCGCGACCACCGGCTGCAGCGAGTGCGGCGACCCGTGGCCCTGCGCCCGCGCCTGCACCGCGGAGCTCGTGCTGGAGCTCTAGGAGTTCACCCGGCCGAGGAAGGCGCGCACCCCGGAGACCAGCCGCTCGGCCTGGTCGTCGAGCGTGATCGCCTCCTTGAACCGGGAGCCGGGCCCCGCGCTCTTCTTCCCACGCAGGTACAGGGAACAGGCCAGGTCGGCGCACACGTAGGCGCCGACCGAGTTGCCCATCTGCCCGGACTTCCCGGCCTTGCGCGCGGTCATCAACGACACCCCGTCCCCTTGGTGCGTCGTCAGGCACCACGCGCACAACGTCTTGCGCGCATGCCCGGCCTTACCCGCTCGCCGCAGCGCAACCCCGGTCACCACTCCGTCGAGCTCGACGACGAGGTAGGACCGGTCCGGCGCGGCCGGGTCCCGCCACCCGAGGAAGTCGAGGTCGTCCCACGGCAGCGCACCGAGATCCCTGGGCACGTGCATCCGCTTCGCCTCGCCCTTGGTCAAATTGACGAAGGACGCGCGGATGTCGTGTTCGGTCAGCGGCTTCATGACGACCGACGCTAGGCTTCCTAGAGGTCCTAGGCAAATTATTATGAGCCCTAGGAAGGGTGACGCATGGCACGCGCGGGACTCACCGCCGACCGCCTGACCCAGGCAGCGGCGGACCTGGCGGACGAGGTCGGCCTGGAGAACGTCACGGTGTCCGCGCTCGCCCGCCACTTCGGCGTGAAAGACGCGTCCCTGTACTCCCACATCCGCAACGCCCACGACCTGCGCATCCGCCTCGCGGTGCTGTCACTGAGCGAACTGGCCGACCTGGTCAGCGAGGCGATCGGCGGACGCTCCGGCCGAGACGCCCTGGTCGCGTTCGGCTTGGCCTATCGCGGCTACGCGTCGTCACACCCCGGCCGGTACGCGGCCACCCAGCTGGCGCTGGACCCGGACGTGGCGGGGGAGAGCGCCGGCCGGTACGACGACATGGTGCGTGCGGTGCTGCTGGGGTACGGGTTGTGGGAGCCCGACCTGACCGACGCCGCGCGGTTGGTGCACAGCGCTTTTCACGGGTACGTGTCGCTGGAGCGGTCCGGCGCTTTTCACCGGCATCCGCGTGGGGTGGAGGCGTCGTGGCTGCGGTCGCTGGACGCGCTCGACGCGGTGCTGCGGACGTGGCCGACGGCTTGACCTGCCCGCAGAGGTAGTAATCGCCGCACCTCTGCCTGTCCGGACGAGACCTGCATGCCCCCGTTGAACGCGCAACCGTGAAGCACGACTGCTCCACGGGAGGTAGCGTGCACGCCCATTTGCCGAGATCCGGCCACACGCGAGCAGAAAGCCCCCCGCCGACCCGAACAGGATTACTGGCGCTGCAGAGCGCGGTCGGCAACCGTGCCTTGGGCCGCTTGCTTTCAGTGCAGCGCAACGTCGGTGTCGAACTGGAGGACGGGGACTGGACGGTCTACCAAGGATCAGGCGACCGCAGGAAGCGGGTCGACAAGACCGTGCCATTCGTGGTCCGCAACGAGATGCAAGTGCAGGCAGAAGATGCGATGGACCGGTCGGCAATCGAGATCGTGTCGCACCCGCCAGGCGTTGTGGACCTCGGAGACTGGGACGCGCTGAAGACGGAGATCGATGACACCGCGACCGAGCTCGACAAGTACGGGAGCAGCAGCAATCCGTTCCCCGCGACCTGGCTTACCGGAGGGAAACCCAACTTCTACTTGAAGCCGCCGGAGAAAAACAAGACTCCATCATTCCGTCCTTTCTTGCAGATGACCGTAGGAATGCCATTGGCGTTGATCCCGGAGCTAGGACGAAAGTTGCGCGAAAAAGGTGTCGTGGAAATAACCGGACCCTACGAATATACCGCGAGGAAGCTGGAAGAGAAGCCCGGTCCGATACGGGGTATCGACGAGCCGAGTGCCGAACTGACCGGCCTGCTCGAACTCGTGCGCAGCTACCTCATCGCCGGGGACTCGAAGAGCGGAGACCTATCTTTCAAGAACTTGGTGTACACCATGGCGCGCACCGATTTTGCGACCATGTTCGGGATGCTGCCCAAGCACGAGCAGCGGATTCTTCGCGCGGACCAGGAGTCTTGGATCGCTGCCGCGATGACCGGGCTGAAGCTCGGCGCTCCCGATCGCGAGTCGAAGCCGGTGTTCAACCAAACGTTCGAGTACATGGACAGGGGTATGTACTTCCCCTATCGCAACAAGACCACGAGGAGGGCGTGGCTGGAGTCGATGGCCGAACCTGAAGGACGCGATCTGCTGAGCGCCGGCGGCAAAGCAGGTGCCCTGGAGGAGGAAGAGCGCATCGCCGCGCTCCGCAAGGACATCAGACTTGCCAAGCAGACCGCGAAGGATCTCGAGGTCACCAATCCGTTCCGGCTCGACGCGAAAGAGCTCTTGCGTGTACTGGAAGAGCTTCATGAAGGACTGGGCGCCTACGGTAGGCGTGTCGACTACATCAGCTACGAGGACCGTCCAGGGTATGCGACCCCAGCCACGATCCTCGAGATACGCAACCTCAAACAGAACGTGGCGTGGCGCAAACTCATGGATGAGGTTTACCAGTGCTTCGACGAGGTGATCAGTCAGGGAGGCAAGCGCTCCTACACCAACATCGGGACAGCGGAGGGCAGGAAGAGAAAAGAGAAAGCATCGGGCAAGGCCACATACGCAGAGGAACCCGAGATGGGAGGACCTGAAAGAGGGGAACCTGAAATCGGAGAACCGGAAGGGGGAGAACCTGAGAAGGAGAAAGAAGAGGAAGTCGACAGGCCGCGGAGCCGCCGCGTCGAAGTGTTCGGGCGGCTTACCGGTTTCTTGAGGAAGCAGCCCGTCCGGCGTGATGACGGCTAGGACCGACAGTGACTTCCGCAGGTGTCTCGGCAACTCCTCCATCTTGGAGGTGTTCTCCCCTGGCCGCGCCCGATCAGCGTCCTGCGTCGCGAACGGACTGGTCAACGTTCAGGTTGCGTCGGCAAATTCAGATCCCGTCCCACGTCTCCGTGCACGGGTCAGCCTCGATGGCCGAGGCCAGAGGCGGGAGTTCGCTCACCAGCGTTGCGTCGTTCGGCAAGGCGGCAGAGGCTTGATCGAGCGACTCGCGATGCATGGCCCCTCCTTCCCTCTCTGGCGACTTCACCAGGTTTCACCGGTCGTGTGCATTGCGTTGGACCGCCACCTGAACCCAGCCAACGCTGACCTCCGATAACGTTCACTTATCGGAGGTCAGCATTTTCTCGCCTCATTAGGTAGCGTTGCGTTGGATAACGTAACTGCACACGTAATTTTGCTACGATATTGCCGTGGAGACGAGCTGCAACTTCCCCGGCTGCGAACGACCTGTTTTCCGAGGTGGCGGGCCCGGCAGGCCGTCCGAGTACTGCGACCTGCCCGAGCACACGCGGTGGCGCGCCTGGAGGGAGCGGCAGAAGCTGGCGGAAACCCCCGAGCAAAACCTGGAGGTCGTCACCGTGACGAATCTCCCTAGGGTCTCCGGTACCGCCAAGATCAGGGCTGAAGAGCTTCTCGACCGCTTCCGGGTGCTGTCCGAGCAGATGTCGCAGACCCTCGGGCGGGCCGTCACCGAGCTGAACGCGATGGCGGACCCGAGTGTCGCCGAGAGTCAGGTCCAGGCGGCGGAGGCGGAGGCTGCCCGGAAGGTCGCGGAGGCTCAGGCCGAGCTCGCTGCTGCTGAGCGGCGCCGGCATGACGCTGAGCAGGCTCGGAAGGTCGCCGAGGAGGTGACCGAGCAGGCGGTGCGGGCGGCGGAGGAGGCTGATGCCGCTGTGGATGCCGCGCTCACCGAGCGGGACGAGGCTCGGCGGGCGGCTCAGGAGGCGGTGGAGCGGGCCGCGGCGGAGGTTGCCGAGGTTCGGGCGCAGGCGGCTGCGGAGGTGGAGGAGGTTCGGGCCGAGGCGGACGAGAAGGTGCGTCTGGCGCGGGAGGCGGTGGAGCAGGCGAAGGCTGATGCGGTGAAGCACGCCGAGCAGGCTCGGCGGCAGGCGGCCAAGGAGATCGAGCAGGCTCGGTCGGCGGCTGCTGAAGAGGTGGAACGGGCTCGGGTGGCGGTGGAGCGGGCCGAGGCTGAGGTGAAGGCGCAGGGTGCGGCCGCTGATCTGGTTCGGCAGGAGGCTGCGGACACGGTGAGCAGGGCGGCGAAGGCCCGGGATCTGGCGGTGGTGCGGGCTGAGCGGGCCGAGCAGTCGGCTGCGGATGCTCGTGGTGAGTTGGAGCGGGTACGGGGTGAGTTCGAGGCGCGGATCGCGCGGGTTCGGGAGGAGAGTGCGGAGCAGGTGGCGTCGGTGCGGCAGACGCTGGCTGTGGTGGAGGACGCTCGTGCTCAGACGTTGACCCGGGCTGAGCGGGCGGAGCGTCAGTTGGACGAGGCGATGGAGGAGCTGCGGGCGGCGCGGCGGGCGTCGGGGAGTCAGTAGGCTGGTCGGCGATGGACGAGTTGAAGGGCGACTGCGCCAACTGTTTCGGGTTGTGCTGCGTCGCGTTGCCGTTCACCAGGTCGGCCGACTTCGCAGCCAGCAAGGACGCGGGCACGCCGTGCCGGAACCTGCTGGCAGACCACCGGTGTGGCATTCACACCGAGTTGCGGCGGAAGGGCTACACCGGGTGCACGGTCTACGACTGTTTTGGCGCGGGACAGCGGGTGTCGCAGGAGGTGTTCGGCGGCGTCAGCTGGCGTGAGGCTGGGCGTGAGCCGATGTTCGCGGTGTTTCCGCTGGTCAGGCAGCTGCACGAGCTGTTGTGGTATCTGGCGGAGGCGCGGCGTCTCGACCCGCACGACGACCTGGACGCGGCGTTCGCGGAGGTTGACCGGCTTGGTGCCGGGAGTCCGGAGGAGATCCTCGCGCTCGATGTCGCGGAGGTCAGGGCGAAGGTGAACGTCCTGTTGCTGCGCACCAGTGAGCGGTTGCGGAGCAGTGCGAAGTCGTACCGGGGTGCGGATCTGATCGGGGCGCGGTTGCGGAACAAGAACCTGAGCGGTGCCGACTTCCGCGGTGCTTACCTGATCGGGGCGGACCTCACGAACGCCGATCTGTCGCGAGCGGACATGATCGGGGCTGATCTGCGGGGTGCCGATGTGTCGGGCGCGGATCTGAGCACGTGCCTGTTCCTGACGCAGCCGCAGGTGAACGCGGCGCGGGGGAACGCGCGGACGAAGCTGCCAGCCGTGTTGAGCAGGCCGGCGCACTGGACGGCGCGGTGAGCGTGCGGAACGGCTGACGCTGTTCCGCACGCTCGTGACGTCAGCGGACGTAGAGGTGGTAGATCCGGTAGTCCGCGACGAACTTGCACTGGTCCCATCCGCCGAACCGCAGGCCGATCTTGCATTCGGCGTCGAGCACGTCGATGGACTCGGACGACTTCTGCCAGCGCCAGTCCGCTGCCATCGCGGTGCTGCCGGTGGTCAGAAGGAGAGCGGCCACTGCGGCGCCGCACACGATCTTGCGCATCATGGGGAACTTCCTCTGTACGGGTTCGAACGAATTGCCCGACCGTATCGAGGAAGCTGTCCGAAAAGTTCTAGGGAGACGCTTCACGGTTGACCGGCTGTGATGGCGCGGTCGCGGTGTGGTCAGACGGACAGGCGTTGCTGGGCGACGGCGCGGGCGAAGCCCTCCACGTTGTCGATCATGATGTTGTGGCCGGTGTTGGGCACGGAGACGATCTGCACGCCGGAGGCGACCAGTTCGCGGCCGCCGCTGGGCGGGGCGTCCTCGGGGTGCAGGAAGACGCGCGGAATCTCCAGTTCCATCAGCAGTTTGCGCATGGTGGGCGAGGTGCCGCGGATGAGGTCGACGGCGCTGCGGTAGAGGGCTTCGCGGCCGGCCATGCGCATGGTGGCGGCCCAGTGCGGGCCCACGTCGTGCAGGACGCGGTCGTAGCCGTGGCTGAGGAAGTCGGCTTCGCTGTAGGCGGCGATGCCGCGGCTGCCGGGGGCACCCAGGGACGGGCGGGCCGGGTCGACGTGCGGGTCGACCAGGACGAGTGAACGGACCATCTCGGGGTGGCGGGCGGCGAGCACGATGGCGACGGCGCCGCCCATGCTGTGGCCGATGATCTCGTTGCGGCGCAGGCCGATCTTGGCGAGCGCGACGGCGAGGGCGTCGGCGTGGCCTTCCAGCGAGTAGGCGAAGCCGGTGGGGCGGTCGCTGATGCCGAAGCCGAGCATGTCCATCATCAGGCTGCGGCGGCCCGCGAGCAGGGGGTGTGCGACGGCTTCCGCGTAGTAGGGCGCCGACGACGCTCCGAGGCCGTGCAGGTACACCCTGGCGGGGGTCGCTCCCGGCACCTCGACCCAGCGGATGCGGACCCCAGGTCTGATCTCGACGGCGCGCATTTCTCTCCCGGCGGCGTGGTTCTTCGTGCGGACCCTACCCCGCGGTCAGGTGAGCGGAGACCGGTTTCGAGAGCCGTTTCTCATCTGGCTGGGGCTATCGCGTGATGATCGCCCACGAACGGCTTCTTGGGGAGAGGCCGATCAGTCGATCCCGAGTGCGGCGCATGCCGCTGTGACCGTTGCGTCGCGAAGTTCGTCGAACGGCGCGTCGGGGAACTGCATGGTGCAGTCCTGCATGCCGCCGAACGCCAGCACGGCGCGAGCCTGTTGCTCCAGGGTGGCGTCCGGGCCGTAGACGAGGGTGGTGAGGCGGGCGCGCCACGAGAGCACGACGTCGATCAGGCCGAGGTCGGCGAGGGTGGTCAGCTCGGATAACAGCAGCAGCATGTCTTCGCGGTGGCGGTGGTGGAACGCGAAGAAGCCTTCGACAAGCTCGCGGGCGGACACGTTCTCGCGGGTCTCGACGTCGGCGAGGAACCGTTCGCCGTCGTCGAGCAGCGGGGTGACGATGCTGCGGATCAGCTCCTCGCGGGAGGAGAAGTGGTAGTACAGCGCGGGTTTGGTGATGCCGAGGCGGTCGGCGATCTCCTGCAGGCTGGTCTGCTGCACGCCTTGGACGGCGAACAGCTCGCGCGCGGTCTGCATGATCCGCTGCTTGGTGTCGGAGGCCACGCGGCGAATATTACTTAACGGTCGGTAAGTCACGGTGCTACTGTCGCGCCCAGCGGCTTACCGACCGTTAAGTAAGGGGGGACGGCGTGCGGATACTCGTTTCCGGGGCCAGCATCACCGGTCCGGTGCTGGCGTACTGGCTCACGCGCAACGGGCACGAGGTGACGGTGGTGGAGCGGTCACCGGTGCTGCGCAAGACCGGCGGTCACGCGGTCGACCTGTTCGGGCCGGCGATGGTGATCTCCGAGAAGATGGGGGTGCTGGAGCGGGTCGAGGCGCTGGCGACCGGCACGGAGCGGCTGTCGTTCCTGCGCCAGGGCACCCGCAAACCGATCACCGGTGACGCGACGAAGCTGTTCGCGGCCGCCTCCGACCGGCACGTGGAGGTCATGCGTGACGACCTGAGCGAGATCTACCACGACGCCACGTGCGAGGACGCCGAGTACGTCTTCGGTGACTCGATCACCGCGATCGGCGAGGACGAGGTGAGCTTCGAACGGGGCGCGCCGCGGCGGTTCGACCTGGTCATCGGGGCGGACGGGCTGCACTCGAACGTGCGGCGGCTGGTGTTCGGCGAGGTCGCGAAGCACTTCACGGGCGCGTACCTGGCGGTGCTGTCGGTGCCGCGCGAGCTGGGGGCGCCGGGGGCGATGACCGGGCACATCGGGCCGGGGCGCAGCGCCGCGGTGTACGGGGCGCGGCACATCGACGACGCGCGGGCGGTGTTCCTGTTCCGCTCGCCGGAGCTGGAGTACCACCACCGCGACGTCGCGCGGCAGAAGCAGCTGCTGCGCGAGGCGCTCGCGGACCTGCACCCGCAGGTCGACGAGTGGCTGACCTACCTGGACACCGACCGGGCGTTCTACTTCGACTCGATCACGCAGCTGCGCGAGGACACCTGGTCACGCGGCCGGGTGGTGCTGGCCGGGGACGCGGCGTACTGCCCGGGGCCGGCGATCGGCGGCAGCACGAGCCTCGCGGTGCTGGGCGCGTACGTGCTGGCGGGCGAGCTGGGGGCGGGTACCGACCACGAGGCGGCGTTCGCCCGGTACGAGGACGAGATGCGCGACATCGTGCACGCCAGCAGGGAGTTCGCGCTGGGGATGGCGAAGACGATCATCCCCGCGACGCGGCTGGGAGTGTCGGCGCTGACGCGCGGGATGCAGGTGGCGACGTCGTTGCCGCTGTGGCTGGTGCGGCCGCTGGCGAAGCTCAACTCCAAGGGGATCCGGCTGCACGACTCGATGCCGGTGCGTGACTACGGGTGTCAGGACGCCGCGACCCCGGCGCCCTGACCCGTCAGCCGATCAGAACTGCAGGCTCCACTTGTCGATGTAGCCGGTGTCGAAGGTGGCGTTGTCGCGGACTCTGAGCTGCCAGGTGCCGTTGGCGACCTCGCTGGAGGCGTTGACGGTGTAGGTGGTGTTGATGTTGTCGGTGCTGCCGCCGGTGCGGTTGTGCAGCACGTAGGCGGTGCCGTCCGGGGCGATGAGCTCGACGCGCAGGTCACCGATGTAGGTGTGCTTGATGTCGACGGCGACCTTGAGCGCCGCCGGCGCGTTGCCCGTCACCTCGGTGACCGTGATCGGGGAGTTGACCGTGGTGTTGTCCCTGATCTGGACGTCGGTGGCGTTCTCGAAGTACTTGCCGGGCGGCGGTCCCTCGACGCCGCAGTACTGCTGCTGCTTGCCGATGGCCTCGTAGGGGCAGTCGGCGCGTTCGAGCAGTTGCAGCACGGCTTCCTTGTTGCGGGAGGTCTGCGCCGGGATGACCTCGTCGGGCGGGTAGAAGCCGCCGCCGCCGGCGCTGCCCGGGTACATCTCGAAGGTGTAGGCGAAGACGCCCTGCGTCCCCCACAGCCAGTCGGGGATCGAGCCGTCGGTGATGTAGAGGTCGCTGGACTGCTCGGGGGTGTAGCCGTTGCTGGCGGCCATGGACTGGCCGATGGTGGCGAACGTGTCGCGCTGGTCCTGGGTCAGGCCCGGCGCGATGTCGTCGTAGGTCCAGCCCCACGGCCACAGGATGAGCTCGCTGTAGGTGTGGAAGTCGATGGCGGCGGTGATCTGCTGCTTGCCGCCGACGTTGCGGCCGCGCACGAAGTCGGCGACGACCTTGACCTCGGGCGCAGACTCGGCGGCGGCGCCGCGGTAGGTCTCGGAGCCGGTGCTGCCGCTGGAACCGCCGCAGCAGCCCCACTTGTAGCCCCAGTTGCGGTTGAGGTCGGTGCCGACGTTGCTCGACCCGGCGTTGGGCTGCCGGTTCTTGCGCCACGACCGGTAGCTGCCGGTGGCGATGTCGTACTCGCCGCCGTCGGGGTTGACGTCGGGGATGATCCAGATCTCGCGGGTGTCGACGAGGCCCTTGATGCGGGCGTCGGTCGCGTACTGCGAGGTGAACGTGTTGAGCAGGTACAGCGCCATCTCGACGGTGAGGTGCTCGCGGGCGTGCTGGTGGTGGGTGAACAGCACCTCCGGCTCGTCCTCGTCGGCGGCGACGTTGTCGCTGATCTTGATCGCGACGATGTCGCGGTTCTCGTAGGACTTGCCGATGACCTGCTGGGAGACCAGGTTCGGGTACGCGGCGACGACCTGGTTGATCTCGGCGGTCATCTCGGCGTAGTTGTGGTAGTTGGAGTCGGCGGCGGGGAAGTCGAACGGGCCGATGTCGGCGTTCGCCTCCATCCGCTTGGGCAGCTCGGTGACCTCGAAGCCCTGGGCCCTGAGGTTGCGCACCTCGCGGCCGGTCGCGGTGATCACGACGATGCCGTGCTCCTCGACCGAGTCGATGGCGGCGCCGGAGCGGGCGAGCTGGGAGCGCTGCTCGGCGGTGCGGACGTTGCTGACCTGGTAGTTGGTCGAGGTCTCCTGGGCGTCCGGGGCCGCGCCGGTCGGCACGCCTCCCATGGCGAACACGACGCTCGCGGCGACGGTGACCCCGATCAGGGGTCTGAGATGGCTTTTTCGCATGCAGGGCAACCCTTTCGGACCACGGCAGGACATGGCTCCGCCATGTGTAGTGGGTGTGAAGCCCCACCGTCATCCCGCCATAGGTATGGGTCTTGCCGGGTGGGACGAGGCGCTGCGGCCAGGTGGACGCACGGGGTGGGTGGGAAATTCGCGGTCGCCGCGTGCCGGTCTCTGCGAAGCTGGCCGGCATGGCGCCCGATCCCAAAGACCACCTGCACCGCTACCTGCGCACCGCCCGCGAGGCCGTGCTGTGGAAGCTCGACGGCCTGTCGGAGTACGACGTGCGCCGTCCGCTGACACCGACGGGCACGAACCTGCTGGGGTTGGTCAAGCACCTCGCGACGACGGAGCAGGAGTACTTCGGCGCGTGCATGGGGCGGTCGTTCGGCGAGGAGCTGCCGTGGGTGGCGCTGATCGAGTCCGGTGAGGACCCGAACGCGGACATGGTCGCCACGCCGCGGGAGTCGCGGCAGGACATCACGTCGCTGTACGAGCGGGTGGCGCGGTTCGCGGACACGGTGATCGGCGAGCTGCCGCTGGACGCGCCGGGGGTGGTGCCGTGGTGGCCGCAGGAGCGCAAGTACGTGACGTTGCACCTGCTGCTGGTGCACATGATCGCCGAGACGAACCGGCACGCCGGGCACGCGGACGTCCTGCGGGAGGGGCTCGACGGCACGGCGGGGCTGCGGCCGGGGGCGTCGAACCTGCCGGAGCAGGACTGGGCCGCCTACCGCGCACGGGTGGAGCTGGCGGCGCGGGAGGCGTCCGGGCTCACCTGAGGCCGCCGGGAAAGGCACTGACAGGACGTGCCGCATGATCGATACTGCGGGCATGGGCAAGGAGTACGAACGCATCGAGCCGCGGCTGTGGGAGTTCATCGAGAACCAGAAGGTGTTCTTCGTGGCCAGCGCGCCGCTGGACGGCGCGGGGCACGTGAACCTCTCGCCCAAGGGCCGTCAGGGCACGCTGCGCATCCTCGACGACCGCACGGTGGCCTACCTCGACTTCGGCGGCAGCCACGCCGAGACGGTCGCGCACCTGCGGGAGAACGGCCGCATCACGCTGATGTGGTGCGCGTTCGAGGGGCCGCCGAAGGTGCTGCGGCTGCACGGCCGCGGTGAGCCGGTGTTCCGCGACGACCCGCGGTTCGCGGAGCTGGTGGCGGGGTTCGGCGAGGCGGACGGTCCTGCGCTGCGGGCGGTCGTGGTGGTCTCGGCGGAGCGGATCAGCGACTCGTGCGGGTTCGCGGTGCCGTTCATGGACTACCGCGAGGAACGGCTGATGCACGCGGAGTACTTCGGCCGCAAGTCCGACGAGGAGTTCCGCGAGTACACGAACAAGAAGCCGTACAACATCGAGAGCATCGACGGGCTGCCCGCGGTGCCGCTGCCGTTGCCGCCGCGCTGAGAATCCCCGCGCCGGGGGGCGGGCTCCGTCCCCCGGTCGTGGTGACGCGGACGCCGCGGTCAGCTCGACAGGAAGCGGTCGAGCACGCGGGCGCCGAACTCCAGTCCGGAGACGGGGACGCGTTCGTCGACGCCGTGGGCCATCGCGCGGTAGTCGTACCCGGCGGGCAGCAGCAGCGGGGCGAAGCCGTAGCAGTCGATGCCGAGCCTGCTGAACGCCTTGGCGTCGGTGCCGCCGCCCAGGCAGTACGGCACGACGGTGGCGCGGGGGTCCTCGTCGCGCAGCGCGTCGGCCATCGCGGTGAACCACGGGGTGTCGATCGGGGCCTCGACGGGCGGCTGGTGTTCGAGGAACTCGCGGGTCACGCCGGGTTCGAGCAGCGCGTCGACGGTGGCGACGAGCTCGTCGACGGTGCCGGGCAGGGTGCGGACGTCGACCTGGGCGGTGGCGGTGCCGGGGATGACGTTGACCTTGTAGCCGGCCTGCAGCACGGTCGGCGTCGTCGAGCAGCGCACGGTGTTCTCGACGAGCTTGGCGGCGGGGCCGAGGCGGGCGATGGTGGCGTCGACGTCGTCGAGGTCGACCTCCACGCCCAGCGCCTTGCCGGCGCCGACGAGGAACGCCTCGGCGGTCGGGGTGAGCCGCACCGGGTGGTCGTGCGCGGCGAGGCGGGCCAGGGTGGTGACCAGGGCGGTGACGGCGTTGCTGTCGTTGCGGCGAGAGCCGTGCCCTGCGCGGCCGGTGGCGGTGAGGCGCAGGTGGGAGGTGCCGCGTTCGGCGGTGCCGACGGGGTAGAGCCGGACGGTGTCCCCCGAGGCGGTGCCGACGTCGAAGGAGAAGCCGCCGGACTCGCTGATGGCGGCCCGCACCCCGGCGAAGTGGGCGGCGTGGTGCTCGACGAGCCAGTGCGCGCCGTGGGCGCCCTGGTCCTCCTCGTCGGCGACGAACGCCAGCACGACGTCGCGGCGCGGGCGGCGGCCCTCGGTGTGCCAGCGGTGGACCACGGCCAGCGTCATCGCGACCATGTCCTTCATGTCGACGGCGCCGCGGCCGTGCACGAACCCGTCGCGGATCTCACCGCCGAACGGGTCGAAGCTCCACTCGGCGGGGTCGGCGGGCACGACGTCGAGGTGGGCGTGGACGAGCACGGCGGGCAGCGACGGGTCGGTGCCGGGGACGCGGGCGAGCACGTTGGTGCGCCGCGGCGCGGGTTCGAGCAGGGTGGGTGCCACGCCGGCGTCGTGCAGGACGGCGGCGACGTGGTCGGCGGCCTCCCGTTCGCCCGCGGACTCACCGCCGCCGCGGTTGGTCGTGTCGAAGCGGATGAGCTGCGCACAGAGCTGTGCCACGTCCAGCGTCATGGCCGCCACCCTACGTTTCAGCCGTAGATGCCTTCGACGGCCCCGGACGCGACGTAGGTGACCACCTTGAACGCCTTCATCGCCGCGGTCATGGACTCCGCGTCGAAGCCCACGCGGCGCACGCCGATCTGCTCGACGGTGGGGACGACGGCGGCGGCCTCGGCGAGGTGGGTGGCGTCGAACTCGACCTCGACGCGGTGCGCCGTCACCGCACCGGTGGTGTGCCCGGCGTGGGACATCGCGGCCGTCGCCGCCGCGGTGATCCTGTCGGCGGTGACGGCGGGTGGCAGGCACACGGCGGCGTAGCGCGACACGCAGTCCTTGACCGCCACGACCTGCGCCCCTGGCGCGTAGGCGAGGGCGTCGGCGCAGGTGAGGTCGTCGCCGGTGACCAGCAGCACCGGCACGCCGTGCTCGGCGGCCAGCGCGGCGTTGAGGCGGCCCTCGGAGGCGGGCACGCCGTCGAGCCACACGCCGGTGATGGAGTTCTCCAGGTAGGTGTGGGCGAGCACGCCGGGCGCGCCGGCACCGGTGTGGTAGCCGAGGAACACCACGCCGTCGACGCCGGTGTCGACGCCCTGCATCATCGACAGCGGCTTGTGCCGGCCGGTGAGCAGCCGGGCGCCGGGATGCAGGTCCTCGAGCAGCAGGTTGCGCTGGGAGGAGTGGGCCTCGTTGACCAGCACGCCGGTCGCGCCGCCGGCGAGCAGGCCGGTGACGCAGGCGTTGACGTCGCCGGTGAACAGCCGCCGGAAGCGCTGCCACTGCTCGGTTCCCGGAAGGACGTCCCCGGTCCAGGTGACTCCGGTGGCGCCTTCCATGTCCGCCGAGATCATGATCCGCACACCGGTAAGTTAGCGGCGGGCTGCTGGGGAAGAGGGGTTTTCGTGCGGGTGAAGTTGTGCGTGTTGCTCGCGGTGGCGACGACGCTGGGTCTGGCCGCGCCCGCGGCCACGGCCCAGGCACCGGTGATCCTCAAGGTCGCGATCGTGCAGCAGATCGACTCGTTGAACCCGTTCCTGGCCGTGTTCCAGTCGAGCACGGAGATCAACAAGCTGATGTACGACTACCTCACGGCGTACTCGGCCGACGACCAGG
Organism: Lentzea fradiae; assembly: GCF_900100955.1. GTDB lineage: Bacteria > Actinomycetota > Actinomycetes > Mycobacteriales > Pseudonocardiaceae > Lentzea > Lentzea fradiae. The sequence continues at coordinate 223,548 of NZ_FNCC01000010.1, read as the reverse complement.
CGGTCGTGGAGGGCCTGGCGAGACGCTGGGAAGCCTCACCGGACAAGCTCACCTGGACCTTCACCGTCCCCGACGGCAAGAAGTGGTCCGACGGGGAGCCCATCACCGCCCACGACGTGGCGTTCACCTACAACCTGATGCTCACCGACGAGGCCGCCCGCACCGCCAACGGCAGCTTCGTCGCGAACTTCGAGTCCGTCACCGCCCCCGACGACCGCACGGTCGTGATCAGGACGAAGGCGCCGCAGGTCACGATGCTCGCGCTCGACGTCCCGATCGTGCCCAGACACGTGTGGGAGCAGGTCGGCAGCGTCAAGGACTACGCCAACGACCGCATGCCGGTGGTCGGTTCCGGGCCGTTCGTGCTGACCGAGCACGTGCCGGGGCAGTTCATCAAGCTGCGCGCCAACGAGGGCTACTGGCGGGGCGCGCCGAAGTACGACGAGCTGCACTTCGTGTACTTCCAGAACTCCGACGCCGCGGTGCAGGCGCTGGCCAAGGGCGAGATCGACCTGGTCAACCGCATGGCGCCGGCGCAGTTCGACTCGCTGGAGGGCAAGGCGGGCGTGACGCGCAACCAGGCGCAGGGCCGCCGCTTCACCGAGCTGCTGATCAACCCCGGTGCCCGCACCCGCACCGGTGAGCCGATCGGCGACGGCCACCCGGCGCTGCGGGACGTGCGGGTGCGGCGGGCGATCGCGCAGGCGATCGACCTCGACGCGCTGGTGGATCGGGTGAACCACGGCTACGCGGAGAAGGGCGCCGGGCTGGTGCCGCCGGTGTTCGCGAAGTGGCACTGGCGGCCGGAGCCCGGTCAGGAACGCCCGTTCGACCCGGACGCCGCGAACGCCGCCCTCGACGCGGCGGGACACCCGCGGGGCGCCGACGGCACCCGGTTCTCGCTGCGGCTGACCGGACGCGCCGGGCGGGCCTACGACGAGCAGGCCGCCGAGCACCTGAAGCGGTCGATGAGCGACATCGGCATCGCGCTGGACGTGCGGCTGGTGTCGGACAACCAGCTCAACGAGGCGACCACGGCCGCGACCTACGACCTGGCGTTCTCGGGCTGGGCGACGAGCGTGGACCCGGACTTCATCCTGGGCCTGCACACGTGCGCGCAGCGGCCGGGCGCGGACGGCAAGGGCGGCACGACCGACGCCTACTTCTGCGACGAGACCTATGACCGCCTGTACGCGCAGCAGCTCTCGGAGTTCGACGAGGGCCGCCGCCGGGACCTCGTGCGGCAGATGCAGGCGCGTTTTTACGACCAGGTGCCCGCGGTGGTGCTGGCCTACGACAACGCGCTGGAGGCGTACCGCTCCGACCACTTCGCCCGGTTCACCACGCAGCCCGCGCACGGCGGCGTGATCATGGCGCAGAACGGTGTGTGGGGCTACTACCAGGCTGAACCCGCCGAGGTGACCGCCGCGCGACCGCGCGGGTGGGGTGGGTTCGCGGCGGCCGGCGCGGCGATGGCGGCGGTGCTGGTGGCGATCGTGGCCTACGCGCTGCGGCGCCGGGCGACGGCCGGGGAGCGGGAGTAGGTGCGTCTCGCCGGTCGTGCCGGGGGTGCCGCGCTGAGCCTGGTCATGGTGGCGGTGCTGGGTTTCTTCCTGTTCCGGGTGGTGCCCGGCGACCCCGTCGTGTCGATGACGCGCGGCCGTCCGACGACGGCGGCGATGCAGGCCGAGCTGCGCGCGCGGTTCGGCCTGGACCGCCCGCTGCACGAGCAGTTCTGGTCCTACTTCACCGGGCTGCTGCGCGGTGACCTGGGCACGTCGTTCACGTTCCGCCGCCCGGTCGCGGACGTGATCGCCGAACGGCTCGGGCCGACGCTGCTGCTGGTGGGCACCGCGACGCTGGTCGCGGTGCTGCTCGGGCTGTGGCTGGGCGTGCGGGCCGGGTGGCGGCGCGGCTCGCCGTTCGACCGGGTGACGACCGGGGTGTCGCTGACGTTGTGGGCGGTGCCGACGTTCTGGCTCGGCATGCTGCTGATGATGGCCACCGGAGACCTGTTCCCCTCACGCGGCATGCGCGACACCGACACACCGCCGGACTTCGTCTCGCAGTCCCTCGACGTCGCGCACCACCTGGTGCTGCCGTCGGTGACGCTGGTGGCGGTGGTGTGCGCGGAGTACGTGCTGGTGATGCGGTCGTCGTTGCTGGAGGAGACGACCGCGCCGTACCTGGTGACGGCGCGGGCGAAGGGCCTGCGCGACGACCTGGTGCGGCGCCGGCACGCGGTGCCCAACGCGGTGCTGCCCGCGATCACGCTGGTGTTCCTGCGGTTCGGGCTGGTGGTGGGCGGCGCGATCACGACGGAGACGGTGTTCTCCTGGCCGGGCCTGGGCCTGTTGTTCTACGACGCGCTGACCGGGCCGGACTACTTCCTGCTGCAGGGGCTGCTGGTGGTGACGGCGGGCGCGGTCGTGGTGATGAACCTGCTGGCCGACCTGCTGCACGGGGTGCTGGACCCGCGGGTGAGGGCCGCGTGAACCGGGCCGGGAAAGCGGGCGCGGCCGTGCTGGCGGTGGCCGCGCTGGTCGCCGTCCTCGCGCCGCTGCTGGTCCCCGCCGACGCGCTGGACGTGACGCGGGTGACCGACGCGCCGTGGCGTCCGCCGGGGGCAGGGCACTGGCTGGGCACCGACCACGCGGGCCGGTCGGTGGCGTTGCTGGTGCTGCAGGGCACGGGGACGTCGTTGTTCGTGGGGCTGACGGCGGCGGTGCTGTCGGTGGGCATCGGCACGCTGGTGGGGGTGCTGTCGGGGCACTTCGGCGGGCTGGCGGCGGGGGCGTTGCTGCGGGTGACGGACTTCTTCCTGGTGCTGCCGTCGCTGGTGCTGGCGATCGCGTTGTCGACGGTGCTGCCGCGCGGCCTGGGCACGATCGTGCTGGCGATCGGGCTGACGAGCTGGCCGTCGACGGCGCGGATGGTGCGGGCGCAGACGCTGACGATCGAGGCGCGGCCGTTCGTGGAACGCGCGCGGGCGCTGGGCGGCGGGCACACGCACGTGATCGGCCGGCACGTGCTGCCGTCGGTGGTGCCGCTGGTGCTGGTCAACGCGACGCTGGCGGTGGCGTCGTCGATCGTGGCGGAGTCGACGCTGGCGTTTCTGGGGCTGGGCGACCCGACGCGGATCTCGTGGGGCGCGCTGCTGCACCAGGCGCAGCTGCACGGGGCGGTGCCGCAGCGGGCGTGGTGGTTCCTGCTGCCGCCCGGGGTGGCGATCGTGGTGGTGGTGCTGGCGTTCACGCTGGTGGGCCGCGCCCTCGAAGCCGTCGTGACGCCGAGGAGGTGAACCGGTGCTGGAGCTGCGCAACCTCACCGTGCACCACGGGTCCAAGCGGGTCGTGGACGACGTGTCGCTGACGCTCGCGCCGGGCCGGACGCTCGGGCTGGCGGGTGAGTCGGGGTCGGGCAAGTCGACGGTGGCGATGTCGGTGCTGCGGCTGCTGCCGAAGTCCGCGCGGGTCGACGGGCAGGTGCTGCTCGACGGCGAGGACGTCGGGACGATGTCGTGGGGCCGGTTGCGGGCGGTGCGGTGGTCCTCGGCGTCGATCGTGTTCCAGGGCGCCATGCACTCGCTCAACCCGGTGCGCCGCGTCGGTGACCAGATCGCCGAGCCGATGCGGCTGCACGGCACCCCGGGCAGCGTCGCGGAGCTGCTGGAGCAGGTGGAGCTGCCCCGGGACAAGGCGCGGGCCTACCCGCACGAGCTGTCGGGCGGGCAGAAGCAGCGGGTGATGATCGCGATGGCGCTGGCGTGCCGGCCGCGGCTGGTGGTCGCGGACGAACCGACCACGGCGCTGGACGTGCTGGTGCAGGCGCAGGTGCTGGGGGTGCTGACACGGCTGGTGGCCGAGCAGGACCTGGGGCTGCTGATGATCAGCCACGACCTGTCGGTCCTCGCCTCCACCTGCACCGATCTCGCGGTGATGCACCGCGGCGCCGTGGTGGAACGCGGCCGCACCCGCGAGGTGATCGCCGCGCCGCGGCACCCGCACACGGCGGCGCTGGCGGCGGCGTTCCCGGTGATCGGCGACCCGGCCCACCGCTGGACCGAACCCAGCCCGGAGTCCACGCGGGAGCCGTTGCTGGCGGTGCGGGACCTGGTGGTCGACTACGGCCGCACCCGCGCGGTCGACGGCGTGGACCTGGAGGTCGGCCAGGGCGAGATCGTGGCGCTGGTGGGCCAGTCCGGTTCCGGCAAGACGACGCTGGCCCGCACGATCATGGGGCTGCGCGCGCCCTCGTCCGGTCAGGTGCTGTTCGACGGCGTGCCGGTGCCGGCCAAGGGCAAGGCGCTCAAGGCGTTGCGCCGCCAGGTCCAGCTGGTGCTGCAGGACCCGGCGAGCGCGCTCAACCCGCGCCACCGGGTGGCCGACGCGGTCGCGGAGGGCCTGCGCGTGCACGGCCTCACCGACAACCTGGACGCGCGGGTGGCGGAGGCGGTGGAACGGGCGGAGCTGCGTCCGGCGAGCCTGTACCTGGACGCGTTGCCGCACGAGCTGTCGGGTGGGCAGCAGCAGCGGGTGGTGATCGCCGGGGCGCTGGTGCTGGGGCCGCGGCTGCTGGTGGCCGACGAACCGGTCGCCTCGCTGGACGCGTCGGTGCGCGGGGAGGTCGTGGCGCTGCTGCTGCGGCTGCGCCGCGAGCTGGGCCTGGCGTGCCTGCTGATCACCCACGACCTGGGCCTGGCGTGGCAGGTCGCCGACCGGGTCGCGGTGATGCACCGGGGACGGGTCGTGGAGCAGGGCCCGGCCGGGCAGGTGCTGCTCAGCCCGTCACACGACTACACGCGGGCGCTGGTGGACGCGGCGCCGACGCTGTAGCGGACGGCAGAGCGTCGAGCTCGGCGCGCAGGGCGGCTTCGGTGACGCGGTTGCGTTGACCGGCGGCGCGCAGCACCGCGTCCTCGAAGTGCCGGCGTGCCGCGCCGTGGTCGCCGGCGGCCGCGGCGATGCGGCCGCGTTCGGCCGCGATGTGGCAGCGCAGCTCGTCGGGCCCGTACCAGCCGCCGGGGGTGAGCTCCCAGGCCCTGTCGCACTCCGCGGCGGCGGCGGTGTGGTCCCCGGCGCGGCGGGCGAGCCCGGCGAGGCCGAGGTGGGCGCCTGCCTGCACGACGAGCGCCCCCGAGCGGCGCGCCAGCTTCAGCGCCACGCCGAAGTCGGTGCGGGCCGCGTCGAGGTCACCGGCCGCGAGGCGGGCGTGGCCGCGGGCGGTGACGGCTTCGGCGGTGTCCTCGGTGGCGCCGAGCTCGCGCAGCAGAGCGCGGGCCCGTTCGGCGTGCTCCAGCGCGGCCACCGCGTCGCCCGAGGCCAGGGTGAGCTCGCTGAGCTGCGCGAACGCCAGCGCCGCACCCCACCGGTCACCGATGCGGGTGAACGCCTGCGCGCCGCGCCGCAGCAGCTGCTCACCCGCCGCCTGGTCGCCGCTCTGGCGGGCCATCAGGCCGTCGCCGACTAGGGCGAGCGCGGCGCTCCACGGGTCGTCGCCGAGCATGCGGGTGCGGTGGTGCCAGACCGGGGAGCCGCTCTCGGGCGCGCCCAGCGCCATGCCCCACATCATGGTCATGATCGGGAAGCGCGGCGGCCCGGTGAGGCTGTGGGTGAGGGCGTCGGCCTGGCGGATGCGCGCGGTCTGGTCGCCGGTCGCGACGGGCCAGGCGATCAGCAGGCACAGCGCGTACTCCTGCTCCAAGCCGGGCGGCGGGGTCTCGCCGCACGCGCGCAGCACGGCCTCGGCCCTGGTGGCGGCCTCGGTGCGCAGGCCGCGGAACCAGTAGTAGGTCGACAGGGCCGCGACCAGCCGCAACGCCAGGCACGGGTCGTGGCCGGTGGCCCAGGTGACGGCGGCGACGAGGTCGTCGTGGTCGGCGGTGAGGCTCGCGAGCCACCGGACCTGGTCGTGGGAACGCAGGTGCGGTTCGGCCTCCCGCGCCCGGTCCAGGAACCAGCGGGCGTGACGGGCGCGCAGATCGGGTGCGCGGGCGGCGCAGAACGCGCGGATGGTGTCGAGCATCCGGTAGCGGTCGCCGTGCATCTCGACCAGGGACTTGTCCACCAGCGAGGTGAGCACGCCGACGTCGGAGCCGGTGACGGCGGTGACCGCGGCCAGCGACGCGCTGCCGGTGAACACGGTGAAACGGGCGGCCAGGTCGCGTTCGGCGTCGTCGAGCAGCTCCCAGCTCCACTCGACGACGGCGTGCAACGTGCGATGCCGGGGCGCGGCGGTGCGGGGGCCGTGCGAGAGCAACCGGAACCGGTCGTCGAGGCGGGCGGCGATCTCGCTCAGCGGCAACGTCCGCACGCGGGCGGCGGCCAGCTCGACGGCGAGCGCGATGCCGTCCAGCCGCCGGCACACCTCGGCGACCAGGGCGTGCTCGCCGGTGAAACCGGGAGCGACGGCCCGCGCCCGGTCACCGAACAGGCGGGCGGCGGCGGCCTCGTCCAGACCGGTGACGGGATGCAGCGTCTCACCGGTGATGCCGAGCGGTTCACGGCTGGTCGCGAGCACCCGCACGCCCGCGCACGTGGTCAGCAGGCCGCCGAGCACACGGGCGGCCTCGTCGACGACGTGCTCGCAGTTGTCGGCGACGAGCAGGATCTCGCGGGCCGACAGGGCGGCGCGCAGCCGCTGCTCGACCCCGGCCGCCGCGCCGTCGAGCAGCCCGGCCTCGCGCGCACCGACACCGTCGAGCAGAGCACGCGCGACGTCGGTGGTGGCGCTGAGATCGACGAACGCCACCTCTCCCCGGTCACGGGCGGCCACCTCGGCGGCCAGCCGGGTCTTGCCGGTGCCGCCGGGCCCGACGAGCGTGACCAGGCGGTGCCCGGCCAGCTGCGCGGTGACACGGCGCAGGTCGTCATCGCGGCCGACGAAGCTGGTCAGCTGCTCGGGCACGCCCCGATGCGGCGCGGCCGCCCGCAGCACCTCCACGTGCGCTGCGGCCAGCACGGGGGAGGGGTCGACGCCGAGCTCGTCGGCCAGCAGCGCCCGTCCCTGCTCGAACACCCGCAACGCCTCGGACGTGTGACCGTCGCGGTGCAAGGCCCGCATCACCGCGGCCCGCACGTCCTCACGCAACGGGTGCCGCGCCAGCAGCTCACACAGGTCCGCGATCGTGCCACCGGCGAGCACACTGCGCACGAACAGCTCCGTCAGCCGGTGCCGCGCCTGCTCGGCGAACGGCGCGTCCACATCGGCCAGCGCGGTGCCGCGCCACAACGCCAGCGCCTGCGCGCCCCGCCCGGCATCCAGCAGCTCGGCGCAGCGGTGCGCGTCCACGTCCGACGGGTCCGCGACCAGCCGGTAGCCGGCGGGGTGGTGCTCGACCAGCAGCCCCGGCACGCTCCGGCGCAACCGCGAGACCTGCGACTGCAACGCGTTGACGGCACCGGAGGGCGGCTCGGGGTAGAGACCATCGACCAGCCGGTCGTGCCCGACGACACGGCCCGCCTCCAGCGCCAGCAACGCGAGCAGGGCCCGCTGCCGGGGCGCCGCCACCGCGACCACCCCCTGATCGCCGCGCACCTCGACCGGCCCCAGCACCCCGAACCTCACACCGCGTGATTCTGACGCACCCCACGCCCTCAGGTGTGCAATTCGTGGCCGGTCGTCGCGTCCACGTGCGCGGGGACCTCACCATCGTGGCGGTCACCGACAGTCGGAGTGCCGGAAGGCTCGAACATCAGGATCGACGCGCCACCAGGCGCCGACGGACGGTGGTAGGTGCCGCGCGGCACGGTGAACACCGACCCGCGAGGCAGCACGACGGTGCGTTCACCGCCCGCCTCGCGCAGGGCCAAGTGCAGCTCGCCACCCAGGACCAGGAAGAACTCGTCGGTGTGGTCGTGAACGTGCCAGACATGCTCACCGGAGACCTTCGCGACACGGACGTCGTAGTCGTTGACACGGGTGACGATGCGCGGGCTCCACAGGGCCTCGAAGGAGGCCAGGGCGTCGTCCAGGGCGATGGGTTCGATCATGCGACCAGCCTGACGCCCACCACCGCACGGCCGTGAGTGCTAGGAATCGCACATGCCGCAAGAATCCTCGCACCGGGTCGTCGTCATCGTCGACGCGAACTCCAACCCGTTCGAATTGGGCTGCGCGACCGAGGTGTTCGGCCTGCGCCGCCCCGAGCTCGGCCGCGACCTCTACGACTTCCGCCTGTGCTCACCCGACCCGGGCACGGTGATGCGCGACGGGTTCTTCACCCTCACCGGCGTCGCCGGCCTGGACGCGGCCGACCAGGCCGACACGCTGATCGTGCCCAACCGGCCCGACATCGACACACCCCGCCGCCGCGAAGTGCTCGACACCGTCCGCCGCGCCCACACCAGAGGCACGCGGCTCGTCGGGTTCTGCAGCGGCGCGTTCACCCTCGCCGAAGCCGGAGTCCTCGACGGCCGCCGCGCCACCGCGCACTGGCAGTGGGCAGAGCAGTTCCGCGCCCGCTTCCCCGCGGTGCGGCTGGAACCGGACGTGCTGTTCGTCGACGACGGCGACATCCTCACCTCCGCGGGCAGCGCCGCCGCCCTCGACCTGGGCCTGCACCTCGTGCGCCGCGACCACGGCGCCGAGGTCGCCGCCTCCGTCAGCCGCCGCCTCGTCTTCGCCGCCCACCGCGACGGCGGCCAACGCCAGTTCGTCGAACGCCCCGTGCCCGAACTGCCCGACGAGTCCCTGGCACCCCTGCTCGCCTGGGCACAACAGCACCTCGACACCGCCCTCACCGTCCCCGCACTGGCCGCCCACGCCAACATCAGCCCGGCGACCCTGCACCGCCGCTTCCGCGCCCAGCTCGGCACCACCCCGCTGGCCTGGCTGACCGGCGAACGCGTCACGCTCGCCCGCAGACTGATCGAGCTGGGGGAGTCGCGCCTGGACGTCGTGGCCCGCCGCACCGGCCTGGGCACCGCCACGACACTGCGCACGGTGCTGCGCCGCGAGACGGGCCTGACACCGTCGCAGTACCGGCGCCGGTTCGGACAAGGCGGGCTGAGCAGGCAGGCGGGCTGACCCGCGCGTGGCCCCGCCACCCACACACCTCACGACCCGAACAGGTCACCCGCCGCCGACACCCGCTCCAGCACCTCACCCGCCGTGAACACCAGGTCCTCCACCACCTGACACTCCTCGACCTCGTCCCACGTCACCGGCGCCGACACCGTCGGCCGCTCCCGCGCCCGCAACGAGTACGGCGCCACCGTCGTCTTCGCCGGGTTGTTCTGCGACCAGTCGATCAACACCTTCCCCGGCCGCTGCGCCTTCGCCATCGTCGACACCACCAGCTCCGGAACCTCCTTCGCCAGCCGCCGAGCCACCCCCTTCGCATACTCCGACGTGTCCTTCGCCGGCGCATACGCGTACACCTGCAACCCCTTGTTCCCCGACGTCTTCGCCCACGCGTCCACACCGTCGTCATCCAGCACCGTGCGCACCAGCTCCGCCACCCGGCAACACTCCACCAACGACGCCGGCGCACCCGGATCCAGGTCGAACACCAGCAGATCCGGATCCCGCTTCCCCCCACGCGGACCCACCGTCCACTGCGGCACGTGCAACTCCAGCGCCGCCAGGTTCGCCAGCCACACCAACGTCGCCAGCTCGTCCACCATCACGTAGTTGACGGTCTCGTTGCCCTTCACCGACCCCGGCGACTCCAACCGCATCGTCCGCACCCACCCCGGACGGTGCTCCGCCGCGTTCTTCTCGAAGAACCACTTCCCGTCCACCCCGTTCGGGAACCGCTTCAACGTCACCGGACGATCCTTCAGATGGGGGAGCAGCACCGGCGCGATCCGGGTGTAGTAGTCGATCACCTCACCCTTGGTGAACCCGAACTCCGGATACATCTCCTTCTCCAGGTTCGTCAGCTTCACCACCCGGTCCTCGACCCGCACCGAGACCTCGTTCGGCCCGTCACCACTCAACCCGCCGCACCTCCTCAGGAGACTTGTCCGGCCGCAACCCCCGCCACGCCGGAAACCGCATCCGCCCGTCCGGCGTCCACTGCCGGAACACCACCTCGGCCACCAGCTCCGGCTCCACCCACCTCGCACCCCGCGACCGCTCCCGCGGCATCTCCGTCACGAACGGCGACGAGCGCCGCGCCAACGCCTTCAACCGCGGCGTCAGCACCGCCAGCTCCGCATCGTTGAACCCCGTGCCCACCGACCCCGCGAACGCCAGCCCGTCACCCCGCGGAATACCCAGCAACAACGCCCCGATCACCCCCGACCGCTTGCCCTCACCCATCCGCCAGCCCCCGATCACCACCTCCTGCGCCATCAAATCGGTGATCTTGCGCCACACCGGCGACCGCACCCCCGGCTGATACACCGAGTCCAGCCGCTTCGCCACCACACCCTCGAGCCCCTGCTCACGACTCGCCGCCAGCACCGCCGCCCCGTCCGAGTCGTACGACGGGGGAGTCAGCCAATGCGGCCCCCGCAGCTCCAACCCCTCCAACAACTCACGCCGCTTCACCAACGGCAACTGCACCAACGACGTCCCGTCCAAATGCAGAAGATCGAACAACAACAACGTCACCGGATACCGCCGCGCCGCCCGCCGCGCCGCATCCGACTTGCTCACATGCATCCGGTTCTGCAACGCGCTGAAACTCGGCCGACCACCCTGCAACGCCACGATCTCCCCGTCCAGCAACGCCTCCGTCGCCCCCAGCTGCGCCCCCAGCGCCTGCAACTCCGGATACGCCACCGTGATGTCGTTGCCCAGCCGCGACCACGCCTGCACCCGGCCACCCTCGACCCGCAGGACCGCCCGCACCCCGTCCCACTTGAACTCGTACGCCCACTGGTCGTCGTCATCGGAAGGAAGCGGCCCCGGCACCGCCAGCATCGGCTTCACCGACTCCGGCAACACCTGCCAGTCCGGCCGCGCCGCAGCATGCCGACGCTTCACCATCCAGTTCTTCCCGTCCCCACCCGACCGGAAGAACACGAACTGCCCCCGCACCCGCTGACCGCGCAACACCACATCGACCTCGCGGTCAGACCACTTCACCGTCTCGTACCGGCCGCGGTCCCACAGCAACATCTCCCCGCCGCCGTACTCACCCTTCGGAATCTCACCCGAGAACTCCGCGTACTCCAACGGGTGATCCTCGGTGTGCACCGCCAACCGCACCACGTCCGTCGTCGGCGGCAACCCCTTCGGCACCGCCCACGACACCAAAACCCCACCACGCTCCAACCGCACGTCCCAGTGCAAGCTCGACGCGTGATGCTCCTGGATCACGAACGTGTCATCGTCCCCACGCGGCAAGTCCCCAGCACCCGGCACAGGCTCCGGCGTCCGCGCCGGATCCCTCTTCCGCCGATACTCGTCAAGCCCCGCCACTACGCCGACGAAGCCTTCTTCTTCGGCACCGACTTCTTCCCAGACCCCTTACGACCCGCCTTCGCCTTCTCCACACTCCGCTCCAGAGCCGTCATCAGGTCGATCACATCGCCCTTGTCCTCGGCCTCCGGCTGCTCCGGCAGCTCAGCACCCTCCGCCTTCGCCGCGATCACCTTCTCCAGCGCATCCCGGTAGTCATCGGTGAACGTGTCCGGATCGAAGTCACCCGCCATCGACTCCACCAGCGACGTCGCCATCTTCAACTCCTGCGGACGCACCTCCACGTCCGCGTCCAGGAAGTCGAACTCCGCCTTCCGGATCTCATCCGGCCACAACATCGTGTGCATCACCAGCACGTCATCCCGAGCCCGGATCGTCGCCAACGTCTCCTTCTGCCGGATCGTGATCTTCACAACCGCCAGCTGACCCGTCTTCACCAACGCGTCCCGCAACAACACGTACGGCCGCGCCGCCGCCTTGTCCGGCTCCAGGTAATACGTCTTCTGGAAGAAGATCGGATCGATCTCCTCCACCGGCACGAACTCCAGCACCTCGATCGACTTGTCCGTCTTCACCGGCAGCTTCTCGAAGTCCTCCGGCTCCATGATCACCATCCGGCCGTCGTCCAGCTCATAGCCCTTGGTGATCTCCGAGTACTCCACCTCTTCACCGCACACCGAACACACACGCTTGTACCTGATGCGCCCGCCGTCCTCACGGTGCACCTGGTTGAAACGGAAGTCGTGCTCCTCGACAGCCGTGTAAAGGCGCACGGCGATCGTCACCAACCCGAAGGAGATGGCCCCACGCCACACGGATCTCATTCTCATTGGGTACCCCTGAAATGCGGTTTTCGCACCACCAGGTCACCCACTCGGCCCAACCGCACGACACACGGGCGACCCCCGGCCACACGCTCCGCACCGAGAGTCCCGCACCCCGCTGGAACCCCGCTACATGTCCCGCAAAGCCCGATACGTCCGATTGCTCGCCACCGCCGCCCGCCGCTCCCGCGCCGTCGCCTCGATGTAGTTCTGACTCGTCGCCAAACTCGCATGCCCCAGCAACGCCATGATCTCGCTCGCCGACGCCCCGTCCTCCGCCAGCCGCGTCGCGAACGTATGCCGCAACGCGTGCAAGTTCGCCCCCGTCGGCACCCGGTCGTTCAACCCCGCCCACCGGAAACACGACTTCACCAGGTACTCCAACCCACCCCGCCCGATCGGCTCACCATGCCGATCCCGCAACAACGCGCTGTCCCGGTCGAACCGCCCCTGCGGAAACCGCCGCCGGCAACTCGCCAGATACGCCTCCACGATCCGCTCCATCGGCGGCTCGATCGGCACCGACCGGTCCCGGTTGCCCTTCCCCTTCACGTGCAACCGCCGATCACCCTCCCGCCCCACCACGCTCGCCAGCGTCAACGTCCGCATCTCCGCACTGCGCAACCCCGCCACCAACCCCAGCGCGATCACCAGCACATCCCGCTCCGGCCACGGGTCACGCCCCTTGCGCGCCCCCTCCGCGGCCGCCGTCAGCAACTGCTCCGGCGTGTCCTCACCCCGCAACGGCTTCGGCACCAGCGGAGGCGTCTTCGGCCGCGCCACCGCCCCCATCGGGTTACCGGCGATCAGGTCCTCCGCCACGCAGAACGTCAGGAACTGATTCCACGTGGACCACGCCCGCAACACCGAGCTCCGCGCATGCGTGTCCGCGAACAACCCGAACGCGTGACGCAGGTTCGCCCCCGTCAGGTCCTGCACCACGAGCTCCTCGGCTGGCCGGGACAGCGTCTCGGCCAGCAGCGCGGTCACCCCGGCGAGATCCCGCTGGTAGGCCGCCGTGGTGTGCGGCGAGTCCTTGCGGGTCCGGCGGGCGAGGAAGAAGGCGTCCTGGGCGGCGAGCACGTGCATATGGATCTTGTACCCCACGGCACCGACAATTCCGGCCGCAGGGGAGGGGAGGACCCGTTCGGACCCACCCGGTGGGGGTGCGGGCTCGTCCGAGGTCAGAGCGGGGCGGAGCGATCTGCGGGCGGGGCCGGTTGGCGGGACGATGTCACCAGGCACGAGTCCCCGGCGAGGTTTGCCGAGAGTTCCGGCTCTCGGCGTGCTGTGCTCGGTGTGCTCTGTGCTGGATAATGGCGATTATGCATGAAATGTCCGTTTAGTCCGGGTTCGCTGTGGGGTTCGCCGGACGTTGGACCAGGTGGCGTCACTTGTCGGGGATCGTGAGCGTAATGACGCCCCGCCGCGTACGTCTCACTGACGACTCGTCGGTGCCGACCGCGCTCCGGCATCGCCGAGGTTGAGATGTTGAGGCGCCTGCGAGCGCGTTCGGCCTGCCCGCCGGGCGACGTTCGCAGGCGCGCCAACAAGGCCGTTTCGGGCGAACCACTTCTGGCGGCGATCTTCGCAGGTCGCGGTTTCGCCGATAATCTACATTATGTCAAGTAACGTGGATCTGAGCCTCCTCTACGGGCCCTCCCACCCGCCTTGGGGCCGGCGCCTACCGCTGCGGACGGCCGACGACATCCACGACGTCTGCTTGCTCCTCGACAACGCGTCGCGGCTCGGCCCTCGGTGAGTCGGCAGCGAGTCTCTGACGACGGGTGCGTGCGGCGCCGCGCCGACCCCTGCGTCCCCTGTCGCGCTTCTGGCTTTCGTCACCGTGTCGTTTGGCGTGGCAGTGCCGGGTTCATGATCGATGACTTCGCGAAGCGGTACCTGCACGACGATCTGTGTGAGGTGCGTGAGTCGGTGCTGTGGAAGCTGGACGGGTTGGGTGAGGCGGACGTGCGGCGGGCGCTCGTTCCGTCCGGGACGAGCCTGCTGGGTTTGGTGAAGCACCTGGCGCATTCGGATGCGACGATTTCGGCTCTTGCCGTGGACGCGCCCGGGCATGTGCCGTGGTGGCCGCGTCCTGACGTGATGTTGTTCAACGTTCTGGTGCGCGTGCTGACGGAGACGTGCCGGCACGCGGGGCATGCGGACATCCTGCGGGAGCAGCTCGACGGTGCGACCGGAGAGGGGCGCTGGTAGTCCCCTCTCCCCCAGTTTCGTTGATCTTGTGGGTTCGTTGGTCTCGTGGGTCAGGTGTGCAGGCCGCGCAGGAGGGTGTCGAGGTAGCGGCGTGCGGCGGCGAGCCGATCGGTGGCGTTGTCGCTGTGGACGTAGCTGGCGTAGCTGATGCCGCACATGAGCGGGACCAGGTCGTCGTCGGCGATGTCGCCGCGTGCGGTGCCGGCGTCGCGGGCGCGGTGGAGCAGGGTGGTGCCGATGTCGATCAGGTGTTTCCTGAGTTCGGTGGTGCGGGGCAGGACGTCGGTGTGGCCGGCGCTGACCTTGGCCACGGCGGGGTCGCCGACCTGGACTTCGACGAGGCGGGTGAGGTAGCCGGTGAGGGCCTGCCAGGGGTCTTCGTGGTGGAGTGCCTGTTCGCCGTGGGTGGCGAGGGTTTCGAAGTGCGGCAGGGCGACGGTCTCGAGGAGTGCCTCGGGGGTCGGGAAGTGCCGGTAGACGGTGCCGACGCCGAGTTCTGCCCGGCGGGCGACGTCATTGAGCTGCAGTGGGGTGCCTTCGTCGACGAGTTCGCGGGCGACGGCGACGATGCGGTCCCAGTTGCGTGCGGCGTCCTTCCGCTGTGGCGTCATGGTGCCAGCTTAATTGGATAGGCCATCCGGTACGCGGTGGAGTGGTGCGTGGGTCTCGGTGAGGGCGCGGACGGCGGCGATGGTGCGGGGGTTGGTGGCGGTCTTGTGGGGTGTGACGGGCTGGGTGTCGGGGCCGAGGACGGTGCCGGTGGGCAGGGTGGGGTCGGTGGCGGCGCGGATGGAGGGCCGGGCGGCAAGGGAGGCGGGGCCGGAGGTGCCGCGTTCGAGTGCGCGGCGGACGAGGGGCCAGAGCAGACGCAGGGGTGGGGAGACGATCTTGGGGGTGCGGCTGCTGCCGTCGGTCATGTCGGTGTCGGCGCCGCCGGGGTCGGCCGCGAGGACGCCGATGCCGGTGTCGCGGAGGCGTTCGGCGAGGTCGAGGGTGTAGGTGAGGTTGGCGAGCTTGGCGCGTCCGTACCAGTGGAAGCCGTAGTAGCCGCCGCGGGGTTCGAGGGTGTCGAAGTTCTTCTTGGCGAAGGCGATGGAGCCGGAGGTGACGTTGACGATGCGGGTGGTGAGGACGGGCAGGAGGAGCTCGGTGAGGAGGTAGGGCGAGAGGTGGTTGACGACGAAGGAGGCTTCGACGCCGTCGAGGTGGGTGTGGTCGGGGAACATGGCGCCGACGTTGTTGACGAGGACGTCGAGTGGTCCTTCGGTGGCGATCTGCCGGGCGAGGTCGCGGACTTGGTCGAGTGAGCTGAGGTCGGCCTGGAGGTAGCGGGCCTTCTCCCCCGTCTGGCTGGTGATGGTGTCGGCGGCGTGGGTGCCGCGTTCGGGGTTGCGGCCGACGATGGTGACGGTGTGGCCGGCCTGGGCGAGGCCGAGTGCGGTGTGGAGGCCGATGCCTCCGGTTCCGGCGGTGACGAGTGCGGTGCGGGTCATGGCGACACCTCGATCCGGATAGTGATTCCGCTTCCGTTTCTGACGGTAGCACAGTTGTGGATGAACTATCCGGTTCTGGTGGGTGCAGAATTGCGCCGTGATCCTGGGGGTGGCCGGTCAGGCGGCGGGCATGTTCGCGGTGACCAACGTGGACGACCTGGTGCTGCTCGCGTTGTTCTTCTCGCGGGCGCGGGGCGTCCGGCGGGTGGTGGCGGGCCAGTACCTGGGGTTCTGCGGGATTCTGGTGGTGGCGGTGCTCGGCGCGCTGGGTGCGTCGCTGCTGCCGGAGCAGTTCCGGCCGTGGCTCGGCCTGATCCCCCTGGCTCTCGGGTTGAAGGCGGCGTGGGGGCTGTGGCGCGGGGGTGGCGACTCGGACGAGCCGGTCTCCTCCCCCGGTGTGCTCGCGATGGCCGGGGTGACGCTCGCGAACGGCGGCGACAACATCGGTGTGTACGTCCCGGTGTTCGCGGTGACCGACGCGCTGTGGGTGTACGTGGCGGTGTTCCTGGCGCTGGTGGGCGTGTGGTGCCTGGCCGGGTGGTTCCTGGCGTCACGTCAGGTGGTGGCGCGGGCGCTGGCTCGGTGGGGGCACGTGGTGCTGCCGGTGGTGCTGGTCGGGATCGGGCTGTTGGTGTTGTTCTCGGGGTGAACGGGCCTTCGGTCCGACGTGTTCACACGGGCCAGTGCGGCCGCCGCCGAGTTGGGTCTTCGACGGCCGCCTCCAGGCTGGACGCGATCGCCGACAGTTCCTCCTCGGTGAGGTCGCGCTCCCCCACGTGGCGCAGGACCTCGGTGCGGGAGCAGACGACGACGGCGCCGGTGTGGCGGCCGAGTTCGGCGGCGGCGACGATGCGGGTTGTGCCGTCGTGCACGACCAGGACGGGGTCTGCGGTGTCGGTGTAGAGCAGGCGCTCGATGTCCCGTCCGGTGATGGCCATGCTCAGTCTTGTACGGCTCGGGCGTAGCGGGCCGCAAGGGTGCGAACGTGTGCCACGAGCTCGGGTGGTGAGGTGACCTCGAAGTCGAAGCCGAGCATGCCGATCCACACGGCGAGGTTCTCGACGGAGTCGGAGCCGGTCTCCAGGACGCAGGTGGTGTCGCCGGTGGGGGTGACGGTGCCGACGGAGGGGGTGATGCGGGCGGTGACGTCGGCGGCGGGTGCGTGGATGAGGACTCGGGCGTGGAAGCGCCAGATGGCGGAGCCGACGCGGGTGGCGACGTAGGTGGTGGCGTCGATCTCGCGCGGGGCGAAGCGGGGGCCGAAGGGTGGGGCGGGTGGGCTGATGCGGTCGACGCGGAAGCTGCGCCAGTCGGCGCGGTCGAGGTCCCAGGCGACGAGGTACCAGCGGAGGCCCCAGCTGACGAGGCGGTGGGGTTCGGTGCGGCGGCGGGTGGGGGTGCCGTCGTGGGCGGTGTAGTCGAAGCGGATGGTGTCGCTGTCGCGGCAGACGGCGGCGAGGGTGGACAGCAGTTCCGGGTCGACGGCGGGGGCCTGGTGGACTCGGGGGACCTGCTCGACGTGTTCGAGGGCGGAGACGCGGTGGCGCAGGCGGGAGGGCAGGACCTGTTCGAGTTTGAGCAGGGCGCGCAGGGAGATCTCTTCGAGTCCGGTGACCGGGGTGGTGCGCAGGGCGGCGGCGACGGCGACGGCCTCGTTGTCGTCGAGCAGCAGCGGGGGCAGTTCGGCGCCGGCGCCGAGGCGGTAGCCGCCGAAGGAGCCGGTGGTGGCGTTGACGGGGTAGCCGAGCTCGCGCAGGCGGTCGATGTCGCGGCGGACGGTGCGGGGGCTGATGCGCAGTTCGTCGGCCAGTTCGCTGCCCTGCCAGTCGCGGCGGGACTGCAGGAGGGCGAGCAGGCGCAGCAGGCGGGCCGAGGTTTCCAGCATGCCGCGCACTTTAGGACAGGAGCTGGCCGGGACACACCTGGGTTGTCCGAGGTGTCAGCGGGGTCGTCGCCGGTCACTCTGGGCTCATGGCGCAGTGGGTGGAGGCGGGGCTGTGGGGGTTGGCCGGTGGCGGGGCGCTCGTGCTGGGCGCGCTGGTGGCGTGGTTCCTGCGCGTGCCGCGCGATGTCGTCGCGGTCGTGATGGCGTTCGGTGCCGGGGTGCTGACGGCGGCCGCGGCGTTCGAGCTGGTGGACGAGGCGGAACGGACCGGTGGGCTGCTCGCCACCTCGGCCGGGTTCGCGGGCGGCGCGGTGGTGTACGTGCTGACGAACGTGCTGCTGGCGCGGCGGGGTGCGCGGCACCGCAAGCGCAGCCGTGACCAGCCGTCGGAGTCGGACCAGGCGGGCAGTGGCACGGCGATCGCGGTCGGCGCGCTGCTCGACGGCGTGCCGGAGTCGGTGGTGCTGGGGGTGTCGCTGCTCGGCGGCGGCGGGGTCGGGGCGGCGATGCTCGCGGCGGTGGTCATCTCGAACGTGCCGGAGGGCCTGTCGAGCGTGGCCGGGATGAAGGCGGCCGGGCGCGGGGCCGGGTACGTGTTCGGGGTGTGGGGTGCGATCGCGGTGGCCGGCGGCCTGGCCGCCGCGCTGGGCAACGTGCTGCTGGACGGGGCGTCGCCCCAGCTGGTCGCGGTGATCACGGCGGTGGCGGCGGGGGCGATCCTGGCGATGGTCGCGGACACGATGATCCCCGAGTCCTTCGAGCGGGCCCGCCTCTACACGGGGCTGTGCCTGACGGCCGGGTTCCTGACCGCGTTCGTGGTGGAACGGCTGGGCTGAGCGCGGGCGTCAGGCGCGCCAGACGGTGGCGTCGCGGGTCTCGGTGCTTTCCAGGGTCAGCGGGACGGGGACGTCGTAGTGGGCGCAGCGCACGAACCGGCCGGGTGGCAGGTGGGCGCGGTCGGGGTCGCCGAGCAGCACGAGCGCTCCCCTGGCGGCGGCTCTGGCCAGGAACGGCAGGACGAGCGTGGTGATCGTGGCGTCGTAGAAGACGTCGCCGGCCAGGACGACGTCGGCGCCGAGGGCGTCGCCGTCGAGCTGGTCGCCGGGCAGCGGGGTGACCGCGACGCCGTTGGCGGAGGCGTTGAGCTGCACGGCCGCCAGTGCCGGCGGGTCGATGTCGTTGGCGGTGACGGCGTCGGCGCCGGCGAGCGCGGCGGCGATGGCGACCAGGCCGGAGCCGGAGGCGAGGTCGAAGACCTTCTTGTCGCGCACGAGGCCGGGGTGGTCGAGCAGGTACCGGGCCAGTGCCTGGCCGCCCGCCCACGGGAACGCCCAGTACGGGGGCTGGTCGTGGTCGGTGAGCTCCCACAGGTCCATGGCCTCCGCTGCGCTGTGCAGGAGCACCTCGGGCACCAGCGGCACGGGGATGAGCGTGGTGTTGGCGAGCACGAAGTCGGACAGCGCGGGCGCGGGCATGTCGCAGAAGCTTAGGGGCCGGGTGCGGAGCGGGTTCAGAGGCGAAAGGCCGTAGCGGGCGGGTCAGGTTCCGCCGGTCACGCGCAGGATCGCGCCGGTGGCGTAGGAGGCGTCGGCGGAGAGCAGCCACGCGATGGCGCCCGCGATCTCGTCGGGTTCGCCCGCGCGTCCGAGCGGTACGCGGCCGGCGACGCGGTCCGGGCGGTCGGGCAGGCCGGAGAGCTGGTGGATGTCGGTGCGGATGGTGCCGGGCTGGACGCAGTTGACGCGGATGCCGCGCGGGGCGAGCTCCTTGGCCAGGCCGACGGTCAGCGCGTCGACGGCGGCTTTGGTGGCGGCGTAGTGCACGTACTCCCCCGGGCTGCCCAGGGTGGCGGCGCCGGAGGACACGTTGACGATGCAGCCGCCGGTCATCCGCCGGGCGGCTTCGCGGGCGACGAGGATGGCGCCGATGACGTTGACGTCGACGACGCGGCGCAGGTCGGCGGTGCGCAGGTCGGTGAGCGGGCCCGCCGGTGAGGTGATGCCGGCGTTGTTGACGACTCCGGTGACGTCGTCGCCCGCGGCGTCGAACAGGCGGGCCACGTCGTCCTCGTCGGTGGTGTCGGCCCGCACGGCGAGGACGCCGAGCTCGTCTTCGAGGCGGCGGGCGTCGTCGGCGGCCTGGCGGTAGCCGATCACGACGCGGTGCCCGTCGCGGACGAGCCTGCGTGCGGTGGCGGCGCCGATGCCGCGGCTGCCCCCGGTGATCACCGTTGTCATGCCGCCCACCGTAGGGGCGGCGGCCACCCTGTGCGACAGCGCCCTGTTTCGAGTCGGCCCGTGTGGTGAAGCCCGAGGGTCCGGGTACCCGAACTTAGCTAAGGGTGGCCTTAGTCATCACCCGAACGGAGGTATAGGGTGTGCGGATGAGGTGCTCGACGCTCTCCGACTTCGCGGGTGAACCGCTGGCCGGCACGGCCGCGTCCGCGACGGCGTGGCTGTGCCTGGAGCAGCCCGGACCGTGGGGCCGTGACGCGCTGACCGAGAGCCACCTCGACCCCGAGCTGGGTGCGGAGCTGGGCCGCCGCGCGGCCGGCACCGGGGTGCGCGTGCTGCTGATCCGCCGTCCCGGGCGGCACGCCGACCATCGCCTGCCCTCGCGCCGCCGCCTCTACCTCGCCTCCACCGAGCCCGGCGCCTCCTGGCTGGAGCAGGCCGACCTCGCCTGCCCGGAGGAGGTGCTGGAGCTGGACTTCGAGGCGCTGGGGCAGGGCCGGTCGACCGCGTTCGGCACGCCGGTGACCGATCCGTTGCTGCTGATCTGCACCAACAGCAAGCGCGACGTGTGCTGCGCGCTGTACGGGCGGCCGATCGCCACGGCGCTGGACCTGTGGGAGTGCACCCACACCGGCGGACACCGGTTCGCGCCCACGGGCGTGCTGCTGCCCACGGGCCACCTGTACGGGCGCATCGACCACGAGCTGGCCAAGCGCGTGGTCACCGACGGCATCGTCGCCGACCGCTGCCGGGGACGCTCCTGCTTCACGCCGCACGGCCAGGTCGCCGAGGTGGCGGTGCGGCAGCAGCTCGGTGAGACCCGTGACGTGCTCACGGTCGTGGCCGAGACGCCCGGTTCGGCGACGGTGCGGCACGCCGACGGACGGCAGTGGCGGGTGACGCTGACCGAGCGGCCCGTGCCGGCGCGCCCGGCCTCCTGCGGCAAGTCGCCGGACGTCGCGGTCGCGCTGGTCGCCACGGCCGTCGACCAGCTCGTCGGCGCCCGCCGCGGCTGACCGCCCCGTCCTACGCGGAGCCCTCCGTCCGGGGCGCGGTCGCGGTGAACACGCCGATGCCCAGCGCGTACGGGTCGTCGAGGCCGACGGTCTCGAGCGTCTGCGACGGCAGGGCGAGCAGGGAGAGCGCGACGCCCAGGAAGTAGGCGTCGAGCAGGCCGGTGTCGCGCACGGTGGAGGGCAGCCCGGCCGCCTGTTGCAACGCGGCGGCGGCCTCGGCGTTGGCGAGGACCATGCCCGACAGCGCCTCGCGCACGCCGGGCCTGCGCACGGCCTCCAGGTAGAGCTCGACCATGGCGAGCATCTGGGTGGGGTCGCCGTCGACCGCGCGGCGCAGCAGCGCCGGGTAGAGCTGGGCGACGTCGGCGGCGCTGACGTCGGCGGGGGTGGTCTCGCGCAGCCGGTCGACCGCGGCGCGGTGCAGGGACGTCATGCGGGCCGCGGCGGCGGTGAGGATGGCCTCCCGGGTCGGGAAGTAGTTCTTGGTGGTGCCGATGGGGACGCCCGCCTCGCGGTCGATGGCCCGGTGGGTCAGTCCCCGGCCGCCCTCCACCGCGAGGATCTGGATCGCGGTGTCGCACAGGAGTTCACGACGGCTCACGGTCAGCGACCCTAGCAAGATCACCACGGTCGTGGTGGGCGGGGGCGAACGTGCTGGTCCCGGCGGTCGCGGTGACGGTGCCGCGGTCGACGACGAGGAACAGCCCGCACACGCAGCGCACGTAGGCGACGGGGCCGTGGGTGGAGACGGCGGAGGTGCACGGCCAGTGGCAGGCGGGGCAGGTGGCGATCATGTCCCCCAGCGTGATGTCATGGTCTAGTGCATTTCAACCCTTACGGCGGGGCGGCGGCGGAGCTGGCCGCGAAGCTGGTCAACGCCGACCCCGCCACGGCCCTGTACGACGTGCTGGCGCGGTCGGACTACAAGCCGCTGGTGCCGCTGACCGCACGGCAGGAGCGCGACGTGCGGGACTGGGTGGAGCGGCTGCGGCAGGTCTTCCGCGCCCCGGAGGTCGACCTGCTCAACGAGCTGCTCGCCGAGTCGTCGACCACCCACTACATCTCCACCCACGACGGCCGCGCGCCGCACCTGCACTACGCGCGCGAGGACGCGCCGATCGACGTGCGGATCAAGGCGTACACGGCGGCGGGCATGGCGGCGGTGTTCTGCGAGGACGCCGGACGCATCGGCTGGTGCGGCCGGGAGGGCTGCGGCACGGTGTTCATCGACACCAGCCGCAACGGCAGGCGCCGCTTCTGCTCCACCCGGTGCGCGAACCGGGTGGCGGTGGCCGGGCACCGCAGCCGCCGCTCCGCGTGAGCCACCCGGAGGCGTGCCCCTGAGGTGTGACCCTCTGGAGGTGTGACCCTCTGGAAGCGTGACCGGGCCCGGTCCGGGCACCTAGGGTCACCGATCATGGAGCTGACGGAGCTGTGTTTCGCCGGTGTCGTCAGGCAGGCGCAGGCCGTGCGGTCCGGCGAGGTGTCCGCGCGTGACCTGGTCGCCGCGCACCTGCACCGCATCGAACGGGTCGACCCGCGGCTGGGCGCGTTCCGCGTGGTCTTCGCCGAGCAGGCGCTCGCGCAGGCGGAGGCGCTCGACGCCGCGGGCGCTGACCTGCCGTTGCGCGGGGTGCCGGTCGCGGTCAAGGAGGACCTCGCGGTCGCGGGCCTGCCCACGACGAAGGGCACCAACGCCGCCCACGTTCCGCAGCCCCGCGACTCGGCGGTCGTGCGGCGGCTGCGCGCGGCCGGGGCGGTGGTCATCGGCCGCACCCGGATGCCCGAGCTGGGGCTGTGGCCGTTCACCGAGAGCTCCTGGGCGCCGCCGACGCGCAACCCGTGGTCGCTGACGCACTCCCCCGGCGGTTCCAGCGGCGGGTCGGCCGCGGCGGTGGCGGCGGGGCTGGCCGCCGCGGCGATCGGCACCGACGGCGCCGGGTCGATCCGCATCCCCGCGGCGATGACCGGGCTGTTCGGTCTCAAGCCGCAACGCGGCCGGGTCTCGCTCGCGCCGGAGCCGCGGATGTGGGGCGGGCTGGTCGTGGCCGGTCCGCTCACCCGCACCGTCGCCGACTGGGCACTGGTCGCCGACGTGATCCACGGCGCGGAGCCCGGTGACGCCGACGCCGCCCACCCGCCGCGCACCACGTTCACCGAGGCCGCCCGCACCGACCCGGGACGGCTGCGGGTCGGGGTGTCGCTGCGGCCGTGGGGCCCCGGCATCCCGGTCTCCGGCGAGGTCCGCGACGCCGTGCTCGACACCGCCGCGCTGCTCACCGACCTCGGCCACGACGTGGTGCGGCTGGACCCACCGATGCGCGAGCTCACCGCCTCCACCCAGTTCGCCGTGCGGTACCTGCGCACCGCCCACCTCGCGCGGGCCGGGATGGACCTGCCGGACCTGCTCGAACCGCGCACCCGTGCCGTGGCGGAGCTGGGCAGGCGGCTGCCGCGGGCGCTGACGCGCTGGGCCACCGCGCACGACGCGTCGCTCACCGCCCACGCCGACCGGGTGTTCACCTCGGTCGACGTGCTGCTGACACCGGTGCTGACGCGGCCGCCGATCCGCGTGGGCGAGTGGGCCGACCGCTCCGTCGTGACCGCGTTGCTGGCGGCGGCGCGGTACACGACGTTCCTGCCGCTGTGGAACATCACCGGCAACCCGGCGGCGTCGGTACCGGCCGGGCGCAGCGCGGCGGGGCTGCCGCTGGCGGTGCAGCTGGTGGGCCGCCGCCACGACGAGTGCACGCTGCTGTCGGTGTCGGCGCAGCTGGAACGCGCCCGCCCGTGGGCAGGCCGCGTCCCCTCCGGCCTGGACGCCTAGAAGCCGCGGCGGGCCAGCTCGTCGAGCAGCTCGCGGTCGGCGACGTGGCGGGACTTGATGTGGTCGAGGTAGTCGGCGAACGCGTCGGGTTGCAGGCCGCGCAGCTGCCGCAGCCACTCCACGAGCAGCTCCTGCTCCTCGATGCCGCGGCGCGCCAGCTCGACCTCGACGATGCGCCGGTAGACCTCGACGGCCAGGCGGCCTCCGTCGCGCACGAGGTGGTCGACGAGCTCGGCGCGCAGCGGCGGCCAGTCGTCGGTGTGCACGACCAGGGCGCGCAGCTTGAGGTAGACATCGAAGTTCGGGCGGGAGAAGAACACCTCGCGGCAGATCGCGACCGCGGCCTCCTGCTCGCCGCGGCGCAGGTGCTCCTCCACCGCGAGGTCGAGCAGCCGCGGCATCGCTCCCCTGCCGCCGACGGCGTCGAGGCCGCGCCGCACCCACTCCAGCGCCTCGCCGGAACGGCCGTTGTCCCGCAGCACGGTGGCGACCTGCAGGTAGTGCCAGCCCGAGGACAGGTCCTTGGTGAGCACGAGCAGCTGCAGGTCGACGTCCTCGGTGTACTCGGCGAGCTCCTCCATGACGCGCAGCAACGCCCAGCGGGCGCGGTCGTAGCGGCCGGTCTCCCCGAACTCGATCACCGGCAGCGGCTCGAACAGCGTCACGGCGCGGTCGCGGTAGTGCGCGAGGCCCTCGTCGTCGAGGGCGGCGGCGTAGGCGGCCAGGCCGATGTCGGGGGCCTCGGGGTGGCGCAGCTGCAGGTCGAGCAGCCAGTCGGCGAGCCGGACGGGGTCGGGGCGGGCCGCCGCGCACGCGCGGGCATGGGTGTCGAGGACGCGGTGGGTGAGCTCGGCCAGCTCGACTCGGTGGCGGCGGCTCGTGCCCGCCGCGGCGGCGAGCTGGCCGGCGACGTCCTCGATGAGCGCGACCAGACCGGGTCCGGGGTCGGTGACCAGCAGTGACTGCAGCTCGACCGACACGGCGGTGAGCGTCTGCCAGCGGGCGGGCCAGCCGGTGGTCTCGCTGTCGGCCTCGTCGAGCGCGGAAGCCACGGCGGCGGGCAGCGAATCCATCACAACATCATTCCCGCGTCACCTCATCGAGTGCTACTGATGTCGCCCTAACGGATTTAAGGTGCACAGTCAGTGCGCTGGGGTCTCCAGCTGGGCGAGTTTGCGGGCGAGCACGGCCCGTTCCCGTTCGTTCCCGCACAGCGCGACGGCCCGCTCCAGCTCGGCCCGTGCCTCCTCGGCGCGGCCCAGCCGCCGCAGCAGCTCCCCGCGCACCCCCGGCAGCTGGTGTGAGCCCTTGAACGCCGCCGTGTCCGCGAGCGCGTCCACGATCGGCAGCGCCGCGGCGGGCCCTCGCGCCATCGACACGGCGACCGCGCGGTTGAGGTCCACGACCGGTGACGGGGCGAGCCGGGCCAGGCCGTCGTAGAGGGCGACGACGCGGTCCCAGTCGGTGTCCTCGACCGAGCGGGCCACGGCGTGGCACTCGGCGATCGCGGCCTGCAGCCCGTAGTAGCCGTACCCGCGGCCCGCCCGCGCGGCCTTGGCCAGCGCCGCGCGGCCGCGGGCGATGGCGGAGCGGTCCCAGCGTCGCCGGTCCTGGTCCTGCAGCAGCACCGTCTCGCCGCCGGGGCCGCGGCGGGCGGGGAACCGGGCGGCGGTGAGCTCCAGCAACGCCAGCAGGCTCCACACCTCCGGCTCGCCGGGCATGAGCCGGGTCAGGACGCGGGCGAGCCGCTGCGCCTCCCCTGCCAGGTCCAGGCGCAGCACCTCGTCACCGGAGGTCGCCGACGACCCCTCGGTGAAGATCAGGTAGACGACGCTGAGGACCTGCGCCAGCCGCGCGGGACGCTGCGCCGCCGGCGGCACCTCGAACGGCACCCCCGCGGCACCGAGGGTCTTCTTCGCCCTGGTGATGCGGGCCTGCACGGTCGCCGTGGGCACCAGGAACGCCCGCGCGATCTCGTCGCTGGTCAGACCGCCGATCACGCGCAGCGTCAGCGCCACCCCCGCCTCCGCCGACAGCACCGGGTGGCAGGAGGTGAACATCAGCGCGAGCGTGTCGTCGTCGATGCGGTCCGGGTCCCACAGCACGTCGTCCGGCGCGGGTCCGGGATCGGTGGCGCCGGTGAGAGCGCCGCCCTCGGGCAGGTGGTGCGCCAGGGCGGCGTACTTGGCGTCACGGGTGCCGCGGCGGCGGAACGCGTCGATCGCGCGGCGCCGGCCGACGGTGAGCAGCCACCCCGCCGGGTTGGCCGGCACGCCTTCGCGCGGCCACGTCACCAGCGCCTCGGCCAGCGCCTCCTGGGCGAGGTCCTCGGCCAGCGCGAAGTCACCGGTGTAGCGGGTCAGCGCACCGGTGATCCGCGCGGACTCGATGCGCCAGACCGCCGCGACGGCCTTGCGTCCCGTGGGGTCGCTGCTGCTCATGGCCCCATCAGACCAGAACCGGGTCCGCTCAGAGCTGACCGGTCGACTCGCGCCACGCCCGTTCCTTCTTGATCCACTCGTTGTCCTGCGGGAACTCGTCGACCGTGGTGACGCGGCGGACCTCGGTCTTGAACCCGGCGGCCGACATCGGGGTGCGCTTGGCCCACTCGACCGCGTCCTCGAGGGTCGGCACGTTGATCAGGTAGAAGCCGTTGAACAGCTCCTTGGTCTCCCCGTACGGGCCGTCGGTGACGACGGGCGGCTCGGAGGAGAAGTCGACGACCACGCCCTCCTCGGCTGGGGCGAGCCCTTCCGCGGCCAGCAGCACCCCGGCGTTGATCATCTCCTCGTTGAACCGGCCGACGGTCTCGAGCATCGCGTCGAAGTCCACCTCGCCGAGGTTGCCCCACGCCTCGTCGGAGGTCACGCGCCAGATCAGCATGAACTTCATGTCAGTCACTCCCCGGGGGGTTCGTGCGGGTCCACCGCGGACCCTGTCACGCGGAGGTCGAACGGGCGGGTGGCCCGATCGACACGCACGCGAAAGTTTTCTGTCGTGGCCGGTGAGACGACTGAGCGGTCTGCCCCGGACGTCCGGGGCAGACCGCTCAGGTGAGGGTCGTGCGGGTCAGACCGGGTCGCCGGGCTGGTGCAGCGAGCGCGGCTGCTCGCCTTCCAGCTGCGGCACCGGGGAGGCACCGCCGACCGAGCGCGGCGGGGTGTTGAGCGGGCCCGGCACCTCCTTGCGGGCCACGGCCTCCGCGGCGGCGACCGCCTCGGCGACCTTCGGGTCCGGCG
The DNA here is from genome assembly GCF_900100955.1 of Lentzea fradiae. Lineage (GTDB taxonomy): Bacteria > Actinomycetota > Actinomycetes > Mycobacteriales > Pseudonocardiaceae > Lentzea > Lentzea fradiae. The sequence continues at coordinate 196,440 of NZ_FNCC01000010.1, read as the reverse complement.
CGGTGTCGAACCAGTCCGCCACCGACTCGTCGTCGTCCTCCGGCCGGGGCCGGGTGTCGGTGTCGACGGGCGGCTCGTAGCGGAAGACGCCGTCGTCGCCGGGCGCGCCGAGCATCTTCGCGAACCCTTCGAGGGCCTTGCCGTAGTCGGACGGGATCATCCACACCTTGTTGGCGTCGCCCTGCGCCATCTGCGGCAGCGTCTGCAGGTACTGGTAGGCCAGCACCTCCGGGGTGGGCTTGCCGTCCTTGATCGCGCCGAAGACCTTCTCGATGGCCTTGGCCTGGCCCTGCGCCTGCAGGTAGCGGGCGGCGCGTTCACCCTGCGCCCGCAGGATCGACGACTGCCGCTCGGCCTCGGCGGCGAGGATCGCGGCCTGCTTGGCGCCCTCGGCCGCGAGGATCTGCGACTGCTTCTGGCCCTCCGCGGTCTTGATGGACGACTCGCGCTGGCCCTCCGCGGTGAGGATCATGGCGCGCTTCTCGCGGTCGGCGCGCATCTGCTTCTCCATCGAGTCCTGGATGGAGGGCGGCGGGTCGATCGACTTCAGCTCCACGCGCGCCACGCGCAGGCCCCACCGGCCGGTCGCCTCGTCGAGCACCCCGCGCAGGTGACCGTTGATGTGGTCACGGGAGGTGAGCGTCTCCTCCAGGCTCATGCCACCGACGAGGTTGCGCAGCGTCGTGATGGTGAGCTGTTCGACACCGACGATGTAGTTGGAGATCTCGTACACCGCCGAGCGCGGCTCGGTGACCTGGAAGTACACGACGGTGTCGATGGACACCGTCAGGTTGTCCTGCGTGATCACCGGCTGCGGCGGGAACGACACGACCTGCTCGCGCAGGTCGATGCGGGCACGCACCTTGTCGATGAACGGCACCATGATGTTCAGGCCGGGCGCGCCGGTGGTGCGGTAACGGCCGAGGCGTTCGATGACGGCGGCCTGCGCCTGCGGGATGACCAGCACCGACTTGACGGCGATGGTCAGCACGAACAGCGCGATGACGGCCACGACCACGAGGGTGATCGGGTCCACGGGGTTCACATCCTCACTACGCGGGGGTCACACGGCCGCGATGACCACGGCGGTCGCTCCCGATATCTCGACAACGGTGACGGCTTCGCCTTCTTCGACCACGGACCCGTCGAGGGTGCGGGCGCTCCAGGTCTCGCCGCCGATCTTGACCTGTCCGCTGTTCTCGTCGACCCGCGACACCGCGACGGCGGTGCTGCCCAGCAGCGCCTCGTGGTGCATCCGGATGCCCGAACCGAGCATCCGCCTCTTCACGAACGGCCGGGCCCCGACGATCAGGCCCACCGAGGTCGCGGCGAACACGAGCACGCTCACCAGGTCGGGCACGCCCACCGCGGACACCCCCGCCGCGGCGAGCGCGGCGGCGCCGAGCATGACCAGCACGAAGTCACCGGAGAGAACCTCGGCGACGACGAGCAGAATCCCGACGATCAGCCAGATCAGCGCGGCCATGAGCCCATACATACACCACGGCGGCCCGCACGCGTCCGACAATCACCGGCGTGGACCCCGGACCGTTGCGAAATCGATCAACTGGCGATATGTCCGATTCGCCGGGTGGCGGAGCGCGATGGGCCCGATGCCCGGCCCCGCTGCTCCACCCACGCCGCGCTCACCACCGCCGTGCGGTGCACTTCCGCGGAACGGGCTACTCCTGCGGGACGGTGACGAAGTCGATGAGCCGTTCGACGGCGCCGAGCAGGTCGGACTCGATGTCGCGGTAGCTGCTCACCGCGCCCAGGACCCGCTGCCAGCCCTCCCACGGCTCGCCCCAGCCCAGCCGCTCGCACACGCCGGTCTTCCAGTCGACGCCGCGCGGCACCCGCGGCCAGGCGTCGATGCGCACCGCGGCCGGTTTCACCGCCTGCCAGATGTCCACGTACGGGTGGCCGGTGACCAGCACGTTGTCGTCGCGGATCTGCTCGACGAGGCGGTGTTCCTTGGTGCCGGCGACGAGATGGTCGACCAGGACGCCGAGGCGGCGGTGGGGCGCGGTGCCGAACTCGGCGATGCGCCGGGGCAGGTCGTCGACGCCGTCGAGGGGCTCGACCACGATGCCCTCGACGCGCAGGTCGTGACCCCACACGCGTTCGACGAGCTCGGCGTCGTGCTTGCCCTCGACCCAGATGCGGCTGGCCTTGGCGGTCTGCGCCCGCAGCCCCTCCACCCGCACCGACCCGGACGCGCTCAGCCTCCGCCCGGCCGGCCGCGGGGCGGGGGTGACGAGGGTGACGGGCCTGCCGTCGACGAGGAACCCGGCGGGGGTCAGCGGGAACAGGCGGTGCCGGCCGTGGCGGTCCTCCAGCACGACCCTGCCCTGCTCGACCCGCACGACGGCGCCGCAGAAACCGCTGGCGGGGTCCTCGACGACCAGGCCCGGTTCGGTGGGGATCTCGGGGACCTTCTTGCGCTTCGGGGTGGACAGCACGTCGCGGCCGTAGTCGTGGGAACGCACGCCGCCGACCCTATCCGTAGAAGGGGGCGAAGACGGCGAGCCACTCGTGGACGCGGTCCAGGTCGACGTCGGCGCCGTGCAGGTCGTAGCCGTCGTGCACGAGGTCGGTCCAGTCGAACGCCGGGTCGCCGACGCAGGGCCGCGGGTCGATGGCGACGGGTCCGCGCGGGCCCCGCAGGACGTTGCCGGGGTGCAGGTCGCCGTGCAGCAGCACCGGGGTGACCCGGTCGGCGGCGAGCTCGCGGGCGCGCCGGTGCTCGGCGGCGTGGTAGGTGCCGGTACGGCGGGGCAGCAGCGTCTCGAACAGGAAGTCGACGCGTGCGCTCAGCGGCGGGAACCCCTGCGGCGGCGCGATGTGCAGCCGCGGCAGCACCCTGGCGGGGTCGGGCGCCGGGGTGCCGGGGTCGAGGCGTTCGAGCAGCAGCGCGCCGCGGGCCAGGTCGGTGTCGAGCAGCCCGACCGCGGCGGGGGTGGCGTCCCAGGCGGTCAGGGCGCGTGCCTCGGCGGCGGCCAGGTCGTGGTCGGGGGTGAGCTTGAGGACCGCGGTGGCGCACAGGAACGTGGCGCTGGTGCCGCCGGGCAGGTGCGCGGTGACGGTGAGGTCCCAGCGTTCGGCCAGGCGGGCGACGAGGCCGGGCAGCGCGTCGACCCAGCCGGTGACGCCGTCGCCGAAGCGGCGCACGAGCCGGGCGCGCGCGTCCTCACCGATCACCGTGCCGCTCACCGGAGGCGGGTCTCAGGCCAGGGTGCCGGCTGCCTGCTGGCGGCGGAACTGGTACTCGGCGAGCGCGGGCCGCCACAGGCCGGCGTTGTCGAAGCAGGTGCCGAGCAGGTCGAGGTCGTCGTTGCCGGCGGCGATGGCGACCCTGCCGTCGACGACCCACCGGTTGGCCGGCAGCAGCGGCACGGGCCAGCCGACGACGACGAGCCGGTCGCACACCAGGCGCTGCAGGCGGCCGCCGTCGTTGTCGATGATCACCGCCGGGGTGTCGAGGTCGAGGTCGCGCACCGTGGCGTGCGGGTAGCGGCGCACCCCGATGTCGGCGAGCGCGTCCGCGCCAGGTCCGATCAGGTGAACCGGGCCGAATCGGTGTGCCAGGCAGGCGGCGGCGCGTGGGCCGAGTTCGGCCGTCCCGACCACGACGATGCGTTCCGAATAAGTCATGTCCCCCGTGTCCCGCATTCAGAATTCGAACGTTTCCGCAGCTCAGAACGCCAACCAAAAGATAGGGGCAGGGTGATCCGCCCGTCAACGCCCGAATTCTGAACAGCGAATCAACAATAGTGGCGTTGTGCGGGTGTGGTGACTTTCTGCGCTTTCGGGTGCGGTGGTGTGCGCGGGTGTCAGAACGCGGGCCACGGGATGGCGGGCCAGTCGCCGGAGGGTTCGGGGTAGACGCCCGCGGCCAGCAGCTTGTCGGCGCGGTCGGCGACGGCGCGGACCTCGGCGCGGGTGAGGTGGTCGTGCAGCGCCTCGCCCAGGTCGCCGGCGAGGGCGGAGCGCAGCCGCCGCAGCGGGTCCAGGACGTGCTCGGGCAGCGGTTCGCGGGCCCAGCCCCACAGGACGGTGCGCAGCTTCGGTTCGGCGTGCAGGCAGATGCCGTGGTCGACGCCGTGGACGGAGCCGTCGACGCCGTGCAGGACGTGCCCGCCCTTGCGGTCGGCGTTGTTGACCACGACGTCGAAGGCCGACATCAGCGCGATGCGCGGGTGGTCGGCGTGCACGAGCACGGCCGGGTCGCCGAAGCGGTCGTGGGCGTGGAAGACGGGGATCCAGCCGGGTTTGACGTCGTCGACACCGACGATGTCGACGAGCTCGTCCTCCTCGCGGGTCTCGACCCACAGCTGCACCATGCCGTCGCCGAACGGGCCGGGCCGCAGCACCGTCGGCGGCACGACGTCCATGCCCGAGGCGGCCGAGATGAGGTAGGTGGCCACCTCACGGCCGGCGAGGGTGCCGTCGGGGAAGTCCCACAGCGGCCGCTCGCCGCGCACGGGCTTGTAGACGCACTGGGCGTCGACGCCGTCGAGGGAGATCTTGCAGAACAGCGTGGCGTTGGAGGCGTCGACGAGCCTGCCCTCGACCTCGATGCGGCCGCGGGTGAGTAACTCGATGGCCGCGGCGGTGTCCACGTCAGTCTTCCTCGGTGCGGCGGTAGCCGTTCTGCCGCGGGCAGATGTGGCCGTCCGGGTCGAGCGGTTCGGCGCACAGCGGGCAGGGTTTGCGGCCGGCGTTGACGACGCGGTCGGCGCGTTCGGCGAAGGCACGGGCCGCGGACGGCGACAGGAACACCCGCACGGCGTCGGGGCCTTCCTCGGTGTCGTCGAGCACGACGGCCTCGTCGACCTCCTCCTCGGAGATCGCGAGCAGCTCGATGACGACGGCCTTGGACTCGGCGTCCCAGCCCAGCCCCATGGTGCCGACGCGGAACTCCTCCTCGACGGGCACCTCGAGCGGTTCGGTGTCGAGGTCGTCGGGGGGTGCGTCGTCGGGCACGTCGGTGCCGAAGCGGCGGTGCACCTCCTCGAGCAGCGAGCCGATGCGTTCGGCGAGGACCTGGACCTGCTGCTTCTCGAGCGCGACGCTGATCAACCTGCTCTGCTCGGAAGCCTGCAGGTAGAAGGTGCGGTCGCCGGGCTGCCCGACGGTTCCTGCGATGAACCGGTCGGGTGCGCGGAATACGTGAATGACGCGAGCCATGGCACCTACGACCCTAGGCCACGCGGAGATCGTCGGCAGGTCCTCCCCCACCGAACACTCCGCGTATAGGGTCGGGTTGTGGTGAAGATCGCTTCGTACGGGACGTGGACCTCGCCGATCAGCGCCGGCGACACCTCCAAGCCGGGGGGTGGGTTCCAGTGGGCCTGCCTCGACGGTGACAGGGTGTGGTGGGCGGAGAGCAGGCCCGCCGAGGGTGGCCGGGTGGCGCTGGTGCGCGACGGGGTGGACGTGCTGCCCGCGCCGTGGAACGCCCGCAACCGGGTGCACGAGTACGGCGGCAGGCCGTTCGTGGTGCTGGCGGAGGACCGGGTGGCGTTCACGCACTGGGACGACCAGCGGGTCTACGTGTTCGACCCGGCCGGGGGCGAGCCGGTGGCGCTGACGCCGCAGCCGCGGCGCCACCACGGTGTCCGCTACGCCGACCTGTCGGCGGGCCCGGACGGCGAGGTGTGGTGCGTGCGGGAGACCATCACCGGTGACGCCCGCACCGACGTGCGCCGCGACCTCGTCGCCATCACACCTTCGGGTGAGATTCGGGTGCTGGGGGCGTCGCACCACTTCATGACGGGCCCGAAGATCAGCCCGGACGGCACGAAGTTCGCCTGGATCGGCTGGGACCACCCGCGGATGCCGTGGGACGGCACCGAGCTGTGCGTCGCCGAGGTCGGGTCCTCGCAGCACCGGGTGGTGTCCGGGTCGGAGACCGAGGCGGTGTGCCAGTTCGAGTGGGAGGACGACTCACTGCTGGCGCTGACCGACCCGGACGGCTGGTGGAACCTGTTCCGGATCTCCCCCGACGGCAGCCGCCGCAACCTGGCGCCGTGCGAGCAGGAGCTGGGCGGGCCGATGTGGCGGCTGGGCAACCGCTGGTTCGCGACGCTGTCGCCGGGCCGCTACCTGGTGGTGCGGTCGGGGCACCTGGCGGTGCTCGACGAGCGCAGCGCGACGGTCACCGACGTGCAGACGGACCTGCCGACGTGGGCGCCGGAGCTGTGGGTGCGCGACGGCGTGGTGGTCTGCGGCGCGGCCGGTCCGGCCAGCGAGTTCGCGGTGGTGCGCCTGGACCTGTCCAACGGGGAGCTGACCTACCTGACCGGCGGCGAGAGCTCCGGGCACGACGCGTACCTGCCCGTGCCGCAGGAGCGGATGTTCGGTGAGATCCCGGCGTACGTGTACCCGCCGTCGAACCCGGACTTCGCGGCACCGGAGGGTGAGCTGCCGCCGTACGTGGTGCACGTGCACGGCGGCCCGACCGGCAGGGCGCTGCCCAAGCTCGACAGCGACATCGCCTACCTGACCAGCCGCGGCATCGGCGTGGTGGCGGTGAACTACGGCGGCTCGACCGGCTACGGGCGGGCGTTCCGGGAGCGGCTGCGCGAGCAGTGGGGCGTGGTGGACGTGGAGGACTGCGCGCACGTGGCGCAGCAGCTCGCGAAGGAGGGCACGGCGGACCCGGCGCGGCTGGCGATCCGGGGCGGCTCGGCGGGCGGCTGGACGTCGGCGGCGTCGCTGACCTCGACCGGCGTGTACCGGTGCGGGATGGTGGCGTTCCCGATCCTGGACCTGGCGGGCTGGACGTCGGAGGGCGGCGAGACGCACGACTTCGAGTCCCGCTACGTGGAGGGCCTGGTGGGCAGGATGCCCGAGGCCGCGGACCGCTACCGGGACCGGTCGCCGTCGACGAAGGCGCGGTCGGTGTCGGGCCCGGTGCTGCTGCTGCAGGGCCTGGAGGACGAGATCTGCCCGCCGGAGCAGGCGGACCGCTTCGCCGCGGACCTCGCCGGGTCGGGCATCCCGCACGCGTACCTGCGGTTCGAAGGCGAGCAGCACGGGTTCCGCAAGGCGGAGACGATCAAGGCGGCGCTGGAGGCGGAGCTGTCGTTCTACGGGCAGGTGTTCGGGTTCGTGCCGCCGGGCGTGCCGGTGCTGGAGCTGTCGCGGTGACGGGGTCGCCGTGACCCCGCTGGTGCCGGGTGACCGGGTGGCGCTGGTGTCGCCGGCGGGCCCGGCCGCGGCGCCGCGCCTCACCGCCGGGGCCGGGGTGCTGCGCTCGTGGGGCCTGGAGGTGACGGCGCCGCGGGTGCGGCCGTGGTCGCTGCCCTACCTGGCGGGGCCGGACGAGGCGCGGGCCGCGGAGTTCACCGCGGCGTGGCGGTCGGACGTGGCGGCGGTGTTCTGCGTGCGCGGCGGCTACGGGTGCCTGCGGATGACGGACCTGGTGCCGTGGAAGGACCTGCCGCCGCGGGTGTTCGTGGGCTCGTCGGACGTGACGGTGCTGCACGCCGAGCTGAACGCGGTGGGGATGGCGACGGTGTTCGGGCCGATGCCGGGCACGGCGGACTTCGTGGACGACCCGCTGGCGCAGCAGCGGCTGCGGGCGCTGCTGTTCGACGGGACGCGGTCGTGGACCTCCGGTGTGCCGGTGGTGCCGGGGGTGGCGCGCGGGGTCCTGACGGGCGGGAACTGCTCGCTGCTGGCGGCGGCGGTCGGCGGGCCTCGGTGGGCGCGGCCGGTGGAGGGGTCGCTGGCGTTGCTGGAGGACGTGGGCGAGGAGCCCTACCGGCTCGACCGGCTGCTCACGCAGCTGCTGCGGGCGGGCTGGTTCGAGCCGGTGTCGGGCATCGTGCTGGGGTCGTGGACGGGCTGCGGTGACGTGGCGGCGGTGCTGCACGACCGGCTGGCCGGACTCGGGGTGCCGATACTGGGCGAGTTCGGGTTCGGCCACTGCGCCGGGTCGTGGTCGCTGCCGCTGGGGGTGGCGGCGGAGCTCGACGCGTCAGCCGGGACGGTGACGCTGCTGTAGCGCCGCGGTGCGCAGCCGGTCGGTCTGCCGCCCGATGTCGTCGATCTGCCGGGCCAGTCCGGGCTGGCCGTCGCGCAGCCCCGGCCCTGCCTGCGACAGGGGGCCGAGCAGGCCCGCGGCGTCCTGGCCGCCCAGCGCCCGCTGCACGGCCGGGTCGTGCGGCCCGACCTGCGCGGCCAGGGTGCGCAGCACGGCGGCGTTCTCCCGCGCCCAGGCGGCGACGGCTTTGTCCCCGGCGCGGCGGTCGCGTTCGGCCTGGACGCGTTCGTCGCCGGTGCCGGTGTCCTCGGTGCGCCGCACGCGCAGGTACCGCTTCTCGGCGGCCTGGCGGCTGGCGACGCCGAGGGCGGGGGCGAGGTCGGCCCAGCTGGTGCCCAGTGCCCTGGCGGCCTCGATGAGCTGGGGCTCCCAGCCGGACAGCTCGTCGCGCAGCTGCCGCAGCAGCATGAGGGCGGAGAGCACCTCGGTGGCGCTGCCGGGCCGCGCGGCCGCGGCGCGCACCGTCTCGTAGTCGTTGGCCGGGTCGTTGTCGTGTGGTGGCATCGTCATCATGTCATCCTTCCGATGACATCAGGGGTTGTCATCGTTCCGACGACATGCTACAACAGTGGTGCAGCGCATTGACAGTCCGCGAGAGACAAACAGGAGGTGTCAGATGTTGATGCGCACTGACCCGTTCCGTGAGCTGGACCGCCTGACGCAGCAGGTGTTCGGGGGTTCGGGCACGTGGTCGCGTCCCACGGCGATGCCGATGGACGCCTACCGCGACGGGGACCAGTTCGTCGTCTGCTTCGACCTTCCGGGCGTGTCGCCCGACGCGATCGAGCTGAACGTCGAGCGCAACGTGCTGACGGTCAAGGCGGAGCGCCGGCCGGTGGGCGCGGACGTGGAGATGCAGGTGTCGGAGCGGCCGCTGGGCGTGTTCTCGCGGCAGCTGTTCCTGGGCGACACCCTCGACACCGACCACGTCGACGCCCAGTACGACGCGGGTGTGCTGACGCTGCGCATTCCGGTCGCGGAGCGCGCGAAGCCCCGCAAGATCGCGATCACCGCGGGCGAGCAGGCGCCCAAGCAGATCGACGCGTGAGTGCCCCTGGTGGGCGGCGGCCGTCCGGGTGAGGCCGGGTAGGCTTCCGCCCGCCATGAGATCCCAGCCCCAGTGGGCGGCGCTGGACGTCTACGCGTCCAACACCGACCTCTACGCCGATCCGCGCCTGGTGGACCGGGTGGACTACCGGCGCCGGTTCAAGCGGCACCGGCCCCGCACCGCGTCGGTGGTGCTCGCCCCGCACGGCGGCGGCATCGAGGTCGGCACGTCGGAGCTGTGCGTCGCGGTCGCGGGGTACCACCCGTCGACGCGGATGCCGATCGGGCAGACGCACGACTACTGGATGTTCGAGGGCCTGCGGTCGTTCGCGAACGACGAGCTGCACGTGACCTCGTCGCACTGCGACGACCGCGTGGCCCGTTCTCTCGTCTCCGGTGCCCAGCACGCGCTGGGCCTGCACGGCTGCACGTCGGCGGCGGCGGGCCTGGAGGACCACGACCGGGCGGTGCTCGTCGGTGGCCGTGACGCGTTGCTGCGCCTGGAGCTGCTCGCCGCTTTGCGCCGCGCCGGGTTCCACACGATCGACGCCGTGGACCACCCGGTGCTGGGCGGCTACGACCGGGCGAACATCGCCAACCGCACCCGGTCGCGGCAGGGCGGGCAGCTGGAGCTGACCACTCCCCTGCGCACGGCGATGTTCGAGGAGAACTCGCGGTCGGACCGGCGGCACACGACGACCGAGGTGTTCTGGGGCTTCGTGCACGCCTGCCGGGCGGCGCTGGCGGCCCGCGAGGCGCTCAACAACTGACCCCGCCGCCCCCTCGCCGCGCCTCACCACACCGCACGCGGGGCCCTTTCGTACTGTCACACAGTACGAAAGGGCCCCGCGTGCGCGAATGAGGTGGGCGTGCGGGGTGGGCGTTGAGGGTTACAGGTACTTCTTGAGTTCGCGCTTGGCCAGGGACATGCGGTGGACCTCGTCGGGGCCGTCGGCCAGGCGCAGGGTGCGGGCGGCGACCCAGAGTTCGGCGAGCGGGGTGTCCTGGCTGACGCCGCCGGCGCCGTGGGCCTGGATGGCCTTGTCGATGACCCATTCGGCCATCGCGGGGGTGCCGATCTTGATGGACTGGATCTCGGTGTGGGCGCCCTTGTTGCCGACGGTGTCCATGAGCCAGGCGGTCTTGAGGACGAGCAGTCGGGCCTGTTCGATGCGGACGCGGGACTCGGCGATCCACTCCTGCACGACGCCCTGGGCGGCGATGGGCTTGCCGAAGGCGACGCGGGAGACGGCGCGGCGGCACATCAGCTCGAGGGCGCGTTCGGCCATGCCGATCAGGCGCATGCAGTGGTGGATGCGGCCGGGGCCGAGGCGGGCCTGGGCGATGGCGAACCCTTCGCCTTCCCCGGCGATGAGGTTGGCGGCGGGGACGCGGACGTCGTCGAAGACGATCTCGGCGTGGCCGCCGTGGGCGTGGTCGCCGTAGCCGAAGACGTGCATGGCGCGTTTGACGGTGACGCCGGGGGTGTCGCGGGGGACGAGGATCATGGCCTGCTGGCGGTGGCGGTCGGCGTCGGGGTCGGTCTTGCCCATGACGATGAAGATGGCGCAGTCGGGGTTCATGGCGCCCGAGGACCACCACTTGCGGCCGTTGACGACGTAGTCGTCGCCGTCGCGGTCGATGCGGGTGGCGATGTTGGTGGCGTCGGAGGAGGCGACGTCGGGTTCGGTCATGCAGAACGCGGAGCGGATCTCGCCGTCGAGCAGCGGCCGCAGCCACTGCTTCTTCTGCTCGTCGGTGCCGAACATGGCGAGCACTTCCATGTTGCCGGTGTCGGGGGCGGCGCAGTTGAGGGCCTCGGGGGCGAGGTGGGGGCTGCGGCCGGCGATCTCGGCGAGCGGCGCGTACTGGAGGTTGGTGAGTCCGGCGCCGTGTTCGGGGTCGGGCAGGAAGAGGTTCCACAGGCCGCGGCGGCGGGCCTCGGCCTTGAGGTCGGCGATGATCGGCTGGCGCTGCCACGGGTCGGTGGCGTCGTGCAGCTGCTGCTCCAGGACGGCTTCGGCCGGGTAGACGTGGGAGTCCATGAACTCCAGCAGGGTGGCGCGCAGCTGTTCGGTCTTGGCGTCGAAGGCGAAGTCCATGGTCAGAGCTCCTTGTGGGCGGCGGCGAGTCCCTGCCGCACGAGGGGAACGGTGAACGCGCCGAGCTGGTCGAAGCCGGCGCCGACGGTCTTGCCGCTGGCGTAGCGGTAGTGGATGCCCTCGACGATGACGGCGAGCTTGAAGTAGCCGAAGGCGATGTACCAGCCGAGGCCGGAGATGTCGGTGCCGGTGCGGTCGCCGTAGCGGGCGACGAGCTCGTCGGCGGTGGGGAACCCGGGCAGGGAGGTGACGCCGCCGGTGATGGGGTCGGCGCCCAGGGCGGGGCCTGCGCCCAGGCCCGCCCAGTAGACGTAGAGCAGGCCGAGGTCGGCGAGCGGGTCGCCGAGGGTGGCCATCTCCCAGTCGAGCACGGCGCTGATGCCCAGCGGGTCGCGGGTGACGAGCGCGTTGTCGAGGCGGTAGTCGCCGTGGATGATCGCGGGCGGCCCGGAGACGGGGACGGTGGCGGCGAGGGTGTCGCGCAGCTCGTCGATGCCGGGCAGGTCACGGCTGCGGCTGGCGTCGAGCTGCTTGCCCCAGCGGGTGACCTGGCGGGTGAGGAACCCCTCGGGGCGGCCGAAGTCCGCCAGGCCCACGGAGGCGGGGTCGACGGTGTGCAGGTCGGCGAGGACGTCGACGAGCCGTCCGGACAGGGTGGTGGCCATGTCCGGGGTGAGCCACGGGCACTGGGAGCGTTCGCGCAGGGCGGCGCCGGGCACGTGTTCCATGAGGTAGAACGGCGCGCCGATGACGGTGGTGTCCTCGACGAGCCGGTGGGCGCGCGGCACGGGGACGGCGGTGCCGGCCAGGGCGGAGATGACGCGGAACTCCCGCGTCATGTCGTGCGCGGTCGCGAGCACGTGCCCCAGCGGCGGGCGGCGCAGCACCCAGCGTTCGGTGCCGTCGGTGACGCTGTAGGTGAGGTTGGAGCGGCCGCCGCGGAACAGCTCGCCGGTCAGCGGGCCGGTGCCCAGGTACGTGGCCAGGGCCCGCAGGTCGAGGCCGGGGAGGTCGGTCACGGGTTCACTCCGAGGGTGGCGAGGGCGGTGCGGGTGGACTCGGCGCCGGTGTGGCGGAAGGCGTGCATGCCGACGGCTTGGGCGGCCTCGACGTTGGGCGGGGCGTCGTCGAAGAACACGGCGCGCCCGGCGGGGACGCCGATCTGCTCGAGGGTGTGCAGGTAGATGCGCCGGTCGGGTTTGCGCAGGCCGACGCGGCCGCTGATGACGACGGTGTCGAACAGCTCGGTGAGCAGGTCCTTCGGGTAGCCCTCGCCCCAGCTGTTGGACAGCAGCGCGGTGTGCAGGCCGGCGGCGCGGGCCGAGCGCACCAGCTCGACCATCGCCGGGTCGGGGGTGGCGCCGCCGAACATGCGCCGCAGCAGCCCCGTCTCCTCGATCCTGGCGCCGGTGGTGGTGATGAGCTCGGCGGCCAGCAGCCGTTCGAACTCGGCCACGGTCAGCTCGCCGGTCTCCAGGCGGGAGACGGGGTTGTCCGGCAGCGCGTCGCGGCTCATCCACTCGCGCATGACGCGGCCGTAGACGGCGCGGTCGACGGACTCGGCGTGCAGCCAGGCGCCGACGAACTCGGGCACGGAGACCGTCATGACGCCGCCCCAGTCGAAGACCAGCGCGTCGACGAGCGGTGCGTCGGGAAGTGTCGTGTCACCCACGCCCCGGAGGGTACCGACCGGTCGGTATGTGAGCAACCGGGGTGGTGATCGGCTTTCCCCGTGCCCGTCCGGCGGATTCGGCCGTCCTCTCCGAATCCGGTGTCGCGTTCCGAGGCGTCTCGCTACGGTCGGTCACCAAAGGGGGTCGACACTCATGTCGAAAAAATCCAAGACACTCACGGCGGCCGTCGCCGCCGCACTCGTGGCAAGCCTCTCCTGGGCCCCGGCCGCACACGCGGGCTCCGGCGAGATCGTCCACACCGACAAGGGCACGGTCCGCGGCACCGTGACCGGCGGCACCCGCACGTTCGGCAACATCCCGTTCGCCGCCCCGCCCGTCGGCGAGAACCGCTGGCGCGACCCGCGGCCCGTCACCCCGTGGCACGGCGTGCGCGACGCCACGGTGCCCAGCCCGGTCTGCGCGCAGAACGCACAGCTCGGCACCCCGGCCTCCGAGACCGAGGACTGCCTCTACCTCACCGTCACCACCCCCGCCACGGCCTCCCGCACCCCGCGCCCGGTCATGGTGTGGGTCCACGGCGGCGGGTTCACCAGCGGCTCCGGCCGCCTCTACGACGCCCGGCGCCTCGCCCAGCGCACCGGCTCGGTCGTCGTGACCGTCAACTACCGGCTCGGCGTGTTCGGGTTCTTCGGCTACCCCGGCCTGCCGGGCTCCGGCACGTTCGGCCTCGCCGACCAGCAGGCAGCGCTGCACTGGGTGCAGCGCAACGCCCGCGCGTTCGGCGGCGACGCCCGCAACGTCACCCTGTTCGGCGAGTCCGCGGGCGGGCTCAGCGTGTGCGCGCAGCTCGCCTCCCCGGCCGCCGCGGGCCTGTTCCACAAGGCGGTCATCCAGTCCGGCGCGTGCGGGCTGACCACCCCGGACCCGCAGCGGCCCGGCGAGTTCCTCACCCTGTGGAAACCGCGCACCGAGATCGAGCGGACCGGCGCCGCCCAGCCGCTGGGCTGCGCCGACCTCGCCTGCCTGCGGGGCCTGTCGGTGCAGGAGCTGCTGCCGTCGCACGTGCTGTTCCCGTACCCGGCGTTCGACACCCGCGTCCTGCCCGTCGACCCCGCGGTCGCGCAGGCCACCGGCCGCGTGCACCGGGTCCCGACCATGGTCGGCTCCACCCACGACGAAGGCACCCTGTTCGCCGCCCTGTACCTGCCCACCCCGATCCCCGAGCAGGCCCACCGCGCGACCATCGCCGCAGCGTTCGGCGAGACCCACGCCGACGCGATCGCCGCCCGCTACCCGGTCAACGGCAACGGCGACGCCCGCGACGAGTTCGCCGCCGCCCTGACCGACCACTCCTGGGCCTGCCCGACGCACGACACCCGCCGCCAGCTCGGCCGCGTCACCCGCGTCTCCGGCTACGAGTTCGCCGACCGCGACGTGCCGCTGATCTTCCCCGGCCTGCCCGAAATGCCCGGCGGCTACGGCGCCTACCACGGCTCCGAGCTGACGATGCTGTTCGACCTCGGCGTCACGCTCACCCCCGCCCAGCGCCGGCTCGGCGACCACATGATCGACGCGTGGGGCCGCTTCGCCCGCACCGGAGACCCCGGCTGGCACGCCGAGGTCCAGTCACTGGCACCCGGCGCGGTCGGCGGCACCGACTTCGCCCGGGATCACCGGTGTGCGTTCTGGTCGTCGCTGGGCCGGTAACCCATCCTGAAGGACATGCCCGGCTACCGAGACCTCGCCCGGGATCGCGAGTTCCGCGCCCTGTTCGCAGCACACGTGGTCTCGGTGGCCGGCGACCAGTTCGCCAGGGTCGCGCTGACCGTGCACGTCTACCAGCGCACGGCCAGCGCCGGCCTGACCGCGCTGACCTACGCCCTGACATTCCTGCCCGACCTGGTCGGCGGCCCCCTGCTGTCCGGGCTCGCCGACCGGTTCGCCCGCCGCACCGTCATGGTCACCGCCGACGCCGCCCGCGTCGCACTCCTGCTGCTGATGGCCCTGCCGGGCATCCCCCTGTGGCTGCTCGCCACCCTCCTTCTCGCCGTGCAGCTCGCCGGCGCACCCCACGGCGCGGCCCGCGCCGCACTGCTGCCGCAGATCCTGCCCGACGAGCGCTACCCGCTCGGCCAGGCACTGCTGAGCACCGTCACCCAGGCCGCGCAGGTCGCCGGGTTCCTCACCGGCGGCGCCCTCGTGGCCTGGCTCGGACCCGGCCTCGTGCTCGTCGCCGACGCCGCCACCTTCGCCGCCTCGGCACTGCTCGTGCGGACCTACCTGGCACCGCGTCCCGCCCCGCGCCGCCCGCACGTGCGGGCCTGGCCCGCCGACCTCGCCGGCGGCGCCGCCCTCGTCTGGCACGACCGGCACCTGCGCGCCCTGGTCGCGCTCGCCTGCGTGTCCGGGTTCTACATCGCCGGAGAAGCCCTCGCCGTCCCCTACGCCGCCGGCCTCGGCGCCGGACCGGCCGCCGTCGGCATGATCTTCGGCGCCTACGCGGCCGGCGCCACCGCCGGAATGCTCGCCCTGGCCCGGCTCGGCGCGGCCCTGCAGGCACGGCTGATGCCGTGGCTCGCGATCGCCGCCTGCGCCGCCCTGGTCCCGGCCGCACTGCGGCCGGGACTCGCCGTCAGCCTCACACTGTTCGCGCTCTCCGGTGCGGCCAGCGCCTACCACCTGGTCGCCAACACGCGGTTCGTGCGCGCCGTACCCGACGCCTCCCGAGGCCAGGCGTTCGGGCTCGCCGTCACCGCGCTGCGCGTCTCCCAGGGCACCGGCGTCGCCCTGGCCGGTCTGGCCGCCGAAACCACCCCGGCGCACCGGGTGGTCGCCGCCGCCGGAGCACTGGGCGTGCTCGCGGCGGGCGGCGCCGCCGTGCTGTGGTGGCTCAGCGCCGGGCCCAGTCCGTCGGACGGTTCCAGTCGGTGGGACGCACCCAGTCGGTCGGACGGACGGGACGGCCGGCAGCGGAAATACGGTTGATCATGGCTGCTCCTCTGGGTGTTCGTTGCGTACTGGAACTGCGATGACTGCGTGAACCACACGGACCGCGCTCCGTGAGGACTACGCACAGTGAGGTCCCCCACATGGAGCCACGACTTTGAGTTACCCGGTAGCTACAGTGGTTGGTTCCTGGACGGTGGTGTGGGGGTGGCAGCGTGCCTTGGCTCGACCCGCGCCGGTGGAAGTTATGGTCGCTTCCCCCTGTGGTGCTGGCCTACGTCGTGACGGTCGTCGCCGCAGCGACCCTCGTCACGCTCGCCACCGCACGACGTACCCCTGCCGAGGCCATGAACTGGCCCTTCCTCCTGCTGCTCGCCGGCGGCGCCGTGCTGCACCTGGAAGCGGCCAGGGGAATCGAACGGATCCGCGAGATCGGCGCGGAAGGCTCCCCGCACGCCCACATGCAGTCCGTGTGGCTGTTCGCGGGCGTGCTCGTCCTCCCGATGCCCCTGCTCGTGGCGCTGATCGTCATCAGCTACACGCACTCGTGGTTCCGGGTCTACAAACGACGCGCGGTCCTGTTCCGCAAAGTGTTCTCCGCCGCCACTGTCGTACTCGGCAGCGGCGTGGCGCAACTCGTTCTGGGGCTCCTCCCGGACCGGTCTCTTGACGTTGACGGACCTGTCGGCCTGCTGATCCTGGTCACGGCCGGATTCCTCTACTGGTTCATCAACTACGCCCTGGTCGTCACCGCCATCTACCTGACCAACCGGCACAACCCGCTGCGCACCGCCCTGGGCAACGCCTCCGACGTGCTCATCGTGCTCGCCTCCGTCGGCCTGGGCTCCGTCGTCGCCGTGCTCATGCTCGCCCGCCCGTGGCTCACCCCGATGCTGCTGCTCACCGTGCTCGCCCTGCACATGGGCCTGCTGCTGCCGCAGTTCCGCGTCGCCGCCCGCACCGACTCCAAGACCGGCCTCGTCGACGCCACCTTCTGGCACGACGTCGCCGGACGCGAGCTCGCCCGCGCCCGCCGCCTCGTCTCCAC
Organism: Lentzea fradiae; assembly: GCF_900100955.1. Lineage (GTDB taxonomy): Bacteria > Actinomycetota > Actinomycetes > Mycobacteriales > Pseudonocardiaceae > Lentzea > Lentzea fradiae. The sequence continues at coordinate 179,610 of NZ_FNCC01000010.1, read as the reverse complement.
CGTCGGCGTCCTGATCCTCGACCTCGACCACTTCAAGCTGATCAACGACACCTACGGCCACCTCGCCGGCGACCGCGTCCTGCGCGCCGTCGCCGACGCGCTCAAACACTCCGTGCGCTCCTACGACCTCGTCGGCCGCTTCGGCGGCGAGGAGTTCGCCGTCCTGCTGCCCGGCGTCAGCACCGACGAGGTCCGCACCGCCGCCGAACGCATCCGCCGCGAGATCGCCGGCCTGCGCATCGCCGTCGTCGACCGCCTCGGCCACGACCAGGTCATCACCGGCCTCACCGCCTCCGCCGGCGCCGCGGTGTTCCCCGGCACCGCCACCGAGCTCAGCCCCCTGCTGCTGGCCGCCGACGAAGCCCTCTACCAGGCCAAGAACAACGGCCGCGACCGCGTCGCCACCGCCACCGTCTCCTGAACCGCCGGGCCTACGCGTCCAAGAACGCGACCAGCTCCTTCACCAGATGACCGGGATCCTCCACCCACGGGTAATGCCCCACACCCTCGTGCACATGCAACACCGCGTCCGGGAACAACTCCACCAGCCGCGCACACCGCCGCACCGGCGAAATCGGGTCCTGCGCACACGCGTACACCAACACCGGCCCGCCGAACTCCGCCAACGCCCGCCGCAACACCCCCGGCACGAACGCCCCCTCCGCGTTGTACCCGGCCGCCACCTCGTACTTCCACTGCCCCAGCTCGGCCCGCGCGTGCTCCCGCGCCCGCTCGTCCCACCGCGCGTACATCAACGGCGACGCCTCCACCCGCGTCGCCACCGAACGGTCCCCCGCCGCCGCCCGCTCCATCGCCGCCACCGCCCCCGCGAACCACGGCTCACCCGACCGCGCCGCCAGGTGCGCGTCCCAGTCGCTCTGCTCCGGCGACAACCCCACACCGCGCAACGCCGGCGTCAACAGCACCAGCTTCCCCACCCGCTGCGGGAAGTCCGCCGCATACCCCATCGCGATCCCCGCACCGGCCGAATGCCCCAGCACGTCCACCCGCTCCAGCCCCAGGTGACGCCGCAGCACCTCCACGTCCCGCACCAGCATGTCCCGCCGGTACGTGAACGGGTCCACCGGCTCGTCCGACTCCCCCGTCCCCCGGTTGTCCAGCACCACCAGCCGCCGCGCCCCGTCCAGCCCGCCCAGCGTCTCCAGGTACTCCGACGCCCTGCCGGGACCACCCGCCAGCACCACGAGGGGATCACCCTCACCGAACTCCCGGTAGGCGAGCCGCGTGCCGTCGAACGAGGTGAACCGTGCCATGCTGACCATCATGCCGAAGATCGCCACGGCCGACCGCGTCGACCGGCCGCAGCTGCTCGAGTTCCTCCGCCCCCGCCACCACGCCCTGCTCGTCACCCGCCGCGCCAGCACCGCAGGCGTCCAGGTCTCCCCCGTCTCCTGCGGAGTCGACCCGCAAGGCCGCATCGTCATCTCCACCTACCCGCAGCGCGCCAAGACCCGCAACGCCCGCCGCGACCCCCACGTCACCGTCTGCGTGCTCTCCGACGACTTCAACGGCCCCTACGTCCAAGTCGACGGCACCGCCGAAGTCCTCGACCTGCCCGACGCCCTCGACGACTTCGTCGACTACTACCGCTGCATCGCGGGCGAACACCCCGACTGGGACGAGTACCGCGCCGCCATGATCCGCCAGGGCAAAGCCCTCATCCGCGTCACCATCGACAGCTGGGGCCCCATCGCCACCGGCGGCTTCCCACCCGAGCTCGCCACCTGACCCGCCCGTGAAACCGTGGATGAAAGCCGTCCTGTGGGCCTACATCGCCTTCAACGCCCTGCAGGCCGCCGTGCTCACGTTCGCACCGGAGATCACCGACCGCGCCTACCTCGGCGGCGAGATGACCCCCACCCGCCACTTCCAGTGGTTCGCCGTCGCCGGCTACCACGTCCTGCTCATCGCCGTCACGATCATCGCGATGGGCCTGCCCCGCGCACACGACCGCCGCAAGCTCATCATCACCAACGCCCTCATGTACCTGCTCTGGGACGCCGGCTCCCAACTCGTGCACTGGGGCCGCGAGATCGGCATGGCCACCACCGACCTGCTGGTCAACACCGGTGTCAGCACCGCCACCGGCCTGCTGCTGCTCCTCATCGCCTGGCGCGACCGAGACCCCGCCTGACCCCGGGGCGCGAGCGGGCACCACACCCGCCCGCGCCCCGAACCTCACGCCACCGCCGTGGCCTCCAGCTCCACCAGCATCGACGGGAACGCCAGCCGCTGCACCCCCAGCAACGTCATCGCCGTCGCCACCCCCGCCGCACGCAACCGCCCCGTCAACACCCCGTAGTGCTCCAACAGCACATCCACATCAGTCGTGTACACCGTCAACCGCACCACGTCCGACAACGACATCCCCGCCGCCGCCAGCACCGCCTCCAGGTTCGCCACACTCAGCTCCACCTGCGCCGCCATGTCACCCTCGTGCACCGGCCGGCCCCCGGCATCCGTCGCACCCTGCCCCGCGCAGAACAACGTCCGCGACTGCCCCGACACGACCTCCCCCTGGTTGAACCCGAACCCCACCGACCACGGCCACGGGTTCACCGTCGTGCGCTCCACATCCACTCCCATCGACCCCACCGGCGGCACCTCCGCCGTGTGATCAACAGCGTCCCAAGCAAAACACGACACCCGCTGTCACGTATTTCCTAGAATCTCCGCCCATGCGCGCCGACCGGCTGGTGTCCCTCGTCCTGCTCCTGCGCCGCCACGGACGCCTCTCCGCCACCACCCTCGCCCGCCACCTCGAGGTCTCCACCCGCACCGTCCTGCGCGACATCGACGCCCTCTCCGCCGCCGGCGTCCCCGTCTACGCCGAACGCGGCCGCAACGGCGGCTTCACCCTCCTGCCCGGCTTCCACACCGAACTCACCGGCCTCACCCACGACGAAGCACTCGCCCTGCTCATCGCCGGCTCCCGCCGCGGCACCCCAACCCTCGGCCTCGGCTCCGCCCTCGCCTCCGCCATGCTCAAAGTCGTCGACGCACTCCCCGACACCCACCGCAACGCCGCCACCGACGTCACCCGGCGCCTGCTCATCGACCCCGACACCGACCTGCTCGCCCGCCGCACCACACCACCCGAACCACCCGACGACACCCTCGCCGAAATCCGCACAGCCGTCTTCTCCGGCCACAAACTCCGCATCCACTACGCCGCACACGGCCACAAACCCCGCTGGCGCACCATCGACCCCATCGGCCTCGTCACCGTCCGAGACCACACCTACCTGCTCGCCACCCGCGACGGCGAAGACCGCACCTACCGGCTCTCCCGCGTCCGCGCCGCACGCCACCTCGACGAACCCGCCCAACGCCCCGACCACGTCGACCTCGACCGCGCCTGGCACGACCGCGGCACCCGCTTCCGCGCAGGCGACAACCAGGTCACCGTCCGCCTACGACTCCACCCCGACCACCGCGAAACCCTGCTCACCACCGCCGTCGCCGTCCACACCGAACACACCGGCCCCGACGACTGGCTCCACCTCACCGTCACGTTCCAAGACCACCGCCACGCCCGATGGGCCCTCTGGCAACACTCCACCCACGCCGAAGCCCTCCACCCCCAGTGGCTCCGCGACGCCCTCCACCACCAAGCAACCGTGACAGCAGACCTCTACGCCCCCACCAGAACCCCGCCCCACCCCGACGGACGCTCCAGCAACACACACCGCCCACCCCTCGGACCCGAGATCGACGCCACCACACCCCGCGCCGACGACACCGGACCCGACACCACCTCACCATCCCACCGCGACACCCGCACCAACGCCGACTCCAGGTCGTCCACAGCGAAGAACACACCCCACCCCGCCCCGGAACCACCCTCCCCGGCACACCCCGCCACCACCCGCGACTCACCCGCACGCGACGACGAGAACAACCCACCGGGCACGGACTCCCACCCCAGCTCCCGCACCCAATAACCCGAGTCCCCCGACCCCAGCTCCACCCAGCACGGCTCACCATGACGCGGCGGCGGCGCCCACGGACCGTGCAACACCCGCCCCGAGTCCACCGCCGAGTTCAGCTCCAGCCCACGCGGACCATCACCACCGAACACCACCCGCCACCCCGCGTCCCCCACCACGACCTGGGCAGCCAGCCGATCACCCACCCACCCCGAGAACGACCCACCGGGCTCGGCCAGCACCGTCCACCCCAGCACACCCGCGAAGAAGTCCACCGACAACTCGGGCTCGGCAACGAACAACTCGAGACGACGCACACCACAAGACGACACGATCAACCCATCAGGCGGGGAATCAGGAGCGCGCACCATCCTCTGCGCCAACCACCCGAGAGGACAATGCGCCATTCGGCGGCATGCGCTCCGCGCTCACCACATCACGCAACGGCACCGGCCTGCCCAGATGAAACCCCTGCCCCACCCGCACACCCAACCGCCGCAACGCCTCCACCTGCGACGGCCGCTCCACCCACTCCGCCACCGCCGACAAACCCAACCCGTTCGCGATCTGCACGATCCCCGACACCAGCACCGCGTCCGCGTCCGAAGTCTCGATCCCCTTCACGAACTCACCATCGATCTTGATCCCCGTGATCGGCAGATGCTTCAGATGCACGAACGACCCGAAACCCGACCCGAAGTCGTCCAACGTGATCCGGCACCCGAACCCCCGCAGCTGCGTCGCCAACGCCACCGCCGCGTCCAAGTTCGTCACCGCCGCCGTCTCCGTGATCTCCAACCCCAACCGGCCCGGCGCCACCCCCGCCGACCCCAGCTTCTCCAGCACGAAGTCCCCGAAGTCCGGATCCTCCAACGTCCGCCCCGACACGTTCACGTTGAACCGCAACCGCGAATCCGGCTCCGCCACCAACGCGTCGATCGCCGTCGACAACACCCACCTGTCCACGTCCAGGATCAGGTTCGACCGTTCCGCCACCGGCAAGAAGTCCGCAGGACCCAAATACGGCTCCTGCCCGTCCTCCAACCGCAACAACAACTCATGCCCCAGCGTCTGACCCGTCGTCAGCTCCACCATCGGCATCCCGTACAACGCCAACCCACCACCGGCCAACGCCGCCCGCAACCGGTCCAGCACACTCACACGCTTCACCGTGTCCGCGTAATGGTTCGGCTCGTACACCGTCACCCGATCCCGGCCCGCCGCCTTCGACGCGTACAACGCCAAATCCGCGTTCGCCAGCACCAACTCCCACGAGTCACCAGGACCGAACTCCGCCAGCCCCGTCGACACCGTGATCCGCGCCGGCGTCCCGATCCCCGCCAGCGGAAAACCCGCCACCGCGTCCCGCAACCCATCCGCCACCGCCGACGCGTCCTTCGGCGACGCACCCGGCAACACCACCGCGAACTCGTCACCACCCAGCCGGGCGATCAACCGATCACCCAACCGCGACTGCAACGCCGACGCCAGCATCCGCATCACCCGGTCACCCACCGCATGACCACGCAGATCGTTGACGTCCTTGAAGTTGTCCAGATCCAGCACCAGCAAAGCACCCGACACACCGTTCGCGAGCTCACGCTCCAACGCCCGCGTCAACGCCCGCCGGTTCGGCAACCCCGTCAACGGGTCCTGCTCCGCCATCCGCACCAGCTCGTCATGCACCCGCGACGTCTGCGTCACGTCATGCGCCGTCCCCAACGCACGCAACGGCGCACCGTCATCACCCAGCACGACCTCACCGAAACACTCGAACACCCGCTCCGCACCATCCGGACGCAACATCCGATGCGTGTAGGTGAACACCGACCCCGTCTTCAACGCGGCGTCCAGCGTCTCCTCGATCATCGGCAGATCGTCCGGATGCACCAACCGCGAGTACAGCTCGAAGTCGAACGCCGTCCCCGGCTCGAACCCGAACATCTCCAGCAACGTGTCCGACCACGTCACCTGGTCCTCCCGGACCGCCCACTCCCACGTACCCATGCGCCCCAGCGCCTGAGCCCGCCGCAACGCGTCCGCCTCCTGCGTCACCGCCAGCTCGCGGTCACGCCACGCCGACACGTCCACGACCTCGTACATCAGGTCGTCACCCAACCGGGAACACCGCACCTCGAGCCACTTCGGCCCCGGTACCAGCACCTCCCGCGCCGGAGCAGGCACCTCGGGCGCACCCGGCAGCAACGCCGGCAACGACCGCCCGTACGCCTGCTCCACCGGAACACCCAGCACAGCACTCATGGCACGGTTGCACCACAGCACGTTCCCGCGCGCATCCGTCACGGCATAGCTGACGCCCGCCCGGTCCAGCACCGTGCGGCAGTAGGACATCACGCGCGTCATGATCGTCCGATCACCGGACGTAAGCAACCCGCTACGCCGGTTGGTTCGCTGTTGTGCGAACGGCTACCGCAGCCGCTCCAAGCCCTTCGCCGACTCCACCAGCTCCGCCGCCAGCTTCCTCAGCTCCTCGTTCTCCGCACCGTCCTGCGCCGCCGTCACCACGTCCTCCGCGGCACACCGCAGCTGGAACAGCCGGTCCTGCAGATCAGCCAGCTCCGCCGTCGAGAGCACCACCGCGTCCTCGGGCAGACCACCCCGCTGCAACGCGGCCCTGCGCTCATAGGCACGCTGCCGGCACGGCTGCGCACAATACCGCCGCGGCCGCCCGATCCGGCCACTCCCCGGCAACCGCCTCCCGCACCACGCACAGTGCCTCGGCTCATCGGCCTCCACGGAGCGCTCCATGGCGCGCGACGGTAGCGAATGACGCCGCTTGACCTCCAGCGACGCGCCAGAAAGCACTACCTTCGTAGGGAGACGACCGGCGCCGGTCCTGCCGGTGCCGGTGGTTTCGGATGAGGTTTGATCACGTCGAGTCGATTCGTGCCGGGGCGACTGCTTCGCCTGTTCGCGCTTCAACGACCTCTCCCCTGCCGCGGTGTCCTGAGCCCCTTCGATGGCAGCCGGGGCTCCCCCGGTTCCCTCGCGTTGTTGACTCGGAACGTTTCTGTGGACGCGACAACCGACAGGTTTGATTTTAGGCAACACTGAAGAAATAGAGAAAAACAAGAAAGTGTCGCGCCACGCACCGTCCACCGCACGGCCACCACCACCAGGCACACTCAGCCCCGTGACCCACCCGTACCTCGCAGGCCCCCGGCCCCGCGCCTTCGCCCACCGCGGCTGGCACGTCGACGACCTCACCGGCATGGAGAACTCCCTGAGCTCCTTCCGCCGCGCCGTGCGAGAGGGATACCACTACATCGAGACCGACGTCCACGCCACCGCCGATGGCGAGATCGTCGTCCACCACGACGAGACCCTCGACCGCACCACCGACGGCACCGGCCGCGTCGCCGACCTCCCCTGGTCCGACGTCCGCACCGCCCGCGTCGGCGGCCGCGAACCCGTCGCCCGCCTCGCCGACGTCCTCGAAGAGCTCCCCGACACCTTCTTCAACATCGACGTCAAGTCCGACCACGCCGTCGAACCGATCATCACCCTGCTCCGCCGCACCCGCTCCCTGCACCGCGTCTGCCTCGCGGCCTTCTCCGACCACCGCCTCGCCCGCCTGCGCCGCCACGGCGGCCCCGAGCTGCTCACCTCGATGGGCCCCCGCTCCGCCGGCGCCCTCTGGGCAGCGGGCCGCGTCCCCCTCGCCGGCCTCGCCGTCCGCGGCCAGGTCGCCCAAGTCCCCGTCCAGCAGGGCCGCCTCAAGATCGTCGACCAGCGCTTCGTCCGAGCCGCCCACCGCCGCGCCCTCGAAGTGCACGTCTGGACCGTCGACGACGAAGCCGACATGCACTCCCTGCTCGACCTCGGCGTCGACGGACTCGTCACCGACCGCCCCGACGTCCTGCGCGAGGTCCTCCGCTCCCGCAACAGCTGGTAACAGCTTGGACAGCCGCCTCTGAAGCCGTTGATCGGACAAGTATTGTCCGCCGTCATGAAGGTCAAGGGCGACGACGCCGCCGACGCCACCACCGCCGGCCGCCGCAGGGAACAGCGCGGCTGGGTCTGGTACGACGTGGCGAACTCCGTGTTCCCCACGTCAGTGATCACCGTCTTCCTCTCGCTGTACCTCACGAGCATCGCGACCAACGCCGCCAAGGCCGACCCCGCCCTCAACGGAGCCGACCCCTGCGGCAACGACAACGCGCTCGTCAACTGCGACGTCACGTTCCTCGGCCTGCAGTTCCCCGCCGGCTCGCTGTGGGGCTACCTGCTCTCCGTCGCGACCGTCATCCAGGTCGTCGTGCTCCCCATCATGGGCGCCATCGCCGACCGCACCCAGAACAAGAAGAAGATGCTCGGAGCCTTCGCCTTCACCGGCTCCGCCGCCACCATCGCCCTCGCCGCCGTCGAAGGCACCAACTGGAAGCTCGGCGTCCTCTTCTTCATCATCGCCAACATCTGCTACGGCGCCAGCGTCGTCGTCTACTACGCCTTCCTGCCCGAGATCGCCACCCCCGACGAACGCGACGCCGTCTCCAGCCGCGGCTGGGCCTTCGGCTACCTCGGCGGCGGCATCGCCCTCGCCATCCAGCTCGGCATCACGCTCTCCGCCGACAGCCTCGGCATCTCCTCCGGCGACGCCGCCCGCATCGCGTTCGTCATCTCCGGCATCTGGTGGGCCGCCTTCACGATCATCCCGCTGCGCGCCCTCACCGAGCACCAGCGCCCCCACGGCGCCGAACAGGGCGCCTCGGTGATCTCCGCCGGCTTCAAGGAGCTCCGCAGCACCCTCAAGCAGGCCAAGGCGTTCCCGCTCACCCTCGCCTTCCTCGGCACCTACCTGATCTACACCGACGGCATCGCCACCGTCGCGAACGTCAGCGCCCAGTACGGCAGCGTCGAGCTCAAGTTCGAACAGCAGACGCTGATCACCGTGATCCTCATCGTCCAGTTCGTCGCCTTCATCGGCGGCGTCCTGCACGGCTACGTCGCCAAGCGCGTCGGCGCCAAGAAGACCATCCTCGGCTCCCTGGTCGTCTGGATCGCCGTGATCACCGCCGCCTTCTTCGTCCAGGTCGGCGACGAGACGCAGTTCTACCTCGTCGCCGCCGGCATCGGCATCGTCCTCGGCGGCACCAACGCCCTGTCCCGCAGCCTCTTCAGCCAGATGGTGCCGCCCGGCCGCGAAGCGCAGTACTTCTCGCTCTACGAGGTCGGCGAGCGCTCCACCAGCTGGCTCGGCCCCCTGGTGTTCGCGGGCGTCGGCCAGGCCACCGGCAGCCTGCGCCCCGCCATCCTGGCCCTGATCGTCTTCTTCGTCGCGGGCTTCGTCCTGCTGATCTTCGTGCCGGTCCGCAGGGCCATCAAGGCCGTCGGCAACGAAGAACCCGCCCTCGTCTGACCCCCTGGTGTGGCCCGGCTCGCGCCGGGCCACACCCTCACGAGAACTGCGGCCTGCGCACCGGCGCCACCACGCTGACCACCAGCAGCACCACGAGCACCACCGCGATCTCCACGACGGTCCCGCTCAGCAGCAGCAACACCACCGGCCCCAGCTCCAGCAGCGCGAACACCGACACCGCCCGCCCCAGCACGAAGTCACCGCGCACCAACGCGAAGACGCGCACCGCCACCACCGCGACGACGAGCAGCGCCGTCCCCGGCCACGCCCCGGCGGCCAGGCCCAGCAGCAGCGCTGCCCCACCCCACCACGCGAGCCGCCCGGCGGGCGGCGTCGGCGCCTCCCGGTGGAAACCCAGGCACAGACACGCGAACGTCACCAGCCCGGGCAGCTGGAACAGCACCAACAGTCCGGCGAACGGCATCATCAGCACACCCGGCAGCGCCGCCACGCCCGCGGCGACCTTCGCCGCCGTCCGCTTGCCCGCCAGCAACGCCGCGAACGCCACCACGGGCAACACGTTGAACAGGTACCCCCCGGCGCCCTGCGCGGAGAACGCGAGCGGACCGCTCTCGTCGAACACCGACCTCACCGAGGCACCCGCCTCGAACACCCCCACGAACAGCCCGATCAAGCCCAGCGCCCGCACGATCTCCCCGAGCCACCGCACCCCCGCCGGCGCGCTCGTGAGCGCCGCCCCCGCCGCCAGGTGCGTCCGCACGGCGAGCCCGAGCACCGCCCAGGTCTCCCCCCACCCCGGCCAGCCGTGCTCCAGGTCCAGCTCGTCGGTCCGGCCGGCCAGGAAGATCCCCGTCATCTCCTCCTCGCGGTCCGCGCGGTACCACCGCGGCAGGACCCTCAGCAGCGCCCGGTACCGCCGCTCCAGATTGCTCACGCCCGCCCCGTCGTCCACGCCTGCACTCCCCTCCCCCGCAGCACGGCGGAGGCCGCGCGCACGTTGGCACTGAGCCGCGCGACCTCCGCCTGCAAAGCCCGCACACCGGAGTCGGTGAGCTTGTAGTAGCGCCGCAGCCTCCCCTGGTGCACCTCCTCCCGGTCGCGCTCGGCGAGCCCGTCCGCGACCAGCCTGTCCAGCACCCCGTACAACGTGCCCACGCGCAGCTCCACGCGCCCCTCGGACAGCTGCTCCACCGCCTGCACGATCGCGTAGCCGTGCAACGGCTCCTCCGCCAGCGCGGTGAGCACGAGGAACGCCTGTTCCGACATCACTCGACCACTCATGTCGTGGAATATATCGCGACGCGAGCTATATCGGGAAGCGAGTCACCTATGGTGACTCGCTTTAGTTGACACTGAAGCTATTGAAGATGCTGGCGGGGAGCTTGCCGAGGCGTTCGCGCTGCGGGAAGTCGCCGACGGGCACCCGCGCCACCTCCCTGCCGGTGCGGTAGTCCACGACCGAGACGGCGTCGAGGTTGGACAGGGTGACCAGGCAGTGGTTGCCGTCCGCGCTCGTGACCGACCAGTACGGCAACGCCCCCACCGGGTAGTGCACGAAGGCGTCGGTGGTCAGCCCCGGCCGCGAGACGATGGCGGTGTAGTCGTCGATCGTGCCGGCCATGCAGAGCTTGTCCGCTCCCCCGTTGAGCGCCATGCCGTGGTGGGCCGAGTTCTGCGGGTACTCGTCCTCCTTGAGCTTGCGGCCCGCCTCGCTGAACGGCATCTCCACCGTGCGCGTGATCCGGCCGTTGACCAGGTCGAACTCCGCGAACCCGTTGAGGTAGGACAGCTGCAGGTACAGCGTCTTCTCGTCCGGCGTGATCACCGCGGGCCGCACGCCGTACTCGAAGTCGTACGACCTGACCTTCTGCAGGCTCTGAGCGTCGACGACGGTGATCCGCTTGGCGCCCTTGGCCCAGTTCATCCACTTGGGCAGCGCCGGGTTGCCGATGCTCATGTTGTAGATGCGGCTGCCGTCGGGCGAGTACATGTTCTCGTGCGGGTAGGCGCCCGTCGCGAACGAGCCGAGCACCCGGCCGGTGGCGGCGTCGAGCACCTGGACCTTCTCCGCGGTGATGGCGGAGATGACGAACTTCGTGCCGTCGGGCGACAGCGTGGCGTGGTCGGCCTTGAAGCCTTCGAGCTGCGTGCGCCACTTCTGCTGCCGTGACGCGACGTCGTAGGCCACGGCGTCACCCAGGTTGCCGCGCGAGACGATCAGCGTGCGGCCGTCGGGCGTGAGGTGGGCGTCGTCGACGAACTTGTCCCCCACCTGGCCGCGGATCACCTCGTAGGCGATGCGGCGGATCGGGTCCATCTCGTCGATGCGTTGTTGTTTGTCGGCGGCGACGTCGATCGTGCCGACGTTGGCGAACGTGTGTCCGTCGAGGAACGTGACGGTGCCGGCGGCGGAGTTGCCGACGATCACGACGTCGCGCAACGGGTCGGCGGCGTGCGCGGCAGGTGTGGCGGTCAGCCCGAGGCAGACCACGGCGAGCAGGAGACGTGCAGGGTTCATCGCCTCTCGGTCCCTTCCCATGCGTCGTTGCATCACTTGAAGAATTCTCATGTTCTGCCGTTCGCGGGAACCGCCAACAGGAGGAGGTTGCTTTCAGTCAACACTGAAGTTATAGAACTTCCCGATTCGAAAGGAGGTTTGAACTGCCCGTTTTGCGGCTATGCCGTCCTGAGAGCAGCAGGTCGCGGGCGAGAGGTCGGGCGATGGACCGTGGGGATTCCTCATGATCGGGATCCAGGCACTAGGGTGACCCGCCGTGGACGCCCTTCCGGACCCGACAGATGCCCTCTCCGCCGTTCCTGTCGCGGGTTCCCGCCGGTCGACGCCGGTGGTGGGGCACCTCAAGTTCTTCTTCGGCCCCATGGACTGCGGGAAGTCGACGCTCGCGCTGCAGATCGACCACAACAACTCCCGGCAGGGCCGGCGCGGGCTGCTGCTCGTGCGGCACGACCGCTCGGGCCGCCCGCAGATCTCCAGCCGGATCGGCATCACCCGCGAAGCCGCGGAGATCCGCGACGACGATCTCCGCCACCTCGTGCGGGCGGAGTGGGCTCAGGGCAAGCGGGTGGACTACCTGATCGTGGACGAGGCGCAGTTCCTCTCCTGCGAGCAGGTGGAGCAGCTGGCGGAGCTCGCGGACGACGTCCAGGTCGACGTCTACTGCTTCGGGCTCGCCACGGACTTCCGCGGCGAGATGTTCCCCGGCTCCCAGCGCCTGTTCGAGCTGGCCGACGAGCTGAAGGCGATCCAGGTCGAGGTCCTGTGCTGGTGCGGGGTGCCGGGACGGTTCAACGCACGGGTGCTGGCAGGCCAGGTGATCCGCGCGGGAGACACGGTTCTCGTCGCCGACACGGAACAGCACCAGTCGGGCACGGAGAGCAACGGTGTTGCGGACAACACCGAAACTACTGTGCGCTATCAGGTGCTCTGCCGGCGTCACTTCCGGCTAGGTGACCTGGGGCCTGACGTCGCACAAAGTGGTCAGCTGCGCTTGGCCTAGCCGGGTGCACACCGCCTGCTCTAGGCCATTAGAGTGATGCATGAGCGCAGGAGCTTGATAACGCGTCACGATCCTGCGGCGATCGCATCCATTAGAAGGAAGCCTTCGTTGACGAGTGAACGACGTCACTGTGGGCGACCATGAGAAGCGAACCGGAAACAAACGGAGCAATCCGGGCGTTGCACACGGTGAGCAAGAAGCCTGGGCCCCGGCCCTGAGCCGAGCGAAAGGACACCGCCATGGCCGACCGCGTTTTGCGTGGCAGCCGGCTCGGAGCAGTCAGCTACGAGACCGACCGCAACCACGATCTCGCTCCGCGCCGGGCGGCGCGGTACGCCTGCCCGAAGGGACACGACTTCGAGGTCCCGTTCTCCGACGACGCCGAGTTGCCGCCGACCTGGGAATGCCGTCTGCACGGCACCGAGTCGAAGATCATCGACGGGGTCGAGCCGGAGGTGAAGAAGGTCAAGCCCCCGCGCACGCACTGGGACATGCTCCTGGAGCGCCGGTCGATCCCCGAGCTCGAGGAGCTGCTCGACGAGCGCCTCGAGGAGCTGCGGGGACGCCGCACCCGCACGGCCTGATCTCGCAGACGTCTGAAGCCGTCCCGGTCTCCCGCCGGGACGGCTTTTGCGTGCGCCCGGTCAGGCTCGCGCGGCCTGCGTCACGAGGGTCCGCCCCCACCACACGCCGACGGCCGCCAGCACGCCCCACAGCGCGAGCGCGACGAGCGAGCGGGGTGACCCGAGGTCGCTCAGCGCGTCCCCCAGCACCGCGGCGAGCACCGTCGACGGCACCAGCCCCAGCGCCGTGCCGAGCGCGAAGTGCGCCGCCTTCACCGACGTGACGCCCGCGCCGTAGTTCGCCAGCGTGAACGGCACCACCGGCAACAGCCGCACCACCAGCGTCGCCTCGACGCCGCGCCGGGCGAAGACCCGTTCGAGCACCGCCAGCCGCTCCCCCAGCCAGCCCGCCACCGTCTCGCGCCCGAGCCAGCGGGCGACGCCGAACGCGATCATCGCCCCCGCCGTGAACCCCGCGACGGCGAGCGCACTCCCCCACCCCACGCCGAACAGCAGGCCCGCCGCCGTGGCGAGCACCGGTTTGGGGAAGAACACGGCCGTGCCCGCCGCGCACACCGCCACGAAGACCAGCGGAGCCGCCTCCCCCGCGCCGTCGACCAGAGCACGCAGCTCGGCGCCGTCGGGGACGTCGGCCACCTGAGCGAGCACCGCCAGTGCGACGACGAGCAGCACCAACAGGATCGGGCCCGCACGTCGCATCACTCCAACCTACCGGGCAAGCTGGGGACCATGACCGTGCAGCTGCCGTCCGGCGAGGGCATGCCCGCGCTCGGCATGGGGACGTGGATGATGGCGGAGGACTTCGCCCGGCGCGCCGAGGAGGTCACGGCGCTGCGCACCGGCCTCGACCTCGGCCTCTCGCTGATCGACACGGCCGAGATGTACGGGGGCGGCGCCGCGGAGTCGCTCGTCGGCGAGGCCGTCGCCGGGCGCCGCGACGAGGTGTTCCTCGTGTCGAAGGTGCTGCCCGGCAACGCGAGCGCGACCGGCACCGTCCGGGCCTGCGAGGCCAGCCTGCGCCGCCTGGGCACCGACCGGCTCGACCTCTACCTGCTGCACTGGCGCGGCCACCACCCGCTGGCCGCCACGCTCGAAGGGTTCGCCGCGCTCGTGGAGGCGGGCAAGATCCGGCACTGGGGCGTCAGCAACCTCGACCTCGCGGACATGCGCGAGCTGACGGCGCTGCCCGGCCACTGCCAGACCAACCAGATCCTCTACAACCTGACGCGCCGCGGCCCCGAGCACGACCTGCTGCCGTGGCACGCGGAGGCGGGCATCCCGGTCATGGCCTACTCCCCCGTCGAACAGGGCAGGCTGCTCGGCTCACCGGCGCTCGCCTCGGTGGCGCGGCGACATGACGCCACGCCCGCCCAGATCGCGCTGGCCTGGGTGCTGCGGCTGCCGCACGTGAACGCCATCCCGAAGGCCGGCACCGCCGACCACGTCCGCGACAACGCGCGAGCCCGCGACCTCACGCTGACGAGTGAGGACCTGGCGGAGCTCGACCGCGCGTTCCCTCCCCCGGACGGGCCGACACCACTCGCCATGCTTTAGTCCGTGCCGTGAGCCGCACCGAGAACCAGAGCTGGACCGACATCGAAAGCTGGGTCAGCGAGAACTCCCCCGCGCTGCACGCCGCGTTCCTCCCGCCCCCGTCCACATCAGACGTCACGGCCGCGGAGGAGGCGATCGGGTACGCGCTGCCCGCCGGGCTCGCCGCGTGGTGGCGCCGGTTCGGCGGCATCGGCGACACCGGGCTGCTGTGGGGTCTCGTCCCGGGGTACTGGCAGCCGCAGGGCCTCCGCCAGGCGCTCGCCGACCGCGCGATGGTCATGGAGGTCCGCAACGACCTCTTCTCGGCCTCTCCGGAGGAGCAGCGGGACCAGCAGGAGGCGGCGCTGCGGGACCCGGCGGGCACTCCGCACACCGAGCAGTGGCTGCCCGCGTGGGTGCCGGTGGCGACCAACCTCGGCGGCAGCCACCTGTTCGCCGACCTCCGCGACGGGCCACGGCACGGGTGCGTGATGGCGTGGGACAACGTCGAAGGTGCCGACACCGATCCGGTGTACCCGGACGTGACCGCGATGCTCGACCACGCCGCCCGTGCGCTGCACGGCGGGACGGACCTGCGGCCCGTCCTCGACGGCGGGCACCTCCACTGGGCCTGACTCGACCGGCACGGCACCACCGCGGCCACGCTCTGCTGCGCGACCGCGGCGGGGACCGGCCGCTAGCGCGGCTGGTACGTCAGGCAGTTCGCGAGGTGGTCGCCCGCGCCCGCCCCGACGCGCACGCTCGTCGCCGTGCACTCCAGTGAGGAGTTGTGCACGCAGTCCGTGCGCGAACAGGCGCCGACCTGCGCGACGACCTTGTCCAGGCCGCCCTTCGTGCCGAGCGGGATGAACGTGCCGCAGTCCGCGGCCCCGTTGTCGCCGCGCACGGTGATCGCGAAGGCGTGGCAGCCGTCGTGGTTGTACGAGCAGTCGCTCACGGTGCAGTCGTGGACCGCGGGCATCGCCGGGTTCTCGAGGGTGGTCATGTCCGCTCCTGCCGTGGTGGGAAAGGTCCGGTTGAACCGGACGATGCCACCGCGGCAGAAGCCCCGCAATTCGAGAACGATTAGGCGAGCCTATCCTCCAACAATCATTTCAGCCGTGTTCCAGGACCCTCCTGAGAAAACGACGCGTGCGTTCCTCGCGGGGGTCGCCGATGACCTGACCTGGGGTTCCTCGCTCCACGACCACTCCGCCGTCGAGGAACAGGACCTGGTCGGCGACCTTCTCGGCAAAGCGGATCTCGTGCGTCACGATCATCGTGGTCCACCCTTCCGAGGCAAGATCTTTGATGACCGCGAGCACCTCTCCGACCAGTTCCGGATCGAGTGCCGACGTCGGTTCGTCGAACAGCACGACGCGGGGTTTCAAAGCGAGTGCGCGGGCGATGCCGACGCGTTGCTGCTGTCCGCCGGAGAGCTGGTACGGGTAGGCGTCGGCCTTGTCGGCGAGGCCCACCTGGTCCAGCAGCACGCGTGCCTCGGCCACGACCTCGTCGAGCGGGCGCCGCTGGGCGACGACCGGGCCCTCCGTGAGGTTCTGCAGGACGGTGCGGTGCGGGAACAGGTTGTGCGCCTGGAACACCATGCCGCTCTGCGCCCGCAGCCGTGCCGCTTCGGCGCGTCCCGCCTTGCCCGGTGGCAGCGCCGAGAAGTCCACCGACACGTCGTCGATGCGGACGACGCCCGCGTCCGGTGTGTCGAGGACGTTCAGCGAGCGCAGCACGGTGGTCTTGCCGGAGCCGGACGGTCCCAGCAGGACGGTCGAGGTGCCGCGCGGCGCCGAGAAGTCGACGCCGCGCAGGACGTCCAGCTCGCCGAAGGACTTCCTCAGCCCGGTGACCTCGATGCGGATGTCGGTCATGCGATCACGTACCTGTTCAGCCTGGTCTCCAGTCGTTTCTGCGCCGCGGACAGCGCCACGCAGATCACCCAGTAGTAGAGCCCCGCGAACGAGTACAGGGCGAGGAACTCGTTGCTCTCGGCCGCGGCCAGCTGCGACTCGCGGAACAGCTCGGTCAGCAGGACGACCGAGCCGAGCGAGGTGTCCTTCAGCAGCGACAGCAGCGTGTTCGACAGCGGCGGCACGGCGGTGCGCGCGGCTTGAGGCAGCACGATGCGCCGCAACGTCTGCGGGTAGCTGAGCCCGATGGTCGAGGCGGCCTCGAACTGGCCGCGCGGCACGGACAGGATCGCCGAGCGCACGACCTCCGCGGCGTACCCGGCGACGTTCAGCGAGAACGCCACGACGGCGGCGGTGAAGGGCGGGAACTTCAGGCCGATCTGCGGCAGGCCGTAGAAGACGATGAACAGCTGCAACAGCAACGGTGTGCCGCGGATGACCGAGATGAACGCCCGCGCCAGACCCGACAGCACCTTGTACGGCGAGATCCTGGCCAGCGCCACGAGCAGCGCCAGCACCAGGCCGATCGCGAACGACAGCGCCGTCAGCGGGATCGTGACCTTGACCAGGCCGACGAACATCGGCCACGCCGTGGAGCGCAGGACCTCCCACGTGCTGCGCGAGCCGCGTCCCTGCGAGAGGTCGGCGTCGCCGCCGTCGGGGACGGACACGTTCGCCTTGAAGTACTTCTCCGAGATGCCGCGCAGCGTGCCGTCGGCCTTGAGCGCCACGATGGCCTGGTTCGCCTGGGTGAGCAGCGCGGTGTCACCCTGGCGCAGTGCCAGCACCTGCTCGCTGCCCGCCTGCCCGGCGTCGCCCGCGATCTCGACGTCCCGCGACCCGGTGGAGGCGAGGTAGTCGAGGACGGCGATGTTGTCGTTGACGATGGCGTCCACGCGGCCCTGCTGGAGCAGCGCCGCGGCCTGGGCGAACCCCTCGACGGCCTCCACGCGGGCACCGGCGTCGCGGGCGACCTTCGCCCAGTTGCTGGTGCTGGACTGCGCCGTCGTCTTGCCAGCGAGGTCGTCGATCGACTTGACCCGGTCGTCACCGGTGCGGCGGACGACCACACCGCGCGAGTAGGTGTAGGTGCTCGACAGGCCGTACCTCGCGGCGCGCTCGGGGTTGCGCGAGACCTGGTTCGCGATCAGGTCGATCCGGCCGGCGTCGAGCGCGGGGAAGACCGCGTCCCACTGCGTCTCGACGAACTCGAGGCGCCAGCCCGCCTTCGCGGCGATCGCCTCGACCACCTCGATGTCGTAGCCGGTCAGCTCCTGGGTCTGGGGGTCGTGGAAGGAGAACGGCGGGTAGGTGCCCTCCGTGCCGACCCGGACGACGGGCTGCTGCGGCTGGGCTGTCGCCGGGGCGGGGAGGAGGAACCCGAGCAGCAGGAGCAGCACCGCGCCCCTGAGGACTTGTCGCATCCGGGCAGGGTAGGGCGATCGGGGCGGGAGCCGCTGAAGATCCACTCCGCGGGACGGGCTTGCGCGACGCGCGGGTGATCCCCCGCGGGAATAACCGGGGTACGGTCCGGTTAAGCTAGATGACACATCAACTACAAGAGGTCGGGTGTGCTGTGCGGATCGCTGTTCTCGGTGCGGGTCACGTCGGGCCCGTCGTCGCGCGCCTCGCCGTCGGTGCGGGTCACCAGGTGTCGATCGCGGGCTCCGGCGACCCCGCGCGGATCGAGATGATCATCGAGTTCCTGGCGCCGGGTGCGGTGCCGGTCTCCGCCGCCGACGCCGTGGCGGGGGCGGACCTCGTCGTGCTGGCGATCCCGTGGCACCGGTTCGGCTCGCTCGAACCGGGCATGTTCGCGGACAAGGTCGTCGTCGACGCGATGAACCACTGGCCGCCCGCCGACGCCCCGCTCGGCACGAGCGAGCAGGTGGCAGCCCGGCTGGCGGGCGCGCACGTGGTGAAAGCCCTCAACCACATCGCCTACCAGGACATGGAACCCGCGGACGGCCGCCCGGCCGGCCTCGCCGGCGACTCCCCCGAAGCAGTCGGCCTCGTCGCGGAGTTCCTGCACGGCCTGGGGTTCGACCCGGTGCCGGTGGGCCCCCTGACCGCGGGACGGCTGCTGGAACCCGGCAGCCCCCTGTTCGGCGTCGCCGCCGGCAGGACCGACTTCGAGAAGCTCGCCAAGGAGCAGTCATGACCACCACGTTCGGGCTCGACACGTTCGGCGACGTCACCCACGACGCGACCGGCACCCCGCTCAGCCACGCCCAGACCATCCGCGACCTCGTCGAGGAAGGCGTGCTCGCCGACCAGGTGGGCCTGGACTTCTTCGGCATCGGCGAGCACCACACCCCCGAGATGCCGCTGTCGGCGGCCGACGTGGTGCTGGCCGCCATCGCCGCCAGGACGTCCCGCATCCACCTCGGCTCGGCCGTGACGGTGCTCAGCTCGGACGACCCGGTGCGCGTGTTCCAGCGGTTCTCCACCCTCAACGCCGTGTCGGACGGCCGCGCGGAGATCATCCTCGGCCGCGGGTCCAGCGTGGACTCGTTCCCGCTGTTCGGCTACGACCTCGCCGACTACGAGGACCTGTTCGAGGAGAAGACGCACCTCTTCGCGGAGATCCTCAAGGGCGGCCCGGTCACCTGGCAGGGCAAGACCCGCGCGCCGCTGCACGAGCAGCAGATCGTGCCGTACACCGAGCCGTTCCCGACGTGGATCGGCGTCGGCGGCAGCCCGCAGTCCGTGGTGCGCGCCGCGTCGCACGGGTTCTCGCTGATGCTCGCGATCATCGGCGGCAACCCGGCCCGCTTCGCGCCGTTCTCCGAGCTGTACCGGCACGCGCTGGCGAAGTTCGGCCGCGAGCCGCTGCCCGTCGGCGTCCACTCCCCCGGCCACGTCGCACCGACCGACGAGCAAGCCCGCGAGGAGTTCTGGCCGCACTACCTGGAGCTGTTCGGCGGCCCGCTGGGCAAGTCGCGCGGGTTCGCGACCCCCACCCCGGAGTCGTTCGCCCGCGAGGTGGGGCCGTCGGGCGCGTTGTTCGTCGGGTCGCCGGAGACGGTGGCGGCGAAGATCGCCCGCACCATGACGACGCTGGGCGCCAGCCGGTTCGACCTGAAGTACGGGATCGGCGGGCTCACGCACGGGGCGCTGATGCGCAACATCGAGCTGTACGGCACGCAGGTGGTGCCTCGGGTGCGCGAACTGCTCGCGGCCTGAGAGCCCGCGGGGGTTCCGCTGGCGGAACCCCCGCGAGGCGCACGGTGGAACGGTCGATGTGAGCGGCACGACAGGCGTGGGAACGGCCTTCCGAGTCCGGCCGGCGGAACTCCGCTGATACTGGCGGCGTTGGACCGCTGGAGGAGAAAACCGGTGATCGTTCCCATGCCCGCGAACGCGCCCCGTCGCACGGGCTCGTTCGTCCTGACCGAAGACGTGACCGTCCGGGTGACCGGCCAGGCGCGCACCGCCGCGGCGCTGCTGCGCGAGCACGTCTTCCGGCAGACCGGCTACCTGCTCGCCGAGTCGCAGGACGGCATGCTGATGGTGTCGCACGACCCGGCGATGCGCGGGCTCGGTCCCGAGGGCTACGCCCTGCTGGTGAGCAACGACGCGGTGATGCTGCGCGCGGGCACCCAGGCCGGGCTGCGGCACGGCGTGCAGTCGTTCCGGCAGCTGATGACCGACGACGGCACCGTGCGCGCGGCTGACGTGCGCGACTCCCCCGCCTTCGCGTGGCGCGGAGTGTCGAGCGAGCTGCTGCCGCCCGCCGAGATGCGCAAGGCCATCGACCGGATGGCCGCCTACAAGCTCAACGTGCTGCACGTCTTCCCCGAGGGCGACCAGGAGGCGTTGCGCGACCTCGTCGAGTACGGCCGCGACCACGGCGTGACGGTCGTGCCCGAGCTCAGCCCGGCGACGATCGAGCTGCTGGAGCTGTTCCCGAGCCGGTGGGTGCACATCGGCAGCGCGAAGCTGACCGCGAAGTTCGCCGGTCTGCTGGAACGCCACGGCCGGGTGCCGGTGCGGTGGCACGATGGCGGCAGCACCGTCCTCGGCCCGCACGGCAGGCTCGTCGAGGGCGAGGACGGCCTGCGCGCCGTCGCGACCGCGGGCTGGGTCGGCGGGCAGCGGACGTCGGCGGCGGTCGCCCCCGCCTGGTAGGCCGTTCACACCCGGAGCACCCCCGCAGGTGGCGGCCACCCCGGAACAACCTGTTTATCGTTGAAATGCCGGTCTTTTGCGCGCGGCGACGTGCGCGAATGACCGGCCATGTCCGCCAAATGCTGCAATTGCCGGTTCCTCTTGGCGGTCCGGTCCGGGAAAACCTGCGGTTACGGGCCTGTCGAAAACATTTGTGAACTGTTGACGAAGTCTGTCCGTTAGCTGTTGTACTGCTGTGGTGACCTGGTCGGACTCGCTGACCGCGTGCGATTGTGAACGTGTGCGGGGCTCAACGAAATTCCGATCGGCACACCCCTTCCGGCTGTTGCTCGTCGACGACGACCGGGAGCTGGTGGAGTTGCTCTCTCTCGCGTTGCAAGGTGAGGGATATGTCGTGGACGTCGCATTCGACGGTCAACGCGGGCTGCACCTCGCGCTCACCCAGCCCTACGACGTGGTGGTGATCGACCGCGGCCTGCCGGTGATCGAGGGGCTCGACCTGCTGGCCAGGCTCCGGTCCCGGTCGGTGCGCACCCAGGTCCTCGTGCTGACCGCGATGAGCTCGGTCGACGACCGGATCCGGGGCCTCGACGCGGGCGCCGACGACTACCTGACGAAACCGTTCGACCTGGGTGAGCTGACCGCGCGGCTGCGGGCGCTGTGCCGGCGGGCCGCCGAGCTGGCCGCCGTGCTCAGCATCGGCGAGGGACGCCTGGAGCTGGAACAGCACCAGGTCGTGCTCCCCGACGGCGAGAAGGTCCCGCTCACCGCGCGGGAGTTCGCGCTGCTGCGGGTGCTCGCCACACACCCGGAGACAGTGCACACACGGGCGGCGTTGCGCCGCACCGTGTTCGAGGACGCCCCGTCGCAGTCCATCGTGGACACCTACGTGCACTACCTGCGTTCGAAGGTCGGACGTTCGGTCGTGCTGACCGTGCAGGGCGTCGGCTACCGGTTGGGGGCCCTGTGAGGGCGAAAGCGGACGGGGAGGTGCGGCGCGCGCGGCTGCGCGTGAGCGTGCTGGTCGCCGCCGCGCTCACGTTGATGATCGCGTTCGTCGGCGGGATCGCGTACGTGGTCATGGCACACGCGCAGAACACCCAGGTGGCGCGTGAGCTGCGGTACAACGTGCGGTACGGCGTCCCGGACGTCGCGCCGCGGTGCGCGTGGGTGTTCACGCTGAAGGACGGCGTGCTCGACGAGGGCGTGCTGGCGGTGCCCGACGGGTTCCCGTTGCGCGCGGATCTCGACCAGGTCCAGGCGACCGGCGGTGAGGTCGAACGCACCGTCCACGCCAACGGCACGCAGTACGAGGTGCTCACGGCGGTGGTCGCGGGCACCACGGTGCAGGCCGTGTTCGACACCCGGTACATGCTCGCCGACCGCAGGCACCTGCTGCTCGCGCTCGGCACGGCACTGGTGGCGGGCCTGGCGGCGGCCGCGGTGATCGGCCTGTCCGTGAGCCGCCGCGCGATCGGCCCGCTGGCGGAGGCGCTGGCCCGGCAACGCCGCTTCCTCACCGACGCGAGCCACGAGCTGCGCACCCCGATCGCCCGCGCGCACCTGCGGGCCCAGCTGCTGGCCGCGGCCGTGCCCGACGCGCAACGCGACAACCTCGACGCGCTGGCCCGCTCGATCCGCGGCCTCGCGGACGTCGTGGACGACCTGCTGCAGTCCTCCCAGCTCGACCAGCGGGCCGACCAGCGCCCCGTCGACCTCGCCGACGTGGCCGAGGCCGCGGTGGTCGGCGAGACCGAACGCGCGGCGCACCAGCGGATCGTGCTGTCGCTCGACCACCCCGGCCACCCGCTGGTGGTGAACGGCGTCGAGACGGCGCTGCGGCGCGCGGTGGACGAGCTGCTCGCCAACGCCGTGCGGCACACACCGGAGGACGGGCGCATCTCCGTCGCCGTGAGGGCGGCCGGCGGGCACGCGGAGCTGGTCGTGACGGACACCGGCGAGGGGTTCGAGCCCGGTGAGGCGGCACGGCTGTTCGAGCGGTCGCACCACGGCGGCGGCGAGGGGCGGTTCGGGCTGGGACTCGCGCTGGTGCGCGAGATCGTGACGGGACACGGCGGGACGGTGACCGCGGCCGGGCGGCCGGGGCTGGGCGCCCGGTTCACGCTGCGCGTCCCGCTGGCCCCGATCGCCGTGCCGGCGCAGGCCACCGGGGAGGCGCCGGTCAGGCTGGCGGCGCCCGACCGGGTCCCGACCGCGTGGACGTGAGGCGGGGGCCCGCTCAGACGCTGCCGTCTCGTGCGCTGTCACCACTCGCCGTCGACGACCACGTCCGCGGCCACCCGCACGTCCTCGTCGAGCGGCCGGTCCGGGTCCACCGGCTCGATCGCCTCCGCCAGCGCGTCCAGCAACGTCGCGCACCGGGGTGCGGCCGGGCGCCTGCCGCCGACGTGCACGGCCTGGCGCAGCCCCAGCGCGAGCGACCCGCACAGCAGGCGCAGCAGGGCGGCGAGGTCGTAGGACCGCAGCGCCGCCTGCGTGCCGAACGGCACGACGTCCTGGTTGTGCAGGTTGGTCGGCAGGCTCTGGGTGCTCGCGGGCAGCACGTTGCGGCGGATCTCCGCGACGAACGCCGTGGTCGCGAGCTGCACGCCCTGCAAGCCGTGCTGGCGGCCCGGCCCGGCGGCGAGCATCGGCGGCAGGCCCGTGTTGCGGGCGGGGTCGACCAGCAGGTCGAGCTGGCGTTCGGCGAGGTTGCCCAGGGACGCGGTGACCATCGCCAGCACGTCGGCGGCGTAGGCGGCGGGCTGGCCGAAGAAGTTGCCGCCGTGCGCCACCAGGTCGTCGCCGGGGAAGAACAGCGGGTTGTCGCTCACCCCGCCCAGGTCGGCGGCCACGACGCCGTCGACGTAGCGCAGGGCGTCCTCCGCCGCGCCGAGCAGCTGGGGCGAGCAGCGGATGCTGTACGGCTCCTGCAACGCGCGCTTGCCGCTGGGCACGCAGCCTTCCAGCGCCGTCCGCATCCGTGAGGCCACGTCCACGGCCCCGGTGTGGCCGAAAGCGGTGATCAGGCGGGGGTCGGCGAAACCCGGGTCGGCGCCGAGGACGTCGACGAGCAGACAGGTGAGCGCGGTCAGGGCGCGGTGCGAGGCGCGCACCGACGACAGGGCCAGCGCGGTCGCGGCGGTCGTCACCGACGTGCCGTTGACCAGGGCCAGCGCGTCACGGCCGTCCAGTTCCAGCGGGGACAGTCCCGCGCGGTCCAGCGCCTCGAACGCGGGCATCCGGGTGCCGTCGAGGTAGGCGTGCCCGCGGCCGCGCAGCGCCTGCGCGGCGTACGCGAGCGGGATCAGGTCACCGCTGGCGCCCACCGAGCCGTAGCGCGGCACCGCGGGCACGAACGTGGTGGCGAACATCTTCGCCAGCCCTTCCACCACGTGCGCGGACACGCCGGACAGGCCCTGGGCGAGCGACCACGTCCGCACCAGCAGGGAGGCGCGGGCGATGTCGAGCGGCAGGTCAGGTCCCTGGCCCGCGCCGAGGTGTGCGAGGGTGTTGTCGCACTGGTCGGCGTCGTCCGTCCGGCCCGCGAACCCCACCAGAGCACCGAAACCGGTCTTCAGGCCGTACACGGGACGTTCGTCGTCGGCGAGCACCGTGCGCAGGTAGGCCCGTCCGCGTGCCACCCGGTCCCGCACGGCGGTTCCGGCGAGCACCTCCAGCGGCGCGGCGGAGCGCAGGAGCTGCGGGACGGTCAGCGGGGAGGCCAGGTCCACGGACGTGGCCGATGCGGTCGTCGTCACGGGACGGACGGTAGGCACGCGATCTCAGAACGTTCTGAGATCGCGTGGGTAGCTTCCCCGGTCATGGCGTACGACTACCTGATCATCGGCGCGGGACCGGCCGGTTTGCAGCTCGCCGCACTGCTCGACCGCGACGGTCGGGACTACGCCGTCCTCGAGCGCGGCAGCGGGGCCGGCACGTTCTTCACGCGGTACCCGAGGCACCGCAAACTCATCTCCATCAACAAGGTCCACACGGGGTTCTCCGATCCCGAGCAGAAGATGCGGATGGACTGGAACTCGCTGCTCACCGACGACCCCGAGCTCCTGTTCACCCGCTACAGCCCCAAGTACTTCCCCGACGCCGACGACATCGTCCGGTACTTCCAGGACTTCGCCGCCGGGCTGAAGATCCACTACGACACCGAGGTCACCCGGATCTCCCGCGATGACAACGGGTTCACCGTGCAGGACGGCAGCGGCAAGACCTGGCAGGCCAAGCAGCTCGTGATGGCCACCGGCGTCTCCCAGCTCTACCTGCCGCCGATCCCCGGCATCGAGCACGTCGAGCGCTACGACACCTTCGACACGGACCCCGAGTCGTTCACCGACCAGCGGGTGCTGGTCATCGGCAAGGGCAACTCCGGCTTCGAGACCGCCGACGCGCTCGTCGAGCACGCGGCCGTCATCCACCTCGCCGGGCCGAACTCGGTGAAGCTCGCCTGGCAGACGCACTACGTCGGGCACTTGCGGGCGGTGAACAACAACTTCCTCGACACCTACCAGCTCAAGAGCGAGAACGCGGTCATCGACGGCACGATCGAGCGCATCGAACGCAAGCCGGAGGGCGGTTTCCGCATCCAGTTCCGGTACGCGCGCACGGTCGAGAGGCTGCGTGAGCTGGAGTACGACCGGATCATCGCGTGCACCGGTTTCCGGTTCGACGCCTCGGTCTTCGCCGACGACTGCCGGCCGAACCTGATCATCAAAGACCGGTTCCCTCAGCTCACCTCGGCGTTCGAGTCGACGAACATCCCCGGTCTGTACTTCGCGGGCACGGTCACCCAGTCGCGTGACTTCAAGAAGTCCACCAGCGGGTTCATCCACGGGTTCCGCTACGGCGCCCGCGCGTTGCACCGCGTCCTCAACGCCCGCCACCACGACACCCCGTGGCCCGCGACGGAGCTGGAGCACTCCCCCGACGCGATCAGCGACGCGATCATCGCCAGGGTCAACCGCTCGTCGTGCCTGTGGCAGCAGTTCGCGGTCATCGGCGACGTCGTGACGGTCGACGGCGACAGCGCGCGCTACGAGGAGGAGGTGCCGGTCTCCTACGTCGCCGACGGTGGCCTGGGCCCGGCCGAGCACCGGTTCGTCACGACGCTCGAGTACGGGCCGGACCACGACACCGTGGACCCGTTCGACATCAACGTCCCGCGCGTCGCCGAGAACGACCCGGTCAACGCGTCGGACGCGAGCTACCTGCACCCGGTGACCCGCTACTACCGCAACGGCGTGCTCACCGCGACGCACCACCTGGCCGAAAACCTGGAGAACCAGTGGGACCTGCCTGAGGTGCACCAGCAGCCGCTGGTCGTGTTCGTGAAGGAATGCCTTGCCGGCGCGTGACGCCGAGCCGTTCCCGCGCGCGGTGCTCGACGTGCTCGGCGCCGCCGCGGACCGGCCGGTGTTCGAGCACGGCACCCGCGTGGTGACCGGCGCGGAACTGCTCGACCTCGTCGCGCGGGTCGCGACCGCGTTGCGGCGCAAGGGACTCGGGCCGGGCGACGGCGTGGCGCTGCTGCTGGGCGTGACCGTGGAGGCGTTCGCGACGATCCTCGCGGCGCACGTGGTGGGCGCACGGGTCGTCGGTGTCCGGCCGGGGCTGACCGACACCCAGGTCGAGCACCTGCTCGGCCTGGACATCAAGCTCGTCGTCCGCGACACCGCCGACCTCGTCACGACCGGCCTCGTCACGGTGCCCGCCGCTGCCCTGCACTGCGACGGCCACCCCGGCGACGTGGCCCGGTTGATCCACACCAGCGGCAGCACCGGTGCCCCCAAGGCGTGCGCGCAGACCTACGCGTCGATGGCGAACGCCTGGAACACCCGGCCCGCCGCGTGGCCACCGGCCGTCCGGGAGCTCGCGGCCCGGCTCGGCCGCTACCTGGTGTTCGGGTCGCTGTCGAGCCAGGTGATGTTCGAGTACGCGGTGCTCACCCTGACCGCGGGCGGCACGGTCGTCGTCGCGGACGACCCGGCCACCGCGATCACGGACCTGCGCGCCACGGCACGGGTGATCACCGTGCCCGGTCTGGCGAAGCTGGTCGCGGCCCAGCGGCACTCCCCCACCGGCCTGGACACGCTGGAGGCGTTGCTCGTCTCCGGGTCACCGCTGACCGCCGAACGCCACCGCGAGGCGCTCGACGTGCTCGGGCCCGTGCTGTTCCACGGCTACGGCCAGACCGAGACCGGCATGATCTCGATGGCCACGCCGTCCGACCCTCCCGGCACCGTCGGGAAACCCCCGGTGGACGTGGAGATCCGCGACGGGGAGCTGTACGTGCGCACCCCGTCGCAGGCGAGCTCCTACTGGGGCGCCCCGGAGGAGTCGGCCGAGGTGTTCGTGGACGGCTGGGTCCGCACCCGCGACCTCGGCCGGTTCGACGAGGACGGCAACCTGGTGCTCACCGGCAGGGCCAGGGACGTCGTGATCGTCAACGCGAACCTGTTCCACATCGGCCCGATCGAGCACGTGCTCGCCGGGCACCCGGACGTCGCGGAGGCGTACGTCGTCGCGGCACCGGACGACGACACCGGCGAGGCCGTCCACGCCTTCGTCGTGCCCAGGGCGGACCGCGTCCCGCGGCTGGCCGAGCTGCGCGAGCTCGTCACCGCGCGGCTGGGCGCCGCGTGCGCCCCCGTCCGCGTCACCGCCATCACCGAACCCCCCGTCGCTCCCAGCGGCAAGCCCGACAAACGCCGGCTCGCCAAGTTGATCGGCACAGCGTGAGGAGAGAAGTCGTGTCCAGCGAGGTTTCGACCGAGTGTCTCGTGATCGGCGCCGGTCCGGCGGGACTGCAGGCGTCCTACCTGCTCAAGCGGTCCGGCCGGGACCACCTCGTGCTGGAGGCCGGCGCGGCGGCGGGGACGTTCTTCACCCGCTTCCCCCGGCACCGCCAGCTGATCTCGATCAACAAGGTGTACACGGGCTGGGACGACCCGGAGCTGAACCTGCGGGTCGACTGGAACTCGTTGCTCTCCGACGACCCGGAGCTGCTCTTCACCGGCTACACCCCGCGGTACTTCCCCGGCGCCGACGACATGGTCCGCTACCTCGGCGACTTCGCCGTGAAGAACGACCTGCCGATCCGCTACGACACCCGGGTCGTGTCGGTGTCCAGGCCGGACGACTTCGTGGTGCGCGACCAGCACGGTGGCACCTACCGTGCCAAGCGGCTCATCGTCGCCACCGGTGTCTCGCAGAAGTACGTGCCGGAGATCGAGGGCGTCGAGCATGCCGAGCACTACTACGACGTGTCGGTGGACCCGCAGGAGTTCATCGGCAAGAAGGTGCTGATCGTCGGGCGCGGCAATTCGGCGTTCGAGACCGCGGACGCGCTCGTCGAGACGGCGTCGGTCATCCACGTGGCGGGCCCCGGTTCGCTCAAGCTCGCCTGGCAGACGCACTTCGTCGGGCACCTGCGGGCGGTGAACAACAACTTCCTCGACACCTACCAGCTCAAGTCGCAGAACGCCCTGCTGGACGGGCACATCAAGAGCATCCGGCGCGACGGCGACGACTTCTACGTGAAGGTGAGCTTCCAGCGGGTCGACGAGGTGGTGAAGGAGATCCGCTACGACCGGGTCATCCTCGCCACCGGGTTCCGGTTCGACGCCTCCATCTTCGCCCCGGAGTGCCGGCCGCAGCTGACCATCAACTCCCGCTTCCCCGACCAGACCGCGGCCTGGGAGTCGGTGAACGTGCCCGACCTGTTCTTCGCGGGCACGATCACGCAGGCAAGGGACTTCAAGAAGTCGACGAGCGGGTTCATCCACGGCTTCCGGTACGGGGTGGTGGCGCTGCACCGCATCGCCGAACAGCGCTACCACGGCGTCGACTGGCCGAGCAGGGACGTGGCCGCCGCGGACGTCACCGAAGCGGTCATCGAGCGGGTCAACCGGACTTCCGCGCTGTGGCAGCTGTTCGGGTTCCTGGCCGACACCGTCCTCATCGGACCGGACGGCACCGCGCGGTACCTGGAGGAGGTGCCGGTCGCGCACCTGCACGAGGCCGTGGCGCGCGGCGAGTTCGGCGACGTCGACACCTACCTGACGGTGACGCTGGAATACGGCGCCGACCACGACAAGGTCAACCCGTTCGACATCACCGCCGGCCGCACCTCCCAGGAGGACACCAGCGGGCTCGACGGCCGCTACCTGCACCCGGTCGTGCGGCACTTCCGCGCGGGCGAGCTGCTCACCGAGCACCACATCACCGAGAACCTCGAGAACGAGTGGGACAGCGAGCACGTCCACAAGGCACCGTTGCGCGCCTACCTGGACACCGTCCTCGGAGCCCGCTTGTGAACCCGGCGCTCGCGGAGCTGCACGACAAGGCCCGTGCGGTGCTCGACCCCGTCCACTACGACTTCTTCGCGGGCGGAGTCGGGGACGAGGTCGTGCTCGCGGAGAACGAGGCGGCGTTCCGCAGCCTCGCCCTGCTGCCCAGGGTGCTGCGGGGCGGGAAGATCGGCACCGACTTCCCGGTGCTGATCTCGCCGACCGCGTTCCACAAGCTCGCCCACCCCGACGGCGAGCTCGCGACGGCGCGGGCGGCGGACGGCACCGTGGTGGTCTCCAGCATGGCCTCCACGGTGCCGATCGCCGACGTCGTGGCCGCCGCCACCGGCCCCGTGTGGTTCCAGCTCTACGTCCAGCCGGACATGGCCGTCACCGAGGAGCTGGTGCGGCGCGCCGAACGGGCGGGCTGCGCGGCGCTCGTCGTGACGGCCGACTCCCCCGTGTTCGGCCGGCACCGCCGCGACATCGAGCACGGCTTCCACGACCTGCCCGCCGGGCTGGCCGCGGAGAACATGCGGGACCTGGCGGGCGTGGCGGGACCGAGGGACATCGCGATGTCGGCCGATGTGTCGTGGGAGCACATCGGCCGGCTGCGCGGGATGACGTCGCTCCCGGTGTGGGTGAAGGGAGTCCTGCACCCCGCCGACGCCGTGCTCGCCGTCGAGCACGGCGTGGCCGGGATCGTCGTGTCCAACCACGGCGGCCGTCAGCTCGACCTGGTGCCGGCGTCCCTGGACGCGTTGCCCGCCGTCGCCGACGCGGTGGCCGGGCGGGTGCCGGTCGTCCTCGACGGAGGTGTCCGCAGCGGCGGCGACATCGCGATCGCACTCGCGCTCGGAGCGACGGCCGTCGGCATCGGCAGGCCGGTGCTGTGGGGTCTCGCCGCGGACGGCGAGGCGGGCGTGCGGCGCGTGCTCGACGTCCTGCGCGACGAGTTCCTGCACGTCCTGACGATGTGCGGCGGTGTGCTGTCGCGGGACATGGTGGTGCACAGGGGGTTTCGTTGCTGAGCAAGCTACCCGCACGCGTGGTCGCGTTGCGCGCCAAGGTGTTCGAGAAGGTCAACGGCGACAACGCGATCACGTTCCCCAACGAGCAGGTCGGCCCCGACCGCTTCCAGGAGC
This sequence comes from Lentzea fradiae, assembly GCF_900100955.1. GTDB lineage: Bacteria > Actinomycetota > Actinomycetes > Mycobacteriales > Pseudonocardiaceae > Lentzea > Lentzea fradiae. The sequence goes on along the minus strand of NZ_FNCC01000010.1, from coordinate 149,183 downwards.
TCTACGGCCAGGCCGCGGCGAACGGCCGCAGCAAGGGCGCCGGGCTGTCGGACCTGTTCTGGTACTGGCTCTCCCCCGGCCCCGAGGTGCACCAGGAGCATTTGGAGGCCGGGCCGCGCTACGACGACGTGGCCCGCGTGACCCGCGCCTTCCTCGCCGGCCCGACCGAGGAGCTGTCGGCGGCGGCCACCCGCTGCACCGCCAAGGTGCTCGACGAGGTGCTGCGCGGCCCCGTCACACACGTCCGGCTCCGCGACCTGATGATGCCGGTCTGGGCCGAGTACTTCTACGAGATGGTGTTCGGCGAGCCGTGCCCCCGCGCCGCACGCGACCTGATCATCGGACACGCCGACGACGTCGTGACCGCCCTGAAGTGCACCGGCCTGCGCCACCCCCGGCGGCGGGCACGGCTCACCCGCTACCTGGAGAAACGGCTCGGCGACGTCCGCCTCCCGCTGCCGGAGACGCTGTCGCGCACCGAACAGGTGCACTACCTCCAGGGCACGTACTTCAACACCGCCGTCGTGCAGATGTCCGAGGGCATGGCACACCTGCTGCTCGCGCTGGCCCAGCACCCCGACGTCGCGGCCCGCATCGCGGCGGACCCGTCCGACGACCGGTACTTCGCCCACGTGCTGGACGAGACGTTCCGCCTCTACCCGTTGTTCGGCATCGCGCACCGCATCACGACCGACGACATCGAGCTGGACGAGAACACCAGGTTTCCGGCCGGGTCGGTGCTGTGCTTCAACTACCCCGAGTACCACGCCACCGGCTACGAGCGGCCCGGCGAGTTCGACCCCGGCCGCTGGGAACGCATGAAGGTCCGTTCGGCGCACCACATCCCGTTCGGCATCGCGGCGAACCGGCCCTGCCCGGCGTGGCGGCTGTCGCCGATCGCGATGAGGGCCGCATCGAGGGAGGTGCTCCGCCGGGTCACCCTGCACTCCTCGGTGACGCACTCCCGGTCGTTGCCGAGCAGGGGTCCGTGCCTGCTCGTCCGCGACGGTTCCACTCCCACGACCCGGCTCGCGCTGATGCGCGTGCGGGACCGCTGGGAAGACGTTTGGCGCAGCGTCGCGCAACTCGTGCTCGGCACCGTCATGGTGCTGCACGCCCACCGGCTGCGGCTGGCGGGCGAGTACTTCGACAAGCACGACACGCAGGGATGCCCAGTCCGGCACTGACCCCAGGCCGGCCCCGACCCAGGAGATCCCGTGAACCAGATCCACTTCGCGCTGCAGGTCTTCGCCGCCTTGGCGGTCGTGCTCGTCGCGACCACCGTGTGCGGACGGCTCGCCATGCTGGTCAAGCAGCCCAGGGTCGTCGGCGAGATGGTCGCCGGTGTCCTGCTCGGCCCGGCGCTGCTCGGCGCCGTCGCCCCCGGCGTGCAGGCCCAGCTCTTCCCCGCCGACGTGAAGAACACGCTGTACGTGCTCAGCACGATCGGCCTGACGTTCTACATGTTCCTCGTCGGGTCCTCTTTGGACCACGGCCTCACCGCGGGCTCCAACGCCCGCAAGGCGTCCGTGCTCGCCATCTCCGGCATCGTGCCGACGTTCCTGCTCGGCGCGGGCGCCGCGGTCGTCTTCTACGACTCGCTCAGCCCCGAGGGCACGAGCATGTGGGTGTTCATGCTGTTCATCGGCGGCGCCCTGTCGATCACCGCGTTCCCCATGCTCGCCCGCATCCTCCAGGAACGCGGCATCGCCAACACCCCGATCGGCGGCCTCACCCTGGTGGCGGCGGCGATCGACGACGCGGCGGCGTGGGCGTTCCTCGCGCTGATCATCGCGGTCGGCGCCTCCGGCAGCCCGGCGGGAGCGCTGAAGACCATCGCGGGCGCGGCGATCTTCGCCGTCCTGATGCTGACCGTCGGCCGCAAGTGGCTCGCGAAGCTCGGCGAACGAGCCGAACGCGACGGCAAGCTCAGCCGCGACATGGTGGCCGTCATCCTCTTCATCGTCCTGCTGGCCGGCTGGTACACCGACTACATCGGCGTCTTCTCGGTGTTCGGCGGCTTCATCACCGGCCTCGCGATGCCGAACTCGAAAGTCGTCCGCCGTGAGCTCGACACCAAGCTCACCGACCTCAACTCGATCCTGCTGCTGCCCGTGTTCTTCGCCTTCAGCGGCCTCAACACCAGGGTGGACGGCTTCGGCTCCGGCGGCGCGCTGTGGTTCCAGCTCGCCGCGATGATGCTCGTCGCGTTCGTCGGCAAGTACGTCGGCTGCGGCCTGGTCGTGCGGGCCCAGGGCTACTCGTGGCGCTACGCCTCCGCGGTCGGCGGCCTGATGAACGCCCGCGGGCTGATGATCCTCATCTTCATCAACATCGGCCTCGCCTACGACCTGGTGACGCCGGAGATGTTCGCGATCCTGGTCGCGGTCGCCATCGTGACGACGGCCGCGGCGATGCCGATCTACCGGGCCTCCCTGCCCGACCACCTGGAGGCCCAGGCGAGCTTGAAGTCACCGGAGCCGGTCCGCTGAGCCGACCACCGAGTGAGGGTTACTTTTAGTCAACACTGAAGCTATAGAGAATTCAGCAGCATCGTCCGTGCCGTCTCCGCGAGGAGGTGGCACGGACGAAGCGGTTGTGTTCTCAGCCGGTGACGTCGATCGTGAAGGCCGCCCTGCGCACCTTCCCGGCGTGCGCGAACTCCAGGAACAGCCGGTACTCCCCCCGCTCCGCGAACACCGCCTGGAAGCTCAGCTCCCCGTTGTTCAGCGGGATGCCGGCCAGCTCCAGCGGGTGCATGTGGGTGGCGGACAGCAGCATCGTGTGGAAGCCGGTCATGTGGCCATTGGCGCCGAGGTGGGGTTCGAGCGAGCTGACCGGCTTGCCGTCCGGGCCTCGGATCGACAGCCGCAGGTCCTGCGGGCGCAGGGCGGTGGGGCGGGTGGGTTCGTCGACGCGGACGACCGTATAGCCGTCGGTGGTGGTGGCCTCGGTGGACGGGGCGGGGACCGGGACGAGGGTGGTGTCGCCGGGGACGCTGAACGGGACGCCCAGGACGACGGGGTGGCGTGGGTCCTTGGTGTCGAGGGGGACGAACTCGGCGAACATGCGGTATGCGCCGCCGTCGGGCAGGTTGAGCGTGGTGTGCCAGGTGTCGCCGTCCAGCACGGGGTGCAGGTGCTCGAAGATGTTCATGTCGTCGCGGACGCTGAAGAAGTGCATCTGCTTGGTCTGGTTGTCGAGGAACCGGGTGACCGGGGTGCCCGCGCTGTCGAGGATGCGGAACGCCACCGGGACGGCCTCACTGCGGGTCTCGGGCATGGTGACCCGGTCGAAGCGGTAGCCGCTCTCCACTTCGGACAGTCCGTCGCTGTGCGCGGCGGGGGTGAGGTCCACCTGCTGCTGCTGGTGGGCGTTGTGGCCGGCGGACGGCTGGGCCATGACGTAGACGCCGCCCGCGATCACCAGCACGGCGATGACGGCGAAGATCCAGTCCGTGAAACGCAACTTGCGCATGATCGCTCCCTCCGCACCTGAGGGGCGCCCTCGTGACGAGAGCGCCCCCACAGGATCAACGCGGTTGCCGCGTCAGGGTCAGAACTGAAGGCTCCACGAGTCGATGTAGCCCGTGTCGGCTCGGTAGACGTCCTGCACCCGCAGCTGCCAGGTGCCGTTGGCGGCCCTGGCCGACGCGTTCACGGTGTAGGTGGTGATCACGTTGTCACCGGAGTCGGTGTTCTGGCTCTTGAGGCGGTAGACGGTGCCGTCCGGTGCGACCAGGTCGATGACGAGGTCACCGCGGTAGGTGTGCTTGATGTCGACGCCCACGGTCAGGGTGGCGGGGGCGTTGCCGGACCGGCCGGTGACCGAGATCGAGGACGTCACCGCGGCACCGGCGTCCGGGATCGGCACGTCGGTCGTGTTCTCGTACTTGTCGCCGGGAGGCGGCGGTTCGACGGCGTCGAGGTTCGGCCTGACCACGACCAGGCCCTGCTCGATGCCGCTGATGACGACGATGCCGCTCGCGAAGTACGGGTAGTTGCTCCACGCGCCGTTGAAGCGCGCCGCGTCGCCCGACGGGTAGATGTCGAAGAACCCGGCCTCGGTGAGCTGGCCGGACGCGACACCGCTGACGTCGAGGATGCGCAGGCCCGCCTGGTAGTTGGCCTGGTAGGAGTACCTGCCCTTGATGTACTGGTTGTGGTCGATCGCCGTGGCGGGCGAGGTGTAGGTGCCGATGTGGACCGGGTTCGCGAGGCTCTGCAGGTCCCAGACGTAGGTCTTGGTCCGCTTGTCGGAGCTCGACGACTCGTCCAGCTCGTCGTCGAGCAGGAAGTACCGCTGGTCCTCAGTCAGCCAGCCCTGGTGCGAGTACTGCGAGCCGGAGTAGCCCTTGCGGACGAGCTGGCGCGGGCTGGACTTGTCGGTCACGTCGACGATCGTCAGCGTGTCCTCGTTGGAGTTGAAGCAGATCTCCCTGCCCTGGAAGCCCGCGTCGGGGCCGCGGTAGACGACGCACTGGTTGTCGTGCGTGTAGCCGTCCTCCGAGACGCAGCCCGCGTTCACCGGCTGCTTCGGCGTGCGGATGTCGACCATGTGAGGGCCGCCACGGCACGTGTTGGAGCCGATCGCGTACGCGTAGCCGGTTTCCTCGTTGATGGCGATGTTGTGCGCGGGGCCGAAGTCGCGGTACAGCGCGTCGGCCGTGAACGTCTGCGGCGTGGTGACGGTGCGCAGGCGGGTCAGGTCGAACACCTGCATGCCGTGGCCGCTGATGTTGTCCGCGACGACGAACGCGTGGTCCTTGTAGACCTTCATGTCGCGCCACGAGCTGCTGCCGCCGTTGGACGGCAGGTTGCCCAGGTACTTCGGCGCGGTCGGCGTGCTCACGTCGACGAACGCCGTGCCGTTGGTGCGGCCGACGATCGCGTACTCCTTGCCGGAGGACGGGTCGGTCCAGCCCCAGATGTCGTTGCCGTTGCCGCCGCCGATCGCGGACAGCGGCAGGACGCTGAGCAGGTCGACGTTCTTGCAGGGGTAGATGTCGGCCTTGCCGTCGACGCACGGGACGCCGTCGGCGGTTCCGGTCACGGAGTGGCGGTCGGCGGGGAGGTGGTCGGCCAGGAACGACCTGGCCGCTGCCTGTCCTTCGGGGGTGTCGGGGTCGTGTGCGGACGCACCGGTCATCGAGAGGGCGACCACTGAGGCCGTCAGGACGGCCAGTGCCCCCGTGCGCAGGGATCTCATGGAGTTGTCTCCTCACCGGAAAGCAGGGGGAGTTCCGATCATCACCGAGCGTAGGAGCAGCGGGTACTCCGCGTGCACCTTCGTTCGTCTGGAATGGCGGTTAGTCTCAGCTGGTGACCAGCAGCCGGCAGGACCGCGTGCGACAGGCGTTCGACGACTTCTTCGCGCCGGGCGAACCGGTGTCGGACAGCTGGGTGCTCGACCTGGTGCGGCGGACGGCCGCGACCGTGCCCGCGTACGGGAAGCTGTTGCGGGAGAACGGGATCGACCCGGCGGGCATCCGCACGTTCGAGGACTTCCAGCGGTTGCCGTTGCTCGACAAGGCGAACTACCACGAGCGGTACCCGTTGCCGGAGCTGTGCCGCGACGGGACGCTGACGGCGTGCGACATGATCGCCGTCTCGTCGGGGTCGAGCGGGCGGCCGACGGTCTGGCCGCGGGCCGTCGAGGACGAGCTGCGCGTGGCGCGCCGGTTCGAGCAGGTGCTCGTCGACGGGTTCAAGGCGGACGAACGGACGACGCTCGCCGTCGTGTGCTTCCCGCTCGGCACGTGGGTCGGCGGGTTGTTCACCCAGGCGTGCGTGCGGCACCTCGCGGTCAAGGGCTGCCCGATCACGGTGGTGGCGCCGGGCAACAACAAGGCGGAGATCCTGCGGGTGCTGCCCGAGCTGGCGCCGCACTTCGACCAGGTCGTGCTGCTGGGCTACCCGCCGTTCGTGAAGGACGTCGTCGACACCGGTCTCGCGGAGGGCGTCGACTGGCCGTCGTACTCGGTCAAGCTGGTGCTGGCCGGTGAGGTGTTCAGCGAGCAGTGGCGCGACCTGGTGTCCCAGCGCGCCGGGATCGCCGACCCGATCGCGGACATCGCGTCCCTCTACGGCACCGCGGACGCCGGTGTGCTCGGCAACGAGACGGCGCTGTCGGTGGCGATCCGGCGGTTCTTCGCGCTGCGGCCCGACCTCGCGCGGCAGGTGTTCGGCGACGCACGGCTGCCCACGCTCGTGCAGTACGACCCGGCGAGCCGGTTCTTCGAGGTGCACGACGGCACGCTGGTGTTCACCTCGGACGGCGGCATCCCGCTGGTTCGCTACCGCATCGCCGACGAGGGCGGGCTCCTGCGCCACGACGAGCTGCTGGCGTTCTGCGCGGGGCACGGCTTCACTCCCCCGCCCGGCCCGGAGCTGCCGTTCGTCTTCCTGTTCGGACGGTCGTTGTTCACCGTGTCGTTCTTCGGCGCGAACGTGTACCCGGAGAACGTCACCGTCGGCCTGGAACAGCCCGGCATCAGCGACACCGTCACCGGCAAGTTCGTGGTCGAGTCGGTCGAGGACGCCGACCGAGACCGGGTCCTGCGGATCACCGTCGAGACCGCGCCGGGCCGCACGGCGGACGCGGCGGCCGTCGCCGAGTCGATCAGGACCGAGCTGCTGCGGCTCAACAGCGAGTTCGCGCACTACGTCCCGGCGGAACGACAGCTGCCGGACGTAGTGCTGCGCCCGGCGGGCGACCCGGAGTACTTCCCCACCGGGGTGAAGCACCGGTACACCCGCCGGTCCTGACGGTCAGTCCCGCTGTTCGGAGGTGACGGCGCGGCGGCGGGACCACAGCGCGAAGAGGCACGCGGCGAAGGCGGCGGCCGTGAACACGACGTGGATCGCGCTGCCGAACCTCGTCGCGAACGTCAGCTCCGTCCGCAACGGCACGGTGTCCACCAGCAGGTCGTCGGTGAACATCCCGGTCGACCGCACGACGCTGCCGTCCGGGCGCACCACCGCGCTGACGCCGCTGATCGCCGCGACCACCACGGCACGGCCGTGCTCGATCGCCCGCAGGCGGGCCATCCCGAGCTGCTGGTAGGTCATCTCGCCGCGGCCGTACCAGGCGTTGTTGGTCGGCACGACGAGCACCTGGGCGCCCTCGGCCGCGCTTTCGCGCAGGACGTAGTCGTAGGCGACCTCGTAGCAGATGCCGACGCCCACGCGCGTGTCCGCGATGTCCAGCACGCCCGGTTCGGTGCCCGCGTCGAGGTCCGCCTGGTCCGCGAACGGCGTCACGAGCCGGGCGAGGTCGCGCAGCGGGATGTGCTCGGCGAACGGCACCAGCTCCTGCTTGGCATACGACTTGCCCGCCCCGCTGCCGGGCAGCCAGGTGATGATGGCGTTCTGCCCGTTGCGCAGCGCGCTGACCAGCGTCGGCACGCCCAGGTCAGTGATCGCGGCGTCGAGCACGGGGTCGTTGTCACGGGTGCGGGTGGCGCTCTCCGGCCACACGACGAGGTCGGGCCGCGGCAGCGAGCCGTCGCGGATCTTCCCCGCCAGCTCGGCGGTCTTGCGCAGGTGGTTGGCGCGCAGCGTGTCGCCCGCGGTGAGCAGGTCGAGGCCGATGTCCGGCGCGTTGCCCTGCACGACCGCGACGGTGCGCTGCCCGTTCTGGGCGTCGACGATGACCAGCGGACCGGCCACGAGGGCGGCGACGACCGGCAGCAACGCCCAGCCCCGCCACCACTGCCGCAGGTGCGGCAGCCAGGCCGCGAACCCGAAGCCGGTCACCACCACCGCGAACGTCACCAGCGGCGCGCCACCGACGGCCGCCAGCCTGCCGAACGGCCCGTCGACCTGCCCGAACGCCACCCTGCCCCACGGGAAGCCGTTGAACGGGATGAGGCCGCGCGCGGTCTCCTGCAGCACGAACAGCAGCGCCGCCCACACGGGGGCCGCGGGCAGCCGCGCGACCAACGGCACGAACGCCATCACCACGCAGACGAACAGCGCCATCAGCGCCGAGAGCACGAGCCACGGCCAGGGGCCGAACTGGTCACCCAGGAAGTGCTGGATCCACCACAGGTGGGGCAGGAAGAAGGCGAGCCCGAAGACGAACCCGAGACCGGCCGCGCGGCGTCCGCGCACGTCCTTCAGCGTGAGCCACAGCACGGCGAACGCCGGGACCGCGAGCCACCACATCGTGCGCGGCGGGAAGCTCAGCGCGAGCGCGCCTCCGGCCAGCGCGGCCGCCCCGTAGCGGACCAGGTCAGCTCTGCGCGGCAACGGACACCCTCGCCCTGCGCAGCAGGAGGAACGCGGCCCCCACCAGCGCGACCCCCACCACGTACGCGATGACCAGCTCGGCCACCCGGCCGCTGAAGTTGCCCGCGAGCGGCGGGACGAGCAGGGAGAACACCCCGGCGACCGCGGCGACGCGCGTGCGCCACGGTCCCTCCGGCAGGCACGCGGCCAGCGGCAGCACCGCCCACAGCAGGTACCACGGCTGGACCACCGGTCCCAGCACCACGATCAGGCTCATCATCAGTCCCAGCGACGTCACCTCGGAGATCCCGCCGCGCAGCTGCCGGTTGAGCACCACGACCAGTCCGCACAGGATCAGCACGAGCCCCGCGACCCGTCCCGCGGAAATCATCGCCTGCGCCGTCGCGGGGCTCGACACCGCACCCGCCAGGAAGCCCGGCCAGTTGCTCGGCGCCATCCAGCTGTTGATCTTCGACGGCGTCCCGAGCGCCCGCACCCAGCCGAAGCCGGTGCCGCCGGCCAGCGACGTCACGACCGACACCACGGCAGCGGCGGCGACCATGCCCGTGCCCGCGAGCGCGAACCTGACCAGTCCCCCGCCCAGGCGGCGGGCCAGCGCGGTGCCGACGACCGCGAGCGCCACCAGCGCGGGCAGCTTGACCTGCGCGCCGAGCCCGATGAGCACGACACCGGCCGTGAGCGGCCACCAGCGCAGCTCCGGCAGCGCCTCCAGCGCCACGACCGTGCCCGCGAGCATCAGGCCGAGCATCAGCGCGTCGTTGTGGACACCGCCGACGAGGTGCCACAGCACCAGCGGGTTGAGCACGCCCAGCCACAGCGCCGTGTCCTCGCGCACCCCCGCCGGCACCGCGAGCCTGGGCACCGCCCACACGACGAGCAGCAGACCCAGGACCGCGACGAGGCGGTGCAGCCCGATGCCCGCCACCACGTCACCGCTCGTGACCTCGGTGACCGCCCGTTCGACCGTGTTGAACAGCGGCCCGTACGGCGAGGGCGTCTCCTGCCAGTACACGCCGACGCGGGCCACGGCCTCCGGACTCGCGCCCGCCGCGGGGCTCACCACGTTGGGGTCGTGACCGGCGGCGGCCACCTCGCCCTGCGCCAGGTAGCTGAACACGTCCATGCTGAACAGCGGCGGCGCCACGAGCAGCGGACCGCACCACCACGCGAGCGTGCGGCGCAGCCACGTCGCGTCCGTCCTCGTGCGACCGAGCAGCGCCCACGCCAGCACCACCAGTCCGGCACCCGCGATCGCGGCGCCCAGCGCCAGCGCGGTCCCTCTCGCCGCCCACGCCCCCGCGGTGAGCAGGAGGGCACCGGCGAACCCCGTCCAGCGAAGCAGGTCGGGGGTCTGCGAAGCGACGCCGGCGGGCCAGCGGTAGGTCACGGTCTGCACCGTCAGACGGTGCACTGTGGACCACCGGTCGCGCGTCCGCCTGTGGTCGCGTTCCCACGTACGACCAAAGGATGATCTTTGGCCGACTTCCGGCCGGCGATCAACCTCCGGCGAAGTCGTGCGTCATCCAGACGGTGCCCTGTGCGTCGCGCACGACGACGATGCCTACACGGGTCGACGACCTGCTGAGGATGTTCTTGCGGTGGCCGTCCTCCGGCGGCTTCTCGTCGATCATGGCCTGGGTGAGGCCGAGCGCCATCTTCGAGATCGGCTCGACGGCGTCCTTGACGGGTCCGCCCATGCCGACGTTCTCCGCGACGGAGGTCCACCGCACGCCCGCCGCGCTGCTGCGCTGCCCGAGCCCGCTCTCGCCGGGGCACTGGTGCGACAGGCCGCAGCCGTTGCTCATCATCGCCCTGGTGTGCCGGTCGGCGGCGGTGACCAGGGCCGGGTCGACGGTGAGCGGCGGCAGGCCGTGCCGCGCCCTGGTCTCGTTGATCAGGGCGAGGACGCGTTCCTCCGGTGACGGCACGCGCACCGGTTCGGGCGTGGGCACCTGCGTGGTCGTCGTGCTCGTGGTCGTGGTCGTCGCAGGTTCCGCGGTGGACGGCGGCGCGGAGCTCACGGGGGCGTTGGTGGTCGTGCCCGAGATCGCGACGGCGGGTGGTGGGTCGGACGGCCGCAGCGCGACGATGCCGGTCACACCGAGCACCGCGCACACGGCGGCGGCACCGGCCGCGGCGGCCAACGGCTTCGCGGACACGAGCCCGGCGAGCTTCGCGAACGGACCGGTCGCCTCCGCGAGGTGCGCGGCCGTGTGCGCCGCGGGGGCCACCGGCGTGACGTCGCGCAGGTCGTCCAGCAGCCGCGGCAGGTACGAGGCGGGGACGGTGAGCAGGGCCGCGCCGGTCAGGATCCGTTCGACCGGCATGGCGTCGTCCACGCCACGACGGCACCGCCCGCACTCGTCGACGTGCCGCAGGAGTCGCTTGCGCCACAACGGACTCGGCTCGCCGTTCCAGCCGTGCGCCGCCTTGTCGAGCGCGGGGCAGCGCGGTTCGGCCGACAGCGCGCGGACGAGGTGCCGGATCGTCTCCAGGCGGCCCTTCAACCGGCTGACCCGCACCGTCACGGTGTGGGCGTTGAGGTCGAGCACGTCGGTGACCTCGGCGCGGGTGAGCTGCCCGACGCGTTCGAGCGTCCACAGCGCGAGCAGCTCGCTGTCGGCGGGGTCGAGCCAGCGGGCGGCCTCGTCGACCTCGCGGCGCTGCTGGGCGAAGTGCAGCCGCGACAGCGCCACCTCGACGAACTCGGCGCCCGGATCGGGCCTGTCGTACTCCTCCAGCGGCGCGGGCGCGAGGTCGCGGCGCCGGTGGTGCTCGCGGACCTGGTTGATCGTCACGGCGACGACCCACGACCGGAACCGGCCGGACTCCCGCAGCGCGTCGATGCCGCGGATCACCCGGACCATCGTCTCCTGCACCACGTCGTCGACGTCCGCGGCGGAGTGCAGCGCCCGACCGGCGACGTTGTAGACCAGCGGCAGGCAGGCCGCGACGACGGCGTCGAGCGCCGCCCGGTCCCCCGCCCGCGCGGCCTCCACCCGCTCCGCGTCCACCTGCACCGGCCACTCCCGACCCGTCACCTTCCGCACCCTTCACCCGGCGAGTTGTCCGTACGCCCTGGGAGACCGGCGAGTCTCACCCCGGGTCACAGAAACCGGACTGATTGGTGACTCACGTCACAAACGGTGATCCGCTAGTGTTGTCGCCCTCACAGGGGGAAGGTGCACGGTGGTTCAGGAAGTGACGTTGCGGCCGGTCCAGGAGTCCGATCTGGACGTGGTGTTCGAGTTCATGCGCGACCCGGTCGCGGTCCACATGGCGGCGTTCACCACCGAGGACCCGGACGACAGGGCCGCGTTCGACGCCCACTGGCGCAAGGTCCTCGCCCGCGACGACGTGACGAACCGGGTGATCGTCGGGGACGGCCGGGTCGTGGGCACCATCGCGAGCTTCGTGATGGAGGGCGACACCGAGGTCACCTACTGGGTCGACCGGGCCGTCTGGGGCCAGGGCGTGGCGGGGCGGGCTCTGGAGCTGCTGCTGCGGGAGGTCACCACGCGGCCGCTGCACGCCAGGGCCGCCAGCGACAACACCGGGTCGCTCAAGGTGCTGCTGCGGGCGGGGTTCGAGGTCGTCGGCCACGAGACCGGCCACGCGGCGGCGCGCGGCGGTGAGATCGAGGAGACCGTCCTCAGGCTCGGCTGAGCCCGCCGGACCTCTCCCGGTCGAAGTTCTCGGTGCCGAGCACGCCGAGCAGCTGGATCTTCTCGAACGACTCGGTGCGCGGCGGTGCCGTCAGCACGAGCAGCGCCTGGGACTGGTCCTCGGTGAACAGGGCCTGGCAGTCGACCTCGATCTCACCGAGCTGGGGGTGCACGAGCACCTTGTGGTCCTCGAACCGCCGGACGACCTCGTGCCGTTCCCACAGCTCGGCGAACTCGGCGCTCTCCTTGCGCAGCGCGCGGACCAGCTCGCCCGCCCGTGACTGCGCGCCCATCGTGGCGTAGGCGGCGCGCAGGCTGGAGACCTGCGCGCGTGACTGGTGGTCGCGGTCCTGCTCGCGGTAGACCAGCCGTTCACGCGGGTCGGTGAACCAGCGGTAGAAGCTGCTGCGGGCGAGCCCGGTGAAGTGCGACGAGTCGCCGTAGAGAGCCTCCGCGAACCGGTTCTGCACCAGGATCTCGCCGAGGTTGGACAGCACCAGCGCGGGCGTGTCGTCGAGGCGGTCCAGCACGCGTTGCAGCGCGGGCGCGACGTGCGTGCTCGTCACCCGCGGCGACGGGGCGTTGCGGCCGGCGACGTGGAACAGGTAGTCGCGCTCGCCGTCGCTCAGCCGCAGGGCGCGGGCCAGCGACGCGAGCATGTGCTCACTCGGCTGCGGGCCGCGTTGCTGCTCCAGCCGCGTGTAGTAGTCAGCGGACATCGCCGCGAGCGACGCGACCTCCTCGCGCCGCAGGCCCGGCGCCCGCCTGCGCGCCCCCACCGGCAGGCCGACGTCCTCCGGCCTCAGCTCCTCACGACGGCGGCGCAGGAAGGCGGCGAGCTCGGCACGGTCCATGCGTCCAGTATGGGCACTCCGGCGTTCCCAACCAGGGATCGCCGATCCCCCGATAAGCGCTCTCTGCCGCACTCCTGCGCCACGGCCGAAGCTCGGTGCATGGACATCACCGGAAACACCATCTTTATCCCCGGCGCCACCAGCGGCATCGGCCTGGCGCTCGCCCTCGCCCTGCGGGAGCGCGGCAACACCGTGATCGTCGGCGGCCGGCGCACCGAGCTGCTGGAGCGGATCGCCGCCGAGCACCCCGGCGTCGAGACCGTCCGCGTCGACACGACCGACCCCGACAGCGTGCAGACCGCCGCCAAGGACGTGATCAGCCGCTTCCCCGCGGTGAACGTGCTGGTCACGATGGCGGGCGTGATGCGGGTGGAGGACTGGCACCGGCCCGAGACGTTCCTCGAGTCGGCCGAGAACATCGTGACGACCAACGTCCTCGGCCCGATCCGCCTGATCGCCGCGTTCGTCGAGCACTTCCAGACCCTGCCGGACGCCACGATCATGACCGTCACGTCCGGGCTGGCCTTCACCCCGTTGAAGATCACGCCCAGCTACAACGCGTCCAAGGCCGCGATGCACATGCTCAGCGAGACGCTGCGGCTCCAGCTCGCCGACACCTCGGTGAAGGTCACCGAGCTCGTGCCGCCCGCCGTGCAGACCGACCTGCTGCCGGGCCACGCCGAGAACGAGCAGGCCATGCCGCTCGACGAGTACGTCACCGAGGTCATGGGTCTCATCGAGACCCAGCCGGACGCGCGGGAGATCCAGGTCGAACGCGTGAAGTTCCTGCGCTACGGCGAGGCTCGCGGCGACTACGACCAGGTCGTGGCGATCATCAACGAGACCGACCCGCACGGGAGGTGACGGCCTTCGCCTGGATCAGGCAGGTGCTCGACGCCGTGGCCAGCAACCGCCCGTCGCGGTCGGTCAGCCTGGCCTCGGCGAGCGCGGTGCGGCGGCCGTGGTGGACGACGGTCCCGGTGCAGGTGACCGTGCCGGTCTCGCTGATGATCGGGCGGAGGAACCGCACGGCCAGGTCCAGGCTGGTGTACGCGGTGCCCGCCGCCAGCAGCGAGTGGACCGCGCAGCCCGCCGCCGAGTCGAGCAGGGTCGCGTGGACGCCGCCGTGCACCGTGCCGATCGGGTTGTAGTGGTACTCCTCGGGGTCCAGCTCGAAGACGACCTCGCCCTTCTCGGCCGAGACGAGCCGGGCGCCCAGCAGCGCCAGGACCGGTGGGGGCGGCAGCTCGCCGGCCACGGCGGCGCGGAGGAAGTCCAGACCGTCGCGTTCCCGCGCCAGCGCGGCGGTCTCCTTCGGATCGCTCCAGGTCACGGTGCGCGTACGGGTCATGGCGGCCTCCCGGCACTCGAAGTTCATTCACTGAACCGCCCGCACGGTAGCACGCCGCAGTTCAGTGAATGAACTACAGTGGGACGCATGGCACTGCCCAGCACGTACGCGGACCGCAACTGCTCGCTCGCGCGGACGCTGGAGATCGTCGGCGAGCGGTGGACGCTGCTGATCGTGCGCGACGCGTTCTTCGGGGTGCGCCGGTTCGGCGACTTCGCCACCCAGCTCGGCATCCCGCGGGCCGTGCTGACGAACCGGCTGCGGTTCCTCGTCGGCGAAGGGGTGCTGGAGCACACCGGCGGCGAGTACCGGCTCACCCGCAAGGGCCTGGACCTGCTGCCGGTCCTGCGGGCGATGATGGTCTGGGGCGACTCCCACTACTCGCCCGGCGGTCCGAAGAGGACGTTCCGGCACGACGCGGACGGCGGCACGCTGAACCGTGACGGCCGGTGCCGGGAGTGCGGTGAGGTCGTCGCCGTGGAGGACATCCGGACCGAGCCGGGCCCCGGCTACGTCCGGGGGCCCGAGCTCGATCCGGTCTCGGAGCAGCTCACCACCCCGCGGCGGTTGCTGCAGCCGCTCGACTGACGGACCAGGTCAGCTCACGACAGGTGCTCCAGCAGTGCCGTCGTGAACTCGCCGGTCTTCGCCGTGCCGCCCAGGTCCGGGGTGCGGATCGGCGTCTTCGCCAGGACACCGGCGATCGCGCCCTCGACCTCGGCCGCGGCCTCCCGGTGGCCGAGGTGGTCGAGCATCAGTGCCGCGGTCCAGATCGCGCCCAGCGGGTTCGCGATGCCCCGGCCGGAGATGTCGGGCGCGGAGCCGTGCACCGGTTCGAACATCGACGGGAAGTCGCGCTCCGGGTTGATGTTCGCAGACGGCGCGATGCCGATGCTGCCCGCGACGGCGGCGGTGAGATCGCTCAGGATGTCGCCGAACAGGTTCGAGCCCACGATCACGTCGAAGCGCACGGGATCGAGGACCACCTTGGCGCACAACGCGTCGATGTGCTCGGACCGCCACGCGACGTCCGGGTGCGACCGCGCGACCTCGGCGACCACCTCGTCCCAGAACGGCATGGTGTGCACGATGCCGTTCGACTTGGTCGCCGACGTGACGTGCCCGTGCCGCCTGCCCGCCAGGGTGAACGCGTAGTCGGCGACGCGGGTCACCCCCGCCCGCGTGAAGACCGACTCCTGCACGGCCATCTCCTCCGGGAAGCCCGTCCCGAACCGGCCGCCGACCTCGCTGTACTCGCCCTCCACGTTCTCGCGGACGACGACGAGGTCCATCAGCTCCGCGCCGCGCACCGGGCTGTCGACGCCCTCGAACACCTTGACCGGGCGCAGGTTCACGTACTGCCGGAACGTGCGGCGGATCGGGATCAGCAGACCCCACAACGAGACGTGGTCGGGCA
The DNA here is from genome assembly GCF_900100955.1 of Lentzea fradiae. Classification (GTDB taxonomy): domain Bacteria; phylum Actinomycetota; class Actinomycetes; order Mycobacteriales; family Pseudonocardiaceae; genus Lentzea; species Lentzea fradiae. The sequence goes on along the minus strand of NZ_FNCC01000010.1, from coordinate 133,644 downwards.
CCGACGGGTCGCCGACCGCGCCCAGCAGCACCGCGTCGTGGTGGCGGATCCGGTCGAGCCCGTCGGCGGGCATCATCGCGCCCAGCTCGGTGTAGCGGGCGCAGGACCAGTCGAGCTCGTCGTAGGAGAACGCGACGCCGTGCCTCTTGCCGACCGCGTCGAGCACGCGGCACGCGGCGGGCGTGACCTCCTGGCCGATGCCGTCTCCGGGGATCAGTGCGATGCGGTGGGTGGTGACCATGCCCCGATGACATCACCGGCGCGGGGACGGCGTCCAAGACGTGGATCCGGCCACCGTCAGAGGCTCAGGCTATGAGCGACGTCCAGGAACGCGCTCGCCCCGGGTGTCAGCTCGCCGCGGCCGCTGACCAGCGCGACGTGCAGGTGCCGTGCGGGTTCGAGGGGCAGCACGAGCGCACCGGCCCTGGCGGCGAGGTCCGCCCACGACTCGGCGAGCACGGCCACCCCGACGCCGGACAGCACGAGCGGGAGGACGGCCTCGCGGTGCTCGATCTCGACGACCTCGGTCAGCTCGACGCCGCCCGCCCTGATCTCGTCGACCACGCGCCGCATGCCGGTGCCGGGCTGGCCGACGATCAGCCGGTGCCCCGCCAGGTCCTCCTGGCGCACCGCGGTGCCGGGCGCGAACGGGCCGTCCGCCGGGCACACCAGCACGAACCGCTGCCGACCGGTCCCGTGCACGACGACCCGCGCGTCCGCCAGCGGCTCCGAGGTGCCCAGCAGACCCAGCTCCGTCCGTCCACTCCGGACCGCCTCGACCACGTCCGCCGCGGTGGCCGCCGCGCGCACCGCGACCGACAGGCCGGGGTGCTTCCCGGTGACCGCCTTGATGATCCCGGCGAGCGGCTCGACCGACTGCGACGGCATCGCCGCGATCTCGACCCGGCCGACCCGCAGCTCGCGCACCCGCTCCACGCTCGCGCGGGCGGTGGCGAGCGCGCGCACGGCCTGCCGGGCGGGGCCGATCAGCGCCTCCCCGGCCGAGGTGAGCACCAGCCTGCGGCCCGCCCGGCGGAACAGCTCCGCCCCGAGGTCGCGTTCCAGCCCGCGGATCGCCTGCGACAACGACGGCTGCGCCACGTGCAGGACCGCCGCGGCCCTGTTCACGCCGCCGTGGTCCACGACGGCGAGGAAGTAGCTCAACTGGCGGACGTCCATTCGCCCAGTCAACCGCCAAAGACCCCCGCCTGCGCGGCCGGGTCACTGGCACCCTGTGGCGCATGGAGACCGGATGCAGCGTCGCACCCACTCCCACCGACGTGTTCGCGCCCGTCGTGGCTCCCTGGGTGCAGGCCGCGACAACACGCCTGCGCATCGTCCTGGCCGGGCTGCCCGCCGCGGCGGTGGACACGTCCGCGCTGGTCGGCTCGTTCACAGCGCGCCTGACATCCCGGCTGGCGGGGCTCGTGGCGCCGTTGCTCGTCCACGAGCTGTCCCAGGCGACCGGCCTGTGGGGCGAGGACGAGCACGAGCGGTTCACGGCTTTCCTGCGGCGCTCGCACTTCCGGTCCGCTCCCGTGCTCGTCCGGCAGCTCGACACCGAACGCGACACCGCCGTCGCGGCGGTCACCGAGATCGCCACCCGGTACGCGGCCGACCGGCACCGCCTGGCCGGGACGCTGCTCGGTGACGCGGCGGCGCTCGTGGGCCTCGACCCGTGCGGCGAGCGCCACCAGGGCGGCCGCGCGACCACGGTCCTGTGCCTCGCCGACGGGCAGCGGGTCGTCTACCGGCCGCGCGGCGTGGACGCCCACCTGGCGCTGACGCGGGTGGTCGAGCTGGTGAACGACCTGGTGCCCCTGGACCTCGCGACGGTCGGCGCGGTGCCGGGAGGCGAGCACGGCTGGACCGAGTTCGTCGAACCCGCTCCCCTGCCGACCTCCGACGCGAACCCGTTCTTCCACCGGCTCGGCGGGCTGCTCGCGGTGCTGCACCTGGTGCGCGCCACGGACATGCGGTGCGAGAACGTGATCGCGCGCGCCGACCAGCCGTTGCTCGTCGACGTGGAGACCCTGTTCCGGGCGGAGCTTCCCGGCGGGCAGCCCGACCCCGCCGCGGTCGCGCTCGCCCGTTCCGTGGCACGCAGCGGCGTCCTGCCCGCGGCCGCCGGACGGCACGGGCTCGTCGACGTCTCGGCGGCCGGAGGTGACGCCGGCCAGGAAACCTCCGGCACCACAACGGAATGGCTCGACGCCGGCACCGACGGGATGCACGCCGTGCTCATCCCGGAACGCACCCCCGGCGCCGCCAACCGCCCGGTGTGGCGGGGCAGCCCGGTCGAGGCCGCCGGCCACACCGACGCGGTGCTGGCCGGGTTCCGCCTCGTCTACGACACGATCCGCCTGCACCGCCCGGAGTTCGCCCGGCTGCTCGCCATCTGCGCCTCGGTGCCGGTGCGGATCGTGGCACGGCCGGTGGCCCGCTACACCGAACTCCTGGCCACCGCGCGACGACCGGCGATGGTGCGCGACGCGGAGACGAGGTCGCGCGCGTTGCGCGACGCCTGCGCCTCCGGTTCCCTGCCCGGCCTGGCCGACGTCGAGGCCGCCGAGCTCGACGCGGGCGACGTCCCGCTGTTCACCGCCCGTGCCGACGGCCACGACCTGGAGTCGGCCGGTGGACGGCTCCCCGGCGTGCTCGCCACCTCCGGCTTCCAGGACGCGCTGGCGTGCCTCGCCTCGTTCGCCGAACCCGACCGCACCGACCAGGAGTGGCTGATCGCCGCCTCCCTGGCCACCCGCCGCCCGGCGGTCGTGGGCCGTTCCGGCAGACCCACGACCGCGGACGACGTGCTGTCCGTCGCCAGGGGGCTCGCCGACCTCATCGTGGCGTCCGGCCACGGCACCAGCCGCATCAACTGGATCGGCCTCGAACCGGCGGCCCGTGCCCGGTGGCTGGTCCGGCCCATGGGCGCGGGCCTCGCCCACGGTTACACGGGCGTGGCGCTGTTCCTGGCCCAGCTCGGCCGCATCACCGAGGACGACCACTACACCGACACCGCCCGCCGGGCCCTCACCTCCGTGCCCGAGCTGCTGGACGCGGCCCGTGACAACGATGACATGATCGCCGCCACGGGCCCCGGCGCGTTCACCGGCTTCGGCGGCATCGGCTACGCGCTGGCCCGCATCGCCGCCCTGCTCGACGACCGCCGCATCGCCCGCTGGGCCCGCACCGCCGTCCGGCTGGCCGACCTGGCCTCCGAGGTGGAGGTACCGGGCTACGGCTTCGCCGCAGCGCTGCGCGCCCTCGACGCCGAGATCGGCTGCTCCCCCGCCCGCGACCTGGCAGAGCACTACCCGGACGGCCCCGCGGGCCCCGTCCGCTGGTGCCCGCACGGCGCGGCGGCGTGGACCGACGAGGACCTCTCGCTGTGCCACGGCAAACTGGGCCACGCGGACGTCTCGGTGGACAGCTGGTCCACCACGACCCGCCTCCGCCGCACCGACGAGGTCCTCGCCTCCCTGCGCCGAGACGGCCTGCGGTGCGCCACCCCCAACGGCGTCCCGACCCCCGGCCTGCTGAGCGGCCTCGCCGGCCTCGGCCTGGGCCTGCTGCGCCTCGGCTTCCCCGGCCACACCCCGTCCGTCCTGCGTTTCGACCCGGCGGACTGACCCGGGTGGCGTACCGTGCGCGCGTGGAGATCACCGACGACCGCGAGTTCCCCGCCGCCCTCGCCGCCCTCACCGCCATCGACTTCCCGTGGAACTACGACGAGAACGACGAGGCGGCCTCCTCCGGCAACATCGACTACGAGCCCTACGAGCAGTTCGAGTCCGCCGAGGACACCAGGGACTGGATCAGGGCGTGGACCGGCAACCAGGAGCTCGACGGCGCCGAGTTCCGCGTGTTCGGCCAGGACGGCACCGGCGGCCTGGCCGCGTTGTGGCTGGTGCGCCCAGGACCGCTGGAGGCGCAGCCGGTCGTGTTCTTCGGCTCCGAGGGCGCCGTGGGCGTCGTCGCGCCGAGCCTCGGCGAGTTCCTGTGGCTGCTGGCCGGTGGCGTCGGACCGCAGGAGGCCGTCGAGTTCGGCGCGGAGAGCGGCGTGCCGCACGAAGGGCTGCGTGCCGTCGCCGAGAAGCACTCCGGCGTCGCGCCGCGCACTCCCGCCGAGGTGCTGGCGGCGGCTCGGGCGGAGTTCCCGGGGTTCGCGGAGACCGTGGAGTCCTGGTCCCGCTGAGGAGCCGGGGGCCGGATATTCCCGCTCGCCCCCCGCAGTCTCGTAAGTCATACCCACTTGACGGAGTGAGCGCTCACTCCGCAAGATGGGTGCATGACACAACTACCTGAAACCACCCGGCGGAGAGCGCCGGGCATGAGCGTCGAGGACCGGCGCGCCATGATCGTCCACGCGGTGCTGCCACTCCTGGTGGAGCACGGCGCCAACATCACCAGCAGCCAGATCGCCCGTGCCGCCGGCATCGGCGAAGGCACCGTCTTCCGCGCGTTCAAGGACAAGGACGAGCTGTTCGACGCCTGCACGGCCGAGGCGTTGCGGCCTGACCACGTGCTCGACGCGATCGCCGAGATCCCCGCCGACCTGCCCTTGGAGGACCGGCTCGTCGAGGCGGCCGAAGCGCTCGGCGCCCACCTCGAACGGATGGGTGCGCTGATGGGCGCGCTGCGCGCGTCCGGGCGGGTGAAGCGGCGCGGCTCCGAGGACCGGAAGGGCGGACGGCGGGAGTCGATGGCCGCCATCCGGGGTGCGATCGTCGACCTGCTCGCGCCGGAGGCCGAGCGGCTGCGGTTGCCCGCCGAGCAGCTCGCCACGCTGTTCCTGTCGCTGCTGTCGGGTGGCCGGCGGCTGGCGGCCGACGTCGACGCGCCCAGCACGCGCCAGGTCGTCGACTTCTTCCTCCGCGGCGCCGTGGAGGCTGGATGATGCCGGGCGGCGGGGGTGGGCTGGAGTTCGCGCTGGGCGGCCGGGGCCGTCGGCGTCGCCCCACCACCGTGCCGGACAGCGGGCTGACCGGGCCCGTCGACATCCCCGAACCCACGCCGGACGACGAACCGAAGGACCTGCGCTCCCGGTTGCGGCGCGTGCGGACGTCCGTGGCGGGCACCGTCCGCGGGCTGCCGAAGGTCGCGAAGCTGACGTGGCAGGCCAGCCCCGTCCTGACCGTCCTGCTGACGCTGGTCACGCTGCTGTCCGGCCTGCTGCCGACCGCGACGGCGTACATCGCGAAGCTGCTGCTGGACTCCGTCGTCGCCGCGATCCAGCACACCGGCACCACAGGCGACATCGTGACCGTCGCGCTGCTGCAGTTCGGCGTGCTCGCCGCGACGGCCGTCGCCGGCGCGTTGACGTCGATCGCGCAGTCGCTGCTGCAGGAGCGCATGACGCTGACCATCCGCCACCAGGTGATGGCGCACGCCAGCGACCTGCACCTCGCCTACTTCGAGGGCTCGGCCTCGTACGACATGCTGCGCCAGGCCGCGCAGGAGGCGCCGACACGACCGTTGTCGATGATGAACTCCGCGCTGGGGCTGCTGCGCACCCTGATCACGTTCACCAGCATGATCGCGCTGCTCGTCTCGATCAGCCCGTTGCTGGCGCTGGTCGCGCTGCTGGCGCCGATCCCCGCGTTCATCTCCCAGTCGAGGTACGGCACGCGCGCGTTCTGGCTGACCTTCATGATGTCGCCGATCAAGCGCCGGATGGACTACCTGTCCTCTTTGGTCACGACGGACACCTACGCCAAGGAGACCAAGCTCTTCGGGCTCGGCCCGTACTTCGTCGAACGGTTCCGCCGGCTCGGCACCGTCTCCTACGAGCGGCAGCGGAAGCTGACGGTCAACCGCAACATCAGCTCGACCTCCTGGGGCCTGCTGAGCACGGCGGCCGGGTCCGCGATCACGTTGTACATCGCGCTGGAAGCCGTCGGCGGCCGGCTGACCCTCGGCGACCTGGCGCTGTACACGGCCGCGGCGGCGTCCGTGCAGGCGTCGGTGTCCGGGCTGTTCACCGCGTTCTCCGGCATGTACGAGAACAACCTCTACCTCGACACGCTGTACCGGTTCCTGGACACCAAGCCGGAGATCAAGGCACCGCCCGCACCGCGCCCGATGCCGTCCACCGTGGACGGGCACATCGAGTTCGACGAGGTGACCTTCGCCTACCCCGGTGCCTCGGAACCCGCGCTGGACCGGGTGAGCTTCGAGATCCGGCCCGGCGAGACGGTCGCCGTGGTGGGCCGCAACGGCGCGGGCAAGTCGACGCTGTTCAAGCTCCTGTGCCGCCTCTACGACCCGACCGGCGGCCGCATCCTGCTCGACGGCGTCGACATCCGCGAGTACGACCCGGACGAGCTGCGCACCCGCGTCAGCGCGATGTTCCAGGACTACGTGACCTACCAGGGCACCGCCGCCGAGAACATCGGCCTCGGCGACCTGACCAGGCTCGAGGACCGGCGCCACGTCGAGGACTCGGCACGCCGCGCCGGTGCGCACGAGCGGATCGAACGGCTGCCGCAGGGCTACGACAGCCCGCTCGGCCGATGGTTCGACCAGGGCGTCAGCCTGTCCGGCGGCGAGTGGCAGAAGATCGCACTGGCCAGGGCGTTCCAGCGGGAGGCACCGATCCTGGTGCTCGACGAACCGACCTCGGCGCTCGACGCGCAGGCCGAGCACGACCTGTTCGCGCGGCTGCGGGAGCTGTCGGAAGGACGCACGACCCTGTACATCTCGCACCGGTTCTCCACCGTGCGGCAGGCGGAACGGATCCTGCTGCTCGACAACGGCCGGGTCGCCGAGTACGGGACGCACGACGAGCTGATGTCGGCGGGCGCCGGCTACGCCGAGCTGTTCACCTTGCAGGCCAAGGCATACCTGGACGAGGTGCCCAGCTGACCCGCCCTCGCGGGCGCCGGTTCCCGCCCGCGGGGCCGCACTCGCGGACGGTGCCCGGCGGCGTCGGCCGGGGTTGCGTCGGACGAATGCGCGCAGCACTGAACCGAACAGCCCAGCCCGCCCCACGAGGCACGGTGAGAGCGCAGCCTCTCGGTGGCCTGGTCGCGCTGCAACGGGCAGCGGGAAACCGCGCCGTCACCGCGGCCGTCCAACGGCAGGTGACGTTCACCAAGAGCGGGACGAATTCCGATGCTTCGGGCGCGGACACCAAGGATCTGCGAGCCGTGCTCATCAAGCACGGATCGTTGCTCGACAGGGTTCCGCCCCACTGGAAAGAGCAGGGCGAGGTGCGGCTCTCCGCACTGCGCAGCGCGTTGGCAGCGCTCAGCAAGGCACCCGAGGACCACGGTGCCGTCGACCTCGACACTGAAACGGACCTCGTGCGGCTCTGCGAGTTGATGATCAGCCTCGCCACCACCGGGACAAGCGAGGCACCGGCCTTCTCGACGCGGTACCCGCCGATGAACGCCGTCGTCCTCACGGACAAGAAGGCTGCCAAAGACATCTGCGCCACCTTGCAGGACTGGCGTGACTACGCCGACCAGTGGGTGAAGGACGCGGCCGAGGAGCTCGTCCGGTGGGAGGCCGGGCGGAAAGCGCTCGGGAGCGCCTACTACCAGCCCGAACACGAAGACTTCCGCATCAGGTACAAGGAATTCCAGAAGACGCACACGGAGATGAAGACCGCCAGCTCGATGTCCGACGTCCTGGCGCTCCATCTGGCGGGTGCGGCCGGAACAGCACTTCACGAGTTCGGCGCGGTGTACCGGGCGGGAACACTGCACGCGGTCGTCAAGTGGTGTGACAGGTCCGCCACGGAGATCTACTTCATCGCGTCCAACCCGTACAACCTGGCACCGGAGAACCAGCGGAGTCGCGTGGGCGGTGCCGCGGCGGCGGCCCTGGCCCTCACCCTCGCGCAGAACAAGGCCCACCACGGGAAGTTCGAGGAAGTTCGCCTCATGTCGGCCAACAACAAGGTCAAAGGGCTCTACGACCACTACGGCTTCCGCGTGCTGTCCGGGGATGACCTTCTCACCCGGCCCGAGCGCGAGCGACGCCGTCCCGACGACAGCGGGGCCAAGCCGGCCAAGACGGAATGGCACAACATGTCCGACATGGCGCTCACGCCGGAGAACGCGGAGAAGCTGTGGGACAGGCTCGCGCCCGAGACGTGGCTCGACCTCGGAGTGGACGGCCTCGGCGCCGGAGCGCGTCCAGAAGGAATGCCGGACCGGTCCGGGGCCGGGTGAGCGGCGAGAACCTCCCTTGCGCACGCGGACGACGTAGGACGCCCAAGGCGGTGGAGCAGCCGCACGCCCGGCACGGGTAGCGCAAGCCCGCCAGCGCGAGCCCGGAGGCACGCGCTCGGTAGGGCGAACTGGCAGCACGAGCCGGTGGGATGAGCCCGACAGCGCAAGCCCGGAGAAGCAACTCGGTGGGGCGAGCACAGCAGCGCGAACCGGGCAGCATGCCCGGCAACGCGAGCCCAACAGCGCGAGAGCGGGGGCGCGAGCCTGGGGCGGGGTGTCAGACGTGGATCAGGCAGCCGTCGCCGTCGTGTGCGGTCGCGTCCTCGTCGTCGAACCAGTGGCCGTTCGGGCCGAGGTAGCGGAACCGCAGGGTGGTGCCGCGCGGCACCACCACCGCCGCGGTGCGCTTGCCGTTGGAGCGGGCCCGGAGCTGGGTCGTTCCCGGCGTCCAGTCGTTGAAGTCGCCGACCACGCTGACCGGGCCCGGCGGCTCGTGCCGGGGCAGCGCCCAGGTCACCCGCACCAGCTGGTCCTTGGCAGGCACGATCCGGATCATCGAGTCCTTCCCTTCCGCGTTCGTCGGTCGTGATGCGGTGGCAGCCTGCCCACGAATGCCACTTCTGACGAGCCGACGCGCCCGTGCGGGCCGCACGATCCCCGGTTCGGGTGGTGCGACCGCGCGGACGTCACGCAGCGGGATCAGGCGACCTCCTCCAGCTCCCTGGGTTCGGCCGCGGCGGCCTGCCTGCGGCGGCGCAGCACGACGATCGCGCCGACGACCGCCGCGATGGCCAGCAGTGCCCACATCGCGCCGTTGAAGACGGACTCGATGTACTTCGCCGAGGCGCCCGCGGCCGAGCCGATGCCGATGTGCAGGGCCGACCAGCACACCGCACCCGTGACGGAGGCCGGTAAGAACTTGCGGTACTCCATCTTGGACGCGCCCGCCGACGCCGGGACCAGGGTGCGCACCACGGGCATGAACCTGGCGACGAACACCGCCCACGCCCCGCGCGTGCGCAGCAGCTCGGCCGCCTTGTCCCAGTGCTGACGGCCCACTCTGCGGACCAGCTTGCTGTCGCGCAGGCGGTCGCCGAAGCGGCGGCCCAGGTAGTAGCCGATGCTGTCGCCGGCGATCGCGCACACCGACACCACGAGCCACATGACGAGGAACCTGGGCACGGTCGTCACCGTCGTCGAGGCCAGCAGCAGGGCGCTCTCCCCCGGCGCCAGGAAGCCCACGCCGAGCGTGCACTCCGCCAGTGTCAGCGCTCCCGTCACCGTGAGCACGGCGGGCTGCGGCAGACCGGCCAGCCCTTCGAGGGCGTCGGTCAAGAAGCTCATGGACTCTCCTGGTGACGATGCAGAACCTTCTGCACGACGGTGGCCGGCGCACCAACGCCACCGCGATCATGTATCTACGCCGAACAGTTGACCGCAGCGGGGCGGCCCGCACATCGGACCGTGGTCTGAATTGCCGGTACCACTAAAGAACTACGGGTGACCCCTGCTTCCGGTTCGATTCCGCCTTCGGAGCTGGGCGGACCCGGGAGAGGCGAGCGCGGGGTCCGTTCGGCCGGAACACATGAAAACGCCTGCCCGGAACTGTCCCGGACAGGCGTTCTGATCGTGCTGGGGAACGGGCCTGCTACTCCTCGCCGAAGGCGAAGTCGTCGCCGCCGTCGTCCTCGAAGACCTCCTCGACGACCTCGCCGAGGATCATGCCGCCGACCACGCCGGCCGCACCCGCCGCGACCATCCCGCCGATGCCGGGACCGCTGCGGTGGCCGTGCTGGCCGTGGTGACCGTGCTGCTCGTACCCGTGGTGGCCGCCGTAGCCGGGCTGGTGGCCGTAGCCGGGCTGGCCGCCGAACGCCGGGTTGTAGCCGCCGTGGCCGCCCCCGAACGCGGGGTTGGCGTGGCCTCCCCCGAACGCCGGGTTGGCGTGGCCGCGCTGGGCGACCTGCGCGAGCCAGCCGTTGATCGCCGAGGCCCAGTCGGTGCCCTGCGCCTCCTGGTGGGACGCGCGGAAGTGCCCGAACGCGTCCCCGCCGGAGGAGAACATGCCGCTGCGCTTGTCCGCTTCGAGGATCACGTACAGCTCGTGCGGGTTCGCGACGAACGTCAGCTCGACCTGGCTGACCGCGCCCGCGAACTGCGGGGGCGGGAAGAACTCGATCTCCTGGTAGAAGCCGAGCTCCTGCGGCACGCCGTGCAGGCGGCCCGCCTCGACGTCCGCGCTGCGGAACTGGAAGCCGAGCTGCCCGAACGCGGTGAGCACCGCGTCCTGCGAGGGCAGCGGGTGGACCACGACGGGGTCGAGGTCGCCCTTGTCCGGGGCTCCCGCGATGACGAGCTCCGTGCGCACGCCGACGGTCATGCCGGGCAGCTGGCCGCCGCCGACGGCGGTGATCGGGGTCTCCCAGGGGATCGGCAGCTGGAAGGGGATGGCCACGAGCTGACCGGCCGGGACCCGCACCCCCTGCTGGACGATCGACCGGAAGAACTCCGACACGCCGCCGTACTCGTGGTCGCCGTGCTCGACCTCGACACGGGTGACGAGCGACAGCACGACCTGGCCGATCTCAGCGTCCGCGCTGCCGCCCTGGATGCGCACCTGGCCTGTGACGTGCTGGCCGGGCGCGGCGTGCGGCGAGTCGAGCACGGTGTCGACGGACGGTCCGCCGACGCCGAACGCGCTGAGCATCCGCTTGAACAAGTGTCCTCCTGCGGGAGTGGGTGGGCTTACCTCTGCCGCACCGCGACGGGCGGTGCGTCGGTCTCGTCGTCGAAGTCGCCGATCAGCTCTTCGAGCAGGTCCTCCAGCGCGGCGATGCCGGCCACGCCGTCGTCGCCGGACACCAGCGCGAGCTGCGCCCTGTCCGCCTTCATGGCGGTGACGGCGGCGGCGACGGGCATCGAGGCGGGCAGCGTGAGGACCGGTGCCATCAGCTCCCGTGCCGCGGGGTCGTTCCCGGCGGCCGTGGCGCGCATCGCCTCGCGGATGTGCACCAGGCCGACGAACTCGCCGCGCAGGTTCCTGACCGGGAACCGCGAGCGCCCGCACTGGAGGCTGCGGCGCTCGATCGCACGGGCCGTCGTGTGCTCGGTGACCGTCGCGACGTCCTCGATCGGCACCATGACCTCGCGCAGCGTCGTCTTCTGCACCTGGAGCATCCGGGTCAGCAGTCGTTGCTGGGCCTCGGGGATGAGGCCGTGCTCGCCGGACTGGCGCACGAGCATGCGCAGGTCGTCCGGCCGGTGCGCCTGCGCCAGCTCGTCCTGCGGCTCGACCTTCAGCAGGCGCAGCAGGCGGTTCGTCGTCGAGTTGAGCCCGCTGAGGACCCAGCGGACCGACTTCGCGAAGGCGCGGAACGGCAGCGCCAGCAGCAGCGCCGAGCGCTCCGGGTGGGAGATCGCCCAGGACTTGGGGGCCATCTCGCCGACGACCATGTGCAGGAACACCACCAGCACCAGGCTGATCGCGAAGGCGATGCCGTACGCGACGGCGTCCGGCAGGCCGGTCAGCCGCAGCAGCGGGTCGAGCAGGTCGGCGACGGCCGGCTTGGCCAGCGCGCCGAGCCCGAGCGTGCACAGCGTGATGCCGAGCTGGGCGCCGGCGAGCATCAACGACAGCTCGCGCACGCCCGCGAGCGCGGCGCGGGCCGCCCTGGAGCTCTCGGCCTCCTGCTCCAGGCGGTGCCTCTTGGCCGCGATCAGCGCGAACTCGGCGGCGACGAAGAACGCGTTCAGCGCCAGCAGGACCAGGGAGATCCCGAGTGCGGTTCCGGTGCTCATCGGGCCTCCTCCCTGACCTTCACGGTCAGCACGACGGTGTCGGGCACGTTGCGCGACACCGCGGCCACGAGCAGCGTGGCGTCGCCTGCCTCGATCTCGTCGCCTTCCTCGGCGGTGCGGCCGAGCCGGTGCAGCACGAGGCCGGACACCGTGTCGTAGGCGTCGTCCTCGGGCAGCTCGACGCCGGTGGCGTCCTCGATCTCGTCGAGGCGCATCCGGCCGGGCACCCGCCACCTGCGGTCGTCGACGCGCTCGATGGCGGCCTCGACCAGGTCGTCCTCGTCGTGGATCTCTCCCACGAGCTCCTCGGCGAGGTCCTCCAGCGAGACGATCCCGGCGAAGCCGCCGAACTCGTCGAGCACGCACGCCAGCTGGCGCCGTTCGGTGCGCAGCCTCTCCAACACGGCGGGCAGCGGCAGCGTGGACGGCACGACCAGCGCGGACGAGGCGATGTCGGCGATCGGGGTGACCGGGCGCTGTTCCGGCGTGAGGGTCAGCACCTCGGCGAGCCCCACGACGCCCCGGATGTCGTCGAGGTCCTTGCCCACGACGGGGAACCGCGAGTGCCCGGTGTCGAGCAGCTCGACCACCCGCGACGCGGGCTCGTCCGCGCGGACCGAGTGCACGTTCACCCGCGGCGTCATGGCCTGCTCCGCGACGAGCTCGCGAAAGCCGAGGCCGTGGTCGAGCAGCTGGGCGAGCTCCGGGTCCAGGTGGCCCTGGTCGCCCGCGTCCTCCACGATCTGCTTGAGGTCCTCGGTCGTGGCGCCCTGCGGAAGCTCCTCCACCGGCTCGATGCCGATGGCGCGGAGCAGCCTGTTGGCGGTGGCGTCGAACAGGCGGACGAGCGGCCCGGCGATCTTGAGGTAGACCAGCGTCGACGAGCTCAGCCACTTCGCCAGCGCCTCAGGCTTGGCGATCGCGAGGTTCTTCGGCAGCAGCTCGCCCAGCACCATCTGCACGACGGTCGCGAAGACCAGCGCCACCGCCATCGCCAGCGGCACGCCGAACGACTCGGGCAGGCCGAGCAGGTTCGCAAGGCCGGTGCCCAGCAGCGGCTCGGCCACGTAGCCGACCAGCAGCGCGGTGACTGTGATGCCGAACTGGGCACCGGAGAGCATGAAGGACAGCTTCTGGGTCACGCGCAGCGCGCGGCCGGCCGCCTTGTCACCGGCTTCGGACATCTGCTGCAACCGGCCGCGGTCGACGGCCATGTACGCGAACTCCTGGGCCACGAAGTACCCGGTGGCGGCGGTCAGCGCCACGATCGCGAGCAGACCGGAGAAGATCAACATGCCGCACCCGCGGCACTCGCAACGTTCAGCCGGGCTCGCCCCGGCTCACTACTGCAGCCGTCTACATCGGCTTCATCAGGCATGACCCGAGAGTAGCACGTGACACTGTATGGTTTCGGGAGGAGGTGCACGTGAGCGAAGCGTTGCTCAAGATCGGCGAGCTGGCCGCGCGGGCCGGCGTCAGCATCCGCACCGTCGACTACTACACGACACTGGGCCTGATCAGCCCTGCGCAGCGCACGGCGTCGAACTACCGCCTCTACTCCCCCGCCGACGTCGACCGGATCCACCTGGTCCAACGTCTGGAGGTCCACGGAGTTCCCCTGGAGGAGATCTCCACGGCGCTGACCGCCCGGCAGGCCGACGTCACGGCGATCCTCGACCGCATCGACGTCGACCTGCAGACCCTCCAGACGGCCGCGGACAGCGCGGCGCCGGAGATGCAGGGCCTGCTGGCGATCATCGCCACGAGGGTCCACTCGCTGATCACGATCGCCCTGCAGATCCCGCCGGACTCCTACCTGCCCTGACCGGCGAAGCCCCGCGTCACGGCCGCTCACCCGGCGCCAGTCGATCACGCTGGTTACGGTTCGGGCGTGGCTACCGAGGGAAGCACCAAGGCCGTCGTCACCGCCATGCTCGCCAACCTGGGCATCGCCGTGACGAAGTTCGTCGCGTTCCTGCTCACCGCGTCGTCCTCGATGCTGGCCGAGGCGGTGCACTCGGTGGCGGACACGAGCAACCAGGCGTTGTTGCTGCTCGGCGGCAAGCGCGCGAAGCGGGCGGCCACGCCGGAACACCCGTTCGGGTACGGCCGGGAGCGGTACGTCTACGGCTTCATCGTCTCGATCGTGCTGTTCACCCTCGGTGGCCTGTTCGCGCTCTACGAGGCGTGGCACAAGTGGGCGGACCCGCACCCGATCGACTCGTGGCACTGGGTCCCGGTCGTCGTCCTGCTGGTCGCCGTCGTGCTGGAGGGGATGGCGCTGCGCACGGCGGCGCTGGAGTCGAACCGCATCAGGGGCACCCGCAGCTGGACGCGGTTCATCCGCACGGCCAAGGCGCCGGAGCTGCCGGTCATCCTGCTGGAGGACCTGGGCGCCCTGTGCGGCCTGCTGTTCGCGCTGCTGGGCGTGACGATGACCCTCGTCACCGGCGAGGGCCGCTGGGACGCCGCGGGCACCGCGATGATCGGCCTCCTGCTGATCATCATCGCCGCGATCCTGGCGGTGGAGATGAAGTCGCTGCTCATCGGCGAGAGCGCGAGCCGCGAGCACCAGGCGGCGATCGCCGGTGCGCTGCCGGGCGACGGCGTGGAGTCGGTGATCCACATGCGCACGCTGCACCTCGGCCCCGACGAGCTCCTGGTCGCCGCCAAGGTCGCCATCGGCAGGTCGGCCTCGGGCGCGGACATCGCGGCGGCCATCGACGCCGCCGAGCGGCGGGTGCGCGCCGCCGTCCCGATCGCCCGTGTGATCTACCTCGAACCGGACGTGCTCCGGCCCACCGGAAGGTTGGACGATCAACTTCCCGGGTAGCCCGGTGCAGCAAGGCAATCGACTACCAGGAGGCTGACGTGATCGGTTTCATCGTCGCCGGACTGATCATCGGCGCGCTCGCCCGGCTGATCAAGCCCGGCAAGCAGAACCTCGGCATCGTGGCGACGCTGCTGCTGGGGCTGGTCGGCTCCGTCATCGGCGGCACCATCGCGAACCTGCTCGGCACCGGTGACATCTTCGAGCTGAACGTGCTGGGCTTCATCGTCGCCGTGATCGCCTCCGTGCTGCTCATCGGCGTCGCGGAGAGCATCTCCGGCCGCAACCGCACGAGCGTGCGGCGGTAACCACAAGGACCACGCGCAACGGCTCCGCTGCTGAGCCGGCGAAGAACGCTCGGCCGGGTTGACCCCGGCCGAGCGTTTTTCGTTGCGGGTGACCGATCACGGCGGTCACCCGAGCGTCACTTGGCGGAGTTCTCCAGCGCGACGAGGGCGGCGGCGAGCGTGAAGTACTTGCTGGTGCCCAGATCGCGGACGGTCTTGATGCCGAAGGCGGCGCCGAGCTTCTCCGCGTCGCCCTCGCTGACTCCGGACAGTGCGGCGACGGGCGCGTCCAGCACCTCGGACAGGGTCAGGCCCTCGTAAGCCTTGTCGAGCTGCTTGTCCAGGTTCGCCGAGATAGCCACCGATGATGTCCCTTCGAGGGGTAGTCGATCATGAACGATGTCACCTTATCGAGTGTTTCGTCCGGTTGTTCCGCCGGAGGACTCCCTTCGCCCGTATGGCCCTACAGCCAGCCACGGCTGGCCTAATGGCCAGTTTTGCGCCGAACAGGGCAGTACTCGTGGCCAGAAGTCGTGTGCACGCAGTCTGATTAGGCCCAACGACGTTCCGGTCGCCGTGCCGCGTCGCTAGAACAAGGTGGACTTCCTTTGGAGGAACCACGTTCATGCGTCGCACAGTTGCACTGATCCTGTCCGTTGCCGTGGTGGCCGTGCTGCCCGCGCCGTCGGCATCGGCCGCGCCGGAGCCACCTCTCGCACCCGGCTGGTCGGTGTCCGGAGACGTCCTCCGGTGGACCGCCGCCCGCCCGATCCCCCCGCTCGACGCCGGTGCGGAGTTCTGGGAGGGCGACCGGTTCCTGGGCCGGGCCAAGGAGTCCACCGACCTGCGGAGCTTCACGCTGCGGACGTCGCCGCGCGATCCGGCCGCGCTGCAGGTGCGATCGGCGGGCAGGAGACTCGACGCGCCCGGCCCCCCGTCCGTGGCCACGATGTCCGCGCCCGCACTGCCACCGCCGCAACCGCAGGCCGACGTCGATCCCGGCACGCCGGGGCCGTACCCGACGACCACCGGCGAGTACTCGCTCGACCCGGTCACGTTGCCCGAGTACGGAACCCCGGTCGAGATGCGAGCGGTGGTCGTCGCCCCGAAGAACGCGCCGGGCAAGCGCCCGCTCGCGCTTTTCCTGCACGGCAGGCACTTCACCTGCTACGACGCCGCGGACCCCGCTCGGTTCACGCTGGAATGGCCGTGCCCCAGCGAAATGACGGCGGTGCCGAGTTACCTGGGCTACCGGAAAGTGCAGGAACTGCTGGCGTCACAGGGATATCTGACCGTCTCCATCTCCGCGAACTCGGTGAACGCCCAGGACAACGACACCTGGGACGCGGGCGCGCAGGGCCGTTCGTCGTTGATCCGCCACCACCTGGCGAAGTGGGCGGACTGGGCGTCAGGCCGGGCGGAGGCTCCGCCGGTCGTGCGGTCCGCACCGAAGGCCGACCTGGCGAAAGTGGTGCTGGTCGGCCATTCCCGCGGCGGCGAGGGCGTCAACCGCGCCGCGATCGACAGCGTCACCCCACCACCCGGTGACAGCGGCTTCAGCGGCCCGGTGCGCTGGACCATCCGCGGCGACGTGCTGATCGCCCCCACGATCTTCGGCCACAACCCCGCTCCGGACGTCCCCTCCGTCACACTGCTGCCGGGGTGCGACGGCGACGTGCGGGACCTGCAGGGCCAGATGTTCGTCGACCAGACGCGTGGACTGAGCCGTGGCGAGGCCCTGCACAGCGCCGTCTACCTCGTCGGCGCGAACCACAACTACTTCAACAGCGAATGGACTCCCGGTCAGGCCGAGGCGCCCGCGTGGGACGACTTCGACTCGCGTGACCAGCCGGACCCGGTGTGCGCGCCCAGTGCCCCGACCCGTCTGACGGCCGACCAGCAGCAGGCCGCGGGCGCCACCTACATCGCCGCCGCCGTGCGGTTGTTCGCCGATCGCGACGAGTCCGTCCTGCCCCTGCTCGACGGCTCCGGCGTGCGCGCCCCGTCCGCCGGTCCGGCCCGCGTCCTCTCCCACGCCGTCGGCGGCGACCGCACGCCGTTCGTCGTCCCGGACCCCGTCACCGCCGTCTCCGGCAGCGCCCGCCTGTGCCTGCAGACGGCCTTCGACGAGTCCGGGTGCCACCTCACGGCCGCGTCGCCGCACTTCGCCGGTCTGCGCGGCACCGTGCTGCAACCGGAACGGCTCGCGGTCGCTTTCAAGTGGTCGGCCGCGGGCCAGTCCGGCGTGGTCACGCCCGCCGCGCCGGTGGCGTTGACCGGCGCACGCGATCTCGCCCTGCGCCTGGCCGTACTGGCGAACACACCGGAGACCAGGTTCGGGGTCTCAGTGGTCGACCGCGGCGGACGCCGGCACGCGCTCGGGTCCGTCGCGGTCACCGGACTGCCCGGCAGCCCGCGCACGGCGTCGTTGTGGGCTCAGGAGGTCCGGGTCCCGCTGCCGCGCGGCCTCGGCGAGGTGACCTCGCTGGAGCTCGTCCCCGAGTCCGGGTCCGGTGAGGCGTGGCTGATCGACGCGCACGGCTGGGACGAGGGTCTCGTCCCGGTGACGCCCACGCGTCTGGGACGGCTCGACGTGCACCGCAAAACGGCGGACGAGGGCGACTCCGGCACCAGGACGCACCAGGCCGTCATCACCGTGGGAGGCAGCGGAACCCGTGTCTTCCGGCTCTTCCACACGGAGCCGGGCAAGCTGCCGACCAGCAGGCTGGTGACGCTGGAGCACGGTGAGAGCAGCTTCGAGGTGCCCGTGACCTCCGAGGGCAACACGAGGTGGAGCGAGGACCGCGTCCACTACTTCGTCGTGCAGGCGATCTCCAACGTCGTCGTCGGCACCACCACGGGCGAACTGCGGTTGCTCAACGACGACCCGCTGCCGGTGGTGACCGCCGTGCCGGTCGCCGACAGCGTCAGCGCGGGCGGCACGCTCCGATGGGACGTGACGCTGTCCGCGCCCGCCGACGACATGATCGCACTGGGAGGCGGCGCGCTGGCACCGGTTTCCGGCTCCGAACTGTCCACAACGGACGTTGACGCGGACTGGTACCGCTCGTACACCGGCGAGGACCCCTGGCCGTCCCGGCCGCTGTCGGAGTCGCCCCTGCGGGTGTACGTGGTCGTGCCGGCCGGGCAGCTGTCGGCCGCGCTCGCGGTGCCGATCGCGGCCGGCGCTGAGACCGGCGACGGCGAGTGGGTCCGGCTGCGGTTCGAGGGTTCCGTGCCGCCCGGGACCGGGTTCGAGGTGACCGGCGAAGTGGCGTGACGAGACGTGGCGCCGGTGCTTCCGCGGAAGCACCGGCGCCCGCTCGGTCTACTCGCTGCTCGCGCAGGTGCCGCAGTGGTGAGGACCGGGAGGACGGCCTGAACCGGTCCACCCCGCGTGGTCGGCCTGCTCCCAGAGCAGGTCCCACGCGAACATGCCGGTGGCGCTGGTGCGGCGGGTCCGCCCGCAGCCGTCGCACACGAGAACCGTCCCGGTCCAGCCGTCGTCCGTGGTGAGCATCCCCGTCATGACTTGTGCCAGCCTTTCGTCGTCATGAGTCGGCGTCGGCGGCACCGCGGTAGCCCACGCCCGACCTTCCCCGGAAGCACGCACAGGGACGCGTCCACCCGCGCCGTCCAGCATGCCCGACGTTTGCACTGTGCAACCTTGCGAGCTCCTTCCGAAGCCCGGCGGGGATCAGGCCCAGGGCGTGGTGGCCTGGAGCACGGCCTCGGTCAGCGCCGCCGTGCGCAGCCGCGTCACCTCCTGGTAGGCGGGGTCGGCCACCATGCGGCTGAACGCGGCCCTGTCCGGATAGCGCACGACGACCACCGCGTCCCACGCCTGGCCGTCCTCCGCCACCAGCGCGGTGGATCCCCTTCCGGCGTAGAGGATCTCGCCGCCGTAACGGGGCAGGAACGTCTCGCGCAGGTGACGCGCGTACTCCTCATAGGACTCGGTGCCGCCCTCGGCGAACCGCAGCAGGTTCAGCATCACGACCGGACCGCCGGGGTCCTCGGCGAGCAGTCGTTTCAGGTCGGCACCACGTGGATCAACGGCCATGCGCACAGCATGCCGTCCGGTCGCGCGGTCCGCATCGGTCGATCCACCGGTCCGAACCTTTCGGCTGTCCAACTTTTCGGGTGACCGCGCGCCCGTCCGTGGAGCGGGCGCACGCGCGTGTCTACGGTGAACCGGTCAGCTCGAAGCCGGCACCTGGAGTCACGATGTCCGACGCAGTGACCGGAGACCTCGGTTCATGAGCGCTGCCAGCCCGTTCGCGCAGGCCGGGCGCCGCGGTGCCGTGGTGGCGGGGTTCGACGGCTCCGACCGCGCCTGGGAGGCGGTCCACTGGGCCGCGGCCGAAGCCGCCCACCGGCGCCGCCCCCTCCTGCTCGTCCACGCCCACCTGGCGTCGGTCACGAGTGCCTGGGGCACCGTCGCCGCTCCCGGCTGGGGTGCCGCGGCGGTCTTCGACAACACTCCCCTGCTGCGCGAGGCCGAGGAGCAGCTCCTGATGGCCGCCGAGGTGTGCCGGCGCGGCGAACCTGGCCTCGACGTCAGTGTCGAGGTGCTGGAGGGCCGGACGTCCGCGGTCCTGACCGAGGTCGCGCGGTCCGTGCAGGCGGAACTGGTCGTGGTGGGCACGTCCGGGCAGTGGGCGCTGTCCCGCGTCCTGCTCGGCTCCAAGGCGACCGATCTCGCGCACGACGTGGACGTTCCGGTCGTCGCGGTCCGCAGCGGCCCCGCGGACCGTTCCGGGCCGGTGGTCGTCGCCGTGAACGGCACCGCCGAGTGCATGACCGCCGTGCAGTTCGCGGCGAGTCAGGCGGAACGCCACTCGTGCGAGCTGCGGCCGGTGCACGAGGACTCCCGGATGCTGCTGGACCACTCCGAAGGGGCCCGGCTGCTGGTGGTGAGCGACCACGGCGACAGCGCGGTGCAGCGGGCCCTGTTCGGCTCGGTCATCCGCACCGCGCTCACCCGCGCGCCCTGCCCCGTCGCAGTGGTGCCCAAGGCCGCCACAGCCGGGCCGTAGCTCACCCGCGGCCGGCCGGCTTGCGCTTCCTGCTCAGCAGCACTCCCCCGGTCACCAGGGCCACCAGCACGGCGACGAACGGCACCGGTCCGACCGCGGTGAACCACTCCACCAGCACACCCTGGAGCCGTCCAGCGCCGTCGACCAGCGGATCGGCCGCGTCCGCCCCGCCGAGGAACAGCCGCAGCTCGTAGACACCGTAGTAGGCGACGTACAGGCCGACGAGGACGAGCAGGACACCGCCGAGCCGGGACACGTGCGGGAGCAGCGACCGGGCCCGCCGCGTGATGGCGTCGCCCGCCAACGCGGTGGCGAGCGCGAGCACCGTCACCACGAGACCCATGCCCGCCGCGTAGGCGAGGAACGCTCCGACGCCCTCCAGCACGTCACCGCTGCGCAGCGTCGACCCGGCGACGGCCAGGAACGGTCCGATGGTGCACGACAACGACGCGATCGCGTACGCGACGCCGTAGCCGAACATCGACGACACGTGCCGGTTCGGCGCTCCCTTGCCGGGTTTGGGCAGCAGCAAGGTGATCTCGCGGCCCGCCAGGAGCACGACTCCCAGCACGACCAGCGCCAGTCCGATGAGGACGGTCACGAACGGCAGGTACCGCTGCACCGATGACGCGACAAAGGAGAAGAACAAACCGAACGCGCCGAACACGACGACGAACCCGAGGGTCATCATCGCGCTGGACACGACGGCGCGCGTGAGCAACCGGGCCCGAGTCCGTTCGCTCGCGCCCGTCACCACGAGGGCCAGGTAGGCGGGCAGCATGGCGAACCCGCACGGGTTGACGGTGGCGACCATGCCGGCCACCACCGCCACCAGCAGCGTCTCGGTCATCCCAGCGCGCTCAGCCGCTGCCGCAGGTCCTGCTCGGCGAGCTGGCTCGTGACGACCTCGACCCGGCCGTCCGCCGAGACGAACGCGTACGCCGGTTGCGCGGTCACGCCGAACCGCTTCCACACCGCGCTGCCGACGTCCGCGACGTGCTGGAACGACTGCAGGCCGTACTTCTGCACGAACTGCTTCATCGCCGGAACCTGGTCCAGCGCGGCGACGCCCAGGAACGTCACGTCGCCCGCGTGTTCCTTCGCGGCGGCGGCCATGCCTGGTGCCTCACGCTGGCACTTGGGGCACCACGGCGCCCAGAACCACAGCACGGCGGGCTTCCCCGCCAGGTCGGCACCGGAGATGTCCTCGCCGTCCACGGTCTTCGCCGTGAAGTTCAGCTGCTCGGCCACCTCGGCACCGGCCGACGCCGAAGGGCGCGGCTGCGATGTGGCCGGTGGCGCGGCAGGAGGTTCCGCTGTGCCGGTTGTGCCTCCGCACGCGGAGAGCGCGACCAGCAACACCAGCAACCCCGTCATGACCCGGATTCCGACCATGACGACAATCCTGCCGTGCCACCGGCGGTGAAGTTGTTACGAACCCCTGACGTCGCCGACCGGGGTGAAGTCCCTCGCCGCGATGAAGTCCGGCCGCGGCCGGGCGGCGGCGAACGGCTCCACGAGGGTGTTCTCCACGCTGTTGAACACCAGGAAGATGTTCGAGCGCGCGAAGGGGGTGATGTTGCTGCCCGAGCCGTGCATGCTGTTGCTGTCGAACATCAGCGCCGACCCCGCCGGTCCGGTGAACTGCTCGATGCCGTGCTCCGCGGCCAGCTCGGACAGGTGGCGGCGGCCAGGCACGCCGACCTCCTGCTCCTTCAACGACTCCTTGTAGTGGTCGTCGGGGGTTTCGCCGACGCACGGCACGAAGGTGCGGTGCGCGCCGGGCATCAGCATCAGGCCGCCGTTGAACGGGTAGTTGTCGGTGAGCGCGATGGAGATGCTCACCGCCCGCATCGACGGCATGCCGTCCTCCGCGTGCCAGGTCTCGAAGTCGGAGTGCCAGTAGAAACCGGTTCCGGTGAAGCCGGGCATGAAGTTGATCCGGCTCTGGTGCACGTAGACGTCGGAGCCCAGGATGTGCCGGGCGCGGTCGGCGACGCGGGGGTCCGCGGCCAGCGCGGCGATCATCTCGCTGGTCCGGTGGACCTCGAAGATCGACCGGACCTCGTTGGACCGCTTCTCGACGATCGTGCGCTCGTCGGCGCGGACCGCCTCGTCGCCGCGCAGGCGGTCGAGCTCCTCGCGGTAGGCGAGCACCTCGTCCGGCCCCAGCAGCCCGTCGACGGTCAGGAAACCCTTGGCGTCGTAGGACTCCAGCGTGGCGTCGTCCAGCGGGCCGGTCAGGGCGCCCGACCAGACCACCGGTTCCGTCCTGGGCACCGGAGCGGACTCCTCCGGCGTGCGGGTCGGGTACCTGTCCTCGATCTTCGTCGCGGTCATGCCGAGGTCTCCTCTTCTCGCACGAGCGGGTACACGCCGTTCTCGTCGTGCACCTCGCGTCCGGTCACGGGCGGGTTGAACACGCAGACGGTGCGGATGTCGGTCTTCGGACGCACCTGGTGCCGTTCGTGGCCGTCGAGCAGGTAGAGGGTGCCGGGGCGGAGCTGGTGCACCTCACCGGTCTCCTTGTCGGTCAGCTCCCCCTCCCCCTCCACGCACAGCACGGCCTCGACGTGGTTGGCGTACCAGAAGTCGTTGACGGTGCCCGCTTTCAGCACGGTCTCGTGCACGGAGAACCCGACGCGGTCCCCGGCGAGCACGATCCGCCTGCTCCGCCAGTTGGGGGTGACGACATCGCGATCGGTGCCGTCGAGGTCGTGCAGCGAACGTACGATCATGGTGTTGTTCCTCGTCTCCCGGGTCAGACGGCGGCGCAGGCCAGCACGGACTCGGTGAACCGGGTGAGCCCCTCGCCGAGCTCGTCGTCGGTGATGGTCAGCGGCGGCATCAGCTTCACCACCTCGTCGTCGGGTCCGGACGTCTCCACGAGCAGCTCGCGTTCGAACGCCGTCTTCGCCACACGGGCGGCCGTCGCGGGGTCGGCGAACGAGAGGCCGCGGGCGAGTCCCCGCCCCTTCGGCGTGACGCCGGGGACGGAGCGCGCGATCTCGTGCAGGGCGCGGTCGACCTGTTCGCCCTTGGCCAGCGTGCTCTTCTCCAGGCGGTCGTCGGCCCAGTAGGTCTCCAGCGACGCCGCCGCGGTGACGAACGAGGCGTTGTTGCCGCGGAAGGTGCCGTTGTGCTCGCCCGGCTCCCACACGTCGAGGTGCGGGCGCACGAGCGTGAGCGCCATCGGCAGCCCGAACCCGCCGATCGACTTGGACAGGCACACGATGTCCGGCTGGATCTCCGCCGGCTCGAAGCTGAAGAACGGGCCGGTCCGGCCGCAGCCCATCTGCACGTCGTCGACGATGAGCAGGATGTCGTGCTTGCGGCACAGGTCGGCCAGCCCGGCCAGCCACTCGAACCGCGCGGCGTTGATCCCGCCTTCGCCCTGCACGGACTCGACGATCACCGCGGCCGGCTTGTTGAGCCCGCTGCCGTTGTCGGAGAGCAGCCGCTCGAAGTACAGGAAGTCCGGGTAGCGGCGGTCGAAGTAGTTGTCGTACGGCATCGGGGTGGCGTGGACCAGCGGGATGCCCGCGCCGCCGCGCTTCATCGAGTCGCCGCTGACCGACAGCGACCCCAGCGTCATGCCGTGGAAGGCGTTGGTGAAGTTGACGATCGACTCGCGGCCGGTGACCTTCCTCGCCAGCTTGAGCGCGGACTCCACGGCGTTCGTGCCGGTGGGGCCGGGAAACTGGACCTTGTAGTCCAGCCCGCGCGGCGCCAGCACCAGCTCGTCGAACTTCTCCAGGAACGCGCGTTTGGCCGCCGTGTGCATGTCCAGCGAGTGGATCACGCGGTCCTCGGCCAGGTACTCCAGGAGCGCCTGTTTGAGAACCGGGTTGTTGTGGCCGTAGTTGAGCGCGCCCGCCCCGGCGAAGAAGTCGAGGTACCGGCGACCGTCCTCGGTGTGCAGCCAGCTGCCGGTCGCACGGTCGAACACGACCGGCCAGCTGCGGCAGTAGCTGCGCACCTCGGATTCCAGCGTGTGGAAGATGTTCACAGAATTCTCAGTTCCTCAGGGCGTCGTCAGCTCGGCCAGGGGCCGAGGCGGTACAGGTCTTCTGCCTCGTGTGCGTCGGGGAACAGCTCGCCGGTGAACAGCGGGCCGCGCTCCAGGGCGACTCCCGCCTCACGGGCCAGCGACGTGAACAGGCGGATCGAGGGCTCGTTGTCCGACGTGATGGTGGTTTCCAGGAGCCGGGCCCCGCGCGCGTGCGCGCGGTCCACCAGCTCCCGCAGCATGGTGAGCGCCACGCCCTTCCCCCGGTGCGAGGCGTCGACCGCCACCTGCCAGACGAAGAGCGTTCCCGGCGCGTCGGGCCGCAGGTACCCCGACACGAAGCCCACGACGTCGTCGCCGGACCGCGCCACCACCGACGTGCCGGCGAAGTCGCGGGCCCACAACAGGTAGGCGTACGAGGAGTTCAGGTCGAGCACCCGGGAGTCCCGCGCGATCCGCCACATGGCGGTTCCGTCTCCCGGTTCCGGTCTGTCGATGATCAGGGTCGCCGACGGTCCTGTGGCGTCACCGTCGTGTTTCGTCCGGTTGCCGAACATGCTGCCGGAACGTAACAGCTCCCCGCCGCGCAGCCCATGTGCGTCACTTCCGCCCCGATTCACCGACGGTCTTCGGCCGCCATTGACCTGGCGATACCGGAATCTTTGTGAGGCCGGTCATAACTTGATCATCCTTTGTGGACCATGTTGCGATGTCCTTTCGTTAGCGCGTCACGACTGGCCCGGAGTCCTTTGAGGATTAGGGTCGGGCGGCCCTGTAGTCGAGGTTGGGACACCACTTCGTGTCTTCATCGCAAGTCAGCCGGCGACGGTTTCTCGGCGCCGGCCTAGCCGCCGTGACCCTCCTTCCCGCGTGCAGCACCGTGGATCTGAAAGCGCAGCAGGACGGCGGCAACCTGCTCGAAAGACTGCGCGACGCGGGCGAGGTGCGCATGGGCTTCGCCAACGAGGCGCCATACGGTTACGTCAACCGAGAAGGCGTTCTCACCGGCGAGGCGCCCGAGGTCGGCAAGGCGATCTTCCGGCGGCTGGGTGTGGACAAGGTCGTGCCCGCGCTTTCGGACTTCGGTTCGCTCATCCCCGGTCTGCGCGCGGGCCTGTTCGACGTCATCGCGGCCGGCATGTTCATCACTCCGGCGCGCTGCGAGCAGATCCTGTTCTCCGACCCCGACTACAACGCCCCCGAGGCGTTGCTCGTGCGGTCCGGCGACGCGGAGAAACCCCTGACGCTGCAAGACTTCGCCCAGCGCGACGACCTCCGCCTGGGCGTGCTGCTCGGCAGTGTCGAGGTCGACGTCGCCGCGGGGTACGGCGTTCCCCCGGAACGGGTCGTCACGTTCGCGACCCAGGCAGGCGGCATCGACGGCCTGCTGGCCGGGCGGGCCGACGGCTTCCTGCTCACCGCGATCTCCTTGCGCGACGGCCTGTCCCGGCGGCCGGGCGTGCCGCTCGAGCTCACCGAGCCGTTCGTCCCCGTCATCGACGGCGTGGAGCAGTACGGCGCGGGCGGCTTCGGCTTCCGGCCGGACCAGACGAGGCTCCGCGACGCGTTCAACGCCGAGCTGCACGCGCTCAAGGACAGCGGCGACCTGCTGGAGATCGTCAGACCGTTCGGGTTCTCCGAGGCCGAGATGACCGACCTGACGGCGGACCGCCTGTGCCGCCCCGCCTCCTGACCGGAAGGATCTTCCCGACATGTCCGGAGGTCTGTGGCTCCGCCTGCTCGACGGACTCCTGGTCACCCTGCAGCTGACCGGGTACGGCGCGGTGCTGGGACTCCTGTTCGCCTTCGCGGCCGGACTCGCGAGACTCAGCCGCCACCGCGTCGTGCGCGGGATCGCGTTCGCCTACACCGAGGGGTTCCGCGGGCTGCCCGCGCTCGTCGTGCTGTTCTGGCTCGTGTTCGCGTTGCCCGGCCTGGGTTTCCAGCTCAACCCCTTGTTCGCGGGCGTGCTCGCGCTGTCGCTGAACATCGGCGCGTACGGCGCCGAGGTCGTGCGCGGCGCGGTCCTGTCCGTGCCCGCCGGCCAGATCGAAGCGGCGACCGCGCTCAACTTCACGCGCTGGCAACGGATGCGGCGCGTCGTGCTGCCGCAGGCCGTGGTCGCGATGGTGCCGCCGTTCGGCAACCTGCTGATCGAGCTGCTGAAGGCGACGGCGCTGGTGTCCCTGGTCTACCTGCAGGACCTGACCTTCCAGGGCCAGATCGTGCGCGCCGCGACCGGCAACACCGCGATGACGTTCTTCGGCCTGCTCGTCGGGTACGGCGTGATCGCGTTGATCCTCACGATCCTGATGCGGCTCGTGGAACGCCGTGCCGCCGCGTCGCTCGGCCGTGCGGTGCGGCCCGGCCTGCTCTCCGGGAGGACCTCGTGAACTTCGACTGGCAGACCGCCTGGGACTCCGTTCCCCAGCTGCTGCAAGGTCTTCTCATCGCGCTGCAGGCCACCGCGCTCGGCTACGTGCTGGCGCTCGTGCTCGGGCTGGCGTTCGCCCTGGCGAGGCGCAGCCACCAGGCGTGGCTGCGGCTGCCGGTGGCGTTCTTCGTCGAGTTCGTCCGGTCCACTCCCCTGCTGGTGCAGCTGTTCTTCCTGTTCTTCGTGCTGCCGACCGTCGGCCTGGAGCTGTCGCCGATGTGGACCGGCGCGATCGGTCTCGGCGTGCACTACGCGACCTACACCTCGGAGGTGTACCGGTCGGGCATCGACGGCGTGCCCGCCGGGCAGTGGGAGGCGGCGACGGCGCTGAGCCTGCCGCGGCGCCGGACCTGGACGCGGATCATCCTCCCGCAGGCGATCCCGCGGGTCGTGCCCGCGCTCGGCAACTACGCGATCTCGATGTTCAAGGACACGCCCCAGCTCACCGTCATCACGGTCGCCGAGATGCTCAGCGTCGTGAAGGCGCTCGGCTCGCAGAACTTCCAGTACCTGGAACTGATCACGATGGCCGGCCTGCTCTACCTGGTGGCCGCGCTGCTCATCGCCTGGCCGGTGCGGATCGCGGAACGCCGGTACCGAAAGGAGAACGCATGACACGCGCCGACCAGATCACGTTCGACGGGGTCAGCAAGAAGTTCGGCGAGAACGTCGTGCTGGACGACCTGTCGTTCGGCGTGGCCGCCGGCGAACGGGTGACCCTGATCGGGCCGAGCGGCTCCGGCAAGACGACGATCCTGCGGATGCTGATGACGCTGACCGAGCCGGACAGCGGCACCATCACGGTCGACGGCGACAACCTGTTCCAGGAGATGCGCAACGGCACGCTCGTGCCCGCCCGCGAGCAGCACCTGCGTTCCGTGCGCCGCAAGATCACGATGGTGTTCCAGCAGTACAACCTCTTCCCGAACATGCGGGTGCTGCGCAACGTCACGGAGGCGCCGGTGCACGTGCTCGGCCTGTCGCAGGACGAGGCGGAGGCCAGGGCGCGGGAGCTGCTGGAGATGGTGGGCCTGGCGGACAAGATCGACGCCCATCCGGCGCATCTCTCCGGCGGGCAGCAGCAGCGCGTCGCCATCGCCCGTGCCCTGGCGATCCGGCCGGAGGTGCTGCTGCTCGACGAGGTCACGTCGGCGCTGGACCCCGAACTGGCCGCCGAGGTGCTCGACGTGCTCCGCGACGTCGCCAAGAGCACCTCGGTCACCATGCTCTGCGTCACCCACGCGATGAAGTTCGCCAGGGACATCTCCGACCGCGTGCTGATGTTCAACGAGGGCCGCATCATCGAGTCCGCTCCCCCGGCCGAGCTGTTCGACGCCCCTCAGCACGAACGGACGCAACGGTTCCTGCGCTCGCTGCGCGAGGAAAGCTGAGCGCTGCGCCAGAGGTCTTACCCTGCCTTCGCCCGCCCGTGTGTCACCCACCCAGCGGATCCCGCCTCCTCCGCGTGACACGGCTCTAGTACGCGGGGGCCCCGCGTACTCGTGGAGCGAACGTAGGGCCCCCGCGTGCAACAGGGGAAACGCGAAAGAGAGTCGCGAGCGGGGCGGGGGGTTACGGACAGCGCTTCTGGAAGCGTGCTTGGGCGCACCGCCCGGTGGTGGCTTTGTAGGGTCGGTGGGTGGTGTTTTCCAGGCTGCTCGCCGACGCCGGTGTCGCGGCGCTCTGCGTGCTCGTCTTCTGGCTGCCCCGCGGTACGCCGCCGAGCGCGGTGGCCGTGCTGGTCGTCGCCGGGGTGCTGCTGCGGTCGCGGTGGCCGGTGGTGGCGTTCGGCGTGGTGGCGGCGGCGACCCTCGCGGGCGCGTTGCTCGGCGTCACCTGGGACCCGTTCGTGGCTGCGGCGTGGACGCTGTACCCGGTGGCGATAGCGCACGGCGGTCCCTGCACATCGCGGGCCGTGACGGTGGTGCTCGGCGCCACGGTGGCCGTGATGCTGACGGCGGGAGCGGGCGGGCAGCAGGAGATCACCCGGTACGTCATCGTGAGCGTGCTCGTCCTGGCCGGCACCTGGCGGCTCGGTGAAGCGGTCCGGCGGGAACGCCAGGAGGCCGCGCAGGCCGAACGGGCCGAGAGCGCCCGTGCGGTGCTGGCGGAACGGTTGCGGGTGGCACGGGAGGTGCACGACGTCGTGTCGCACTCGCTCGGCACGATCGCGGTGACGGCCGGGGTGGCGGCGCACGTCGACACGGGTGACGCGGAGAGGCTGCGCGACCGCCTGACCCGCATCGAGCGGACGAGCAAGGACGCGCTGGCCGACCTGCGCGCGGTGCTCGGCACGGTCAGGGACGCCGCCTCCCCCGCCGAACGACGGCCACAGCCGGGAGTGAAAGACCTCCCCGCGTTGGCGCAGCGGATGCGTGCGGCGGGGATCGACGTGACTCTCACCGTGCGCGGCACGGACGGCTTGCCGCCGAGCGCAGGACTGGCCGTGTACCGGATCGTGCAGGAAGGACTGACCAACGCCGTCCGGCACGCCCCGGGCTGCCGGTGCCGGGTCACCGTCGAGGTGCTGGACGGCCGGGTGGTCGCCGAGGTCGTCGACGACGGTGGAACACTGGCGGGGACACGCCACCACGAGAAGGGGTTCGGGCTGATCGGGCTGCGGGAACGGGTGGAGTCGCTCGGTGGGGAGCTGACGTCCGGCGCACGCGAGCAGGGCGGGTTCGCGTTGCGCGCGGTACTTCCGCTGCCGGGCGCATGAGCGGGCGGATCAGGGTGCTCGTCGCCGATGACGACGACCTGCTGCGCGGTTCGCTGTGCGAGCTGGTCGCCTCCGACGAGTCGCTGGTGCTGGTCGGTGAGGCGCGCGACGGTGCGGAAGCGGTCAGCGCGGTGCACCGGCTGAGCCCGGACGTGGTGCTGATGGACGTCCGGATGCCGGTGCTGGACGGGCTGGAGGCGACCCGCGCGGTGTGCGCGGCACCGGGAGCGGTGCGGGTGGTGGTCCTGACGACGTTCGACCTCGACGAGTACGTCTACGAGGCGTTGCGGGCCGGTGCCTCCGGGTTCCTGCTGAAGATCGCCGGTGCCCAGGAGATCCTGCGCGCGATCCACACCGTCCACAGTGGCCATTCGCTGCTCGCGCCGGAGGTGACGGGCAGGGTGATCGCGGAGTTCGCCCGGCGGCACGAGCGCACGAGGCCCGGCCTGGCGCGGTTCGCGGAGCTGACCGACCGCGAGCACGACGTCGTGGCGGCGGTCGTGGCGGGCATGTCCAACGACGAGATCGCCGCGGCGCTGTTCCTGAGCAGGGCCACGGTGAAGACGTACCTGAGCCGGCTCTTCGACAAGCTGGAGGTCCGCGACCGCACCCAGCTGGTGATCCTCGCCTACGAGTCGGGGTTCGCGGACACGCTGCGCAGGTAGCCCGTCCCCCGGCCGGGGACCAGGTGTCAACCTTTGGTCGATGCCCCGCACGGCGGTCCGGCCCCAGGCTGGAACCATGATCGAAGTCTCCCGTCTGGTCAAGCGGCACGGCACGAAGGTGGTCGTGCGGGACGTCAGCTTCACCGCCAGAGCCGGGCGCGTCACCGGGTTCCTCGGCCCGAACGGCGCCGGCAAGTCGTCGACCCTGCGCATCCTGCTCGGCCTCGACTCCGCCGACGCGGGCACCGCCCTCATCGGCGGCAAGCCGTACCGGGCGTTGCGCAACCCGTTGCGCACCGTGGGGTCGCTGCTGGAAGGCAGTGGCGCGCACCGGTCGCGCACCGCGCGCGGGCACCTGTCGTGGGTGGCGGCGAGCAACGGCATCCCCCGGAGCAGGGTGCCGGAGGTGCTGGACCTCGTCGGGCTCGGCGACGTCGGCCGCAAGCGGGTCGGCGGCTTCTCGCTGGGCATGAACCAGCGGCTGGGGCTGGCGGCGGCGTTGCTCGGCGACCCGGAGGTGCTGGTGCTGGACGAGCCGGTGAACGGCCTGGACCCGCACGGCATCCGCTGGCTGCGCGAGTTCCTGCGGGCCCGCGCCGCCACCGGACGGACCGTGCTGCTGTCGAGCCACCTGATGAGCGAGCTGGCGAGCACCGCGGACGACCTGGTCGTGATCCACCACGGCGAGATCGTCCACAGTGGACCGAAGGGTGACGTCACGACGGGGCACGCGTCGCTGGAGGACGCCTTCTTCGCGCTCACCGACCGGGAGGACCGATGGGACTCCTGAACGCCGAGCTGCGCAAGCTCCTCTCGCTCCGCGCGTCGCTCGTCGCGGCGGCGCTGTGCCTCGTCGCGGCACCGGCGGTCGCCGCGGTGAACGGCAACGCCCTGCGCTCCCGGGTCGCCGAGGGCGGCACCGGTCCGGAGGGCGGCTTGTCCGCCGCCGAACGCGGGCTTGAAGGCGTGATGTTCGCCGTGGTCGCCGGAATCGTGCTCGGTGTCGTCGTCATGAGCAGCGAGTACACCGCCAACGACGGCGATGTCGGTGGTGGCAGGCAGATCGTGGCCACGCTGACCGGCGTTCCCCGCCGGGGCGCGCTGCTCCTGGCCAAGGCCACCGTGCTCACGCTCGTGACGGCGGTGCTGTCGTCCGCCGCGATCGCCACCGGGATCGTCGCGGGACAGGCCGTGCTCGGCCCGTTCGGGCTGGCTCCGTGGCAGGCCGCCGGTGAGCTCGGCTGGCGGCTCCCCGGCGCCGTCTTCTACTGCGTCTGCACGGCGCTGATCGCCCTCGGCGTCACGACGGTCACGCGCAACGGCCTCATCCCCCTGGTCGTGTTGATCGTCAACAGCTCGGCGATCTCCGTGTCGCTCCTGCTGTCCAAGGTCACCTCGTGGGCGAAGTACCTCCCCGACGCCGCCGGGATTCCCCTCTTCGCGGGCGAAACCGCGTACACGGAACAACTTCCGCCGCTGGCGGGAGCAACCGTGCTGACGGCGTGGACCGCTCTCGGCCTGGCGGTGGGCGCGGTCGCGTTCATCCGCCGCGACGCGTGAGGCGGGGAGGCGTCATGAGCAACGATCTGCGCCACGTCTTCGCCGCCGAGCTGCGCAAGCTCGCGACACTGCCCGCGGTGAGGGCCACAGTGGTCGTCACCGTTCTCGCCACACCGGCGCTGGCCTGGGCGGCGGGCTTCCGCGCCGTGGAGTACGGCCGGCTCGGCCTCGTCGTGCTCGGCGTCCTGACGACTGCGGGCGAGTACAGCGGACGGCAGATCCGCACCAGCCTGGTGTGCGTCCCGCACCGGCCGCTGCTGTTGTGCGGGAAGGTCCTCGCCTACCTCGCCGTCGCGATCCCCGCGTCGTTGCTCACCTGCGCGCTGTCCGCCTTGGTGGCGGACGCACCGGCCACCGCGTTGCTCGGCGGCACCGCCTATCTGGTCGCCATCGGACTCCTCGCTCTCGGGGTGGGTGTGCTGCTGCGCAGCCTCTCCGGGGCGGCCGCGGCGATGACGGCGTTCCTGTTCGTGGTGTCCCCGCTGCTCGCGGCGGTCACGGATGCCGCGAGCCACCTCCCCGACCGCGCCGGAGCCGGCCTCTACGGGCCGGGCGCGTTGTCGCCGTGGCACGGGGGCGCGGTCGTGGCCGCCTGGCTGGTGGTCACGACCGCGCTCGCCCTGCTCACGTTCACCAAGCGGGACGCGTGATCGCGCCTACCCCGCCGCGCCGATCGCCTCGTCCAGGATGCCCAGCCCGAGCTCCAGTTCCTCCTCCGACGCCGTCAGCGGCGGAGCGATCCGGAACACGCCGCCCATCCCCGGCATCTGCACGATGTTCATGTGCAGTCCCAGCTCCAGGCACCGGCGGGTGATCGGCGCGCTGAGCGACTCGTCCGCGATCTCCAGCCCCACCAGGAGGCCGCGTCCGCGCACGTCGGACACCAGCGAGTGACGTGCCGCGATGTCCTCGAGGCCGGTGCGCAGGAACGCGCCCAGCTTGGCCGCGCGTTCGTCGAGGCGTTCCTCCTCCAGCACGTCGAGGACGGTGTTGCCGACGGCGGCCACCAGCGGGTCGGAGACGTGGGTGGTGAAGAACAGGTAGCCGCGGGCGTGGGCCTCCTCCTCGATCTCGGCGGAGGTCACGACGGCGGCGAGCGGGAGGCCCGCGCCGAGGGTCTTCGACAGCGTCAGGATGTCCGGGACGACGCCGTCGCGCTCGAACGCGTACCAGGTGCCGGTGCGGCACAGGCCGGTCTGCGCCTCGTCGAAGATCAGCAGCATTCCGCGTTCCCGGCACTTCTCCCGCAACGCGGCGAAGTAGCCGGGCGGCGGTTCGAGGATGCCGCCGGAGGACAGGATCGGTTCGACGATGCACGCCGCCAGCGAGCCCACCGACTGGGCGTCGACCAGGTCGAACGCCAGGTCGAGCTGGGTCCGCCAGTCACCGGACGGGGCGGGGATCGCGAAGTTGCCCGGTGCGGCCGGGCCGTAGCCCTTGCGGCCCGCGCTGTAGGTGGCCGCCGCGGCGGCGGCCGTCATGCCGTGCCACGACCGGGCGAAGGCGACCACCTCGTGCTTGCCCGTGACGAGCTTGGCCATCCGCAGGGCGGCCTCGTTCGACTCGGCGCCGGTGGTGAGCAGCTGCACCTTCGACAGCGACGGCGGCAGCGTCCCCGCCAGGCGGCGGGCGAGGTCCACGACCGGGCGGCTGAGCATGCCGCTGAACAGGTGGTCGAGGTTCGCGATCTGGCGCTGCACCGTCTCGACCACGCGCGGGTGCGAGTGGCCGAGGATCGCGCTCATCTGGCCGGAGGTGAAGTCGAGGACGCGGCGGCCGTCCTCGGTGAACAGGAAGCTTCCCGACGCGCTGTCGATGATCTCGGGCGTGAACGTTCCGCCGTAGCGGACCAGGTGGCGGTCGACGTCGTCCCAGAAGGAGTCCATGCCACCGAAGCTAGGACCCGCCGAGCGTCAGGTCCATCTCACGATTCCACGCTCGCTGTTCGGAAATACTGCACAGCATGACGCTGAACCCATACCGGCTGCGCCTGCTCAGCCAGCTCGACGCGCTGGGCACCGTGCGAGCCGTGGCGCAGGCCGCGAACCTGAGCCCGTCGAGCGTGTCGCAGCAGCTCGCGGTGCTGGAGGCCGAGACGCGCACGCAGCTGCTCGAACGGACGGGGCGGCGGGTGCGGCTGACGTCGGCGGGGCTGATCCTGGCGCGCCGGGCGCGGTCGCTCCTCGACCAGATGGACGCCGTCGAGGCCGAGCTGCGCGACCTGAGCGGGGAGCCGTCCGGGCGCGTCCGGCTGGGCGGGTTCCAGAGCGCGATCCACACGCTCGCCGTGCCCGCCCTCCAAGCGCTGCGCCACCCGCACCTCCAGGTGGAGCTGGTCGAGCTGGAGCCGCACGCCAGCATGCCCGCGCTGCTCGCGGGCGAGGTCGACGTCATCATCACGACCACCGACTTCGTGGAGCTGCCGGTGCCGCGCGACGTCGACGTGGTGCCGCTGGGCGCGGACCCGGTCCTGCTGCTCTCACCGCCGGACCAGCCGAAGAACGACCTCGCGGCGTGCGCGGACGAGCCGTGGGCGTTCGACGTGCCCGGCTCGTACATGGCGAACCTCGCGACGCGGCTGTGCCGGCAGGCCGGGTTCGAGCCGCGGGTCGTGGGCCGGTTCAGCAACTACATGCTGACGCTGGAGCACGTCGAGGCCGGGCTGGCGGTGGCGGTGCTGCCCGCGCTCGCCGTGGACCGGCGGTTCCACGTCCACACGAAGGAGCTGCCGGTGACGCGCAGGATCACCGCGGCGGCGCGGCGGGGGTCACGGGCCGCGACCACCGTCGTGCTCGACGCGCTGCACGCCCGGTCGCAGGCCGGCGATCGTTGACCGTTCCACCATCTGGACACCGCCGCGAAGGCGCCTACCCTCGGCGGGAGGATGATCGAGGAGGAACCGTGCCGCGGAAGTCGGAGCCCTTGCGGAAGCTGGGTTTTCTCACCATCGGGCTGTTCGACGAGCACGACCCCGGCGCAGGCCACCGGTCCACGCTGGACATCATCGCGCTGGGCGAGGACCTCGGGTTCGACAGCGCCTGGGTGCGCCACCGGCACCTGCAGTTCGGCATCTCCTCGCCGGTCGCGGTCCTGGCCGCGGCGAGCCAGCGGACCAGCCGGATCGCGCTCGGCACGGCCGTCATCCCGCTCGGCTGGGAGAACCCGCTGCGCCTCGCCGAGGACCTCGCCACGGTCGACGTGCTGTCCGGCGGCCGGCTGAACCCCGGTGTCAGCGTCGGCCCGCCGATGCACTGGGACGAGGTCAAGGGGGCGCTGTACCCGGAGACCGCCGACGCCGAGAACTTCGGCTACGACCGCGTCCAGCGGCTGCTCGGCTTCGTCGCGGGCGAGAAGGTCACCGGCTTCAGCGGCGTCGAGGGCATCGAGGTGTGGTCGGACCGGGTCCAGCCGCACGCCGCCGGTCTGCGCGACCGGATGTGGTAAGGCGGC
>NZ_FNCC01000010.1:0-98663 GCF_900100955.1 Lentzea fradiae | reverse complement strand
TGTTCGGGCTGCAGAACACGCCGCTGCCCGGCGGGGGCCTGGCGGGGCTTCAGATCGAGGAGCTGCCGGTGCACTCCGGCACCGCCCGGTTCGACCTCACCGTCCTGCTGGAGCCCCGCGCGACCGGGCTGCGGCTGCGGCTCGAGTACGACGCGGGCCTGTTCGACCGCGTGACGGCGACCAGGTTCGCCGAACGGTACGAGACGGTGCTGCGGGGCGCGCTCGCCGCACCGGGCACGACGATCACCGACCTGCCGGTCCTCGGTGCGAGCGAGCAGGAGCTGCTGCACGGCGTCCCCGGCACCGCCGTCGTGCCGTTCCCGACGGACCGGGCGTTCGCGGAGCTGTTCGCCGAGCAGGCGCGGCGCACGCCCGGCGTGGTCGCGGTGACCGACGCCGGCGGCTCCCTCACCTACGCCGAGCTGCTGACCGCCGCTTCCCGGTTCGCCACCGGGGCACGGGAGCGGGGTGTGCGGCAGGGCGAAGCGGTGGCGTTGCTGCTCGACCGCGGCACCGGTTTCCTCACGGCCGTCCTCGGTCTGTTCCTGATCGGCGCGGCCTACGTGCCGCTGGACCCGCGCTACCCCGCCGCGAGGCTGAACCGGATCCTCACCGGCAGCCGGGCCCGGCTGCTGCTGCACCACGCGGCGACCGCCACCGTGCTCGCGGAGCTGGCACCGGAGCTGCCGCACGCGGACCTGGCAGACGTCGACGGCGAGCCGCTGCCACACGAGCAGTGGTCGTGCCACCCGGACGACCTCGCGTACGTGATCTTCACGTCCGGCTCGACCGGTGTGCCCAAGGGCGCGATGGTCGAGCAGAAGGGCATGGTCAACCACCTGTGGGCCAAGGTCCACGACCTCGGTTTCACCGACGCCGACACCCTCGTGCAGAACGCCTCCGTGTGCTTCGACATCTCGGTGTGGCAGTTCCTCACGCCGTTGGTGGTGGGCGGCCGGGTCGTCGTGGTGGACGACGACGAGGCCCGTGACCCCGCGCTGCTGTGGGGCGCTGCCCGCGCGCACGGCGCGACCGTGCTGGAGACGGTGCCGTCGCTGCTGCGCGCCGCGCTCGACCTGCCGCGGCTGCCCGAGGTCCCGGGGCTGCGCTGGCTCGTGGTGACCGGTGAAGCGCTGCCGCCCGCGCTGGTGCGGGACTGGCTCGACCGGCACCCCGGCGTGCCGATCGTGAACGCCTACGGCCCGACCGAGTGCTCCGACGACATCACGCACGCCGTGCTGACCAGCGCACCCGAGGTGGTGCCGATCGGCACGCCGGTGCCGAACATACGGCTGCACGTGCTCGACGCGGCGCTGCGGCCGGTGCCCGCCGGGGTGCCCGGCGAGCTGTACGCGGGTGGGATCGGCGTGGGCCGCGGCTACCTCGGCGACGCGGCGCTCACGGCGGGGCGGTTCCTGCCCGACCCGTTCTCGGACGTGCCGGGCGCGCGGCTCTACCGCACCGGCGACCTGGTCCGGTTGCGCCAGGACGGCATGCTCGAGTTCCTCGGCCGGATCGACCACCAGGTCAAGATCCGCGGCCACCGGGTGGAGCTCGGTGACATCGAGTCGGTGCTGACCAAGCACGACGGCGTCCGCGAGTGCATGGTGACCGCAGTGGCCGACGCTCGGGGCGACACCGTGCTCGTCGCGTACGTCACCGGCACGGGCACGCCGTCCGAGCTGCGGGCGCACGTCGCCGCGGCGGTCGGCACGCAGCTCGCGCCCGCGCAGGTCGTCGTGCTGGAGTCGTTCCCGCTCAACGCCAACGGCAAGATCGACCGGGCCGCGCTGCCCGCACCGGAGTGGGGCGCGGCGCCGGAGCGGGTGCGGGTCGAGCCTCGCGACGACCTCGAACGCACCGTCGTGCGGGCGTGGGCCGACGTGCTCGGCGTCGCGGACGTCGGCGTCACCGACGACTTCTTCGACCTCGGCGGCCACTCCCTGGTCGCCGTGCGGGTGCAGGCCCGCTTGCGTGAGGCCCTGGGCAGGGACGTGCCGCTGCGGATGATCTTCGACGCGCCGGTGGCCGAGGACTTCGCCGCCCTGCTGCGCGCCGCGCCGGACGTGACCGCGGACCCGCTGCCCGCCACCCCGGCCGGCGGCCGCGAACCGCTCTCGCCCGCCCAGGCACGGCTCTGGTACTTCGAGCAGCGGGTGCCGGGCACCCACGTGCTGAACATGGCGGCCGCGTACCGCGTCTCCGGTCCGCTCGACCCCGCACGGCTGGAACGGGCGATCAACGCGGTCGTCGCGACCCACGACGTGCTCCGCACCGGCTACGGCGACGAGGACGGCGTGCCCTACTCGCGGGTGTTCCCGCCGCGCCCGGTCGAGGTCGCGGTGCACGACGTCACCGAGGCCGACCTGCCCCGGCTCGCCGAGCAGTCCTCGGCGCACGTCTTCGACCTGGCGACCGGCCCCGTGCTGCACGCGACCCTCGCCCGGCTCGGCGCCGAGGACTGGGTGCTGTTCGCGACGGTCCACCACCTGGCCGCGGACGGCAGTTCGGTGCAGATCCTGATCTCGGACGTCTTCGCCCACTACGCCGGGCACCCGCCGCTCCCGCCGTCCGCGCGCTACGCGGACTGGGCGCGGTGGCAGCAGAGCACCGCGGACGACGAACGACACCTCGCGCACTGGCGCACCGCGCTGGCCGACCTGCCCGCCGCCGTGACCCTGCCACCCGACCGGCCGCGCGCCGCTGAGCAGACCTACCAGGGCGCACTGGTGGCGGCCACCGTCCCGGCGCCTCTCGCGACCGGCCTGCGCTCGTTCGCCCGCGAGCACGACGCGACCCTGTTCATGGTACTGCTGGCCGGTTTCCAGGCGGTGCTCGCCCGGCTCTCCGGCAACACCGACGTGGTGGTCGGCAGCCCGGTCGACGGCCGCGTCCACCCCGCGGTCGAGCACACGGTCGGCTGCTTCATCAACACCCTGCCGCTGCGCGCCACCGTCTCCCCCGACGGCCACTTCACCGACCTGGTCGGCGCCGTGCGCGGCTCGGTGCTCGACGCGTTCACCCACCAGGACCTGCCGTTCGAGCGGATCGTCGCCGAACTACCCGGCCGCGACCACTCGCTCAGCCCGGTCTTCCAGGTGCTGTTCAACATGCTCGACCCGGACGACCCACTGGCCGCGCTGCCCGGCGACCTGACCGTGCGGCCCCACGGCGAGCACCTGTTGTCGCTCGGCGCGAAGTTCGACGTCAGCCTGTACGTGCGGGACCGGGGTGAACAGGGCATCGCGCTCACGGCGGTCTACAACACGGCGTTGTACGACGAGGTCCGGATCGCGGACCTGCTCCACCGGCTGACCGCGCTGCTGGCCGAGGCGGTGGCCGCGCCGTTCGCGCCGCTGGGCGGACTGGCCGCCCGCACGTCCCTCGACGCGGCGCTCCCCGCCCTCGCCTCCCCGCCGGTCGCCGAGTGGAACGGTGGACTGCTGGACCGCCTCGACCACTGGGCCGCGCACACACCGGACGCCGTGGCCGTCGACGACGGAACGCACCGCCTGACCTACCGCGACCTGCGCGCCGCCGTCGAAGGCACCGCCGCCGCACTGCGCGCGCACGGCGTGGAACCGGGCGACGTCGTCGCGGTCCACGGCGAGCGGCACGCCCTGCTGCCCGCGGCCGTGCTCGGCGCACTGCACTCGGATGCGGCGTTCCTCGTGCTCGACCCGGACCACCCCGAGGCCGAACGCCGGCGCCGGTACGCGGCGGCGGGGTGCCGGGTGCTGCTCGTCCCGCAACGCTCCGAGGTGGCCGGCGCCGTGACCGTGCGGACGACCGGGTCGGCATCGCGGGTCCCCCGTGACCCGGACGCGGTCGCCTACCTGGTGCACACCTCCGGCACGAGCGGTGAGCCCCGGGCGGTGGCCACGGGCGAACGCCCGCTGGCGCACTTCCTGGAGTGGCACACGTCCCGGCACGGGTTCGGCGCCGGAGACCGGTTCGCGGCGCTGTCCGGGCCGAGCCACGACCCGTTCCTGCGCGACCTGTTCACCCCGCTGTGGTGCGGCGGTCAGCTGCGCGTCCCGCCCGGTCCCGTGATGCGCGACCCGGACGGCCTGGCCGCGTGGCTCGCCGCCAACGAGGTCACCGCCGTGCACCTCACGCCGTCGCTGGCGCGGTTGCTGGCCGGTGCGGCGCCCCGGCCGCTGCCCGCTCTGCGCTGGGCGTTCTTCGGCGGCGAGGTGCTGACCGGCCAGGTCTGCGCCGACCTGGCCGAGCGGGCACCCCATGTGCGGTGCGTGAACTTCTACGGCACGACGGAGACGCCGCAGGCCGTCGCGGCCCAGGACGTCGATCTCGGCGCCGCCCGCTCCCACCCCGGCGCGACCGTCCCGGTCGGCCGCGGTGTCGGCGGCGCGGAACTGCTGGTGCGCGTGGGCGAGCGGCGGGCGGGGGTGGGCGAGATCGGCGAGATCGTCGTGCGCACGCCGTACCTCGCGCTCGGCTACCCCGGCGATCCCGGGCTCACCGCGGCGCGGTTCGGCGCCGGCGAGTACCGCACCGGCGACCTCGGCCGGTACCGGCCCGACGGCACCGTGGTGCCGCAGGGACGTGCCGACCGGCAGCTGAAGGTGCGCGGGCACCGCATCGAGCCGGGTGAGCTGGAGTCGAGGCTGCTGCGGCATCCCGCCGTCACGGCCGCGCACGTGCTCGCCGACGGCGACGTGCTCGTCGCCCACCTGACCGGTGAGGAGCAGGAACTGCTCGGCTGGTGCCGCGCCGAACTGCCCGAGCACCTGGTGCCCGGCCGGGTCGAGTGGTGGGACCGGTTCCCTATCACCGCCAACGGGAAGCTCGACGCCGCCGCGCTCGCCGCACGGCGGGTCCACGCGGCACCGGTCGCCCCGCGCACGGACGCCGAGCACGCGGTGCTGGCGATCTGGCGCGACGTGCTGCCCGGCCGCGAGTTCGGCGTGGAAGACGAGTTCTTCGCGGTAGGCGGGCACTCGCTGGCCGCGGCCCAGGTGCTCGCCCGCATCCGGCGCGACTTCGAGGTCACCGTCGACTTCGCCGACTTCTACGACGCCACCACGGTCGCGGCCATCGCCGTCTTGGTCGAGGAACGGCTGATGGCCGAGCTCGACGGTCTCAGCGACGACGAGGTGCTGGCGATGCTCGACGAGGAAGAAGAAGACCGATGAGCGACACCCCGAACGCCACCCCTGCCGCATCCGGCTCCGCCGCGAACGCCGCTCCCGCCGCAGCCTCCGGTGCGGCCGAGGCCCGCCGCCGCCTGCTCGCGAAGCGCCTGCGCGGCACCGCGAAACAGCGGTCCGAGGGCCCCCGCCTCGGCCGTGGCGCGCTGTTGCCCGTGCAGGAACGCCTCTGGGTGCACCAGCAGCTCGACCCGGGCAGCACCGCGTTCAGCGTCTGCGAGGCCGTCCGCGTCGACGGCCCGCTCGACGTCGCCGCCCTGCGGGACGCGGCCACCGAGGTCTCCGCGCGGCACGAGACGTTGCGCACGACGTTCCACGCCGAGGACGGTGTGGCGCACACGCTGACGCACGAGTCGCTGCCGCCCGAGGTGACCGTCCTCGACTCCACCGTGGACGCG
This sequence comes from Lentzea fradiae, assembly GCF_900100955.1. Classification (GTDB taxonomy): domain Bacteria; phylum Actinomycetota; class Actinomycetes; order Mycobacteriales; family Pseudonocardiaceae; genus Lentzea; species Lentzea fradiae. Next base: position 93,094 of record NZ_FNCC01000010.1, on the reverse strand, counting down.
GCGGTGACGCGCGCGGTCACCAGGCCGTTCGACCTCGCCACCGGACCGCTGCTGCGCCTGGACGTCGTGCCGGACGGCCCGGCGCACGTGCTGGTGCTGTCGACGCATCACATCATCGCCGACGGCTGGTCGATGTCGCTGCTGATCACCGAGCTGACCGCGGCCTACCTGCGGCGCACCGGCGCCCCGATCCCGCCGCCCGAACCACTGCGCGCCCACTGGAGCGACGTGGTCCGCGCGCACCGGAAGAAATCCCGGTCCGCAGTGGATGCCCAGCTCGACTACTGGCGGGCCGAGCTGCACACGCTGCCCGACCGCCCCGCCGACGAGTCGGCCGAGGGCGGCACCGTTCCCGTCCAGCTGAGTCCGGCGTCGTCCGAAGCGCTGCACGCCGCGTGCGCCGTCCACGGCGTGACCCCGTACATGGTGTTGCTGGCCGCGTTCGCCGTGGTGGTGGCCCGGCGGACGGGTACCGCACGGCCGATCATCGGCATGCCGGTCGCGGGCCGCCAGGCACCGGAGTACGAGTCGCTCATCGGGTACTTCGCCAACACGTTGCCGATCTCCGTTCCGGTCGCGGAGACCGGCGCCGAGCTGTGGGCGGCGTGCCGGACCGCGGTGCTGGGCGCGCTCGACCACCAGGACGTGTCGCTGTCGGAGATCGCCGGTGCGGTCAGCGGGCACAACCGGCCGTTGTTCCAGGCGCTGTTCGCCCTGCAGAACTACCCGTACGAGCCGATCACGTCCGACGGTCTCACCGTCACGCCGATGCCGCTGCCCAAGCCCGAGGCCAAGCTCGACCTGAGCCTCTACCTGTACGAACGTGACGGCGCGCTGCAGGGGTACCTGGAACACCGGCTGGCGCGCTGGAGCACCGCCCAGGCGACGGCGATCGCCGAGGACGTGGTGCGCACGCTCACCGCGATGCTCGCCGACCCGGTGGCCGTGCTCGACCACGACCTGCCCGCCGCGGAGCGGCAGCGGCTGCTTGACGCGGGCGCCGGCTCGGTGCGCGAGCGCCCCGCCACCACCGTGCACGGCCTGGTCGAGGCGAGCGCGGCCCGCACCCCCGACGCCGTCGCCCTGGTCGACGCGGACGGCACCGAGCTCTCCTACGCGGCCCTCGACCGCCGCGCCAACCAGCTCGCCCACCGCCTGATCGCGTCGGGCCTGCAGCGGGGTCAGCGCGTCGCGGTCGTCCTGCCGCACGGCGCACCGCTCGTGATCACGTTGCTCGCGGTGCTCAAGGCGGGTGGCGCCTTCGTACCGGTCGACCCCGCCTACCCGGCCGACCGGGTCGCGAACATGACCCGCGTCGCCGGCATAGTCCTCACGATCGACGGCGAGCTGCCCGCCGACGACCAGCCGACGCACGCCCCTGCCGTCGGCGTGCACCCCGACGACCTCGCCTACGTGGTGTTCACGTCCGGCTCGACCGGCGTGCCGAAGGGCATCGCCGTGACGCACCGCGGCGTCGTCAACCACAACCTCGCGACCGTCGAGGTCTTCGGGCTGACGGCGGCGGACCGCGTGCTGCACGTGGCGTCCCCCGGTTTCGACGCCACGATCGAGGAGGTCTTCCCCGCCTTCGCCTGCGGCGCGACCGTCGTCGCCCGCACCCCGGACGCGATCGACTCGTTCACCGGCTTCGACCGCTTCGTGGCGCGCCACCGGATCACGGTGCTGCCGCTGCCCACGGCGTACTGGGAGGGCTGGTACGAGGAGCTGCGCGCCGCCGGGACGGGCCCGGCGCGGTCGGTCCGGATGGTGACGCTGTCCGGTCAGCGGGTCAACGCCGTGCTGGTGCGGCACTGGGAGTCCGGCGCGGCCACCGGGCACGTGGCGCTGGTCAACACCTACGGGCCGACCGAGGCCACCGTCACGACGACGACGTTCACCGTGGCCCCGCACGGTGTGGCCCCCGGTGCCGCGGCGGCCCCGCCGCGGGGCGAGATCCCGATCGGCTCACCGTGGCCGAACTACCGCACCTACATCGTGGACGACCGCTTCCGCCTGGTCCCCGACGGTGCGACCGGCGAGCTGTGCGTCGGAGGCGTCGGGGTGAGCCTCGGGTACCTCGGGGCGCCGGCGGCCACCGCAGATCGGTTCGTGCCCGACCCGTTCGCACCGGAACCCGGCGCCCGCATGTACCGCACCGGCGACTACGTGACGCGCAGGCCGGACGGGACGCTGGCGTTCGTCGGGCGGATCGACGGCCAGGTCAAGGTGCGCGGCAACCGGGTCGAGACCGGCGAGGTCGAGGCGGTGCTGGCCGCTCACCCGGCGGTCAGCCAGTGCGTCGTCGTCGCCTACCCCGTCGGCGCGGGCGACCACCGGCTCGGCGCGCACGTCGTGCTGCGCGAGGACGTCACCGGCGACCAGCTGGCCGCGCACGTCGCGGGCCGCTTGCCCGCGTACATGGTGCCCGGTGGTTTCGCCGTGCACGACGCGCTGCCGCTGACCCCGCACGGCAAGGTCGACCGCAGGGCGCTGCCGGAACCCGAGGCGTCCACTTCGGACAGCGAACCCCCTGCCGGTCCCACCGAGACCGCGCTCGCCGCGCTGTGGCGGGAAGTGCTCGGCGACCAGGTCATCGGCCGCGGCGACGACTTCTTCGGCCGCGGTGGCACCTCGCTCAGCGCCACCGCGCTCGCGTCCCGGATCGAACGCGACCTGGGCAGAGCGCTGCCGTTGCGCGAGCTGTTCGCCAACCCGGTGCTCGCGGCGATGGCCCGCGCGGTCGACGCCGCCCCCGCGTCGATGCTCGCGCCGATCAACCCGGTGTCCGACACCGACCTGCCCGCCTCGCCCGCGCAGCGCCGGGTCTACCTCATCCAGGAGTCGGCGCGGGAAGCCACGAGCTACAACATGCCGATGGCGCTGCGCGTCACCAAGCCGGTCGGCCCGGCGGTCGTGCGCGACGCGCTGCAACGGCTGGTCGACCGGCACGAGTCGCTGCGCACGACCTTCCACCTCGTCGACGGCGAGGTGCGGCAACGGGTCCGGCCGCACGCGGAGGCCGAGTTCACCACAACCGAGGTCGACGAAGACCCCGACCTGCGCGAACAGATCCGGCCGTTCGACCTCTCCCGCGACACCCTGCTGCGGGCGCTCTGGTTCACCACGCCCACCGGCGGCGTCCTGTTCCTGGATGTGCACCACATCGCGGCGGACGGCGCGTCGGTGCAGGTGCTGGTCGAGGAGTTCCTCGCGCTGCTCGACGGCGCCGAGCTGCCCACGACCGGCGTGCGGTATCGGGACTTCGCGCACTGGCAACGGCTCGCGGCGCCCGCCAGGACCCCGGCCCTGCGCGAGCACTGGGCCACACGGGTCGAGAACCTGCCCACGCTGACGTTCCCCTACGACCACGACCGCCCGGCTGTCCGCACGTTCGCGGGCTTCACGAGCACCTTCACCGTCGACCCCGCGACCACCGCCGCTCTGTCGGCGTTGGCGCGCGACGAGGGCGCCACGCTCAACATCGCGCTGCTGGCGGCGTACGCGGCCGCTCTGGCGCGGTACGCGGGCCAGCAGGAGGTCGTCATCGGCTCGCTGGTGGCGGGCCGCACGCACCCCGACGTCGACCGGGTGGTCGGCATGTTCGCGAACTTCCTGCCGTTGCGCGTGTCCCTCGCGCCCGGCGACACGTTCCGGACGCTGCTCGACCGCACCCGCGACCGCGCGCTGGCCGACTACGACCACCAGGACCTGCCGTTCGAGGAGATCGTCGCGCTCGCGGGCCGCCGTCACGGGCACAACCCGCTGTTCGACACCATGCTGATCTTCCAGGAGGACCGCGGCCGCGTCGCCACGTCCGACGGGTACGAGGCGCTGCCGGTGGAGCACGGCACGAGCAAGCTCGACCTGAAGCTCGACGTCTTCCCCGAACCCGACGGCAGCCTCTCCGTGCAGGCGGAGGCGAACGCGGCGCTGCTCGAACCGGACACGGTGCGGCGGTTCGTCGAGCAGCTCCTCGACCTCTGCGCCGCCGCCGCAGCCCGGCCCGACGCGCCGCTCGCGTCACTCGCGCCGCTCTCCCCCGCCGAACGGGCCAGGATCGACGCGGCCCGGCGGCTGGACCTGCTGGTGGTCTCGTCGTTCACCGCGGACCCGATCCGAGCGCCCTACCTGTGGTGGTGCGAGCAGTTCGGCCACCGCGGCCAGGTCCGGTTCGGCGCGTTCGGGCAGGTGTTCCAGGAGCTCCTCGACCCCGCCAGCGGCTGGCACACCCACCCCGGGCCCGCACTGCTGCTGGTCCGGTTCGAGGACTGGCCCGCCGAGGAGCGCTCCTACACCGAGCTGCTCGCCGCGCTGCGGTCCAGCACGGCGGGTCCCCGGCTGGTGGCCGTGCTGCCGTCGGAACTGGAGATCTCCCGGCGCTGGCACCGCGACCTCGCCGGCCTGCCGGTGACCGTGATCGACCTCGAAGCGGCGCTCGACCGGTCCGGCGTGGCGGAGTGGGACGACCCCGCGGCTTTCGCGCTGGGCGCGGTCCCCTACACGGAGGAGTTCTTCGCGGTGGCGGGCACCGAGGTCGCCCGGCGGGTGCTGGGCACCGTGCGCGCACCGTTCAAGGTCATCGCCGTGGACGCCGACGACACGCTCTGGCGCGGCGTCGTCGGCGAGGACGGGCCACTGGGCGTGGTGGTGGACGAACCGGCGCGGGCGCTGCAGGAGTTGTTGCTGCGCAAGCGGGCCGACGGCATGGTGCTCGTGCTGCTGAGCAAGAACGCCGAGCAGGACGTGCGGGAGGTGTTCTCGCAGAACCCCGGCATGCTGATGCGGGAGGAACACTTCACCGAGATCCGGGCGAACTGGCGGCCCAAGCACGAGAACCTCGCCGAGGTCGTGGCGAAGCTCGGGCTCGGCCTCGACAGCGTCGTGTTCCTCGACGACAGCGCCGCCGAGTGCGCCGCGATGGTGGCCGCGCTGCCGCAGGTGCTCACGTTCCGGGTGCCCGCCGACGCCCGCTTCTTCGACCACGTCTGGGCGTTCGACACACACCGGGTCACCGACGAGGACCGGCAGCGCGCCGAGCGGTACCGGGCCGAGCTGCGCCGCCAGGACGAACTGACGGTGGCCCCGTCGCTGACCGGCTTCCTGGCCGGGCTCGGCCTGCAGGCGTCGTTCACCGCAGCCACTCCCGACGAGCTGGAGCGCGTCGCGCAGCTCACCCAGCGCACCAACCAGTTCAACCTCAGCGGCCTGCGGCTCACGCGATCCGAACTGGACGGACGCCTCGCGCACGTGCTGCGAGTCAGCGACCGGTTCGGTGACCACGGCCTGACCGGCGTCGTGCTCAGCACCATCGCGGACGGCACGCTGCACCTGGACAACGTCCTGCTGAGCTGCCGGGTCCTGGGCCGCACCGTCGAGGAGGCGGTTCTCGCGGGTATCGCGGCGGTCTGCCGCGAGCACGGCCTCGACCGCGTCACCGCCGACCACACCGCGACCGAGCGCAACCAGCCGGCCAGGGCGTTCCTCGACGACTACGGCTGGCGTCCGCTGGGCGGGACGCGCTGGGAGATCCCGGTCTCCGCGCTGCCGGAACAGCCCACGTACGTGACGCTGAGCCGCACCAGGCCACAGACCGTCCACTTCGGACTGGACCACGTCGGCGTGGCGGTCCGATCACTGTCCGACGCCCGCGCGGCGCTGACCGCCGCCGGTTTCCGCGAGACAGCGGCGGCGCACGACCCGATCCAGCGGTCGTCACTCGCGATGTTCGAACGGCCGGGCAGCCCGCGCGTCGAACTGGTGGCGCCCGACAGCGCGGACTCCCCGACGGCAGGAGTGCTCGATCGCGCCGGAGAAAGGCCCTACCACCTGTGTTATCGCGTCGACTCGATCCCCGAGGCGGTGCAATCACTGCGTGCCGCGGGAATCTCCCTCGACGCGGTCGGCGAAGCAGTACCCGCCGTGCTGTTCGGCGGACGGCTGGTCCAGTTCTTCTCGGTCGCCGGGGCCGGGCTCGTCGAGCTCGTCGAAGGCCCAGCCGAAGAGTACGGATCCGCTGTCGTGCACCAAATCGACGACGTAGCGGCCGAACGGTTCTTCAGCGCGGTCGGGCACGGATCGGCCGAACTCGTGCGCGGGCCCGGTGGCCCGGGTCCGCTGGGCCTGCGGGGCGACCTGCCCGCGTTCGTCGCCGCACCACCGGCTCCGGAACGACCCACACCAGCGCCGCGCGACACACCCCGCTGGCAGGACGGCCAACCGGACGTCGACCAGCTCGTGCACCGCGCCCACCACCTGCCGCTGCGCCACGTCGCGCCGGATGACCTGATCACCGCCTACCGGCGCGCCGGCGCGGCAACCGGCTCCGGCGAGCCGTACGTCGCGCCCCGCACCAGCACCGAGGCGGGCATCGCGGCGGCGTTCGAGCAGGTGCTCGGCGTGGACCAGGTCGGCGTGCACGACAGCTTCTTCGCGCTCGGCGGCAACTCGCTGCAGGCCGTGACACTGCTCGCACACCTGAACCGGACCTTGGGCACCGGCCTGAGGCTGCAGCAGCTGTTCGAGCAGCCGACTCCGGCAGACCTTGCCTCGGTACCGGCGTCCCGGGGCGAGATGCTGGTCCTGCCAACGGCCCCCGGTGGCCGGACCGTCCCGGCGACCGCCGCGCAACGCAGGTTCTTCGTGCTGCAACGGATGGATCCGGGCGGCACGCAGTACCACCTGCCGCACCTGATCGAGCTCACCGGTGACCTGGACGTAGAACGGATGCGCACGGCGTTCCGCGATCTCGTCGCGCGCCACGAAGCGTTGCGGACCTCGTTCCGGCTGGACGGCGCGGAACTCCTGCAGGTGATCCACGACGACCTGCGCGCCGACCTGACCGTGGTGACGGCGGACCTGACACCGCAGGAGATCTTCGCGCGGTTCGTACGGCCGTTCGACCTCGAAACCGCACCGCTGGCGCGCATGATCCTCGTCCACGCGCCGCACAGCTCGTACCTGCTCGTGGACATCCACCACAGCGTGGCGGACGGCACGTCCTTGGGATTGCTGGTCAGCGAGTTCGCGCGGCTGTACGCGGGTGAGGACCTGCCGCCGGTCCGGCAGTACCGGGACTGGGCTGCGCTGGAGCGGTCCGAGCAGTACGCGCGCAGGCTCGCGGACTCGCAGGACTACTGGCTGACCCGGTTCGCCGATCTGCCCGAGCCGCTCGACCTGCCCGCCGACCACCCGCGTCCCGCCGTGCAGAGCGCCGAGGGCGACAGCGTCCGTTTCGTCGTGCCCGCCGACGTCGTGGCCGGGCTGCGGCGGGCAGGCCAGGCCGCGGACACCACACTCTTCGCGACGATGCTGGCCGGCCTGTACGTGACGTTGTGGCGGCACAGCGGGCAGAGTGACCTCGTCGTCGGCACGCCGTTCGCGGGCCGCACGGTGCCCGGTACCGAAACGATCACCGGCCCGTTCCTCAACACCCTGCCGCTGCGGGCATTCGTCGAGCCGGGCGCGACGGTCGCGGACCTGCTCGGCCAGGTCCGCACGACGGTCGCGAACTCGTTGCGGCACCAGGACTACCCGTTCGACGACCTGGTCGAACGGCTCGGCGTCGTCCGCGACCCGAGCCGCAACCCGCTCTACGACGTGATGTTCGCCTTCCAGAACATGGAACTCGCCGACTTGGACCTGCCCGGCGTGACGGCGAGGCAGCCGGACGTCGAGACCTGGCGGTCGCTCTTCGACCTGGAGCTGAGGGCACGGCCGGAGGGCGAGGTGATCGAGTGCCGCCTGGACTTCGCCGTCCGGTTGTTCCGCCGGGAGACCGTCGAGGCGTTCGTCCGCCGGTTCCTCACCGCTCTGGCCGGTCTCGCCACGCCCGAACGTCCGCTCGCCGACCTCGACGTGCTGGGGCCCGAGGAACGTGCCGCGCTCGTCGCCGGGCTCGGCTCCCACCCGGCCGAGCTGCCCGCGCAGGACACGGTGCTGTCCCGGATCGAGGCCGTCGCGGCGGCCGACCCCGGCAGGACCGCGATCGTGGCCTCCTGCGAGTCGCTGAGCTACCGCGAACTCGTGCAGCAGGCGGGCGCGGTGGCGGGGCTGCTCACCGGACTGAGCCGCGAGCAGGTCGTGGGCGTCCTGGCGCGGCGCGGCCCCGCGATGATCATCACGATGCTCGGCGTGTGGCGGGCGGGCGGCGCGTTCGTGCTGCTCGATCCCGATCAGCCGGACGAGCGACAGCTGGGCATGCTCACCGACGCCGGGTGCGAGGTGGTCCTGGCCCAGCCAGGACTGCTCAGCGACACGCTGTCCACCCGGTTCGACGGCAGGATCGTGCCGCTGGACACGACCGGCACGCCCGGCGCCGCGGCGCCGGTGAGCCTGGACGACCTCGCGTACGTCCTGTTCACCTCCGGCTCCACCGGCCGGCCCAAGGGCGCGATGGTCGAGCAACGCGGCATGATCAACCACATGCTCGCCAAGGTCGAGGACGTCGGCATGGACGCGAGCACCGCACTCGTCCAGAACGCCGGCCCGAGCTTCGACATCGTCGTGTGGCAGTGCCTGGGCGCGCTCGTCATGGGCGGCCGCACGATCGTCGTGAGCGACGAGGCGATGACCGATCCCCGCGTGCTGCTGCGTGAGGCCGCCGAGGCGACCGTGCTCGAAGTCGTGCCGTCGATGCTGGAGGTGATGCTCGACCTCCTCGAACGCGAACCCCGGCGGCTGCCGCACCTGCGCACGCTGGTGTCCACCGGAGAGGCCCTGCCGCGTCCGCTCGCCGCACGCTGGATGGCCGCGTACCCGGACATCGCACTGGTCAACTCCTACGGCCCCACGGAGGCATCGGACGACATCGCGCACCTCACCGTCAACGCGTACCAGACCGAGGGTTCCGGTTCGGTCGCGCTCGGCCACCCGATCCGCAACGCACGCGTCTACGTGGTGGACCGGGCGATCCCGCTCGGCCCGGCCGCGCTCGTGCCGACCGGGGCGAAGGGCGAGATCTGCGTGGCGGGCCCGTGCGTCGGACGGGGGTACGTCAACGACCCCGAGCGCACGGCGGCGGCGTTCGCCGACGACCCGTTCGAGGGCGGCCGGCTCTACCGCACCGGTGACCTGGGGCGGTGGCTGCCGGACGGCACGCTGGAGTTCCTGGGGCGCGCGGACTCCCAGGTGAAACTGCGCGGGCACCGGGTCGAGCTCGGCGAGATCGAGGCTGCGCTGAGCGAGGACCCGAGCGTCACGTCCGCCGTGGTGCTGGTGCAACGGGCGGCGGGCCGGCCGGAACGACTGGTCGGGTACGTCGTCGCCGAGCCGGCGCACGCGTTCGACGAGCGGGACGTCCTCGACCGGGTGGCGAAGTCGGTGCCGGGTTACATGGTGCCGGACGTGGTGCTGCGGCTCGACCGCCTTCCGCTGACCCGCAACGGGAAGATCGACCGCAAGGCGCTGCCGGAGGCCGAGTGGACGGCCACGACGACGCTCACTCCGCTGTCCTCGGACACCGAACGGCTCGTGGCGGAGATCTTCGCCGAGGTGCTGGGCGCGGACACGTCGGACGCCGAGGCGAACTTCTTCGCCCTCGGCGGTCACTCGCTGCGAGTGGTCGCGCTGCTCGTGCTGCTGCAGGCGCGGACGGGCATCGAACTGCCGGTGGCGGACGTGTTCGCGGACCCGACGGTGCGCGGCATCGCCCAGCGGGTCGACCAGGTGCGCGCGTCGGGCGTCTCGGCGGTGCGGGTGCATCACCTGCTCGGCCGGCCGGACGACCCGCCGGTGTTCCTGTTCCCGCCGATCGCCGGTTGGGGCACCGTCTACCTAGGACTCGCGGAGTCGTTGCCCGGCCACGCGGTGCACGCGTTCGACTTCGTCGAGGACGACCACCGGGTCGCCCACTACGCCGACCTCGTCGAACGCCACGCGAACGGCCCGCTCGTGCTCGGCGGCTACTCGGCGGGCGGCAACCTGGCGTTCGAGGTGGCACGTGAGCTCGAAAGCCGCGGCCACGACGTGAGTCGGATCGTGCTGTTCGACTCGATGGCGTGCACGGAGGCGGGTTCGGAACAGACGGCCGCGCTCGCCGCCCGCATCCGCGCGGACATGGCGGAAGGGCTCGCGCTGCTCGACCCGGTGCTGCAACGCGTGTTGTCCGACCCGCACCTGCAGGACCGGGCCGCCACCAAGCGCACCAGGTACACCGAGTACTGGAACTCCCTGGAACACCAGGGATCCGTCGCCGCGCCGATCACCCTGGTGCTGGCGGAGCAGTCCTCACTCGACGAGCACGCGCTGGCGGACTGGCGGCGGTTGACGCCGGAGCTGACCGTCGTCGAGGGTTTCGGCCGGCACGCCGAGATGATGACCGGAGCACCCGCCGAACCGAACGCCCGCGTGATGGGCGCGATCCTCGGCTGGTGACGTGGCCGGGCTCGCGTCTCACCGCACGAGCTCGGCCACCACCTCGTCGTCCTCCACGAGGTCGAGTTCCACGAAACCCAGACTGGCGTAGAGCTTGCGCGCGGCCGCGTTTTCGGGCCGATAGGACAGTCGCGCCCGGACGAAGTCGGGCTTGGCCTCGAGCCATGCCAGCAGCACGGTCAACGCCGCCCGCCCGACGCCTTCGCCCTGCCGCGCCGCGTCCACGAGCAGCCCGCCGACCCAGTGCGCGCCGTCGTCGGGGTCGAACCCCCACATGACGTGCCCGACGACGGCCTCGTCGGCACAGATGCCGAGCGAGTGCCACACTCCTTCGCGCGACGACAGCAACAGGTAGCGGGCCGCCGACGGTGGCACGAACTCGCGCTGGTCGTCGCGCGGCACCACGTCGGCGACCGCGCGCCAGTTGTCGTCGGTGATGGCGGTGAGCGTCACAAGACGGCCTCGGCCGTCGCGCACCCCGGAGTCGATCAGGTCGTCGGTCATCGGGCCATGCTGTCAGACCATGGGAGCGAAGAAGAAAGTGTCCCTGCGCTGGAAGAACCCCTGGTCGTTGAAGACGAAGAAGTCGGCGAACCGCAACGACACCGCGCGTCCGTCCTTCAGCACACCGTGGAACTCGCCGTGCACGGCCGCGCGGTCGCCGTCGAGCACGGTGGCGGACACCGAGTGGCTGCCCTCCCGGATGGCCCTTTCCTCGCCGTAGAAGCGTTCCAGGCTCCCGCGGCCTACCAGGGGCGCGTAGCCGGGCCGGTGGTAGACCGCGTCGCCGGCGAACAGGTCCAGCAACCCGATCAGGTCGTGCGCGTCAACTCGTTGGTAGTACTCGCGAATTCGCTGTTCGCGGACGGTCTGGTCGGTCACTACCGTCATTGGAACCCCCATGTTCCTCGCCGGTGTTCAGCAACGTGTCCTCGATGATGGCCATCAGCTCGTCCAGATGGTGGTGCAGGTAGAAATGTCCACCGGAGAACCAGCGGACAGTGGTCCGGCCCGTGTTGAGGTCCTCCCATCGTGCCAGCCGTTCTCCCGTGGTGTCCGGGTCCTGCTCACCGCCGAGGGCGGTGACCGGCACGGCGAACGCCGGGCGCTCGGGGTGCCGGTAGGTCTCGCAGAGTTCGTAGTCCGCCTTCAGGACGCGGAGCAGCAGCCCCATCAGCTCCGGGTGGTCGAGCACCTCGCTCGCCGTGCCCCGCAACCCGGTGATGTGGTCCTGGAACTCCTGGTCCGGCAGCGTGTGCAGCGCGGGACCGGCGAGCGGCAGGTGCGGGGCGCGATAGCCGGAGGCGAACAGGTGCACCGGTGTCCGCCCCCGTTCGGCCAGGGCGTGCGCCAGCTCGTAGCCGATGAGCGCACCCATGCTGTGGCCGAAGACGGCGACCGGCCCGCGCACCCGTTCCAGCGCGGGCTCGACCAGGTTGCCGACGATCTCGGACACCGACCGCACCAGCGGCTCGCCGAAGCGCGCCTCGCGGCCGGGCAGCTGCACCGGCAGCACCTCGATCTCCGGTCCGAGCCGGTCCTGCCAGTCCCGGTAGGCCGATGCCCCCGCGCCGGCGTGCGGCACGCAGATCAGCTGCACCGCCGCTGTGGCAACAGGTGCCGTCGCGAACCAGCGCCCGGTCACAGTTCCTCCTTCGCAACGCCGTCCGGCCAGCAGACCGGCAAGCTCCGCACACCGCGCAACAAAGTGCCCGGCAACCAGCTCAACTCGTCGAACGGCACGTCGAGTGTGATGCTCGGAAAGCGTTCCAGCAACGCACGGATCGCGATGCGACCCTCCATCCTGGCCAGTGGCGCGCCGAGACAGTAGTGCACGCCGTGGCCGAATCCGAGGTGCCCGCCGCCGTCGCGGCGCACGACGAACCGTTCGGGGGCGCTGAACCGCGTCTCGTCGCGGTTGGCCGCCGCGAGCACCACCAGCACCGGGTCGCCCGTCTCGATCGTGACACCGCCGATCTCCATGCGCTCCAGAGCGAACCGGAAGGTCGCCGACTCGATCGGTCCCTCGAACCGCAGCACCTCCTCGACCGCGCCGTCCACCAGCGACAGGTCCGCGAGCAGGGCGGCGAGCTGGTCGGGGTGGCGGATGAGAGTCAGCACGGCGTTGGAGATGAGGTTGACCGTGGTCTCGTGCCCGGCGGAAAGCAGCAGGTAGGCCATCGACCGCAGCTCGGCACCGGTGAGCCGGTCGCTGTCCTCGTCAGTCGTCCTGATCAGCGCACTGAGCAGGTCGTCCCCCGGCTCGGCGCGCTTGGCCGCGACCAGCTCCCCGAGATACTCTTTGAGCTGCCCGAACGCGTCGACCTTCGCGGCCAGCCCGATCGGCGCGTTGATGGCGTTCGACCAGCTGCGGAACGACTCCCGGTCCATCGCGGGCACACCGAGCAGCTCGCAGATCACCCCGATCGACAAAGGGAAGGCGAAGTCCTCCACCAGATCTGCCCGCCCTGCGGCCTGCACGTCGTCCAGCAGAACAGCCACCTGGCGCCGCACACCATCGGCCATCGCCTCAACCCGGCGCGGCGTGAACTCCTTCGACACGAGCCTGCGCAGGCGGGTGTGCTGCGGCGGATCGCTGACCAGCAGGTGCGGCCCGAGGAACTCCTGGTCGAACGAACTGGCACCGATCTTGGTCAGGTCCTTGGACAGCCGGGCGTCAGCGAGCGCCGCACGAGCGACCTCGTACCCGACGACCAACCACATCTCCTGGCCGTCCGGCAGCCGCACCCAGTGCACGGGACCGCGTTCTCGCAACCTCGCGTACACCTCGTGCGGGTCCTTCAACAGATCCCCGGATAACTCGCCGGCCCCCAACCGGACGGTGTCCATCCATGTCTCCCCTCGACACAAAGCACTCTACGCAGCGATTCCGGCGGCCGCGAGGTTCTGGGGAAAGTTCACTCTTAATTCCATTGTGGACAGACAGTTCACAGCTGTCCGCCGGACGTCGACAGGTTCGGCGAGGTGCTCAGGGGACTCAAGCCGGATCCAGCACCGTGTTCGCCTGCAGCACCCGCCCCTGCCCCCGGAGAACGTTCCAGTTGATCAGACAGCTTTGGTCCGATCAGCACTGTCCGTCCCCGCCAGAACCTGAGAGACGGGCGATGGAGGACAAGCGACCCCAGTGGCTGCCCCGGACCTGCCTGGGCCGGGCCGAGCAGTCCGTCGATCGCCGCCGCTGCCGCGTGGCTGGTGCTGGCGGTGATCGGGATCGCCTGGGGCAACAGGCTGCTCCGGCGCGGTTCGACAGGCCGCGAACGGGTTCATTCGCAATGAAATGGGCGTGAACCGGCAGAATCGTCGTCGTGTCACAACACGATGTGCCTGAAGCCGAGCAGGCGGCGGGCAGCACGCTCAACGCCGCGGGGGACGTGCACGGCAACCTGGTGCAGGCCGGGGACATCCACGGGGGCGTTCACCTGTACCTGCAGCCCGAGAGGGCGCACGGGCCGCCTCGCCCGGACGCCTCTCCGCGCTACTACCTCTACCTGAGCGATGCCAAGGTGGACATGCTGCTCTCCCAGGTCGACCCGGACAGCACGGACGTCGCGACCGATCGGCTGGAGCGGGTCCTGGAGCACCTGGAGAACCGCGCCCTCATCGGAACCGTGGACGAGCCGAAGCAGTACGTCCGCGGCGTGATGGCGCTGCGGTGGGACACGCTCGCCGAGGACACCGCCGTCTACTTCGGCGGCCGCACCGACCGGACCGTCGTCGGACTGGGCGGCTCGCCCGGCCTCGTGGGCGTGGTGGACGCCCCAGGCCGTCTGCACCGCCAGGTCCAGCAACCGGGCAAGCCCCCTGTCCTCGCCCTCGTGCAGTCGCCCCTCGTCGAGCAGATCGGCCAGCGACCCGCCGTCCACCCACTCGGCGAACACGCACGGCTGGTCGTCGACGCGGCGCACGTACACGCAGTTGACGACGTTGGGATGCGGTCCGAGCGCGACCCAGGTACCGGCCTCCAGCTCGAACCGGGCACGGCGCGCGACCGTGTCGGTGTGGTCGGGCTTGGGCACCTTGACCGCGAGATCGGTGTTCCAGGTCCGGTGCCGGACCCGGTGCACCACACCCATTCCGCCGGACTTCTGGGGGCCGAGCACCTCGTAGAGCCCGAGAAGAACCTCCCCCCGCCGCCATCCCACCCGCGTCATGACACAAATGTGTCGTGAACGGCGGACTTTGACAACGCGCCCCGGCGACTTCGCTCACCCGTCCGAGTTACCGTGTCGCGATGATCACGGCCGCGCCGGCGGATGGAGCCTGCTCCACCCCGAACCGGCAGCGCAGGGGACCCTCTCAGATCGGCTGCTCACTGGCTGGAAGACTTCGACCGCTGCTCACGGGAGGAGGCGCGCGAGCTTCGCCGGGGCGAGCTCGCGGTAGCTCTCGGTCAGCAGCTCCTTGATCTCGGTCCAGTCGGCGTCAGGTTCGATGATCATGCCGACGACCTGGGTTCCCCAAGCGGCGCGGAAGAACGGGTGGCCGGCACCGACCAGCGAGTCGAACTCCTCGGCCTGGGCCCGGAACGTCATGACCACCGCGGGCTCGGTCAGCTCGGCGGCACGGCTGAACGCGCCGGTACTGCCGGGATGTGCGGTGAAGACGTGCAGGACAGTGCGTTGCCGGATACGCCATCTCGTCCCGACCCAGGCCGGTTCCTCGTAACTCTCGGGCAGGCCGGCGCAGATGCCGCGCAGGGCAGCCAGCACCTCGGGTGGCACGTCGGCGCGGTCGGTCATGGTCGGCAACGCTAGCTCGTTCCGACCGCAGCCGCGTAGCGCGGCTCGGACAGTCTCGCGTGGTTCGGCCTTGGTCGTCCGTGCGACGTTTGCGCTGGAGGCGGAGGCGAACCAATATTGAAAGATGTCGAAGCAAGACACCGGTTGCTGTGAGCCCTCGTCCGAGGAGCCACTCACCGAGGAGCAGGCCACGGAGATGGCGACCGTGTTCAAGGCGCTCGGTGATCCGGTGCGGCTACGGCTGTTGTTCTTGATCGCTTCGCGGCCGTCCGGTGAGGTTTGCGTCTGCGAGCTGACGCCGGCGTTCAACCTCTCGCAGCCGACGATTTCGCATCACCTCAAACTGCTGCGGCAGGCGGGGCTTGTCGACTCCGAGCGCAGGGGCACCTGGGTGTACTACCGGGTGCGTCCGGAGACGGCGAACAGGATGTCCGCGCTGCTGGCCGGCGTCAGCGGAGAGCGCACCCCCGTGTAGGAGGACGGGCTGAGTCGACTCGTGTCGAGCGTGGGCGAACCATCGCTTGTCTCCGGCCGGCCGCGGGGATCGACCGCGGCTGCGAGCAACCCGATGATCAACGGTTCGAGGGCGTCATCGTGGCCGGGCGGCCAACTCCGCGTCGATCCTCGCCACCGTTGCTTTCGCTGTCGGCCCGACGCCGATCAGGGTCGCCGACGCGGCTCCGGTCCAGCCGCCGTACCCGAGCAGGTGCATGCGCGGCTCCCCGATCGCCGTGGTGCCCTCCACCGCGATCCGGCCACGCTCGTCCCTCAGCCGCAACGGCGAGAGGTGGCCCAGAGCGGGCCGGAAGCCGCTGGCCCAGATCACGACGTCGGCTCGAGCGAGCACGTCGGCGTCCATCGGCGTGGCCGTGAGCAGGCCGCTGTCCCGCGCTTGCCGGACTGGCGGCACTGCCACGATGTCGCCGAGCTCGCCGACTCCGCCCGCGCGTCGGCTGGCGATGTCGAACAGGGCCTTGCCGTCGATTTCGTCCGGCAGATAGCGCGGCGGTCTTCGGGTCATCCATGTCGGCGACACGTGGGGCAGCAGATCGGCCGCGATCTGTGCGCCGGAGTTGCCGCCCCCGACCACGACCACCTTCTGCCCGGCGAACTCACCCGGGTCGCGGTAGTCGACGGTGTGCAGCTGACGGCCGGGTAGCTCCATCAGCGGCCGGAATGGCCGCCACCAGGTGCCGGTCGCGCTGATCACGTGCCGTGCGGACCAGTCCCCGGAATCAGTGCGCACCTTCAGTTCGTCGCCGTCGCGGCTCACCGAGGTCACCACGACCGGCCGTCGCACCGGCACGTCGTAGCGCTTCTCATAGGCGGCGAGGTAGTCGACCACGTGTTGAGCGGTCGGGTAGCCGTCGGAGAAGGCCGGCATCGGCCAGCCGGGCAAGGAGCTGTGGCGCGCGATCGAGAACAGCCGCAGCGAGTTCCACCCGTGCGGCCACGCTCCGCCGGGGATCGGCTGGGCGTCGAGCACCACATAGGACAGCCCTGCGCGGCGCAGGTAGTAGGCGGCGGCCAGTCCTGCTTGACCTCCGCCGATCACGACCACGTCAGACGCCGGCACCGGTCACCCACCGGCGCCGCAGCCACAGGCTGACGTAGACGAGGCCGACGAGCACCGGGACCTCGATCAGCGGTCCGACCACGCCGGCGAGGGCCTGACCGGACGTCACACCGAACACGCCGATCGCGACGGCGATGGCGAGCTCGAAGTTGTTGCCCGCCGCCGTGAAGGCCAGGGTCGTGGTGCGCTCGTACGACAGTCCCGAGGTCTTGCCCAGCGCGTAGGACCCGGCCCACATGATCGTGAAGTACGCCAGCAGCGGCAGCGCTATCCTCACAACGTCGAGCGGGCGGCTCGTGATGGTCTCTCCCTGCAGGGCGAACAGGACGACGATCGTGAACAGCAGGCCGTACAGCGCGATCGGTCCGACACGCGGCAGGTAGG
Source organism: Lentzea fradiae (assembly GCF_900100955.1). Classification (GTDB taxonomy): domain Bacteria; phylum Actinomycetota; class Actinomycetes; order Mycobacteriales; family Pseudonocardiaceae; genus Lentzea; species Lentzea fradiae. The sequence goes on along the minus strand of NZ_FNCC01000010.1, from coordinate 76,003 downwards.
TCGACTCGTACCATTCCCGGCCCTTCGCGCGCTCCCCCAGCTTTCGGCTGAGGTAGCCGGCCAGCAACGGGATGCCGAGGAAGGTCAGCACGGACTTGGCGATCTCCCAGGCGGAGAACTCCACCGAGGCGGTTCCCAGGCCGAGCCAGCCGGGCAGCAAGACGAGGTAGAACCAGCCGAGCACGCCGAACATGATCACCTGGAACACGGAGTTGAGCGCCACGAGCACCGCGGCGGCCTCGCGGTCACCGCACGCGAGGTCGTTCCAGATGATGACCATCGCGATGCAGCGGGCCAGGCCGACGATGACCAGTCCGGTGCGGTACTCGGGCAGGTCGGCGAGGAAGATCCAGGCCAGTGCGAACATCAGCGCCGGGCCGAGCACCCAGTTCAGCACGAGTGACAGCACCATCGTGCGCGTGTCGCGGGTGACGGTGCCGAGCCTGTCGTAGCGGACCTTCGCGAGCACCGGATACATCATCAACAGCAGGCCGAGTGCGATCGGGAGCGACACGTCCCCGACTTTCACCGACTCGAGCACGCCCCGCAGGCCCGGCACGAACCGGCCGAGTCCCAGCCCTGCGAGCATGGCGAGGCCGATCCACACCGGCAGCAGCCTGTCCAGGAAGGACAGTCGGTGCAGCACGTCCGGCGCGGCGGTTTCCCTGGCGGTCAACGAGTTCTCCGAGGTATGGGACAGGCGTCGTCGCCCGACGGCGTGCCGGGTGGCGGGCGGTTCGGTCAGGTCAGTCGCGGCAGGCGCCGGCCTCACGCAGCGGACCGCCCGGTGCCAGCACGGCCGCGAGCGTGTCGATGGCGGCGTTGTCGATGCGGTACCAGCTCCACGTACCGCGGCGTTCGCGACTGAGGACTCCGGCCTGCACAAGGATCTTGAGATGGTGGCTCAGCGAGGACTGCGGCATGTCGAACTGGCCGGCGAGGTCGCAGAAGCAGGCTTCCTGTCCCTCGGTCCGGCGGACCAGGCCGACCAGCTCGACACGGACGGGGTCGCCGAGCGCCTTGAACAGGCGGGCGGCCGTCGTCGAGTCGAGCAGCGTCTGGCCGGGACTGGTCACGACCAAGACCATAGCCGCTTGAATTGACAAAAGTCGATGCACCGAGTGTGATCTGCCCTGCTCGTCCGAACCGCCCAGGGACGCACCCGCTGGGAACAAGGAGAACCGACGTGTCCAAGACCCCAGAAGTGCTGTTCGTCTGCGTGCACAACGCGGGCCGGTCCCAGATGGCCGCGGCGCTGCTGCGGCACTACGGCTTGGGCCGCATCGCCGTCCGCTCGGCAGGCTCCGACCCCGCCGAGAAGGTCAACCCCGCCGCCGCGGCCGCGCTGGCCGAGTGGGGCCTGGACATCACCGCCGAGATCCCGTCGAAGCTCACCGGCTCCGACGTCGAGGCGTCCGACGTCGTGATCACCATGGGCTGCGGCGACACCTGCCCGGTGTTCCCCGGCAAGCGCTACCTCGACTGGCAGCTGGAAGACCCGGCGGGCCAGGGCCTCGACGCGGTCCGGCCGATCCGTGACGACATCGACCGCCGTGTGCGCGGCCTGGTCGCCGAACTGCTCGACCAGTAGCGCGAGACGCCGGCGCTCGACAACGCGGCCGCCTGCACCACGATCACGCCCAGCACCACGAACACCGCGGGAGGGCCGCCGTGGTGTCAGTGGGCACTGGGTGCGAAACCGATCGTCAGCACACCGTTTTCCGGCGAACCGCAGCAACCGCCCTCGTTCTTCCGCGCCTCCGGCTCGTCGAACACGCCGGCCCCACCGCACACACCGGTCTCGGGCAGGACGAGCTCGACCCGGCCTGCCGCCTCGTGGTCGCCGGCGATCGCGGCCACGACCGAACGGGCCTGCTCATACCCCGTCAGCGAGAGGAACGTAGGCGCGCGGCCGTAGCTCTTGATGCCCACGAGGTAGACGTTCGGCTCGGGGTGACGCAGCTCGGCCTCGCCGTGCGGGTAGACGGTGCCACACGAGTGGACGTTCGGGTCGATCAGCGGCGCGAGCTTCGTCGGCGCCTGGAGCACCGGGTCCAGGTCGAGGCGGATCTCCGACAACCACGACAGGTCCGGCCGGAACCCGGTCAGCACGACGACCTCGTCGACGCCCTCGACCCGGTGCCCGTCGAACGATTCCAGCGTGAGCCTGCCGTCCTCGGCTCGTTCGACAACCGCCGTGCGGAAGCCGGTCACGGTCGAGATGTGCCCGGCCTCGGCCGCCTTCTTCGCGCGCAGACCCAACGCGCCGCGTGCCGGCAGCTGATCCGCCTCACCGCCACCGAACGCGTTGCCCACGGCTCCCCTGCGCAGCAGCCAGACGATCTCCGTACCCGGCTCCTGCTCGGCGAGCTCCGCCAGCACCACCAAAACCGTCAGCGCGGAGTGGCCGCTACCGGCGACCGCGATCCGCTTACCCGCGTAGCGAGCGCGATCAGCCACCAGATCAGGGATGCGGTAGGTGATCTGCGCGGCCGCCGCCTTCTCTCCCACCGCCGGGAGGCCGTCTCCGCCGAGCGGGTTCGGCGAGCCCCACGTGCCGGATGCGTCGATCACCGCACGTGCCGTGATCCGTTCCTCACCGTCGGCGGTCCGCACGTGCACGGTCAGCGGTTCGGCCTCGCGTCCCGAGTCCACGATCCGATCCCGGCCGCGACGCGCCAATCCCACCACGCGAGCACCGAAACGAACACGATCCCCCAGCACCTCGGCGAGTGGCCGCAGGTAGCTCTCCACCCACTCCTCGCCCTTCGGATAGACATCGCCGTCGGGCCGCACCCACCCGGCTTGCGTCAGCAGGCGCTCGGCCGCCGGGTCGACGAGTTCGCTCCACCGCGAGAACAGCCGGACATGGTTCCACTCAGACACGGCCGCACCGGCACGATCGCCCGCCTCCAGGACGAGCACCCGCTCGCCGCGTTCGACCAGGTTCGCCGCCACGGACAAACCCGCAGGCCCGGCACCTACTACGACGACCGGAAGCTCCCTCACCACACACCCCTTGCATTGATGGATTTCAAAACAACACGGCGGACTCTATCGACCCGGATCGATTGACGCAACCATCGATCTGCGTCGATACTTCAGCCATGACCACGACAGCGCCCACACCGGCCGTGCTGCCCGCCGATGATGCCGCGACCTACGCGGACTGGTTCGCGTGTCTCGCGGAGCCGACCCGCGTACGCCTGCTGCACGCCGTGGCGACCGCCGGGCGTTCCATGACCGTCGGCGAGCTGACCGAACTCGTCGGAATCAGCCAGTCCACGTGCTCCCACCACGTGCGCAAGCTCGTCGAGGTGGGCTTCCTGCGCCAGCACAAGGAAGGCACCGCGACACATGTCAGCGTGAACCCGTCGTGCTGCACCGGCCTGCCCCACGCCGCCGACGTCGTCATGGGCGTTCTCGCGCCCCGCCCGTGCTGCCCGACCGATCTGCCGGCCGACGTGCTGATCCGGCCGTTGGAGGTCTCCGACTGGAACGCCGTGCGCCGCATCTACGGCGAGGGCATCGCCACCGGACACGCCACCTTCGAAACCGAAGTACCCCTGCGCCGGGCTCTCGACGCCAAATGGCTCCCCGACCACCGCTGGGTCGCCGAGGTCGACGGCCAGGTAGCAGGATGGGCCGCCGCGACCGCGGTGTCCACGAGGGACTGCTACGCGGGCGTGGCCGAGACCTCCGTCTACGTGGGCGCGGACTTCCGCGGCCGAGGCGTCGGCAAAGCCTTGGTGCACAAGCAGGTCACCGCCGCCGACGACGCCGGGCTGTGGACGTTGCAGACCTCGATCTTCCCCGAGAACCGCGCAAGCCTTGCCCTGCACCATTCCGCGGGCTTCCGCACGCTGGGCGTCCGCGAACGCATCGCCCAGCACCACGGCGTATGGCGCGACACCGTCTTCCTGGAACGCCGCACCGCCAACTAGCCCGGACCGTCCACCCGTCCGTCATCGTGCTCGGTGACGGCTTCTTCGAGGTGCCCATGAACAGCCACGACGCCATCATCATCGGCGCAGGCCAGTCCGGCCTCGACAACCTCCCGCTCGGTCCTTGGCTGCCCGACGGCTTCACCACCCCAGTGCTGGACACCGGCGTCTACCGCGCCGCCCTCGCCCGCCACCGTCCCGACCGCAGGCCGATGTTCACCGCCCTGGACCGCTCCAAGGTCATCTGGCGCGACGAGCAACGTGAGCACGCTGACGCGATCATCCTTGCCACCGGCTACCGCCCCGACCTGCCCTACCTGGCCGCACTCGGCTCCGAGCACAGCCGCGGTCTCTCCCGCCACCACCGCGGACTCGGTTTCGTCGGCCTCGAATGGCAGCGCAGCCTCTCCTCCGCCACCCCTGCGCGGCGCCGGTCGCGACGCCACCTATGTCGTCAGCCGCCTTCTGAAGAATCTTCAGGATCAGGAGGCACGCTTTCCTTCCATGACCCATTCGGGGCGGCACGTTCGTCGAACCCCGGTGGTGGACCGTACGCACGACCGCGCTGGCGCATGAGGTGGTGTAGGCGTTCATGCGGCCGCGCATCTTGTTGTTCAGCACGGCGTTGAGCTGTGCGCCGATGGCGGCGTCCTTCTGCGTGGGGCCGCTGGCGGCGCACGAGAGGGCGGCATGGCGGCTGACCTGGTGCGGACAGATCTCCGTCGCGTGTGGGCGGGCAGCGTGGTCAGGACGGCGAGCGTGACTTTCCGGAACATCGTCTTCTCCTGTCATGAGCCGCGGTGGCGCCCCACCCCCAGCGGGGCGCCACCGCGGGCGGGGTGTCAGAGATGCACGCAGAGCTGTCCGCGGCGCTCGTAGCCGCCGCCTTCCTTCACCCACGCCTCACCGCAGAAGTCCGTGCCCTTCCGAACCCTGCGGTCGAACTGGATGACCACCCAGGGCACGGGGTTGCCATCCGCGCCGACCACGTGCGGCTCGACGTTCGACGTGAACCCCACGTGGCCGTACCAACTGGGTCCGCGACCGTTCTGGTAAACCTCCACTTTTTCCACCAGCAGGCCGGAGTGGATGACGCTGATGCAGACGTATTCGACGCACTTCTGCGAATTCAGCACCCTTTCCCCTCCGGCCGCCGAGGCGGTTCCGGCGGCAAGAGCGGCGAACGCGCAGAGGACGGCCAGTGCCAGACGTAGCTTCGACATCGTGGATTCCTTGCTCGAGAGTCGATTCACCCGATTGGTCAGAGAGGCGACGGGCTGTACCCGTTCCGCGATCCAGGTCTACCGCATCGGGGAATTGTTTCCGCGCGCCGGACGGCCGAGACAATCAACGCGAGACAACCCGGAACGCAGGAGACAACCCGGCCGAGCCGGTCGGATGGAGGGGGCGTGCATGCCACGGCCTGAGAGCCCGGTGGATCCGCACGCGGGTGTGGTGCAACTCTTCGCCCACGACCTGCGCCTGCTGCGGGAGAAGGCGGGCTGCCCGCCGTACCGGGCACTGGCGCAGCGTGCCCACTACGCGCCGGCGACTCTGGCTCGGGCGGCCGGAGGGCGTGAGTTCCCGAGCCTCGCCGTGACCCTGGCGTACGTGCGGGCCTGCGAGGGTGACGAAGAACAATGGGAAAGTCGTTGGCACGAAGCCGCCGCGGCTCGGGTGCCGGAAATGCGCGTGGAACCGGATCGGCACTCGCCTGCGGAATCGGAGGCGCCGGCACAACCGGAGGAACCGAAGAAAGCTGTCCGCTCTCGAATCCGCCGCGGCCGACTGGTCGCGATCCTGGCCGCGCTGTTCCTGCTGGCGGGAACGACGGTGGCGGTCGTGGTCACCGCGGGAACCGATCCGCCACAACGCGGGAAACCGCCGGTCGGGAAAGCGGAGATGGTCGACATCCACACCGCCGCCGACGGCACGGTCCGGGCCTGGTCGAACACGGGCGGCTTCCCGGAGTGGCCGTGGAGCGACCCGGTCAGCATGGTGCTGGGCCAGGTCGACCCGGCTCTGGCCCGCTTCGCCGACCTGGACGGCGACGGGTTCGACGAACTGATCCGGATCGCCGCCGACGGGACGATCACGGCGTGGTGGAACGACAGGGGCTTCCCCGACCGCCCATGGCATGCGTCGGTGATCGTCGGCACGGCATCGGCGACCGATCCGGCCGGCATCCACTTCGCCGATCTGGACGGCGACGGCAGAGACGAGCTGATCACCGTCGAAGAGGTGGTCCGCGCCTGGCCCAACACCGGCGACTTCCCGGAGTGGCCGTGGAGCGACCCGGTGGATCTGGGTCAGGCACCGCCCGGGCACACGCGGTTCGCCGATCTCGACGGCGACGCGAAGGCCGAGCTGATCACCTTGGGCACCACCTCCGGTACCCCGGTCCAAGCCAGACGCAACACGGGCGCCTTCCCCGCTCGGCCGTGGGGCACAGCCGTCGACCTCGGACCGAGCCACGCCGACCCCGAGCGCGTCCGCTTCGCGGATCTCGACGGCGACGGCTTCGACGAGCTGATCTCGATCAACCCGGACGGCACGACCTCGGCGTGGTGGAACAACCACGCCTTCCCCGACCACCCGTGGCACGCCTCGGTGATGATCGGCAAGGGCTGGATCGGTGACCCGGTGAGCATCCAGTTCGCCGACCTCACGGGCGACGACCAGCCTGGCGTCCACACCCGCTGACGGGTCCGCGCCTCGTCCTGCACCCCGGCAGACCACAAAGCGACCACGGCGAACACCACCTGATCCGGGAGCACTGGTCCGAACAGCACGACAAGGCCTATCCCGGCGAGTCGGGGCAGGACGGTCCCGAGCGCACCGAGCAACTGCGGGGCGCCGTTCATCGGCTTGGGGTGAGCGTGTTGCAGGGCGGGGCCGACATCGCCGCCGGGTGTGGCTCCGGGCTCGACCGGGCGGTGGGGTCGGTCGTCGACCGAGGCTCGTCGGTGTGGAGTGGCACGGGTTCCAGTTTGCTCTTGAAGTGCCTGAGCAGGGTGGGCTGCTCGGTGATCCGGTAACCGGGCAGGCGGTCGGCGTGCTGGGCGACGCGTGCCAGGGTCCGGCCGACGTGCTCGATGTGGCCTTGGCTGTAGACCCGGCGCGGGATGGCCAGGCGGACCAGTTCCCAGGGGGCGCTGATCACGGGGTCGCCGTGCTCGTCCTCCTTGCCCAGGTAGAGGGAGCCGCATTCCACGCCGCGGATGCCACCTTCCAGGTACAGCGCGCAGGCCAGCGCGTGCCCGGGGAAGCGGTGCGGGGGGATGTGCGGCAGGAGTCGGCCGGCGTTGAGGTAGACCGCGTGCACACCAGGTGGCTCCACCACCGCGACCCCGGCCGCCCGCGCCAGTTCGGCGAGGTAGGCAGTCGTGCTCGCCCTGGCCCGCAGGTAGTCGGGGTCGGTGACCTCGACCAGTCCCTGTGCGAGCATGTCCAGGTCACGGCCGGCCAGGCCGCCGTAGGTGGGGAAGCCCTCGGTGGCGACGAGCAGCAGTTCGCACCGCTGGGCCAGGTCGCGGTCGCGCAGGCCCAGGAACCCGCCGGTGTTGACCAGGCCGTCCTTCTTCATGCTGGCCGTGCAGCCGTCCGCGAGCCGGAACGCCTCCTCGGCCACCTCGCGCGGGCTGTGGTCGCGGTAGCCGGGCTCGTGCCGGGTCACCAGCCAGGCGTTCTCCGCGAAGCGCGCCGCGTCCAGGAACAGCGGCACCCCGTGGGCCCGGCACAGCCGGGCGGTCTCGGCGAGGTTGGCCATCGAGACGGGCTGGCCGCCCATGCCGTTGCTGGTCAGCGTCATGACCACCGCGGCCACCCGCGGGCTGTCCTGGCCGGTGAGGGTGCGGTGCAACGCGTCCAGGTCGATGTCACCTTTGAACCGGTGCGGGCTGTCCAGGTCCGCGGCCTCCGGGCACGGCAGGTCGCGGGCCTGGCCTCCGGCCAGTTCGACGTTGGCGCGGGTGGTGTCGAAGTGGGTGTTGCCGAGGGTGATCTGCCCCGGCCGCAGCAGGGTGGAGAACAGGATGCGTTCGGCGGCCCGTCCCTGGTGCACCGGCAGGACGTGCGGGTAGGAGGTCAGGTCCTCGACCACCGTCCGGAACCGGTGGAACGAGCGAGCCCCGGCGTAGCTCTCGTCGCCGAGCATCGCCGCGGCCATCTGCGCGGCGGACAGCGCCCCGGTGCCCGAGTCGGTCAGCAGGTCGATGGTCACCTCCTCGGCCCGCAGGTCGAACAGGTTGTGGTGCGCTCGTCGCAGCGCCTGCTCGCGCTGGGCTCGCGTGGTGAGGGGGATCGGTTCCACGACCTTGGCGCGGAACGGTTCCATGACCGGCACGTCGTCCACGCCCTTCACCGGCCCGGCACCGCGTCGGGAACGCGTGGGCGGGGCGGCCGCACTCGGTTGGCTTCCGCGGACAGGTACACGGTCAGCCTCTCGGCGTGCGGTGTGGACACCTGCGACAGGTAGGAGATCAACCCCACTCCGGCGTCCAGTCGCCGCCCGGTCACCGCGGCCAACGCCCGGTCCAGCACCACCGGGTCGTGCCCCCGGCGGCGCATCGCCGCCACCGCGCGGGCTCGCGCCTCGCCGTCGTGCTCGACGTAGTCCCGGACCGGGACGTGCACCGTGTACCCGCCGGGCCGTTCCCGCTCGACGTCGACCAGCGAGTAGCACGAGACCAAAGGGCGCGCTGTGAACGGGCCCGCCCCGGCGGCGGCGCGGCAGAACTCCTCGACAGTTCCCCCGATGATCCCGGGAACCGCGCCCGCCGCCCGCGCAGCGTCCTCAGGGCCGCCGCCGTGGTGAGCGAAGTAGACCTTCACCCGCGGCCGGGACCACCGCCCGAGATCCAGCGCGAAGTACATCGGCCGGCCGCCGTCGGCCACCGCGTCGCCGACCAGCCGGCGGGCGCGGCGGAACCCCAACCGGATCAGCCCTTCCTGGACCAGCTCCAGGGCCTGCCCGTCACCCCGTGCACCCAGGTCGAAGTAGATTTTGAACGACGGCTCGCCGTGCCCGGTCAGCACGACCGCGCACCACAGCCCGAACGCTCCCTGCGGCCGGTCGGGGAGGAACAGGTCTTCGACCAGGGCGAACCGCCGCAGGTCGAAGCCGTAGCGCTCCGCCAGCCCGCACAGGACCCGTCGGCCGACCGCCGTGTTCTCCCGCACCCCCGGCGGTGTCCCGTTCGGTTCGGCCAGCAGGCGCAGCTGCGGCGCCCGGCCCGCTTCGAACGAGATCGAGTACTCGACGGGCGAGTGGTCGTCGGCCACGACCGAGCACCACGCCCCGGCCGCGCCGGTCGGGAGTGCGGCGGAGGGGCCGAGCAGCGTACTCGGCAGCTGCTCGAACTCCGTGCGCCGGCCCGGAGGCCCCACCGCCTCGACCAGTGCACCGAACTGGTCGTGCACGAGCTGACCCAGCGAACCAGAGCGAGGGTTCGGGACGGCGGGACAAGAAGACGCGATTGTGTTGAACATGGTGAAATCACCTGACCCCCAGAGTCATATGGCAACTCCAGTAACCACGACATTCCGTGATCACGAAAGCGCTACAGCCCGTACGGGGGACACACGTCCCCTGATCGAGTTGCCGAACGCCGGTGCGTTTTCCCGACGCCCGAGGCCGAACGGAAAGCCGTCGGCTGCCGAGGTGTCGGGCACAGGCCCCGGATGATCGCAAAGCCCCGGCAGTGGCCCGTGACGATCACGCCCCTGCACCGGGGCGGTCGGTGACGAAGCTCCGGTAGCGGCCGAGGAACGGCGACTACACGGGTCACCGGCTGCTCCAGGTGGTTTCGGGCGGCAAGACCGGTGAAGCGTCGACCAGGGAATGCGGTGGTTCTGTCGCCGTCACCAACGACGCCCCGACCAGTGCCGCACTGCCCGGCTCACGCCGATCGCCCGCGTTCGGCGGCTCGGGTGGGAGCAGCGCAGAACAGCGCCTGCGGCTCCGGTTCCAGCCTGGTGACCGGCTGGTCGGGTGGAGTCGGGCTGATCACCCGGTCGCCGACGCGCCTCACGGTATGCGTGTTGTAGGCGCCATGGTGGCAGGGCCGCTGCAGGCGTCGACAGGACTACGAACGCTTCCTGCGACACAAGAAGTCAAGCGACCACTGGAAGAACCTCTGTCTGTCTCATGTAGACGGAAGAAGATGCGGCATCGGTGGCCGGTGGCTCGTCCGGCATCACCTCGTGGGGGTCCACGGTGGTGGCCGCCGCACGGGCGTTCCGCGAGAAGTACGGCGACCACCCCGCGGAAGGCGACGAAGCCGGCGCATCCATGCCTGAAGAGTCCGAACAGGACGACTACGCCATGCACGCCTTCGGCGCCCAGTTCGCCGAAGTCCGCGTCGACGCCGACACCGGCGAGGTGCGGGTGTCCCGGCTGCTCGGCGTGTTCGCCGTCGGCCGGGTCGTCAACCCCCGCCTGGCCCGCTCCCAGCTCATCGGCGGCATGACCATGGGCCTGTCCATGGCTCTGCACGAGCACAGCCTGCTCGACGAACGCTTCGGCCACGTGATGAACCACGACCTCGCCGAGTACCACATCGCCACCAACCGCGACATGCCCCACGTCGAGGCGCACTGGATCGACGAGCACGACCCGCACACCAACCCCATGGGCACCAAGGGCGTCGGTGAGATCGGCATCGTCGGGACCGCCGCCGCCATCGCCAACGCCGCCCACCACGCCACCGGCATCCGCGTGCGGGACCTGCCGCTCACCCTCGACCACTTCCTGCGCTGATCCCGAGTTCGCGGCGGAACGGACGGCCCGAGCCTGGACTGCCCACCTACCACCGTCACCTCCGACCGGACGTTTGCCGGTCGTCGAAACGGGTATACGGGCGTGCTCGAGCCGAGCCGCCGACGGAGGTCCACGATGAGCAGTCACCGGCGTGACGAACACGCGCTCCAAGCGCAGAGCGACGCGGTTCGCGTGGTCTCGGCGCGGTCAGGACTCGTAGCGGTCGGTGGAATCGTCTCGCTGCTGCTCCTGCTGCGGTGGCTGCGCAACCGGTGAGCCACCGCTTCGGTGACGAGGTCGCGGCGCTTTGCTCGCCGCTGACCGATCCCGGTGACTTCGACGTGCTGCTGGACCGCGTCGGTGACGCGCGGGTGGTCATGATCGGCGAGGCCAGCCACGGCACGCACGAGTTCTACCGGTGGCGCGCCGCTCTCACCCAGCGGCTGATCACCGAGAAGGGTTTCTCCTTCGTCGCGGTGGAAGGCGACTGGCCGGACTGCGACCGGGTCGACCGCTCGGTGCGCTGTTCCCCCGGTGCACCCGAGGACCCGCGCGCGGCACTGCTGGCTTACGACCGGTGGCCGACGTGGATGTGGGCCAACGAGGAGGTCGCCGGCTTCACCCGCTGGCTGCGCGCCCGCAACGCCACGGAGGACTATGCCGGGCGGGTGGGTTTCCACGGGCTGGACGTGTACTCGCTGTGGGAGTCCTTGCGCGAGATCATGGTGCACGTCCGTGAGCACGACCCCGCCGAGGTGCCCGCGGCTCTGGCGGCGTACCGCTGCTTCGAACCCTACGGCGAGAGCGCCCGGGACTACGCGAGGGCGACCCGCCTGCTCCCTGCCAGTTGCGAGGACGAAGTGGTAGACCTGTTGGTGCGCCTGCGGGAACGCGCCGCGACCGAGGGCACCGGCTCGTTCGGGGCGTGGCAGAACGCCGAGGTCGTGGCCGGGGCCGAGCACTACTACCGGGCGATGACGGCCGGTGGACCGAGCTCCTGGAACATCCGCGAGCAGCACATGGACGAGACTCTGCACCGGCTCCTGCTGCACTACGGCGCAGGTTCGAAAGCCGTGGTGTGGGCGCACAACACACACGTCGGTGACGCCCGCGCCACGCACATGGCGATGTCCGGCAACGTGAACATCGGCCAGCTCGCCCGCGAGCGCCACGGTGGCGACCAGGTCGTGCTGATCGGCTTCGGCGGCCACCACGGCACGGTCATCGCAGGAAGCTCGTGGGGCGCCCCGCTGCGCGAGATGCCCGTTCCGGCCGCTCGGCCCGGATCGCTCGAACACGTGCTGCACGTCAGCGCCCCCGAACTGGCCCTGATGGTCTTCCCCCGCGATGACCTCCCCGGCCTGCTCACCACCGAGCTCCCCCATCGCGCCATCGGCGTCGTCTACGACCCCGGCCAAGACCGCGTGCGCAACTACCTGCCCACCAGGCTCGGCGGCCGCTACGACGCCTTCCTCTGGTTCGACGAGACCCGTGCGCTGCACCCGCTGCAGATCCGGCAGATCGACACCCTGGAGCCGGAGACCTTCCCCAGCGGCGCCTGAGGTGCGGCCGCAAGACCACTGTGGACTCGTCAGTGCCGCAGGAACTGCTCGAGACGCCGGCGAGCGAAGTCGGTGAACGGCACCGCGTCGACCAGCTCGCACAGGGCAACGCCGATGAGCTCGCGCCGTGCCAACCCTCGTTCAGCCCACTCGGCGACGCGCTCTCGTGGCGTCGACCTCCGTAACATCCGCGATCCGGCAGTTCGGGAGTCCTAACGCCGCCTGTGTTCGCGCAACGCCGGGGTGATCCCACGAACATCACCACGCCGACGCCCAGCAGCGCGACGGTGACGGCCTGGCGCTGCACCTCTGCGCTGATCCGGCGGCCCATGACGTGCACGCTCGGCTCGGCGCGGACCTCGGCCGGCAGGACGAACGCGAGCAGCGCGAACGTCGTGACTTTGATACGCCTGCGACGACCGCGAACCTCCGCGTGGCGCGATGCCGACAACCGCACGACAACGTCGCCACAACAGCAGACCGGTACTTCTTCGTTCAGCAAACCACCACCTACGAGGGAGACCTGGATGAGAGCCAGACTGGCGACAGCCCTGGCGGCGTTGCTGGCAGCGGCGGCGCTGATCGCGCCCGCCGTGAACGCCACGCCCTACCAGCGCGACGCCTACATGCGCGACAACCTGAGCGACGTTGGCAACGAGCCCAGCTCGGGCAGCATCTACCAGAGCCCGGACATCAAGGTGTGCTCGACGCCGGTGCTGTGCGCGGTGTCGCAGAACCCCATCGTCGGCGTGAACAACTACGTCTTCGTGGACATCAAGCGGAAGCCGGGCGGCATCGGCAACGTCGACGGCACCCTGCACCTGTACCGCAGCAACCTCGGCGGCGGCACGCCGTGGCCGAGCGGCTGGACCCACATCGGATCGGCCGGCGCGACGGTGCCGGTGAGCGGCACCACGGTCATGATCACGTGGCCGGGCTGGAACGTGCCGGGACCCGCGCACTTCTGCCTGCTCGCCCGCTGGGTGTCCAGCGCGGACCCGATGACGTTCGCCGAGGGCAGCAACACCCAGGCGAACGCCCAGAACAACAACAACATCGTGTGGCGCAACGTCGACTCGGTGCGGGTCACGCCGAACCAGCCCGTCCGCGTGCCCTACACGATCGGCAACCCCGAGCGCGGTGAGGCGATTCAGACGCTGCTCGTCGAGCAGCCCGTGCCGTTCGGCGGCACTGTCGTCCTCGACCTCGGCCGGGAGCTGCTGGACCGCTGGAAGGCCGGCGGCGGGCGTGCGGCCGGTGTGCAGCAGGTGGGCGAGACGCAGTTCCAGGTCGTCGACACCAGGGCGCGCTTCGACGGGGTGCCGCTCAAGGGCGAGGAGCGCATCGAGGTAGCGCTGACCTTCTCCACGCGGCAGGAGGTGGGCCCGGCCGAGCTGCACGTGCGCCAGCTCGACGCCAGGGGTCAGGAGCTCGGCGGTGCCCAGTACCTGATCAACCAGAAGTACTGATTTCCGGCTATTCGGTATCAACCCCCGGTGGGTCCGTCTCCGCTGAGTGAGGACGGACCCACCGAAAGGGTTGTCGATGAAGACCATCATGGTGTTGTTGCTGCTCGTGCTCGGAGTCGCGCCGGCCTACGCCGGGACGGAATGCGAGCCGCCCGACTGCCCGGACGTCGTGGACGCGCACGACGGGCCGGTGCACGAGAAGGCGGACTCCTACACCGCCACGCTGCGGGCACGCGACGGCGAGGCGGACGAGAACGTCGAGGTGACCTACCGGTTCGTGGACGGCACCGCGAAGCTGGGCCAGGACTACCTGGCCGAGCCCCGCGCGGCGGTGACGATCAGGGCGGGCACGGGGGAGGCTGGTGTGCCCTACCGGGTCCTGCGAGTGACCGGGGAGCAGAAGAGGTTCACCCTGGAGATCACCTCGGTGAGGAACGGCGTGGTGGGCAAGCGGATCGCGGTGTTCACGATCGGCGGCACGAGAGGAAGAGCGTGATCGCCTGAGCCAGGTGGCGGGCCGCCGCGGTCCACCGCCCGCACCGGCCTTCCAGGTCGGCCAGCGTGCGGTGGACCCCCGCCAGCTCGAACTCGTCGGGTGCCTGGGTCCTGGCCGCGAGCGCTGCCTCCAGGCGGGCGCGGGTGCCGGTCAGGTCGCCAAGCGTCAGCGCCGCCTCCGCCAGGTGCAGCAGGATCACCGCCTGCCGGTGCACGTCACCGAGCGCCTCGCACACCTCGAGCGCGGCGGTGAGGCCGTCCCTCGCCGCGGCCGGGTCGCCGAGCGCGAGCTGGGTGAGACCGAGGCCGGTCAGGGCGTCCGCCTCGAAGCGGTGGTCGGCGATCTCCCGGCTGATCCGCAGGGCGTCCCCGAAGTCGCGCAGCGCCGGTCCGAGGTCGCCGAGCCGCCGCGACGCGTTGCCGAGTGTCATGAGCGTCGCCGCCTCCAGCCGCTGGTTGCGCCGGGCCCGGAAGGTCGCGAGCGCCGCGGACAGTGGTTCGGTCGCGAGTTCCGGGCGGCCCATCCGGACGTAGGTGTAGCCGAGGTTGCGGCGGGCGAGCGCCGCGCCGACCTCGTCGCCCGCGGCGGTGTGGACGTCTGTCGCCGCGCGGTAGGACTCCAGGGCCAGGTGGAACTCCCGCAGCTCGGAGTGCGCGTTGCCGATGTTGTTGTGCAGCCGCGCCTCCCCGCGCGGGTCGCCCGCCGCGCGCACCAGGGCGAGCGCCTGACGTTGCACGACCATCGCCTCGGGGATGCGGGATGTCATCTGGAGCGCGATGCCCTGGCCGCGCAGCATCTCCGCCTCCGCCCGCCGGTCGCCGAGCGCGCGGGCGGCCTGGACGGCGAGCTCGCACTGCTCGACGCGCGCCGCCCAGTTGCCGCGCGCCTCGAAGTAGCCCGTCAGCAGGTAGGCGAGCTGCCACGTCTCCCGGTGCTGCCCCGCGCGGGCGGCGAGCAGGATCACGCGCAGGAAGTTGTCGCGTTCGGTGTCGAGGTAGGTGAGCACCTCCGCCCGGTCCGCGCCGAACGGGAGGTCGTCGGAGCCCTGTCGCGTGACGAGGTCGTGGCGCGGGTTGAGCACCTGTCCCGCCGCGTGCGCGACGGTGAGGTACCGGTCGAGCAGCCGCCGCACGCCGTCGCCGATGTCGCCGCTCTGCCGGGCGAACAACCGGATCAGGTCGTGCAGGCCGTACCGGCCGCCGCCCACCTCCTCGACCAGGTGTGACGCGACGAGTTCGTCGAGGCCCGGTCCGAGCGCGTCGGCGAAGTCGGCGGGAAAGCTCGCGCCGGGGTGCTCGCCCAGGACCCGGAAGAGCCGGGCCGCCTGCGGGCTCAGCGTGCGGTGCGCGCTCGCGAACACGGTGCGGATCGTGCGGTCGTCGCCGTCCACCGACAGCACGTCGAGCGGGTCGTTGCGGGTCAGCTCGCGCACCAGGTCGGCGATCCGCCTGCCGGGCCGCACCGTGAGCCGGGCGGCGGCGATGCGCAGCGCCAGGGGCAGCCGCCCGCAGCGGACGACGAGCTCGGCCGCCGCGCCCGGCTCCGCCCGCACGCGGTCCTCGCCGAGGATGCCCGCCAGCAGGTCGCGTGACTCGGACTCGGACAGCAGACCGAGCCCCACGGTGTGCACGGCGTGGCGTGTGCCGAGCGCCGACAGCGTGTCGCGGCTCGTGACGAGCAGCAGGTTGCCCTGGTCACCGGGCACGAGCGGCAGCACGTCCCGCGCTCGGCGCACGTCGTCGAGCAGGATCAGCATCCGCTTGCCGTGCAGCAGTGTCCGGTACAGCGCGGCGGCGTCCGCGGGCACCCGGTCCGCTGGGACGCCGAGGCTGTGCAGGACCTCCGTCAACGCCTGCTCGGGGGTGAGGCGCTGCAGGTCGAGGAACACCTGCCCGTCCGGGAAGCGGTCCGCGACGCGGCGGGCCAGTTCGACGGCGAACGTCGTCTTGCCGACCCCGGCGATGCCGGAGACGACGACGATCGGCGGGAGGTCAGCGAGGGCGGCGAACTCGGCGGCGCGGCCGGTGAAGTGCCCGGCGCGGGCGGGGAGCTGCGCGGGTCGTGCGCTGTAGAGGGAGGGGTCGCGGCGCAGGATGGCGGTGTGCAGGGCGACGAGGTCGGGGCCGGGGTCGGTCCCGAGCTCGTCGGCGAGCCTGCTCCGCAGCCTGCGGAACACCGCCAGCGCCTCGGCGTGCCGACCGCCGAGGTGCAGAGCCTTCATCAGCAGGCCGACCAGACGTTCCCTGGCCGGGTGGGCCGCCACCAGCCGCTCCAGCTCCTCGACGGCGTCCGGCCGGTCGAGCCGCTCGCCCCAGAACGCCTCCAGCGCGGCGACGTGCTGCTCGCGCAGCCGGTCGACCTCCGCGAGGCCCCACCCGAACAGTTCCGTGCCGGTCAGCGGCTCGCCGCGCCACAGTCCGAGGTCCCGGGTCCGGTCGAACGTCTGCGCGTCGACGGCCGCGTCGAGCCGGTACCCGCCGGGTTCGGTGCGCAGCGCGCCGGGCAGCCCGCAGTTCGCGAGCGCCTGGCGCACCCGCGCGACGTGGCTGTGCAGGGAGCGCACCGCCGTGCGCGGCGGGTTCTCGCCCCACAGCACGTCGACGAGGCGATCGACCGAAACCGGTGTGCCCGCCCGGAGGGCGAGCACGGCGACGATGCTGCGCTGCCGGGTGCCGGTCAGCACCGCCCGGCCGTGCGGTCCCCGCACCTCGACAAGACCGAGGATCCTCACCTCACCAGCTGTGTCCCGCACATGACGGTACGTTAACGCGGGCATTTCGCCGGTGGCAGCGCTGATCGTGGGACAGAACCGGCAATTCGGTCTGGCCGCGCCGGGAAACGAGCCGGGGAACGCGCCGACCTCTACCCCACCGCGCCGATCGCCTCGTCCAGGAGGCCCAGCCCGAGCTCCAGTTCCTCCTCCGACGCCGCCAGCTGCGGGGCGATCCGGAAGACCCCGCCCATCCCCGGCATCCGCACGATGTTCATGTGCAGGCCCAGCTCCAGGCACCGGCGGGTGATCGGCGCGCGCTGAGCGACTCGTCCGCGATCTCCAAGCCACCAAGAGCCCGCGCCCGCGCACATCGGTCACCAGCGAGTGGCGTGCCGCGATGTCGTCGAGCCCGGTGCGCAGGACGCGCCAGCCAGCGGACCAGCCGGATCGCGCTCGGCACGGCCGTCATCCCGCTCGGCTGGGAGAACCCGCTGCGCCTCGCCGAGGACCTCGCCACGGTCGACGTGCTGTCCGGCGGCCGGCTGAACCCCGGTGTCAGCGTCGGCCCGCCGATGCACTGGGACGAGGTCAAGGGGGCGCTGTACCCGGAGACCGCCGACGCCGAGAACTTCGGCTACGACCGCGTCCAGCGGCTGCTCGGCTTCGTCGCGGGCGAGAAGGTCACCGGCTTCAGCGGCGTCGAGGGCATCGAGGTGTGGTCGGACCGGGTCCAGCCGCACGCCGCCGGTCTGCGCGACCGGATGTGGTACGGCGGCGCGAGCCTGCGGTCGGCCACCTGGGCCGGCGCGCACGGCATGAACTTCCTGACCAGCAACGTCGTCACGGCCGAGGGGTCGGAGGACTTCGCCGAGAACCAGCTGGCGCACGTCCGGGCGTTCCGCGAGGTCGGCGGTGGCCGCGTCTCCCAGGGGCTCGTCGTCATCCCGACCGACTCCGCGACGCCGGAGCAGCGGGCGAAGTACCAGGACTACGTAGACAAGCGCACGCCGCGCACCGCGTCGCCGATCGGGCCGCGGCGGATGATGTTCGCCCGCGACATCATCGGCACGTCCGGCGAGATCGCCGAGCAGCTGTACGCGCAGCTCGCGTTCCGGGAGGTCGACGAGGTGGCGTTCGCGCTGCCGTTCAGCTTCGAGCACGAGGACTACGTCCAGATCCTCACCGACCTGGCGACGAAGCTCGGACCGGAGCTGGGCTGGCGGCCCGCCTGACCGGTTCCCGCGAGACCGGCTCCCGGGATCTGGGAAACTCGACACGTGCGCGTGGAACTGCTCGGGCCGACCTCGGTGGAGGCGGAGGACGGCACACCGGTCGACGTCGGTGGGGCCCGCGTCCGCATGCTGCTGGCCCGGCTCGCGCTCGACCCCGGCCGTCCCGTGCCGACCGGCACGCTCGTCGACGACCTGTGGGGTGAGCAGCCGCCCGCGGACGCCTCGAACGCGTTGCAGTCGCTCGTGTCGCGGCTGCGCAAGGTCTGTCCCGTGACGCTGGAGCCGGGTGGTTACCGGCTCGGCGTCGCGGCCGAGGACGTCGACGTCTTCCGGTTCGACCGGCTGCGCGCCGCCGGGCGGCTGGACGAGGCGCTCGGCCTGTGGCGCGGGGAGGCGCTCGCCGACGTGCGGGAGGCGCCGTTCGCCGCGGCCGCCGCCGCCCGCCTGGAGGAGGCGAGGCTCTCGGCGCAGGAGAGCAGGTTCGCGAGCGGCGAGCCGGACGTCGCCGCGCTGACCGCCATGTACGAGAAGCACCCGCTGCGTGAGCGGCTGGCCGGGCTGCTGATGCGGGCGTTGTGCGCGCAGGGCAGGCAGTCCGACGCGTTGCGCGTCTACGCCGAGGTGCGCGAGAGGCTCGCCGAGGAGCTGGGCGTCGACCCGTCCCGGGAGCTGCGGGACGTCCACCTCGCGGCCGTGCGCGGGGAGCTGGGGCCACGGCCCGTCGTCGACCGGTTGCCCATGCGGCTCACCAGTTTCGTCGGGCGGGACGACGAGCTGGCGGACATCGCGGCCACGCTCGGCCGGGCTCGGCTCGTGACGCTGGTCGGGCCGGGTGGCGCGGGCAAGACGCGTCTCGCGACCGAGGTCGCGGCACGGCACCCGTTGCACGGCAGGGGCCGCGTGTGGTTCGCGGCGCTGGCGGGTGTGCGTGCGCCCGAGGACCTGGCCGGTGCCGTGATCGGCGCGTTCGAGCTGACCTTCACCGGCGACCCGCTGCGGCGCACGGGCGAGGGCATGGCCCGCATCGCCGAGGTGCTCGGCGCCGGGGAGTCGTTGCTGGTGCTGGACAACTGCGAGCACCTGGTCGGCGCGGCCGCCGAGTTCGCCACCGAGCTGCTGCGGAGGGTCCCGAACCTGCGCGTCCTCGCCACCAGCAGGGAACCGCTCGCGGTCGACGGCGAGACGCTGTGCCAGGTCGGCCCGCTCGCGGTGCCCAACGGCCAGACCGACGTGACGGGGTTCGGCTCGGTGCGGCTCTTCCTCGACCGGGCGGGCGCGGTGAGGCCGGGGTTCCGGCTCGACGAGTCGACCGCGGACGACGTGCGGCAGATCTGCCGCCGCCTCGACGGCATGCCGCTCGCCCTGGAGCTCGCCGCCGCGCGGCTGCGGTCGATGACGGTCCGGCAGATCACCCAGCGCCTCGACGACAGGTTCCGGCTGCTCACCTCGGGCAGCCGCACGGCGCTGCCCCGGCAGCGGACGCTGCGCGCGGTCGTGGAGTGGAGCTGGGACCTGCTCACCGAGGAGGAGCTGCTGCTGGCACGCCGGTTCGCGGTGTTCCCCGCGGGCGCGGACCTCGCCGCGGTCGAGGCGGTGTGCCTGCCGGACCCGTTGTACGTGCTCACGTCCCTGGTCGAGAAGTCCATAGTGGACACGGTCGAGATCGACGGCGAGCCGCGGTACCGGATGCTGGAGACCATCAGGGTCTACGCGGACGAGCAGCTGACGGCGTCCGGCGAGCGGCGGGAGGTCGTGGCCCGGTTCCGGCGCTACTACCGCGACCTGACCGCGCGGTGGGAGCCGCTCATCCGCACCGCCCGGCAGCTGGAGGCGATCGAGGTCTACGAGGCGGAGCAGGACAACGTGCTGGCCGCGTTGCGCGGGGCCATCGACGACCGCGAGGTGGAGCTGGCGGCGGACCTGCTCGGCGGCACGTTCTGGTACTGGCTCGTGAAGGGCGACAACGAGCGCGCCGAGAGCTCGGTGCGCGACCTGCTCGAACTGGGCGACCTGCTCCCGGCGGACTTCCGCGCCACGTTCCGGGCGATGCAGCTGATCATGGCCGCGGTGCCGGGCGTGACGGACGGGGACGAGGTCACGGCCGTCATCGAGAGCTGTGTCGCCTCCGGCGCCGTCGAGAAGTACCCGTCGCTGTCCATCGCGCTGCCGATGCTCGCGTTCCTCGGCCAGAACACCGAGCTGGCGCGGCGTGAGGTCCGGCGGGCGCAGGAGAGCGCCGACCCGTGGGCGCGGGCGGGCGCGGAGTGGGCGATGAGCTTCATCCTCGCCGACGAGGGCGACCTGGAGGGTGCCGAACGGGCCAGGGACCGGGCGTACGACCGGTTCACGGCGGTCGGCGACCGGTGGGGGTCGGCGATGACGCTCGGCATGAAGGCCGCGTTCGTCTCGCAGACCGGCGACCACCAGGCGGCGATCGAGCTGTACCGGCGCGGCCTGGCGGTGGCGATGGAGCTGCGTTCGCAGGACGACGTCGTGCAGCAGCGGTGGCGGCTCGCGGTCGAGTACGCCCGGATGGGCGACCACGAGGCGGCCGAGCGGGAGATCGCCGGCGCCGAGGACTTCGCCCGCAGCGGCGGCAACGACCAGCTGTCCGCGCTGCTCGACTACGCGAAGGCCGAGGTGCTGCTGCGGGCGGGCAAGGTCGAGCAGGCGCGGGCGCTCAGCGAGGCGTTCCGGCGGCGGGCCACCATGTCGTCGCTGCTCAGCTCGTTCGCCGAGGAGTGGGCGGCCACCCTCGACGCCCGCGTCGCCCTCGTCGGCGGCCGGTTCGGCGACGCGGCGGCGTTCACCGCGACCGCCATCACGACGACGTCGGACCGCGCCGACATGCCCGACCTGGCGGGCGTCACCGAGCTGCTGGCCGTCGTCCGCGACGCCGAGGGCCGCCCGGACGCCGCACGACGCCTGCTCGCCCTGGCGCAGGTCATCCGGGGCCGCCTCGACCTCGGCGACCCGGACGTGCGGCGGCTGGTCGACACCCACGGCGAGCCGGAACCCCTGACGATCACCAAGACCGAGGCGCTGCGCGAGGTGCGGGCCGAGGCGGGCGTCGACTGACGCCCGCCCCGTCCGGGGACCCGCGAGGTCACACGCGCTTGCGGTAGGCCCACGTCGCGAGCGGGAAGAACACCGCGACCGCCGCGGCCATCCACACCAGCGAACCGGCGAGCGGCCCGGCGATGGCGCCGCCGTTCATCAGCCCGCGCAGCGCGTCGGACAGCAGGCTCACCGGGCTGACGTCCGCCCACGCCCGCAGCCAGCCGGGCATCGTCTCGGTGCCGACGAACACGTTGCTGCCGAACGTCAAGGGCATGATCAGCACGATCATGATGCCCTGCACCGCCTGCGGCGTCTTGAGCAGCATGCCGATGAACACCGCCGCCCAGCAGAAGCACAGTCCGAACAGGATCGCGAGACCGCACGCGACGAGCAGCTCCACCGGCCCCGTCTGCACCCGGTAGCCCATGACGGTCGCGACGAGCAGCAGCACCGCCACGCACACCACGTACCGCACGACGTCCGCCAGCACCGCGCCGACCAGAGGCGCCGACCGTGCGATCGGCATCGCCCGGAACCGGTCGAAGACGCCCTTGGAGACGTCGGTGTTGAGCTGCACGCCCGCGGTCATGCTGGCCTGCAGGATGTTCATCACCAGCACTCCCGGCACCAGCGTCTGCAGGTAGGCGTCGGTGTTCCCGGCGAGCGCACCGCCGAACAGGTAGGTGAACATCACCAGCAGGATGATCGGCGCGATCGTCACGTCCGCCAGCTGCTCGGGGTTCTTGCGGATCTTGAGGACGCCGCGCCACGCCAGCGTGAGCCCGTGCCGCGCGCCCCTGTCCAACGCGATCGTGCTCATGCGACGCTCCCCTCGGTCTGCTTGTCCGCCTCGGACCTCTTGCCCGTCAACGCGAGGAACACCTCGTCGAGGGACGGCAGGCGCAACGCCAGCTCGTCCGCGGTGATCCCGGCGTCGTCGAGCTTGCGGACCAGGGTCGACAGCAGCACCGGGTCGTCGACGGGTGCCGTCAGCAGTCCCGTGTCGTCGTTGCGCATCGGCGCGTTCCCGGTGAGGTCGGCGAGGATGCGCTGCACGGCGTCGAGGTCGCGTGCCGACGTCGGCCGCACCTGCAACGTCTGGCTGCCGATCCGCCGCTTCAGCTCGTCGGGCCGTCCCTCGGCGACCACCCGGCCGTGGTCGAACACCGTGATCGTGTCCGCGAGCTGGTCGGCCTCCTCCAGGTACTGGGTGGTGAGCAGCACCGTGACGCCGTCCGCGACGAGCCTGCGGACCACCGCCCACACCTCGTTGCGGGCGTGCGGGTCCAGCCCGGTGGTCGGCTCGTCCAGGTAGAGCACGGACGGGTTGCCGACCAGGCTGGCCGCGAGGTCGAGGCGGCGGCGCATGCCTCCCGAGTACGTCTTGGCCGCGCGCCCCGCGGCGTCGGTGAGCTCGAACCGCTCCAGCAGCTCGGCGGCGCGCGCCCGTGCCCCCGCCCGGGAGTGGTCCAGCAACCGGGCGAGCAGCACCAGGTTCTCCGTGCCCGACAGGTCCTCGTCCACCGACGCGTACTGCCCGGTCAGCCCGATGAGCGAGCGGACCGCCCGCGGGTTCTTCACCACGTCGTGGCCGTGTACGGTCGCGTGTCCCGCGTCCGGCCGCAGCAACGTCGCCAGCACCCGCACCGCCGTGGTCTTGCCCGCGCCGTTCGGCCCGAGCACCCCCACGACCTTCCCCTCCGGCACCTCCAGGTCGACCCCGTCCAGGGCTTTCGTCTCCCCGTAGTGCTTGACCAGGCCATGAGCCCTGATCGCCACTGACATCGTTCGTCCCTCCCTTGGTGGACGAACGATGCGCTCCGGCGCTGGCAGGACGCGCACAGGACGCTGTCAGCGGCTGGCAGGGCGGCCGTCACGTCGGGCGGTACTCACCCCGGAACCGCCGCTCGCGGGTGGCGGAGTCGATCACGACAGGTCGCCGGTCAGCAACGGGGCGAGCGTCGTCAGCAGCCGCCGTGCCGCCGGGTCCTCCGCGGTGGCGGGCACGAGCCCGACGTGGCTCGCGCCCGCGTCGAGGTACTCGTGCACGCGGCGCACGACGTCGTCCACCGACCCGATGGCGCCGACGGCCTCGACCAGCTCCACGGGAACGGCTTCGGCGAGCCGCGCACGCGGCGTGCCCGCACGGGCCTGTTCGACCAGGTCGCCGTACCCCAGAGCGGTGAACATCTCGCCGTAACCGGGTGGGGCGAGGTAGACCGCGAGCTGGCCGCGGAGCTGGCGCAGGGTCGCGGGACCGGGGTCGAGCGCGGCCGGCACCCAGACGGCACGGGGCTTCCGCCCGCGGGTGACGTGGCCGGGGCTCACCAGGTTCAGCACCACCTCGTCGCCCACCTCCTCGGCGACCCGCGTCATCGCGGGTCCGAACGCCGCCACCGAGATCGTCGTGCCGGGCAACGGCCCGGGCAACCGGAACCCGTCCACCCGCTTGCCGGTCAGCAGCGCCCGCGTGTCCCCGACCGTCTCCCTCGTCCTGCGCACGGGTGCCCACTCGCGCCCGTGCCACCCGGACACGATCCGCGGGTTGGCCGCGCCGAGCGCGAGGCTCGCGGGCCGTCCGGTCGTCGCGACCACTGTGGACAGTCCCAGCGCGAGTGCGACCGGGCTGCGGACGCCTGCCGCGAGCGGCCCGATCCGCAACGAGATCCGCGAGGTCCGCAGGCCCACCGCGGTCGCCAGGGCGAACGCGTCGAAGGTCGCCATCTCGCCGATCCACAGGGTGCCGAACCCGGCTTCGTCGGCCGCCACGGCGATGTCGACCGCCTCCAGCGGCGGGCGGTCGAGCCAGAACGGCGTGACGACGCCGACCGTGCTCACAGCTGGCCCGTCTGCGCCTCGACGCCCAGCAGGACCTTGCCCGCCAGCTCGTACGACGCCGCGTTGATCTGGAAGTGCGCGGACGCCGTGTGGGCGTCGCGGAACCGGCGCTGCAACGGGGCGCCGTCGTAGATCGCGGCGCTGCCGGCCAGGTCGTAGAGCTTCGAGACGACCTCCCGCGCCGTGCGGGTCGCATGCGTCGCGGCCAGCCGCAACGACGCCCGCGTCTGCACCGGCACCGGTTCGCCGCCCTGCGCGGCCTCCCACGCCTCCTCGACCGCGCCGTGGAAGTACGCCCGTGCCGCCCGCAACGAGGCCGTCGACTCGGCGACCGCCGCCTGCGTCGAGGTCCGTTCCGCCATCGTGCGGCGTGAGCCGAGCGGGGTGCGGCGCCCGGCCAGCTCGACGAAGTCGCCGAGCGCGCCGAACGCGTTGCCCATCGCGGCCGCGGCGACCGAGAGCGCGAAGAACCCGAAGATCGGGAAGCGGTACAGGGCACCGCCGTCCAGCGGACCGTCCATCACGGACAGGATGCGATGCGACGGCACGAACACCTCGCGCGCCACCGCGTCGTGGCTGCCGGTGCCGCGCAGGCCCGTGGTGTGCCAGGTGTCCAGCACCTCCAGCGACGCCCGCGGCAACGCCGCCACCTTCATCACGCCGGACACCACGAACCCGGCGAACAGCCAGTCCGCGTGCCCGATCCCCGAGCAGAACGGCCACTGCCCGGACAGCACCACACCGCCGTCGGCCTCGGTGCCACGACCGCGCGGCGCCCACACCCCCACCGCGACCGACCGCGGGTCGCCGAAGACCTCCGTGCCGCCCTCGGCGGGCAGGTAGGCGCCGAGCAGGCTGCTGGTGGCGGCGATCGAGACGCACCACCCGGCGGAGGCGTCGGCACGGGCGATCGTCTCGGCGGCGGCCAGCGTCTCGCCGGGAGCACGTTGCGGACCGCCGAGCGCCGCCGGCACACCCAGCCGGAACAGGCCCGCGTCGCGGATCGCCGCCACCAGCTCCGGCGCGAGCGCACGACCGGCCTCCGTCGCCGGAGCCACCTCCTCGGCCAGGTCGGCCACGGCAGTCAGCACGGTTCCTCCTGGTGTCGCACTGGTTCGGTTTTCTTATCGCAGCGCTGGTGGACGGACAAGGTGGAGGCCCTGCCGGGACGCGACAGGGCCTCCACCGGTATGAACAGGTCAGGCGAACGGCAAGCTGTCGACGCCGCAGGTCTTGCGCGTGGGCAGGACACCGGTGAACAGGTAGTCCCGCTTCACCTTCTCGGCGCAGGCGCTGCGCACGTACATCGTCGTGTGACCGTAGCCCTCCACTGTCAGGAAACCGGTGCGGGCCATCTCCGCGGCGCCGTCACGGGCGCCGTGCAACGGGGTCGACGGGTCGAACCTGCTGTTCACGAACAGGATCGGTGCCGACGTCCAGCGGTTCCACGGACCGGTGTAGCGGTCGTCGTCGCGCCCCTGCCAGAACGCGCAGGCCATCATGTCGAACACCACGGCACGGCCCCAGTACGGGACGCGCTGGTCCTCGCTCGCCCCGAACGCCGAGTACACGGCCGGGTCGCGCGGGAAGTCGCTGTCCGAGCACTGGATCGCGTTGAACGCCTCGAACCGGTTCGCGGTGTAGCCGGTCGACGAGGCCGTCAGCGAGGCCGGTGCCTCCCAGACCCCCTGCAAGATCCGGGCGGTGTCCTGCCACGTGTCCGGCTGCGCGAGCGCGTCCCAGACGGTGCTGACCAACGTGACGCGGTCGAACCGGCCGTCCGGCGTGGTGACCGGCGCGGCCGTGACCTTCGCGACCAGGTCGGCCCACTTCTGCTTCAGGTCGCCGCCCGCGAACGCGCAGTTCGCCCCCGGCGCGGCGCACAGCCGCAGGAACTGGTCGAACGTCTCGGCCACGCCGCGCGGCACGTCCTGGCGCGTGTCCAGCGGCACCGTCGTGCCCTGGTCGCCGTGCCCGGTCGCGTTGCCGACGAAGTCGAGGGCGCCGTCGAACGCGAGCGCGCGGACCTTGTCCGGGAACAGGTTCGCGTAGATCGCGCCGAGGTGCGTGCCGTACGAGATGCCGTGGTAGGTCAGCTTCTGGTCACCGACCGCCTTGCGCAGCAGGTCCAGGTCCCGCGCCGTGTTCGCGGACGAGACGTGGTCCAGCAGGTCGCCGGACTTCTCCTCGCACCGCCTCACGAACTCGCGGTAGCTGTCGTAGAACGCGGGCTCCTGCGCCGCCGTGTCCGGGTAGACCGGGATGGAGCCCAGGAACTCCTCCTGCTCCTCCAGGCTGTCGAAGCAGCGCACGGCGGCGGAACGGCCGATGCCGCGCTGGTCCCACGACACCACGTCGAACCGCGCCCGCAGCTCCGGCGAGAACAGCCACTCCCACTTGCCGCGCGCCCGCAGCCGGTCGACCCCGGACGCACCGGGCCCGCCGAAGTTCACGAACAGCGAGCCGATCCGCTTCGCGGGGTCGGTCGCGGGCAGCCGGATCAGCGCGAGGTCGATCTTCGCGCCGTGCGGCTGGTCGTGGTCGAGCGGGACCTGCGCGGTCGAGCACTCGAAGCCGTCCTGGCAGTCCTGCCACGACAGCGCGGGCGTCCGCGCCTCCCCGGCGGCGAGGGCGGCCGGGGCCAGGCCGACCACCAGCGCGGCCGTCAACAACAGAGATCTCATGAAGCTCCCCAGGTGTGTGCTTGTCGATCTACACACGCCGTGACGGGCCGGTGAGGTTGCATCACGTTCGCGCCCGAAACACCACCCGGACGAGCGGGGAACACCGTCACACCGAGAGCAATCCGGAAAGACCTGGTCAGCCCATCCGTTAGACCGTCCGGCCCATCGGCCGCCCCCGCCGAGCCACAGGACGCAGGCGGAAAACAACCCGGCCGTGCGAACCGGAATGAAGAACCAGGTGAAACCGGATCATTTTTCCTCGATTACAACTGAACTGGAATCGTGGAATTCTCGTAACGCATTCCGGTGATTTCAGACTCTTCGGGGTGATCCGGTCTGTTGTCCGGATCGACCGTTTCCCGAATGGGAGCCACCACATGCACCACACATGGCACCGATCCAGACCCGGGCTCGCACTGACCGCGTCACTGACCCTGCTGGCAGGGCTTTCCGTCCCCGCCCTGGCCGTCCCGACGCCCGGCACCGACGTCCTCTACACGCTCGACGCGGATTTCGACCGCGGCACGCTGCAGGACGTCAACCACGATTCCCCGAACGACGACCAGCTCCAGCTGAACCGTTCGACCGTCTTCTTCCCGTACGTCAACGTGGCCGCCTCCGCGCGCGGCACGATGGTCCGCATCGACGTCAACACCGGCCAGATCGTCGGTGAGTGGGCCTCCGCCCCGGCTGGTCGCGGCAAGAACCCGTCCCGCACCACCGTCGACAAGTTCGGCAGCACGTGGCTGTCGAACCGCGACGAGAACGAAGGCGGCCGGGGCTCCGTCACCCGCATCGCCGTGATCCAGGGCGGCACCAGGGTGAACTCCGACGGCTCACCCAACCCGGCGGGCGACTACCTCAAGGGCCCCTTCGCCTACAACAGGTGCGTCGACCGCGACCAGGACGGGCTGATCGCCACCAGCCGCGGCCTCGGCGACGTCCGGCCGTGGACCAACGCGGGCGGAGCCGACAACAACGGCGGCGTCACCACCGCGGCCGACGAGTGCGTCATCAACTACACGAGGGTCACCGGCGCCCTCACCCGCACTGTCGCCGTCGACGCGGAGAACCGCCTGTGGACCGGCGGCAACGACCTCGACCACGAGCTGCTCGACGCGGACGGCCAGCCGACGGGCACCCAGTTCAACCTCGGCTGCGGCGGCTACGGCGGCCTGGTCGACAAGGCGGGAACCCTGTGGTCCGCCCGCAACAACGGCACGCTGCGCTACGACCCCGCCGCCGCCACCGGGGCGTGCCTCGACGGGACGCACGGCGACTACGGCCTCGGCATGGACCCGGTCACCGGCGAGATCTGGCACACCAACGTCAACGGCAACCGCGTCGCGAAGATGGCACCGGACGGCACGGTGCTCGGCGCGTTCAGCCACGGCAGCCAGAACGCGCAGGGCGTCGCGGTCGACGGTGACGGCAACGTGTGGGTCGCCCACTCGCTCCTCGGCCCGGCCACCACGGTCGGTCACCTGCGCACCGACGGCACCTACGTCGGCAACGTCACGCTGCCCGGCGGCGTCGGGCCCACCGGTGTCGCGATCGACAGCAACGGCAAGGTCTGGGTCACCAACATCAACACCAACAACGCCCAGCGCATCGACCCGGACGCCGGTCCGATCGGTGGCGGCGGGCACCCGGTGGGCGCGGTCGACCTGACCGTGGACCTCGGCGAGGGCGCGGGCCCGTACAACTACAGCGACATGACCGGGTCGGTGCTGGGCGAGATCACCGCGCCGCAGGGCACGTGGAGCGTCGTGCAGGACGGCGGGCAGGCCGGCCAGACGTGGGGCACGGTCACCTGGAACACCGAGGCGCAGGGCAGCGTCCCGGCGGGCACGTCCATCACCGTCGAGGCGCGCACCTCCGACACCGAGGCGGGCCTCGCGGGCGAGTCGTTCACCCCCGTGGGCAACGGCGTCACGTTCGCGAAGTCCGGTCGCTACATCGAGGTGCGGGCCACCCTGACCGCCAACGCGGCAGGCGACAGCCCGGTGCTGTCCGACCTGCGGATCAAGACGTCCGAACGGACCGGCGTCTTCTCCTGCCAGGCCACCGCGCTCACTCTCGCGGGCATCGTCTCCACGCGCGCGAACCCGCAGGACGTGCCGTGCGTGGACGACCACGAGACGCTCGCGAACGTCCAGCTGAACGCGGGCATCCTGACGGTGAAGGCCACGGCGCTCGACGCGTCGACCGACCAGACGCCGGACGACCTGACCGGCACGCCGCCGAGCACGTCGGACTCGGCGGTCTCGCAGGCGCGGATCGAGCAGACCCGCATCACGAGCGGTCTGCTGACGATCGAGATCGGCGTGATCCAGTCGAACGCGTCCGTCACCTGCGTGCCGGGACCCGGTGGTCTCGTGCCTCAGTTCTCCGGCTCGTCCAGCATCGCCGGGCTGAAGATCAACGGCCTGAACGTGACGGTCGGCAGCGCGCCGCTGACCATCCCGTTGCTCATCGGATCGTTGAAGCTCAACGCCACGACGACGACGGGATCGAGCGTCGTGCAGCAGGCGGTCGTGCTCGACACGCTGCTGACCGACGTGGTGATCGGTGAGGCGAAGGCCAACGTGGAGGCCAAGCCGGGGTACCCCGGCGGTTCACCCTGCCGCGTGTGACCTCGAAGGGGGCGCGGGTGGTCGTTCGCGGCCACCCGCGCTCTCAGCCGCTCAACGCGTGGGTCGCCGTCGCTCCTCCGTCGACCGCGAACTCGCCGCCCGTGCAGTAGGCGGAGTCGTCGCTGGCGAGGAAGAGCACGACGTTCGCGACGTCCTCCGGCTGGCCGATCCGGCGCAGCGCCAGCTTCTTGCCGATCGGTGAGACGTCGATCGGCCTGCCGAGCGCCTCGCTGACCATCTGCGTGTCGATCGCGCCGGGGTGCACCGAGTTGACCCGGATGCCGTGCTTGCCCAGCTCCATCGCGGCGACCTTCGTCATGCCGCGGATCGCGAATTTGGACGCCGTGTACGCCACCAGGTACGGCATCCCGCCCAGGCCCTCGACGGACGACACGTTGACGATCGAGCCGCCGCCCGCCCGTGTCATCGGCTCGACCACCGCGCGCATGCCCAGGAACGTGCCGACCTGGTTGATGCCGATCACCCGCTGGTAGTCGGCGAGCGTCGTCTCCGCCAGCGCCGAGAAGTGCAGGATGCCCGCGTTGTTCACGAGGACGTTGACGTCACCCAGTGTCTCCACGGTGTGCGCGACCGCTTCCGCCCAGCCGTCCTCCGACGAGACGTCGAGGTGGAAGAACTCGGCCCCGAGCTCGGCCGCCAGCTCCTTGCCCTGCTCGTCGAGCACGTCGGTGATCATGACCCGTGCGCCCTCGGCGGCGAACCGGCGTGCCGCTGCCGCGCCCTGTCCTCGCGCCGCCCCGGTGATCAGGGCGACCTTCCCGGCGAGCCGCATCTACATCATCTCGTCGGTGAGCGGCATCATCACGGTCTTCAGCTCGGTGTACGCCTCGTAGGCGCTCTGCCCGCCCTCGCGGCCCAGTCCCGACTGCTTGTAGCCGCCGAACGGCACGTGCGGCTCGAGCTGGAACCCGTTGACGCCGACCATGCCGACGCGCAGCGCCTTGGAGACGCGGAACGCGCGGCGGACGTCGTTGGTGTAGACGCCCGCTCCCAGGCCGTACTCGGTGTCGTTGGCGAGACGGACCGCCTCCTCCTCGCTGTCGAACGGGACGACGGTGAGCACCGGGCCGAAGATCTCCTCGCGGGCGATCGTCATGTCGTTGGTGGCGTCGGCGAAGATCGTCGGTGCGACGAAGTTGCCGGACGCGAGGTCGCCGTCGAGCCGGGTGCCGCCGGTCACGAGCCGGGCGCCGTCCTCCTGGCCGCGTTCGATGTAGCCGAGCACGCGGTCGAGCTGCCGCTGGTTGATCAGCGGGCTGGCGAGCACGCCGGGGTCGAACGGGTCGCCGAACGTCACCGCGCCCGCGAGCATCTGGGCGGTGGCCACGAACTCGTCCTGCACCTCCCGTGCGACGAGCGCCCGCGTGTGCGCGACGCACGCCTGCCCGGACAGGCCCATCGTCACCATGCCCATGCAGGTCATCGCGGCCAGCCCGACGTTGGGGGCATCCGCGAACACGATGGCGGGCGACTTCCCGCCCAGCTCCAGCGACACGCGCTTCATCGTCCCGGCGGAGGCCCCGATGATGCGGCGGCCGACGCCGCGGCTGCCGGTGAAGCTGATCTTGTCGACCAGCGGGTGCGTGATCAGCGCTTCCCCGGTGGGGTTGCCGGGGCCCGTGACGAGGTTGACGGCGCCCTCGGGCAGACCGGCCTCGAGCAGCAGCTCGACCATGCGGATCACGCAGAAGCTCGCGAACTCCGACGGCTTCACCACGACCGTGCAGCCCGCGGCCAGCGCGGGTGCGAGCTTCTGGGCGAAGAGCACGAACGGCGCGTTCCACGGCAGGATCGCCGCGACGACGCCGACCGGTTCGCGGAACGTCATCGCCAGGTGGTCGCCGCCCTGGTACGGCGGCAGCGTCTGACCGCCCACCTTGTCGATCCAGCCGGCGTGGTGGTCGAAGATGTCGGCCGCGATGCCGACCGAGGTGGCGTAGATCTGGCCGAACGACAGCGGCACGCCGTTGTCCAGCGCCTGCAGGCCCTTCAGCTCGTCGGCGTGCTCGCGCAGCAGGTCTGCGTACCGGCGCAGGACCTTGACCCGTTCGCCCGCCCTCGCCCGCGGCCACGGTCCCTCGTCGAACGCCTTGCGGGCGGCGCGGACGGCGGCGTCGACGTCCTTGTCGGAGGCGACGGCGAAGCTGCCGATCTCCTCCCCCGTCGCGGGGTGGTGGTGCGTCCAGGTCTCGTCCGCCTCGCGGAGCTCGCCCCCGATGAGGAGCCGGCCGTCCTTCAGGCCCAGGGTCTCGCGGTGCGGTTGGACGGTGAGCGTCACAGCTCCTCCTACAGGGCCCCGGTCAGAGGCTCATCGTGTCCGTACAGGCGAAGGTCCGTTGTGGATCGCGGTCGGCGAAGTGGCCGTCGAGATCGCGGAGGTCGTCGAACCGCCGCTCGACGGTCGGCGGGGCCATCAGGGCGACCATGCCGCCGTGCACGACGAAGACCTGGCCGTTGATCTTCTCGCCGGACGGTCCCGCGAGGTGTGCGACGAACCGGGCGACGTGCTCGGGTGCCAGCGAGTCGTCGCCCTCCGGGGCCTCGCCGAAGACGTGCGCGGTCATCCCCGTGCGGGCGCGGGGACAGATCGCGTTGGCGCGGACGCCGTACCGGCTCGTGCCGCGTGCCGTCGCGACCGTCAGCGCCGTGATGCCCGCCTTGGCCGCCGCGTAGTTGGCCTGTCCCTCCGAACCGAGCAGGAACGCCTCCGACGAGGTGTTGACGATCCGGCCGTAGACCGGCGCGCCCGCCTCCTTCGACTGCTGCTTCCAGAACGCGACAGCGTTGCGGGACAACAGGAAGTGGCCGCGCAGGTGCACCCGGACGACCAGGTCCCACTCGTCGTCGGTCATGTTGAACAGCATCCGGTCGCGCAGCACCCCGGCGTTGTTCACCACGACGTGCAGCCCGCCGAACTGCTCGACGGCCGCGGTGACCAGCGCGTCGGCCGTGCTCCGCTCGCCCACGTCGCCCTCGACGACAACACACTTCGCGCCGAGCCCGTCGATCTCGGTGGTGTCGATCGTGCCCGGCAGGTCGTTGAGGACGAGGCTCGCACCGGCACGGGCCAGCGCGAGCGCCTCCGCGCGGCCGAGCCCGGCACCCGCGCCGGTGACGACGGCGACCTTCCCCGCAAGGTCCACAGGAGACTCCCGGTGTCTCAGTCGAAGAGGATGACCTGGCGGATGAGCGACCCGCCGCCGCGCAGCGCCTGGAGGCCCTCGTTGACGTCCTCCAGCCGGATCCGCTTGCTGATCATGCCTTCGAGGTCGAGCCTGCCCTGCCGCCACAGCGCGATCATCCGCGGCACGTCCCGCCGGAAGTTCGCCGTGCCGTAGAAGGACCCGTGCAGGGTCTTGTCGTGCAGGAACAGCTCCTGGGCGCTGAACGAGACCATCGCGTCCGCCCGTCCGGCGCCGACGACGACGGTGTGGCCGCCGCGGCGGGTGAGGTCCCACGCCTGGCGGATCGTGGCGGGGAGACCGACGACGTCGAACACGTAGTCGAAGCCCATGCCGCCGTTTAGCTGGTTGTTGAGGTCGGCGACACCGTCGGGCGCCGTCGCGTGCGTCGCGCCGAACCGTTGCGCCACCTCGTGTTTCTCGGTCACCGGGTCCACGGCGACGATCCGGGCCGCCGCGGCGAGCCGCGCTCCCTGGATCACCGCGACGCCGACACCGCCGCAGCCGATCACCGCGACGCTGGAGCCGGGTTCGACCTTCGCGGTGTTGAGCACGGCGCCGACGCCGGTCAGGATGCCGCAGGACAGCAACGCGGCGACGTCCCACGGCACGTCGTCGTCGATCTTCACGGCGGCGTCGGCGGGGACGACCATCTCCTCCGCGAACGCACCCAGTCCCGCGTACCCGAAGGCCGGGTTGCCGCCGACGAGGAACCGCGGTGACGTGAAGGCCGAGAGCGTGTGGACCAGGCACAGATGTGCCTGTCCGGTAACGCATTGGGCGCACTTGCCACAGGGCGGCACGAACGTGATCGCCACGTGGTCGCCGACCGCGAGCTGGGTCACGGCGCTGCCGATCTCGGCGATCTCACCCGCGCCCTCGTGCCCGACGACGCCGGGTGCGAGCGCGGGCAGCGTTCCGTCCATTGCGGACAGGTCGCTGTGGCAGACGCCGCACGCCTTGATCCTGATGCGGACCTCCTGCGGTCCCACCGGGGTTGTCGTCACGTCGTCGCGGAGCTCGAGCTTGTCGTCGCCCACCTGGTTCAGCACGGCTGCCTTCACCGGTATCACTCCTCGCTGAGCTCACGGCCGAGGTACCCGTCGCACACTAGAATCTGTTCCTGTTCATGACAAGGCCCATCAGCGTGAGAGCCGCAGCGCGCCCTTGGGGCAGGCCCCCACGGCGCGGGCGGCGGGCTCCTCTTCGTCCCCGGCCAGCTCACCGGGCCGGATCTGCAGCAGCTCGTCGTCGTCGAGAGCGAAGACGGCGGGCAGGATGGACGTGCACTCACCGTGCGCCTCACACAGCGACGGGTCGACGCCGACCTTCATCGCGGCCTCCTGACATCAACTAGAACTTGTTCTAGAGTAGCGGGCATGCGCATCGGTTTCACGCCCGAACAGGAACGGCTGCGCCAGGAGCTGCGGGCGTACTTCGCCGCGCTCATGACGCCGGAACGCAGGGCCGCCCTGTCCGGGGGCGGCGACTACGGTGACGCCGAGGTGTACAAGGACACCGTCCGCCGGATGGGTCTCGACGGCTGGCTCACGATCGGCTGGCCGGAGGAGTACGGCGGCCGTGACCGGCCCATGGTCGAGCAGCTGATCTTCCTCGACGAGGCGTCGGCGGCCGGTGCGCCCGTGCCGTTCCTGACGCTGAACTCGATCGGCCCGACGATCATGACCTATGGCACGCCCGAGCAGAAGGCGTTCTACCTGCCGAGGATCGCGTCCGGCGAGATCCACTTCGCCATCGGCTACTCCGAGCCCGAAGCGGGCACCGACCTCGCCGGTCTGCGCACCAGGGCTGTCCGCGACGGCGACGAGTACGTGGTCAACGGCCAGAAGATGTGGACGAGCCTGGTCCAGTACGCCGACTACGTCTGGCTGGCGTGCCGCACCGACCAGGAGTCGAGGCGGCACCGGGGCCTGAGCATCCTGATCGTGCCCACCACCGACCCCGGCTTCTCCTGGACACCGGTGCCGACGATGTCCGGCCCCACCACCAGCGCCACGTTCTACGACGACGTGCGCGTACCGGCCGGCAACCTCATCGGTGAGGAGCACAAGGGCTGGAAGCTCATCACCAACCAGCTCAACCACGAACGCGTCGCCCTGTGCTCGGCCGCACCACTGCAGACCGCACTGCGCGAGGTCCGCGAGTGGGCCACGGAGACCGGCGCCTTGCGGCACGAGTGGGTGCGCCTGCACCTGGCCCGCGTGCACGCCAAGACGGAGTTCCTGAAGCTGGTCAACTGGCGGATAGCGGCCTGCGGCGACGAGGCCCCCTCCCCCGCGGAAGCCTCGGCCACCAAGGTGTTCGGCACCGAGTTCGCCACCGAGGGCTACCGCCTGCTCATGGAGGTCCTGGGCGCCAACGGCGTCGTGCGCGCGGGCTCACCCGGAGCGCTCCTGCACGGCCGGGTGGAACGCATGCACCGCTCGTCGCTGATCCTCACGTTCGGCGGCGGCACCAACGAGATCCAGCGCGACATCATCGCGAGGGCCGGCCTCGGGCTGCCCGCCGTGCCCCGATGACCCGGAGGGTGGCCATGGACTTCACGCCGACCGAGACGCAGCGCGAGCTGGCGGCGCTGACCCGCAAGATCCTCGACTCGTCCGACACCCCGTGGGCCGACCTGGTCAGGTCCGGCGTGGTGCCGGAGAACCCGGACGAGCTCGGCGTGCTGGAGCAGTGCGCGGTACTGGTCGAGATCGGCCGCGCGGTCGCCCCCGTGCCGTACCTGCCCACCACCGTCGCCGCCTCCGCCCTGGCCACGTTCGGCACAGCCGAGCAACGGTCACGCTGGCTGACTCCCGGAACCGTGCTGTCCGTGGCCCTGTCGGAGGCTTCCGGCGTCCGGACCGTCGTGCCGTTCGCCTCGACGGCGGCGGCTTTCCTGGTGCCGCACGGCTCCGAGGTGTTCGTGGTCGACGCGGAGTCGCTGGAGATCACCCCGCAGGAGGTGGTCGACGGCTCGGACACGGGCTGCTTCACGTTCTTCGGCGGTTCAGTCGTACCCGGCCTCACCGCGGACTGGCTGACCCTGCGGTACACGCTCGGCCTGTGCGCCCTCCAGCTCGGCGTGACCGAACGAGCCCTGGAGCTGACGGCGGAGTACGCCCGCACCCGCGTGCAGTTCGACCGGCCGATCGGCAGCTTCCAAGCCGTGGCCCAACGCCTGGCGGACGCCTACATCGACGTGGCCGCGATCCGCCTGACCTTGTGGCAGGCCGCCTGGCGGCTGTCGGAAGGGCTGGACTGCGCGGCCGAGGTGGCGACGGCGAAGTTCTGGGCCGCGGACGCAGGGCATCGCGTTGCCCACACGGCCGTGCACGTCCACGGTGGCACCGGCATCGACATGAGCCACAACGTGCACCGGTACTTCACCGCGGCCAAGCGCAACGAGTTCGAGCTGGGCGGGGCGACCGCCCAGCTCCTCAAGCTCAGCGCGGTGCTCTGATCAGGCGCACCAGAACCAGCGCGCCGGGTGCGTGCTGCCACCGGGGTCCACATACGTGCCGATCAACGCGCCCCCGTCTGTGACGTCGCCGTAGTAGCGCGCGTCCGGCAGCTTCGCGGAGTCCACCGGGTACGAGATGCCCCACTGCCACAGCGTGGGCGTCCCCATGACGGCACCGAACACGGCTTGCCCGTCGGACGTCCTGCCGAACGGCACCGTGCCACCCTGCCAGGTCGCCACGTGCTCACCCGTGAGGGTCCACTCCCCCAAGCCGGACGAGGTGAAGAGCAGCACCCGGTCGTTGTCGAGCACTGCCGGAGGGTTCCCACCGGCGAGCTGGACCACTCGGGCCCTGTCCGCTTCGGCCACGTACACGGTGGTGCCCGACGTCAGCACGAGCCTCCGGTCGTCGCTGACACCGACGGCTCGCCCGACCAGATCGAGGAGCCGGCCATCGCGCGACCACAGGACGGCCCAGTGACGCCCTCCTCCGCCCTTGTCCCACACCTCACCGAAGACGTCACCGTTGTTGTTGATCGACCGCGCCCGCGAGTCGTGGCCGGATGGCGTCTCGAGAAGCTCGTAGACACCGTTCTCGTAGCGGAAAGCTTGCTGGCCACCCTGAGCCCGGTCGGAGCGTCCGCCGACCACGACGCCGTGGTTGTTCACGTCCTGTGGCTCGATCGCGATGCTGGACGACGTCGCGGCCATCTCCATCAGCGCGCCGTGGTCCCACATCAGCCCTCTCTCAGCGCTGCCTCCGACACGGCCATGGCCCACGATGAACCTGTTGTCCTCGCTGCCGCCCGAAGTCTTGGCCGCGGTGGTGGCGGCCGGCAGCGGCAGCTCGTGCGGGATCCACCGGCACGGATCGGCTGCCGCGGCCTGCGGGGCCGCCACGGTCAGGCTCGCCACGAGCACGCCCGAGAGCACGCCGAACACACGTCCACGCATCATGTCGCCCCCAAAGATCATCCCCAAGCGGGCATCACGATACGTCCTGAGCGCTACACCAGAGGCCCTGCCCCTTCTCCCGCCACACCCCACCCGTGTGTCACCACTCAGCGCTCCCCGCCTCCTCTGCGTGACGTGGCTTTAGTACGCGGGGCCCCCGCGTGCGATCCACGCGAACGAAAGGGCCCCGCGTGCGACACGGGAAACGCGAAAGAGAGTCGCGAGCGAGGCGGGGGGTTACGGACAGTACTTCTGGAAGCATGCTCAGCGGGCCGACTTGGTCAACCTCTCGACCGTCTCCCCGTACTCCCGCAGCAGGTCGGCCATCACCTCCGCCACCGGCCGCACCTCGTTCATCCGCCCGACGACCTGCCCGACCGGCATCGACACCACCGACGGGTCGTCGGAACGCGCGATCCGCAGGTGCGCCTCGCTCACCAGGATGTTCTGCAACGGCATCGGCAACGGCTCGGGCGCACCGGGTTCGGCCCACGCCTCGGTCCAGCGGGTCTTCAGCAGCCGTGCGGGTTTGCCGGTGTAGATCCGCGTCCGCACGGTGTCGCTCGACCCGGCGGCCAGCAACGCCTTCTGCGTCAACGGGCTCTGCGTGTACTCGGCCGTGGTGAGCCAGTACGACCCCATCCACACCCCGGACGCGCCCAGCGCCATCGCCGCGGCGGCCTGGCGGCCCGATCCGATGCCACCGGCCGCGAGCACCGGCACGTCCACGGCGTCCACGATCTCGGGCACGAGGACCATCGACGCGATCTCGCCGGTGTGGCCGCCGGCCTCGTAGCCCTGCGCCACCACGATGTCGACGCCGTTGGCGACGTGCCGGCGGGCGTGTTCTGCCTTGCCCGCCAGTGCCGCCACGGGGACTCCGGCGGCGTGGGCGCGGGCGATGACGTCGGCGGGTGGTGAGCCGAGGGCGTTGGCGATGAGCCGGATCGGGTGTTCGAGGGCAACGTCCACATGGGACCGTGCCACCGAGTGCAGCCAGCCGAGCACGCCCTCGCCGTCCTCGCCATCGGGCAGTGGTGGCACGCCGAGCTTCAGCAGAGTCTGGCGCACGAAGTCCTTGTGCTCCTGCGGGATGAGTGACGCGAGGTCGATCTGCGTGCCTTCCTTCGGCACGGTGGCGGGCATGACGACGTCGACGCCGTACGGCTTGCCGTCGCAGTTCTCGTCCATCCACGTCAGTGCGCGGTCGAGGTCTTCCGCGTCGTTGAACCGCACGCACCCCAGCACGCCGAGGCCGCCCGCTCTGCTGATCGCCGCCGCCACGTGTTCGGACGGCGTGAAGCCGAAGACCGGGTGCTCGATGCCGAGCTCGTCACACAGGCTGGTGCGCATGGTCCTCCACGTGGCGCCGTGCCCACTGGTAGTCGGGTTTGCCGCTGGGGGTGCGGCCGATCTCGTCGACGAGCCACAATGACCGCGGCACCTTGTAGCCAGCCAAGGTCTCGCGGACGTGGGCGTCCAGTTGGGACAGTGTCGGCCTGGCGCCGTCACGCGGCTGGACGAGGGCGCCGACCCGTTGGCCCAGCAGGTCGTCCTGGACGCCGATGACGAGCGCGTCGAACACGTCCGGGTGTGACTTCAGCGCCGCCTCGACCTCTTCGGGGAACACCTTCTCGCCGCCGGTGTTGACGCACGTGTTGCCGCGTCCCAGCAACGTGATGTCGCCGTCCTCCTCGAACCGCGCGTAGTCGCCGGGCACCGTGTAGCGCTTGCCGTCGACCTGCACGAACATCCGCGCGGTCTTCTCGGGGTCCTTGTAGTAGCCGAGCGGGATGTGGCCGCCGCGCGCCAGCTTGCCGATGACGCCGGGCACCGGGTCGAGCTTGGCGCCGTCCTCGTCGATGACGATGGTGTCCTCGTTGAGCTTCACCTTGGTGCCGTCGGTCTTCACGATCTCCTTGGGCACCGCGCCGATGCCGGTGGAGCCGGTCTCGCTGGAGCCGATGGACTCCAGCAACGTCGTGTGCGGCAACAGCTCCTGGTACTTCCGCTTGACGGTGTAGGAGAACAGGGCGGCGCTGCTGTTGACGATGTAGAGCGACGACCCGTCGTACTGCCCGCGTTCGAACTCCTCGATCAGCGGGCGCCCCATCGCGTCGCCGGTGATGACGGCGACCTGCACCTTCTCCCGCTCGATCACCCGCCAGATCTCGGGCGGGTCGAACTTGGGCACCAGCACCACGGTGCTGCCGCCGAACAACGCGCCGAGCACCGCCCACTGCGCGGCGCCGTGGATCAACGGCGGCAGGCACAGCCGCACCAGCCCGTAGTCCTTGCCGGCCCTGGCCTGGTGCCACTCGTCGGTGAGCCGTTCCCCCGTCACGAAGTCGATGCCGCCGCCGAGCGTGCGCCACACGTCCTCGTGCCGCCACATCACGCCCTTGGGCATGCCCGTGGTGCCGCCGGTGAACAGGATGTAGAGGTCGTCGGGGCTGCGTGGCCCGAAGTCGCGCTCGCCGGACTCCTCGCTCAGCGCCGACTCGTAGTCCACGCCCTCGTACGGTCCACCGGTCCCGTCGTCGATCACCACGGTGTGGCCCGGCGAGCCGGCCTCCGCGACCAGCGGCGCGTACTGGCGCTCGTGCACCAGCGCCGTCATGTCCGACTCGCCGAACAGATATTGCAACTCGTTCTTGGTGTAGCGGTAGTTCACGTTGATGGCCACGGCACGCAGCTTGTACACCGCGAGCATGGCCTCGACCAGCTCGATGGAGTTGCGCGCGTACAGCCCCACGTGCGCACCCTGCTTCACGCCGTTCTTTGCCAGGTGGTGAGCCAGTTTGTTGGCCCGCGACTCCAGCTCGGCGTAGGTGACCCGCTTGGTCCCGCACACGAGGGCAGTCCGGTCGGGGACGGTGTCGGCGGCGTGTTCAACGAGGTCTGCGACGTTGAGGGCCATAGCCAGCAAAGTAGAACGTGTTACTGTTCTCGACAATCCCCCGTGCGGTCAGACTCGATCCAGGAGGCGCGCGAATGACGACCACGACGGAACCCCACGCGTTGGTGGAGCTGGTCGACAACGTTCTGGTCGTGACGATGAACCGCCCGGAGGTCCGCAACGCGCTGTCCGGCCCGATGCTCGCGATCATGAAAGAGGCGTGGGACCGGGTGGACTCCGACCCCGACGTGCGCGTGTGCGTCCTGACCGGCGCCGGGGGCTCGTTCTGCGCGGGCGCCGACCTGAAGGCCATGACGCGCGACCATCCCGGTGAGAACGCGGGGAAGTTCGACTTCTCCGTCATCGAGCCGCTGCTGAAGGGTCGCCGGTTGACGAAACCGTTGATCGCGGCGGTCGAAGGCCCCGCGGTCGCGGGTGGAACGGAAATCCTTCAGGCGACGGACATCCGCGTGGCGGGCGAGAGCGCGCGGTTCGGTGTGTCCGAGGCGCGCTGGGGCCTGTTCCCGCTCGGTGGCTCCGCGGTCCGGCTACCCCGCCAGATCCCGTACACCGTCGCCGCCGACCTCCTGCTGACCGGACGCCACATCCGCGCGGCCGAAGCCAAGGAGATCGGACTGATCGGCCACGTCGTGCCGGACGGCCAGGCACTCACCAAGGCTCTCGAACTGGCCGCGCTGATCACCGCGAACGGCCCGCTGGCCGTCCAGGCGATCCTGCGCACGATGCGCGAGACCGAGGCCCTGCACGAGAACGACGCGTTCGCGGTGGACGCCCGCCTGGGCGTGGAGGTCTTCTCCAGCGAGGACGCGAAGGAGGGCCCGCGCGCGTTCGCCGAGAAGCGCAAGCCCGAGTTCCGGGGCCGCTGAGGTCTGTGCCGAAGTTCGTCGTCAGGTCGGCTCGGCGATCTCCGGTGAGGCCCCGATGTGCTCGTGCAGCAGGCGGTGCGCGAGCTCCAGGCTGCCACCGAGCACCAGTTCGGCGATCTCGATGTGCTCGTCGATCGCGGCCTCGACGCGGCCGGGGACCAGGAAGCCGCGCATGCGGACGCTCCTGGTCCAACGGGACGCCCCCGCCAGCACCGCGACGAGCTCGGCGTTGCCGGACGACGCGAGCAGGGCCGTGTGGAACCGCTCGTCCTCCAGCACGAAGTCCGGTGACGGTCCCGGTGGCGCGGCCCGGAGCCCGTACCAGTGCCGCACCTCCTCACCGAGCGCCTCGGCGTCGTGCCGCAGCGTCGGGTTCTCGATGCTGCGGCTGATGCCGCGCAGTTCCACCGCGATCCGCACCTCGTGCAGGTCGCGGACGCGGGCCGGGCTCGGGACGACGACCGAGTAGCCCCACTCCTCGCGCGCGAGGAGCCCGTCCGCGACGAGCCGGGTGAGTGCGTCCCGCACCGGGGTGCGCGACACCCCGAACCGCTTCGACAGCCGCGGTTCGGTGAGCCGCTCGGTGGGCCCGATCCGCCCGCCCAGCAGCTCGTCGCGCAGTTCCGCGTAGACCCGCTCACGCAGTGAGGGCGGGGTATCGGCATGACTCTCGTTCGTGGACATGGTGCGACGGCCTCAGATGGCCATCGCAGCGCGAACGTCGGCGAGAGCGGACTCACCACCAGAGCCGGACGACGTGACTCTGCCGGAGGCGAGGACGTAGTAGGAGTGCGCGGCCGACAACGCGAAGCCCACGTGCTGTTCCACCAGCAACACCGACAGGTCGCCGCGCCTGGTCAGGCCGAGGATGATCTCCTCGATCTCGGCGACCACCGACGGCTGGATGCCCTCGGTGGGCTCGTCGAGGATCAGCACCCTCGGCTGGGTGACGAGGGCGCGGGCGATCGCGAGCTGCTGCCGCTGACCCCCGGACAGCAGACCGGCACGCCTGCCGAGCAGCCCTCGCAGGGCCGGGAACAGGTCGAGGGCCTCGTCGATCAGCGCCGCACCGCGTGGACGTCCGTCCGCGACCACGCGCAGGTTCTCCATGGTCGTCATCTGACCGAAGGACTGCTGTCCCTGCGGCACGTAGCCGAGGCCGCGCGCCACGCGTTGGTGCGGCGCGAGCGCGGTGACGTCCTCCCCGTCGAGCAGTACCCGTCCCTTGCGGGCAGGCAGAGTTCCGACGGCCGCACGTAACAGCGTGGTCTTGCCCGCGCCGTTGTGCCCCATGATCGCCGTGACACCACCCTTGGGCACCTCGATGGTGACTCCGTGCACCACGGACGTGCGTCCGTAGGCGACCTCCACGTCGTCGAGCTGCAACATCTAGACCCCTTCCCCCAGCACTGCCTCGGTCACGGCCTTCGAATGCTCCCCCGGTCCGAGGTAGACCTCCTGCACCCGCGGATCCGCCTGCACCTGCTCCACGGAGCCCTCGGCGAGCACCTTCCCGGCGTGCAGCACCGTGACGGACGTGGCGAACGCCCGCATGAAGTCCATGTCGTGCTCGACCACCACCACGGTCAGATCGGCATCGGCGGCGATGCGCCGCAACAGCCGCCCCGTCTCGTCCTTCTCCTCGGCGCTCATGCCCGCCACCGGCTCGTCGAGCATGAGCAGACGGGCGTCCTGCACCAGCAGCATCCCGATCTCCAGCCACTGCTTCTGGCCGTGCGACAACGTGCCGGCGGGGACCTCGGCGAGGTCGGTGAGCCCGATCGTCTCCATCGCCTTCACGACGACCTCGGGCACCCGCGTGCGGCGGCGGGCGAGGGTGAGCACGCCGCGGCGCGCACCGGCCGCGATGTCGAGGTTCTGCGTGACGGTGAGCTCCTCGAACACCGTGGCGGTCTGGAAGGTGCGTCCCACCCCGAGGCGGGCGATGCGGTGCACCTTGCGCCCGACGAGGTCCTCCCCCGCCCACCGCGCCGAGCCGGTCGCGGGCACGAGCCCGGACACCGCGTCGATCAGCGTGGTCTTGCCCGCGCCGTTGGGCCCGATGAGGAACCGCAGGTCGCCCGGCAGGACCGACATGTTCACCCGGTCCACGGCCACGAACCCGTCGAAGCTCACCGTCAGGTTGGTCAGTTCCAGGTAGTCGGCGTTCATCACGAACCCCCCGAGAGCGACGGGACCGAGGTCTTCTCGGCGGGCACGGCGGGGCGGAGCCGGTCGCGCCAGCCGCGCAGCACCGGGCCCAGCGACGCGAGGCCGCCCGGCAGGAACGCGACGACGAGCATGAACAGCAGCCCCTGGGCGTAGGTCCAGCCGGACGGGAACCGCTCCGACAGCGACGTCTCCGCCCACGCGACGGCGATCGCGCCGAGCACCGGCCCGAGCAACGTCGTGCGCCCGCCGATCGCGACGCCGATCAGCAGCCCGATCGACGGCACGATGCCGACGTCGTTCGGCGAGATGATGCCCACGATCGGCACGAACAACGCCCCGGCCACCCCCGCCATCACGGCGGCGACGGCGTAGGCGAAGGTCTTGATCGCCGCCGGGTCGTAGCCGAGGAACCGCACGCGTTCCTCTGCGTCACGGCACGCCACGAGCAGTTCGCCGTACCTGCTCACCATCAGCTGGCGGGCGACGGCGACCATCGCGAGGAGAGCGACGACCGCGATGACGTACAGGGTCAGCCGGTTCGCCGGATCGCGCAGCGAGAAGCCGAAGAACCCCTTGAAGTTGTTGAGACCGGTGGACCCTCCCGTGCTGCGCGGGTTGCCGATCAGCAGGATCGCGAACGCGGCGGCGAGCGCCTGCGACAGGATGGCGAAGTACGCGCCGCGGACCCGCCGCCGGAACGTGGCGAGGCCCAGCAGCACGGCCGCCAGGGCGGGGACCACCACGATCGCGACGAGGGTGACCGCGCCGGAGCGGAACGGCTCCCACCAGAACGGCACGCCGTCCGAGGAGATCAACGCCATGAAGTCGGGCACCCCGGTGCTCGCCGGGGCGTCGGCGAGCTTGAGGTGCATCGCCATGATGTAGGCGCCCAGCCCGAAGAACACGCCCTGGCCGAGCACGAGCATCCCGCCGCGGCCCCAGGCCAGGCCGATGCCGACGGCGACCATCGCGAAGCAGAGGTACTTGCCCAGCAGCCCGAGCCGGAACGGCGTGAGCAGCGCGGGGGCCACGACGAGCAACAGGACCGCGGCGAGGACGAACCCGCCCACGACCGCCCATCTACCGGTGAGAAACGACTTCAGGTTCATACGAGACTCCGGGTCCGTACGACGAAGATGCCCTGGGGGCGGAGCTGGAGGAACGCGACGACGATCGCCAGCACGACGACCTTGGCGATCGAGGCGGTGGTGGAGTACTCGATCCACGACTGGGCCACGCCGAGCACGAACGCCGCGATCACCGCGCCCTTGATCTGCCCGATCCCGCCGACCACGACCACGAGGAACGCGTCCACGATGTAGGCGGTGCCCAGGTTCGACGAGATCGACCCCATCAGCGTGAGCGCCACCCCGGCGACACCGGCGAGGCCGGAGCCGACGAAGAACGTGACGCGGTCGGTCCTCCTGCTGGAGATGCCCGAGCTCTCCGCCAGGGACCGGTTCTGCACCGTCGCGCGAATCCGGCGGCCCAGCGGAGTGAACGCGAGCAGCGAGGCGAGTACGG
This sequence comes from Lentzea fradiae, assembly GCF_900100955.1. Lineage (GTDB taxonomy): Bacteria > Actinomycetota > Actinomycetes > Mycobacteriales > Pseudonocardiaceae > Lentzea > Lentzea fradiae. The sequence goes on along the minus strand of NZ_FNCC01000010.1, from coordinate 31,504 downwards.
CCACCGCCACGAGGGCGAGCGCGAGGATGAACAACCGGGTCTTCGGGAAGGCCGTCCCGAAGACCACCACGGGACCGGACAGCCAGGCGGGCGCGGCGACGTCGACCCCGGCCGTTCCGAACACGTCACGCGCGAGCTGTTGCAGTACAAGGGAGACGCCGAAGGTGACGAGCAGTGTGTCGAGCGGACGGTGGTACATCCTCCTCAGGAGCAACGCCTCCAGGGCGATCCCGAGCAGCCCGCCCACCACGAAGGCAGCCGGGAGCGACACGAGCAGCGAGAGTCCGGCGTCACCGAGCAGGTTCTGCACGACGTACGCGGTGTAGGCACCGGCCATGATGAACTCGCCGTGCGCCATGTTGATGACGCCCATCTGGCCGAACGTCAAAGCGAGACCGAGTGCGGCCAGCAGGAGGATCGACCCGCCCGACAGACCGTTGAACAGCTGGCTCAGCAGGATTTCCACGACACGCCTCCGTGAGTCGGAGCGGCAGGCCGCCGGCCGGGTGGCGCCCGGCCGGCGGTTCCGCGCGGATGCTCAGCCGGACAGCCCGGCGGCCCAGGGGTAGGACTTGAGGAACGGGTCCGGCTCGATCGGCTTGCCGGAGGTCCAGTCGGTGTAGATCAGCCCGTCCTGGGCGATCTTGCCGATCAGCGCGGTCTTGGCGATGTGGTGGTTGTCGCCGTTGACCGTGACCGTGCCCTCCGGGGCCTCGAAGCTGACCCCGCCCGCGGCCTTCTGGATGTCCGCCACCGCGAACGACTTCGCCTTCTCGACCATGCCCTTCCACAGGTACAGCGAGGTGTAGGCGGCCTCCATCGGGTCGGAGGTGACCTTCGCGTCCCCGTAGGCCGTCTTGAAGTCGGCGACGAACTTCTTGTTCTGCGGGCTGTCGATGGTCTGGTAGTAGTTCCAGGCCACCGGCTGGCCCACGATGTTGCCGATGCCGATGCCGCCGACCTCCTCCTCGGCGATCGACACCGACAGCACCGGCATCGCCTCGGCCGTGAGGCCCGCGTTCTTGTACTCCTTGAAGAACGCCACGTTCGAGTCGCCGTTCAGGGTGTTGAACACGGCGTCGGCACCGGCGGCCTTGACCTTCGAGACGATCGTGGAGAAGTCGGTGTGGCCCAGCGGGGCGTACTCCTCGCCCTTGACCTCGATCCCGTTCGCCTTCGCGTACGCCTTGATGATCTTGTTGGCGGTCTGCGGGAACACGTAGTCGCTGCCCACCAGGAACAGGCTCTTCGCGCCCTTCTCCTTCAGGTAGTCGAGCGCCGGGACGATCTGCTGGTTGGTCGTGGCACCGGTGTAGAAGATGTTCTTCGACGACTCCAGGCCCTCGTACTGCACCGGGTAGAACAGCAGGGCGTTGTTGGACTCGAAGACCGGCAGCATCGCCTTGCGCGACGAGGAGGTCCAGCCGCCGAACACCGCCGCCACGCAGTCACCGCGGATCAGCTTCTCGGCCTTCTCCGCGAACACCGTGGGTTCCGACGCGCCGTCCTCGGCGACGATGGTGAGCTGCTTGCCCTCGACGCCTCCCGCGGCGTTGATCTGGTCCGCGGCCAGCTTCAACGAGTTGTAGACGGTGTTCTCGCTGATGGCCATGGTGCCGGAGCGGGAGTTGAGGAAACCGATCTTGACCGACGATCCCGAGGTGTCGACACAGGACGTCCCCTCCCCGGCGGTCGCGGTGTCGTCGGACACACGAGCACCGCAGCCACTGAGTAACACCATCGCCGACGCCGTCGCCACGGCGACCAGCCGCCGTGCTGATGAGATGTTCATCCGCATGAGCCTTTCGCGAAGGCCGAGGCAGCGCGGAGCTCGTCGAAGCCGCCTCTGAGCTGCTGGATACAGGTCTGTATCCAGGGTCGCCACGCTAGGTTCGCGATGTTGCGGCGGTTCCGGCGCGCGGTTACGGCGCCGTAGCCGAACCCGCCGGTAGGCTCAAGTTCTTGTGATGTCAGGGAAACATGGCTTCGCGGCGGTGGCGGGCGAGGTCCCGCGGCGGTTCCCCCGGACGGAAGCACCCGGTTCGCCGGACTCCGCGATCGGAACACCAGGTCACGGCGCGCGCACCACTTCAGTCCACTTCAGACAGTCTTGGTCATCGATGCTCTTGTTGCCCGAGAACGGATACGCCTGAACGGTTCAGGTAGCACTCGTCCACGGAGACAGGGGTACCGGCACCGGCCGCTCCACGGTCGTCGTCAGTTCGATCCGCCGGCCCTCGTCCACCGAACGGAGCACCGCGGTCATCGTTTCCAGGACGTGCAGCGCCAGTTCGCCACTGGCGCGCGGGGACCGCCCTTCCGCCGTGACGAGGTCGAGGAGGCCGACCCCGCGGCCCGCGCCCGTGTACCCCGCGCTGGTGGGAAGGGTGCGCCATTCGTCGCCGTCGAGCGGGAAGATGCGTGTCTCGCCGTCGAAGTGGTTCGGGTCGGGGACGGCGAGCGTGCCCGTCTCGCCGTGCACCTCGATCGGCGCCGCGGTGGTGGTCACCCCGTCGAAACTGGTCGTGATGGTCGAAAGCGCGCCGTTGGCGTGTTCGAGCACGCCGGAGACGTGCGTGTCGACCTCGACCGGAATCCGTTCGCCCGAACGCGGTCCGGATCCGATGACGCGTTCGGAGCGCAGGCGGCTGGCCGTGCCGACCACCGCGCGCACCGGGCCGAGGAGGTGGATCAGCGCGGTGAGGTAGTACGGCCCCATGTCGAACAGCGGGCCACCGCCCGCGACGTAGTAGAAGTCGGGGTGGGGGTGCCAGCGCTCGTGCCCCGGCGTGATCATCGTCGCGATCGCCGACAACGGGCGTCCGATGAGCCCGCCGTCGATCGCCGCCCGCGCGGTCTGCGTGCCGGTGCCCAGAACGGTGTCCGGTGCGCACCCGACCACGACACCGGCAGCGGCGGCCCGGTCGAGGACCTCCCGCCCTTCCGGGAACGTGACGGCGAGCGGCTTCTCGACGTAGACGTTCTTGCCCGCGTCGAGCGCGCGGCGCGTGATCTCGGCGTGGGCCGCGGGGACGGTCAGGTTCAGCACCGTGTCGACGTCCGCCCCGCCGAGCAGGCTCTCGACGCTCACCGCGGCGGCACCCGGTATCCGTGCGGCCGCCTCCGCCGCTCGGTTCGCATCGAGGTCGGCGACCGCCGTGACGCGCACAGCGGTCTGACCGGAAAGCGTGTCCAGGTAGGCGCGGGAGATGAACCCGACGCCCACTACTCCGACACGGTGCGGGTCGCCCACGTCATCCCCCTCGTGATGATCGTGCGGACACTGGGGTGCTCCAGCACGTCGAGACCGTGTCCCGGCGTCGTCACCACGATCCTTCCCGCGCCCCACTGGCGGGTCCAGATCGCCGGGGAGGTCACCGGCCGGTGCCACGGATGCCACGGCCTGACCGGATGCGTGGTGGTGGCCAGCACGTCGACCAGGTCGTCGTGCAGCACCCAGTACTGCTCGGTGACGAGGTCGAAGTCCTCGACGCCTGCGGTGATCGGATGCTCCCGGCCCAGCGCGGTGATGTTCACCGTGTAGGGCAGGTAGTTGTCCTCCTGCCCGCCCTGGCGCTCGCACGGTTCCTTGCCGGGATGCGTGGCGAACTGGCCGCCCACCAGGTGCAGGTAGTCCGACGACGCGCGGAACGAGTCGGCGATGCCGCCGTGCCAGCCGGTGAAACCGGTACCGGCCTCGACCGCCGCGATCAGCCCGGCCAGTTCCTCGGCGGTGATCTCAGACATCGTCACGCACTGCACTACCAGGTCGGTCCGTGCCATCTCGTCGGCGTCGGCGTACACCTCGGTCGACTCCTCGACCCGTACGGCGTAGCCGCTGTCCTCCAGGAAGGGGAGGAACATCTCGGTGGCCTCCACCGGCCGGTGGCCTTCCCAGCCACCGCGGACCACCAGCGCCCTCCGCCGTTCCACGCCCACCCCCGACCGCCTTTGGTCCCGGCACAACTGATCAGCACACTGCCGCGCGGTTCGCCGCCGGTCAAGTGCGGGAACGACGGTCCCGGCACGGGCGTCCGCGGGTCACGCTGACGCACAGCGTCCCGACTGCTCTCCGTAAACACCCCACCAACACACGACTCTCTTTCGTGTTTCCCGCCGGGTACGCGGGGGCCCCACGTTTCCGCGTACGGTACGCGGGGCCCCCGCGTACCAAAGCAATGTCACGTGGAGGCGTTGAGGGCGCCGGTCGGGTGACACGCTGGCGGGTGGAGGTGGCCGGTCGGGCGCGCCCGGCGCAGGGCTCAGACGTCGTTGCCCGCGATGTACCCGAACGTCATGGCGGGACCGATCGTCGACCCCGCCCCGGCGTAGCTGCGGCCCATCACGGCCGAGCTGACGTTGCCCGCCGCGTACAGCCCCGGGATCACCGAACCGTCCGGCCGCAGCACGCGCGCACGGGCGTCGGTCACCAGGCCGCCCTTGGTGCCCAGGTCACCCGGCATGATCTTGAACGCGTAGAACGGCGGCAACCACAACGGTGCCAGGCACGAGTTCGGAATGACGGCCGGGTCGGTGTAGTAGTGGTCGTACGCGGAGTCACCGCGGCGGAAGTCCGCGTCGCTGCCCGTGATCGCCTGCCCGTTGAACCGGCTGACGGTCGCCTTCAGCGCGGCGGCGGGCACGCCGATCGCGGACGCCAGGCCGTCGAGCGACCAGTTCCGCACCACCGCACCGGACTGGTACCAGCCGTCGGGCAGCGGCAGTGCCGGGGCGATGTCCGCGAACAGGTAGCGGTTGCGGTAGTTCTGGTCGACGATGAGCCACGCGGGGATGCACGGGTCGGCCGGGTTCTTGTCGTACATCACGTGCACGACGTCGCTGTACGGTGCGGCCTCGTTGACGAAACGGCGGCCGGCCGCGTTCACGATCAGTCCACCTGGGAGGGTGCGTTCGGCGAGGCAGAAGTACGGCGATCCGGGCGTGGGGATCACCGGGCCCCACCAGGCGTCGTCCATCAGGTCGAACGCCGCTCCGGCCCGTTCGCCCGCGCGGTGGCCGTCGCCGGTGTTCTCCTTCGCGCCGACCGTCCACTGTGTACCGATAGGCTGCCGTTGGTACTGGGCGCGCATGGCCGCGTTGTGCTCGAAGCCGCCGGAGCCCATGATCACGCCGCGCCGGGCGTAGAGGACACCACGTGACGTCACGACTCCGCGCACGGCGCCGTTCTCCACGACCAGGTCCTCGAGCGCGGTGTTCAGCCGGACCGGCACCCCCGCCCGCATCAGCCCCGCCCGCAGTCCTCCCGCGAGCGCCTGGCCCATCGTGAGGGGTTTCTGCCCGGCCAGCGCCGCCGCCGTGCCGCGGGCCAGTGCCGCCGCCGCGGTGGCGGCGCCCTTCACGTTGACCAGGGCCAGGTTGAGCCACTTGTAGTCCGCGCCGAAGATGACCATCCCCGGCGGCACGGCCAGGTACGGCGCGTTCAGGTGGGCGAGCTCGTCGCCGAGCACCCGTCCGTCGAGCACGTCCGGCTCGATCGACCGGCCCCGCGCGATGCCACCGGGCAGCTCCGGGTAGTAGTCGCTGTAGCCGTCCATGTGCCGGAACCGCAGCGGGCTGGCGCGCACGACGAACGAGATCATCCGCGGGCCGTGCGTCAGGTACGCCTGCTGCCGCGCGATCGGGACGTCGCCGACGACGGCCGCGAGGTACTGCGCGGCCTTGGCGGGGGTGTCCGGCACGCCCGCGGCGAGGATGACCTCGTTGTTGGGGATCCAGATGCCCGCTCCCGACCGGGCGGTGGAACCGCCGTACGTCGGCGCCTTCTCGATGACCACGCAGCTCAGGCCGCGGCTCGCCGCCGTCAGTGCCGCGGTCATGCCGGCCGCGCCCGAGCCGACCACGACGACGTCGAACTCTTCCGCGGCGGTCGCGGCACCGGGCTTGACGAGTCCGGAGGCCAGCGCCAGACCGGCTCCGGCCAGCACCTGGCGGCGGTTCAACGTCATGAGATCGCTCCCTTGCGGTGGTCCCAGCTGGCCGTTCTCGTCGGACGGAAGAGCACCGCGACGCGCCGCGACATGGCTTTGCGCAACGCCTCGCGGGCGGTCTCGTCGTCGCCCACCTCGCCGAAGTTGCGGGCCACCACGGCGTCCACGACCGGCCCCAGGTCGGTGAACTCGCCGACGCCCTCCATGTGCACGCCGCGCAGCTCGCCGTAGGTCTCCCCCGCTTCCGCCAGCACGCTGCAACGCGGGTCGCGGCGCAGGTTCACGACTTTCTGCGACTTGCGGTCGGTGCAGAACACGATGTCGCCGTGCAGGAACGCGAACCACATCGGCGCGAGGTGCGGGAGTCCGGCGCGCCCGATGGTCGCGACGACCAACGTCTTCTGCTCGTTCAGGAACGCCTCGACCTCGGTGCCGGTCATCCGGATGAGATCACGCATGGTCGCGGAGCTTCCGCTTGTACAGCTTGCCGTTCGGGTCGCGCGGCAGCTCGGGCAGGTACGAGATCGTGCGCGGCAGCTTGAACTTCGCGAGGCGCGTGCGGGCGAACTCCAGCAGCTCCTCGGTCAGCGCGTCGTCCGGCTCGACGCCGTCCGCCGGCTGCACGACGGCCTTGATCTCCTCGCCCCAGTCCGGGTGCGGGACGCCGAACACCGCCACGTCCGCCACCTTGGGGTGGCACACCAGCTCACCCTCGATCTCCGCCGGGTAGATGTTCACCCCACCGGAGATGATCATGTCGTTCTTGCGGTCGCACAGGAACAGGTAGCCGTCCTCGTCGAGGTACCCGATGTCCTGCAACGTGAAGAGCTTGCCCACCCGTGCGGCGCGGGTCTTCTCGGCGTCCTTGTGGTACTCGAAGGTCGCGTCGCCCATCCGCATGTAGACGAGGCCCCGTTCCCCCGCCGGGAGCTCGGTGCCGTCCTCTCCCAGGACCTTGATCTCGGACGTCGGCCACGGCAGCCCGACGGAGCCCGGTTTGCGCAACCACTCCTGCGCGGTGATCGCGGTGCCGCCGCCCTCCGTCGCCGCGTAGTACTCGATCACGACCGGCCCCCACCAGTCGAGCATCCGGCGCTTGACCTCGATCGGGCAAGGCGCGGCGCCGTGGATCATCGCGCGCAGCGAACCCATGTCGTACTTGGCTTTCACGTCGTCGGGCAGCGCGAGCAGGCGGTGGAACTGGGTCGGCACCATGTGGCTGTGGGTGACCTTGTACCGCTCGATCAGCCTCAACATCTCCTCGGGCGCCCAGTGGTCCATCAGCACGGCGGTGTGCCCGAGCTGGATGGAGATCACCACGAAGTTCAGCACCGCCGTGTGGTAGAGCGGCGAGCCGCACAGGTGCACGTGCCCGTCGTGCGGCCGGAGCCCGAAGATGCCGAAGAACCACGGCGCCGAGCCGGGCACGACGTCGGGATCGGCGCCGGTCAACGGCCTGCGCACGCCCTTGGGCCGGCCGGTGGTGCCGGACGTGTAGAGCATCGGTGACCCGGTCGTGCGCACGTCGGGCCTGCCTCGCTGCCCCTCGCCGAGCTGCGCGAGCGGGACGAACCCGTCGATTTCGCCGACCGCGAACCGCGCGCTCTCCGGAAGGCCCGCGGACGCCTCGACCGCCGCCTCGGCGAACCGTTCGTGCGCCACGAACGCCTTCGCGCCGCTGTCCTGCACGAGGTAGCCGACCTCGGCGCCGGTCAGGTGCCAGTTGGCCATCACGACGTAGAGCCCGGTCTGGTACGCGGCGAAGTACACGGCCACCAGCTCGAAGCTGTTGGGCAGCATCAGCACGATGCTGTCGCCGGGTGTCAGCCCCAGTTCCTGGAACCCGCGCCCGTACCGGTCGGCGGCCTCCGCCAGCTCGCCGTAGGAGACCTCACGACCGTTCGGGCCGACGAGCGCGACGGTGCCGGGCCGGTCGGCCGCGATGTTCCAAAGTCCGGTGACCACACCCTCAAAGTAGAACGCGTTTCACCTAGAGACAAGCCTCGGAGACCGCCTTGATCGAGGCAACGTCCCGGCAGCCGACGAGCAGCATCGTGACGCCTGCCTGTTCCCACCGGCGGACCTCCTCGCGCACGTGCTCCGCCGTGCCGACGATGCTGATCTCGGCGACCAGCTCGTCCGGAACCACCTGTGCGGCCTCGTCCTTGCGCCCCGCCCGGAACAGCGCGCCGATGTCCTCGACCGCCTCGCCGTACCCCATGCGCGTGAACACCTCGGCGTGGAAGTTCATCCCCGGCGCGCCCATCCCGCCGATGTACAGCGCGACGAACGGCTTCAGCATCGCCCTGACCGCCACCGGATCGTCCGTCACGACAACCTGGCAGGTGGCGGCGACCTCGAAGTTCTCCCTGCTCCGGCCCGACTTGGCGAAGCCTTCGCCGAGCCACTCCTCGTACATCCCGGCGAGGCGCGGCGCGTAGTAGATCGCGAGCCACCCGTCGGCGATCTCCGACGTCAGCGCGACGTTCTTCGGGCCCTCCGCGCCCAGCCAGATGGGCAGGTCGGCGCGCAGCGGGTGGGTGATCGGCTTGAGCGGCTTGCCCAGCCCCAGCGCACCGGGTCCCCGGTAGGGCAACGGATAGTGCGGGCCGTCGTTGCGCACCGGCGCCTCACGGGCCAGCACCTGCCGCAGGATCGACACGTACTCCCTGGTCCTGGCCAGAGGTTTGGCGAACGGGCGGCCGTACCAGCCCTCCACGACCTGCGGGCCGGAGACGCCCAGCCCCAGCACGAACCGGCCGCCGGACAGGTGGTCCAGCGTCAGCGCGTGCATCGCGCAGGCCGCCGGCGTGCGGGCCGACATCTGCACGACCGACGTGCCGAGCCGCACCCGTTCGGTGCCGGATCCCCACCACGCCAACGGGGTGAAGGCGTCCGACCCCCACGCCTCCGCCGCGAACACCGCGTCGAAGCCGCACTCCTCCGCCGCCGCCACGAGTCCGGCGGCGTCCGAGGGCGGCCGGGCGCCCCAGTAACCGAGCTGCAGACCGAGCTTCATGCACTCATCTTGCCACCATTTCGAGAACCTGTTTCACTTTGATCTGTGACCAGGCCGCTGAGTGCTCCGCTGGACGTCGGCTTCGACTACACGCGCTCGACCGGCCCGACGCTGGGCCGGTTCCTCACCGATCTCCGCCACCGCCGGGTGACCGGGATCCGAGGTGCCGACGGCCGGGTGCACGTGCCGCCGCTCGAGTACGACCCCGTGACGGCGGAACCGCTCTCCGAGTTCGTCGGCGTGGCCTCGACGGGCGTCGTGCGCGGCTGGTCCTGGATCCCCGACCCGTTGGAAGGGCAGCCGCTCGACCGGCCGTTCGCATGGGCGCTGATCCAGCTCGACGGCGCCGACACTGCGCTGCTGCACGCCGTCGACGCGGGCTCGCCGGACGCCATCACGACGGGCGCACGCGTGCGAGCACGCTGGCGTGCCGCACGCGTCGGAGCGATCACCGACATCGAGTACTTCGAGCTCTCCGACGAACCGGCCGACCCTCCCACCGACGCCTCCCCGGACAACGACGTCACGATGGTCGTCACCCCGGTGAACCTGCACTACACGCACTCCGCGTCACCGACGGAGGACCCGTTCCTGCGCGGACTGATGGAAGGCCGCCTCATCGCCCAACGCTGCCCGGCGTGCGAGAAGGTCTACTTCCCACCGCGGCCGGCCTGCCCCACCGATGGCGTGCCGACGACCGACCAGGTCGAGCTGTCCGACCGCGGCACGGTGACGACGTTCTGCATCGTGAACGTGCCGTTCCTCGGCCAGCGCATCCCGCCGCCGTACGTCTCGGCCTACGTGCTGCTCGACGGCGCGGACATCCCGTTCCTGCACCTGCTGCTCGGCATAGCGCCCGAGGACGTGCGGATGGGCATGCGCGTCGAGGCGGTGTGGAAGCCGCGCGAGGAGTGGGGTCCGACGATGCAGAACATCGACCACTTCCGGCCCTCCGGCGAGCCGGACGCGCCGTTCGACTCCTACTCCCGGCACCTGTGAGGCGGGCATGCGTGAGGTTGCGGTAGTCGGTTTCGCGCAGACGCCCTGCGTGCGCGAGACAGACGGCACCACCAACGGCGTCGAGATGCTGGTGCCGATCTTCCACGAGGTGCTCGGCGGGCTCGGGCTCACCAAGTCCGACATCGGGTTCTGGTGCTCGGGCTCCTCGGACTACCTGGCCGGGCGCGCGTTCTCGTTCGTCTCCGCGGTGGACGCGATCGGCGCGTTCCCGCCCATCGCGGAGTCGCACGTCGAGATGGACGCCGCGTGGGCGCTGTACGAGGCGTGGGTGAAGCTGCTGTGCGGCGAGGCCGACACCGCCTTGGTCTACGGCTTCGGCAAGTCGTCGGCCGGTCAGCTGCGCCGGGTGCTGGCGATGCAGCTCGACCCGTACGTCGTGACGCCGTTGTGGCCGGACTCGGTCGGTCTCGCGGGCATCCAGGCCCGGATGGGCATCGAGGCCGGGCTGTGGGACGAGCGCGCGATGGCATCCGTGGCCGCGCGCAGCCGTGCGGCGGCACTGTCGAACCCGCTGGCGCAGCTGTCGGGTTCTCCCGAGGTCGACGAGCTTCTCGCGGACGAGTACTTCGTGAACCCGTTGCGCCGCCACGACTGCGCGCCGATCACCGACGGCGCGGCCACGATCGTGCTGGCGGCCGGAGACCGGGCGCGGGAGCTGTGCGAACGTCCCGCGTGGATCACCGGGTTCGAGCACCGGGTCGACTCGCCGTCGCTGGGAGGCCGCGACCTGACCACGTCCCCCTCGGCCGTCGCCGCGGGCAAGGCGGCCGGAGCGGAAGATGTCGAGGTGGCGGAGCTGCACGCGCCGTTCACTCACCAGGAGATCCTGCTGCGCCAGGCGCTCGGGCTCGGCGACGACGTGGCGGTGAACCCGTCCGGCGGCGTCCTGGCGGGCAACCCGATGTTCTCGGCGGGCCTCGCCCGGATCGGCGAGGCGGCGCGCCGGATCCACGACGGGTCGGCCTCCCGCGTGCTCGGCCACGCCACCAGCGGGCCGCTGCTCCAACAGAACCTCGTCTGCGTGATGGAAGGGCGGGAGTAGATGCGACCGGCAGCAGTGGTCGGCACCGGCCAGACGCACCACGCCGCGAAGCGCCTCGACGTGTCGATGGCGGGCCTGTGCCGTGAGGCGATCGACCGCGCGATGGCGGACGCGGGCGTCGACTGGCCGGACATCGACGCCGTGGTGGTCGGCAAGGCACCGGACCTGTTCGAGGGCGTGATGATGCCCGAGCTGTTCCTGGCGGACGCGTTGGGCGCCACCGGAAAACCGTTGCTGCGCGTGCACACCGCCGGTTCGGTCGGCGGCAGCACCGGCAACGTGGCCGCGTCGCTCGTCCAGTCCGGCGTGCACGACCGCGTGCTGGCCGTGGCGTTCGAGAAGCAGTCGGAGTCGAACGCGATGTGGGCGCTGTCCGTGCCGACGCCGTTCACCATGCCGGTACACGCCGGTGCCGGTGGCTACTTCGCCCCGCACGTCCGCGCCTACATCCGCCGCGCGGGCGCACCAGAGCACATCGGCGCGATGGTGGCCGCCAAGGACCGCCGCAACGGCTCTTTGAACCCGTACGCACACCTCAAACAACCGGACATCACCGTCGAGTCGGTGCGGGCGTCCACGATGCTGTGGGACCCCATCCGCTACGACGAGACGTGCCCGTCCTCGGACGGCGCCTGCGCGGTCGTCATCTCGGCGGAGCCGACCTCGGGCCAGGCAGCCTGGATCCGCGCCACCGCGATGCGCACCGAGCCCACCACGTTCGCCGGACGCGACCAGGTCAACCCGCAGGCGGGCCGCGACGCCGCACGGGCGTTGTGGCGGCAGGCCGGCATCACCGACCCGTTGTCCGAAGTGGACACCGCGGAGATCTACGTGCCGTTCTCGTGGTTCGAACCGATGTGGCTGGAGAACCTGGGGTTCGCGGAGACGGGCCAGGGCTGGAAGCTCACCGAGGCGGGCGAGACCGAGATCGGCGGTCGCCTGCCGGTCAACCCGAGCGGCGGCGTCCTGTCGTCCAACCCGATCGGCGCCTCCGGCCTGCTGCGGTTCGCGGAGGCCGCCATGCAGGTCATGGGCACCGCCGGAGACCACCAGGTCGACGGTGCGCGGGTCGCGCTGGGCCACGCCTACGGCGGTGGCTCGCAGTTCTTCGCCATGTGGGTCGTCGGATCGGAGAAGCCGTGAAGTTCACCGTGGGCATCGCCATGAGCCCTCTCGACCAGCTGACCGAACTGGCCCGGTGCGCCGAGGAGTGCGGCTACTCCTCGATCGCGCTGCCGGACTCTCTCTTCTTCTCGGAGAAGGTGTCGGCGGACTACCCCTACACCCCGGACGGCTCCCGCATGTGGAACGCCGAAACCCCGTGGGTGGACCCGTTCGTCGCCGCCGCCGCGATGGGCGCCGTCACGTCTCGCATCCGCTTCTACACGCAGGTCCTGAAACTGGGCTCCCGCAACCCTCTGCTGCTGGCCCGCCAGGTCGGCTCCGTCGCACACATGACCGGCAACCGCTTCGGCTTCGGCGTCGGCCTCGGCTGGTCGCCCGAGGAGTTCGAGTGGTGCGGCGTGCCGTTCAAGAACCGCGGGCCTCGCGTGGACGAGATGATCGACGTGTTGAAGCTCGTGCTCGGCGGCGGGATGGTCGAGTACCACGGCGACTACTTTTCTTTCGACCGGTTGCAGATGTCGCCGGCACCCACCGCTCCCGTGCCGTTCTACGTCGGCGGGCACTCGCCCGCAGCTTTGAAGCGTGCCGCCAGGGTCGGGGACGGGTGGACCTCGGCCATGATCAAGTTCGCCGATCTCCGGTCGGTCATCTCGACGTTGAAGGACCTGGGGGCCTTCGAGCGGCCGTTCGAGATCCAGGCTGTGTGCATCGACCGGTTCGGGGTGGACGGGTACCGGCAGCTGGCCGAGATCGGGGTCACCGACACGATCGTGGTGCCTTGGCTGTTCTACGGGGTCGGGTTCGACGGTGGGCTGGAAGCCAAGAAGGACGCGCTTCGGCGCTTCGCCGACGAGGTGATCGGAGAGTTCTCGTGACGGCTGTGGAGTGGAAGGCTTCCCGGACGGAGACGCCTGCCAGGGTGGCGTCGTGGAAGTCGATGGACGCCGTGTGCCGGGGGGCCAAGGCCGAGTGGCTGGCTCTGTTCTCGCCTGATGCCGTGGTGGAGGACCCTGTCGGGCCCTCGATGTTCGATGCCGAGGGGAAGGGGCATCGGGGGGTCGAGGCCATTTCTGCTTTTTGGGACATGGCCATCGGGCCTGTCGAGCGGTTCTCGTTCGTCATCCACGACTCGTTCGCCGCCGGGTCCGAGTGTGCGAACGTTGGGGTTATCACTGCTGTTTTGCCTGGTGGGGCTCAGGTCGACACCGAGGGGGTGTTTGTTTACAACGTCGGGGAGGACGGGCTTGTCCGGTCCGTCCGGGCGTTCTGGGAGACGGAGAGGGCGTTGGGGACGTTGCGCACGCCTTGATGGGTAGCTCAGGGCTGACCGCATCGCCGCTGCGTGACGATCGCGATTGGGGTTTTGCCGCACAGCAGCCGCGCAAGGGAGGACGGCTCGCTTCGCCGGATCTGGCGCGTACCCGGCAGCGACCGCCCTACCTCGACGCGGCGCTCAGAGGCGTTCGATGATGGTGCCGGTGGCCATCGCGCCGCCCGCGCACATCGTGATCAGGGCTGTGGTGCCGTCTCGGCGTTCCAGTTCGTGCAGGGCGGTGGTGAGCAGGCGGGTTCCGGTGCTGCCCACCGGGTGGCCCAGGGCGATGGCGCCGCCGTTCACGTTGACGCGGTCCCAGTTCGGGCGGTGGACCGTTGCCCAGGACAGGACGACCGAGGCGAACGCCTCGTTGACCTCGAAGAGGTCGATGTCGGCCATTTTCATGCCGCTGCGGTCCAGCAGGCGGGTGGTGGCGTCCACCGGGCCGTCCAGGTGGTAGTACGGGTCTGAGCCGACCAGGCACTGCGTCACGATCCTGGCTCGTGGGCGGAGGCCGTGGGCTCGGGCGAAGTCCTCGTCGACGATGAGGACCGCCGAGGCGCCGTCGGAGATCTGGGACGACGTTCCCGCGGTGTGCACGCCGTCCGGGACGACCGGCTTGAGGGAGGCCAGGGCCTCCAGGGAGGTTTCGCGCAGGCCCTGGTCGGTGTCCACCAGGTCCTCGCCCACCTTGACCGGTACGACCTCGCCGGCGAAGTGGCCTGCTGCCCAGGCGGCGCGGGCGCGGTTCTGCGACTGGACGCCGAAGCGGTCCACCTCCTCGCGGCCGATGCCTCGGCGTGCCGCTACCCGTTCGGCCGCGACGAACTGGTTGGGCAGGTCGATCGTCCACGAGTCGGGGCGAGGGGTGCCCGTGTCGCCGATGTTGCTGCGCAGCGGGACTCGGCTCATCGCCTCCACGCCGCACGCGACGCCGCAGGTGATCGCGCCGGTCGCGATCAGGCCCGCGATCAGGTGCGCCGACTGCTGGGCTGAGCCACACTGGGCGTCGACGGTTGTGCAGCCGGTGGTCTGCGGCAGACCGGCGTGCAGCCAGGAGGTCCTGGTGATGTTGTTCGACTGTTCACCCGCCTGGGTGACGGTGCCGCCGATGGCCTGCTCGACGGCCGCCGGGTCCACGCCCGTGCGGTCGAGCAGGCCCCGCTGCGCCGCGCCGAGGAGTTCGGCCGCGTGCAGGCCGGACAGCCGGCCCCCGCGCTTGCCGATGGGCGTGCGCACCGCTCCCACGATCACCGGACTGCCCACGCGAGCCTCCTTCACTCGAAGGTAGAACATGTTCCTGCGTCTGACCAGATTGTCCGCACCAGGGCTTCAGCACAAGGCGCAAGCGTGTTTGAATCAGATAGAACGCGTTCCACCTAGGAGGTGCCTGTGGGCAAGCCGCGCATCCCGGAAGGCTTCGACTTCACCGACCCCGACATGTACGCGAGCCGCCTGCCGCACGAGGAGTTCGCGGAGCTGCGCAGGACCGCGCCGATCTGGTGGAACCCCAAACCACCGGGCCAGGGCGGCTTCGACGACGAGGGCTACTGGGTCGTGACCAGGCACCACGACGTCAAGGAGGTCTCGCGCAACAGCGAGCTGTTCTCCAGTCGCGAGAACACGGCGATCATCCGCTTCAAGGACGACATGCCGCGCGACAACATCGACATGCAGCGCCTCCTCCTGCTCAACATGGACCCGCCCACCCACACGAAGCAACGCGGCATCGTCTCCCGCGGCTTCACCCCGAGAGCGGTCAACGCCCTGCGCGAGGCCCTGACCGCCCGAGCCGAGAAGATCGTGACCGAGGCACTGGCCAAGGGCAGCGGCGACTTCGTGTCCGACGTGGCCTGCGAGCTCCCGCTGCAGGCGATCGCCGAACTGATCGGCATCCCCCAGGACGACCGCCGCAAGATCTTCGACTGGTCCAACCAGATGATCGCCTACGACGACCCGGAGTTCGAGATCGAACCCCTCGTCGCCGCCACCGAACTGCTGGGCTACTCCTGGACGATGGCGGAAGACCGCCGCAAGTGCCCCCGCCACGACATCGTCACCAAACTGGTCCAGGCCGATGTGGACGGCGCGGGCCTGGCGTCGGAGGAGTTCGGCTTCTTCGTCCTCCTCCTGGCCGTCGCCGGCAACGAGACCACCCGCAACGCCATCACCCACGGCATGAAGGCGTTCTTCGACCACCCGGACCAGTGGGACCTCTTCAAGTCCGACCGCCCACCCACGACAGCGGACGAGATCGTCCGCTGGGCCACCCCGGTCGTCTCCTTCCAGCGCACGGCGATGGCCGACACGGAACTGAGCGGCGTGGAGATCAAGAAGGGCCAGCGAGTGGGCATGTTCTACTCGTCGGCGAACTTCGACGAGGAGGTCTTCACCGCCCCGGAAGTCTTCGACATCACCAGAGACCCCAACCCGCACCTGGGCTTCGGCGGCAGCGGCGCCCACTTCTGCATCGGCGCGAACCTGGCCCGCCTGGAGATCGACCTGATCTTCAACGCGATCGCCGACACCATGCCGAACATCAGACAGACAGCCGAGCCCCGCCGCCTCCGCTCAGGCTGGCTGAACGGCATCAAGGAGTTCCGCGTCCAGTACACCTGATCGGGCACACCAAAATATTCGGGTGCCGTCCCGGCGGCGAGGACGCAGGATCGGCACATGTCCTTGACCACCCCGCTGCTCCACACCGCCCGCCTGCGTCTGCGTCCCTTCACCGACGAGGACGCGGACGCTCTCTTCGCCCTGCACAGCGACATCACCGTGATGCGCTACTGGGACTCCCCGCCGTGGACCGACCGTTCTCTGGCCGAGCGCCTCATAACCACGTCCAAGATGATCGAGGACGACGGCACCGGGGCACGAGTGGTGATCGAGCGAGCAGCAGACGGCACCTTCGCCGGCTGGCTGGGCGTGACCAGGTGGAACCCGGACTACCGCAGCGCGTCACTGGGCTACGTCCTGGACGAGCCGATGTGGGGCCACGGCTACGCGACGGAGGCAGCACACGCCCTGCTGCAGTGGGCGTTCGACACCCTGGATCTCAACCGGGTGCAGGCAGAGACCGACACCCGCAACCTGGCATCGGCCAACGTCCTGCAGAAGCTCGGCTTCGTGAGGGAAGGCACCCTGCGAGAGGACTGCATCGTGAACGGCGAGGTGTCCGACTCCTGGGTCTTCGGCCTCCTGAAGCGAGACTGGCACCACTCGCAGGCGCCGAAAGCACGCGGGGATTTCCCGGGGCGCCCCAGGCCCGGCCGTGGTTGAACCGCAGACCCGGTCGGTCTGGGCTCGTCCGACCCCGGCAAGCCCTTCACCTAAGCCCCGTACACCGGCACCCCCCGATCAGTAGCCACCAACCGCCGAACCACCTCCCCCAACTCCCCCACTTCCCACCGTTCCCCCTTGTCCACCTCATCCCCTCGCCGCCACCCATGCACAACACAAACCCTCCCCCCATCAACCTCGAACATCCGCCCAGTGACGTCCGAAGCCTCCGCACTCCCCAACCACACCACCAACGGCGACACGTTCTCCGGCGCCATGGCGTCGAAACCGGACTCCGGCAACGCCATCATCGAAGCGAAAGCGGACGAGGTCATCCGAGTCCGAGCGGCAGGCGCGATGGCGTTGACAGTCACCCCGTACCTCCCCAGCTCAGCCGCCGCCACCAACGTCAACGACGCGATCCCGGCCTTGGCAGCCGAGTAGGAAGCCTGCCCGACACTCCCGAACAACCCAGCCCCGGAAGAAGTGTTGATGACCCGTCCGGAAACACGGCCGCCGGCCTTGACCACCCCACGCCAATAAGCAGCAGCATGGTGGAGCGGAGCGAAGTGGCCCTTGAGGTGCACCCGCACCACCTCGTCCCACTCCTCCTCGCCACCGCTGACGATCATCCGGTCCCGCACGATCCCAGCGTTGTTGACCAAGACGTCGAGCCGCCCGAAAGAGTCAACCGCGGCCGACACGACCGCCGAAGCACCAGCCCAAGTCGAAACGTCGTCATCGGAAACCACGGCACGGGACCCGATCAGAGCGGCAACCTCGGCAGCGGCCTCGGAAGACACGTCGTTCACCACCACCCGAGCACCGGCGGCGGCGAACGCCAGGGCGTGTGCTCGGCCGATGCCGCGGCCGGCACCGGTGATGACGACAACCCGGTCCTCGCACAACAACGTCACGACGATCCCCCATCGGCATCGGAAGCGGCCAGGAACGCGGGCACCTCTCCCCCGCCATGCACGAGCAACGTCGCGCCGGTGACATAAGACGCCAGCGGGGAGGCGAGAAACACGGCACAGGCACCGACTTCGTCCGGAGTGGCGAGCCGCCCCAGGGGAACGGTGCGTGCGACGGCCTCGATCCCGGCCTCGGACCCGTAGTGCAGGTGCGACTGCTCGGTCCGCACCATCCCCACGGCCAGGGCGTTGACCCGCACGGAGGGCGCCCATTCCACGGCCAGGGACGAGGTCAGGCTCTCCAGCCCGGCCTTGGCGGCACCATAGGCGGCGGTGCCCGGTGAGGGGCGGCGGCCGGACACGCTGCTCACGTTCACGATCGACCCGCCGGAGTCGCGCATCACCTCGAACGCCGCCTGCGCCACCAGCAACGGTGCCAGCAGGTTGAGCTCCACGATCTTCGAGTGAAACCGCGGCGAAGCCCGGTCGGCCAGCGCGAACGGGGCTCCGCCCGCGTTGTTCACGACGACGTCGAGGCGGCCGAACCGGGAGACGACGTCGGACATCACAGCGGAGACCTGGTCCGCTTCGCGGACGTCGCAAGGCAAGAAGGTGGCGCCGGGCACCTCGGCCGGGCGCCGGGCGCACGTCACCACCACCGCCCCGGCGGCGAGGAACGCGCGGGTGATGCCCAGACCGACACCCCGCACGCCGCCCGTCACCAGGACCACTGCTCCGTCGAGGTCCAGTTCCACCAGCACCTACCCCGGTCGCTCCGGCGCTGCTAAATTACCAAGCAATCGCTTGGTTCGGAAGGCGGCGCGATGGGAATCTCCAGCAGCCACACCGAAAACGGCATCGTCGAGATCACCGTCGACTACCCGCCGGTCAACGCGATCCCGTCGCGCGGCTGGTTCGAGCTGGCCGAGGCGACGACGGGCGCGGGTGAGGACCCGCGCTCGCGGGTGGTGGTCCTGCGGGCCGAGAACCGCGGGTTCTGCGCGGGGGTCGACCTCAAGGAGATCCAGCGCTCCACCGGGTACGACGCGCTGATCGCCGCGAACCGGGGATGCGCCAGGGCTTTCGCGGCCGTGTACGACTGCGCGGTGCCGGTGATCGTGGCGGTGCACGGGTTCTGCCTGGGCGGCGGGGTCGGGCTGGTCGGCAACGCGGACATCATCGTCGCCTCCGACGACGCCACGTTCGGGCTGCCGGAGGTGGACCGCGGGGCGCTCGGGGCGGCCACGCACTTGGCGCGGCTCGTGCCGCAGCACCTGATGCGGACGCTGTACTACACGGCCCGCAACGTCAGCGCGCAGACGTTGCACCACCACGGCAGCGTCATCGAGGTGGTGCCGCGAGCGCGGCTCGACGACGCGGCGCGGGTCATCGCGAAGGAGATCGCGACGAAAGACCCGGCGGTGATCCGCGCGGCCAAGGAGGCCATCAACGGCATCGACCCGCAGCGCGTGCACCGGAGCTACCGCTTCGAGCAGGGCTTCACCTTCGAGCTGAACCTCACCGGGGTGTCCGACCACGCCCGGCAGGCATTCCTGGACGGAGACCATGCGCGACAAGCGAATGACGGCTGACGAGGCCGTCGGCGGGATCAAGGACGGCATGACCGTCGGCATCGGCGGCTGGGGGTCGCGGCGCAAGCCGATGGCGCTGGTCAAGGCACTGCTCAAGACCCGGGTCGAGGACCTCACCGTCGTCACGTACGGCGGGCCGGACGTCGGGTTGCTGTGCGCGGCGGGCAAGGTGCGCAAGCTCGTCTACGGGTTCGTCTCGCTCGACTCGATCCCGTACGACCCGTGGTTCAGGCGAGCCCGCGAGACCGGCGCCGTCGAGGTGCTGGAGCTGGACGAGGGCATGTTCCAGACGGGGCTGCGCGCGGCCGGGCACCGGTTGCCGTTCCTGCCGATCAGGGCGGGGCTCGGGTCGGACGTGCTGACGTACGCGCCGGAGATCAGGACCGTGCGGTCGCCGTATGACGACGGCGAGGAGCTGGTCGCCATGCCGGCCCTGAAGCTCGACGTCGCGCTGGTCCACCTCAACCGGGCGGACAAGCACGGCAACGCCCAGTACCTCGGCCCCGACCCGTACTTCGACGACCTGTTCTGCCTGGCGGCGGACCGGCGGTACGTGTCGTGCGAGCGCGTCGTGGAGACGTTCGAGGGACCGCCGCAGACGTTGCTGCTCAACCGGATGATGGTCGACGGCGTGGTGGAGGCGCCGGGTGGGGCCGGGTTCACGAGCTGCGTGCCCGACTACGGCCGCGACGAGGCCCTGCAACGCGAGTACGCCGCGGCGGCCACCGACCTGGAGAAGTGGCCGGAGTTCTACGAGAGGTTGCTGGGATGAGCGACATCACGCGGGCCGAGGTGTGCGTGACCGCCTGCGCCGACCTGTTCGCCGGGGCCGGGGAGACCCTCGCCAGCCCGATGGGGCTCATCCCGTCGCTCGGCGCGAAGCTGGCCAGGCTCACCACCGAACCCGGCCTGCTGCTCAGCGACGGCGAGGCGTTCCTGCTCACCCCGGAGTCCACTGTGGAGGGATGGCTGCCGTACCGGAAGGTGTTCGACGTCGTCGCGCACGGCCGCCGGCACGTCGTGATGGGCGCGAACCAGGTCGACCGGTTCGGCAACCAGAACATCTCCGCGATCGGCGACCACGCCCGGCCCACCCGGCAGCTGCTCGGGTTCCGCGGCGCCCCCGGCAACACCATCAACCACCGCACCAGCTACTGGGTGCCGCGGCACAGCCCGCGCGTGCTGGTCGAGGCGGTCGACGTGGTCTCCGGTGTCGGCTACGACCGCGCGACCGGGCCGTTCCACGACGTCCACCGCGTCGTCACGAACCTCGCCGTGCTCGACTTCGCCACACCCGACCACTCCATGCGGATCGTGTCCGTGCACCCCGGCGTCTCGGTCGACGAGGTGCGGAAGCAGACGTCGTTCCCGCTGGTGGCCACGGACGTCGGCGAGACCCGGCTGCCGACGGACGAGGAGCTGGAGCTGATCCGGACCAGGCTCGACCCGGACGCCAAGCGGGACGGGGAAGTCCCGCGGTGAGGACGGCGCTGACCGACCTGGTGGGCGTCCGGCACCCGGTCGTGCAGACCGGGATGGGCTGGGTCGCCGGGCCGCGGCTGGTGTCCGCGACGGCCGAGGCGGGCGGGCTCGGCGTGCTGGCGTCGGCCACGATGTCCTACGCCGAGCTCGAAGCGGCCATCAAGGAGACGAAGAACCGCACGTCCGCGCCGTTCGGCGTGAACCTGCGGGCCGACGCGCACGACGCCCCGGAGCGGATCGACCTGCTGATCCGGGAACGGGTGAAGGTGGCGTCGTTCGCGCTGGCCCCGAAACCGGACATGATCGCCAAGCTGAGCGATGCGGGTGTCGTCGTGATCCCGTCGGTCGGAGCGGCCCGGCACGCGGAGAAGGTCGCGAAGTGGGGCGCCCACGCGGTGATCGTCCAGGGCGGCGAGGGCGGCGGCCACACGGGCGGTGTCGCCACGACGTTGTTGCTGCCGAGCGTGCTGGACGCCGTCGACATCCCGGTGGTCGCGGCCGGCGGCTTCTTCGACGGACGGGGTCTCGCCGCCGCGCTGGCGTACGGGGCGGCCGGGATCGCGATGGGCACGCGGTTCCTGCTCACGCGGGAGAGCACGGTCCCGGACGCGGTGAAGCAGGCTTACCTGCGACGAGACCTGAACGGCACGGTCGTCACCACGCGCGTGGACGGCCTGCCGCACCGGGTGCTGCGGTCCGATCTCGTCGAGCGCCTGGAGCGGTCGGGACGGGTCAGCGGGCTGGTCAGGGCGGTCGTGAACGCGGCCAGGTTCCAGCGGCACACCGGCCTGAGCTGGCGCACGATGGTCCGCGACGGCCTGGCCATGAAGCACGGCAGGGACCTCACCTGGGCGCAGGTCGTCATGGCCGCCAACACGCCGATGCTGCTGCGGGCCGGGCTGGTCGAGGGCAGGACCGACGCGGGCGTGCTCGCGTCCGGGCAGGTCGCCGGGCTGCTCGGCGACCTGCCGTCGTGCGCGGACCTGATCGGCGGGATCGTCGAGGACGCCGAGGCCGCGATCGACCGTCTCAGAGACGTTCGATGATCGTCACGTTCGCCTGGCCGCCGCCCTCGCACATCGTCTGCAACCCGTACCGGCCGCCCGTCCGCTCCAGCTCGTGCAGCAACGTGGTGAGCAGCTTGGTGCCGGTCGCGCCGATCGGGTGCCCGAGGGCGAGCGCTCCCCCGTTGACGTTCACCCGGCCCAGGTCGACGTCCAGCTCCTTGGCCCACGCCAGCGCCACCGACGCGAACGCCTCGTTGATCTCGAACAGGTCGATGTTCGAGATGGACATTCCCGCGCGGTCGAGCGCGTAGCGGGTGGCACGGATCGGCGCGGTCAGCATGTAGATCGGGTCCGAACCGCGGGCAGACAGGTGGTGCACGCGCGCCCGCGGGGTCAGCCGGTGCTCGCGCACGACCCGTTCCGACACGACCAGCACCGCCGAGGCGCCGTCGGAGATCTGCGAGGACAACGCGGCGGTCGTCCTGCCGCCCGGCCGCAACGGCGGCAGCTTCGCCATCTTCTCGGCGCTGGTGTCCGTGCGGGGACACTCGTCGGCCGCGACGCCGTCGACCGGCGCGATCTCGCGGTCGAACCGGCCCTCCTTGATCGCGGTGATCGCCCGCAGGTGGCTCTGGAGCGCGAACTCCTCCATGTCGCGGCGCGACAGGTCCCACCGCACGGCGATCAGGTCGGCCGCGCGGAACTGCGAGACCTCCTCGGCGCCGTAGCGGTGCTGCCAGCCCTCGCAGCCCTCGAACGGACCACCCGGCCCCGCTGTCATCGCCGACCCGATCGGCACCCGGGACATGTTCTGCACGCCACCCGCCACGACCACGTCGGCCGTGCCGCTCATCACCGCCTGCGCCGCGAAGTGCAGCGCCTGCTGGCTCGACCCGCACTGGCGGTCGACCGTCACGCCCGGCACCTGCTCGGGGAACCCGGCAGCGAGCCACGACGTCCTCGCGATGTCTCCCGCCTGCGGGCCGACGGTGTCCACGCACCCGAAGATCACGTCGTCCACGTCGGTCGGGTCGACGTCGACCCGGTTGAGCAGCGCGGTGATCACGTGCGCGCCGAGATCGGCGGGGTGCACGTGGCTGAGCCCGCCACCGCGCCTGCCCGCCGGGGTCCGCACAGCCTCGATGATGTACGCCTCGGCCACGTGTGCCCTCCTTCTACGTCTTGGAGCTCTTCCGGCGGCCCGTGGCGATGCCGTCGAGCAGGATGGCGAGGTACTGGCCGGCGACCTCTTCCGCGGACAGGCCGCCGTCCGGGCGGTACCAGCGCACCGCCACCCACACCGTGTCGCGGATGAACCGGTACGCCACGTCCACGTCGAGGTCGGCGCGGAACACGCCCGCGCTCATGCCCTCCTCCAGCAGCACCGTCCACAGCTTGCGGAACTCCACGCTGCGGTCGTCGATGTAGGAGAACCGCGGCAGGCCGGTCAGGTGCTTCGCCTCGTTCTGGTAGATCGCGACCGCGGCGTGCCGGGTGTCGATCGCCTCGAACGACGCCACGACCAGCGCCTTCAGCGTCTGCCTAGGCCCGAGCCCTGCGTCCACGATCTCCCGGTACCTCGCGAACAGCTCGTCCAGGAACGTCCGCAGGATCTCGTCCACCATCGACTCCTTCGAGTCGAAGTGGTGGTAGAGGCTGCCGGACAGGATGCCCGCCGCGTCCGCGATGTCCCTGACCGTGGTCTGGCCGTAGCCGCGTTCGGCGAACATCGTCGCGGCCAGCTCCAGCAGCTCGGCCCTCCGGGTGCTCATCGGTCGTTCCTTCCTCACGGGTGCTGACTGCTCACCGAGACGACCTCGCCCGTCAGGTAGGACGAGTAGTCGCTGGCGAGGAACACGATCACATTCGCGACCTCCCACGGCTCGGCGGCGCGCCCGAAAGCCTCGCGGGACGCCAGCTCGGTCAGCAACTCCTCACTGGTGACCTTGGCCAGGAACGGGTGCGCGGCCAAGCTCGGCGCGACCGCGTTCACCCGGATGCCGTGCTCCGCGACGTCCATCGCCGCGCAGCGGGTGAGCGCCATGACGCCCGCTTTCGCTGCGGCGTAATGAGCTTGACCCTTCTGCGCACGCCAGCCGATCACACTGGAGTTGTTAACGACGACACCGCTTCGTTGGACGACCATTCGGCGTAACGCGGCGCGGGTGCAGCGGAAGGTGCCGTTCAGCGTGACGTCCAGGACGCGGGACCACTCGTCGTCGCCCATGTCGAGGACCGACTTCTCGCCGCCGAGGCCCGCGTTGTTGACCATCACGTCGATCCGGCCGAACCGCTCCACCGTCTCGTCGACGAGGGCCTGCACCTGCTGTTCGTTCGTGACGTCGCACGGGACGGCGTAGGCGGTGCCGAGCGACTCGTGGGTCTCCTTGAGACGGCGTTCGTGCCAGTCGCTGATGACGACCGTCGCGCCCTCCTCGAGGCACCGCTTCGCTGTCGCGGACCCGATGCCGGTGCCCGCCGCGGCCGTCACGACGACGACCTTGTCCCTGAGCAGGTCGTGGCCGGTCATCGGGGCAGCCCGAGGACGCGGTGGGCGATGATCTCGCGCTGGATCTCGTCGGAGCCGCCGTAGATCGTCTCGGCGCGGCTGAACAGGAACAGGCGCTGCCACTGGTTCTCGTCGGCCATCGACGCCGGTCCGAGCGAGTCGAGCGCGAGCTCGCCGAGCCTGCGGTGCCAGCCCGCCCAGAACAGCTTCAGCACGGACGCCTCCGGGCCCGGTTCGTCGCCGAGGGTGCGCAGCGTGTGTGAACGCATGACGTGCAGTTCGAGCCACGCCCTGGTGAGCCGTTCGTCGTGCGGGGCGCGGGCCATGACCGCGTCGAGCTGGCGGCGGAAGCCGACCTGGTGGCCCAGCATGGCGGTGCCGCGTTCGAAGCCGAGCGTGGCCATCGCGATCTTCCAGCCCTCGCCGGGCTTGCCGACCACGTTCTCCTCCGCCGTGACGGCGCCGTCGAAGAACACCTCGTTGAACTCGGACGTGCCGGTGAGCTGGCGGATCGGCCGCACCTCGATCCCGGGCTGGCGCAGCGGCACGAGCAGGTAGGACAGGCCGTGGTGGCGCCGGGAACCGGGCTCGGTGCGGCAGAGCACGAAGATCCAGTCCGAGTAGTGCGCGTTCGACGTCCAGATCTTCTGGCCGTCGATCACCCACCGGCCGTCCTCCAGGCGTGCCTTCGTCTGCACGGAGGCGAGGTCCGATCCCGCGCCCGGTTCCGAGTAGCCCTGGCACCACAGCTCGTCGAGCGTGCGGATCTTCGGCAGGAACCGTTCCTTCTGCTCCGGCGTGCCGAACGCGATGAGCGTGGGGCCGAGCAGCCCCTCCCCCACGATGTCCACCTTCGCCGGGGCGTCAGCCTCCGCGTACTCCTCGTGGAAGACCACCTGCTCCTCCACGCTGCGCTCACCGGGCCAGCCCAGGCACGTCCACCCGCTCCGCGCGAGGTGCCGGTGCCAGCGCAGCCGTCCCTCGAACGCCTCGTGCTCGCGGCCGGGACCACCCTTGCCGCGCAGCTCCGCGAACTCGCCGACGAGGTTGGCGGACAACCATTCCCGCACCTCGCGCCGGAAGGACTCCATGCGCCATACTCTAACCTACCAAGCACTTGCTTTGGAGGGCTCCGTGGAGGGTTCTGCAGCCGAGGTTCCAAGCAGGCAAACGGTTTCCGCCGCGCTCGACCGCGCGGCTGCTTCGTACATCGACGCCGAAGCGGTGGTGGACGGACAGGTCCGGCTCGGCTGGACCGAACTCCGGCAGGCCGTGCACGTGGCGGCACGCGCTCTCACCGGGATGGGCGTGCGACCGGGCGACCGGGTGGCATTGTGCGCGCCGAACTCCGCGCGTTGGGTGGTCGCGGCGCTCGGGGCCCTGCACGCCGGGGCCGCGCTCGTGCCGATCAACACCCGGTTCACCGCGACGGAAACGCTCGACGTGCTGAGACGCAGTGCCGCACGGGTCCTGGTCGTGGAGGGCGAGTTCCTCGGACGGGACCGGGAGGCGGAGCTGCGCGCGTTGTCGCCCGAACTGCCCGCCGTGGTGCGATTACCCGTCGAGTGGGATGCCGCCGAAGCCGATCTTCCTGTGCTGGAAGAAGAACAGCTCTGCGACGTCATGTACACGTCGGGCACGACCGGGCGCAGCAAGGGGGCGATGAGCGCCCACCGGCAGTCGCTCGGGGTGGCCGAGGCGTGGGCTTCCTGCGCCGGGCTGACGTCCGCGGACCGCTACCTGATCGTCAACCCCTTCTTCCACACCTTTGGTTACAAGGCCGGGATTCTGGCCTGCCTGCTGACCGGGGCGACGATCGTGCCGCAGCCGGTGTTCGACGTAGTCGAGATGATGCGGATGATCGAACGCGAGCGGATCACCGTGCTACCCGGGCCGCCGACGATCTTCCAGGCGTTGCTGGACCATCCCGATCGAGACTCGTTCGACCTGTCGAGTCTGCGGCTGGTGGTCACCGGGGCCGCGGTCGTGCCGGTCGTGCTGGTCGAACGGCTGCAAGCGGAGCTGTCGCTGACCGTGCTCACGGCCTACGGGCTGACCGAGGCCGTCGTGGCCACCATGTGCCGTCCAGGCGACTCCCCGGAAACGGTCGCGCACACGTGCGGGCGGCCGTTGGCCGGGTTCGAGCTGCGGCTGGGCGAACGAGGCGAGGTGTTGTTGCGCGGTCCCAACGTCATGCTCGGCTACCTCGACG
The DNA here is from genome assembly GCF_900100955.1 of Lentzea fradiae. Lineage (GTDB taxonomy): Bacteria > Actinomycetota > Actinomycetes > Mycobacteriales > Pseudonocardiaceae > Lentzea > Lentzea fradiae. The sequence goes on along the minus strand of NZ_FNCC01000010.1, from coordinate 5,037 downwards.
ACCAGGAGGCGACCGCCGCGGCCATCGACTCCGCCGGCTGGCTGCACACCGGCGACGTCGGCACCGTGGACGAGCGCGGCTACCTCTCGATCACCGACCGGCTCAAGGACATGTACATCTGCGGCGGGTTCAACGTCTACCCGGCCGAGGTCGAGCAGGCACTGGCCCGGCTGCCGGGAGTCGCGGAGGCGGCCGTCGTCGGGATGGCGGACGCACGGCTCGGCGAGGTCGGCGTGGCGCACGTCGTGACGTCACCGGGTTCGACGCTGTCCGCCGACGACGTGATCGCGTTCTGCCGGGAACGGCTCGCGAACTACAAGGTGCCGCGCGCGGTCGAGTTCCACCCCGCACTCCCCCGCAACGCGATGGGCAAAGTCCTGAAAACCCAACTGCGCAAGGAGAACGCGTGACTGTCTCGTACGAGCGGCGGGACGCGGTCGCCGTCGTCACCATGAACCGGCCCGAGTACCGCAACGCGCAGAACTCGGCGATGACCTACGCGTTGGACGAGGCTTTCACCCGTGCCGTCGACGACGACGAGGTCAAGGTGATCGTGCTGGCCGGGGCGGGCGACCACTTCTCCGCCGGGCACGACATCGGCTCGCCGGGCCGTGACGTGGACACCTCGTTCGAGCGCAAGGCGGTGATGTGGTGGGACCACGTCGGCCGCGACGGCGGTGACCTGCGGTTCGCCCGTGAGATGGAGGTCTACCTCGGCATGTGCCGGCGGTGGCGGGAGATCCCGAAGCCGACCATCGCGATGGTGCAGGGCGCGTGCGTCGCGGGCGGGCTGATGCTGGCGTGGGTGTGCGACCTGGTCGTGGCGTCCGACGACGCGTTCTTCGCCGATCCCGTGGTGCGCATGGGGATTCCGGGGGTCGAGTACTTCGCGCACCCGTGGGTGCTCGGTCCCCGTGCCGCCAAGGAGGTGCTGTTCACCGGCGACCGGTTCTCCGCGCAGCGCGCCTACGAGTGGGGAATGGTCTCGCGGGTCGTGCCGCGGCCGGAGCTGGAGGAGGCCACGTTCGCACTGGCCGCGCGGATCAGCGGGATGCCGCGGTTCGGGCTCGCCCTCGCGAAGAAGGCGGTCAACCAGTCGGAGGACCTGATGGGGATGCGGGCTGGGATGGACTCGGTGTTCGGGCTGCACCACTTCGCGCACGCGCACAACGCCGAGGTGGGCACCGACGCGCTGGCAGGCATGGACGCCCGGTCGATGAAGAAGGCGTCCGGCTGATGGACCTCTCGTTGGACGCGGAGACGCTCGCGTTCCAGGCCGAGGTGCGCGAGTGGCTCGCCGCACACGTGCGGCCACTGTCCTCTATGGACACCGCCGCCGGGTTCGAGGAACACCGCGAATGGGAACGCCTGCTCGCCTCCGCGCGGCTCTCGGTGGTCTCGTGGCCCGCCGAGTTCGGTGGACGCGAGGCGTCGCTGTTGCAGTGGCTGGTGTTCGAGGAGGAGTACCACGCAGCGAGTGCACCCGGCCGTGTCTCGCAGAACGGCATCTTCCTGCTGGCACCGACGTTGTTCGCGCACGGCACGGACGAGCAACGCGACCGCATCCTGCCGTCGATGGCTCGTGCGAACGTGGTGTGGGCGCAAGCCTGGTCGGAACCGGAGGCAGGGTCCGACCTCGCCTCGGTGCGCAGCACCGCCACCCGGTGCGACGGCGGCTGGCTGCTGCGGGGCCAGAAGACCTGGAGCTCGCGGGCCGCGTTCGCGGACCGGGCGTTCGGCCTGTTCCGCACCGGCCCCGGCGAACGGCACCGCGGCCTGACCTACCTGCTCTTCGACCTGCGGGCACCCGGCGTGACCGTGCGCCCGATCGCCCAGCTCGACGGCGAACCGGGGTTCGCCGAGATCTTCCTGGACGACGTGTTCGTGCCGGACGAGGACGTCGTGGGCGAGTCCGGCGACGGCTGGCGGGTGGCGATGAGCACGGCGGGCAACGAACGCGGCCTGACGCTGCGCAGCCCCGGCCGCTTCACCGCCGCCGCGGCACGGCTGGTGGAGCTGTACCGCAAGAACCCCGACCCGGCGTTGCGCGACCGGGTCGTGGACGCGTGGATCGGCGCGCAGGCGTACCGGCTGCACACGTTCGCGGCGCTGTCCCAGCCTCCCTCGGGCCCCGCCGCCAGCATCACCAAGGTGTTCTGGTCGGAGCTGGACGTGGCGATCCACGAGACCGCGCTCGACCTGCTCGGCGAGGCCGCGCCGGGCTGGCGGGACGGATGGCTGTTCTCCCTGTCCGGACCGATCTACGCCGGCACCAACGAGATCCAGCGCAACGTGATCGCCGAGCGGATCCTGGGGCTGCCACGATGATGTTCACGCTCTCGCCGGAGCAGACCGACCTCGCCGCCGTCCTGCACGAGTTCCTCGCGGCGGGGAGGACCGACCTGACCGCGCTCGGCGTGGACGAGGTCACCGACCCGGTGGACCTCGTCGTGCTGTTCGAGGAACTGGGCCACCACGCCGTCCCCGGCCCGCTGGCCGAGTCGCTGGCGGTGCTGCCCGTCCTCGGGGCCGGTCCGGGTTCGGTCGCCTTCCCGCCGCACGTCCCGCACGCTGTCGAGGCCGACCGGTACTACCTGGTCGAGGACGACACCCTCCGCGAGGCCGCTCCTGTCGCGTCGATCGAGTCCGTCGACCCCGCTCGACGCCTGGTGAAGCTCGCCGCCGGACCGGTCGTCGCCACCGGCGTCCCGGCCGCACGCGCGTTCGACCTCGGCGTCCTGACCTGCTCGGCCCAGTTACTCGGCTTGGGCAGGGCGATGCTGGAACTGACCACAGCCCACGCGCGGTCCCGTACCCAGTTCGGCAGGCCGATCGGCGGCTTCCAGGCGGTCAAGCACCACCTGGCGAACGTCCTCATTGGACTGGAGCTCGCCCGCCCGCTCGTGTTCGGCGCGGCGGTGACCCTGTCGTCACGGGACGTCTCGGCCGCGAAGGTAGCCGCCTCCGACGCCGCCTGGCAGGCCGCCCGCACGGCGTTACAGGTCCACGGCGCGATCGGCTACACCGCCGAACACGGGCTCGGCCGCTTCCTGTTGCAGACCAGAGCCCTGCGCACGGCGTGGGGCAGCCCGTCGATGCACCGCTCGCGCGTGTTGGAGGCGTTGTGACACCGGAACAGCTCGCCCTGCGGGACGCCGTGCGGGCTCTGCTCGACAAGCACTCCGACGTCCGTGCGGCCATCGAGACGCCGCACGGGTACGACAAGGACCTGTGGGCGCGGCTGTGCGAGATGGGCGTCCTCCCGATCCCCGAACGGTATGGCGGGTCCGGCGCCACCCAGGCCGACACCCGTGTGGTGCTGGGCGAACTGGGCCTCACGCCGTCGCCGTTGCTGTCCGGGGTCATCGCGGTCGAGGCTCTGCTGGCGAGCGGCAACGTGTCGGCTTGTGAGCGGCTGTTGCCTCGAATCGCTTCCGGCGCCGTGGCCACGGTCATCTGGCCGTGGCACGAGGACGCCGCTCGTTTCGTCGTGGACGGGGACCAGGCCGAGATCCTCCTGGTTGCCGATGGGGACGGGTTGTACGAGGTCGATCCGGCTGAGGTGACTCGGGAGCACGTGCCGACGATGGACCCGACCCGTCGCCTCGCGGCTGTTCGCCTGGAGGATGCCTCTCGGACGTACTTGGGGCCGTGGTCCGCGGGGGTGCGTGACGTCGCCATCGCCGCACTGTGCGCCGAACAGGTGGGGGCTGCGGCGCGAGCGCTGGAACTGACCGTTGAGTACACGAAGACTCGGGTGCAGTTCGGGAAGCCCATCGGGTCGTTCCAGGCGCTGAAGCACCGCATGGCCGACCTGCACGTGCTCGTGGAGACCGCTCGGTCCGCCGCTGGGGCTGTGGTGGACGAGGTGTCCGCTGCCGTGGCGAAGGTGTACTGCTCGGAGGCGTTCTTCAAGGTCGCGGCGGAGATGGTCCAGTTGCACGGCGGGATCGCGATCACCTGGGAGCACGACGCGCACCTCTACCTCAAGCGGGCGCACGGCAGCGGCCAGCTGTTCGGCAGCCCGCGCGAGCACCTGGACCGGCTCGGGCGGCTCATCCCCAGGTGATCGGCGTGGCACCTATGCTGAACCCGATGGATGTGAAGACCTACGCCGCGGTCACCGACCTGTGTGCGCGGCTCGCGGGCCGGCTGGAGGACGACACGCTGCGCTTGGTGCGCGAGGACTACTTCGGTGGCGAACCCGCGCAGGCCGAGGCGACTCTGCTGCTGTCCATGGCCTACGAGAACATCGGCATCACGGAGGAGGAGCGCGCCCTCATCGCGTCCACTCTGGACGACCCGGACAGTCCTGATCTGGCCGCGGTGCCGAGCATCGCCGAGGTTCCCCCGGTGGCGTACCGCTTCAGCGCCGACGCCCCGGCGAACGCGCCCGACCCGTCCAAGGCGGACGTGGTGCTGTCCGCCGACGCCGCGCGCCACGGAGGCCGCCGGCTGCGCCGTGCCTGGCGTGAGCCGCTGGACGGCGCTCCCGACGGGGCGAAGTGGGTCTACGTGCTGCAGACGTCCGAGAACGCCAATCTGCTGGGCGCCTTCGCCGGGTTGTCCGGGCGCTTGTGGGTCGTGTTGAAGGAGAAGTGGCCGCTGGAGGTCGTGGTCGAGGGCAAGCGGCTGCCGCCCTACCAGGCCGCGGCCGTCACCGTCGCCCCGCAGATCTGGCCCTAGATGATTGATTCCTGGATCTTCAGTGGTCGTAGGCGATCAGTGAGCGCTTGACGGGTGCGTCGATGATCCAGTTGTGCCAGATCGCGGCGGCGAGGGCGAGCATGCGCTGGGCGACGCGGGCGAGCACGCCGTGCGGGGTGCGTGCGCCGTGTTGTTCGAGGGAGAGTTGTCGTTTGGCGGTGTTGATGATCGATTCGATGCGTTGCCGGATCATCGACAGGTTGCCGTGGCGGCGTTTCTCGTCGCGGCGGTCGGGTCGCACGAACGTGATGCCCAGCTCGGTCATGTCGCGTTCGAACTCGCGTCCGGCGAAGCCCTTGTCGCCGATCACCACCACCCCGGCGGGAAAGG
>NZ_FNCC01000026.1 GCF_900100955.1 Lentzea fradiae | reverse complement strand
GGTCAGGCGCTTGTGGTAGCCGGGCTGGTGCGGCAGGTACGGGAACAGGTGCCCGAGCCTGCCGTAGGCGAAACGCAGCCAGTGGTGCTGCGACGGGAAGCCGAGCAGTACCTGGGCCACGGCCAGGCACAGCAACTCCGCGTCGGAGAGCTTCTTGCGCCGGCCGGGACGTCTGCGTTCGGGTGGTGTCAGGTGGTCATCGCAGAACACGTAAAGTGCAGTCAGGAGGGTGTCCAGATCGGTCGTCACAAACCTGATCTTGACACCCTCCTCCTGCGTCTCAGGACCGCCTTCAGCTCAAGAGCCAAACGGAATCAATCATCTAGATCCCGAGGACGCGGCGGAACGACGGGCACTCCAGGTGTGTCGGTGCCGGGCACGCCGCCGCGTGCCGCAGGTCGTCCCGCATCCGGACGAGCTGTGTGATCGTCGCGTCCAGCTCGTCGGCCTTGGCCGCCAGCATCGCGCGGTCCGGCGACGGGCGGCCGTCCGGCGAGAACATCAGCGCGATCTCGTCGAGCGAGAACCCGGCGGTGCGGCAGACCGCGATCAACGCCAGCTGTTCGAGCACGGTCGAGGCGAACACGCGCGTCAGACCCTGGCGCCGCACGGGTGCGATCAGGCCGCGCTCTTCGTAGTAGCGGAGTGTGGAAGCGGGCACGCCGGAGCGGCGCACCACCTCGCCGATTCCGAGTTCGTCCACGACACTTGACCTCAAGCCGACTTGAAGCAGGACGGTACGAGCATGACAGCAGAGGTGAACAGCGAGCAGGCCGCCGGGTGGAACGCGGCGGGACAGGGCTGGGTGGCCGCGCAGGACATCGTGGACCTGGTGCTGCGGCCGTACGAGGAGATTCTCGTGCAGGTCGCCCGGGAACGGCCGCGTGAACGGGTGCTCGACGTCGGGTGCGGCACGGGTGCCGTGGCCAGGGCGATCGCCGCCGCCACGGGGGCGCACTGCCTCGGTGTCGACATCGCCGAGTCCATGATCACGGGGGCCAAGGCGCGGGGCGGGGCGGAGTTCCTGCTGGCCGATGCGCAGGTGCACCCGTTCGAGAAGGGGTTCGACCTGGTCGTGAGCCGGTTCGGGGTGATGTTCTTCGCGGACCCGGTCGCCGCCTTCCGCAACCTGGCGGACGCGGCCGCGCCCGGTGCCGACCTGTGCTTCCTCGCGTGGCGGTCGGCCGAGGAGAGCCCCTTCATGAGCGCCGCCTCCCAGGCCGCGGCGCCGTACCTCACGGACATGCCGGCGCCGGACCCGAACGGGCCTGGGCCGTACTCGCTGGCCGACCCCGCCAAGACCCGCGACGTCCTGGAACGGGCCGGGTGGGGTGGTGTCGAGCTCACCGCGGTGGACGTGGTCGGCACCATGCCGGAGGAGATGCTCGAGCCGTACCTGACCCGCCTCGGGCCGGTCGGTCTCGCGCTGCGGAAAGCCGGCGAAGCCGACCGGGAGCGGATTCTCGCCGAGGTGCGCGGTGTGTTCGACCCGTTCATCGGTGACGGTGTCGTGCGGATGCCGGGCGGGATCTGGAAGGTCACCGCGTCAGCTCCACTCTGACTGGCGCTGCCACGTCATCAGGTTGTCCAGCACCTCGCCGGACCAGCCGCGCGGGTCCAGTTCGGCGTGCACGGCGTAGCGGCCGCGGTAGAACAGCAGCGGCTGCGCGTCGCGCACCGGGCCCAGTTCCTCGACCGAGCCGATGACCAGGTGGTGGTCGCCTGCGTCGTGGACGGTCGTGACCCGGCAGTCGACCCACGTGAGGGCTCCGTCGAGCACCGGGGCGCCGGTGCCCGACGGGGTCCACGACACCCCGGCGAACTTGTCGGCGCCCGACCTGCCGAACACCGCCGACACTTCCCTCTGGTCGTCGGCCAGCACGTTCACGCAGAACGCGCCGGACGGCGCCATCGCCGCCCAGCTGCCCGAGGTCCGTTGTGGACAGAACAGCACCAGCGGCGGGTCGAGCGACAGCGCCGCGAACGCCTGGCAGGCGAACCCGACGGGCCCTTCCGGTGACATGCCGGTCACCACGGTCACCCCGGTGCAGAAGTGACCGAGGACGGATCGGTAGCGGGCCGCTACTTCTGGACGCCCACGCTGAAGTCGTGTCCCCACAGGCTCACCGCCGTGCTCTCGCGTGCGATCCACTCGTCGTCGGACACCTGCCGTCCCTCGCAGCCGAACTCGACGTCGAAGCCGCCGGGTGTCTTCATGTAGAACGACAGCATCAGGTCGTTCACGTGCCTGCCGAGCGTCGCCGACATCGGCACCTTGCGGCGCAGCGCGCGGTCGAGCGTCAAGCCCACGTCGTCGGTGTCCGAGACCTCGACCATCAGGTGCACGATGCCGCTCGGTGTCGGCATCGGCAGGAACGCGAGGCTGTGGTGGCGCGGGTTGCAGCCGAAGAACCGCAGCCACGCGGGCGGGCCGTCTTCGGGCCTGCCGACGAACTGCGGCGGCAGGCGCATCGAGTCGCGCAGCCGGAAGCCGAGCACGTCGCGGTAGAAGTGCAACGCGGCCTCGTCGTCCGAAGTGGACAGCACGACGTGCCCGAGTCCCTGCTCCTCCGTCACGAACCGGTGCCCGTACGGCGACACGACCCGCCGGTGCTGCAACGCGGCACCGTGGAAGACCTCCAGGGTGTTGCCGGACGGGTCGTCGAACCGGATCAGGCCGGTCACCCGGCGTTCCGCCAGCTCCTCGGCGGTGCCCTCGACGTACGCGACACCGGCCGAAGCGAGGCGTTTCGCGACCTCGTCCAGCTCGGCCTCGGTGGCGGCCTCCCAGCCGGACGCCTGCAACCGGTCCGCCGCGCCCGGCACGATCACGAGCCGGGCCGGGAAGTCGTCCATCCGCAGGTACAGGGCACCGGGGGTGGAACCCTTGCCCTCGACCATGCCGAGGACCTTCAACGCGAACTCGCGCCACGCGGCCACGTCGGTGGCCTCGATGCGGAGGTATCCCAGCGAACGAATCCCCATCACGCCTCACTCAGGAAGTCGAGGGCGAGCCGGTTGAACTCGTCGAACTTCTCCAGCTGCGCCCAGTGCCCGCACCCGCCGAACACGTGCAGCCGCGCACGCGGGATCAGCTTCAACGCGAGCAGCGCGCCGTCGAGCGGGTTGACGCGGTCTTCGCGGCCCCACACGAGAAGTACGCGCTGACGCAGCTTGTACGCCTCGCGCCAGAGCATGCCCAGCTCGAAGTCCGGGCCGGAGAACGACTTGCCGAGCGCGGCCATCGCGCGCAACGCCTCCGGTTTCGACGCGGCCTCGAACCGTTCGTCGATCAGCTCGTCGGTGACCAGCGACTGGTCGAACACCATGATCCGCAGGAACTCCTCGATCTTCTCCCGCGTGGGCGTCCTGGCGAACGCGCTGAGCTTGCGGACGCCCTCGGTCGGGTCGGGCGAGAAGACGTTGAGCGACAGGCCACCCGGTCCCATCAGCACCAGCCGTCCCGCCCGTGTGCCGTGGTCCAGCGCGAACCGGACGGCGGTGCCGCCGCCGAGCGAGTTGCCGAGGATGTGCGCCCGTTCGACCTCCAGGTCGTCGAGCAGGTCCTTCACCGCCCGTGAGGCGAACGAGAAGTACTGGTCGTGCTCCGCGGGTTTGTCGGACCGGCCGTAGCCGGGCAGGTCGACCGCGAGCACCCGGAACGACTTGGCGAACACCGGGATGTTCGCGCGGAAGTTGCTCAGCGCCGACGCGCCGGGCCCGCCGCCGTGCAGCAGGACCAGCGTCTCGGCGTTGTCCGCGCCTGCTTCGTTGCCAGGCCCTTCTTCGTGGTAGTGCAACCGGACCTTCATCCGCGCTCCCCTCAGAACAGACCGTCGCGGACCTGGATGCCGAGCTCGTGCTTGCCGTACAGCACCAGAACGCGTTCCGGATCGTTGGCCGCGTGCACGCGTGCGGCGTGCGCGTCACGCCAGAACCGGGGCAGCGGCAGGTCCTGGTTGATCGCTTTGCCGCCCGCGCTCTCGAAGAGCCGGTCGATCGCCCCGAGCGCCCGCCCGCTGCCCAGCACCTGGTTGCGGCGGGCCCGCAGGCGCAGGTCGACCGGGATCTTCGTACCGGCGACGGCGTGCTCCCACTCGTCGGTGATGTCCTTCTCCAGCTGCCACCACGCGGTGTCGATGTCGTTGGCCGCGATGGCGATCCGCACCTGGGCGAACGGGTCGTCGACCGACTTCTCCCCCAGGTACGCGGCACGGACGCGTTCGCGCGTCGCGCCGACGTGCAGGTCGTAGGCGCCGGTGGCCATGCCGATCATCGGCGCCGTGACGGCGTACGGGTGGACCGTCCCGTACGGCATGCGGAACAACGGGCCGGGGTTGACCTCCTGGCCGGGGCACTTGCAGCGGGCGGTGTGCGCCATGCTGAGCGTCCGGTGCTCCGGCACGAACACGTCCTGCACCAAGATGTCGTTGCTGCCGGTGCCGCGCAGGCCGACCGTGTCCCAGACGTCGTTGATCGTGTAGTCGGCGATCGGCAGCAGGAACGTGCGGAAGTCGACGGGTTTGCCCTCGTCGTTCATCACCAGGCCGCCGAGCAGCACCCACGTGGCGTGGTCGCAGCCGGACGAGAAGCTCCACTTGCCGCTGAACCGGAACCCGCCCTCGACCGGGGTCGCACGGCCGGTCGGCGCGTACGAGGAGGAGATCCGGGTGTCGTGGTCGTCGCCGAACACCTCGTCCTGTGCGCGCACGTCGAACAGCCCGACGTGCCACGGGTGCACGCCCAGCACCGACGCGACCCAACCCGTCGAGCCGCACGCGCTCGCGATCATCCTGACGGCGGTGTAGAAGTCGAGCGGGTGCGACTCGAAACCGCCGTACCGCTCCGGTTGCAGCATCCGGAAGAACCCGGCCTCCTGCAACGCCTTCACCGACTCCGGCGGCACCTTGCGCAGCTCCTCCGCCTCGGGCGCGCGTTCGGCAAGAGCAGGCAGCAGCTCCCGCACGCGGCCGAGGATCTCCTCGCTCATCGGACCTTCTCCCTGCTCAGCTCCAGTGCGATGTCGATCAGCTGGTCCTCCTGGCCACCGACGAGCTTGCGCTCACCCGCGCGGACGAGGATCTGCGCGCCGGACACGCCGTAGCGCTCCGCCTGCGTGTACGCGTGTTTGAGGAAGCTGGAGTAGACGCCCGCGTAGCCCATCATCAGTGCCATCCGGTCGAGCAGGCACTCGTCGGGCATGACGGGCCGGACGACGTCCTCGGCCGCGTCCACGATCTTGAAGAAGTCGACGCCGGTCTCGAAGCCGAGCTTGTCGCAGACGCCGACGAACGCCTCCAGCGGCGTGTTCCCCGCGCCCGCCCCGAACCCGCGCACGCTGCCGTCGATCTGCTTCGCCCCGGCCCGTGCCGCGGCGACGGAGTTCGCCACGCTCAGCCCCAGGTTCTCGTGGCCGTGGAACCCGACTTGCGCGTCATCGCCCAGTTCCGCGACGAGCGCCGCCACCCGGTCCGAGACCTGTTCCAGGACAAGGGCCCCGGCCGAGTCGACGACGTAGACGCACTGGCAGCCCGCGTCGGCCATGATCCGCGCCTGCTTCGCCAACGCCTCGGGTGGCTGCGAGTGCGCCATCATCAGGAACCCGACGGTCTCCAGTCCGCGAGCGCGGGCCAGCTCGAAGTGCTGCACGGACACGTCGGCTTCGGTGCAGTGGATGGCGATCCGGACGATCGCGGCGCCGTTGTCCTGCGACACCAGAATGTCTTCCTTCACGCCGACGCCCGGCAGCATCAGCACGGCGATCTTGGCCCGTTGGGCGGTCTCGGCCGCGACTTTGATCAGCTCCTGCTCCGGTGTGTGGCTGAAGCCGTAGGTGAACGACGAGCCGCCGAGGCCGTCGCCGTGCGTCACCTCGATCACCGGCACTCCGGCGTCGTCGAGCGCGCCGACGATCGAACGCACGTCGTCGGCGGTGAACTGGTGCCGTTTGTGGTGCGAGCCGTCACGCAGTGACGTGTCGGTCAGCCGAAGTCGTTGCGGCACGGGCGATCTCCTCCCCCACCTTGGTCGCGGCGGCCGTCATGACGTCGAGGTTCCCTGCGTAGGGCGGCAGGAAGTCGCCCGCTCCCGCGACCTCCGCGAAGATCGCCACCCGGCCGGCGTCGTACTGCGGCTCGCGCAGCAGCCGATAGCCGGGGACGTAGGTCTGGATCTCGGTCTCCATCCGGGCGATCGAGCGGGTGATCGCGTCCGGGTCGGCGTCGGAGGGGATCGCGCAGAAGACCGTGTCGCGCATGATCATCGGCGGGTCGGCCGGGTTGAGGACGATGATCGCCTTGCCGCGGCCCGCTCCCCCGATCGTCTCGATGCCGTGGCTGGTCGTGCGGGTGAACTCGTCGATGTTGGCGCGCGTGCCCGGCCCCGCCGACACGGAGGCCACGCTCGCGACGATCTCCGCGTACGACACGGGGACGACCCGCGACACCGCGTGCACCATCGGGATCGTGGCCTGCCCGCCGCACGTGATCAGGTTGATGTTGGGTGCGTCCCGGTGCTCGCGGAGGTTCACCGGCGGCACGACGTACGGCCCGACCGCCGCCGGCGTCAGGTCGATCGCCCGGATGCCCGCCTCCGCGTAGCGCGGCGCGTTCGCCCGGTGCACGGCCGCGGACGTCGCCTCGAACACGATGTCCGGCAGCTCGTCTTGGCGCAGCAACCACTCCGCGCCGTCGACCGAGACCTCCAGGCCCAGTGACGCCGCCCGTCGCAGGCCCTCGCTGGCCGGGTCGACGCCCACCATCCAGCGCGGTTCCAGCACCGGCGAGCGCAGGAGCTTGTGGAGCAGGTCGGTGCCGATGTTGCCGGAGCCGACGATGGCGGCCTTCACCCGAGTCACCTCACTCGAACTTCAGATCGACGGAACCGAGCCCGGTGAACTCGGCGTGGAACTCGTCTCCCGGCCCGGCGTCGATCGCGCGGGTGCACGAGCCGGGCAGCACGACGTCACCCGCGAGCAGCCGGACGCCGAAACCCGCGACCTTCTGCGCGAGCCACGCCACGGCGACCGCCGGATCGCCGAGCACGGCGTCACCGCGTCCCTCGGCGACCACCTCACCGTTGCGCCGCAAGGTCGCCACCACCGCGCCGATGTCCAGTTCGGACGGGCGTACGCGCGCGTCGCCCAGCACGAACCCGGCCGACGACGCGTTGTCCGCGATGGTGTCCTGGAGGCCGATCCGCCAGTTCTCGATCCGGCTGTCGATCAGCTCGATGGCCGGGGCGACGAACTCGGTGGCGGCCAGCACGTCCTCGACCGTGCAGCCCTCGCCGGGCAGGTCGCGGCCGAGCAGGAACGCGATCTCCACCTCCACCCGCGGGTAGAGGTACGCCGACGAGTCCGCCGTGCCGTGCAGCTGCATGTCGTCGAGCAGGTGGCCGTAGTCGGGTTCGTCGACGCCCATCATCTTCTGCATCGCGAGCGACGACAGGCCGACCTTGTGGCCGATCACGTCGCGGTTGCGGTGGCGGACGTTGAGCAGCTGGATCTCGTACGCGTCCACCACGTCGATCTCCGGGAACAGCTCGACGAGCGGCTTGATCGGCACGCGGTCGCGTTCGGCCGTCCTCAGCAGCTCGGCGGCGGCCTCCCTGTTCTGCGTGGTCAGCACCTGTCCTCCTTCACAACGTGCTGTCCTGCCCGGCGACCGGAGAAGACGCAGTCGGCGAGCGCGAGCCCGCTCACGTAGGACTCCGAGCACAGCCCGACCGCCGACCGCCCGGCCGCGTAGAGACCGGGGACTCCGCGCACCTGACCGGTGTCCTCGTCGACGACGAGCCCGCCGAGCGTGAGCATCGGGCACGGGTAGCCGAACCCGCCGCGCACCGACACGTCGATCAACGAGTAGGGCGGCGTCCCGAACGGTTCGGGCACACCGATTCCGGCCTTGTCCGCGACCTCCTCGACGGTCGGCGCGGTCACCAGGCCGCGGTTCAGCAGGTAGCGCGCCTGCCAACGCTGGAACGGCGCGGTCTGAGTCCGCACCTGCGCCCGCGCGACGCGCAGGATGTCGTCGTCGACCAGCAGCCACGCCTTGCCGCCACGCCGGACGATCTCGTCACCGATGGCCGCGCCGTACCGGGTGGCGTCACCGAACCGCTGCCCGTCGGCGTCCACCAGCACGCCGCGCTGCAACGCGCTGGGCGGCGTCACGAACCGCCACACCGACACCTTGTCCATCCGCGCGGTCTTGCCGCCGGCCGCGACACCGAGCCGGATTCCGGCGCCGTCGTCACCGGGAGTGCCCAGCGCGAGACCGCCGCGGTGCGCCGGAGCGTGCTCCCGCACCATCTCCCGGTTCGCGATGAAGCCACCAGCGGCGATGACCACGCCTCGCCGGGCGGTCACGGTGCGCGGACGGCTGAAGCGTTCCAGCCAGGCCGCCGGCCCGAACAGCTTCCTGCCGAGCGGCGGGTAGTAGAGCCACGGCTTCGCGCCCGCTTTCGACAGCAGGCCGTGCAGCAGTTTCGGCAGGCCGGTCAAGGTGCGGCACCGCACACCCGTCACCCGGCCGTCCACGACCAACTCGACCGCGCGCGTCTGCGTCAGGACCCGAGCGCCCGACCGACGTGCGGATTCGGCCAGCCGCGCGAAGAAGACCCCGCCGGACGTGCCTTTCGCCTTGGTCCGGTGCCCGCGCGGGGCCGGGTCGGGCCACGCGTCCTCGCTGCCGGACTGGTACAGGTAGTAGTCGTCGGTCGGGTAGGACGTCTTGAACGGGCAGACCGCCGACGAGAACGGCACGCCCTGCTCCTCCAGCCAGGCCAGCATCGAGGCGCTGTCCTCGCAGAACCGGCGCAGCGTCGCCTCGGACACCGCGTCCCGCACCTCCGTGCGCAGGTAGGACTCCATCGCCTCGACCGAGTCGGCGACTCCGGCCTCCCCCTGCTGCCGCGTCCCGCCACCCGCGTACACGACGCCGCCGGACAACGCGGTCGCGCCGCCTCCGGCGAACCGGTCGAGCACCACCACGGACGCGCCGGTCGCCGCGGCCTCGATGGCGGCGCACGCGCCCGCCGCGCCGAAACCGATGACCACGACGTCCGCGATGACCTCCACACACCCCTCCAGAAACAGGTTCTTGGTGGGCCTTCTTGGCTGGAACTCCTACACCATAGCGCCAAACCGGCTCAGAACTATAACCTGTTCTAGTCTCGGCATCCGGGAGGTGCGATGTACGACGTGATCGTCGTCGGCAGTGGCGCGGCGGGCATGACGGCCGCGCTCTGCACCGCTGTGCGCGGCCTGCGGACCCTGGTCGTGGAGAAGGCCGGGCGCTACGGCGGGTCGACGGCGCGGTCCGGCGGTGGCATCTGGGTGCCCGGCAACGCGGTGGTCGCCGCGAGCGGCGTGCCCGACTCGCCGGAGCGGGCGAGGACCTACCTGGCGCACATCGCCCCGGACGTCCCGGCGGAGCTGCGGGAGGCGTTCCTGGACGCCGGACCGGAGATGCTCGCGTTCGTCCGGAAGCACACGCCGTTGAGGTTCCGCTGGGTCACCGACTACGCCGACTACTACCCCGAAGCGCCTGGTGGGCAGCCACGCGGCCGGTCCGTCGAACCGCTGCCGTTCAACGCGAAGCTGCTCGGCGACGAGATCGCGGACCTCGAACCCCCGTACGTGCCCACCCCGGCGGGCATCGTGATCACCCAGACCGACTACCGCTGGCTGAACCTGATCAGCCGCCACCCGCGCGGCCTGCTCACCGCCGCCAAGGTCTTCGGACGACGGTTCCTGCCCGGACGGCGCCTCACGATGGGTCAGGCGCTCACCGCGGGCCTGCGCGCGGGGCTCAAGGCGGCGGGCGTCGAGGTCAGGCTGAACACCCCGATGACCGACCTGCACCAGGAGAACGGCCGGGTGGCCGGCATCGTGGCGGACGGCCGGATCATCTCGGCGAACCACGTGGTGCTGGCGTCGGGCGGTTTCGAGCACAACGAGCAGCTCCGCAAGCAGCATCAGGGCATCGGCACGGAGTGGACCGTCGGCGCACGGGCGAACACCGGTGACGGCATCGAGGCCGGTGTGCGGGCGGGCGGGTCCGTCGCGTTGATGGACGAGGCTTGGTGGGGCCCGTCCGTCCCGCTCCCGCGTGGCCCGTTCTTCCTGCTGGCGGAGCGTTCCCTGCCCGGTTGCATCCTCGTCGACAAGACCGGCCGCCGGTTCGTCAACGAGGCCGCGCCGTACATCGACGTGGTCAACGCGATGACCGGTGAAACCTGGCTGGTCTTCGACCACGACTACCGCGGCCGGTACCCGTTCTGCGGTGTTCCGCCGCGCCGTGCGCTCCCCCGGCGCTGGAAGGACGTCGTGCTCACCGCGCCCACCATCGCCGAACTCGCCCAGGAGGCGGACCTGCCGGAGCTCATCGAGACGGTTCGCCGGTTCAACACCCTGACCGTGGACGGGAAGGACGCCGACTTCCACCGCGGTGACAGCGCGTACGACCGTTATTACGGCGATCCCCGGAACCTGCCGAACCCCAACCTGGCGCCGCTGACCACCGGGCCGTTCTACGCGGTGAAGATCGTGCCCGGCGACCTCGGCACGAAGGGCGGCCTGCGCACCGACACCCGCGCACGGGTGCTGCGCGAGGACGGCACGGTCATCGAGGGCCTCTACGCCGCGGGCAACACCAGCGCGTCCGTCATGGGCCGCTCCTACGCGGGCGCGGGCGCCACCCTCGGACCGGCGATGACGTTCGGGTACCTCGCCGGACTCGACATCTCTGGAGGAACGCCATGACGCAGGACGCCGTACGCACGATCGACTCCGGGGCACCTCCGGCGCGGTTCGCGCGCGGCTGGCACTGCCTCGGGCTGGCTTCCACCTTCCGCGACGGCAAGCCGCACGCCGTCGAGGCGTTCGGCACCAAGCTCGTCGTGTTCGCGACCGCCGACGGCAAGATCAACGTGCTCGACGGGTACTGCCGGCACATGGGCGGCGACCTCACCCAGGGCACGGTCAAGGGCGACACCATCGCCTGCCCGTTCCACGACTGGCGCTGGGCGGGCAACGGCCGGTGCGTCGACATCCCGTACGCCAAGCGCGTTCCGCTGCGGGCACGCACGCGGTCGTGGATCACGCTGGAGGAGAACAAGCAGCTCTTCGTCTGGAACGACCCGCAGGGCAACCCGCCGCCCGAGCACGTCACGATCCCGCGCATCGACGCCGCGTTCTCCGACGAGTGGAGCAACTGGACGTGGGACTCGGTGGTGATCGACGGCGCGAACTGCCGCGAGATCATCGACAACGTCGTCGACATGGCCCACTTCTTCTACATCCACTTCGCGTTCCCGACGTACTTCAAGAACGTGATGGAGGGCCACGTCGCCGCGCAGTACCTGACCACGCGGGGCCGTCCGGACGTCGCGATGGGCTCGAACTACACCGGTGACGTCGAGGTCCGTTCGGAGGCCGCGTACTACGGGCCGTCGTACATGATCGACTACCTGTGGAACGACTACAAGGGACTGGAGATCGAGACGGTCCTGATCAACTGCCACTACCCGATCTCGCCGACGTCGTTCAAGCTCCAGTGGGGCGCGATCGTGAAGAAGCTGCCCGGGGTCGACGACGTGCACGCCGACAAGATCGCGGCCAAGTTCGCCCGCGGCATCGGGGTCGGGTTCCTCCAGGACGTGGAGATCTGGCAGAACAAGACCCGCATCGACAACCCGTTGCTGTGCGAGGAGGACGGGCCGGTCTACCAGCTCCGGCGCTGGTACGAGCAGTTCTACGTCGACGTCGAGGACGTCACCGAGGACATGGTGCGGCGCTTCGAGTTCGAGGTCGACACGAGCCGCGCCGTCGAGGTGTGGGAGAAGGAGGTCGCCGAGAACCTCGCCCAGCAACAGGAGCAGGCGACGTGAGCGAGCGCGACGAGTTCCTGCGCGGCGGCATGGTGCCGGTGGTCTGCGACTGCGGGAACCTGGTTCTCGTCAAGAAGAACAGCCCTCAGCACACGAGCGTGCAGTGGCTCTCCGACACCCGCGACTGCCCGGAACTGTGCGGCCGTAGAGCGGCGCTGGTGCCGACCTGCCTGAGGTTGCGCGACAGCATCGAGAAGGCCGTGCGGGACGGGACGCTGGAGGTCGCCGATGGCTGAGGTGCACCGGGTGCGGGTCGACGCCGTGATCGAGGAGACCGCGGACGCACGCTCGTTCGTGTTGTCGGGGGCGGATTTCACGCCACGGCCGGGCCAGTTCCTGACCGTGCGGGCGGGTGAGGTGGCGCGCTGCTACTCCCTGTCCAGCGCGCCGGGCGAGCCGTTGAAGATCACCGTGAAGCGCACGCCGGACGGCTACGGGTCGGCGTGGATGTGTTCCGCCCTGAAGGTCGGCATGGAGCTGGACGTGCTGGCACCGGCCGGGGTGTTCACGCCGTCGTCGCTGGACTCCTCGCTGCTCGCCTTCGCCGCGGGCAGCGGGATCACGCCGGTCATGTCGATCATCAGGGCGGTGCTCCATCAGGGTTCCGGGAGCGTGTTCCTGTTCTACGCCAACCGCGACGAGTCGTCGGTGATCTTCGCGCGCGAACTGGACGCGCTGACGCGCGAGCATCCGGAACGGCTCACCGTCGTGCACTGGCTGGAGTCGGTGCAGGGGTTGCCGCACGGGCTGCGGGCGTTCGTCCGGCCGTGTGACGAAGCGTTCGTGTGCGGACCGGCGCCGTTCATGGAAGCCGCACGTAAGGCGTTGCACGACGTCCCGGTGGTGCACGTGGAGAAGTTCGTATCGCTGTCCAGCGACCCGTTCGCCTCCGTGAAGCCGGTGGCGAGCGACCGGCCGGACGCGGTCGTCGAGGTCGAGCTGGACGGCGAGCGGCACCGGTTCCCGTGGCCCGCCCGGACGAAGCTGCTGGACCTGTTGCTGGACAAAGGGCTCGACGCGCCGTACTCGTGCAGGGAGGGCGCGTGCAGCGCGTGCGCGTGCCGGCTGGTCGAGGGCGAGGTCAAGATGCTCGACAACGACGTGCTCGACCCCGAGGACATCGCCGACGGCATCGTGCTGGCGTGCCAGTCGGTCCCGGTCACCGACACGGTGAAGATCACCTACGAGTGAGGGGTGCTGGATGCCGATCGACCCGTCCGTCGCGATCGGGGCGGAGCTGCCCGAGGTCGAGTTCACCTGGACGCACTCGGACGTCCTGCTCTACCACCTGGCCCTGGGCGCCACCGAGCTCCGGTACGTCTACGAGGAGGGCTTGCGGGTCCTGCCGACGTTCGGCGTCGTCGCGCCGCGGTTCCACGAGACCGCACCGCCCGCCGTGGCGTTCCCCGGAGTCGACATCGACCTGGCGCGGGTGCTGCACGGCACGCAGGAGATCGCCGTGCACTCGCCGCTGCCCGCCGAGGGCAAAGCCGTGCTGCGCACCCGCATCTCGGACGTGTGGGACAAGGGCAAGGCCGCGGTCATCGTGCAGGAGGCCACGGCCGTGGCTCCGGACGGCACCGCGTTGTTCACCACGCGGTCCAGCATCTTCGCCCGCGGCGAGGGCGGGTTCGGCGGCGAGCGCGGGCCGTCCGGCAAGGTCGACGTGCCCGGCCGCGAGCCGGACTTCGTCATCGACACACCGACGCTGCCCCAGCAGGCATACCTGTACCGGTTGTGCGGCGACCGCAACCCGCTGCACGCCGACCCGGAGTTCGCGCGGCGCGCCGGGTTCGACGCGCCGATCCTGCACGGCCTGTGCACGTACGGGGTGGTGTGCCGGGCCGTGGTCGAGACGGTGCTCGACGGGCCGGAGCAGGTGGCGTCGTTCGGCGCGAAGTTCGCCGGCGTGGTGTTCCCCGGCGAGACCCTGACCACTCGGGTGTGGAGGGACGGTCGCCGGTTGGTCGTGCTGACCTCGGCCGGAGACCGTCCCGTCCTCGCCGACGCGGTGCTATCCCTGACCGAGGACTAGTCCGCTGGTCGGAACCCCGGTACCGGCGGTGACCAGGACGTGCTCGACGTCCGCGACCTGGTTCACCGCGGTGCCGCGCACCTGCCGCACGGCCTCGGCGATGCCGTTCATGCCGTGCAGGTAAGCCTCACCGAGCTGGCCACCGTGCGGGTTGAGCGGGAGCGCGCCGTCGAGCTCCAACGCGCCGGAGGCGACGAAGTCCTTGGCCTCTCCCTTGCCGCAGAACCCGAGTTCTTCCAGCTGCACCAGGACGAACGGCGTGAAGTGGTCGTAGAGCACCGCCACGTCCACATCGGACGGACCAATGCCGGACCTCCGCCACAGACCCCGTGCCACCACCCCCATCTCGGGCAGGCCGGTCAGGTCGTCGCGGTAGTAGCTCGTCATGGTGAACTGGTCGCGGCCACTGCCCTGGGCCGCCGCGCTGATGACCGCGGGTTTGTTCGGCAGGTCGCGGGCCCGTTCGGCGGACGTGACGACCAGCGCCACTGCGCCGTCGCTCTCCTGGCAGCAGTCGAGCAGCCGCAACGGCTCGGCGATCCAGCGCGACGCCTGGTGGTCGTCCAGGGTGATCGGCCTGCCGTGGAACCACGCGTCCGGGTTCGTGGCGGCATGCTTGCGGTCGACGACCGCGACCCGGCCGAAGTCCTCGCTGGTGGCGCCGTACTCGTGCATGTACCGGCGGGCGAACATCGCGACCATCGCGGCCGGGGTTCCCAGCCCCATCGGGTAGGACCAGCTGTTGTCGATGTTCGCCGCCGCCGCGGTCTGCACCTGGCCGAACCGGTGCCCGGACCGTTCGTTGAACGCCCGGTAGCACACCACGACCTCGGCCATCCCCGTCTCGACGGCCATCGCCGCCTGCTGCACGGTCGCGCACGCCGCCCCGCCGCCGTAGTGGACGCGGCTGAAGAACGTCAGCTCCGGGATGCCCAGCTCACGCGCCACCGCGACCTCGGCGTTGGTGTCCATCGTGAACGTGACCAGGCCGTCCACATCGGACGGTTCGAGGCCCGCATCCGTCAATGCGGCCCGGGCGGCCTCGGCGGCCAGCTGCAACTCGCTGCGGCCCGAGTTCTTGGAGAAGTCGGTGGCGCCGATCCCGGCGATCGCGGCGTTCACGCGGGCACCTCGATCCGGACGGTTCCGGTGACGTGGTCGCCGTGCGCCGTCCTGCCGACGACCTCGATGGTCAGGTCCTGCTCCTGGCGTTCGACGACCTGGCCGAAGAACTTCAAGGTGTCGTAGGCGAAGCAAGGGGCGCCGAGCCTCACGTTGATCTGCCGCACCAGCGCCTCCGGACCCGCCCAGTCCGTCACGTACCGCTGCACGAGCCCGGTCGTGGTGAGGATGTTGATGAAGATGTCCTTCGAACCGCGCCGGACCGCGAGGTCGCGGTCGTGGTGGACGTCCTGGAAGTCGCGCGTGGCGAGGGCGGTGCTGATCACGAACGTGGGCGTGGCCTCGACGTGCCACTCGGGAAGGGGGTCACCGATCCGCACGGGGCCTCCAGCTCGGCATCGTCAGCTCGTCGTCGACCTTCGTGAACACGACCTCGACCCGTTGCCCGATGGCCGGTTCGCCGTCCAGCTCGCCCAGCATCCGCACACCCTCGTCCAGCTCGACCAGGGCGATGACGAACGGCGTCCGCTTGCCCGGCACGGCCGGGTGGTGGTGCACGACGTAGCTGTAGACCACGCCGAGCCCGTCCGAGACGAGGTACTTCGGTTTGGTGGCACCGCATTCCGGGCACATCGGTCCGGGCGGGTGCCGGAGCAGCCCGCAGCCGCCGCACCGCTGGATGCGCAGCTCGTTCTGACGGCAGCCCTCCCAGAAGTACTCGGTGTCGCGGTTGACCGACGGCCGGATGGGTTGTGCCTCGGGTGTCTCCGCGACGGGCTCGGGCTTCTGGGCGGGCCGGTACTTCAGGACGCGGAACCGCATCTCCGCCACCGGTTCGTCGCCGACGTACCAGGTGCTCCTGGTCGTGACGAACCAGCCCTCGCCCAGTCCCGTCCGCTTCGGTCCCGTCACGTCCTCCAGGCTGGTGGCCATGGAGAGGTGCTCGCCGACCTTGAGATAGCGGTGGTAGGTCTGGTCGCTGTTGGTGGCGACGACGGAGGTGTACCCGGCCTCGTCGAGGATGGCCATCATCTGCCCGAGCGGGTCGTCGGGCGCGCGTCGGCCGTGCAGCCCCGGCATCGTCCACACCTGCACCATCGCGGGAGGCGCGACCTCGGTGTAGCCGGGATGCTTGTCGCCGATGGCCTCCAGCCAGTTGTTGATCATCGGCAGGTTCACCGGGTCACGCGCCAGCCGGGGAGCGCTCTCGCCCTGTTCGGCGATGCGGGCCGCTTCCTTCTCGATGTCGGTCATCGCACCACCCGCGGCAGGCCGAGCCCGATGTTCGCGATCAGCTCGCGCTGGATCTCCTGCACTCCTCCGCCGAACGTCAGCACGAGGTTGCGCCGTGCCTGGACGTCCAGCCACCGCGCCAGTTCCGCGTCGCCGCCGTGCCGTCCGACCAGCTCTTCCAGCAGCCTGCCGACGCGCTGGGTGCGGTCGGCGGCGAACACCTTGGTGGCGCTGGCGTCCGCGACCTGCACCTCCCCGCTCGCGACCTGCCAGTTGAGCAGCTCGTTCACCCGGACGACCGCCCGTGCCTCGGCCAGCGCCCTGCGCACGTCCGGTTCACCGAGGAGCCCGCGTTCCGACGCCCACCGGTGGACCCGCCGCACCAGCGCGTCGATCCGCCCGGCCGGGCCGAGCATGACGCGCTCGTGGTTGAGCTGGGTGGTGATCAGCCGCCAGCCCTTGTTCTCCTCGCCGACCAGCCGTGACACCGGCACGCGGACGTCGTTGTAGTACGTGGCGTTGACGTGGTGCGCGCCGTCGCAGGTGATGATCGGCGTCCACGAGTAGCCGGGGTCCCCCGTGTCGGCGATGAGGATCGAGATGCCCTTGTGCCGTGAGTCCGGGGCGCCCGTGCGGCAGGCCAGCCACACGTGGTCCGCGTCGTGGCCACCGGTCGTGAAGATCTTCTGGCCATTGACGACGTAGTGGTCACCGTCCCGGACCGCCTTGGTGCGCAACGAGGCCAGGTCGGTGCCCGCCTCCGGTTCGGTGTAACCGATGGCGAAGTGCAGGTCGCCGCTGAGGATTTTCGGCAGGAAGAAGTCCTTCTGCTCCTGCGTTCCGTACGCCTGAAGCGTGGGCCCGACGGTCTGCAGCGTCACGTACGGCAACGGCACGTCCGCCCGTGCGGCCTCGTTGACGAAGATCTGCTGCTCGACCGGCCCGAACCCGAGCCCGCCGTACTCCTTCGGCCAGCCGACGCCGAGCCGTCCGTCCCTGCCGAGCCGTTTGACCAGCTCGCGGTATGTCCGGCCGTGCCGCTCGGTGAGCATCGCGTCGCGTTCGGCGTCGGACATGACGGTCGCGAAGTACTCGCGCAGCTCGTCGCGCAACCGGCGTTGTTCGGTGGTGAGGTCAATGAACATCGATGGCCCCCAAGCGGTGCTCCACTCCGCCGACGAACCTCGTCAGCTCCTTGGCCATGCCGTAGTAGCGGTGCATCGGGTAGGTGATGTCGAGGCCGAGGCCGCCGTGCAGGTGGTGACACGTGTGCACGGCGGGCAGCGCTTCCGCCGCGAGCCAGTACGCCGCCGTGGCGAGGTCGTCGTCGTCGAGGTTCCAGCAGGCCGTCACCGCGGCCAGGTGCAAGGTGCGGGCGGCGATGTAGACGTCCGCGACCAGCGCGGCGGCGACCTGGAAGGTGGCGAGCGGCTTGCCGAACTGGTGGCGCGTGCCGACGTGCCGGACCGTGAGGTCGAGCGCCCCGGCCAGGACGCCGTCCGCTTGCGCGCACGCTCCCGCCAGGGCGAACCGGCGGAGGTCGTCGGCCGCGCCGTCCAGCCGTTCGCCTTGTGCGCCCTCGAACCGCACGGTCCCGTCCTCTGTGGACACGCCGGGCTGGGCCGGGTCCACGAGGTAGACGCCGACATCGGTGCTCACGAGGATGCGCACCGCCTCGGCCGCGTACGGCACGTTGATCTTCACGCCGGTGATGCCGTCCGGTCCCGCCGTCGTCCCCGGCCTGACCGGCAACGGGTGCGACGGCTCGCTCAGCGCCGCCGTCAGCACGGCGTGCTGCTCGGTGACCAGCGGCAGCACCTCGTCCTGCTGCTCTCGCGTGCCGTGCCGGACGATCGGCAGCACGCCCAGGGCGAGCGTCGCCAGCGCGGGCACGTCCACCGCCCGCCGCCCGGCCTCGGTGAGCAGCACGGCCGTCTCCGGCAGGCCGAGCCCGTCGCCACCGAGCCGTCGCGGAACGGCCAGGGCCAGCAGGCCCGCCTCCCCCAGCGCCTTCCAGGGCTCGTCGCCCTCCCTCCCGAGCACCTCGGCCGCCAGCGCGGCGACGTCCCGCTGGGTCTCGTCGAGCTCGAAGTCCATCTAGGGCTCCCTCGGTAGACCGAGAATCCGTTCGCCGGCCAGGTTCATCAGCACCTGCGTGGTCCCGCCCGCGATGCTCAGGCAGCGCGACAGCAGGAACTCGTGCATCTGCTCGCTGTCCGCGGCGCCGTCCGGGCCGAGGACCTCGGCGGCGAACTCCGCCACGTCCTGCCGCTGCCGCACGCCCACGAGCTTGCGCACGCTCGACTCCGCGCCGGGCTCCTGCCCGTCCAGCACCCGCAGGCCCGCCCGCAGGTCCAGCACGGACACGGCCAGTCCTTGCGCGACCAACGCGCCCAGCCGTCCCATCCGGTCCGGCTCGACGGACGAGGTGAGAACACGTTCCAGCGGCTCGCCGAGCGCCGAGCCCATCGCCACGCGTTCGTTGGCGAGCGTCGTGCGGGCAAGCCGCCAGCCGTCGTTCACCTCGCCGACCACGCAGTCGTCCGGCACGAACACGTCGTCGAGGAAGACCTCGTTGAACCGCGCGTCACCGGTGATCTCCCGCAACGGCCGCACCTCGACGCCTGGCGAGCGCATGTCGACGAGGAAGTACGTGATGCCCTTGTGCTTGGGCACAGCGGAGTCGGTGCGGGCCAGGCAGATCGCCCAGTCGGCCTGGTGCGCGAGCGACGTCCACACCTTCTGCCCGGTGAGCCGCCAGCCGCCGTCGGCGCGGACGGCCTTCGTGCGCAACGACGCCAGGTCCGATCCCGCCTCCGGCTCGCTGAACAGCTGGCACCACGTCAGCTCGCCGCGCACCGTCGGCCGCACGAACCGTTCCCGCTGCTCGGGCGTCCCGTGCCGGAGGATCGTCGGCCCGGCCCAGCCGCCGATGACCAGGTCGGGCCTGCGCACCCCGGCCCGCGCGAACTCGCTGTCGATCACGAGCTGGCGCTTCGGGTCCGCGCCCCTCCCGTACGGCGGCGGCCAGTGCGGCACCAGCAGACCGGTGTCCGCCAGCCGTTCCCGTCGCGCGGCCGGGTCGAGACCGGCGATCTCGGCCACGACCTCCGCGACGTCCGGATCGGACTCGACCCGCAGGCCGAGCGTCCGGCGCGCGCCGCCGAGCGCCAGTTCCGCGACCCTTCGGCGCCACCGCTCGACACCGCCCGCGAGCTGCTGCAACGCCCAGGCCCGCCGCAGGTAGCGGTGCGCGTCGTGCTCCCAGGTGAACCCGATGCCGCCGAGCACCTGGATGCAGTCCTTGGCGTTGCGCACGGCAGCGTCGAACGCCACGGCACCGGCGACCGCGGCGGCCAGCGGGTGCTCGTCCTCGCCCACCGACCGCGCCGCGTCCCACGCGACCGAACTGGCCTGTTCGGCCCGGCACAGCATCTCCACGCACAGGTGCTTGACCGCCTGGAACGACCCGATGGCCCGCCCGAACTGCTTGCGCTGCTTCGCGTGCTCGACGGCGGTGTTCAGGCACCACGCCG
The DNA here is from genome assembly GCF_900100955.1 of Lentzea fradiae. Classification (GTDB taxonomy): domain Bacteria; phylum Actinomycetota; class Actinomycetes; order Mycobacteriales; family Pseudonocardiaceae; genus Lentzea; species Lentzea fradiae. The sequence goes on along the minus strand of NZ_FNCC01000026.1, from coordinate 36,846 downwards.
CCACCCCGCTGGCCTCGGCCGCCATCAGCGTGATCGCCAGGTCCGTGGGGTCCTCTACCGCTTCGCCCTGCCCGACGCGGACAGACCCGAGCGACCGCGACAGGTCGACGGCTTCGAGCTCGGTCATCTCCTCGACCCGCGCGAACGTCCACCCGTCCGCGTCAACGAGAACGTGCGTGGCCTCGGCGGCGCCCACCACGTGCCGCGGCGAGAACCCGAATCCAGCCACGCCCTCGAAACCGGGGACCAGCACCGACACCAGGGCCGTGGGCAGCAGGGGCCCCGGCACCAGGTGCTCGGCCGCCCGTTCCAGCATCACCGCGAGGTCGGCGACCGTACCGCCCTCCCGCGTCACCTCGAAGAACCCGACGCGGACGAGATCCGCCCACCCGCCCCCGGCCGCGTCGACGCTGTCGCGCAACGCTCGTTGTTCCCCCGTCGTGGCGATCGGCACGCTGCCTCCTCCAGTACGTGAGGAAGTTTATAGAACGTGTTCTATTTCGAGCAACAGATCATGCCCGGGAAACCGATCGAGTACTATGCGGGGGCAGCTGCAACACGTTCCAGGAGGATCATCTCCGTGTCACCTTCGAAGTCGCGCACGGACCCGTTGATGGCGGGCGAGGAGCTGAGCTCCGCCGCCCAGCGCGAACGGCGCAAGCGGATCGTCGACGCGACGATCGCGCTGGCGTCGAAGGGCGGGTTCGACGCCGTCCAGATGCGCGCCGTGGCGGACCGGGCCGACGTGGCGCTGGGCACGTTGTACCGCTACTTCCCCTCGAAGGTCCACCTCCTGGTGTCGAGCCTCGCGGTGGAGCTGGAGCGCGCCCAGGAGAAGATGGACCGCCTCGCGATCCCCGGCGAGAGCCCGTACGAGCGCGTGCTGTTCGTGCTCGGCCGCATCACGCGCGGCCTGCAGCGCAACCCGCACCTCACCGAGGCGATGACGCGCGCGTTCACCTTCGCCGACGCGTCCGCCGGCGCCGAGATCGACCGGGTGTCGTGGCTGATGGAGAGCATCTTCACCAAGGCCATGAGCACCGAGCCGCCGACCGACGAGCAGAAGGCCATCGCCCGCGTGATCAGCGACGTGTGGCTGTCCAACCTGGTCGCGTGGGTGACGCGGCGCGCGACGGCGACGGACGTGGCGAACCGGCTCGAACTGACGGTGCGGCTCCTGCTGAAGTAGCGGCGGCCGGGGTCGTTCGGTGCCATGATCGAGGCATGTACGGCGACGCGGCCTTCCGCTTCCTCGTTCCTGACGCACCCGGTCACCGGCGCACCGACCGCGACCGGTTCCCCTCCCCGGGACCGTCCCGCCTCGGCACGCTGAACCAGCTGCGCGTCACGCCCGGCATCGCCCGCCCCAGCCTGGTCTCGTCCTGGTCGGGGTCGATCGACCAGCTGCTGCTCGCGTTCCCTTCGTACGGCGTGCACGCGCCCGAACTGGCCGCGGGCTACCGCTCGGTGATCGGCGCGCTGCGGCAGGGCACCGAGTTCGTCGTCGTGCACCACGAAAGCGACCGCCAGACCGTCGAGGCGTGGTTCACCGAGGCGGGACACAGCGCCCGGTTCGTGCCGATGCCCGACTACATCGACTTCACCGACTGGGCGGAGGACGGCTACCTCGCGCTCGTCGACCAGGGCGAGGAGGGCACGTACCTGCTGGAGCCGTGGTCGTTCCCGCGCTCCGGCGACTCGCTGATCGCCGACGCCGTCGAGGAGCACGGCCCGGTCCGCGCGACCCAGGCACCGCTCGTGTTCCAGGGCGGCAACTGCCTGATCGGCGACGACTTCTGGCTGCTCGGCACCGACTACTTCCTGGACACGCTGGACCTCGTCGGCAGCGGCGAGCTGCCCGTGTCGGTCCCACCCGGACAGACCGCCGCGGACTTCGTGCGCGAGCTGTTCCGCCGCCACGTCGACAGCGACCGCGAGCTGGTCCTGGTCGGAACACGACGGCCGCTCGGCCTCAAGAGCTACTACGCGACGGTGGCGGACGGCGAGTACTACCTGGACCTCCCGGGCGGAGGCGTCGGCGACGTCCAGCCGATCTTCCACATCGACATGTTCGTGACCCTGACCGGCCGCGCCGACGGCCGGTTCCGCGTCCTGGTCGGCAGCCCGAAGCTCGCCGACGACCTGCTCGGCACCACCTCGCCGTTCGCGCTGCAGAACGCCTACGACGAGATCGCGGCCGGGTTCGAGGCCCGCGGGTTCGAGGTCGTGCGCAACCCGCTGGCACACCGGCCGCACATCTCCCAGCGGCTCACGTTCGCGAGCCTCCGAGCGTTCTCCGAAACCCCGGACGGCGCCGAACTGCGCGACGTCGTCGCGGAGCTCGCCGCGGCGGGCGCCCAAGCGGAGTCGACGGTGAACGTGCGGCCGTGGCACCACATCACCTGGAACAACTGCCTCGTCGAGAACAGCGCCGAAGCCGGGCAGAACGTCTACCTGCCCACGTTCGGCCACGGCGAGAACGCCGACCTCGCCGTGATCGACGACGAGATGGACCGCCTGTGGACCGGCCTGGGCTTCACCGTGCACCGCCTGGCCGACTTCAACGCCTTCGCCAGCCGCCAAGGCGTCGTCCACTGCATCAAGAAGTACCTCGCGCGCGGCGAGTAGTCCCCGGGGACGACCTCCGGTTCCGACCACCGAACGATGCCCGTGCACGCGTCCACCTCTACGGTCGGTGCCCATGAAGACGACGCTCGTGGTCCTCGCCGTGCTGATCCTGCTGGCCGGCGGGACCGTCGCCCTGGTCAACCACTACGGCGGCTGGAACGCGTTGACCGGCAAGGCGTGGGCCGTCACGTACGAGGTGTCTTCGGAGCCCGCCCAGACCGCAGTGGACGTCACCTACACCGAGTCCGCCGACCGTTTCCGCAAGGAACCGTCGCAGACCCACTCGGTCTCCGCACCGGCACCGTGGACGTACGACGCCGTCGTCAACGCGGGCGAGAAGGCGTCCGTCACCGCCACGCCCAAGGGTGACCAGGTGCTGTCGTGCCGCATCCTGCTGGACGGCATCAAGGACCTGGCGCGGAAGACCGGGCTGCCCGGCCGGGAGGTCCGCTGTGAGACGGTCACCAGCAGCTGACGTCAGAGCAGACCGTGAACGTCCTTGGGAAACAAGTACACGCCATTGATCCAATGTCCTGACACGTGCGGCAGCACCGGCGTGCCGCCACGAGGTTGAACTCGAAACGTTCCACGCACTTAGGCGGACGCTCGTGCGATCACTGGCGAGCACCCTGGCCCGCGTCAGCGCGAGCGATCTTTGGCAGACGACGCCGCCCCAGCGGTCGAGTGCGTAGAACACAGCCACCTGCGCCGCCATGTTTCCAAACGCAATACTGCCACCTGCCAGAGCATGATCGCCTGATTGCGACGAGCCCTTCGCAGTAGTAGTTCCAGAGCCCTCCATATGATCGAGATCTGGTTGGCTGACGTTTCGGGAACCTGAGCATGTCTCGCGTTCCGCCGCGAAAACACCTCATTAGTCCACGTCGGTGAACCCGTGTCATGTCATCGCTACCTCGGTCACGCCGAAGTCCTCGTCGAGCAGGAGCATCAGCACACGGTCCGGTGGATTCTCCAGTGCCCTGCGCCCGTTGGTCATCGATGCGCGGGTGCGGCATCAGGCGGTGGAATTTGGCCTCGACGAGGCGGGTCACGCCCCCAACAGTGTCAATATGACGGTGAATCCACGTTTGCGCGGTGGACTCGTCGATGGTTGCCCGCTCACGAGAAGTCTTCGTGCACAGGGACAAACTTGCTGGCCTACCCCGTTCCAGGCAGAGCGGGCATCATCCCTGGACCGACGTGGCCGCGATCAGCGTCGCAAGCGCACGCCTGTTCACATCCCGTTTTCCTTCCATCCCGAGGCGGCAGATAGCTGGCACGGCGCCTTCCGGACGCACCCAGGCGACATCGCCGCGCCCTCCGGCCGGCAACGTCATCCTCCCTCCGCCTTCGGAATACACGATGACCAGCGCCCTGACTTGATGTCCTCTGGGCAGTATCTGCCGCCACAGGCGTGTCGCGGTGGCTAGATGAGCCACCGTCTGCCCCGTGTAGACCCCGTCGCAGTAGACGCGGCCGTCGAACTCCACCTCGTAGTCACCAGGCGGCCAGAGCACGGACTCCACGAGCACGAGTCCTTGTCCCGAACTTACGGCGTGCGACACGCGCGGCAGGTCCGTTCCCAGCGGTCGGGTGCCGATGAAGATGCGGACGCTCTGGAACTCGAAGAGCTCGGCCAGCAACGCGCTGGTGCTGGCTGTCACGTCGCAGGCGCTCGCCCCGATGGAACGAAGCGGACGGTGTTCACTTTCCGCAATCGCCTGCATACTTCCGTGACATCGTTGGCCCAACAGATTCGGCGGCACGACCGCGCGGACACGGAGTGTTCGCGGCAACGTTCGACCGCCCTGAAGTTCCCCTCGACCGGGAATACAGGTCACGAGCTGGGAATAAGCCCGGTAGACACCCCTGATTCCAGTCAGGGAGACAAGACCAGCGACGACACCCGAAAGGACGCACTTTGTAACTAATCGGATGAAGTCACCGATGGCCGATGCAGATCGCTCGAACTTGGTCACCACCAATCACAGCCTTCCTCGCTCTTGAGCCCCCTGCCAGCATTCATCCACGGAGATCTACCGATGAGCTACCGCCTCGCTCCCGATGCCACGCCATGTGTCCCGGCAACCGACGTGGCGTCCCCGCTGCCTCGTCATCGCGTGGCGACGCTCGAGCCGGGGCACGTCTGATGGCCTATGCGATTCTGGGCGAGTTCGAAATCCGCCACGAGAACCGGAGTCTCGAGCTTCCGCGCGGACACGCGCTGACCTTGTTCGCGGTCCTGTTGCTGAACGCGAACCGCCGCATGACGAAAGCGGACTTGATGCGATGCGTGTGGGGAAGGTCGGACGTCAAAGAAGACCAGTTGCCCAAGCACATCGGGACGATCCGCGAATTCCTCGACAAGATCGGCCGCAAGGGAGACCTCGTCACCCATCACCGGTTCGGATACGAGATCCAGGTCGCCGAAGAGGATCTCGATCTGCTGACGTTCGAGCGCTTCGTTCGCCAAGCGGCATCAGCACGCAGCGAGCAGCGCACTGATGACGAGGTCTCTTCGCTGTGGGCCGCACTGGGGATGTGGCGAGGACCACATTCGATGCCGAACGTGCGCACCCAGGAGTTCCGGGGGCACCTGGAGCAACTCGAACTGCGCCGCCAACGTGCCGCGATCCGATTGTTCGACCTCGAGATAGCCCGCGGCCGGTACGAACACCTCGTGAGCGAGGCCAGCATGCTGACTGAGCAGTACCCGATGAGCACCAAGCTGCACGAGCAACTGCTGGTCGTCCTCTATCGCAGCGGTCACCTCCGGGAGGCGACCGTCGCCTACGAGCGGCACGTCGCCATGCTCGGCGAGGAAATGGGAGCGGCGCCCACGCCAGCGCTGCGTGATCTTCACTACGCGATCGTCCGGGAGGACGACGAGGCGATCGCATCGGTCGAGACCGCGATCGCCCACCGCGCCGGCGTGGAGAAGCGCGACGCGAAAACCGGCGTGACGGCGGTCCCCCGGCAACTGCCACCCGACTCGGTGGACTTCGTCGGACGAGAAGACCTCGTCGCCGAAGTGACCTGGCTGCTCGGGCGGGAGCAGGCGAACTCCGCACCGGTCGTGGTGATCACCGGGCAGGGAGGCATCGGGAAGAGTTCATTCGCCCTGCGAACGGCGCACCTGCTCGCCTCCCGATATCCCCACGGGCAACTCTTCGCGCGACTCAGCGACGCGCGCGGCAGGCCGATGGACACCGGCGAGATCGTCGCCCAGTTCCTGCGTGCCTTTGAGGTGATAGCCGTACCGGAGAGCACGGCGGAACGCATCTCCACGTTCCGCACGCTGCTGTCCGACCGCCGCGTCCTCCTCGTGCTCGACGACGCCCACAGCGGCGCCCAGATCCGTGATCTGATTCCAGCCGGCTCTGGCTGCGGTGTCCTGGTCACTTCGCGGCGACGGCTGCCCGACGTGCCTGGTGCGCACCACGTCGCTCCGCTCAGTCCGTTGAGCCCCGCTCAGGCGACCGAACTGTTCCTCACGATCGTGCGGAGCGCAGGCATCACCTTGCGGAACGAGACGACCGCTGTCGATCAAGTGGTGTCTCTGTGCGGGGGGTTGCCGCTCGCTTTGCGCATCGCAGCGGCGCTGCGCGTGCACGACCACCCGCGCCCCACCTCGGAGCTCGTCCGTAGGCTGTCCGAACAGGGACCCGACGCGTTCGCCTACGGCGAGCTGAACCTCGCGCGCACCATCGGCGCAGGGGTCAACCAGTTGGACGAGGACTCCCGTCGCCTCTTCTTCGGTCTCGGCCTGCTTCCGCTGCCCACCTTCGGCCACTGGACGGCCGCGGCGCTGCAGGACCACCTCGGCGCCGACCCGGGCGCCGCGTTGTCCCGCCTGGCGGCCAGCGCCATGGTCGACGTGATGGAAGTCGAGGTGCGTTACCGGTTCCACGACCTCACGCGAAGCTACGCGTTCGAGCGTGGCATGGTCGAACACCCGAATGAGAACGCGCGCCGCGCGCAGCTGATCGCCGTCTACGCCGCGCTGCTCACACTCGTGCGGCGAGCGCACATGTCTCTGTACGACGGTGACTTCGAGGTCGTGCACAGCGCGGTCACGGCGTGGGAGGCACCGTCCCAGGTCCTGTCCGAGATCGACCAAGCGCCACTCGACTGGTTCGAGAAGGAGCGGATGAACATCCGCGCGGCGGTGCAGCACTGTGCCGAGCTCGGCCTCAGCGATCTATGCTGGGACCTCGCCGTCTCCGCACACGAGTTCTACACCGTTCGCTCCTACTTCGATGATTGGTACACCACGCACGTCACGGCGTTGCGCGCATGCCGGATTGCCGGTGACTCACGCGGCGAAGGCGCTGTCCTCGCCTGCCTTGGACAGCCCGCTTTGGTGGCCAGCCGTCGCGCGGACGGAGTGTCGGACGTCGCGGAACTGCGGCGCGCGGTACATCTGCTGACGGAATGCGGGGATCGCCACGGTCAAGCGATCGCCCTTCGGACATTGGCGAACGCGTTGCGCCGCCATGGACGTCTCACCGAGGCGTCAGCCGCGTTCAGCGAAGCGCTCGAACACTACGAAGCCAGCGGCGACACCGTCGGCCGCTGGCAGTCGCTGCGCTACCTCGGGCAGACCCACCTCGACCGCGCCGAGTACGCGAAGGCACTGGGCGTGCTGCTCGAAGCCGAAGACATCGCGCTGATCATCGGGAAGTCGCGTTTGATCGCACAGACGCGCTACTGGACGGGACAAGCCCACCTGACCCTCGGTTCCGTCGCCGAAGCCCGGGCAGCGTTCAACTCGATGCTCGCGGAGGACGGGGACACCACCGGCCTCGCCCGCGGTTATGCCCTGCACGGGCTCGGCGTCGTGGCGCTGCGCGAAGGCGACACCAAACGGTCGCAGACCCTGCTCGAGGAAGCGGCAGGGATCGCCCGCAGTGAGGCTGACGGGATCCTCGAGGGTCGAGTGTGCCTGTCCACCGCCGAACTGTTCGCCGAGCAGGGAGTGCCCAAGCGCCAGATCGCCGAACTGGAACTCGCCGCAGCCCGCTTCGCTGAATGCCGCGCGACGCATCTGCAGGCGGCAGCCCTGAACGCGATGGCGCGCGCTCTCGACCAAGACGAGGATGCAGTCCGCCGGATCAGTGCGCGGATCGACGCGCTGTACGCGGAGGCGGACCTGCCCGCGGAGGACAGGATCACCGGCTGACCGTCGGCAGAGGACGTCAGGCGCTCCTTCTCGAACGAACACCGGGTCTGCGGTGTCGGCGAACTCTGAACACGGTCATCGCGGACGGCGTCCACAATGAGGCGGCCTGGTGCGCGGCTGCCAGCGAGCCTTGCGGCCTTCTCCTTCCAAGATCGTCCTCGACGAACGCGGGCCGAAGCATGTGATCGCTGCCCGGAAGCTCAGCGCGACCCGACATATTGTCGTGTTGACAACAAGCGGCGGAGCCGGTTATTGTCGTTATGACAACAAGCTTCTCGACGCCGCGACCGCGGTCGCCACGACGAGCACTTGTTGTCCCGTCGGCCCTGATCGAGCTGACGGGTCTCGAGACGCATTCCGGCGCCCGACAAGGACTGGCCCCCTGATACACCGCCTCGGCCGAGCGGTGGACGGCGCACTCCTGTTTCGACTTCGAAATCCTCCCGAAAGGACTTCGCCATGCGCCCCAACACGCTCTCCTCCTCCCTCCGTCACCGCCTCGTGATGGTCCTCGTGACCATCACAGCCGCGCTGATCACGACCACGTCGGCCGCGGAAACGGCCTCTGCGGAGGTCATCTGCACCAACGGGACCAACTGGGACAGCGTCACCATGTCCTGCCGGTAAAAGTTCGGTAGAAGCCCAGCGGATGCTGGTGCTGACGGCGGAATGCCGTCGACTTCCAAGGGCGGCGGGGCCTGGTCCCCGCCGCCACCCACCGCCACAAGCCGGACAGGGAGGTGCCGTGTGATGAAGACGTCGAGCATCCGGCGATCACTCATCGAGCGCTCCGCCGTGGGCCGCCAGGTAATTTCCGTTCCGCGCAGGAGAAAAGCTCCGGCATGGCTGCGACGTGCCTTGCGGTTCCTCGTCAGCAGCCTGTTCCTCCTCCTGCTCACCTTGGCTCTCGAGGAGTCGGAGAAGCCCAGCAGCCTGGAGAACTCGATGCTGGCAGGCCCGAGGCTGACAACGGGTCCTGTGTGTCTCGACGAAGCGGTCGACGTGTCCGGCTCCATGGCGGCGTTCACCCCGCAGCGAATGGCCGCCGAGCAGGCGTTGTTCGACTTCGCGACGCGCGAACTGGGTGACGACGACCTGTTCTCGGAATCTTTCTTCGCGGGATCTGCCCGGACAGCCCTGCCACCGACCGCGCTGTCCGGTCTCACTTCCCCACCCGGCGTCCCGGATGGAATCGACTACGACAACACGCTTTTGGCGCCTGCTGTCGACGCTCTCGTCTCGGCGAGGTCGGACACGCCTGCTGAACACCAGTGTTCGACCCGCGCCTTGGTGATCATCACGGACGGCGTCGTGGCCGACGCACCGGACGCGCTGGCGGAATCTCTGCGCAGGGGCGGCTACACACGCGTGTACGCCGTGGTCCCCGTGGAGACGGGCTGGGGCAGGCCGAGCGGCCTCACCGGTGGCGCGCTCGACGCAATCGTGGTCGAGCACTTCAGCGGCGACGGCGTGATGGGGCTGGCGGCGTCGATCATCGCGGACGCCAAACCATTGGACGTGATCTTCGGGGAGATCGCCGGCTCGCTGACGGGTCAGACCTTGGTCCAGGCGAAGTGAACCAGGAGACGAAAGAGAACATGAGCAAGAAGACGAAACGCGACCGGATCGAGCACTGGACCCGGAGACACGACAAGGCGATCCCTTATGGGTTCTTCGCTCGGCTCTCGGATCGCTGGTGCGCGCGCAAGGACGCGCGAGCGCCGCTGCCCGAAGTGCTGCTCAAGGGCGGCGATGTGGACTCCGCGCCCGGAGAGCGGACCTGGTCGACCCCTCGTACCGCGTTCCTCGGCCAACTCGGCCGAGGCTGGACCGAGAAGTCCTTGCTGCGCTACCAGGACGAGGTGGGCCCGGTCCGGATCGAACTCACGCAGGCGCGGGCACGGCAGAAGATCGCGCGTGACCGACTCGAACTGGCACAGCACACCGTCGAAAACCTCAGCATGCCGACCCAGCAGCAACTCGAAGCCAGGGTAAGTGGCGAGGAGCGAACTTCCGATGAGATCCGGATCGCCAGGCGCATGCGCGAGCACGGTGAACGGCGCAAGTCGCTCGAAGCTGAGGTGAGCAAGCACCGCACTGCCTTGGACTCGATCGACACCGAAATCGCGAAGCTCGAAGAGACGATCAAGGTCAAGTTCGAGTACGTCCGCACCCAGGCGGAGATCGTCGAGGCGTACGTGCGGCGGCGGTCCGCCGTGTACCTGGCCCACCTGGTCCGCATGCACCCCCAGGGTGAGCAGATCGGTCTGCTCGTCCGCCCCGACTGGGAGGACAAGCCCCGGTGGTGTGCGTGGACGACACCGCGCGAGCTGGAGCAGGCCGTGGCGAGTCACGAGTCACCGGTGGCAGAGGGAGAACGGCGATGATCAATCTGTTCAACAAGATACGCCAAGCCCGTTCGGCCCGATCGAAGAAGCGGGCAGAAGCGGACCTGCGCAACCTCGATGGCGACCTCGGCCTGTTGATGCCTCCGCCCTACGACATGTCCGATGAGGAACTGGAGCGGGGCCGGCAGGAAGTGGACGACTTGATGTCTCGGCTCCAGCCAGGGGGCTTGGACGCCGGCTCGCGAGAGGTCCTCTTCAACTTGATCAACGACTGGCTCGATGTCGCGGTCGCACGACTCGACGGCGAACGCGATGAACGCCAGGCGGTTGCCGAGATCCTCATCGGGCTGGCCCGCACGGAGGTGGCGCGAATCAAGCCTCTGTACGACAGCAAGCTCACTCGCTGCCTGCACACCCGCGAGGCGTTGGACGCGGCGTTCCGTGATCTGACGGGCAAGGAGACGAAGCAGCTCGAGGACTCCGCACCCATCCGCTTCGACCAGCGGAAGGTCGGTTCGACCCTCGGTCAGGTGGAGAACGAGGATTTCGGTCCAGTTCCCGGCTGGGCAACGAGCTCCATCGTCGAGGGCGACGATCCGGGAGCACCCCGTGGCGGCAAGAGAATCGAGAGCGATCCCACCGCAGCCCGCGATGGCGCCCCTCAGGACAGGACTGTCGTGGGCGACGGTGACGCTGCGACCGTCCGCAGGATGTTTCCGTTGGCGGGTGAGAACACCACCACATCGCCAGCTACGAACCACAACCACGGCAACCGGTAGGAGCATCGAGCATGGACGACGACGTCGAAGTCGTGAAAACCGCGTCTCCACAGGACCTCGCCAGAAACGGCTACGCACACCCTGCGGAAGTCGCCGGCCGGTCGATGGGTGAGATGCTGCACCTTCTGGCTCTTCTGATCACCGCAGCGGCCGATGTCGCGGTCTTCTATGCCATTGCCTCGATCGTCATGCAGGACTCCTCCGAATTGATCATCGGGATGCTGGTCGCCGGCTTTACCGCGGGCTCCCTCACGCTGGCGCACTTCGTCGGACGGTTCGCCAGGGACACGATCGCCGGGTATGGTCCGCGAACCGGGCGGTGGATCCTCGTGGTGCTGGTGCCGTGGCTCCTGCTCGGCGTTGTCGTCTTCGTGGTCCGGATGCTCGTCGCCGAGTCGGCCACATCCGGGGGCAGCGGGACCGGGCTCTCGCAGGACCAGACCATGATCGCCGGAGCAGTCATGTTCGGCGGCTTGTACCTCGTCTCCGGCGCTGTGGCCGCAGTGGGCGAGTTCCTCACCCGTAACCCCTACCGCACTCGCTACCGCACCGCGTTCCGGGCGAACCAACGCGCCCTCAAGAGCCTGGCCCGTACGCAACACCGCTACGAGCGAGCGGTGGGCGTGTTGAAAGTCCACACCGCGAGTCTCAAGAGGGAAGACCAGAATTACAAGTCTGCAAAGGATTTGCGGACGGCTTGGGCGAGCAAGCTGAAGCGTTACTCCGCAGTGCTGATCGCTGCTCATCTGCAGAACCCGTCGGCGACCGACGGGATGACGGAGCCCGACCGGTCGCCGTCCCCCATGCCCCACCGCCCGTAAGCCAGTGAGTTCCCCAACATCGAGAGAGGCGAACGTGACAAGAACTCAGCGCCGCCCGGACCTTCGCATCGTGCTCGTTTCCGTCCTGCTCGGCGCAGTCGGGATTGTCCCCGCAGCCTGCTCGTCGGAGGAGCCGCAGGCATGTCCGACCGAGAACCCACCACGCGGACTGGCCATCGCGGCGAGCGACCGGTCCAACAGTCCTCGGCCGTCTTGGCCGACCGAGCTCGAGGAAGAGCTCTCGAAGCTTCTGTCCGACGTGGAGTCCGGGAGGTCCGACCTGGGAGTGACGCTGGTTCGCGCCGATGGTGTGCCGACCATCGGTTGTGTGCGCTTCTACAAGCCCCCCAAGGGAACGGAGCAAGCCAAGACCTACGCCCGGGAGAGGTTCAGGGAAACCGTGCGCCATGACGTGCGAGAGCTGCGTGCGATCGAACCTGAGGCGAACACCCTCGCCGCGCTCGGAAAGGCTGGCGCCGCCGCGGGCCCTGACGGGACGGTCGCGTTGATCGACTCGGGCCTGCAGACCGCGTTGCCGCTCGACTTCCGCTCGGACGGCCTTCTCGACGGCGACCCGGACCGGATCGTCTCCGAACTCGTCCGCATGAGAGCATTACCAGATCTCTCCGGCCGCAAAGTGATCTTGGCCAACATCGGGTACACCGCGCCACCGCAGGCTGCTCTGGACGAAGGCCAGCGAGGACGCCTCATCGAACTGTGGCAGCGCATCGCCGAAAAGTCGGGGGCGCGCGAAGTGGTAACCGTGATGGCACCGAACACCACCGCCTCGGGAACCGAGCTGCCGATGGTCAGTCAGGTACCGGTCCCTTCGTCCGAGGGGGTCTCACTCGGATGCGATGTGACGCTGCCTTACCAGGACAAGGGTGACACCGGCTTTGTCGAGGGAGAGACGGCCTTTCGCGACGAGAACGCGGCACGTGCCGCGTTGAAGAAGGTGGCGGACTGGCTCGTGGGGAACCCCGGCACCACCGCCACGGTGACGGGGTCGGTCGCCCACTACGGGGACGATGACCCGAACGGGCTTTCACTGGCACGCGCGGAACAGGTCCGCCGCGTCTTGCGTGAAAGCGGAGTCGAGCAGAACAGGGTCCGCACCGCCGGAGAAGGCTGGGGACCGTTCCCTTCCAAGACGGCTGCGCCGGACCCCGTGTCCGACGCGCTGAACCGGCGGTTCGTCGTCGCGCTGAAGTGCTGACGAAGCGACTGCTCGACATGGTGGCCCGGCGTCTGGGATCCCGCATCCGGCGCCGGGCCTTCGTCATCCTCTGCCGGTGGGACCCGCGTCGCGCCGTCCACCCACGTTCGTCAAGGCGCCGACCTTCACCAGGTGAAGGACGTATCGAGCGGCGTTCACCGCTGCCGGGCGCTGGTGGCTGTCGTCCTTTTCCTGCCCGAAGTCCGAGATGGCCTTGATCAGGATCCCCTCGATCCCAGCCCACCGGACAGCGGCGTAGAACCCGGTCCCCTCCATGTCCCCCCCGATGGCGTCCGGATACCGCTCTCGCAGGTCCGACACCACAAGCTCGGCGTTGACCAGTTTGTTCCATGACAACATCTGCCCGAAGTGGACGGGAACGTTGTTCTCCCGCTCCCACTGCCTCTTCGCCGTCTTCGCCGCTTGAAGCAGACGAGGAGACGGCGACACGACCTCTCCCCGGTCCTGGCTGACGATCATGTCACCGCTCTGGAGCATCTTGGCGTGGTCCAAGTCGCGAATGCGCGAGGACACCAGGATCTGCCGGAAGTCCTGTTCCTTCGGCTTCAGCCCGTAACAGATCCCAGTGATCACAGCACAGGACGGTTTCAAATCCCTGATCGCGTCTCCGGCCACCCTGGGGACCGCAGCGACGTCGACAGAACCCGCGTCGCCCGCCTGCACCAGGAACACCTCTACGTCGCTGACCGGGCCCAACCTGAACACCGGGACCGAAAGCTCGTAATCGACCTCCGCGGTGCGATTCGTGTATGCCTCGAAGACGTCGATGATCGCGGAGCACTCGACCTCGGTCACAGCTACCACCAAGAGGCGAGCCTTGGCCGATCCCCCGTTGTACCGAACGGCGACCCTGCGAAGCTGACCCGCCTTGCGAACAGACGCGACTAGAACAACCGCGGCCGTCATGGGCAGGAGCAGGCCCATCATCCATCCCCACGCGGTGGCGTTCGCGCTGACGGCGGTCAGCCCTGGAGGCTCTTGGTACACCAGCCGGTACGCCATCCAGATGACAGCGTCCCCGTAGGAGTCCACGGGGGCGGCGCAGGTTCGCTGTGCACACGCGCTCAACTCGCCCCAATACAGCATCAACGCCAGTATCAGAACCACCGCTCCGACGCACAGCACGTAGAACCGCCCGAAGCTCAGCAGCCGGAGAGGCCCCTTCTCAGCGTCGCCTCGCCGCGTGGGGAAGTCGGACACGGAAAACCTCGCTCCCTCGATCCAAGTCGTGTCCGGATGACGTTCCGCCAGCCGCGAACGGGCCCTGTCAGACGTCACTCCGTCGTGCAGGCAGACGAGCCTGCCCGTGATGTGGGCCTCCTGGAAGGTGAGCCCCGACTCGTCTCCGAAACTCCTCACGTCGCGGCTGATCAACTCGAGGAGCCGTGCGCGAACACGATCGAACAACTCGTCGTCACGTTGGTGGTTGTCTTGGTGGAACAGGCTCATCGTCCAGTTCTCGCCGGACAAGAGCCGTAGGGCGACCGCGTCGCTGTGCGACGAGTCGCGAACGAACACCTGACGCACCAGACCGCCCGTCATCAAGAAGGTGATCCACAGCAGCGGTGCGGCGGCGATCAAGACCGCGGTCAGGCGTAAAGCAGGAAAGGGGGTCATCGCCAGGGCGACGACAAAGGCCAGCAGACTCGGAGCGAGCATCATCGTCGCCGGCCAATGCCGATCCGCCAGGTTCAACAGCCAATGACGAGCGCCCCACCACCTGGTCCGTCCCGGCCGCACCGGGGGCGGTTCGAGGAGGGCGAAGCCGTCGATCCCCTGCCAGACCAGGCGACGGTCAAGCGCGGCCACGTAGAGGATCAGCGCAAGAGGCGAGCGGTCACGGACCACCCCTCCAACAGCACGCGGGCGCACAGTCGCCATCACCCGCTTGGAATTCGGGCTCGCAGAAACGGCTTTCGCGGCCCGCAGGCAGTCCCGCAAGGTCGGGACGTCGCCTGCGGAGTTGCTCAACAAGATCACTCCTCCGCGGGTGCGGGAACTGATCGGCGCAGTCTACTTTTTCGCCAAAGCAACCACAAGCTAAAATGCGACGTGTCCACTTCGCGTCCACATCAGCCGTTCCGCTGCACAGCCGACCTGGTGGTGTTCACCATCCGCACGCCCGACCGTGCTCCAGGAACCCCTCCACCGGGCGATGACCCCGAACTGTGCGTACTGACTGTCACCCGCAAGAAGGAACCGTTCAAGGGATGGTTCGCCCTTCCTGGTGGTTTCGTGCGCCCTGGCGAGTCACTCGAAGACGCTGCGGAGAGGGAACTCGTCGAAGAGACGTCCGTTCCAGCGAAGAGCCTCCCGCTCGAGCAAGTCCATACCTATTCGAAACCAGGACGTGATCCAAGAGGACCAATCATCACCACGTCCTTCCTGGCGATCGCCCCCGACCTGGCAGATGCTCGCGGGGACTCCGACGCTGAGTTCGCCGGATGGCTTTCTGTTCGGCAGGTCATCAACGACTTCAATCTCGCCTTCGACCATCGGCAGATCGTCTCCGACGCACTCGCCAAGGCGCGGGACAAATTGCAGTACACCACCATCGCCACTGCTTTCTGCCGATCCGAGTTCACGATCAAAGAACTGCGGGAGGTGTACGAGACCGTGTGGGACGTGAAGCTGGACGCGCCGAATTTCCACCGCAAGGTCAGGGAAACGCCGAACTTTGTGGAGCGGACCGACAACGAAGAATCGACGAACGGACGGCCCGCCGCACTGTACCGCTCAGGCAAGGCAGAAGTTCTATCACGCCCGATCCTGATGCCCAGCTCGCTTCGCACCTGATTGCCGTCAGATTCACCAAAAGGTATCGTCATCCACGTGACGACATCGGAGCCGAGCGCCGAGCCAACAGTGTTCACCGCAGACGTCGTGCTCTTCGCCGTGATCGAGGGCCATCTGAGCGTGCTGACCGTGCGACGCGGCAAAGAGCCTTACCTCGGTGTACTTGCCCTGCCAGGAGGTCACGTCGCCCCAGGAGAGCAGTCACATGACGCGGCGGCGCGCGAACTGCGCGAGGAGACTGGAATCAACGTCGAGCCGGCGTCCTTGACACTACTCGGCATCTACGATGACCCAGGCAGGGATCCCCGCGGACGTGTCGTCAGCTCATCATATATGGGGAACTTGCCTGAACCGCTGATCCCGAACGCCGGAAGCGACGCTGCTGACGCCAGTTGGGTATCCGTGCAGACAGTCCTTTCGGACGCGACCACGATAGCTTTTGACCACAAAACCATCATCCGCGACGCTCTTCTGAAAGAAGATAAAAATCGAGGTTGAAGACCTCAACCCGAGGCGTAGTACGAGTTTGCCCAGCAGGAGCACGAGATCTATTCGACAAGCACATGACACAGGACGAACAGAAGCATTTAGACCGGAGATCCCTCCCGGCTATCCACCGCACGAATTCATGACGCGGCGGTCGGACCAATTTTCGATTTCGGCGAACGTCACCTTCGAATAGGCACAACGACTGGAGCAAGCCCGGAATCACGAGCCATTGCGTTCACAGATCCCGCGACGGCAGTTGCCAAGTTTCGCACTAGACGCAGTGGCAGGTGGGTACCGACTTGACACGCAGTGACTTTCTCTAACGTAACCGACGGGGTCTCGTCGCTTCCGGCTCCACCATCCACCGAGAGACTCCTAAACCTAGGCAAGCTAGGAAAATGGCAGGACACACGATCGGAAACGCCTGCAGAAAATGCGCACGTGAAAGATGCAAAGTAGCCGATTCGGCTATTTCTCACGCCAAAGTCTCGTGCAACGAGCCGACAAACACCTGTTCGCAACTTGACGCGGCGGCACAGCTGGCCACGTCCCTGCTTGCGTACGCATCACACGACGATCGACTCCTCGTCTCGTCCCATTCTTGCATCTCCCCCCGGGCATCTCGGATTAATGTTTCCATCGTCAGTATTGCCGGTGAGTGTCACCTTGGCTGAACGCGGCACCCAGAGCAACGGTGCCGACACGGTCGCTGCCCCAAAGAAAATCCTGCTCAGAGCCCTAACGCGCCGGAGTGGCGAGCAACACTCAATGGTTGACACTCTCGATTGACCGCACAGAACGACGAGCGATGGGCGAGGCCGTCCAGCCTCGACCTGTTCAGCCAATCCAGCAATAACTCCCGTACCGGATTTTTTCGCGTACCAACACACATTGCGGTCGCAACAAAGGTTGCACGCAGCGCCTGAAACAGGCTACCCAACATTTTCCCGGGAAATATGTTCTCTGGTCACGGGAACAGAGGGGCTCTATGCCGCGCAGCCGGAACACACGGCCGGGGCCGTCCGGCACGACGCCGGACGGCCCCGGGACGCGAACTCACACGTTGTCGACGTGCGTGACACCCGCGTTGCGGTAGTCCTGCACCGCGCTGCGCACCTGGGCCGGGCTCAGCACCTGGTCCTTGGCGAAGTACACGTAGTCGACGTCCTGCTGGTAGGCCCGCTCCGCCGAGCTGCCCTGCAACCCACCGGCGATGAACCACAGGTTGAAGTTGATCGACATCGGCGTCTCGGGGTAGTACTTGTCGCCGTGGTCGGCGACGAGCGCGCCGTCGATGTAGTACTTCACCCGGCCGTTCGCGACCTGGAAGACGAGGTCGTGCCAGCCGTTGTAGCTCCGGCGCTGGGCGTCGTGGATGTTGTCGGCGACCCACGGCTCGTTCTGGTAGGTCTCCCAGGTGGTCTCGTACATGACGTTGGCCGGCTCGCCCCAGCCGCCGTTGGGCAGGTACTCGAAGTCGATCTCGCCGTAGTCCGGGTCCATCGGCCGGTCGAGCGGGGTGATGGTGAAGAACGTCTGCACGACGTGGTCGCCGTCCGGGCCGTAGACCGGGGTGTCGCTGAACCTCACCCTGGCCGCGTAGGTGCCCTCGAAGAACTTGCGCTGGTGGTACAGCTCGGTCTGGCGGGCGGCGGAGCCGTTGTTCCACGAGTCGAGGCGCAGGACCTTCTGGCCGTCGACGGTCGGGAACGTCACGCGGGACGCGTCCCACTCGGCGCCGGGCACGCCGGGGCCGCCTCCGCCGGAGCGGACGGTCCAGCCGCGCTGGCTGATCCGGGAGTCGGTCGAGCCGGTGTAGGCGAAGTCGTCGAACAGCTTGGGACCGTTGGGGTTGCCCGGCGTGGTCGTGGTGGTCGTCGTGGTCGGCGCGGTGCCGCCGGGGGCGGTGCCCCACAGCAGGGTGCCGCCGCGGTGGACGGTCACCCTGTTCCACGCCGAGTACGCGGTGTCGGCCTTGAACGAGTAGTCGTCGGACTGGGTGATCGGGCCCCAGTTGGTGCGGTAGAAGCGCAGCTGGAGGTCGCCGGAGTCGGCGCCGGGGGCCAGTGCGCCCGCGCCGGAGGTGAAGCCGACCTCCAGGTAGCGGTCGGCGGGGCCGCCGGTCAGGGTGCCGAACTGGCCCGTGACGTTGCCGCAGCCGCGCACGGCCCACGAGCAGGCGAAGCGGTACCCCACGTCCGGGGTGTCGCCGGTGAAGTAGTAGCGGACCTTGAGCTCCGACAGGGGGATGCTCGTCGTGCCGTTGTTGACCAGCTTGAGCCACGGTTCGGCCTGGTCGACGGACGCACCGGACGCGCTGGTCCGGTATTGGGCGGTGATCGCGTCGGCGGCGAAGGCGGCGGGGGCCACCGCCAGCGCGATCACGGACATCGCCGCGCAGGACGCGGCTAGGAGCGCTCGCAAGGTTCTCTCCTCGGGTGGGCAGGGACGGACAGTTCGGCGAGCCGTTCCGAGTGGCGGTGCATCCGGGTGGTGAAGCCCGTCCACTCGGGACGCGCCGACCAGAGGGTGTCGGCCAGCGCGACGAGTCGGGGGAACGCCAGGTACTCCAGGTGTTCCCTGGTGCGGACGTGCTCGGTCCACAGCTGGCACTGGGCACCGAGCACGCCGTCGGGCAGCGGCACGTCGTAGACGTCGCGGGTGGTGACGACGAACCCCGGCTGGCCGGGCGGTTCACCGGGGTCGCCGGAGCGGGGGTAGTCGAGGTAGGTGGAGGTGTGCGGGGCCATGACCACCGGCTGGCCGCGCCGCAGCGCCGCGGCGGCCTGGGCCTCGTCCTTCCACGGCATGACGACCGAACGCGGGTCGCCGGTCGGTTCCCACGCGACCGGCGTCCTGCCGCGGTCGAGCAGAAACTCGCCCGCCTCGCGGAGGAACCGGCCGTGCACGTCGGGCGGCAGCAGGCACTCGTCGCCGCCGAGGTGGACGTGCTCGCCAGGGAAGATCTCCAGCACCTCGGCCAGCACCTCGCGGACGAACGGGAGCGCGTGCAGGCCGAACGCGGCATCGCTGATGCCCCACCGGGTCCAGACCGGCAGCGGCTCCGGCGTGACGCCGAGGTCCGGGTAGGCGGCGAGCGCGGCGCGGGCGTGGCCGGGCATCTCGACCTCCGGCATGACTCGGACACCGCGGTCGGCCGCGTAGCTGACGAGGTTTTCCAGCTCGGGCCGCGTGTAGGTGCCGCCGTGCGGGGTGCCGTCGCCGTTGGTCTCGGCGCGCCAGCCGCCGACCTCGGTCAGCAGCGGGTGGCCCGGCACCGGCAGGCGCCAGCCCTGGTCGTCGGTCAGGTGCAGGTGCAGGACGTTGAGCTTGTGCAGGGCCATCAGGTCGATGAACCGCCGCACCACGGGCACCGGCTGGAAGTGCCGGGCGACGTCGAGCATGAACCCGCGCCACGGCAGCCGCGGCACGTCGCGGATGTCGGCGCCGGGCAACGTCCAGTCCACACCGGACACCCGGCTGGAGCGGAAGACCTCCGCGGGCAGCAACTGCCGGATCGTCTGCACGCCGTGCGCGAGGCCCGCCGCCGTACCCGCGCGCAGCATGACGCCGTGCTCGTTGACGGTCAGCGCATAGCCTTCCGCCCCGAGCCCGACGAGCTTGGCGTCCAGGGCCATGAGGACTTGGCCATGGTCGTTGATCGGCAACGGCAGCCCGGTGGCCGGCCGCAGCAGGCCGCGCAGCAGCCGCGCCGCCTTCTCCGCGCCGGGTGTGACCCGCACGGCCGTGTCCGCGTCGAGGGTGAAACCCCTGCTGCGCCGCACGAACCTGCTCGGCAGCGGCACGATCATCCCTTCACCGCCCCTCCGACGATGCCGGTCGTGACCCGGCCCTGCAACACGACGAAGATCAGCAGCACCGGCACCATGAACAGCGTGGAGGCGGCCATCGTTGCGCCCCAGTCGGTGCCGAAGGTGTTCTGGAACGACGACAGCCAGACCGGCAACGTGCGGTCGTCCTGGTTCTTGATGATCAGCACGTTGGCGAAGGCGAACTCGTTCCAGGCCGTGATGAACCCGAACAGCGACGTCGCCAGCAGGCCGGGCGCGAGCAGCGGGAACACGACCTTGCGGAACGCCTCCCCGCGCGAGCAGCCGTCGACCTGCGCCGCCTCCTCCAGGTCGACCGGGATGGCGGCGAGGAACCCGCGCAGCGTCACGATCGTGAACGGCAGCGTCATCATGAAGTAGACGAGCGTGAGCATCCAGAGCGTGTCGAGCATGCCGGTGTCCCTGGCGATCACGTAGATCGGGATGAGCAGCGCCTCCCACGGCGTCATCTGCGCGACGAACACCATGAGCACGAACGCCTTGCGCCCCTTCCACCGCAGCCGTGCGACCGCGAACGCCGCCAGCAGGGCGACGAGCAACGCGAGCAGCACGGCGCCGCCCGCGACGAGGAGGCTGTTGCGCCAGAACGAGAAGAAGCCCTTGGCCGCGACCGCTGTGCCGAAGTGCTCGAAGGTGATCGAGGTGGGGAAGAACGTGGGCGTCGCGCTCTGGATGTCCCTGGTGGGCTTGAAGGCCGTGAGGACCATCCAGTAGACGGGGAACACCGAGACCACGAACACGACGAGCGCCGCCGTGGTGCGGGAGATCCGGCCGATCATGCTTCCTGCTCCTGCCGGTAGAGCTGGCGGAAGTACGCCAGCAGCGCGAGCACGAGCAGCAGCACCATGAGCATCGACACGGCCGCGCCCAGGTCGTAGCGCTGCAACGACTGCGCGACCTGGAACGCGTAGACCGGCAACGTCGTCGTCGCCTGGCCCGGTCCGCCCTGGCTGATCACCCAGATCTGCACGAACGCCTTGACGACCCAGATCACCTCCAGGCACGTGATCAGTCCGAACATGGCCCGCAGCATGGGGAACGTGATGGTGGAGAACACCCGCCACGCCCCGGCGCCGTCGATCCGCGCCGCTTCGTACAGCTCCTGCGGCACGGTGGTCATCGCCGCGTACAGCGACAGCGCCGCGAACGGGACCGACTGCCAGACGATCAGCGTCACGAGGATGCCGAACGTCGCCTCGCCGTCGGCGAACCACGTGTAGTCGCGGTACTGCTCGAAGCCCAGCTCGACCAGCGCCCAGTTCACGACGCCGAGCCGGGACTGGAAGAGCCACTGGAACACCGTGGTGGCGGCGATGACCGGCGTGGCCCAGGTGAGCACCAGCCCGCCCATCACCAGGAACCGCAACCACCTCCCGAGCCGGACGAGCAGCAGCGCGACGAGCGTGGACAGCACCATGATCAGCACGACGTTGATCGCGGTGAACCACAGCGTCCTGCGCACGACGCCCCAGAACTCCGGGTCGTTCAGCACCCGCACGTAGTTCGCGAACCCGACGAACTTCGCGTCACCGCGCACGAGCTGCGGCAGGCCGAACTCCTGCAGCGAGATGACCACGTTGCGCACCAACGGGTACACCAGCAGATACGCGGTGGTGAGCAGCGTCGGCGCGATCAGCAGGTACGGCAGGACCGGCCGCCGTCGGCGTTTCGGGGCGGCCGGCGCGGTCTCCCGCACCGGCCGTTCGGCCACGAGCGTCATGTGCCGGAGTTCAGCGCTTGGGTGATGACCTCGTCCGCCCTCGCGGCCGCGGTCTTCGGGTCCGTGCCGGTGAGGACGGCGGTCTGGAACTCCTTGATCGGGTTGCGCGCCTCGACCGCGCCCCAGTTCGGCGAGTTCGGGGTGGCGTGCCCGTTGACCGCGCCGGCCGCCATCGCCGCCGTGCCGGGGTCGTCACCGACCGAGGACGCGAGCGTCTTGCGGTTGGGCACGTAGTTCATCGCCTTCGCGAGCTCGACCTGCCACTTCTGTCCGGCGAGCGCCTTGACGACCGCGTAGGCGCCCTCCTGCCGGCTCGACGCGAGCGGGATGATCAGGTCGGAGCCGCCGGTGAACACGGCACCGGGCGAGTCCGCGGTCTTGCCGGGGATCGGGAAGAAGCCGAGCTTGCCCTCCAGCGCCGGGTTCGCCTTGGTGACGACCTTCGCCGCACCGGGCACGGCGATGAACTGCGCGACCGTGCCGCCCGCGACGACGTCGGTCTGCTGCGGCTTGGCCTCGTCGGAGTCCTTCGGGCCGTCGCCGAGGGCCTGGAGCCGCTTGTAGAAGTCCATGCCCGCCAACGCCTCGGGGGTGTCGAGCGTGCCCTTCCAGCTGCCGCCGTCCTGCCGGGCGAGGTCGCCGCCCTCGTCCCAGACGAAGCCGGACAGCGTGTACCAGTTCTGTCCCGGCAGGTAGATGCCCTGCTGGTCGCCCTGGTCGAGCTTGGCGGTGGTGGCGAGCCACTCGTCGCGGGTCTTCGGCGGCGTGACCCCGGCGGCCTCGAACAGGTCCTTGCGGTAGATCACCACGCGGTTCGCCGCGTAGAACGGGATGCCGAACTGCCTGCCGTCCACGGCGCCCGGATCGGCGAGGCCGGGGATCCAGTCGTCCCCCTGCAGCTCGGCCTTCTTGTCCGTCAGGTCGGTGACGCCCTTGCTGGCGACGTACTGGGCGACCTGGGTGTTGCCGACCTCGATCACGTCGGGCGGGTCGGTGCTGGCCAGCGCGCTCGTCACCTTCTGCGTGATCCCGTTCCACTCCTGGATCTGGATCTTCAGGTCGAGGTTCGCGTGCTCGCTTTCGAACTCGCTCTCGAACCGCGTCACGAAGTCCTCGGTGGCCGTGTCCTTCATCAGCCACACGGTGATCTCCTGCTTCTCATCACCCCCTCCCGCGGAGGTGCCGCAGGCGGACAGCGCGAGCGCCAGGACCAGTAAGGCAGCGGAGCGCGACACGACTCACCTCTCGCCGAGATGTGACCAATTGGTCAGGTCGATGGGGCGAAGTAGAAAGTGGCATAGACCACTTGTCAGGTCAATACCCAGCTCGGACGCATGAGAGCGCTTCCGTGATCGAACGGACTGGTTACTTACCAGTGGTATGACATACTGGCCGCCGACGGAGCGGAGAGGCATGGGCGAGGCGATCCTGAAGCGCGAGCAGGTCCGCGACTACCTGCTCGAACTCATCGAGACCCATCCGGCGGGAGCCCCGATCCCGGCCGAACGCGTGCTGTGCCAGCGACTCTCGGTCTCCCGCCCCACCGTGCGCTCGGCCGTGGACGAGCTGGTGAACACCGGCCTGCTCGTCCGCCAGCACGGCCGCGGCACGTTCGTCGCCAGGGCCAAGATCACCCAGGAGATGGTCGCGGACACCGGGGCGATGGCGCTCCCTCGCGCCTCGGGCACCTGGGAGAGCCGCGTGCTCGAACACGCCCGCATCCCCGCCGGCGCGCGCGTCGGCAGGCGGCTGCACCTCTCCCCCGCCGCGGAGATCCACTACATCGCCCGCCTGCGCCTGGTCGACGGCGAGCCGATGGCCGTCGAGTACCTGCACGTGCCCGCGTCGATCGCGCCAGGGCTCACGGTGCACGACATGGAGTCCGGCGACTTCTACGACCGGCTGCGCGAGCACGGCGTCCACGTCCACGAGGCCGTGCAGTCGATCGAGCCGACGGTGACGAACGAGTCCGAGGCGTCGATCCTCGGTGTGCCGGTCTTCGCGCCCGCGTTGCTGTTCGAACGGCTGACCACCGACGCGGAGGGGCGGCAGGTCGAGTACGTGCACTCGATCTACCGGGGCGACCGGTACCGCATCGTGTCCCGGCTGACGCTCGGCGACGCCGCCGCGCGCGGCACGGTGGACGTGCAGGCGCGGTTCGGCGGCGACCCGTTCTGAGGGCTCCTACAGGATCCGGACCGCCTGGCTGTCGACGAAGTTCTGGGCGCGTGCCAGGGTGTGCGAGGAGTAGGTGCCGCTCGCCCGTGCGTCGAGCAGGGCGTTCTGCTGCGCGTCCGCCATCATCCGTTGCAGCTCCATGAACTGGTGCCGGCGGTCATGCGCTTCCTGCTCCATCAGCAGCATCTTGTCGACGTTCGCGCTGAGCGCCGCGGTGCGCGTGCGGATCTCGTCCAGCACCCCGGGGTCGAACGGCTCGCCGTTCTCCCGGCGCAGCTCCGGGTTCTGCACCACCTCCTGGGAGGCGGCGAACAGCTCCACGGCGAGCCGCGCGTACTCGCGGCGTTCGTGCTCCTCGTCGTTGCCGCGGATGCCGAGCCGGCGGATCACCAGCGGCAGGGTGCCGCCCTGCACGACCAGGGTGAGGATCGCGACCGTGAAGGCGACCAGGATCAGCTCCGGGCGGTGCGGCAGGTCCGTCGGCAGCGTCTGGGCGGCGGCCAGCGTCACCACGCCGCGCATGCCGGACCAGGCCAGCACCGCGCCGCCGCGCCAGCTCAAGCCCTCGCTCGCGTAGAACGCCACATCGGCCTGCTTGCGCTGGATCGCGCGGATGCCGCGGTCGTAGCGCCGGTCGTTGCCGCCGGGGCCGCGTGCGGTGAAGCGTTCGAGGAACGTGGCGATCTTGTCGCCGACGGCGTCGGCTCTGCGCTGCTGGCGGCGCAGAGCCGCGATCAGCGGGATCATGAACGTCACCCGCAGGACGACCAGCGCCACCGTCGCCAGCACGCCCATCGTGATCGCCCTGCCCAGGCCGTCGTCCTCCACGTCGGCGACCACCGACGTGAGCTCGAAGCCCATCAGCAGGAACACGCCGTTCTCCAGCAGCAGCTGGATGGTGCGCCAGTTGGTGCGCTCGGAGACGCGGTCGTGGGCGCTGAACTTGCGCGCGCTCAGGTGGCCGGTGACCAGGCCCGCCAGCACGACGGCGAGCACACCCGACGCGTGCAGCTCCTCTGCCGGGATGAACGCCAGGAACGGTACGACGAAGGAGATCGCGGTCGTCAGCACCGGCTGTCCCTGGATGCGGGACCGCACCCAGACCGTCACCAGCCCCACGACGAACCCGATCGCCACGCCCACCGCCACGGCGTACGCGAAGTCGCCGAGGGCGCCGCCGAACGTCACGCTGGCCGAGATCGCGACGATGGCGGTGCGCAGCAGCACCAACGCCGTCGCGTCGTTGACCAGCCCTTCGCCCTCCAGGATCGTGACGAGCCGCGGTGGCAGGCCGAGCCGCTTGCCGATCGAGGTGGCGGCCACCGCGTCCGGCGGGCTGATCACCGCGCCGAGCGCCAGCGCCGCGGCGAAGCCGATGTCCGGCAGCAGCCACCAGATCAGCAGACCCGTGCCGAACGCCGAGACGGCCACCAGCAGCACCGACAACGACCCGATGGTCGTGAAGTCGCGCCGGAAGTCGACCACCGGCACGTTCACCGCCGCCGAGTACAGGATCGGTGGCAGCACGACCGTGAGGATCCACTCCGGAGCGACGGCGACGTGCGGCGCGCCCGGCAGCTGGCTGCACGCCATGCCGACGAGCACGAGCAGCACGGGCGCCGCCACGCCCAGCTTCGGGGCGAAGTAGGACACCGCCACGATGATCAGCACGCCCGCCACGGCGAGCAACGCGAGTTCTTGCATGACGTGCAGTTTGTCGGACCGGGAGCGATCTTGCCCAGTCAGCCCGCTCGGTGGTCCGCCGACTGGATGTGCTCGGCGATCTCTGCTCCACCTTCCCTGTCCGCCACTGGTTTCGTGCCTGCCACCACCGCGGGCGTGCCGACGATCGAGCTAGTGGGCAGTGGCCACCTCGATGCCGATCTCCTCCCTGAACACGCGGAGCTTGCGCGTACGGGTCGGCTCGACCGTGAACCCGGCCGCGGCGATCCGCTCGCCCGCGTTCTCCCGCGTGGTGTCGGCGAGGACGAACACGCCGCCGGGCTTGAGGACGCGGCGCACCTCGGCGAGCATCTCGTCCTTCGACGCGACGTCGAGGTGGTGCAGCATCAGGCTGGAGAACACCTTGTCGAACGACCCGTCCGGAAAGCGCAGCTCCTGCGCGTAGCCGCGGTCCAGCCGTGCCCTGATCCCGGCCCTGCGCAGCTTCCGCTCCGCCCGCGCGAGCATCTTCAGGTCGGGGTCGACGCCGAACAGGTCGGCACCGGTCTTCCCGGTCGTGCGCAACAGGTTTCCGGTGCCGCACCCGACGTCCAGCACGCGGTCTCCGCGCCGCGGTGCCGCCAGCTCCACCATGTCCCGGTGCACCCGGCCGAGCGCCGTCACCCGGTGCAAGACCTCGTAGAACGGCAGCAGGTAGTGCTTGCCCATGCCTGGTATGTAGTCCCGCTCCTGGGACGAAGTTCCGGTCATGCACCGATTCTGTTCCGGTTGATACCGCCATTTCTGCGTCGATCCACGGTTCGAATGGGACGATTTGACGGTGCGCACCCGACGGACTCCCCTCACCGGCGACGAGCCCGCGACCTACACGTGGCGACCGCCGCCCGGTGAGCTGGCGGTCGCGGTGATGTCGCTCAGCCACGAAGCCGAGATCACCGGCGGCCACGAGGACCACTCGCACGACTTCCCCGGCATCGCCTACTTCGCCGCCGACGGCGGGATCGTCCGCATCGGCAAGGAGCCCAGGCGCGTCGAGGCCGGCGACCTCTTCGTCCTGGCCCCCGGCGACGTCGTGGGCCGGTCCGAGCACGACGACCTCGCGGACGCACAGGGCTGGGGCGTGTTCTTCACCGCCGACGCGCTCGGCCCGGACACCCCCGGCGCGCACCTGGCGTGGCGCACGCACCCGTTGCTCTTCCCGTTCGTGCGGGGCAAGGCCGTGGGAGCGTTGCGGCTCAAGGTGCCGCCGGGACAGCGGGACGAGTGGACCAGGCGCATCCACGCACTGGAGGACGAGCTGCGGCACCGCCGCGAGGGCTACCGCGAAGCCGTGTCGGCACATCTCGTGCTGGTGCTGGTCGGGGTCTCCCGGCTGGCCGCGGACGTCGTCGGCGACCTGCGTGAGAACGCGGAGCCGTTGCTCGCCGAGGTGTTCGACGTGATCGAGCGCCGCTACCCGGAACCGCTGTCGCTGCGTGAGGTCGCGGCCGCGGTCAGCCTCTCCCCCGGCCACCTGACCTCGACGGTGCGCAGGCGGACCGGCCGCACCGTGCAGGAGTGGATCACCGAACGCCGGATGGTGCAGGCGCGGCGGCTGCTGGCCGTGACGGAGCTGACCGTGAGCGACATCGGGCGGCAGGTGGGCTTCCCGGACGCCGGGTACTTCGCCAGGACGTTCGGCAAGCTGCACGGCATGAGCCCCACGGCCTGGCGGCGGCTCAACGCCTGAGGCTCACTGGAGATAGCCCTCGACCTGACCGGTGGGCCGGGACCGCACGTCGTCGGCGTCCTCGCCCTGGTCCCGCGCGGACCGGCGCCGCCGCAGCAGGTCCCAGCACTGGTCGAGCGCCTCCTCCAGGGACCGCAGACGGGCGTGCTCCTCCTCCGCCGTGATCTCGCCGGACGCCAGCTGCCGACGCAGCCGGTGCTCCTCGTCGACCAGCTCGGTGATGTGGCCCAGCACGTTCTCGTCGCTCATCCCGCCGACTCTACGACCGACCGCTGCCGGGCGCCGACGAACAACCCGCACACCGCCCGCGAGCTGCATCGATTCATGTCGGACGGCCGTCGCGATTGGTTGAACCACTTGACTACACTCGGGAACGGGCCGCCGACCCGCACCGCGAACGCGTTCCCCTCACCGCGTTCGCCGCCTCCCCCTGCCAGGAGGTGTGCCATGAAGGCACGCACCCGGCTCGCCCTCGCGAGCCTCACCTCGTCCGCCGCTCTGGCCGTCGCCTTCCTCGTCCCCACGACGACGGCCAGCGCCCACGGCACGCTGTCCGACCCGCCGAGCCGGGTCTACACGTGCAAGCAGGAAGGTCCGGAGACCCCGAAGTCCGCCGCCTGCAAGGCGGCCGTCGCCGCCGGGGGCACGCAGGCGTTCTACGACTGGAACGAGGTCTCCCTGCTCGAAGCGGGCGGCCGCCACCGCCAGCTCATCCCGGACGGCAAGCTGTGCAGCGCGGGCCGCGACAAGTACCGCGGTCTCGACCTGCAACGCGCGGACTGGCCTGCCAAGCGGATCTCGGCCGGGTCGCTCTCGGTGACCTACCACGCCTCCGCACCCCACTCGAACAGCAACTTCGAGTTCTACATCACGAGAGAGGGCTGGAACCCGACGCAGCCGCTGCGCTGGTCGGACCTCGTGCACCTGGCCACGTTCAACAACCAGAACCCGACGACGTACACGAGCTGGACACTCACCATCCCGCAACGCTCCGGCCGTCACCTGATCTACTCGATCTGGCAGCGCGTCGTGGGCAGCGCGGAAGCGTTCTACACGTGCTCGGACGTCGACTTCGGCGGCGGCAGCACCCCGCCCCCGACCACCACCACGACCACCCCGCCCCCGACGACCACCACCACCACGACACCCCCGCCCGCCGGTGGGACCTGGACGGCAGGCACGACCTACCAAGCCGGCAACCGGGTCACCTACGGCGGCGCGAGCTACGAGTGCGTGCAGGCGCACACCGCGCTCGCCGGGTGGGAACCGCCCACCACGCCCGCCCTGTGGCGACGCCTCTGATGCGGTTCCTCGTACTGCTGTTCGCCTTCATGGTGTCCGGTTGCTCCGCGCAACCGGACACCGTGCTGCGCGGCGACCCGCTGGACGTGATGTTCCTGCAGATGATGCTGCCCCACCACCAGCAGGGCGTGGAGCTGGCCTCGCTCGCCACCGACCGCGCGGAGGACGGCCGGGTGCGCATGCTGGCCGCCGCCATCGCCTCGACCCAGCGGACCGAGGCCGAGACGATGCGGAACTGGCTCACGGCGTGGGGCCAGCCGCTGACCGCCCCGCCGGACGCGCACACGGGTCACGGCGGCGTGCGCAGGTCCGACCCGGAGGAGGTGGGCAGGCTGGCGGCGCTGACCGGCCGGGAGTTCGACCGGCGGCTGCTCAACGTCCTCATCGCCCACCAGGACGACGCCGTCCAGCTGGCGCGCTGGGAAGCGGCCGGAGGCGCCCACCAAGAGGTCAAAGACCTGGCGGGCCGGATCGAGCAGTCGCGGACAGCCCAGATCACTCTCATGAGGACGTTCCTCGACGGCGTGTGACGGGTACCCGGCGGGTCCACGCCCTCGAGGAGGTCTGGACATGATCAGCCGCTCGCTGCTGCGGCAGCTGCCCGTCCGCGTCGTGACAGGCGCGTTCGTGCTGCACTCCGGTCTCGGCAAGCGCAACGCCGACCAGGAGGCGGCCGAGCAGATGCACGGGTGGGCGTCGAGCACGTACCCGGTGCTCGGCAAGCTGGACGCCCGCCGCTTCGCGACCCTGCTGTCCGCGGGCGAGATCGCGACCGGCGCGCTGCTGCTGGCCCCGTTCGTGCCCGCCGCGGTGGCCGGCGCCGCCCTGACCGGCTTCGCCGGAGCGTTGCTCGGCCTCTACGCCAAGACGCCGGGGATGCGCCAGGAAGGCAGCATCTGGCCGACCGAGCAGGGCACCGGCCTGGCGAAGGACGTGTGGATGCTCGGCATCGGCCTGTCCCTCCTCGCCGACGGCGTGACGCGAGACCGCTGACCCCCGATCGAGAGGACACGCATGCAACCGATCCCGTTCCTGCCCTGGGTGTGGCGCGACACGTCGTGGACCGAGCAGCGCTCGGACGACCTGTCCGGCCGTCCGGACACCGGCCTGATCGGCTACGAGGTCGTCGCCACCGACGGTGACATCGGGAAGATCGACGAGGACAACGCCAAGCTCCCCCACGACTGCCTGATGGTGGACACCGGAGGGTGGATCTTCGGCCGCAAGGTCGTGCTGCCGGTCGGCGTCGTGCACCGGGTGGACCACGAGGAGCGCAAGGTCTTCGTGGACCGCACCAAGGAACAGATCGAGAAGGCTCCGGAGTACAGCGAGGACAACGAGGACTACCGCGACCGCACGGCCTCGTACTACGAGGAGAGCTACCGGCTGATGCCGCCGATGCTCTAAGCCTGCCTCCACAAGCACTCTCCGTAACCCCCCGGCCCCGCCCGCGACTCTCTTTCGCGTTTCCCCTGTCGCACGCGGGGCCCCTTCGTTCGCGTGGATCGCACGCGGGGCCCCCGCGTACTAAAGCCACGTCACGCAGAGGAGGCGGGGACCGCTGAGTGGTGACACACGGGCGGGGTGTGGCGGGAGAAGGGACAGAACCTTGGGGACAGGTCGTCGAGTGCTCCGCGCTCCAGCGGGAGGGCCGGACGATCTAGGCTGCGCGGCATGGTCTCGGTCCTGCAGAACGTCGCCATCGACTGCGCGAACGCCTACGAGCTGGCCCGCTTCTGGAGCGAGGTGACGGGCCGTCCGCTGCACCCCGACGACAAGCCGGGCGACCACGAGACCGAGGTGCTGCTGGAGGACGGGCCGGTGCTGTTCTTCAACCAGGTGCCGGAGCCGAAGCGGGGCAAGAACCGGCTGCACGTGTGCCTGCGGCCGGACTCCACGCGTGACGAGGAGGTCGAACGGCTGCGGGGCATCGGCGCCACGCTCGTCTCCGACCACCGCAACCCCGACGGCACCGGCTGGGTCGTGCTCGCCGACCCCGAGGGCAACGAGTTCTGCGTGCTGCGCAGCGCGGCTGAACGCGCGGCGGCCGGCTAGCGGCGTTCCCCGAGTCTCCCGGCCACCGGTTGTGCCGGGATCTCCGGCACCGACGACCGCACGCCCAGCACCGTCGTCAGCTCCAGGACCTCCAGCGGCCTCAGCACCGGGGCCGTGTTCGCGACGACCACGAGCGCGCTGCCGCGGCGCAGGCAGAGGTCCTGGTGGTCGAGCAGCAGGCCGATGCCCTGGGCGCCGAGGAACCGCACGCCGGACAGGTCGACGACGACGGGGGCGGGCGGGACGACCGCGCGGACGGCGTCGCCCAGGCGTTCGGCCAGTTCGGGGGCTGTGGAATGGTCGAGCTCACCGGCGACGTGCACGAGCACGGTGGTGCCCTTGCTCTCGCTGGTGGTGCGGAACGGGACTTCACCGTAAGCCTGCACGCGGCAACCTCCTGGAGGACGGCACGCGGGCTGCCTGCTCAACCCAGCCCGACCGTAGCGCAGTCCCCGTGTCTACGCCGTCAGAGGCTCGCCGGTGAACCGGAGGGCGGTGGATTCGCTCATATGGCGCACCGGGTTTTCCGCGTAGCATCGGGGGTCGTGACCGGTTTCTTCCACGAGACCGCTTTCTACGGCTCGGACGACGACTTCCTGGCGCTGGTGGTGCCGTTCCTCGAGGACGGGCTGCGCGCGGGTGAGGCCGTGGTGGCGGCGTGCGCGGAACGGAACACGGGTCTGCTGCGCGGCGCGTTGGGCCGTGACATCACGTACCTGCCGGGTGCGGACCAGTACTCGCGGCCGTCCGAGTCGATCGCCACGTATCGCGCGCTGTTCGCCGAGGGCACCGAGGGTGGCGCACGCGGCATGCGGGTCGTCGGGGACGTTCCGCACCCCGGCATGGGGGCGTCGTGGGACTGGTGGGCGCGGTACGAGGCCGCGGTGAACCGGGCGTACGCGGAGTTCCCGGTGTGGGGCCTGTGCCCGTACGACACGAGGACGACGCCCGCCGAGGTGCTCGACGACGTGGTGCGGACGCACCCGAACATCGCGGCGGCGCCGGGGCGGCACGAGGCGAACCCCGGGTTCCGGGAGGGTCCCGCGCGGGCACGGCAGGTGGCGGACCCGCTGGAGCAGGGCCCACCGCTGGTCGACCTGGTCGACGTGACGGCACGTGCGGCGCGGGACGCGGTGAGCGCGGCCGTGGCCGGGACGGCGTTGTCGGAGGACGGCGTGCTCGACGTCGTCTACGCGGCGAGCGAGATGGTCTCGAACGGGCTGACGCACGGCGTGGCGCCGGTGCGGTTCCGGGTGTGGGCGGACTCGTCACGGGTGGTCGTGGCGGTGACGGACCAGGGGCCCGGTCCCGCGGACCCGGTGGTGGGGCTGATGCCGACCACCGACACCCGCACGGCGGGCCTGGGGCTGTGGATCCTGCACCGGACCTGCGACTACGTGTCCATGGGCCGCGACGCCGACGGGTTCACCGTGCGGGCGAGCGTGGCCGGCCAGACGTAGGGCAGGTCGTCCGGCACGTCCGGGAAGAACCGCCGGTAGTGCTCGGGGAACTTGCGCACCAGCGCCGACTGGTGGCTGCGGTGCACGGCCTCGTCGCCGAGCCACGGCGGCAGGTCGCCCGCGGCGGCCAGCTCCTCTTGGGTGCGCACGGTCGTGAGCTCCCTGGCCCGCGCGAGGTCGGCCCTCATCGTGGCCTCGCAGGTGTCGACGAACCCCAGCTCCCGCCAGGCGGCGCAGATCTCCACGCCGTAGCGCACGAGGGCTTCCTCGTGGCCCGCCCACATCTTCACCGCCGGGTGGTGGCGCCAGCCGTGGCCCGGCACCACCAGCGCGCGGTGGACCTGCAGCGTCTCGACCCGCTGCTTGCCGAGACGGCGCTGGTCGAGCACGCGCGCCGTCTCGGCGAAGCCGGGGTAGGGCAGGAAGGTCTGCATCAGCTCACAGCACGTACCTGGCGGCCTGCGCGGCCATCGCCTGGTCGACGTGCACCTCGTACCTCTTCGCCTGCAACGTCATGACGCTGGAGAAGTCGCGGCGGCCCCGCGTGCCCCAGTGCGCGACGAATCCGAAGACCGCTCCCCAGAACGCACCGATCACGAGGCTGATCAGCACGAACCAGATCCAGCCCGTCCCGGTGGTGAACAGGCCGAACAGCAGTCCGATGAACACGCCGAACCACGCGCCGCTGGCGGCTCCGGCGAGAGCCGCGCGGCCCCTGGTCATCCGGCCGGTGACCTGCTCGACGGTGCGCACGCCCTCGCCGACGATGCGGACGCTCTCCACCGGGAAGCCCTCGTCGGACATCCTGTCGACGAGGTGCTGGGCGTCGGCGTAGTCCTCGAAGCTCGCCAGCAGAGCCGACGGGCGGGACTGGGCGGACTCGGTCCTGGTGACTTCCTGATCGATCTCCACACCGATGACTACCCACGGCGACGACGCGCAAACAGCGAGCCGCGAACGGGTCAGGCGCCCCGGCCGGTCTTCTCCTGCAGCCGGTCGATCAGCTGGGACGCCTCGACCTTGGTCAGCCCGCCCGGCACCTCCTCGCCCGCTTCCTGGGCGAGGGTGTGCAGGTAGGACTCCTGCGGACCGGTCATCGGCTCGTCACCGGTCGTCCAGTCCTGCGGGTCCTTCTCCGGCGTGCGGTTCACGATCGTCCCCTTTCGCTCGAACACCCGTTCGAGATACCCGGGGCGAACGCGGCTCAATCACCTCTGGTTGACGATGACGTCACCAGGCGTCGACGGAGCGGGCACCGCGACGGCGCGACGGCCGCGCGAGAGCAGGCGGTGGGCGACGGTCAGCAGCATCCGCGCCTCGCGCCACTCACCGAACGCCGCGTGCTCCTCCGCGGCCTCCACACACGCCCTGACCTGCGCGGGCAGGACGGTGTCCGCGCAGCCGGCCAGCGCGTCGCACAGCACCTCGTGGGCGTTCTCCACGTTGGCCAGCGCGAGGCACACCGCGTTGTCCAGGTTCTCCAGGGCCATCACGCCCACCCGCCGCGACGACCTGTCCTCAAGTCCGGTACCCATGATCATCTTCCGCCTTACAGCCAGGAGTCACGCGCCGACTGCTTGACGCACTTCCGGCCCGTGTACCCGGTTGAAGGACCCTCAAACCAGCACTTCGAAAAGACGCCGCTACCGTGTTCGCATGCGTGTGACCTGGTACGAGACCACCGCGCGGCAGTGGATCTCCGAGCTGTCCGACCGGATCGGCGTGGCCGGGTGGGCGGCCCTGGCCGTCACCCCCGCGCTCGCCGCCGAGGTCGACCAGCACGGCGCGGCGGTGCGGGACATCCTGCTGCTCGGCGTCGAGGGCGGCGGCACGGTGGCCGCCGTCGTGCTGCTCGCCTCCTACGCCCGCGGGCTCGTCGACCACCACTCCCCCGACTGGTCGCCCACGTCCTGGCTGGGCCTGCGGCTGATGGCGGTCTGCCGGCTGGCGCACGCGCACGACGTGCGGCCGCTGTCCACGCCGGCACTGCCCGAGGTCAACTGAAAAGGCGGGACGTGCCGCGGCACGCCCCGCCTCCGTCAGAACCCGCGTCTCACCGGTCCTCGGGCCTGCGCGCGCCGAGCACCGGGTCCTCCACCGGCACCTCGCCGCGGGTAGTGGCCACCGGCTGCCGCACCGGCTCCATCACCTCTGTCTCCGCGGCGGTCACCCGCGTCGCGTCCTCACGACCGCGCTGGTACGCCTCCGCCTGGGCCTTGGCCTGCGGCAGCTCCTGCTCGGCCCGGCCGAGCCAGCCCTCCCAGCGCTGCTGCATCGGCCGGATCAGGCCACCGCCGACGCCGACGACGATGACGCCACCGACGGTCGCGAGCACCGCGATCAGCACCGGAGTGGTCACGGTCGTGGCGACGCCGATCTGGTTCAGCGCGGCGATGATGCCCAGCGCCCAGATGAACACCGAGGCGGTGGTGGCGAGCACCCGCCCGTACGACAGGCCGCCGAGGGCACTGCCGATGAAGTCCTTCACCGCGCTGGCGATCGCGCCGGCCACCACGACGATGACGATGGCGACCACGGCCCTGGGCAGCCACGCGACGATCCCGGTCAGCAGCTCCGAGACCGGGTTGGGTCCCCACACGCCGAAGGCGATCTGCAGGGTGATGAGCAGCAGGGCGTAGTAGACGAGCTTCGCGATCAGGTCGGACGCGTCGTACTTGCTGCGCGCCAGCATCTGCCGCACACCGCCGCGCTCGACGAGCCGGTCGAACCCGACCCGTTCGAGCACCTTGTCGACCAGCTTGGCCACCGCTTTGGCGATGAACCAGCCGATCAGGAGGATCAGCAGGAACGCCGCCAGTTTGGGAACGAACGTCGCGACCGCCCGCCAGGCGTCGGTCAGTCCTTGTCCGAAGTCCACGTCGAGCTCCCTTCCCCGCGGGCGCCCGACACGGGTCGCCCGTGCCGGGATACCCGGCACGGGACGACTTCACACGAAGTTCACTTGGGCAGGGGGTCCACGAAGGACTCAGGAGGCGGGGGCCAGGGAGACGGACTCGGAGAAGGGGCGCAGCTCCCGGTCGCACGCCACGAGGTGCTCCCACGTGCGGCCGCGCTGGCTCGGCGGCGCCGATCCGTCCCCGGTGCGGACCGGGTAGACGAGACCGAAGGGAACCGGCTGGTCGAACTCGTCACCAGTGCGGACGTCGATCCAATGACGCACGTGTGCCATCACAACCACTCCCTCGCGTGTGAGCGGTGAACCAGTGGGGTTGGGGTCCCTCGAATACCCCGTGACCAGCGCGAACATTCGTCAAACCGTTGCGACATCAGGGTGAACCGATTCGTCCACAATGGACTAACGCGCGGTGACCACCACCGTGGTCGACCCGGCGTGCGGGACGGTGAGGATCAGCAACCTCCGGTTGGGGTAGGAGATCGTCGTGGCGGTGCGCAGCCGGGGGGATCGAGGTCCTGGCCCCAGCGGAACCGCACGAGCACCCCGCCGCGGGTCAGCGAGAGACCGCGCGTCGAGCGCCACGGTGCCGGAATCCCTTATCACCAAGGGGATCTGCTCCGTCGCGGGCGCGTTCGCGCGGACCGTCCTGGTGATCCGGTCGCCGACGGTCACGTCCGTCACGACCGAGCCGGAGGCCGCGCGGAAGCGGAACCGGTGGGGCTCGCCCCCGTGGAACTCCGCCCGCTGGGGCCCGTCCGAGTCGACGACCTGGCCGGGGAACACGGTGCCCCAGCACGCGTGGTCGTTGTTGTTGGACGACTGCACGAGTGTGCCCGCGACCGGATGCCACAGAAACGTCAAACCGGTGCGCGCCAACGACGTTGCTCGTCGAACACCGAAGTAGCCGCCGAGGTGGAACTTCGGCCGCCGCACGAACAGGAAGTCCTGTCCCTGGTCGCTGCGCAGCTCGGTGAAGTGCGCCCGCCGGTACGGCAGCCGCGCGATGGCCGCCGTCCGCTCGGCCCTGCTCGGGTGGCGCTCGCCGTAGATCGAGTGGCTCAGGACGCGCGGCGAGGTGTCCGGCTTGACCAACGCCGGCACGGGCGCCGGGTCGGCGGCCTACGCGGACCGCGCCGCCGCCAGGTCCTCGCGGCTGGAGACGAACGCGGCGAGGCCGGGGACGACGGGGACGAACTGGTTGCCGAGCGCGGTCCGCTCAGGGTCGGGACGCACGTCGGCGTAGAACCGCGACGAGGTGCGGGAGTTCGGGGCGATGTTGGCGAACCACCCGGAGCCGTCGGGCTCGCGCAGCAGACTGTAGCCGAGCCAGTCGGTGTACCTCCTGGTCATCGTGACGAGGTTCGGGTCGCCGGACTGTCGCCACACGTCGGCCATCTCGGGCAGCATGACCTCGAAGTTGTAGTTGGTGTCGGCGCCGGTCTCCTCGTAGCGCACACGGGGATCAAGGGTGAGCTGAACCGTCACGGCACCGCCACCGGGCGCACCGCTACTGCCACGGGCGCGGGCACCGTCACTGGCGCGGACACCGGGGCCGGAGGTACGGGGCCGGAGGTACGGGGCCGGAGGGCATGGGGGCCGGAGGGCATGGGGGCCGGAGGGCATGGGGGCCGGAGGGCATGGGGGCCGGAGGGCATGGGGGCCGGAGGGCAT
>NZ_FNCC01000024.1 GCF_900100955.1 Lentzea fradiae | reverse complement strand
GGCTTCCACGGCCTCTCCCACTCCTACGCGTCCCGCCGCGCGACCGAGCTGGCGGGAATGCCGGACGCACGAGTCGTCAGCTGCCATCTCGGCGCGGGCGCGTCGCTCGCGGCCGTGCGCGACGGCCGGTCCGTCGACACCACGATGGGCTTCACCCCGCTGGCCGGGCTCGTGATGGCCTCCCGCAGCGGCGACGTCGACCCCGGCCTGCTGGTCTGGCTGCTCAAAGCCGGCCTTTCCGTCGAGGAGCTCGAAGACGGCCTCGAACACCACTCCGGCCTCACCGGCCTGACGGGAACCGGCGACATGCGCGAGGTGCGCGCGGCAGCCGAGAGCGGACACCACGACGCGGTGCTGGCACTGGAGATCTACACCCACCGGCTCCGCCAGGCGATCAGCGCGATGGCCGCCTCGCTCGGCGGCGTCGACCTGCTCGTGTTCACCGGCGGGGTCGGCGAGAACGACGCCACGCTGCGCAACGACGTCGTGAACGGCCTGGCGTTCCTCGGGATCAAGCAGGTCCACGTCGTGCGGGCCCGCGAGGACCTGGAAATCGCGGGCCGGACACGTGCCGCGTTACGTCAATGACGTCCGCCCGGTCAACAAGTCCGTCGTCAGGAGTGACCAGGTGCGTCGAGCGGGCCGTGGTCGAACCAGTCGAACCACGCGGTGCCCTCGGTGACGTACATGCCGATCACCCTGCCGGTGAAGCCGGTGGCGACCTCCGTGGACAGGTACCTGCCGTCGAGCTCGGCCAGCGGTTCGGGGTCCGTGCCGACGTGGAAGGCGACGTAGTCGGGTGCGGCGACGTGCAGGCCCGACCTCCGCTCCTCCCCCGCCGTCCACCTGCGGGCGGACCTGGTGGTGATCACGAGGGTCACCGGGCCCTCGGGCACGGCGCGGGTGGCCACGACCTGGCGCAGGGGGCCGATGCGGGCGATCACGCTCGCTTGCCCGCCGGCCACCTCCAGGTCGTAGTGGTGGCCCTCGTCCAGGTGCACCGACAGGCCGGCACGTCCGGCGCTGTGGTCGAGCAGCACCGCGGTCCGGCTCTCGGGGTGTTGCTGGCGACGGCCGACGAAGGTGCAGCCGGGCCGGTCCAGCGTGCCGCCGGTGGCGTGCAGGGTGAGCCACCCCTGCCGGTCGGTCAGCGACCAGGAGCCGGACGGGCGTGACCGCAGGGAGATCAGCCGGGGGTCCAGGTCCGGGGCGTCGAAGTCGTCGCGCCGCGGTGCCGGGTCCTGCGGTCGCAGGGTTCCCGGCGCTCGCTCGCGCAGGTTGACGGGTCCGACGCGCGGCCAGCCGTCCTCCCACCGGACGGGGGTGAGGAACGTTTCCCTGCCCAGGACGTGGAACTTGGGGCTGTAGCCGACGGGGCGGGTGGCGAGCAGGACCATCCACCACTCGCCGTCCGGTGTGGTGACCAGGTCGGCGTGACCGGTGCTCTGGATCGGGTGGTTGGTGCTGCGGTGGGTCAGGACCG
Organism: Lentzea fradiae; assembly: GCF_900100955.1. Lineage (GTDB taxonomy): Bacteria > Actinomycetota > Actinomycetes > Mycobacteriales > Pseudonocardiaceae > Lentzea > Lentzea fradiae. The sequence continues at coordinate 77,202 of NZ_FNCC01000024.1, read as the reverse complement.
GGTTGGCCGGTGCCGGCTCCCACGGGCCGCGCGGGGAGCGGGCTCGTGCCACGGCCACGGTGTGGCCGCGTTCGGTGCCGCCCTCGGCGATCATCAGGTACCACCACTCGCCCACGCGGTACAGGTGGGGCGCCTCCGGCCATTGCAGGCCGGTGCCCGCCCAGGCGGGGAACGGGTCCTCCAGCACCTTCCCGGTCCCGGGGTCGACGCGGGCGATCTGCACGCCGGTGAACTCCGGGCCGTGGGCGCCCGCGAAGGCGGTCCAGCAGGTGCCGTCGTCGTCCCAGGCCAGGTCGGGGTCGATGCCGGGCAGGTCCAGCCACACCGGGTCCGACCAGGGGCCTTCCGGCCGTTCGGTGGTGACGAGGAAGTTGCCGCCCTGCGAGACGTTCGTGGTGATCATCCAGAACCGGCCGTCGTGGTGCCGGATCGTGGGGGCGTAGATGCCGTCGGACGCCATCGCGTCGGCGGGCAGCGGCAGCTGCTCCGGGCGGTCGAGGACGTTGCCGATCTGCCGCCAGTGCACCAGGTCGCGGCTGTGGAAGATCGGCACGCCGGGGAAGTACTCGAAGCTGGAGCACACCAGGTAGTAGTCCTCGCCGACCCGGCACACGCTGGGGTCGGGGTGGAACCCGGGGATCACGGGGTTGTCGTAGAACGACGTGCCGGAGGTCGGTGAGTTCATGTCTTCCTTGTCGTGCGAGGGCTTCAGCCCTTGAAGGCGCCTTCGAGGATGCCGGCGACCATGCGGCGGCCGACCACGACGAACAGCGCGACCAGCGGGATGGTGGCCAGGAACGAGCCGGACATGGCCAGGCCGAGGTCGACGTCGTAGCTGTTCTGCAGCGCCTTGATGGCGATCTGGGCGGTGTAGCGCTCGGGTGACTTGAGCACGATGAACGGCCACAGGAAGTCGTTCCACGCGGTGACGAACCCGAACAGGCCCAGCACGAACGCGGCAGGCCGCACGATCGGGAACGCGATGCGCCAGAACACCTGCCAGGTGCTCGCGCCGTCGATGCGGGCGGCCTGCATCAGCTCGTCGCTGATGGTGGCCGAGATGTGCTGGCGCATCCAGAAGATGCCGAACGCGCTCGCCAGGCCGGGCACGATGAGCGCCTGCAGCGTGTCGACCCAGCCCAGCTCCGACATGATCAGGTACTGCGGGATGACCGAGAGCTGCGTCGGCACGGTCATCGTCAGCACCACCACCAGGAACAGCGCGTTGCGGCCGGGGAAGCGCAGCTTCGCGAACGCGAAACCGGCCAGCGCGCACAGCACCGCCTGGCCCACCCCGATCGAGGTGGCCACGACCAGGCTGTTGAGCAGCGACTGCACGAACGGCACCGTGTCCATGACCAGGCCCGCGAGGTGGAGGAAGTTGCCGCCGGGCACGATCTCCGGCGGCATCCGCGTCGCGGTCGCGGTGTCCGTCGTGGCCACGATGAACATCCAGTACAGCGGGAACAGGCACACCACGGTGGCGATGCCCAGCAGCAGGTAGGTCCACCAGCGGACCCGGTCGAGGCGCCGGTGGCGCGGCGTGGTCGTCATCAGTCCGCCTTGATCCGGGTGGACAGCAGGTAGTTGACCGCGGCGATGGCCACGACCATGACGAACAGCGCGACGCCGACCGCCGAGCCGTAGCCGAACTCGAACTGCCCGAAGCCCTGTTCGTAGAGGAACAACGTCAGCGTCTGGCACTGCCGCACCGCCCCGCACGTCAGTGGCGCGCCCGTCGCGATCAGCAGCGGCTCGGTGAAGATCTGCAGGCCGCCGATGGTCGAGGTGACCACGGTGAAGATGATCACCGGGCGCAGCGAGGGCACGGTGATGTGCCGGAAGCGCTGCCACGGTCCCGCCCCGTCGATGGCCGCCGCCTCGAACACCGAGCGGGGCACCGCCTGCAGCGAGGCCAGGTAGAGCAGCGTGGTGTAGCCGAACCACCGCCACATCACCATGACCGCGATCAGCAGGTGACTGCCCCAGGTGGACTGCACGAAGTCCACCGGCTCCACACCGACCAGCCCGAGCAGCCAGTTCAGCATGCCGTAGTCGCGGTCGAACAGCTGCACGAACACGATCGCCGTGGCCGCCACCGAGGTGATGTACGGGACCAGCACCGTCATCCGGAAGAACAGCGCGAACTTCAGCCTGGCGTGGTTGAGCACGTGCGCCAGCACCAGGGCGAGCAGCAGCTGCGGCACCGTGGACAGCGCCCAGATGCTCACCGTGTTGCCGGCGGCGTTCCAGAACCGCGGGTCGCCGAACATCCGGACGAAGTTGTCGAACCCGATGAACACCTGGTCGCCGATGGGGTTCCAGTCGAACAGGGCCACGTAGAACGTGAAGGCGAACGGGAACAGCCCGAACACCCCGAAGATCACGAAGAACGGGGCGATGTAGGCGTACGCCGACAGGCGCTCGCCCACACCCGTCCTCTTCTTCGTCCTCGGCGGAGGTGGTGCGGCCCTGGAGGCCGGGGAGAGCGTGGCGGTCACCGCGGTCACTCGCCGATGGCGATCTTGATGGCGCGCAGCGCGTCGTCCCACGCCGTCGCCGGGTTGCCGCCGCTCTGCTCGACGTTGGTGATGGAGTTGAGGAACTCCTGGCCGATGACCGCGCTGTCGGGGCCGATGTAGAACGGCTTCAGCCCGAGCAGCGAGTCGGTGTAGATCTTGCCGGTCGGCGCGTCGGAGAAGAACGGGTCCTTCGAGTCGGCGAGCTGGGCGTCCTCGTAGACCGACGGGGTGGAGGGCAGGGCGCCGACACGGGTGAAGTGCTCCAGCTGCCCCTTCGGCGACTGCATCTCCTTGATGTAGTCCCAGGCCGCCTGCGGGTTCTTCGCGCGCTTGGGGATCGCCAGGTAGCTGCCACCCCAGTTGCCGGAGCCGCCGGGGATCGTCGCGATGTTCCACTTGCCCTTGGTGTCGGGCGCGGTGCTGCGGATGGTGTTGAGCATCCACGACGGCGCGGACACGGCCGCGTACTGGCCCTGCGCCATGCCCGCGCTCCACGCGCTCTCGAACGAGGACTGCCCGGCGGTGATCCCGGCGGTCGCCGCCTTGATGCCGAGGTCGAACGCGGCCCTCACCTGCGGGTTGGAGCTGTAGACCAGCTTGCGGTCGTCGCTGTAGTACTTCTCCGAGACCTGGTTGACCGCCTGGTAGAACACGCTGGTGGCCGCGTTGTCGGTGAACGCCTTGCCGGTGGCCTGCTTGTAGCGCTTGCCCGTCTCGATGAACGCGTCCCACGTCGGCCACAGCGCGCTCACCTGAGCGGGGTCGGTGGGCAGCCCGGCGGCGGCGAACAGGTCGGTGCGGTAGGCCACGGCCATCCCGCCCACGTCGGTGGGCACGCCCAGCACCTCACCGTCCTTGGCGACGCTCTGCTTCCACACCCAGTCCAGGTAGTCGCCCTTGATGTCGTCGGCGCCCAGCGTCCGCAGGTCCACGAAGTTCTGCGGCTGCTCCACGAACTGCGGCAGGTTGTCGCCCTGGATGAGCACCAGGTCCGGCACCTTGCCGCCGGCCAGCGCCGTGGTCAGCGACTGGGCTGTCTCCGTGGAGGTGCCCACCTCGGTCAGCTTGATCTCGATGTCGGGGCGCTTCGTCTTGTACGCGTCGACCGTCAGCTTCTGGTTGATGGCGGCGAACGACCAGAACTCGAAGGACTTCCCGTCGCCTCCCCCGCCGCCTCCTCCGCCGGGCGTGCAGGCGGTGAGGAGGGCCAGGACCGCGGTGACGCAAAGAAGGGGCGAGCGGAGTTTCACGACGCTTCTCCAAGGTGTGCGAGAACGAGTGGCGCCGCCACCGCGCGGTGGGCCACTGCGAACGGGCAGTCGCGTTGATCGGGTCGAGCTCCTGCCGCACCGTGCGGTCGAAACTTTCTTTCTCGACTCCGATTGTTAGCGCTCACGACAGTAAGCTGCGTCACAGGTGTCGTCAAGAACCGTTGTAATACTGGAAATCATCCGGGCTTAAATCGATCCACAGTGGACCTTTGTCGCAAAGTTTGTGAGCGCGAACGAGCTAAAAGTTTCGAAAATTCGTTAGCAGCGCCCGCTGCCTGTGAGCGCCCGGGCGAGGAAGTGGGAATTCCGGCGCCGCGCACCGGAAAGAAGCCTGCGACCTTCTTGTGCCGCAGGAAGAGAAGGAGCTCCGCGTCAGTGGTGGCGTTCGGCCGTCACGTGCACGGGCAGGCTCGTCGTGCCGAGGATGAAGTTGGAGCGCAGCGGGGCGGGCGGTCCCGCGAGGGTGAAGCGGATCTTGTCGCGGACCACGCGGCCGAACAGGGTTTCCAGTTCGATCTGCGCCACCTGGGCACCGATGCAGCGGTGGATACCGCTGCCGTAGGCGAGGTGCCGGTTGGGGGTGCGGGTGATGTCGAACGTGTGCGGGTCGTCGAAGACGCGCGCGTCGCGGTTGGCCGAGACGTTCCACAACGTCACCGACTCACCCGCGCGGATGGTCGTGCCGCCCAGTTCGAAGTCCCGTTTCGCGACTCGCTGCACGTACGCGTTGACGGAGGCCCACCGCAGCATCTCGTTGATCGCCGGCTCCAGCAGAACTGGTTCGGAGAGCAGGCGTTCGTGCTGTTCGGGGTGTGCGGTCAGGGTCAGCGCTCCCGTGCACGCCGTGTACGACGACGTCTCGTTGCCGCCCACCGCGACGTTCATGCAGTTGAACAGGACCTCTTCTTCCGACATCGGACGCCCGTTGAGGGTGGCGCGGCTCAGCAGGCCGACCAGGCCGTCGCCGCGGGTCATGCGGGGGTCCTGGAGCAGGTCGGCGAAGAACTCGAAGATCTCGGCCTGGGTCTCGGCGAGGCCGAACCGGTCGGTGCCGCCGCCCTCGGTCAGGACGGGGTCCCGGTAGCCGATCATCCTGCGGGTCAAGGAGATCAGGTGCCGGGCCTGGTCGTGGTCGAGTCCCACCATCGCCATGAGCGCCCCGGCGGGCAGCTCCGGCGCGATCTCGGTGGCGAAGTCGCAGCCGCCGTCGGCGAGAGCGCGGTCGACGGCGCGGTCCACCAGCCCCGTCACCTGCTCGCGGACGCGGTCCAGGAGGTGGCCCGCGAACGCACCGTGCAGAACGTGCCGGAGCTGCCGTTGCCGGGGCGGGTCGGACGCCACGAGCATCAGCCCGGTCGCGCTGTCGATCTGGCTGCCGATGGACCCGCCGAGCATCGCGCCCGCCGCCGAGCTGAACACGCCGTGCTCCCGGTAGGCGGTCACCAGGTCCCCGTGACGGGTCACCGCCCAGAAACCGGAACCGTCCCGCGTGGCGTTCCAGTGCACGGGGTCGTGCTCGCGCAGCCAGTCGAACACGGCGTGGTGACCGCCGTTGACGAACAGGTCGAGGTCGGTCAGGTCGAGCGTGGCGGGAGGCGCGCTCATCGCGGCTGCTCCTGGTCACGCACCAGGGCCGCGAGCCCGGCGAGGGTGCGCACCTCCAGGATCTCGCGCACGGGGACGGAGACGCCGCGGTCGCGCTTCAGGATGCGGTGGAGGCGGAACGCGCGCATGGAGTTGCCGCCCAGTGCGAAGAAGTCGTCCTCCGCACCGATCCGCTCGACGCCCAGCAGGTCCTCCCACAGGGCGGCCAGGTGGCGCTCCACCTCGTCTCGTGGCGGGACGGCGCGCGACTGCCTGCTCAGCTGGTCCTCCGCCAGCCGCCGCAGGCCGCTCAGGTCGCGCTTGCCGTGGGACGTGGCCGGGATGACGTCGACCTGGAGGAAGGCGGTGGGGACGAGGTAGTCGGGCATCTCGCGTTCGGCGAACTCGCGCAGCGCTTTGAGGCTGAACCCGTCCAGCGGCACGACCAGCGCGACCAGGCGCCGGTCCTGGTCGTCCCCCACGGCGACGACGGCGGCGTCACGCACCGAGCCGTGCCGGGCGAGCACTCGTTCGGCCTCGCCGGGCTCCACCCGGTAGCCGCGCACCTTGACCTGGTCGTCGGCGCGGCCGAGGAACTCCAGCACGCCGTCCTCGCGCCTGCGGGCGAGGTCGCCCGTCGCGTACATCCGGCCCCCGCCGGGGATGAACGGGTCGGGCCGGAACCGCTCGGCGGTCAGGGCGGGGCGGCCGAGGTAGCCGCGAGCGACACCGCGCCCGCCGATGTGCAGTTCGCCGACGGCACCGGTGGGCACCTCGGCGAGCCGGTCGTCGAGCAGGTAGACGGCGACGCCGTCCAGCTCGCGGCCGATCGGCACGGACCCCGCGTCGCTCTCGACCGAGTCGATCTGGTGCATCGTGCACGCGGTGGTGCCCTCGGTGGGGCCGTAGAGGTTGCAGAACACCCCGGTGAACGTGCCGGACACCAGCGCGCGGGCGGCGGCGGGCTGCAACACGTCCCCGCCGGTGTGCAGCACGCGCAACGAGGCGAACGCGTCGCGGTCGACGTGGACCACGTGGTTGACCACCATCGTGGGGGCCAGCATCGCCGTGATCCTCCTGCGGCGCAGCTCGCGTCCCAGGTCGTCGGCGACGAGGTCGGCGATGGCCGGGAGGACCGCGATCTCCGCTCCCGCGGCCAGCGCGCACCAGGTCTCGAAGTGGAAGGCGTCGAAGGACGGGCTGGAGACCTGGCCGACGCGGTCGGTGGCCGTCAGCTGCGGCAAGCTCTTGCTGGTCGCGAAGTGGACCAGGTTGCGGTGCTCCAGCACCACCGCCTTCGGCGCGCCGGAGGAGCCGGAGGTGAACAGCACGCACGCGGCGTCCTCGGAGACGACCCGTAGCGGGGGCAGGACCGGCTCGTCACCGCGGGCGGGTCCGGGGAACACCACGACGACGTCACGGCCGCCCAGAACCTCGGCGCGGCCGGGTTCGGTCACCGCGAACCGCGCGCCGCTCAGCTCGACCATGAGGTCCCGCCGGGCATCGGGGTAGCGGACGTCGACCGGGACGTACGCGGCACCGGCCTTGAGCACGGCGAGCAGCGCGACGAAGACGTCCCGGCCCGGCGTCAGGTACACCACCACCGCGTCGCCGAGCCGCACGCCCGCCTGGTGGAGGCGGCCGGCGAGGGCGTCGGACTCCGCGTCGAGGGCGCGGTAGGTCAGCTCGCCCCGGTCGTCGCTCACGGCCACGCGGTCCGGGTCCACGGCGACGGCGGCACGGAACAGCGCGACCAGGGTGTCTTCGTCGGTGCCCGCGGTCCGGTCCGGCACGCGCTCGGTCGTGAACGCGCGATCGACCTCTTCCAGGCACTGCTGCCTGCTGCCGCGGAACCCGGTGGCCGACCAGCCGGTCGGCGGCGTGTCGCCCGCCCACAGCGCGGGGCGTCCGCTCTCGTCCACGACGACGGTGAAGTGCCCGGTCACCGCTGCGCTTCCTTCATCTCGTCCCCGGCCAGGACAGCGGCGGAGGCCCGGTCCGCCACACCGAGGTGGTCGAGCACGGCGGTCCGCGTGTCCGGATGGCTGAGCAGCTCGTTGCGGGTCGAGTCGACCGCGACCACGGTCGTGTCGGTGGAGCCCGGCCAGTGCCCTCTCATCGAGTGCTCGCGGGACACGACGTGGAACACCGCGCCGCCCCACCGGGGCCGGGTGGCGTTGTGCGCGGCGACGAGGTGCGTCAGCCAGTCGACGTAGAAGTCGGCGATCTGCTCGGCGATCTCGGCCGTGTCCTCGTCCTCGCCGTCCAGCCGGAGCGCCTCGGTCGCCAGGTCGACGAAGCTCTGCCGCATCTTCGACACGCAGCCGGCCGGATCCGGGAGGAGGTCCTCGTCGCGGTAGGGCAGCGGCAGCTCCCCCGCCGTGGCCGCACCGCCGAACTGCTCGCGGACCTGGGCCAGGCCGACCCGGTACTGCTCGGCGATCGCCTGCGGCGTGGAGGGTTCGCCGTCGAACAGCACCAGCGGCACGGGTGCGCCGCAGCTGGCGGCGACTTCCTGCGCGATAGGTGCCGCCATGCAGTAGGCGAGCACGGCCGCGACGTCCTCGAACGGACCGTGGCGGCGCACGAGCTCGGCGGCGTAACGGGCCGCGTCGTACTCGCGCGGGAACGGCTCGGTCAGCAATGCGCGCACCTCGAACCCGAAGGACTCCAACCCGAGGTCGGCCACCCTGGACTCGGCGCGCCTGCCCGGGTAGTCGAGCACGAGCACAAGGCGCTTCTCCCCCACGGACTTCCCCCTCGTCCACCCCGGCCCGCGATCGGTGCCGCACGACAGTCAATTCACAAAGCCATCGCGACGTGCTGCCGCAACCTACTCCGGACGACAAAACTCACTGATGTGCGCCGATTCATCACACATCAGTGCGTGCATTGTCACCCGAGACCTCCGAGACTGTCCACAGCAGTGCAACATCACCCACCCCGACCCGAACAACCGCAGGTCAACGGCACTCCACGGCGCATCGGCGATGCGCCATCCCCACCGCGGCGGCGTGCAACAAGTGCCCTCGCGCGCATCCTGACGCAGGGGCACACAATTGTGTAGTCTCCGGATCGCCCACGTTGAAACCAGCGGGCCATTCATGACCGCTTCGACGACGCGACCGATTTCCCGGTCACGCGGGCGGCGACTCCATTTCCATCTCCGGGGGTGTTCGTGAGCGTGCTCGACGATTCCGTGAGTTCCTCACCGGCCGAGGGCGACCGGGTGCCGGATTCGTGGAACGACACAGCGCGGCCCTTCGAGGACACCGCGACGCTCGTCGACCTGGTCGCACGGTCGGTCCGGCGCGATCCGGGGGCGACCGCCCTGCGGTCGGGCGCGGGGCGCGAGCTGAGCTACGCCGAGCTGTGGGACAGGGCGGGCGCCGTCGCCGATGTGCTCGTCGCCGACGGCATCGGTCGCGGCGACTACGTCGGCGTCCTCGTCGAGCACTCCGAGTGGGCGATCACCGCGATCCTCGCCGTCGTGCGGACCGGCGCCGCGTACGTGCCGCTCGACCCCCGGTGGCCCGCGGCGCGCCTGGCCGAGCCGCTGGGGCAGCTGTCGGTGCGCTGGGTGCTGACCAGCGCCCGCCAGGCCGGGCTGGCGGAGGAGGCGGTCTGGCTCGGCTCGCCCTCGGCGCGGATGGTCTGCCTGGACGCCACCTCGTCCCCGATGAACCGCGGCGACGAGGACGAGGCCCGCGAGTTCTGGGACGAGGTCGCCGGGGACGAGGACGAGCTGCGGGCAGCGGGGTTCAACCGTGGCGCGGACGTGTTCCGGCCGGAGCAGGTGCGGGCTTACGTCGGCCACGTCGCCGACCTCGCGACCGCCGACGCACCGGGATCGGTGCTGGAGATCGGGTGCGGCACCGGCCTGATCGCCGCCGAGCTGGCCGGCCGCGTGAGCGAGTACGTGGGCGTGGACCCGTCGCCCGTCGCGGTGCGGCGGGCCGCCGCCGTGGTGAACGGCCGTGCGGCGGCCTCGTCGGTGCACACCGGGTTCGCGCACGAGGTCGAGAAGCTGTTCGGCTCGCGGAAGTTCGACGTCGTGCTCTTGTCGAGCGTCGTGCAGTTCTTCCCGGGACCCGACTACGCGCGCAAGGTACTTCGTGCGGCCGTGTCGCTTCTGGCACCCGGTGGCCGCGTCGTGGTGGCCGACGTCGTGAGCTACGACGAGCCGGGGACGGGTGGGCACGTGCGTCTGCCCCGGACGTGGTTCGACCAGCTCGTCGAGGAGTTCGACGTGCCGGTGGAGGTCGAGGTCGTGGACCGCTCCGGCGATCACTGGCACGAGTCGCTGGCGTGCCGCTACGACGTCGTCCTGCGCCGCGTCGGCGGACCGGCGCGCACCGGGCGCCGCCGGGTGCTGACGTGGACCGACGTGGAGGCCGCCCCGGCCAGCGAGGTGCCACGACCCGCTCAGCCCGGCAGCAGCGCCTACGTGATCTTCACGTCCGGGTCGAGCGGTCGTCCCAAGGGCGTCGAGGTCCGCCACCGGTCGGTGGTCAACCTGGTCGACTGGGTGAACCGCACCTACGACGTGTCGTCCAGCGACTGCCTGCTCCTGGTCACGGCCTTCACCTTCGACCTGTCCGTCTACGACGTGTTCGGCCTGCTGGCCGCGGGCGGCACCATCCGCGTGCTCGGCGACGAGGAGCTGGCCGACCCCGACCGGCTGGCCGACGTGCTCGACCACGAGCCCGTCACGTTCTGGGACTCCGCGCCCGCGGCGCTGAGCCAGGTGATGGCGGTGGCCTCGACCCGTCCGGTCCCCGCGGGACCGGCGCTGCGGCTGGTGTTCCTCAGCGGCGACTGGGTGCCGTTGCACCTGCCCGACCAGGTCCGCTCGCGGTTCCCGGCGGCGCGGGTCGTGGCGCTCGGCGGCGCGACCGAGGCCACGGTCTGGTCCAACCACTTCGACGTCGGCGAGGTCGACCCGGCCTGGCCGAGCATCCCCTACGGCCGTCCGATCCAGAACGCCCGCTACTACGTGCTCGACGAGCAGGGCGCTCCCTGCCCGATCGGTGAGCCGGGCGAGCTCCACATCGCGGGCGAGGTCGTCGCCGCCGGGTACGCGGGTGACGCGGAGCTGACCGCCGCCCGCTTCCTGCCGGACCCGTTCGCCGGTGGCGCGGAACGGATGTACGCCACCGGGGACCGCGCCCGCTGGCTGCCAGAGGGCGTCGTGCAGTTCCTGGGCCGCACCGACGACCAGGTCAAGGTCCGCGGGTACCGGATCGAGCTGGGTGACGTCCAGACGGCCCTGCGCCGCGTGGAAGGGGTGTCCGACGCGGTCGCCTTGGTGGTCGACGGCGCGAACGGCAAGGAACTGGTGGGCGCGGTCGCCGGTGCCGGGCTCACGGCGGCCGGAGTGCGGGCGCGACTGGCCGGGCTCCTGCCGTCGTACATGGTCCCCGACCACCTGGTGCCGCTGCCCACGCTGCCGGTGGGACCCACGGGCAAGGTGGACCGCCGGGCCGTGGCCGATCTGGTGCTGGAACGCTCCGAGCGTTGGCGCGCAACGACTCCGCAGGAGACCGGCCACGCCGTCGTCGACCAGGTGCTCGCCCTGGTCCGCGACGTGCTGGAGCGCGAGGTGGGGGTCGAGGAGTCGTTCCTGGACGCAGGCGGGCACTCCCTCGCCGCGGCCCACCTGCGCACCCGGATCAGGAGCGCCCTCGGTCCCACGCTGCGGGTGAGCGACATCCTCGGTGCCGGGAGCGTCGCCGAGCTGGCCGCCCTGGTGTCCACGCACACCGCCGACGTCGTGGAGACCTCTGCCGAGGCGCCGATCCGCCCGGACGGCAGGTATCCCGTGTCCCGTGCGCAGGCTCGCGCGTTGTTCGAGATCAGGAACGTCCCCGACGTCCCGGCGTACCAGAACCAGGTCTCCATCCGGCTGCCCGCGCATCTCGGCGTCGAGCGGATCGAGGCCGCCTTCGCCGCGGTCATCGCCGCCCGTCCGGTGCTGCGCGCGAACTTCCGCCCCGTCGAGGCGGAGTGGGAGTGCGTGATCGGCGATCCGTGGACGCCGGAGATCGAGGTGGTGGACCTGCGGCGGCCCGGCCAGTCCGGCGAACAGCGGGAACAGGCGTTGGCGGCGGCACTGCGGGAGCACAACGCCGTCGACTGGGACCTGGCGTCGGGCAGGCCCGTGGTGTGGCGGCTGCTGCGCGTCTCGGACGACGAGTGGGTGCTCAGCCAGATCGAGCACCACCTCGTGCACGACGGGTGGTCGCTGACCCTGTTGCTGCGCTCGTTGCTGGACGCGCTCGCGGGCGTCCCGCTCCAGCCGGAGCCCCGGTCCTACCACGAGCACGTCGCCGCCGAGGCGGTCCAGGCCGCCGGTCTCGCCGACGCACCGCACTTCCGGTCGAGGGTCGAGGCGCTCACCGGTGCCCCGACCGAACCGGTCTCGCCGCTGCCGGACATCGGGCGGCACAGCGGGGAGACGGCCGCCGCGCGTGCCGACGCGATCAGCGTGGTGCTGGAGGGCGAGTCGTACCGGGCCCTGGAGCGGTGGGCCCAGCAACGAGGGGCCACGTCGTTCGAGCTGCTGATGGCCGCCTTCCTGGCCACCCTGCACGACCAGAGCGGCGTGGACGACCTGGTGATCGGCTCCGCGGTGAGCGCACGGCCACCCGGTTTCGAGGCCACCCTGGGCATGTTCGTCAACACCGTCCCGGTTCGCGCGCGGTGGGAGGACGACTTCGGGGCGTTCCTGGCCGTGGTCAGCTCCTCGCTGCGTGACGCGGTGGACGCCGAGCTCATCCCGTACGACGCCTTGCTCGACGGTGTGCGCCGGGCCGAGGGAACCCGGCGTGACGCGCTCTACCGGTGCATGTTCAGCGCGCACAACGCCGCGCTGCCGGACACCGCCGTGGCGGGAGGCGGGCGTGCCTTCCTGGAGTACCACCAGAACGGCACCGCGAAGACGCCGCTGGACGTGCTGGTGCTGCCGAAGCAGCCCGATGCCGACTCGGCCGCCCCGCCGGGATCGGTGCGCCTGGTCTGGGAGTTCGACCGCTCGCTCTACTCCACCGACCTCGTCCGCGCGATGGTTGACCGCTTCACCACGGGGCTGGTCGAGCTGGCCGGTCACGTGCTGGCCGGATCGGCGGACGGCTGGACGTGGCCGGCGACGGCCCCGTCGGTGCTGACCGGTCCGCCCGCGCGGCACCGGCCGGACTACGCGCCGCGGGCGGCCGCCACACCGGCGATCGTGGGGATGGACGGCACCACCACGCACGACGACCTCGCGCGCATGGTCAAGGCGTGTGCGCGGGAACTGGCGGCAGCGGGCGTGGGTGACGGTGATGTCGTGGCCGTCGACGTCGCCAGGGACGCGGCGCACTGCGCGAGGGTGCTGGCGGTTTCCGCGGCAGGCGCGGCGGTGATGCCGGTGAGCGGCTCGATGCCGGCGGACCGGCTCCGGGCGGCCCTGTCCACGGCGCACGCGCGGTGGACCGCGGACGGCGTGCTCACCCGCCTCGACCACGCGGCGGTCGTACCCGCTGAACCGGACACGGCGTACGTGGTGCACACCAGCGGCAGCACCGGCACGCCGAAGCGGGTGCCGGTCAGCCGGGCCACCGCCGCGGCGTACACCGCGGCGTTCGCCGACGAGCTCGGCCTGACCTCGAACGACGTGGTGGCCGCGACCGCTTCGCCGCTGTTCGACGCCTGGTTCGAGGAGGTGCTGCCGGTCCTGGCGGTGGGGGGCGCCGTGCTGCTGACGAACCTCGGCGACGGCATCCCCGGCCTGCTCGACCAGGTGGAGGCGGCCGGGGCGACGGTGCTGGACCTGCCGACCGCACTGTGGACGGTGCTGGCGGATCACCTGGCCAGGCGCGACGAGAGGCTGCCCGCGTGCGTGCGCGCCGTGGTCATCGGCGGTGAGGCGTACGATCCGGCACTGGCCGCCGCGTTCGTCCGGCGCCACCGGGGAGCGGTCACCCTGCTGAGCACCTACGGCCCGTCCGAGTGCGGGGTGTCGGTGGCGTTCCACCGCGTCGGCGGCGCCGAGTCCCGGCGTGGCGCGCCGCAGCTCGGGCGGCCGATCCCCGGCTCCGTGCTGTGCGTGGTGGACCACGACGGCCGCGGCGTGCCCGTCGGGCGGCCCGGCGTGCTGGGCATCGGCGGAGTGCCGTGCCGCCCCGGTCTGCCGGGCACCCGCCCGGTCGACGGCGTCGACGGACCGGTCTACCTCACCGGTGACCTCGTGCGCCTGACGCACCAGGGCGAGATCGACTTCCTCGGACGGGCCGACGGCGGGCTGAAGGTGCGCGGCTTCCGGGTCGCGCCGGAGGAGGTGGAACGGGCGGCGCTGCTGGTCGGCGGCGTCAGCCGGGCGGCAGCCACCGACGTGCCCGCTCCGGACGGCTCGCCGCGCCTGGGCTTGGTCGTCGTGACCGACCTGCCCTCACGGGGGACGCAGCTGCGGAGCGCGGTGCGCACCGCCATGTCCGCGCACGTGCCGGACTACATGCTCCCCGAGGTCGTCGTGGCGGTGCCGGAACTGCCGGTGAACCAGCACGGCAAGGTCGACCGCGCCGAGGTCCGGTCGCTGCTCGCCGCCGAGCCGTGGTCGGCGGACGGCGCTCCCTCCCACCAAGGAGGGGGACGGCTGCGCACGCTGTGGTCCAGCGCGCTGGGAGCCGCCGCACCCCACGACGTCGACTTCATCACCGCCGGTGGCGACTCGCTGTCCGCGATGCGGCTGGCCACGGCGATCGAGAACGAGTTCTCGGTGCGCTTGAGGTTCCGCGACGTGCTGCGCGCCGAGAGCTGCGCGGCGCTGGCCGACCTGGTGTCGACCATGGCCTGAGCGTCCGGGAGGACCCGGCCGTGCCGTGGTGCCGCGGCCCCACGGCACGGTTCCGGTCAGACCGTCCCGCGTCGTTCGCGCCGCACGGCGTCGTCGTACCGGCGCTGCCACTCCGCGGCGAGGTCGGGGTTCACCACCGTCGCGTAGTCGGTGGCGAAGTGGTAGTACTCGATGCGTTCGAGCGACTTGGTCCGCCCCGTCTCGAACCTCGACAGCGTGCCCCGGTTGACGCACAGCTCGCGGGCGAGCACCGACAGGCTGATCCCGCGGCGCCTGCGCTCGGCCCTCATCTCCTCGCGCAGCTCGGCGGCCATGGCGTTCGGGTCCACCGGCTTCGGGTTGCGCCCGGTGGCGATCCGGCGGTCTGGACTGGTCGGCATCGGCTCCCCTGTGGTGGACGTGGTGGTCGGTGTGGTCAGGCGGGGTCGCGCAGCTCGCGGACCTCGTCGATGTGCTGCAACGTGTGGATGGCGCGCCGGCGGAGCACCTCGCGCACGGCCAGGGGCGACCCCTCGGGGTCGTGCGGCGGGTTGAAGCGGACCTCGCGGTCCAGCGCGCCGGGCACACCGGTCAGCAGTTCGGCGAGGTGTTCGCGCAGCGAGCGGAACAGCCGCAGCGCGCCGTCGACCGGCCGGGTGTCGTAGGACAGCTGGTCGGCGCAGCGGCGGTCGGTGGTGTACCAGTTGTGGTTGTAGAGGTAGCCCGGCTGGACCAGGGCCGCCATGATCGCGCCCAGCCACTGCAGGTCACCGTCGCAGATGTGGTGCACGATCGCGCGGGACGTCCACACGCCACCGGAGTCGGTGATCTCCAGCTCGCGCTCGGTCACCCCGTCCAGGGCCCGCTCCAGCTCGTCGGGCCCGGAGGCGAACAGGTCGAGGACCTGCTGGTCGTCGAGCACGGCCTCCTGCAGGAACTTGAGCGTGTAGCCGTCCTCGTCCGGCACGGCCAGGACCTTGTCGCCCCACCGCGTGGTCGTGACGGTGGCCTGGTCGAGCCCGCCTTCGCGCATTGCCTTCGCGCGCTGCTCGACGTCGTCGACCCGGAACACGAAGCTGCTCTCACCGGGGGCGAAGACGGCGTGGCGCTCCGCCAGGTGCGCGGTCACGTCCTCGGCGGCCGGGCCCGCGAGGAGCATCGGATCGCCGTCCTTGTCGAGGATCTCCAGCACGTCCGCCGACAGCTCCCCGCGCGGAGAAGCGGTGAAGTCCACCCAGCGGGTGTAGAAGTCCTTGCTGCGGTGCACGTCCGCGACGCGCAGGGCCACGTTGGGGATGTCCATCGGTCACACCTCTTGTCTGCTGGTCAACGGTCTTGTGGCGGAGTGGTGGCGACCCAGGCGGCGAGCGCACGCGCCGTCGGGTGCCGGTACAGGACGCGGATGGTCACGGGGCGCGCCGTGGCCGCCCGCAGGCGAGCCGCCACGCGGGCGCACGTGAAGGAGTTGGCGCCCAAGGCGAAGAGGTCGTCGTCCGGCCCGACCTGGTCCCCGAACGCACCGCGCCACACGGCGAGGCAGCGTTCGAGGTCGTCCGAGGTGGCCTCGGTCGCGGCACGTCGTGCTCCGGGCGTGGCGGACGTCGCGGGCACCGGGGTGAGCGAGCGGCCGTCCGGGATCGCCGGGGCGTCGGGGGCGGCGAGCACCGCGGCCAGCTCCTCCGCGAACCCCGCGAGGTCGTCCGCGGTGAAGTGGGCGGGGTGGCCGGACAGCCGCAGGTCGTCGCCCGTCAGCTCCACGGCCAGCAGTCCGGGTGCGCCCCGGTGCGGGCCGGGGTGCACGCGCACCGCCGGGTGCTCCGGTGCCACGCCGGCCGCCGTGTTGACGGTGAGCAGGCAGTCCGGCACGCCGGGGACGACGCTGCTGCTGAGCCTGCCGACGAGGTCCGCCGGGGGCGCGCCGCGGTCCAGCGCGTCGAACAGGGCGTCCGCCGAGGAGTCGATCGCCGAGCGGACGGAGCCGGAGACGGGAAGGGGGTGCGGAACCGGCAGCGGGCGGATGGCGAGCAGCCGGTCGCCCTCGGCGGCCAGGGGGACCGTGAGCCGCTGGAGCGACCACCCGAACCGGCGGGCCACCGCGACGCGCGTGGCGGCGAGCAGGACGGCCGTGGGGGTCGCCCGCGCAGCCCTGGCCAGTTCGCCGAGCACCTCGCGGTCGAGCGTCGCGCGGGCCGTGACCGCCGGCCGGTCGTCGTCACCGGCCCGGTCCACCGCGGGGCCGGTGGCCTCCAGCAACGCGAGCTGGCCCTCCCAGTCCTCCCGGGCCGCCGCCGCGGGTGCGGGGTGGGGTGGCGCGGCGAAAGCGCTGGTCCGGCGCTGGGGAACGGCGGCATCGGCCGTCGCCAGCTCGGCCAGCTCGGTCACGAGCGCCGCGAGGCCGGGGCCGTCGGCGATCGCGTGGTGGGCGCGGACGAGCACGCGCGTGGGCGGCCCGCCGGAGAGCACGAGCTGGAACAGCGGGGTGCCGGGCGCCTCGTCCGCGGTGGCCGCGAGCTGGTCGAAGACCCGGTCGGCCGGACCGTCGCCGGTGGTCGCCGAGGTCGGCAGCCAGGGGGTCGCCGGGCCGGGCCTCCAGCGGAAGCCCCCGTCGTCGGTCGTGTCCACCTCGGCACCGAGCTCGGGATAGCGGACGACGAGCTCCGCGGCGGCGCGGCGCACCGCGTCGGCCGAAACACCGACGAGCTCCGCACGGACGTCGATGGTGTAGCTCGACACGGGCGCGAGCTGCGCGGCGAGCAGCATCTGGGCGACGGCCTCCGGCGGTTCCCGCCACTGCCGGGTCCCGGCCGCGGTCGTGTCTGTCGTGCTCATCGGACCTCCCGATCCCGGGGCAGGACGTTGACGAAGACGTAGGAGCACTGGTGTTCGCCCTCGACCAGGCCGGTGACGACGGCGTAGCGCTCCGCCGCCTGGACCCGTTCGTCCAGGCGGAACCGCCAGGTCTCCCTGGCCGTCGCCCCGCCGGGCACGTGGACCGGTCGCGACCTGCCCCGCGGCAGGTCGCCGACCCCGCCCGCCACGAAGGCGAAGCCGACGTGCCCGAGCACGGCCGTGTCACCGCGGTTGGCGAAGGTGCCGGTGAGGCCGTTGTCCTGGACCTTGGGCGCGTGGACCACGTGGTTCGTGGTCAGCTCGACCGCCGGGGTCCGGGCGGTCGACCAGGACAGGTCGCCGCACCGGCGGCACTGCAACGCGAAGACCGTGAGCCCGACGGGCAGGCGGTGCGCCATCTCCACCCGGACCGCGCTGTCGCGGCCGCACTGGGGACAGGCCACCGGTACCGCGTCCACCTGCCGGAACGCCCTGGCCCGATCACCGAAGAAGCCCCACCACGTGTCGTGGACCTGGTGCACGAGCTCGCGCGTCGTGCTCGACTGGAGCTCGTCCACCCCCTGCCGGACCTCGCGCAGCGCGTCGACCTGACGCTGACCGCGCGCGAGGAGGCCGCGGCGGGCGACCTGCTCCAGGGTCGTGAGCCGTCCTTCGTCCAACGGCAGCTCCAGCGCCAGCAGCGAGCGCAACCGGCCCAGGACGGTCTGCGCGGCGATCAGCTGGTCGTCGACCGGCTCCACCTCGGGTGCACGGCGCGCCTCGCGCGTGATGCTCGCGGGCACGTCGACGGGCAGGGCCGGATCGCCGAGCAGTCCGAAGCGGGCGGACTCGCCACCTTCGGCCACAGCGACCTGGTTGAGCCGTGCCACCGCCTCCCCCAGGCGCGCGCCGCCGTGCAACGCGCCGGCGAGGTCGTCGTAGAACGGCCGGTAAGCCACGTGGAGGCCGATCGTGCCGACCACGGCGACGGTCGTGCCCTCCAGGAAGCCGAGCCCGACCCCGACCGAGGGCGGGTGCGCGTTGTTGCCCACCGCGACCGAGCTGCACGTCTGCAGGAACGCCAGGCGCGTGTCGATCGACGAGGCGGCGATCCGGTCCTCGTCGCCGAGGTCCTGCCGCCAGCAGCCCTCGCCGCGCAGGCAGGACGGCAACCTGACGCGCAGGGCGGGGTCGACGTCCGCGGGCGGCTCCGCGGTGCCCCGGCCGCAGACCAGCCCGTCGGGCAGCAGCAGGCAGCACTCCCGGCCGTGGGAGAGCACGCGCAGGGACGTGACCGGCCCGCGCACCAGCGGTCGCAGCTCGTCCAACGCCACCGCGTCCGCCTCGTCGGCACCGGCGGCCATGGGGTGGGTGACGACGACGTCACGCGACGACGCGCGGGCCTGGACCGTGAGCGTGCGGTAGATCAGGCACGACAGCGACTCGGCGCTGCGCGCGGTCACCACGCCGAGCCCGGGGTGGCGCATGCCCGGCCAGTCGCCGAGGTCTGCCAGGTCATCGGCCGTGGCGACCAGCGCGACCGGGACGTCGTGCAGCGAGTCGAGCAGGCCGCCGAGGCTCGTCAGGTCGGTGCGGTGGTGCGGGCGGGAGGTCGCGGCCGCGAGGAGCGCTCCAGCCGCGTGCGTCGCCGCGGCACCGAGGGAAGCCACAGCGCCCGGCCACGCCGTCGCGGTGACGGCGGGCAGCTCCGGACGTCCCTCGGCACGCAGCACGTCCTCGTAGCGGGTGAGCGCGGCTCCGTCGAGAACCGGGAACGCCTCACCCGGCCGCCACCCGGCAGCGGTCCGTTCGTACTCGGCCACGTCGTCGTGGCGCACGACAGCTTGCAGAGCCGGCATGTGTTCCCCCGAGGTGGTCCTGCCCGTCCCGGGTGCGGTGAGCACCCGGGACGGCGCGAAGTGGTCAGGCCGCGAGTTCCTGCTTGGGCGCGACGGACAGGTACCTGCGCAGGAACGGCTGGGCGACGGCCAGTGCCGCGCACGCCGCCGCGCAGGTCACCCAGAACACGAACCCGTTGGTCAGGTCGAGCAGCCGCATGCCGCCCAGCGGGGCGATGACCGCGGCGGCACCCCAGCTGGTGCCGAACACCGCCATGTACCGCCCCCGCGCGTGTTCCGGTGCCAGCGTCGCCACCACCGAGTACGCCCTGCCGAGCAGGACCAGGTCGCCGACGCTTTCGATCACCGTGGCGACGACGAAGCCGGTGAAGCTGGTGGCCACCGCGTAGCCGAGCAGGCCCGTGCCGAGCAGCAGGTACCCGATCGTCATGGCGGTGAAGTCGTTGAGCTGCTCCACCTTCCTCATCGCCAGCAGCGGCTGCCCGAGCACGATGGTCAACGCCCCCAGCGCCAGCAGCAGGCCGAACTGCTCGGCCGACAGGCCACGCTCGACCAGGGTGAGGGGGACGCCGAAGGTGATCAGGTAGTACAGGACGGCGAACACGGTGCCCGCGGCGAGCATCGCCATCAGGCCGGGGTCGCGCCACGGGCGGGCGCGGACCGGTTCTTCCTCGCTCTTGACCTCGCGTTCCGCGTTGGGCAGGACGAACAGCACGACCAGGGCGCACGCGAGGCAGGTGGCGGCGTCGATGACGAAGAGCCACCGCAGGCTGAACTGGCCGATCCACGCGGCCAGCAGACCCGCTCCGACGGCCGCGCCGGCCAGGGCGGCACCGAGCAGGCCGTAGGCCGCCGACCGGTGCTCCGGCGTGGTGACGTCGGCGATGATCGCCTGGCTCGGCGGTTCGTACAGCTCGAACGCCAGGCCCAGGATCAGCACCGCGACCGCGACGACGACCAGGCTGCTCGTCGCGGCGACCAGCAGCTGGGCCACGGCGCAGCCGACGAGACCGATGACGATGGTGACCTTGCGCCCGATCCGGTCGGCGAACCGGCCGCCCAGCAGGCGGGACGGGATGGTCGCGGCGCCGAACCCGGTGATCAGCAGGCCCGCCACGGCCACGGACACGCCGAACTCCTGCACGAGCACGAGGCTGAGGAAGGGCAGCGTGAACGCGCCCAGCCGGTTCGCCGCCCGCGCCGCGACCAGCACCCAGACCACCTTGGGCAACTCCCGCCATCCCGAGGGCAGGACGCGGTTCCACAATCCGGCAGCAGTGCTCACGAAAGACCTTCCGAGGTGGTGGATCGACAGCCGGGCGGCGTCACGACAGGCCGTCCCGGAAGGCGCGGTAGGCCGCGCCCAGCTCCTCTGCCTGCGCCCGGGACTCGTCCAGGTGCACCGTCCGAGCCGAGTAGCCGAGGAACTTCTCGATGATGGCCATGTTCTCGGGCGTGTAGACGGCCGTGCCGTCGGGGCGCACCTCGGCGATCCCGTCGAACACCATCGCGCGTTCGTTCACCTCTCGGGCCTGCTGCTCGGTGACCCCCTCCGGCAGGGCGAGCTCGACGCGGTCCCGCCACACCCGCACCGGGTAGCCGCCGATCAGCGCGTTCGGGCCGGGCGCGTGCACCACGGCACCCGTGTCGTCGAGGACGGCGTCGAGCACCGTGAGCGCGGACGCGGCGGTCAGCCGGGTGCCGTCACGGGCGCCGATCCTGGCGTAGCGGGTGGACAGCAGCCGCACGACGTCGGGCACCGACACGTCCGCGGTGCGGTCGACGTCGTCGACCAGCACGTGCAGCAGGTACGGCGCGCCGTTGACGGTGTGGTCGTTCTTCAGGCCACTGCTGACGAACGCCTCGGCCACCAGCCGCAGCTGCACCGAGCGCAGCGGCACGTCCAGCAGGTCGGCCGCCGCACGCCGCAGACCCGGCACGACGTTGGCGACGTTGCCCACGCCGATGGTCGGTGCGAGCCCGGCGGTGTCGAGCAGGGCGTGGGTGACGTCGGGCAGGGCGGCGTTGACCACCTTGGCGTCGGAGCCCGCGCGGCGCACGGCCTGCATCAGGTGGTAGACGAGGGTGAGCTGCATCGGCAGCCACGGGCCGATCGACGCCCGGTCGATCTCCTCCGCCAGCGCCTTGGGCAGCTCGAAGATCTGCCACCACGGCTGGAGGCTCGCCGTGGTGAAGATGACGTCCGGTGCCACGCGGGCGATCAGCTCGGCGGTGCGGTCGACGTCGAAGAGGTCGACCTGGTCGGCCTCCACCGACGGGTAGTAACCCATCTGGGTGACGGCGTGCAGGGCGAGGTTGGCCCGGCGGCGGGTCTGCTCCCGGTCGGTGCCCACGACCGTGATGCGCACGTCCTCGGACCGGCGCATCAGCAGTTCGAGGACGCCGTACCCGAGCAGTCCGGCGCCGACGATCATCACATGGGGCTTCACGCTCTTGGGTTCCTTCCGGCGGGTGGGTGTGGTCATCCGATGAGGTGGGCGTGCAGGGGTTCGACGACGGGGTCCGCCTGGTAGATCACGTCGAAGTACCTCTCGCCCCGGTCGGGGAAGAGGGTCACGACGCGGGCGCCCGGCCGCAGCCGCGGGAGGAGCTTGCGGATGGCGGCGACCACCGATCCCGAGGAGCCGCCGGCCATGATCGACTCCGCCGCGAGCAGGTCGTGGCACCCCGCGGCGGACTCGTCGTCCGTCACGTGCACGACCCGGTCGACG
This sequence comes from Lentzea fradiae, assembly GCF_900100955.1. Classification (GTDB taxonomy): domain Bacteria; phylum Actinomycetota; class Actinomycetes; order Mycobacteriales; family Pseudonocardiaceae; genus Lentzea; species Lentzea fradiae. The sequence goes on along the minus strand of NZ_FNCC01000024.1, from coordinate 55,593 downwards.
AGGTCGGTGTCGAGCAGCTCCGGCCGGCGGCTGGCGCCGATGCCGGGGATGCGGCGGGGACCCGCCGGTCCGCCGAAGATCACCGATCCCACCGCGTCGACCGCCACCACCTCGACGTCCGGGTACGACTCGCGCAGGCGCCTCGCGGTGCCCATGAGGCTGCCGCCCGTGCTCAGCGCGACCACCAGGTGGTCGGGAGGGCCGGGCAGGTCCGCGACCAGCTCCTCCCCCGTGCCCTCGTAGTGGGCCTGCCAGTTGAGCGGGTTGGCGTACTGGTTGACCCACACCGCCCGCGGGTCCGCCGCGAGGATGCGGTGCACCTCGGCGAGCCGCGTGTGCAGGTAGCCGCCCTGGGAGTCCTTGCGGTCGACCTGGACCACCTCGGCGCCGTGCTGCCGCATCAGGGCGAGGTTGAGCGGGCGCACGAGCGGGTCGACCACCAGCGTGCACGCCAGGTCGTGGGCCCTGGCCTGGGCGGCGAGCGCGACGCCGAAGTTGCCCGACGTGCTCTCGACGACCCGCATCCCCGGCCGCAGCACCCCCTGCCTGAGCCACTGGCGCACGACGTGGCGCGCCGGGCGGTCCTTGATGCTCCCGCCGGGGTTCAGGAACTCCAGCTTCGCGAGCACGTCCACGTCGTGCCCCGCGAACAGGCGCTTGAGCCGGACCAAGGGGGTGCCGCCGCCGACGTCGGCGTAGGACTCGAACATCACGACTGGTACTCCACGGCGACGTCGTCCATGAACAGCTCGGCGAGCCGGATCGACCTGTCGAAGTCGTCGGCCGTGGTGATGACGTAGCCGAGCCGGTCATCGTTGTCGCGCACGCCGGTGACGTCCATGGGCTGCGTGGTGAGGTTGCTGCGCACGACGCCCTCGTAGTCGCCCTCCGGCGCGCGGACGGACACGACCCGGCCGAGGCGGGCGGGCAGCTTGTAGAAGCTGGTGGCGTACCGGCCGGTGCGCGGGGCGCGCTCCACCCGCACGTCACGGCCCAGGTAGAGGCCCATGTACAGGTCGATCGGGTCGACACCGCTGGTGAGCCGGATCAGGTCGCGGATCTGGTCGCCACCGAGCCTCGGGTTGATCTCGATGAGCGCGACGGAGTCCCCGTCGACCTTGAACTCGACGTGCGCCGAGCCGTGGCGGTGACCGGTGGCCGCCAGCCACGCGTACACCGTCTCCTCCACCACGCGGTCGAACTCCGGCTCGAAGAAGTACGGGAACACCGCGCCGGTCTCCACCGGGAACGGCGGCGGGCCCAGCAGCTTCTTCGTGTAGCCGATGAGCTGCCAGCGGCCGCGCACGGTGTCCCACATGCACTCCGCGGTGTACTCGACACCGGGGACGTACTCCTCGACGAGCAGGTGGGGCGAGCACAGGTAGTCGCGCAGGTTGCGGCGGACCTCGCGGGCGCGCTCCACCGCCTCGGCGAAGTCCCGGTCGTCGTGGCACAGCCGGACACCGGTGCTGCCGCTGTCGTCGACCGGTTTGACGACACACGGGTACCCGATGGGGGAACTCGTCACCTCGTCCTGGTCCGGGCTGAACACGGCGTGCTCGACGGTGCGCCCGATGCCCTTGGTGAGCACCCGCGCGCGGTCCTTGAAATGCGTCTGCACGAGACCGTTCACGTCGGCGTGCGGCAGCCCGAGCTGCTGCGCGGTCACGGCCGTGGGAATCAGGCGGTAGTCGTCCACGGCCACCATGCCGATCACCGAACGCTGCTGCGCGAAGCTGAGCAGCTTGCCCACGTCGTAGGTGTCCACAACGGACACACTGTCGGCGAGCGACAGCACGTCGGGTTTCATGCCGACGTACTCACGCGGGTCACGCGCGACGAAGTGCGTGCGCAGCCCCTGTTCCGCCGCCAGCGACAACGCGATCGCGTTGTACCCCGTGAGGTTGCTTTCCACGAACAGGACTTCACCGTTCACGTTGCGCACCATTTCCCCTACCTCGTCCGGTCGATCCGGTCCGCGGCGTCGCCGAGCGGCCGGGCGAAGACGTGCGCGAGCACCGCCATCGCGCTGTACAACTTCATCCGCGCCTGCGACCAGGCGATCGAGCGCGGGCCGTCGAGCACGTCCCCGGTGACCTCGTCGCCGCGGTGGGCGGGGAGGTCGTGCATGAACAACGCTCCGGGGAAGCGCCGCAGGAACGCGTCGTCGACCCGGAAGGGCTCGAACCGCTCGCGCCACGCGGGGTCGCTCTTGCTCGTGCCCGTGGTCTGCCACCTGGTGGTGTAGACGACGTCGACGTCACGTCCGAGCCGGCCCACGTCGTGGCACTGCTCGACGAGACCGCCCTCGCGGGACGCTTCCTCGTGCGCGGACCGCACCAGCTGTTCCGGCAGGCCGTACCCCTCCGGGACGGCGAAGGTCACCGCGAGGCCGGGCACCTTCGCCGCCGCGCGCGCCAAGGCGCTCGCGGTGTTGTTGCCTTCGCCGACGTAGAGGACCCGCAGTCCCGACAACCGCGGGAAGTGCACCGCCAGGGTGGCGAGGTCGCACAACCCCTGCGTGGGGTGTTCGTCCTCGGCCATGGCGTTGATGAACGGCACCCCGGCCGCGGCCTCCAAGGCCGCCAGCCGCGCGGTGGAGTGGGTGCTGCGGACGACGATGCCGTCGACCATCCCGCCGAGCACCCTCGCGGTGTCCTCCGGCGTCTCACCGGTGGAGGTCTGCAGCTCCGCCCCGGACAGCGGCACCGGCGTGGCACCGAGCCTGCCCGCGCCCACGCTGAACGCGGTGCGCGTCCTGGTCGAGGTCAGCTCGAACCAGATCCCCACGAAGGTGCCGTCCAGCGGTTTGGTGGCCGGTGGACCGTCGCGGAACCAGGCGCCGGCGCGCTCGACCAGGACGGCGACCTCGTCGGCGGTCAGGTCCGCGTTGCTCAGCAGGCCGGAGACGCCGGCGCACGTCGTGTCAGGCGTTCGCACGAAGACCGTCCACGAGGTTGATCAGCACGCCCTCGCCGGTCGCGCGGGCGTTGGCGACGACCGCCGCGAGCAGGGCGACGTCGAGCACGGCCATGCCGAACGGGTTGGACACGACGTTGCCCCGCACGGGACGCACGGCGGGCACCCGGCCGTCCAGCACGTCGGCGAGGCTGCCTTCGACGCGCGGCCGGGCGCCGGACGGGTCCGGGTCGAGCGTGCCCGCGCCGAGCAGGGCGCCGAGGATGCGCCGGGGGTTGTCGACGACGAGCTCGAGGTCGTCGACGTAGACGGCCTCGGCCTCCCGGAACACGTCGGTGTCGACGTCGTCGAGCGAGACGTGCGCGACGAACGTGGGCCGGGTGAACCAGGACGGCGGGATGTAGGGCGACGACGAGGTGGTCACCGTGATCAGCACCGAGCTGGCCGCGACGCAGCTCTCGGCGTCGGGCACGACGTCCACCGTCACGCTCGGGATCTCGGTGGCGGCCCAGTCGCGCAGGGCGTGGGCGCGCGCCGGGTCGAGGTCGTGCGCGAACGCCCTGGTGATGCCGGGGTCCTTCGCCAGCAGCCGCAGGTGGGTGCGGGCCAGCGCCCCGCAGCCGAGCACCGAGACGGCGTCCGGTGACTCCGGCCCGAGGTGGCGCAGCGACAGCACCGTGTAGGCCGCGGTGCGCAGGGCGCTGAGCACGGCCGCTTCGGCGAGCACCGCCGGCCGGGCCGTCTCCGGGTCGAACAGCATGGCCACGCCGCCCGCCCGGTCCAGCCCGAACCCGGGGTTGCTGGTCGCCGCGTTCACGACCTTGAGCCCGTAGACGGGTTCGGGGTCGGTGACCGAGCCGAGCATCGCGAGCGACCGGGAGTACGCGCCGTGCCGGTTGGTCCAGCTCAGGTATCCCTCGGCGGGCAGCTGGGTGCGGCCGTCGGCGTGTGCCCGCAGCGTCGTCTCCACGACGGCGACCGGGTCGACGGCCGCCAGACACCGTTCGACCGCGGCGCGGTCCAGCAGCAGCATGTCATCCGCGGACATCAGTGTTCCTCTCGCAGGTGGGCCAGGGCGAAGGTGAGCCGGTCGGCGAACTCGCCGTCGATCTGGTTCTTGGACGCGCCGACGCCGTGGCCGCCGTGGTGCTCGACGCGGAGCAGGACCGGTGCCCGCGACCCCGCGGCCGCCTGCAACGCGGCGGTGAGCTTGGCGGGCTGCCAGGGCAGGACGCGCGTGTCGTTGAGCCCGACGGTCAGCAGCACCGGCGGGTAGGCGACGTCGTCGCGCACCCTGCGGCACGTGTCGGTGATGAGCAGTGCCGCGAGTCCTTCCGGGGTGGTGACCGTGCCGTACTCGGGGATGTTGGGCGGGCCGTTCTCGTGCATCTCCAGGCGGAGGGTGTTGGTGAGCGACACCCTGAGCACGACCGCGCCGAACGCGTCGGGGCGCCGGACCATGGCACCGCCGACGGTGAGGCCGCCCGCGCTGGTGCCCTCGGCGGTGATCAGGCGCGGTGCGGTGTAGCCGCGGGCGACGAGGTGCTCCGCGCAGTCGAGGAAGTCCTGGATCGTGCGTTCCTTGTGCTCGCGGTGCCCGGCGCGGTACCAGTCGTCGCCGCGGTCACCGCCTCCGCGCACGTGGGCGACGGCGAACAGGCCGCCGAGGTCGGTCCACACCCGCAGCGCCGGGTTGTAGGCCGGTCGCAGGGTGATGCCGAAGAAGCCGTACGCGGTGAGCAGGACGGGGCGCTCACCGTCACGACGCACGCCGGGCGCGCCGACGATCGTCAGCGGCACCTCGACGCCATCGGAGGCGGTCACCTGCTCCTGCCAGGACACGGCGGCGTCCGCGACGTCACCGGCCGCTCCGGGGGCGGGCACCGGGACGAGGGCCGACGCCTCCTGGTCGAGCCGCCAGACACCGGGCGGACGGGTCCACGAGGACAGCAGCACGTGCACGTCGCCGACGTCGGTCCACCCCCAGCTGGGGATGCCGCACGGGAACGGCAAACGGACCGGCACCACGTCGGCACCCTCGTCAGGCCGCACCACGCGCAGTCCGGCCGCTCCGTCGACGAGGCACCGCAGCAGCAGGCGGTCGCGCACGAACCCGATGTCCTCCAGCGCCTCGTCGTGTCCGGTGGCCACGAGCCGCCGGTTGCCGGGAGCGGGGTCGTCGAGCGGTACGCGGTCGATCCGCCAGCCACCGGTGACGGGCCCGCCGGTGTAGAGGTACCCGGCGCCCGCGGTCCAGACGTGCACCGCGTCGGCCGGGACCGCCACGCGCCGCCAGGACAGCCGCGACGGCGAGCCCAGCCCGGCGGCGTCGGCGAGGTGCAGGGTCCGCTCCTTGGCTGACCCGTGCACGATCGTCGCGACCAGCGTGTCCCGGTCGGCGAAGGTCACCAGGGGCACGTCGTCCGGGTCGAGGCCGACCTCCGGGTCCAGGCTCCCGCGCAGCAGGACGTGCTCCACGTCGAGGCGGTCGACCGCGCGGTAGCAGGTGGCCGCGTCCTGGTAGCGGGTCGCGGGGTCGTCGCCCTCGCGCAGCTCGCGCCACTGGAGGTAGCAGAACCCGGAGCTGTCGGGGGCCCAGGCCACCCCGCCGATGCTGGCGCGGTTGGTGCGCAACGGCATGATCCGCGGCACCGCGAGGTCCGGGACGAACTCCCCGTGCCGGTCGACGACGAGCAGGACGTGGTCCTCGGTGCCGTCGTGGGACACGCCGACCGCGATGTGGCGGCCGTCCGGCGAGGGCGTGTACCAGTCGATGCTGATGTGCGAGCGGACGTCGGGCAGGCTGATCCGGTCCGGTGCCACCAGGACCTCGGCCGCGCCGGTGCCGGGGTCCAGCCTGACCAGGGACGGCACGTCCTCGCCGCTGCCCCTGACCATGCAGTGCACACCGGTCGCGGCGACCTGCACGTTGCTCAGCTCGACCAGGCCGTCCCACGCCTTCGCGACCCGCGCGACGACGTCCTCCCGGTCCGGCCGGGCGGCGAACCACCGCTCCGCGGCCTCGCCCTGGGCGGTGACCCAGTCGCGGAACTCCGCGCTCGCGGTGTTCTCCATCCACCGGTGCGGGTCCTCGATGACAGTGCCGAAGTGGTTCTCCGTCACCACGTCGCGTCCACCTCCCTGAGCTCGTCGTCGATGAGCGCCGCGACGGACTTCGCGGCGGAGTCCCGCACGACCCCGTGGTGGTCCTCGCCGTCGAGGACCTCGATGCGCAGCGCGGTGACGAGCCGTCCCCACGCCCGCTGCGCGTCGTGCACGGGGATGGCCGAGCGTCCGCCGCCGACGAGGACCAGGCGGAGGTCCCGCGGTTCGGCGCGGTGCCGGGCCAGTGCGGCGCTGTTGTCCAGGAACAGGGCGTAGCGGTCGCGCAACGCGGCCGCGTCGGGCCTGCCGGTCTCGTCGCCCCGGAGGGCGGCGGCCAGCTCCTCGACCTCGGACCTGTCCGGTTCCCGGCCGCCGTGCAGGTCGGTGAGGAACGACGCCACCGCGTGGTCGCCCTCCGGGGGCGGGCCGGTCTCGGGTGCCGAGTCGACGGCGAGGACGAGGGCCACGTCGCGGCCCCGCTCGCGGAGGCGTCCGGCGACCTCGAAGGCCAGCACACCGCCCATGGACCACCCGCCGACCGCGACGGGACCGGTGGGGCGCACCGACTCGACCAGGTCGGCGTAGTGGGCGGCGAGGTCGAGGACCGACGAGCCGGCCGGCTGCCCGTGCCGTTGCAGCCCGATGACAGGCCGGTCCCGGTGCAGGGCCGAGACGAGGTCCCGGTAGCACATCACCGATCCCCCGACGGGGTGCAGGAGGAACAGCGGGGTCAGCGTCCCGTCCGGGCGCAGCGGGACGATCGACGGCTGGACACGGGGGTCACCACCGGCGTCGCGCACCGCGGCGGCCAGGTCGCGCGGCCGGGGCAAGTGGAACAGCAGGGACAACCGCACCTCGGTCCCGGTCAGCTCGCGCAACCGTCCCGCGAGCCGCAGGGCGGCGAACGAGTTCCCCCCTTCCGCGAAGAAGTCGCCGTCCGGGGCGACCGGCGCGCCGAGCCCCAGCACGTCGGCCATGGCGGCACCGACCAGGTGCTCGAAGTCGTCGGCGACCGTCTCCTCCGCACCGGTTCCCGACGGCGTCACGGGCTCGGCGGGCAGGGCGCGCCGGTCGACCTTGCCGTTGGGGCTCAAGGGCAAGGCGTCGATCCGGACCAGCCGCGGGGGCACCATGTAAGCGGGCAGCCGGCGGCGGAGGTGCTCGACCAGCGCCTCCTCGTCCCAGCTCGCACCCGGCGCCGGGACGACGTGCCCCACCAGGTGGTGCCCGCCGGCGGCGTTGGGCCGGGTGACGACCACGGCGGCCTGGACGCCGGGGTGCTCGGCGAGGTGCGCCTCGATCTCCCCCAGCTCGATCCGGTGTCCCTGGACCTTGACCTGGTCGTCCTCGCGGCCGAGGAACTCGATGACGCCGTCCGGCCGCCGTCGTCCCAGGTCGCCGGTCCGGTAGAGCCGGTGGCCTGTGCCCGGCAGGTGGGGGAAGCGTTCGGCCGTCAGGTCGGGGCGCCGCCAGTACCCCCTGGCGAGCCCGTGGCCGGAGATGTACAGCTCGCCGGTCACGTGGTCGGGGCACGGCCGCAGGTGGTCGTCGAGGACGTGCACGCCCTGCCCCGGCAGCGCCGTCCCGTACGGGATGCTCACCCAGTCCGGTTCCACGGTGGTGACGGGGTGCTCGATCGACCAGATGGCGGCCTCGGTCGCCCCGCCGAGGCTGACGACCTCCAGCCCTGGGACGGCGGCGCGCGCCGCGTCGGGCAGGCGCACCGGAATCCAGTCGCCGCTGAGCAGCGCGAGCCTGAGCGAGTCCGGCGCCGCCGCGCCGACCATGTCCACATAGGACACGTACAGGTCCAGCAGCGCGGGCACGGAGTTCCAGACCGTGACCCGGTGCCGCTCGACGAGCCGCAGCCAGTGCGCCGGTTCCCGGTGCTGCCCGGGGTGGAGCAGGACCAGGGTCGCGCCGGCCGACAACGTGCCGAACACGTCCCAGACGGACAGGTCGAACCCGGTCGACGACAGCCCGAGGACGCGGTCCCGCGGGCCCAGCCCGTGCCGCTCGTTGACGGCGGCGACGGTGTTGACCGCTGCCCGGTGCTCGATGACGACGCCCTTGGGGGTGCCGGTCGACCCGGAGGTGAAGATGACGTAGGCGACGTCGCCGGGTGCCGCCGGACCGGCGTCGGCCTCGGCTGCCGCACCGGTGTCGCACGCGCCGACGTCGAGGGGCTCGGCACCGAGACCGGTGAGACGGCCGAGCAGGGCGGACCCGGTCAGCACCACCGGCGTGGTGGCCTGCTCCAGCAGGTGCGCCACGCGGGCGTCCGGGAGGTCGGGGTCCACCGGCAGGTAGGCGGCACCGGCGAGCAGGGTGCCGATCATCGCGACGGGCTGCTCCCAGCCGCGCGCCAGCACCTGTGCCACGAGGTCGCCGCGCACGACACCGGCCGCGGTCAGCGCCGCGGCGACGCCGCGGGCCCGTGCGAGCAGTTCTCCGTAGTCGAGCGTGCGGTCCTCGGCGATGACAGCGGGCACCCGCGGGTGTTCCACGGCCCGGCCGACCACGCGGGAGTGCAGCAGTCCGCGGTCGTCCAGCACGAGCGGACCGTCCGCCTGCTCCACGGCGGGAACGTCGTCGTCCGGGATCACGTGTTCGGAGCGCCACGCGGCCTCATCGGTGGCGAGCGCGCGCAGCCCTCGTTCGTAGGCGGCGTGGAGGTGATTGGGAACGTCCTGTTCGAAGACGTCGTCGACGCTGTCGAAGTGCGCGACGAACTCGCCGCCGTAGTCGTAGACCTGGTGGTCCAGGTGCACGTGCGGGGTTTGCAGCCCACTGCCGAGCAGCGTGAGGTCGAACGGCGGCGGCTGGAAGTCGCCGTCCACGTCGAGAGTGCTGGCGAACACGACCGGCAGCACGTTGTCGGGCGCCCATCCCTTGGCCGCGGCGATGTCGCGCAACAGGGCGACACCGCTGATCCCGGCGTGTTGCAGATCCCGCACGATCTGTTGTTGCAGCGCCACGGCGCGGTCGGCGAACGCGGTGGGGGTCGTGTGGTCGACGACGACCGGCAGCGTGGTGGAGAGGTTGCCGACGATCTGCCCGGTCGCCGGGTCGAGCCGCATCCTGTTGCTCGCCAAGGTGTTCACGGTGAAGCGCGACCGCGCGCTCCACCGGGCGAGGACTTCCGCGTAGAGGGTGAACAACGCGGCGCTCGGCGTGAGGCCGTGCGCCGCCGCGTGCCGGCGGAACCCGCTCCACAGCTCCGGGGACAGCGTCGTGGTGCGACGGGTGAACCGGCCCGTGCCGGACCTCCGTGCCGCGGGCAGTGCCGGGGCGGGAGGCAGGTCGGCGAGCCGCTCGGACCAGTGCGCCCTGGCACGGGCCCGCTGCCGGGGGTCGGCCAGTGCCTGGACGGCCGTGACCGCGCGCCGGTAGGCGCCGTGCGGCTCGGCGACCGGCAGGCCGCCGCCGCGGTAGGCGGCCAGCCACTCGGCGATGAGCACGTTCTCCGAGTGGGCGTCGACCAGCAGGAGGCTGATCCGGAAGAACACCCGCGTGCGTCCGCCGGGCAGCCGCACCGCCGTCGCGTCGAACAGCGGCCAGGTGGACGTCGTGCCGCCGTGGTCGCGGTAGTCGGCGCGGATCTCCCCCAGCCGGTCCTCGGCCGTCCGCGGGTCGAGCCCGGTCAGGTCGACCATCTCGGGCCGGAAGGGCGGCACGTCGGCCAGCACGCGCTGGCGCCCGTCCGGGGTGACGACCAGGCGCAGTGCGTCGTGGCGGGCCACCACCCGGTCGACCGCCAGCGCGGCGCGGTCCAGGTCCAGGCCGGCGGAGTCGAACTCGACGTGCAGGTGTGCCTTGGTGCCGCCGCCGGTGAAGTAGTCGTCCTCGCCCACCCAGTACGCCTGCTGGAGGTCCGACAGCGGGAACGGTTCCCCCGGGACGAGGTCCTCGGCCAGGGTCTCGGCGACCGGGCCGGGTGCCGGCGCGGCACGGCGGACGGCCTTCGCGAGTCCTTCGACGGTGGGCTCGTCGAACAGGTCGGGCAGGGTGACCGCCACCCCGAAGTCGTCGCGAACGGCGCTCAGGAGGCGTGCGGCGACCAGCGAGTGGCCGCCGAGGGTGAAGAAGTTGTCGTGCCTGCCCACCTCCGTGAGCCCGAGCAGCTTCGCCCACAGCTCGGCGAGCCGGGTCTCGACCTCGTCGGCCGGGGCGACGGCCTGCCCCTGGCTGCGGGTGAGGCCGGGGGCGGGCAGCGCACGGCGGTCGACCTTTCCGTTGGCGGACAACGGAAGCGCGTCGAGCACGACCACGGCGTGGGGTGTGACGTCCGGGTGGAGCACCCGGCGTGCGTGCTCCAGCACGGTGGCGCGCAGCACCTCCTCGTCCGCGGCCGGGTCGGCGGGGACCACGTGGGCGACGAGCACGGCGTCGGTGAGGTCGTGGCTGGGCTTGTGCACCGCCACCGCGCAGTCCTTGACCTCGGGCAGGGCGCGCAAGGCAGCTTCGGTGCCCCCGACCTCCAGGCGACGGCCGCGGATCTTCACGGTGTCGTCGATCCGGTTGAAGAACTCCAGGACGCCGTCCGGCCGTTGCCTGACCAGGTCGCCGGAGCGGTACATGCGGGCGCCGGGCAGTCCGGCGAACGGGTCGTCCGGGAACTTGGCCGCGGTCAGGTCGGGCCGGCCGACGTAGCCCGGCCCGACTCCCACGCCACCGATGTGCAGCTCGCCCGGAACCCCGGGAGGCAGGAGCCGCCCGGCCGGGTCGAGCACGTAGGTGGCCATGCCGGGGATCGGTGCGCCGATCCACATGATGGCCGGGTCGTCCTCGGTGACCGCGGTGATCACGTGGTGGCACTGGTCGTCGCTGCACTCGGTGGAGCCGTAGGTGTTGAGGACGGGCACGTCCGGGTACCGGTCCAGCCAGTCGCGGCACAGGTCCGACGGCAGGGCGTCCCCGGTGGGCACGAGCCAGCGCAGGTGCCGCAGCCCCAGCACACCGGCCGTGTCCAGCGCCGCCCGGATGAGGGACGGCACCGCCTGCCACACGGTGACGGCCCGTTCGTCGACGCGCGCCAGCAGCCGTGCCACGTCCTGGACCTCGTCGTTCGAGAAGACCTCGACGCGGGCCCCCACCGCGAGCCCGGCGACGCACTGCCACACGAGGATGTCGAACCCGATCGGCCCGCACTGGGCGATGACGGAGTGCTCGGTGATCTGAAGATCGGCGATCTTCGCCCTGGCGTGGTTGAGCATGCCGAGGTGGTCGACACCGACGCCCTTGGGCAGGCCGGTGGTGCCGGACGTGAACATCACGTAGGCGAGGTCGGCAGGACGGCAGCAGTCGTCCGCGGCCTGGGGCGCGGCCGGGGGCGCGCTCGGCGCCGTGACCACGGGCAGGTCGAGCGTGCGAACCGCGTCGAGGTGGTCGTGCGTGGTGACGACGCAGACGACGCCCGCTGCCTCCACCAGCTTCCGTGCCGTGGCCGGGTCGGCGTCCGGTTCCAAGGCCAGGAACGCGGTGCGGTTGTGCCACGTCGCGAGCATGGCGGCGATGAGGTGCGCGCCGCGGTCGACGACGAGCGCCACGAGGTCGCCAGGTCCGGAGTGCTGCCGCAGCTCCCCGGCGATGCCCTCGGCCTCGGCGATCAGTTCGGAGTAGGTCGTCTCACCGGACGCGTCGGCCACGGCCACGTGGTCGGGGAGGAGTGACGCCTGGTCTCGCACGAACTCGAGCAGGCAGGTGTCGAGGTCCCACGGCGGCTCGCCCGCGCGGGCGAACTCGGCGAGGGCGGTCAGTTCGGCGGCGGAGAACACGTCGTCGCTGCTGTTCTCCGGCTCGGTGATCAGCCGTGCGAGCTGGTCGGCCATCAGCTGCACGGTGCCCGGGAACCACCAGGAGGGCGTGCCGCTCACGACGAGCTCGACGTGGTCGTCCACCGGGGTGAACGTCCACCGCAGCGGGGGGCCGTCGGCCGAGCCGGTGTCGACGACGAGGGGCGCCGCGACGGAGTCGGCGTCCACCAGCCGTTCCAGGTCGGCCTGTTCGACCCCGCCGTACCGGGCGCACAGCCGGGCGAGAGCCCCGGCGACGGTCGTCGGCCGAAGGTGCTCGGGGCGGCGGAAGGTGCTGCGTCCCAGCACCTCCGCCGGGGCGTCCGCCGCGCGCGGCGTGCGGTGTGCGGGCAGGCGTGCGCCGAGGGTGAACGCGGTGGTGGTCCTGTGGTCCGTCACGTCGTCCCCCCTGCGGCGACCGGTGTTTCCCAGTGCGAGAGCTCGTCGATCCGGGTGAGGTTCACGTCGCCCGCGACCGTCCCGAAGGCGGAGGGCAAGCGGACGGCGACAACGCCCAAAGCACGTGCGGCGTGCACATCGGCGTCGGCGTCACCGACCACCACCACGTCCGTCTCACCGACGCCGTGACGTTCCAGCAGCAGCCGGAACATCAGCGCTCCCGGCTTGCCGACGATCTCGGCGGTGGCACCCGACGCCGTCTCGAGGGCCGCGACCACGGCCCCGGCGCCCGGCATCCGCCTGCCTTCCGCGGTGGTGAAGTGGGGGTCGCTGTTGGTCGCGAGGAACCGCGCGCCGCGGTGCAGCGCGTCCACGGCTCCGGCGAGCGCCGAGTAGGTGAGGGTGGTGTCGAGGCCCGCCACGACCACGTCGGCCGGTGCGGAGTCGACGAACACGACCCCGTCGACCGAGCGTGCCTCGACCTCGACCGCGGGTGCGCCGAGCCGCAGGACGCGCAGTGCCGCCCCGCCACCGGCCAGGTCCGCCAGCACGTGCGCCGCGGTGGAGGCCGAGGTCGCGACGGCGTCGGGGGTCACCGGGAACCCGGCCGCCTCCAGTCGCGCGACCTGCTGCTCCACGGTGAGCACCGCGTCGTTCGTGGCGTAGAGGACGCGGTGGCCGCGCTCGGTGAGGGCGGTGACGGTGGCGACCGCACCGGGGAGCGCGGTGTGGTCGGCCAGGAGGGTGCCGTCCAGGTCGAACAGGAAGGTCGGGCGGGTCACCGGTCACCCCGTCCCGCGGTCGTGGCGAAACCCTGACGGGCGTGCTCGGCCAGGCGGAGCGCTCCCCGCTTGAGGCGGCCCGCGATGGCGTCCACGAGGACCGCCCGGCCGCCTTCGTACCCCGCGCTGGACAGCGCGCCGCCGGGTCCGCCGAGGCCCAGGCCGCGCATCAGCGAACGGCGCTCGCTCTCCGTGGACGTGGGCGAGACCTCGCGCAGGAGTGCGTCGGCGGCGGCGCTCAGCTCGTGTTCCCGGTTGTCCTTCCAGGTGTGCTCCGAGCCGAGGCAGCCGAACGAGATGCGGACCGTGCAGTCGTCGAACCCGTTGGACAGCCCCGGCGACAGGCAGACCGCCGCCTCCCGCAGGAAGTAGGAGGTGACGTCGACCGAGTCGTTCAGGACCTCGCCGTCCGGGGTCCGCAGGCCGGCCAGGCCACGGGCGGAGACCAGGACCGAGTGGCCGGAGCGCGGACGGTGGCCGACCGCGAAGAAGGGCACGCCGGGCTCGTGGCCGAGCACCGAGGAGACCTCGTCGTTGATCTCCCCGAGCAGGCGTTCGACCAGGGCGGCCCGCTCCGCGCACTCGCGGGCGTTCTCGGCCAGGTAGTCGGCGGGGGCCCGCATCGCGGCGAGCGCCATCGCCTTCGCGACGTGCGGGATGGCGATGGAGGTCGCCGTGGCGTGGTACTTCATCCGCGCGATCAGCTCCGGCGCACCGCAGGCCCACCCGATCCGGATGTTGGCCAGCCCGTACGCCTTGGAGCCGCCGTCCACGGTCACCACGCGGTCCCCGAGCCCCGGCACGGCGGCGAGGTGGTGCACCCGTTCCCCGGCGAACTCGGTCTGGGTGAAGATCGAGTCCTCCAGCACCGCGAGGTCGTGGGCCAGGACGCGGTCGGCCAGCGCCTCCAGCACCGCCTCGGAGTACAGGGCACCCGTGTAGCTCGGGTTGAACAGCACCACGGCCTTCGTCCGGCCGGCGTCCGCGGGGTTCTCGGCGAACCACGCGTCGAGCGCGTCGGCCGTCATGACGTAGTCGTCCTCGCGCCGGGTGCGGACCACCCGGAGCTCGACGCGCGCGATGTCGGCCCACATGTTCAGGGCCTGGTAGTAGGTCTGCGGCACCAGAACGATGTCGCCGGGGTTCGCGACGGCGTTGAAGAAGCCCATGAAGAGCCTCGTGTTACCACTTTCGACGCACACGTGCCGCGCGTACTCCTCGGGTACTCCCTCGGCGAGGAAATCCTGCGCGACCGCCTCGTCGAAAGTTTTGAACGGCCTGAGGTAGAGATAGTTGTCGAGCGAGGACTCCTCGGTGTCGAGCAATGCCCGCACCCCGGCCGCGATCACGTCCGGGTGCGGGCGACGGACGCCCTCGCCGTGGGCGAGCGAGATGACCGACGGGTCGGACCACCCCTTCGCGACCTGCACGCCGTTGCGGTCGAGCCCTTCGATGGCGCCCCGGGCACGCCGGAACCGCACGATCGCGTCCTGCTGCTCGAAACCGCCGGCCATCCACCGGGTCGCGGTCGCGGACATACTTCTCCCCCATTTCGACAATGCCATCGAGAATGTGTGACCAGTCAGGCTCGAACCACGTTCCTTGGCGTCTCCTTCAACGAGGTGCTACGGTCCGGAACATGGGGGCTTCAACTCGTGGAAAAACATTTCAGTGGCGGTGCGGCACGTGTGGCCGCACTTTTCATTTGGACGCGGTCGACTACACGTGCACGACGTGCGGGGACGCGGGCGTCCTCGATCTGGAGATCGACCACGACCGCCTCCTCCGGGAGGACCACACGGCACGCCCGGTGGCGGGCGACCACTCGCTGTGGCGCTACCGCGCGCTGCTGCCCGTCACGCCGTCGGCCACCTGCCACAGCCGCACCTCCGGCTGGACGCCCCTGGTCCGCGCCGAGGGGCTGAGCGTCCTGGCCGGCGTCGGCGAGGTGTTCGTCAAGGACGACGGGCGCAACCCGAGCGCGTCGCTGAAGGACCGCGCGAGCGCCGTCGTCGTGGCCAGGGCCCTCGACACCGGCAGGCAGGTGGTCTGCGCGGCGAGCTCGGGCAACGCCGCCGCCGCACTGGCCGCGGCCGTGGCGGGCACGCCGCTGTCCGCGGTCGTGTTCGTCCCGGCCGGCGTGCCCCGCGGCAAGCTCGCGCAGCTGTGGGCCTACGGCGCCCGCGTGGTCCTCGCCGGTGGTGGCTACGGCCAGGCGGTCGAGGCCAGCAGGCTGGCGAGCACCCAGCGCGGCTGGTACTGCCGCAACACCGCCTACAACCCCTTCACCGCCGTGGGCAAGATGACCGTCGCGCTCGAGATCGCCGAGCAGCTGGGCGGCCTGGCGCCCGACGTGGTGCTGGTGCCGACCGGCGACGGCAACATCCTGGCCGCGGTGCACCGGGGGTTCGCCGACGCGACCGCGATGGGGTGGCTGGACCGCGTGCCGCGCCTCGTCGCGGTGCAGGCTCGTGGCGCGGACGCGCTTCACCGCGCGTGGGTGGCGGGGCTCGCCGCTCCCGTCACCGGGCCGGAGAACAGTCGTGCGGACAGCATCAACGTGGCGCTGCCACAAGACGGCGCCAGGGCGCTGCGGGCTGTTCGCGCGACCGGAGGCGGGATCGTCACCGTCCCGGACGACGAGCTCGCCCGCGGCGCGAGGACCTTGGCGACGCACAGCGGCGTGTTCGCCGAACCCGCCGCGGCGACCGTGGTGCCCGGTCTGCTGATCGCCCGCGAGGAAGGACTCGTGACCGCGTCCGACCGGGTCGTGCTGCTGAGCACCGGACACGGCCTGAAGGACTCCGGTCTCGTGGCCGAGGAGATGGGCGACCACGACGAGCTGGACCGCCTCACGCCCCTGGACGTCCAGGTGTCGGCGTTGTGAGTGCCGGGTCACCGGTGCACCACCGGCCCGGAACGGGCGGCGTCCAGCAAGGACGCGAGGTGGGCGACCGTCACGTGACCCGACCACTCCCCGGGAAGGCCGCGGACGGGCGGGCTCCCGGGCTCCCCCAGGTCAGACAGCACCGCCACCGCCGCCGTGAAGTCCTGCCCGGCGGTCGCCGGCGTGGTGGTGACCAGGCAGGTCAGCCCGGCGGTGACCGCCGCCCGCAGGCCGCGGTGCGAGTCCTCGACGGCCAACGCCCGGTGTGCGGGCACCCTCAACCTCGTCAACGCGCGCAGGTACCCCTCTGGGTCGGGTTTCTTGGTGGACACGTCGTCCCCGGTGACGACCACCAGGTCATCGGCGAGGTCCGCGAGCAACGTGCGGACGAAGCCGTGCACGGTGCGCGCGGTCCCCGAAGACACGACCGCGAGCGCCCAGCCCTCCTGCCGCGCCTCGCGCATGAGCCGGACGACACCGGGACGGGCCTGGACGCCACCGCGTTCGATGATGGCGGCCAGCAGCTCGGTCTTGCGGCGGTGCCAACGCTCCACAGTGGACCGCCAGTCGCCGAAGCGGGCCAGGGAGCCGACCGCGGCGAGGAAGTCGGGCGAACCGGCGAGCGCGGCGAGCCTCTCCCTGCCGCCCGCGGTGCGCAGGGCGGTGCGGTACTGGCCAGGAGTCCACTGCCAGGGAACGCCTTCCTCACGCCACACCTGGTTGAAAGCGGCCAGGTGACCGTCGATCTCGACGTCGACGAGCACACCGTCGCAGTCGATCAGCAGTGCGCGGTCCACGCCACCCCCCGCAGCCGGTCGATCCACTCCTGACCGACCGCGCGCACGCCACCGCGGATCGCCTCCAGGACGCGCAGCGGTTCGAAGGTGCCCGCCTCGACACCGATGGCACACGCTTGCCGGTAAGCGGTTTTCAGCGCGGTGGAGATGTTGACCTTCGCCACGCCCGCGGCCACGAGAGCGTTCAGGACGTCGCCCGTGGTACCGCTGCCACCGTGCAGGACAAGGGGAATGCGCACCGCCTCGGCCAGAGCGCGGGCGTAGGCGACGTCAACGTCGTTGGCGCAGCTGCGTTGTCCGTGCGCCGTGCCCAGCAGCGGCGCGACGCACACGACGCCGGTTTCCTCGACGAAACGCGCGTACTGCGCGATGTCGGTTTCCGTCCGAGGCGGTCTGTCCCCGGAAAGTCTTCCGATGGGCTCGAACTCGCCCTCCACATCACCGCCGAGCTCGTCGGCGGCGGCCACGACACGGCGAGTGGCGCGGATGGCGTCGGCGAAGTCCGTGGCCGAGGTGTCGAGCAGCACGGAGTCCCACCCGGCGGCCAGGCAGTCGATCGCGGTGTCCGGGGAGGGGCAGTGGTCCAGGTGGAGCGCGGCGTCGGCGCCCGTCGCCGTCCTCAGCAGACGGAAGCGCTCGGCGGTCCTGGCGAAACCCCAGAACTCGGCGACGCGCACGGACATCTGCACGACGACCGGGGCCTCGGAGACGCCGGCCGCGGTGAGGATGGCTTCCATCGAGTTGTCGTCGACGACGTTGAAGGCGGCAACGGCACCGCCACCGGCCCGTGCCCGGACCAACATCCGTTCGAGCTCACCCACCGCATCCCCCAAAGAAAATCGATCGACCCCACACGGGCGCAACTCGGCCCGGCCTCTCGTGAATCGCGATCGAAATTTTCCCTTGATACCGCCCCAGTGCAACGCACGAGGACGATAGCCATCGGAATATCCGCGCCGCAATAGGTCACGGTGAGAACATCGCGATCCGCCGACTTGTTGCAAACGGCCTGCAACAACTGACCCAAACGTTTTGCCCTTCCACGGACAGGACGCGGCCGCGCCACTCGAACATCGTTTGCACAGAACGGAATCAATCGCGCCCTAACACATCCAGCTGCGCAAACGCCAACCAGAACCTGTCCGCATGCACACCACTCCCCTCATTAACTATTGCCAGATTGGCAATGACCAATGAGGGGAAGTATGCGTAGTGTGATCCAGATCACTTCAGCTGACGCGTGGGGGAAACTATTGCGCCATCTCGGCGATTGCGAGTTGCACCGTTGCCGCAGCTATGATGCCGCGCCGAAACCAGTCCAGTTCCAAGTTCTCATTGGGCGCGTGGTTGCGCTCGTCCACGTTCGCGAACGGCACGCCATAACACGGCACGCCCAGCACGTCGGTGAACGGCGCGATGGGCAGGCTGCCGCCGAGCGCGGGCAGCAACACCGGAGGCTCGCCCAGCCCGACCTCCGCGCCACGCATGACCGCGTCCGTCCACCGGGTCTCGGGCAACGTGCGGGACGGCTGCATCGCCGCGCCTTCCACGAACTCCACGTCGGGCGCGTGCTTGGCCAAGTGCGCCCGGATCGCCGCGAACACCTCCTCCGCGCGCTGCCCACCCACCAACCGCATGTCGCACCGGGCGACCGCCACGTTCGGGATGACCGTGCGGTGCTCAGGGGTGTCCTCGCACGTCAGCGAGTTGATCGTGAACGTGGGCGAGGTCAGCCGCTCCTGGAAGCTCGGCCCGTGCGGCGGCTCCATGGCCGTGACACCGATGCCGGCCAGCACTTCGGGAACGTCCACCGGCACCCGCGCCAACGCGTCCCGCTCTCCCGCGGTGAGCGGTTCGGCGCGGTCGGCGACACCGTCCACCAGGATGCGGCCGTCGCGGTCGCGCATGGACGCGAGCACGTGCACCAGCCGCCACGCCGGGTTCGGCGCGACCCCGCCCCAGTTGCCCGAGTGCAGCACCTCGGTCGCACCACGCACACGCAACTCGAACGCCGCGACCCCACGCACACCCAGCATCACCGCGGCGCGTCCGGACTCGTGCACCGGCCCGTCACTCCACACCACGAGATCCGGCGGGTCGGCGGCAAGCCGATCCGTCAGCACCTGAGCCAGGTTGGGGCTGCCGATCTCCTCCTCGCCGTCGAGCAGCACGGTCACCCGGCACGGCAGGCCACCGAGTTCCCGCAACGCCCGCAGCCCCAGCAACTGCGCCAGGTGCTGTCCCTTGTTGTCCCCGGTGCCGCGGCCGTAGATGCGGCCATCGCGGAAATCCGGGCTGAACGGCGGACTCAGCCACTCGTGCAAAGGTCCCGCGGGCTGCACGTCGTAGTGCCCGTAAATCAGCACGTGCGGCGCCCCCGGTGGTCCGGGCGCGGTACCGAGCAACACCGGCCACCCGGCAGTCGGAACGACCTCGGCGGTCAACCCGCTTCGCCGCACCAGCTCGGCCCCGTGTTCCGCCGCCTCCCGCATGCCCTCACCAGTGCGGCTCACACTGGGCTGAGCCACCCACGCCGCCAGTTCGGCCAGCAGCTCGCCGTCCCGTTCACGAACCCAGGCGCCGACCCGTGCCGCGAGCTCTTCCATCATTCCCCCGTTGAATTCGAAGTCATCGCATTCAACGGCAGTCAAGCAAACGTCTCATCGATCCGACAATCACCCGCCCCGCCCGACGGGCCGCGCGGTCGGCTGATCCCGGCCGAGGACCATGAACGTCCACACAGGACCGCGCGGCACTGATCCCACGGGAACAGTCCTGAGTGGACGTACGCGCGCACCCGCACGCGTCGCCCGTGGTCGTCGCAGGAAGCACGGCCGAGGGGACCACCAGCCACACCGGCCCGCTGTGAACACCCCACTGATGTTCACGCTCACATCATGATGTCGAACGCATTCGAAACCAACGACCCATATGGAGTAAGTTTGAGGCAAGTTCCTTCGATGACAACGATCATCTCCCCGACCTCGAAGTGCGCTGACACCGAGATCGAGCCAAGTTAACGTTCACATCGCCCGGGCGGACGGCCGTTGACGACAGGTCTTTCCCGTGGCTACATTGGCCGAAGCTCAGGCCAGCCGAGGAAGTTTCCGCTCAAGGCATTCCCACGCCGCCACAATCGTCCACAGTGTACTTTGCCGCACGCTGAGGACGACGGATCACGCTTCGCCGGGAGGTTTCACGCACTGGGACTCGGCTCGCTGCCTGGTGGACCGCCGCAGGTCCACGACACAGGCAGGCGGGTCACCCCCGGCGCGGAGCTTCCCCTGCCGCAGTCCGGCAGGCCGACCGGTTCATGCCGCACCGGTCGGCCTGCCTCCCCTTACCGACCTCACCCGCCGGCCTCGACGGCGGCGGGCTTTCCGAGCACCGGGAGTAGCCACCCATGTCGTCCTCACCGTTGAGCCGACGCACGCTCCTCCGCGCCACCGGCATCGCCGCCGCGGCCACCGCCGTTCCGGGACTGGCGCCGGGCATCGCCAGTGCGGCCTCCGTGCCGCCCGCGCGCGGCGACCTCGGCGTGTCCGCCCACCCGTTCGACCTCGGGGAGGTGCGCCTGAGCGCGGGACGCTGGCAGGACAACCAGAGCCGGACGCTGTCCTACCTGCGGTTCGTGGACGTCGACCGGTTGCTCTACAACTTCCGCGCCAACCACCGCCTGTCGACGCAGGGCGCGGCCGCGCTGGGCGGGTGGGAGGCGCCGAACTTCCCCTTCCGCACCCACAGCCAGGGTCACTTCCTCAGCGCGTGGGCGCAGGCGTGGGCCGTGCTCGGCGACACGACGTGCCGCGACCGGGCCAACCACATGGTGGCCGAGCTGGCCAAGTGCCAGGCGAACAACTCCGCGGCCGGCTTCAACACCGGGTACCTGTCGGGGTTCCCGGAGTCCGACCTCGACGCGATGGAGGCGGGTTCACCCAAGGCGGTGTCGTACTACGCGCTGCACAAGACCCTGGCCGGTCTGCTGGACGTGTGGCGCCACATCGGCAACACGCAGGCCCGCGACGTGCTGCTGCGCTTCGCCGGCTGGGTCGACTGGCGCACCGGGAGGTTGTCCTACAGCACGATGCAGCGAGTGCTGGGCACGGAGTTCGGCGGCATGAACGCGGTGCTCACCGACCTGTACCAGCAGACGGGCGACTCCCGCTGGCTGACGGCGGCGCAGCGGTTCGACCACGCCGCCGTGTTCGACCCGCTGGCGGCCAACCAGGACCGGCTCGCCGGGTTGCACGCCAACACGCAGGTGCCCAAGTGGATCGGCGCGGCGCGCGAGTACAAGGCCACCGGGACCACCCGCTACCGCGACATCGCCCTCAACGCCTGGAACTTCACCGTCGGCGCGCACACCTACGTCATCGGCGGCAACAGCCAGGCCGAGCACTTCCGCGCCCCGAACGCCATCGCCGCATACCTCAACACCGACACGGCCGAGGCGTGCAACACCTACAACATGCTCAAGCTGACGCGCGAGCTGTGGCTGCTGGACCCGGACCGTGCCGCCTACTTCGACTTCTACGAGCGCGCCCTGCTCAACCACCTGCTCGGGCAGCAGAACCCCTCCGACCCGCACGGCCACATCTGCTACTTCACCGGCCTGAACCCCGGCCACCGGCGCGGCAACACGGGACCCGCCTGGGGCGGCGGCAACTGGAGCACCGACTACACCACCTTCTGGTGCTGCCAGGGCACGGCGCTGGAGGTCAACACGTCGCTGGCGAACTCGATCTACTTCCACAACGGCACCACGCTGACGGTGAACCTCTACACGCCGTCGGTGCTGACCTGGACGCAGCGGGGCATCACGGTCACGCAGACCACCGGCTACCCGGCCTCCGACACCACCTCGCTGACCGTGACCGGCAGCGTCGGCGGGTCGTGGACGATGCGCCTGCGCATCCCGGCCTGGGCGACCGGCGCGACGGTCAGCGTCAACGGCACGGCGCAGGGCATCGCCACGACGCCGGGCACCTATGCGAGCCTCACCCGCTCGTGGACCTCCGGCGACACGGTCACGGTCCGCCTGCCCATGCGGCCCGTGGTGCAGCCCGCCAACGACAACCCCGGCGTCGTCGCGATCACCTACGGACCCGCAGTGCTGGCCGGCAACTACGGCAACACCACCCTGAGCAGGCTGCCCTCCCTCGACGTCGCCTCCATAACCCGCACCAGCACCTCGACGCTGGCGTTCACCGCGAGGGCCAACGGCGCGACCGTGAACCTCGGCCCGTTCCACGACGCCCACGGTTACAACTACACCGTCTACTGGAGCACGGGCGGCGAAAGCTACCGGTTGGTGAACGTCGGAAGCGGGCTGGTCCTGGGCATCCAGGACATGTCGACCACCGACGGCGGCCTGGCGCTGCAATGGGGCGACACCGGCACGGCCGACCACAACTGGCAGATGGTCCCCGACGGGACCAACGTGCGCTTCCGCAACGTCCACAGCGGCAAGGTCCTCGGCGTGGAGAACATGTCCACCGCCGACAACGCCCGCGTGCTCCAGTGGTCCGACACGGGCACCGCCGACCACAGGTGGACCTTGGTGGACAACGGCGACGGCACCCACAAGATCCGCAACGTCCACAGCGGCAAGCTGCTCGGCATCCTCAACGGCTCCACCGCCTGGGGCGCGCAGGCGGTCCAGGACTCCGACAACGGCTCGGCGGACAACCGCTGGCGGCTGGTGCGCAACACGTAGCGCCGTCCCCGCGACCGTGGCAACTCGTCCGTGTCGGCTGTCCCGCAGAGTAAGGAGCACCTCCGTGAAAGAACGATCCTCCGCTCGACGGCGCCGGGTCACCGGCGCCCTCGCCGCCGCCGTCATCACGTTCCTCGGCACCGTGATGGCCGCGCTCGCCGGCACTCCGAGCTCGGCGGCGACGGTCGACACGAGCGCGTGGTACGTCCTGGTCAACCGCAACAGCGGCAAGGCGCTGGACGTCTACAACCTGGCCACCGACGACGGCGCGCGGATCACCCAGTGGACCCGCAACGACGGCAACAACCAGCAGTGGCAGTTCGTCGACTCCGGCGGCGGCTACTACCGCCTCAAGTCGCGCCACTCCGGCAAGGTGCTCGACGTCTACAACTTCTCCACCGCCGACGGCGCGAACGTCGTCCAGTGGGCCGACGGCAACGGTTCCAACCAGCAGTTCCGCCTGGCCGACTCCGACGGCGGCCACGTCCGCCTGATCAACCGCAACAGCAACAAGGCCGTCGAGGTCCAGAACGCGTCCACCGCAGACGGCGCCAACATCGTGCAGTACTCCGACTGGGGCGGCACCAACCAGCAGTGGCAGCTCGTCCGCGTCGGCGGGGGAACCACGACCACCACGACGACCCCGGCACCGGGCGGGCAGTACACCAACCCGGTGGTGTGGCAGGACTTCGCCGACGTCGAGGTCATCCGGGTCGGGGACGCCTACTACATGACCGCCTCCACCATGCACTACTCCCCCGGCGCGCCGATCCTGCGCTCCTACGACCTGGTCAACTGGGAGTTCGCGGGCCACTCCGTGCCCTCGCTGGACTTCGGCAGCAAGTACGACCTGACCAACGACCAACGCGCGTACGTCAAGGGCATCTGGGCGTCGACCTTGCAGTACCGGCCGAGCAACCGCACCTACTACTGGGCCGGGTGCATCGAGTTCAACGACACCTACATCTACACCGCGCCCAGCGTCGAGGGGCCGTGGAACCGGCACGCCCAGCTCGACCAGTGCTACTACGACGCGGGCATGCTCATCGACGACAACGACACCATGTACGTCGCCTACGGCAACGGCACCATCAGCGTCGCCCAGCTGTCCGCCGACGGCCGCAGCCAGGTCCGCGCGCAGCAGGTGTTCCAGACCCCGTCGAACATCGGAACCCTTGAGGGAGCGCGCTTCTACAAGCGCAACGGCAGCTACTACATCTGGCTGACCCGGCCCGCCAACGGCCAGTACGTGCTCAAGGCGAGCAACCCGTTCGGCCCCTACACCCTGCGCCAGGTCCTGCTCGACCTGCCGGGGCCGATCTCCGGCGGCGGCGTGCCCCACCAGGGCGGCCTGGTCCAGACGCAGAACGGGTCCTGGTACTACATGTCGTTCGTCGACGCCTACCCCGGCGGCCGCGTCCCGGCCCTCGCCCCGATCACCTGGACCGCGGACGGCTGGCCGACGTTGCAGACGGTCAACGGCCGATGGGGCGTCAACTACCCCTCGCCGCTGCCCACGCGCCCGGTCACACCGCTCACCGGGACCGACACCTTCGCGGGCACGACGCTGGGCCCGCAGTGGGAGTGGAACCACGACCCCGACACCAGCCGGTACTCGGTGAACAACGGGCTGACGTTGCAGACGGCCACGGTCACCAACGACCTGTACGCCGCGCGCAACACCCTCACCCACCGCATCCAGGGACCGACCTCCACCGCCACCATCGAACTGGACTACAGCACGATGCGCGACGGCGACCGGTCCGGTCTCGCCATGCTGCGCCAGTCCTCCGCCTGGATCGGCGTCAAACGCGACAACGGCCAGACACGCGTGTCCATGACCACCGGCCTGGCCATGGACAGCAACTGGCGCACCACCAGCACCGGCAGCGAAGCCGCGAGCGCCGCGATCAGCGGTGGCCGGGTGTGGCTGCGGATCAACGCCGACATCCAACCCGGCGCCAACCGCGTCGCCCGCTTCTCCTACAGCACCGACGGCACGAACTTCACCGCGCTCGGGCCGAGCTTCACCCTCAACAACACCTGGCAGTTCTTCATGGGCTACCGCTTCGGCATCTTCAACCACGCCACCCAGGCCCTGGGCGGAGCGGTCACCGTCCGCAAGTTCGACCTGTCGACACCATGACCTCGCGGCCCGTCCCGGTGCGGGGCCGCCGCCCCGCACCGGGACCGACCTCAGGCGGCCGAGCAGGTGGGGGACATCCCCGCACCGCTGCCGGTGGCCTGGTAGCCGAACTCGACCGACTGGCCGGCCGGGACGGAGCCGTTGAAAGCGACGTTCGTGAAGTCGACCGCCCCGGAGCTCCCGCTGCGGTTGACGTTCCAGGCGTTGGTGATGCCCGCTCCCGAAGGCAGGGTCATCGAGACCTTCCAGCCGCTGAGCGGTGCGGAACCCGCGGTGACCTTGACGGTGGCGACGAAGCCGCCGGTCCACTGGTTGAGGGCCACGGACGCCGTGCAACCTCCCGGCTGTGTCGTGGTCGTGGTCGTAGTCGTCGTGGTGGTGCTGGTCGTGGTGGTGGTGGTGGACGTGGTGGTCGTCGTGGTCGGTCCGTCGGAGAGGGTGGGGGTGGTCCAGTCACGCCACTGGGACAGGTTGCCGGTGGCGCTGCTGTGCATCTGGATGGAACCGGTGTAGCTGCCCGAGTTGCGCAGGAACTTGGCGATGTTCTGCTGGAGCGGGGCGGTCCACTCCGGACGGTTGGCGCAGTGGCTGCCGTTGGAGACGTTGGAGTGGTAGGTGATGTTGCCGCCCGCGCCCAGCGCCTTGTAGACCTCCGCGCCTCCCAGCGCCGCCACGGACGCCGAACGGGGCCCGAGGTTGGCGATGTGCGGGTTGTCCATGACGAACAGGCCGCGAGGGGCGACCATGGCCACCAGCTGGTGGGTGTCGACGGGCAGGGCGGCGGGGTTGCCGGTGAAGGAGCCGAACGCGTCACCGAACCAGGGTTGCTCGCCGTAGGCGCTGCTCAGGCTTTGCGCACCTTCTCCCGGGACGCCCCGGTAGATCGGCACGCCCGCGGTGCCCGACTCGATCGGCATGGTCAGGCCGATGCGCTGGTCGAGGACACCGGCGATGAAGGCGCCCTTGCCGAACCGCGAGCACCCGGTCACACCGGTCGCGTCGGCCTTCAGGACGGTGCCCCCGCTGGACTCGATGACGTCGATGATCCGGCTCACGCCCCAGGCCCAAGCGGCGAGCAGCCCGGTGGAGCTGGTGTTGCCGTACAGGGTGTAGAAGGCGCCCTGCTTGTTGCCGCGCCCGGTGCCCTCCTGGCCCACCGCGTACGGGTCGTAGCTGATCACCGCGGCACCGGCGGCCCTGATGGTGGCGGTGTCCGCGCCGAACCCGCCGTAGACCACCACCGCGGGGAACGGGCCGGTGCCGCTGGGCAGCTGCACGCTCGCCGAGAAGGTGGCGCTGCGGCCGTTGTGCGAGACGTTCACGGTGATGCGGTCGCTGGAGACAGTGCCAGTGACACCGGTCGGCTTGGCGGGCTTGTCACCGAGGACGTGGCGCTCGGCCAGCTCCCGGATCTCCGCCCGCCGGCACCGCCAGTCGGACTTCGAGGTGATGCGGGTGCCGTCGATCCGGGTGAACGGATCGGGCAACCGCGAGTTCGAGGGCGTGGATCCGGGCAGCGTCACCTGGCAACCGGCGCCGTCGTCCTCCACCGCCGCGACGGTCACGGCGGCCTCGGCGGGGGCTGTCCGGGTGAGCGCGATCGCCGATCCGGCGAGCGTGAGCGACGCCGCCGCGAGCGCGACGGCTGTCCAACGGGTGCGGAGGCGGCTTGAACTGCCGGTCACTGAGCACTCCTTCGGGTGGAGAGAGGCGGACGCGGCGACGGAAATCAATTCGAGAACTGAAGTTTCAGGCACGACCCGGAAACCGTCAACGGAACCACGGACTTTTGCGCTGTCGGGACCATCCGCGCACTGGTCCACTCGGGGCGGCCACCCCGAGTCCGGCCACCACCGCCAGTCCCGCACGACTTTGCCGCTTTAACGCTCACATTCACAGCGCTCCTTTACGAACCAATCCCCAGCCAGGACCCGAACGAGGCAAGACCGCAGCTTGACCAGCGGCTACTCCCAGCAAGAAGCACCAAATGAACGGTTCGCACCGGCGTGCCGCAGCGACCACTCGCCGAGTCGTCAATCCGGCCGGACATTGACAGACGGGCATCCGATCCGGGAAAGTCGTATTCCGCGAATTGTTAGCGCTAACGTTGCGATCGAATCGAATTCGACACCCTCCGTCCGGTCGATCATCGAAGGTGTCGAATTGTGTCCGCCGCAGCGGAAAAACCGGCAACGGTGCCAGACCACATCGACGAAGGAACGCCATGACCCGATCACCCCTGTCTCCCCACCGCAGGCGGTTCGCCGCGCTGCTGGCAGCCGCCGCCCTGGCGGTCGCCGGTGCGGTCACCGCGACGACCACCGCCGCCGCTCCGGCCCAGGCCCTGGAGAACGGCGTGGCCCGCACCCCGCCGATGGGCTGGAACACGTGGAACACGTTCGGCTGCAACATCAGCGAGCAGCTGATCCGGCAGACCGCCGACGCCATGGTCGCCAACGGCATGGCCGCACGGGGCTACCAGTACGTGGTGGTCGACGACTGCTGGTTCGACCCCGAGCGGGACTCCCAGGGCAACCTCCGCGCGCACCCCACCCGCTTCCCCAGCGGGATGAAGGCGCTCGGGGACTACCTGCACGGCAAGGGCCTGAAGTTCGGCCTCTACCAGGTGCCGGCGGCCAAGACGTGCGCGCAGTACTTCAACGCCTTCCCCGGATCCACCGGGAGCAAGGGCCACGAGGAGCAGGACGCGCGCCAGTTCGCCGCGTGGGGCGTGGACTACCTCAAGTACGACTGGTGCTCGCCGCAGGGCTCGATCGACGACCAGGTCAGGGACTTCGCGAAGATGCGGGACGCGCTGGCCGCCACCGGCAGGCCGATCGTCTACAGCATCAACCCCAACAGCATCCACGCCAAGACCGGCCCTCTGCGCGACTGGGGCGACGTCGCGAACATGTGGCGCACCACCGAGGACATCACCAACCGGTGGGACACCGGCAGTGACGGCAACTCGTTCATGGGCGTCAAGAACATCATCGACTGGACCGTCCCGCTCGCCTCGTACGCCCGGCCCGGCGGCTTCAACGACCCCGACATGATGGAGGTCGGCAACGGGGGCATGACCGACACCGAGCAGCGCAGCCACTTCGCCATGTGGGCGGTCATGGCCTCACCCCTGATCGCGGGCAACGACGTGCGCAACGCGTCCGCGGCCACCCTGAGCATCCTCAACAACAGCGACCTGATCGCGGTCAACCAGGACCCCCTGGGCCTGCAAGGCGTCCAGGTCTCCTCCGACGGCACCCGGCGCGTGCTCGCCAAGCGGCTCGCCAACGGCGACGTGGCGGTGGCCATGCTGAACCAGGGCAACAGCACCACGACCATCTCGACGACCGCGAGCACCATCGGCAAGTCCGGGAGCTCCTTCACCCTGCGCGACCTCTGGACGGGAGCGACCTCGACGAGCACGGGCACGATCTCGGCGAGCGTCCCCGCCCACGGCACCGCGGTGTTCCGGGTGAGCGGCGGCGGCAACACCCCGCTGCCCACGACCTTCGCGCTGCGCAGCGCGTCGGCCGGCCGGTGCGTGGACGCGCCCGAGAGCTCCACCGCCAACGGCACCCAACCGGTGATCTGGGACTGCCACGGCGCCGCCAACCAGCGGTTCACGCAGAGCGGCAACACCTTGCAGCTGCTCGGCAAGTGCCTGGAGACGCCCACCAACGCCACCGCAGGCACGAAGGTCCAGCTGTGGGACTGCAACGGCGGCACGCACCAGCAGTGGACTCTCAACGGCAACGGCACGATCAGCAACACGCGAAACGGGTTGTGCCTGGACGTCAACAACAACGGCACGGCGAACAACACGGCGGTGATCGTCTGGACCTGCCATGACGGCGCCAACCAGCGGTGGACCCGAGTCTGACCGGGACTCGCGTGTGGACCCCGGGCACTCCGAGTGCCCGGGGTCCTCGTCGTCCCGCCGCCGTGCCGGGCGGGTGATCGGCCGCTACCGCTACCTTCCACGGCATGACGGTTGAACTGTGGATGCGCAGCGAGGTGCGGGCAACGGAACGCCGCGCGCCGATCACGCCCGCCGACGCCGCCGCGCTCGTGCGCGAGGGCTTCGCCGTGACGGTCGAGGAGTCGGCGCAACGCGTGCACCCGATCGAGGAGTACGCCGCCGCGGGCTGCACCGTGGCGGAGACGGGCAGCTGGGTCGACGCGCCGCGCGACGCCGTCGTGGTCGGGCTCAAGGAACTGCCGGACCAGCCGGCCGAGCTGCGGCACCGGCACGTGTTCTTCGGCCACGCCTACAAGCAGCAGGAGGGCGCGGAACGGCTGCTGCGCCGGTTCGACGCGGGCGGCGGCGTGCTGCTCGACCTGGAGTACCTCACCGACGACTCGGGCAGGCGGCTGGCGGCGTTCGGCTACTGGGCGGGCTACGTGGGCGCGGCACTGGCCGTGCTGCACCACCGCGGCGAGCTGGACGCGCCGCTGCGGCCGACGTCCGTCCCCGACCTGGACGCGCGGCTGTCCGGCGGCGACCCGATGAGCGCCATCGTGATCGGTGCGCTGGGACGGTGCGGCCGTGGCGCGGACCGCGCCCTGACGGCGGCGGGCGTCACGCCGACGCGCTGGGACGTCGCCGAGACGCGCGACCTGGACCGCCCGGCGCTGCTGCGGCACGAGCTCATGGTCAACACGGTGCTCACGTCCGCGCCAGTGCCACCGTTCCTGCGTCCCGCCGACCTCGACGCACCGGAACGCGCGCTGCGAACGGTGTGCGACGTGACGTGCGACGTCGGCTCGCCGTTCAACGTCCTGCCGATCTACGACAGCACGACGAGCTGGGAGCAGCCCGCGCGGACGTTGCGCGACGAGCCGCCGCTGGACCTCATCGCGATCGACAACCTGCCGTCGCTGGTGCCGCTGGAGGCCACCGAAGCGTTCTCCGCGGACCTGTTGCCGCTGCTGCGGGACCTGCCGCGAGCGACCTCGCCCTGGCAGCGGTGCGAGCGGCTGTTCCACGACACCGTGGCCTCGGTGAAGGAAGCGTCCCGCTGACCGTTCCTCCGCCGGACGGGTGGGCTGGAACGGCACGGGCCTGCCCGCCCGCAACACGAACGGGCACAACGGTTGCTCCGTTCGCTGCACGACGAGGGCTGAACAGGTGTCCTTGGCAAGCGGGAGCCCACACCGGTCCGGCGGAGTAGAACACCCGTATGCGTGAGCTGAAGCCGTTCGGGCTGCTGTGCGCGGGCGTGGTCGTGCTGGTCGTGTGCTGGCTGGTGGCGTTCGCGACGCTCGCGGTCCTCATCCTTCAGCCCAGTGGTGCCCTGTGGGCGTTGCTCGGCATTCCGCTCGTGGCGGCTCTGCTGCTGTTCGGCTTCGTCCTGGCGTTCGAGTTCGTGGAGGAACTGGAGCCCTCTGACGGAGGCATGACCGCCAACGCGCTCATCGCGTTCTTCTTCGCCGCTCTCGCAGCTCTGTTCGTGGGCGGCACCACCACGTACTTCTCCGGTGCGCAGATCTACCACGCGCACTTCGGCGCACCGGCCGAGGCTGTTGTCACCTACATCGCGCCGATGAACAACGAGAGCGGCGGCGTGACGGGCTGGTCCTACTACGTGGACGACGCCGCTACCGGACAGGACCTCGGGCGTCTGGCGGCTTACCCCGCGACCGAGACGGCCGAGGGTGGCCGCCTCACCGTGTCCGTCGATCCCAGCGGCTGGATGCGCCCCGTTCCCGCCGACCGTCTGGGCTGGACCACCGTGCCGTCCGCGATCCTCTTGTCCTGCGCCGGTGTCGTGGCCCTCGGCGGTCTCGTCTCCGTCGCGACAGGGTTCGGAGTGTGGCTGAGAAAACGCGCTCAGCGAAGTCCATCGGCGTGATCGCGCCCGTTCGGGCCGCACAGGAGACCTGCCGCCGTTCAGGCCCAGTTGCCGAGCTCCGCGTCGATGCGGGGATCGGTGCGGACCCACACCTCACCGGTGGCGGCCCCCGGCGGGGTGTCGACGCGTTCGAGCCCCAGCGTCCGCACCAGTTCCAGGAGGTCGTCGCGGGCCGCTCCCGCCTCCTCCACCGTGCGGCTGTCGAACAGGACGTAGTGCACGTCCCACCGGTCGTTGTAGCCGGTGTCGGCCCAGATCTTGCAGAACCTGGTCAACGCCTCGCGGTCGAGTGGCGCGGCCTCTGCCTCGTCCGGTGCGAGGGCCTTCGCCATGTCCTCCTGGCTCCACCGCGCCCCTGCCTCCGCGAGCACCTCGGGGGTGAGTTCTCGCGCCGCGAGGAAGTGGTCGAGCAGCCGGGTGACGCCGGTGGCCTCGATGTCCAGCCCGTCCTCCTCCAGGCGCGTCACCAGGCCGTCCGCCATCGCACACGGACCGGAGAAGGTGAAGATCCCGGTGGCGGCCACCAAGGTACCGCCGTCGGGATGCGGGATGTTGAACGTCGTGTCCGTTGCAGGTACGTCCTTCACCAGGGCGAGGAGGTCCGCCGGGACGCCATCGTACAGCGCCGCGTGCGCATGAGTGTCCTTTGTGGACACAAGAGGGCTGGAACGGTCGTACGTCAGCACCAGGCCGCGGCCTTCGGCGGTGAACCAGGCGTTGACGGTGTTGCCGGTGCCGTAGCCGTAGTGGGTGACGCCAGAGACCGTGACCGGCTCGCGGCCGTCGACCCGGGTCAGGATTTCGAGGCGGCGGCGCAGTTCTCGTGGGTGGGTCCGTCGCAGGACGGACCTGTCGAACTCGGATCGGATGCCCTCGTCACGAGACCGCGCCTGGGTCGCGTTGCGCAGGGCCGTGACTCGTTGCTCGCGGAAGGCCGCTCGGGCCTGCAAGAAGGTCTCGGCGTCCGGCAGCCACGGGCCGTGCGGGTCGAGTGCGGTGAAGCCGCCGCGGGCGAACTCGGCCGCCAGGGTGCGGTGGTCGCCGCTCCCCGTGACGACGCGGTACTCGGTGCGCCCGTCCTGCCACCCCTTGACCCGGCAGATCGCGCCGATGTCCTTCAGGAACATCAGCGCCTCTTCGGCTGCCATGTCCATCATGCCGAACGACGTGTTGTCCGCGGCTTGGTGGCGGGCGACGAACTCCAGGAAACCGTTCTCGGCGGACTGGTCCCCGCCGGGGAGCCACTCCTGCTCGTTGTCCTTGTCGTCGCTGAAGGTCAGCGGTCTCATCGCCCGTCCTCGCTGTCGTGTGCGGGTCCCCGGAGCCACGTCGCTTTCCGGCCCGCACAGCTGACGATATAGGTCGCGGCACGAGACCACGGATAGGTCGCCCGCAGCCGGGTACTCGAAGCGGCATGATGAAACGCGCGTTGTGGGAAGGGCTGGTCGCCGGTGCCGCCGGGGTGGTGGTGATGACGCTGGGAGAGAAGCTGGAACAGCGCCTGACCGGCCGCCCCGACTCCCACGTGCCGGCACGGGTGCTGCAACGGCTCACCGGGATGCGGGAACGGCCGGGTGGTCGGCAGCCGGTGCCGGTCAACCTGGCGATGCACTTCGGCCAAGGCGTGCTGCTCGGCGTGGTGCGCTCGGTCATGGCGCACGCCGGGCTGCGAGGGCCGTGGTCCTCGGCGAAGTTCACCGTCGTCCGGGTGACCAACGACCAGATCCTGGAGAACGCCACCGGCGTCGGCGCCCCGCCGCCGACCTGGCCCCGCCGTGAGCTGGCGGTGGACCTGCTGCACAAGTCCGTCTACGCCTTCGCCACCGGTGTCGTCGCCGACGCCCTGGCCGCCCGCTCGGGTCCCGGGCCCGGACAGCGCCACGCCTCGATGCGGCCCGGCCGCCAGGCAGGCGTCGGACCACTGCCCCGCACCCGGTGACCCGACGCACAACCGGAGGACCGCGCGCCTGATGAACGAATCCGCCGGGCACGCCTCTGCCCCGGAACCCGGAAGGTCGCTGGCCGTGTGCGCGCTGATCGGCGCGGCGCTGATGGCGGCGGTCGACGAGATCGTGTTCCACCAGATCTTGGCGTGGCACCACTTCTTCGACCGGTCCACTCCGGCGGTGGGGCTGGTGTCGGACGGACTGCTGCACACCGCCGAGCTGCTGGGCCTGGTGGCCGGGTTCGTCCTCTACGCCGACCTGCGCCGCCGTCATGCCCTCGCACCGGCCCATGCCAGGGCGGGGCTGTTCCTCGGGCTGGGCGGCTTCCAGCTGTTCGACGGGATCATCGACCACAAGGTGCTGCGTCTGCACCAGATCCGCTACGGCGTCGACTTGCCGGTCTACGACCTGGCGTGGAACGGCGCGGCACTGGCGCTGCTGGCCGTGGGCGTCGTCCTCGCCGTGCGCGCACGGCGAGGGCTTCGCTCATGAGCGGTCCCCACCTGCACGACGCGGCGCCTCAAGGCGTGACCGGGACCGTCATCGCGGTGACGGCGCTGCTGGCCGCGTGTGCCTATCTGGCGGGCAGCACCCGGCTGCGTCTGCGGGGTGACGCCTGGCCGAAGTGGCGAGACGCCTGCTTCACCGCCGGGTGCGCCGTGCTGGCGTACGCGCTTCTGGCGCCGCTGCCCGGTGGCCCGTTCACCGCCCACATGGCGCAGCACCTGATGATCGCCATGGTCGCCCCCGTCCTGGTGGTGGGGGCCCGTCCGCTGACCCTTCTGCTGCGGGCGCTGCCGGTGCGGCCACGGCGCACGCTGCTGGCCGTGGCGCACTCGACTCCCGCGACCGTGCTGGTCTTCCCGCCGCTGGCGGCACTGCTGGACCTCGGCGGTCTGTGGCTGCTCTACCGGACTCCCCTGTTCGCCGGAACCCACCACCAGCCGCTGCTGCACGCCGCGGTGCACCTCCATGTCGTGGTCTCCGGGTTGCTGTTCACCTTCGCGGTGTGCCAGCTGGACCCGGTCAGGCGCCGCTGGAGCCTCGCCTGGCGCGCCACCACCTTGCTGGCCGCCGGCACCGCCCACGCCGTCCTGGCCAAAGCCCTCTACGCGACCCCTCCGCCGGGGACCGCCTTCACCACCGCCGATTCGCACGCCGGCGCACAACTGATGTACTACGGCGGCGACCTGGTCGAGGTCGTGATCGCCGTGATCATCGCGGTCCAGTGGTACACCGCCGGTGGCCGCGTCCACGCCCGCCGGCGACGCCGCGCGGAGTCGACCGGCACCGCGCCGGTCACCTCCGCGTTCCACTGACTGAGAATGCCCGGATCCGTCCCTTTCCGACACAGCGGCGCACCTCGGTTTCGGCCATCCGCAACGGAATTCGAGGGTGTCTTCCGGCTGCCCGTTCAAAGCAGCCGAAAGACAGCGGCCGAGCCGCCGCACTCGCACTCGCGCAATTCGAACGCGGCCGGTTCACCCGAACTCCTCAAGTCTTACCCGAACCCCGTCTTGACGTCGAACTCCACGACGCCACACTGACTTGGTGAGCAGGGAGGAGTACAACTACTCACAGGCCCGAGGCTTTCACCCCGACACATTGCAAGCAGCCACACGCATTCCGCGCGAACGGGAATGGCGACGGCTTTCGACCGAATTGGCGCGAAGACGGCAGGGACCCTCCAAACAGGAGTGGACAGACTGTTG
Source organism: Lentzea fradiae (assembly GCF_900100955.1). Taxonomy (GTDB): domain Bacteria; phylum Actinomycetota; class Actinomycetes; order Mycobacteriales; family Pseudonocardiaceae; genus Lentzea; species Lentzea fradiae. The sequence continues at coordinate 21,534 of NZ_FNCC01000024.1, read as the reverse complement.
ACCGCCGGAAACAGCTATTGAGACAGACTCTTTTAGGCAGCATTAAGGAAGCGTTGCCATGCTGGCATGACCGGACGAGATCCCCCAATGCCGATCGGCGCAATACACCATCGGCCCGGTCTGCCATTGGCTCCGCCGTTCGGCCCGCACCTCCACACGAAAGGTGTCCCGATGTCGCTGTGCACGACCGCTTCGCTGGTGGTCAGGCTGCTCGGCCCGGTGCGCGCGTGGCGCGGCGGCGCGGAGGTCGGCCTCGGCACAGCGCGCGGGCGCGCCGTGTTCACCCTGCTCGCGCTGCGGGCGAACGAGGCGGTCTCCGCGGACGAGCTGGTCGACGGGGTCTGGGGTGACGCGCCGCCCGCGACCGCCAGGGCGAGCCTGCACACCTACGTCTCCGCGTTGCGCCGGGCGCTGGAACCGGAGCGGTCCAAGCGGTCGGCCGGGGTGGTGCTCGTGTCGTCGGGAGCCGGGTACGCGCTCCGGCTGGACCCCGAGGCGGTGGACGTCCACCGCTTCGACCGGCACCGCGAACGGGCGGAGGGCCTGGCGCGGACCGACCCCGGGCAGGCGGTGGCGGAGCTGGACGCCGCACTGGCGCTGTGGGAGGGCGAGGCGCTGTTCTCCGTGCCGGGCCGGTTCGCCGAGTCCCAGCGGTCGCGGCTGCACGAACTGCGGCTGGCCGCCGTGGAGCGGCGTGCCGAGCTGGAGCTGCTGCTCGGCAGGCACGCCGGCGTCGTGGCCGAGCTGTCGGCGCTGACGGTCGAGCACCCGCTGCGCGAAGGTCTGCGGGCGCTGCTGATGTCCGCGCTGCACCAGGGTGGCAGGCAGGCCGAGGCGCTGGAGGTGTTCCGCGACGCCCGGCACGTGCTGGCGACCGAGCTCGGCATCGAGCCCGGCAGCGCGCTGCGCGAGGCTCAGCGCCGGGTGCTGGAGGGTCAGCCAGCCCACCGTCCACCCGCGACAGAACAGTCCCCGGCAACCCCCGCCCCGCCTCCCACGTCCCCCGCGACCGCGAGCGAGGCACGACAGGCGGCTCCCTTCGTCGGCCGGCGGCGGGAGCTCGACGTGCTGCGGCGCGCGGTGGCCGAGGTGACCGGTGGCCGGGGCGGAGTCCTGTGGCTGGAGGGTGAGGCGGGGATCGGCAAGTCGTCGCTGCTGTCCGCCGGCCTGGCCGGTGCGGGTGCCCGCGTCGCCCGTGCCGCGGCCGACGAGCAGGCCGGACGTTTCCCCCTCCGCCCGGTGCTCGACGCTCTCGACGTGTCGGTCACGTCCGCCGACGCGCGCAGCGGTGAGCTGGCCCAGGACCTGCCGGCGCTGGCGGGCGGCCGCCAGGCCCCGGGCGACCCCGTGCTCACCATCATCGAACGCCTGGTGGAACTGGTGCGCGAGCTGAGCTCGGAAGCCCCGCTGGTGCTGGCGCTCGACGACTTCCACTGGGCCGACGAGGCCAGCGTGCTGCTGTGGCACCGGCTGTCCCGCCTGGCGCGCCGCCTTCCCCTGCTCCTGGTCGCGGTGGCGCGGCCGGTGCCGCACCGCGAGGACCTGGCGCGGGTGCGGCGCGCGGTCGCGGACGCCGGTGGCCTGGTCGTCCTCGAACCGCTGACGGACGACGAGGTCGCCGAGCTGGTGACCGGGATGGTGGGCGCCGCGCCCGGCCGGGGCCTGGACCGGATCGCCGGGTGCGCGGGCGGAAACCCGCTCTACGTCGAGGAAGTGGTCCACGCGCTGGTGCGCGAGAACGCCGTCGAGCTGCGCGCCGGGGTCGCCGAGGCGCGGGTGGCGGACCACGACATGCCGGCGTCGCTGGTGACGGCGCTGGCCAGGCGGCTGGCTTTCCTCTCGACGGAGGCACTGGACCTGCTGCGCTGGGGCGCGTTGCTGGGCACCTCGTTCGCGCCCGGTGACGCCGCGGTCGTGACGGGGCGGCCGGTCAGCGAGCTGGTCGCCGCCGTGGAGGAGGCGATGGCTGCCGGTGTCCTGGTCGAGGCGGACGCCGGGTTCGCCTTCCGCCACCACCTCGTCCACCGCGCCCTCTACCTGGGCGTCCCGGCCGCTGTGCGGGCCTCGCTGCACCGCCAGGCCGCCAGGGCCCTGGCCACGGCCGGGTCCCCCGTCGAGCTGGTCGCGCGGCAGCTGGCCACCGCGCCGACCGCCGTCGAGCCCTGGGCGGTGGACTGGCTGGTCGCCAACGCCGAGTCGGTCGCGGCGCGGGACCCGGACCTCGCGGTCGGGGTGCTGCGGTCGGCCGTCACGCTGCCGGACCTGCCCCCAGGGGACCGGGACCGGCTCGCCGCCCGGCTGGCCCGCCTGCTGTTCGGGCTCGGCCGCCGCGCCGACGCCGAGGCCCGCTACGCGCTGGCCCGCGCCAGGGACCACGAGCTGGTCGCCGAGATGCGCTGGGTCCTGGCCGCCTCGCACCACCGCGACGGCAGCGCCGTGGACGCCGCCGAGGTGGTGCGGTCGGCAGCCGCGGACCGCACCACGCCTCTCGTCTGGCGGGCCCGCCTGCAGGCGCTGACCGCGGACGTGGTGACCGGCGACGAGGGCGAGACCGCCGCGCGCCAGGCGCTGAGGCTGGCGCGGGAGGTGCGCGACGACTTCACCGTGGCGCAGGCCAGGCGCGCGCTGTGGCGGAGCGCGACGGCCCGCGGCGACCACGCCGAGGCGTTGCGGCAGGTCGACCAGGCCCTCGCGGTTCCCGTCGCCCCGGAGGTCCGCGCGGACCTGGTGGGCGACAAGGTGCTCACCCTCCAGCACCTCGACCTCCTGGACGAGGCCGACGAGCTGCTGCGGGCGGCGGGACCGCACCCCGCCGCCGCGGCGCAGTGCTACTGGCGGGGTCGCTGGGCGGACGCGCTCCGGCTGGTCGACGGCCACCAGGCGCCGACACCGAGTCCGTGGCCCCGGGACCGCGGTCCGACGCCTCCCGCGCACGGTGTCGCCGCGCTCGTCGCGGCCCGCCAGGGCCGGGTGGACGAGGCGGCGCGGCACCTGCGTGCCGCGGCAGGTCACCGGGAGGACTTCCTGGACGGCTTCCGGGCCGCCGCCGAGGCCGCCCTCGCCGAACGCGCCGGACGGGTGGACGAGGCGCTCGCCGCGCTGACCGGGGTGCTCGCGCCCGGCCGCATGGCACCCGACCCGCGGTGGCTGCCCCCGCTGACGCGGCTGGCGCTGCTCGCGGGTGACCACGACCTGGCGGCGCACGCGGCGGAGCTCGCCAGGACGAGCGGTGGAGCCGTCGAGGTGGCGCTGCGCTGCCGGGGACTGGTGGACCGCGAGCCTTCTCTCGTGCTCGACGCGGTGGCGCGGTACCGGGAGGCGGGCCGGCCGGTGGAGCTGGCGGAAGCGCTGGAAGACGCCGCCGCGCTGCTGGTGGCGCGCGGCGCCTGCGCCGCAGCGGACACGGCGGTGCGGGAGGCCGTGACGGTCTACCGCGGTTTCGGCGCGGAGTGGGACGCGGGGCGGGCCGGAGCGCGGTTGTGCCGCGTGGCTTGAGAAGAGCGGACGTGCACGCCGGCCACGGCGGGTGATCGAGCGTCGGCGCGGGCGGCCGTGCCGGCAGCGGGCCGCGCCACGAGGAGACGTGCGCCGCGGCCGGAGGAGCCTTCGGGGAGGCAGGTGAGATGTCGGCGTTGCGGTTGGTCGTGCTGGGGCCGGTGCGCGCGTGGGTCGGGGACCGCGAGGTGCAGCTCGGTTCGGCACGCCCGCAGGCGGTGTTCGCGATGCTCGCGTTGCGCTCGGGTGCTGCGGTGCGGCGGGACGAGCTGGTGTCCGGGGTGTGGGGCCGGGACGCGCCGGCCACCGCGGAGGGCAGTGTCCACACCTACATCTCGTTGCTGCGCAAGGCTTTGGAGCCGGACCGGCCACGCGGGGCGGCCTCGCGGGTGCTGGAGTCGGTCGGGTCCGGCTACCGCCTGCGGTGGCGCCCGGCCGCCTCGGACCTGGCGGAGTTCCGCGCGCTGCGGGCACAGGGGCAGCGGCAGCTGGCGGACGGCGACGCGGACGGGGCGCTGCGCTCGCTCGACGCGGCGCTGGGGCTGTGGCGGGGCGAGGCGCTGGCCGGCCTGAGCGGACCGTTCGCCGGGAACCGGCGGCGGGAGCTGGCCGCGGAGCGGACCGTCGCGCGGGAGCTGCGCGCCGAGGCGGCCCTGGCGACCGGCGCGCACACCGACGTGATCGCGGACCTCGGCGCGCTGGTCGCGGAGGAACCGCTGCGGGAGCGGGCGCACGAGCTGCTGGTGCTGGCCCTGCACCGCGGTGGGCGCGGCGCGGAGGCGCTGGAGGTGTTCCGCGACGCCCGCCGGGTCATCGTGGCCGAGCTGGGCGTGGAACCGGGGCCGGGGCTGCGTGCCGCGCAGCAGCTGGTGCTCAGCGGCACGGTCCCCCCACCGCGGGCCGCCACCGCCCAGCAGCACGTCCCACCACAGCGGAGCGCCTCCGCATCGGTGGCCGGCACCGTCGACGAGCCGGTCCTGCTGGGCCGCCACGCCGAGCTGGCCGCTGTCTCGCGGGCGGTCGACGAGCTGTCCGCCGGACGCGGCGGGACGCTGTGGGTGGAGGGCGAGATGGGCATCGGCAAGTCCGCGCTGCTGGCCGCCGCGCTGGCACGGGCCGGGCTGGCCGGGCACCAGACCGCCCACGCCGTGTCGGACGAGCTGGACAGCCACTTCCCGCTCCGGCTCGCGCTGGACGCCCTGGGCGTGGACCCCGCCGCCACCGACCCGCGACGTGCGGAGGTGGCCCGGGCACTGCGCGAGCGGCAGCCCGCCGCGTCGGTCTTCGCGAACGGCGACCCGCTCTCGTGCGGTGTCGACGAGCTGGTCGCACTCGTGGAGCGGCTGTGCTCGGACGCACCCCTCGTGCTGGCGCTAGACGACCTCCAGTGGGCCGACGAGAGCAGCATCGAGGTGTGGCGCCGGCTCGCCGCGCTCACCCGGCACCTGCCGTTGCTGCTGCTGGGCGCGGCGCGGCCGGTGCCGCACCGGCCGGGGGTGGCCCGCCTGCGCCGGTTCGCCGAGTCCGGTGGCGGCGTGGTGCTCGACCTGACCCCGCTCGGCGACTCGGACGTGGCGGACTTCGTCGGGCGGCTGGTGGGTGCGCCGCCCGGTCCCGCGCTGCGCGAGATCGCCGCGCGGGCGGGCGGCAACCCGCTGTACGTGCGGGAGGTGGCGGACGCCCTGCTGCGCGAACGGCTGGTGGTCGTCGGCTCCGGCGTGGCCGAGGTGGGAGAGCACGCCTTCGACCAGGTGCCCGGCTCGCTGGTGTCCGCGGTCGGCGGGCGCCTGGACCTGGTCTCCGCCCCCACCCGCGAGGTGCTGCGGTGGGCGGCGCTGCTGGGCTGCGAGTTCTCCGTCGACGGGCTCGCGGTCGTGCTCGCCCGCCCGGTGGCCGAGCTGGTGGCGCCGCTCGAGGAGGCCGCCGCGGCGGGGGTGCTGCGCGACGCCGGGACACGCATCGCGTTCCGGCACCCGGTGCTGCGGCAGGCGCTGCACGAGAGGATGCCCGCGGCGCTGCGCGACGCCCTGCACCAGCAGGCCGCACAGGCACTCGCGCGCGCCGGGGCACCGGTCGGCCACGTGGCCGAGCAGCTGCTGGCCTCGGCGGGGAACTTCGGCGCGTGGGTGGTCGACTGGCTGCTGGTGCGGGCACCCGCGCTGGTCGACGAGGCGCCGCTGGTCGCGGTCGAGCTGTTGCAGCGGGCGCTGCGGTCCAGGGCGGTGACCGACGCGCACGCCGCGGTGGTGCGGGCCCACCTGAGCAGCGCGCTGTTCCGGGTCGGCCGGGACGCCGAGGCCGAGCACCACGCCCGGCGGGCCCTTCCCCGGCTGCGCGACCCCGACCTCGTCGGGGAGGTCCGGTGGCTGACGGCCTACGTGCCCTTCCGCGCGTCACGGCCGCAACAGGCGCTGGAGTCGCTGCGGGAGACCTTGGCCGACCCCGCGCTGCCCGGCGCGTGGCGGGCCCGGCTGCTGTCGCTGCTCGCGCTGGTGCAGCGCGCCGGGCTCGACGACCTCGACGCGGCTGCGGCGAGTGCGCGCGAGTCCATCGAGGTCGGCGAACACGCCGCCGACCCGTTCGCCATCGCCCAGTCCCTGGGGGTGCTCTGGCAGGTCGGCGCGGCACGGCGCGACTACGTGGGCGCGCTCGCCCACCTGGACCGGGCGCTGGACGTGGTGGGCACCGACGCCGCGCTCACCGACCTGAAGCTGGTGCTGCTGGACAACCGCATGTTCACGCTCCAGTGCCTGGACCGGCTCGGCGAGGCGACCGACACGATGCGGCTGGCGTTCGACGCCGCCGGGCACAGCGCGCCCGTCGCGGCTCTCCAGGTCGGCGCGGCCGTCCACCGGTTCTGGCTCGGCGGGTGGGACGAGGCGGTGGACCGGATCGGCGCGGTGCTCGGGGACGACTCGGGCATGACCGGGTTCGGCCTGCGCGAGGGCGGGTTGATGCTGCTGCACGGCGTCGCCGCGCTCATCGCCGTGCACCGGGACGACGACCTCGCGCTCCGGCGGCACCTGCCCGCCGGTCTCGCACTGCCGCTGACGACCGCGGTGAACCGGGAGAACCGCGACTTCCTGGTCGCGGCACGGGCGGCCGCGGCGTACCGCGACGGCGACCACTCCGCCGCGATCGAGTTCCTGGGCGAGATCCTCGACACCCGCCGCACCGAGATGATGCTGCGCCACCAGTGGCTGCCGGAGCTGGTCCGGATGGCGCTGGACCACGACGACCGGGCGACCGCCCGCGCCGCCACCGAGGCGTGCGAAGCGGAGGCGGCCAGGGAGTCCACCGAGGCCAGGGCCGCCGCGGCGGCGCGGCGCTGCCGGTGCGTGCTGGCGGAGGACCCGGACGGGCTGGCGGCGGTCGCCGCGCACTACCGTTCGGCGGGCCGGGTGTTCGAGGCGGCGCAGACGCTGGAGGACCGCGCGGTCCTGCTCGCACGCGGCGGGCGTGCCCGGGAAGCCGGCGCGGCGCTGCGCGAGGCCGTCACGCTCTACCGGGGGCTGGGCGCGGCATGGGACATCCGCCGCGCGACGGACCGCGTCGGCTGAGCACCCTGACCGAGCCGTTCACCGTGCAACCGCAGCTCCGCACCCGCACCTCCTCGCCGGGGTGGGGTGCCGGCTCCTCCTCCGGGGCCCCGATCACCCCGTTGTCCGACATCACCCAGCCCGGGTCCGGGGAGATGCGCTCCGCCGCTGCCTCGCCAGGTCCGTCCTCCTCGACCTCGCACGTCCCCGCTCTGCCACCAGGGTTGCCGTCCATCTCAGATCATTCCCTTCCGCAGGGCGTAGGCGACCGCGTGCGGCCGGTTGCGCAGGTTGAGCCTGGTGGTCAACCCGTAGAAGACGTTCTTGATCGTGCGCTCGGAGTAGCACAACCGGCCGGCGATCTCGCCGGTGTCCAGGCCGTCGGCCATCAGCCGCAGCACGTCGGCCTCGCGCGGCGTCAGCTTGGGCACGCTCGTGTCCGGTGACACCAGCTCCCGCTGGAGCCGCTCCACGTGCCGGAGCAGCTCCGCGACCAGACCGGACGGCATGACCCCGCCACCGGAGGCCGCGGCCAGGACGCTGTGCAGGACCCGTTCGCCGGTCGCGGCGGCGCGGGGCAGGATCGCCACCACCCGGTGCTCCACGACCGCGAGCACGTCCTTCTCCCCCACCTCGTCGAGCACCAGCACCACCGGTGCCCCGGTGTCCGCGGCCACCCGCCGCAGTCCGGTCAGCAGCGCCGGGCCCATCCGGTCGACGGCCACCACGACCACGTCGGCCCGCGCCCGCCGGTCCCAGTCCAGCACCTCGATCTCGTCCCGCGAGCCCAGGTAGCTCGTCAGTCCGGCCATGCTCAGGTGATCCGCCGCCTGCACGACGACCCCGACTCGTTCCACCACTGCCTCCCCGCAGACCCGGTTGCAGATCCCGAGTCTGCGAGGCGCGGCTTCACGCGCTCTGAAAAGCGTCTACAAAAGTTCTTCAGCGGGGCCCGGTCACGAGCGGCGGAAGAACTCGACCTCGCCGAGCGCCACGTGCCTGCCGTCCCCCAGCCCCGCGGCGGACTTCACGACCAGGCGCACCGCCACGACGTCGCTGACGCCGGTGTCGGTGCGCTGCGGACCCGGCTGGTCGTTCAGCGCCACCGCGATCGTGCGGGTGACACCACCGGACCCGGTCACGACCAGGTCCACCGCCGTGGGCCGGGCCTGCTCGCGGAACTGCTCTGGCTGCGCGGAGGCACCCGTGTGCACGACCACCGACAGCAGCCGGAAAGGACGGTCGAAGGTGAACTCGATCGCGTCGCCCACGGCGGGCGCGCCCCAGTACCGGTTCGACAGCCCGTCCACGGCCGCCCCCGCCGGGTGGCCGGGCACCTCGGCGGTGGCGGCGGCGCGCACGGGCGCGATCGGCGCGGGCTTCGCCAGCCGGTCACGCAGGTCCTCGACCAGCTCCACCGCGTTGGGGTAGAACACGATCCCGGCGACCACCAGCGCGGCGACCACGAGCAGCGCGGCCAGCCTGCGCAACCACTTGGACGTGTCGCCGAGCCGCGAACGCCGGTGGGGACGCGCCGTGGTGACCGCGGTCCCGCCCTGCAACGGTGTGGCGCACCGGCGGCAGAACCGGCGACCCGGCGGGTTGGTGGTGCCGCACACCGGGCAGGGCGGACCGGCCACCTCGACCTGGGCACCAGCGGTGGGCAGCGGACGCCTGGCCTCCGGCCGCCCCGGCAGCACGGGTCCCAGCACCACGTCCGACGGCCCCGTCCCGACCGCCGCCTCCGTTCCGGCCGCCGTACGGACCCTGGCGACCACCGGCCGGTCGGAGGCGGCGGCGGACTCTCCGGTCGCCGGTGTCCCGTCCTTCCCGAACCGCGATCGGACCCACGCGTGCCAGCGGGCCCACAGGCCCGGCCGGGCAGTGGCGGGACTTTCCGGCGCGAGTCCCCCACCGACCGCTGAGCCTGGTTCCACCGGACCCGGTTCTCCGATCGCCGTCTCGATCCGCGCCGCCAAGTGGTCCTCGGCCACCGGGGGCGGGTTCATGCCGGGACCTGCGTCCTCATCGGCCTTCCCGTCCGCTGCTCGCCCGCTCCTGTCCACCGGCTGCTGCCCGGCCGAGTCGTCCCGCGGGACCGGGGCCGTGGGCGCGACTTCCGCGACGGACGCGTCCTCAGCGGCGGGGACCCGCGCCGTGGCGGCCTCGGCTCGCTCCCGCCGGGTCGCCTCGGCGGTCCACCCCAGGTAGGTGCCGCAGTTGCCGCAGAAGTCGTCACCGTCCTGGACGGACGCTCCGCACTGGGGGCACGAGCGCACCACGGCCATCACCCCTCACCCCTCGGCGGCCCGTCCAGCACCTCGACCGCGCACCGGACGTGCACCGGACACACCGCCTCCACCAGAGCCTCGACCCGGTCGCGGTCCACCGGGCCGGACGAACCCGGCCACACCCGCACCACGACCACGCCGGCCGCCGGACCGGGCAGCGGCGCGTCCGGAGTGCCCGACCAGCGCACCCCGGGGCCGTCCGCCACGTCCGCGCGCACGCCCAGCGACAGCTCCAGCCGCTCGACCAGCCCGCGCACCGTGCCGCGCTTGCGGTGCATCTCCACGGCCCGCCGCACCAGGGCGCGCCGCAGCGGTTCCGGCCACGCCGGGTCCAGCCCCGCCGCCACCCACGACGACAGCCACACCAGGAAGTCCTCCGGCGCCAGCGCCGGGTCCAGGTAGGCGGGCAGGTTGTCCAAAGTGGACAGGACCGCCGACAGCACGGCGTCCAGGCCGGAGGTGAACCGCTGCGCGAAGTCGTCCGCCGCGAACAGCGCGGGCAGCATGCCGCCCAGCGGGTGCCTGCTCGGCAGCTCCGGCAGCGCCGCCCTGGTCACGGCGCACCGACCTCGACCTGGTGCTGGTAGGAGAAGGCCAGCGCGTTGGGCGCGACGTCCAGCCGGTCCACCGGCGCGCCCCGCGCCCCGGTGATGGGGTTCGCCGGGAACATCCTGATCTCGTCCACCAGCAGCACCCCCGGCACCGCCTGGAGCACCGAGAACACCTCGCCGAACTGCACCGGCCTGCCGAAGCCCCACCCGGTGCCGCCCGGTCCGCCGCGCAGCGGGTTGAGGTACCGGTACAGCGCGGCCAGCGCGTCCTCGCGGACCCGGTTCACGTCGGCGGCCGTCAGCCTGGCCACCACCGTGATGCCCTGGTAGCGGGGTGGTTCCACGACCAGCCGGGTGCCGAGCAGGCGCCGTTCGTCCAGCCGCCGGGCGACCGCGGCCAGCACCTCGTCGGAGGGCACCAGCTGCTCGAACCGCAACCTGTCGCCCTCGTCGGCCACCGCGTCCGGCACCACCAGCACCCGCGCGGCCCCCGCCTCCCCCTCCACGGGCAGGCAGCGCACGCGTGCCAGCGACGGCGCCGCCTGCCGCGCGATCAGCTCGTGGTCCTCGGCGGTCACCGCCCGGTCCTGCACCCGCAGCTGGTGGGGTGCCCGCAGCTTCGCCTCGGCCACGGTCTCGGCGTCCACGCCGCCGGTCGCGGCCTCCCTGTTCTCCACCGCCGAGATGTAGGGCACCGAGCTCCGCAGCACCGAGAGCGCGCCGCGCGCCACGTTGCCCGACCGGCCACCGCCGGTGCGGTAACGCGGAACCCTCAGCACCGCCCCCTTGGGCGGCACCGCGCCGTAGCGGCGCAGCGTCCCGTCCGCCTCGCGCACCGCGGGCGGGAACAGGAACTCGCCGCTCGACGCGTCGAGCACCACGTGCCGGTCGCCGGGGGTGGAGAGGCCGAAGTCCTCCACCACGGCCCAGTCCTCCCAGCCCTCACCCGCCGCGGCCTGCACGACGACCGGGTCGCCGTCGAGCAGCACCGGGGCCCTGGGCACGCTGAACCGCTGGCCCGGCACGCCCGCGGACTCGCCGAGCGGCACGTCGGTCTCGGTCTCGGCGTGCTCGGCGACGGTGGTGCCGCCGATGGTGTAAGCCTCGGCCTCGCGGACCGTCGGGGACTCCGAGTAGAACGGCTGGCCGGGCACGGGTTCGACGACCCGGCAACGCAGCCAGCCGGCGCGCTGGCCGGCGACCACCGACATCGTGTGGCCGCCCGGCACGTGCAGCACGACCTCGCCCGGCCGGTTGAGGCCGCCGGTGCCGTCCTCATCGACCTCGCAGGCGACCCAGTCCCCTCCGTCCCACGCCTCCCACACCAGCGGCGGCTGCCGCGGGTCGACGCCGATGCCCTCGACCCTGCTGTCCAGCCGCAGCACGACCGCGCAGTGCGGCACGGCGGCGGTGAGCCCGAACAGCGTGGCGTCACCGGGCACGGGCGAGGCTTGGAAGCACGCGACGTCCTTGCCGGACTCCAGGTCCCGCGTGCGGTCGGCGTGCTCACCGGACGCGGACCGGGTGACCAGGCGCGTCAGCGCGCAGGGCACGATCGGCAGCTCGCCGGTGGTGGCGAAGACGATCGCCTCGGCGAACTCGGTGCTCACCGTCGCGACCTCGGTGCCCGCGGGCAGCGACACGGTCTCCACCTGCGGCGCGGACAGCCAGAACGTCACCAGCGCGCGGGCCGCCGTGGGCGGGAACAGCCGCACGCCCAGCAGGTCGAGGAACGCCAGGTAGTTCTTCTCCGGCACCCGGTTGAGCCGGTAGACCAGCTGGTCGGCCATGTGCGCGAAGGTCTCGATGAGGGTGACGCCGGGGTCGGACACGTTGTGGTCCGTCCACTCGGGACAGCTCTGCTGGACGTACCGCTTGGCCTCGTCCACGAACTGCTGGAACCGCCGGTCGTCCAGGTTGGGCGCTGGTAACGCCATCAGTCGGCCTCCCCTTCGCCGGAAGGGATCGTGTAGAAGGGGAAGACCAGGTTGCGCTGGTCGTTGGTGGACTTCACGGTGTAGTGGATCTCGATGTAGAGCGTGCCGACGTCGACCGAGTCGAACGCCACGACCACGTCGGCCACGTCGATGCGCGGCTCCCACCGGTCGAGCGCGGTCCGCACCTCGCGCGAGATGTGCCCGGCGGTCGCGCCGTCCGCCGCGGCGAACACGAGGTCGTGGATGCCGCAGCCGAACTCGGGGCGCATCGGGCGCTCACCGGGCGCGGTGCCCAGGACCAGCCGGATGGCCTCCTGGATCTCCTGGTCGCGGTCGACCATGCCGATGCCGCCGGTGGGACCGGGCCGCAGCGGGAAGCCCCAGCCGCGGCCGATGAAGTCGGCGCTCACAGCGGACCCCCGATGTGCACCGTGCCGGGACGTGGCGCCAGCTTGGCCTTGCAGGTGGTCTCGTCCCCGACGGTGGCCGCGGCCAGGCCCCCGATGAGGACGCCGCGGCGGGCGATGGCAGGTGAGATCAGGATGAGGTTGGGGGCCGCGTTGTGCGGCACCACCGTGCACACGTGCACGCAGTTGATCGTCGCGGCGGGCTTGCCCTCGATCAGCACCGTCATCAGCCGGGACGCCGCCAGCGCGTTCAGCGGAGGGCCGATGGTGCCGCTGTGCAGCGTCTTGTCACCCTGTCGGGCAGCGGGAGGCATGTCGCGATCTCCTCACGTGGTCAGTTGAGCTTGATGAGGGCGCCCTTGAGCGTGAGCACGCCCCTGCCGGCGTCGATGGTGATGCCGGTGCTGGTCAGCGACACCGAGCCGAGCACGCCCGCACCGCGCGGCCCGCGCACGACGAGGTCGATCTTGTCGCGCTTCTCGTCGAGCACGACCTCGAGCCGCTTGTCACCGGAGGCCAGCCGGACCCCCGACTGGGCGGTGCCGTCCAGCAGCTCCACCCGGTTGCCCGTGCGCGAGACCAGGGAGCGGCGGTTGACCTTGCCGCGTCTGCCGTCCACCAGCGGCAGGTCGTGCGCCGAGGGCTGGTCGACGCCGTTGTAGAGCCCGCCGATCACGTAGGGCCGGTCCAGGCTGCCCTGCTCGAACCCCACCAGCACCTCGTCGTTGACCTCCGGGCTGAACACCCCGCCGCCACCCGCGCCGCCCCACTGCACGGTGCGCACCCAGTCGGTGACGTACTTGTCGTCCAGCCAGGGGAACTTCAGCCGCACCCAGCCGCGCTGGCCGCCGGTCTCCTTGATGTCGGTGACGATTCCGGTGGCCAGGCCGGGCATCCGCGGGCTGCGGGGTGGCGCGTTGCCGCCGATGGCCAGACCCGTGAGCGAGCGGTCGAAGGAGGAGCTGACCGTCAGCGTGGTGTAGTAGCCGGTCTCGGGTTCCAGCACGTGCCGCGCCGCGGTCACGGTGTAGGCGCCGTCGAACTCCTGGCCGGAGTTGGTCAGCGTCACCGGGTCGCCCGCGCGGAGCTTGGGGCTGCCGGTGACCACGGCCTCCAGCTCGCCGAAGCCCGCGCTGGTCGACGCCTCCAGCGACCGCGCCGCACGCGTCGCCTCCGCCTGCGTGGCGTACGGCGTGTCGGTGACCAGCAGCGGCGCCTTGGTGGGGAAGGCCCCGTTGGCCTTGCTGGCCGTCAGTCCCGGCCTGACGGTCTTGCTGGAGGTGTTGGGCCGCACCGCGACCAGCGCCTTCTTGGTGGCCACGTCCCAGCTGCGCACCTCGACGCCGTTGGCCTGGTCCGCGGTGGTCAGCACGGCGCGCAGCGCGACGGTGTTCTCGCCGAACTCCAGCACGTGCGGATCGTTGGTCACCTTCGGCTTCGGTGCCCCGCTCGCCGGCTTGAGCTTGACGAGCTCGAGCCGTCCCGCCTCGTCGACCCGGACGACGGCGTCGTGCTCCCTGGCGAGCATCTGCAGGAAGTCCCAGTCCGACACGCCCGCCTGGCTCAGGTGCCGGTAGGTGACGCCCGCGACGTCGAGCCGGCCCGCGGTCAGCCCGGCGCCCGTGGCGACCTTGCGCACGACGGCCGCCGCCGACATGTTGCGGAACGCCTGGACCTTGCGGCCCCGCATCAGGCGGTGCGCCCGGCTCATCGCCCTGACCACGATGTACGAGCCGGTGCCGTCGCGGTCCAGCTCCAGCGCGGTGACCTCGCCGGTGAACACCTTCTCGGTGGTGGTGACGCCCGAGGACGCCAGCGACACCTCGATCTTGGCGCCGATCGTGATGCCCGTGTCCTTGAGCAGCTCGTTGTTCTCGTCGGAGTAGGTCAGCACGACGCAGTCGGGCAGGCCGACGTTCTCGTCCACCACGCAGCGGACCAGCTGGTCGGCCTGCTCGGTCAGCTCGGTGCCGTTCGCGCGCACCACCGCGCTCGCGGCGATGTTGTCGCCCTCCACGCCCGGCCCTGTCATCGGTCCTCCCCTGTCTCCCCCGCCACGCCCGGCACCAGCAGCTCCGTGCCGGGAACCAGGACCATGGGGTCGTCGATGTCGTTGGCCTCCGCGATCACCCGCCAGGCCGTCGCGTCGCCGTACTCGCGCCACGCCAGCTGCGCCAGGCTGTCCCCGGCGACCACCTGGTGCGTCCGCCGGGCCTCCCGCGACCCGGACGTCGGGTTCTGCCCTGGCGTGCCCGCCCCCGCCTCCTCGATGGCCAGCGAGCAGGTGGCGCGCAGCGGCTTGCCGTCCACGTCGAACAGCGAGTAGTCCACCGACAGGCTGGACAGCACCCCGTCGAAGGACACCGACTTGGCGGTGCCCCACTCGAAGCGGACCCACGGGCTCGCGGGTTTCTTCTTGCGCAGACTGGCTTTCGTCGGCACGCAGGCGATCATCAGCTGCTCCACCCGTTCCTCGACCGAGTTGTCGTGCCCGGCGGTCGCGTCCAGGAACACGTCCACGCTCAACGACCGCGGCCCGCTGCCGACGAACTCCGGCAACGCCGCCTGGCCGGCCATCCGCGCCGGCTTGCGCCGCCACTCGACGCTCTTGCTCAGCGCCAGCTTGCCGGGGTTGAACTGGAACTGGACGGTGGCCAGCCGGGCCCCCGGCCCGGCACCGCTCCTGGCGGGCGGCTCCATGATCACCAGCTGTGCCTTGACGAGGCCGGAGCCCATGAACGCCTTCGCCGCCTTGCCCGCCTTGCCGGCGACAGCCCTGGCCTTCGACGCCACGGTCCGTCTCCTCCCGCTGCCCGCGCTCAGCCGTCGCTGGACGCCTGGAGGCCCTCGTGGGCGAACTCCAGCGTCTCCACGGCGGCCTGCGACTGGTTCGGGTCGAACGACGGCCCCTGCCAGCGGACCGGGATGATGCCCATCACCTGCCAGCTGACGATCGGCGTCAGGTCGGGGGCCAGCGCGACGATCTCGCCGTCGGAGCGGTCGGCGTCCTCGATGATCTCGTTGAACCACTTGAGGACCTTGGCCGAGTCACCGGTCACCGGACGGGTCATGGTGATGTTGGACCAGGTGATGCGCGAGGGCAGGCTCCAGGTGAACCCGTTGTTGCCGCCCTCGGCGTACTGCTCGACCTCCACCGTCGCGCCGAGACCGTCGCAGGTGTGGAACATGCCGAGGTCGTCGTCGGCGATGGTCAAGCGGAAGAAGACGCTGCTGGCGAACACGTCGTCGCTCATCGGGGTTGCTCCTCGTTCTGGCCGGTCAACGGCCGCGGTCGTGCAGTCGGCCCGCGCGTTCGCGGCCGTGACGCAGCTCTGCGCGCAGCAGCCTGCCGAGCGGGTCGAGCAGCCTGCGGGCCAGTTCCTCGAGATCCGGCTCGGCCCGCTTGGTGCGGGCCTGTCCGGTCGCCGGGTCGTCCTGCCACGCTCCCGGGGATGTCGGTTCCGGTTCCGGCGATGCGCTCACCGGTGCCCGCCGTCCCGGCGCCTGCTTCGAGGCGCGCTGCACCACCTGAGTGCCCGCCGACCACCTCACCGCCGGGACCGCGGTCCGTTGCGGGGTGGCTGGGGCGGTTGGGGTGTGGTCCCGGCCGATCGTGGTAGGCACGTTGGCGGGGTACGCGATCGGCGGGAGCCGCTGGCCGCTGTCGAGCGGCCGAGGCGGTGCCGGTCGCACCACGGCCGGCGCGCCGTTCGCCGCTGGGCGGGGTGCACCGCCGACGTCCCGCTGGACGTGGGGGCGCTGGGCTTCGGGGTGCTGGCTGTGGGAGCGCTGGATGTGGGAGCGCTGGACGTGGTGGCGCTGGCCGGGGCCGGAACCGGTCGCCCGCTGGGCGACCAGCGGAGGCGACGCCGGTGCCGGTACCGAGCCCGGGATGGAGGTCGATGCAGAGGTCTGCACGGAGGTCGATGCCGAGCCCGGTGCGGAAGTCGATGCTGCGGTCTGCACCGAGTTCGGGAGCGAGGTTCGTGCGCTGGTGGGTGACGGTGCGGCGCTCAGGGCCGCACTGTTCGGTTCCGCACTGCCCGGTTCCGCACCACCGGACACCCCACCCCTGGGCCGCCGACCACCCGGCCGCAGACGGCTCAAGCCAGTCGTCCTCGACGCGTCACCTCGGGGTACAGCCGCATGGCGACCAGCCACCCTGCGGCTGCCTCCTGCCGGGGCTCCAGGGTCCGCGGACAGCCGTTGCACCGTCGGCGCCGGATCCGAACCAGTCGGCTCCCTCTCAGCGCCCGCCCACTGCGGGCGAACCACGGGCTTCCCCGCCGCGCGCTGCACCGGCTGGGGCAACCCCACGCCGGTGCTGGTGGCGAGGGGACGTTGAGCGATCAGGGGCAGCACTGGCGAACCGTGCGTCCTGTCCTGCGGCATGGACCGGCGAGGCTCATCCGCAGCAGGACCCGCCTGTCCCCCACCCTTCACCTCACCGGCAGGCTTCGGCGACCGCTGAACCTCTACCTCCCCGACAGGGAGCCGTGTCACCGGAACCACCGGCAACCGGGCCGAATCCGGCCGAGCCGATGCACTGTCCACAGTGGACGGCGCGCCGAGCTTCATCGCTGTACGCGTCTTGGCGTCGACAGCGCGCTGCACCTGGCGGTCCACCTCAGGCAGTGGCGGCCTCTCCACCCCCAAGATCGGACTGCGCCCGTCAACGACGCGCTGTACCGATGCGGTTGCCGGAGCTGTCGACCGAGAAGCCAGCCCACCACTCGAAGACGACCGCACGGCAGGTGCGGCTGCCCCACCAGACGCGGGCGTCCGCACCTGCGCTGCGCCCGCCTGGGCCGCGGTGGCCGGGAGCTCCGCAAGGGGTGCGCCGATCCCGGTGCCGCGCTTGGGTCGAGACGTCGCGTCCTGCTTCGGCGCGGCACTGCGCTGCACCGCGAGCCCGTCGCCCGCCTGAGCCGTCCCCGACCTGACCACCGGCGTCTGTGCAACACCACGGGGCGGGTTCGACCGCGGCACCGACGACGAGCCGAGCGGCGCCTTCGCCGTCGGCGGCATCGCGGTCAACGGCTCCCCGAGCACCGGCGCGACCTCGGGCGATCCAGGTCGCCCGCCCGCCTGGGCCACCGGCACGCTCGGAGCCTTCCCTGGCACCCCACCAGGCGCGCTCGGGACGTTCCCGGCCACACCCGGCACGCTCGAGGCTTTCGCCGCCGCACCACCCGGCACGCTCGGGGCCTTTCCCGCCGCACCACCGGCCACGGGGAGCGAACGAACCGGCATCGCCGGTCGCCTGGCGACAGTCAGCGGCGGCCGGACAGGTCGCAGCTGGACCACCTCGGCGGCGCCACGGCCCGCAGACCTCACCCCACCAATCTGCCCGGCACCAGACGACGCCGAAGCGACCACCGCCTCGCCACCCCTTGGCGTCACATCACCGGCAACCGAACCTTCGGCAACGGTCGCGGTCTCGCCGACACCCGAAGACGTCGAACCGCCCGCCGCACCGCCAACACTCGGGGACTTCGAACCAGCCGCGTTGCCACCAACGCCCGAGGACTTGGATCCGCCCGCCGCACCACCGACTCCCGAAGACTTCGCACCGCCCGCTGCGCCACCAACGCCCGAAGACTTCGCACCGCCCGCGTTGCCACCCGGCACTCTCGGGGACTTCGTCCCCGCACCACCGCTGCCGGGCCTGGCCGCAACTCCACCAGCCTGTCCCGCCGCGCTGCTCCCACCGGAAAGCCCCGGCCCGCTGGCACTCCGCCGCACCACCGGCGCGGCACCGGCAAGGGGAGCCCTCTGCACAGCCGGTCCCGCCACCCCACCGGACGCGTCCGCCCGCACGGGCGAGGGCGGTTCCTCACCCTCCCCGCGCCAGGCCAGCAGCAACGGCCCGCCGCCCGAGTACCGGGATCGCTGCGTCACCTCCGGCCCGGTCACCCCTGCGACCAACCCTGCCGGGGCGTTCGCGCTCAGCGAGTGCCCCAGCTCGCCGCCGAAGCGGTGGTCCCGCCAGGAGGCCAGCCCGTCGCGGAAGCCCAGCCCGTCCCCGACCGGGATGCCGCTGCGCTGGACCACCCCGCTCAGCGGCGCGACCGCACGCCAGCCGCCGTCCCACGCGGGACGTGCCGGAGCGGTGACCGGCGTGGCCTCCGGCTCTTGCGCGGCGCGGTCGCCCCGCCGCCACCGGTCCCAGAACCCCACCGGGTCACCTCCCCTCGTTCACCCTCGTGTTGATGCGCGCGATCTCACGGACCCAGCTCTGGCGCTCGTGGTGCGCCAGGTCGAGGATCTCCTCGCGCGGCCAGTGGAAGTGGTAGGCCACGTACGCGACCTCTTCGAGCAGCCGGTCGGCCGCGTACGTCACGATTCCCCCAGGCGGCCACCGGCGAGGTCGACCTCGAACGCGGTGCCGCACGACGGGCAGGTCACGCCGGCCCTGGTGTGGCCCTCGCTGTTGATCCGCCGGTAGAAGTCCTGGAGGAAGGCGATGTCGGTGGCGTACATCTGCTCCACCACCCCGGCGTGGACCTCGCGGACCGTGCCCAGCGCGGTGATGACCTGGCTGAGCAGCACCACGCTGAGGTAGCCGGGGTTCTCCTTGACCCGCAGGTCGATCTGGGGACGCAGCTCGTCGCGCGCCGTGGCCAGGCGCATCCGGCCGTGCCGGTGCAGCACGCCGTCGGGGTCGACGTAGCCCCTCGGCAGTTCGAAGTCGAACTCCGTGCGCAGGCCGCCGCGCGTGCTCGGCGCCGCCTGCCGTTCCGGTTCCTTGCCGGTCTCGACCAGTTCGTCGAGCTGGTCGAGCTGGATCGTCCGCCGCCTCATTCGACCGTGATCTCCTCGAACACGAGGGTCACCTTCTCGGTGGCGGCACTGGACTCGCCCGCCTTGAACGAGGGTCCCTCCCACTTGCTGGCCCACGCGCGGTAGAGCGTCATGCGGCGCACCGTGTTGCCTTCGGTGTCCTTGACCTCGATGGTGATGTCCTGCCTGGCCGCCGTGACCGCGCCCTTCTCCAGGGTTTCCTTGAGCCAGTTGGTGAACGTGACGCTCTGGTCTAGGCCCCTGGTGAGCGTCACCTCACCGCCCTTCTGCGCGCCGGGTTGCTTGCGCAGCACGGGTTTTCCGGTCGGGGTGACCTGGGAGACCTCGACGACGTCCTCCTCGACGGTCAGCCCGCTGACCTCCTGGAGGGACTCGACGGTGAACCCGCCGAGCTGGACGCCGAAGATGTGGGTGGAAAGAGCATCGCCCTCTGCCATGGGTGGTGCCGCCTTTCTGGTTCACCCGCCCGCGCGGGACGGCTCATTCGCTGACGAGGCTGGTGCTGTCGGAGAACTGCGACAGCTGGAAGATCACGAACTCGGCCGGCTTGACCGGCGCCACGCCGATCTCGCACACGACCTGGCCGAGGTCGATCGACTCCTGCGGGTTGTTCTCCCGGTCGCACTTGACGTAGAAAGCCTCCGCCGGAGTGCGGCCGAACAGCGCGCCCCGCCGCCACTGCTCGGTGAGGAAACCGGTGATGTTGCGCCGGATGCTGGCCCACAGGCGGTCGTCGTTGGGCTCGAAGACCACCCACTGCGTGCCCAGCAGGATCGACTCCTCCAGGTAGTTGAACAGCCTGCGCACGTTGAGGTAGCGCCACGCCGGGTCGGAGGACAGCGTGCGGGCGCCCCAGACCCGGATGCCGCGGCCGGGGAACGACCGCACGCAGTTGACGCCGATCGGGTTGAGCAGGTCCTGCTCGCTCTTGCTGACGTTGATCTCGAGGTCCACCGCCCCGCGGATGACCTCGTTGGCGGGCGCCTTGTGCACACCGCGCTCGTTGTCGTTGCGGCTCCACACGCCCGCGATGTGCCCGGCGGGCGGCACGAGGGTGTTGCGCCCGCCGGCCGGGTCGAAGACCTTGATCCACGGGTAGTACAGGACGGCGTACTTGGAGTCGTAGTTCGCCTCGTCCATCCGCCAGGCGCGGACCTTCTGCGCGTTGAGCCCGGGCGGCGCGTCGAGCAGCGCGACGCGGTCGCCCATCTGCTCGCAGTGCGCGATCATCGCCAGCTGGACGGTCTTGACGCCCTCCAGGTCGATCAGGCCGCGCTTGTAGGCACCCATCAGGTCCGGCGCCACCACCATCGTGACCTCGTCGATGCTCTCCAGACCACCCATGCCGGTGCGCGCGTCCGGGTCGCCGAGGTACTCCTGGGCGTCCAGCCGGGCCACGGCCTTCGACGGAGCGGGCGTGTCCGGCAGCGCGACCTGCTGCTTGTCCGGACGCGCCAGCGTGCCGGAGGACCGCTCGGTCATCCGGATGAGCTTGGACCGCTCGGACACCTGCGTGACGACGTAGTTCTTGACGTTCTTCTTCGTGGAGACGTCGTAGGTCTCCACCACCTTGCCGCCCTGCTTGACCACCAGCTTGAACCTGTCCTCCGGCGGGTTCTCCCCGTCGGCGTCGGCCACCTCGACCGAGATGTCCGAGCCCGCGCCGGGCAACGCCGCGACGTCCAGGCCACCCAGCTCGGCCGGGGCGGGCGCGACCGGCTCGGCGTCGGCGCCCGCCTGCGCACCGCCGACGCGCACCACGTACGCCGCACCGCCGCCGTTGGCGAAGAAGCCGTACATCGCGTGCGGCAGGTAGGCGTCCTCGGTGAAGCCGCCGAAGAGCTGGACGTACTGGTTCCAGTTGGTCACGAGGGTCGGCCGGTGGAAGGGCCCGCGCTCGGCGAAGCCGACGAAGGCGGCCACCGCGGTGCCGACGCCCTCGATCGGCCGTGCGCCGGACTGGACCTCCTCCACGTAGACGCCCGGTGAGAGGTACTGCGGCATGGTCGCTCCCCTGTCTCTTCCGCTCTGGCTGTCTTTTCCGCTCCGGCAGCTGCTGCGCTTGTGCTCCACAAGCCTGCTGTGGTCGCCCTGGCACGGGCAGGGCTCACGGACCCCGGCCGGGGGCAGAACCGTTGCCCCAAAAGACATCAGCGGAGCGCGCACGGCGAAGCGCCCCTGTGCCGATGCCACGGGGGCGCTTCGCCGTGGGGAGCTAGATGATTGATTCCGTTTGGCTCTTGAGCTGAAGGCGGTCCTGAGACGCAGGAGGAGGGTGTCAAGATCAGGTTTGTGACGACCGATCTGGACACCCTCCTGACTGCACTCTACGTGTTCTGCGATGACCACCTGACACCACCCGAACGCAGACGTCCCGGCCGGCGCAAGAAGCTCTCCGACGCGGAGTTGCTGTGCCTGGCCGTGGCCCAGGTACTGCTCGGCTTCCCGTCGCAGCACCACTGGCTGCGTTTCGCCTACGGCAGGCTCGGGCACCTGTTCCCGTACCTGCC
>NZ_FNCC01000025.1 GCF_900100955.1 Lentzea fradiae | reverse complement strand
ACCCTGCCCGACGGCGCCACACCGCTGGTGCACTCCGACCAGGGCTTTCAGTACCAGCACGCCTCCTGGCGCACCCTGCTCGACGACGCGGGCCTGACCCAGTCGATGTCACGGCGGGCCAACTGCCTGGACAACTCGATGGCCGAGAACTTCTTCGGCCACCTGAAGGCAGAACTGTTCCACCACAACAGGTTCGACACCGTCGAGGAGTTCACCGCGGCACTGGACGACTACATCAGCTGGTACAACACCACCCGCATCTCCACCACGCTCGAGGGCCTGAGCCCGGTCGAATACCGAGCCCAGGCCCTCGCGGCCTAACCTTCAGTTAGCCAGTCCAACTTTCGGGGCCCAGTTCAATCGCGGAGGGCGGCCCTTCACGTGCGGTCAGGTCAGCCGGGCGCGGGCCGTCTCGATGGTGTCCGAGGCGTCGAGCAACGGCAGCACCTGCGAGGAACCGGACCGCACGGCCTTGGTGCGGCGCGCGAACGACGTCAGCGTCTGGCCGGGACCGGCCTCCACCAGCAGGACGTCGTACATGGCGACGAGCTCGTTCAGCGCAGGTCCGAAGTAGACGGCGTCGGTCAGCTGCCGTGTCCAGAACCGCGCGGACAGCGCGTCCTCCGCGGTCATCAGCTTGCCCGTGTAACCGGAGTAGACGGGCATCCTGGGCGGCAGCGGTGACGCGCTCCACGTCGCCAGCGCCTCGTCCACGGCGGGCTGCATCGCCGGGCTGTGGAACGGCGTCGACGCCGGCACCGTCACGACGATGTACTCGTCGGCCTCCAGCCGGGCCCGCACGCGCGCCAGCGGCTCGTCGGAGCCCGCCAGCATGGTCTGCCGGGCGGAGTTGACGGCGGCGATGGCGACGTCGCCCTCCAGGTACGGCACCAGGTCCGCCTCGGAGGCCGCCACGGCCAGCATGCCGCCGGACGGGATCGGCACCGCCGAGAGCACCCGGTCGCGCACCAGGGAGACGGCCTCCTCCAGCGTGAACACGCCCGCCAGGGTCGCCGCGACGACCTCACCGGCGGAGTGCCCGATCAACGCGACGGGCCGCACGCCCCACGACAGGACGGTGCGGCCCAGGGCGTAGTCGACCGCGAACAGCAGCGGCTGCGCGCGGGAGACGTGGTCGATGTCGTCGCCCGCCAGCCAGTCGGCGCAGGCGACCGCGCCGACCTCGCCGAACAGTTCGAACACCTCGTCGACCACCGAGGTGAACACGGCGTCCGTGCCGTACAGGGACGCCGCCATGCGCGGGTACTGCGACCCCTGCCCGGGAAACATCAGTGCTACGTCCACAGAAAGCCTCCAGAAACGGCTCGAGGGCCGCGAAGGGTTCCCTTCGCGGCCCTCGAGGCCCGACATCACCTGTACTCGCGAACCACCATGGCGGAGTTGAAGCCGCCCTTGCCGCGTCCGAGCACCAGCGCGGCCTTCACCTTGCCGTGCCGCGCCTCGTTCATCACGAGGTCGATCTCGTACTCCGGCACCGGGTTCTCGACGTTGATGGTCGGCGGGATCGCGCTCCAGTAGATGGAGAGGATCGCCGACGCCACGTCGAGGGAGCCGCCACCGGCGAACAGGCGGCCCGTCATCGTCTTCGGCGCCGTCACCGGCACGCCGTACGGGCCGAAGATCGCCTTGATCGCGTCGGCCTCCGCCTTGTCGAGCTCGGGGATGCCCGCCGCGTCGGCGAACACCACGTCGATCTCGGAGGCGTCCATGCCGGCGTCGCGCAGCGCGAGCTCCGCCGCCCGCTTGAGGCCGGGCTCCCGCGACGGCATCTTCGAGTCGAACGTCGAGGCGTACCCGACGATCTCGCCGTAGATGCGCGTTCCCGGGCGGCCCGCCGCCGACTCCGGCGTCTCGACCACCATGATCGCGCCGCCCTCGCCCGCGACGTACCCGGAGGCGTCGCGGTCGAACGGCAGGTAGGCGCGCTTCGGGTTGTTGTTGCGGGACAGGCAACCCGACGCCTGGTGGGCGACCCACGCCCACGGGCACAGCGAGGAGTCCATGCCGCCGGTGAGGGCGAGCTGGACGCCCTTGCGCAGCTGGCGCCGGGCGTGGCCGATGGAGTCGATGCCACCGGCCTGCTCGGACACCACCACCGCGCCGGGGCCGCGTGTGCCGTGGCGGATGGAGATCTGGCCCGTGTTGACCGCGTAGAACCACGCGAACGACTGGTACGCCGAGACGTACTCCGGGCCCTGGTGCCACAGCTTCTGCAGCTCCCGCTGGCCGAACTCGTACCCGCCCGCCGTCGCCGCGGTGATCACCGCGATGTCGGTGTCGGGGATGTCGTTCGGCTGCACACCCGCGCCGCGCAACGCCCAGTCCGTGCCCACCAGCGTCAGCCGCGTCATGTGGTCCGTCTGCGGCAGCAGCCGGCCCTGCAGGTGCCGGCCTGCCTCGAAGCCCGGCACCTCACCGGCGATCTTCGCCCAGTAGTTGGCACTGTCGAACCGGGTGATCGGCCTGATCGCCGCCTCCCCGTGCAGGGTCGCCCGCCAGTACGCGGTCGGCCCCAGCCCGTTCGGCGACGCGATGCCGATTCCCGTCACCACCGCACGAGTCACCGGCCTGCCCCTTCCACCTTCTTGAGCACCATGGCGCTCTGGAATCCACCGAATCCGCTGCCCACGGTGAGCACGGTGTTGACCTTCTTCTCGCGGGCGACCAGCGGCGTGTAGTCGAGGTCGCACTCGGGGTCCGGCTCGTGCAGGTTCGCCGTCGGCGGGATGAGGTCCTGCTCGAACGCGAGCAGCGAGCCGACGATCTCCAGGGACCCGATCGCGCCCAGCGAGTGCCCGATCATCGACTTGAAGCCGGAGACCGGGGTCTTGTAGGCGTGCGCACCCAACGAACGCTTGAAGGCGGCCGTCTCGTGCAGGTCGTTCTGCTTGGTTCCCGAACCGTGCGCGTTGATGTAGCCGACGTCCGTGGCGTCCGCTCGCGCCTGCTTCAGCGCGATGTTGATGGCGTCGGACATCTCGATGCCCTCGGGGTGCAGGCCCGTCATGTGGTAGGCGTTGCACCGCGAGGCGAAGCCGCCGATCTCACCGTAGATGTGCGCGCCGCGCGCCCGTGCGTGCTCCAGCTCCTCGAGCACGATGATCGCGCAGCCCTCGCCGAGCACCAGGCCGTCACGGGTCTTGTCGAACGGCCGGCACGCGGTGGTGGGGTCGTCGTTGCGGGTGCTCGACGCGCGGATCACGTCGAAGCACACCACGGTGATCGGGGAGAGCGGGGCCTCGGTGCCGCCGGTGACGACGACGTCCGCGGAGCCCTCCATGATCAGCTCGGCGGCGTAGCCGACCGAGTCGAGCCCGGAGGTGCAGCCCGTGGAGACCACGGAGACCGGGCCTTCCGCGCCGACCGTCCACGCCAGCTCCGTCGCCATCGAGGACGGCGTGAAGTAGTCGTAGAGGTGCGGCACGGCGTAGGACTGGTCGACCTCCCAGTACTTGCCCCGGTCGGAGCCGACGATGAACTCGCGCTCCAGCGAGGTCGTGCAGCCGACCGCGGTGCCGAGCGAGACACCGATGCGGCCGGGGTCGAGCTGGTCGAACTCGATGCCCGAGTCGGACATCGCCTCGCGGCCCGCCACGACCGCGAACTGCGCGGCCCGGTCGAGCCTGCGGATCTCCTGCGGCGTAAGTCCTTCGCGCACGGGGTCGAAGTCTGCTTCACCCGCCATGCGGGAGCGGTACGGAGACGCGTCGAAGTGCGTGATGTTGCGAGTCGCCGTACGCCCTTCGGACAGCAGTTTCCAATACGCCTTCGTTCCGATGCCACCAGGTGCGACCACGCCCACCCCGGTGATGACGGCGCGACGACTCATCGGACACCTCCAATCGCCTTCTGTGCGGACACGGTCTGCTCCAATCTCGGACAGGGCACGGGAGCGACACCTGTTTCTGCCGAATGAACCGATGGTGGATCGACCCGATCGAGACCACCTCGAACGACGGCGTAGGACCCCTGCACGAGGCCCGCCCCCGCCTCGGCCGCGAGCAGCTGCCTCGCCGCCGAACCGCCGTCGTCGTGACATCCGAATCCCAGTGGCACGCCCGTGTCCGCGACCGTCGCGACGATCTCGCCGATCTGGTCGGGCCACAGCCGGCCCGCTGTGTCGTGCAGCACCACGGTCTCCGCTCCTGCCTCCGCGGCGGTCAGGACGACCTCCAAAGCGTGTTCGGGGTCGGCCAGCCAGCCGTCGAAGAAGTTCCGCGCCTCGACGAGGACCCGTCGTTCGGCGCGCACGAGTCGGCGCACGGCTTCCGCGACCAGCGAGAGGCCGTGCCCTTGCACGATCACCGCCACCGCGGGGGTGCCGGTGGCGAGCAGCGCGGTGAGGTTCTCCGCGCCTCCTGAGGCGATGAGGGTGGCGGTGCGCAACCTGAGCTCGGCCGCCGCCCGGTGGTAGAACGACCGTGGTGGCCGTCCCCCGTCGACGAACTCGACCCCGAGCGCGTCGAGGCGCCGCGCCGCGGCCAGTCTGTCCGATGTGGACGGACCGGTGCGGCGCAGCGAGATGTCGTAGAGCTTCATCTAGAACCCCGACAGCAGCACTCGGGAAGCCTCGATCTCGTACGCGCAGGGCGCCACGTCCGAGGACGGGCATCCCTTGCGCTGGTGGTCGACCGCGGCTTTCTCCAGGTACATCGACACGACGTAGAGCCCGTTGCGGCTTGCAGCGCGTGCAGCGGCGGTGAGCAAGTCCGCGCCACTCAACCCCATCGCTCCACCTCACCCGTTCTCAGCGAATTCCTTGGCGTGCCGCAGGGTCGTGAGGCTGTTGGTCCCCAGGGCGTGCCGGATGAGCTCGCGGGCGCGGTCGACCGTCCCGTCCGCCCCCAGCACCTCGGGGACGACCTCCGGCCGGATGACGACCGTGTGGTGCGAGGTCGCCTCGATGCCGGTGCCGTCGGCGAGGTCCCGGAACGTCCACCGGCCGACGTGCGCCGCCATGATCGGCGGTGTGTGCGTCTGCTTGTAGACGATGCCCTCGTAGGGGGTGCAGACCCGCACCGAGTGCGTGGTGTGGATCGACCCGTCCGGGCTGCGGGTGTCCATCTCCATGGACTGCACCCCGGTGACGGCCTCCGTGAGGTCCAGGCGCGCCACGTGCGGCAGGCGCTCGGGCCACAGGTCGGACCGGTACAGGAACTCGTAGACGTCCTTGCGGCTCGCGTTGATCGTGATGCTGTCGGAGAACGACAGCACCAGCTTGTCGTACTCGTCGCCGTACTCGGCCGCCCGCTTGAGCGCGGCCAGCTCGGCGTCGCTGTTGTTGTTGACGGCGTTCAGGATGAGGTCGACCGCCTCCGGCTGGGCGGCGGTGAAGTGGTGGAGCAGATCGACCCGCGTCGCCGAGTCGGCGATCGGGACGATCCGCCACTCCCCACCCATCGTCTTCACCGGCGCCGCGGTGCGCTCCTGCTCGAAGGAGATGTGCAGGTTCGCGGGGTCGAGCTCGCGTCGGGACGTCCACGTGCGCACGTCACCGTTGGCGAACGCGTGCAGCCGCAACCGCTCCGTCGAACCGTCCCGTTCGAACACCTCGGCGTGCACCGTGGGTCCGAAGATGTACGGCCAGGTCGTCACGTCCGCGACCAGGTCGTACACCACCTTGGCGGGAGCCCCGACCATGACCGTGTGCGTGGTGGTGTGCGTCATGTCCGTCTCCGTTCCCGAGTCGCCGGCGTCAGGCCGCGATCTGTCCGTTGACCTTGTCCAGCAGCTGACGGGGCGTCTCGATGTACGCCATCTCGTCGTCGGCGATGGCGACACCGTGCTTGCGCTTGATCAGCGCGACCGTCTCCAGCAGGGCGAGGGAGTCGAAGCCCAGCTCGAGGAACGGGATGTCGAGGATGTCCTGGCCGGGCTTGAACGAGTCGTCGTCGCCCGCGGCCTCGTTGAGGATCTCCTTGAGGCCCTCGATGGTCAGTGCGCTCACGGTTCGCTTCCTTTCCTCCAGCGGGCGAGTTCTCGCGCGCCCACGAGGACGAGGTTGCCAGCGCACGCCTGTAAGCCACTGGAGATGTCCTCGAAGAAACCGTTGCGACACAAAGGAGAACGGCCCCCGCCACAGTGTGACGGGGGCCGCTGGAGCCTCGGTTCAGGCGAGAAGTCTTTGCAGCTGGCGGGTTTCCGCGCTGTCCAGGCGCGGGTCGGACGTGAGGATGGCGTGCTGCAACGTCTGCAGGCGTGACGACGGCTCGACGCCGAGCTCCTCGATCAGCGTGTTGCGCAACGCCTTGAACGCGTCGAGCGCCTGCCACTGCCGGCCCGCGCGGAACAGCGAGATCATGTACTGCGCGCACAGGTTCTCGTTCATCGGGTTCTGCACGGTGAGCACGGACAGCTCGCTGAGCAGCGCCTTGTGCTTGCCCATCCGCAGCTCCGCGTCGATGCGCGACTCCAGCACGCCGAGGCGGGCCTCCTCCAGGCGCACGACCTCGATGCCGAGCGGCATTCCCGGCCGCACGTCCACGACGGCGGGGCCGCGCCACATGTCGAGCGCCTGGCGCAGCAGCCGCGAGGCCGACGGGTAGTCCTCGACCTCGCTCGCCTGCTGGCCGGCGCGGGCGAGGCGGTCGAACTCGTGCACGTCGACGGCCTCGGGCGGCACGTCGAGCAGGTAGCCGCCGTAGCGGGTGACCAGCACCTCCTTCGCGCCGGTGGCGCCGGAGGCGGACAGCGCGTCGCCGATCAGCTTGCGCAGCTGGAGGATGTAGGTCTGCAGGGTGGTGCGGGCGCTGCGCGGCGGGCGGTCGCCCCACAGCTCCTCGATCAGCGTGGGGACGGACACGACCTGCCCGGAGTGCAGCGCGAGCAGCGCGAGGATCTGCCTCGGCTTGGCCGCGGTGGGCGTCACCGAGCGACCGTTCACCTTGGCCTCGACGGGCCCCAGGACCTTGATCTGCATCGCGACCCCTCCTTCGGTTCCGAGCACCTCATTAGTCTGCTCGGACCAACGCGGGGGCGTTAGTGCACAGGCCATCGATGTCAGGTGAGTTCTGCCCGCGGCGGGTATGAAAACTTCATACCGGCTCGCATTAGCCGGTAACTACCGGGCCATTAGCGCAGATCCGCATGATTACCCAGGTCAACCGAAAACAAACATCGGAGCTGCAGATGTCCGCCAAGACCTTCCAGCACCTGGCCGCTGTCCCCGCTCTCCAGGACGAATCCGACGACATGAAGATCTACCGCTTCGACCGTGAGGCGTCGATGGACTGGTTCATCGACATCACCTGGACGACGTGCAGCCCCGGCACGTACCGCGCGGACGAGGGAGTGCTCGCCGCATGAAGCCCGAACTGGCCGAGCCGGACGAGCACCCCATCGGGTTCCGCCGCCACCTGCGCCCGCAGATCGTGCGGGGCGAGGCCGTGTACCTGATCGGCGAGTCCGGGGTCACCGCGATCCAGGGCGCCCACGTCGAGTCGCTGGCACCGCTGCTCGACGGCACCCGCGACCTCGCCGCGGTGCTGCGCGACCTGCCCGCCGGTCTGACCGAGGACGTGGTCAGCCGGATGCTCACCAAGCTCGCCGCCGCCGGTCTGATCGGGCGGCGCTGCGAGGAGGACGGTTCGGCCACCACCGAGGCCACGCTCGCGTACTGGGACGCGACCGGCCTCGACCCCGCGGACGCGGTGGCGGCGACAACGACGTCGCTGGTCTCCGTGGTCGCCATCGGGGACATCGACCGCGAGCCGATCGTGGAAGCTTTGCAGCGCAACGACATCACGGTCACCTCGGGGAGTGGTGACCTGACGGTCGTGGCGTGTGCCGACCACCTGGCACCCGAGCTGCGCGACATCGACGACGCGCACCGCGCGGCCGGCAGGCCCTGGCTGCTGGTGAAGCCCGTGGGCGTGGAGGTGTGCGTCGGCCCGTTCTTCACCCCCGGCGACGACGGCCCGTGCTGGCGGTGCCTCGCGGCGCGGCTCTCGGCGAACCGCAAGGCCGAGGCGCACGTGCGGAGGCGGTGCGGGCAACGGGGTCCCGCGCCGCGGCCGCTCATCGGACTGCCGTCGCTCACCGCGATGGCACTGGAGATCGCTTCGGTGGAGACCGCGAAGTGGCTGGCGGGCATCCGCCAGGACGCGCAGCGGTCCATCTGGAGCTACGACAGCCTGACCATGAAGGTCGAGCAGCACGAGGTGCGGGTCCGTCCCCAGTGCCCCGGCTGCGGTGACCCCGGTGTTGTCGCGCGCAGGGCGTTCGAGCCGGTCGAACTCGTCAGTCGCGTGAAACACCCCTGCGACGGCGGCGGCCACCGGTCGTCGTCGCCGCAGGAGGTGCTCGACACCTACCGGCACCTGGTCGGCCCGGTGACCGGGATCGTGAAGGAGATCCGCCGCGACCACCGCGGTCCCGAGTTCTTCAACTCCTTCCGCTCCGGGGCGAACATCGCCGCGGGGCAAGGGGTCGAGGGGCTGCGGTCGGCGTTGCGCGCGGACACCGGCGGCAAGGGCGTCACCCCGCTCGACGCGGAGGTCGGCGCGTTGTGCGAGGCCGTGGAACGCAGCAGTGGCGCGTTCTTCGGCGACGAGGCCCGCGTCCGCTCCAGCTACCGCTCGCTGGCGGACGCGATCCACCCCGACGCCGTGCAGCAGTACCACCCCCGGCAGTTCGCGGGCCGCGAGGAGTGGAACGCGGCGCATTCGAGATTCCAGCACGTCGCCACCCCGTTCGACGAGGACGAGGTGATCGACTGGACCCCGCTGTGGTCGCTCACCGAGCGGCGGCACAGGTTCCTGCCCACCGGAATGCTGTACTTCGGCGCCCCCTGCCCGCCGAGCGTCACAGCCAACTCCAACGGGTGCGCGGCCGGCAGCAGCCTCGAGGACGCCGTGCTGCAAGGGCTTCTGGAGCTCGTCGAACGGGACGCGGTCGCCATCTGGTGGTACAACCGCACCCCGGTGCCGGGCCTCGACCAGGACTCGTTCGGGGACCCGTGGATCACCCGCAACCGCGAGGTCCACGCGGGGCTCGGCCGCGAGGTGTGGCTGCTCGACGTCACGGCGGACCTCGGCGTGCCGGTGGTGGTCGCGGTCTCCCGCCGCACCGGCGGCCCGCGCGAGGACATCGTGCTGGGCTGCGGCGCGCACCTGGACCCGCGGATCGCCGCGCGCCGGGCGCTCACCGAGCTCAACCAGTGCATGCCGATGGTGTGCGGGACGGTCGACCCGCACACCCTGGACACCGACATCCGCAGTTGGTTCGAGAACGCGAGGCTCGCGGACCACGCGTGGCTCTCCCCCGACCCGGCCCAGCCGGTGCGCGACGCCCTGCACCACGGCTACGCGCACCGCGAGGACCTGGCCGACGACGTCCGCGCCGTCCGGGAGGCCGTCGAGGCCCGCGGGATGGAGGTCCTCGTGCTCGACCAGACCCGGCCGGACGTGGGGCTGCCCGTCGTGCGGGTCGTGGTGCCCGGCCTGCGGCACTTCTGGTCGAGGTTCGCTCAAGGGCGCCTCTACGACGTGCCGGTAGAACTGGGACGACTCCCCCGACCGCGCAGGTACGAAGAGCTCAACCCCATCCCGTTGTTCATGTGATGTCGGCAGGTTCATGTGATGACGACAGTCGCCCAGAGCGGAGGCGCCGTGGTGCCCGCGCAGTCGCACGTACCGGCCGGCCGGCCGCTGTGGTCGTTGCTGGAGGACGCCTTCGTCGACGAAGGCGCCGAGCACCTGACCGTGCACGGCCGGTGGGGTGCGATCGAGATCGCCGACACGAGCCCGCTCGTGCGCGAGGCGTTGCACCGGATGAGCCTCGGACCGGTGGCTCTCGAGAACATCTCGGCGCTGCACGAGAACTTCGTGCGCTGGAAGACCGGCTCCGGTCCGTGCCTGGTGTGGCGCAAGCTCAAGAACACGCTCGACCAGCTGGGCGGGTGCCTGGTGCCGTCGCTCGGTCTCGACGACGGCGCCGGGCCGATCCTGTCGGTCGTCGCCGTGACGAGGGACGCCGTGTTCGGCCTGCCGCACATCTCCGCCGACCAGCCCGTCACGATGCGGCGCGGCACCGAGATCGAGCGCCTCAACGGCGACCAGGCGCTCGCCTGCGCGGGGCAGCAGTACCAGGTGATCCTGCACAACGCGCCCGCGACGGAGATCGCGAAGTGGTTGCTGGACACCGAGACCACGGTCGCCTCGGTCGCGGAGGCCCTGCACCTGGAGAAGGCCCTCGTCTCCGACGTCGTCGCCTACCTGGCGGGTGCCGGGCTCGTCGTCACAGCGAGGCGTTGAGCCATCGCCATGTTGCTCCGATCGCGGACGCCAAAAGGCGGGATTTCGCAGGAAGCGGCCGTATCATGGCCGCGTCCCGACCCTCGCGTGGGAGCTGCTGCCGTGACGCTACGACAGGAACACTCGTCCGTGTCCCGTCGCTTGGCCCACATCGTCGTCAGCGTGGTGTTCGCCAACTACCTCGGCAACGCCTTCTCGTACGTGCTGCAGGCGGGACCGACCCCCGCGCGCATCGCGGGCTCGCTCGCCTGCCTGCTCACGATCGGCTACCTCCAGCTGAGGGTGTTCAGCCGGTCGGGCGTGGACCTGCACTCCGGCAAGGCGTACACCGCGCTCGGCGTGATGGCCGGGCTCGTCTACGTGCCCTACTACTTCTTCCCGAACGCCTGGTCCGGCATGCCGGGGTTCCTCGCGGGCAGCGCGTTGCTGGTGCTGCCCCGCCGGCTGCGGTGGTTCGTGTTCTTCGCGGTGGCGCTGAGCAACGGCCTGATCAGGGCCCAGTACGTCTCAGACCCCGCGCAGCTGGCCTACTACGTCGTGTCGTCCGTCGTGGCGGGCATGGTCGTCTTCGCCATGTCCCGGCTCCCGTCGCTGGTCAAGCAGCTCGAGGTGGCCCGGTCCGAGCTCGCCGACCTCGCCGTGTCGCAGGAGCGGCTGCGGTTCGCCCGCGACCTGCACGACCTGCTCGGCTTCAGCCTGTCGGCGATCACGCTGAAGGTGGAGCTCGCCCGCAAGCTGATCGGTGACCACACCGGCCGCGCGGCGCGGGAGCTCGCCGAGATCCTCAACATCGCCCGCGAGGCGCTGACGGACGTTCGTGCGGTCGCGTCGAGCTACCGCGAGCTGTCGCTGTCCGACGAGATCGAGTCCGCCCGCTCGGTGCTGACCGCGGCCGGGGTGCGGACCACGATCGAGTCCGACCACCCCTCCCTCTCGCCGCGCTCCCGCACGGTGCTCGCGACGGTGCTGCGCGAGGGCGTGACGAACCTGCTGCGGCACAGCGACGCCACCAGCTGCACGATCACGATCTCCGGTGACGACCGGCTGGCGTCGATCGACATCGTCAACGACGGCGCCCCCGCCGAGTCCGGCACCGAGCACGGCAGCGGCCTGAACAACCTCGCCACCCGCACCACCGCGATCGGCGGCTCGCTGCTCGCCGGGGCCGGGCCGGGGGGCACCTACCGGCTGCACGCCGAGATCCCGGTCGACCCCGCCCCGGAGCAACCGGCGGAGCAGTCGCGCCTCGCCGGTCCCCTGATCGCGACGCGGCTGGCCCAGGTGCTGGTCACGGCCGTGGTCATCGGGTACGGCCTGATGGCGACGACCCTGGTGACCTACTACCCGATCGGGCCGGTCGGCATCGGGACGACCGTCGCCGGCATCGCCCTCACGGTCGCGATCGTGCTCGGCGTGGTGAGCCGCCCGCACCTCCGGCTGAGCCTGCCCCTGCGCGTCGCGGTCCTCGCCGCGCTGGCGGTGTGCGTCTACGTGCCCCCGTTCGCGTTCGGCAACCCCTACCTCGCGGGCATCCCCGGCTTCCTCGCCGGGACGGCAGCGTTGCTGCTGCCCCGCAGGACCGGGTGGCCGGTGGCCATCTCGGTCGTCGCGCTGCAGGGCGTCATCTACGCCGTGCTCGGCGAGGGCGTGGTGGGCGTGCTGTACGGCGTGCTCGCCGCGACCAACCACGGTCTCGTGCTCTACGCGCTGACCAGGCTGCGGTCGATGGTGAACCAGCTGCACGAGGCGCGGGAGGAGCTCGCGACGGCGGCGGTGACGCAGGAGCGGCTGCGGTTCGCCCGCGACCTGCACGACCTGCTCGGCTACAGCCTCTCCGCGATCACGCTGAAGAGCGAGCTCACGCACCGGTTGCTCACCATCGACCCGGACCGGGCCCGGCAGGAGCTCACCGAGGTGCTGGAGATCTCCCGGCAGGCGCTCGCGGACGTGCGGTCGGTGGCGCTGAGCTACCGCGAGCTGTCGTTCGACGAGGAGACCCGGTCGGCGCGGGCGCTGCTGAACGCGGCCGACATCGAGGTCGTCGTGCGGATCGACGCGTGCGACCAGCTGCCCATCGACGTGAAGGTGACGCTCGCGACCGTGCTGCGCGAGGGCGTGACGAACCTGCTGCGGCACAGCAAGGCCGAACGCTGCGAGATCGTGCTGGAGAGCTCGCGGCACCTCGTCACGATGGACATCGTCAACGACGGGATCTCGTCGGACGAGCGGAGGTCCAGGGACGGCAGCGGGATCGGCAACCTCACCACCCGCGTGCGCGCGCTCGGCGGTGACCTGCAGGCGGGCCTCACGCCCGAGCACACCTACCGGTTGCGGGCCGAGATCCCGATCCTCTGAGCACGCTCCACAGGTGCGGTCCGTAACGACGCGTCCGCTCGCGACTCTCTTTCGTGTTTCCCGCATCGCACGCGGGGCCCCCGCGTTTCCGCACATAGGACGCGGGGCCCCCGCGTCCTACAGCCACGTCACGCAGAGGCGTCGGCTGTTGCTGGTGGGTGACACACGGCGGTGCGATGGCGGGATAGCGGTTGTGGACGTACCGCTTGCCGCTTCAGGAAGACGCTGTTGAGACGACCACGGCCCGCAGTGATGGGACTTTGTCCCATCACTTCTGCTACGGTGATGAGACCAAGTCCCATCACCCCCTGGAGACAGTCATGTCACCCTCCGCACCGGAGACCGCCGACGTCGTGATCGTGGGCGCCGGCCCGGTCGGGCTGATGCTGGCCGCCGAACTGTGCCTGTCCGGTGTCCGGCCGGTCGTGCTCGAACGCGCCGCGGAACGCGCCGCGGTGCCGAAGGCGGGCGGGATCACCGGCCAGGTGGTCCGGCTGCTCGACCACCGCGGCGTGTACGAGCGGCTGAGCGGCGACTCCGCACCGCCCGCCCCGATGCCCGCCTACGTCTACGGCGCCATGCCGCTGCGGTTGCAGGACTGGGCGGACAACCCGCTGTACGGCTTCACGATCCAGCAGTGGCACCTGGAGGCCGGGCTGGAGGAGTGGGCCCTCGGCCTGGGCGCCGACCTGCGCCGCGGCCAGGAGGTCGTCGGCTTCACGCAGGACGACGACGGCGTGACGGTCGAGCTGTCCACCGGCACCCTGCGGGCCAAGTACCTGGTCGGCTGCGACGGCGGGTGGAGCACCGTGCGCGTTCAGGCCGGCATCGAGTTCCCCGGCGTGACGACGCGCCGCATGACGACCCGCGCCGCGGACGTGGTCGTGCCGGACTCGGTGCGCGAGCTGCTCACCGACGACACCCTGCCCGGCGGCCTGAGCTACCACCGCACGGACACCGGTGTGCTCGCCTCCATCGCGCTTCCCGGCTCGCACCGGATCGTCGCGATCGAGTGGGACCAGCCGGAGGTGCCCGCCGACGAGCCCGTGACGTTCGACGAGATCCGCGCGGCCGTGGCCCGCGTGTACGGCCGCGAGCTGGAGATGAGCGAACCGGACACCGACGGCCCGCGCCTGCTGCGGCGGCTCGGCCACACCAACACCCGGCTGGCCAGCAGCTACCGGGTGGGCAGGGTGTTCGTCGCGGGCGACGCGGCGCACGTGCACTCGGCGATCGGCGCTCCCGGCCTCAACGTGGGGCTGCAGGACGCGGCCAACCTCGGCTGGAAGCTCGCCGCGGAGGTCGGCGGCTGGGCGCCTCCCGGGCTGCTCGACACCTACCACGAGGAACGCCACTTCGTCGGCGGCCGGATGATGGTCTACACGCTGGCCCAGCTCGCGCTGCTCGCTCCCGGGGAAGAGGTCACCGCGCTGCGGCGGGTGTTCGCCGAGCTGCTGGCCGAACCGGCGAACACGCGGCAGATCGCGACGATGCTGGCCGGTGCCGACGTGCGCTACCCGACGGCGGGCCCCGGCGACCACCCGCTCGCCGGGCGGTGGGTGCCGCAGCTGCGGCTGACCCGTGACGGCCGTCCGGTCCGGCTGGCCGAGCTGGCGCGCACGGGCAGGCCCCTGCTGGTCGACCTGGGCGGGGACGCGGCCGGGATCGCCGCGGCCTGGACCGACCGGGTCGACCTGGTGACCGCCACGGCGGAAGACGCCCCCGCGGAGGCGTTCCTGGTCCGGCCGGACGGGTACGTGGCCTGGGCGGGTGACCGGGGCGAGGGGCTCGCCGAGGCGCTCCACCGGTGGTTCGGCGCCCCCGCCGCGACGCTCGCCGCCTGACCGGCCCCGGTCAGTCGTACTGGCTCAGCTCGGCCTCGTCGGGTGCCTCGAAGACCTGCGCGTAGCCCGCCATCTGCTCCTCGGTGATCACCACGAGCGCGTCGGTGCGGTTGCGGACGTCCAGGCGGCGGACCAGCTCGTCGAACGGCACGTCCAGGAAGCGCAGCTGCACCGGGACGCCCAGGGCGCGGGCCATGTCCCGCAGCTCGTCGCGTTCCGCGCGGCTCCAGAAGCCGAACTCCAGGACCACGTCCTGACCGAGCAGCAACAGGTCGCGGGCGAGCCGCCGGAACCGGCGCTCCAGCCGGTCCCGGAACGCCTCGTCGAACAGGTCCACGCCCAGGTCGGAGATCCACTCGTCCGGGCACAGCCGCACGGCGGGGACCTCGCGCTCCAGCCGCTTGGCCAGGGTGGTCTTGCCGGCACACGGCAAGCCGCACAGCAGGATCAGCCTGGGCACGCGTCCCATGCTGGCACGGGACGCTCCCAGGGACTCACTGCATTTCCAGCACCGCGCAGCCCCAGCTGTAGCCGGCGCCCACGCCGAACATGACGATCCGCTGCCCGGAGGTCGCCTTGCCGGACTGCACCAGGTGGTCGAGGCTCGCGAACTGGTCGCCCGCGCCGAGGTGGCCGACCGTGCGGCTCCACGACCACGTGGTGCGCTCCGGGTCGAGGTCGTACGGGCGCAGGTAGTTCACGTCGAGGCGGCGGCGGCCGAAGTGCGGCAGGATCACCCAGTCGGCGTCGCCGATCTTCATGTCGGCGTCGGACAGCGCTTGCTCGACGGCCAGGGCCTGGCCCGCGTTGGCCTTGTTGATGCCGTAGGAGAGGCCGAACTCGCGGCTGAACGTGTGCTTGGCCTCCTCGAAGTCCACCGGGATGCGGTGCGAGAACGGCGCGAGGCCGAACGGCACGTCGCCGCGGTGCAGCGGTTCGAGGTCGGAGTCGGCGTTGATGGCCAGCGAGAGCAGCTGGGCGTATCCGCCGCGGGTGGACAGCACGATCGCCGACGCGCCGTCGCCGTAGGGCGTGCCGGGGTCGGTGCGCCACCGGTCGATGCCGGGCAGGCAGAAGCGGTCGGACGACGTCAGCAACGCGTCCCTGCCCGGCCGCGCGGTCAGGTAGGACACGGCGAGGTCCATCGCGGCGAGGCCGCCGTTGGACATCTGCCGGATCTCCAGCGCCAGGCACGAGTTCCGCACCGTCTCGCGCTGGATGTAGGAGCCGACGGGCCACAGGTCCTGGCCCTGGTGGTAGGTCGTGGCGTGCAGGATCAGGTCGACGTCGTCGGGCCCGGAGCCGGCGCGCGCGAGCGCCACCCGTGCCGCCTCGACCGCCATCTCGGCCGCCGACTCGTGCGGGGACACCGACACGGACTCGACGTCCGTGCGCGCGACGAGCTTCGGCTCGCACTCCCCCGACGCGATGGCGTTCTCGACCGTCAGGGTCGACGGCAGGCGCACGCCGTTGCCGCTGACGAAAACATCCTTCACTCGCACCGCGGTCAGACCTCCTTCAGCGCGCGTGCGACGCGCACGACGCGTTCCGCCTGCAGTTGGGCAGCCTGCAACGCCATGTCGCTGACCGGCACGTTGTCCGCGCCCAGGACGTGCGAGGTGCCGTAGGGGTTCAGGTCGCCACCGGGAGGCACGATGATCCCGCCGAAGTGGCAGACCATGTTGTAGATCGACACGAGCGTGGTCTCCATGCCGCCGTGCAGGGACCCGCCGGAGGTGAACGCGCTGTACACCTTGTCCGCCAGCAGGCCGCTGAACCACGCCGGCCCCAGCGTGTCGATGAACTGCTTGAGCTGCGACGACACGTTGCCGAAGCGGGTCGGCGTGCCGAACACGACGGCGTCGGCCCACAGCACGTCGTCGACCGCCGCGATCGGGACGTCCGCCGTGTCGGTGAGGTGCGCGGCCCAGGCGGGACGGGACTTCCACACCGCCTCGGGGGCGAGCTCGGCGGCGCGCACCAGCCGCACCTCGGCGCCGTGCTTCTCCGCTGTCTCGGTGATCTCCGTGGCCAGCCGGTGGATCGTGCCCGTCGAGGAGTAGTACACGACCGTCACGTTGACGCTGCGTTCCATGACGCATCCCTTCGCGAGGCAGCTCGCTTCACCCTGGCCGGGTCGCCTTGACGCGGCGTGGAGCGCGACATGAACGTTGGGAGATATGGTGGCGCGCGGAGGGGCGCGATGATCAGGGTTCTGCTCGCGGAGGACATGCACATGGTGCGCGGTGCTCTCATCGCGCTGCTCAACCTCGAACCGGACATCGAGGTCGTGGCCGAGGTCAGCTCGGGGGACAAGATCGTGCCGGTGGCGCGGCAGCACGGCCCGGACGTCTGCGTGATCGACATCGACCTGCCGATCCTCGACGGGCTGAGCGCCGCGACGACGATCCGCGAGACGATGCCGCAGGTCAGGACGTTGATGCTGACGTCGCTCGGCAGGCCGGGAACGCTGCGCAGGGCGCTGGCCGCGCGGGTGGACGGCTTCCTGCTCAAGGACGCGCCGCCGTCGGAGCTGGCCGACGCGATCCGCCGGGTCGCCGCCGGGGAGCGCGTGGTGGACAGCCAGCTGGCCCTGGCCGCGTGGGACCGCGGCGAGTGCCCGCTGACCGACCGCGAGCTGGAGGTCCTGCGCCTGGCCGCGAACGGCTCCGACGCGCCCGACATCGCTGTCGCCCTGTCGCTGTCGGTCGGCACCGTCCGCAACTACATGACGACGATCATGACGAAGCTGAACGGCCGCAACCGGGTGGACGCCATCCGCATCGCCGAGGAAGCCGGCTGGCTCTGACGCGGACGGCGTCCTCGGCGATGCGGAGGACGCCCTCACCCCAGTGGTGTGGCTCGCGACGTGGGCGGCGTGATCCACGCTCAGCAGGACGCCTCGCGGCACCGCCCCCACGCCCCCGTACAACCAGTACGAAGACGTGGGGGCGGCGCCACGATCCGCCCGTCTGAACGCGAATTCCACCGGCAACGTCGCGAGCCACACCACTAGGCGGCCTTCTTCTGCTGGCTGGTGCGCAGGTCGAAGCCGGGCTGGGCGACGACGTCGGGGGTCAGCGCCGTGCCGCTCTCCAGGATCCGGCGCCCCATCAGGAAGTCGATCGGGCGGTTGTACGCCTCGATCCCGATGAGCCGCTCGTCCTTGAAGCAGAACACCGAGAACCTGCCCTCGGCCGGGTCGCCCACGGTGACCGTGCGGTCGTGGCCGTTGGTGAGGCCCGCGGTCTGCAGCTTCACGTCGTACTGGTCGCTCCAGAACCACGGCAGGGCGGTGTAGGGCTCCGCGCCGCCCATGATGGCCGCGGCGACCGCGGTGGCCTGGTCGGTGGCGTTCTGCACCGACTCCAGGCGGATCAGGCCGCCCGCGTGGGTGCTCGCGAACCGCGCGCAGTCGCCGACCGCGTGGATGCGCGGGTCGGTGGTGCGCAGGTGGGCGTCCACGACGATGCCGTCGTCGACCGCGAGCCCCGCCCGCTGGGCGATCTCGGTGTTGGGGACGACGCCGATGCCCGCGACCACGAGGTCGGCGACGAGCACCGTCCCGTCGGTCAGCTCGACCAGGCCCTCCCTGACCGCGGCGACGCCCGTCCCGGTGAGGATCTGGACGCCTTCGCTGCGGTGGCGGCCGACGAGGTGCTGCGCCGTCTCCGCCGACACCGCCCGCTGCATCACCTGGGACTGCGCCTCGACGACGGTCACCTCGTGGCGCAGCTTGCGGACCACGGCGGCGAACTCGAGCCCGATGAACCCGCCGCCGATGACGACGACGTCGAGCCCGATCTGCCCGTCGAGCCGTTCGCGGATCGCGTCCGCGTCGGCCACCGTGCGCAGGTTCAGCACGTGCTCGGCGCCGGGGATCGGCAACGGCCGCGGCCGGGCGCCGGTCGCGAACACCAGGTGGTCGTAGGGGATCGTGCGGGCACAGCCCAGCACCGCGACCCGTGCCTGCCGGTCGACCCCGATCACCCGCTCGCCGCGCACGAGCTTGATGCCGTGGTCGTCGTAGTACGAGTCCTGCCGCAGCACCAGCCCGGCGAGGTCGGTCTCCCCCGCCAGGTAGCCCTTGGTGAGCGGGGGCCGCTGGTACGGCGCCGCCTGCTCGTCACCGACGAGGGTGATCGGGCCGCGGTGCCCCTGTTCGCGCAGGGCCACCGCGACCTGGCTGCCGGCCTGTCCGGCCCCGACGACGACTACCGACTCG
This sequence comes from Lentzea fradiae, assembly GCF_900100955.1. Classification (GTDB taxonomy): domain Bacteria; phylum Actinomycetota; class Actinomycetes; order Mycobacteriales; family Pseudonocardiaceae; genus Lentzea; species Lentzea fradiae. The sequence continues at coordinate 42,997 of NZ_FNCC01000025.1, read as the reverse complement.
CCGCGCATGTCAGTAGTTGCCCAGCCCGCCGCAGACGTTGAGCGCCTGCGCGGTGATCGAGGACGCGGTGTCCGTGGTCAGGTAAGTCACGAGACCGGCGACCTCTTCCGGCGTGCTGTACCGGCCCAGCGGGATCTTGGCGTTGAACTTCTCCAGGACCTCTTCTTCCGTGACGCCCCAGTGGTTCGCGTACCCCTGGCGCACCCGGCCCGCCATCGGCGTCTCGACGTAGCCGGGGCACACCGCGTTGACGGTGATGCCGGACTTCGCGAGCTCGATGCCGACGGCCTTGGTGAAGCCGACGACGCCGTGCTTGGACGCCGAGTAAGGCGCGGCGAACACGACGCCCTGCTTGCCGCCGGTGGAGGCGATGTTGATGATGCGGCCCCAGCTCTGCTCCACCATCTTGCCGGTGCTCAGCACCTCTTTGGTGAAGCGGAAGACGCCGTTGAGGTTGGTGTCGATGACGTCGAGCCAGAGGTTCTCGTCCAGCTCGGCGGTGATGCCACCGCCACCCCTGCCCGCGTTGTTGACGAGGATCTCGATCGGCCCGAAGACGTCGACCGCCTTCTGCACGGCCTGCTTGATGTCCTCTGTGGACGTCACGTCCGTCGCCGCGCCGTCGGCCTCGTAGCCCTCTTCACGGAGCTGCTTCACCGTCGTCTGGACGTTCTCGGCGTTGCGGGCCACGACGAAGACCGCGTGTCCCTCCTTGCCGAGGCTGCGTGCGACCTCGAGACCGATACCACTGGTGGCGCCCGTGACCAGGGCGACCCGTCGCTGACTCATCTTGTTCTCTCCTCGGAGTTGCTTCTCGGGTCAGAGCTGCTTCTCGGGCATGTGCACGATGAGCCCGTCCTGCTCCTCGGTCACCGGGATCTGGCAGCTCAGCCGGCTGTTCTCCTTGCGCTCGCAGGCCGTGAAGTAGAGCAGCTCGTCCTCGACCTGGTGCATCTGCGACAGCGGCTTGGTGTTCTCGGGGTCGACGTAGACGTGGCACGTGCCGCACGAAGCCCCGCCGCCGCACTGGGCGACGATTCCCTTGATGCCGTTGAGAACCGCGCCGCGCATCACGGTGTCGTCCTGGGCAACGTCGACAACGGTCTCTACCCCGTCGTGCGCTACGTAAGTGATCTTTGGCATGGCAGTTCTCCCACGGATCTGCGGCTCGCCGGACGTCGTTCACCTTGGGGGGCGGCGCTTTGCACGTGGTGGAGACCACCTTGAGCTTCCTGCGCACGGCAAGGGGTCCAGACGCATTCGAGCCCGGGTTGCGACGCTGCGGTGTCGGCGCACACCCACACGCGGAGGTTCCACCGTGCCCCTCAAGGAGTTCTACGACCAGCAGGTGAACTGGTCACCGCCGTTCGAGGACGGCCTTGAACGCGCGACGGTCGTCGTGCCACGCGACTACTCCGACCCGGACGGCCCCAAGCTGACCATCGCGCTCGCCCGCCTCAAGGCGACGGACCCCGCCAAGCGGCGCGGTGTCCTGCTCGCCGTCAACGGCGGTCCCGGTGGCGACGGCGGCGACGGTCTCGGACTGGTCAAGCGGCTCGGCGCGCGCGTCAGGACCGCCTACGACCTCATCGGGTTCGACCCGCGCGGGTACGGGGAGTCGACCAAGCTCTACAGCGAGGTCACGATCCCCAAGGCGCCGTTCGACTCGCGGCCGCCGGACTCGCTGTTCGAGCAGCTGGCCGAGGACATGCGGCTGCGCGAGCTCGGCTGCCAGAAGGCCGGCGGCGAGCTGCGCCCGCACATCACCACGCGCAACACCGCGCGGGACATGGACGTCATCCGCGGTGTGCTCGGCGAGGAGAAGATCTCGTTCGTCGGGTACGCGTACGGCACGTACGTCGGTGCCGTGTACGGGACGATGTTCCCGGAGAACCTCGACCGCACCGTGCTCGACTCGTGCATCAATCCACAGTGGACGTGGCGCGAGCAGTTCGTCACGCAGGCGGAGGCGGTCTACCGCAACGTCGAGCTGTGGGCGAAGTGGACGGCCGACCGGAACGGGCACTTCCACCTCGGCACGACCGCGGACGACGTCATCGCCGAGATCGAGAAGGTCGTCGCGAAGCTCGATGACCAGGAGCAGGTCCACCTGCGGACGTTGCTCGACGGCGCGGTCGGCACGCGGGCGACGGACCGGGCCCAGTGGGACTCGCTCGGCTACCTGATCGGCGACCTCGGCACGGCGCTCGACGACGGCAACCTCGACAAGGCCCGCACGCTGATCGTCGGGCAGGGCACGTGGCGGCCGCAGGACCAGGAGGGCGACCTGCGCGTCGGCGTGCTGGAGGCCATCACGCTGGAGACCTACTGGCCGCAGGACCTGGAGGTCTACTACGCCGACGTCCGCCGGCACCGGGCGAAGCACCCGTACGGCTACGGCGTTCTCCGCGCCCAGCCGTGGGTAGGCGCGTTCCGGACGTTCGAGAGCCTCGAACCGCCGACGAAGCTCGCGCAGCCCGGGTATCCCAAGGGACTCGTCGTGCAGGCCGACGGCGACCCGATGGACCGCTACGAAGGTGGCGTGGTGCTGGCCGAGCTGCTCGGGCACCCGCTCGTCGTCATCGAGGACTCCGGTGACCACGAGGTGTACGGGCTGGCGGGCAACGAGGTCCTCGACGCGCTCGTCGACGACTACCTGGTCGACGGCGTCCTCCCCGAGCAGGACCGCGTCACGGTCCCCGGTCACGTCCAGCGCCCGGACATCCCGAAGGACTGAACCACCGAAAGCCTTGCGCACCAACGAGAAGAGGCCCCGCTCGCATCGAGCGGGGCCTCTTCTCGTCGCGGACCTCAGTCCTCCGCGGGCAGGTCCCAGGTGACCGGCAGCTCCCAGAGGCCGTAGATCACGGCGCCCTCCTTGCGCGGGATCTCCAGGAACGGCTTCGCCAGGCGCAGCGACGGGATGCGCTGGAACAGCGTCGTCCACACCAGCTGCATCTCCAGGCGCGCGAGGTCGGCACCGATGCAGTGGTGCAGGCCGTGGCCGAACCCGAGGTGCTTGCGGGTGCCGCGCTCCAGGATCAGCTTCTCCGGCTCCGGGAAGATCTCCGGGTCGCGGTTGCCGTTCAGGCCCAGGCACAGGATGCCGTCGCCCGCCTTGATGGTCTTGCCCGCGATCTCGATGTCCTCCAGCGCGACGCGCGGGATGGCGGTGTCACCGATGGTCGCGAGGCGCACCAGCTCCTCGACGGCCGGCTCGATCATGCCCTCGGGGTCGTCGAGCAGCAGCTTGAGCTGGTCGGGGTTCTCCAGCAGGGCGGCGGTGCCGAGCGACAGCATCGAGGCCGTGGTCTCGTGGCCGCCGTTCATCAGCAGGCGGATCATGTTGAACAGGTCGCGGCGCGTGTACTCCTCGCCGGACGCGGCGTACTCCGCCATCGCGCGGCTGAGCAGGTCCTCGCCGGGCTCCTTCTCCTTCAACGTGATCAGCTTGTCGACGTAGGCGTTCACCTCGACGATCGCGGCCTGGCGCTGCTCCGGCGTCGAGTGGCCGCCGAGCAGGCAGGTGCCGTGCTCGATGAAGAAGTCGTGCTCGTCCTGCGGGATGCCGAGCAGCTCGCAGATGACCGTCATCGGGACCGCGAGCGAGAACTCGCGGTGGAAGTCGATCGGCGGCGTCATCGTCAGGATCTTGTCGATGTACTCGTCGACGATCTCCTGGATGCGTCCGCGCAGCCGCTTCACCTGGCGGTTGGTGAACGTCACCGCCGCCTTGCGCCGGGTCTTGGTGTGCTCCGGGTTGTCGTAGCCGATGAACGACGTCTCGGTGCGGAACTCCGGCGGCGCGATGAAGTAGAACGGGAAGTTCGCGTGCTTGCGCGACGCGCTGATCCGCGGGTCCGTCAGGATCTGCTTGATCGTGTGGTAGCCGCTGATCGTCCAGATCCGCAGACCGGACCCGGTCAGCGTCACCTCGACGACGTCCTCCTCTGCCATCTGCGTGTACTGGGCGGGCGGCGTGAACGGGCAGGTGCGCTTGTACGGGAACGTGTCCACACCCGGCTCGGCGGTGCTGGTCATCTGGGTCTTCCTCCTAGTCGAGAAGTTGGCTCACGCCAGGTCAGCGCCGCCATCGAGCGTGATGATCTGACCGGTCACCCACGAGCTCGCGGGCTCGGCGAAGCGGGTGATCCACGGGACGACGTCGTCGACCTCGCCGGTGCGCCCCAGCGGCGTCCGCGACGCCTGGAAGCCGAAGTAGCCCTCGACCTCCTCGGGGCTCAGCCCGTTGGACGCGTAGACCTCCGTGCGCACCGCGGCGGGTGCGACGGCGTTGACGCGGATTCCCCGCGGTGCCAGCTCCATCGCCCAGCTGCGCACGAGGCTGTCCACCGCGGCCTTGCTGGCCGCGTACACACCGCCGTTCGGGACGGCGATGTGGCCCGCGTTGCTGGAGACGAACACGATGCTGCCGCCGGGCGAAGTCATCTTCGGCAGCAGCGCGGCGGTCAGCACCAGCGGGCCGACCAGGTTGGTCTCCAGCACGTCGCGGGCCGTGCCGAGGTCGAAGGCGGCGACCGGGGTGAAGCGGAAGATGCCGGCGTTGTGCACCAGCACGTCGACCCTGCCGCCACCCAGTTTCACGGCGTCGGCCACCTTCTCCGCGCCCTCCGCGGTCGTCACGTCGGCGACGACGGCGGTGATCGCGGGGTGCAGCGCGACGACCTCGGTGAGCCGGTTCTCCCGGCGGCCGGTGATGATCACGTTCGACGCGCCGAGGTCGGCGAACGCCAGCGCCGCCGCGCGGCCGATGCCGGTTCCCCCACCCGTCACGACGACCTGCTGTCCGGCAAATGGTGCGTCCGACATGACGCCTCCAGCTTCTCTCCACTCGGTTAGGCAGTCGGTCCCCACCCTGCTCGGTGACCCTTGAGTCCAGGTCTAGGTCGGGCGGAAACCATCGGAGGCATGGGAACCCTGGCGGTGGGAAGGTGGCGCGCACGGGTCGGCAGGCCCGGCGGCGCCACGGTGAGCGAGCTCGAGTTCGCCCGTGACGGCTCCGCGTTGCTCGTCGTGGGTGGAAGGGGATCCGGCACGTGGACGCCGACCGGTCCCGACACGTTCAGCTATCGGATCCTCGAGGAGCTGGTGGGAACTCCTGGCACGATCGAGATCGCCCAGGAGGCCGTGCTGCGCGGCGACGAGTTCGTCAGCAGCGGGAACGCGGTGGTGCGCCTGGCGAACGGCACGACGGCGCGCGAGGCCGCGATCAGCATCGTCGCGCAGCGGCTGGGCTGAGACACCTCGAAGGGGGCGCCGGAGGCGCCCCCTTCTCCACCGTGCGCGCGTCAGGAGAACTTGACCGTCACGTTGCCGGTGTAGGCACCGGTCAGCAGTGACAGCAACGCCTGCGGCGCCGCCTTGACCCCGCCCTCGACGATCGTGTGCGGGAAGACGAACTTGCCCTCCTGCAGCCACTGTCCGAAGTGGACCACCCAGTTCTGGATCTGCTCCGGCAGGTGGTAGCAGGCGAACGGGCGGATCTCCAGGTGCTTCGTGATGGCCGTCATCAGGTCGAACCGCGGGTGCTCCGCCGCCCCCGTCTGGCTCGACAGCGCGCCGCACAACGCGAACCGGGCGTGCGGGCGGGCCGCCTGCAACGCGGCCTCGAACTGCTCGCCGCCCACGTTGTCGAAGAACACGCTGATGCCGTCCGGGGCGAGCTCGCGCAGCCGGTCGGCCACCGGGCCGTCCTTGTAGTTGAACGCGGCGTCGAACCCGAGCTCGTTCACCAGCCAGTCGACCTTGGCCTGGCTGCCGGCCGAGCCGATCACCTTGGCACCGCGGGCCTTCGCGATCTGACCGGCGAGCGACCCGACGCCACCGGCGGCACCGGTGACGAACACGACGTCGCCCTCACCGGCCTGCGCGATGGTCGCCATGCCGTAGTAGGCCGTCGGTCCCTGCGACAGGAAGTAGACCGGCGACGGCACGTACTGCGGGTTCTGCTTGATGAACTGCTGCGCGGGTCCCGACCAGTACTCCTGCCACGGCCCGAACGACTGCACCAGGTCGCCGACGGCCAGGTCGGGACTGTTCGACTTGACCACGGTGCCGACGCCACCGGCACCGGCGGGCTCGCCGACTTTCCACGGCGGCACGCCGGGGATCGGGCAGTCGGACCTCATGAAGTCCTTGAAGGCGGCGGCCACCGACACGTAGTCGACGCGCACCAACACCTCGCCGTCACCGGGTTCCGGGACGGCCACCTCGACGACGTCGAAGTGCTCGAGGGTCAGGTCGTCCTCGACGTGCTTGGCGAGCCTGACCTCCCACTGCTTCTCGGGGATGCTCATGGCTCTCCTTCTCTAGCCCCAGGTGACGGGGAACGTGACGAGTGAGTGGTTGATCTCGCCCTGGTGCCACCGCAGGTCCTCGTACGGCACGGCGAGCCGCAGGTCGGGGAAGCGGCGGGTCAGGCCCTCGATGGCGATCGCCATCTCCATGCGCCCCAGCTGCTTGCCGAGGCAGTAGTGCACGCCGTGCCCGAACGCGATGTGCGGGTTGTGCGCGCGGTCGATGTCGAGCGCGTCGGCGTTCTCGAAGACGTCGGAGTCGCGGTTGGCCGACGACAGCACGAAGAACACGGCGTCGCCCTTGGCGATCTTCCGCCCGCCGAGCTCCATGTCCTCGGCCGCGATGCGGTGGAAGCCGGTGGTGTCGGTGGCGAAGAGGTTGACGTGCCGCAGCAGCTCCTCGACGGCCGCGGGGATCAGCGCCGGGTCGGCGACGAGCCGCTTCCACGTGTCCGGGTGGTCGTGCAGCAGCGCGAGCACCGAGTTGGAGATCTGGTTCGCGGCGGTGTCGAAGCCGGCGCCGATGAGGGTGAACGCGAACGTCACCAGCTCCTGCTCGCTCAGCTTGTCGTCGTTGTCGCGCGCGGAGATCAGGTCGGACAGCATGTCCTGGCCGGGGTTCGCGCGCTTCTGGGCGATCAGGCCCATCACGTACCCGGCGAGCCGCCCGAACGCCCGCATCGGCGCCTCGGGGTCGTTCTCGTCGAACGTGGCGAACGCCCGCGCGTCCTGCTCGAAGATCTTCAGGTCCTCGGTCGGCACGCCGAGCAGGTCACCGATGATCGTGAGCGGCAACGGCACGCACAACGCCTCGACGAGGTTCACCGGCCCGCCCGCGGCCTCGACGGCGTCCAGCAGCTCGTCGCAGACCTTCTGCACGCCCGCGCGCATCGCCTCGACCTTGCGGACGGTGAACGCGCCCATCACCAGCTTGCGCAGCCGGGAGTGCTCGGAGCCGTCCAGCGAGATGATCATCTCGGGCGTCGTGGTCATCGCGCCACCGACCGTGGGGGCGCCCTCGGCGCACGTCAGGGCGCGGCTCAGCCGCGGGTCCGCGAGACCGCTGCGGACGTCCTCGTACTTCGTGACCACCCACGTCGGCGTGCCCGAACTGGTCGGCACCTTCGCGACCGGGCACTCGGCGCGCAGCGTCGCGTACTTCGGGTCCGGGCCGCGGTAGGAGGAGCCGGTGAACGGGAACTCCTCGTCCAGTCCAAGGGGCAGCACGGGACACCTCCGGGTGCGGGGATCTGCTCTGGACGGGAACGGTGCCCCGCGCACCTCGAAAGCCGCTCGAAACCTGGATGTCGACCGGAAGTCGAGGCCCCGTCCCTACCTTCGCGCCATGGACACTGCACTCGTGCCGTTCCGGGTCGAGGTTCCCGACTCCGAACTGGCGGACCTCAAGCGGCGGCTGGCAGCGACCAGGTGGCCGGACGCGGAGACCGTGGACGACTGGTCGCAGGGCATGCCGCTGGCTTATGCGAAGGACCTGGCCGCGTACTGGGCAGACGTCTACGACTGGCGCGCCACCGAGGCGCGGCTCAACGCGGTCCCGCAGTTCAAGACCGAGATCGACGGCGTCGGCATCCACTTCCTGCACGCGCGCTCCCCGCACGCGGACGCCCGCCCGTTGCTGCTGACGCACGGCTGGCCCGGGTCGGTCGCCGAGTTCCTCGACGTGATCGAGCCGCTGACGAACCCGCCGGACCCGGCCGACGCGTTCCACGTCGTCGCGCCCTCGTTGCCCGGCTACGGGTTCAGCGACAAGCCGACCGGAACCGGCTGGACGCTGGAGCGGATCGCGCAGGCGTTCGTCACGCTGATGGGCCGCGTGGGCTACGACAAGTTCTACGCGCACGGCAACGACTGGGGCTCGTTCATCACCGGCATCCTCGGCCACATCGCGCCGGAGCACGTCGAGGCGATCCACCTCGTCATGCCGTTCGCGTCCGCGCCGGAGGGCGAGGTGCAACTGTCCCAACAGGACTACCAGGGTCTCGGCGCGCTGAAGGAGTTCGCGGCCAAGGAGTCCGCGTACGCGGCGGTGCAGTCGACCAAGCCCCAGTCGCTCGCCTACGGCCTCACCGACTCGCCGATCGGCCAGCTCGGCTGGGCCGGTGAGAAGTACTGGTCCTGGAGCGACCACGACGGCGACGCGGAGAAGGTCATCCCGCGGGACCGCATCCTCGACATGGTCTCGGTGTGCTGGTTCACCGCCACCGCCGCGTCGTCGGCCCGCCTGTACTGGGAGAGCTACAACAAGTCGCCGCTGACGCAGGTCGGCGTGCCGACGGGCTTCTCGGTGTTCCCGGCCGACGCGCGGATGCCCAAGCCGTGGGCCGAGCACCGGTTCACCGACCTGCGCTACTGGCGGGAGATGCCGTCCGGAGGCCACTTCCCGGCGCTGGAGAACCCGGCGGTGCTCGTCGAGGAGCTGCGGGCGTTCTTCCGGCTGGTGCGCTGATGACGGCCACGATCGGCAAGCCGGCCACCCGGCTCGGGATGGTGCTGGCCGTCTGCTGCCTGGCGCAGTTCATGAACGTGCTCGACGCGTCGGTCATGAACGTGGCGCTGCCCTCGATCTTCGAGGAGCTCCGGTTCGAGCGGCACGACCTGCAGTGGGTCAACAGCGCCTACACGATCGCGGTGTGCGGCTTCCTGCTGCTGGGCGGGCGGCTCGCCGACCTCTTCGGGCAACGCCGCGTGTTCCTGTTCGGCGCGGCCCTGTTCACCGTCGCGAGCGCCGTCGGCGGCATGGCGACCTCGCCCGGCACGCTGATCGCCGCCCGCGGCTTCCAGGGCCTCGGCGCGGCGGTCATGGCACCGGCGTCGCTCACCGTCCTCGGCACCACGTTCACCGACCCCGGTGCCCGCGCGAAGGCGTTCGGCTACTGGAGCGCGGTGTCCGGGTCCGCGGGCGCGGTCGGCGTGCTGCTCGGCGGCGTCGTCACCGAGTCGCTCGGCTGGCGCTGGGTGCTGCTGATCAACGTGCCGCTCGGCATCGCGCTCGTGGCCATGATCCGCGGCGCCGTGCCGGAGACGCAGAGCTTCGGCGGCCGCAAGGGACTCGACGTGCCGGGCGCGATCACCGTGACGATCGGCCTGATGGCGCTGGTCTACGGCATCGCGCAGTCGCACGAGCTGGGCTGGGCCCACTGGCAGGTCAGCGGGTCGCTGGTGCTCGCCGTCGTGCTGTTCGCGCTGTTCCTGCACCAGCAGACCGTCTCGGCCCACCCGCTGATGCCGCTCGGCATCTTCCGCAACCGCGCGGTGACCGCCGCGAACGTCGTGGCGTTCTTCGCGATCGCCGCGCTGTTCAGCACCTTCTACTTCCTCACCCTGGTGTTGCAGCAGGTGATGGGCTTCAGCCCGTTGCAGACCGGCCTCGGCTACCTGCCGCTGTCGATCGGCATCGCGCTCGGCGGGTTCGGCGTGGCGCGGCTCGTGCCGAAGATCGGTCCGCGTCCCGTGCTGATCGGCGGCCTGCTTTCAGCCACCGCCGGGCTGTTCTGGCTGTCCACAGCGGACGAGACGTCGACGTTCACCGGCTCGATCCTCGTGCCGTCGATGTTGCTGGGTCTGGGAATGGGCGCGGTGCTGAACGCGACGACGAACGCCGCCACGTCCGGGGTGCCGCGCGAACAGGCGGGTCTCGCGTCCGGTCTGCTCAACACGATCCGGCAGATGGGCAGCGCGATCGGCCTGGTCGTCCTCGCGACCATGTCGTCGGCCCGGGCGGACTCGCTGCTCGCCGACGGCCAGCCGTTGCAGCACTCGCTCGGCTCCGGCTACGGGCTCGCGTTGTTCGGCGCCGGCGTCTTCACCTTCTGCGGCGCGCTGGCGGCACTCGCCGTGCCGCGCAAGAAGTAACCCGTACGAAGAGGAGCGGCCCCGGTGCGCACCGGGGCCGCTCCTCTTTGCACGTTCAGAAACCTTTGCCGTGCAGGTCGACCGGCAGCGCGGCCAGCCGGTGGTTCATGTCGGTGGGGTGCCACTCCAGGTCCTCCTCCGCGACCGCGAGCCGCGCGGCCGGGAAGCGCCGGGTCAGCTCCTCGACCGCGGTGGTCAGCTCGATGCGGGCGAGCGGGGCGCCGAGGCAGCGGTGGATGCCGTACCCGAACGCGATGTGCGCGTTGTCGCGCCGCCCGAAGTCGAGCGTGTCGGGGTCGGGGAACACCGTCTCGTCGCGGTTCGCCGAGGTCGTCGACACGAACACCGCGTCACCCTTGGGAATCGTGACGCCGAACAGCGTCACGTCCTCCAGCGCGATCCGCGGCAGGCCGGTGGTGTCGTTGGTGGACAACGAGATCCAGCGCAGCAGCTCCTCCACGGCCGCGGGCACCTCCTCGGGGTGCTCCCCGAGCCGCAGCCACGTGTCGCGGTGGTGCCCGAGCAGGGTGAGGACCGAGCTGGCCAGGTGGCACGCCGTCGAGTCGCCGCCGGCGCCGAGCAGCGTGTACCCGAGGCCGATCAGCTCGCCCGGCTCCAGCCGGTCGTCGCCGACCCGCGCCCTGGTCAGCGCGGACAGCACGTCGTCGCCGGGCTCCGCCATCTTCGCGAACACCAGCGCCGCCATGTACTCGCCGAGCCGCTCCCCGGCCGCGGCGGCGACCTCGGGGGCGTCCACGGCGGCGAACTCCCTGATCAGGCGGGCGAACGTGTCCCGCTCGGCGGCGGGCACCCCGAGCAGGTCGCTGATCGCGATGATCGCCAGCGGGAACGTGAAGCGGCCCAGCAGGTCGACGGGTCCCTCCAGCGCCTCCTCGCCTGCCCTGTCCAGCAACTCTCCCACCAGCCGCTCGATTCCCGGTCGCATGGACTCGATCAGGTCGGCCGAGAACGCCTGTGAGGCGAGGTCGCGCAGCCGGGTGTGCGCGGGCGGGTCGAGCGAGATGATCATCCCGGGTGGTGCCTGGAACAGACCGGGGAACGTCGGCGCGGACGGCTCGTAGGACGCCGCGCGGGAGAACCGGACGTCGTCGAGCACCACGCGGACCGAGTCCTGGGTCGTCGCGACCCAGCAGTGGCCGCCGCCCGCCGCGGGCAGGCGCACGACCGGGCTCGACGCGCGGAACCGGGCGTACTCCGGTGCCGGACCCGCGTAGCCGGATCCGGGTACGGGAAAGGAAACCACCGTGCGCTCCTCACGCTCGTGGGGTGTTTCCGCACGGTAAGGGCGGTGGCCTGAAGCCCGGTCTAGTGCCGTTCGAGTGACCACGTGGACGCTGAGCGTGATCAGCCATCAGGCGAAAACCCCAGTTCGGGAGATCCACCATGACCATCCTCGTCACCGGGGCGCGCGGCAACGTCGGCCGTCGCGTGCTCCAGCGGCTCTACGCGGCGGGTCACAGCCTCCGCGCTTCCGGCAGGAACCCGGCGGAGCTCGACGTCCCCGAAGGTGTGGAGACCGTCGCCCTCGACCTCAACGACCCGGAGACCTTCGTCGCGGCCCTCGCCGGTGTCTCCAGGGTCCTGCTCTACGCGGAGCCGGACGGGATCGTGCCGTTCCTGGACGAGGCCGACAAGGCCGGCGTCGAGCGGATCGTCCTGCTGTCCTCCAACACCGTCGGCCTGCCCGGCGCCGACGAGGACCCGCTGGCCCACCACCACAAGGTCGTCGAGGACGCCGTGGTGGCCTCCGGCCTCACCCACACGATCCTGCGACCCGGCGCCTTCATGAGCAACGCGTTCGGCTGGAGCCACTCGCTGCAGGCGGGCGACACCATCGACCAGGTCTTCCCCGAGGCCCAGGTGGCGCCGGTGCACGAGGACGACATCGCCGACGTGGCGGTCGTCGCGCTCACCGAGAAGAGGCTGGAGGACGAGGTCGTCGACCTCACCGGCCCCGAGTCGCTCACGTTCCGGCGCGAGCTGGAGATCGTCGGCGAGGTGCTCGGCCGCGACCTCGTCATCAACGGCCTGACCCGTGAGGAGGGCGAGGCTCAGATGAGCAACTTCGTGCCTCCTCCCGTGCTCACCTCGTTGCTCAACCAGTGGGAGGCCGCCGTCGGCGTCGTCGCCGACACCAGCGCCACCGCCGAACGCATCACCGGCAAGCCGGCCCGCACGTTCCGCCAGTGGGTGGAGGAGCACGCCTCGTTCCTCGCGTGACCGCACTGCCGGTGCCGGACGGAGCGGCGGCCCGTCTGGCACCGACAGTGCCCTCACCCCCTGGTCAGCGTGAAGGACACGGTCGACGTGCCCAGGTCCGTGCCGTCGGCGAGGAAGAACGTCGACGGGCCGGCGCTGGTGACGCTGTTCGGTCCACTTTGGACGGCGTCCTGGTCGAAGTCGACGTAGGCGAAGTAGGCGCCGTTCTCGTCGTAGATCTTCTCGCCGCGGAACCGGAAGTGGAACTTGTTGGTCCCGGTCGGCCACCAAGAGCCCTTCGTGGTCGTGTTCTGCTCGTTGGTGATGAACACGCTTCCGTTGGCCTTGAAGGACAACGTCGTCGGGTGGTCGCCGTCGGTGCGGGTCACGTGGCCCGTCCAGTTCCCGACCGGCGTGCACGTCGTCGCACCGGCGGTCCCGGCCAGCGCGAGCAGCGCCACCGCCGTCACGGCTCCCAGCCGGACGGGAAAGGTCGGTCGTTTCGAGGTGAACGTCTTCATCTGCACAGCTCCATGCTCCGGTTGCGGGCGACGACGCGCGCAACCGTGGAGGACCTCCCCGGAGAACGGCCGCAGAACGGCTCGAACGCGCGGCTGTCCGCTCCGGCACGAGCCCATCTCGACCCGCGTATCCCACAGTTTTCTTTACTCAGAGGGCTGACAGGGAGGACGCCGTGACCGATCGGGAGACAGAGCTCTGCGCGCTGTTCGGGGAGGTGCTCGGGGTGCCGGGGATCGAGCCCGACGACCACTTCTTCGACCTGGGGGGCCATTCGCTGCTGGCGTCGAAGCTCGTCAAGCAGGTCCACGAGCGGTACGGCGTCCGCGTCCCGTTGCGCAGCTTCTACGAGGACCCGACGGCGCGCGCCGTCGCCAGACAGCTGGACCAGGCAGCCTAGGAGTTCGAGATGCGGTGGAATGACCTGTACATCGCCGGTGTGGGCACATATCTGCCCGAGCAGGTCGAGACGGTGGACGACGCCATCGCGGCCGGCCGGTACACGGAAGAGAAGAAGGCCATGAACGGCTACCGGGAGCTGCGCGTCGCCGCCCCCGGTGAGACCGGCCCCGTCATGGCGGTGAAGGCGGGCGTCCAGGCGGTGGAGCGGTCCGGCCTGAACCCGCTCGACTTCGGCCTGACCGTGCACGCCTCCCTGTCGCACCAGGGGCTCGACCTGTGGACCCCGGCGAGCTACGTGCAGGCCGGCACCGTCGGCGGCTCCGGTCCCGCGTTCGAGGTCAAGCAGGGCTGCAACGGTTTCATGGCCGCGGTGGACCTGGCGGCCTCCTACCTCTCGGCGCACCGCGACTCGACCGCCGCACTGGTGACCGCGGGCGACGCGTTCCACCTGCCGTACTTCGACCGGTGGGCGTCGGAGGAGCAGAACGTCAACGGCGACGGTGCCGGCGCGTTCGTGCTGTCCAACCGCTCGGGCTTCGCCCGCGTCCGCTCGATCCACTCGCACTCCGACTCGACGCTGGAGCAGATGTCGCGCGGCTACGCGGAGTGGACCACCGGACCGTTCGCGGACGGCAGGACCCTGCAGCTCAACAGCGGCGTCGAGGACTTCCTGCGCAACGGTGACGTCGACCTCGACGACATGATCGCGCGCATCGGCGGCGGCGTGCGGCACTCGCTCAAGATGGCGCTCTACGAGGCGGACGTCGAGCTCCAGGACGCCCGGTTCTTCCTACACCAGCAGCTCGCCGAGACCATCGTGACGCACGGCATCTGCGGTCTCCTGGGGGTCGACCGCGCTTCCACGACCTACGACTGGGCCAAGCAGTACAGCATGGTCGGCACCGCGGACCTCGCGATCGGCCTCGACCACGTGCTCGCCGACCGCGACCCGAAGCCGGGTGACCTGGTCGTCCTGCAGTCCTCCGGCGCGGGCTACGTCTGGACCGCCGCGGTGATCGAGATCCTCGAAGTGCCGTCCTGGGTCTGAGCACTTCCAGAAGTGCTGTCCGTAACGCCTCACCCCGTTCGCAACTCCCTTTCGTGTTTCCCGCCGGGTACGCGGGGGCCCTACGTTCCGTCCAGTCGAACGCGGGGACCCCGCGTCCTATAGCCACGTCACGCACGGGCATTGGTATCGCCCGGCTGGGTGACACGCGGGAGAGAGCGCGCGACGGTCGGCAGCGGAACAGAGCCGCTGGTGAGACGCTCGGAGAAGCGAAAGAGGCGGGCCCGCGGGGCCCGCCTCTTTCCGCTGCCTCACACGTAGAGCGACTTCGAGCTCCAGTCCGGTTCCGGCAGCGCCTTGCGGTCGGTCTTGCCGTTGCCGGTGATCGGCAGCTCGTCCACCACGACGAACCCGGCCGGCACCATGTGCTCCGGCGTCGTCGCGCGCATGTGCGCCCGCAGCGCCCGCTTGTCCAGCTCCTCGCCCGCTTTCACGACCCACGCGACGAGCCGCCGGTCACCGCTCGGGTGCGTGCGGACGCCGACCGCCGCCGCCCGCACCTGCGGGTGCTCGGTCAGCGCGTTCTCGACCTCGCCCGGCTCGATGCGGAAACCGCGCAGCTTGAACTGGTCGTCCATCCGGCCCAGGAACTCGACGACCCCGTCCGCGCGGCGACGTGCCTGGTCGCCGGTGCGGTAGTAGCGCGCGCCGTCCCAGCCGCCGCGGACGAACTTCTCCTCGGTGAGGTCGGGCCGCTTCCAGTAGCCGCGCGACACCTGGGCGCCGCCGATCCACAGCTCCCCCGCCGTCCCGGCCGGGACCGGCTTGCCCTCCGCGTCGACGACCACGACCTCGACGTTCTGCAGCGGCGACCCGATCGGGATGGTGCCGGAGAGCTCCTCGCCGGCGCCGATGCGGTGGCAGGTCGCGAACGTGGTGGTCTCGGTCGGGCCGTAGCCGTTGACGATCTGCAGCTCCGGCACGGCCTCCCGCAACGCCCGCACGTGCGGCACCGACAACACGTCACCTCCGGCGAGTACGGTGTGCAGGCCCTTGAACGCGCTGACGTCGACGTCGATCTGCCGGTGGAACAACGCCGCGGTGAGCCACAGGACGCTGATGTCGTTGGCGCGCAACAGGTCGCCGAGCTCCTCCGCCTGCACGACGCCGGGCGGGGCGAGCACCAGGCTGGCGCCGTTGAGCAGCGCGCCCCAGATCTCGAACGTGGCCGCGTCGAACGCGACGGGCGCGAGCTGGAGGATCCGGTCCTGGGCGGTGACGGCGACGTAGTTCGGCGCGGTGACCAGGTTCGTGATGTTGCGGTGCTCCACCATCACGGACTTCGGCCTGCCGGTCGAACCCGACGTGTACATCAGGTAGGCGAGGTCCTCCCCCGTCACCTGCGGGAGGTCCACAGTGGAACGTCCGGTCGGCGGCGGCACCTTCAGCGTCGTGTACCCGGCGAGGAACTGGCCGACGACCACGGACACCTCGGCGTCGGTGAGCATCATCGAGACGCGCGACTCCGGGTCCTCCCGGTCGATCGGCACGTAGGCCGCCCCTGCCTTGAGCACCGCGAGCAGCGCCACGACCAGCTGCGGTGAGCGGTCGAGGCACACCGCCACCCGGTCGCCGGGACGCACGCCCGCGGCCACGAGCTCGCCCGCGAACTCGTCGGACCACCGGTCCAGCCCGGCGTAGCTCACCGAGCCCTGGTCAGCGGAGAGCGCCACCGCGTCGGGCGTCCTGGCCGCCCGGCAGCGGAACGCGTCGGTCACCGATGCAGACATGCCCAGCTCCTCTCATTTCGCCCATCCTCCGCAACCCGCCTCGAAGTCCCCTCGGGTCACAACTGGCGCTACAGGGGTGTTTGAGCTGCTCGAACAACACTCAGCGCGTCCGCTGCCCACCTGTACCGGAGGCGCATCCCCATGAACGTCCGCAAGAAGGCACTGGCCGCCGTGGCCGCCGCCGCGCTGGCACTCCCCGTCGTCGCCGCCGCTGGTGCCACCGCCAAACCGAACTACGAGAACGCGCTCGTCGGCCGCTGGGACCTCACGGTGACCATCCACATCGAGGAGCCGCCGCTGCTCACGCCGCTGTTCTGCGACTTCACCGCCGACTACCAGCTGCACTGCGAAACGAAGCCGGGCTACCCGGACCAGCTGGAGGGCCGGGGCGTCTGGACCGCGCAGAAGGACGGCCAGTTCAGCTTCTGGATCACCCACCACTCGCACCGCGACGAGAACGGCAACCCGGTCGGCTCGATCAACGCGAGCCACCTCGGCAAGATCAGCCCGAACAAGAAGAAGTTCAGCACCAAGGCGCACACCTACATCGACTTCAGCGACGGCAGCCCGTGGGTGGGCCCCGTCGACGTCGAGGGCGCCGCGTTCCGCATCTGAGGCGGCACGCCCCCGGAAGGCCCCTCGCGAGCGCGAGGGGCCTTCTCGCGCACCCGGGACACGCACCGAGGCCCCAGGCTGATCGCCTGGGGCCTCGGGGTTTCCAGCGGATGACGACTACGCCTTCGCAGGCTCCTCAGCGTCCCCCGCGGCGTCCTCGGCGGGAGCGCCCCACTCCTCCTGCTTCAGCCAGCGAGGCAGGAAGGAGGCCAGCAGCAGCGCCAGCGCGGCGAAGCCGAAGCCGACGTACAGCGTGGTGCGGAACGCGTCCGTGAAGGAGCTGCCCGCGGCCTCGTGCGAGTACTTCTCGGCGAGGGCCTTGGCCTGCGGGTCGTTCTGCACCGCGGCGCACGCGGCCGCCCCGGTCTCCGGGGTGCCGGCGAACGAGCTCACCGAGCAGGTGCTGAACGCGCCGGCCAGCTCGTCGGCACGGGCGTCGGCGACACCGGCCGCCACCAGCTCCTGGCGGAACTGCGGCGTCAGCGACTCCACGTTGCTCGCGCCGTGGGAGGCCAGCGGCGCGAAGAACGCGAGCGTCACGACCGAGATGCCGACCGCGAAACCGAGCTGCTGCTTGGTGTTGATCAGGCCCGACGCCGCACCCGCGTCCTGGTGCGGCACCTCCTGCAGTGCGAACAGCGCGATCGGGGTGGCCGTCATGCCGAAGCCGAGACCGATGAGCAGCAGGCCGGGCACGAGGCCCCAGCTGGTGATGTCCGGGCTGACCGAGAACAGCAGCACGGCGACACCGACGGCGATCACGACGGCGCCGACCTGCAGCACCGCGCGGCCGAACTTCGGCACCAGTGCGACGACCGAGGCCGACGCGGTGATGAAGGCGCCGATGCAGAACGCGAGCAGGGTGACACCGGTGCGCAGCGGCGAGAAGCCCAGGCCCTCCTGCAGGTACAGGTACAGGGCCAGCATGAACATGCCGGTGAAGGAGAACATGCCGAGCATCAGCGCGAGGGCCGCGGAGAAGCTGCGGGACTTGAACAGGCTGAGCGGGACCAGCGGCATGCCGTCACGGCGCTGCTTGGCGCGCTCGTAGGCGACGAAGCCGATGAAGCCCAGCACCGAGGCGGCCATCAGCACGAAGCCCCACGCCGGCCAGTGCAGCTCGCGGCCGAAGGTCAGCGGGAACAGCAGGGCCGTGAGGCTGACGGTCGCGAGGGCGACGCCGATGAGGTCGAGGCGGATGCGCGACGGGGCCTTGGACTCGTTGATGTACTTCCAGCCCAGCGTGTAGCCGATCAGGCCGATCGGGACGTTGACCAGGAAGATGGTCCGCCAGTCCCACCCGAAGACGTTCCACGCGACCAGCAGGCCGCCGACGAGCGGGGCGATCGTGGCGGCGAGACCGCCGATGGTGCCCTGGACCGCGAAGACGACGCCCTTCTCCTTGTCGGGGAAGGTGACGTGGATGATCGACATGACCTGCGGGACCATCAGGCCGGCCGCGAGGCCCTGGGCGAGACGGGAGATGACGAGCATCTCCGGGTTGACCGCGATGCCGCACAGGAACGACGTGACGACGAAGCCGAGCACGCCGAGCTGGAACATGCGGCGGCGGCCGTAGATGTCGCCGAGCCGCCCGCCGGTGATCAGCGTGAGGGCGAACGCGAAGACGTAGCCTGCGGTGATCCACTGCAGCTGCACGAAGCTCGCGCCCATGCCGTGCTGGATCGCGGGGAGCGCGACGTTGACGATGCTGCCGTCCAGCATGTCCATGAACGTCGCGACGGTCATGATGATGAACGCGATCCAGCGGCGCGGGTCCGCCGCGGGCGCGTCAACGACCTGAGCCGCCTGCGCAGCGGCAGTCGCCGGTGGCGACTCCAGGTCGGGGTTGGTGTTGGTGGAGGTCACGATTTCTCCTCAAATGACTTGCCTGACAAAGCGACTGCCGGTCGAGCCCCCAGGGTGGTCCCCTCCGCTTGAGTCCCGGTCAGGCCGCGGCGGAGCGTGACGGGCACGCCGAAGGCCCTGGTGCCGGGAGGGAGGACACCAGGGCCTTGCTGTTGCGGGTCAGCCGTACAGCGACGCCGGATAGGTGCGCACGGCCGCGGTCTCGTACCGCAGCGCGATGTGGCTGGAGCTGCTCACCACGTCACGCCAGAACCGTTGCAGCGCACCGCCTTCCGCGAGCCCGCTGGTACCGGCGGCCCGCACCAGGCCGCCGGCCGCGTCGACCAGGACCTCGGCCGCGTAGACGACGTTGCGCTCGTTGCGCGCCATCGCGGCCGGGGTGAACTCGCGGTCGTCGAGCACCCCGGCGTTCTGCTCCACGAGCAGCCTCGCCGACTCGACCTGGGCGGACGCGCGGACCAGGTCGACCGCGGACGTCACGGACTGCTTCTTCCCCGACAGCACCGAGACGCAGGCGTCGAGCGCTCCCATCCCCGCGCCGACGGCCGGAGCGGCGAACGTGAGGCCGCCGACCGCCTGGAAGGGGACGTTGTGGCTCGCCACCGGTGACCAGCTGGTCCCGGTGACCATGTCCGCGCGGGTGAACGTCAGGTGGGCGGGCACGAAGACGTCGTCCACGACCACCGAATGGCTGCTCGTGGCCTTCATGCCGACGCTGTCCCAAGTCTCCAGCACGGTGAAGTCCCTGCGCGGCAACGCGAAGAAGCGGGCCTCGTCGCCGACGGTGCCGCACAGCAGCGCCCAGTCGGCGAAGTCGACGCCGCTGACGTAGGCCCACCGGCCGTTGACCCGGTAGCCGCCGTCGACCGCGGTGCCCTTGCCCATGGGCGGCAACGCCGTCACGACGAACGTGTCGGGGCCGTGCTCCCAGAGCACGTCGTGGCCCGCCTCCGGCAGCAGGCCCGCGAACCGGGCGGAGTAGGCGGCCAGCGACGCGCACCACGCGGTGGAGGCGCAGCCCTGGCCCGCCAGCAGGACCGCCTCGGTCAGCTCGGCGAAGGTCCCCTCCGAGCCGCCGCGCGCGGCCGCGACGAAGTGCCGCGCGAACCCGGCCTCGCGCAGTGTCTCCACGACCTCGGGGGCGAGCTTGCGGGTGGCGTCGGCCCGTGCCGCGTGCTCGGCGGCGACCAGCTTCACCTTCTCCGCCGCGGTAGCCAGCCCGACGTTTCGTTCAGTCACCTCGTCACCTCCCGGCGAACGTGCTCACGCAGCCTGAACGGGCAGGTCGCGGTGGATGGTGCGGGACTTCGTGTAGAGCTTGCCCTCGATCCGGACGAGCACGTCCTCGATGGAGAAGGTCGGCTCGAAGCTCACGACGCCCTCGGCGGTCGTGCGCGTGACGAGCGAGGCGTAGCTGACGTTCAGCGTGTTCTCGTCGACCTCGTCGATCAGGTAGTGGTCGTTCCAGTGGCGCACGGCGACGCCCTTGTACCGCGGCAGCGCGGCGCTGGCGCCGGCGACCAGGGCGGCACGGCCCTCGACCTTCTCGCCGCGGTGGGCGTGGTCGGTGACCCCGTCCTCGGTGAACGTCTGGGCGTAGCCCTCCACGTCCAACGCGTCGAGCAGCCGCATCTGCTGGGCGTAGAACGTCTGGACCTCGATGTGGACCGCAACATTGACAGGGGACACGACAACTCCTCGGTCTGCCGGTTTCGCTAGCCGCCAATGTGGGCGCGGGCGCTGGACATCCGGTCGAGCCGTCCTGGTTCGACCGCGCTTCCAGGTGAGGTCGAGACGCGCCCGGCACGGTCTGAGGCGACATCACCCCCCAATCACACGCGAGGAGGGCCCCATGGCCTCAACTCCCGATGTCGCCAAGTCGGTGACGGTCGAGGCGACGATCGAGCAGGCGTTCGCGATCTTCGCGGAACGGCCGATCGAGTGGTGGCCGGAGTCGCACGTGTTCGTGAAGGACCGGCAGGCCATCACGATCGAGCCGTTCGTCGGCGGGCGCTACTTCGAGCGCGGCGCCGACGGCGAGGAGATCGCCTGGGGCACGATCACCGAGTGGGAGCCGCCGAAGCGCCTCGTCATGACGTGGCGGGTCGGCCCCTACTGGCAGCCGATCTTCGAGGACGAGCACGCGTCGTTCATCAAGGTGGACTTCGAGGCGGTCGGCCCCACGACGACGAAGGTCACGCTGACCCACGCGGACCTGCACCGCCACGGCGAGATCGCCGAGGGCATCCACAAGGCGCTCGACGGCCCGTCGCCCGGCGAGACGCTGGAGAAGTACGCCGCCGTGGTGGACAGGCACATCCCCAAGGCCGCCTGACACCCCGGCCCGCAACGGAAAACGGCCGCTCCGGATCACCGGGCGGCCGTTTTCCGTTGCCGTCGCTAGGCGCCGAGCTCCAGGGCCTCGTCGTGCGTGCGGTCGACGACGCTCTTCACGTCGACGATCCGGCCCAGCTGCTTCACCAGCTGCTCGGGCGTGCGGCCCGGCTGCAGGTCGACGACGACGTCCAGGCGCGAGAGGGCCCCGGACCCGTCCGGCGCGAGGCTCAGCGAGGACACGTCGACGCCGCGACTGGAGAACAGCACCACGATCCGCGCGAGCGCGCCCGGCTCGTTGCGCAGCAGCAGGGAAAGCGAATGTCTCGTCATCACTCCACCTCGTCGAACAGGGGCCGGATGCCCCGCGCGGCCATGATCTCGTCGTTGCCGGTGCCCGCGGCCACCATCGGCCAGACCTGGGCGTCCTGGCCCACCACGAAGTCGACGACGACGGGCCGGTCGCGGACCGCCATCGCCTCCAGGATCGTCCCGTCCACTTCGGACCGGCTGTCGCAGCGCAGCCCGACGCAGCCGAGCGCGTCGGCGAGCTTCACGAAGTCGGGGTGGCGCTGGTGCGTGCCGAGGCCGGTGTTGGAGTAGCGGCCGTCGTAGAACAGGGTCTGCCACTGCCGGACCATGCCGAGGTTGCCGTTGTTGATGATCGCGACCTTGACCGGGATGCCCTCCGCGGCGCACGTCGCGAGCTCCTGGTTGGTCATCTGGAAGCAGCCGTCGCCGTCGATGGCCCACACCGTGCGGTCCGGTGCGCCGACCTGCGCGCCCATCGCCGCCGGCACCGCGAAGCCCATCGTGCCCGCGCCGCCGGAGTTGATGAACGAGCCGGGGCGTTCGTACTTCACGTACTGCGCGGCCCACATCTGGTGCTGGCCCACCCCCGCGGTGTAGACGGACTCGGGACCGGCGAGCGTGCTGATCCGCTCGATCACGTACTGCGGGGCGAGCGCGCCGTCGGCAGGCCAGTCGTAGCCCAGCGGGTACGTGGCGCGCAGACCGTCCAGGTAGGACCACCAGGCCGTGAGGTCGGTCCGGCGGGTGAGCACCGCGGACAGGGCGGCGATGACGTCGCGGCAGTCGCCGACGATGCCGACGTCCGCCTTGCGGTTCTTGGAGATCTCGGCCGGGTCGATGTCGGCGTGCACGACCGCGGCGTGCGGGGCGAACTCCGGCAGCAGGCCGGTGACCCGGTCGTCGAACCGGGTTCCCAGTGCGATCAGCAGGTCCGCCCGCTGCAACGCGGCGACGGCGGGAACCGTGCCGTGCATGCCCGGCATCCCCAGGTGCAGCCGGTGCGAGTCGGGGAAGGCGCCGCGCGCCATCAGCGTGGTGACGACGGGGATGCCCGTCTTCTCGGCCAGCTTCAGCAGCTCCGGGGCCGCGCCGCTGCGGATCACGCCGCCGCCGACGTAGAAGACCGGCCTCTTCGACGACCCGATCAGCTGCGCGGCGTTGCGCACCTGGACGGGCGGGACCACCGGCCGGGACGGCAGGACGAGCTTCGGCGGTGTGTAGGTCGTGGCGGTGGCCAGCACGTCCTTGGGCAGGTCCACCAGCACCGGTCCCGGCCGCCCCGAGACCGCGAGCGCGAACGCCTCGGCGATCACGCGCGGGATGTCGGCCGGGTCGTGCACCTGGAAGCTGTGCTTGGTGATCGGCAGGGTGATGCTGCGGATGTCCGCCTCCTGGAAGGCGTCCGTGCCGATCACCGACCGGGCGACCTGGCCGGTGATCGCGACGATCGGCACGGAGTCCATGTACGCGTCCGCCAGCGGTGTCACCAGGTTCGTCGCGCCGGGCCCCGAGGTGGCCATGCAGACGCCGACCCGTCCGGTCGTCTGCGCGTACCCCTGGGCGGCGTGTCCCGCTCCCTGTTCGTGGCGCACCAGCACGTGCCGGATCTTCGACTCGAACAGCGGGTCGTAGGCGGGCAGGATCGCCCCGCCGGGCATTCCGAAGATCACCTCGCAGCCGACGTCCTCAAGTGCCTTGACCAACGCACCTGCACCGGTGGTATCCACGGTTGCTCCCGAACGGGTCTCAGCCCGCGAGCTGGCGCTCCAGCTGGCGAGGGGACAGCGGCTTGTCGAGCGACGGCTCGGAGCTCAGGATCGCCCGCTGCAACTGACGCAGCCTTTCGGACGGCTCAAGCCCGAGCTCCTCGATCAGGGTGTCCCGCAGCGACTGGTACGCCTCCAGCGACTTCCACTGCCTGCCCGCCCGGTAGAGCGCGAGCATGTACTGCGCGCACAGGTTCTCGTGCATCGGGTGCTGCGCGGTGAGCACCGACAGCTCGCTCAGCAGCGACTGGTGCTTGCCCAGCTGGAGGTCGGCCTCGATGCGCGTCTCCAGCACGCCGAGCCTGCTCTCCTGCAGACGGGTGACCTCCATGCCGAGCCGGACGCCGATCTGCACGTCCACCAGGACCGGTCCGCGCCACACCTCGGCGGCGCCGCGCAGCAGCCGGCTCGCCGACTCCAGGTCGCCCACCTCGAACGCGCGCTGACCCGCGCTCGCGAGCCGCTCGTAGCTGCGCACGTCGACGCTCTCCGGTGGCACGTCCAGCATGTAGCCGCCGTACCGGGTCACGAGGACGTTCTTCGCGACACCGGGACCGTCGCCGGGCATGGCCGCCTCGATGCGCCTGCGCACCTGCAGCACGTAGGTCTGCAGTGTCGTGAGAGCGCTGCGCGGCGGCGTCATCCCCCACAGTTCCTCGATCAACGTCGGCACCGTGACGACGTGCCCTGCCTGAAGTCCGAGCAGTGAGAGCACCTGCCTGGGCTTGACCGCGCTGGGCGCGATCGAGACGCCGTTCTCCCGTGCCTCCAGCGGTCCCAGAACCTTGATCTCCATTGGAGCCTCCCCTGCTCAGCGGCGGTCGACTTGGTCGTGCCACCAAGTTCACCTGAGCGGGGCTATCGCACGCCACGTATCCCGCCATGACTCTCGGATGGCGAACTACTGATCCGGACGTGAGAAATTCATATACCCAAACCGTTCCATCGGGTAATCGTCCGGACACATGCTGTCACAGCGGTCGAAAAATACTCCGCCATTGGCGTGAGCCTGAGCCGCGAATCAATGCACTTTGACCTCCTTAACCGATTCAGAGCGGGCCCGGAACCACCTCCCGCAGCCCTAGTATTCGACCTTGGGCGCGCGCCGCGAGCCGCGTTTGCTCTTGGAGCGGGTGCTCTTGGGGGGCACGTGAATACATCGCCTGCGATACCGAGATACCGCGCGATCGTGGTCGCGGTGTTCGCCGCGGTCTGCCTGACCGACCTCATCCGCGTGCTGCTCCTCGCCGACGAGATCACCGAATTGGCGGTGTCGTCCATTGATTTGGCACTGCTTGTACTACTGCAAGTGTCCTATTTCCGGCAGTCGAGCCCTTTGCGACGACACCTCACATTGGCCGCCCAGGTCGTCCTGCTGGCCCTGCCGCTCGTGGTCTTCGGACATTCCTGGGCCGGGGTCGCCGGGCTGGTCGCGGGCAACGCGCTGCTGGTCCTGCGCCCGGCGGCCGGCTGGCTCGCGTTCGGCGCGATCGTCGTCGTGACCGGGCTCGCCGAGGCCGCGCGTGGCGAGATGGTGGCGACCGCGGCCATCGCCCTGCTGCTCGCGGGGCTCGCCACGGGCTTCGCCACGCACCGCGACTGGCCGGCCGCACCCCCCGCCG
The DNA here is from genome assembly GCF_900100955.1 of Lentzea fradiae. GTDB lineage: Bacteria > Actinomycetota > Actinomycetes > Mycobacteriales > Pseudonocardiaceae > Lentzea > Lentzea fradiae. Next base: position 18,352 of record NZ_FNCC01000025.1, on the reverse strand, counting down.
GACAGGACGCGGAGAGCAACGGCCTCACCTCGGCCGCCGTCACCGCCGAACGCGTCCGCGTCGCCAGGGACCTGCACGACCTGCTCGGCTACAGCCTCAGCGCCATCAAGCTGAAGAGCGAGCTCGCCCAGCGGATGGTCACCGAGAGCCCCGGCCGCGACTGGGAGTTCATGCGCGAGCACCTCGCCGATATATTGGATATCACCAGTCACGCGCTGGACGACGTGCGGTCGCTCGCCCGCTCCTACCGCCCGATCTCGCTGGCGACGACGTCGGACTCGGCGAAGGCGATGTTGACGGCGTCGAACATCGACGTCCGCGTCGAGCTCAACCACGACCCGCTGCCGGAGCCCGTCGAGACGGTCCTCGCCGCCGTGCTCTGCGAGGCCGTCACGAACGTCCTGCGCCACAGCGACGCCCGCACCTGCACGATCGGTGTGCAGCAGGACGGCTCGACAGTCCTGCTGGACGTCATCAACGACGGCGCCGCGGACCGCGCGGCATCCGCCGACTGCAACGGCGTGCGCAACCAGGCCGAACGCGTCCAGGCCGCCGGTGGCACGTTCACCGCCCGCCACATCGGCGACGGCTCGTTCCACGTGCACGCCGCGATCCCGGCGACGCCGGCGTCACCCTGAAAGGCGTGGGGTCCGCCGGACCCGGTGGCTTCGTCGGCACCGGTCGGCGAGAGGCGTGCCGGCTCAGAACCAGCCGGACTTGCGGGCGATACGCACCGCGTCGACCCGGTTGCGGGCGTCGAGCTTGGCCGTCGCCGCCGTCAGGTAGTTGCGGACGGTGCCGACGGACAGGAAGAGCGTCGTGGCGATCTCGTTGGCGTCGGCGCCGTCGGAGGCGAGCCGCAGCACCTCCAGCTCCCTCGGGGTGAGCGGACACTCGTCGGTGTCCCACGCCGAGAGCGCGAGCTGCGAGTCGATGACGCGGCGGCCGACGGAGACGCCGCGAATGGCGTCCGCGAGCTCGCCGACGGGCGCGTCCTTGAGGATGAAGCCGTTGACCCGCGCGTTGAGCGCGCGGCGCAGAGTTCCGGGACGGCCGAGGCTCGTCAGAATGAGCGTGCGCGTCTCCGGAGCGGTGTCGTGGATGACGGTGGCCGCGGAAAGGCCGTCCATACCCGGGAGGTCGATGTCCAGCACCGCCACGTCCGGCTTGTTCTTGGCCACTGCCGACACAATTTCGTCACCTGTTGCCACGGAGGCGACGACCTCGATATCCGGTTCGAGATTCAACAAAGCGACCAAAGCGCCTCGGACCATTTGCACGTCCTCGGCGAGTAGCACTCTGATCATCCGACCCCCTCTTACCCCCAGGTCACCATTTTGAGTTTTACACTCGGTGACCGCACGGGCAAGCGCCGGGTCCAACTGCGCGATGCGTTACTCCAGATGCGCCACCTGCAATTAATGACGCGTATCGGCGGATGACTAAATGTCACCACTCGCTCACAGCCAGCTGAAGAACCGAATCCGAACGTGCCCGCCCGAGCGATGCCCGAGCGGGCACGGGTAGTGCGTTCCGGTCCGCGACCGAGCTGCTTCAGCGCGTCTCGCCCCACCGCTCCAGCAGTTCCAGACCGCCGTCGACGGTGATCACCTGCCCCTGGATCCACGCGGCCTCGTCGGTGCACAACAGCGCCACGGCGTTGGCCACGTCATGGGGAAGCGTCACGCGACCGGACGGGCTCTTGATGGCGAGCCGGTCGACCATCTCGGGGTCTATGTTCATCGGTCCGTTGTCGACGACGGTGGTGACGACGGCGTTCACGGCGACCTTGTACCAGGCCATTTCCAAGGCGAGAGTCCTGATCACACCGTGCACCGGGGTGACCGTGTAACCGGCGATCACCACTCGCCCACCGTCCTGAAGGGACTTCGCGAGCGGCTCGACGATGTTGAGCAACGGCGTCAGGTCGGGTGACTCGGCGTGATGGACGAAGACGTCCAGCTGGCCGCGTTCCTCCTTCACCCGGTCGAGCAACGTCCGCACGGCGTGCTCGTCGTGGATGTCCAGCTGGGTGATGGCCACCGAGCCGGGTTTGCCCGCGAGCACGGTCTTCGCGCGCTCGAGGTCGACGTCGTCGTCGGAGGTAGTGATGATGACGTGGGCACCGTTGTCGCAGAGCTTGCTCGCGATCGCGAGACCGAGCCCGTGCGTTCCCGACGTGACCAGGGCGATCTTCCCGTCGAGTCCCAGGCGCGTGTTGACCGGTTCGATCATGATGCTGACCACCTCGTTGTCCGCGTGGTGATCGACGTTCCGCCGCGCCGCTAGGGAGGCACTCGACTACTTCTTGCGCAATCCTTCAAGGACGCGCAGGATCGCGCGTTCGACCTCGCGCCCGGTGCGCTTCGGGTCGGAGGAGCTCGCGATGCTGCTGGCGCCCGCGGACAGCGCCCCCCACAGCAACCGCGCCATGATCTCCACCGGCGCCTCCTCGATCTCCCCCGCGTCCACCAGCAGCTGCACGGCCGTGCGGAGCAGACCGAAGCTGAAGTGCTCTTCCGCCTCCCGCCACCGTTCCCAGCCCATCACCACGGGCGCCTCGTGGACGACGATCCGCTGGTACTCCGGTTCCAGGCACTTGCGGACGTACGCGCGCAGACCGGCGATGGCCGTGTCCCACGGTGCGCCGTCGGCGGTGACCACCGCGGTGAGCGACTCGATCGACCTGGTCTCGACCTGGGCGAAGGCCGCCTCGAACAACGCCTGCTTGCCGCTGAAGTGGTGGTACAGCGCGCCTTTCGTCACGCGGGCGCGTTTGACGACCTCGTCGAGCGAGGTCCCGGCGTACCCGCGCTTGGTGAAGAGGTCGACCGCGTTGTCGACGAGCGCCTGCCTGGTCGACTCCGAGTACTCGGCACGCCTTGTTCGCACGGACGAAACGTAGCTCACATACTCGCGGTACGTACCGCTGGTATGGTCGTGTCATACCGAAGGTATGCGAGAGACCGGGGGTACGAGACATGGGCTGGGCAGACCACTACCGCCGCCGTGACGCGCTCGACGCCGTGCTGCGCGACGCCCGGCGTGACCCGTCCGCACCGCTGATCGTCGATCCGGACGTCTTCGGCTCGGTGCACGAACTGCTGCTGGCGCTCGACCACCGCTGGCAGAACAAGCTGACCGCGCGCATGGAAGCGGCGGCGCTGGACGGCCAGGTGGACGAGGACCGCGTCACCGCGCGGCTCGCCGCCGACGAACCGGTGCTGCGGGCAGTACTCGACGCGCATCTTCCGTTCGACAGTTACCGGACGGTAGGAATGACTTCATGAGCCGTTGGACCGAAGCCGACATCCCCGACCAGACCGGCCGCACCGTCCTCGTGACGGGCGCGAACTCCGGCCTCGGCCTGCGCACCGCGCAGGTGCTCGCGAGCAAGGGGGCCCACGTGCTGATGGGGTGTCGTTCGGTCCAGCGCGGCCAGGAGGCCCGGCGCTCCGTCACCGGGTCGGCGGAGGTGCTGGAACTCGACCTCGCGGACCTCGGCTCCGTGCGGTCGGCCGCGGGCCAGGTCACCGAGCTGGACGTGCTGGTCAACAACGCGGGCATCATGGCCGTGCCGAACGGCCGGACCGCGGACGGGTTCGAGCGGCAGTTCGGCACCAACCACCTCGGCCACGCCGCGCTGACGTTCCTGCTGCTGCCTGTGCTGCGGCAGAGCAGCAACGCGCGCGTAGTCACCGTCTCGTCGTTGATGCACCGGCGTGGCCGCATGAACTTCGACGACCTCAACTGGGAACGTCGCCCGTACAACGCCTGGGACGCCTACGGCCAGTCGAAGCTGGCCAACATCCTGTTCGCCCGCGAACTGGACCGCCGTTCCCCGGACGTCACGTCCGTCGCCGCGCACCCCGGCGTCACGGCCACCGAGCTGACCACCAACATGGCGAGCGCGCACAACTCGTCGGTCATGCGGATCGGCGGCAAGGTCACCCACCTGTTCTCCCAGTCCGCCGAGATGGGGGCGTTGCCCCAGCTGTACGCGGCGATCTCCCCGGACGTGCGCGGCGGGCAGTACTACGGCCCCGGCGGCTTCAACGGCCTGCGCGGCCACCCGGCGGTCGCCAGGATGAGCGCCGCCGCCCGCGACGACCTGGCGGCGACGCGCCTGTGGGACCTCACCACCAAGCTCACCGGGATCACGCCGGACCTCCCGTAGCGCCTCGAGCGTGCGTGACGCCGGACACGTGGGATCACGGCGTAGGGTGAGGTCGTGACTGTGGTACCGGAGGGTCGGAAGCTGCTGCGGCTCGAGGTCCGCAACAGCCAGACGCCGATCGAGAAGAAGCCGTCTTGGATCAAGACGCGCGCGAAGATGGGCCCCGAATACCGGGAGCTCAAGGGTCTGGTCAAACGCGAGGGCCTCCACACGGTCTGCGAAGAGGCCGGCTGTCCCAACATCTACGAGTGCTGGGAAGACCGCGAGGCCACGTTCCTGATCGGCGGTGAGCAGTGCACGCGGCGCTGCGACTTCTGCCAGATCGACACGGGCAAGCCCGCCGACCTCGACCGCGACGAACCGCGCCGGGTCGCCGAGTCGGTCCAGGCGATGGGCCTGCGCTACTCGACCGTCACCGGCGTCGCCCGCGACGACCTGGCCGACGGCGGCGCGTGGCTGTACGCCGAGACCGTCCGGCAGATCCACGAGATGAACCCCGGCACCGGCGTCGAGCTGCTCATCCCGGACTTCAACGCGGTCCCCGAGCAGCTGGCCGAGGTCTTCGAGTCACGCCCGGAGGTGCTCGCGCACAACCTGGAGACGGTGCCGCGGATCTTCAAGCGCATCCGCCCCGCGTTCCGCTACGAGCGGTCGCTGGAGGTCATCACGAAGGCGCGCGAGTTCGGCCTGGTCACCAAGTCGAACCTGATCCTCGGCATGGGCGAGACCCCCGACGAGGTCACCGAGGCGCTCTCCGACCTGCACGACGCGGGCTGCGACATCATCACGATCACCCAGTACCTGCGCCCCTCGCCGCGCCACCACCCGGTGGAGCGCTGGGTGAAGCCCGAGGAGTTCGTCGTCCACAAGGAGACGGCCGAGCAGATCGGCTTCCTCGGCGTCATGGCGGGCCCGCTGGTCCGCTCCTCCTACCGCGCCGGCCGCCTGTACGCGCAGGCGAAGCAGGCCCGCGGCGAGGAGCTGCCGGAGAACCTCCAGCACCTGCTGACGGTGTCCGCGTCGCAGGAGATCACGAGTCTCCTCGCGCCGCGGTAGTCACACCCCGCAGCACAGAAGCCCAGGTCGGATGACCTGGGCTTCCGCGTTTCCCGGCCCTCAGCGCGGCCGGGTCGCGGTCCTCGACGAGGCCAGCCGGAACTCCACGGTCGCGGGGAGCTCCCGCACCTCCAGCGCCTGCCGCAGGCGAGGCAGGCCCTCGTCGTCGATACGACGCCGGATCCCCCGCAGATCGGCATCGCCGTGGGCGCGGACGACGAGGGCCAAGTTCGGAGCGGTGTGCGGGCCGGTCAGCTCAGCCTCGACCTTGCGCACACCGGGATACGCGGCGACCTCTTCGGAGAACGGCTCGGTGACCGCCGCGGTGGTGACGCGGGTGTCCCCGGCCTCCTCGCTCCAGCGCCACTCCGCCACCTCCCGCCGCGGGATCTGCCCGAAGAGCCAGCGCAGGCACAACAGCGCGAGCACCACCGCCACGGCCGCGACGACGACGAGCACCCACGTCGGCGGCAGCGCCGTGCCGGGCACCAGCGGCGTGTCGCGGTCGACCCCCGGCACGACGCCGAAGTGGACCGCCAGCGCCCCGCCGCCCCCGAGCAGCAGTACCAGGCCGACCAGCCCGAGAAGAACCCGGTTCACGGCGTGCCCCTTCCGGTCTTCACCCGGACCACGACCTGCGGCGGCCGGGCGAGGGCGAACTGGCCGACCCGGTCCTCGACGGCGGCGCGGACGGTGTCCCCGAGCCCGCCCACGACGGCGCGCCGGGTGCGCACCACCGTCTTCACCCGCCGCCGGTTCGCCTTCACCACGGCGGACTCGACACCGTCCACCTGGGCGGCGAGCCGCACGGCGTTGCGCAGGCCGCGCACCGACACGGCCGTTCGGTCGTCGAGCGCGGCGGTCCTGGCGCGGCCGGGCACGACCGCGGCCAGGAACAGCAGCACCCCGATGGCCACGGCGACCCCGCCCGCCACGGCCACCTCCCGTGCCGACCACGTCAGGCCGTGCAGCCGCCCCGCCACCGCGTCGTACGACAGCCACGGCGTCTCGCCGAGGGCGAGCTGGATCGCGGAGACCGCGACGACGACGGACACGGCCAGCAGCACGAGCGCGGTGAGGAGGGCGGGCAGGACCCGGCGCGGGCGGCGGATCATCGCACCCTCGCGGTCGAGACGGTTTCGGCGCGCAGCGCGCCGATCGACACGTCCACGACGGACACGTCCAGCCCCGTCAGCCCCCCGACGCGGCTGACGAGGTGGGCGCGCACCCGTGCGACGGTCGACGCGATCGGCGCCGGGTACCGCAGGTCGAGGCGTGCCTCCAGGGCGGCCACTCCCCCGGTCACCCGTGCGGTGACCCGGGCGGCAAGCACCTCCGGCACCTCCCGCGCGGCGCGTCCGGCGATGCGGCCGACCGCGCGGTCGGCGACCGTGGTCAGCCCTGGCTGCACGGCGGTGAGCGAGGCTGTCATCGTCAGTCCCGCTCCCTTCCGAGCAGCTGCGCCAGGTCGAGCTTGCCCTCGGCCACGCGGCCCGCAACCAGCCCGATGGCGCCGAAGACGAGCACGACCAGGAACGCGCTGAAGCCCCCGAAGGCCGCGGCGAGACCGAGCGCGAGCCCGGTCAGCAGGCCCAGTGCGGTGGTGCTCATGGCGTCCCCGCTCACTGCACGCGGGCGGTCGCGGGCTCTTCGCCCTCGGATTCCTCGGGGATGTGCACGTCGTTGACGTTGATGTTGACCTCGACGACGTCGAGTCCGGTGATCTGCTCGATCGCGGTGATCACGTTGCCGCGCACCGACCTCGCGAGGTCCGCGATCGGCACGCCGTACTCGACGACGAGCTCCAGGTCCACGGCGGCCTGCTTCTCGCCGACCTCCACGGAGACGCCCTGGCCCGCGCTCGCGGTGGCACCCGGGATGCGTTCCCGCAGGGCGCCCAGCGTGCGGGCCGCGCCACCGCCCAGCGCGTGCACGCCGCGGATCTCCCGTGCCGCGAGGCCCGCGACCTTCTGCACCACCACGTCGGCGATCGTCGTCGACCCCTTGTCGGTCACGAGCTTGCCGTCCGCGGCGATGCCGTTCTTCTCCACCGTCTGCGTACCCATCGCGACTCCCTTCGTCGAAGTGTCCACATCAGAAGGACAAACCGGTGACGAGAACGTCACGCCCCGTCCAGGTGATCGAGCGCACGTTTGTCCACATCGGTCACCACGATCCGCAGCACCGCGTTCTCCCATTGCGTGCCAACGAGAACAGCCCGAAGCACCTCGCCCGCCTCCGCGAGCGGCAGGGGCAGCGCGGTGGCGACGACCCGGACGCACACCAGGTCGTCCGCGACGTCCACGGCGAGCAGGTCGACGTCCCACGGCACCCACGAGCGGACGGGCTCCGGCACGGACGGCCTCAGCCCGTCCACCTTCCCCAGCGCCTTCACCAGCTCCGCGGTGATCACCACGCCACGTCCACGACGGTGACGAGCACGGACTCCACCTCGACACCGGTCAGCTCCGGCACGACCGACCGCACCGACCGCTGCACGGCGGCGGCCACCGCCGCCGCCTGGTCCAGTCCCGAGACCACCACGTCCACCTCCAGCACCGCGTCCCCTCCCGACCAGCGCACCCGCACGCCCTCGGCCCGTGCGGGCCGCAACCCCTTCACCTGCTGACGAGCGGTGCGGACCAGCGACCCGGCCAGACCCGCCACTCCCGGCTGCACGCGCACACCGGGCACCCGTTCGGCCGCGTGCACCGCGACCGCCGCCACCGCCGGGGCGGACACGACCGTCTCGATCACCGGCTCACCCTTCGAGAACGTCCGACACGACGAGGTCCAGGCGCGCGAGCCGCACCCCGACCCGTGCGGAGGCGGCGGCGAGCACGCGGCGCCGCACCTCCTCGTAGACCTCGGCGGTCACCCCCGCGCTGATCGCGATGCTCAGGTCGACCTCGATCACCGGGTCCGCCCCCGTCGACTCGGCCGCCTCGACGACCCGGCAGCCGCGTGCCCGCACTCCGTCCACGCCGTCGGCCGCGTACCGCAGCACCGCCGCGACCGCCCGTGCGCTGATCCTGGCCAGGCCGTCACCGGGCAACGGGATGGCGACCGAGCGCCGCACGTCGGCCCGCACCGCGGACATGATGCGGCTGACCAGGTCGGACGGCGGCTCGACCTCCTCACGAGCCAGCTCCTCGGTGGCCGCGCGCAGCACCAGGAGGCTTTCCCTGACCGTGGCGCAGTGCGGGCACGAACGGGTGTGCGGGTCGAGGTGGTCCATCACCTCCCAAACCTGTTCCACGTCCCGCCCGCACGGCAGGTCGTAGTCGGACGTCACCGCCACGGCGCCATCACCTCCGCGAGTTGTGCCCGTGCCCGCGCGAGCCTGCCGCGCACCGCCTGCTGGGTCGTGCCGATCGTCTCGGCGATCTCGTCGTAGGACCGGCCGTGGACCTCGCGCAGCACCCAGCACGCCCGCTGCTCGGGGGTGAGGTCCCGCAGCGCGTCGCGCAACGCGTCGAGCTGCGCGCTCACCTCCACCGCGCGGTCGGGCCGGGTGCGCGGCTCCGCCGACTCGTGCTCGTCGAGCTCGGTGTCGGCGTGCGGTTTGCGCTTGCGCAGCACGTTCAGGCACTGGTTGGTGGTCGTGCGGTAGAGCCAGCCGAGAAACGCGGCGTCGTCGTGCAACTGCCCCAGACGCCGCCACGCGGTCAGGAACACGTCCTGCACCGCGTCTTCCGCGTCACCACTGCTGCCCACGATGCGCAACGCCAGCCGGTACATCGGCCCCTGATAACGGCGGACCAGCTGCTCGTAAGCACGCATGTCGCCGTCACGGGACCTCGCCACCAGCGTGGCATCGTCGAGTGCGGCTGCCTCGGCCACGCCCATGCGCACACCCCCGCCCATTTTTCTTCGTCGTCCGACGGACACATTCGTTCGCGGAACGTCACGCGGTTCCACAATTTCCCTGTCGTGACCGCGTTCACCGGGTTTTCACCCGGCCGTGGCGTGACGCCACCCGGTCCAGGCGTGTCTGACCGACGTCGACCCACTGAGCTGGAGGAGGACGCGATGGGACTCTCCGACAAGATCGGCAACAAGGCGGAGGAACTCGGCGGCAAGGCCAAGGAGGCAGCCGGTGAGGCCACCGGTGACGAGCAGCTGGCCGGGGAAGGCCGCGCGGACCAGGCCAAGGCCGCGCTGAAGGACGGCGTGGAGAAGGTGAAGGACGTGGTCGGCGACGTCGTCGACAACGTCGCCAAGCACCTCAAGAAGTGATCAGCTGAAGCGGGGCTCTCCCACGACGACGCCGTCGAGCTCGCGCACGAAGTCCGCGCCGAACGCGCTGGACGGGGTGTGCGAGCCCGGCGCGACGTCGCCGATCCTGCCGACGGCGCGGACCACGGCGTCGGCGGTGAGGCTGTAGCCGTTCGGCGTGGTGATCGCGCACTCGACCTTGTTGTTCGCGTCCCACGCCTCGCCGAACACCTCGGCACGCGTGTTCGCGCGCTTGTGCTCGTCGGGGCCCTTCACCTTTTCCGCGACGGCCTTGGCGACGTTCTGCACGTACGACATCCGCAGCACGGGTGCGAAGAACTGCTGCAACTGCCCGAGCACACCCGGCACTGCCGTGAACGTCGTGATGTTCGGGATGCCGGTCGACCGGTAGGCGGTGCTCACGTCACCCCACGGGATGCTGCCGACCTCGCGCGGCCCCGACCGGAAGTGCGCGGTGCGCCTGCGGTGCCCGATCCGCACGCTCCTCAGCTCGCCGTTCACCCGGATCCGCCCGCCGACGGCCGCGGCCTCGACGGACGTCTTGGTCGTGCCCGCGCTCGCCCCTCCGCCGACGACGAACGCGAGGTCGAGGTGCGTGGCGGTCGGCAGGGCTTCCTTCAGCATCGCGGCCACGCAGTCCGTGGGGACGACGTCGAACCCAGCGCCGGGCAACAGCACGACCCCCGCCTTGCGCGCGTCGAGGTGCCTCTCGCTGATGGCCTCGAAGACGTCGATCTCGCCCGTGATGTCGAGATAGTGCGTGCGGCTCTCCAGACACGCGTCGACCATCTCGGCGTACGTCTGCGAGAACGGGCCCGCGCAGTTCACGACGGCGTCGATGTCCTCAAGGTGCGTCCGCGCGTCGCGCAGGCCGAACACGCGGTGCTCCAGCCCCATCATGGCCGCGACCTGCTCGACCTTCTCGCGGGAACGGCCGGCGAGCACGGGTAGCTCGCCACGCACGACGGCGAGCTCTGCGATCAGGCGGGCGGTGTAGCCGTTCGCGCCGTAGACCATCCACGTCATGCGGCGACCTTAGCGGCGGCTGGCGCTGCGGGACCCCAGCATCGCGCCGGCCAGCAGCAACACTCCCACTCCGATCATCGGCAGGCCCCACAGCAGCCGGCGGTGCCGCAGGTCGCCGCAGATGTCCACGTAGGCGGGGCTCACCGCGGAGGCCGCGGGCTCGTCGAACCCGACGCCCAGGCTGTTGCCGCACGAGATCAACGCACCGCTCGGCGCCTCGACGGCGAGCGTCACGAAGAGGATCGCGCTCCCGCCCAGGAAGAACGCGAGACCGACAACGACCGCGAACGTGCGCACCGACATGAACAAAAGTTACGTTCTTTTGACGGCCCGGTGATAGCCCTGGTCAGACGCTTTGGGGTTGATCCCCTAATCCCCTACCGCCCAGTAGCCGTCCGGAGCACCACCGGCAGCGACCGCAGGCTGACCATGATGTCGTTGTGCGTGACCGGCGGCCGCTCGTCACCCGCACGCGTGGTGCCGGGGAACCGGGCGGCGAGGTGCCGCACGACGGTCTCGGTCTCCAGCCGGGCGAGAGCCGCGCCCAAGCAGTAGTGCGGGCCGTGGCCGAACGACGCGTGCCCGGTCGTCGCCCGGTCCACCCGGTAGCTCGCCGCGTCCTCGTGCGCTCGCGGACACCGCCCGGCCGCACCGAGGTTGACCAGCAGGATCGTGTTCTCCGGGACCACGACCCCGTCGATCTCCACCGGTTCGGTGGTGATGCGGTGCGTGGCGTGCCGGACGGGCGAGTTGTGCCGCAACGTCTCCTCGACCAGCACCGGGACCAGGTCCGGGTCAGCGGCGGCCCGTTGCCACAGACCGTTGTCCAACGCGTCGTGCACGACGTTCGCGATGAGACCTGCCGTCGTCTCGTGTCCCGCGACGACGAGGAGGAACGCCATCGCGATCAGCTCGTCGTGCGTGAGGCGGTCACCGTCGTCCTCGGCCGCGACCAACGCGCCGAACAGCGACCCCTCGGTGAACGACCCGCTCGTCAGCAGGGTGTGGAAGTAGCCGCCCAGCGCGTCGCTCGCGGGCAGCGACCGGGCGGGATCCATCGACAGCATCGTCTCGATCATCGTGCGGACCGCCGCCCTGTCCTGCTCCGGCACCCCCAGCACCTCGCCGATGACGTGCAACGGCATCGGCACGGCGAGCCCGGAGACCAGGTCGACCTCCTCGCCCACGGGCAGCCGTGCGACCAGGTCGGCGGTGATCTCCTCGACGCGGGGCGCGAGCCGCCGCACCGCCTGAGAGGTGAACGCCTTCACCGCGAGCGCCCGCAACCGCGCGTGCCGCGGGTCGTCGCTGTTGAGCATGCTCGGCCCGAACAGCCCCGTGAGATCGGTCTGCCCGCTACCCGACGCGGCGAACTGGCGCCTCATCTCCCGCTGCAACGCCCCGCTGTCCTTCGACAGCCGCCGGTCCGCGAGCAGCCTGCGCGTGAGGTCGAGCCCGGCCGTGACCACCAGCAGCCGCACGCCGTCCGGCCGTCTCGCCTCGTGCACCGGCCCGGCCGCTCGCGCATCGTCCTCCAGCCGGTGGTGGTCGCGGGCACGCAGACCTTCGCCGATCAGCAGGTCGGGCATGGAAGCCTCCTGGACGTCGCTGTCCTGGAGGCTATTGGATGGCGGTGCGTCCCAACACCCAGCCGGGCAGGTGGTACTGCAACGCGGCCCGCCCGCGTGGCGTGATGTCGACGGGAGCCGCCATCCCGTGCTCCGCGGCCCGTTGCGGCCTCTCCCAGGCGATCCAGCGGCGCAGTTCGAGCACCTCCAAGTCGTCGGCGTCGGACCGCACGGCCGGCCGGTGCCGCAGGTACCACCGGGTGGCGCCGCGGTGCACGCCGCCCTGCTCCACCAGGGCGAGCAGCCCGAGCTGCGCCTCGGTGACGGTCGTGTCGGCGGGCTGCACAACCTTGGCCTTGCGTCTCACAGGGGTCGTCCTCCGGCGGTGGCGGCGGCCGTTCAAACTACGTCACGACCGCGGTCAGCACGCGTCTTTCGCACCGTCGAGCTGCGTCGTGCCGCTCACGTCGACCTTCCCGTCCACCACCCGCAGCCGCGCGGTCCAGGTCTTCACGCAGAAACCGGCGCCCTTGTAGGACTTCCACCTCACCTGGAACGCCCCGTCGACCGCTTCCAGCCGCTCCACCGAAGCCTTCTCCGCCGACGTCTCCAACGACCCGAGGTCGACCTTGCCGAGCACCGCCGTCCGGTCGTCGTAGACGACGACGTTCTCCGGCCAGGCGACCCCGCCCTGCGAGCACTGGAACACCGCCGCCGTCTCCGCCTTCCCGTCCCCGGTGACGTCGGCGGACGCGACCAGGTCCCCCGCCCCGTTCTGGCTGGTGGCGAGCTGCACGAACCCGTCGTGCTCCGGAATGCCGGGCAGCTTCCCGTCCTGCAACGTCCCCGCCTCGTGCCCGCACAGCTCCGGCACCGGCGCCGACCGCAGCGGCTGCGGCTCCCCAGTCTTGCGCACCGGCTCACCGCTCGTGGCCGGTGGCGCGTAGATCTGCAACGCCCCCGTGGCCACCTCGGTCCGCTGCCCGTCGCGCACCACCTGCACCGTGCCGAGGTTGCAGTAGGTCTGCCGGTCGGGAACGGACATCTCACCGACGCAGTCCGGAATGCTCAGCACCACCCGGCCGTTCCCGCCGAGCGGACGCACGACCGTCGCCGGGCTGTCGTCCTCCAGCACCCACCTGCGCCCGTCGAGCTTCCACAGCCTGGAACCGGAGTGCAGCACCTTCTTGCTGACGTGGTCCTGCTTCGTGTCGTCGCACGTCCAGGAGACGATCGTGGCGTGCAACGTCCGTGAGTCGTCCCACCAGAGGTCGTTCACCTCGATCCCCTGCGCCTCGTTGGGGACGAACCCCGGTGGCGCGGCGTCACCCCACTCCGTGTCGGCGATGAGCCCTTCCGCGTTGACCAGGTGCACCGGGAAATCGGCCTGGCACAGACCAGGGTTGTTGCGCACGGCGACGGCGAACAAGGTGTCCGCCGTCGTCGGCCCCGAGATGCCCGCGGCCGGCATGTAGGAGTTGGAGTCGAAGGTGCCGACCTCGAAGTGCAGCTTCCCCTCCGGCGACACGAGCTTCAGCCGCTCGCCGGTCGACCGTCCCGTCGAAACCTGCTCCGCGGTCAGCGCCAAATGCCTTGTGCCGGCCAGAAAAATGCGGACGCCGTCCTCTCGCGGCCCGTCGACCTCGGTCCCGCTGCCGGGCTCGCCGAGCGCGATCCGCCGCAGCTCCGACCCGGTGCTGGCAAGAACCCCGTCCTCCCCCACCGCGGCGATCCAGTCGCACCGCGGACACGGGAACTCGGACCGCTGGCCGGTCCGGACGTCGATGCCGACGAGCTTCTCCTCGTCCGGGTCCTCCCCCAGCAGCCCCACCGCCGCGAGAAAGGCGACCCACTGCCCGTCGTTCGACCAGACCACCTGGTTGTTGAGCGGGTCCGACTTGTCGAACGGCCGGGTCACCTTCGTCAGCACCTCGTCGCCGCGCATGACGACGAGCTCGGTGAGCGTCGTGTAGGCGTAGGCGGGCTTGGAGAGGTCGACCGCGGGCCCGTCAGGCTTGCGTTCGTAGTTGATGACCACGAGCGTGACCAGCGCCCCCACCAGACACGCGACGATCGTGATGAGGACGAGCCTGCGCACCGACATCGGCTCTACTTTCCTTCCGGCGCTTGGGGATCGACGCTGTTCCAGGCCAAAGTGGCATCCTGCCGGTACATCTTGCGGTAACCCGAGTACGGCGCTTCCCCGTTCGCCGACGGCGCCAGCCCGGTGACCGCGAACCGCTTGTCCTGCGCGTCAACCTCCTGCACCACGGGCCCGTCCGCCGTGGCCAGGACGAGCTGCAGCTTGAACGTGCAGTACCTCCTCTCCGTGTACACGCCCACGGTCAGCACCTCCGTGGCACCGGGAGCGAGCTCGATCGTCTTGGCAGCGAAGTAGTTGACCCCGGTTCCCTGGAGCCCTTCGTCCAAAATGGTCATCTGTTCGGGCATGGGGGTCGGGTCGTCCAGGTTGAACCCGATCTTGACCGTGTCCTGGTCGCCCCCTTGCGTGTACCCGATGAGGTACGTGCCGTCGAGCGGGTCGGCGCACTCCGGCAGGATCTTCATGTCGGTGATCCGCACAGCCTTGCTGTCGTTGCCCTGCACCGTGATGTTCGTAAACCCCGACCGCAGCACCGTGCCACCGTGGCTGCCGTACCAGGCGTCGAAGTCGGCGGCCTGAAGCCCGGCTTGCCCGCCCGCCGCGGGACGAGGGGGCTCGTCCACAGCTTCGGAGAGCACGTAATGCAGGTTCCGCCGTGTCTCGCGGAAGGTGGTGACGTCCTGGATCTTCACCGGCGCCGCATCACCGGACACCGTCTCGGGACTCGCTTCGCCACCGGTTCCGAGCTTGGTGATGAGCACCGTGGCACCGACCGTCACGGCCACCGCGGTGACGACGGCGACGAGGGCGGTCACGGGTTTGATCTTTTTTCCGGCTTTGCCCGCGGGTTTGTCGTCCAGCTTCGCCAGCAGTGACGCGATGTTGTCCCGCGGCTCGATGCGCACCGCCGGGGTCTGTTCGACCAGCACACTCGCCAAGTCACGCAGCAGGTCCCGGGTGTGGTCGCTCCCGGCCTCGTTGCGACCGGAGTCGAACAGCGCCAAGACGGCCTCGGTGCCGCCGGCCTGGCCGGTGAGCGACTCGGCCGCACCGCGGATGACCCGCTCCAGCGCTCGTTCGTTCCACTCGCCTTGGCTTCGTTCGACGATCTTGCGCAGCTCAGGCAACTCGCCGCCGTGAGCGGGAAACACGTGCGGGCGGTGGCGCACCACCAGGTGGAGCTCTTCCGCCACGTCGTCGACCAGTGCCCGGCTCACCACCCGGCGAGTATGCAGGGCTTCGGCCGAACCGCGAGGAAGGTCAACACCGCCGTCATCCGATCGGACCATCCGAGGCGGAGATGAACGGCGCACGCGCCTCACCGCAGAGCTTCCGCTGTGTCTGCCTACTGCGTTGACACCGCGTGCACGCCGGGACAGTCGGGAAGCCCCAGACCGCCACGATCGCGAGGAGCCACGTACACCTCGGAAACGAAGCCTGACCGCCCATCGGGCAGCACGACCCGGTACCAGAGCGCAGACCGCACGCTGTTCGGGTTCTTCGCGGACTCCGGTGCGTCGAGGTTGAAGTTGACCAGCTCGTCGCCGAGGCTCCGGCACGTGACCACCACGAGAACTCCGCTGTTCATCTCGGTGTCCTCGATCTTGCACCCCTTCCGGGCGCAGGAGCCGACGGTCCGGTTCGAGAGGTAGACGGGCGAGATGTCCTCGCGGAGGTCGCCGGCGCCGAGAGCGACCTTGTTGTGGATCTCGACGGCCATGGGCCGCGGCGCGCTGGAAGTGCCACTGGGCGACTGCCCGGAGGTGGCCGACGCCGCCGGCCTCAGATAGGCGAACCCGAGAGCCGTGGTCCCACTGGCCACCACAGCCGCGAGGACCGCGATGGCGGCGATGAGCGCCGTCGACCGGCCACGGGCGGGCGCCGCCGTCGATGCGCTGGCGGCAGCGGGCGGCTGGACGCTCAGACGCGCGTGGCGCCGCGCCCACACCTCGACGTCCTCAGCGGACAACCCGATGCTCGTGAGCACGTCGACCACAAGATCCAGCTTGGGCAGCGTCGAGCTCTTCGCGACGTTGCCGATCGCCGTCTTGGACCAGCCGGACGCCCCGGCGGCCTGGCGGAGAGAAACGTCCCGCTCCCTGAGCTGAGCCATGAAGTCCTGGCAGAAGAACGCCGGGCTGTCCCCGGGTCTTCGTTCCGAATGACCATTTCCGGTTGTCATGAACGAAGCATGGAGCACCGAATCGCGTGATCACCATCGACCATCAGGCGACTGCGGGACTGCCAGTCGGGTGAGGCCTCCGTCCCCGCAACCGTCCAGGGACAGGAGTGGACACGCTCACCAGCACAGCCCCCACCTGCGCAGATGCTCCCCAAACCCGGCAGGACGGCAAGCGGACGGCCGTGGCCGGGTGTCCACTTTGCCAAACCCGGTGAAGGTGCCACGGTCATTTCGACGTCCCTGACCGCACTGCGTGGAACGCGAGGCCAAATGATCAGCAGCAAATTCCTGCTGGCAGTGACTTCCCCTTTGTTGCCACTTCTCACCATGCTCACTTCGACCATTGCCGCCGCACCGCCGGACATGCACGGGGAGAACAACGGAGGCGACTCCGGCGACCGCTGTCCCGGCTCCCAGAGCCCCGCCGAGGCCGACCGCTGACGTCGACGTGCCTCCGAGGCCCTCGGAGGCACCGTTGAAGGACGTCGCTGCTCTACCGATGCCGGATCTGCTCGTACGCTTCCCTCAGATCAGCCGCCTCCGGCAGCCCTCTCGCCTCGACAGCCCGCACGACTTCGGCCGCCCGCCACTGGTTCGACGGGACAACACGACCGGACGCGATGGCCCGCAAGGTGTGACTGGCGGCCTCATCCGCCCGATCACCCACCAGGAGCGCCAACGAGAGGTCGATGTTGGCCGACGCAACCCTCCGCGGCCACCGACTCACGTCATCACTCGGCGCAAGCCTGCGGATGATCTCGCGCGCGTACTCCTCGGCGGCGACATCGCCCACCCAGGCCAGAGTGGTCGCCGTGTAAGCCACCGCCTTGTCGGGGTCGTAGCGGTAGTGGTGCTCGGGCTGGTCCGGCCGCTTCAACGATGACGCCAGGCGTTGCACTTCAGCGATGGCGGCGTAGGTTTCGGCCCGCTGCCCCAGCCGGGCATAGGCACGACCGGTTTGAGCCGTGGCCTGGACGGCTATCGAACTGCCGACCGGAGCAAGCTTCTTGGCCGCCTTCGACAGTTCGAGCGCCCTCGCGTAGTCACCCTCGGTCAGCACCCGCCAAGCTTCGGTCTCACAGCACCACGCGCGGATCTCGTCATGCCCGGCGTGCTTGGCCAGACTCACCGCAGTCCTGAGCCGCGCCAACGCGGCCGCCTTCTGGTTCAGATCGATGTTGACCGTCGCGCCGAGGAGCGACAGCCACCCACCGATGACGAGTAGCCGTTGGTGCTCGGCGAGCGTCTTGCGAGCGTCGAGCAGGGCGTTCACGTAGCCGAGGTGGCGACGGATGCGGCCGATCAACACTTGGGGCGGCGTCATGGGGTAGGCAATCGCCAACTCGTCCACGACGGCCTCAAGCCGTGCAAGCACCTCCTCGCCAACGTCGCCTGCTGCCATCGAGTGACCTCCCGCCAGGGATTGCTCGCAGGGTTCGTCCAGGTCGAGCGTAACGCTGCGCCAGCGCATCATCGCGCCGTACGTCACCAGGTGAAGCGCCGAGCAGGACTTGCCCCATCGGCTGGTAGTACGCCGCCGCGGGGTACCGTGGGATTCGTGGTGCAGGTCTTCGTCCAACCCTCGTACGGAACCCCTGGGGCACGCAGGCATTGGGCGGACACCCTGACGCGCTCGGTGCCGTTCCGGAACACGGGCCTGACCCCAGAAGACCTGGCCGCGCTGAACGCCGAACACCCGAGCGGCCGGGCACGGTTCTGGGGAGCGACAGCCAAGCACGACAAGCGAATGGACGATCTCATCACCGGCGACATCGCACTTCTCACCGGCCGCAAGCACGTGCTGGCCATCGGCGAGATCGGCTGTTCGTTCCGCGACCCGGAGTTCGCGCGACGCCTGTGGCGCCCCGAGCCCGGGAAGTGCCTGTGGAGCAACGTCTACACGTTCCGGAAGTACTGGCCCGTGCTCATGCCGTACGAAGAGATCTGGGCGTTGCCCGGGTTCACGGTGGGCGACAACTTCATGGGCCTGCGCTTCCTGA
>NZ_FNCC01000028.1 GCF_900100955.1 Lentzea fradiae | reverse complement strand
GCTCGCGCGGGTGCGGCCCGCGACGGGCGTGCCCACCACGAGGTCCTGCTGGCCGGTGTGGCGGTGCAGGAACGCGTAGAACGCCGCGAGCGCGGTGATGAACGGCGTGGCGCCGGCCTCGCGGGAGAACGCGTCGAGCCGGTCGGAGAGCTCGGCGCCCCAGGTGCGCAGCAGCTCGCCGCCGGGCCGGGGGCCGGTCCCTCGCGGCCGGTCGGAGGGCAGGTCGAGCACCGGCAGCGGTCCGCGCAGCCGCTCGGCCCAGTAGCCGAGCTGGTCGTCGAGGTCGCCGCGGTCCAACCGCCGGTGCTGGCGGCGCGCGTGGTCGCCATAGGTGGACGTGAGCTCCGGCAGGTCCGGCGTCTCGTGTGCCAACGCGGCCCGGTACAGCTCGGCGAGGTCGCGCAGCAGCACACCGACCGACCAGCCGTCGGAGATGATGTGGTGCATCGTCACCAGCAGGACGTGGTCCCGGCCGGTGCGCAGCAGCTCGAGCCGCACCAGCGGTGCCTCGGCGAGGTCGAACGGCGTGGCGGCCTGGGCCAGCGCGCGCTGCTCGACCTCCTCCGGGGCGACGTCGACGACGGGCAGGTCGAGGGCGTCGTGGCCGGTGACGACGACGTGGGCGGTGCCGTCCGCCGCCGTCGGGAACGCCGTGCGCAGTGCCTCGTGCCGCCGGACGAGGCCGTTGGCCGCGGCGCGCAACGCCTCGACGTCCAGCTCGCCGCGCAGGACGAAGGCGGCGGGCACGTTGTAGAGCGGGCTGCCGGGCTCCAGCCGGTCGAGGAACCACAACCGGCGCTGGGCGAACGACAGCCGGTCGGCCGGTCCGTCCGCTTCGGCCTCGGCGGTGTCGGCGGACTCCCGGTCCACGACGGCCGCGAGCCGCGCCGGCGTGGTCGCCTCGAACAGCGCGCGCATCGGCAGCGTGACGCCGCACCGGTCGCGCAACCTCGCCACGACCCGGCTGGCGGCGAGCGAATGCCCGCCCAGCGCGAAGAAGTCGTCGTCGCGGCCGACCACCTCGACGTCGAGCACCTCGCACCAGATCTCGGCGACCGCGGTCTCGGTGCCCGCACGGGGAGGGACGTGCGGACGGTGCTCGGCCGCCGGTACCGGCAGGGCAGCGCGGTCGACCTTCCCGTTGGGTGTCAACGGGATCTCGTCCACGGCCACGAGCAACGGCACCATGTGGGCGGGCAGCGCGGTGGTGAGCGCCGCGGTCAGCTCCCGCAGGTCCGCACCGGTCACCACATACCCCACGAGCACCTTGCCCGCGGCGTGCTCCCGCGCCACGACCACGGCACCGCGGACGTCGGGCAGCGCGCGCAATGCGGCCTCGACCTCGGCGGGCTCGACTCGGTGGCCGCGGATCTTGACCTGCTCGTCGGCCCGGCCCAGGTACTCGAGCCGCCCGTCGGGCAGGTACCGCACGAGGTCGCCGGTGCGGTAGGTCCGCGCGCCCGTGCCGGGGTCGGTCACGAACGACCGCGCCGTCAGCTCCGGCTGCCCGAGGTAGCCCTGGGCGACCCCGGCGCCGCTGATGCACAGCTCACCGGGCACGCCCACGGGCACCGGCTGGAGCCGGTCGTCCAGCACCCGCAGCGTGGTCCCGTTGATCGGGACGCCGATCGGCATGGTGGGCCGGTCGGCGATGCCGGCCACGTCGCTGTCGACGCAGCACCCGACGGTCGCCTCGGTGGGCCCGTACTCGTTGACCACCCTGGCGTGCGGCGCGATCGCGAGGAACCGGCGCACCAGTGCCGCGGACAGCGCCTCACCGCCGACGACGAAACAGGCGCGCGACTGCGCGAGCGTGCCTTCGGGCAGCAGGTCGCACAGCGCGTCGAGGTGTGCGGGCGTGAGCTTCACGAGCGTCGCCGCGCCGGTGCCGAGCAGCGCGGCGAGCCCGTCGAGCGGGGCGTCCTCGCCGACGACCTGCACCGCGCCGCCGGTGGTGAGCGGTACCCAGAGGCTCGTGACCGTAAGGTCGAAGCCGACGGTCGTGTGCAGCGGTGCGACCGGAGGGCCGTCCACGGCGTACTCGGCGGCGGCGAACCGGAGGTAGTTGGCCAGGTTGGCGTGGGTGACGGCCACGCCCTTGGGCCGGCCGGTCGATCCCGAGGTGTAGAGCACGTAGGCCAGGTCGTCGCCCCGGACGGGAACGAGCTCGCCGGTGCCGGTCGCGTTCGCCACCTCGTCCGGTCCCAGCACGAGCGCGGGCCGGGCGTCCTCCACGATCGCCGCACGTCGCGCCGGCGGCAGGCTCGGGTCGAGCGGCAGGTACGCGCACCCGGCGCGCCACACCGCGAGCAGCGCCGCCACCAGGTCCGCGGACCGGGGCAGTGACACACCGACCAGCCCGCCGCGGGGGAGCACGGCGCTGATCCGTTCCGCCTCGGCCGCGAGCGCGCGGTAGGTGAGTACGCGGGGTCCGTCGACCACCGCCACGTCGTCTGGACGTGCCGCCGCGTGCTCGGCGAACAGCGCGTAGGCGAGCGCGCCCGGCACGGCGTCGGGGCCCGTCGACCACGAGTCGAGCAGGGCGCGCTCGGGCCCGGTCACCGCGTGGATCTCGCCCAGGGTCTTCGCGGTGTCCGCCGCGCACACCGCGAGGACGCGGTCCAGCAGGGTCCGCGCGGTCGACCGGTCGAACAGCTCGGTGCTGTACTCGAGCCCCAGTTCCAGCACGTTCCCGGTCTCCCGGACGAACAGCGTCAGCTCGTACTTCGCTGTGGCCTGCGGGACCTCGAACCGCGACGCGGTGAGACCAGGGGAGAGGGTGAAGGTGTCCGGGGCGTTGTCCATGGCGATCATCGCCTGCACCAGCGGGCCGCCCAGGGCCCTCGCCAGCTCGCCGTGCGGGACGTCGCCGTGGGCCAGCGCCGTGGTGGTGCGGTCGCGGACCTGGGTCAGTAGGTCGGCGAACGTGCGGTCGCGGTCCCACTCGGTACGCACCACGAGCGTGTTCGCGAAGAACCCGAGCACGTCCTGCGTGCCGGGGTGCTCGCGGTAGGCGCTGGGCACGCCGAGCCGGACCTCGCGGCGGCCGGAGCTGTGCGCGAGCACCGAGGCGAACGCCGCGTGCACCGCCATGAACAGCGTGGCGCCGTGCCTCGCCGCGGCCGTCCGCAGCCCGGCCGGGTCGAGCACCGCGTCCACCCGGTCCGCCGCGAACGTCGGGTCGGCGGGCCGCGGGCGATCGGTCGGCAGGCTCAGCACCGCGTCGTCACCGGCCAACTCGCGCCGCCAGTGGTCCAGCTGCTTCTCGCCGGTCCCGCTCGCGAGCAGGTCCCGGTGCCACAGCGCGAAGTCCGCGTACTGCAGGGCGACGGCCGGCAACGGGTCGCCGAGGCCGTAGCGCTGCGCGGTGTAGAGCGCGGCCAATTCGCGCACCATGATCCCGGACGACCAGCCGTCGGTGACGATGTGGTGCATCAGCAGCGAGAGCACGTGGTCGTCGTCGCCGAGCCGGTACAGCCGGGGGAGCACCAGCGGCCCCGCCGCCAGGTCGAACGGGCGGGCCGCCTGCTCCGCGCAGGCATCCCGGCAGGACGAGGGGGCGTCGCGGAGGTCGACGACCTCCAGGTCTGCCAGCGCATGCGGGTGCACGACCTGGCAGACCTCGTCGTCCTCGGTCGTGAACGTCGTCCGCAGGATCTCGTGCCGCGTCACGAGCGCGTCGAACGCCCGCGCGAGCGCGTCGGCGTCCACCGGCCCGCTCAACCGCACCGCCGCCGGCACGTGGTAGGCCGTCGACGCCGGGTCGAGCTGGGCGAGCAGCCACAACCCGACCTGAGCCGGCGACGCGGGCATGACGTAGACCTGGTCCTGGGTCACTCGTTCGATCCGATCCGTGGCGGGTCAGCGGGGCGCGGGGCGTGCGTACGCCGCGCGCGAGACGGCGGCCGGTCCGGCCGGGGCACTGGGTGCTGCCGGCGCCCCGGCCTGGTCGATGCAGTGCGCCACCGCGCGGGCGGTGGGGTCGGTGAACAGTTCGTTGAGGGGGAGCTCGACGCCGTAGGTGTCGCGGATGCGGGTGAGCAGCTTGATCGCGACGAGGGAGTGGCCGCCGATCTCGAAGAAGTTGTCGTCCGGCCGCACCTCCGGCCGCCCCAGCAGTTCCGCGAACAGCGCGCAGATCTCCGTCGTCGTGTCACCGGCGGCGACCGGCGCCTGGGCCTGGTCGATGCAGTGCGCCACCGCGCGGGCGGTGGGGTCGGTGAACAGTTCGTTGAGGGGGAGCTCGACGCCGTAGGTGTCGCGGATGCGGGTGAGCAGCTTGATCGCGACGAGGGAGTGGCCGCCGATCTCGAAGAAGTTGTCGTCCGGCCGCACCTCCGGCCGCCCCAGCAGTTCCGCGAACAACGCGCAGATCTCCGCCGACGTGTTCCCGGAGGCAGGCGCCGCGACCTCCTCGTACGGACGTGGCAGCGCCGCCCGGTCCAGCTTGCGGTTCGGGTTCTTCGGAAGCTCCGGCAACCGCAGCAGCGCCGCGGGCACCATGTACTCCGGTAGCCGTGCCGCGAGGTGCGCCGACAGCTCCGCGGGTTCCGGGGCGCCCGCGTAGTAGGCGGCCAGGCGCTTCTCGCCGACGGAGTCGTCGACCACGACCACGGCCTCCACGACACCGGGGTGCTCGACCAGCGCCGCCTCGACGTCGCCCAGTTCGATGCGGAACCCGCGGATCTTCACCTGGAAGTCGAGCCGGCCCAGGAAGTCCACCGAACCGTCCGGCAGCCAGCGCGCCTTGTCGCCGGTCGCGTACAAGCGGCTGCCCGGCACTCCGCTGAACGGGTCGGGCCGGAACCTGTCCGCGGTGAGGCCGGCGCGGTTGAGGTAGCCGTGGCCGAGGCCGTCACCGCCGATGTGCAGCTCGCCCGGTACACCGATCGGCACCGGCCGCATGAGCGGGTCGAGGATGTGCACCTGCGTGTTGGAGATCGGCCCGCCGATCGGCAGCCGGGCCACGTCCTGGCCCACCTCGGGCAGGGCCTGGACGGTTGCGAACGTGGCGGACTCGGTCGGGCCGTAGCCGTTGGACAGCAGCGGGCCGCCCAGCTCCGACACCGCCCGCGCGATCTTGGGGTCCATCGTGTCGCCGCCGACCAGCAGCTGCTTCGCCGCGGCGAACGTGCCGGCGTCGTAGGCCGCGACCTGGGTGAACAGCGGGGTCGCGAACACCACCGTGTGGATGCCGCCCGACCGCAGCGCCTCGGCGAGCGCGGGTGGCGACAGCACGGTGTCCTTGTCGAACCCGACGAGGTGGCCGCCGTTGAGCAGCGCGCCCCACACCTCCAGCGTCGCCGCGTCGAACGCCGCGTTGGAGATCTGTGCGACCCGGTCTCCAGGCTCGATGGTCATGTAGTTCGTGTCCCGCACGAGCCGCACGACGTTGCGGTGCGCGATGCAGATGCCCTTGGGCGTACCGGACGAGCCGGACGTGTACATCACGTACAGCAGGCTGTCGGCGACCGGACCGTTCCAGTCGGCGGCCTGCTCGGCGGCGGCCGGGGTGAGGAAGTCCCGCACCTCGACGACCGGCAGGTCGGTGTCCACGACGGCCGCTCCGGTCGCGAGCAGCAGTGCGGGCGCCGACTCGGTGACGATCTGGCGCAGCCGGTGCGGCGGGTGGGCCGGGTCGAGCGGCACGTAGGCGCCACCCGCCTTGGCGACGGCGAGCATCGCGACGACCACCGCCGGGTCGCGGTCGACGCACAACCCGACCGGCGTCCCGGCGCCGACACCGAGGTCGCGCAACCGGCATGCCAGCGCTGTGGAGACTTGGTCCAGCTCGCGGTAGCTGTAGGACAGCGCGCCGTAGGTGAGCGCCGGCGCGTCCGGGCGGGCTGCCACCTGCTCGGCGAACAGGTCCACCACGGACTTCGTGCGCGGGTAATCGGTCGCGGTGGCGTTCCACTGCGCGATCATCCGCAGTTCCCGCTCGCTGACCGGCGTGAGCTCGCCGAGCGGGCGTGCCGCGTCGCGGGCCATCTCGGCGGCCAGCAGCGCGTAGTTGTCGGCGAACCGGGCGATGGTGGCGCGGTCGAACAGGTCGGTGCTGTAGTTCAGCACCACCTCGACTTCGTCGGTGTCCTCGGCGACCACCATCGTCAGGTCGACCTCGGCGGTGTGGCGGGTCAGTGCGACGGACTCGCCGCGTAGCTCACCGAGCCGCACCGGCACGCCGGGACGACCGCTGGTGAGCACCCCCAGAGTTGAGTCGGGCAGGTGCGAGCGGGCCTGGCTGAACATCACCTGGAAGCCCGGCGCGCGGGACGCCCCTCGTGCGAGCGCGAGCTCCTCCACCAGCAGCGGGAACGGCATGTCCTGGTGCGCCAGGGCGGCGCCGACGGCCCGACCGGTGGAGCGCACGTGCTCGGCCACCGACCGCGTGCCGTCGATGCGGGCGCGCACCGGCACCGGGTTCACGAGGTAGCCGACGACCCGGTGCAAGTCGGGATCGGTGCGGCCCGCGACGGGAACGCCCACGAGGAAGTCGTGCTCCCCGGTGTAGCGGTGCACGAGCGACTGGAAGACGCTGAGCAGCACCACGAACAGCGTGGTGTCGTACTCGGCGGCCAGCCCGCGCAACGCGGTGGTCAGCTCGCGGTCCAGGCGCGCGGTGATCGAGTGGCCCCGGTGCCCGCGGGTGGCGGGTCGCGGCCGGTCGGCAGGCAGCTCCAGGACGGGTTCGACGCCCTCGAGCGCGGACCGCCAGTGCGCGCGCAGCTCGGCACCTCGCGGGGACGCGAGCAGTTCGCGTTGCCTGCGGGCCACCTCGACCGGACCTGCGGCAGGGGTGGGCGGCAGCGAGGCACCGGAGTAGAGCTGGCCGAGCTCCTCGGCGAGCACCGCGATGGACCACATGTCCACGGCGATGTGGTGCACGACGAACACGAGCACGTCCCCACCTGGGCGACGGAACAGCACCGTGCGCAGCACGCGGCCCTCCGCGAGTGCGAACTCCTCGGTCGTCTCCCTCTCCAGCCGCGCGGCGAACGCCTCCTCGTCCAGCGCCGCGGCGTCCTCGACGGTGAACGCGACCTCCTGATGCGCCAGCACCTCCTGCAGCGGTTGGTCGCCGGCGCGCACGGCGGTGCGCAGCGCCGGGTGCCGGTCGATCAGCGCCTGGAACGCGCGGCGCAGCGCCTCGGCGTCCACATCGGACTCGAACCGGATTGCCGAGTAGACGTGCTGGGTCGCCGTGCCGGGGTTGAGCTGTTCGAGCAACCACAACGCCCTCTGGTTGGCGGTCATCGGCTGCGGACCGGCCACGGCGTCCGGGCCCGGACGCGTTCGCCCTGCGGGGATGTCGAGCGGCAGCGAGTCGACCGTGGCGCCGTCGAGCAACGCCCGCAGCTCGACCCGCACGCCGAGAGCGTCGCTGATCGCGGCGGACAGCTCGGTGGCGCTCAGCGAGTCGAGCCCCTGGGCGACCAGCGGTACCGCCGGGTCGACCGCGTGCCCGAGCCGGGCCGCCGCGAGCCGCAGCACGACCTCCCGCGCCGTCGGGTCCCGCTCCTCCTCGCTGACCGCGGCCAGGTCTCCCGCACCGGCGGCGTCCCAGCGGTGCACCGGCTGCAGGGAGCCGTCGGCGAACAGCTCCCGCGTGCGCGCCCGCCGCACCTTGCCACTGCTGGTCGTGGGGATCTTGCCGGGCCGGATGAACAGGACCGTCGCCGGCGTGACCCCGTGCTCGCGGGCCATCGCCGTGCACACGGCCGCGACGACCTCCGCGTTCTCCTCCGCCCGGTGCGCCGTCGCGGACTCCAGCACGAGGCACACCTCCTCGCGCTCGCCCAGACCGAACGCGGCGGCACCCCGGCGCAGCGCAGGGTGGGCGTCGAGGGCGCAGCGCTCGAGGTCCTGCGGGTAGTGGTTGCGGCCGCGCACCACGATCAGGTCCTTCGCGCGGCCGGTGACGTGCAGCTCGCCGTCGAAGAGGAACCCGAGGTCACCGGTGCGCAGCCAGGCGCGGTCGTCGTCGGGCAGCGCGGCGCCGAAGACGTCGTCGTCCGTGCGGCCCCAGTAGCCGGACGCGACGTTCTCGCCCGTCACCCAGATCTCGCCCACGGTGCCGTCCTGGCACGGGGTGGCGGTCTGGGCGTCGACCACCACCGTCGTGACGCCGTCGACCGCCGGGCCGCACGACACGATCCGCCGTCCTGCCTCGTCCGGCACGACCTGGTCACCGGGGGCGAGTGAGGAGCCCGCGAAGGCGGTGACCGGCGCGGCGCGGTGGCCGGAGACCATCAGCGTCGCCTCGGCCAGCCCGTAGCACGGCAGGAACGCCTCGCGGCGGAACCCGTAGGGCGCCATCCGCTCGGCGAACCTGTCGAGCGTCGCCGCGCGCACCGGTTCCGCGCCGTTGAACGCGATCTCCCAGCTCGACAGGTCGAGGCCCGCCAGATCGGCGTCGGTGAGGCGGTCGGCGCACAGGTCGTAGGCGAAGTTCGGGCCACCGCTGACGGTCGCACGCTGCTCGGAGATCAGCCGCAGCCACCGCAGCGGGTTGCTGATGAACGACACCGGCGCGAACAGCGTGGCCGTGGCCCCCGCGTGGATCGGCTGCAGGATGCCGCCGATGAGACCCATGTCGTGGTAGGGCGGCAGCCAGCTGACCGCGCGCGTGTCCTCGTTCGCGCCGAACCGCTCGCCGATCTGCAGCGAGTTCGCGAGCAGGTTGCGGTGGCTCACGACGACACCGCGCGGGGTCGCTGTCGAGCCGGACGTGTACTGCAGGAACGCCACGGTGTCCGGCGTGATCCCAGGCCGCCGCCACTCGCCGGGCGCGGGTAGGTCCCCGTCGACCGACAGCACCGGAACGTTCACGCCGGACACCTCGCCGCGGGCGATGACGACCGCGGGTGTCGCGTCGGCCACCAGCGCGCGGTGCCGTGCCCCGTGCCGCCCGGTGCCCGACGGGTACAGCGGAACGGCGATCACGCCCGCGTAGAGGCACCCGAGGAACGCGACCACGTAGTCGAGGCCGTGCGGCAGCTGCAGCAGCACCCGGTCGCCGGGCGCGCACCGCTGTGCGAGCAGCGCGGCGACCGACCGCGCCCTGTCGTGCAGCTGCGGGTAGGTCAGCGCGGACTGTCCCGCCCCGTCGTCGAACCTCAGTGCCACCCGCGACGATGCGGCGGCGCGTTCGGTGAGCACGTCGACGAACGTCGGCGCGGTGCGGACGGAGGTGAGCAGCATGGGCCGAGTTCCTTGTGTCATGCGATACGCCAACGGATCCAGCGGGACGTCGCGGCCAGTCCGAGCACCGTCATCCCCAGCAGCACCGCGACGTCGACGAGGAACATCCCGCCGAGGTCGCCGCTGAGGGCGTGCCGGAGCGCTTCCGCGGCATAGGTGGGCGGCAACAGGTAGCCGATGAGCCGCAACGGCAACGGCAGCGACTCCGGCGGGATGAGCACCGGTGCCGCCAGGAGCAGGACGAAGATCAGCAGGTTCGTGATCACGACGATCACGTCCATGCTCTCCACGACCGTGCCGATCGCGAGACCCACCGCCGACAGCGCGAGGCACGTCAGCGGCAGCACGACCAGCAACATGGGGGACACGACGAAGTCCGCGTCGTACATCAGCCGGGCGGCGATGATCGGCGTGACCAGGCCGGGCAGGATCAGCAGCAGCCGGGAGAACACCAGCGCCGAGAGGAACGCCGTGCGGCTGATCGGCAGCGACACGTAGTACTGCAGCATCCCGCTCGTGCGCACCACGCCGACGCGTTGCGCCAGCGTCGCGATCCCCTCGGTCGCCACGGAGAACACCGCCGCGCCGCTCACGATGTAGAGCAGGCTGTTCTGGTCGGTGAGACCGCCGCCGATCCTGGTCAGGCCGAACACCATGGCCACCGGCATCAGGAAGCCGAACAGCAAGCTCCACCACCAGGTCGACCTGACCTCCAGCATCTGCTCCAGCCACAGGTACTTGAAGCTGGTCAGTCCGCGGGCGAGGCGGTCGCGCAGGGGCGGGCGGGCCGGTGGGGGCACCGTGGTGACCGGGGCGAGGACCGCGACACCGGCGGGAGCCGTCGCTGCCGCGGAAGGAGCTGCCGAGCTCACGGGCGACGGTGCCGAGGTCGCCGGCTCGTCGTCCAGGTTCAGGTACACGTCCTCCAGCGACGGCCGCGACAGCCGGAAGTCCTCGATCTCCATCGTCGCCATGCCCTCGGTGACGACGGTGACCAGCTCGGGCATCCGCGCGGGCGCGCAGTGCACGAGGTAACGGCCGTCCCTGGTGCCGGGAACGACGGTGCCGGTCGCGCCGAGCAGCGCGAGTTCGGCGGCACCGAGCTCGCCGCCGTCGCGGATCTGCAGCTCCATCCGCACGGTGTCGCCGAGGCGGTGTTTCAGCTCGCCGGGGGAGCCGAGCGTGACGATCCGGCCCTGCCGCATGACGGCGACCCGGTCGACGACGGACTCGGCCTCCAGCACGTTGTGGGTGACCAGCACGACCGTCGCGCCCTCGGCGGCGCTGCGGCGGGCCAACACGTCCCACACCAGGCGGCGGTTGTGCGGGTCGAGCTCGTTGGTCGGCTCGTCGAGCACGAGAAGCTTCGGGCGGCCCATGAGCGCCATGCCGAAGTTGACCAGCCGCATCATGCCACCGGAGAGCTGGTTGACGTACCGGCCGGACACCGGGCCGAGGCCGAGCTCGTCGAGCAGCTCGTCGGTCTGGCGCCGCGCGTCGGTCTCACCCTGGCCGCGCAGGCGGCCGGTGTAGTGCAGCGCGCGGCGCACCTCGAGCTCGCGCATCGCCAGCTCGGTTTGCGGCAGGAAGCCGGTGATGCGCTTGACGCCGTCCGGGTCGGCCATCACGTCGACGCCCTCGACGGTGATCGAACCCGACGTCGGCCGGACGAGTCCGAGCAGCTGGGAGACGAGGGTGGTCTTCCCGGCGCCGTTCGCGCCGAGCACGCCGAACACCTCGCCCCTGCCCACGCTGAACGTGAGGTCGTCGTTGGCGAGGACCAGCTGGTTCGTGCGGTAGGTGCGGGTCAGGTTCCGCACCGTGATCGCGTCGGTCATCAGATCTCCACCACGTGCCGGGCCACGGCGGTGTCGGCCGGGGTGAAACCGAACGGCATCGGCGCGGTGTCCTCCGGGCGCGGCCCCGCGAGTGCGGCGACCTCGTCCGGCAGGCCGATCGTCTGGTCGGACGCGTCCACCGGCAGCGGACCGGGGGTGACCGCGCAGCTCAGCTCGAACGTGTCGGAGTCGCCGGTGTACTGGAACACGACGCCTCCGGTGTAGTCGGCGTCCTTGGAGAGCGTCGCGGCGTCCATCCGCGTGCCGGCGAACGTGCACTCCCGCAGCCGGTTCTGCGGAAGGCGGACGACGATTCGCCACGCGTCGCGGCGCGAGGACACGGAGAACCGGACCGTCCGCGGGCCGCCGCCGCCGTCGTCGGCGAGGACCTTCACCTCGGGCGGCAGCAGGTCGATCCGGGGCGCATCCGCGGCGAGGAACGAGTCGGGGCCCTCCTGCGGGAAGTACGTGGTCGCCCGCGTCCGCCGCGGCGAGGCGCCGAGCACGGCCGACGTCCACGCATCCGTCTCGTCCGCGCGGGTCAGCCACGTCGACGAGTTCTCGGTCAGGTCGTGCACGTAGAGCAACGCGTTGGTGCGCGGCTCGGTCCGTTCGAAGCCCGAGCGGGCCAGGCCGGTGCCGACCAGCGCGAGCGCCACGACGGCGGGCAGGACCACGGCGGCACGGCGGAGCGGCGTGAGCAGCGGCAGCAGGAGCAGGCCGCCGAGGGCGGCGAGAGCGAGGGCCACCGCGGCCAGCTGGAGCCCGAGCGCCACCAGCACGGCACCGACCAGCGGCGCGAACAGCACCACGGTCACGGCCGCGGGCAGCCCGAGCAGCACCGCGCCCGCGTGGCCGCGCCGCAGGCACAGCCCGAGCACCACGAGGCCGGCGAGGACGGGCCACTGCAACAGGTAGCTCGCGCCCGGCACGGTGACCGCCGTCGCGGCGACCACCACCGTGCCCACCAGGAGCACCCCGGCGAGCACCTCGGCCTGCTCGCGGTGCCGCACAACACCGGCGGCCGCGAACACGACCGCCGCGGCGGCGAGGAGGAACCCGGCCACGAACCAGCCGCGTTCGTACGGCTCCTCCAGCGGCAGCGCCGACAGTCCCGGCCGCACGGCCAGCACGAGCTGCCACAGCCCGACGCCCACCGCCGCCGTGACGGCGACAGCGCCGACCGAGACGGCGGCCACCGCGAGAACGCCGGTGACGTGCAGGGCTCGGCGGCGCACGCCCAGCACGACGAGCGCGCCGAGGCCCAGAACCGTCGCAACCGCGAGGAGCAGCGCGACCCAGCTCGGGTAGTGCACCAGCACGCGGGCGAACAGGTCGAAGTAGACGGCGTTGTCCGCGGCAGCGAGGGTGCGCAGGTCGGTGGAGCCGAGGCGGTCGACCAGTCCGAGCATCGTCTCGCCGTGGTGCTGCAGGCTGTCCTGGTCGAGGTTCGCGATGTCGTCGTGCGGCGAGTGGTAGTCGTGGAAGCCGTCGAGGAACGCCGCGTTCAGGCCGCGCGCGCCCGCGTCCTTGAAGACCGTGAAGTCCGTGCCGTTGGGCATCCGCTGGTAGATCTCGTAGGCCAGCGAGTTGCCCGCCGGGCGTGTGCCGGTGTCGGCGTAGGCGTCGATCAGCTCGGCGTTGCCGACGCTGGTCTCGAACATCAGCACCGGGCCCGAACTGCCGCGAGCCTCCCAGTTCAGCACCGCGCCGAGCCCGTCGACCCCGCGGGAACGCACGAACCGCTCCGCTCCCAGGCCGCCGATCTCCTCCGCGTCGGTGAACAGGAACGCGACATCGTTCGGCGTGCCGCCGCGGGCCTTGAGCGCCCTGATGGTCTCCAGCAGCCCGGCCACGGCGGCGCCGTTGTCCGCCGCACCCGGGCCTGTCGGCACCGAGTCGTAGTGGGCGACGAGCAGCAGCGTCTTGCCGCCGCTGCGCTGCGGGTCGGTGCCGGGCAGCCGCGCCAGGACGTTGTGCACGTGCGCGGCGGGGAACGGGTTGCCCCACCCGGCCCGCACCACGTCACCGCTGTCGACCTCGACCTGCGCGCCCAGCGACCGCGCCGTGTCGGCGACGTAGGAGCGCACGCGTGCGTTGTCCGGCGTCCCCGTCGGGTGCGGACGTTGCGCGATCTGCTCCAGGTGCGCCACCGCGCGCTGAGCGGAGAACTCCCGCGCCGGGACGTCGCCGGAGCGGGCGGCCGGCGGCGCGAAGGCCACCACCGCCAGCGCCCCGAGCAACGCGATCGCGGCGAGGACGCCCAGCACCGGGCGCCGGTCGAGCTGCATCAGACTCCTGTCGAACGCCAGATCGGCGCGATGTTCTCGATCTTCTCGATCATGCCGTGGCAGTAGTTCGCGTTGTGGTCGATGCTCTGCCCGGCCATGTACGGGTACTGCAACCGCTTGTAGTCGACGACGAACCGCGGCCCCCGCGGCACCAGCGGGTCCAGCCGCACCGACCGGCGCAGCTCCTCGTGCCAGGACGGGTCGAGCTCGACCGTGCGGGACCTGCCGGACCCCGCGGTGACCACAACCGTCTCGAAGGGACGGTCGAACTCCTCCAGCGGTGTGGAGGAGTAGATGTAGGGCCGGTTGAGCAGGTCGATCTCGAACAGCGCCCGCGCGGTCGGGTCCGACCACCACGGTTGCGCCGCGACGAAGTCGCGCAGGTGCCGGGTGAACAGCGCCCGGTGTTCGTGCAGCACCATGTGCACGAACAGGCCGTAGTTGCCGACGTCGTAGAACAGCGCGTCCCGGATCGAACGCTCCACGTAGGACACGATGGCGTCGTCCTGCGGCAGGCCGCGCCAGTACTCGACCATCCCCGAGAACAGCTCGGGGAACGTCGTGATCCCCTTGCCGGTCAGGTACTTCGCCGTTGCGCGCAGGCTGCGCGTGTTGTGCACCGCGTGCACGGCGTAGAAGTACCGCATGCCCTCGGCGAACTCGTCGGGGGTCACCTGCTCGGTGCCGATCACGATCTGCGCCTCGGCGACCTCACCACCGGCCGGCCGCGTGACCAGCCTGAGCTTGTCGCGGTTGTGGTAGATCGGCGTGTTGTTCAGCAGCAGGTGCGAGTACGAGATGATCGTGTGCGCGTCGCGCTCGCACAGCGTGCCGATGCCCTGCTGGAACGTCTCCAGCGTCTCGCCGGGCAGCGGCCAGATCAGCTCGATGAACGAGCTCAGCCCGCGGTCGCGCAGGTCGTCCTGCACCGAGCCGAACGCGTCGAGCTTGATGTTGTCCCTGGCGATGATCTTCAGGCTGGTCGGTTCCAGCGTCTGCATGGACACCGGCTGGGACGCGACGAGCCCGGCCTCCTGGAAGATGCCGGTGATCTTGGTGACCGCGTGCGGCTTGTTCTTGGCCGAGGAGAAGTACACGACGTTCGGCAGCCGGTACTCGCGGGTGAGCGAGGCGATGTGCTCGGAGAACTCGACGTCGCGGGCGAGCATGCCCCAGTTCGCGTCGGCGATGTAGAGGAACAGCGTGCCGTTGCGCGCCATCCAGGTCAGCTCGTCGCGCACCCGCTGCTCGTCGAACCGGTAGACGCGGTCGTTGGTCGCCGCGCCCCAGAAGCAGAAGCCGCAGTGGTATGGGCAGCCGCGGTTGGTCTCGATGATGCTGATGCTGTACTCGTCGGAGATCAGCCCGGACAGGAACGGCGACGGGATCGTCTCCAGGTCCTTGATGCGCGCGCGTTCCGGTGTCGTGACGAGCTGCCCGTCGCGGTACATCGTCAGCCCGGCCACGGTGGTGAGGTCCGGTTCCGGCTTGGTCAGCTCGTGCAGGTACTCGGTGAAGGTCGCCTCGCCCTCGCCGTTGCACACGACCATCCGCTCGTCGGACGGGTCGAGGTAGCGCAGGCCGTGGTGCATCACCTGCGGTCCGCCCAGGACGATGTGCACGTCCGGGCGCGCCTGGCGCAGCAGCACCAGCAGCTTGCGGACCAGGCCGATGTTCCACACGTACGTCGAGAACGCGAACACGTCGGAGTCCTTGGCCAGCAAGGTCTTCGCGACCGTCTCGAGCGGTGTCTTGATGCTGGTCGTGTACTTGTCGAAGCGGAACTGCCCGCTCACCACCGGGTCCGTCGACGCGTACGCCTCGAGGTAGCCCGACACGAGCGGGGTGATCCGCTCGAACACCGACAGCTCGACGGTGGTGACGACCTTCCTGGTGTCCAGGAGCACACCGGCGGTCATCGTGCCTCCCCGGCGGCGAGCCGCTCGCGCACCGAGCGCGGCGTGAGATCCGTCCACACCTGCTCGACGTGCGCCAGGCACGCCTCCCTGGTGCCGGTGAAGCCGACCTCGGTCCAGCCGGCCGGCAGGGGCCGGTCGGTGAACCAGATCGAGTGCTGGTCCTCGTGGTTCACGACCACCGTGTACCGGATCTCGCTCATGGCCGCCTCACCGCACTGCCGAAGAAGTCGTCGACGACCGTGCCGCCGTCGCGCGCGGTCACCTGCTCGTACACCCACTTGCCGATCGCCAGGTCGAGCACGCCGAGCCCGAACGGCGAGTAGATCGCGGCCCGCGCCGGGTCGCGCCGCACCGTGCCGTTCAGCACGTCCGCGATCGTGCCCGCGACGAACGCGCGGTCACCGGTGCGCTGTTCGGTGAGGTGCAACGAGGTGCGCTCGCGGACCGCGTGGTCCACGTCGTCGGTGATGTTCTGTCCCGCGAGGACGACCTCGGGTGACAGGTCACGGAGCGACAGGTGCAGCACCGTCGGCGCGTGGGCGAACAGCTCCGCGTCGCCGATGTGCGGCTCGCCCGCGACGGTCGCCAGCACGACGAGGTCGCAGCCCTCAATCGCCTCGGCGACCGTGTCCACCGTGACCACGTCGGCCGCACCGTCCTCGACGAGTCCCTCGCCGAACCGGTCCGCGCTGGCGCGCACGGTGTCGAAGAGCCGGAAGCCGTCGACGCGCCACTTGAGGTCCCGCAGGAAGCGCCACACGTGGCCCGCGATCAGGCCCGTCCCGATGAAGCCGACCCTGCGCGCGGCACGGTCACCCGCCAGGGCCTCGGCGCCTAGCACGGCGGAGGCCGCGGTGCGCGTCGCGGAAATGATCGACGATTCCATGCACGCGAACGGATAACCGATCTCGGTGTCGTTCAGAATCAGTATCGCCGACGCGCGCGGGATGCCGTCGGCGATGTTGTCCGGGAAGCTCGCGATCCATTTCATGCCCGCTACGCCGAACTCGCCGCCGAGATAGGCAGGCAGCGAGATGATCCGCGAGTTCGGCTTGTGCGGAAAACGCAGGAAGCTGCTGTGCGGGTTGGAGCTGTCCCCGGCGGAGTGCGTGAGGTAGGCGCGGCGGACGAGATCGACGCACTCCTCGGCACTGTCGATCACGCATGAGTGCACGTCGTCGCCCGTGATCACCCGCACGGTGGGCACACGGAACTCATTCGGAAAGCTGGACAAGTTTTCCCTCCAGGTCAGCCGGCCACTGTCGCCGATATGCGCGTTTCCTTGCCCAAGGCTTCTGTCACCCACGTGTTGTTGTACACGGTCTCCGCATAGGCCGTTCCGCGATCGGCGCACAGGAACAACGCACTCGGCCGTCCGGCGCAATTGTCGCGGTCCGCGAAGTAGCGCTGCACCGCGGCATAGGTGCTGCCGGTCGAGCCTCCGGTGAAGAGACCGGAGCGGCGCAGCAGGGCCCGGCAGCCGCGGACCGCCTCGTGCTCGCTCACGATCACCACGTCGTCGATCTCGGCGGTCGCCACGAGCGGCGGCACGATGCTCGACCCGAGCCCTGGCAGCTTGCGCGCCTGCGGCTCCCGACCGAAGACCACTGAGCCCTCCGTGTCGACCGCAATGACCTTGACCTGCGGAAACTCTTTCTTCAAGCGTTGTGACAGGCCCGCGACCGTGCCGCCGGTGCTGACCCCGACGAACACGTAGTCGAGGTTGTCGAGCGCTCCCGCGATCTCCCCGCCGGTCAGCAGGAAGTGCGCTTCCGCCGCGTCGGCGTTGGCGTACTGGTTGGGCCAGTAGGAGCCGGGCAGGGCCGTTTCGAGCTCCCGCACGCGCGCCAGCCGGCTCAACAGGAACCCGCCGGAGCTGTCGCGTTCGGTGACCTTCTCGACGCGGTCGCAGGCCGCCCGCAAATAGTGTTCCGTGGCGGCGTTGCAGTTCGGGTCGATCACCGGGACGAATCCGATGCCGAGTGTGCGGCAGAACGACGACATGGAGATCGCGAAATTGCCCGAAGACGATTCGACCACCGTCGTGGACGAGGTGATCTCACCGCGCTCGACCGCGCGTTTGAGAATCCAGAAAGCTGACCGGTCCTTCGAGCTGCCGGTGGGGTTGCAGAACTCCAGCTTTGCGTGCAGATCTACTTTCCCGTCGGCCACGGGCACGAGTGGAGTCGGGCTGAATGAGCGTTCGACCTCATCCAGCCTGTGTGCCAGTGCGGTCATGTCGCTACGAGAACACGGATGCGGCACGAATTGTTGCGGCGGTACCCCAGTTGCGGTGCCATATCTCCCTGCACGTGATCAGTCATAATCCCCAGCCCAGTGTCGCCATCGTATGCACGACTGTCTCGCGTTGTCCACAAATCACCGGAAGTCCTCAGCGGGCGAGCGCCTGACCAGCAGTTACCGCGTCTTCCCACCACTTCTGGCCGGTTTCTCCGAGTGTGGAGATCGGGTCGTAGTAGGGGTAGCGCCGGTCCAGCGCCCGCAGGTCGTCGGCCTCGACGGTGGTGCGGTAGTTCTTGGTCCAGTACGAGATCCCGAGCTCCCGGTCGTACTCGGCGAGCTGGTGCACCCACCGCTTGCCCACGTACGGCACGTCGCACACGATCCGCGGCGTGGCGTAGCCGGGGAGATAGCCCATGATCGCGTGCTGCAGTTCCTGCGCTTCCCACACGGCCACGCGCCAGTGCTCGGCGTTGGGGATCATGTCGCACAGGTAGAAGTAGTACGGCAGGATGTTCGCTTCCCCTTGCAGGGCAAAGCAAAGATCCAGCAGGTCGGCCAGCGTGGCGTTGACCCCGCGCATCAGCACACCCTGGTTGCGCACGTCCCGCACTCCCGCCCTCAGCGCCGTCCGCGTCGCCTCCGCCACCAGCGGCGTCACGGACTGCACATGGTTGACGTGCGTGTGGATCGCCAGGTTGACGCCCCGCTGCAACGCGGTGCGGGCAACCCGTTCCAGGCCCTCGACCACGTGCGGCTGCAGCCAGTGCTGGGGGAGCGCGCTCAGCGCCTTCGTGGCCAGACGGACGTCCCGGACCGTCTCGATGTCCAGCAGCCGCAGCACGAAGGACTCCAGCTGCGGCCACGGGACGTTGGCGACGTCGCCGCCGGACACGACCACGTCGCAGACGCCAGGAGTCTTCCTCAGGTAGTCGAGCATCTGGTCCTGGCGGTCGACCGGCCTGAGTGACAGCTTGTGCTTGTCGATCAACGGCGTGCTGTTGCCGACCAGGTCCATGCGGGTGCAGTGCCCGCAGTACTGCGGGCAGGTGGACACCATCTCCGCCAGCACCTTGGTGGGATATCGGTGAGTCAGGCCCTCGACGACCCACATCTCCGCCTCGTGCAGCGAGTCCCGCTGCGAGTGCGGATGCGACGGCCAGCGCGCATCGCGGTCCGAGGCGACCGGCAGCATATAGCGGCGCACCGGGTCCGCGAGGAAGGTGTCCGTGAACGCCTCCGGCACGAGCCGCGCGTCCACCGCCATGGTGTTGAGCACGTGCGGCGGCAGCAGCATCGACATCGTCGCGAACGCCTCCTGGTCCGCGGCGAGGTCGTCGTAGAACCTGTCCGTCAACAACCCGCCGGCCACCTGCGCCAGCTGCTTGGCGTCTTTCACGCAGTGCGCCCGCTGCCACTGGGCGTCGCGCCACTGCGCCTCGGTCACGTGCGCCCAGCCGGGAAACCGCCGCCAGTCCGGTTCGACCAACTCCCGACGCACGTACTCGTGCGGCTGCCCCATCACCAGGCGGACCGCAGCGTCGCCTGGCCATGGTGGCCCTCTTCCCCCAACGCGAACTCCCCCTGGTTGTCGGCCTGAACCGGCATTCGCAAGAGCCTGCCGCCCGGCTCGTGCAGAGTCAACAGGTCACGAACTGGAGTTTTAGTGTGGACATACCGCACCTTTACCGCCTCGCGGACCTGTGCCGCTCGAAAAGTCATCGCGGCAGCGCATCTCTCCCCGGCTGAGAGCGGTACAAGGTGACGTGGAAGGTGCTGTCCGCAGCGTCGGTGCTGCTCCGCGGTGGGCCTGACCCGTTTCGACGGACATCTGAGATCAGGGTTTTTGCCCCTGGATGTCCTTATGAAGACCATGGGCTTCGAACAAGCCCCGGCGTCCTCGTCGTGCGTTCACCCCGGAGTTCAAGGCGGAGATCGTCGAGCGGTGCCAGCGTGGTGACCGCTCGATCGCGCAGGTCGCGAAGGACTTCGACCTGACCGAGACCGCCGTGCGCGAGTGGGTCCGCCAGGCCGAGCGCGACGCCGGGACCCGCGACGACGGCGGGCTGAGCAGCGACGAGAAGGCCGGGCTCGCTGCCCTGCGGCGGGAGAACCGGCGGCTGCGCGAGGACGTGGAGATCCTCAAACGGGCCACAGCTTTCTTCGCCAAGGAGACCGGGACTTGACCCTGGATGTTGGACACCAGACACACTTGGATCCTGACGATCCGGGTGGACAGGAGTCCCGTACCGATGGTGATGAAGCAGTATCCGCCGGAGTTCCGGGCCGAGGCGGTCGCGCTCTACCGGTCCCGACCCGGTGTGACGATCAAATCGGTGGCCGATGACCTGGGCGTCAACCACGAGACGCTGCGCAACTGGATCAGGCTCGACGACGCGCAGCGCACCGCCTCACCCGCCACCACCCCGAGTACCCCGGCGCCTGCCTCGCCGGAGGACGAGAACGCCGTACTGCGCAGGCGGGTCCGTGAGCTGGAGGAGGAGCGGGACATTCTGCGCAAGGCGGCCAGGTATTTCGCCGGGGAGACGCGCTGGTGAACCGCTTCCAGTTCGTCGCCGACTACCAGCGCCAGCATGGCGTGAAGCGGTTGTGCCAGGTCATCGGGGTCGCCCGGTCCAGCTTCTACCACTGGAAGGCCACCGCGCCCGAGCGGGCGGTCCGGGCTGCGGACGACGCGCGTCTGGCCGCGCGGATCCGGGTGATCCACCGGGAATCGGACGGTACTTACGGTGTCCCGCGGGTCACCGCCGAACTGCACGACACCGGTCACCACGTCAACCACAAGCGGGTGGCCCGGGTGATGCGCGGGATCGGCCTGGCCGGGGTGCGGCTGCGCCGCCGGCACCGCACCACCGTCGCCGATCCGGCGACAGCCAAGGTCCCTGACCTGCTCGGACGCGACTTCACCGCCGACACCCCCAACACCCGCTACGTCGGCGACATCACCTACCTGCCCATCGCCGGCGGCACGTTTCTCCACCTGGCCAGCGTGATGGACCTGTGCTCACGCCGCCTGGCCGGCTGGGCCGTGGCCGACCACATGCGCGTCGACCTCGTTCTCGACGCCCTGCACGCGGCCGAGCGGACACGGGGCAGCCTGGCCGGGGCGATCTTCCACAGCGACCACGGAGCCCAATACGGTGCCACGGCGTTCGCCGATGCCTGCCGGGCCGCCGGGGTGACCCGGTCCATGGGCGCGGTGGGCAGCTCCGCCGACAACGCCGCCGCCGAAAGCCTCAACGCCTCCCTCAAACGCGAAACCCTCCAAGGCGCCCCGAATTGGGGCACCGCAACGCAAGCACGGCTGGCGGTGTTCGGCTGGGCACACCGCTACAACACCCGGCGACGCCACTCCCACCTCGGCCAGAAATCCCCGATCGACTTCGAGAACAGCCTCACCCCGACACCCGCTACGCTCACCCACGCCGCATAACCTCGTGTCCAACAGGTAGCCGCCGCGCTGTGCCCTGCTGCTGGTCATGGTGCCCTCCTATCGGCTTGAAGATGCTGGGATCAGTGCACCGGCACGCCGCGATCAGAGAACTGGCTGCGGACTCGCCGCACCAGTTCGGCGTCGGGGGTGGGGGTGTTCTCGAGCGGGAACGGGATGCCGAGAGCGGCGTACTTCGGTGCGCCGAGCTTGTGGAACGGCAGCACCTCGACGCGTTCCACGGTGTCGAGCGTGGAGACGAACCGGGCGATGCCCTCGATGTTGGCCGGGTCGTCGGTGTGGCCTGGCACGAGGACGAACCGCACCCACATGGGTTTGCCCATGTCGGCGAGCCGACGGGCGAAGGTGAGAGTGGGTGCCACCTCGCCGCGGGTGACGCGCCGGTAGGTCGCCGGGTCCCACGACTTGATGTCGAGCAGGACGAGGTCGGTGTCAGCGAGCAGTTCGTCCGAGGCTCGCGCGCCGAGGAACCCCGAGGTGTCGAGCGCAGTGTGCAGGCCGAGCTCCTTGGCGCGGCGGAAGAGCGCGGCGGTGAAGGCCGGTTGCAGCAGTGGTTCTCCGCCGCTGATGGTCATGCCGCCGCCGGCGACTTTGATGAAACGGACGTACTTGCTCATCTCGGCGGCGACCTCGTCGACGGTCATGCGATGGCCGTCGCGCATGTGCCACGTGTCCGGGTTGTGGCAGTACAGGCAGCGGAGCGGGCACCCGCTCAGGAAGAGCACGAAGCGGGTACCCGGTCCGTCGACCGAGGTGGCGATGTCCCACGAGTGGACCGACCCGGTGTTCACAGCGACTCGTGGAAGGTTCGGTTGATGACGTCGCGCTGCTGCTCGGGAGTGAGGCGGATGAAGTTCACCGCGTAGCCCGAGACGCGGATCGTCAGCTGCGGGTGGTTTTCGGGGTGTGCCATGGCGTCGAGCAGGGTTTCGCGGTTGAGGACGTTGGCGTTGAGGTGAAACCCGCCGGCGTCGGTGTAGGCGTCGAGCACGCCGACGAGGTTGGTGACCTGTTCGTCGGCGGTGCGGCCGAGGCCGGTGGGCGTGATGCTCGCGGTGAGCGAGATGCCGTCCTGGGCCTGGTCGTAGGGGAGCTTGGCGACGGACAGGGCGGCGGCGACCAAGCCGTGCTTGTCGCGGCCGTTCATCGGGTTGGCTCCGGGTGCGAACGGTTCGCCGGCGCGGCGGCCGTCCGGGGTGTTGCCGGTGTGCTTGCCGTAGACGACGTTCGACGTGATGGTGAGGACGGACTGGGTGTGCACGGCATCGCGGTGTGCGGGGTAGCGGCGCACCTTGGTCATGAAGTCCTCGACGAGGTCCACCGCGATGGCGTCGGCTCGGTCGTCGTTGTTGCCGTACTTGGGGAAGTCACCCTCGACGGCGTAGTCGACGGCGAGGCCGGTCTCGTCGCGGATCACCCTGACTCGGGCGTGCTGGATGGCGGAGAGGCTGTCGGCGACGACCGAGAGGCCCGCGACGCCGCAGCCGAGCAGGCGCTGGACGGGGTGGTCGTGCAGGGCCATCTCGATGCGTTCGTAGGCGCACTTGTCGTGCATGGAGTGGATGATGTTGAGCGCTTCGACGTAGGTCTTGGCCAGCCAGTCGGTCATCCTGTCGAACGCGGCACGCACCTCGTTGGCGTCGAGGTACTCGCCGGTGAGCGGCGGGGAGGCCGGTGCCACCTGGACTCCGGAGATTTCGTCGCGGCCGCCGTTGATCGCGTAGAGCAGGGCCTTGGCGAGGTTGACGCGGGCGCCGAACAGCTGCATCTGCTCGCCGACGCGCATGGCGGAGACGCAGCAGGCGATGGCGGTGTCGTCGCTGAAGCGCGGACGGATCAGCTCGTCGTTCTCGTACTGGATGGAGCTGGTGTCGATGGAGACCTTCGCGCAGAACCGCTTGAAGCCCTCGGGCAGGTGGGACGACCAGAGGACGGTCAGGTTGGGTTCGGGCGCGGGGCCGAGGTTGTAGAGGGTCTGCAGGAACCGGAAGCTCGTGCGGGTGACGAGCGGGCGGCCGTCGGAGCCCATTCCGCCGATGGACTCGGTGACCCAGGTCGGGTCGCCGGAGAAGAGCTGGTCGTATTCGGGGGTACGGAGGAACCGGACGATGCGCAGCTTGATCACCAGGTCGTCGACGAGCTCCTGCGCCTCACTCTCGGTGAGCCGTCCTTCGTCCAGGTCGCGCTGGAGGTAAACGTCGAGGAACGTCGACGTGCGGCCCAGCGACATGGCGGCGCCGTTCTGCTCCTTCACGGCGGCGAGGTAGGCGAAGTAGAGCCACTGCACCGCTTCACGGCCGGTGGTGGCCGGCCCGGAGATGTCGTGGCCGTAGGAGGCGGCCATCTGCCGCAGTTCCTCGAGCGCACGGATCTGCTCGGCGAGTTCTTCGCGGTCGCGGATCACGTCCTCCGTGGACCACAGCTCGTCCAGCGCCGCCCGCTCGGCCTCCTTCGCCGTGATCAGCCGGTCGACGCCGTAGAGCGCGACACGACGGTAGTCGCCGATGATCCGGCCGCGGCCGTAGGCGTCGGGGAGTCCTGTGATGATGCCGGCTTTGCGGGCTCGGCGGATCTCCGCGGTGTAGGCGTCGAAGACGCCGTCGTTGTGCGTCTTGCGGTACTGGGTGAAGATCTTCCGTACCTGCGGGTCGAGCTCGTAGCCGTAGGTCTTGAGGCCGGACTCCACGATGCGCAGCCCGCCCTGCGGCATGATCGCGCGCTTGAGGGGCGCGTCGGTCTGCAAACCGACGATGAGCTCGTGCTCGCGGTCGATGTAGCCGGGTGCGTGGGCGGTGATGGACGACGGGGTGTGCGTGTCGACGTCGTAGATGCCGCGGGCCCGCTCGTCCACGAACATCGTCGTGAGCCGCTTCCACAGCGCGGTCGTGCGCGGGGTCGGGCCGGCCAGGAAGGCCGAGTCTCCGGTGTAGGGCGAGTAGTTGGCCTGGATGAAGTCGCGAACGTCGATCTCGTCGGCCCACCGGCCTGGGCGGAAGCCCTGCCACGCGGAGCCGGCCGCCCGGAGTGAGGTTTCTTCGATCACTGCGCCAGGTCTCATACCTCCACGGTCGTCCTGTGGCGGTTCTGGCGACAGAGACCCCGGGCGGTGACAGGGCCGGGACCATGGTCCCGGCCCAGCCCGGTCAGCGGAGAGCGACGGTCAGGAGGACGACCGAGTCTGCCAGCGCCTTCAGGCCGTGCCGCAGTGGCGGGATGACGGCGAGCTGGCCATTTTCGACCGTCTGCTCGTGTTCGCTCGTGTACAGCTGGACCCGGCCGGTGACGACCTGCAGCGTGGCAGCGGCGGGGGCGTCGTGCTCGGCCAGCTCGGAGCCTTCGGCCAAGGCGATCAGGGTGGCACGAAGGGAGCTTCCGGTCACCAGGGTCCTGGCCGTTCGCTTGGCCGAGGTGGTGCGGGCTTGGTCGAGCAGGTCGCCTGCCAGGGCGTCGAGCTGGGTGACGGCGGGGTGTTCGGTCATGTCGTACGTTCCCATCCTCGCTGGGGTGAGCGGGTGCCCAGGTGGGCGTCCCGGCTTCGGTAGACGATGTACGGGCGGGTCAGGTAGCCCACCGGGGCGGAGAAGACGTGCACGAGGCGGCTGAACGGCCAGAAGGCGGCGAGCGCCCACGCGGAGAGCACGTGCAGCTGGAACCCGAGCGGTGCCTGGGCCATCAGCTCGGGTTTCGGCTGGAAGTAGAAGATCGAGCGGAACCAGGGCGAGACGGTCTCGCGGTAGTCGTGCGGGTGGTCGGTCAGGTTGCCGAGCACGGTGGTGCCGAGGCCGAGCACGATCGTGCCGACCAGCAGGACGTACATGGCCTTGTCGTTGCGCGTCGTGGCGGAGAAGACCGGTCCGACGGTGCGCCTGCGGTAGACGAGGATCGCCGCTCCCGCCAGTGTCATCGCCCCGGCGATGACACCCAGCGTCACGGCGAGCGCGTGGTACACGGACTCGCTGATCCCGGCAGCCTCGGTCCACGACTTCGGGATCAGCACACCGCCGATGTGGCCCAGCACCACGAACAGGATGCCGAAGTGGAACAGCGGACTGCCCAATCGCAGCAGCCGGTTCTCGTAGAGCTGGGAGGAACGTGTGGTCCAGCCGAACTTGTCGTAGCGGTAGCGCCAGATGTGGCCCACGACGAACACGGCCATCGCCACGTAGGGCAGGGCGACCCACAGCAGGATCTGGAGTGCGGTCATCGGGTTCCCTCCAGCATGTACGGCGCCAGGCCGACCTCCTCCTCCGGCGGTCCCTGCGCGGCGAGGCGAGCGATGGCCTCGCGGTCGTGCCCGCGCAGGGGAGGCAGCGTGGCGGAGACTGACGCGAGCACCGCGGCGTAGGGCGATCCGGCCTCCTGGAGACCGAGCCGCATCAGTTCGAGACCGGCGCGGTGTTCAACGAGAAGCCGTTGTCCCTGAACGGGGTCGCCGGTCGCCGCGAACTCCAGCACGACCGAGAGGTGGTCGGGCAGTTCGCTGTCGTCGAGTTCCAGGCCGGCCGCTCGGTAGGCGTGCTTGAACCGCAGCAACGCCATCCCGCGTTTGCGTGTGTCCCCGTACGCGAAGTAGGTCAGGTAGGGGCTGAACTTCTTGCGGTGGTCGAACGTCGCGACGTAGTCGGCTTCGAGTTCGGTCAGCGGTGTGCGGTCGAGGTGGTCGAGGAACCTCGGCAACGGAGCGCCGATCGTGACCGGCAACGTCTCGGCGGCACGGCGGAGGAGAGGTGTGCGGCTGAGGAGCTGCGCGTCGGGATAGCTCATCAGCAGGGATTGGATCTGCCACGCGATCACGGCTGCCTCCTCGGTGGGAAGAGCCCTTCCGGGCGGCCCTTGCCGTCCCAGTTGAGGAGGTTGACGCGGTGGGCTTTCTCGTCGGGGGCTGCCATCGTGTCGCTGGACTGACGGTCTCGCAGCATCCGGAAGTTCTCGACGGCGATGGGGGAGACTCCGCCGGAGCTCTCCCCGAACGGGCCGGAGCCGCCCATGCCGGGACCGCCGTCGTAGTCGAGGCTGCACTCGGTCGCCAGCTCCTCCAGCCCGTGCGCCTGTTC
This sequence comes from Lentzea fradiae, assembly GCF_900100955.1. Lineage (GTDB taxonomy): Bacteria > Actinomycetota > Actinomycetes > Mycobacteriales > Pseudonocardiaceae > Lentzea > Lentzea fradiae. The sequence continues at coordinate 11,375 of NZ_FNCC01000028.1, read as the reverse complement.
GGCGTGCGCGGGCGGGATGACGTAGCGGTCCTCGTACTTGGCCAGCGCCAGCAACCGGTACATGTCATAGACCTGCTCTCCGGTCATGCCTGCTCCGGCCGCGATCTCCTCGCGTGGTTCGCGGCCGAGGTTGATGTCCCGCATGTAGCTGCGCATTGCCGCCAGCTTGCGCAGCACCGAGTTCACCGGCTCGGGATCGCCCGCGGTGAACAGCCTGGCCAGGTATTCGACCGGGATGCGCAACGCGTCGATGGCGGCGAACAGGTTGCCGTGGTCCTCGGCGTCGTGGCCGGTGTCGCGGATGACGTCCACGACGGGGGACAGCGGCGGGATGTACCAGACCATCGGCATGGTGCGGTACTCCGGGTGCAGTGGCAGCGCCACGCGGTAGGTGTTGATCAGCGCGTGGATCGGTGACCGTTGTGCCGCTTCGATCCAGTCCCGCGGGATGCCGGTTTGCTCGGCCGCCCGCACGACGTCGGGGTCCTGCGGGTCGAGGAACACCTGGCGCTGGGCTTCGAGGAGGTCGTGCTCCTCCGCGACAGACGCAGCCGCGAGGACCTTGTCGGCGTCGTAGAGGACCAGCCCGATGTACCGCAGCCGGCCGACGCACGTCTCCGCGCACACGGTCGGCAGCCCGACCTCGACGCGCGGGAAGCAGAAGGTGCACTTCTCGGCTTTGCCGGTGCGGTGGTTGAAGTAGACCTTCTTGTAGGGGCAGCCTGAGACGCACATGCGCCAGCCGCGGCAGCGGTCTTGGTCGACGAGCACGATGCCGTCCTCGGTGCGCTTGTAGATCGCCCCGGACGGGCACGACGCGGCGCACGACGGGTTGAGGCAGTGTTCGCAGATGCGGGGCAGGTAGAACATGAAGGTCTGCTCGAACTCGAACCGGACCTTGTCCTCGATGCCCTTGATCAACGGGTCCCGCGTCGCGAGCTCGGGTGCACCGGCGAGGTTGTCGTCCCAGTTGGCCGACCACTCGATCTTCGTGTGCTCGCCGGTGATCAGCGAACGGGGCCGGGCGACCGGTGTGTGCTCTTGCAGCGGCGCGGTTGTGAGGATGTCGTAGTCGTAGGTCCAGGGCTCGTAGTAGTCCTGGATGCTCGGCAGTTTCGGGTTGCTGAAGATGGTCAGGAGCTTGCGCAGCCTGCCGCCGGACCGCAGGGTGAGCCGTCCGCGCCGGGTGCGGGTCCAGCCGCCGAGCCAGCGTTCCTGGTCCTCGTAGGTGCGCGGGTAGCCCTGTCCAGGACGTGTCTCGACGTTGTTGAACCACACGTACTCGACGCCGGAGCGGTTGGTCCAGGTCTGCTTGCAGGTGACCGAGCAGGTGTGGCAGCCGATGCACTTGTCGAGGTTCATGACCATCGCCATCTGTGCCATGACTCGCATCAGTACGTCACCTCCTGGCCGCGGCGCCGGATCACGGTGACCTCGTCGCGCTGGTTCCCGGTCGGGCCGAGGTAGTTGAAGGCGAACGACAGCTGGGCGTAGCCGCCGATGAGGTGGCTGGGTTTGATCAGCAGCCGCGTCAGCGAGTTGTGGATGCCGCCGCGCTTGCCGGAGGTCTCGCTGCGGGGCACGTCGATCAGGCGGTCCTGGGCGTGGTGCATGTACACGGTGCCCTCCGGCATCCGGTGCGACACGATCGCCCTCGCCACGACGACGCCGTTGCGGTTGACCGCCTCGATCCAGTCGTTGTCCGCCACGCCGATCTTCGCCGCGTCCTCCGCGGACATCCAGATGGTCTGCCCGCCGCGGGAGAGGCTGAGCATGAAGAGGTTGTCCTGGTACTCGGAGTGGATCGACCACTTGGAGTGCGGGGTGAGGTACCGCACCGTGAGCCCTTCCGCGCCCTGGTCGCCGATGGCGGGTTCGTCGAACAGCGCCGTCATGTCGAGAGGTGGCCGGAACACCGGCAGTTGCTCTCCCATCTCGGTCATCCAGTCGTGGTCGAGGAAGAAGTGCTGCCGACCGGTCAGCGTGTGCCACGGTTTGAGGCGCTCGACGTTGATCGTGAACGGCGAGTACCGGCGCCCGCCGGTCTCCGAGCCCGACCACTCCGGCGAGGTGATCACCGGGACCGGTGCTGCCTGGGTGTCGGCGAACGTGATCTGCTTGCCTTCGTGCTCGGCGGCCAGATCGGCGAGTTCCGTGCCGGTGCGCCTCTCCAGCTTCTTGAAGCCCTGCGTCGCGAGGTGTCCGTTGGTGGTGCCCGAGAGGGCGAGGATCGCCTCGCACGCGTGGACGTCGCGGACGAGGGAGGGACGTCCGTCCGCCGGTCCGCCGCGGATGGTGCCGTTCTTGTGGGTGAGGTAATCGACTTCGCGGCCGAGGTCGTAGGTGATGCCCTTCGTGGTCGCGCCGAGCTTGTCCGCGAGTGGTCCCAGCGCGCTCATCTTGGCCGCGATGGCGGTGTAGTCGCGTTCCACCACGGTGAGCCGCGGCATGGTGACGCCGGGGACCGGCTCGCAGTCTCCGGCCTTCCAGTCGCGGACGACACCGTGCGGGTTCGCGAGCTCGTCCGGGGTGTCGTGCAGCAGAGGCGTGGCGACGATGTCCTTGCGCACGCCCAGGTGCTTCTCCGCAAGCGTGCTGAAGACCTCGGCGATGGCCTGGAACGCCGCCCAGTCCGTCCTGGTCTGCCACGGCGGTGAGATCGCCGGGTTGAACGAGTGCACGAACGGGTGCATGTCCGTGGTGTTGAGGTCGTGCTTCTCGTACCACGTGGCCGCGGGCAGCACGACGTCGGAGAAGATCGTCGTGCTGGTCATCCGGAAGTCCAGCGACAGCAGCAGGTCCAGCTTGCCGGTCGGCGCGCCGACGTCGTCCTCGCGCAACGAGGAGTCCGTGCCGAGCAGGTGCTTGAGGAAGTACTCGTTGCCCTTGGCGGACGAGCCCAGCAGGTTCGCGCGCCACACGCTGAGCACGCGCGGAAAGTTCTCCGGCGCGTCCGGGTCTTCGCACGCGAACCGCAGCCGGCCCGACTTCAGCTCGTCGACGACGTGGTCCGCGGCCGGACGACCTGACTGTTCGGCGTCATCGGCGAGGTCCAGGGGGTTGCGGTCGAAGGTGGGGTACGACGGCATCCAGCCCATACGCGCGGACTGCGCGATGAGCTCGTGGGTGCTCTTACCGCCGAGCGAGTCGAACCGGTCGTAGCGGAACTGGTCGGTGTGGAGGTACCAGTACGCGGTCTGGATCATCTGCCTGGGCGGGCGCGACCAGTCCAGGCCGAACGCGAGCTGTGACCAGCCGGTGATCGGACGGCACTTCTCCTGGCCGACGTAGTGCGCCCAGCCGCCGCCGTTGACACCCTGGCAGCCGGTCAGCGTGGTGAGGGCCAGGAACGCGCGGTAGATGGTGTCGGAGTGGAACCAGTGGTTCGTCCCGGCGCCCATCAGGATCATCGACCTGCCGCGCGACTCCTCGGCGTTGGCGGCGAACTCCCGCCCGATGCGCTCGGCGGCCTTCGCGGGCACACCGGTGACCGCCTCCTGCCACGCCGGGGTGTACGGCTCGGACGCGTCGTCGTAGCCCGTCGGCCAGACCCCCGGCAGACCCTCCCGGCGGACGCCGTACTGGGCCAGCATGAGGTCGAACACGGTCGTGACGAGGAACCCGTTGACGTACTGGGCCGGTACTCCGCGCAGCATCGAGCCGTCCGCGTCGAACCGCGGCAGCTCGACCTCGACCGCGTCCGCGCCCTCCAGGGACAGCCGCGGGTCGATGTCGCCCAGGTCGAGGTTCCACCGCCCCTCGCCCTGGTCGCCGTAGCGGAAGCCGAGTGACCCGTTCGGGACCACCGGCGTGCCTTTCACGTCGTCGAAGACGACCGTCTTGAACGCGGCGTTCTCCCCGCCGAGCGGGCCGTAGAGGTCCGCTGCGGTGAGGAACTTGCCCGGGACGCACGTATTCCCGCGCCGTTCGAGCTTCACGAGGAACGGCAGGTCGGTGTAGCGCTTGACGTAGTCGGTGAAGTAGGGGACCTGCCGGTCGACGAAGAACTCCTTCAGCACGACGTGGCCCATCGCCATCGCGAGCGCTCCGTCCGTGCCCGGTGCGGCGGCGAGCCATTCGTCGGCGAACTTCACGTTGTCCGCGTAGTCCGGCGCCACCGCGACGACCTTCTGCCCGCGGTAGCGCGCCTCCGCCATCCAGTGCGCGTCCGGGGTGCGGGTCACCGGGACGTTCGACCCCCACATGATCAGGTAGCCCGCGTCCCACCAGTCCCCGGACTCCGGCACGTCGGTCTGGTCGCCGAACACCTGCGGCGAGGCCACGGGGAGGTCGGCGTACCAGTCGTAGAACGACAGCATCGAGCCGCCCAGCAGTGACACGAACCGCGCTCCGGACGCGTGCGAGACCATCGACATCGCGGGGATGGGGGAGAAGCCCGCGACGCGGTCCGGGCCCCAGCGCTTGATCGTGTGCACGTGCGCGGCGGCGACCATCTCCGTCGCCTCGTCCCAGGAGGCTCGGACGAGTCCACCCTTGCCGCGGGCTGCCTTGTATCGCCGGGAGCGCTCCGGGTCGTCGACGATGTCCGCCCACGCGAGGACGGGGTCACCGGTGCGGGCCTTGGCCTCGCGGTACAGGTCCAGCAGGACGCCGCGGACGTAGGGGTAGCGGACGCGGGTGGGGGAGTAGGTGTACCAGGAGAACGCGGCGCCGCGAGGACAGCCGCGCGGTTCGTACTCAGGGCGGTCGGGACCGACGGACGGGTAGTCGGTCTGCTGGGTCTCCCAGGTGATGATCCCGTCCTTGACGTACACCTTCCACGAGCACGAGCCGGTGCAGTTGACGCCGTGGGTGGAGCGGACGACCTTGTCGTGGCTCCACCGGTCCCGGTAGAACTCGTCGGCCGCCCTGCCCCCGATCTGGTGCACTGTGCGCAGGTCCTCGGAGACCTCGGCACGGGTGAAGAACCGCCGGGTCCTCACCAGCGCGTCGATGAAGTCGCTCTCGGTGCTCACGAGCCGGTTCCTCCTGGCAATCAGTCGGGAAGCGCGATTGGCAGGGCTCCGGCCTGACGGTAGGACGCCCTGGTGAAGTTCGCAGCGGACGATCAGCCGCGGTGGGCCTGAACCGCTCGGCGTACGGCGGTCGCCGTGAAGAGGGCAGCGGCGAGCGCAACGGCGGCGAGCGCCACGAGACCCAGTGCGTAGGAGGAGACCGCGCCGTACAGGGCGCCCATCACCAGCGGCGGGACGAAGCCGCCCAGCCCACCGGCCGCGCCGACGACCCCGGTGACCGAGCCGACCTTGTTCGCGGGCGCGAGCAACGCCACCAGGGCGAACACGGCGCCACTGCCGGCACCCAGAGCGGCGGCCATCGCCAGGAACGCGATCGTGCCGAGCGGCATCAACGTGGGTGTGAAGGCCTGGAGGACCGCGCCCGCCGTCACGACGCCGAACACGACGGTCAGCACCCGGACGGGGCCGATCCGGTCGGACAGCCAGCCCCCGGCCGGCCGCATCACGACGGCGAGCAGCACGAATCCCGCCATCCGGTTGGCTGCGTCGGCCTGAGCCAGCCCGTAGGCGGTCCGCAGGTACGCGGGCAGGTAAACGGAGAAGGCCACGTACCCGCCGAACGCGACCGCGTAGAGGGCTGCGGCCTGCCAGGTCGCAGCCAACCGCGCCGTCGCCTGGAGTCGTTTGCCGACGGACTCGACCGGCACAGTGCGGCCAGGAGCGTCGCGCAGCACGAACCACGCGGTCAGGGTGTACACCGCCAGCACGATCGCGGTCGCGATGAACGGTGTGGCGACTCCCCACGTCTTAACCAGGCTGACGGTGGTGAGCGCGCTGATCGCGGTGCCGCCCATGCCGGCACCGAAGACGCCGATCGCGAGACCGCGGCGTTCAGGCGGGAACCACGCGTTGACGAACGGCACCCCCACCGCGAACGAGGTGCCGCCGATGCCGAGAAAGAAACCGCCGACCAGCAGCGCGACCAGCGACGAGTGCCCGAGGAGGCCGAGGAACAGGACGGGGACGATCGTGACGGCCGAGACGAGCGGGAACATCACGCGGCCGCCGTACCGGTCGGTGAGCGCTCCGACCGGGATCCTGCCGACCGAGCCGACGACCACCGGGACGGCGACCAGCAGGGCCTGTTCGAACGAGCTCAACGCCAGGGAGTCCTTGAACAGCGGGCCGAGCGGGCTCAGGAGTGCCCACGCCCAGAAGTTGACGGCGAACCCCAGGGTCGCCATGCCCAGCATCACCCAGCGCGTGGCCGGTGAACCCGTGCCGGTCGGATCGGCCGGTCGCTTCCGCTGTGTCGTGGCCATCGTCCACCTCAGCCTGTCGCTCGCCGTGCCCACCTGGCCGATGGACGCTCCTCAGCGTGTGCGGCGGGAACGGACGGGCACAGAGATCAAGGGTCGTGACAGTCGAGGACCAAGGGCCCTGTTCTGCCTCGGGTTCAGGGTTTGCCCAGCAGGTAGGCGAGCGCCGCGCCGGTGATGAAGGCCATGGTCGCCGCCATCAGCAAGCCACCGGCCGCCCCGATGAGGATGACGAGCACCGTGGGCTGTCCTAGCCGCCACAGAGGGCTGGTGAAGGTCGCGAAGACGAGCAGCCCTGCGCACCACGCCGCCCCGGTCAGCCAAACCCACCGGAACGCGCGGTCGACGTGCCGGCGCAGTACGAACCATTGCCCGATCCCGATGGACAGCACGACGCCGATGCCGGCGATCGCGGCGAGAGGCAGCAGAACCGCCGGCGGGAGTGAACGAAGCGGTTCCTCGTTGTGCACAGCGAACAGTGCGATCGCCCAGGCGAGCCCCGCGGCCAGAGCGGTGACGCCGATCCAGTCCCGGACGTTCACTCTGGGGATGACGCGGCGCAGAACAAGGCACTGAGCCCCGCCGAGCACCACGCCTTCGACGACGCCCGCCAGCACGAGCAGCGGGCCCGAGGACGTCAGTGCGGCCACCACTGCCGGTATCAGGAAACCCGCGAACTCACCCGCGGTCACCCAGAGCAGCCAGGTCGCCCAGACGTTGCCCATCAGCTTGGTGCTCATGTCTCCACGGTGCTACGGGGGCACGGGCGTTCGCAGAGACGAAGGTCCTCGACGGGGTGAGCACGTTCGCCCTGCCCGCGTCCCCTCGCGGCGCGGATCGTGGACGACATGACTGGTAGCTCGCGTAGCGACAAGAATAAGGCTCCGTCCGCGCCCATCGTCGTCGGTGTCGACGGCTCGGATTCGGCGCTGGCCGCCGTCGGCTGGGCCGCGGCCGAGTGCGCTCGGCAGCACGTCCCGCTCCGGCTGGTGCACGGCTACCTGGTCGTCACCGGTTACCCGGAGATGGTGATCACCGATCCGGAGGTCCGCGGGCTGCTCGAGCGGCAGGGCCGTGACTGGCTGACCGAAGCCGCCGCGGCGGCGAGGGCGACCGCGCCGGACGTCGAGGTCACGACGGAGCTCCAGTGCAGCGGTGCGACGGGACTGCTCGTGGACGAGTCCAAGAAGGCCCGCCTCGTCGTGATCGGTTCGCGGGGACGCGGCACCGTCACCGGTCTGCTGCTCGGGTCCACGGCGGTGGCGCTCGCGGCCCACGGGCACAGCCCCGTGGTGGTGGTGCGGGGCACCGAGACGCCGGACGGTCCGGTCGTGGTGGGCGTGGACGGATCGCCGACCAGCGAGGCCGCGCTGGCGTTCGCCTTCGAGACGGCCTCCGGCAGGGGCGCCGCGCTGACGGCGGTCATGACGACGCAGGACTTCACCGTCGACAGCGTCTACAACGCCTCGCGCATCGCGATCGACTGGGCGCAGGTCGAGGAGGACGGACGCAGGCTGCTCGCCCAGCGTCTCGCCGGCTGGCAGGAGAAGTACCCCGACGTCGAGGTGCACCGCGTGGTGATGCGGGACCGGCCCGCTCGTGCCCTGCTGCGGTTCGGGGCCGAGGCGCAGTTGCTGGTCGTCGGCAGCCACGGGCATGGAGGGTTCGCGGGGATGCTGCTGGGTTCGACCAGTCAGGCTCTCGTGCACCACGCCCCGTGCCCGCTCGCGATCGTCCGCACGCCGAAGTGACGGAGGACCAACGTCACCGTCCCGCCGTGGCCTAGCGCACTGCCGATTCGCTGCCGTGAGGAAGACGCTCGGTGACATGAACGCAGCAGATGTGATGACCAGTCCGGCGATCGCGGTGCGACCCGGCACCACGGTCCGCGCTGCGAGCGCGGTGCTGGGTGACCACGGGTTCTCCGCTCTGCCGGTCGTGGACGACGATGGCAGGCTGGTCGGCATCGTCTCGGGAGCCGACCTCCTGCTCGCGGGCATGTCCCCGGAGACGGCGACCTCCCCGGTGTCCCGGGTGATGCGCGGGACCGTGATCAGCGCTCCCGCGACCGCGTCACCCGCTGAGCTCACGGCCACCATGTTGTCGCAACGGTTGCGCTGCCTGCCGATCGTGACGGACGGTCAAGTGCTCGTCGGCGTGGTGAGCCGAAGCGACCTGCTGCGCATCCTCACGCCGGCCGACGCCGTTCTCGCGGCGAGGGTGGAGACGGCACTGCGCGCGTACAGCGCTAGTCCACGATGGACGGTCTCCGTCGAGAACGGCGAGGTCACGGTGACTGGCGGTTTTCTCGACCAGGCGGAGCGCAGAGTGATCGAGGCCCTGGTGCGCACCGTGCCCGGCGTGCGCGGTACCGACCTCGCCTCTTGAGGGCGAAGGTCCTGAGCCGGTCGGGCCCCGGGCCACTGACCGCGGTGCGCGCGCTTCGAGACGCTGAAGTCGTGACAGACCGCTCCTGAACCGAGGACACATCATGACCCCAGCGCCGAAACAGCGGTTGACCGTGCAACACGTCCGTGGCGACGAGTTCATGCTCCGGCTGCGCGCCCACGAACTGCACACCGATCAACCGGAGAGCGATCGCGCGCTGTCTCCCGTCGAGCTGTTCGTGGCGTCGCTCGCGACCTGCGTCGCTCACTACACGGGGACCTTCCTGCGCCGTCACGAGCTGTCCCACGACGGTCACACCGTGACCGCCGAGTACGAGATGGCGGCGGATCGCCCGGCGAGAGTGGCCCGGATCCGGATCACCGTGCACGTCGGTGTCGCGCTGACACCGCAACAGGAGGCAGCGGTCCAGGCGGTCGCGAACCACTGCACCGTCCACAACACGCTCCGGCGACCGCCGGAGATCGAGATTCGCATCAACGGGGAGAAGAGATGACTACGAAGAACGCGCCGATCGTCGTCGGTGTCGACGGAACGCCCGCTTCCGCCGCCGCGCTGCGGTGGGCGGTCGACGAGGCTGTTTCGCGCCGCTGCACGTCGTGCACGCGTGGACGTACGAGCCGATGGTCGACTGGAACGAAACCAGTGCGCAGACCCGGTTACAGGAGTCGGAAGCGCTTATGGAGACCGCTGTGAAGGCGGCACTGGAGGGCTTGGCGGAGCAGCCAGAGGTTGATCGGCGCAGCCTGCGCGGCGACGCGGCCGAGGTCTTGGAGGAGGCGTCGAAGGGCGCCGCGATGCTGGTTGTGGCCTCGCACACCGGGCATCGGCTGCGCCAGATCGTGATGGGGTCGACGAGCATGCACTGCGTGCGGCACTCCTCGGTGCCGGTGGTCGTGATTCCGGTGAACGAGCACTCCGCGAGCGACGAGACGTAAAGGAGGAGGACGATGACCACCACCGTCACCACCGGCTACCCGGTGCACGTGCACGCGCGGCTCGATCCCGGACTGAGCCGGTGGTTGTGGCTGGTGAAGTGGTTCCTCGCGATTCCGCACTACGTCGTCCTGGCGTTCCTGTGGCTCGGGTTCGCCGTGGTGAGCGTGGTGGCGTTCTTCGCGATCCTGTTCACCGGCCGCTACCCGCGTGCGCTTTTCGACTTCAACGTGGGCGTGCTGCGCTGGTCGTGGCGCGTCGCCTACTACGCGTACGGGGCGCTCGCGACCGACCGCTACCCGCCCTTCAGCCTCGGAGCCGAGCCAGACTACCCGGCAACGCTCGACATCGCCTATCCCGAACGCCTCTCCCGTGGTCTGGTGCTGGTGAAGTGGTGGTTGCTGGCCATCCCGCACTACCTGGTCGTCGGGTTCTTCCTCGGCGGCGGCAGCTACGTCGCGTACCAGACCGGGCAGACCGTCTACAGCTCCGGCGGCGGCCTCATCGGCTTGGTGGCCTTCTTCGCCGGCATCGCGTTGCTGTTCACGGGCAGGTATCCGCAGGGGCTGTTCGACTTCGTGCTCGGCATGGACCGCTGGGCGTTGCGCGTGGCGGCCTACGCGGGGCTGATGACGGACACCTATCCGCCGTTCCGGTTCGACTCCGGTGGAGACGAGCCGGGTACCGCGACGATCGAGCAGTTGCCACCACCTGCTCCGGATGACCGGTCCTGGCCCTCCGGCAGGATCGCCTCGGTGGTCGTCGGGATCATCCTGCTGATCACCGGCGGCGGCATCGGGGTCGTCGGCCTGACCGGGCTGTGGGCGGACTCCACGCAGCGGGACGCCGCGGGCTTCCTGAGCACCACCTCGGAGTCGTTCCGTGGCAGCGGGTACGCGCTGGAGTTCGGAACGGTCGAGCTGCACTGGACCGGCGAGGGCCGGCTCTTCGCCGGTGACTGGCTCGGTCAGGTCCGGGTGAAGGCGGACGACGACGTGTTCATCGGTATCGGCAGGACGGACGACGTCAACCGCTACCTGTCCAATGTGGAGCACGACGAGGTCAGCACGGCCGGGTCGCGGGCGGCCTATCGCCACCGTGATGGCGGCGCGCCGGCTGACCCGGCCGTGCAGACGTTCTGGGCGGCGTCGGGCACCGGAGAGGTGACTTGGCGAGCCCAACAGGGCAGTTGGTCCGCCGTGGTGCTCAACGCGGACCGCTCGCGGGTGGTTGACACCCATCTCGTCGTCGCAGCGGAGGCTCCCGCGCTGCGCCCGCTCGCGATCGGTCTGGCCATCGGCGGAGGTGTGGTGTTCCTCTTGGGGCTCGTGGTCATCCTGACTTTCGGCCGTCCACGTCGGGAGCACGACTCACTGACGTAGTACAGCGCGTGTCCGGCCCGCGATTTCCAGGTCCTCGCGGGCCTGCACGACGAGGACCTGCTTGATCCCGAGGAACGCCAGGCCGTTCACGACGTCGTTGCGCAGCGTGGCGTCGTTCTCGCCGACCCCGCCGGTGAACACGAGCAGGTCGACGCCGCCGAGCGAGGCGGCCATCGCGCTGATCGCCTGGCGGAGCCGGTGGGTGTAGATCTCCAGTGCCAGCACCGCGTCGTGGTGTCCGCTCTCGGCTGCCGCGCGCACCTCGCGCATGTCGCCGGTTCCCGTCAGGCCGGTGAGGCCGGAGTGGTGTTCGAGGCCGTCTTCGAGCTCCTCGACGGAGAGGCCGGCTTTGAGCA
>NZ_FNCC01000029.1 GCF_900100955.1 Lentzea fradiae | reverse complement strand
ACGGCCAGCAAGGCGGCTACGACCAGGGCTACGGCCAGCAGGGCGGCGGCTACGGCGGCGGCCAGCAGGGCTACGACCAGGGTTACGGCCAGCAGCAGGGCTACGACCAGGGCTACGGCGGCGCCCAGCCCGCCGGCTACGACCAGGGCTACGGCGGCGGCCAGCAGCAGGGCTACGCGCAGCCCGGCGGGTACGACCAGGGCTACGGCGGCGGCCAGCAGGGCGGCTACGACCAGGGCTACGGCCAGCAGGGCGGGTACGACCAGGGCTACGGCCAGCAGCCGGCCTACGGTCAGCCCGGTGGCTACGACCAGGGCTACAACCAGGGCGGATACGCCCCGCCGGCGACGCAGGGCGGCAACCGCCAGCTGAACGCGACGCTGCACCTCGACGACGGATCGAACCGGACGTACAACCTCAAGCAGGGTGGGAACGTCGTAGGACGTGGGCAGGAAGCCGACTTCCGCCTCCCGGACACCGGGGTCTCCAGGCGACACCTGGAAATCTCGTGGGACGGGCAGAATGCGATGCTCGCTGATCTCGGTTCGACCAACGGCACCACGGTGAACGGCACGCCAGTGCAGACTTGGCAGCTCGCGGAAGGCGACGTCGTCCGCATCGGCCACTCGTCACTGGTCTTCCGCACCGCGGGCTAGTGGTCGACACGGGCGTCGGTAAGCAACTCAAGGCAGGAGCGGTTACAACCGGTGCCAGAGCTGGTGATGCAGCTGACCAGAGCGGGCTTTCTCGTGCTCCTCTGGCTCTTTGTGCTGGCCGCCCTACGTGTGGTCCGCTCTGATCTCTACGCGGCCTCAGGGCTCCGGGCGTCAGGTCTGCCCGGTTTCCGGAGGTCCGAGAAGCCGGCGAGGGGAAGCAAGGCGCCCCGGCAACTCGTGGTCACCCACGGGGCGCTGACGGGCACCCGCATCTCGCTCGACGGCAGGCCGATCCTGATCGGCCGCGCTGACGACTCCACTCTCGTCCTGGACGACGACTTCGCGTCGACCAGGCACGCGAGGCTGTCCATGCGCGGCACCGACTGGTACGTGGAAGACCTCGGTTCCACGAACGGCACCTACCTGGACCGAGACAAGGTCACCGCACCCTTGCGGGTACCGCTCGGCACCCCGATCCGCATTGGCAAAACGGTGATCGAGCTGCGCTCATGACCTTGGTTCTTCGATACGCGGCCCGCAGCGACAGGGGCCTGGTTCGTTCCAACAACCAGGACTCCGTGTACGCGGGCCCCCGCCTGCTCGCAGTCGCCGACGGCATGGGTGGCCACGCCGCCGGCGAGGTCGCGAGCAAGGTGGTCATCGCCTCGCTGGCCCACGTCGACGACGACGAGCCGGGCGACGACCTCCTCGGCAAGCTCCGCGACGCGGTCGCGGCCGGCAACGGCGCCATCTCCGAGCTCGTGACGAGCGACCCGGACCTGGAGGGCATGGGCACCACGCTCACCGCCATCCTGTTCGCGGGCAACCGCCTCGGGCTCGTGCACATCGGCGACTCCCGCGCGTACCTCCTGCGGGAGGGCACGTTCGCGCAGATCACGCACGACGACACGTTCGTCCAGTCGTTGATCGACGAGGGCCGGATCACGCCGGACGAGGCCGCCACGCACCCGCAGCGCTCGTTGCTGCTGCGCGCGCTGACCGGCCACGACTTCGAGCCGAGCCTCACCGTGCGCGAGGCTCGCGTCGGCGACCGCTTCCTGCTCTGCTCGGACGGTCTGTCCGGCGTGGTGAGCATGGAGACGCTCGACGAGGCGATCCGCATCCCGGACCCGCAGGCGTGCGCCGACCGCATGATCGAGCTCGCGCTCAAGGGCGGCGGCCCCGACAACGTCACGGTGATCGTGGCGGACGTCGAGGACGTCGACTTCGGCGACGACTACCCGATCCTCGGTGGCGCGGCGGGCGACGGGAGCGAGGAGCACAACCAGCCTCCCGACTCCGCGGCCTCGCGGGCGAGCGCGCTCACGCAGCAGCGCCCGCCGATGCCGCAGCGCATGGAGGCGCCACCGCCACCGCCGCCGGACCCGAAGCGCAAGAAGCGCAACGCCATCAAGGCGTTCGCGATCATCTTCGTGCTCCTGCTGCTCGGCGCGGTCGTCGCGGTCGGCGGCAAGCTGTGGCTCAACACCCAGTACTACGTGGGTGCCACGGAGGAAGGCCAGGTCGCGATCTTCCGCGGTCTCAACGGCAGCGTCCTCGGCTTCAAGCTGTCGTCCAAGGTCGAGGACTCGTGCCCGCCGGGATCGACGGGGTGCACGCCGATCACGCTGCAGGACCTGCAGGAGGCCGGTCGCAAGACCATCACCGCCGGCATCCGCAGCGACAACGGCCTGGACGGGGCTCGTGCCGCGGTCCGGTTGCTGCGCACGGAGCACATGCTGCCGCTGTGCAAGGACGCGTCGGCGTCGTCGACCACGACGACCACCACCACGACGACGACCTCGCCGACCACGACCGGCACGGAGACGCCTCCGACCTCCGCCGCCACCCCACCCGAGAACGGTTCGGCCACCGAACCCCCACTCACGCCGTCGCAGCCTAAGGCGGGCGTGGACTGCCGGGAGGGTCCGTAGTTGAAGGGCTCGCCCGTCCCCACCGGGGAAGGCTCACCAGGCGCGTCGGTGGCGACGAGCACGTCGCCGGGACTGCGAGCGCCGACGCGCCGCGGCACCGAGCTGGTGATGCTGTCGTTCGCGGCCGGTCTCGTGACGCTGGCCCTCATCCTGGTCGAACTCAACCAGGAGCGCTCGCTGAGCCTGAGGATTCTCTACCTCGGTCTCGCGTACCTCGGTCTTTTCGCGTGCGCGCACCTCGCGGTCCGCAGGTGGGCGCCCTACGCCGACCCGGCGATCCTGCCGTGCGTCGCCTTGCTCAACGGGCTCGGTCTGGTGGTCATCCACCGGATCGACCTCGCGATGGAGGGCACCGTCTTCCTGGACGGCTCCGTGTGGGACCCGGTGGCGTTCAAGCAGGTCATCTGGACCGCCATCGGCCTGTTGCTGTTCGCGGCGACGCTGAAGTTCCTCCCCGACCACCGGATGCTCGCGCGGTTCGGCTACACGTTCGGCCTCGTCGGGCTCGTGGCGCTGCTGCTGCCCGGTGTGCTGCCGGGGTTCATCGCGCCGACGATCAACGGCGCGAAGATCTGGCTGCGCATCGGCCCGTTGTCGATCCAGCCGGGTGAGTTCGCGAAGATCCTGCTGATGGTCTTCTTCGCCGCGTTCCTGGTGTCGAAGCGGGACCTGTTCACCGTGGCGGGCCGCCGGTTCCTCGGCATGGACCTGCCGCGCGCCCGCGACCTCGGCCCGCTGTTCGCGGCGTGGGGCGTCACGGTCGCGGTCATGGTGCTGCAGAAGGACCTCGGGTCCTCGCTGCTGTTCTTCGGCATCGTGCTCGTGCTGCTCTACATCGCGACCGAACGCGCGGCGTGGGTCGTGCTGGGTCTCGGCCTGTTCTCCGGTGGCGCGGTCATCGCGTGGAAGCTCTTCACGCACGTCCAGCAGCGCGTGTCGAACTGGCAGGACCCGATCGCCCGCTACGAGGTCATCGGTGGCGGCTACCAGATCTCGCAGTCGCTGTTCGGTCTCGCGACCGGCGGCATCGGCGGCGCGGGTCTCGGCGCGGGCCGTCCGGAGATGATCCCGGAGGCCAACACCGACTTCATCACCGCCGTGATCGGCGAGGAGCTCGGGTTCGTCGGCTTCGCGGCGCTGCTGCTGATCTACATGGTCTTCGCGTTGCGCGGCCTGCGCAGCGCCATCGCCGTGCGCGACAGCTTCGGCAAGCTGCTCGGCGGCGGTCTCGCGTTCGCCGTCTGCTTCCAGGTGTTCATCGTCGTCGGCGGTGTCACCAAGCTGATCCCGATGACGGGCATCACCGCGCCGTTCCTGTCCTACGGCGGTTCGTCGCTGCTCGCGAACTACATCCTGGTCGCGCTGCTGCTGCGCATCTCCGCGGCGGCCCGGTCGCCGCAGCGCGCGCCGAAGCCGAAGCCGCAGCAGCCGGCGATCGCCGACCAGCACACTGTCATGGTGGAGCGTCCGAAATGAACACACCGCTCCGCCGGGTCGGCATGGCCATGATGGTCATGATCCTGCTGCTCCTGGGCAACGCCACCTGGGTGCAGGTGATCAACGCCGACGAGTGGCGCAAGAACGCCTACAACAAGCGGGTCCTGCTCGACGAGTACGCCCGCAAGCGCGGCCTGATCACCGTCGCCGACGGCACGGTGATCGCGGACGTCAAGGAGACGACGGACCGCCTCCGGTTCCTGCGCACGTACAACAACGGCCCGGTCTACGCGCCCGTCACCGGCTACCTGTCGGTCACCTACGGCACCTCCGGCATGGAGCGCGCCGAGAACGACCTGCTGAACGGCTCGGACGACCGGCTGCTGGCCCGCCGCATCTCCGCGCTGATCACCGGGCGCGACCCGGTGGGCGGCAACGTCCAGCTGACGCTCGACTCCAAGGTCCAGCAGGTCGCCTACGACCAGCTGACCGCGAAGGGCTTCACCGGTTCCGTCGTCGCGATCAAGCCGGAGACCGGCGAGATCCTCGCGATGGTGAGCACGCCGTCCTACGACCCGAACGCCCTGGCGAGCCACGACGTGAAGGCTCAGGCGGAGGCGTGGACGCAGCTCACGTCGAAGGACGCGAACGACCCGCTGGTCAACCGCGCGACGCAGGCCCTGTACCCGGCGGGCTCGACGCTGAAGGTCGTCGTCGCGGCGGCCGCGCTCGCGGACGGCAAGAACAAGGACTCGCAGTACACCGCCAAGGGCACCGTCAAGCTGCCGAACACGCAGACGGACCTGCCGAACTTCAACGGCACGCCGTGCGGCCCCGGTGAGACGGTGTCGATGGAGACCGCGCTCGCGAAGTCGTGCAACACGGCGTTCGGCGAGATGGCGGGCCAGGTCGGCGCGAGCAAGCTGCGCCGGCAGGCGGAGAAGTTCGGGTTCAACGACCAGGACCTCCGGATCCCGCTGGCCGTCGAGCCCTCGACGCTCGGCGCGATCCCCGACGACGCCGCCCTGTGGCAGACCGGCATCGGCCAGCGCGACGTGCTGATCACCCCGCTCGAGAACGCGGTGGTCGCGGCGACGATCGCCAACGGCGGCAAGCGGATGCACCCGTACCTGGTGTCGAAGCTCCTCGGCCCCGACCTCAAGTCGATCGGCGACACCGAGCCCGACGAGGTCGAGACCGCGATGTCCTCGGCCAACGCGGCGGCGCTGCGCGACATGATGATCCAGTCCGAGATCAACACCGGTGGCGAGGGCCGCCTGCAGAACGTGCAGGTCGCGTCCAAGACGGGCACCGCCGAGCACGGCGCGAAGCCGCTGGAGAACAAGCCGCACGCCTGGTACATCGCGTTCGCGCCGGCGCAGAAGCCGGAGATCGCGATCGCCGTCATCGTCGAGGACGGCGGTGACCGCGGTCTGGGCGCCACGGGTGGCAAGGTCGCCGCGCCGATCGGGCGCGCCGTGATGAACGCGTACCTGGCGGGTCGCTGATGCTGACCACGGGCCAGCTCCTCGCCGACCGCTACCGCCTCACCAGGCGGATCGCGGTCGGCGGCATGGGCGAGGTCTGGGAGGCGGCCGACGACCGGCTCGACCGCCGGGTCGCGGTGAAGGTCCTCAAGGCGGAGCTCTCGGGCGACCCGGAGTTCCTGCACCGCTTCCGCACCGAGGCGCGGATGACCGCGTCGCTCAACCACCCCGGCATCGCGTCGGTGCACGACTACGGCGAGACCGCGTCGATCGCGGACGGGCCGGAGGACACCGCGTACCTCGTGATGGAGCTCGTCGAGGGCGAGCCGCTCGCGACGATCATCTCGCGGGGCAGGCTCAGCGCCGAGGTGACGCTCGACCTGCTGGAGCAGACCGGCAACGCGTTGCAGGCGGCCCACGAACGCGGCCTCGTGCACCGCGACGTGAAGCCCGGCAACATCATGGTGACGCCGTCGGGGAAGGTGAAGATCACCGACTTCGGCATCGCGAAGGCCGTGGACGCGGCACCCGTGACGCGGTCCGGCATGGTGATGGGCACGGCGCACTACATCGCTCCCGAGCAGGCGCTCGGCGGTGAGGCCGAACCGGCGAGCGACGTCTACTCGTTGGCCGTGTGCGGCTACGAATGCCTGGCCGGGCACCGGCCGTTCCTGTCGGACAACGCCGTGACGGTCGCGATGATGCACATCCGCGACATCGCGCCGCCGTTGCCGCCGGACGTTCCGCCGGGCGCGCGGGCGTTGATCGAGGCGACGCTGGTGAAGGACCCGAGGCAGCGCTACCGGACCGGTGGCGAGTTCGCGGCCGCGGTCAGCGCGGTGCGGGTGGGCCAGCCGCTGCCGACGCCGTCGGGGTTCACGATGCCCCCGCCGGTGCAGCAGCAGGTCGTCACTCCCCAGCAGCTGCCACAACAGGTTCCGCAGCAGCAGGTCCCGCAGCAGCCGGTGTCCCAGCAGATGCCCCAGCAGGCGCCTCCCCAGGTGTCGCAGGCGCTGCCGATTCCACCGCAGATGGCACACCACCCGGCGCAGGGCCGTCCCGGTACGCATCCCGGGATGCAGCCGGTGCACCAGACCGGCACGTTCACCCCCATGCCGACCCCACCCGGGAGAAACCGGACCGTCATCTGGGTTATGGTCGCTTTCCTGGTGACCGTGCTGCTGGTGGTCGGCGTGGTCGTCCTGTGGAAGCTGACCGCGGAGACGGGCGACGCCAACGGGCAGAGCGGCCGACCGGCGACGTCCACCTCGGTGAACGGGAGCTCACCCGCGAACGGGCAGGCCAAGCCCGACTCCGCTGACCGGATCCCGGGCACCGCGTCGTGGCCCATCGACGAGGACGACTACATCGGCCGCTCCGGCGACGAGGCCACGGCCGACTTGACCGACCACGGCTTGGCGCCCTTGGTGCAGGGCCCCCAGGGCACCTCACCGGGCGATCTGAAGAAGTGCCGAGTCACCGCCATCGCGCCGACAGGCGAGGTGCCGGCGGGCTCGCAGGTGAGGGTGACGTGCGCGCCATGAGCAAGACCAGAACCGACTTGGGAACACCGTCGACGAGGAGCGGGACGAAGCACCGATGAGCACTCCGCGACTGCTCTCAAACCGCTACGAACTGGGCGAGACCCTCGGGTACGGCGGCATGTCCGAGGTCCACAAGGGGCGGGACGTCCGCCTCGGCCGGGACGTGGCGATCAAGGTGCTGCGAGCCGACCTGGCCAGGGACGCCCAGTTCCAGGAACGCTTCCGGCGTGAGGCGCAGAACTCCGCCGCCCTGAACCACCCGGCGATCGTCGCCGTCTACGACACCGGCGAGACGCAGACGGAGTACGGCCCGCTGCCGTACATCGTGATGGAGTTCGTCGACGGGCGGACCCTGCGCGACATGGTGAAGACGCAGGGCCCGTTGTCGGGCAAGCGCGCCATGGAGGTCATGGCCGACGTCTCGGCCGCGCTCGACTTCAGCCACCGCCACGGCATCGTCCACCGCGACGTGAAGCCGGCCAACGTGATGATCACGAAGTCCGGTGCCGTGAAGGTGATGGACTTCGGCATCGCCAGAGCGCTGCACGACGGCCAGGCCGCGGTCACGCAGACCGCCGCCGTCATCGGCACCGCCCAGTACCTGTCGCCGGAGCAGGCGCGCGGCGAGTCCGTCGACGCCCGTTCCGACGTCTACGCGGCCGGCTGCGTGCTGTTCGAGCTGCTGACCGGCGAGCCGCCGTTCACCGGTGACTCGCCCGTCGCGGTCGCGTACCAGCACGTGCGGGAGGACCCGAAGGCCCCGTCGCAGCTGAACCCGAAGGTGTCGCCGCAGCTCGACGCGATCGTGCTGAAGGCGATGTCGAAGGGCCCCGCCAACCGCTACCAGTCGGCCGCGGAGATGCGCGCCGACCTGGTGCGCGTGCTGTCGGGCCAGCGCCCGTCCGCGCCTGCCGTGATGACGGCCGAGGACCGCACCGCCGTGATGAACGAGCAGGCCGCGGCCCGTTCGGCGCGCACGCAGGTGGTGTCCGGTGGCGGTGGCAGACACCGCCCGGCGGCGTTGAAGTCGGACCCGGACGACGCCTACGACCCGCTCGCCGACGAGGAAGAGGAACGTCGCGCGAAGCGCAAGAAGGCCATCATGGTCACGCTGGTGGTGATCCTGTGCGTGGCGGTGCTCGGTCTCGCCGCGTGGATCACCGCGAACGTGATGAACTCCTCCGGCGGTGAGACCACGGAGAAGGCGAGCGTCCCGTCGATCGAGGGCCTCGGCCCGCTGGAGGCCAAGGACCGGCTCCGGCAGGCGGGCCTCGTCTCCAAGCAGGAGGACGTCCCCTGCGAGCCCGGCCCGAACGGCGCCGCGGCCCCGTGCAACGCCGACCAGATCAGCAAGGTGATCAGGACGGACCCGATCGGTGGCACCCAGGTCACCAAGGGCTCGACGGTCACCGTGTTCGTCGGTGCCCCTCCCGGTGAGGCGACCGTGCCGGACCTCGTCGGCAAGACGCCGCAGGAGGCGCAGGCCATCCTCGACAAGGACCCGAACGGCTTCCAGCTGACGCAGTCCAACGACACCGTCGAGGTCGAGGACCAGAGCAAGGTCGGCAAGGTGGCGGGTCAGAACCCGGCGAGCGGCCTGAAGCTGAAGAAGGGCGGCACGATCACCATCCAGCTCGGCAGGGCGCCGGAGAAGATCGCCGTGCCGAACGTGGTGGGCGCCGACGTGGAGGACGCCCGCCAGACGCTGACCGGGTCGGGCTTCAAGGTGAACATCGAGCAGGTCGACAGCGCGAAGCCCGAGGGCGAGGTCATCTCGCAGACGCCGACCGGCAACGCCAGGGCGGCCAAGGACACGACGGTCACGGTGCGGGTGTCGAAGGGCAACCAGCTGGACATGCCGGACCTGACGGGGCTCACGCAGAACCAGGCCGAGAGCCGGCTGAAGCAGCTGGGCTGGAACGGCAACCTCAACGTGGAGGAGCAGCAGGTGACGAACCCGCAGCAGGACAAGCGGGTGCTCACGCAGAACCCGGCCAAGGGCCAGTCGTTCACCAAGGGCTCGACGGTGACGATCACGATCGGCAAGTTCGGGATCGTGACGACGTAGGACGCGGATCTCGCGGGGCGGCTTCCTCTCGGGGAAGCCGCCCTTCTGCTTTTCCGGTGGGGTCCCGGCTACCGGCGGGCCGCGGCGGCGAGGGTACGCATGCCGTTCTCCAGCTGCGCGACGGTGCTCTCGGGAACCTCGAACCCGCAGACCTTCAGCCAGTTGGCGAGCATCCGGTGGCCGCCGTCGGTGAGCACCGACTCGGGGTGGAACTGCACGCCCTCGACCGGCAGCTCCCGGTGGCGCATGGCCATCACGATGCCGGTCTCGGTCTTGCCGGTGACCTCGAACTCGGCGGGGATCGTCTCCGGCAGCACCGTCAGCGAGTGGTAGCGGGTCGCGATGAACGGCTGCGGTACGCCCTCGAGCACGCCCTGGCCCTCGTGGAAGACGATGCTCGTCTTGCCGTGCAGCAGCTCGGGCGCCCGGTCGACCGTCCCGCCCCAGACCACGCCGATCGCCTGGTGCCCGAGGCAGACACCGAAGACCGGCTTGCCGGTGTCGGCGCACTTCTTGATGACGTCGATGCTCGCGCCGGCCCGCTCCGGTGTGCCGGGCCCCGGGCTCACGAGCACACCGTCGACCTGGTCGATCTCGGCGAGGTCCACCTCGTCGTTGCGCCGGACGACGCACTCCGCACCCAGCTGGGCCAGGTACTGGACGAGGTTGTAGACGAAGCTGTCGTAGTTGTCGACCACGAGCACGCGCATGGGTGGAGCCTAGTCGGTCGGGTCCAGTGAGTTAGCTCTCGTCCAGACTGAGGTAAGCCTTCCCTAAAATAGGTGTCATGACTCGCCCCTTGCGCGTCGCCGTCGTCGGCGCCGGACCGGCCGGCGTGTACGCGGCCGACATCCTGACCAAGTCCGACGCCGACGTGCAGATCGACCTGTTCGAGAAGCTCCCGGCCCCGTACGGCCTCGTCCGCTACGGCGTGGCACCCGACCACCCGCGCATCAAGGGCATCGTCACCGCCCTGCAGCGGGTCCTCGACAAGCCGTCGGTCCGCTTCTTCGGCAACGTCGAGTACGGCGTGGACCTCAAGCTCGACGACCTGCGCCAGTTCTACGACGCGGTGATCTTCTCGACGGGCGCCTCCACCGACCGCCCGCTGGACCTGCCCGGCATCGACCTGCCCGGCAGCTACGGCGCCGCCGACTTCGTCTCCTGGTACGACGGCCACCCGGACGTCCCGCGCACCTGGCCGCTGACGGCCAAGTCCGTCGCGGTGCTGGGTGTCGGCAACGTGGCACTGGACGTCGCCCGCATCCTGGCCAAGACCGCGGACGAGCTGCTGACCACCGAGATCCCCCCGAACGTCCACGAGGGCCTCGCGTCGTCCCCCGTGACCGACGTCCACGTCTTCGGCCGCCGCGGTCCCGCCCAGGCGAAGTTCACGCCGCTGGAGCTGCGCGAGCTCGACCACTCGCCGAACGTCGAGGTCATCGTCCACGCCGAGGGCATCGAGTTCGACGAGGCGTCGATGCACGCGATCAGGACCAACAAGCAGGTCGAGATGATCGTGAAGACGCTCCAGGAGTGGGCGATCCGCGACGTGGGCGACCGCCCCCGCCGCCTCCACCTGCACTTCCTGGAAGCCCCGGTCGAGGTTCTCGGTACCGACCACGTGACGGGCCTGCGCACCGAGACCCAGGAGCTCACCGGCGACGGCAACGTCCGGGGCACCGGCGTCTACACCGACTGGGACGTCCAAGCGGTCTACCGCGCCGTCGGCTACCTGTCGACCCAGCTGCCCGACATCCCGTTCGACCACGTGAAGGGCACCATCCCGCACGTCGCGGGCAGGGTCCTCGACCTGGACGAGGCGCCGATCCCCGGCGTGTACACGACCGGCTGGATCAAGCGCGGCCCGATCGGCCTGATCGGCCACACCAAGGGCGACGCGCTGGAGACCATCACGAGCCTCCTGGAGGACGCCGAGTCGCTCCCCCGCTCGTCCGCCTCCGCCGACGCCGTGGTCGAGTT
Source organism: Lentzea fradiae (assembly GCF_900100955.1). Classification (GTDB taxonomy): domain Bacteria; phylum Actinomycetota; class Actinomycetes; order Mycobacteriales; family Pseudonocardiaceae; genus Lentzea; species Lentzea fradiae. Next base: position 18,787 of record NZ_FNCC01000029.1, on the reverse strand, counting down.
CCTGACCCAGCGCGGCGTGCCGTTCGTGACGAACGAGGGCTGGCAGCGGCTGGACCAGCACGAGGTGGCACTCGGAGCGGCCCAGGGCCGTGACCGGGTGAAGGTCGTGCCGAGGGACGAGATGACCTCGATCTGCCGCGGCTGACCTGTCAGCGCTTGAGCGGTGCCCGGCACCGTTCCCCGATGAAGCCGTCACCGCACCAGCGCGGTGACGGCTTCACGCGTCTCCGCGCAAACGCTTGCCGCGGGCTCACTCCGTCGTCACGTTGTTGAACGGCAGCTTCGGCTCCGCCCAGGGGAACACCACGAACATGAGCAGGGCGACGACGCCCGCCACCAGCACGACGGCCTCGATGACTCGCAGGTACAGCGGGCCCGGCAGGTGCCGCCAGATCCAGCCGTACATCAGCCCTCCGTCATCTCGGGCGGCACGAAGCCGTCGGCCACCGGGTAGCTCTTGGTCTCGATGGCGTGCACGATCAGGCGCTGCTTGTCGGAGAAGCGCGGGTGGCACGTCGTCAGGGTGAGCAGGCGGGCCTGCTTGTCGGCGGGGACCGTGGCGCCCACCTGGTGCGGGATCGGGGCGATGACCTCGCCCTGGCTCGGGGTGACGATCTCCTGGCCCACGGTCTTCGCGTAGACGTCGCCGAGAGTGGTCTGCAACGGGGCGACACCGGCGCAGGCGGCTTCCTTCGAGCGCGCGCTGTTCGCCCAGCCCGCCACCTCGTTCCTCATGGGGAGGACCCGGTAGACGAACCAGTCGGTCTGCGTCTGGACGACGATGGCGTCGCAGGACTGCAGGAGGTCGAGGTCGTTGAACGGCGCGCCCTTGCCGACGCGGTGACCGGCGATGGCGAAGTTGCCCGCCTCGCCCGGCTGGGCCGTGTCGACGTAGTGGCCGGGACCGATCTCGAGGTGCTTGTCGGTCGTTCCCTCGACGACGGAGAACTTCCAGTCGTTGCCGAAGACCGGGATGTACATCTTCGCGAAGGCCTTGCCCTCGATGAGGTTCAGCTTCGACTGGCGGTTCGGGTCCGCCGGAGGGGCTTCGACGACGTTCGAGTTCCACTCCGCGTCGAGGGCCGCGGTGGCCTCGTCCTGCTTCGCGGCGGAGAGGAGGTCGGTCACGTAGACCTCGTAGACGACGAACAGGAGCACGACGAGACCCAGGGTGATGAGGGCTTCGCCCACACCGCGGACCGTCTTGCGGGCGAGGCTGTCCGGCGGCGGTGCCGGCTTCTCGTCCTCGTCGTCGTAGTAGTCGTCATCGTCGTAGTACTCGTCGTCGTAGTCGTCCTCGACGCGCGGGATCACCTCGGTGGGCGGCTCGACCGGGCGGGGACGGGGCGGACGCGGCGGCATCCCCCGCGGCGGCACGCCGTTGACCGGCACACCCCTCGGCGGGGTGCCGTTGGGCGGCGTGTGGCCGCGCGGAACCCCGTTCGGCGGGGTGCCGGTGAGCGGCATGCCGTTCGGTGGCGCACCGGGAGGCGCGACGCGCGCAGTCCCGTTCACAGGGACGCCGTTCGGCGGCGTGCCGGGGAACGGACGCGCGGGCACGCCGCGAGCCGGAGTGCCGGGGGGCGGGCCCTGCGGGCGGCGCGGCGGGGCACCGGGCGGGGGCAGACTTCCGGAGAACGCGCTGGTGAACTGCGTTGCCTCCGGCGGCGGGAGCGGGCGCGGTGAAGGTGTGGCCCGCACGGGGTGCAGGTCATCACGACGGGGTGCAGGGCGCCGGGGCGGCGGCTGCTGCGGTCCCGAGTTCACCTGAGAACCTCCGCGCGGACTGTGAACTGAAAACAACTGCGTCTGCCAGGTGGTTCGCTCACCACGGTCGCTACGTTAACGTGTCTACCGAGTAGTGCACGTAAACTCACGTCACTAGGGATATCCACGTCAGGCGAGGACAGCATGCCAAAGTCCAAGGTCCGGAAGAAGGCGGCTTACACCGCACCCACTGACCGCCGTACGCCGGTCAAGGTCAAGGCTGCAGGACCGTCACACCCGGTCTACGTCGTCGTCATGCTCGGCTTCATGCTGCTGGGCCTCGCGTGGCTGGTCGTGAACTACCTCGCGGCCGAGAAGATCCCCTTCATGCTCGAGCTGGGTGCGTGGAACTTCGCCATCGGCTTCGCGCTGATGATCATCGGTCTGCTGATGACGATGCGCTGGCGCTAGAGCGCCCGCAGGTCACGGTTCGTAGAGGTCGGCCCGGACGTCCACACGTCCGGGCCGAACTTTGTTCCGGGGCGTCCACGGGGTTCATCCGAGCGTCACCGAAGCACACGGCTGTAAGTCATCCCCATTGGGGACAAGTCCTGTGGACAACTTTGCACCAAAATGCACAAGCGACGGTTTTCCCTCTTGAAGGACCCGTTCGGCTGTCCACATTTCATGCGGCACACTCGACCTCGTGACTCGCACCTGGTCCACTCCCGCCCCGCTCGTCGCCGTCGCCTGGGTGGCGGCCCTCGCCCTCGCCTTCGCGACGCTCCTGGCCGACGACAACGCGGGTCGGCTGCTCATCGGACTGGCCACGCTGCTGGTCACCTACCTGGCCGTGTTCGCGACGATCGCCAGGCCCCGGCTCACCGCGGACGTGAACGGGCTCGCCGTGCGCGGGTTCGCGAGCACGACGCGGCTGCCCTGGCACGAGGTGAAGGTGAAGCTGCAGACCACCCGGCGGCTCGGCAGGGAGCAGCAGGCGTTGGAGCTCGACGCCGACGACCGTCTCGTGGTGCTCACGAAACTGGACCTCGGCGCCGAGCCGGAAGAAGTCGCCGGAGTGCTGCACGCCCTGCGTCCTTAACGGCAGGTCCTGGCGATCTCCATGATGACCTCGACACTCGTGTCGAGCTCGGAGGCCCGCAGCAGGAACATGCCGCCGAGCAGCACGACCGCGGCGGCCACGGCGACGCCCTGGTACAGGTTCCGGTTCTGCCGCGGCGCCCTCACCATCGCGAGCGTCAGCAGGCCGCCGATCACGAACCCGCCGAGGTGCCCGAGCAGCGACGCGTTGGTGAACAGGTTGGACACCAGGTTGATGCCCACGATCACGACGATCGTCGAGATGTCCCGCTTCTGCCGCTTGAACACGATCAGCAGCGCGCCCATCAGGCCGAACACCGCGCCGGACGCTCCGGCGAGCTGCTGGCAGACGGTGCCGAAGTAGAACGCCGCCGCACTGCCGCCGAGCAGCGACAGGAAGTACACGGCGCCGTACCGGAGCCTGCCGAGCTCCTGCTCGATCACGGGCCCGACCACGAACAGCGCCGCCATGTTGAGCGCCAGGTGGATGAGCCCGAAGTGCATGAAGCCCGACGTCACGATCCGCCACCACTCGCCGTTGGCGGTCAGCTCCGGGATCAGCGACGTCTCCTGGAACAACCCCGACCTGGAGTTGTTCATCGGGCTGCCGGACTGGACGACCGTGACGACGTAGGCGAGCACGTTCAGCGCGATCATCACGTACGTGAAGACCGGCCGTCCGTCGGACGCCACCGCGCCCGCGGACGTGCGGGCACGGCGAACCGTGCGCGCGCCTTCGTTCATGCAGTCGACGCACTGCTGCCCGACCGACGCGTCACGCAGGCACTGCGGGCACGCCGGACGTTCACACCGGGTGCAGCGCAGCCGGGTGGGCCGATCGGAATGACGTGCGCAGACGGGGACCTTCTCCGGCTGCGCTCCGACCGGCCCGTCCGGTGGCACTCGTGCGTCGCTCACGCGCGTTCGATCGTGACCCGCTCGATCTTGATGTCGGTCACGGGGCGGTCGCCCGCACCGGTCGTGGCGCCGCCGATCTTGTCGACGACCGCGCGCGACTCCTGGTCCGCGACCTCACCGAAGATCGTGTGCTTGAAGTTCAACCACGTCGTCGGCGCCACGGTGATGAAGAACTGCGAGCCGTTGGTGTTGGGCCCGGCGTTCGCCATCGCGAGCAGGTAGGGCTTGTTGAACTGGAGCTCGGAGTTGAACTCGTCGGCGAAGCGGTAGCCGGGGCCACCGCGGCCGGTGCCGGTCGGGTCACCGGTCTGGAGCATGAAGCCCGCGATGACGCGGTGGAAGAGGGTCCCGTCGTAGAACGGGCCCGAGTCCGTGCCACTCGCGTTCTTCTCGGTGTACTCCTTCGTGCCCTCGGCGAGCCCGACGAAGTTCGCCACCGTCTTGGGGGCGTGGTCGGGGAACAGGTTCAGCCGGATGTCGCCCTGCGTGGTGTGCAGGGTCGCCGTCACCTTGGTCCCGACAAGAGATTCGTTGCTGTCAGCCACCACACCATCGTGCCATCACGGGCGCGGATGTTCAGGAAGGGGCACGATGGGGTACTTCCAGATCACAACCGGACGACAACGTGTGGAGCACAGAATGGACGAGGTGGACGTCATGACCCGTGCCGGCGAGTCCGTTGGCAAAGCTGTCGGCACGGGTCTGAAGGCTGCGCGCCAGGGTGTCGTTCGCGCTGGTCACGCCGCTGAGGTGAAGCTCGCCGAGCGTGGCATCACGGCTGACCAGGTCCGCGGCACCCTCGTCGATCGGGCCGACACGCTCATGAGCAAGGCCGAGCAGTGGGAGAAGCAGACGCGCGGCTCCCGCAAGCGCCTCGCGAAGCAGAGCGCGAAGACGCGCGCCGACCTCATGAGCAAGGCCGAAGTGGTGCGCAAGGAAGTGAAGAAGGCGGCGAAGCAGGCGCGCAAGGACGCGAAGGTGCGTGCCAAGGAGATCCGCAAGGCAGCGGCCCAGCTGAGCGGCGACGCCCCGAAGCGGCGCAGGTGGCCGTGGGTGCTCGGCCTGCTGATCGCGGCTGCCGCCGCCGGCTACGTCGCGATGACGCGCCGACCGGCCGAGGTCTACCTGCAGGACGACGAGGAGCAGGCTCCCATGCCGGAGCCGGTCCTGAACGGGCAGGTGCCGACCCAGAAGGAGCCCGCGAAGTAGGGCGAGAACGTACGTGAAGGGGTGGCTCTCGACGCCGAGAGCCACCCCTTTCGCATGTCCGGAGACACGACGCGCTAGAGCTTGAGGCCCTTGATGGCTTCCTCGGTGATCCGCCGCGCCTTGATGGACTGCTGCTGGTTGGTCGTCACGACCACCGCGGCGTCGCCCTTGGAGACGGCGTAGACCACTCCCGTGTCGCCGCTCACGTAGCCCCCGGTCCACCCGGCGGGCGCGCTCGCGGGCTGTGAACCGTCCGGCGCCGCCTCGTTGACGATCAGCTTCGCGACACTTTCGTCACCCACGTACACGCGTACCGTCAGCTGGATCTCGGTGGCGTTGGCGTAGAAGAAGCACGCCGGATGCGGTTCGTCCGTTGACAGTTTCACTTTGGGAACGCGTTGCCCGTTCGCCTCGGCCACGAACGACGTCGCGAGGTAGGGGCAGGTGCCGTCGGTCGCGGGCTGGGGCGCGGGCGGCACTGTCGGAGCGGCGCTGGTCGTGGTGGTGACCTGCTGGGTCTGGGTGGTCGGCACCGGCACGTTCTGGGCGACATCGGTGCCGCACGCGGCGAGTACGCCGAGCAGGGGCAGCAACAGTGCTCGTTTCATAGGGGCAACAGTCAACCAGATACCGAAAGCCTCTTGAGCGGGAGACTCAAAAATGGTCCGAACCTTTGTGCCCCAAACATCTCCTCATCCCCGGAAGGACCCCGACCATGGAGTTCCTGGAGCAACGTCGAGAGCACGCTCTGGCGCTCTTCCGCATTGTCATCGGCCTGTTCTTCGTGTTTCACGGGGTCCAGAAGGTCTCCAAGGGAACCGAGCTGCTGTCCTGGCCCGGCGGCCCCATGACCCTCATCGAGCTGATCTGCGGCGGCCTCATCCTCATCGGCCTGTGGACGCGCTGGGCAGCGTTGCTCAGCTCCGGCGCCATGGCCTACGCCTACTTCGTGGTGCACCAGCCGAAGGCCCTGCTCCCCATCGAGAACGGCGGCGAACTGGCAGCCGTCTACTCCTGGGCCTTCCTCCTCCTGGCCTTCACCGGCGCCGGCGCCTGGAGCATCGACCACCTCCGCACCAAGTCCTCGAAGACCCCAAAGGAGTCCCTCGCCAGGGCCTGACAAAAACCCAAGACAGCCACACACACGAAAGCCCTGTTCGCAACGAGGCGAACAGGGCTTTGCCACAACGAGCAAAAAATCAGCAACTAATAGAACACCCAGCCGACGCCGAAGGCGAAGGGCAGGGGCGATGCCGAAGGCGAGCCGATCAGGCTGGCGGGCGGAAGCCGCGAAGCCGAAGGCGAGCCGGCGGGGGTCCGGGGGCTCGCCCCCGGCTGGGGTCTGGGGGCTCGGCCCCCAGAAGACACTCGGAACGTAAAAGGCTCGCGCTCTCCGCGAGCACGAGCCATCCATTACGTGGAGACGAGGGGAATCGAACCCCTAACCCCCGCCTTGCAAAGGCGGTGCTCTGCCAATTGAGCTACGTCCCCGGAGATCCGGGGCGGCCGAGCCGCCCGCGTGATCAGTCGGTGGGGGCGGTGGCCTCGCGCCACAGGTCCGCGTCGGCCTTGGCCGACCGGTTGCGCTTCACGAAGAACAGGACCGCACCGGCGACGACGGCGAGCGCGATGATCTTCTTAGCCACGGGAAACCCCTCCAAGACTGTTATGCCCCGACCTACCGCACCAGCCTACAGGCTTTGCGAGACTTGGGCCGGGGCTCCGGGACGCGGTCCCGGACAAGAATGATGATTCGAAAGAAATCGAGTGGGCCTAGGAGGACTTGAACCTCCGACCTCTTCATTATCAGTGAAGCGCTCTAACCGCCTGAGCTATAGGCCCTCGATCATCACCCCTTGGGGCAACGAGGAGAACCTTACAGGATCGTCCTTCGCTGCCCCAAATCAGGGGGTCACTCTCGTTCGGAGAGCGTGAGCTCCAAGCCGCCGGCCAGGTCTGCGGACACGTTGTAGACGAACGCGCCGACCGTCGCGAGGGCCGTGAACAGCACGATGTTGACCGCGCCGATGATCGCCGAGACACCGAACACGCGGCCCGCGCTGATCAGCGGTTCGCCCGGCTCGTTGGCCTGGAGCAGGTCGTTCGCGGTGCTGTTGATCTTGTCCCAGACACCCATGCCGTGCAGCACGCCGTAGAGCACGCCGACCGCCACGAGCCACACGAAGAACAGCGCGACACCGAGCACCAGGGCGAGCTTGAGCACCGACCACGGGTCGACGCGCTTCACCTGCAACGACGCGCGGCGCGGCCCGCGACCGGGACGACGGGCCGACGGGGTGGCCGCGGCGGGACGGGCTCCCCCGCTGCCGAGGTTGACCGACGTGCGGCTGCTGCCGAGGCCGACCGGGATGGCCGAACCCGGCGTCGGCGGCCTCTGCACCTTGACGGTGTCCGGGTCGGTCGACGGGAACGCGGGCTCCGGCTGGGACGACGACGGCACGGGCGGAGCGCCCGGCGCCACGTGCGCCTCCGCGGAGTCCTGATGAGACGACGCCTCGGTGTCGTTCGTCACGCGCTGCCACGGCGGCGGCGCGGCGGCGGTCTCCTCCGCCGGCTTGTCCGGCGTGGTGACGGAGACCGTCTTGTCCCCCGCCGGGGCGGACTTCTCGGCCGGTTCGGCCTTGCCCGCGGGAACGGCCTGGTTCTGGGTCCGGACGGACTGAGTCGCCTCGGCCGCCTTCTCGGCGGACACCGGCTTCGTCTTGTCCTGCGTGTCTCCGCCCGAGGAGCCGGAGGGCGCCGACGCGGCCTTGTCCTTCTCCGCGTTCGGCGGAGTCGGTTTGGTGATCACCGCGGTCTTGTCCGCGTCCCGACCTTCGCGGTCCTCGGGTGGAGTCACGAGCTGTTCCTTACCCTCTCGCTTGCAGAGTTCCGACTACTCGGCCGAGTCGGTGGGGGTGGCTGCCTGGTCGGCGGCAGAGTCCTCCGCGGCAGACATCTCACTGATAGTGACGTCGCTGGGCTCGTCCGCGTTGCGTGCGACAGCGATCAAAGTGGTGCTCTCGCCGAGGTTCATCAGCCGCACGCCCTTCGTCTGCCGTCCCGCCTTGCGCACCTGCTCGGCACGGGTCCTGATGACCCCGCCGCTCGAGGTGATGGCGTAGAGCTCGTCGTCGACGTCGACGATGAGCGCGCCCACCAGCCTGCCACGGCGCCGGTCGTGCTGGATGGTCAGCACACCCTTGCCACCCCGACCCTGGACCGGGTAGTCCTCGATCGGCGTTCGCTTCGAGTACCCCCCGTCGGTCGCGACCAAAACGAAGAGACCCTCTTGGACGACACCGACCGACAACAGCTCGTCGTCGGCGTTGAACCGCATGCCCTGCACGCCCGACGTGGCACGGCCCATCGGGCGCAGCACGTCGTCCGTCGCGTGGAAGCGAATCGACTGGCCGTCCGCGGACACCATGAGCAGGTCGTCATCAGCCGAGCACAACACGGCTCCGACCAGCTCGTCGTCCTCGCGGAGGTTGATACCGATAAGTCCACCCGATCGGTTGGAATCGAAGTCGGAGAGCTTCGACTTCTTCACCAGCCCCTTGCGGGTGGCGAGCACCAGGTACGGCGACACGTCGTAGTTCTTGATCTGGATGACCTGCGCGATCTCCTCGTCCGGCTGGAACGCGAGGAGGTTCGCGACGTGCTGGCCGCGGGCGTTGCGGTTCGCCTCCGGCAGCTCGTACGCCTTCGTCCGGTACACCCGGCCCTTGTTCGTGAAGAACAGGATCCAGTCGTGCGTCGAGCACACGAAGAAGTGGGCGACGATGTCGTCCTGCTTGAGCTGCGCGCCCTGGACACCCTTGCCGCCACGCTTCTGCGCCCGGTAGAGATCGGTCTTGGTGCGCTTCGCGTACCCGGTGCGGGTGATCGTGACGACCACGTCCTCGACCGCGATCAGGTCCTCCATGGACACGTCGCCGTCGAACGGGATGATCTTCGTGCGGCGGTCGTCGCCGAACTTCTCCACGATCGCCGTCAGCTCGTCGCGGACGATCTTCCGCTGCCGCTCCGGCTTCTCCAGGATGTCCTTGAGGTCGGCGATCTCCAGCTCGATCTCGGCCAGCTGGTCGATGATCTTCTGGCGCTCCAGGGCAGCGAGCCGGCGGAGCTGCATCTCCAGAATCGCGTTGGCCTGGACCTCGTCGACGTCGAGGAGCTCCATGAGACCGGTGCGCGCGATGTCCGGCGTCTCGGACCGGCGGATCAACGCGATGACGGCGTCGAGCTGGTCGAGCGCCTTCACCAGACCACGCAGGACGTGAGCACGTTCCTCGGCCTTGCGCAGCCGGAACCTCGTCCTGCGCTGGATGACCTCGATCTGGTGCTTCACGTAGTGGCGGATCATCTGGTCGATCCGCAGCGTGCGCGGCACACCGTCGACCAGCGCCAGCATGTTCACACCGAACGAGTACTGCAGCTGGGTGTGCTTGTAGAGGTTGTTCAGCACGACCTTGGCGACCGCGTCCCGCTTGAGCGTGATCACGATCCGCATCCCGATGCGCCGGTTGGACTCGTCGGCGATGTTCGCGATACCCGTGAGCTTGCCGTCACGCACCAGCGCCGCGATGTTCTCGACCAGGTTGTCCGGGTTGACCTGGTAGGGCAGCTCCGTGACGACCAGGATGGTGCGACCCTTGGAGTCCTCGTCGACCTCGATGACCGCACGCATCCGAACCGAACCGCGGCCCGTGCGGTAGGCGTCCTCGATGCCGGAGGTGCCAAGGATCTGCGCGTAGGTCGGGAAGTCCGGCCCCTTGATACGCGCGATCATCGCTTCGAGGGTCTCCTCGTCGGGCGCCTCGGGGTTGTCCAGGCACCACACGACGCCCTCGGCGACCTCGCGCAGGTTGTGCGGCGGGATGTTCGTGGCCATGCCGACCGCGATGCCGGAGCTGCCGTTGATCAGCAGGTTCGGGATGCGCGACGGGAGGACGGTCGGCTCCTGGATGCGGCCGTCGTAGTTGTCGCGGAAGTCGACCGTCTCTTCCTCGATGTCGGCCAGCATGTGCATGGCCAACGGCGACAGCCGGCATTCCGTGTACCTCATGGCGGCTGCCGGATCGTTGCCGGGAGAGCCGAAGTTGCCCTGGCCGTCGATCAACGGGTACCGCATGGCCCACGGCTGGGCGAGGCGCACCAACGCGTCGTAGATCGCCGAGTCGCCGTGGGGGTGGTAGTTGCCCATGACGTCGCCGACGACGCGCGCGCACTTGTTGTAGCCGCGGTCGGGGCGGAAGCCGGAGTCGAACATCGAGTACAGAACGCGGACGTGCACGGGCTTGAGCCCGTCGCGCACGTCCGGCAGCGCACGACCCACGATGACGGACATCGCGTAGTTGATGTACGAGTTCTGCATCTCCTGCTGGATCTCGACCGGCTCGATGCGGTCGTGGTCCCGGGGCAGAGTCGTCTCGGTCACTGTTCTCTTTCCTTCTCGCCAGAAGCGCCGGGGTGCCTAGTTGCCAAGACGGGACTCAGATGTCCAGGAACTTGATGCTCTTGGCGTTGCGGGTGATGAACGAACGGCGCGCCTCGACGTCCTCGCCCATGAGCACGCTGAACAGCTCGTCGGCGGTGGCCGCGTCGTCCATGGTGACCTGGCGGAGGATCCGGTTGGCCGGGTCCATCGTGGTCTCCCACAGCTCCTCGGCGTTCATCTCACCGAGACCCTTGTACCGCTGGATGTTGTCGTCCTTGCCGAGCTTCTTGCCGGAGGCGATGCCGTCCTTGATCACGGCGTCGCGCTCGCGGTCGGAGTAGGCGTACTCCGGGTCCGTGCGCTGCCACTTGATCTTGTAGAGCGGCGGCTGGGCCAGGTAGACGTGGTTGTGCTCGATGAGCGGCTGCATGAAGCGGAACAGCAGCGTGAGCAGGAGGGTGCGGATGTGCTGGCCGTCGACGTCGGCGTCGGCCATCAGCACGATCTTGTGGTAGCGCAGCTTCGACAGGTCGAACTCGTCGTGGATGCCGGTGCCGAGCGCGGTGATCAGCGACTGGACCTCGGTGTTCTTGAGGACGCGGTCGATGCGGGCCTTCTCGACGTTGATGATCTTGCCGCGGATCGGCAGGATCGCCTGGTACATCGAGTCGCGGCCTTCCTTGGCCGAGCCGCCGGCGGAGTCGCCCTCGACGATGTAGAGCTCGCAGAGCTCGGGTTCGGTGGAGCGGCAGTCCTTGAGCTTGCCGGGCAGGCCGCCGATGTCGAGCGCGCCCTTGCGGCGGACGAGCTCGCGGGCCTTGCGGGCGGCGATGCGGGCCTGTGCCGACGACACCGCCTTGGTGACGATCGTCTTCGCCTCGTTGGGGTGGCGCTCGAACCAGTCGGCGAGGTGCTCGTTGGTCGACTTCTGGACGAACGACTTGGCTTCGCTGTTGCCCAGCTTGGTCTTGGTCTGGCCTTCGAACTGGGGTTCCTTGAGCTTCACCGAGATGATCGCCGCGAGGCCCTCGCGGATGTCGTCGCCGGTGAGGTTCGCGTCCTTGTCCTTGAGGACCTTCTTCTCGCGCGCGTACTCGTTGACGACTCGTGTCAGCGCGGCGCGGAAGCCTTCCTCGTGCGTGCCGCCCTCGTGGGTGTTGATCGTGTTCGCGAAGGTGTAGACCGACGGGGTGTAGCCGGTGTTCCACTGCATCGCGACCTCGACCTGCAGGTCGTCGCCCTGCGCCTCGAAGCCGATGACCTTCTGGTGCACGGCTTCGCGGGTGTGGTTGATGTGGCGGACGAAGTCCTCCAGGCCACCCGGGTAGTGGTAGACGCGTTCCTTCACCGCGGCCTTGTGGCCGTCGGCGTCGGCTTCCTCGTCCTCCTCCTGGACCCGCTCGTCGCGGAGGATGATGGTGATGCCCTTGTTGAGGAACGCCATCTCCTGCAGGCGGCGGGCGATCGTCTCGACGTTGTACTCGGTCGTCTCGAAGATGTCCGGGTCGGCCCAGAACGTGACGGTCGTGCCGGTCTCGTCGGTCGGCTCGCCCTGGCGCAGCTCGTGCGCGGGCTTCGAGTTCTCGTAGCGCTGGGTCCAGACGTAGCCCTGGCGCTTGATCTCGACCTCGACGGCGGTGGACAGCGCGTTCACCACGGAGATGCCGACGCCGTGCAGGCCGCCGGAGACCGCGTAGGAGTCGCTGTCGAACTTGCCGCCCGCGTGCAGAACGGTGAGCACGACCTCGACGGTGGGCCTGCCCTCGACCGGGTGGACGTCGATGGGGATGCCGCGACCGTCGTCGATCACCCGCACGCCGCCGTTGGCCAGCAGCGTGACGTCGACCGTGGTGGCGTAGCCGGCCATGGCCTCGTCGACCGAGTTGTCCACGACCTCCTGGACCAGGTGGTGCAGACCGCGCTCGCCGGTCGAGCCGATGTACATGCCCGGCCTCTTGCGCACTGCCTCGAGACCCTCGAGGACGGTGATCGAGGACGCGCCGTACTCATTCTTCTTAGCTGACACGGGCCTGGAGTCTCCTCGCTGATGCGGACGCCGCCGCACGGTGATGGGTGACGCTCCTGTGATTCTACCGGGACACCCCGACAGAACGGGGTCAAGGACACCTTTGAATCGGTCACAGAGCGCCTCAAGCGAGCCCGGACGGGTCAGGACGGCTGAAACGGGGGTTCAAATCCGCAGGTGAACGCTCATTGAGCCACAGAACGGCCGCTGAGCCCTTGACAGGACCTCACCCGTAGGTGTCACGCGGACCGCGCCCCGGAACGTGCCTGGGGCCGTGTCGCCAGTTCGGAGCGTCCGGGCCCTTGATCTTGAGCCGTTTCACGACGCCGTTGCCGACGCCCGCGGCGATCCGCTTGATCAGCTCGCGTTGCAGCAGGCGCAGCTGGGTCGCCCACGCCGTCGACGACGCCTGGACCGTCAGTTCCCCGTCACTGAGCGCGATCGGTTTCGCGTGCTCGGCGACGTCCTCTCCCACCAGTTTCGCCCACCGGCCGAAGACCTGGCCACCCTGGAGCTGCTCGACCCAGCCTCGGTCTGCGGCGAGCCTGGCGGCGATCCGGCCGAGCGGCTGGGGGTCGCGGTCGTCCGGTCCCGGCCCCGACCAGCGGCGCCGGCGGCGGTTGACGGGGCGGCCCTTCGACCGGCTTCCCGGCACCTGGCCGCGGGCCTTCGCGCTCGCCTTGGCGGCTTCCAGGGCGGCTCGTGCGAGGTCCGATCCCTTGAGTTGTTCACCCTCGGGTGTGAATGAACCTGTGGACAAGTCCGGTTTTGTGACGGAGTTATCCACACCATCCACAGACTTGTCCCCAGATGTGTGGGCGGACACACCCGAACGAGCTACATGTGGGGGCTGTGAGCCACCCGCGTCAGGCGTCGAGTCAGACACGCCGCACCTCCCCGCAACGCACCTCGAACCGGGCACCGCTGAGCTCGTCGGGAACGTCCTCCGCCACCGCCGCGGTGATGAACACCTGCTCGGCGGCGGCCGCCACCTTCGCGAGCTGCTGCCGGCGGCCGCGGTCGAGCTCCGCGAACACATCGTCCAGCACGAGCACCGGTTCGACGCCGTCGACACGCATCAGCTCGTACCCGCCGAGCCGCAGCGCGAGCGCGAACGACCACGACTCACCGTGACTGGCGTAGCCCTTCGCCGGCAGGTCACCGAGCGTGAGGTCCAGGTCGTCGCGGTGGGGGCCGACGAGGCACACGCCGCGTTCGATCTCCTGCCGCCGGACCCGATCGAGCTCGGCCAGCAGCAGGTCCTCGATGCTCTCCCGGTCCTCCGGCAGCTCGCCGACGCTCGACCGGTACGAGATGAGCGCGGGCCGCGACTCGGGGGCGACCTCCGCGTACGCCGCCGTGACGTGCTCGGCCATGTCGCGGACCAGCTTGACCCGTGCGGCGAGCAGCTCCGCGCCGTGCTTGGCGAGGTGCCCGTCCCAGACGTCGAGCGTCGACAGCTCCGCCGACCTTGAGTGCTTCACCGTCTTCAACAACGCGCTGCGCTGCTTGAGCACGCGGTCGTAGTCGCTGCGCACCCCCGCGTAACGCGGTGCGCGCAGCACGAGCATCTCGTCGAGGAACCGCCGCCTGTCGCCGGGATCGCCCTTCACCAGAGCGAGGTCCTCCGGTGCGAACAACACCGTGCGCAGGATTCCGAGCACATCGCGCGGGCGCGGCACCGGGCCGCGGTTGATCCGCGCCCGGTTCGCCTTGCCCGCCGTGATCTCCAGTTCGACCAGGAGCTCGCGGTCGTCGTTGACGACGGCCGCCCTCACCACGGCGCGCTGGGCACCGTGCCGGATCAGCGGTGCGTCCGTGGCGACGCGGTGCGATCCCAGCGTCGCCACGTACCCGATCGCCTCGACCAGGTTCGTCTTGCCCTGGCCGTTGCGGCCGACGAGCACCGACACGCCAGGTTCGAACGCCAGGTCGGCGAGCTCCCACGAGCGGAAGTCGCTGACCTGGAGGTGTCTGACGTGCACTCCCGTTAGCCCTGGGTGCTGCCGGAGCCGGACGACGGGCCCGCGTGCTGCACGGCGTGGCCACCGAACTGGTTGCGCAGCGCCGCGACCGCGCGCATCGCGGGCGAGTCGTCCTGCCGCGACTGGAACCGGGCGAACAGGGCGGCGGAGATCACCGGGAGCGGCACCGCGTTGTTGATGCCCTCCTCGACGGTCCACCGGCCCTCGCCGGAGTCCTCGACGTAGCCGCGCAGGTCGTCGAGCTCGGGGTCCGACTCGAGCGCGCGCACCAGCAGGTCCAGAAGCCATGACCGCACAACGGTTCCGCGCTGCCAGGCCGAGATCACCGCGGGCACGTTGTCCACGACGTCGGTCTTGTCGAGCAGCTCGAAGCCCTCGGCGTACGCCTGCATCAGGCCGTACTCGATGCCGTTGTGGACCATCTTCGAGTAGTGGCCGGCGCCGACCTTGCCCGCGTGCGCGAAACCTTCCTCACGCGGGCCTTCCGGGCGCAGGGCGTCGAAAATCGGCATCGCCTGCTCGACGTGCTTCGCGTCGCCGCCGACCATGAGCGCGTAGCCGTTCTCCAGGCCCCACACGCCACCGGACACACCGGCGTCGACGTAGCCGATCTCCTTCTCCCCCAACAGGTCCGCGTGGACGCGGTCGTCGGTGAACTTGGAGTTGCCGCCGTCGATCACGAGGTCGCCGGGCGACAGGAGCTCGGACAGCTCCTTCACCGTGTTCCTGGTGATGTCGCCTGCGGGCACCATGACCCAGACCACGCGGGGCGCCGCGAGCTTGGACACCATGTCCGCCAACGACTCCGAGTCGCTGACCTCGGGGTTGCGGTCGTAGCCGATCACCTCGTGACCGGCACGGCGCACCCGCTCGCGCATGTTGAAGCCCATCTTGCCGAGGCCGACGAGTCCGAGCTGCACGGTGTTCTCCCCTAAACGTTTCTCGGTGCCCGGTAAGCGGTTTAGCCGGGCAGGCGCACGGGCATCAGGAGGTACAGGTACCCGGGCGCCACGTTTCCATCCTCGTCCACCGGCTTGAGCAGCGCCGGTCGGCTCGGTGTGGTGAAGGACAAGTGGACGCGCGGGGTGCGGACCGCACCGAGACCGTCGAGGAGGTAGCCGGGGTTGAACGCGATCGTCACCGGCTCGCCGGTGTACTCGACGGGCAGCTCCTCCTCGGCGGAGCCCTCGTCGTCGCCACCGGCGGACAGGCGCAGGCCGCCGTCGACGAACTCGAGCCGGACCTGGGTGCCGCGCTCGGCGACGAGCGAGACGCGCTTGATCGCCTGGACGAGCGTGTCGACCTCGATGATCGCCGCTGCCGAGTGTTCGCTCGGCAGGAGCTGGCGGTACTTCGGGAAGTCCGCGTCGAGCAGGCGGGTGGTGGTGCGCTTGCCGGAACCGGACAGGCCGAGGAGCCCGTCGTTCGCGGCGAGCGACATCTCGACCTTGCTGCCGCCGGAGCCGAGCGTCTTGGCCGCGTCGCCCAGGGTGCGGGCGGGGACCAGGACGGCGACCTCGCCGAGGGACGCGTCGGGCTCCCACGGGAACTCGCGCATCGCGAGGCGGAAGCGGTCGGTGGCGACGAGGGTGAGCTTGCCGTCGCCGATCTCGACGCGCACACCGGTGAGCATCGGGAGCGTGTCGTCCTTGCCGGCCGCGACGGCGACCTGGCCGACGGCTTCACCGAAGACGTCCCCGGGGAGCTCACCGATCAGCTGCGGCATGGAGGGCAGGGCGGGGTAGTCCTCGACCGGCATCGTCGGCAGGCTGAACCTGGCGCTGCCACAGCTGATCATCATGCGGGCGCCGTCGACCGCGATCTCCACGGGGTGGTTGGGCAGCGCCTTGGTGATGTCGGCGAGCAACCGGCCGGAGACGAGGGCACGGCCGCCGTCGGCGATCGTGGCGGGGACACCGACCTGGGCGGAGACCTCGTAGTCGAACCCGGAGACCGTCAGCGAGTCGTCGGACTCGGCGTCGAGCAGCACGCCGCCCAGCACCGGGACCGGTGGCCTGGACGGGAGGCTGCGGGCGACCCAGGCGACGGCGTCGGCCAGGCCGTCGCGTTCGACGCGGATCTTCATGAGGCGTCCTTTCCTCGACAGTCGACAAGCCCAACCACGACAACGTGCCAGTGGGGGTTCAGGGAGCCTCGACCCTCGGCTGACCCGAGGTGCGGAGCAACCACGTTAGAGCGTCCTGGCCCTCCACGTCACTTCGGGGTTGGGGCACCCATCCCCGGGAACCATCCCCCGCTGTTTTGCTTGTGAAGTTCTTCAATGAAGAGATCAACAGCAGTAACAGTAAGGGCTGTGGATACTGGGGACAGGTGCCGAAACCGCAGGTCAACATGTCACCCACCATGTGGACTAACGGGGGATGGCACCCGGGGACAGATCGGCGCACCCGGGGACAGCCGGTTGTGCACACCCCTCGATCCACAGATCGTCCACAGTTGTCCCCGGGTGCGTCCCCGGGTGCGGGGCCAGTTGTACCCGGGTGGTGCACAGGCTTCTGTGGCCAGATCGTGGCCGGGGCCACACAGTTTTCCAGTTGTCCCCACCCCTTCGAGTGGCGGGCGCATCCAGAAACCCTTGGCGGACCGGCCGGAACCCCGCCCTCCACCCGGGTCCGAGCGCGCGCGTTCGCGCCGTGTGCTGGTCGTATGCCGTTGGCGCCCTACGGCCGTCCGTAGGGGACACACGAAAAAAAGGGGCCCTCCTCGTGGGAGAACCCCTTCGTCGTCACCTGGGCGTCGTCACCCGGGTGGGATCAGGGAACGTGGCGGGCGCGCTGCTTGATCCGCGACGTCAGCTCCTGCACCTGGTCGTAGATCCGCCGGCGCTCCGCCATCTCCTTGCGGATCTTCTTGTCGGCGTGCATGACCGTCGTGTGGTCGCGGCCGCCGAACGTCTGGCCGATCTTCGGCAGCGACAGGTCGGTCAGCTCGCGGCACAGGTACATGGAGATCTGCCGCGCCTGGGCGAGCGCCTTCGTCTTGCCGGGGCCGCACAGGTCGTCGATCGAGACGCCGAAGAACTCGGCGGTGACCGCCATGATCGTCGGCGCGGTGATCTCCGGCGCGTGCGAGTCGGGAATCAGGTCGCGCAGCACGATCTCGGCGAGCTGGATGTCGACCGGCTGCCGGTTGAGCGACGCGAACGCCGTGACGCGGATGAGCGCGCCCTCGAGCTCGCGGATGTTCCGCTCGATCCGGGACGCGATGAACTCCAGCACGTCGGCCGGTGCCGCCAGCCGGTCCTGCGCCGCCTTCTTGCGGAGGATCGCGATCCGCGTCTCCAGCTCCGGCGGCTGGATGTCCGTGATCAGACCCCACTCGAACCGCGTGCGGAGCCGGTCCTCCAGCGTCTCCAGCCGCTTGGGCGGCCGGTCGCTCGACACCACGATCTGCTTGTTCGTGTTGTGGAGCGTGTTGAAGGTGTGGAAGAACTCCTCCTGCGTGCCTTCCTTGCCCTCCAGGAACTGGATGTCGTCGACGAGCAGCACGTCGATGTCCCGGTAGCGGCGCTGGAAGGCGACCTTGCGGTCGTCGCGCAGGGAGTTGATGAAGTCGTTGGTGAACTCCTCGGTCGACACGTACCGCACGCGCATGCCGGGGAACAGGCGCTGGGCGTAGTGCCCGACGGCGTGCAGCAGGTGCGTCTTGCCGAGGCCGCTCTCACCCCAGATGAAGAGCGGGTTGTACGCCCTGGCCGGAGCCTCGGCCACGGCGACGGCCGCGGCGTGCGCGAACCGGTTCGAGGCGCCGATGACGAACGTGTCGAAGTTGTACTTCTCGTTCAGCCGGGTCTGCGACGGCGACGGGTTCGCGGGCCGCGTGTAGGGGAGGTTCGTGTTCGGCGCCGCGGCACCCGCGGTGTTCGCCGAGTTGAACGTGGGCCAGATCTCGGTGACGGCGGCGAGCGCGTCGCCGGCCTCGTCCACCTCTTCTTCTCCCCCGTCGGCACCCGCGGCCGTGACGTCGTCCGCGAGGACGGGCGTGTCGCCGGTGGGGATGCCCGGCACGACCGGGGAGGGCACCGGCTGGGCAACGGCCTGGATCGCCGCGACGGGGATGGGCGTGGTCGGAGGGCTCACGACGGGGCTCACCGGTTCCGGCGAGTCGACCTTCACCGCGAGGGACACCGAGCGGCCGAGCCTGCGAGACAACGCGTCGGTGATCGGGTCGCGCAGCGCGCGCTCGATCGCCTCCTTCGCGAAGTCGCTGGGGGCCGCGAGCAGGGCCGTTCCGTCCAGCAGACCGATCGGACGGGTGACCCTCATCCACGCGCGCTGCTGAGGGGACAGGTGGCTCGTCGCCAGTTCCTGCACCACCTCGGCCCACACGAGACCAAGGTCCACCTGCTGGTTCGACACCTCCGCGCTCCCCTCCCCTCCG
>NZ_FNCC01000031.1 GCF_900100955.1 Lentzea fradiae | reverse complement strand
TGACCAACGTGACGCTGACCAACCCCGGCGTCGTCCCGACCGGCGGCGTCTCGCAGGCCGACGGCACCACCCTCGCCACCAAGGCGGGCTCCGCGATCACCGTCGACATGCGCTTCCACACCGAGACCCGCACCCAGCGCAACGTCATCGCGCAGACCCGCACGGGCCGCACGAACAACGTCGTCATGGCCGGCTCGCACCTCGACAGCGTCGAACTGGGCGCCGGCATCAACGACAACGGCTCCGGCTCCGCCGCCCTCCTGGAGACCGCGCTCCAGCTCGGCTCCCAGCCGAAGATCGACAACGCGATCCGCTTCGCGTGGTGGGGCGCCGAAGAGCGCGGCCTGATCGGCTCGACCGAGTACGTCCGCTCGCTGACGTTCGAACAGCAGCTCGACATCGCCCTGTACCTGAACTTCGACATGGTCGGCTCCCCGAACGCCGCGTACTTCATCTACGACGGCGACAACTCCGACGGCGTCGGAGCGGGCCCCGGCCCGTACGGCTCGGCCCAGATCGAAAAGGCGTTCGCCGACTACTTCGCGTCGAAGGGCGTCCCGACCGAGGGCACCGACTTCTCCGGCCGCTCGGACTACGGCGAGTTCATCGAGCAGGGCATCCCGGCAGGTGGCCTCTTCACCGGCGCCGAAGGTGTGAAGACCGAGGCCCAGGCGGCGAAGTGGGGCGGCACGGCGGGCATCGCCTACGACCCGTGCTACCACTCCGCGTGCGACAACCTCGGCAACATCGACCGGGTCGCGTTGGGCCGCAACGCCGGGGCCATCGCCTTTGTGACCGCCTCGTACGGCGTCTCCACCGAGGACGTCAACGGCGTGCCGCCGCGCTCCAAGCGGGCCGACGTCCGCAAGTCGGCGACGCTGATGAAGTCTGCCGCTCACGTTCACTCGCACGCGGCTGTCTCGTAGGTCGTTCGTGGCCTGGACGCGGGTGGCGTTCGCGTCACCCGCGTCGTCGGACGCGGGTGGTTGGCTCCGCGACTTCGTCGCGAGCGATCGGGGCCGGCTCCCGGCACGTTCGGTGGGCCGGGTTCGCTTTGCCCCGCGTCTGTCCCCCGCCAGGTCCATCCCGCCGCCCGTGCCCCGAGCTGACGCAGGGGTCCCCTCCCAGGGGACCCCTGCTTTTATTCTCCCAGGCAGGTCTGACAGTTTTCGGCGCTCAGCGGAAGGGCCGGGCCTCCGCAGTGCGGAGAACCGGCCCTCTCGCCACAGGTCAGGCTGGTGTGGGCCTCAGCCCAGGTTGTTCGTGTCGAAGGTGTTGCAGCGGGCCGGGTCGCCCGTCTGGAGACCAGTCGTGAACCACTTCTGCCGCTGCGCCGAGCTGCCGTGGCTGAACTTGGTCGTGTCGACCTGGCCGCCGCCGAGCTCGCGCTGGATGAAGTCGTCGCCGATGCGCGCCGCCGCGTCCAGGGCCGCCGCGACGTCCTCCTGGGTGATGTCGGTGATCAGCGGCTGGCCGTTGGCCGACGGGGTCGTCGTCGCGGCCTTGGCCCAGGCGCCCGCGTAGCAGTCGGCCTGCAGCTCCAGGCGCACCGAGTCGGAGGTGGGGCCGGTGCGGGAGCTGACCCGGTCGGACGTGCCCAGCAGGTTCTGGACGTGGTGGCCGTACTCGTGGGCCAGGACGTACGCCTCCACGAACGGGCCGCCGGTGGCGCCGAACTTGGTGCGCAGCTCGTTGAAGAAGTCGAGGTCGATGTACACCTGGGCGTCCGCGGGGCAGTAGAACGGGCCCACGGCGGAGGACGCGTTGCCGCAGCGGGTGCTCACGCTGTTGCGGAAGAAGTTGGTCTTGGTGACCTGGTAGGTGTTGCCGGAGCGGGCGAACTGGTCCTGCCAGAAGGCTTGGATCGAGTTGATCGTGGCCACGACGCGGCAGTCGCTGTCGCGGTTCGCGTCGGCTCCGGTCTTGCACTTCTCGGCCAGCTGGCCGGACTCGACCTGGGTGTTCGAGCCGAGGCCCTCCAGGCCGCCCGCGGGCAGGCTGACCCCGGTGAACTGCTGCACCAGGAAGTAGATGATCAGGCCGACCACGCCGAGACCGCCGCCGACTCCGGCGGCGCGGCCTCCCACGCCACGCTGGTCCGAAACCTGAGAGAGATCGAGTTCCGCGCCTTCGTTGAACTGCACCGCAATCCTCCTGTTAAGGACCCCATGGGTGCCGCAAACGATAAAGCACGAAACGTGCTTCGGTGCGGCGCCCGACGTCTGGGCACCGCACCGAAGCTTTCCCATGTGGTAGTGACGACTACGGCCCACGGAGGTTGGCGTGGTGCTCGGCCGATGGCGCCATGAGACGTCAGCGATGCCGAGCTCAACAGCGTCGAAGTGCGCCGAGCGACGCCGGACGGCGCCTGGGCACCCGAAACCCCGTGTCCGCCGCTACGCAGTCGCGACCGGACCGGTCACGTCCAGTCCACTCGCGGGGATGCGGCAGACCGCGTTTCGCCACAGCTAGGAGATACCTGCACAGCACCACCTACCCCTTCTGGGCGTGGCTCCCGGGTGGTCCGGTTCCTTCACCTTCCGGTCGCCAGCTCGTAATCGAGCATGCGCTTGATCGCCGCATTTCTCAACACCTGACAGCAAACCTGAATTGGTGAAGTCAACCGGGTGACCTGCGGAGATCGTCTGTGCGGACAGCAATCGCCCGGTGAGCGGGTGCTCACCGGGCGAATTGTTTGAAAATGATTCGGAAATGTCCGGAAGACGAGACTCAGCTGTTCGCGCGCCGGGCGCCGCGGCGTGCCATCACGCCCGCGGTCATCAGGCCGAGACCCACCAGCAGGAACTCGAGCGGCGCCGCGCCGGTCCGCGAGAGACCCGGGATCGCGACCACCTGCCGCGACGACTCGTCCGCCTTCTCACCGGTCTGCGGGACACCCGCGCCCGAGTCGTCCCCGGTGCTGCCGCCGCCGGAACCGTCGCCGCCGGGGTTCTGGCCGCCGGGCACCTCCGGCTGCGGCATCCCGGGCTCCTCCGGCTGCCCGGGCTCTTCCGGCTGCTCGGGCTGCTCCGGCTCTTCCGGCTGGGGGTCGCCCGTCGTGCCGCAGTCGCCGCTCGCGGTGCCGAGCACGGCCGCCGTGGTGCCGCAGACCGTCACCGGCGCGCCGACCGTGCCGTTGGGCTCCTCCGCCTTCGACTGGCCGCAGCTGCCGGTGCCGCCACCGGCGACGCCGACCGAGTTCCCGCACACCGTGACGGGCGCGGAGATCAGCACGTTGTCCGCCTGAGTGCGTGCGGCGGGCTTCTCCTCGCAGGTGGCGTCGCTCGTGCCGAGCACGTTGACCGCGTTCCCGCAGACCTTGACGGGGACGCTCAGCAGGTTGCCGACGCGGATCTCCTCGTCCACGTCGAGCGGGACCGGCACGGCCTGGGCCCACCCCGCGGTCGCGGCCATGAGACCGCCGGTCAGCAGGGCGGCGGACATCGTCCGGTTGAGGGTTTTGCGCATGACTGTGTTCTCCCTGGAAGTGAAGATGACGGATCCCTGTGCTGCTGCGGCGCGCACGGGATCAGTCGGGGGAGAACGTCGGTTCCTCCGCGCGCACGGTGCGCGGTGCGTCGAGCTGATCGATGCCGACGAGAGACGTCGTGGTGGTGGGCGGCCGCAGGACGTGCGGCAGCGTGCCCACCGGCAGCGGGGCGTTGTTCGCGGTCGCCCCGGCACCGCTCTGCGGGAGCGTGCCGGTGATCGGCTGCTCCGCCTGCGGTTGTGGCTGTGGTTCCTCGGGGTGAGTCGTCGTGACCGGTGGCGGTGGTGGCGCGACCTGCTGCGGTGCCGGTGTCTCGACGTGCACGGGCGCCTCGACGACAGGCGGTGCAGGTGTCGGCGCAGGAGGAGGTGGTTCGGGCGTCTCGGTGCGCGGGTCCGGTTCCGGCGGGACCGTCACGTCCGGCTCCGGCGGCACGAGACCCGTCTCGACCGCCACCCCGACGTCGAGCACAGGCAACGGGATCTCGACCTCGAACCGGTCGATCTCGACCTTGACGTCGGCGTTCGCCACGCCCGCGCCGCCCAGCAGCCAGGCGCCGGTCACCAGACCGGCGAGCAGCAGGAGCCGACGCAACCACGACATCGGCCCTCACCCTAGATCAAACGGAGCAACCGGACACGCGACAAGGCCATCCCGGCGACCGGAGCCGCCGAGATGGCCTTGTCACGAGCTGATCGGGTCAGGGGGTCATCGTGATGCGGTCCAGCGCCGGCGGAGCCTGGTTCGGGTGCGCCGCCAGGTAGGCGGAGAACGCGTCCAGGTCGATGCCGCCACCGGTGATGGCCGTGCCCTTGGTGAACTCGGTGAAGCCGTCACCGCCGCCCTGAAGGAAGCTGTTGATCGTCACGCGGTAGCTCGCGTTCGGGTCGAGCGGAGCGCCGTTGAGCACGACGTCCGAGACCCGCGAACCGAACGGCGCGGACGCCGACCACGTGTACTTGAGGCCGGAGGACGGCTGCAGCACGAACGTCCTGGCCTCGGTGAACTGCTGCTCCAGCACGGCCTTGATGTTCGCGCCGGTCAGCGTCACGGTCTGCAGGATGTTGCCGAACGGCTGCACGGTGAACGCCTCGCCGTAGGTGACGACACCGTCGCCCTCGCCCGCGGGCGAGCTGGCGTAGGTGAGGTCCGCGCGGACGCCGCCGGGGTTCATCAGCGCGAGCACCGCTCCGTTGCCCGAGGTGGCCGCGAGCTGCGAGTCCGCGATCAGGTTGCCGAGCTGCGACTCGCCGGCGGCGTTCTGCAGCTTCAGGATGTCCGCGCTGACCGTGCCGACCTGCTTGTTGGCGATCGGGGCCGACTTGGTCTTCGCCGTGTCGATCACGGCCTGGATGGCCGGGTCGGGCGTGACCGTGCGGGTGACGATCTTGTTCTCGGCCTTCGTCTCACCGCGGATGACGTCGCGCGTGCGACGGTCGATCTTCAGGTCGACGACGCTGAGCTCACGGCCGAACGCGAGACCCTCGATGAACGGCCGCGGGTTGCCGGCCGGGTCCTTGACCACGCAGTTGTAGTGCTGGTGGCTGTGGCCGGAGAAGACCGCGTCGATCTTCGGGCTGACGTTCGCCGCGATGTAGCTGCCGGGGTTCTCCGGGGCGATGTTGCACGCGTTGGGGCCGCCACCGGTCGAGGTGACCTGGTCCCCCTGGTGCACGAGCAGCACGATCGACTTCACGCCGAGCGCGTCGAGGAGGTTGGCGTACTTGTTGGCCGCCTTGACCTCGTCACCGAACGCGATCTCCTTGATGCCGTTCGGGTCGACCAGGATCGGCACGTCCTTCAGCGGCATGCCGATGAAGCCGATCGGGATCCCGTCGCGGATCTCCACCCAGAACGGCGGCAGAGCGGGCAGGCCCGTCTTGGCGTGCGTGACGTTCGCCCCGAGAATCGGGAAGTCGGCACCCTTGTACTTCTTGCCGAACTGGCAGCCGTCGACGGGGTGGCAGCCACCGTGCTGCATGCGCAGCAGCTCCCGGTACCCCTCGTCGAACTCGTGGTTGCCCGCCGCGGTCGCGTCCATCCCGACCTTGTTGAGCACCTCGATCGTCGGCTCGTCGTGGAACAACGCCGACACGATCGGCGAAGCGCCGATCATGTCGCCCTGCCCGACGATGATGGAGTTCTTGACCTCCTTGCGGAGGTTCTTGATGTGCGTGGCGTTGTACGCGGCGCCACCGGCGTCGACCGTGGAGCCGTCGGGCAGGATGACGCGCCCCGACGACCCGCTGGGAGGCTCGATGTTGCCGTGCAGGTCGTTGATGCCGATCAGGCGCACGTCGACCGTGCCCTGACCGCGCAGTGACTGGACATCGGCCTGGGCAGGCCCGGTGGCGCTGATGACAGAGGCCGCGGCGGCGGTGATCGCCAGAACGGATAGCCGTCTGAACGAACTCATGGGTGTAGAGCCTTTCGAAGGCGTCGTCGTGGGTTAACGCGCGTGTACGGCGGAGGAGTCTGCCTCCCGGAGCCGCCGTTTTCCAGAGGCATGACTGGATCGTCATCCGGCCGTCTAGCCTTGTTCCCGTGACACCAAGCGAGAAGGAGCCGCGCTGGCTGAACGCGGGCGAGATGCGCGCGTGGCGCACCTACGTGAGCGGGTCCTCCATGCTCATGGACCGCCTCCACCGCGAGCTCCAGGACACCCACGGCGTGTCCCTCGCGGACTACGAGATCCTGGTCCGCCTCTCCGAACAGCCGCACCGCCGCATGCGCATGACCCAGCTGGCCGAGGACGTGGCCTCCTCGAAGTCCCGCGTCTCCCACCAGGTGGCCCGCATGGAGAAGGCGGGCCTGGTGACCCGCCGCGAGTGCACCGAGGACGGCCGCGGCGTCCTCGCCGAACTGACCGAGAAGGGCATGGCCCAGCTGGAGGCGGCGGCCCCCACCCACCTGCGAGGAGTCCGCGCCCACATCGTCGACCTGCTGTCCCCGGAGGAGAGCGAAGTGCTGGCCAAGGTCTTCGACCGGGTCATCACACACCTCCGCGACGCGAACGGCTAGGCTTCTCGCCGGACGCCGGTGGCGTCTTGGAAGCGTGGCAGAGCGGCCGAATGCACCCGCCTTGAAAGCGGGAGACGGGCAACCGTCCGGGGGTTCAAATCCCTCCGCTTCCGCAGCTCAGAGGGGGTGTGACCGGCCGTTGAGGCTGGTCACACCCCCTCTGGTGTAGCAACGGGTGTAGCAACGCCCTCAGCCCAGCTCGTCCGTGAGCCGCTTCAAAGCCTCCCGCTTGTCCTCAAGGGAGACGGCCGCGTAGATCATCATCGTCACTTCGATGTTCGAGTGGCCGACGATGTCCCGGACGATGTGCGGCGGCACGCCGAGCCTGAGCAGCAGCGTCACGCACGAGTGCCGGATGTCGTGGAAGCGCACCCCGTCCAGGCCCGCGCGCTTCCGGATCGGGTACCAGCTCGCCCGCAGGTAGGTCGGATCGATCGGCCCGCCGGTCGATGTGGTGAAGATCAATCCGGACTCCTCCCACTTGTCACCGGCCGCGTCCGCTTCGTCGTCCTGGAGGTCCCAGTGCTCGACGAGCGCCCAGGCGACGAGGAGCGGCAGCGGCATGACCCGCTCGGACCGATCGGTCTTCGGCGGGACGAACACGAGCTTCGTCCCGACCCGCTGAAGCGTCTGACGGATGTGCAAGCTGGGGGAGTACTGCTCCGCGCAGTCTTCACAGAAGTCGTCCGTGTGCTCAGCGCAGGGCTCGTCCCACCCGTCCCAATCGATGTCCTTCCACCTCAGACCCAGAAGCTCCCCGCGCCGCATCCCGAGGTAGAGCGCCAGGACGTACAGCGCCTTCAGCCGGTCGTTCTCCGCAGCCTTGAGAAGCGCCTTGGCCTGATCAGCGGTCAGACCCCGGTTCACGTCGTACCGAGGTGACTTGACCTGCACGAGTTTGGCGACGTTCCGCGGAATGACCTCCTCCCGCATCGCGTGCGCCAGGGCGTTCCGCAGAACCGCGTGAATCTGCTGAACGGTCCGGTCGGACAGCACCGTCTTGCAGCACTCGCCCTTGGCACAGCAGCGCTGAGCGTCCTTGGGCCGACTGGCGTCGATCTTCTCCGCACAGCACCGGCAGTCGTGCCGAAGCCGAGTGAGGAAGGTCCGGACGTCCTGCGCCGACAACCGGTGAAGCTTCTTCGTCCCGAGGTTGGGCACCAGGTGCCGCCGCACGACCACGCCGTACCCCTCGACCGTCCTGGGCCTCTTCGTGGCGACCACGTTGGACATCCAGTACTTGAGATAGCTCTCCACCGTCCACGTCTCCGCAGCTACGGGAATGCCGGCATCGGAGTCCGCGATCTTCTTCCGAAGCTTCTTCCATGCCTCCGCCTCTTCGGTTGCCGAAACAGTGACGCGCTTCCGATGCCCGGTCGTGGTGAGCACGTAAGCCGCACCCACCCACAGCCCGTCCTTGCGCTGGTAGACCGAGCCCTCACCGTTGGACCGCTTGCCCCTGGCCATCACGCAGCCTCCGCGATCAGCCGAGACAGGTACTCCTGCACGGACGACGCCGGAACCCGACGACTCCCGCCGATCTTGACCGAGGTCAGCTCACCGGCCCTGATCAAGTCGAACACCTTCGTCCGACCCACCCGAAGGGCGCGGGCGACTTCCTCGACGCGGTACACCATGTCCTTCATTTCTTCCCCCTTGGTTGATCAGGCCGCAGTTGCCGAAAGATCAGGCGGTCCGGCCGCGAGCAACGCGCGGTCGTACTCGGCCTTCCAAGTCACGCGTTGGGCGATGGCGTGCATGAGCAGGTGCGCCCGTGGTGGCACGTTCGGATCACCAGGCCGGACCTTGTGCCAGACGAGCCGCGCCGGGTCCTTCTCTGGCTTCTCGATCCCCACGGCTTTGAGCGCCTGGAGGACGAAGCGCTTCCGGTCGGCCTTGTGGTCAGCGAGGGTCTTCCCGGACCACTTCCGCGACACGAGCACCCGCCGCCCCGGCAGTCCGAGCGTGGCCCGGCGGTGCGCACGTCCTTTGCACCGTCCAGGGCTCATGCGGGAGTTCGCGCCGCGAGGCTGGACGCCGTACAGCAGCCAGTTCGCGCACCGGTCCGAGCAGGGCGTGACCGCCAGTTCGTCGGCCAGGCGGTCCGCATGTCGGCGTTGCCGTTCGGTCTTCTGCTCGACGACCTCACCGATGGACTTGGTGAGGTACTTGGTCAGGTAGCCGATGTGCCGTCCTGCTTCCTCGGAGCCGCCGAGGATGCCTTTGGAGTGCACCTGATGCCCGAACCGCACGACGTGCGCCGGTTCGTCGACCTCCGCGTCGTCCCAGGTGGTCAAGGCCCGTCCGGTGTCCGGGTCGACGAACGCCTTGGCGTTGGAGTCCCAGACCGGCAGCCGGTCGACGTAGACGCGTTCGTCGTGGTTGGGCCACCACACCTGGTGGTAGGTGGCCGCCGTGACCAGCCGGATCACCTCATGAGGGATCGAGCCGCGGAGTGCCGCGTGCAGGTGCGGAGCAGCCCGCTTCTGTGGCTCGACGGTGGCGAAGTATTGGACGTCCCAGCCGACGACCCGCCGCAGGTTCTGCCACCACCGATCGACGAGACTTGCAAAGTGGACCGCGTCCCGCGCCGCACGGCGGTAGTCGTAGGTGTCCGGGTCTACGGGCGTGCCGTCGTCGCGCACCTTGCCGTAGGTGTCGAGGGTGAGCGTGACGAACATCGAGGGACGGAAGCCTCCCGCGAACTCCCGTCCGACCGTCCGCTTCTCCACCCGCCGCCGAGGCAGGTCCGGTGCGTCCTGTCGCCGCTTCGTCGAGCGCTTCACAGGGCGCTTGGCCGGGGTGTCCGGCGAGGGCAGGCGACCACGCACGCCGAGTTGCCGAAGTTCTTCGTCGACGCTGTGCAGCTCCTCTCGAAGCTCGTCAGCCTCCGGTGAGTCGCCCACTTCCTTGTATGCCTTGAAGAGGTCCGCGCGGTACTCCAGCAGCTCCTTCTGGTCCTGTGTGGGCGGCTCCGGGGTGAAGTCGGGCTCCACCTCCATGTGCCAGCCCTCGCGGCACTGAGCCATCCGCAACGCCTTGGCCTTCCTGGCACAGGGCTTGCAGACACTCTCGACCGTCGAACCGCACGGCACCGCGACGTACCGGACTTCGTAGGACTCGTGGTCCTCGACTTCCATCGTGAACGGCCGGACGCACACCCCGTGCTGCTCGGCAGCGGCCTTGGTGACGTCGAGCGCCGCCGGTTGCCTCATCCGCTCCGCACGCGTCTGGCCTGCAACATCACCGGGGAACGTGGTGACGTTCGTGCTCATGCCGCCTCCCGCCGGTCGTGGCTTGCCGGGAACTCGTGCACGGTCGCCGGGGCGAGGAACAGGCCGAGCTCGACGAGGTCCGCGTCCGTGACGTGGAAGGCCCGTGCCCGGTCCGGTTCGCGCTGCCCGTCTTCCTTGAACCAGGCGACACCGGGCGTGTTCTCGCTGATCTCGTGAGCCGCCGCGCCCCGTTGGCGGACGCCGTCGCCCAGGACCATGTCCACCTGAATCGGCTCGTCGAGGCGCAGGGCAACGCGGGTGGTGAACAGGTGTCGGAAGCTCACGACTTCCTTGCGCGGGTCCTGGACCAGGGCGACGGTCGCGACACCAGGAGCCCGCCCCTGTGAACTGATCGTCTGCACCGCACGAGCAGCACGGTCCCGCAACTGCTTGTGCTGCTGATAGGCGATGAGGTCCGCCAACTCGTCGACCACCAGGACCGTGAACGGCTCTCCCGCACTACGCGTCCACAGCCGACGAACGCCCCGATACCGCGAGGCACGGGCCTTGACCTCCGCCGCGATCTCTTCGAGCAGCTCGACCGCGTCCGGTCCGTTGTCGTAGACGACTTTGGCGAAGGCGTCCGGGCACTGACCGAGTTCCATGCCGCCCTTGGGGTCGATGCCGACGAGGCGGACCAGGCCGGCGCGGATGGCCGGGGCGAGCTGCCAGACGATCGACCACAGCACCGAGCCCTTGCCCGCACCAGGCACGCCCACCACCAGGACCTGAGAGCCCAGGAGCTTCAGCCGCCACGGCCTACCGGTCTCGGTGACCCCGATGACCAGCCGTTTCAGGTCCACATCTTCGGAGTCGTCGAGCCGGGGAATGGGGACCGGTCGCGCCAGCGGGTCAGCGTGGATGAAGTCGAGTTCGAGTAGCCGGGGCTTGAGCACGCGCACTCGGCACGAGCGGGCGTTGAACGAGTGCGCCAGGTTCTCCCGCCGCGCTTCCCACTGCTCCGGCGACTGGGCGGGGATCATCCGAACCCGGACCTTGTCCCGCCAGCCCTCAGCCCGCACCCGCCGCAGCACGGGCCGGTACTCCTTGCCGCGATGTTCCTTGGCCAGGTCTGCCAGGCGCACGACGGTCCGCCACTTCGGCACATAGATCGTTGCCCGCCGCCACTCCGTGACCACCCGGTACCAGCAGTGCCGCAGGAACGACGCCCGGTGTAGCCCGAACCAGATCGCCAGACCGGCGACCAGCGACAGCAACGCCAGCACCAGCGGCGAAAGGCCGAACTCCCGATACGCCACGACCGCCAGGACGAGCACGCCGACCGCGACCGGGTACCGCAGCGCGACGAGCACCAGGCGCACGCCGAGCCACACCGCGAGCCCCGCCAGCACGAACGGCAGGGCGACGACCTTGGCCCACCGTGGAAGCCAGATCCACCAGGGAAAGCGCGGCCGGGAACCCTCGAACGGAGCCGGGTCAACCCACCTCGTTCCGCTCATGCCGCCACCGCCAGGCAGCCGACGCAGCGGAACACCATGCCCGTGTTCGGGATGAACCCCACGGGCTTGAACGCGCTCAACCCGTTGCCGCACAGCCGCTTGCAGGTCAGGCACTCGAACCCCTCGGCCTGAGCCTGGGTGAGTTCGAGAGTGACCAGCTCCCCGCCGTCGACCATCACCGTGTAGGTGTCGACGGCCTGCATACGGTCCACCAGCGAGGCGAACCGGTCCTGTCGGCTTGACGCACCCCAGGTGCGCGCAGATACCCTATGCATGACTCGAATCCCCTTGTGTCACAACGATTTCACGGTCGTTCGAGTCGGTGTACGTCGCCGGAGACAGTCGAGGCCCGCCAAGACTTGGACTGTTTCCGCGCGACACACACCAACGCGGTTTGTTCAGTTGTCGATCAGCTCTCAGCGAGCTTCTTCGCGAGCGCCCTGCACCACGAGCAGAGCGGCCGTCTCTCCGTCTTGCGGAACCACCCACCGCCCGGACACCGCGAGCAGTCCCGGTACTCCATCCGAACCCGCCCGGTCACGGGGTGCGTCGCGGTCAGGTTCAGGCGATACCTCAGCCGAGCCAACAGGCGCGATCCCACCGGCACCACCGCCTCACGCGGTCAGATATGCGGAAGCCCGCAGCAGCACCGGCCACACGCGCACCGGCAGGCGTCCAGGAGCGAGCCGAACCCCAGCGCCTTGCGCACCGAGAACCCGAGCGGAGTCGCCGTCTCGTGCAACACCTCGAAGTTCGCGCGGATCAGCCACCGCGCCGACCGCAGCCCGTCCGGCGAGACCCAGTACCGCCACGGCCGTTCCCGCTCAGGCCAGAACGGCACCCGCTGCACCACACCGCAGTGCCGCAGCCGATCCATCCGCCGGTAGACCGTCACGTGCGGTTGCCCAAGAGCCTCCGCCAGCGTCGGCACCGACCACAGCCGCCACGGATCGTCGAGCAACGCGACCAACATCAACTGAACCGGCACGTCGTCGGCGAACTCGCCGAGCACCGCCTCAGACAGTTCGAGTTCGCCGAGCATCAGCCCTGCTCCCTCAACGATGTAGGCGTGTTGCCGATCCAGCCCGCGCCCTTGGCCGGGTCGAGCACCGCAGCCAACAGGCCGGCATGCTGCGACAGCGTTCGCAGGAACGCCGCCAACTGCTCCCGACCCCCAGGCCCGTTCGGCACGTGGATGGCGATCTGCGCCGGATCGAGGTTCAGCCGGAGACAGTGCTCCGCCTCGGCCGAGTCGGGCCATGCCACGATGTCCGCCGAGGCCGCAGGACCAGGCGAGATCATGAGCTTCAACATCACGACTCCTCCCCAGAACGGGACTGTTCAAGCCGCGCGCGACGCTCGAACTCCTCAGCGGCGATGGAGCAGGCGTGGCGAGCCCACAACGGCACCGCCAGATCAGCGGCCAGGATCCGCCACGCCTCCGCCACCGCGGAGTAGCCCAGAGCCAGACGAACAAGTGCCTGCCGATCGCCCACACGGGACGCCGCGAACAAGGCCGCCGTCTGCTCCGCATACGCGGTGTTCCACCGGGCGACCGCCTCACGCGACGGCCGCGCCACCGTCAGGCCGCCGACTTCTGATCGGCCTGACCCGGCTTGCTCTCCCGCTTGGGAGCCGCACCCGTCTGAGGAGCGGCGATACCCGTCGCACGGATCGTGAAGCCCTGATACTTGAACCGGTCACCCATCACGCGCGGCTCGACCGTCAACCCCTCGAACGCAACCGGTCGGACCTCAACACCCGGCATGACCTGCACGGCCTGCGGCGGAACGGGCTGGACGTCCGCCAGCAGCGTCACAGTCACCGACGCGTCCCGCTCCTTCTCCGCAGACGGGTCAGTGACGACAACCTTCCACTGACGCTTACCCGTACGCTCGTCCACCTTCTGCTTGGCCTGCTTGCCGCGCGCCTTGTCCTCGTTGCTCATGTACTCCATGTCCGGAGCAACTGCGCCGACCATCAGCGCTCCCATCGGGAAGACCTGGTCGAACGACGCCTCGAAGCGCGTGCCGTAAGGAACTGCCATGACTGCAACCTCCCTAGCCCTGCTAGGCCGTCTGTACGACCTAGACAAGTTACAAGCTAGCTAGGTTGTCTAGCCAGGTCAAGGGGAGTCATGTTTTCCCAGGTGAGCTAGCTTCCTAGGCGAGCTAGACAAGTCGTCCTATGCTCTAAGCACCAGCCACAGAGACCTTTCTGTGGCTCGAAGATCGAGAGGACGACATGGCTCTGGACCCGGACGACCCGCGCCCGCCATACGTGCAGGTAGCGAATGCTCTACGGGCCGCCATCCTGACCAAGGTCTTCAAGGCCGGCGACAAGCTGCCCTCACGCGCCGAGCTGGCCAAGAAGTACGAAGTCGCCCCGATGACGATCCAGAACGCTCTACGTGAACTGCGCGACGAAGGGCTGATCGTCTCTCGACAGGGCAGCGGCGTATTCGTCCGCGAGCGCACCGAACGCCCGGTTGGACTGCGCCCGCACGTCGAGCGCGCGTTCGAGGCCGAGCGAGTGACGATCGACTTCGCGGGCTTCTCCGGCGAGACGTTGCACGGCATCTTGCAAGAGCCGCTCGACAAGATCCGCATCGGTCGACTTACGCCCGAGTCGATCCACGTGCGCATCCTCATTCCGGACCCCGGCATCCCGTGGTCTGTTCCGGTCACGGTGGAAGAGCGCGCCGACAGCCCCGCGTTCCGGAAGCGCGCCGAGGAGATCATGCGTCGGCACACACTCTCGATCGTCGACAACGTCACCGAACTGGGCGCCCTCGGGCTCGTCAAGGACGCCACCGCGGAGGTGCGTGTTCATCCGACTGCCCCGCTGTTCAAGCTGTATCTGATCAACAACGAGGAAGCGTTCTTCGGCTTCTACCCGGTCCGTGAGCACGTGCTCTCACTCGGCGGTGAGCCCCAGGCGATCTACGACCTGATGGGCAAGGACGCCATCCTCTTCCACCACTCGATCACCGACGACGACACCAGCACCGGCAGCCAGTACGTCGAGCAGGCGCGCACGTGGTTCGACAGCATGTGGAACACGATCAGCACGGAGTACAAGCGGTGAGCACCGAACGGGTCCCAGTCGACGATCCCGATGCCGTCCGACGCATCTTGGCAAACGCCGATGCTCTCTTGCTCGACTTCGACGGCCCGATCTGCGACGTCTTCGCCGGCCTGCCCGCACACGTCGTCGCCGACCAGCTCCGCCGCGTTCTCGCCGAGGGTGGACATGACGAGCTGCCCGCAGCAGTCGAGAAGAGCGAGGACCCGTTCGACGTTTTCTATTACGCTGCAACGCTTGGCGACGAAGAGGCCCGATACGTCGAGGCCAGCCAGCGCGCCCACGAGGTGGAGGCTGTCGCAAGCTCCACCCCGATACCGTACGCACATGACCTCATTGGAAGGTGGCATACCTCAGGCCGAATGGTGGCAGTCGTGAGCAACAACAGCGCGGCAGCCGTCGAGACATATCTTCATCTTCATGAACTCACCGCGCGAATCGACTGCGTGTCCGCGCGAGACGACTTCGATCCGTCGCACTTGAAGCCAAACCCATTCCTTATCCAGCGTGTGTGCGAGCACTTCAAGATCAGCGCTACGCGCAGCGTGATGGTAGGTGACTCCTCAACGGACATCCAGGCGGCTCATGCTGCCGGGACCCCTGTCATCGGCTACGCCAACAGACCAGACAAGTTGGATCTTCTCGCATCCAAAACTCCACAAGCGATCGTGACCGACCTGGCATATCTTTACAACGCGCTATAGGTGGCGAGTGGGAGTTGAGGACTAAGCGAGTCCAAGTGCGTTAGCTCTAGTCAGCGGAAACCCAACGTCCGGAATTTCCGGACAGTACCCGATCCACATCGGGGACAGTCAGATGCTTTCCAAATACTGCATACTCCTTCCCGATGTGCTGGACATGTGCCGTGTGTGCAATATCAAATTCCACGGTCCGCAGTCCGGAATATAGATCTTCAGTTATTCTTTCATGTGCATCATATGTGAGGAACCAGCGAAGCTTGCTCTTGGCGAGAAGTGTCGCTAGTTCGGCATGATCCTTGGCATTGAGGGAATCCAGGTAAAGCTCTTCACCTTGGACGAGGTATGGTGGGTCGACATAAACGAGAATCTTGTCGCCAAGTCGTGAGATTTTTCGCAGGAAAGCGCGCCCGTCAAGTTCCGAGATGCGCACGCGTTTCCGATACTGCCCGAGGTAGCGCACCCGGTGCGCGAGCGATTCGCGATTGAATCGAGCATCGATCTTCCATCGACCAGTCTGATCGTGACCGCCGATGGGGCCTGCATTCAGAATCCCTGATCGATTGCAGCGATTCAAGAAAAAGGTAGCGAAACCCAGGTCGAGATCAGACTTGGGCTCGGTACTTGCATACGTTGCAGAGGCGCGATGCCATGCCTCAATGCTGATCTCTTCGGTTTCGATCTTTCGGGCAAAGTCCTCAGTGTGACTGAAAACGCAACGCCAAAAAGCGGCAATTCCAGGATTAAGGTCGTTTATGTAGATGCGCTGCACTTCTTCGTCCACCAACAAGCGCAGGGCGGCACCGGCTCCACCTGCGAACGGCTCTGCGTACGCTTGTGGCCGTGGCTCTTGGGCTGCGATCAACCGCGCGATATAGGGAGCAAGGCGAGCTTTGCCGCCAGGATACCTGAGAGGACTGAGATACCTCACGACTTCCTATTCTCCGCAAGATAGACATCGAGTTTTTCGAGCATTGGACGGAATGCAAGGCTGATCTTGCGAATGTCAGTAGAGGTCGGATGGGTTGCCCAATGGTGAACGAATCCGTGAAGGGATCTAATTCCCAGCAGTCCGGCGCCTTCGGAATGTCGACGAGCGTCATGAAGTTCAGGGTCGCTGTTCTGCGGGTCTAGCTTGCGAAGGACGGCGCCTATTCGATCTTTCAGGTCATTCTGGCTCTTCGTCCAGCCGAGTATCGAAGCAGCGTCAGTGACAGCCACATCAACGAGGACGCGCAACATGATCGCGGCGATATTCGGAGAAGAATCTATGTCGATTTTCTGAGCTTCCCTCAGCACGTCACTTGTGCGGAGGTGAAAACTCTTAAGTCGAACTCCTTGGAATATGCACCTCTCCTGAGGTTCTCTCCTTCGAGGAAGGGTGGAACCAATGCTTGCAGGGGAAGTCTTCTCTTCGCTCGCTGCGGGTTGGGGTCGTTCGGCTGGAGTCCGTTCAGCCCGAACGGGTTTATCCAATCGCTTGGACCGTGGTGGAAGTTCGCTTTCGATCTCACCAATATACTTTTGCCGCTGAAGTTTGTTCTTTACTACGGAGACAGAAAGTTCGCCTGCAAGGTCTGAAAACAGCTTATCGAACGCACGAATAAGAAATTCGTCAGGGTAGTTAAATTCGACGTCATCGCCATTGAAGTCAAACCCAATGGCCGAACGAACCTCGGGATCAACGGCTAGTCGTCCGAGTGTGGTCAGACGATCTTTACGGACTTTTTCAACTTTGGATAGAAGGTCTGGTGCGTGGCTGAATCGCTTCGTTATTGCATCACAGAGCATGATTGCTCGATCGGCTTGACTGCCCCGGCGTCGAAGAAATTTGTTTTGTTGCTCTGCGTTCCATGGGACAACGCCCACGCCGCCGTTCTCTCCGGTATGACGAAGTCGCAGCCAGTGGTGCGCAGAGGCGCGACTGCTTGCCACGGCGCACTTAACCTTGCCAGGGAAAAGGCGAGACTTGGCGGCCTCTCGAAACTGGCGACGAAGCCGCTCATCGTTCGCAAGGTCAGGATTGTTCAACAACTTCAATGCCGCTACTCGCCTGTTACCCTCAATAACGACGTTCTGACCATCGATCTCGACTACAACAGGGAGTTCGGTGGGGTTGACGCCCTCACGCGCGATGTCCTGCGCCAAGGCGACCAACTTCGCTGGCGCCTCCGCCAGTAGTACATTGACCGACTCCCTATCACTGCTCGTCTGCGACGCAAAACGCGGGTTCTGCTTGTCCAGCACGAGGTCGGTGACCCGGAAGTCGTGTAGCTCCATAGCTCCATCTTGACATTCCCTGATGCGATATACATCACTCGTGGGGCGGAATTGCCCTATTTGTTGTAGTCCCTTGCCACGCAAGAGGCCCTACAGCGACGTGTCAAGCACCGTCTCCTCGCGTGTCTCTCAAGGCGCTCACCGTAGCGAACGGTCCTCTTTACTGCCGAACTTGGCTCTATGGGATCAAGGCGCGCCGCCGTCGGCGGCGCGCACGGGGCCTGTCACGTTGGCACCGGCTCCCCATCCATCACGGCACGCCGGGCTCCCGCTTCGCTCCGCCCGTCGGCCGTGCGGCGCGGCCGGCGTCCATCCACGGCAGCGCGCCGCCGACGGCGACGGCCAGGGAGTTCCCAGCGCCGAGGCTCCAGGACGATCGCGCGATCCAAGACCTGACCGAGCCGGGCACGGCGATCGGCGCCCGTCAACGCTCCGCGCAGACGGCCACTGGACATGCCAAAGCCGCCCTACCGAAACTTCAGCAGGACAGGACAGCTGCCAGGACGGCAACCGGTTCGAGGTGTAGCAACGGGTGTAGCAACGGTCCAGGACGGGTTGGGACGGGACAGCACCCCTGACCAGGCAACACCGACAACCGCGGACTAACCCGAACGAGCCGGAACAGCCAGATGCAGCCTTGAAAGCGGGAGACGGGCAACCGTCCGGGGGTTCAAATCCCTCCGCTTCCGCAGCTCAGAGGGGGAGTGACCGGCCGTTGAGGCTGGTCACACCCCCTCTGGTGTAGCAACGCCCTCAGCCCAGCTCGTCCGTGAGCCGTGCGCGTGGCTGGCGCAGTCCGGCCAACACGGTGGCGGGCGCTTCTTGCAGCCCGTCGGGTAGGGCACTGCCGAGAAGATCGACAAGGTCATTCAGCGGTTGAAGCCGCACGGTGCGTTGCCTGCCGTGGACAGCGCAATCGAAGCGGCGGCGCTCCTGCCTACGGCGTAGGGCTGACCGACTTGCGCAGCCAGTCCAGATAAGCCGCTGGCGCGGCAGCCAGTTCCACAGCCGTCAGCTCAGGGTTGTCCCACGGGTGCTCGGCCAGCAGGTGGGCCTCGAGTTCGGGGTAACGCTCGCCCGTGGTCCTGAGCGTCACCTGCCACTCTTCGCCTTCGCCCTGTTCGCCGAGGTGCCAGAAGTAGGACGTCACCGGCCCGGACACCCACGCTGCGCCGGCCAGCCGGGCAGCTACGGCAGAACGCGCGAGGCGTTCGGCGGTGTCACGATCGGCAGCCGAGGTGGTCACCTGGAGGGCATCGGTCATGGAACGACCTTACTGGGAGTAAACAGAATCTGACTTTCTCAAGACCGCTTCGGACCCGCGGTGAGGGTCAAATCCCTCCGCTTTCGCAGCTCAGAGGGGCTGTGAGGACCTGTCGAGGGTCCTCGCAGCCCCTCATCTGCAGCAACAGGTGCAGCAACGCTCAGTCAGCGCGGCAAGGCCACGTCACCGACGCGCCACCGCCAGCAACCGGCGACTCCCCACGCCGAATGGACTCCCGTCGACGTCCCCGAACAACGACACCGACGAAAACCCGGCGTCGAGCAGCATCCGGCGAAGCTCCCCGGCCGTGTAAACGTGCTGCTCACAGACCGACCGCTGTATCCGCTCCCCGTCGGAGAACGTGAAGTCGATCAGCAGCCGCCCCGACGCCACGTCGTAGGTGTTCACGGCCACCATCTCGACCCCACCCGCAGTCATGCGGATGGAACCGGGCAGCGACGGCAGCAGTGACTCGGCCGCGCAGCCGTAGTCGAGCACCAGTACGGGCGCGACCGCGGCCATGTCCGCGAGGAAACGCAACGAGCCGGTGTGGGACAGGTAGCCGAAGCTGTTGCCCATGCACAGTGCCAGGTCCGCTTCGAAGCCGAACGAGCTCAGCGAGGTTACGTCACCCAGGCGCCAGTCCAGCTCAGGCGCCGACGAGCGGGCGTGGGCGATTGCCTCGGACGAGATGTCCAGGCCGGTGACGGAGTAGCCGCGGCAGGCCAGTTCGATGCTGTGCCTGCCGCTGCCGCACGGCGCGTCGAGCACGCGTCTGCCGGAGGTGAGGCCGGTGACGAAGTCGACCTCAGCCGAGGTCTGCGCGGGCTGCACGGCGCCGCGCCAGAAGGTGTTGGCCAGATCGGTGAAGAAGGTGGTGTACCAAGTCAACGTTGATGCTCCTGGTGATCGCACGAAGAAGTACGTGGTTGTCACCGGGCACGGCGAAGGCACCCGGTGTGTCCGGGGCTGCCATGGCATCGACCTTGTCTGTGAGTGCGCCAGAGGTCATCACTGAAGCACGGGAGCGCGGGAACGAGAACTGGTTTTTCAGCGCGGCGAGGAGAAACGGATCATGTTGCCGGACGGGTCGCGGAACGCGCAGTCGCGGACTCCGTAGAACTGGTCGACGGGCTCCTGGAGCACCTCGGCGCCGGCGGCTTGGACCTGCTCGAACTTCGCGTCCACGTCGTCGGCCACGAAGATGAGTCCTTGCAGCGATCCCTTGGCCAGCAACGCGTTCAGGGTTTCGGTGTCCGTCGGTGGCACGGGCGGGGTGCTGGTGAGGTTCAGGCCGATCTCGACTTCCGGCTGGTCCGGCGGCCCGACGGTGAGCCAGCGGTAGTCGTCGATGGGGCCGTCGGTGCGGACCTCCAGGCCGATCACGTCTCGGTAGAACTTCAACGCCTCGTCCTGGTCGCGGACGAAGAGGAACGTGTGTGAGAGCTTCATGTCAGGGGACCCTAGGCAGGGCGCGGACCCGGCGCTTCTCGAAATCTGCTCGGTCGCGTCAGGCCGGAGAGACGGCATCCGGGCACGCCTGCCAGAGCCTCGTGCGAGCGGGCGCGGTAGGCCGACGGCGTCTCGCCGACCAGTTCGGTGAAGCGGGCCGAGAACGAGCCCAGCGAGGTGCAGCCGACCTCGACGCAGACCTCGGTGACCGACTTCGTTCCCAGGCGCAGCAACGCCTTGGCGCGTTCGATCCGCCGAGTCATCAGGTAGCCGTACGGGGTCTCGCCGTAGGCGGCGCGGAACTGGCGCGCGAAGTGCGACGGTGACATCAGGGCGGCCCTCGCCATCGTGGGTACGTCCAGCGGGGCGGCGTACTCGCGGTCCATGAGGTCGCGTGCCCGGCGCAGGTGCGCCAGGTCCTCCGGTGTCACGCCGCCAGCATGCCACCGGGATCGGGGTGGTTCTGCGTGAATGCGCTTTCACACGCGTGATCGCTGGGGTAGCTTGACGGCGGTTCGCGGGCGCGTGCGGGGGCTTGACGCCGGGCGGATCCGTCTACACAGGATTCTTTGGGGGATTTCTTGTCCGAGAGATCGGTCGGCCGTGCCCTGCGCAGGTTTGGGGCCTTGACCACCGCTGTGGTTCTCCTGCTCGGCACCGCGACCATTGGTGCCCACGCGCAGGACGACCCGTCCAGCGCCGCGCCCACCCAGACGGAGACGGCCACGCCGTCGTCCGACGTTGTGGAGCCGTCCACCACCACCGAGCCACCGCCGCCGTCCTCCTCGGAGGCGAGTACTCCGCCGGAGAGCCCGGCTCCGCCGTCCGCCGACCCGAGCGCTCCGGCCACGCCGCCCACGTCGGTCGAGCAGACTCCCGCCGAGCGGCAGAACGTCGAGCAGGAACGGGCGACCGCCCAGGAGGACGCGCAGCAGGCCGCGCCGGACCTGAAGGTGTCGCTCCGGTTCGACCGCGAGTACGGCATCGGTGAGCCGCTCGGCATCACGCTGACCGTCCGCAACGACGGGGACGCACCCGCGCACCAGGTCCGGTTCGCCACGGAGACCCTCCAGCTGAACCTGACCACGGGTGTCGAGGACCTGATCTCCCGCCCGGACCTGGCACCGGGCGAGCAGAAGGTGATCAGGCTCGGTGGTACCGCCCAGTGGGGTGCCCCCAACGCGGCGCTCACCGTGCGCGCCTGGGTCGAGGGCGCCGTCGACAAGACGCCCGCCGACAACCAGGCACGAGCCGAGGCGAAGATCGTCAACAACACCGGCACCGTCAGCGGGGTGCTGTTCGAGGACCGCGACGGCAACGGGGTCGCCGGGCCCGGTGAGGGTGTCGACTGGCAGACGCTGAGGCTGAGCGGTGGTCCCGAGTACCCCGTCTCCGGCTCGACCTACAACGGCGGCCAGTTCGCGATGTACAGCGTTCCGCCCGGTACGTACCAGGTGAGCTGGAGTGGCCGGAACTCCAACGGTGAGGAGCTCTCCGTCAAGCCCGGCCAGTTCATCACCGTGAAGCAGGGAGAGACGACGCGGGTCGCCGTGCAGGTCGTGCCATCGTTGTCGCGGTCGCTGTGGATCTCCGGTGGCTCGTTCGGCAAGCAGAAGTACGCCAAGGGCGAGCGGGTCTCGGTGAGCGTGACGGTGCACAACCGCGGCACGGCGCCGATCACCGGCCTGGTCACCGTCTGCGACCCGGAGAACGATCCGGCGACGCTCGACGGCACCGGCGACGGCTGGGGAGACCTGCGGCCGGACCGCGGCGGAGTCACGGTCGCCGCGGGGGAGACGAAGACCTTCACCGTCACCGACACGGTGCCCGACGCCGAGTTCCCGACCGGCAAGGTCTACTTCGCCTGCGTGTTCAGCGTCGACGGGCGCAACGTCCTCGACCCCGGCAACGGCGCGCCGAACCCCGGTCTCACCATCGGTGCGAACGTCGCCGGTACTCGTGGCAGCCTGTCCGGTCATGTGCTGAGCAACGGCAGCCCGGTCCTCTACGGCACCAAGGTCGTCGCCGTCAACGCGGCGAACAACCGGATCGTCGGCTACAGCGGAACCAGCGGTTCCACCGGTTCCTGGCAGATCAACGACCTGCCGCAGGGACAGATCGCCTTGCAGGTCACCGGCAGGTGGAAGCTCGCTGACGGGAGCACCCGGCGGCTCGTCGACGTCGTCGGGGAGCAGGACGTCAAGGTCGACCTCGACGTCGTGCCCGGTCCCGAGGTGGAGGACCCGACCGTCTTCGCCCCGGACCTGAAGGTGGGCGTCTCGTTCGACAAGCCGTCCTACGACATCTCCGACCTGGTGCTGATGACGCTCGAGGTCGAGAACATCGGCACCGGCGCCGCGCCCGCCCGCGGCAACTGGCGGGAGGGTCCGTACAACGAACTGGCTCCCTCCTTCGACTACAACGAGCTCCGCCGGTTCCTGACCGCCCCGATCGAGCTGTGGCCCGGTGAGAGCAAGCGGTTCACCCTCACCGCCCGCCCCAGGGACGGCGGCTCGGACCCCGAGAAGCTGCGCAAGCTGAGCTACGCGGTGCAGGTCGGTACCGTCACCGCCGAGCCGTCCGAGAACAACAGGGCCGAGGCGCACGCCGACGTCACCTGGGGCACCGGCTCCGCGTCGGTGACCGTCTACGGCGACCGCAACATGAACGGGCGGATGGACGCGGGGGAGGAGCTTCCGAACGCCAAGGCCGGAATCGGCGGTGGCAAGCCGCACGTGAACAGGTCCGGTACCACGGACGGTTCGGGCAAGATCAGGTTCACCGACCTGCCCGCGGGTCTCTACAACACGTACGGCGAGTCCGACCGCGAGACCGGATGGGTTTCGGGTGGTGGCGAGACCGCGGTGGTGAACCCCGGTGACGAGGGCACCGCGCTGGTCCGGCTCGTGCGGCCGCTGTCGGATGAGCTGAAGGTGTCGCTGCGGTTCGACAAGCCGTCCTACGAGCCGGGTTCGAAGGCCGGCGTCGTCTTGTCGATCACCAACGACTCCGCGAAGTCCCTGCGGGTCAAGGCGGAGTGCGGCAGCAGCTCCCACGGCCCGTACCTCGGCAACGACGACCTCGCGTGGGGAGACCTGGCGAGGACCGGTCCCGGAGTGGAGATCGCGGCCGGCGCCCGGTTCGACGTCCACATCGAGTCGGACATGCCCGCGGGCGCGTCCGACTACGGTTACGTCGCGCTCGGCTGCACCTTCGGGCCGGAAGACGGCGTGGGTCTGCCGTACGCCTCGGCGCGTGCCGTCGTGCCGGGCGCGACGCAGACCTTCACGGGCCTCGTCGTCACCGGCGATCCCATGGTGCCGACCATGGTGCCGGTGCCGAACGTGAAGATCGTGCTGCTGGATCCCGAGACCGGGAAGCCCGTCGTGAGCACGACCACCGACGCCCACGGGGGCTGGACGTTCCCGGACCTGGCGGTCGGAGCCTACGAGCCGCTCGTCGTAGGACCGTGGAAGCTCATGGACTTCGGCTCTGACGGTGAACCCTTCGGCAACGTCCGCGGCCGCGAGTACCCCGAGTACGTGTGGGTCGAACCGGGTCCCGAGGTCGCGGACCCGACGGCCGGTGCGGAAGCGGCAGGTCCGGGAGCCGACGGCTCCGGCTCGGACAGCGGCACGACCGCGGTGCGAGCGATCAGGAACACCGACGCGCTGGCCGACACCGGCGTGAGCGTGCTCGGGCTGGCGCTCTTCGGCGCGCTGCTCGTGATGACGGGCGCGGCGATGAGGCGTCGACCCGCGCAGAGGTCGTAACTCCGCACTGATCGAGCAGGGCCGGCACTCCCACTGAACCGCTCCCCGGAAGTTGGACTGGGAATCCAGTTCCGACTCTCCGGGGAGTGGTTCGTTGCGTCCACAGAGTTCGTTGTCTGAGCAGCAGCGGGAGTCCGCTGTTGCGTTGTTCGAGGCCGGGTATGGCAGAGATGCTGTCGCGACCCGGTTGGAGGTGTCCGCGGCGGCGGTGCGACGCTTGCACGATCGTTGGAGGTTGTGGAGCGCGGGAGCGCTGATGGACAAGCCGGACAGACGGTCGTTCACCTTCGAGTTCAAGCTCGAGGTCGTGCGTCGCTATGTCAGCGGTGAGGCGACCGCGCTCGAGCTGGCCCGCGAGCACGACCTGTCCTCGCCCAAGCTG
>NZ_FNCC01000033.1 GCF_900100955.1 Lentzea fradiae | reverse complement strand
AGCGTGGCGTCGTTCTCGCCGACCCCGCCGGTGAACACGAGCAGGTCGACGCCGCCGAGCGAGGCGGCCATCGC
The DNA here is from genome assembly GCF_900100955.1 of Lentzea fradiae. Lineage (GTDB taxonomy): Bacteria > Actinomycetota > Actinomycetes > Mycobacteriales > Pseudonocardiaceae > Lentzea > Lentzea fradiae. The sequence goes on along the minus strand of NZ_FNCC01000033.1, from coordinate 18,298 downwards.
GCTGATCGCCTGGCGGAGCCGGTGGGTGTAGATCTCCAGTGCCAGCACCGCGTCGTGGTGTCCGCTCTCGGCTGCCGCGCGCACCTCGCGCATGTCGCCGGTTCCCGTCAGGCCGGTGAGGCCGGAGTGGTGTTCGAGGCCGTCTTCGAGCTCCTCGACGGAGAGGCCGGCTTTGAGCAGCCAGACCAGCAGGCCGGGGTCGACGTCGCCGCTGCGGGAGGCCATCACGAGCCCGGCCAGCGGGGTGAAGCCCATCGTGGTGTCGACGGACCGGCCGTCGCGCACGGCCGCGAGCGACGCGCCCGCGCCGAGATGGCAGCTGACGACTCGTGCGTCCGGCATTCCCGCCAGCTCGGTCGCGCGGCGGGACGCGTAGGAGTGGGAGAGGCCGTGGAAGCCGTACCGCTTCACGTTCCACCGCTGGCGCCATTCGGCGGGAAGTGCGTAGGTGGTCGCGAAGTCCGGCATGGTCGCGTGGAAGGCCGTGTCGAAGCACGCGACTTGGGCGATGTCGGGGAGCACGGCCGTCACGGCGTCGATGCCCGCCAGTGCGCGGGGCTGGTGCAGCGGTGCCAGGTCGGTCAGCTCTTCCAGTGCTGCCCGCACTTGGCCGTCGATGCGTTGTGCTTCAACGAAGTCTGGCCCTCCGTGCACGACGCGGTGACCAACGGCGTCGATCCGCGGTGCGGTGGCGAGGAACTGTTCGAGCGGTTCGGTTTCGCCGTGCCAGCGTTCGGCGTGGTGCTCGGCGAGGACCGTGTCGTCCTCGCCGAGCACCGACAGCTTCAGGCTCGACGAGCCCGCGTTCACGACCAAGGTGTTCATTGCCAGGTCCAGTCCCGGACCTCGGGCAGGTCCTCGCCGTGTTCGCGGATCCAGGCGTGGTGGCGGGTGCGCTGGTCCTGCATGAGCTGCCGCAGCCTGGCGGCTTTCGGGCCGAGCCCGGGGACGCGGTCGATCACGTCTATGACGAGGCGGTAGCGGTCGAGGTCGTTGAGCACGAGCATGTCGAACGGGGTCGTGGTGGTGCCTTCCTCCTTGTAGCCGCGGACGTGGAGGTTGTGGTGGTTGGTGCGGCGGTAGGTGAGGCGGTGGATGAGCCACGGGTAGCCGTGGTAGGCGAAGATCACCGGCTTGTCGGTGGTGAACAGCGCGTCGAACTCGCGGTCGGGCATGCCGTGCGGGTGCTCGGTGTCGGGTTGCAGCCGCATCAGGTCCACGACGTTGACGACCCGCACCCGCAACGACGGCAGGTGCTCGCGCAGCAGGGTCGTCGCGGCCAGGACCTCGACCGTGGGCGCGTCGCCCGCGCAGGCCAGCACGACGTCCGGTTCGTCCTCGTCGTTGCTGGCCCACTCCCAGATCCCGGCGCCGCGGGCGCAGTGCAGCTCGGCCTCCTCGGCCGAAAGCCAGTCGGGGGTCTCGTTCTTGCCCGCGACGATGACGTTGACGTAGTCCTTGCTGCGCAGGCAATGGTCGGCGACGGAGAGCAGGGTGTTGGTGTCCGGCGGCAGGTAGACGCGGACGACCTCGGCCTTCTTGTTCATGACGTGGTCGATGAAGCCGGGGTCCTGGTGCGAGAAACCGTTGTGGTCCTGGCGCCAGACGTGGGAGCTGAGCAGGTAGTTCAGCGACGCCACGGGGCGGCGCCACTCCAGCTTGCGGTGGGTCTTGAGCCACTTGGCGTGCTGGTTGAACATGGAGTCGACGATGTGGATGAACGCCTCGTAGCAGTTGAACAGGCCGTGCCTGCCGGTGAGCAGGTACCCCTCCAGCATGCCTTGGCACAGGTGCTCGGACAGCACCTCGACCACCCGGCCGTCGGGCACCAGGTGCTCGTCCACCGGCAGCGTCTCCGCCTGCCACTGCTTCCCGGTGACCTCGTAGACCGCGTCCAGCCGGTTGGACGCGGTCTCGTCCGGCCCGAAGACGCGGAAGTCCCGCTCCTTCTCGTTGAGCGTGACGACGTCGCGCAGGAACCGGCCGAGGACGCGCGTCGGCTCCGACTGGGTGCTGCCGTGCTTGACGACCTCGACCGCGTGCTCGCGGATCGACGGCATCTTCAGCTCCCGCAGCACCAGGCCGCCGTTGGCGTGCGGGCTCGCGCCCATCCGCCGGGTGCCCTCCGGCACGAGCGCGGCCAGCTCCGGCCGTGGCACGCCGTCCGCGTCGAACAGCTCCTCCGGCCGGTAGCCGCGCAGCCACGACTCCAGCATCGCCAGGTGCCCGGGGTTGTCCCGGACGCCCGCCAGCGGCACCTGGTGCGACCGCCAGGTGTCCTCGACCGGCAGCCCGTCCACTTCGGACGGCCCGGTCCAGCCCTTCGGGCTGCGCAGCACGATCATCGGCCGCCCGCCCCGCGCGATCAGGTCGAGGACCTCGTCGAGCACCTCCGCCATGCGGGCGTGCATCGCCTCCGGCTCGTGGCCCTCGACGTGGAACGGCTGGTAGCCGTAGCCGCGGAACAGCGAGTCGAGCTCGTCGCGCGGGATGCGCGACAACAGGCTCGGGTTCGCGATCTTGTACCCGTTGAGGTGCAGGATCGGCAGCACCGCGCCGTCGGTCTCCGGGTTGAGGAACTTGTTCGCGTGCCAGCTGGCGGCGAGCGGCCCCGTCTCGGCCTCGCCGTCACCGACCACGCACGCCACGACCAGCCCGGGGTTGTCGAACGCCGCGCCGAACGCGTGCGCGAGCGAGTAGCCCAGCTCGCCACCCTCGTGGATCGAGCCCGGCACCTCCGGCGCGACGTGGCTGGGCACCCCGCCGGGGAAGGAGAACTGGCGGAACAGCGTGCGCATGCCCTCGGCGTCACGCGGCACGCCGGGGTAGGTCTCGCTGTAGGTGCCCTCCAGCCACGTGTTCGCGAGCAGCGCGGGCCCGCCGTGGCCAGGGCCGGTCACGAACATCATGTCCAGGTCGCGCTCCCGGATCACGCGGTTGAGGTGGGCGTACAGGAAGTTCAGACCGGGCGTGGTGCCCCAGTGGCCCAGCAGACGCGGCTTGATGTGCTCGGGCGCCAGCGGCTCGGTCAGCAGAGGGTTGTCCATCAGGTAGATCTGGCCCGCCGACAGGTAGTTGGCGGCCCGCCAGTACGCGTCGACCAGCGACAGGTCGGCGTGGGACATGACGCACTCCTCAGCTCGGTGTGCTTCCAACAGTGGCGGCTGAACTGATTCAGGACCAGGGACCCAGGTCCCATCGAACCGGGCTCTTTCGGATCTGTCGACTCGAGATCATTTGGGGCGAGAGTGCGGGTATCACTTCGATGGAGGATCTGATGAACAACGCTGGTGCAACGGTGATCGGCAACGTCGTGGTCGAGCTCGCCGACAAGGTTCCCGCCGCGGCGAGGCAATATGCACACGACAAGATCGCGCCGCTTGCGCGGTATGCGCCCGAACCCACCGAGTTCGCCCACGTCCGGCTCATGGCGGACGGCCCGCGCGCCATCGCCGTGCACGTGAACCTCGACGTCAACGGCACGCCGGTGGTCGCAAGGACCGAGGCGCCGACGTTCGAGGAGGCCGTCGACCACGCTCACGACCAGCTGCAGAACCAGCTGGTGAAGATGCGCGACTGATCACGGGCCACGATGCCGGTCCAGCAACCGGAGCCGGGTGGTGTGCAACCTCTCCACCATGGAGGCGAGCAGCACCAGGGACAACCGGTAGCCGAGTGCCGGGTCGTCGTCGGCGAGCTCACGGACGGCAGCGGTGTCGATCGCCACCGCTCGGGTGGGCGACACCACCGAGCCGCCGAAGTGCCAGCGGTGCGGCGGGACGAGCCACGACAGGCCGACGAGCTCACCAGGGCCGATGCCCTGCAGCGCGACCCGGCCTCCCGCGGGGTCGGCTGCGTCGAGCACGACGCAGCCGGACAGCACGACCCAGCAGCGGTCGGCCGGTGCTCCTTCGTCGAACAACCGGGTGCCGGACCTGTAGGTCTCGATCCGGCTGACGCCGGCGATCGCCGCTCTCTCGGTGTGGGAGAGGCATGCGAAGAGCGGAAGGGCGTCAAGGTCCGCCACAGGTGTGGTCATCGTCTGTCACCGCCTTTGTCGGGTCGTTTCGCGGACGCGAGGGGCTGGTCCCCCGCCTGAGCCGGGGACCAGCACGTTCATCGCCGAAGCCGCCGCGGCGAGCAGAGGACCAAGGCACAGCCGACGGCGACGCTGAACAAGCCTCCGAAGGCGAGCCACGCGACGGCGGCACCCGTCTCCGCCAGGACGGGCAGGTCGCCCTCAGGCGTGGGAACCACCTCCCCGCCGCTGGGCGGGACGGCGTCCGGATCGGGCTGTTCCGGACCGGGCTTGATGACCACCCAGCGCGTGTAGGACCCGTTCTCCCCGGCGCTGACCTGGAAGTCCAGAGGTCCTTCCAGCTGCCAGGGGCCGACCAGGCCGAAGTCGTAGAGGCCGGCCGGCACGTCGTAGAAGGTGAAGCGGCCCGCCGCGGTGGTGATGTCACGAGCGGCGATCGTTCCGGTGAGCCGATTGCGCAGGTACACCTTCACGTTCGGCACCGGCGTGCCCGGTGGCAGCCCCAGTGCCGCCAGCCGGCTCTTCAGCAGCAGGCCGGTCACCATCGGCGCCACCCCACCCGGGACGCTCACCAGCGCCTCGAGACGGAGGTCGTTCACCCTCGGCGGCGCTCCCACCAAACAGGTGAGCCGCACGTAACCCCAGGACACCGCCACGTCGCTGACGGGCAGCGTCACGTCGTACTGACGGGTCACCCCCACCGGGAGGGTGACGCCAGGATCGCGCAGCTCTCCGACATCGGCTTCGACCGTTCCGTACCCGAAGTCCATCTCGCACGCGGCGGTGAGATCGGTCAGCGGGACGGGACCGGTGTTCTCGAGAGTCAGGACCGCGCGGGCGGTCGAGCCGAGCGGGTAGGACTTCTCGGCGAAGGCCAAGGTCGCGGTGAGGTTTCCCGACACCTGGGGCATCGCCCGGAAGACACCGGCGGGGTGGTCCGGCTCGTTCAGGACGAACGAGTCGGCGAGCAGGACCCAGCCGGGATAGGAGGAGAAGGTGAGGTAGTACGACCCGAAGGGCAGATCGGTGAGCTCGAACCGGCCGGACTCGTCGGCGCGCGCGTAGCGCACGGTTCCCGGGACGCCGCCCGACAAGGTCACGTCGACCCCGGGCAGTCCCTCGCCGGGGTCGATGACGTGGTCCGCGTCGCGGTCCCCGTACACCGTTCCGCGGTAGGAGCCGTACCGGATCTCCAAGGGCACCGTCGCGGAAACCGAGTTGTCGTCCGGGTTGGCGTCGGGCTCTCCTTCGGTAGTCCACACCGTCACCGCGAGGTGCACAGTGCTGAAGTCCTCCTGCACGGTTCCCGTGGCCGAGGCTTCGGCGGTCTGCCCAGGATCGATGGTGACGCCGCCGGAGCCCGGGTCCAGCGGCCGCCACTCCAGCGGCCAGACGTTGCCGGTCGAGCTCACCATCACCTGGTGAGCACTCGCGGTGCCGACGTTCGTCACGCTGGCGTGGGCCGTGATCGGTTCGTGCACCGGGTACACCGACTTCTCGAACCAGACCCGCAGGCGCAGGTCCACGGCCTCCTGTGCTTGAGGTGCGGGCGAAGGAACAGGCTCGGTCGTCGTGGGTTCGGAGGACGTCGGAGCCGGGGGAGTGGCCGTGCTCGGCACGGGCACGTCCGGCGTCGTCGTCTCAGCCGGGGCCGACACGGTGGGTGTGGTGGTCGGGGGTTGGTCGTCGGCCAGCACCGGTCCGGCGGACACGCCGAGGCACAGCATCACGGCCAGCGAGACTGCTGTAGCTGACCGGGCTGGAAGTGGTAATCGCATCGGAGTCTCCTCACACCGTCGAATACGGTTCGTCACGTTCGAGCGAGGGCGTCACCTCGGCCCTCGGGACCGCCTTGGGGCGCTTCTCGGTCAGTTCCTCCGCGAGGTGCTCCTGCCGCTCTTCACCCCGATAGCGGCCAAGAACTCCCATCGTGATCGCGTGGGCCGCCGCCAGCAGGAGCAGCACGACACCCAGCTTGGTCACCAGTTTCTGCAGCTCTCCGTCGACCGGCAGGTCCAGCGGGGAGATCAGGGCGACAAGTCCGAGCACGATCAACGTGAACAACGTGGTCGTCAGCCAGCTCGCCGCCAGACCGATGCCGGGGTGGTTGTCGTCGCGCAAGTACTTGCGTCCGCTGATCGTGATGACGGCCGCGTCGATCAGGACCAGCAGCGCTGCGAAGACCAGGAAAGTGATGTAGCTGTCGGTGTCCATGCCTTCAGGGTCGAACCGGGATGTGTGTACGCACAGAGAACATGGGCCCCGATGAGGCGGGACGTCGCGCCCTGTAGGGGATCTGGCTGCCCCGCTGCAATTGACCCATGACAGTGGCGACGACCGGCCTCTCCTCGGCAGAGGCGGCCAGGCGATTGCGAGACGACGGACCGAACGCTCTGCCGATGGCCAAGCGACGGCATCCGTTGCTGCTCTTGGCCGGGCAGATGGTGCACTTCTTCGCGTTGATGCTGTGGGCGGCGGCTGTGCTGGCCCTGGTCGCGGGCATGCCCGCGCTGGCCGTGGCCATCGTCGTCGTGGTCGTGCTCAACGGGGTGTTCGCGTTCGCCCAGGAGTACCGGGCCGACCAGGCGGCGCAGCGGTTGCAGGACTTGATGCCCGTGCGTGCCACGGTGCGGAGGGACGGCCACCTCCTGCAGGTCGACGCCTCGGAACTGGTCGTCGGTGACGAGCTGGTGCTGGAGGCGGGCGCACGGGTCTGCGCCGACGGTGAGGTGCTGACGGCCGCTGGCCTCGCGGTGGACGAGTCGATGCTGACCGGGGAGAGCGTTCCGACTAGACCCGTTATGGGACAACAGGTGTACGCGGGGACATACGTCGCGGAAGGAGAGGCGACCGCGCTGGTGACTGCGACCGGAGGGCACACGAGGCTCGCCGGCATCGCCGCGCTGACGCAAGAGGCGAAGCCACCGCCCAGTCCGCTGGCCGCTCAGCTGCACAAGGTCGTGGTCGTGGTCGCGGTGATGGCCGTGGCGGTCGGCACGGTGTTCTTCGGCGTCTCGGTCCTGCTCGGCCTTCCTGTGGCCGAGGGCTTCCTGTTCGCCATCGGTGTCACGGTCGCGCTCGTGCCGGAAGGGCTGCTGCCCACCGTCACGTTGTCCCTGGCCCGCGCGGCGCAGAGCATGGCGGCCAGGAAGGCTTTGGTGCGCAGGCTCGACGCCGTTGAGACGCTGGGTGCGACGACGTTCATCTGCACAGACAAGACCGGAACGCTGACTCGCAACGAGATGTCCGTTGTGGGGGTGTGGACACCGCAGGGTGAAGTGGTCGTGCACGGCAACGGCTACGAGCCGACCGGCACCGTCGACGGACCGCCCGAGGCAGTCGAAAGCGTCCGGGCACTGGCCTCGACCGCCAAGCGGTGTTCTCCGGCAGCCCACGCCCGTCTTGACGAAGGCAGGTGGCTTCCGGTGGGCGATCCGATGGAGGTCGCCCTGCACGTTCTCGCCGCACGTCTGGACGTGGACGGACCTTCCGCGGATGCGGTCCGGTTCCCGTTCGACCCGAGGCGCCGCCGATCGTCCGTGGTGGACTCCGACGGAGTGCACGTCACGGGGGCTCCGGACTCGGTCCTGCCTCTGTGCGGTGCTGTGCCCGGGGCGCACGAGGCCCTGGCCTCATTGGCCGAGCGCGGTTTGCGGGTGCTGGCCGTCGCCCGGCGGCCCGCGCGGACAGGGGACGAGGAGTCGTGGGAGGGAGCGGAACGGGATCTGAACCTGCTCGGCCTGGTGGGACTGCAGGACCCGCCGCGGGATGATGTGGCTGATGCCATCGCGTCGTGCCGCTCGGTGGGAATCCGCATCGCCATGATCACCGGTGACCACCCGGCCACGGCGCGGGCCATCGCCGGGCAGGTCGGACTGCTGGGACCGGGCGCCCTGGTGATCGAAGGCAAGGACCTGCCCGCTGACCAGGGCGAACTCGGGTCGTTGCTGGACCGCGACGGCGTTGTGGTCGCCCGCGTGACACCGGAGGACAAGCTCCGGATCGCGACCGCCCTGCAGCGCAAGGGACACGTCGTCGCGATGACCGGCGACGGGGTCAACGACGGGCCGGCGCTGCGAGCAGCCGACATCGGCATCGCGATGGGCGCCTCCGGTACGGATGTGGCTCGTGAGGCGGCCGACCTCGTCCTGCTCGACGACCACTTCAGCACCATTGTCGCCGCGGTCGAACTGGGACGCGCCACGTTCGCGAACATCCGCCGCTTCCTGACCTACCACCTGACGGACAACGTCGCCGAGCTCACTCCGTTCGTGGTCTGGGCGTTGTCCGGCGGCACGATCCCACTGGCGATCAGTGTGCTGCAGGTGTTGGCCCTGGACATCGGCACCGACCTGCTTCCCGCCCTTGCCCTCGGCGCCGAGCCGCCCAACAAACGCACCATGAAAGGACGTCTGCGCACCGGGACGTTGATCAACGGCGCGCTTGTGCGTCGTGCGTTCGGAGTGCTCGGCCCCGCGGAGGCGATGATGTCGATGCTGGCCTTCCTCGTGGTGCTGTTCGCCGGGGGCTGGCGTTTCGGTGAGACACCGGACATGGCGCTGCTCGCCACCGCGTCGGGCACCGCCTTCGCCGCGATCGTGCTCGGGCAGTTGGCGAACGCCTATGCGTGCCGCAGCGCGACCCGGTCTGTCCGGCGGGTCGGCCTGCGAGGCAACAAGTTGTTGTTGTGGGCTGTCGCGTTCGAACTCGCTGTGCTGGCGATCTTCTTGTTCGTGCCGCCACTGCCTGATCTGCTCGGAGGACATGCGCCGTCGGCGCTCGGGTGGACACTCGCGTTGGCGACGGTGCCCGTCGTCCTCGGCGTGGACGCTGCCATGAAGGCGTTCCTGGTACGCAGGATTCGTTTGGCAGGGTGAAGCGGACGGTTCGGTCCTCGCCCTGAATGCCGTACGCGTCTGTGCCGAAGGTCCGAACCGCCCGCTGGTTGAGGGCTCGACGACCACCGATCAGCGCGAGCGAAGCACCTTGCGCAGGCGGTCGAACTCCTCGGTGTCGATCTCACCCTTCGCCAGGCGCTCCTCGAGGACGTGCAGTGCGGTGCCGCCGTGCCGGCGGAGCAGGACCGTGACCAGAACGAGGATCCCGCTCCAGAAGACGATCATGCTCAGGGTCATCAGCACGTAGCCGCCCCAGCCCATGGGGGTGCCGTAGTACATCATCGCGCGCTCCTCTCACTCGGTGTGCTGCGTGACGCCGTCGATGTCGTCGGCGGCCGCGTCGAACAGCTGGTGTGCGAGGTCGGCGAGTGCCCGCGATGCCGCGAGCTCGTCGCCGATCTCCGGGACGTCGCGGTCGGCGGGGTTGAGGCGGGCCAGGCCGTGCCCGACGAGGTGAGTCCTGTCGCCGGTGTGCAGCCGCGCCTCCGCCCTGGTCTTCGACTCGTGCTCGTCGATGTGGATCTCGACGGACCACTTCTTCGCGGTGCTCATGGAAACCTCCTCCAGGGTCTCCAGCGTGATCCGGCACGCGCGGTACGCGCAGAGGCCAAGGGCCCTCACCGGCCGTGCCCCTCCGCTCTGTCGGGCGAGCCGCCCGCGGCGGCATCGTCGAACCATGCGCTGGAGTGCCGCCGAAGCGGCGGAGATCGTGGAAGCAGCCAGGAAGGCGCCCGTTCACAGCGCGGGCAAGCCCTGGGTGCTGGAGCTGCACAACCGGTCGGTCTACCTCTACGAGGTCGCGGGCAGGTCGCCGCACGACCCGCTGGGGCTCGACCGGCTGCTGACCTGCGGGGCGGCACTGGAGCACATCGTGCTCGCGATCCGAGCCACCGGGTGGCACACCAAGGTCGTGTTCCCGTCCGACCACGCCAACCCGGACCTGATCGCGATCGTCCAAGCCGATCGGCGGCAACCGCCCGTCAACCAGGAACTGGACCAGCACAGGGCGATCCGGCTGCCCGGCGGCGACTTGGACGGCGACGCCCGCGACCTGGTGTCCGCCAACCACTGGGCCGGCACCGAACTGCGCCCGGTGGACGACCACACGGTGGTCGTGCTGACTGTCGGTGACGGACGTCCGGACCACGTCCGGGGAGGCGCCGCGCTGCAGGCGGCAGTGCTCGCCGCACGGGTCGCCGGTGTGCGGGTCAGACCGGTGGTCCACCTGATGCACCGGCAGGTGTGGCGTGCGGGCTTGATCGAACGTCACGGGCTCGCCGGCTTCCCACAGGCGCTCCTGGTGGTCGGTGCGAAGGACCCGGAGAGCGTGGGACCAACGGCCGCGTCCGCGGACATGGCTCGTTCCTAGCGTCGAAGGAAGAAAGGAGGAGCGCCATGCGTGCTCGCGACATCATGTCCAGTCCCGCCATCACGGTGACTCCGCAGGTGCCCGTCCGCGGCGCCGCGGCGTTGCTCGTGTCGCACGGGTTCACCGCGCTGCCGGTGGTGGACGACGAGAAGAGGCTCGTCGGGATCGTGACTGAGGCCGACCTGCTCCGCAACGGGTGGGTCGAGGAGTCCGGGGCCAGGACCGTGGGTGAGGTGATGACCTCTCCCGCCGAGTCGATGGACGCGGGGGCACAAGGGAGCCTGATCGCCCGGGTCCTGGTGGACGACCGGATTCGATGCCTGCCCGTCGTCGACGGCGCCGAGGTCATCGGTGTGGTGACCAGGCGAGACCTCGTGCGCGTGCTGGCGCGCACGGACACGACCGTGCAGGCCGAGGCGCAGCGCGTTCTCGACGTCTACGGCGGCGGTCGCAAGTGGAGGGTCGTCGTCCAGGACGGTGAAGCCGTCGTGGAGGCGGAGAACGTCGACGAGGAGACCGAACGCGTGCTGACCGCGCTCACCGGCTCCGTGCCCGGTGTGCTGCGCGTCCGCGTGCTGACTGGAGGAGAACGATGAAGGGACCCAACGCCCCGGTCGTGGTCGGGGTCGACGGCTCGCCGTCGGCACTGGCGGCGGTGAAGTGGGCCGCCGAGGACTGCGATCGCCGCCACCTGCCGCTCCGCTTGGTGCACGGGTACGGCCTGCTGGTGCTGACCTACCCGGGAGTCGTCCTGGACGGCGAGGAGATGCGACAGGCCGTGGAGGACCAGGCACACGAGTGGCTGGCGGAAGCGGTGAGCGCCGCTCGCGCGGTGGCGCCGAACGTCGAGGTGAGCACCTCCGTCGTCGACGAGAACGGGCGGCACGTGCTCATCGCCGAGTCGCGGGACGCCCGGCTGATGGTGCTGGGGTCCGAGGGACTCGGCAACGTCACGGGTCTGCTGCTCGGCTCGACCGCGCTGGCCGTTGCCTACCACGGCGAGTGTCCGCTCGTCGTCGTCCGCGGCACGTCTGTGCCCGGTGGTCCGGTGGTGGTGGGTGTGGACGGTTCTTCGACGAGAGAGGCTGCCCTGGCGTTCGCGTTCGACGCCGCGTCAACGCGCGGCTGCGGGCTGACCGCGGTCATGTGCTGGCAGGACTTCATGGTGGAGGGTCACCGGCTCACCATCGACTGGGGCCAGGTCGAGCGCGAACAGAACCGCCTTCTCGCGCAACGGCTGGCCGGGTGGCAGGAGAAGTACCCGGACGTGGACGTGCATCGCGTGGTGATGCGGGACCGGCCCGTGCGCGCCCTGATGCGGTTCGGCGCCGAGGCACAGCTGGTGGTCGTGGGCAGCCACGGGCACGGCGGTTTCGCCGGCATGCTGCTGGGTTCGACCAGCCAGGCGCTCGTCTACAACTCCCCGTGTCCGCTGGCGATTGTCCGGCCTTCTGAGTGACGGCCGTACGGTTTGTGGATGGAATGCCGGTAGAACTGGACAATAAAGTGACAGTTCTGCCCTCATATTCCGTCCAAAGTGCCGTCCAGGGTGTAGTTACCCGCTCGTCTTCCTGGTGACAGCTTGCCGTTGCCCCTGGTCATCGCTGGGTGGATGCACTTCTTTGGTTCAATCCGATTGTCCGCGAGGGCGTGTGGCATCGATTTGGTGCAAGGATCACCCGATCGAGTACCTTTCGGCCTTCAACCTCGCGAATCGTTGGAGCGTCCAGACTTCATGCGCATCACCCGTTTCATCGTCGAGAACTTCCGAAACCTCGCTCACGTCGACCTGGAGCTGTGCTCCGGCACGGTGATCGTGGGCGAGAACCGAGCAGGCAAGAGCAACCTGCTCCACGCCCTGCGCCTGATCCTCGACGGTCGGCTGTCCTATGCGGACCGCCAGCTCGGTGCGGAGGACTTCCACGACGGCCTTTCCAACGGCGAGCCCGACTGGGACCCGATGGCCGAGGGCCACGTCATCCAGGCGTCGATCGAGGTCGAGGACTTCATGGGCAACGCGGGGCTCATCGCCGCCCTCAGCGATGCGCTGGTCGCCGAGGACCCGCCGAGGGCGCGGCTGACCTACCGTTTCGCGCCGGTCGACGGCACCGGCGACGACCGCCCGCGCTACAAGGGCGCCGTGTACGGCGGTGCAGGGGATGGCCAGCCGATCAGCTCAGAGAAGCTGGCAAGCCTGCACCTCGTCTTCCTGCACGCGCTGCGTGACGTCGAGGCCGACATCCGCAACTGGCGGAGGTCTCCACTGCGAAACCTGCTCGTGACGGCCGCCGCGGCGGCGGGGGAGAGCGACGGCTTGGACGACGTCAAAGCCGCCATGAAGGAGGCCAACGACAAGCTCAACGGCCTCGCCGTCATCAAGGAGCTCGGCGAGAACATCGGCGGACGCCTGGTCGACATGGTCGGGCAGGGCCAAGCCGTCGAGACCAGGCTCGCGGCCGCCCCGGATGAGCCCGCTCGACTCATCCGGGCGATGAAGCTGTTCGTGGACGGTGACGCGAACCGTCCGCTCGGCAGCGCCAGCCTCGGCACCCTGAACGTGATCTACCTGGCGTTGCAGGAACTGGGCCTGGACGCGCGGATGGTCGACGACCCGGACATCGCTCACGTCGTCACGGCCATCGAGGAACCGGAGGCACACCTGCACCCACACCTGCAGAGGCTGGTCTTCCGCAGGTTGCTGCGCGAGCGCGACGGATCCCACACGGCACTGGTGACGACGCAATCGCCCCACATCGCCAGCGTCACCGACCCGCGCTGCCTGGTCGTCCTGCGCAACGTCGGAGGCACGACCACCGCATCCCAGGCACGCAAGGCCGACCTGGAACCGACAGAGTGGGAGGACATCGCCCGCTACCTCGACGCCACCCGCGCGGAGATCGTCTTCGCCAGGAAGGTGCTGCTCGTCGAGGGATACGCGGAGCAGGTACTCGTGCCGGCGTTCGCGAGGTCGCTCGGCATCGACCTCGACAAGGAAGGCATCACGGTGTGTGCCGTGCACGGCACACACTTCTCGACCTATGTGCGGTTCTGCGAAGCGCTCGGACTTCCGTGGGCTGTGATCACCGACGGCGATGTCGACAGCAAGGGACGCTCGGCCGGCGAGGCACGCGCCGCCAAGCTGCTCGACGTCCTCGGCCTCACCGGCTCGCCTGAAGACCACGGCATCTTCGTAGGCGACACCACCCTGGAGTACGACCTCGTCACCACCCGGCCGCAGAACGTCGAGCCGGTCTTCTCGGTCATGAAAGAACTGTGCGCGGCGCCGTCGGCCGCGGTGGTGGACGCCTGGAAGGGAGCCGTGCCGGACCAGGAAGAGTTCATGCGGATCGTCGGCAACGCCGGTGGCAAGGGCCGTTATGCCCAGCGCCTCTCGGTGCGCGACATCGCTCCGTCAGATCACGTCGAGAAGGCCCTCCGTCACCTGGTGGCGCGGTGAGCAGACTGTCCGAGTCGATCGACGACCTGAAGCAGAACGAACGACAGTGGGAGGCGTTCACGACCGAGGGCCATTGTGTCGTGCTCGCCCCGCCCGGTAGTGGTAAGACGAAGCTGCTGGCCACCAGGATGGCCCACGACCTCGCGACCAAGATCCGGCGGCCACAGGGCGCTGCGTGCATCACCTTGACCAACGCGGCTGCGGACCAGTTGCGCCGGCGGGTGGGGCTGCTGGGCGTCGAAGATCGTCCCAGCCTGTTCATCGGCACGGTGCACAGCTTCCTGCTGGGCAAGGTCCTGGCTCCGTTCGCGTACGCGATCGGGCGTCCCGAACTGGCGTCGATCACGATCGTCAGCGAGGAAGAAGGCGACAAGCTCCTCAGCCAGGCGGTGGCCGAGGCGATCCCATGGGGTGACACCACCAACGTCGCGAGCACGATCAGTTTCAACCGCAGGCGCCTGGCGAGCGTCGAGGAATGGGCGAAGTCCGGGGAAGGGGTGCGCGAGGCGGCACGGCTCTATGAGGCCAAGCTTCAGGAGCGCGGACTGCACGACTTCGACGGTGTGGTCGCGACCGCGGTGGAACTGGTGGAAGACCACCTCCTCGTGCGGCAGGTGTTGACCGCGCAGTACCCGCATCTGTACGTCGACGAGTACCAGGACCTGTCTCCCGGTCTGGATCGCGTGGTCAAGGCGCTGTGCTTCGACTACTTCAACGGCGCGGAGCTCTTCGCCGTCGGCGACCCGGACCAAGCCCTGTTCGGCTTCACCGGAACCCGGCCCGAGTTGCTCACCGAACTCGCCGACCGGCCCGATGTGACCTCTGTCGAGCTGACCCGCAACTACCGGTCGCGTGACGAGATCCTCAAGGTGGCGAACCGGATGAGGGATGGCAGGTCACCGATGGTCGGGCACCAGCCAGGCGGGCGGGTCTCCGTCCTCAAATGTCCGGAAGGGCGGCCGGGCCAGTACGCGCGCGTTGCCGCAGCCGTGAGGCAGGCGAACGCCGACGGGGTGCCGTTGCACGAGATCGCTGTGCTCTGTCCTACCGGCCCGATGTGTCAGGAAGCCGTGTCCTCATTGCGGCAGAACGGAATCCCGGCGTTCTACCGGAACAAGAAGCCGAGTACTACCCGAACTCGGTCACCACGTTCGTCGAAGCCGCCGCGACGTGGGCGGCTGTAGGACGGGAGACGAGTGGCTTCCGGCTCGGCGACCTGCTGCGTCGCTGGCGCTACCTGCTCGGTCCGTTGTGGACCCATCAACGGGACCGCTCGCTGGTGACCCTGCTGGTCGAGTGGGGTGATCGGCGAGACGACCAGGCTGTGACCTTCTACGAGGAGCTGCTGGCGACTGGTCTCGCCGAGGCGCTCGACCGGGTGGCGCTGGCGGGTGAAGTGTCGGAGTCGACGCGGATGGAGATGCTGATGCGACGGTGGTCGCTCTCCGTCGAAGACTTCGCGAGACGCACCCTGAGCCAGGACCGGGTGGAGGTGATCACCACGACGTCCAGCAAGGGCCTGGAGTTCGACGTCGTTCTCCTCGTCGGTGCGGACGACAACCTGATGCCGAGCTACCTGTGCAAGACGACCGAGGCGTTCGACGAGGACCGGCGCAAGTTCTACGTGTCGATCACCCGAGCCCGCACCGACCTCCAGATCTTCTACTCGGGCTTCGCGACCGCCAGGTCCGGTAGAAGCTGGGAGGTCGGCGTGAGCCGCTACGTGCGTGAGGTGGGCTTGGCCTGAACCGCCCGCGCAGCGGCGTGCGGCGGAATGACGACCACCGGGCATTCGGCGTGCCGCAGGCACTTCGTAGCCACGCTGCCCAGCACGGCTCCCGCGAGTGCGCCGTGACCGCGCGTGCCGAGCACCAGCAGGTCGGCGTGCCGCGACGCTTCGACCAGGTGGTCGGCCGCGTCTCCGACCACCACGACCTCCGCGACGTCGGAAGCGTCGTGCATCGCCGCACGTGCCAGCACGACGTTGGCGTGCAGCTCGCGCGCGGGGTGCCTCTGGGGCCTCTCGCCGTACGGGTGCAGCGCCATCGAGGTGGCCGGCACGAACACAGGTTCGTGGTGGTAGGCCAGCACCGCCTCCACTCGGGCGCCGCGGCGCGCCGCCTCGTGCAGTGCCCACCGCAGTGCGGCGTTCGCTCCCGTGGATCCGTCCACTCCCACCACGATCACAGGTTGCCTCATCGCCCGTTCCTCTCTCTCACTTCGAGCGTGCTGCGACGGCGTTCTCCGCGTCAGGGACGAACGTCACGAGACTGCGGAGTCCATTCGCCCTGCTGAACGGAACGCCCGAGGGCGAACGCTGGTGGCGTTCCGGATCGGGAGGACGTCATGAAGGCGAAAGCAGGGGACTGGCTGGTCGTCGAAGGGCCGGTGATCGACCACGGTGGCCGGCGCGGGCTCATCGTCGAGGTCCGACACGAGGACGGGACGCCGCCGTACGTGGTCCGGTGGCTCGACTCGGAGCACGAGGCGCTGGTGTTCCCCGGACCGGACGCACACGTCGTCACGGCCGAGGACGCACGGGCGCACGCGGGCTGAGCCGGTGGACACCGCGACTGCGCTGACACACCTGGCCACGGCTCTCGCGATCGGCCTGCTGCTCGGTGTGGAGCGCGAGCACGCCACCGCCGACGACCCCGTGCGGCCGGCCGGATCGCGGACCTTCCCGCTGATCGCATTGGCCGGCGCGGTGAGCGCCGCGATCTCACCGATTGCCGTGGGCGTGGCGCTCGCGGCCGTCGCCGCCCTGGTCGTCACGTGGTACCTGCGCACCTCGGAACCCGGTGCGACGACCGAGGTCGCGGCAATTGTGACTTTTCTGCTGGGTGCACTCGCCTGGGAACGGCCCGAGCTCGCGGTACCGGCCGGGGTGGTGGCGGCCGCGCTGCTGGCGGCGAAGCGCCCGTTGCACCGGTTCGCCCGCAAGGTGGTGAGCGACCAAGACGTCCGCGATGCGATGGCATTGTTCGTCGTCGCGTTCGTGGTGCTGCCGTTGCTGCCTGACAGGCCCCTCGGGCCGTACGGGGTGCTGAACCCGACACGGGTGTGGTGGTTGGTGATCGCGGTGACGGTGATCGGATGGGCCGGTTACGTGGCCGCGCGGGCGTTCGGTCAGCGCTGGGGACTGCTCGTGACCGGGTTCGCCGGCGGGTTCGTCTCCGGCTCGGCGACCACGGCGGTGATGGCCCGCAAGCACCGGGTCGTCGGGGACGCGGCGTTGCCCGGCACGGTAGCGGTGAACCTGGCCACCCTTGTGCAGATCGTCGCGGTCACCGCGGTGGCGAGCCCGCCGGTAGCGCTCCGCTTGCTCCCCGCGATCGGCGCCGGTGCCGTGGCGCTGCTGGTCGAGGTCGCGTGGCTCGTGTGGCGCAGCGAGCGAGCGGATACCGACGAGGCCGCGGTCAACAGGCCCATGTCGGTCAAAGCCGCTCTGAGCCTCGCCGCGGTCCTCGTGCTGTTCCTGGTGGTGACCCGGGCGGCGGCCGAATGGCTGGGCGGCGGAGGAGTGGTGGCCGCCGGTGCGCTCGGTGGCCTCGCGGACGCACATGCCGCCGCCATCGCAGCGGCTTCTCTCGCGCCGCAGTTCATTTCCGTCCAGACGGCGGTCTTGGCCTGCGGTGCCGGACTCGCGACGAACACCCTCGTGAAGCTGGTGCTGGCCGGCGTGGCGGGCGGACCGCGGTTCGCGGTCAAGCTCGGCGCGTGGCTCACGCCTGCGGTGGCCGCGGTGACGCTCGGTATGGCTTGGTGCTAGGACCAAAGTCCTGACGGCGGGAGGACCCCGGCCACTCACCGGCGGCCACGCGGACCGGGAGGCTCAGAGGTATGAGCGAACAGGTTTCCCGGCCCGTGGTGGTCGGCGTGGACGGATCGGCCGCCGCGCGGGCGGCGTTGGAATGGGCCGTGGAGGACGCTCGGCGGCGCGGATGTCGCGTTGACGCGGTGTCCGCCTGGCACCCCGACTACGGGATCATCATCGGGCCCACCCCCGCCGAGGTCGTCACGGGACTGTTGCCGCAGGAGATGCGCGCGGCAGCGCGGACCAGGCTGGACGAGGCCCTGCAGGGCGTCGGGGGTGACGTCGAGATCCGTCCGGTCCTCGTCGAGGGCGACCCGAGGACCGCGCTGGTGGAGGCGTCGAAGAACGCCGAGCTCCTCGTCGTCGGTAACCGCGGCCACGGAGTGCTCGTCGAGGCGGTCCTCGGGTCGGTCAGCAGCCACTGCGTGCACAACGCCTCCTGCCCGGTCGTGGTGATCCGCGCCCCGAAGCCGGAAACCGGTGAACAGCAGGTTCCGCAGACCAGCGCCGCACCACTGACGCCTGGACCGCTGCTATGACGACCTCCGCGCTTCTCGCCGACGGCACGGTCGTGCAGGTCCGCGAACTCGGCCCCGAGGACGTTGAGGCGCTGCTCGACCTGCACAGGTCACTGCCGGTCGAGGACCGCTACCTGAGGTTCTTCAGCACCTCGCCCCGGCAGCTCGAAGACTTCGTCGAGCGGATGGTGTCGCCGGAC
>NZ_FNCC01000030.1 GCF_900100955.1 Lentzea fradiae | reverse complement strand
GAAGGGCCTTACCGCTCGACTTGCATGTGTTAAGCACGCCGCCAGCGTTCGTCCTGAGCCAGGATCAAACTCTCCAATAAGGACTGTGTTTGATCGCTCCAGACGGAATATGTCTGGCAATCTGGTCTTGCTACTCAAAGGAATACTCCTGACGAGGAGTATTCATATTACTGGCTGTGTTTCGGCACGCTGTTGAGTTCTCAAAGAACACGCGCACACCGCAGCTCATCTCCGAAGAGAGTCACTTCCGGGGCTGTGTCAGGCTTAGAAGTCTTTCGCCGCGCTCCGTTCCGGTGTTTCCCGGCCCGTTCCGCGCTGGCAGAGAGAACATTACACAGGCCCGTTTCGATCTCCAAATCGGGGGGTATCTGTCCCGCCCGAACAGCACCTGACCTGCGGTTTCACCCCGCGACGGGTCGGAGGGCCGCTGACCCCGGCCGAGGACGCGAAGACCGGCCGGCCGCCGGCAGCGCCGGAGAAACCTCTGGTCACCGGCCGTTCAGCCCACGTTTCCGGCGTGCACGAGGGTCGCGACGGACGTGAGCAGCGCCGTCAAACCAGTTCGGAGTGACCTGCGTCGCTCACGGCGATGCGTCGTTCTGTGGGTTCCGGTCGCACCGTCGATCATTGGACGCATGTTCGACGTTCTCGTGGTCGGTGGCGGTCCGGCTGGGCGTGCGCTCGCGCGCGCGTGTGCGCGCGAAGGGCTCGACACGGCGATCGTCGACCGTCATCCCGAACGGGTGTGGACGGCGACCTACGGCGCGTGGGCCGACGAGTTGCCGGAGGGGACGCCCACCAAGGTCACGAGCTCGGTCGTCCGGGTCTTCGCGCGTGAGGAGCATCTGATCCCGCGTGAGTACGTCATCCTCGACAACTCACGTCTGCACGAACTCCCCGACACGGTGACGGTGCTCCCCCGCCCCACGGAGGCGCGGTTCACCTTCAACGCCACGGGCGCGCGTAGGGGTCGTGCCGAGCAAACGGCCGTAGGGACGGTCATCGAGTCGGACTGCACCGAGACGACGTTGATGGACTGGCGCAACGGCGACACGTTTCTCTACACGGTTCCGTTGGGTGACAACCGGGTTCTCGTCGAGGAGACCTGCCTCGCGGGCCGGCCCGCCACTCCGCTTCCGGAACTCCGGCGGCGGCTCCACGAGAGGCTTGCTCCGGGGCTGCGGGAGGAACGGGTTCGCTTCCCGCTGGACGCGCCGAGGGCCGGCGGGCTGGCGTTCGGCGCGAGTGCGGGCTTCATCCACCCCGCGACCGGCTACAGCGTCGCCACCTCGCTCACGCTGGCCCCGAAGGTCGCGCGGGCCGTTCGCAACGGTGAGGACCCGCGGCGCGTCATCTGGTCGCCGAAGGCGCGGATCGTGCATGCCATGCGTCGCCGTGGGTTGGAGGTGCTCCTGCGCATGGACGCCGACGAGACGCGGGACTTCTTCGAGGTCTTCTTCCAGCTCGACGCGCATCACCAGCGTGCGTATCTATCCGGCCGTGAGGACGTGAAGGGGATGATGGCTGCGATGTTGGCCTTATTCCATGCGGCGCCACGGCGACTGAAGAGGAAGCTCGTCTTCTTCTGACGGCGGCGTTTCCGGCTACAACGGGTGTAGCGGTTCCGCTGAGTGTTCGTTCTGGCGCCAAGCCGTACACGGCGGAGGGACGACACGTGCCCCTCTCTCTTGCGACCCTGGTGTGTGCCCTGGGGTCAGTGGCGCATCGCGCGGTGAGCTGAGAAGTACAACCGAACGCCTCCTGTGCGGCCCTCTGATTACTCATAGCATCGAGGGTGCTACTCAGCGCACAGGAGGTTCGGCGTGCAGGTAGGCAGCAGAACTCAATCGGTACCCGCGCAGCGCAGGAGCATGGACGCACTCCTCACCGTTGGGGTGGAAGAGGAATTCGTCCTCGTCGAAGCCTCCACGGGCCATTTGGCCAATCGTGCCAACGAAGTGCTCGCCGGGGTCGATAGATTCCAAGTGGACCTGCAACCGGAAATCGCGCAGTACCAGGTGGAATCGGCCAGCGGCATCTGCACGGACATGGGCGAGCTGCGGGACCAGCTGGCCACCGCGCGCCGTGCTCTGGTCGAACGGGCGGCGCAGCACGACGCCCGGCTCGCCGCGACGGGGACACCGGTGCTGGGCCTCACGATGCCGACGCCGCTGACGAACGCCGCGCGCTATCACCGGATGGCGCAGGAGATGGGCGCGCTCACCAACGACCTCGCGATCTGCGGCTGCCACGTGCACATCGGCCTGGCCGACGACGAGTCGAAGATCTTCGTGAGCAACCACCTGCGGCCGTGGCTGCCGACTTTGCTGGCGCTGGGCGCGAACTCGCCGTACTGGCTCGACGCCGACACGGGCTACGCGAGCTGGCGCTACGTCGTCTGGAACCGGTGGCCGACCTCGGGTGCGCCGCCGCATTTCGAGTCCGCGGCCGAGTACTTCGAGGCCAGGGACGACATCGTCACAAGCGGCGCGGCGCTGGACGCGGGGATGCTCTACTGGGACGTCCGGCTCTCCGCCCGCCACCCCACGCTGGAGCTGCGGGTCTCCGACGTCGCGCCGACCGTCGAGGAGGCGGTGCTGATGGCGGCGCTGGTGCGCGGGATCGCCGCCACCGCGCTCAGCTCCGGCGCCACGCCCCCGAGGGTTCCGCCGCACCTGCTGAGGGTCGCGTTGTGGCGGGCGGCGCGGGACGGCCTGGAGGGGTTCGGCATCGACCCGGTGACCGGCGCGCCGACCCCCGCGGCCACGATCGTGGCGTCGCTGCTGCGGTGGATCCGCCCGGCCCTGGAGCTGGCCGGCGACTACCAACTGGTGAGCGACGGCATCGACAGGTTGCTGCTCGACGGCACCGGCGCGGCCCGGCAACGCAGGGCGTTCGCGCGGCGCGGGCGGCTCTCCGACGTGGTGGGCCTGCTGGTCGCGCAGACCGCACCGGTCTGAGCCGCGGGACGCGCGATCAGCGTCGGCCGGCGTGCCGCTGCTCCTCGAGCTGGACGAGTCGTTCAGCGGTCGCCTGGTCGACCGGTTCGAGCGTGCCGTCCTTACGTCCCCGCGCCAGCAGTTCGCGAATGCTCGTCCTCGTCCAGCCTGAGCCGGCGACGTACCACTCGTCCAGATCGCCACCTCGCGGTCCCTTCCACGTCCTGATCACCGCGTCCGGACCGTCGAGGGTGGATCCCGAGTCCACCCAGACGAGGTTGCCGGTGAACGCCTCGTCGTGCGGCTTCCCGCTCTCGTCCAGCCACCGCCTGACCACGATCCGGGGGTCCTCCACCAGGGGGAAGGTGTCGGTGGTGATGGCGAAGTAGTGGTACCGGTTCAAGTCACGCCTTTTCTCGTCGGGGAACGTCAGCCTCGCCAAGGATCTCGAGCGGTGCTGCGTCGCGACCAAGTGGTGTCTTAGGCGCGTCTCGTACAAACATCTACACGCTCCCGCGCCCGCCGTGAACTGCAGGTTTCCGCCAGCGTGGAGGTCCCACGTGGCCACCGTCGCGCTGGCGGTAATGCGCGATGAACCCGAACGAGATCATTCATGGCCTGACAGACCTGGTGTCGGTTATGCCCGTGAGCTTCTGGGCGATCGGGATGAGCAGGGTGTCCTGTGTTTGACGCGGGATTTCCGGGAGGACTGGCCACGTTGGCCTGAGGGTGCGGATTCGGTGGCTCCGCCGGTCTGCGCTCGGTGCGTGGGGACGTCGATGCGGCTGCGCCCGGCGCTTCGGCGCGGCGCTGTGGCTGTTCGTGTTCGGGAGTTCACGGTCGTGAGTATCTGGGCACGCTCTATCGACCAGGTGTGTACGCACCGGTTGCGGTTAATGCCGTTCGTCTTGCCTACGGTGATCCGCTGACTCACTGGATGGTCGCAGCGGCACTGGTTCGCGAGCTGAGTGGGTGCAGCTTCGTGCCGTTCGAGGAGTTGGGCGACGCGGCGGGCATGGGATGACACGGGATGCCGAAGGACTTCCGTGCCACGACGCTCGAACGCGCCATCGAGTGGCAGCTGGCCGGATGGCGCAACGAGCTGCAGCTCAGCCTGACCGAGGCAGGGCAGCGCGTGGGTTTCAGCGACGCCGAGTTGTCCATGATGGAGAGATACGTCTACAAGGTGCCGGCCTCGGAATGGCAGTCCGTCGTCCAGCTGTCGCAGCATGCGGAACAGGCACGTACCTCCTCGCTCGATGGCAGTGCGGTGTTGTCGACCCGGCGGCCGACCTCGCCAATCTGCTGTTCGAAGCGACGGTGCTGCGGACGTTCACCACTGATTTTGTTCCGGCGTTCCGCCAGCTCCCGGACTACGCGCACTTCTCGGTACGGGTTGACGATCCGTACCGTGCAGCGCTGCAGGCAGCGGTCAGGGACTCGTGGTCGAGCCAACTCTGCGACAAGGACCCGCTCGATGTCCAAGCCGTCTTCCAGAGTCCGTGCTCCGGCCGGTTGTCGGCGGACCGCAGGTGATGAAGGCACAGTTGCCGCACCTGATGGAGATGAGCGAGTTGGAGTCTGTCTGTCTCTGAAGATCGTTCCACGCGGCACCGGCGCGTATCCGGCGATGGGCGTGCCGTTCACGTTGCTCAGCTTCCCGCACCGCCAGCACAACGACGTGGCGTATTTCGAGACGTCCATCAAGGGCGAGTCGCTCGAGCTCATCGCCGAGGCGATCGCTGAACTGTGACGAGCGCTCGTGTTCGTTCTGGCCTGGCGGTGAGGCTGCGCCAACCGGGTGAGGCTTCGAGTGAGTCGGAGCGGTAACGCTCTGTTGATGAGTGTTCGACTGGCAGTATGTCGCGCGGTCACGCACCGTGGGGAGCGGTGCGGACAGCGAGAGGTGGGTTTCAGGGTGTCGGGGGAGATCATCTGTTCGCTCGCGGCGCTGGATGTGCTCGGCGAGGCGTTGCGGATCAATTTGCGGCGGTTCCCGTTCACCATTCCGCATCACGGCGCCACGCGTGAGGATCGGGTCCGGCTGATCGAGGCCGTGCACCGGGACCTGATTGACCGGGGACTGGTCCGTGACGGCGAGTTCGCGCCTGAGTTGGTGCAGGCGTTGCATGTGTTCGCCCGAGGGCACCTTGTGATCGCACTGGTCGGTACCGCCGGTGACACGCAGCCTGTGGCACTCGCGGTCACCGACGGCCGGACGGGTGTGATCGCGGAGCAGCGGAACAACGTGATCGTCTTCCGGCTTTGCCAGCCCGATGCGGTTGTGCCTCGCTTGGTGCGACTGCTACCTCCGATGCGTCCCGGCCCAGGGATGTCCGTCACGGTGGCCGACACCTCGATTCCAGCAGGCCGGAGGCGAGTGGAGGAGGACTTCTCCGAACAGACCTTCAAATCCCCGGTGAAGGCGGCCGCGCCGTCACCGGTCGGGCAGCGAACAACTGCCGAGGAAATTCTGCGCCGCCCACGACTGGGCGCCGGTTATCTGCAGGTCTCGGCGCGTGGCCGCAATGAGCAGGAGACCGACCTGGGGACGATCAACTATTTGGACACCGACGTCGGGAGGTACGCGGTGATCCCCGCTACCGGCCAGGACGGCCGGCCGACGGCCACGTACACCCCCGCTGATCAGCCAGCCCTCGAGCGTCACGTCGCCAGGATCGTCGATTCGAACCGGTAACCCGGAGGAACCGGCGATGCACCACCAATGCGTCGGATCCTCCGGACAGGGCCGCAACCATTTGTTACCGTATGACAACGCAGAGTTAGGGGAGGGGATGAGTCATGCCGGAGGCGATCTTCGCCGGGATGCAGGGGATCAGCGACTCGGCTGTCCGCTTTTCAGCCTCGGTCGCGGCCGGCGTCGGGGTAAGCGAATCCGGCGGCCAGGCCCTGATCAAGGCCGTCGATCGAATGCTGAAGGGTGTGGACAAGGCTCTCCGAAAGTCCGAAGTCCTCAGCCAGGAGCCGCCGCTGGGCACCACTCCGGCCGCGCAGGTGTACAAGCCGTTCCTGGCCAGCATCGCGGCCGACCCGGCACAGGGCTTCGTGCCCGCCGCGAAGAAGCTTCAAGCGGACTTGGAGCGGATGCGCTCCGACGTCGAGCGGGCAATGGCCACCTACCAGGCGAGCGATGAGAACGCCAAGCAAGGCATCAAGAGGGCCGGTGGCCCCACCTACTCCGCTTGATCAACCAGGGGAAGCAACTCGTGAACTCTCGGCTCATCCTGACCACTCTGACTGCTGCCACTCTGGTCGCTCTCACCGCTTGTACAGGCTCGACCCCTGGTGATCCCAAGCCCACCTCTGACACCAACAGTCCGAGTACTACGAGCTCCTCGACCTCGACCAAGACCAGTGGATCGTTGGCGGACACCGACCCCTGCAGCCTGCTCACCAAGAGCGAAGCTGAGCAAGTGGTAGGGCCGCTTGACGAGGAACCCGCTCCGGAGAACATCGGCTCGTCGAGAGGATGCGAGTTCTCCCCGAAACGCGGCAGTTTCTCAGTGGGAATCCGCACGAATGTCGGGCTGGCCGGTGTGCAGGCGAACGGCGGCGAGATCAAAGACATCAAGGTTGGCAGCCACCAAGCCAAACAACTACTCGGTGCGACAGGTAGCTGCGGCGTCTATCTGGGTGTCGATTCGTCGTCACGGGTCGACGTAGTCCTGAACGCGGGTGCTTCGACCGATCCGTGCCCATTGGCGTTGCAGATCGCTGAGCTGGTCGAGCCGAAGTTGCCGTAGCGGCTGTTGCTGAGAGGGGTGCGGGGATGAACGAGGGATCGCCAGGAAGACCATCCGACGTGTACTCGCGCTACGGCGTACAGCGGCGCTCGGAGGTGCAGACCGGCCAGCAGGTGCAGGAGCAGGTCAACGCCGAGATGCAAGTGCGCTACGGCCCGTTCATCGGCGTGGTCCTCGGTGTGCTGCAGGCGCCAGGTCGGGTGGACGACATGCTGGACGCGCAGGCGGCACAGCTCAAGGGCCAGGTGCTGACCCGATCCGCTCCCCCTCAGCCGGACGCGCACTACATCGGCATCCCGCATCAGCAGTTGCACGACTCGGTCAACAACGGGGTCGATCCCGGTGCGATCGGCGAGATCGGCGACATCTGGACCCAGATCGGCAACGAGCTGGCGACCTTCAACGATGATGTTGCCGCCGCGATCGGCGACAGCGAGACGAACTGGACCGGCAAGGCCGCTGACGGTGCGCGGCAGGCCTTGGCAACCTTGGGCAACCGCGCCGGTGAGACCGGTACCGCCGCACAGCTGGCGGGGACGCTGTTCACCCAGCAGTCGCGGGCGCTGAGCGACGCGAAGAACACCGTGCCGCCACCGCCTGCGCAGCCGTACGATGCCGCGGCGTCGCGAGAGCGGTTGATGTCGATCACCGATCCGATCCAGTTCGCCCAGCAGGCGGCCGCGGACAAGGCAGCGTTCCAGCAACAGCAGGCCGATCACGAGCAGGCCGCGCGGGCAGTGGAGACCTACGACCGCACGGTGGCGCAGACCGCCGCGGCTCAGCCGGCATTCGCGCCTGAACCGCCTGCCCCGCCGAAGGATCCGGTTGATCCTGGTCGGCCGCCGATCGCGCCCGATCCAGGCTTCACCAGTCAGGGCAACACTCCTCCTCCCCCGCAAGTCGGCAACGACACCACCACCCCGTCCTGGACGGCACCGCCGACGCAGAACCCAGGCACCACGAACACGAGCGGTCTCAACAACAATCTCGGCGGCAACGGCCCCAACCTGGGCAATCAGGGTGGAAGCAACAACCAGCTCGGCGGCAACAACGTCACCCTGGGCGGCGGCCCTTTCCCTGACACCAAAACCACCCAGGGTGGTCCTGGTGGCCGAACTGGCGGCGGGCCAGGCGTCCGCAGCAGCGGCGGAGGAGTGGGCGTTGGCAGCGGCCGACTGCCCGGAAGCGGTATCGCGCTCGGCAATCCCAACGCTGCCAAGGGCTTCGGTCCTGGCGGTTCTGCCGGTGTGATGCCGGGGAACGAGGGCACTACTGGGCGCGGCGGCGCCACGTCTGCCGGCGCGGCAGGCCGCGGTGGTGCGGCTGGCGGCGCGATGGGCGGCATGGGAACCGGAGCCGCCAAGGGCAAAGGTGACGAGGACATCGAGCGGACCTCTCCGTCCTACTTGCTGGAGCCCGACCCGGATGACATCTTCGGCAACGACATGCTCGTCGCCCCTCCGGTGCTCGGGGAGTGACCTCGCCAAGGCGCTGAGGCGCGCCTCCCGTTACCGTCCAAAGTAGAGAGAGCACTTTGGGTGAGAAGCACAACGAGAAGGACCAAGTGGGCCGATGACTGACCCGGATCAGATCCTCAACCAGTACGAGGGCAAGCTGGTTGAAGCCCAGCGCAAGAGCGACGCACTACGCGAAAGCCTGGCGAACCTGCGTGTCATGGAACGCAGCGCGGACGGCCAGATCGTCGTGACGGTCAACGATGCCGGCAACGTCGTGGATCTGAAGCTGGGCAACTCGTTGCAGCGCAGGGACGGCGACACTGTCGCTCAGGAGGTGCTGCGTGTGCTGCAGGCAGCACAGAGCCGAGTAGCCACGACCGTGCAGGAAGCCATGTCGCCGCTGCTGGGCAGCGACTCCGAGGCGATGCACTTCATGATGGACAAACTGCGCAGCGCCCAGCCGCCACCTCCGCCGCAGTACGTCCCTGGAGGTGGCGGGTACGGCGAGGGCCAACCGCGGCTCGGCGCTATCGAGGACGACACGCCACCGCCTCCCCCACCTGTGCCACCTCGCCCGCAGCGGCCTCGTCCGCCGCAGGATGATGACGACGACTTCAGCGACAAGGGGTTCCTGCGATGAACTACCGGATCGACCTGGTCGAGATGCAGGCTCACGCGATGAAGCTCAACAACGTCGGGCAGCAGGTGAACTACGCGCTGAGCGCTGGACAAGCCGTGTCCGATCCAGAGGCATTCGGCAAGCTCGGCTTCCCACTCGCGGCTCTCTGCACCGCCGCGCAGAACACGGCGATGGACACCATGCGCCAAGCCTCGGGTGCCGCGGTCGACCACGTCAAGCGGTTCGATGGTTGGCGCAAGCACATCGAGGAACACGAGCAGGCTCAGTCCGACATCTTCGACAGGATGCACGACCAATGACCACCATGGGACCGGCACCCACGCCAGGCCAGAACTTCCTCGTGAACACCGGCGAGGAGACGCCGAGCACGGAGGGCGCCGGGATCTTTCACGACGCCACCGAGACGGTGAAGGGCTTCTCGAGCGGTAACTGGGCCGAGGGACTGATCAACGCCGGCGCGACGGTCGCGGGCGTTGCGGGTGCTCTTGCCGACCCGATGGCCGCGCTCCTCAGCGCGGGTTTCGGCTGGCTGATCGAGCACGTCGACTTCCTCAAGGAGCCGCTCGACTGGCTAGTCGGAGACCAGGAAGCCCTGGACGGCATGGCGAAGACGTGGGAAGCAGTCTCCGGCTATCTGAAGGACACTTCTGACGACCTCCGGAACTGGGTCAAGAACGACACCACGGGCTGGACTGGCAAGGACAGCGATCAGTACCGGCTGTTCGGCGCCGACCGCGCCGACACCTATGCCGGCGTCGCCACCGCCGCCGGTGGCATCGCCAGCCTCGTCCGCACCTGCAAGATCGTGCTCAAAGTCGTCCGTGACATCGTGCGCGACATCATCGCCGAGGCGATCGGCAAGCTGATCTCGATCTGCCTCCGGTGGGCGCCCGCCGTCGCGGCGGCCGGTGCAGGTATCGCTGGAGCGATCGCCGAATGTGTGCCCACCGCGATCAAATGGGCCAACAAGGCTCTGGAGGCGTGCCGCAGGCTTACGAAGGCCTTCAGCAATGCAGGCGGGCTGTTCAAGAAGCTCGACGACATCCTGGTCAACGCCAAGACCGCGCTCTCCAAGAGCGGCGACGACTTCGTCAACGTCCTCAAGAAGGGCATCGACGCGGACATCCGGCGAAGCATGGCCGACTTCTCCGTCACCGGGATGGCCAAGGACGCGCTGGGCGAGGCCAGGAAGGTCGCCGTCGAAGGCATGAAGAGCGCCCCCGCCGACTTCCTGCCCAAACTCGGCATCGAGGCGACCAAGGAGGCCACCAAGTTCCACGACTGGGAGGACAAGGCCAAGGACGGCGGCGGCTGGCGTACATGGCGGGACCTGAGGGCTGAGGAAGAGGAGAAGCAGGAAGGGAAACGCAAGGAGGCCAACGGCGGATGAAAGCGGTCCGCATCCTGCACCGGATCTTCGCCTTTCTGATCATCCCCGTCCTCGGGTACCTGCTCGGCGCGACGATCTTCAACCACTTCTGGAACAAGGTCGAGACCGAGGACCTGAGCGAAGCCAGTCACATCATCGTCGCCACGTCGTGCGACCGGCACGGTCCGGTGACCTTGCGAGGCTTCGGATACGTGTACGAGTGTCGTGCCACGGTCACGAACAAGGGCAACGGCAACGTCGTCACAGCGACCACGCGAGGCTTTCTCAATCCCGAGCTCATCGGCAAGGAAGTCGCAGGCACGGGATTCAGGCGTGGCGAGTTGTATCCGGAACGCCCGTACGCGGGTTGGGGCGTGGTCCTGCTCCTGCCGTTCGGCGTTCTCTGGTTCTACCTGTACATCGCGGTCGCCTGGCGGCTGCTGCCCGAGCGGCGGAAGTCCCGGCGCAAGCCTGTGCGCTATCAACGTCCTGACAGCCCGGCGGAACCCGATCGCACGGTTCGTGTCTTTGGCGGGCAACGGCGGGCGTGGCTGTTCTTCGTCTTCCTGCTCGGTTGCGTCGGCACCTTCGTCTACAGCTCGTCGGCGTTCGAGGGCGACACCCTCGCCACTGGTGCGGCGATCGCGTCCTGGGCGGTGGTCGCACTCGTGATCGCCAGCGTCGTGTGGCGCGCGGTTCGGGGACCGATGGTCGCGATCTCCCCCGAAGGTCTGGAGTGGCGCGGCGCGAAGCTCAGCTGGGCTGAGATTCAGGACGTTCGGCTGACGCGTCGCCGCGTGCTGATCGTCCAACCTCGGAACGGCGATGCCGTGCGGGTTGGCGGGTTCGGCACTGAACAGGCGACGCGCATCCACGTGGCCATGGGGCACTTCAGTCAGGCGACGTACGCCCGCGAGATCACGCCCAGGAGCCCGTGACCGGCAGCAGTCACGGGCTCGGTAGCGGTGCGAGTGCCCTGGGCAGGATTCGAACCTGCACTGGACGCGTTCTGAGCGCGTTGCCTCTTCCGTTGGGCTACCGGGGCGTGCGGATCCGGGGAGTCGAACCCCGACTGTCATGGCCCTCAACCATGTGCCTCTACCAGTTGGGCTAGATCCGCGTCATCAGTTCTGTAAGCATTCCGAGCAGCACCGACGGAAGGAGTCGAACCCTCGGGAAACTGTTTTGGAGGCAGTTCCGCTTCCGAAGCTCGTCGGCATTTCTGGCGGGGCAAAAGAAAACCGCCCAGGGGATGTCCCGTGGGCGGCTCCGAGGTCATGACCTGGGGATCAGGTCATGGCGTGGAGCCCCACGCCAGCGCCAGCAGAATGCCGGCGATGTAGGCGAGAATCCGCCAACCCGCGAGCTCCGCCTTGGCAAGCATGTCTTCCTCCGGTTGATCTCTGTCGTTCGTGATGGGATCAAGCTAGGTGAACGTCGCGGACGTCCGCAACGCAATTAAGCCTACTCAAGCGAAACGGCGTGCACCCGCTGGATGCACGCCGTTCCAACAACTGGGAAAGATCAGACGGTGAAGCCCAGCGCGCGCAGCTGCTCGCGGCCGTCGTCGGTGATCTTCTCGGGGCCCCACGGCGGCATCCACACCCAGTTGATGCGGAAGTCCGACACGAGGCCGCCCGACCCGCCGCCGGTCAGGGCGGCACGGGTCTGGTCCTCGATGACGTCGGTCAGCGGGCAGGCCGCGGACGTGAGCGTCATGTCGATGGTGGCGACGTTGTCCTGGT
This sequence comes from Lentzea fradiae, assembly GCF_900100955.1. Lineage (GTDB taxonomy): Bacteria > Actinomycetota > Actinomycetes > Mycobacteriales > Pseudonocardiaceae > Lentzea > Lentzea fradiae. The sequence continues at coordinate 12,698 of NZ_FNCC01000030.1, read as the reverse complement.
CGATGTGGATGTCGTAGACGAGACCCAGGTCGACGACGTTGATGCCGAGCTCCGGGTCGACGACGTCGCGCATCGCCTCTTCCACGTCGTCGAGTGCGGCGACATCAGCCTTGGGCTCGAAGACCGGCATGCCTTCGGCTCCCCGGACGACTTCTTCGGTGCTCATGCTGCTCCCTGGCTTCGTGCTACTGCGTCTTTGAAGGCCATCCAGCCCAGCAGCGCGCACTTCACGCGCGCCGGGTACTTCGCGACACCGGCGAAGGCGATGCCGTCCTCCAGGACGTCCTCGTCGGGCTCCACCTGGCCGCGGCCCTGCATGAGCTCGACGAACGCGTCCAGCTTCTCGAAGGCTTCTCCCACCGGCTTGCCGACGACGAGGTCGGTCAGCACCGACGTCGACGCCTGGCTGATCGAGCAGCCCTGGCCGTCGTAGGAGACGTCCTTCACCACGTCGTCCACGACGTGCACGCGCAGCGTCACCTCGTCGCCGCAGGTCGGGTTGACCTGGAACGACTCGGCGTCGTACGGGTCGCGCAGGCCGCGGCCGTGCGGGTTCTTGTAGTGGTCCAGGATGATCTCCTGGTACATCTGCTGGAGCTGCATCTCAGGCCACCCCGAAGAACTTCTGCGCCTCGCGGACGCCTTCGACCAGCGCGTCGACCTCGTCGAGCGTGTTGTACAGGTAGAACGTCGCGCGCACCGACGACTGGGCGTTCAGGCAGCGGTGCAGCGGCCACGCGCAGTGGTGGCCGACGCGCACGGCGATGCCCAGGCTGTCGAGCACCTGGCCGGCGTCGTGCGGGTGGACGCCCTCGATCTCGAACGGCACGGCGCCGCCGCGCGACACCGCGTCCTCCGGGCCGATGAGCCGCACGCCTTTGACGCCGGACAGACCTTCGAGCGCCGCGACGGTCAGCAGGTGCTCGTGCGCGTGGACGCGCTCCATGCCGACGACGCTGAGGTAGTCCACGGCGGCGCCCAGGCCGACGGCCTGGGACGTCATCGGGGAGCCCGCCTCGAAGCGCTGCGGCGGCGGGGCGAACGTCGAGCCCTCCATCTTCACCAGCTCGATCATCGAGCCGCCGGTGATGAACGGGGGCAACGCCTCCAGCAGCTCGCGCCGTCCGTAGAGGACACCGATGCCGGACGGGCCGAGCATCTTGTGGCCGGAGAACGACGCGAAGTCGACGTCCAGCGCGTGGAAGTCGACCGGTCCGTGCGGGACGGACTGGCAGGCGTCCAGCACCGTCAGCGCGCCGGCCTTCTTCGCCGCCGCGACGAGCACGTCCACGGGGTTGATCACACCGGTCACGTTGGACTGGTGCGTGAACGCCACGACCTTCGCGCGCGGGGTGATCACGCTGTCCACGTCGGACAGGTCGAGGCGGCCGTCCCCGGTGAGCCGGAACCACTTCAGGGTGGCTCCGGTGCGCTGGGCGAGCTGCTGCCACGGAACGAGGTTCGCGTGGTGCTCCATCTCGGTCACGACGATCTCGTCGCCGGGGCCGATCCGGAACCGCTCCGCCTCGGGACCCGAGGTGGCGGCGTTGCCCATCGCGTACGCGACGAGGTTGAAGCCCTCGGTAGCGTTCTTGGTGAACACCAGCTCGCCGAACTCGGCGCCGACGAAGTCCGCGATGCGCTGACGCGCACCCTCGTACGCGTCGGTCGCTTCCTCCGCCAGCTGGTGGGCGCCCCTGTGCACAGCGGCGTTGTGCTGCTCCAGGAACGCCCGCTCGGCGTCCAGAACCTGCGTCGGGCGTTGCGAGGTGGCGCCGGAGTCCAGGTAGACCAGGCGCTTCCCGTCACGAACGGTGCGAGACAGGATCGGGAAGTCCGCTCTCAAAGCGGTTACATCCAATGGTGCTGCGGTGGTGGTCACAGCGCCTCCTCTCAACCGCTTCAACGTCAGGAGAGTGCTGCTGCTTCCTTGGAACCGGTGTACTTCACGTAACCCTCGGCCTCGAGCTGGTCGGCGAGCTCGCGGCCGCCCGACTCGACGATCCGGCCGTTCGCGAAGACGTGCACGAAGTCCGGCTCGATGTACTTGAGGATGCGCGTGTAGTGCGTGATCAGCATGACGCCGACCTCGCCGCTCGCCTTGTAGCGGTTGACGCCCTCGGACACGACGCGCAGCGCGTCGACGTCCAGGCCGGAGTCGGTCTCGTCGAGGATCGCGACCTTCGGCTTGAGCAGGCCCAGCTGCAGGATCTCGTGGCGCTTCTTCTCACCGCCGGAGAAGCCCTCGTTCACCGAGCGCTCGGCGAACGCCGGGTCGATGTCGAGGTCGGCCATCGCACCCTTGACCTCCTTCACCCAGTGGCGGAGGTTCGGGGCCTCGCCGCGGACGGCGGTGGCGGCGGTGCGCAGGAAGTTCGACATCGAGACGCCGGGGACCTCGACCGGGTACTGCATGGCGAGGAAGAGGCCGGCGCGGGCGCGCTCGTCGACGGACATCTCGAGGACGTCCTCGCCGTCGAGGGTGACCGTGCCCGAGGTGATCTCGTACTTCGGGTGGCCGGCGATCGCGTAGGACAGCGTGGACTTGCCGGAGCCGTTGGGGCCCATGATGGCGTGCGTCTCGCCCGCCTTGATCGTCAGGTCGACGCCCTTGAGGATCTCCTTGGGAGCGTCCTCGCTGACGACCGAGACGTGCAGGTCCTTGATCTCAAGGGTGGCCATGACTTGCAGTTCTCCTGGTGGTCTAACGAAAGTCAGTTGGTGGTGACGGTGACGTCGACGTACACGTCGCCATCACGGAGGTCGACGGCGTAGACGTCGACCGGTTCGCTGGCGGGCGGAGACGAGGGCTTGCCGGTCTGCAGGTCGAAGCACGACCCGTGCAGCCAGCACTCGATCCCCTTGCGGGAGACCTCGCCCTCGCTCAGCGACACCGCGGCGTGCGAGCACAGGTCCGCGAGCGCGTGCACCCGCTCGCCGTCGCGCACCAGGACCACGTCGACGTCGTCGACGCTGGCGGCGAACGGCTTGCGGTCGTCCAGCTCGGACAGTGCGCACACGCGGATCACGCCCCGACCGCCTCGAGCTCTGCCTCGATGGCGGCCTCGAGGCGCTCGCGCACCTCGGGGACCGAGATCTTCGCGATGAGCTCCTGGAAGAAGCCGCGCACGACGAGCCGCCGCGCCTGGTCCTCCGGGATGCCGCGCGCCTGCAGGTAGAAGAGCTGCTCGTCGTCGAACCGGCCGGTGGCGCTGGCGTGGCCCGCACCCTCGATCTCGCCGGTCTCGATCTCCAGGTTCGGCACCGAGTCGGCGCGCGCGCCGTCGGTGAGCACCAGGTTGCGGTTGAGCTCGAACGTCTCGGTGCCCTCGGCGGCCGCGCGGATCAGCACGTCGCCGATCCACACGGTGTGCGCGCCCTCGCCCTGCAGCGCGCCCTTGTAGACGACGTTGCTGCGGCAGTTGGGCTGCGAGTGGTCGATGAACGGGCGGTGCTCCTGGTGCTGACCCGCGTCCGCGAAGTACAGCCCGAACAGCTCCGCGTCGCCACCGCGACCCGCGTACTGCACGACCGGCGTGACGCGGACGGCGTCGCCGCCCAGCGTCACCACGGTGTGCTTGATCGAGGCGTCGCGGCCGAGCTTCACGTGGTGCTGCGAGACGTGCACCGCGTCGTCGGCCCAGTCGTGGATGGCGATCACCTGGAGGTGGGCGCCGTCCGCGACGACAAGCTCGACGTTCTCGGCGTAGGCGCCGGAGCCGCGGTAGTCGAGGACGACCGTGCCCTCGGCGAACTGCGCGGCCTTGACCAGCAGGTGGCCGTAGGCGACCTGGCCCTCGCCCGCGCCGGTCACCGTGACGGTGGTCGGCTCGGACTTGGCGTCGCCGGGCAGCGTCACGACGGTGGCGTTCTCGAACGACGTGTACGCCTGGGCCGCGATGCGGTCACCGGGGACACCCGCCTTGCCGAGGCGGTCGTCGTCACGACCGACCGTCTCGACGGTGACACCGGCGGAGGCGTTCACCTCGACGGCGGCGGAACCCGTCGCCGCGGCGCCGGAGTGCAGGCCGGCGAGGCGCTTGAGAGGCGTGAAGCGCCAGATCTCCTCACGGCCGCCCGGCACCTCGAACGCGTCCACGTCGTAGGACGTGAAGTGCTCTGCGCGCGAGGCGACGGGAACGACAGCTCCGTGGGAGTGAGGTTGAGTCGACAGGGCGGCCATGTCAGCCGACGGCCCCTTCCATCTGCAGTTCGATCAGGCGGTTCAGCTCGAGGGCGTACTCCATGGGCAGCTCGCGCGCGATGGGCTCGACGAACCCGCGCACGATCATGGCCATGGCCTCGTCCTCGTTCAGGCCGCGCGACATCAGGTAGAACAGCTGGTCCTCGGAGACCTTCGAGACCGTGGCCTCGTGGCCCATCGCGACGTCGTCCTCGCGGACGTCGACGTACGGGTAGGTGTCCGAACGGCTGATGGTGTCGACCAGCAGCGCGTCGCACTTCACCGTGGACTTCGAGTGGTGCGCCCGCTTGTTGACCTGGACCAGGCCGCGGTAGGACGTGCGGCCACCGCCGCGCGCCACCGACTTCGAGATGATCGTCGACGACGTGTGCGGGGCCATGTGGACCATCTTGGCGCCGGCGTCCTGGTGCTGGCCCTCGCCCGCGAACGCGATCGAGAGGACCTCGCCCTTGGCGTGCTCGCCCATCAGGAAGACGGCCGGGTACTTCATGGTCACCTTGGAGCCGATGTTGCCGTCGACCCACTCCATGGTCGCGCCCTCTTCGGCCTTGGCGCGCTTGGTGACCAGGTTGTAGACGTTGTTCGACCAGTTCTGGATCGTCGTGTAGCGGCAGCGGCCGCCCTTCTTGACGATGATCTCGACGACCGCGGAGTGCAGCGAGTCGGACGAGTAGATCGGCGCGGTGCAGCCCTCGACGTAGTGCACGTAGGCACCCTCGTCGACGATGATCAGCGTGCGCTCGAACTGGCCCATGTTCTCGGTGTTGATCCGGAAGTACGCCTGCAGCGGGATGTCCACGTGCACGCCCTTGGGGACGTAGATGAACGAGCCGCCGGACCACGTCGCGGAGTTCAGCGCGGAGAACTTGTTGTCGCCGGCCGGGATGACCGAGCCGAAGTACTCCTTGAACAGCTCGGGGTGCTCACGCAGGCCCGAGTCGGTGTCCAGGAAGATGACGCCCTGCTGCTCCAGGTCCTCGCGGATCTGGTGGTAGACCACCTCGGACTCGTACTGGGCGGCCACACCGGCGACGAGGCGCTGCTTCTCCGCCTCGGGGATGCCCAGCCGGTCGTAGGTGTTCTTGATGTCCTCCGGCAGGTCCTCCCAGCTGGCGGCCTGCTTCTCGGTGGACCGGACGAAGTACTTGATCGAGTCGAAGTCGATTCCGGAGAGGTCGGCACCCCAGCTCGGCATCGGCTTGAGGTCGAAGAGCTTGAGAGCCTTCAACCGGTACTCGAGCATCCACTCGGGCTCGTCCTTCTTCGCCGAGATGTCGCGGACGACGTCCTCGTCGAGACCTCGGCGGGCGCTCGCGCCGGCAGTGTCCGAGTCGGCCCAGCCGAACTCGTAGTTGCCGAGAGACGCGATGGTCTCTTCCTGCGTGAGCGGAGACTGCACCGTGGTGGGCGTGCGCTGCTCGGCAGCGGCAGTCATGCGGGCTCCCCTCCATCATCTGGGCTGTGCTTTCCGGCCAGGCCGGCACTGCTGGGTTGAACGTTCGGGATGTGCGTCGTGCAGACGGCGTGGCCGCTTGCGATCGTCGCGAGGCGCTGCACGTGGGTTCCGAGGAGGTTCGCGAAGGTCTCCGTCTCGGTCTCGCACAGCTGGGGGAACTCCGCCGCCACGTGGGCGACCGGGCAGTGGTGCTGGCACAACTGCTCGCCCACTCCGACGTGACGGGTCGCCGCAGCGTAACCCTCCCTGGTCAGCGCGGATGCGAGGGCCTTCGCCCGTTCGGCGGGCGTGACCTGCGCCACGATCGCCGTCCGGTGACGGTCCACCAGCGCGTCGACACGACTCTGCGCGAACGCCCTGACCGCTTCCTCGCCACCCGTTTGGGCGAGGAACCGGAGCGCGGCGACCGCGAGGTCGTCGTAGGCGTGGCCGAACCGGGCACGTCCGGCGTCGGTCAGCAGGAAGAGCTTCGCGGGACGGCCGCGGCCACGCTGGGTGCGGCGGGGTGCGTCCCTCGTCGTCGCCTCGCCGTCCGCGACCAGTGCGTCGATGTGACGGCGCACGGCCGTGGGGCTGATGCCCAGCTCCTCCGCGACGACCGCCGCGGTGACCGGGCCCCGCTCCAGCAGGAGCCTGGCGACGGCGTGCCGAGTCTTGCCGTCGTGCTGCGGCACGGCGGCAAACTGGGTCTCGGCGTTTTTCACAACACCAGTGTTGCGTATTTAGCTGGAGGTCGCAAAGATCGTGGTCACAGGGTGACCTGACTCACGGCTGAACGTGGCTGGATAGTCTGCGCGCATGCCCACGAACGGCGGATCGACCGCTGCGCAGAGCGACGTCCTCACCAGCCGGGAGCGTCGCCAGCTGGACATCGTCCGCCGTTGGGGCACCATCGGCGCGCTGCTGCTGACGGTCGGGTCGCTCGGCGGCGGTGCCGCGCCCATCTACTCGCCGCTCTACGGCGTGCCGGTCCTCGGCCTGTTCTCCCGGATGCCCAGCGTCGCGATGGGGGTCGTCTGGACCGGCATCTTCATGATCGTGTCGGCCTGGCTCGCGCTGGGCCGGTTCGTGCGGCCGGGCAGGCCGCGGCTCGTCTCGCGCAGCCAGATGGACCGCACGCTGCTGATGTGGACGGTGCCGCTGGTCTTCTGCGTGCCGATGTTCTCCCGGGACGTCTACTCCTACCTCGCGCAGAGCGAGATCGCGGCGCGCGGCCAGGACCCGTACGAGCTGGGGCCCGCCACGGCGCTGGGCGTCGACCACGTGCTGACCCGCGGTGTGCCGAACATCTGGCGGGAGACCCCCGCGCCGTACGGGCCGCTGTTCCTCGCGCTCGGGCGGCTGCTCGCGATGCTGACCGGCGACCACGTCGTCTCGGGCGTGTTCGTGCACCGGCTGCTGGTGCTGTGCGGCCTCGCGATGATCGTGTGGGCGCTGCCGCGGCTGGCCGCCCGGTTCGGGGTGCCGCCGGTCGGCGCGTTGTGGCTGGGCGCGCTCAACCCGCTGGTGTTGTTCCACATCGTCATCGGCGTGCACAACGACGGCCTGGCGCTCGGCATGATGCTGGTCGGCCTGGAGCTCGCGATGCGCGGGCTGGAACCGTTGAAGTGGTCCTGGATCGCGTTGGGCTCCGGGATCATCGTGTGCGGCGCGATGGTGAAGATCCCCGCGATGGCCGCGCTCGGGTTCCTCGGCGTGCTCGTCGCGCGCAAGCTCGGCGGGCAGCTCAGGCACCTGGTGCTGGTCGCGGCGGTGATGGCGGCGCTGGCTGCGGCCGGGGTGGTGGTGATCTGCCTCGGCACCGGGTTCGGCTTCGGCTGGCTGGAGACGCTGAACGTGGCGTCGACGGTGAAGTCGTGGATGTCGCCGCCGACGGCGCTGGGCTTCCTGGGGGCGGGCACCGGGATCATGCTCGGGCTGGGCAACCACACCGAGGCGATGATCGCGCTGACCAGGCTGATCGGGCAGGGCGTCTCGGTCGTCATCACGGTCGTGCTGCTGTGGCGCAGCTTCAAGGGCCGGATCAAGGCGATGAACGGGCTGGGCGCGGCGCTGGGCGCGATCCTGGTGCTCGGGCCGGTGCTGCAACCCTGGTACGTGCTGTGGGCGGCGATCCCGCTGGCCACCGCCGTCGTCGGGCCGAAGTTCCGGATGATCGCCATGGTGGCGTCGGCGGTCATCGCGATCATCCTGCCGCCGACCGGGTCGGCGTTCGACGGGCGGGCCTACACGGTGCCGCAGGCCGTCGCGGGCGCCGTCATCACGTTCGCCGTGTGCGTGCTGATCGCGCGCAAGCGGGTCGGGCCGTTCCTCAAGTCCGACCCGGCCACGAAGTCCCACCCCGTGTGACCGGGTAACGCGCCCGTTCGGCGGACGAGAAACCCCTCACGGGAGGAAGATCGACGCCGGAGGGGGTGGTGTGGCATGTCCGGGCAGTCCACGTCGCGGGAAGAGGTCCGGTTCGCGGTCGTGCTCAACGGCGGCGTCAGCCTGGCCGTCTGGATGGGCGGCGTCGTGCTGGAGCTCGACCGGCTGACCAGGCAGGGAAGCACCTATCAGCCGTTGCTCGACCTCGTGGGGTGCACGGCGCGGGCGGACGTCATCTCGGGCACGTCCGCCGGGGGCATCAACGGGGCCGCGCTGGCGTTGTCGCAGGTCAACAAGAACGCGGACCTGACCAGGCTGCGGGACCTGTGGGCGGAGCAGGGCAGGATGGAGCAGCTGCTGCGGACGCCGTTCCGCGGCCAGCCGGCGAGCCTGCTCAAGGGCGACGAGTTCTTCTACCCGCGGCTGCAGGAGGCGCTGGACCGCCTCACCGCGGACTTCGAGCCCACCGAGCCGTACGAGCGGCCGATCGACCTGCGGATCACGACGACACTTCTGGGTGGTGTTCCGACGACCACCTACGACGACCTGGGCCAGCCGCTCACGCAGTCGGTGCACCAGGGCTCGTTCTCGTTCCGCCGCGACCCCTACGACTGGGTCAGCGAGGACACCAGGAACGACTTCACGCCCGAGGCGCTGCCCGACCGGGTGCGGCAGCTCGCACTGGCCGCGCGCAGCAGCGCGAGCTTCCCGTTCGCGTTCGAGCCGAGCTTCATCCCCGTGGGCGGGCAGGCGACACCGGACCGTCCCGACATGGCCGACGTCGCGAGCTGGGCCGGCTCCGGGGACCGCAGCCGGTACGCGGTGGACGGCGGGGTGCTCGTCAACACGCCGACCAGGGAAGCCCTCGACGCGATCGACCGGATGCCCGCGGACGGACCGGTGCGCAGGGTCATGCTGCTCGTCTTCCCGCACGCCGAGCCGCTGGGCTCCGAACCGCAGGCGCACGACTCCGCGGCGGGGTTCACGACCATCAGCTCCGGTGCCCGGCTGCTGACCGCCATGACCAGCCAGGCGGGCCGCACGTACGTCGAGAAGATCGAGGAGCACAACCGGCGGGCCGCGGCGAGCAGGGGCGGCCGGATGGCGTTGCTGGAACGGCTGCACGCGAGCGGTGAGAACGTCGTCGACGAGGTGTACTCGCTGGCCGACAAGCTCTTCGGCCACTACGAGGACGTCGAGATCCGGCTCGCCGCGCGGCAGGTCACCGCGCAGCAGTTCGCGCTGCCCGGCGGCAACCCGGCCAACTGGTCGTTCGAACGGGCGCGGCGTGCCGCCGAGTCCGCTCAGCGCGCGTGGAAGCAGCAGCACGGCGTCCTGCCGTACGTGCCGGGCGTGCGGCTGCCGAGCACCGTGTGCCGCGAGGACCTGGGCTGGGAGTGGGGCCTCACGATGGCCGAACGCCTCTGCGCGTCGGTCCTCGACCTGCACAAGCGGCTCGTCTGGGTCGTGCCCGACGGCGAGGCCGACGCGGTCGCTCGGTCCCGCCGCGAGCTGCACCAGGTCCGCGCGGAGCTGCGCAGGCTGCGCACCGAGGTGTTCGCGTGGAAGCCGTCGGACTCGCTCGGCGAGGAGTACTGGACGGGCCGGCTCGCGGCCTACCACGAGCAGATGATCGACGGGCACGTCGGACTGGAGGTCAAGACGCAGGTCGCCGAGATCGGCCGGATCGCGGGCGACGCGCAGCGGGTGGTCGAGGGTCTCGACGAGCACCGGCTGAAGCTCGGCGGGCTGCTGTGCTGGCACGCCCTGCTCGCCACCCCCGAGACCGGGCAGGAGGCGGGGCTCGGCGACGCCGAGCGGTGGCTGTCGCGGCTGCTCGCGCTGGAGGTCGCGGGCACGTGCCTGTCCGACGACGCCTCGACGGGCCTGGACACGCCGGTGGAGCTGGTGCAGGTCTCGCTGCAGACGCGCAACGCGTTCGCCCAGCAGTCGGTCACGGCCGACGACAAGGCGGGTGGCGCGTCGCTGTCGCGGTTCTCCGGGTTCCTCAAGCGGTCGTGGCGGGTCAACGACTGGATCTGGGGACGGCTCGACGGCGCCACCATGCTGTGCCGGGTGCTGTTCGACCCGCGGCGGCTGCTCAGGATGGACCAGCTCGGCCGCCCGGACGGCGACGACCGCACCCCGCGGCAACGCGCGCAGGCCGTCGTGGACCAGGTCGTCGCGGCGATGTTCGGGCCGGAGCTGCCGATCCAGGTCGCCCGGTGCGCCGTGGAGGCCGCCGAGGAGCTGACCGGGATCTACCGGGCCGACGGGGAGCTGTCGCCGTCATCGCTCAAGCTCGCCGAGCTGGCCGCGTGGGGCCTGCACTGGCGCATCATCTGCGAGGAGCTGCCGCGGCTGCGGGCCGCCATCATCGCCGACCGCGGTGACGGCGCGGACGAGCGTTCGCGCGGAGAGCTGTTCCTGGCGGAGCACGCGGACCTGTTGCGGCGCTTGGACGACCCGCGGTCGCACACGGTCACGCTCGGCATGTCCGCGCTGGCCGCGTTCGACCGCGCGGGCATCGGCCGCGAACCCCTGACGCAGGAGGCGGCGTCGGACCAGATGATCCGCACGGCCGCCACCGCCGCGGCCGTCGCGGTCACCGTCGCCGACTCCGAACGGCTCGGCATCGCCGCGGTCCGCCCCGTCACGCGGGTGGTGCGCGGGGCGGCGCTGCTGCCGTACTGGACGATCACCGGGCTCACCAGGGGCGGCACCCTCGCGCGGTTCCTGGGACTGCTCGGCCTCGCGGTCGGCGGCGCGCTCGTCGTGATGGCGCTGTTCGGGATGCTGCCGAGCTGGGCGGCGGGACCGGGCGCGGCGGTCGGCGCCGCGTCGCTGCTGGCCGCCTTCGGGTACGCCGCACTGCGCAGCGGCACGTTGCTGCACGGGCTGGTGCTGCTGTCACCGGTGATCCCGCTGGTGGCCACGGCGGTCGACAGACTCCCCGGCGACCGGTCGGCGCTCACCACCGGCACGGTCACCGTGGCGGGCGTGGCGGTGGTCGTCGTCGCGTTGCTGGTGCTGGGCTCGCTGCCCTCCCCGATCCGCACACCGCTCGCGGTGCTGGCCGACTTCCGGCCGCTGCGGGTGTTGCGGCGGCGCTGGAAGAAGGCCGCCGTCGTGGCGGGGGTGGCCGCGCTGGCCTGGGCCGTGTGGCGGTTCGACGTGCTGCTGTCGCTGTGGCTGATGGTCCCCGCGACCGTCCTGAGTGGAGCTTTCGGCGCCGTGATGGCGTTGTCCGGCGGCAAGTCGCTGCAACGCTGGCGCCGGGTCGAGGGCGTCTGGGGCACGGAACGCGCCGAGCCGCCCGCCGCGGCGACCGCGGGCTGGGCCGTCGTGTACGGCGTGGGCTACCTCGTGGTGGCGGACGTGCTGATCGCGGTCGGACCGGCCGGCTGGGGCTGGCGGGCGGTGATCGGCACGGCGCTGCTGTTCGGGCTGACGCTGTTGCTGGTCACGTCCTGGTACGTGCCGCGGACCGAACGGCGGCGGATCCGGCGGCAGCTGGTGGACGAGGCGATCCCGGCGGTCTACCCGCCGGACCGGGACGTCGCCGAGGTGCTGCGGGAACGGCTGGAGGGACACGCCTCGCTCTACCGGTTCCTGGTGGACGGCGAGGGTGAGCACCCCGACCGGCTCACCCTCTCCCCCACCGGACTGGTGGTGGCGCAACGGATCGAGCGGAAGCTGCACCGGGTCCTCAGTGGACGGACCACGTCACCGGCGCGGTGAACGCGTGCCGGTCCGGCCGCCGTGGTGCGGCCGGACCGGCTCCCTCTCTCCCGCACGCGGCCGTCAGGCCGCCAGCGCGACGACGGGTGCCGTGCGGCCCATCGCCCGTGCGTACAGCTCCTCGAACCGCTCCAGCGTCGTCGCCAGCGCGTGGTGCGAGATGATCTCGCTGCTGGCGGCGCCCATGCGGGCTCGCAGGGGTGCGTCGTGGACGAGGGTGTGCAGGCGCTGGGTGAGCTGGTTGACGTCGCCGGGTTCGAACAGCCAGCCGTTGCGGCCGGAGTGCACGAGGTGGGGCAGGGCCATGGCGTTGGCGGCGATGACGGGCTTGCCCGCGGCCATCGCCTCCATCGTGGCGAGGCTCTGCAATTCGGCGACGCCGGGCATGACGAACAGGTCGCAGCGGGCGTAGGCGTCGAGCAGCTCGTCCTCGGAGACGAAGCCGTGGAACCGAACCCGGTCGGTGATGTTGAGGTCGTGGGCGAGCTTCTCCCACTCGGCTCGGCACGTGCCGTCACCGACGATCTCACCGACGGCTGCGGGCACGCGGGCCAGTGCGCGCAGGAACTCGTCAACGCGCTTTTCTTCGTCGAGGCGGCCGACGAACAGGGCGGTGGGGCGGTCGTTGTGGGTGACTTCGCGCTGGTAGCGGGAGATGTCGATGCCGCAGGAGACCGGCAGGGCGCGTTCGGGGAAGCCGCTGTCGTGCAGGAGCTGCACGGCGCGGGGGGTGGGGGCGGTGACGATGTCGGCGCGGCCGAAGACGCGGGCCAGGTCGCGGTAGGCCCACGTGCGGGCCAGACCTTGCAGGAAGGCGGGGACGTGGGCGTGGCTGAACAGGTTCTCGGGCATGAAGTGGTTGGTGGCCAGGGTCGGGATGCCCTGGGCGACGGCGGAGTTGAGCACGTAGCGGCCGACGACGAAGTGGGC
>NZ_FNCC01000040.1 GCF_900100955.1 Lentzea fradiae | reverse complement strand
GCTGCTGCTCAGACAACGAACTCTGTGGACGCAACGAACCACTCCCCGGAGAGTCGGAACTGGATTCCCAGTCCAACTTCCGGGGAGCGGTTCACGAGAGGCGGCCCTTCGGGGGTGACGCGGTTCAGACCAGGGCGGCGTCGAGGGTGATGTTCTCGACGGCGGCGAGCGCCTTGGAGACCGGGCAGTTCGCCTTGGCGCCCTCGGCGGCCGCGACGAAGTCCTCCTGGGACAGGCCGGGGACGTTGGCGCGCACCGTCAGGTGGATGCCGGTGATGCCGACGCCGGCCTGGAACTTCACCTCGGCCTTGGTGTCGATCGAGGTGGGCGGCGTGCCCGCGCCGGTGAGGCCGTGCGAGAGCGCCATCGAGTAGCAGGACGAGTGCGCGGCGGCGATGAGCTCCTCGGGGCTGGTCTTGCCGCCCGCCTCCTCGGCGCGCGCCTTCCAGTCGATGTCGAAGCTGCCGCTGTTGGAAGTGGCGAGGCTGACGTTCCCCTTGCCCTCGACGAGGGAGCCTTCCCAGTGCGCGTTTGCCGTCTGAGTGATGGCCATGGTCTCCATGTCCTTGTCGAACGAGCTCGATCAGGTTGATGCGAGCGGCTCCCCCCACCCTTTCACGACCGCCCCGTGAGATCACGTCGAGAACGCCTCGACCCACCACCCGGGACACGCCGGCGACAGCCGCGCCACCTGACGACCGACCCGCACAACGCCCGGCCCAACGGCTCGTGGAGCGCGGGGCCGACTGCGTCCCGCAGGGTGTCGGCCCGGTCCGGCAAGGGGGTGAAACGAGAAACGGCTCATGCTCTCCATGAGCATGAGCCGTCTACGAGTGGAGCGGATGACGAGACTCGAACTCGCGACCCTCACCTTGGCAAGGTGATGCGCTACCAACTGCGCTACATCCGCCTGTCTGTCTGACGGGAAGAACTATACAACACCCCTCAGACGGCATCCTGCGAGGGGGGTCGCAAACCGGCCAGCAGTTGATCTACCTCGGACAACTGCTCCTTCGGCCACCGCCACTCCCACAGGGCCCTCACCTTGGCGAGGACGTCGACGGGGAGCCAGGCGGCCACCTCCTCGCGGAGGCCCCAGTCGTCGAAGACGTGCTCGTAGAAGCTGACCAGTGCCGCGTTCTCCAGGAACTGCTCCGGTTGGTGGAAGCACCAGTGGGCGAAGCCGTAGGCGCGGCGCAGGACGTCGTCGTTCTGCTCGCGGTGGGCTTCCATCGTCAGCTGGGACAGTTCGGAGAAGAAGACGTGGCAGGACCATTCCTCGGTTTCGGCTACAGCACGAAGTTCCGGCACCAGTGCCGCGGCGCGTTCTCGCCAGTCCACCACGTCCGTGACGATAGTCGCTGGATCTTCTTCGGCCGACTGTCCGACGTCCACCTGTGACCGCTTCGTCACCGGATGTGTTACGCCGAACGGTCCAATACGAACGGATGGTCTTGTGTATCGACCTGTTCTCGACGAGGAGCAGGTCTGGCCCCTTGTGGCATGTTGAGGCGTGTGAAGGTCGACGAGAACGAGGTCGACCGGGACCTGCTCGCCAGGGTGCGCGAGGGAGACGACTCGGCCTACGGCGAACTGTTCTCCCGGCATGCGGACGCGGTCCGCCGTTTCTCGCTCAGGCACGTCCGGGAGGCCGCCGAGGCCGACGACCTCACGGCCGAGGCGTTCTTCCGGATGCTCCAGGCGATCCGCCGGGGCACCGGTCCCACCGACCACGTCCGCACCTACCTGCTGACGGTCGCACGGCGTGTCGCATGGGAGTGGAGCGGGCGGCGCCGGGACGTGCCGGTGGAGGACGAGGAGCTGGGGCGGCGGGTCGAGCCCATCAGCGACAACGCGAACCGCCGGGTCGAGCACAACCTGATCACGCGTGCCTTCTCCAGCCTGCCGGAACGGTGGCGGGTGGTGTTGTGGCGCGTCGAGGTGGAGGGGGAGCGGCCCGCTTCGGTGGCGCCGCACTTCGGTCTTTCGCCCAACGCCATGTCGGCGTTGGCCCGTCGTGCGCGGGAGGGTTTGCGTGCGGCGTACTTGCAGGCGCATCTCGCGGCTGACGACGGGCGGTCGTCGTGTGCGGCGATCCGGGCGAAGCTCGGCACGTACACGGCCGGTGGGGTGCAGGGGGTCGAGGAGCGGCGGATCGGCGCCCACCTGGACACCTGTCCGTCCTGCTCGCAGCTGCACGCCGAGCTGAACGAGGTCTGCGCGACGTTGCGGGCCAACGCGGCGTTCCTGGTCGTGCCGGCCGGGCTCGGGCTCGCGTTCGCCGGGAAGGTGTTCCTCACCAAGGCCAAGATGGCGTTCGCCGCCGCCAGCGTGGCGACGGTCGGGCTGGTCGGGACGATGGCCGCCGTGTTCACGGGCGGGCCGGGGACCGTGGTGCTGGAGCCGGACCAGAACCCCGTGATCGCGCTGAACACGTCCTCGGGGACGTCCAGCTCCGAGCACGGCCAGGAGCTCGTGGTCGCGCCGCCGCCGGAGGAGACCGAGCGGCACGAGCAGGCGCAGCAGGGGACCGTCGGGAACCCCGTCGGGCACCGGCAGGAGACGGTCCAGCGGACCGCGTCGTCGGCTGTGACCACCACGAACGCGCCTCGGCTGCCGCCGGTCGAACGGGCGGAGACGCCGGGGTCCGCGTCCGGGTCGTCCTCGGAGACCGCTCCGGTGACGACGACGTCGCGGGAGATCAACTCGATGAACACGCCGACGACGACGGCCGATCCGCCGAAGTCCGACCCGTGCTCGACGCCGAGGACCACCGAGACGACGGCGACGCTCTACCCGACCGAGCCCGTTCAGAACTGACGGTGACGATCAAGGCCGGGCGAGTTCACCCACAAGGCTCGGCCTGCTGCGGGTACGGTTTGTGCAAGACCGACCGAGCGTGGGAGACGGGTACATGACGCGGCTGGTGCGCGGGGCGGACGGGCGGATGTGGACGGTCCACAGCCGCGTCGAGTGGCGCAACCCGGTGCAGTCCGACGACTTCGAGCACGACGTCAGCGGTGGTGCGCTGCCCGGCATCATGATGGCGGGGATGCTCCTCGTCATGGCGGTGGTGCTGATCGCCTGGACGCCGGACCAGGTCGTCGTGCCCGGCTGGCTGGTGCTCGCGCTGATCTTCCTGTTCCTGTTCTTCCCGGTGCGCTGGGCGCTGCGCCGCCCGCACACGCTGGTCGCGGAGAGCAAGGCGACGCCGGACGAGCAGCCGCCGGAGCGGTGGATCGGGCAGGTCAGGGGCCCGCTCGCGGTGCGCCAGGAGGCCGCCCGCGTGGCCAGGACGATCGAGATGCACTCGCTGCCCGACGTCGAAGGCCCGCTGCAACCGGTCGACTGATGCGACACTGGACCGGTGCCCGAGCTGCCCGAGGTAGAAGCGCTGGTCCACCACCTGCGTGAACACGCGGTGGGCCGCACCGTGCACCGCGTCGACGTGGCGTCGTTGCAGGTCCTCAAGACGTTCGACCCGCCGTGGACGGCGCTGCACGGCCAGGAGGTCGTGGCCGCGCACCGGCACGGCAAGCACCTCGACCTGGAGGTCGCCGACGGCCTGCACCTGGTCGTCCACCTGGCCCGCGCGGGCTGGCTGCGCTGGGCCGACAGCATGTCCGCGCCGCCGCCCAAGCAGGGACGCGGCCCGCTGGCGTTGCGCGTGCACCTCGGCCCGCCCGGACAGGGGCCGGGCTTCGACCTGACCGAGGCCGGCACGAAGAAGGGCCTCGCGGCGTGGATCGTGCGCGACCCGAAGTCGATCGCGAGCGTCGCGCGGCTGGGTCCCGACGCGCTGGGGATCACCCGCACGCAGCTGGAGGACCTGTTCGCGAAGCGGACCGAGCGGCTCAAGACGGCGCTCACGGACCAGAGCCTGATCGCGGGCATCGGCAACGCCTACTCCGACGAGATCATGCACCTGGCCCGGCTCTCGCCGTACGCGACGACCGGGAAGCTCGACGAGGAGCAGCTCGACCGGCTGCACGAGGCCATGCTCAGCACGCTGACGGACGCGGTCGCGCGGTCCGTCGGGCAGGACGCGGCCCGGCTGAAGGGCGAGAAGCGGTCGGGGCTGCGGGTGCACGCGCGCACGGGGCTGCCGTGCCCGGTGTGCGGCGACACGGTGCGCGAGGTGTCGTTCGCGGACAAGGCGTTCCAGTACTGCCCGACGTGCCAGACGGGCGGCAAGCCGCTGGCCGACCGCAGGCTGTCCCGCCTGCTCAAGTGACGATCAGGACCTCCAGGGTGCGGGGGCCGTGGACGCCCTCCACCCGGTTCAGCTCGATGTCGCTCGTCGCCGAGGGCCCGCTGACGAACGTCAGCGGGCGCGTCGGTTCC
>NZ_FNCC01000041.1 GCF_900100955.1 Lentzea fradiae | reverse complement strand
GGCAGCCGGGTGGAAAAGCTGGCGAATGCCAGGTGACCATCATGACGGATGGGGCGGTTGGTGCGCCAAATCCTGGGCGCCGTTTCACGTGAAACTTGGATTGATTTTGGCCGGGGTGGTGCGGGCGGGTGAGGGAGCGGGTCGCGGTGGGGTGGTTTCACGTGAAACGCGGATCGCTGGTTCGGCTTCCGGCGCGGGCGTGTCAGGCGGGATGCTGCGCGGCCTCAAAGCCGGGATGAAGGGCGCTGGCCGGACCGAGGTAAGCATCCCGCTCACTCAAGGTAAAGCCTCCCAATCGCAATGTCTGGGCGCTTACCGGCTCCCGGACCGCGCGCCCTGGTCGGCTCACTTCGCGTCGCCATCGTGGCCGTAGTCCGTACCGTCACCGTCGTCCTTGCCGGGCGTCTTGCGGACGCCCGCTATCGAGCCAGTTCAGCACCGGGCCCGCGGTCAACGTCGCGGTTCTCCGGCCTGCCTCGCCCTGCCGCTCACCGAGCCTCATCCCACGACCCGAACCTCCCCCGAACAGCAAGCGGCCCCTGGTTCCGGGGAACCAGGGGCCGTGTGGTGGAGCGGAAGCCGTCAGGGCTTCGGGAAGATGATGACCCGCCGCTGCGGCTCTTCGCCTTCGCTCTCGCTGTGGACGCCTGCCACTGCTGCGACGGCGTCGTGGACGACCTTGCGTTCGAACGGGGTCATCGGGTGCAGGCGGGCGCGCTCGCCGGAGGCGGCCACCTTCTCCGCAGTGGTGCGGCCGAGTTCTGCCAGTTCTGCTCGGCGGCCTGCTCGCCACTGGGCGATGTCGAGCATGAGGCGGCTGCGGACGCCGGTCTCCTGCTGGACCGCCAGGCGGGTGAGTTCCTGGAGCGACTCGAGGACGTTGCCTCGGGGGCCCACCAGCTTGGACAGGTCCTCGCCGCCGTCGATGCTGACCACCGCCCGGCCGCCTTCCACGTCCAGGTCGATGTCGCCGTCGTAGTCGAGCAGGTCCAGCAGGCGCTCGAGATAGTCGCCCGCGATGTCGCCTTCCTGGACGAGCAGGTCCTCGGTCTTGCTCTGCGACTGCGGCTCGGCCTCGGTCCCGGCCTCGGCCGGCGTCGACGCCTCCACGTCGTCGGTCGCCTGCAAGGTCTCCGACACGATGTCTCCTCTCCGGGGCAACGCCCGAATCTAGCGGCGCTTCTTGCTGCCCGGCTTCTTGCTGGTGGATCGGCCTGGGGTCAGGCCGGGGATCTCGGTGTTCGGCGACGAACCGTTCGCGTCCTTCTCGGCTTCCGGCTTCGCGGCCTTGGTGGCCTTCGAGGCGGAGCCGCCGGGGCCCGCGGTGGGCTGGCGCTTGGCGCCGTTCGCGGGCTTCGCGCCCGGTGCGGGCTTCTTCGGGTTCACCGGCTTCGCGCCCGGCTTGGGGGCGAGGGCCTGCCGGGTCTCGACGACGGTGGCCTTCTTCTGCTCTTCCTCGGCGTCGATGCGCTTGTAGACGATGTGCTGCTGGCCGAGGGTCCAGCCGTTGTTGGACAGCCAGTACAGCAGGATCGCGACGGGGAAGAAGAAGCCACCGACCAGGACGCCCAGTGGGAAGATGTAGAGCGTCAGCTTGTTCATGATGGCCGTCTGCGGGTTGTCCAGCGCGGCCTGGTTCTGGCGGGCGACCGAGTGGCGGGCCGTGAAGTGGGTCGCGATGGACGCCACGATCATCAGCGGCACGGACACGAGGATGACGTTGAGGCGTTCGGTGCCGAACGCGGCCAGCTGGTCGGCCGGCATCGTGATGAACGTCGAGAGGTTGGTGCCGAAGAGCTTCGCCTGGACGAACGAGTCGACGCCGGCCTTGTCGAAGAAGTAGACCTCGCCCCAGCCGGGCTTGAACGAGCGCAGCACGTGGAACAGGCCGATGAAGACCGGGATCTGCACCAGCATCGGCAGGCAGCCGCCGAGCGGGTTCACGCCGTGCTCGGACTGCAGCTTCTGCATCTCCTGCGCCTGGCGCTGGCGGTCGTTCGGGAACTTCTTCTTGATCTTCTGCATCTCCGGCGCGAACTCCTGCATCTTTCGCATGGAGCGCACCTGGCCGACGAACGGCTTGAAGAGGATGGCGCGGAGGGTGAAGACCAGGAAGACCACGGCCAGCGCCCAGGCGAACCCGCTCGCTTCACCGAAGACCTTGCCGAACACCCAGTGCCAACACCACAAGATGAAGGACACCGGGTAGTAGATGAAGTTGAGCACGGACTACTCCTCGGTGGATACGTCGGGGACCTGCCGCCTCGGCGGAACGGGGTCCAGGCCTCCAGGGTGCCAGGGTCCGCAGCGCAGCAACCGGCGGATCGTCAGCCAGGTTCCTCGCAGCGCACCGTGGACGGTCAGGGCTTCCACCGCGTACGCGCTGCAGCTCGGGTAGAAGCGACAGGTCGGCGGTAGCAGTGGGGAGACGAAGCGCCGGTAGAAGTGCACCGGCAGCAGCGCGACCTTGGCGGGCAACGTGGTCATCGCAGCACCTTGCGCAGAGCGGAGGAGAGGTCGGCGGCGAGCTCCTCGCTCGACGCCTCGGCTGCTGGAGCCAACGCCCTCACCACCACCAGAGTTCCCGGTGGCAGGTCCGCCAGGCACGGCCGGACGACGTGGCGGAGGCGCCGGTAGACGCGGTGGCGCACCACCGAGTTGCCCACGGCCTTGCTCACGACGAAGCCCACCTTGGACGAATCCAAGGTGGGCACGTCGGGCTTCAAGACGTGGACGACCAACCGGGGTCGTCCGGCGCGGCGGCCTCTGCGGACCACCAGGCCGAAGTCCTGGCTGCGGGTGAGCCGGGCGGCCGGTGGGAGCACGACGACGCTGCGCTTACCAGCCGCGATCAGGCGGACAGGCGGGCACGGCCCTTGCTTCGGCGCGCGGCCAGAATGGCGCGGCCGGCGCGGGTGCGCATGCGCAGCCGGAAGCCGTGCGTCTTCGCGCGGCGGCGGTTGTTGGGCTGGAAGGTGCGCTTACCCTTGCTCACGGTCGGTTCTCCCGTTGCTTCACTGCTGACAAAGCCTGTGTGGTTGTCCCCGACGGCAGTGGACGTAGGCGCGCGAAAGGCGCCCGTCGCAAGCGGGAGACTCCTACGAGGGTACGCATGCCCGGGTGCGGCGACCAAATCGGGGTGGGTGAGGCCACGTCTTGTGAGCCGTGGCGGCCCTTGTTACCGTGCTTCCCTCGCGCATGCCGGGGCTGGCGTGGGAGCCGCCACCGTACCGGCAACACAACGCACCTTTTAGTGCACAGTTGTGGATAACTCTGTGGATACCTCTATTCTCCGTGTCCACAAGTGGAGTCGTGGGCTCCGGCGGAGGGGAGGGGAGCGCGGAGGTGTCGAACCAGCAGGTGGACCTTGGTCTCGTGTGGGCCGAGGTGGTGCAGGAACTGGCGACGAGCCACCTGT
>NZ_FNCC01000032.1 GCF_900100955.1 Lentzea fradiae | reverse complement strand
GGACCCGGAGGATGGGCTCGACCCCGAAGCGGCCGCGAAGCTGCGCGATGAGCTTCACGACCGTCGCCGGGTCGGGTCGAGTTCCGAGGCGAAAAAAGCACTCGCCGCCTTGAGGATCTCGTTGGCCCGCTTCAGTTCCGCGTTCTCCCGCCGCAGCCTGCGCAGTTCCTCCGACTCGCCGGAGCTCGGCCTGTCATCCCGCTCCCCGCGGTCGGCCTCGTCCTGCCGGATCCAGTTGCGTAGTGCCTCGTGATGGACCCCGAGCTGCTCGGCCAGCCGCCGGATCACCGGCTTCGGATCCGACTCCCTATACAGCCGGACCGCACGAGCCCTCAGCTCGTCGGGGTACTTCTTCGGTGCTGCCACGGACGACTCCCTTCAGGCCCTATCGGACCATGCTTGAAAGTCTCCGAGCTATCGGGGGAACCTCAAGGCCAGCACGTGGACCAGGTCACTCCAGTCTCCTATCCAAGGCTGGAACTGCTACCCACGCACGAGATGCCTTGGGAAGGCCTGGAGCGGCTGCTACGTCGCATTGCGCAAGATGTGGAAGGCCTTCGCGATGTGCAACTCTACGGTGTTCGAGGGCAGAGCCAGTACGGTCTTGATGTAGTAGGAACAGCACCTGACGGTTCCCGCCATGGCATCCAAGGCAAGCGGTACAGAACCTTCACAAAGCTTGACCTGACTAAGGCCGTCAACAAGTTCATCAGCAAACGCGGCAACATCCCGTTCCCGATTGCGCGGCTCGTCGTTGCGGCGGGATGTCTCGCGGAACGAACCGAGATCACTCATGAGCTCTACCGGTTGCAGGACCTCCACACCGATGTGCAGATCGAACTTTGGCACCAGCGAACGATCTCGGACAAGCTCAGAAACCGACGCGACATCGTCGTGGAGCTCTTCAGCGAAGCCGTGGCGGACGCGTTCTGCCTGCCGGCGCCTCTGCACGTCGTCGCTGCGCCATCTCCCGATCGTGTCACCCTGGCCGACGCGTTGCTTTACGGCCCCGCCGAGATCACCGGGGCCGCTCAACATCTCGCAGGAGCCGACAACCTCAGCTCGACCAACCCGCTATCCGCCGTCGCCGAGCTGGAGCAGGCCGCCAAACTGCTTGCAGAGGGCGGGTTCACTGCGCACGCAACTGTTGTACTGGATCGCCGGGCCGTGCTGCTCACGCAGGCCGACGAGCACGACAAGGCTGCTCGTCTGCAGGATTCCGCCTTCTGGTCAGCTTTGGAGGACGGCAGGCATGATGACGCCGAAACTCATGCGCGGAACCTCAAGAAGAACGCGAACACCGCCGTCTCGAAGGCATTCAGTGACATTGCCGCTGCGGCGATCAACATCGTGCGACATCCGCTTGGCGCGCTGCCGCCTCAGCTGGAGCAGCTACGCACCGACTCAACAGAGCTGAGCTTCGCGCAGCTTCTCATCCTTGCTGCCGAGGATGCGGCGATCGATCCGTCGAACACGTGGCGGCAGGACAACCTGGCCGCGCTTATCACTCAAGCCAACTTGATCGAAGGTTCTCCGAGCGACGGCGCAGTATTGGCATGCAAGCTGCGACTTGAGGTTGCCAGTCTGACGGGAGATTGGATCGGCCTGCTCGGCAAAGCTCGCAAACACCAAGTCCCTCGCGACCAGGCGATGCTGATCTACGCGCGCAACGCGATGTACCACGCCGAACGAGGCGAATCCGAGCAGGCTGAAGCGTCCTGGGCGGATGCGATGACGCAGGCGTGCCTCAACGGCCAGAACGGCGCGGCCGCCGAGTACGTCGCCGCGCGCACCTTCATCCGTGTCAGGTTTCGCGGTCCCATCGCGCAGAACAACGATCATCAGCTCGTCCGGAGCCTTCGCGCCCAGAGTCCCGCGAGCACTTCCGCGGAGCGGTTCGAGGAGAAGGCCATGAGGGCGCTGCTCGATGACAAGCCGCACGTGGCAGTGCCATTGCTTCGCGCCCTCCACCGCGCCGCCTACTCCGCGGGAGCCTGGGTACAGCTCGACCGAGCACGTAGGCTGCTGGCCAACGTATACGGCTCGGCGGGCGAATCCCTCTTGGCGGTGAAGCTCCACGTACTTGGGGCACAATCGAAGAAGGCGGCGTCAGTCGCGAAGGAAGATCCGAACACCTATCTGGACGTTCGAGAGTTCCTTTCCTCACCTGCGTACTGGGTCGCCGGCACGGCGTACCGAGTCCTCGCGGCGGAAGCCGATCTGATCCCAGACAACGACGTTGGCTTCGTGACGGACTCCGCGTTGTCGGTCCTAGACGACGCAGCAGCCAACAAGCTACAAGACGGCATCTACGACTCCTCGGCCTGGCGGAACGCGATCACTGCGCTCGCTGCACTTGCTAAGCGGCTGCCAGATGAGCACGCGCTTCGGATCCTCGAACACTCGCGTCCTTGGGTGCCACGTGAGCCCGGCCGCCATAGACGCACCGACGACGATCACGTACGTCTGTGCGCCGGGATCGCTTTCGCGCACCCGGTGCATCGAGCCGACGCGATCGACCAACTCTTGGGACTGCTCGAGGCCAACGACTCCGCGGTGTCGCGCAAGACAGAACACGCAATGGCCGATCTCGTCCAGCAACACCCGGAGATGGTGCGGGAGCGGTTGGCCAGGATGACCGCCGACGGTAATCCATATGCGGCAAGGCTTCTTCTGCTGATCACGGGACAGCCGACCGAAGAACAGCTGATCGCAGCCGCAGCGGCCGGCGAGCGGCTGCGCAAACCGCCGACCAGCACAGCGCATTCATTGGGCATTGGAACGGGGGCAGCCGGGCAGGCTCTTCTCGCACGCGTGCTTCCCTCGGACGAACGCAGGGAACTTGCCCGACACCAACTAGCCCACGCGGCATTCCCTTTTGAGCCTGGTGAGAACCGCTCCGAGTACTATGACGCTGCCCGGATACTCGCCCACGACCTGGACGACGTCGACGATCTGTTTGACAACGCCATGCTCCACGCCCACAACAGCACCCCCTCCCGTGGCGACCTCCTCAACAATCTCGGCAACCACCCTCTCGGCATGTTCCGCATGACTGGCTTCACGGTGGACACCAGGGCCCACGCTCTATGGCTCGCGGCCCTGCTGGCACGCACAGATGAGCAGAAACAAGAAGTTCGAGCGCTTGGATACCTCCTGATCGGCTCGACGGAGAACGCCGATTGGTACATCGCTCATGCGTTTCAGGCCCTGGACTTGGCGGACGCCGACCACGATCTGGCGTTCCTCGCCTCTCAACCCCACTGGGCGCTGCGGTCGCTCGCAGCGCTAATCTGGACTCGAAGTGCTGACGCGCCAGCAAACATCGGCTCCCTGCTCACCAACGACGCTGACCCAAGAGTGCGATGCACCTTCGCCGAAGGAGCGAGCAGTTCGGACAACCCCGCCGCACCAAACCTCCGAGAGATATTGTTGACGGATCCGTGTCACAGCGTCCGGCAAGGCGCCCGCCGATGACAGCTAAGGAACAACGCCTCAGCCCGCGTGGGAGCACGCTCTGGGAGCAGATGGGGAGCAGCACAGTGCGCAGAACGGGCTTGAACGGTCCTCAATAGACCTAAACGGAACCGCGCCGACCTGCAAGAGTCTTGTTTTCGCAGGTCAGCGCAGTATCGGTGCCATAGTTCACACAGAAGGAGTCCTCGGACCAACCACAACTGCATTGAACTGACCTAAACCGCAGGTCAAAGGCCCTGAACGGACGCGTACGGCAATCACGGCATAGATGAGCACTTAGTACTTCTGGGAGCAGGCGACACGACCGGACGTGGTAGCTCCGAACGCACGCTCATGCAGATTAGCGTGTGACTGAAATATCGACGCAATATCATGCCGTCGAAGCCCATGGCGCGCATCTTCTCGTGCGAGAAGACGACCATTATCTCGTCGCCTCCAACGACCACACGCTGCCAGTCCGGTGGCTCCGGGATGGCGGCCACAAACCACACCACTCCGCAGCGAAGTCGAGACAAACAGCCATCGGTACTTCCACAGCGCGGGCAGGCTCGACCACACTGCCACCGACTCGTCGGCGCGGCCCCACTTCCTACCGCTCCCAATGAGCGACGGTCTTGAAGATCGGCGTCCGCAGGTACCGTCTCACGGGCTCTTGGAGCCGACATCAGGACCGATGCGCTCCGGACCTCCCTCACAATCGCCATTACCTCGGCGTTGTGCCACTTCGCCAATTCCACGTGACGCGCGTTCGACCAGGGACGTGATCAAATACTTGCGACGCCCGGACCATGGCGTGCGGCGGGACTCGCCGGCCAATTCCTCTCATCAATATTCCATCCGTGCGAGACATCTAGACCTTCTATTCGTTGCCGCAAGCTGGACATCTTCAGGTCATGAAGTTGACGAGCCGAAGAGGGTGGACAGGTCGCAGTTACGGTGAGCAGCCGTACAGGGCCGATCGGTTTGCGAGTGGATTTGGTGGTTCGATGAGAATCAGGCGATATGCAGCAGCTGCGCTGGCCGTGATGGCCATGGCGACCGGATTCGCGACGCCAGCGTTGGCGTACGGCCCGTCGTACTGCAACAAGTCGACGTGCAGTCTGTCCAGCTCCGCCAACAGCTCCGGGATCTACTTCGAGATGCCCAGACTCACTTCGGTCACGATGAAGTGTTGGACGGACAGCCAATGGTGGAACGGAACCAACCGCTGGTTCAAGATCGACTCGATGTATGGCCAGGGCTATCTGATCGCCACCCAGGTGTCGAGTCAGACCACGGTCGGACACTGCTGACGCCGTGTCGTTTCGGCACGAGGACAACATGGCCGTCCGGACCGGAGTCACTCCCCAGGCGAACCTGTGTTACCAGCGTAACCATGTTCGGACGAACGCTCTGTCGTGCGCAGGTCGCTCGCTCATGGCTCCCCTCTATGTCAAGAGTCGGGAACCGGACGGCTTGGCGGTCGAGGCAGTGTGGATCTTGGCGTCGGTGACGAGTCGCTTGTACACAGTGTCGGAGAGGCGTCGTTTGAGGCAGCGGATGGCTTCGCGTGGCGACTTGCCGTCGGCGAGCTTGCGGCGGTAGTAGGCCCGGCCCGGAGTGTCATTGCGGAGCTGGACTATCGCCATGATGTGCAGAACCCGGTTGATGCGCCGGTTGCCCGCACGGGACAGTCGACGGCGTTGGTGCTCACCGCTGGAGGCGTCGATAGGAGCGGTGCCGTTCCAACTGGCAAACCGTCCGCGGTCCGGGAAGCGACCTATGTCTCCGACATCACCCAGGATCCTCGCCGCGCTGGACGGGCCAATCCCGTAGAGAGTGCGCAGACCGGTCCCGGTGGCGTCCAGGAGCTCGGTCAGCTGGGTGTCGGCCGCGGTCATCTTGCGATCGATCGTCGCCAGGTCCGTGATCAACTCTGCGGCGATCCGCCGGCGGGTCCGGCCCACGACATCACGTGGGCGCGCCGTGGCGAGTAGAGCACGTGCCTGGGTGGCGAACAGGAATTTCTTGGCACCGCCGGGAATCAGCTCGGTGAGCAGCCTGTGCAACCGGTTGACAGTGTCCGTGCGGGCCCGGCCGAGTTCGTCGCGGCGGTCGACCAGCAGCCGTAGAGCCACGGTGTGATCGTCAGGACTCACGCGGTGCAGTCCGGTGGTGCGCAGCGCGACCAGGGCCACCGAGCGTGCGTCGGTGGCGTCGGTCTTGCGACCGTGACCGGTGTCGAACACCCTGGCCCTGGCCGCGAGCTTGGCCGGGACGTCGAGAACCGGTTCACCGTTGGCGACCAAGCGCTGCGCGAGGTGCTTTCCCACGCCGTTGCAACCCTCGACCGCCCACACCCGGTCGGGTCGGCGGCGGCCCTCCTCGAGCATCCGCCGGTAGCCGTCGTTGTCGGTGCCGAAACGTCCTTGGCCGAGGGTGCGTTCCCGACCGTCGACGATCTCGATCGTGGCGGACCGCTTGTGCGGATCGACACCGATGATCACTGGGCTCATGTCGTCTCCTCGCCAGCCGGGAACGGAAGGCGAGGAGGGCAACGCTACTTCGAGCTGAGCAAACCCCTCTTGAGCCACAACCCCGCCGCGGTCTCCGACGGGACGCACACCATGAGTGAGCCACACCCAGGACCACTGGTGGGCAGCCGATGAGAGAGCGTCCCGTCGAACACCTCGACCGAGCCTGGCCGGGCATCGGTCGTGCCGCCATTCAACAAGTAGCCGATGAGCGCAACTGGCCGGCATCCCTACGGCTACACGGTCGACTGATCGTCGCACGCTAGTCGAGAGGAGCCGCCCGTCACCCATCTTCCTCAGTCCCATGACCGCACCGTTGGTGTCCATGAAGACCACTCCACCCCAATCCGCCAGGATGTCTTCCTCGCGGTCGTGCCACTGGGCACTGAGATCCGGCAGCACGTGGTAGCGGCCTTTGAGGTCGGGCTCGCCGCTGAGGAGATCATGAAGAACATGGGGAATCCCCGAGAAGACCTCCATGCGCTGTGAGTGCAATCGAAACACGTGGTCCGTGCCGACTAGACGCATGCCGGCCAGCTCGATCCCGGTGTCGAAGTCGACGTGGCTGGGCCCAGTCTCATGTTCACCCCCGAGTCTGTTGCGTTGGCGCGGGGTTAGCAGACGGCCAGCGCTGTCACGATCCCCGGCGAAGGCCAACAGCCCGGCGCTCGCCGTCCGGGCAAGCAACCGCCGGAGCGTCCCGGCGAGCGCTGTCGGGGTTGCCCCATACCTGGCCGCACGTGCCCCCACCGGTCACGCCGACCGACAAGGCCTCGGCAGGCGCGGATTCGCCGCAGCCGATGTCACCACCGCCCTCGCCGATGCCGCCCACCGCAACCAGCTCACGGGCACCGCGCCGTGTGGGCCGGGCCGGGAGGTGGTGAGAGCGTGCTCGCCAAGATCGCTATCGGGGCGGCGGCCATCCTGCTCCTCATCCCCGTCCTGCTCGGCACGGGCGTGAGCGCCGTGGTAAACGCGCTTTACGCAGCTCCTCGAACACCAGCATCGACTGCACGGCACCGATCGCCGACATCCCGCCCGACTACTGCCTGCTCTACGTCACCGCCGCCCCGGACTGCCCCGGACTGGACTGGACCGTGCTCGCCGCCATCGGCAAAGTCGAGACCGACCGCGGCCGTCTCACGGCCCCCGGCGTGACCGAGGGCGAGAACTTCGCCGGGGCCGGAGGGGCTTGCCGTACGTCTGGGGCGGCAACGGCCCCGACGGCGGACACGCGGGCTTCGACTGCTCCGAACTGACCCAAGGCCGCCTACACCGCCGCCGGAGTCAACCTGCCCCACACCGCCCAAACCCAGTACGACGCGGGCCCACGCGTCCCCCGAACAGCCGCTGCTGCCGGGCGAACTCGTCTTCTATTGCACACCCGGCAACATCCACCACGTCGGCCTCTACATCGGTGACGGACTAATGATCAATGCCCCGACCTTCGGCCAACCCGTGCAGATCGACAGCTACCGCTACGACGGTGATAACTACGTCGGAGCTACCCGTCCGGCGGCCTCTATCGCGGCATGAACGGCTCGGGCGCACTCATCCCCACGCCGACCTTGGCGGCGAAGGGCTGGCCGTACGGGTCGACCAGCACGATCCGCTGGGTGATCAGCGGCAGGGACACAGCATCGAGGGTAATGATGTTGTGGTCGCTGGCCAGCTCGAAGAGCGTGTTCATCACCTCGCGGCTGGTGATGCGGTCCGGGTTGGTCTCGACCGACAGGCCCTCGACCCGGATCTCCAGCAGCCGGCGCTGGGGCAGCACGGTGATGCGGGTGTGGATATGGGCGGGAAGTCCGCCGTCCTCGAGTAGCTCGGTGATATCGGCGGCTAGACCAGCCTCGGGAGGTTCCTCCCCCTATTTCTGGGGGGTGATCGATGTCGACCTGCGTACCGAGGAGAACTACCGCAAAATCGTGCGGAAACGCATCGAACCCTGTTGGGGCAACGCCGCATTCGCAATGCGTTCCTTGCAGCCTGCACGCCCGGAACCAATGTCCATCCTCACGTGCATATGGAAAACTTCAAGCCGGCTTCGCTCAGGGCGGCGAGGACGTCGGGATCCGGGCGGCCGCGGTGTCGCGGGTGCTGCCGGGCTTGTCGCCGGACACCCACAGGATCGTCCCGTCCGACGGGACTATGACCTGCAGGTTCACCCCATGGATCTTGTGCTTGCTTCAGCAGAGCGGGCGGTCGGCGGCGATTCGGTCGATCGGAATGAGCGTGCCGTCGATCACTACGTAGGCCACGCCCTGCCGCTTCGCCTTGCGCGGCGTCTGTCGTCGCTTTTAGGGTCGCTGAGCCAACAGTTCGACGGTCTCGTTGACATAGCGCTAGTACGTCGCGGTGGACACCGCGAACCCGGCGCCGACGTCGGCGAACGGCTCGCCCTTGCGCCAGTACATCAGCACCAACAGCGCGTGTCGCCCTGGGTTGAGCTTGCGCCACAACCATTCCAGGTACTTGCGGTGGACGCGGATCAGGCGTGACACGAAGGTCAGGATCTGATGTGACAGCGGCAGCACGGTAGAGCAACACATGAAGCCCCTGGGGGTGGAACGATCTTGGTCGATAGTTCTTCCACCAGGGGCTTCGCCACGTCCAGGTCTCATTAAGCCGACTATCGCCGGTTGTGATCGACGTCCATTGTGAGCCAATGCATCCAGATCAGGATGAAAAAGGCGCACTATTCAAATAGCTCTACCTCAAGACGATATTCACTCCTCAAGTCCTCCACTAGGCGCATACGCGCAAATTTCACCACGCCGCGCGCCCACCAGGATTCCTCAGATATTCCTGGAAACGCATCCGGAATTAGGATTGCACGGAATCCCAAGTCCGCCGCTTCTACTTCTGCGCGAAGTAGCGCAAGCTCCGGAAATCTTTGCAGCCGCGGAGAATCCATGGCCCTCGCCAGAGAATCCCTCGACGTTAGATCATTCAAGTAGTATTCGGCGTCACCCCGATAACCCTGTTCACACTCTACAATAAACGTCCTCCAGCGGGACATGAGCGCCTCCGGTTCGACGTCACGCCACCGACCCGATTCTTTGACAAAGTCAGAGAACGCGTCTCGGAAGTTCTCGACACCGTGAATCATCAGGCGTCCTCCCTCTGGAAATACAGGAGCGGATCATATAGTCGAAACAGCATGGAATGTTACCTTTGAGCAACTAAAGGGCTCGTCGAATATTCACTCGACGAGCCCCACAGAAATATCCACAAAATTTCACTTCACAGACAGATGCTACTAACGAATCCCCCGAAGGCACTCCTCCGACGTTTCGGAATTTCGGACAAGAATTCTGGCCAGATGCTTAGCTGTTGGCTTCTTCGGGATAGTGCTCCCGAAACCCGCTGACGAACGCCTCCAGCCTTGCAACGAGGTCATCGGAAGAGAGATCGCCGTCCTCGTAGGAACGCCAATCTGATTCCAAGTCCTCGAGGAGCTCTTCCTCTGCGATGAGCTTGTGAGCGAGCTCTTGGCCACTCAGCGTGGTCTTGCCCGATGCCATCGCCCGGTTGGCGAACGCGTACAGCGCGATTCCCTGACCAGCCAGTTGCACAGCACGCCAAGAAGTGTGCTCGTCCTCAGCGATCTTGAGCAGGACTCCGAACGCCCCAGACCTTTGCGTCATAACCAGATCCTTCGTCAGGTGCCGTTCTTGAACAGCTCACGAGCCCACCGGGTGACACCGTTTTGAGGGATGTCGACCCCTCCTGCCCTGAGCACAGTCGCACAGTAGGTCAGGCAACTGTTCGTGTACTTGTCATACTTCCCCGCAGCCCCCTGATATTTCTGCACTTCCAGAGCCGCTGCGACGTCGGTCAGTTCGAACTGCACGCTCATGATGCCAGCGTCGTCGCGCGTGCCGATCACAGCAGTGTCGCCACGACGGTCCAGGTCCGTGTGCCGGACCGTGGTGCCGTCCGTCACTTCGATGCTGAAATGGTTGTCCTTACCGTGGTAGTGCAATGTCGCAAGGCCATTCACCCCGCAGTTGTGGTTGAGGAGGCTGACCGCACCTGCGGTCACGTAATACGTGTGCTCGTTGTCCACGGTGAGGTTGTGGACTCGTTCGGGTGCTGTCCAGGCACGGACCGCAGAGACCTGCACCCATGTCCCAGCCGAGGTTTGCAGTATCGAGCCGGCCTCCAGGGCCTTGGCGTACACCCACTTCTTCTGCTCCGGAAGCCAGAACGGATGCGTGTCGGTCGCGGTGACCGCGCCACCGCCATCGACAGTGATCTCGACTAGGTTCTTGGAACCGACGCCGACGATCGTGCCAACGACCTCGCGTGGCGAGGACTCTCCCGTCTTCTCATCGGTCGCAAGAACCTGGTCGCCGTTCTGTATCTCTTCGATGGGTTTGGCAGACCCGTCGGCGAGCATCACCTTGGTGCCAGGCATGAAGCTGTTGTCGCAATCAGGCGTCTTGCCACCCACCTTGCGCAGCGCGTTTATCGCGATTTCCTGCGCCCGAGCGGCAATCCCCTCCACTCGACGCAGCAGCCCTTGCGCCTTCGAGATGATGTTGGCCATCGATGCGACGGCCTTGACCGCCTTGTAACCGGCCTCGATGACTTTGCCGATCTTGCCCCAGGGCACGAGGTTCATGACCAGGCCGCCGCAGGCCCAGATGTCGCCCTTGGTGAAGCAGTCGACAATGTCGTTCCACCCCGAGATGTCCTTGAGCATCTCCCAGGCGACTTCCTTGATCACGTCCCACTTGGTCTTGTGGGCGTTCTTCAAGGCCTGCTCGTACTCGGCCTGGCTGATCCCGGCATCCTGCATCGCCTTCTGCGTCGCCTGACGCACAGCCCGAGTCTGCTGCTGCTGAGCCCTGCGTTCTTCCTTGAAGAACGTCTGGACGTCCCGGTACTGCTGTTCGTTCTGGTAGTTTTCCCGGCCTCCACCGCACAGGATGCCGTCCGGACCACACTGACCACCCGCCAACAGGCCCGTCGGATCACTGAACGTCACCGGGCTGTTGTTGCTGTAGGCGTAGCCGTTGAGCTGCTGCGGATCGTTGTTGTCGATGACCGGGTCCGCCGACAGGAACCGGCCCACGGTGGCGTCGTACAGCCGCGCACCCACACGCGTCAGCCCTGACTCCTCCTGGGTCCCTCCCACGAACCCCTGCGTGTTCCACGGCACCGCGGTGCTGCCCCGGGTTTCACCGAACGGCGTCTGCCGGCGAGAGGCCACCGCCAGGTTCCCCTGTGTCACCGCAGCGATCTGCGTGCCCTGATGATCGGTGAGCAGCCACTTCACGCCCGAGATGGAGTTGCGCTGTGCGACCACATGCCCGTTGTGGCTGTAGTAGCGCGTCCAGGACGGCGTCGTCGTGTTCTTCTCGAGTCGGATCTCCTGGCCGAACACATACAACGTCGTCGCCGACGGTTCACGGGCGATCAGCCTGCCGCCATCGGCGTCGTAGAGGTACGTGGACTCCTGGCCGTTCGCGTTGACCACCTTCGACACACGGCCCTCGACGTCATACTCCAGGATCTGGGTGTCACCCGAGATCCGGCGCGATGTCGTGTTGCCTGAGGCGTCGTAGCCGAAGGTGTCCTGCGCGGTCCCATTAGGTCCGGCCGTGTCGACTTTGGTCACGGTGTGCGGCTGTGGCTGCCCCGCCGCCGGATACGTGAAGGAGTTCGTCGTGTCACCAGCGGTGGCGTGCGCGGTCTGCGTCAGCCTGTTGCCGGTCTTGTCGAACGTCCACGACAACCAGTACGGCGCCGCGCCGCCCAGCGACGATGTCGACTTCG
Organism: Lentzea fradiae; assembly: GCF_900100955.1. Taxonomy (GTDB): domain Bacteria; phylum Actinomycetota; class Actinomycetes; order Mycobacteriales; family Pseudonocardiaceae; genus Lentzea; species Lentzea fradiae. The sequence continues at coordinate 8,717 of NZ_FNCC01000032.1, read as the reverse complement.
GCGCCGAGCAGTCGCCGGAACCCGGGGTCCAGGCGTTGGTCATCCGCCGCAGCTGGTCGTATCCGAAACACTGGATGTCCGACGCTCCTCCGTCGGGCGTGTCGGCGATGCGGTTGATGTTGCCGGCCGCGTCGTAGCTGTAGTTGCGGTCGGCGATCCGGTATCCCGTCTGGGTTTCCCTGTCCGCGACGGTGCGTTCCAGCCTGCGGGTGCCTTCCTGGTAGAAGTTGGTCACCCACAGGTTGTTCGGGCTGAACTCATCGTCGTACCTTTCCTGCAGCACCTCACCCAACGCCGAGTAGGTCGTGCTGCTGATGTACCGGCTCGCGCCCAGCGTGTACTCGGCGAGACCGAAGCTGTTGTAGCCGGTCGTCACTCCCTCGCTCGGCACGATCGTCCTGCCGCCCGAGTTCGCCGCCTCGTACACCAGGTCGCGCAGTTTGCCGGTGTAGCTGTAGGAGAAGCTCAGTCCGTAGGTCGTGCCGAGCACGCCCTCCGCGGCAGCCGGGACGATGACCTTCTGACCCGTCGGACGGCCCGCCGCGTCGTAGCCGTTGACCTTGGTGGTGTAGGCCTGTCCGTTGACCCAGCGGCGGGACAGTGTCAGCAGGCCTCGGCCGTTGAGGACGCCGCTGCTGGTGACCGACGTGTCGTACTGCCACTCGGCGAGTTTGGTGCCGGAGGTCGTCCCGTCGTAGGACGCGGTTTTGCGTGACAACGCGTCGTAGGTGTGGGCGATGGTGCGTCCGCGTGCATCGGTGGTCGAGGTGACCCGGCCCGCCGCGTCGTAGGCGGTGCTGCTGTGCCCAGCGTCGGGGTCGTCGGAGGCGATCTTGCGGCCGCGCAGGTCGTAGGTGGAGCTCCAGACGTTCCCGGCGGGGTCGGTGACCGTCGCGAGTTGCCCTGCCGGGGTGTAGGTGTACTTCGTCGCGTCGAACGCCGTGCCGAGTCCGGCCGTGTACTGGCGCTTCTCGGTGGTGCGGCCATGCGCGTCGCTGATCACCGTGGTGACCGTGCCGCCCTGCGGTGGCGTGGTGTGGACACGGTCACCACCGTAGGAAGTGGTGCTGCGCCACTGTTCTACCGCGTACTTGCGGTAAATCGACGCCGTCACACGACCCAGACCGTCGTACTCGGTGACGGTCTGGTTCGGGACCTCCCAGTCATACACCCCCGCCAACGCGGAACTGGGCACCTGGTTGTTCCAGTACGCGCCGTTGCTCTTATAGGGCAGGCCCCGTGAGTCGTAGAAGGTGTCGGAGATCAGCCGACCACCCGCAGGCGAGGGAGACTGCGTCTGCCGTTCCCGGAACAGCCCGTCGTAGAGCGTGTAGGAGATCTGGTAGGTGTTCGCGTCGGTGAGCTTCTTCGTGGTGACGACGCTCGGCGCGTTGGTGTTGTAGGCGTACTCGAAGACCACGTCGGCGTTGACGGAGCCCTTCGCGTGTCCCGGGAGCCACGCGGCGGTCATGCGGCCCAACGCGTCGTAGGAGAGGTCGGAGCGGCGGCCGTTCGGGTCGACCGAGGCGGTCGAGACACCCCAGGCCGGTTCGAAATAGCCGGTCGACACGTGCCCCAGGGCGTTGGTGCTGGTGACCTGGGTCAGCGGGCCGGTGGCCGGGCTGTAGGCGGTGGTCGTGGTCGCGCCGGTCGCGTCCACGACCTGCAACGGCCGACCGTAGGCGTCGAACGTCGAGGTGGACGCGGTCACCCACGACTGGCCGGAACCGTCCCACTTGTCCAGGACCTCGGCTTTGGTGATGTCGCCCTTGTGCGGCGCGACACCCCAGGCCTGTCCGTCGTAGGACGACTTCGCCGAGGTCAGGATCGTCGACGCGGACGCGGTGACGGTGCACAGGCCCTTGGTGGTCTCCACCTGCGAGGCGTAGGTGAGCATCCACGCGGGCTCGTTGCGGGCGAACGTCGTGCGAGAGCACGACTCGTCGTCGGTGACGGCGAGATCGCCGTGGTCTTCGACCTGGCTGACCACACCGATCGAGTCGAAGGTCTTCACGACCTTCGTGCGCCGCCACTGACCGTTCTCCAGCACCGTGCGGCCTCGCACGGCCTGGACGTTGCTCATCGTGGCCTGCACGCCGTTGGCGGTCGCGGTCGGCGCGCTGACCCACGGGTCGTTCACCGACGCCGAGACCAGCGCGCCGTTGAGGTAGTCGCGGGTCTCACGGACGAAGCCCTGAAGGCGGTCGGTGTCGGTGACCGGTTCGCCTTCGCTGGTCGTCACCGTGGCGCCGTCCATACCGCGCAGATACGTCGTCTCCGACACGCTCTGCGTACCGGGCGACTCGCCCTTGACGGTGCGCACGGTTCCGTAGCCGCGCCACTGCGAATACGTTCTGCGGTTCGGTTCGGCGAAGTCGTTGTCGTCGAAACGCCACGCCGGGTTGCCGACGTAGTCGTAGTGCGTCTTGAGCAGCGACGAGGCACCCGTGCGATCATCGTCGACGACGTCGGTGACTACGTACTTGTGAAAGTAGTCCAGGATCGGGGTCAGCGCACCGTCCGGTGTCCACCACGTCGGGTAGCAGCGCAGCGTGTTCGTCTCCGGTGACGCGGGCATACGCGAGCCCGGTACACAGTCGTGGGCGCTGTAGCTGATCTCGGTCCGCGCGCCGCCCTCGCCGTTGATGCCGGTGATCCGGTAACGGGTCAGCGGGGAGAGGTTGTCGGAGCCGCTGTCGACCCGGTTGGCCATCGCGACACGGTCGAAGCTGGTCGCGGGCAACGCGATCGCGCCACCCACATGTCCGGTGTGGACGATCGACTTCAGGTTCAGCGCCGGTGACGTGCCATCGCCGGACGCCGGGAAGTCCTGGGTCAACGTCCACGAATCGACATCGGAGTAGCCACCCGTGCCGTTGCCGACCTGGGCGATGACCTTCGTGAGACGCTTACGGGTGAAGAACGTCGGCGTCAACCGGTTCGTGCACTGCTCCCCCGCGTTGCAGAGCTGGTCCGCGGGCACATCCGGCCACGACCCCGCCGTGGAGGCGTTGAGCTGGCCCGGATCGCAGGTGATCGCACCATTCGGCAGGCAGCGTTCGGCCATGTCGAACTGAACCCGGCCACCCACCGCGCCGAAGAAGTTGTCGCTACGCAGCCCGTACTCGATACGCGTCAGATACCCGCCCCGCACATACGGGGTGCCCTTCGCCGGGTCGATGTTGCGGCCGTAGTGGTTGATCTCCTGGTCGTAGTAGTAGGTCGTGACATTGCCGTGCGGATCGACCGAGTAGTCGAGATTCCACCGGTACGCCTGCTGACACCACGAGGCGTCGAACGTGCCCTGCTTGCACGGCTCGCCGTCGTTGTTGCCGTACACCGGCACGGTCCACGCCGACTTCGTCTCCGGCTTACCACTCGTCCAACCCGGCAACCGGTTCACACCGAGGAAGTGCTGAGTGCCGTCGGTCGTGGTGACCTTCCAGTACTCGCCGTCGTTGTCGCCGTTCACAGCGCCGGTGAACCGTTCGATCCGCGCGCCGTCGTCGTTCTTCGCACGCCAACTGCTCGTCCCGCCACTCTCCCCGGCCTTGACGAGCTTGCCGGACACGCCGACCAGGCTGATCGTCGCGTTGTCGGTCGCCCAACACTGGTCACCGGTCTTGGTCTGACCGTTGTTACCGCCCAGATCCAGGCCGCACGGCTTGTACTGCCGCTCGATGAACCCGCCCGGCGCGACATCCCAGCCGTCACCCACGATCGAGGCCTGGTTGTTCGACGCCGAGATCCGACCGTCCAGGCTCTGCGACGAATAGCCCAGCGACACCGACGGCGCTTTCCCGCCCGCTGCGGGAGGAACCCGCAACGGGTAGCCATAGGTGAAGTCACCCGACGAACCGCCCGCGTTCCACGACCCCGCCGCAGCCAACGACGTGGCGGTGTAGTCACCGTTGCCGCCCGACGGGGCCGCCGCTACAGCGAACACCCTCGCTTCCGGTTCGGCCCGGCGCGCGTTCGTCGCCGGAGCAGGAGGCAGGTCGGCCGTCACCCGTTTCGCCGAACTGTCGTTGTCGCCCCCAGGCAACGGGGTCGACGTCCTGCACTCCGACTTGTCCGGAGTGGACAGTGCGCAGGCGGGCAGCGACACCAGCCGCAGACGTGAGGCGTAGTCACCACCGAACGCCGGAGCGAACGAACCATAGTCCACGTCCAGCCGCAGCGGCGTGCCCGAAGCACCGCCGGAGTCGCTGACGCTGAACACCACACCGTGCAGACCCAGCTTCTTCGCCGTGTCCTGCCCCTTGACGCTCACCCGCACCTTCGCGGGTGCAGCCGACCGCGCGGCGCCAGCGGTGTCTGTGCGTTGCACCGACACCAGGCTCGATGTCTTCGCGGCGCTGGTCAGGTCGATGTCCGTCTGCGACTCAGCGGGCCATTTCGGCTGCTCGACCTTCGTCACCGCCGCCTTGGCCGCCGGGTCCTCGCCCGTGCCACGTGTGGCAGGTGACGTCGTCGGCACCGACTTGTTCTGCTGCAACTCCGGCAGCTTCCAGCTATAGCTGTTGTCCCCCGCCGCCAGAGCGTCCTGCCCCGTCGCGAGCAGCAACGTGACCACAACGCCCAGCGCCGTGACCCGTCGTCTCCTACTCGTGCTCACTGAAGAACTCCCCCGATGTCAGAAGTGAATCGTGGACGCGCGGATGGCATCAACGTCGGCAGTGCTGAGAACTCCCGAGTAGATACGGACGTCGTCAACATCGCCTTTCCATTGCTCGCTTGCCACGCCGGACCACAGGTCACGCCCTAGAAGGAGCTCACCCGAAGCGTTAAACGACTCCTGCCCCGTACTCGGCCCGTCAAATGTGTTCTGTTTGACCCCGTTGACGTACAGGGCCACAGTCCCGCTGGTCGCGTCGAAGGTCGCGGCCAGATGTACCCATGTGTCTGCCTCGGCTGGTATATCCGACAGCGCGTACCTGCCGTCACCGGACGGAGTTCGTGTGAGCTCCATGCTCCACTTGGTACCGCCGCCGTCCGAGTGGACGCCGAGAATGAACGGTGAGTGCGTGGCGTCTCCCATGCTCACCACTGCCCGCGAAGTGCCATCGATCTCCGCGAGGCGTGCCCAGGCGGTCACCGTGTACGAACGGTCCGTGCGCAGGTTTACCGGACGTGGCCCCACGACCTGGCCGGTCGACGGTGCACCGAAGTTCATCCACTTGTCGATGCTGGTCAGGATTTGGTTCGGATCGTCGGGATCGACCGGAGTGCCGGCCCACGAGGTACTGCCGGACACTGCGGCGTTCTGGCCGGTGACCTCGTCCTTGGTCTCGGTGCCCGTGCGTTCGTCGAGGTTGTAGTGCGCGCGCAGGACGACCAGGTTGTTCTCCCGTGCGGCTTCGGTGGGGGTGAGCAACCGGTTCCACACCTGCACGTGGTCGATCAGTCCGGGGAAGTGATCCACCCGATCACCGCTGCGCTTGCCAGCGCCGACGACGAACGGCCCCCCAGCAGGCCACACGTCCGCTGTGGTGGTGCCTTCCAGCTTCCCGTTGACATAGAGCGACACCTCACGGCTGTTCGGCTCATACGTGCCGACCAGGTGCGTCCAGACCCCGAGTTGCGGCGGTGCCGCCGAGACGGCACGCACGATCGTGGGCGGCGCGATCTGGTCCGGGCTGACCAGCGTCATGGCCCAGCGATCGGTCTCCACCGAGTACTGCAGGAAGAACGACGAGATGAAGTTGCCGTCCTGCCCGGCGACCGCCGCCGAGTAGTTCGCGTGGTCGAGTTTCACCCACGCCGAGAGGGAGAACGCGTGGGAGGTGTCGACGACCGGGCCGGACGTGGCCGAGTAGTGGGTGCCGCCGTTGCCGGTCTGCGCGCTGCCGGAATAGCCGGAAGCCAACGATGCTCCACCGTTGAGCGTGAGCGGGTGGTTGCCGGACGCGACGTCGGCGACGGTGCCGCCGGTCGCGTCGTCGAAGGTCCACGCTGCCACGGGATTGGTCGGGGCGGCGACGGTGAAGAGGTACTTCTGTGGCTCGGCCGCGATGTTGCCCGCTTGGTCGTAGGCACGCACGTACAGGACGTTCGGGCCTTCCTTCGTAGGCGTGATCGCCACGTCCATCACACCGTCAACCTCGGTCACCAGAACCTGGTTGTCCGTGGTGTCCGAGTTCAGCGACCAGCCGTAACGCACAACATCCATCGTTCCGTCACGGCCGGTGTTCCCGGCGGGCGAGAACCTGAAGATCCCGGTGTGGCCGACACTGCCCGACGAACCGGTTGCCGGGTAGTCGGTCGACGACACGGCAGGAATGTTCGGTTTGATCGTGTCGACCTCGAACTCACAATCCTCCGACCGCGGACCGGACAGCTCGCCGTCGCCTGCGGTGAGGTTGAAGGTCCAGATTCCGTCATGGGTGAACCAGTTGTCAGGAACTCGCACCTCGACGAACGAACCGGACGGCACATCGTTCATGTAGATCTCGGGGCCCGTCCACGGCCCGCCCGGCGACAGACCGTCCTTGAACTGGAATCTCGCGTCCGTCATACCGCCGTCCGGATCGGACAGACGCGCGCGAACACGCGGCGTGCGCGTCCCCACCAGGGGCCGGGTCGGCCCTGTGGCGCAGCGGATCGCATCGTTGGCGCCCGGACCCCAGCCCTCAAGCCCCAGGTCGACCGGCACCAGGGGGTAGGAGTTGTAGGTGACCTCGAGATAGGGGTTGAGGTCGAACCGGCGCCACGAGTTGTTCAGATCGGACTCGTTCTTGGCCTTGAGCATGAAGGTCGTGGTGCTCCATGCCCCTGCCGCGGCAGCCGCGACCGCGGAGGTCGCGTTGAATTCCGCTCCGCCGTCCGTCGCGCAGTGAGCAGGATTGTTGCGGTTGTTGTTCTCCGACAGCGCGGCACCCCACTCCCAGCCGGGCTGATTGTTCCACCGGGTGTTGTGGTCGATCCCTCCGGTGAGCCACAACTCGGTCGGGGAAGGCGAGCAGGAGTATGAGCTGAGTATCCGCGTCTTCATCGTCGCGGATTTGATCTTCTTGCCGGTCATCGAGCTCGTGTTCATCTGAAAGTACGAGCGCGAGATGCCCGCAGACGAGGCCCCGAGGCTCGACGCGTTCAGATATCCGGCTTTCAGGTCGCCGAGCTGTCCACTGGTCGCGTCGAAGTTCGAGGCGGTCGGCCAGGGCGACTGAACCACGGCGTGATGCTGTTTCCCGCAGGACGTGCAGTAGTAGTCGGGATCAAGACGCACCGGATACGTGGTGGCGGGATCCAGCAGGAAGCTCTGGTCAGGCGTGACCGAGATCGAATCCGCGCCGACCTCGACCGCCATCACCCCCTGACGCGCCCCCTCGGACGAGTCCCACATGCGGGACGCGTCACCCCCGAACACCTGCTCGCCATCCGGCCCAGTCACCACCAGACCGCCACCACTCTCAGTGGTCGCGGACCTCGACGCCGGGCCCGGAGTCGTCGCTTTCTCAATCCGCGTGTTCTTGGTGTGCGACTTGAAGGTGATCTTCTGCAACGCCGACTGCTGCGCCGCTTCCGCCGACTTGACCACAAGGTTCTGCGCGAAACCGGTCAGCGCAGCCTCGACCTCCAAGTCCACGCCAGGCAACACGTCCGGATACGTGGCCGTCTTGCCGTTGATCCGCACCGGAGGAAGATCAGTCCCCCAGCCGAAACCCACCTCGGCGTCACCCTTGATCAACCGGGCGACCGGCCGCTCAGCCGAACCCGCGCCACCCGCGGTGAACGACATTGCGACCGGCGCCGCCTTGGGCGCCAACGTCCCGTCCGGTTGCACCGCCAAGTCCAAGTCGACGGCAGTCCACTGCTCGTTCTTCTTGACCCGCACTGGATGCACGTGATTCGTCAGCGTGCGGCTGCCGTCCGGGTTAGCCCTCACCTGAGACGTCTCTGTCGTCTCAGATCCGATGACGACAGACTTCCCGCTCTGTTCGGCGAGTCTCTCGGCACTGACCGCGTCGGGCACCTCGTCCGGCACCTCGGCAGCCACGGAGGCCACCGATCCGACGATCATGCCTCCGGCGACAATGGCAGCACTCAACACGGGCAGGACAAAGCCCCGCCCTCTGGCGATCCTCATCTGTTCCCCCTGCACTACCGAACCTCGGTAGCGACTCCCCGCAGTCCCCTTGACCTGTGCCGAAGCATCATGACTGACGTCCATCCAGAACGGAATAGGATCACCGTGACCTACAGCACGGCCAGCGCATTCACATTCACAGAACCGAGAACTGGTCGGCGTCACCGCGAGACAGCCCGATCGCGACCGGACGGGAGGGTGCACACCAGCGGGACAGGTTGACGTCCGCCTCCCGACCTCCCCATGCTTCTCCATGGTGGCCTGCCGCTCGCTAGATGATTGATTCCTGGATCTTCAGTGGTCGTAGGCGATCAGTGAGCGCTTGACGGGTGCGTCGATGATCCAGTTGTGCCAGATCGCGGCGGCGAGGGCGAGCATGCGCTGAGCGACGCGGGCGAGCACGCCGTGCGGGGTGCGTGCGCCGTGCTGTTCCAGGGAGAGTTGTCGTTTGGCGGTGTTGATGATCGATTCGATGCGTTGCCGGATCATCGACAGGTTGCCGTGGCGGCGTTTCTCGTCGCGGCGGTCGGGTCGCACGAACGTGATGCCCAGCTCGGTCATGTCGCGTTCGAACTCGCGTCCGGCGAAGCCCTTGTCGCCGATCACCACCACCCCGGCGGGAAAGGCG
>NZ_FNCC01000034.1 GCF_900100955.1 Lentzea fradiae | reverse complement strand
GCGTCTACCTGCACCAGAACGCGCCGGACGACGCGCTCAAGGTGTTCCAGCTGGGCCAGCTGGCTGCGCAGAACTCCGGTTCGGAGCTCGCCGTCGGCATCCTGTGCGCGAACGAGGCGTGGGCCTACGCCAAGATGGGCTCCGACGAGCAGGCGCTCAAGCTGCTCGGCCGCGCGCGTGACGAGTTCTCCCGCGCGAACGTCGCCGAAGCTCCCGCCTGGGCCAAGTTCTTCAACGAGATCGACCTCTCGTCCATGATCGGCACGGTGCACACCGAGCTGGCCCAGACGGTCGACGCCAAGTACACCAGGACGGCGATCCCCGCCCTGTCCAAGGCGATCAACAACTTCGGCGACGAGTACGCCCGCAGCCGGTCGTTCAACCTGACGTCGATGGCGATCAACCACCTGCTCGAGGGCGACATCGACCACGGCGCCAAGGTGGGCCGCCAGGCCGTCGACCTGTCGGAGAGCCTCAAGTCGGTCCGCACGAAGCAGCGCATGGAGCCCCTGCGCCAGGAGGCCGACAAGCGCCGCAACAACCCCGAGGCGCGCGAGCTCGCGGACCGCGTCGCCCGTTTCACCGGCGGCGAGTCGGCGGCCTGATAAGCATCTCGTTTGGGTCCTATAGCATCCCTTTCGGATGGTGTGGGACACGAAGCGGTAACGCCAGGGCCTTCGCACACGAATGCAGCATCGACGGGCGTGCGATCCACGCCTAAGGTGCGGCAGGTCGGGGCGAAGGACGAGGTGCGGCGCGTGAGCCTTACACGGAGGTGGCGTTCCAGGAGAGCGCTGCGGTCCGCGCGGTTGCTCGACGAGGTGGTGGACACCCAGCTGCCGCTGCTGGCGGCTTTCGACGAGGAGCGACGGCGGCGGTCCGCCGACTACCTCGCCGAGCTCGTGGCGCTGGCGCAGGACTACCGCTACTACGCGAACGGCTGGATCGACAGCCGCGAGCTGGACCGCCGCGGTCAGCGGACGATGAACCGGCTCGCCCGGATGCGCGAGGAATCTTCGGCGCGACTGATCACCGACTGATCGTCCGGTGCGCAGTTCGTCGTGTTGATCGGACCACTCACCGAGTCCGCCCGACTCGGGGATGTTTCACGTTGAACATCGTCCGAACTCACCAGGGCACGACCCCGGCGTGGTCGAACAGACCGCCGGTGGGACCGTCGACCCCCGTCGTGGCCAGCGCGATCGCCGCCCTGGCGCCGTCCGCCGGGGTGTCCGTCCCGGCGAACCCGTTCAGGTCGGTCGCGACGTAGCCGGGGCACACCGCGTTGACCTTGATCCCGGACAGCTCCTGCGCGTACTGGACCGTGATCGCGTTCAGGAACGTCTTCGACGGCGTGTAGGCCCCGTTGGGTCCGCCGTAGGCCGAGTCGGTGCTGGTCTGGAGCGTCAGTGACGCCACGTGGCTCGACTGGTTGACGATCCGCGGGTGTTCGGAGCGGCGCAGCAGCGGCAGCAGCGCGTTGGTGACGCGGACGACGCCGATCACGTTGGTCTCCACCACGTCCCGCAGGTCCTGCGCGGTGGTCGCGGACGGCGAGCTGGGCCACGGTCCGGCGATGCCCGCGTTGTTGACCAGCACGTCGAGGCGGCCGAACCGGTCCTCGAACAGTGCGACGGCCGCCGCCACGCTCTCGTCGTCGGTCACGTCCAGCGGCACGGCGAACGCATCCGTACCACCTGCCCGCAGCTTGGCCGCCGCCTCCTCGCCCTTCTCGGCGTCCCGCGCGCCGACCCCGACCGTCATGCCGAGCGTGCCGAGGCCCGCCGCGATCTCGTACCCGATGCCCTTGTTCGCGCCTGTGACCAGCGCAATCGTCTTCTCGCTCATGCCGTTGATCGTGGTCGCGAGGGCTTCGGGAACCAACACCACTTCGGTCGGGCACCCATACCCGGCGGGTATCGATACCGTAGGACGGGTGGAGACGCGGGAGCTTCGGTACTTCGTCGCGGTCGCCGAGGAGCTGCACTTCGGCCGGGCCGCCGAACGGCTCGGCATCGCCCAGCCGCCGTTGTCCAGGACGATCGCGCAGCTGGAGCACCGGCTCGGGGTGGCGCTGCTGACCCGCACGAGCCGCAGGGTCGCGTTGACGCACGCCGGTGCGACGTTGCTGGAGGAGGGCAGGGCGGTCCTCGGTGCCCTCGCGGCGGCCGAACGACGCACCCGCCAGGCCGCCACCGACCGGCCGTGCCTCGTGCTGGCCGCCAAGTCCGGCGGGTCCGGTGAGGTGCTCGCGAAGCTGCTCGACGCGTACGCCGCCGAACCCGGCTCCGTGCCCGTCGAGGTCCTGCTGTGCGAGTCCAACACCCACGTCCCGCTGCTCGACGGACGGGCCGACGTGGCGCTGCTGCACGAGCCGTACGAGCCGACCACCGGCCTCGACACGGAGGTGCTGCACACCGAGGGGCAGGTCGCGGTCATGCCGTCCGCGCACCCGCTCGCGAGCCGGCCCCGGCTGAGGGTCGCCGACGTCACCTCGCTGCCGGAGGCCGCGCGCTGGCCGAACGGCGACGGCACCTACCCGGACGGTCCGGGCCTTCAGGTGCGGAGCATGACGCAGCTGCTCCAGATGATCTCGCTCGGCCGGGCGGTCGCCGTCCTGCCCGAGGCCGTCTGCGCCGAGAAGACGGAGGGGCTGACCACCGTGCCGGTGGTGGACGCGCCGCTGGTCACGACGGTGATCGCGTGGCCGCCGCACAGCAGGTCACGCGCGCTCGCGGACCTGGTCCGGATCGCGACGGGGTTCGCTCAGGTCACGTGACGGGGGCGCGGCTCAGCACGACCGCGAGCCCGAACGCGACGCCCATGACGGTCACCTCCACGACCGCCCACTGCACGATCGCGGTGACCTCGTGCCGGGCGATCCGCGGCAGCAACCGCCACCGGATGTGCGCGCCGAGCAGGGCGAGCAGCACCGAGCACACGACCTTGCCGAGGAACAGCAGGCCGTAGCCGGTCGTGAACACCGACTGCGGGAACGGCACGACCGGGTTGAGGATCAGCTCCAGCAGCCCGTTGAACAGGCCCGTCGCCGCGACGACGACGAGGCTGACGGTCGCGATCCTGGAGAACTTCGGCAGCGCGAGCGCCAGCAGCCCCTTGCGGAACGCGACGAGCGCGATCAACGCGCCGAGCCCGCCCGTCCACGCCGCCGCACCGAGGATGTGCAGCTCCATGGAGACCATCGAGTAGTCGTGGTACTTCCAGTTGGAGGCGTGCCCGGTCACCGGCAGCGGCAGCAGCCCGAACATCGAGACGAGGATGCGCAGCTCGGCGGGCACGGACTCGCCGCTGCGCACCGCCATCACCCCGACCAGGACGTAGACGAGCGCGCAGGAGGCGCTGAACAGCAGCCCCTTGCCCGCGCCGACCGACGCGACGTAGTCGACGGCGTTGCCGATGCTCACGTCGCTGCCGGGACGCAGCTCCGCGGCCTGGAGGATGATCGCCAGCAGCGCCGTGACCACCCAGAACCCGGCGGCGACGACCGCGGCGGGCCGGGCGATCCGCATGACCGGCTCGGTGTGGGCCGGCCGGGTGAAGCCGAGCAGCTTCGGCAGGATCGACAGCCCGACCACGACCGTGGCCGAGACGTCGAGCAGCACCCGTGTGACGGGAAGGCCGTACCGGACCGCCGCCCCCGCGTCGACGACCCCGGCGACCACCAGCGGTGGTGCCAGCACGAGGCCGAGCGCGACGCCCGCAAGCGCGCCGAGCACGAGCCCGGCGAGCACGCGGTGGTGGGACGGGGCGGTGGTCCGGACGTCGCTCATGCCTTCGCGCCCCCGCCGGCGCGCAGGGCGAAGAACACGCCGCCGCCGAGCAGCACCACGGCGCCCACGATCCACACCCAGATCGGCAGACCGCCGTCCGAACCGGAGTCACCCGCCGAGGCGTCGGCGTTCGCGGGCGTGGTGGGGGTGCCGGTGCCGTCCTTGGTCAGCGTGAACGTCAGCTCACCGGACACGGGGTGGCCGTCCGCGGAGAGGATGCGGTAGCCGATCTTGTACTCGCCGGCCTTGCCGAGCGCGTTGACCTTCGCGGTGACCGCGTTGTCCTTGATCGTCGGGTCGCCGGGCACCTCGTAGTGGCCGCCGTTCGCGTCGACCACGGAGATCGTGTTGATGCCCTGGCCGCCCTGCACGTCCTGGTCGAACGTCAGCGTGACCGTCGACGGACCTGCCTCCAGCGACGCCTTGTCCTTCGGGTCGCTGCTGATCAGTGCGTTGTGCGCCGCCGCGGGGGCGGCCGTGCCGAGCACGGCCGCACCAGCGAACAGGAGCGCTACGAGAGCGCGCTTCACGCGTTGCGCCGCGAACGCAGGATGGCGCCGACGCCGAAGCCCAGGCCGAGCGCGCCGACGGCCAGACCGGCGCCACCGAGGTAGCGGGCCGTGGAGTCGGAACCGGCGGCGGCCGCCTCGTGCGTGTCGGTGCCGGTGTTCGCGGCCGGGGTGGTGCCGTGGCCGTGGCCGTCGTCACCGGCGGCCTTCGGGGCGAGCTTCAGCACGGGCGCCGGGTGCTCCGGCTCCTTGCCGTCCGCGCCCTCGGACTGGCCCCAGTCCACGACCTCGCCGTTCTCGTAGGTCTGCTTGGTCGGCAGCTCCAGCTTGTCCTTGCCCTCGGGCAGGGTGCCGATCGCGACGAAGAACTCCTGGTACTCGTTCACGCCGATCTTCACGCCCGGCTCCGCGGTCCAGGTGATCGACTTGAACGCCTCGGTGATCTCCTTGCCGCCGACCGTGACGGGCTTGTCGAGCGCGCCCTTCACGACCTCGGCCTTCCAGCCGGCGAGCGGCTTCGTGCGCACCGACGTGAGCGGCGTGTCCTGCGGCAGCGTCACCTCGATCTTGGTGGTGCCCGCGTTGTCGCGCTCGTTCGGGACGCGGAACGCGAACGTGGCGCGGCCGCCCTGGGTGAACTCCGAGGGCTGGGCGCTGACGTGCGCGGACGCGATCGCGGGGGTGCCGAGCACCGCGAATCCGGCAACGGCGAGAACGGCGAGCGTGCGCACGCCGAATCGGTTGGTCGACATGAAGTTGTGGCTCCTGATGGCCGAAGGGTGTCTGTGGGGGATACGGATGATCAGGAGCATTCGGGCGGGCCGCGCCGCCGATTCGCCCGCGTGACGTCCAGGAAGTGCGCGTTCTGGACGTACGGCGTGCTGGTGAGCACCCGCACCGGACCGGTGGCGGGCAGTGGTGCGAGCCGGCGGGGGACCAGCCGGGAGACGGCGGAGACCAGCCGGAACAGGGCGCTCTCCGCGTGGAACAGCAGCCAGCCGGTGAGCGTCGCGGCCACGAGGTGCACCCCGGCCATCCGCGGGGTGAGCGTGTTCGTGTGCTCGTGCGCGACCCAGGTGAGCAGCAGGTGCTGCGCGAGCTGGGCCGTGACGAGCCCGGCCATGACCGAGAGCTTCCCGCTGCGCTTGTCGGCGAGCGACGAGGCCGCGAACCCGATCAGCACCACCAGCGGCAGCGCGTGGGTGAACTCCGACAGCTCGCCGCCGCCCAGCCCGTGGGCGGTGATCGTGAGCGCGGCCGAGGTCAGCGCGAGCACGGCGCCGCGAAGGGCGCGCAGCTCACTGGACCGGGTGCTCACAGGATTGAGGGTAATCGGAGGAGTTTGAAGTGGTCCACGACCGGGTATTCGCCGCCGCATGACCATCCACCGCGACAAGCCGGCTCGTACCGACAGGGTCGTGTTCGGCGTTGCCGCAGGTCTGACGCTTGCGTTCGTGACCTGGGGAATCGTCGGCACCGACAGTCTGGCGTCCGTCTCGAAGACGGCGCTCGGCTGGATCATCCGCAATCTGGGCTGGGCTTTTGTGATCTCGGCCTCGGGTTTCGTGGTCTTCGCCCTGTGGCTCGCGTTCAGCCGCTACGGCAAGATCCCGCTCGGCCGTGACGACGAGAAACCCGAGTTCAAGACCGTTTCCTGGGTCGCGATGATGTTCAGTGCGGGCATGGGCATCGGGCTGATGTTCTACGGGGTCAACGAGCCGCTGACCCACTACGTGAAGCCGCCGCCGGGCACCGAGGGCGACCCCCTCGAGACGGCGATGGCCACCACGCTCTTCCACTGGACGCTGCACCCGTGGGCGATCTACGCCGTCGTCGGCATCGCCATCGCGTACGGCACGTTCCGGCGCGGCCGGTCGTCGCTGATCAGCGCCGCGTTCACGCCGCTGCTGGGCCGTCGCGCCACGTCCGGCTGGGGTCGTGCGATCGACGTGATGGCGATCTTCGCCACCCTGTTCGGCTCGGCCGCCTCGCTCGGTCTCGGCGCGCTCCAGATCGGCAGCGGCCTGGAAGCCGCCGGGTGGGCCGCCAACGTCGGCAAGGGGGTGCTCGTCGCGATCATCGCCGTGCTGACCGTGGCGTTCGTCGCCTCGGCGGTGTCGGGGGTCGCGAAGGGCATCCAGTGGCTGTCGAACATCAACATGGTGCTGGCCGTGGTGCTGGCGCTGTTCCTGTTCGTGGTCGGCCCGACGGTGTTCATCCTGAACCTGCTGCCGACCGCGCTCGGCGACTACTTCCGCGAGCTCGCGAACATGGCGGGCCGGACCGCGGCCTCCGGCGGTGACGCGACGGAGACGTGGCTGTCCGGGTGGACGATCTTCTACTGGGCGTGGTGGATCTCGTGGACGCCGTTCGTCGGCATGTTCATCGCGCGCATCTCGCGGGGCCGCACGATCAAGCAGTTCGTCGCGGGCGTGATCCTGGTGCCGTCCGGTGTCTCGCTGGTGTGGTTCGCGATCCTCGGCGGCACGGCGATCTTCAAGGAACGCGAGGGCGCCGACCTGGCGGGCCAGGCCACGCCGGAGTCGCAGCTCTTCGCCCTGCTCGACCAGTTCCCGCTGGCGGCCGTCGCCGGGGTGCTCGTCATGGTGCTGGTGGCGATCTTCTTCGTGTCCGGCGCCGACGCCGCGTCGATCGTGATGGGAACGCTCTCGCAGGAGGGCACGATCGAGCCGACACGGCCGGTGGTGATCTTCTGGGGCGTGCTGACCGGTGCCGTCGCCGCGGTGATGCTGCTCGTCGGCGGCTCGAACGCGCTGACGGGGCTGCAGAACCTGACGATCATCGCGGCGCTGCCGTTCATGGTCGTGATGATCGGCCTGTGCGTCTCGCTGGCGAAGGACCTGCGGTCCGACCCGATGATCCGGCGGGAGGAACGCGTCGCCGAGGTCATGGAGGAGGTCACCGCCCACCTCGACCCCGGCCAGGTGGTCGAGGAGGCGGCGGTGAAGGCCGTGGCCGACGTGACGGGGCGGACCCCGAACGTCAGCGCACGCCGAGACGCCTGAGCAGGTCCTGCTCCAGCATCTCCAGATCTGTTCCGACGGCCCGGTGCGCTGCTTTGCGCCGGGCCGTCGGCATGCGTTCGGCCGCGCGCACCGCGGCGAGCAGCTGCGTGAGCCGCGTCTCCGTCTTGGAGACCCACTCGGAGTCGGACGTGCGCAACGTCTCCAGCGGCTCCGAGAACCCGACGATCCGCGCGTGCAGCCGGGCGCCGTAACCGGAGTACTTGCCGATGTCGGCGACGTCGATGCCGAGCCTGCGGGCCCGGTAGCGGTCGTACTGCTCGCTCAACACCCCAGCTCCGCGGGCGAGCACCGGGGCCAGCACCGGAATGAGCGCGGGGGCCACCACCTTCGCGACACCGACCAGGTTCTTGGCCCTGCTGGGCGTGAATCCGGCCTTCGCCTTGCGCGCCATTCGGGTACACCTCCTCCGTTGCGTGAAACTTACTGCCCAGGTTGCCCGCACATCTCCTCGACGCGCGACATACCCTGCATCCTGTGACTTCCCAGGTGCAGCTAGACGCCGGCGTGGTCACTCGTTGTCGGCGGCGGGTGCACCTCGAAAACGATCCGGAGATGCGCGACGCTCCCAAAGCGGCGCCGGACCCGGCATCGGAACAACGGAAAGCGGACGCGGCGGGCCATCGCCGCGCGGTGGCGGACGCGCTCGGCAGGATCGTCGGCTCGGACCTCCTCGAGGTGCCGAGCGGCCCCGACGTGCGCAGCGCCGACCGCGAACGCGTCACGCTCGCCGCGATGGAGATGGGCGCTCCGTACATCTGGGGTGCCGCGCTGCCGCGTGACCCGCGCGGTGGCCGCAGGGGCGGGATCGACCTGCTGGTGAAGGACACCACCGGGTACGTCCCCGTGCTGGTGGTCCGCCACAAGATCACCGATCCCGGCCAGGGCGCGCGCACGAGCCCGTTGACGATGCCGCTGCCCGGCGGCAGCCGCACAGACCCGTTGCGCAAGGTCCGGCCCCAGCCGCGCGACCAGCTCCGGCTCGCCCACGCCCAGCGCCAGCTGCAGGCCGCCGGCTACGCCCGCAGCGGCCGCGCGACCGGCGGCGTGATCGGCATGGACGCCGACGTGGTGCTGTGGCACGACCTGGAGGCGCCGACGTGGCCGGGCGGCCGCACCGCCCTCGCCGAGTACGACGCCCGGTTCGGCGACCGGCTCTCCGTCGCGCTGGCGGCCGTGAACCAGGACGAACCGCTGGCGCGGCCGTCGCGGATCGTCGACTGCAAGACCTGCCCGTGGTGGCCCACCTGCGACAGCGACCTCAAGCGGGGCAGGGACGTCAGCCTCGTCGTGCGCGGCGAGGACGCCGTGGCGCTGCGCAAGATCGGTCTGTCCACAGTGGACAAGCTGGCCGAGCTGGACCCGCTGGCCGAAGGCCCGGTCCAGCTGGTCGGCATGCCGTTCGGCGACGCGGTCGTGCTGGCCCGCGCCTGGCTGCGCGACCTCACGCTGGTCCGCCGCGTGCCCGAGATGAACGTGCCGCGCGCGGACGTCGAGATCGACGTCGACATGGAGAGCTTCGGCGACCTCGGCGCGTACATGTGGGGCTGCCTGTTGTCCGGCAAGGACATCGACGAGCGCCAGGGCTACCACGCCTTCGTGACGTGGGACGCGCTGCCGTGCGACGACGAGGCCAGGTCGTTCGCCGAGTTCTGGACCTGGCTGACCGGCATCCGGCTGCGCGCCAAGGCACGCGGCCTCTCGTTCCGCGCCTACTGCTACAACGAGCTGGCCGAGAACCGCTGGCTGCTCGCGTCCGCGGAACGCTTCGCGGGCAAGCCCGGCATCCCGACCGTCGCACAGGTGAAGGAGTTCATCAGCTCCGACGCGTGGGTCGACCTGTTCGGCATCGTCCGCGAGCAGTTCCTGTGCGCGCACGGCAAGGGCCTGAAGATCATCGCTCCGGTCGCGGGCTTCCGCTGGCGCGACCCGGAGGCGGGCGGCGAGAACTCGATGCGCTGGTACCGCGCGGCCGTCGGCCTCAACGGCGACCCGCTCGACGTCGACCAGCGCCAGCGGCTGCTGGAGTACAACGAGGACGACGTCCGCGCCACCCACCGCCTGCGCGAGTGGATGACCTCGGACGCCATGACCAAGCTGCCCTACGCCGGAGACCTCTGAGCCGGGAGGCGTGGTGTCCCGTCCTGTCACCATCGTCTCGTGCGACGTCGTCGGGCACTCGTCGGCCGACGAGACCGACCAGGTCGCACGGGTCGAGGCGATCAACGCCATCGTCGACGCCCACCTGGGCGAGGACGTCGTGTGGGCGTCGGGAGGGGACGGCGGGCACGTCCTGTTCTGGCAGGACGACTGGCGGGAACCGGCGCTCGGCCTGGTTCGCGCGCTGCGGTCGTGGTCGCTCGACGCGTCCGTGCCGCTGCGCATCACCTGCCACCGGGGCACGGCCCGGCGCGTCGTCGGTGCGGGCGGTGCCGTGCAGCCGGTCGGCGCGGCCATCAACGAGGCGGGAGCGCTGCTCGACCGGGTGGACGACGGCATCACCGTGACGGACGCGTTCCGCCTGGCGGTCGGCGCGGACGCCGGAGTCGAGTTCCACGACCCGGTGCGGCTGCTGGGCAACGACGGACGCCTGCACCCGGTCCACCTGATGTCGATCGGGCCGCTCAGGTCGTCGTGGGGCACGTCGCTGGAGAGCGATCACAGAGGACTGCGCCGCGCGGTCGCGCACGGCAGCAGCTGGGACATCCTCTACCACGCCAAGAGGATCTGGCAGGCCAGCTCGCACGACCCGGCCGTCAAGCGCTGCGTCGAGGAGGCGGTCGAGCCGCCGAAGCTCACGTTCACCGACCGGCGCGGCCGGGAGGTGCTCAACCCGTTCCTCGGCCAGTCCGACCGCGACGAGCTGGTGGAGATGCTGCGGCTGGGCAAGCTCGTGGAACGCAGGCGCGGCGAGTTCATCTGTCGCTACGGGGACGCGGGCGACTCGTTGTTCGTGATCCTGCGCGGCGAGGTGGGCGTCTTCAACTCGGAGGGCGAGGGAGCGGTCGAGGCCCTGCACACGCACCGCCGGGGCGAGATCGTCGGCGAGCTCGCGTACGCCTTGGCCCGCAAGCGCACGGCCGACGTGGTGGCCATGACCGACGTCGCGCTGCTGTCCTTCCGCTACGACGACGTGCACCTGCTGTCCAACGCACCGGTCGGGTCCGTCGCCGCGCGAAACGTCGCCTCGTTCATCAACTACCGGGCACTGCAACACATCGCCGACAACGCGCCCTACCTGCTCGGACCGGACCGGGACGGTCCGCTGAGCGCGGGCAGGAGGGGATGGGACGAGACGCTCGCGTCGCTGCGCAGCCGAGTCGAGCTGATCACGTTGCGGCGGTTGCCGGTGCAGCTGTCGATCGAGGACGTGGAGGCGCCGAAGCCGAAGGGGATCTACGTCCTCGCCAGGGGCACGCTGGAGGCGGGCGGTCGGCTGTTCAGGGGCTCCGACTTCCCGGTGCTGTGGGTCAACGTCCCGAGGTTCCCAACGGAGCGCTCGACGCGGTACGCGGTGCGCAGCCGGATGGTCAAGGTGCTGTGGATCGGCGCGAAGGGGATCGACGAGCTGGACCCCGACCAGAAGAAGGCCCTGCACGAGGCGCTCACCGCGACCGTCGCCGAGCCGTCCCGCACCGGCAGCACCCTCAACCGGGTCGAGACCAACACGGGGACCGTCGTGCAGATCGACCGGGTCCTCGGCGACCTGCACGTCCACCCCGCGCCGGAGCCGCACGACTGAGTGCGGCCCCGGTCGTGCGAGTTACTAGCGGGGGGCCATGCGGAGAGCGCCGTCCATGCGGACGACCTCGCCGTTCAGGTAGTCGTGCTCCACGAGCGAGACCGCGAGCTGCGCGTACTCCGACGGCTGCGCGAGGCGCTTCGGGAACGGCACGCCGGCCGCGAGACCGGCGCGGAACTCGTCGGACACCGTGGCGAGCATCGGGGTGTCGACGATGCCGGGCGCGATGGTCAGCACGCGGATGCCGACGCTCGACAGGTCGCGCGCGGCCGGGAGGGTCATGCCGACGACGCCGCCCTTGGACGAGGCGTAGGCGACCTGGCCGATCTGGCCGTCGAACGCGGCGATCGAGGCGGTGTTGATGATGACGCCGCGGGCGCCGTGCTCCAGGGCCTCGGTCTTGCCCATCGCGGCGGCGGCGAGGCGCAGCACGTTGAACGTGCCGATGAGGTTGACCTCGATGATCTTGCGGTAGAGGTCGAGGTCGTGCGGGCCGGACTTGCCGACCGTGCGCGACGACGGGCCGATGCCCGCGCAGTTCACCGTGATGCGCAGTGGGACGCCGGACCCGGCCGCGGTGTCGACGGCGGCCTGGACCTCTTCGCCCGAGGTCACGTCGGCCGACAGGTAGGTGACGTTCTCGATCGCCTCGGCCTTCTCGACGGCGCCGGGCAGGTCGAGCGCGAACACCTGCGCCCCGCGCGCGGCCAGCGCCCGCGCGGTGGCGCCGCCGAGACCCGACGCGCCACCGGTGACGATGGCCGCGGTACCCGAGATCTCCATGCCTTCATCCTCCTCGGAGAGAACTGCTCGCGAGGAGGTTAACGCTCGTTACCCGCAGCTCACCGGTCGGACCAGTGGAGCAGCGCCACCAGTGGCACGGCGGCCACGAAGGCGAGGCCGATGAAGACGGTGGCGAAAGTCAGCAAACCCATGCCTTGAACTGTGCCTTCCGGCCGTGATCCAAACATCGTCCGAGCCGGTAGACCTCTGGTAGGAGATCTGTCACGAGCGGCTACGACGAAAGTCGCAGGCGGTCTCGGGGTCACCGACGGGGTCCGCCACCAGGGGACGGGCTGGTCCGTCCAGGGGTAACGAGTACATCACCCGGAGTCGCACAATTTAGTTAGCGTCGCATACCTTTGTGGGGTGTTCACCACGCGTCCCGAACTCGTAGGCACCTTCGGCATGGTCGCTTCGACCCACTGGCTCGCCTCCGCGGCGGCCATGGCCGTACTCGAGGACGGTGGCAACGCCTTCGACGGGGCGGTGGCCGCCGGGTTCGTCCTCCAGCTCGTGGAACCCCACCTCAACGGCCCCGGCGGTGAGGTGCCCGTCGTCTTCACCCCCGCGAACGGCAACCCCCGCGTGCTCAGCGGCCAGGGCGTCGCACCGGCGGGCGCCACCATCGACCACTACACCGGCCTCGGCCTGGAGCTGGTGCCCGGCAGCGGGCTGCTGGCCGCGACCGTGCCCGGCGCGTGGGACGGCTGGCTCACCCTGCTGCGCGACTACGGCACCAAGTCGTTGCGTGAGGTGCTCGACAGGGCGATCGGCTACGCGCGCGACGGGTTCCCGTTGATCGAGCGGGCCGTCCACACCATCTCGCTGGTCCAGGACCTCTTCCGCGACCACTGGCCCAGCTCGGCCGAGCAGTGGATGCCCGGTGGCGTGCTGCCCGCCCCCGGCGGCCGGTTCCGCAACCCGAAGCTCGCCGACACCTGGGAGCGGCTGCTCGCCGCCGCCGAGGCCGCGGGCTCCGACCGCGAGGCGCAGATCGAGGCCGCCCGCAGGGCCTGGTCGCAGGGCTTCGTCGCCGAGCAGGTCGACGAGTTCTGCCGCACCGCGTTCCGCGACGACTCCGGCCGCGACCACGCGGGCGTGCTGACCGGCGCCGACCTGGCGGGCTGGGAGGCGTCCTACGAGGACGCGCTGATCGTCGACTTCGACGAGTGGTCGCTCGTGAAGGCCGGCGCCTGGACGCAGGGACCCGTTCTCGCGCAACAGCTCCGGCTGCTGGAGGGCTACGACCTGTCCTACGTGGACGGCAAGCCCACCGCCGAGACGATCCACCTCGCCGTCGAGGCGGCGAAGCTCGCGTTCGCCGACCGCGAAGCCTGGTACGGCGACGTCCCCGACGTCCCGCTGGAGACCCTCGTCTCGCGCGCCTACGCCGACGAGCGCCGCAAGCTCATCTCCGACACCGCGTCGCTGGAACTGCGCCCCGGCTCGCCGAACGGCCGCGAACCGCTGCTGCCCCAGCACATCCGGCGCGGCGCCGCGAACGTCCCGCACGAGGTGGCGGGCGCCATCGGCGAACCGACCGTCGAACGCACCGGCGCCACCCGCGGCGACACCGTGCACGTCGACGTCGTCGACCGCTGGGGCAACATGGTCTCCGCGACCCCGTCCGGCGGCTGGCTCCAGTCGTCGCCGACGATCCCGTCGCTCGGCTTCTGCCTCGGCAGCCGCGCCCAGATGTTCTGGCTGGACGAGGACCTGCCGAACTCGCTCGCCCCCGGCAAGCGCCCGCGGATCACGCTCTCGCCGTCGATGGCGCTGCGCAACGGCGAGGCGGCGCTGGCGTTCGGCACGCCCGGCGGCGACCAGCAGGACCAGTGGCAGCTCGGCTTCTGGCTGGCCCACCGCGCGGGCCTGAACCTCCAGCAGGCCATCGACTCGCCGATGTGGCACTCGAACGCGTTCCCCAGCTCGTTCTACCCGCGCGCCTGGACGCCGGGGGAGCTGGTCATCGAGTCACGCGCCGGCGTGGACGTCCTGGCTGCGTTGCGAGAGCGTGGCCACCAGGTCGTGGACGCCGGCGAGTGGACCCTCGGCCGCATGTCGGCCGTGGCGAGGGACTCCGCGGACGGACTGCTGCGTGCCGCGGCGAACGCCCGCGGCGCCCAGGGCTACGCCGCGGGCCGCTAGGTCTCGTCGGAGTCGATGTCGGAAAAGAGGAACGGCGCCCGATTCGAGGGGGAGGGAATCGGGCGCCGCCCCGGTCGAGAAGCGCTGCTCGATCAGATGTCGAGGTGCGCGAAGCCGTTCCACGGCTGGGTCGGCTCGTTGAGCCCGAGCAGCGTCGACACCGGCAGCCCGTTGCCGCCGAGGTCGAAGTTCTCCAGCAACGCCACGGCGTCGGGGTCGAGGTCGTTGAGCGCCTGGACCTTGCCGTCCACGTCCGCCGTGTCGACCGAGGCCAGCTCACCGACCTGCGCGACCTCACCCAGCTGCCCGCCGACGTCCGGCTGCGTCTGCGCGGTGGCGTCGACGGTGTCGGCGTGCGCGGTCCCACCCAGGCCGAGCAGGACGGCGGTGCTGCCGAGGGCGACAGCGGCCCCCGCGACGGTCTTCCTGAGGTTCATGGGCGCGAAGTTGCCGCGCCAAGGCCCTCTACATCAAGCTGCGTAACTCAGGAGTGGGAATTACTTCATCCCTTGGTGGGACTCCACTCCATTGCGACGGTGCAGACCCGCACCCCGTCCCGCCACACCGAAACCGCGAACGTGCCCGCTTTCGTCTCGGTGCGGGACAGGAAGTCATGGGCGCATTCGAGGGTGTAATGGCGGCGCCACTCCTCGCCTTTCCTTATGTACCAACCGTGGTCGACGACTTCTTCGACCAGTTCGAGGTCCAGCGCACCGCTGGGCTTCCTGCGGCGGTACTCGATGCGGTGGAGGTGGTCCATGACCAGCACGTTCCTCACCGCACCCCGGGAGTGAGAGTCTCAGATCCCGCATGCGGCGCGTAGCGTTTCCGCTCGTGTCCGAAGCCACGTTCCGGCAGAAACGACTCGGGGATGCGTTGAAGTTCCTGCGCGAACGGGCGGGGATGACGCAGAAGGAAGCCGCGAAGCGGTTGAGCTACAACGTGCCCAAGCTCAGCCGCATCGAGAACGGCCAGCTCCCTGACATCCACGCGTTGCGGGCGATGCTCGACCTCTACGGCGTGATCATCGTGGAGGAGGAGCCCTATCTGCGGTTGTACGAGCTCGCTTCCGAAAAGGGGTGGTGGCGGGAGTTCGGTCCGGGCGACGGCGGTTATCTGAGCCTGGAGCACGACGCGTCGGAGATCTGGGACTTCCAGGCGACCTTCGTTCCCGGACTGTTCCAAGAAGAGAACTACATCCGGGGGCTGATGGGCGGAGGGCCGATCAGGCGGTCGGCGAAGTGGGTCGACAGCGAGACCGCCAAGCGCTTGAGGCGCAAGGAAAGGCTGTTCGGAGACAGTCCCCTGAGGTATCGCGCGGTCATCACGGCGTACGCGCTCCGGCACGCCTCACGCGACCAGTTGCTGCACCTTCACGAGCTGTCCTGCCTGCCGAACGTGACCGCTCAGGTCTTGCCGGAGTCGGCACCACTGCACGACGGGAGCTTCACGATCATCGAGTTCCCCGACCCGAGGTACCCGAAGCTTCTCTACGTCGAGCACGTCGGCGGAGCCATGACAGACGAGAACCCGGAGAAAGTGCACGCGGCTAGGCTTGCTTTCAAGCGTCTCTCGAAGCTGGCGTTGACCCCCGACGAGTCCGCCGCGTGGATCGAGAGGCTTGCCGCCGAGAGGTAGGAACCTGTGTGGCGCAAGAGCAGCCGCAGCAACGGCAACGGCGGGACCAACTGCGTCGAGGTTGCGCTGAACGGCTCAGCCGCGCGTGTCCGCGACTCCAAGAACCGCATGGAAGCAGAGGTCGCCGCGCCCGGTTGGGCAGCCTTCATCGACGCCGTGAAGCGCGGCGACCTGGAGAAGCCGTAGCTCAGGCGATGGCGCCGGGCGGCAGCTTGAGCTTGAACGGCAGCGTCGTCACGACGGCGAGGTCGGACGCGGTGGCCTTCATGAGCGTGGGAGCGTTGCGCGCACCGGGTTCCGGGAGGTCGAGGAGCCGGTCCACGGCTTCGACCAGGGGCCCCTCGTAGATCCAGACGGCCTGTGCCGGGCGGGCCGAGTCGCGCACCGCGGGCAGCCGGCCCGCTCGCGCCTCGGTCTCGGACCAGAACAGGATGGAGTCGATGAATCCCCTGCGCTGCTTGAACGCCATGATCCGGTCGAGCTGCCCGGCGTCGTCCCTCAGGTGGAGGAACTGAAATCCGTTCTCGCGCAGCTCGATGACCTTGCTCAGTGCGTGGTCCATGGCGCACCTACCCCTGTGAGGTCACCTTTGGAGTGACCGTTCAGTCATACGACCCGAAAGGATCGTACGGTACGTCGTAGTTCGTCGTAAGTCGTAGGCCGAAAGAGTTATCTCAACTGGCCAATGTATGTGGCTGAGGGTAATCGCTACCCTTCTTGCTGGGGGAAACGGCCAGGACGGCCGCTACGGTTCGCGTCAGGAACGCCAAACCGCCCAATGTGACTAACGTCACGCTGATCCACATCTTCGCCTCCACGGATGGCCTACACCCGAAGTAGACGTCTAGCACTCGTGCCCGGTTGCAGGCCGCATCAACTCGCGTTTTTCACACAACTGCTGCGAGAGATCTCACGGCTGCGTCAAACCACGACGGTGCGAAGAGGTCCTGTGCGACGATCGACATCAACTGTTCGCGCTGATCAAGGGCGGTTCGAGGATGTTCGTTCGCCGGGTTGCGGTCATCGGGGCCGGGTACGTCGGGCTCACGTCGGCCGCGTGCCTCGCGTCGCTGGGACACCAGGTCGTGTGCGCGGACATCGACGAGAAGAAGGTGGAGCAGCTCCGCCGGGCCGAGGTGCAGATCTTCGAGCCGGGACTGCCCGAGCTCGTCGGGGAGGGGATCGCCGCCGGGCGGCTGGAGTTCGTCGTCGGTGTGCGCAACGCCGTGCGGGACGCCGAGGTCGTCTTCCTCTGCGTGCCGACGCCGATGGGCGAGGGCGGCGCCGCGGACCTGAAGGCCGTCGAGGCCGCCGTGGCCGAGATGAAGGACCTGCTCGCGCCCGGCACGGTCGTCGTGAACAAGTCGACGGTGCCGGTCGGCACGGCCGCCCGCGTGCTCGAACTGCTCGGCCGCGACGACGTGTTCGTCGCCAGCAACCCGGAGTTCCTGCGCGAGGGCAGCGCGGTCAAGGACTTCATGCACCCTGACCGCATCGTCGTCGGGTCCGACGCCCAGAACGCCGCCGAGCGCGTCTCAGCCCTCTACGCCCGGTTGGGCGCGCCGACCGTCCTGATGGACGCGGCCAGCGCCGAGCTGGTGAAGTACAGCGCCAACTGCTTCCTCGCGATGAAGCTCAGCTACGTCAACGCGATGGCCGAGCTGTGCGAACGGCTCGGCGCCGACATCGCGAACGTCACCGAGGGCATGGGCTTCGACCAGCGGATCGGGCAGTCGTTCCTGCAGCCCGGTCCCGGCTGGGGCGGGTCGTGCCTGCCGAAGGACACGCACGCGCTGCTCCAGATCGCCGAGGCCGCGGGCCACGACTTCGAGCTGCTCACCGCCACGATCAACACCAACGAGAAGCAGAGCCGGCTGATCATCGGCAAGGTCGCGAACGCCGTCGGCGGCGACCTGAAGGGCCGCAAGCTCGGGCTGCTCGGGCTCGCGTTCAAGGCGGGCACGAACGACCTGCGCGACTCGCCCGCGTTGAAGATCGCGAAGATGCTCAAGGCCGAGGGCGCCGAGCTGGTCGCCTACGACCCGGCGATCCCGCAGGCCGTCGAGGGCGTCACGGGCGACGTGACGGTGGTCGACGACGTGCAGCAGGCGGCGAAGGACGCGGAGGCGCTGGTCGTGCTGACCGAGTGGCCGCAGTTCCGCTCGCTCGACTGGGCGGCGCTCGCCGGGACGATGGCCGGTCAGGTCGTGGTGGACACCCGCAACCTGCTCGACGTCGACGTCCTGACGCGCGCCGGTCTCACGTCACACGGCGTCGGTCGTTAGCGCAGAGCTCGCCGCGTACCACTCGATCGTCTTCAGCAGCCCGTCGCGCAGGTTGACCTGCGGTTCCCAGCCGAGCAGCTCCCGCGCGCGGCTGATGTCCGGCTTGCGCTGGGTCGGGTCGTCGGTCGGCAGGTCCGAGTACTCCAGGTTGACCTCGACGCCGGTCAGCTCGCCGACGATCTCGGCCAGCTCCAGGACGGTGATCTCCTGCGGGTTGCCGAGGTTGACCGGGCCGAGCTCGCCCTTGAGACTCGCCAGCGCGAGGATGCCGCGGACCAGGTCGCCGACGTAGCAGAAGCTGCGGGTCTGCTTGCCCGTGCCGTAGACGGTCAACGGCTTGCCG
>NZ_FNCC01000035.1 GCF_900100955.1 Lentzea fradiae | reverse complement strand
ACAGGTCACTGCCGGTCGAGGACCGCTACCTGAGGTTCTTCAGCACCTCGCCCCGGCAGCTCGAAGACTTCGTCGAGCGGATGGTGTCGCCGGACGCGCCGCGTCACGTGGTGCTCGGCGCCCTGCGTGGTGAGCGGCTGTTGGGGGCGGCCAGCTACGTGGTGGACGACGGTGAGCCCGACGTCGCCGAGGTGGCTCTGGTCGTGTCGCACGCCGAGCAGACGCACGGGGTCGGCACGTTGCTGCTGGAGCACCTCGTCTCCTTGGCTCGTGGCAGGGGAGTGCGGCGCTTCACCGCCGAGGTGCTGCTGATGAACTTCCGGATGCTGCGGGTGTTCACGGACATGGGTCTGGTGTCGACGGTGGTGCCCGATGGCGACGTCGTGCACGTCGACCTCGGGCTGGACCCCGTCGAGAGCTACCTGGACAAGGTCGCCGACCGCGAGGCGCGGGCCGACGCGGCGAGTCTCGCCCACGTGCTGCGGCCCCGTTCGGTCGTGGTCGTCGGCGCGAGTCGTTCCGCCGGTTCGGTGGGCCACGCCGTGTTGCGCAACCTCGTGGACGGCGGCTTCACCGGAGACCTGTACGCGGTCAACCCGCACGCGAAGTCTGTGGCGGGCGTGGACTGCTACTCGTCGGTGACCGCGTTGCCCGAGGTCCCGGACCTGGCGGTGGTGTGCGTTCCGGCGAAGGCCGTGCCCGGTGTTGCGGAGGAGTGCGGACGTCGCGGAGTGCGCGCCCTGGTGGTCATCTCGTCGGGCGTCGACGCCGATGCCCTCATGAAGCTCGTCCGAGCCCACGGCATGAGGCTCGTCGGGCCCAACTGCCTCGGTGTCTCGACGAGCTCGCCCGCAGTGCGGATGGACGCGACGTTCTCCGCCCACAGCACGGGTTCGGGTGACATCGGCCTGGTGACGCAGTCCGGCGGTGTCGCGATCGCCGTGCAGGAGGAGCTGAGCAGGCTCGGCCTGGGGCTGTCGAACCTGGTCTCCACCGGGGACAAGCTCGACGTCAGCAGCAACGACCTCCTCATGTGGTGGAAGGACGATCCGGAGACGCGGATCATCGCGCTGTATTTGGAGTCGTTCGGCAACCCGCGCAAGTTCTCCCGCCTCGCTCGCGAGGTGGCCAGGACCAAGCCGGTGATCGCGATCCGGGCCGCGAGCAGCGAGGCAGGGCAACGGGCCGCGGCCTCGCACACCGCATCGACCGCCACGCCGTCGGTCATCCGGGACTCGCTGTTCCGGCAGGCGGGTGTGATCGCCGTCGACAGCGTGCCCGAACTGGTCGACACGATCACGGCGCTGAGCACGCAGCCGTTGCCGGCCGGCAGGTCGGTCGCGGTGCTGAGCAACGCCGGTGGACTCGGCGTGCTGGCCGCCGACGCCTGCGTGCAGCACGGCCTGCGGATGGCCGAGCTGTCCGCGCGGACCGCGGAGGCGTTGAGCCAGCTGCTGCCGTCAACGGCGAGCACGCACAACCCGGTCGACACCACCGCGGTCGTGGACGACGAGACGTTCGCCCGCTGCCTCGACGTCATCGGCGCCGACCCCGCCGTCGACGCGGTGATCACCGTGACCGTGCCGACCGCACTCGGCGACCCGACCGGCGGCGTCCGCGGCATCGTCGGCAAGCCGGTCCTCGCCGTGCGCACGGGCCAGACGGAACGGCTCGCGGATGAGGTGCCCTGCTTCGCGGAGCCCGCGCGTGCGGCCGCCGCACTGGCGCGGTTGGTGGAGCGTGTCGAGTGGCTGGCCCGTCCGCGGGAGTACGCGGAGCCGGCCGGCGTCGACCTCGACACCGCACGGGGCATCGTCGGCCGCAACCCCGAAGGGTGGTTGCCGCCGGACGAGGTGGTTCGCCTGCTCGCGGCGTTCGGGTTGCCGGTGCTCGGCGGAACGCTGGCGACCACGGAAGAGCACGCCGTGGCCGCCCAACGGGCCTTCGCCTGCCCGGTCGCGATGAAGGTCGTGGCGGAGGACCTCCTGCACAAGAGCAAGGGCGGGGGAGTCGTGCTCGGGCTGGACGGTGAGACGGCGGTGGCCGAAGCGTTCCGCGGGTTCCAGGACCGGTTCGGCGACCGGCTGCGCGGGGTGTTCGTGCAACCGATGGCGTCGGGCGGCCGGGAGCTCCTGGTGGGCGTCGCCACCGACCCGAAGTTCGGGCCCCTCGTCGTCACCGGACTGGGTGGGGTGGACACCGACCTGATCGACGACCGGGCGGCCGCCCTGGCTCCGCTGTCCACAGCGGACGCCGACGACCTCCTGCACGGTTTCCGCGCTTCGGGCGCCGCGCTCGCCGAGACCGACGCCGCGGCCGTCCGCGACGTCCTGCTGCGCGTGGCGGAGCTGGCGGCGGAGCTGCCGGAGATCGCCGAGCTCGACGTCAACCCGCTCGTCCTGACCAGCACGGGCTGCCTCGTGATCGACGCCAGGGTCCGCGTCGTGGCCGCCCGCCCGACGGATCCGTACCTGCGGCAACTGAGGAGTGCGCGATGAGTGCGAAGGAAGGTCCGATCGTCGTGGGCGTCGACGGCACGCGAGCGTCGAACCGCGCCGTCGCCTGGGCGATGGACGAGGCGGTCGTGCGGGGCCGCCCCCTGCACGTCGTCAACGCCTGGAACTACGAGCCCCTGGCCGACTGGCGGGAGGTCACCGCGCAACAGGCGGAGGCCGAGTCGAAGCAGCTGATCGACGAGGCGGTGCGCGTCGCGTCGAACGGCCGCGCCGAGCTGCCCGAGATCGTCGCGCGCAGCGCCAGGGGCTACGCGGCGGAGGTGCTGGAGGAGGCGTCGAAGGGCGCCGCCCTCGTGGTCGTCGCGTCGCACACCGGCCACCGCATCAGGCAGGTGGTGCTGGGCTCGACCAGCATGCACGTCGTCCGGCACGCGCACGCCCCCGTCGCCGTCATCCCGGTGACCGATGCGGAACCCGCGGAGGTGACGCGATGAAGACGGGAGCCGTGACGGCGAAGCCGCTCGTGGCGGTGGAGCCGCGAGACTTCGCCCGGCACGCCGAAGGGCTCATGGACGACTTCGGCTTCACGATGGTACCGGTGGTGGACCAGGGCGTCTTCCTCGGGATCGTGACGAAGGCGAGTTGCCTGCGCGGCAAGCCCGGTGAGCCCGCGCCGAAGGTCGAGCAGCTGATGACCCAGCCCACTCTCACCGCCGGGCCGGAGATGGACGCGGCCGACCTGTACAACGCCATGACCCTCTACGAGGTCGTCAGCGTGCCGGTGCTGCACGACGGACAGGTCGTCGGCGTGCTCACCCGCCGCGACGTCCTGGAGGCCATCAGCCACGAGGACCCGCACCTGCGAGCAGGCCGTGCCCACCGCAACAGCTGAGCGCGAGGAGGTCGCGCACCACGGGCTGCCGGTGCTGGAGGTCGTCCTGCTGGCCGAGACCGACCAGCACGACGGCCTGTCGACCGGGCAGTGGCGGCAGCGGCTCACCGACCTCGGCCCGAACGAGCTGCCGCCACGTCGCGGGCGGCACTGGTCGTTGCGTCTGCTCGGTCAGCTGCACCACCCGCTCATCTACGTCCTCATGGTGGCCGCGGCGATCACCGCCGCGCTCGGTGAGGTGGTGGACGCGTCGGTGGTGCTCGGCGTCGTCGTGATCAACGCGGTCATCGGCTTCGTCCAGGAGGCGCGGGCGGAGAAGGCGCTGGACGCCCTGGTGTCGATGGTGCGCACCGAGGTGACCGTGGTGCGCGACGGGCTCACCGCGCGCGTGCCCTCGGCGCAGCTCGTGCCCGGCGACGTGGTGCTGCTCGACGCGGGCGACCAGGTGGGTGCGGACCTGCCGACCAACATGGCCGAGGGCCTGGTGATCCTCACCGCCATCCTGCTCGCCGCCGCGCTGCCCATCCTGCCCGTGCAGATCCTGTGGATCAACATGACCACAGCCGTCGCATTGGGACTGACGCTCGCGTTCGAACCGCGTGAACCCGGTGTGATGCAACGACCTCCGCTACCACCGTCACTGCCGTTGCTGACACGAAGCCTCGTCGGCCGAATCCTGTTCGTGTCGGCGATCCTGCTCGCCTGTTCGCTCGGCGCGTTCCGCTGGCAGCTCTTGGCGGGCGCGTCGCTCGAAGTCGCCCGCACGGTCGCGGTCAACGTGTTCGTCGGCGCCGAGATCGCCTACCTGGTCAACTGTCGGTCGCTGGAACGGGTGCGTCCACGAACCGGACCGAACCGCTGGTTGCTGGTCGGAATCGGGCTCACGATCGCACTGCAACTGGCGCTGACCTACGTGCCGTTCATGAACGACCTGTTCCACACGGCTCCGCTCGGCTGGCAGCCGTGGCTCGTGGTGCTCGTGCTCAGCGCGCTGTCGTACGTGCTGGTGGAGCTGGACAAGTGGCGGAGGCGGCGATGGCGGGCTTGAAGCGGGAGGAGTACGAGCGCGAGCTGTACCGGCTGCAAACCGAGCTGGTGAAGATGCAGGAGTGGGTGCGGGAGACCGGCGCCCGGCTCGTGGTGGTCTTCGAGGGCAGGGACGCGGCCGGCAAGGGCTCGGCGATCAAGCGCATCACCGAGCACCTCAACCCGCGGGTGGCGAGGATCGTGGCGCTGCCCGCACCCAGCGAGCGGGAGCGCACCCAGTGGTACTTCCAGCGCTACGTCCCGCACCTGCCCGCAGCGGGCGAGATCGTGCTGCTGGACCGCAGCTGGTACAACCGCGGGGGCGTCGAGCGGGTCATGGGGTACTGCACGCCGGAGGAGCACAGGCTGTTCCTGCGGCAGTGCCCGCTGTTCGAACGGATGCTCGTCGAGGACGGGATCCTGCTGCGCAAGTACTGGTTCTCGGTGAGCGATGCCGAGCAGGAACGGCGTTTCCGCAAGCGACTGAAGGACCCGCTCAAGCGGTGGAAGCTCTCCCCGATGGATCTGGAGTCACTGACGCGGTGGGAGGACTACTCCCGCGCCAAGGACGAGATGATGGTGCACACCGACATCGCCGAGTCCCCTTGGTACGTGGTGGAGGGCGACGACAAGCGACGGGCGAGGATCAACATGATCACCCACCTGTTGAGCACGGTGGACTACCACGAGGTGACGCCGCCGGAGATCACGCTGCCGCGCCGTCCGGCGTCGAAGGGGTACCAGCGCACCTCTCGTGCGTTGCAGCGGGTGGTCCCCGATCGTGCGGGCGAGCTCGACTCGTCGGGTGGCTGACCTGGACCCAGCCGGTTACACGTACAGCTTGGTCGAGCGAGGTGAGTCCGAGCGATCCGGTTCGTGATGCCAGGTCACGATGATGTGATCCCCGCTGTCCATAGTTCTGCCGAGCACATACTTGTGCGAATCGCCGGATGGGAACTCGCTGATGTCGGAGTCCCCACGGATGAGGATGTTCTGCGCGTCGACATGTACACCGTAGACGGTATCAGTGCCGTCGTTGCGCAGCAGGTAAGCGCTCTTGTTGTGGTGAACGAGGTTGAACCGCACCCTCAACCGCTTCGCCTCGTCCACCTCGTCACGTCGCCGATCCCGCTCGATCTTCGCGAGGTCGGCTGCGGCATCGGCGGACCGCTTCGCTTCCTGCGCTGATCTCTCGGCGGCAAGCTTCTGGCCGCGGGCATACCACAACGCCCCCATGGCAACCAGCACGGCGACGACCGAAATGATGAAGGACGCGACCGTCATGCCGCGATTCAAGCAGCTTGACGCTGCTCCGCACCGGAACGACACGCAAGGCGGACCGCGAACTCGATCGTCTGGTGCAGGAGAACACCTCGAGCGGCGGCGAGGCTGGCGCGGCACGTGCGGATGATTTAGCGAGTCGCCGCGTTGTCCGGGACGCCGCCGCAGGACTCACACCGGACCGACACGTCTCCGGTCAGTTCGTCGACGCCGACCGAAGCGGTCGAGGAGCAGTCACGGCACCACCGGTGCCCGGTGATCTTGATGACGTGGTCGGAGGAGTGCACGCAGTGGTGCAGCCATCGGCGGTGCAGCCGGCACGAGACCCGTTCCAGCGGGTTCAAGCCGAGTCGCTCCGCGGCGTCCTCCTCTGCGAGCACGGCGGCGAGCGCGCGGTCGCGGACGGCGGCGTAACGCTGCTGGTCGGTGTCGAGAATCGGCGTGGTCATGATGTTCTCCTGGATTCGACGTTTGGCTCCAGGCTTCTCCCGAGCACAGCACACGACCACCGCACGGGGGCTCCACGCGGTCGAGACCACGGGCTCATCGGGGTGGGGACGTTGGTCCCTGGGGACTCGAACCTGCACGCGGAAGCGTGGTCGCAGGAGGTGGACCATGACCGCGAAACCGATGTCCAGACTCGTCCATCGCGCCTTTCCTCACCGGAACCCACTCGCGTCGACTGGTGACCGCGTCGAAAGCGCGGTGCTCGTGCTGGGCATCGCGGTGTCGATGCTGGCCGTGCCGGTCGCCTGCGCGGTGGGCTCCGAGATCTACGCGTCGCAGAAGAACCGCGTTGTCGTCGAGCAAGCGAGCAAGAAGCGCGTGGACGCGATCCTGACCGAGGACGCACCCCCGGCCGTGGGAATGTCAGAGCGGAGCGGCGCCGTCGAGTCGGCGTTCGTGCGGGCGACGTGGCGATTAGATGGCGGGACCACGCGCAGGGGTGAAGTTCAGGCACGTCGTGACGCCAAGGCCGGCGCCATCGTGCCGGTCTGGGTCGGCGAGGACGGGATGGTGACCGAGCCCCCGCTCACCTCCGAAGGCGCAGCGATCGACGCGGTCTTCCTCGCGTTACTGCTGTGGAGCGCCGCGGCGGGCTCTGCGGTCCTGCTCCATCTCATCACCAGGTTTGCGCACAAGCGTGTCCGCATGGGGCGGTGGGCGAAGGAATGGAAGCGGATCGCACCTGAGTGGACCGGTCGCTGATCCGCGCTCTCAAACGCGGAAACGAGTGTGGGGCGCCGCGATCGCGGCGCCCCACACTGCTGCGGTCGTCACTTCAACCAGGGGTTCGAGCGGACGAAGGGCAGACCGGCCCACCAGTGGGCCAGGCTCCAGACGGCGCCGCCTGCGGCGGTCGCGACGACGATCAGCACCAGCGCGTAGATGATGTGGTAGTCGATGAGGGGGTTCGTCGACCTCGTCGCCTCGCCGAGCGAGTTGTGCTGGGCAGGAGGCCACTCCGCCGCCCACATGAGCAGCATCATGAGCGTTCCGGCGCCCGCGGCGACGCGCAGGCCGATGCCGAGCACCAGCGCGACGCCGACGGCAAGCAGGCCGAGCATGAATAACGTGTCGGCCCACCAGGCGCCGGCCCAGGCGTGGAACGTCGACTCGAACGGTCCGACGTGGACGTTGCCGAGGAAGCCCTTGGTGGGCGATCCTCCCGCGAACCACGCGTTCTTCTCCGGCGTCGCGTAGCCGAGGCCGAAGGCCTTGTCGAAGAACGCCCAGACGAACAGCAGGCCGGTCGCGATGCGCAGCACCGCGAGCGTCATGGCACCCACGTCAGCGCGGGTCCTTCGGGGAGCCTGAACAGTGGACATCATTACCTCCGAGTGGATTTCGTGTCCGTGGATAAGGGGTCACCGGGCGGCGACGAGCTGCTCGGCGACGTGGTTCGCCCAGAGCTCGATCGCGTTCCAGTCGCGGAAGTCGCCGGACATCGGTCCCTGCGCCATCTTCTTGGCGAAGAAGCCGACCGCGGTGTCCGGAGTGAGCCGCCCGCCGAAGGTGGCCGGCTGCTCCGCACCGATGCGGGTGGCCAGTTCGCGCACCTTGCGCGGCGCCTTCTGCGAGGACAGGTCATCGCCGAGCGGGCCGCTGTGGAACAGCCAGACCGGCTTGCGGGCGAGCGCCGCGGCGTTGCGCTTGAGGAAGCGCACCGCCTCCGGCCGCCAGCGAGCGGCATAGAGGGCGCTGCCCAGCACGACGGCCTTGTACTGCTCGACCGACTCCACGTCGGCGACGTCCAGCACGGTCACCTGGTGCGCGGCCGAGCGGATCCGTTCCGCGACCGCCTCGGCGATCTCCTTGGTGGCACCCATCTTGGTCGCGTACGCGACGAGAATCTCTGCCATACCAATACTTTCCCGCTGTGGATCGAGCCAGGACAGGGACCTTGGGCTCGCTCGGGCCGGGACACCTCGGGCGTCCCGGCCCGGTCGGTCAGGGCAGCGTGCGGGCGATGCGGTCCGCGAGATCGACCGTGCGGTTGGCGTAGCCCCATTCGTTGTCGTACCAGCCCATCACCTTGACGACGTGGCCCTGCGCCTTGGTGAGCGAGGCGTCGAACACGCACGACGCCGGGTCGCCGATGATGTCCCGCGACACGACGGGAGCGGTGGTGTAGCGGAGGATTCCCTTGAGGTGGCGTGCTGCCGCCTCCGCGAACGCCCGGTTCACCTGCTCCGCCGTGGCCGGGGTGGCCAGCCGGACGGTGAGGTCGGTGAGCGACCCGTCCTCGACGGGCACCCGGACGGCCAGCCCGTCGAGCTTGCCGTCCAGCGACGGGATGACCAGGCCGATGGCCTTGGCGGCTCCGGTCGAAGTCGGGATGATGTTGACTGCGGCGGAGCGGGCGCGGCGCAGGTCCTTGTGGGGCCGGTCGAGCAGCGCCTGGTCACCGGTGTAGCTGTGGATCGTCGTCATGACGCCCTCGACGATCCCGAACGCCTCGTCCAGCACGGACGCCATCGGCGCGGCGCAGTTGGTCGTGCAGGAGGCGTTCGAGACGATGTGGTGCGAATCCGCGTCGTAGCTGTCGTCGTTGACGCCGAGCACGATGGTGGCGTCGACGTCCTTGCCGGGAGCCGTGATCAGCACCTTGCGGGCACCGCGCTCGAGGTGCACCGCCGCCGTCTCCCTCGTGCGGAACCGGCCGGTGGCCTCGATGACGATGTCGACGCCGAGGTGCCCCCAGTCGAGGTTCTTCGGATCGGCCTCGCTGGTGACCAGGATGCTGTGGTCATCGACGGCGATGGTGTTGCCCTCGGAGGTGATGTTCCTGCGCCACGGGCCGTAGGTCGAGTCGAACGCGAGCAGGTGGGCCAGTGTCTCCGGAGTGGTGATGTCGTTGACGGCGACGATCTCGATCGCCGTGTCGTTGCGGTCGATCGCGGTACGCAGAACGTCCCGTCCGATGCGACCGAATCCGTTGATGGCAACGCGGACTGGCATGGCGGTCTCCTGGTCTTCAGCGGAGGGAGCGCAGCAGCAGCCGGCGTTCGGCGGAACCGATCGCCGCCCGCGCCGCGGGAACGGCGTCCGGGTTCACCGAGATCGACGTGATGCCGAGTTCCACAAGCTTCTCGGCGAACTCGGGCTTGTTGGACGGTGCCTGGCCGCACAGCGACGAGGTGATGCCCGCGTCGCGGGCGGCGCCGACGATGCGGCCGATCATGTCGAGCACGGCGGGGTCGGACTCGTCGAAGAGGTCCGCGCACAGCTCCGAGTCCCGGTCGACGCCGAGCATCAGCTGGGTGAGGTCGTTGCTGCCGATGGAGACCCCGTCGATGCCGGAGCGCGCGTACTCGGGGATCCAGTACGCCACCGAGGGAACCTCGGCCATCACCCAGCGGTGCAGGCCGCGCTGGCGGCCGAGCGGGCTGCGGTCGATCTGCTCCAGGCAGGCGTCGAGCTCCCACTTGGTGCGCACGAACGGGATCATCAGGTGCAGGTTCGGCGTCTGCTCCCGCACACGGGCGAGCGCCAGCAGCTCCAGCGAGAAGAGCAGCGGATCGTCGACGTACCGGTAGCACCCGCGATAGCCGATCATCGGGTTGTGCTCGTGCTTCTCGAACTCGTCGCCGCCCTTGAGCTCGCGGAACTCGTTGGTGCGGAAGTCCATCGTCCTGTAGACGACCGGACGCGGTGCGAACGCGTGCGTGATCCTCAACAGGGCTGAGGTCATCGCGTCGAGGAAGTCTTCGGTGCCGTGCTGGGCGAGGAACCGCCGCGGGTGCTCGGCGCCGAGCGCTTCGGTCAGCATGAACTCCGCTCGGAGCAGGCCGACGCCGTCCACGGGCATCGCGGCCACCTCGGAGGCGTGCTCGGGCAGTGCGAGGTTCACGTACACACGCGTGCCGAGTGCCTCGGTGGACGGCATCACGGGTGCGACGATCCGGGGCGCGGTCGTGATCGGCGCGGCCCCGGCGCGGACCTCGCCCGCATTGCCATCGACCGTGATCAGCTGCCCTTCCTTCAGCACCGACGTGGCCGCACCAGTCCCCACGACGCACGGCACCCGCAGTTCGCGGGCCACGATCGCGGCGTGACAGGTGATCCCGCCTCCGTCGGTGACCACTGCGGACGCGCGGCGCATGGTGGGCACCCAGTCGGGGTTGGTCATCTCGGCAACGAGCACCTCGCCGTCGCGCAGGCGAGAGCCCTCGTCGGGAGAGCGCAGCACCCGCACGCGCCCGGACGCGATACCGGGTGAGGCGGCGAGCCCGGCCACCAGCGGACCGTCGGAGGTCACCTCCGGTTCGGGCAGCGTGGTGATGGGACGGGACTGGACCAGCCAGGTCTTGCCGTCCGCGATGGCCCACTCGGTGTCCTGCGGTTCGCCGTAGTGCCTCTGCACGCGGATGCCGAGCTGGCCGATCTCGATCGCCTCGTCCTCGGTGAGGACCTGCGCGTGCGACTCGGCCGGTGTGAGGTCGACGCGCTGGTCGGCACCGTCGGGCCCACGTACGATCTTGTGGGTCTTGCGGCCGATCCGGGTGTCGGCGACCGACACCGTGTCGCCGTCGCGGCGCAGCACGTAGGTGTCCGGCTCGACGGAGCCGCTGACGACCACCTCGCCCAGGCCGAAGGACCCTTCGACGAGCATCTTGTCGCGGTCGCCGCTGGACGGGTCCGCGGTGAACATGACGCCGGAGCGTTCGGAGTTCACCATCTTCTGCACGACCACGGCGATCGCCGGCTCACCGGCGATGCCCTGCTCCGCCCGGTAGGCCATCGAGCGAGTGCCGAACAACGACACCCAGCAGTCCAGCAGCCGGTCCAGGAGGGCGTGCGCTCCCCGGACGTTGGTGTACGTGCTGTTCATGCCCGCGAACGACGCCCCGGCGGTGTCCTCGGACGTGGCGGACG
Organism: Lentzea fradiae; assembly: GCF_900100955.1. Taxonomy (GTDB): domain Bacteria; phylum Actinomycetota; class Actinomycetes; order Mycobacteriales; family Pseudonocardiaceae; genus Lentzea; species Lentzea fradiae. The sequence goes on along the minus strand of NZ_FNCC01000035.1, from coordinate 6,327 downwards.
ACCGAACGGCCACCGACTCGTCGTCGCCAAGCTCCCGGTAGGCCCTGAGGACCTCGTGACGGACGTCGTCGCACACACCGGCCTTGCGGACCAGCTCCCGCATGTGCTCGGCCGACTCGGCGAGCCGCTCGGGTGAGGTCTCGCGGTCCAAGGCGATCTTCAGCTCCGCGGCGAGGTCTTCACGGACCTGCCCCATGGACGTCAGGAACGCCTCGGCGGTCACCACGAAACCGGGCGGGACGGGAAGCCCCGCGCGGGTCAGCTCACCGAGGTTGGCTCCCTTCCCGCCGGCGACCTCGGTATCGTCCTTGCCCAGCGTGGTGAAGTCCCGGATGTAGTTGCTCATAACCGCTCCTGCGGGGTGAGGACGTCGATGACCGGGCGACGTGGGGTGGGAGGCAACGGGTCCGCGTTGAAGCCGGCCCAGCCGACGCGGACAACCAGCTGCGGACAGGTGGAGCCGCCGAGAACCTGGTCGCGGATCAGGTCTCTGGTCTCCACCACCTCGAGAGGCTGGCTGAGCGGGCACGACGCAAGTCCGGCGGACGTGGCCTCGAGCAGGACCGCACTGGTCGCCTCGCCCGCGCGCAGGCGGGACAGCTGGTCGTCGGACGAGGTGCTGAGGACGAGCAGTGATCCGGCGTCCTCGCTCGGTTCGAGCCGGTCGGTCTGCGTCAGCTCGCCCGGCGCGAACTTCCGCATCTGGAGATTGCCGTACTGCGTTGGTCCCATCGGGATGCTCGCGGCCGGCACTCCGGCCGAAGCTCCGGGGTAGACACCGGTCCACTCGCGGATCTCCGCCCGGTACTCCGGGTCGGCCTCCTGCACGGCGGCGGCCTTGGCGATCGCGATGAGCAGCTCGTCCCGCGCACGGCCCGTCACCTCCTGGGCCTCGACGCCCTCGGCCAGAGCACGGGAGACGAGCTGTCCGATGATGCCCTCGGGCACCGCCCAGGACGAGAACGCACGACGATCCGTCCGCCTGCGCGGAATCGCCGCTGCGAGAGCGATGTGCGACGCCGCGGGGTCCGCGGGGGCGAACTCGATCGCCGCCAGGTGGTCGGGCTCGTCGGGGTTGGGCAGCCGGTGCACGACCGCACGCCACCCGAGCGCCGCCAGACCCACTCGCAGGTGGTGCAGCGCGGCTCCACAACTGATCACGAGGTCAGCTCCCAGCGGGTCCACCGCCGGCAGGCCGCGCCCGCGGTCCGCGTACAGGTGCAGGCTGTGCCGCCCGACCTCCCAGCGCCACGGCTGGGAATTGTGCACCGACGGTGCCCGGCAGGCGATCGCCACCGCCGCCTGAAGTGTCTTCTCGTCCGGCTGACCGCGGTCCATCCGGCTCACCTCCAGTTCGAAGTTCCACGGTCAAACGTCGCAGCGTGGCGTGGCGCGGGTGAGGGGCGTAGGTCCTCAGCGGGACGGGACCGCGGTCCTCCACCGCGGTGCCTTTGGCACGTGTCTCTCCGGAGCGGGCGAGACCACGCTGGAGGCAGGAGAACGAAACCGATCACCGGAGGGTGTGTCATGCGTGAACCGACCGTTTCCTCGCTGATGACGCGTGAGGTGATCAGCGTGGACATCGAGACGCCGTTCAAGGACGTCGCGCGGTTGTTGGAGGAGAACGGGATCAGCGCGGTTCCGGTGCTCGACGGCGGCTACCCGGTCGGTGTCGTGTCCGAAGCTGACCTGCTGCCCAAGGAGGAGTTCCGCGGTGGTACCGGGGAAGCGCCGGGCTTGTTCTCCGGCCGCGCGGCCCGGCACCGCTGGGACCAGGCCACGGGTGTGACGGCGAAGGACGTCATGACCAGCCCGGTGAAGACGGTCTCCCCGGACACCACGGCCAGCGCCGCGGCCAGGCAGTTGGCCGAAACCGGCGTCCGCAGGCTTTTGGTCCAAGACGGCGACGGCGCCCTCGTCGGCGTGCTGTCCCGGCGCGACCTGCTCAAGCTCTACCTGCGCGAGGACGAGGAGCTGCGGACCACCGTTCGTGAGGAGATCCTCGGCCGCGTTCTCTGGATCGACCCGGACACCGTGGACGTCGAGGTGGCCGACGGCGTGGTGAGCCTGCAGGGACGGCTGGAACGCCAGAGCGAGATCGACATCGCCGACCACCTGGTGCGCTCGCTGCCCGGTGTCGTCGATCTGAACAACCGGCTGCGTCCGGCGTGGAACGACACCGAGCACCCCCGCCAGACCGAGATCTTCGGCTGAAAGGACGGAATCCGATGAGGACCCGAGACGTGATGACGACCGAGGTCGTCGTGGTCAGCCCGGACACGGGTGCGCGCGACGCCGCGCGGCTGCTGGCCGAACGCGGCTTCACCGCCCTGCCCGTGGTCGACGCCGCCGGCGCGTTCGTCGGTGTGGTGACCGAGACCCAGCTGCTGCGCGACCGCTTGCCGCAGGACCCGCGCTTCCTGGTGCACGGCGAACCGCCCGTGCCGCGGAAAACGCCGGGAGACGTGGTGGCGGAGGTGATGACGGTGCCGCCGGTGACGGTCACCCCGAACACGGACCTGGCGGAGGTCGCCGACCTGATGATCGACCACGGGATGCGCAGCGTCCCGGTCGTCCACGAGGGAAGGCTCGTCGGCATCATCACCCGCAGGGACATGCTCCGTTCCATCAGCCGTGCCGACTGGATCATCGAGGCGGAGATCCGCCACCGGCTGTGCGTGGTCGGAGCATCCCACCGGTGGCAGGTCGAGGTGAAGGACGGCAAGGTGTCCATCGTGGACAGCCGCGACGACGAGACCGACCGGCACGTGGCCGAGGTCCTGGCGCGCGCCGTCGCCGGGGTCACCGACGTCCACGTCACGAGTTCGGTGCGGGCGTGACCATGGCCAAGAGGTGGAGCGACCTGCCCGTGGCACGACGCAGGTCCTTCGTCGTCATGGGCGCCGTGCAGATCGTGCTCGCCGGCGCGGCATGGACCGACCTCGCATTGCGGCCGCGCGAGTTCGTGCGCGGCCGCAAGCTGTGGTGGGCCCTCGCGATCCTCGTGAACTTCGCCGGTCCGTTCGCCTACTTTCGCTGGGGGAGGAAGTCCTAGACGACCGCCAAGGCGCCGTCATCCCGCTCGAACAACTTGAACCGAAACGAGAAGCACCAGTGAGGACGACGGTCCGGCGACGTCGTCCTCACTGTCTTGTGCAGATGCGGTTGGCCTCACGGCTTCGGTTGGTTCGCCACCGTCACGGTGCCGAACAACGCGGTGCCATTCACAGTCAGAACGGGCGCGTCGTCGGGCAGGACTCGGCCTTCGTTGTCGGTCTTGTCGTCGATGCCTCCCATGAACGGCATGCCTCCGACCGACACGCGCCATCCTTCGGGAACAAGCACATCGACTCCGCCGAACAGCGCGAACGCGTCCACGTCGGCTGAAGAGTCGATGTGCGCCTCTCGCAAGTCCAGCGTCACGCCACCGAAGACAGCGGAGACATCAGCGTGACTCAAGTGCTTCGACCGCTCTTTCGAACTGGCGCCGCCGAACAACGCGATCGGTGTGCGGGTGCCGTGATGCCTGCGCAGGCCCAGAAGCACGGCGATGCCCACACCGGCGAGCACGGTGGGTACCAGCAGGTCACCACTGGTCCAATCGAGCGTGCCCGCGAGCAGCACCAGACCCACCACGGCGATCACGACAGGTCCGGTCGACACGCGGCGCTGTGCGACCATCGCGACGACGCCGAGGACCACGACGGCCGCCGGCCACCAGGCCGCGATGGCCGGACCTGTCCCGTTCCGGGTTTGATGGAGACCTTGATGTGCCCTCGATTTTGCGGAGTCGGGTTACTGGACTTCATGCTGATCACCCCCCAGTGAGAGGTCAGCATGCCCAGGAGTTACCCGCCGGAGTTCCGTAGCAAGGTCCTCGACCTGCTCAAGGCCGGCCGCACCGTCGCGCAGGTCGCGCACGACCTGCAGATCAGCGACCAGACGATCTACACCTGGCGCAGGCAGTCGCTCGTCGACGCCGGTCAGGAGCCGGGGCTGACCTCGATGGAGAAGGCCGAACTGGCCGCGGCACGGCGCCGGATCGCAGAGCTGGAGACCGAGCTGGCGATCCATCGGCGTGCCACGGAGCTGCTCAAGGAGGTGGTGCCCCCAAAAGCCCGGTTCGCCGCGATCGCGGTGATGGTCGAGGAGGGACTGCCGATCCAGACAGCGTGCCGGATCCTGGAGGTGTCTGAGTCGGGGTTTCACGCCTGGCGTGGCAGGGCGCCGTCGGCCCGCTCGGTGCGGCACGCCTGGCTGACCGACCTCATCAAGCAGGTCCACGCCGCTTCCCACGGGGTCTACGGCGCCCGGCGGGTGCGCGCCGAGCTGGTGTTGGGTCGTGGGATCACGGTAAGCCACGGCGCGGTCGAGATGCTGATGAGACGTGCTGGTATCACAGGGCTTCCGGGCCGCAAGCGTCGACGGATCCGGCCAGACACACCCACCGCGGCCGACCTGGTCGACCGCGACTTCGTCCGCACCGCGCCGAATCAGCTCTGGATTACCGACATCACCGAACACCGGACCCGCGAGGGCAAGGTTTATTGCGCCGTGGTGCTGGATGCCTTCTCCCGCAAGGTGGTCGGGTGGTCGATCGACAGCCGCCAGGACGCCGCATTGGTGACCAATGCGCTCGGCATGGCCTTGCACAACCGCGAGGCGGCAGCGGACACGGTGATCCATTCCGATCACGGCGTCCAGTACACCTCGTGGGCGTTTACCTTGCGCGCCAAGGAATCCGGGTTGCTACCGTCGATGGGTTCTATCGGAGACTGCTATGACAACGCGATGATGGAGTCGTTCTGGGGCCGGATGCAGACCGAACTGCTCGACCGCCGACGATGGCGCACACGCCTCGAGCTGGCCAACGCGATCTTCGAATACCTGGAGATCTTCCACAATCGGCAGCGTCGCCACAGCTCCCTGGGCATGCTCACCCCGACCGAGTATGAAAGGCTCCACGCAGCCCAGCCCGTGGCATGAAGTCCAACGAGCCGACTCCTTGAGGTTCCCCCGATAACTCGGAGGGTTGGTTACCTGGCTCCGGTTGGGGATGCCGGGATGATAGATGGCTCGAGTTGATCGGCGTGCTGGGCGGTCTCGTACTCGTCGGGGCTGAGCCAGCCGAGCTCTTTCTGGATGCGCTGGGTGTTGTACCAGCCGTCGATGTAGCTGAAGATCGCGTTCTCGGCCTCGTCGCGGGTGCGCCACGAGTTCCGGTACACGAGTTCGATCTTCAGCGTGGAAAAGAAGTTCTCCATCAGCGCGTTGTCGTAGGAGTCGCCGACCGAGCCCATCGAGGGCAGGATTCCGTTGTCCGCCAGGCTTTGCGCGAAGCGGATCGAGGTGTAGGTCGAGCCTCGGTCGCTGTGATGGATCAGCTGTCCGTCGCGGACTTCGCGGGACCAGATCGCGTACTCCAGGGCGCCGAGCACGAGGCTGGTGTCGCAGCGGTCGCTGGTCTTCCAGCCCACGATCCGGTTGGAGAACGCGTCGCGGACCGCGGCCAGCCAGAACACGCCCTCGCCGGTGGGGATGCGGGTGGCGTCGGCCACCCACAGCCGGTCCGGGGCCGGGGCGGTGAAGTCCCGGTTGACCAGATCCGGTGCCGGCGTCGCTCGTGGATCGCGCCTGGTCGAGGGTGTTCGCCACTTCTTGCGCAGGAACGCACCCTGCAGCCCGTGGTCTCGCATCAGCCGCTCGACCCGCTTGCGCGACACCCGGATCCCGCGGCGGCGCAGGGTGGCGTGCACCCGCGGGCTGCCGTAGGTACCGCCCGAGATGGTGTGGATGTCCACGATCCCGGCGACCAGTTCCACGTCCTGGCGCCGCCGCGGTGACGGGTCCGCCTGGCGCTGGACCCAGCCGTAGTAGGTGGAGGAGGCGATACCGAGGACCCGGAGGATGGGCTCGACCCCGAAGCGGCCGCGAAGCTGCGCGATGAGCTTCACGACCGTCGCCGGGTCGGGTCGAGTTCCGAGGCGAAAAAAGCACTCGCCGCCTTGAGGATCTCGTTGGCCCGCTTCAGTTCCGCGTTCTCCCGCCGCAGCCTGCGCAGTTCCTCCGACTCGCCGGAGCTCGGCCTGTCATCCCGCTCCCCGCGGTCGGCCTCGTCCTGCCGGATCCAGTTGCGTAGTGCCTCGTGATGGACCCCGAGCTGCTCGGCCAGCCGCCGGATCACCGGCTTCGGATCCGACTCCCTATACAGCCGGACCGCACGAGCCCTCAGCTCGTCGGGGTACTTCTTCGGTGCTGCCACGGACGACTCCCTTCAGGCCCTATCGGACCATGCTTGAAAGTCTCCGAGCTATCGGGGGAACCTCA
>NZ_FNCC01000037.1 GCF_900100955.1 Lentzea fradiae | reverse complement strand
CCACGCTCGAGGGCCTGAGCCCGGTCGAATACCGAGCCCAGGCCCTCGCGGCCTAACCTTCAGTTAGCCAGTCCAACTTTCGGGGCCCAGTTCACGACGGGCGGCCCTTCGCGGCGGTGAATTCGGCACACGGCCGTTGGGGTGAATTCCCGATTCGGCTCTGCGACGGCCACCTGCGCGTATGAGCGGAAGCTATGCGGAAACTGCCGGTGTGCAATTGATTCGCGGGGCCGGTTCCACTGAGATGTCTTGTCGCCATTCCAGCCTTCGTCCGGGGGCGGAAGACAGGACGTGAACTTGATCATCCGGCTGCTCGGACCGCTCGAGCTCACCGGCCCCAACGGAACGGTGCAGCTCAGCAGCGCGGGACAGCGGACCCTCATGGCCCGCCTCGCCGTCACCCCGGGGAAGACGGTGCCGAAGAGCGCGCTCGTGGACGCGCTGTGGTCCGACGACGTTCCGGCCACCGCCACGAAAACGCTGCACAGCCTTCTCGCGCGCTTGCGCGGACAGATCCGCGATGCAGGGCTCGGCGAACTGATCACGACTCGCGAACCCGGATATGTTTTCAACGCTTCCGCTGATCGCGTCGACGTCGCGCGGTTCGAGTCGCTCGTCGCGGCGGCGCGGCGGAGTGAAGATCCGCAGGAGTCCGCACGGATGCTGCGGGAGGCCCTCGCGTTGTGGACGGGCGACCCCCTCGTGGACTGCCGTCCCGGCACGTGGACCCGTCAGGAGTCAGCGCGGCTCAGCGAACTGCGGTTGAGCGCGACCGAGGACCTGATGGACGCCTCGCTGGCGCTCGGGGAGCACGCGGCCGTCGCGCCGCTGGTCGGCTCGCTGGTCGAGCGGCACCCGTTCCGCGAACGGCTGTGGGAACAGCTGATGATCGCGCTCTACCGGTGCGGCAGGCAGGCGGAGGCGCTCGCCGCGTTCCAGCGGGCCCGCGCCGTCCTGGTCGACGAGCTGGGCATCGAGCCCGGCACCCGGCTGCGCGACCTCGAACAGGCCGTGCTGACCGCCGACCCGCGTCTCGTCCTGGTCGAACGGCGGCCGGTCCCGGTGCGCGGCAACCTGCCCGCCGACCGGTCGAGCTTCGTGGACCGGCCGGAGTCCGCGCGGGTCGCCGACCTGATCGGGCAGCACCGGCTGGTCACGCTGACCGGGGTCGGCGGCGTCGGCAAGACGCGGCTCGCGCTGCACGTGGCGCGGGCCGAGCAGCCGCCGGACGGGGTGTGGCTGGTCGAGCTGGCGGCGTTGCGGGACAGGGCGCTGGTCCCGCACGCGGTCGCGGAGGCGCTGGCCGTCGTCGACCAGACCGGGCGCGGACAGCTGACGGTGCTCACCGAGTTCCTCGCCGACCGGGACGCGTTGCTGGTGCTGGACAACTGCGAGCACCTCGTGGACCACTGCGCGGTCTTGGTCGACGCGCTGCTGCGTGCCGCTCCACGGCTCCGTGTGATCGCCACGTCGCGACGTGCGCTGCGGGTCAGTGGTGAGCAAGTGCTGGCCGTGGCGCCGTTGTCCGTGCCGTATCCGGCGGCGACGTTGTTCGCTCAACGCGCCGATGCGGCCATTCCCGGTTCTTTCGTCATCACGGAGGCGAACGAGCAGGCCGTGGCGGACCTGTGCCGGCGGTTGGACGGCATCCCGCTGGCGATCGAGATGGCGGCGCTGCGCGTGCGGGTCCTGACCCCGGCGCAGCTGCTGGAACGCCTCGACGACAGGTTCAAGGTGCTGACCGACGGCGAGCGCACCGCGTTGCCACGGCACCGGACGTTGACCGCCGCGATGGACTGGAGCTTCGACCTCTGCTCACCGCGTGAGCAGCTGCTCTGGGCGCGTGTGTCGGTGTTCGCCGGGAGCTTCGACCTCACCGCGGCCGAGGCCGTGTGCTCCGACGACACGCTGACCGCGGACTTCATGTTCGACGCGGTCGACGGGCTGGTCGAGAAGTCCGTGCTGCAACGCGAGGAACAAGCCGGCATCGCGCGCTATCGGCTGTTGGAGACCATGCGTCAGTACGGGCAGACGCGATTACGTGCGAGCGATGAAGAGTCACGGCTGCGGATGCGCCATCGCGACTACTACGCGGGCGTGGCACTGCAAGGCGAACGGGCTTGGTTCACGCCACGGCAGGTCGCGACCGTCGAGGCCATGACCGTCGAACGCGGCAACCTGCGGGCGGCGCTGGAGTACTCGCTGACCACTCCCGGCGAGGCCGAAGCGGGTCTGCACCTGGCGGCGACGCTGTGGTTCTACTGGGTGGGCTGCGGGAGGTTCGCCGAGGGACGGCACTGGCTGAACTGGGCGTTGTCGCTGGAGACCGAACCGTCCCGGGCGCGCTGCAAGGCGTTGTGGGTCAACGCCTACGTGGCGACCGTCCAAGGCAACACCGCCGCGGTCCCGGCGTTGGTGCAGGAGTGCCGAGCCGAGGCATCGCTGCTGGGCGACGAGGACGCCGAGGCTTACGCGACGTACGTGCAGGGCGCGGCGGCGGTGTTCAGCGATGACCTGTCGTCGGGTGCGGAACTGCTCACCGAGGCCGACAGACGCCACACGGCGTTGGGGCATCTCGACAGCAACGTGATCATGGCGCGGGTCGGGCTCGCGATCACCGTGGCGTTCAGCGGCGATTTCGACCGTGCGACGGCCATCTGCACCGACGCACGTGCGTTGTGCGAAGAGAACGGCGAACTGTGGGCGCGCGCGTACGCGTTGTACGTCCTGGCGTTCGTCGCGATGGGGCGCGGTGACATCGACGAAGCCCGTGAGCTGGCGACTTCTTCGTTGCGCATCAAGGAGACCTTCGACGACCTGCTGGGCATCGCCGTGTCGGTGGAGCTGCTGGCGTTGATCTCGGCGGTCACGGGTGCCACCGCACATGCGGCGTTGCTGCTGGGTGGAGTGGACCGCGTGTGGCGGTCGGTCGGGTCACCGCTGTTCGGCTCGGCGACTTTCGCGGCGTCGCACGACCGGTGCGTGGCTCTGTGCCGGGAAGCGCTGGGCGACGAGTCCTACGACGAGCACTTCGCACGTGGTGCGGCGATGAACGCGGCGGCGGTGATCGCGGCTGCGCAGTCGTGACGCAGTCACCGCGCAGCCGGGCAGGCGGACCGTTGTCCGAATGAGGGCCAGCGTGCGGACACCAGACGCGGGAACCGTCGAGGAAGTGCTGAAGCTCGCCGCGCGGGCTCCGTCGTTCGGCATCGTGCCGACGTGGCGGTGGCGCAACGGCAACGAGTGCCTGGAACTCCTCTCGACACGCACGGACCCGACTGCGCTGCTCGCGTGTGGTGCCGTGCTTCACCACGTACGCGTCGCACTGTCGGCTATGGGCTGGAACTGCCACGTGCTGCGCTGCACGCCTCCCGGCGAACAAATCGCGTCGGTCCACCCGCGCTGGGAGCTGGACCCGTTCTCCTGCGAGGTGGCGCCCGCCGCCGCGATCTCGTTGCGCCGGGCCGATCCCCGCCCCTTCCTGCCCGACGAGGTGCCGGACTCGGCGCTGACGTGGCTCCTGCACGCGGCCCGCGCCGAGCACTGCGACCTGGAGCTGGTGGCCCGCCGCAACGGCGCGCTGCTGCGCCTGACCGGCGACGACCGCCTGCGGCTGGGCGAGGCGACGAGCGCCGTGCTGCTCGCGTCGACCGTCTGGGGCCTCGCGTCGGAACCGCTGCTGCACGGCGACGAGGTCCTCGTCCGCGTCGGCTGGCAGTCGGCCAATGCCGAACCGTTGCCTCCGACGGCTCGTTAGGTCTTCCCCTTACCGGGACGATGTGCGGGTGGACAGGGACCGCACGCTCGCGCACCTGAGCGACGACGACTGGCGCAGGCCCGACTCGTCGTCCACCCAGCTGTACCGCGACCTGAGCGCGCTGCGGGACCTGCCGGTCGGCCAGCTGACGCCGACGTCGCTGCACCTGCTGGTGACGCACCAGGTCGGCCTCGACGTGACCGCCCTGCTGGCGCTGGAGCACGTCGAACGGGACCCGCTGCGCGCGGTCGCCCTCTACCCCGGCGACCTGCTCGCCGCGTTGCTGAGGGTCGACCACTCCTTCTGGTCGGACCACCCCGGGCTGCTGGCGAGGATGTCCGCTCTGCTGGACCGCCTGCGCACGTTGCCGGAGGGCGACTGGCAACTCCTGGTGTCCGCCGCCGAGCAATTTCCGGGCTGAGCCGCGGAATGTCACGGGGCGTGGTCGTGGTGCCGGTGCCGAAGGCGTGATCGTGTCGAAAACTCTCGTTCTGCTTGACCCGATCGAATGAACCCGATAGGCAATCCGAGTGTTGGCGGCGATGAGCGGGCCGGGTCGGCTCGCAACGGGTGCACTCCTTGGTGCCGCTATCGCCGCGTTTTACGTGCTAGCACCACTTGTCGGGTCGTTCGCGGCAACTGATCCGGTGAAGCCGGACGACGGCAGGCGAGTGCGAGTCGAGCTCGTCGACACACCTTCGTTGCTACCAACGGAATCCGAGACGCCGTCACTGACCGTGTCGTCCACGTCGTCGTCCGCGCCGACTTCTTCTTCCACCACCACAACGACAACGACTTCGACGACCACGACCACAGTCGTGGTCACCACTACGACCACTCAGGAACCGCCACCGCCGGTCACCACCACGACGACGAGCCGGCAGCCAGCGCCGACCACGACGACCACGACCCGGCGGCCGTGCGGAATCATCTTCTGCTGACGCGCTTTCGGTAGACCGCGTCGAGCCTGGGCGTGTCGGTGAGGTTGTGTCTCAACAGGTTCGCCACATCGACCAGGTTTTTGTCTTTCCTCGAAAGGTCTTCCGACACGTGGTCGAGACACGCGTCGACCAGTTCGTCGAAGTCGGGCAGCTCGAGTTCCGGATACAACTCATCAAGCCGCGCGACGAATTCCGCCCGTGCGAACGCGACTTCCGCTGACGAGTACACGCCTTTGTCGCGACCGTGGTCCCACATCCAGAACGCCAGTTCCACGAACGCCTGCCGGTCGCGCACCACGTCGTGCGAGGCCGTGCGATGGGCAGTCAGCTTCGCGCAGAGCCGGAAGTCCTCGGGCGCTTTCGTCTCCGCCCATCCGGCTCGCCCGTTCTCCGACATCGCGGCAACCGCTTTCACCCGCTGCCACACCGCCTTCGGGTCACCCCGGAACGAACCGGCGAGGTCCTGCCCGAACGCCGTGAAGACCTTCTGCACCGCCGCCCCACACCCCGAGTCCGCCCCGACGTGCACGGTGGTCTGGGCCTCCGGCTGCCAGTACTGCCGGTCCCCGACCTCGACCAGCCCGACGTGCCGCCGCGCGAGCTCGTCCCGCAGCTCCTCGAACATCAGCAACCCGCTGAACTGCCCGTACGCCGCGGCCACGGCGTCGTCCAGCACGTCGTGCTCCAGGAGGTGGGCCTGAACGGCGAGGTGCTCCCCCACCCGGCCAAGACCGCGCCGCCGTTCTCGCCAGACGAGCTCGACCAGGCCGTACGAACGGCAGACGGTGCGTCCGTAGCGGTGCTCTTCACCGGGGCCGCCCATGATCTCGGTCGCGAGGTCCGGGCCCATGTTCGCGTCCAGGCCGAGGACGGTGCCGGTCTGCACGACGTCGGCGATGAAACGGGCCTCGGCTCCCACGGGCCGATCATGTCAGTTGACGGACGACACACCGCTGCTTCTTGCCCGTCACAGACCACGGACGAACAGTATTTTCCAAGTCGGAAGGAGGGTGCTGGTTGAAGACCATGAGCTACTCCGAGTCTCGTGCGAAGTACGCCGAGACGCTCGACTCCGTGGTGAACGACCGCGAAGAGGTCGTGATCACCCGCGCCGGGCACGAACCGGTGGTGATCGTGCCCCTTGCCGACTACCAGTCGCTCAAGGAAGCCGCTTACCTGCTGCGCAGTCCGGAAAACGCGCGTCGCCTGGTCACGTCCATCGAGCGACTGGAGTCCGGCGGAGGATCGCAGCACGAACTCGCCGAACGAAGCCACTACGGCAAGTAGCCCCGAGAGGGGTTGATCCACACCTCTCAAGCCGCCGACCGCGGCGCCAGGCGGACCACCAGCTCCAGGTCCAGGGCGTGCGCGAGCCGTTCCAGCACGGGGATCGTCGGCACGGTGCCGCCCGCCTCGAACCTGGCCACGGCGGGCTGCGTCATCCCGGCCGCCTCGGCGAGCCGCGTCTGGCTCCAGCCGTGCTCCTCGCGCGCCTGCCGGACCGAGCGGCCAAGCTCGAACGCGATCCGGGCGGCGTCGTAAGCGTCCTCCGCTCCCGGTTCGGTCATTCGCTGGTCACGGAGCTGCCGCCAGTCGGCCATCGTCACCACTCCTCGTCGTCCGCGGTGTGCAGCTGATCAATACACCGCGCCAGCGCACGGCGCGCGCGAGCAACCTCTTGTCCCTCGCGCATTCGCGTCTTGCGGAAGACCGTCAGCAGGACGATCCTGCGCCCGCTCGCGATCCAGTACGTGACCCGCACTGCGTTGCCGTCCAAGTAGAACCGCAACTCTCGCAACTTCCCGTGCAACTGCCGCGAGTAGGGCTCACCCAAGTGCACGCCTTCTCGCGCCAGCAGATCGACGTAGAACGCCGCAGTCGCAAACTGGACAGTGTTCAGTTCTTCGAGCCAGTCCCGGACTTCAGGCTCCAGCTCGATAATACCCCAGATCATACCATTGATGCTATATCTGCAGATCAGCTGTTCTCTTTCGAGGGACAACCTCAGCCGGAGCCACTGGTTGGCGACTGATGCCCCGGAGAGAGCCACTCGCTCCGTCCCCCGAAACCTGCCGTCCCCGGGGATCTGCGGGCACCGGCAACTTCGCGCCCCCGGCCACAAACCCAACAGCAACCACACAACAGCACCACGACCTGCGGTTTCTCGCTCCACGACAAGGCCGTCCGGCCGATATTCCTGGGCGAAGCGCCACAACCAGGTCACGACTTGAGAGGCCCGCACGAAGCGATACCGCGGCACGGGCACAATGTCCGAGTCTCATGTTCGCGCGGAAGGGGGTGCCAGGGGTGACCTGGCAAGACGAGCTGCAGAAGCTCGACAACGAACTCGCCTCTGGTCGGATCTCGGCTGACGACTACCGACGCCGCCGGGACGAGGTCCTCTCCGGGTCGGCCGGCGGTGGGCCTGCCCAGAATCCTCAGAGCGGGCCTTTTGCGCCGCCGTTCAAGTGGGAGGCGCAGCCTCCGGCGACGTCGGACCGCACTCAGGTCGTGAACGTCCAGGGGCAGCAACCGCCTCAGCAGCAGGTGCCGCCTCAGCAGAACCCGAGCGCCGACGCCACCCAGGTGGTGCCCGGTGGGCAGCGTGGTGGTGCCGACGCGGAGCGCACCCAGTTCGTCACGCCCGTTCCGCCGCAGCAGGGTGGGTGGGGTCCGCCGCCGCAGCAGGCCGCGCCGCCGCCGTGGCTCGGGGGTGACTTCGACCAGATCAACCAGCCGCCCAGCTGGAGCCACGGGCCGGAGGTCTTCGACGAGTCCGGTGGCGGGGGCAAGGGCAAGATCTTCGCGATCATCGGTGTGGTGCTGGTGCTCGCGCTGGTCGGTGGCGGTGTCTGGTGGTTCACGTCGGGCAGCAAGGCAGGCGGTGACAACAACGCCACCAGCGCTCCGCCCACGACGCCGCCGCCGACCACGTCGACGAGCGCCGGGCCGAAGTTGCCGCTCGCCGGGTTGCCGGGCAAGGTCGACCCCGCGAACACCGGGCCGCTGTCGGTGGAGCGGGCCGCGAAGGAGAAGACCCAGTTCAGCCCGGACGAGGGTGCGCTGCTGACCGCGTGCGGTGCCGAGGACGGCGTGTCCCAGGTGCTGTTCGCGGACGACTGGTTCACCCAGGTCCACACCTTCGACTGCAAGGACGGCGCGTCCGCGGCGACCGCGGCCGAGGCGATGGCGGAGCTGCAGAAGACCTACGGCTTCATCGCCGGCACCGGTCCGAAGCAGCTGCCGGCGATGATCTCGGAGAGGGCGATCGACGTTCCGGACGCGCCGTTCGACTCGCGCGTCTACTACGTCTCGGGCAAGACCCTCGTCCGGGTCGAGGTCCGCGCCAGGACGAAGGAAGCCATGGACTCCGGTTCCGAGAAGGTCGTCAACCACCTCGACAAGAACTACCCCTCGAAGTGACCGGTGCCGGCGTGCCACCGCCACGCGGTGGCGAGGATCTCGGGAAGACCGAGCCTGGCACGCCAGCCCAGCACCTCGAAGGCACGGGCCGGATCCGCCCACACCACGGGCGGGTCCCCCGGCCGCCGGTCGCCGAAGGTCACCGGCAGCGGACGGCCCGCGACCTCCTCCAGTCCCTTCACGACCTGCAGCACCGAGTAGCCGGTGCCGGTCCCCAGGTTCAGCGCGGCCGAAGATCCACCGGCCCGCAGGTGTTCCAGCGCCAGGACGTGCGCCTCGGCCAGGTCCACCACGTGCGTGTAGTCCCGGACGGCCGTGCCGTCCTCCGTCGGGTAGTCGCTGCCGAACAGCGTCACCGGTGGACGCGCTCCCAGCGCGGCTTTCGCCAGCAGTGGCACCAAGTTGTGCGTCGGGCCCCAGTCCTCGCCGATGCTGCCGTCGAGCGACGCTCCGGCAGCGTTGAAGTAGCGCAACGACATCCAGCGCAGACCGTGCGCGGTGCCGTACGCCTCGATCATCCGCTCGCCCACGAGCTTGCTGTGCCCGTACGGGCTGATGGGCCGCAACGGGCTGTCCTCGGTGATCGGCAACGTCTCCGCGGCGCCGTAGACCGAACAGGACGACGAGAAGACCAGATCGCGGACGCCCGTGGACACCAGGGCGTTCAGCACGGACAGCGTGCCGGTCGCGTTGTTGTGGAAGTACAGTCCGGGGTCCTTCATGGACTCACCGGGGTTCTTCAGCCCCGCCAGGTGGATGCAGGCGGTCACACCGTGGTCGCGGATGACCTGTTCGAGCTTCGCCGTGTCGGTGACGTCGATAGGGTGTACCGGGGTGCCGGACGGTACGGCCGCGGGCGAGCCCGTGCGCATGTTGTCCACCACGACCACGCCACGCCCGGTTTCGGCCAGCGCGTGCACGACGTGCGAGCCGACGTAGCCCGCACCGCCGGTAACCAGGATCGTCACCGCTTGTCCTCCGTTCGACGGCGACAGGCTATGCCAGACCCACGAGGGGATTGATGTCGACCATGACTCGCCAGGTCGTGTACGTAGTCCCGGACGTCAGCGAGCCGTCCGGCGGCGTGCGCGCCATGTACCGGCACGCGGAGCTCGCCGCCCGCACCGGTTTCGACGCCAAGGTGTGGCACCTCGCCGAGGGGTTCGACGCCGGGTGGTTCTCCTCGCCCGCGCCGGTGATCAGCGGTGAGACCTGCGAGCTCGGCCCGGACGACGTGCTGGTCGTCCCCGAGGTGATGGTGCTCGACGGCTTCGACCCCGCTCCGGGTGTGCGCAAGGTCGTCTTCAACCAGAACCACTACTACACGTTCGACAACTTCAGCGGCACCGATTACCCGGCGTGGAAGCCCGCGCCGCACGTGTGGGCCGGTTCGAGGACGAGCGTGGACGTGCTGGGCGCGATGCACCCCAAGCTCAAGGTGCACCTGGTGCCGTACGTGATCGACACCGAGCTCTACCGGTTCTCCGAGGAGCGCAAGCGCAAGGTCGTGCTGCTGCCGCGCAAGCGCCCGCGCGAGGCCGCCGTGCTGTGCGCGCTCTTCAAGAACGACAAGCGTTTCGCGAACGTCGAGGTCGTGTCGCTGGACGGCGTCAGCGAGCAGAAGGTCGCCGACGAGCTGGCGGACGCGTCGGTGTTCATCGCGCTCGGCCGGGACGAGGGCTTCGGCCTTCCCGTCGCGGAGGCGCTGGCCGCCGGCTGTGTCGTGATCGGCTACCCGGCGGGTGGTGGCGCCGAGCTGTTCGAGGCGCCCGGCACGCACGCGGTCGACGACGCCGACGTCCTCACGATCGTCGAGAAGACGGCCGCGGTGCTCGCGGAGGAGCCGTCCGTCGAGGAACGCCGCACCTACCGCGCGTGGGTGCAGGAGCGCTACACCGAGGACTCGCTGGTCGAGCACCTGAAGGCGGCGATCACGGCCTCCGGCAGGTCGCGCTCCAAGGGCGGCACGGCACGGCACCCGCTCAGCCAGGTCGTCTCGCAGGCCGACCCGGTCGCGGACCAGCTGGAGCGCAGCCTCAAGTTCGCCGAGGAGCAGCAGGCCGCCCGCGAACGCGCCGAGTCGGTCGCGACCGGTCTCGAGGAAGCGCTGGGCAAGGCGCTGGCCGAGCTGGAGGAGGCCCGCCGCCGCGAGTACGTGGTGGCGCAGGAGCTGCACGACCTCAAGAACGAGTACCGGGAGCTGGCCAAGGCCGCCGAGCGCCTCACCGCGCTCGACGAGGCGACGACGCTGCTCGCCGAGTACGCGCGCGACAACGACCGCCTGAACCGCAGGCTGGACGAGGAGATCCGTCAGCACCTGCACTGGCGCACCACGTTGCAGGACCGCATCGACGACCTGGAGCGCTCCACGTCGTGGCGCGTCACGGCGCCGCTGCGCAAGGCGACCGGAGCGCTCAAGGGCGGCAAGAATGCCTGACCAGCGCCCCGACCTGCGGCTGCGCGTCGTGCAGTCGCGCTTCCAGAACGCGTTCTTCCACGAGCTGGCCGAGGCGATCGTGGACGAGGCGACCCGGCTCGGCGTGCCGGCCGACGTCGTCACGTCCGTCGTGGACACCGAGCCCGACGACGTCTTCGTCCTGCTGCCCACGCACGAGTACGCGGTGCTGGAGGGCGGCCAGTTCCTGGAGGACCCGCGCATCGCCAAGCGCTGCATCGGCATCACCGCCGAGCAGCCGTCGTCGTCGCACTTCGACGCGAACGTCTACTACGGACACAAGCTCGGCGCGGTCTTCGACTTCAGCACCCTGTCCGTGAAGCGCTACCAGGACCAGGGGATCGCGGCGGAGCACCTGCAGTTCGGCTGGACGCCGACGTGGGACAGGTTCGTCCCGGACGCGACCGGGCACGACCTCGACGTGCTGTTCATGGGGTGCGCGACGCCCCGTCGTGAGCACGCTCTCTCGAAGATCGGCCGGCAGCTGTGGTCCCGCCGCAGCCGCCTGATCCTGTCCGACAACGCAGCTCCGAACACGACCGACCACGCCGCGTTCGTCACGGGCGAGCGCAAGCGGGAGCTGCTGGCGGGCACCAAGGTCCTCGTCAACGTCCACCAGGCCGACGAGCCGTACTTCGAGTGGCTGCGCGCCGCCGAGGCCGCGCACTGCGGCGCGGTGATGCTGTCCGAGACGTCGCTGCACACCGAGCCGTTCCGGCACGACGAGCACCTGGTGTTCTCCGCGCTGTCCTCGATGCCGCACGCGCTGGCCGCGTTGCTGGAGGACCCGGACCGGCTGAACAGGTTGCGCCGCAACGCCTACGCGCTGATCAAGGAGAACCCGTTCTCCGCCGGCGTCGAGAAGCTCGTGTCGGTGGCGCACGACCTGCGCAAGACGCACGAGGGCCACCGGCTGAAGCTCGGCCCGAGCCGCACGCAGCCGTTCCGGCAGAAGGTCACGCCGTCCTGGGAGCGCGAGCCGGAGAGCATCGACGCGGTGCGCCAGGCGATCCGCGAGATCCGGCTGGACATCATCGACCTGCGCAGGCGCGTGTCGACGGACCCGACCATCGACCCGACGCCGGTCGTCGACTACCGCACCCCCGCGTGGCACCGCCGCACGCCGCGGGTCTCGGTGATCATGGCGCTGTACAACCACGAGCCGTACGTCGTGGAGGCGCTGGAGTCGGCCGCGTCCGGCACGTACGGCGACCTGGAGATCATCGTCGTCGACGACTGCTCCACCGACGGTTCGAACGAGACGGTGCGCCGCTGGATGGACCGCAGCCCGCACGTCCCGATGACGCTGGTCCGGCACCCGGTCAACCGCGGCCTGCCTCGCTCGCGCAACGAGGCGTTCAAGCACGCCCGCGGCGAGCTGGTGTTCGTGCTCGACTCGGACAACGCGATCGTCCCCACCGGACTGGAGCGGCTGGTCGAGGCCATCGACGCGGACCCGGAGGCGTCGTTCGCCTACGGCGTGCTCCAGCGCTTCGACTCGACCGGACCGGTCGGGCTGATGGGCGTGTGGCCGTGGGAGCCGTGGCGGCT
The DNA here is from genome assembly GCF_900100955.1 of Lentzea fradiae. Taxonomy (GTDB): domain Bacteria; phylum Actinomycetota; class Actinomycetes; order Mycobacteriales; family Pseudonocardiaceae; genus Lentzea; species Lentzea fradiae. Next base: position 1,135 of record NZ_FNCC01000037.1, on the reverse strand, counting down.
GCGCTACGGCAACTACATCGACGCCATGGCGTTGATCAAGGCCAGCGCGCTGAAGAAGCTGGAGGGCTACACGCTCGACCGCCGCCTGCACGGGTGGGAGGACTACGAGCTGTGGTGCCGGGTGGCCGAGAGCGGTGGGCACGCGGCGCACGTGCAGACGATCGTCGGCCGCTACCGGCAGTCGGCGACCTCGATGCTCAGCCTCACGAACATCTCTCAGGACGCGGGCTTCGACGCGGTCCGCGAGAGCTGCCCCCGGTTGATGTCGGGTGCGCTCGAACTGCAGGTGGACGTGCTCGGCGACTGGCTGTCGAACATCCGCGCGGAACGCGAGTCACGTGACGTGTGGCTCAGCAACTGGGAGGCGCAGAACGCCTAGGCATCGGTGTTTCGTAGCCTGGGTACCACTCGAACGTGTCAGAAGTCCTGGGGGAGGGGTTGGTTCACACCATGCGAGCAGTGGTCACCGGCGGTGCGGGGTTCATCGGGTCGCACCTGGTGGACGCGGTGCTCGACCACGGTTGGTCGGTCGTGGTCGTGGACGACTTCTCCTCCGGGCTCACGGAGAACGTCACGAGGTACGCGGACGAGCCGCGCTTCGAGTTCATCGAGGCGGACATCTGCGGCGACTGGACCGTGGACGGCCCGGTCGACCTCGTGCTGAACTTCGCCTCCCCCGCGTCGCCGCCGCGGTTCCTGGAGCGTCCGCTGGAGACGCTGGAGGTCGGCTCGACCGGCATGAAGAAGGTCGCCGAGCTGGCCATCGCGAACGGCGCGCGGCTCATCCAGGCGTCGACCAGCGAGGTCTACGGCGAGCCGCAGGTGCACCCGCAGCCCGAGGAGTACTGGGGCAACGTCAACCCGATCGGCCCGCGCAGCGTCTACGACGAGTCCAAGCGGTACGCGGAGGCCCTGCTCGGCGCCTACCACCGCATGGGCCTGCTCGACGTGGGCATCGTCCGCATCTTCAACACCTACGGCCCGCGGCTGCACGCGACCGACGGCCGGGTGGTCTCGAACTTCGTGCACCAGGCGCTCAGCGGCAAGCCGTTGACCGTCTACGGCACGGGCAAGCAGACCCGCAGCTTCTGCTACGTCGGCGACCTGGTCCGCGGCATCCTCGCGCTGGCGAGTC
>NZ_FNCC01000039.1 GCF_900100955.1 Lentzea fradiae | reverse complement strand
AAGGTCGACCCCGCCAACCCCAACCTCGACCAGACCCACTGGAACGGCGACGCCAGCCCCGAGGTCCTCGCCCACGAAACCCTGCACTACCTCGGCATCCCCGACGAGTACAAAGACAGCACCCGCGTCTTCCAGCAACACGAGACGAACTCCGGCGTCCACCAGAACGACGGCGGCATCATGGGCGCCGACCTCCACCTGCCCGACCCCGGCGTCCTCCCCCGCCACCTCTGGCTCATCGAACGCACCGCCAACAGCCAGGTCATGGTGCCCGACACCACCATCGAACCCGCCGGACCGGCCACCGTCCCACCACCGGCAGGCTGGACTCCGCCCAGCCCGGACAGCACCCCCGCACCGTCCACTCAGGACGTCGACGCCCCCGCCAAGACCTTCGTCGGACCGGACGTGCAGACGCGGCCGATGGACGGCGGCATGCCGAAGATGCCCGGCAGCTTCGACTTCGACAGCGATGTCGAGTCCGATGTGGACGTCCGCCCCAACGACCAGACGCACCGGCCGGCGCTGGACGAGGTCGGCCTGGTCGAGTCCGTGCTGCGCAGCGCGGCGTTCCAGGGCGTGGACGTGCCGAACGCGTCTCCCGTGGTGAGCACCGGTGACGTCAAGTCCACTGTGGACGCCGTTCTCGACGACGTCCGGCAGAACCCGCAGAACCACAACCACCCCGGGCTGAACCCGCCCGCGCTGGCCGACTTCGCCGCGAACAACGTCGATCCCGACACGCTGGCCAAGTTCCACCCGGACCTGGAACCGAACACGCCGGGGCTCACGGGCGACGCCAAGATCGAGCAGTGGCGGGCGAACCTCGCCAACGACCTCGCCGACGGGTCGGCGAAGCGCTGGGAGGTCGTCAACGCCGGTCTCAAGACCGACGGCATGAAGCCGGGCGACGTGGAGATGATCAACCACATCACCCAGGAGGTGAAGACGAACGGGGCGTTCCCGTCGTCGGCCGACCTGGTCGCCAAGGGCATCGAGACGCCGTCGTGGGCGGACTCCCAGGTCGCCACGCACTTCCCCGACACGATCGGCCAGGCGCTGGGCGTCCAGGTCGTCGTGGACAACAACGGCGTGCAGACCGTCCACGGCCCGGACGGTGCTCCGCAGGTCCAGCTCCACTCGCAGGACGGCACGTTCGGCGCGCTCGGCGGACCGACGGCGCAGGAGGTGCGGGTCGGCTTCGAGTCCTACCTCAGCGGCAAGTCCTCCGCGGAGGTCAACCAGGCCGTCGGCGAGCTGTACAAGGGGGCCAGGGACCCCGGCCTCTACATCGCCGCGGCGCGGACCCAGCTGATCAAGCGCGCGGCCGCGCACCCCGACGGGCCGCAGGGCTTCACGAACGCGTTGATGGAACGCTCGGCGGACCTGCAGAACCGGATCGACGAGGCCAAGGCCAAGGGCTCCTGGAAGCCCGAGTCGATGCAGTCGCCGGAGGAACGCGCGCAGACGGCGGCGCTCAACGAGCAGATCGAGACGCTCGCCGACCTGAAGAAGAGCACGGACACCCAGATCGAGGTGCTCCAGGGCGAGGGCCCGAGGCTGGGCATGACCCACCTCGTCGACACCCACGTCGCCGGTCCGAACGCGGACAACCTCAAGAGCATCCCGCTGCTCAAGCTCCCCGAGATCGAGGCCCACCTGGCCGAGCAGATCAGGGAGGCGGAGACCGCCGGGTTCGACGCCACCGAGCTGAAGACCCTGCAGCAGCGGGTGCAGAACGAGGTGGAGGTGCGCAAGGTCCTCTCCCACGCCTCCGTGCGCGGCCTGGACTCGCTGACCACGAACCTGGAGAACGCCAAGGAGGGGCTGGAGAACCTCCGTCTCGGCAAGTCGGCGAACACCGGTGTCAACGGCTTCCTGAACCGCATGTTCGGCGGCGAGGTCGACACGACGAACTTCGACCAGAAGATCGCCGAGGCCGAGGCGCTGGTGGAGCAGGCGGAGCTGCACCAGTCGTTCGTCGGCAATCCCGACTACGCCAACCGCTTCGACCGCGCCGCGGAGATGTACGCGAACGTCCAGTCCCTGCAACAGCGGGTCGCCCAGATGACGGCGGAGGTCGAGGCACGCGCGGAACGCCTGCGCGACCTCGACGCCAGGACCCAGGAGTTCCAGAACCGCCAGTTCGACCAGGCACCGGTCATCCAGCTGGGTTCCGACGTGGACTCCGACGCCGACGTCCAGTCCGATGTGGACTCCGACGTCGACGCCCGGTCGGACGTGGACTCGGACGCCGACGTGCGGTCCGATGCCGGCACGCGGCCGGACAACGGCGGGCTCTCCGTGCGACAGGAGTTCGCGGGCTTCAGGGCCTCGCTGTTCGGCAGGTCCTCCGCCGAGCTCGCCGAGCTCGCCGAGCTGCACAGCGACAACCCGTTCCACCTGCAAGAGATCAACCAGATGGCCCGCAACCTGGAGATCGCGCAGAAGCCCGGCGGGATCCCGCAGCACCTGGCGGACCTGAAGACCGAGATCAACGAGACGCACCGCAAGGCGAACGACCTCAAGCACGCCACCGACGCGCTTCCGGACATGCTGAAGTCCGAGCTGATGCGCACGGACCAGGCGCAGCGCCAGGCGGAGCAGCAGAACCTCAAGCAGTACCAGCAGCAGCTCTCCAACGAGCTGGCGACGCTGCAGTACGACCACAAGGACGCGCTCACGACCTATGCGCTGAACCTGCCGGACGACCTGGACGCTCCCGGCTGGCAGTCGATGTCGCCGCAGGACATCGAGGTCCTCCAGGACCACGTCGACAACCTGATCTTCGACGCACGCGTGGCCGGTCACCCGGTGCCCGAGCTGGACAACCTCCACGCGCAGCTGGACAGCATCCGGGCCATCGACAACGCGGTGCCCTACCGGCCGGAGACGCCGCCGGCCCCCGCGGACAACGACGCGCCGGCCCGTGAGGACGGCGACGGCAGGCAGGACGGCGACGGCAGGCAAGACCGCGACGGCAGGCAGGACGGCGACGGCAGGGGCCGCGCGGGCGACGGGGGCCGTCACGCCCAGCCCGAACCGGCACCCGCTGCACGCCCGGAACCGCAGCCGCGTCCGTTCATGCAGGACCCGGCGGCACGGCCCGCGAACCCGGACGTGGACCGCGTCGTGCCCGGCGGCTTCGACCCCGTCCAGGTGGGTACGCCGCAGCGGTCGTTCGAGGCGTCGCTGTACGGTCTCGACACCCCGGCGCTGCGCGACATGCAGCAGAACCCGGCGTACAGCAACAACCCCGACCGCGCCGCCGCCATCCAGAACGCGATCGACATCAACCGCCGCGCCGTGGCGCCGAACCTCTACGACCTGCAGACGCAGATCGCCGAGAAGAGCCTCGCCAAGGCCAAGGCGGACCAGGCCCGCTGGAACGCGGCCGACCTGGTTCCCGACGCCCTGAAGACCCAGTCGATGCTGGACGAGCAGGCGGCCCGCAGGGACCGGGCCGACCGCGACATCCAGTGGAACCAGAACCGGATCGACCAGCTCACGGCCAACCGCGACGCGTCGCTCACCGTGCACGCGTTGCAGCAGCCCGCCGACGTCAACGCACCCGTCTGGCGGCAGTACTCCGACGCCGACCTCGCGGCCGTGCGCGCCCACGTCGACCAGCAGATCCAGGACGCGCGGACGGGTGGGCACAACACCAGCCACCTCGAAGCGTTCCGGGACTTCACCCAGCAGCTCCAGGACGCGCGGCAGAACGGGGACGTGCGCCCCGCGCCGCCCGCGCCCGACGCCGACACGCAGACGCGCCCGGCACCCGACGCCGACACGCAGACCCGGTCCGCCCCCGAGGCGGACGCCGGCACGCGTCCGGAGCCGGAGCCCGAGACCCGTCCCGCACCGCGCAAGCCGACGCCGAACCCGGTCATCCCGATGACCACGATGGCGCCGCAGCCGGTCGGCCAGGTCCCGGACACGAACCTGCCGAGCTTCTTCCAGGACAACAAGGCGCTCGGCTCGATCGTGCCGACCGAGGTGCGCGGCGCGGACGCGGTCGTGGCGGAGATCCAGGGCATCAAGCCCGACGACGCCGCCCGCATCAAGAGCGCGCTCGAGACCCAGTTCGAGACGTTCCTCGACAGCGGCCGCAACTTCCAGGTGAAGATCGGCAACACCTGGTTCGAGGCGAACATCCGCGCGGAGATGCACGCGGACGCCGACACGAAGGTCACCGACGCGGCGGACACGAAGGTCGACAAGAACTACCAGGCGGCCGTCTCGTCCTCGACGACGAACAGCGTCTCGACGTCCAACGACGTCGGTGGTTCGGTGACGGCCGGTGTGGCGATGGGCCCGTACGGCTCGCTGGGCGGCAAGGCCGCGCTCGCGACGCCCGCGGTGTCGCAGTCCACCAGCAACTCGGTCACCGAGCAGCGCGCGATCAAGGGATCGGACGACGGTTCCAAGAAGGTCGTCGTCCCGGTCTCGTACGAGATCACGCTGACCGACGCGTCCGGCAACCCGCGGATGAACGCGACCCTGCCGCCCGTCGGCACGGACGTGACGCTGCAGGTGCCCGCCGACCTGAGCAAGATCGTCGACTCGGGCAAGACGTCCGCCCCGGTCACGCCGACGGACCCGGCGTGGGGCACCAAGGCCGAGAACGTCGTGCCGGAAGCCGTGGTGGTGAAGAACCCCGCGCAGCTGTTCTCCGACATCGCGGAGAACCTGCACCCGTCGATCACGAAGATCGGCTCGCCCGGCCGCCAGGCGCTGCAGGACTTCCTGAGCCCGACCTCGATGCGCAACAACCTGCCGTCGATGCTCGGCGGCTTCGTCACCTCGCCCGACCTGGTCAGCCCGCACGCGAGCAAGGGTGCGGCGGTGCAGATGACGGCGACGCTCAAGGAAGCGAAGCTGGTCGGCACGCACGACACGGCGCCGCTGGACATCAAGGACACCTCCTCCTGGGGCAGCAGTGTGTCCGCGTCCACCAAGACGGGTGCCGACGTGACCGCCGGGTTCGGCGGCAACATCGGGGTGCCCGGCCAGGTCGGCGGCACGGTCGGTGCCACCGTCACCTACTCCGCGCGCACCGCGGAGGGCGTCAACGCGGGGTCGAGCTCCAGCCACAAGACCGGCATCGGCGTCAAGAACGAGACCGGCCTCTACGAGGTCACCGCCGAGGTCGAGGTCCAGGGCCCCGCGGGCAAGCCGGTGAAGACGGAGATCACCACCTTCATGCGCATGGGCCTCAACGAGGCCGGTGCGGTGGGGCTGCCGACCCCGGAAGGGACCCGCAACACCACGACCGACCCGGCGACGGCGAAGACGAGGTTCCTGCCGCCCTACGTCGGTGACGCGCTCGCCGCGGGCAACGCCAAGGTGGGCGAGTTCGTGCCCGCCACCGAGGTGCAGAGCCAGGTCGAGAAGAAGCTGCGGGAGCTGCCCGGCTTCGACAAGTTCCTGCCGAAGTGGAACGACGCGAACGCGAACCCGCGCTCCAGCAAGGGCCAGGGCTTCGCCGACGTGGCGGAGCAGCTCGCGAACCAGCGCAAGCTGACCGCGAACCTCTCCCCCGCCGCGCTGAAGGCGAACATGGACAGCCTCCTCGGCCCCGGCGTCGAGGTGCAGCTGAAGAACTCCGGCAAGACGACGAACACCTACGTCAACGTCACCGTCAAGGCGAAGCTGACCAACCCGGAGCACCTCGGTCAGGCCGACGCGCGCCCGGTCAGCGACTCCACGACGACCGGCCCGAAGCTCGACGCCAACACCAGCACCACCAAGGGCTTCACCGGCGGCATCACGGGCAGGGCGAACATCCCGGTCAAGACCGGCGTCGCCGCGCTCACCCCGATGCCGCAGGCCGGCGTGTCCTACACCCACTCGACCACGGACAAGACCACGGCCGGACCGGCCGTGAGCGCCACGTCGTCGAACCCCGGCAGCCCGGACGCCCAGGTGTTCCGCGGCGACGTGGAGTTCGAGGTCGAGATCACCACGTTCACCCGGCCCCGCACGTGGGTCCGCACCGTCGTGCCCGGCCTGCCCGGTCAGCAGGCGCCGGAGGTCAGGACCGTCGCCAAGACCGGCGCCGGCCTCGACAAGATCAACGGTGAGGTCAACCTGTGGGTGTCGGACTCCTCGACGCTCAAGAACGACCCCGGTGACGGCTTCAAGCCGGGTGAGCCGAAGGCCGAGCCGCTCGCCGACTCTCCGACCGTGAAGGACCTGCTGGCTCCCAAGGAGGCCCGGCCGAAGTCGCCGGAGTTCCTCAACGTGGAGGCCGTCGCCAACACGGCGGAGCTGCGCAAGCAGGCCATCGAGGCGCTCGACCGCGCGGCGAACGGCGACTCGGCGCTCACCACGCCGGGCACCGCGTCGCGGGCGCAGATCGACAAGATGTTCTCCCCGGAGAACATCAAGGCGAACCTGCAGCGGCTCATCGAGACCGGCGTGCAGGAGCAGGGCCTCAAGTACGACCGCCGGGTGACCGACCGCACCGGCGCGATCGGCATGACGGTGAAGCTCGGCGAGGCGAAGCTGGTGGCCATCTCGGACGCCACGGGCTCCGACAACTCGGTCAGCGGTGGCTACAAGGCCGGTTTCTCGACCTCGACGAGCCAGTCGGTCGACCTGACCGCGGGCATCAACGTGCCGGTGCGTCCCAACGTGACCCCGCCCGCCGCGGGCCAGCCGTCGCAGACCGGCGGGTCCGGCGGTGTCGCGGCCACCGGCAAGGTGACGCCGTGGTCGTCCACCAAGACCGAGTCGAGCGAGGTCGGCGGCAACGTCGACCGCGGCAGGAGCACGCCCGCCGACGCGCGGACCGTGCTGGTCCAGGTCGACGCCGAGTTCACGATCGTCGGCGAGAGCCGCGCGGGGAACTTCGTGCACGGCGGCACGCCGAACGCCGAGGGCGTGAAGGTGGACCTGCCGAAGTCGGTGTTCCTGCGCGTGTCGGAGGACGTCGCGCGGGAGATGGGCGTCCTGCCGAAGGTGGCGCCGGACGTCGCCAAGCCGGACTTCCCGAAGATGGCGCCGCCCGCGACGGTGGCGCCGGGTGAGCCCGGTGCGCTCGGACTGTCCAACGTGGAGGCCGTTCCCGACCTCTCCGCCGCGGTCAACGACCTCACGACGAAGCTGTCCGAGAACACCAAGAAGTTCGGCCGCGAGGCGCTGATCCCGGACTCGGTGCTCAAGGACTCGATGAGCAACCTGCAGCGCATCGTCGACCTGAACTCGCCGACGAGCGTCAAGGCCATGATCGACAGCGCGCTGGACGGCGGCGTGCCGCTGCTGGTGCACCAGCCCGGCACGTTCGGCAAGGACTCCTACCAGGTCACGCTGCGGGCCAAGACGGGTGAGCCGAAGTTCGACCAGGTCGTCAACGACGGCATCGACATGTCCCACAACGACGGCGGCTCCCGCAAGGGCAGCGCCGGCACCGGCCGCGGCACCGGCTGGGGCGCCGGTCTGCGGGCACCGGGACTGGCCTCGCCGGGCAGCGCGAACCCGAACACCTCGGGCACCGCGGGTCTCGCGGTGGGCGCGAACATCGGGTCGAGCCAGAGCAGCTCGGTGACGACCTCGACCACCGAGGCGTTCAGCCACAGCCGCACGGCGAGCGGACCGGCGGCGCGTTACAACGTCCCGGTCGAGTTCGAGCTCGTCGTGGAGAAGGGCAACACGGAGATCGCGAAGGCCACCAGCGTCCAGCAGGACATGGTGATCCGCACGCACGCGGACAACCAGAAGGTCTCCCAGCCGACCTCCGGCCGGGGCACCCCCGATCCGTACATGTCGGCGGCGAGCAAGCGCGGCACCGAGTTCGGCACGCCGGAGGCGACGGCCGCCTTCCAGCAGGACGTGCGCGCGGCGCAGCTGCCCCCGGCCGCGTCGGTGGAGAACCTGCGCGGCGCACGGGACCTGCGCGCCGCCGCCGTGAAGGCGATGACGGACGCGGGTGCGGGCAAGGGCCTGACCGGCAAGGGAACGGGCTCGCTCAACAGCCTGTACTCCACGCTCAGCCCGGAGAACCTGCAGCCGCACCTCCCGTCGATGCTGTCCGGCCCGCTCGACGTGCCGGGCCTGAAGGAGGCGGCGCTGGCGTTCGGCCAGGACGCCGAGGTCAAGGTCTACGCGAAGCTGGTGAACCCGCGGCTCGGCTCGCTCAGCGACGGCGTCAGGATCGAGACCCCGCAGGCCACGAGGACCACCGAGGTCTCCAGCGAGGCCAAGGTCGCCGACACGTCCGACGTGTCGGTGGGCCTCGCCCAGGGCAGTGCGGCGGTCAAGCAGGGCGACCCGAAGGACACCGTCAACTTCGGCACCGGCGGTGTCGAGCTGCGGCACGCGAACGAGGACTCGTCCGGCGTCTCCGGTGGTCCCGCGCAGGCCCAGGGCGGCGCCGTCAAGCCCAAGGACTCCTCCCGCACCGGTCTCGTGCAGTTCGACGTCGAGTACCGCGTGGTGGCGACGGTCGGCGGCAAGACCGGCGTCGTCGACCTGACGGTGCCCGGCTCGGCCGGCGTGCGCATGCCCGCCACCGATGTCGAGAACCTGCTGAGGCAGGACTTCAGCGACTCGCTGAAGGACGCCCAGACCGAGGTCAAGAAGGCGGCCGACGCCTGGCGCGACGCGGAGAAGAAGGTCGACGAGGCCCGTCACGAGGCCCAGGAGGTCGTCAACACCGCCGCCGCCGACCTGGCGAGGACCGACAAGCCGCTGAAGGACGCCACGGCGAAGGTGGACGCGGCCGTCCAGGCCGAGACCGACGCCAAGGCGGAGGCGGACAAGCGGGAGACGGCGTTCGAGGACGCCAAGGCGAACGTCCCGCCGGTGCGCGCGACGATCCAGCAGCTGACGCCGCAGGTCGCGGCGCTCAGCCAGGACGCGCTCGCGGCCGACAACCTCCTCGACGACGCCAGGATCAACGGCGCGCCGAAGCCCGAGCTGGACCGGCTCGAGCAGGAGGCCGACGCGGCGCACACCGCGCTGAACGACGCCCAGCAGCAGCTCACCGACGCGCGCACGGAGCTCGACGCGCGGCGCCAGGCCGCCATCGACGCCCGTGAGCAGTGGGAGGCGCAGAAGCAGGCCGTGGCCGACGCCGCCACCGCGCGCGCCGAGGCCGAGGCCGCCCGGAAGGCGATCGAGGAGGAACGCGCCAAGGCCGAGAAGAAGATCAAGGACGCGGAGACCAAGCTCAACGACGCCAGGGCCGCCGCCGACGCCGAGCAGAAGAAGTGGTGGGACGCGAAGGCCGAGGCGGACAAGCAGGTCGACGCCTACAACTCGTCCCCGCCGCCGGTGCCGCCGAAGCCCGCGCCGCCGACCACGCCGCCTCCGCCGCCGCCCGCCGAGGCGAGCACGACCACGGCGGCGAAGCCGGACGAGAAGCCGTTGCCTCCGCCGCCGGCCGAGGGCAAGCAGGACGCGGACCAGAAGCCGTTGCCCCCGCTGCCCGCGGAGTCGTCTCCGGCGGGGAGCAGCCGCGGCGGTGCCGGGGCGGCGGTCCCGCCACCCGCTCCCCCGCTGCCGCCGGTGCGCGAGTCGAACCTGAGCCCGGACGGCACCCGCAAGGACGTGCCGAAGGTCGGCGCACCACCCGCGATGACGCCGCCGACGCCGGAGTCGCACCGGGGCAAGGACGTCTTGACCGACGAGTCGTGGCGGCACGATCCGGCGAAGACGGCGGACTGGTCGACGCCGAACAACCCGGCTGACCGCAGCACGTGGGCCGACCGCCGCAACGACACCGATGTCCGGACCGTCGACCAGATCGTCCACGACGTCCGAACCGACAGCACGCCGTCGAACGTCAAGTCGTACCAGGGTCTGATCAACTACGACCTGCGGCGCATCGAGACCACGCCGGGCAACTTCGTGCAGGAGTACACCGTCAAGGTGCACCTCGACCCTGCCGCGAACGTCGACCCGGCCGTCATCGCCCAGGTCAAGGACAACGCCACCAACGGCGTCAACAACCTGGTCAACAAGGGCTTCCGCCTGCCCAGCGGCGACCAGTTCCACCTCAACCTGGAGTTCACCGACAACAAGGCAGACGCCCACACCAGCGTCAAGGTCGACCCCGCCAACCCCAACCTCGACCAGACCCACTGGAACGGCGACGCCAGCCCCGAGGTCCTCGCCCACGA
>NZ_FNCC01000043.1 GCF_900100955.1 Lentzea fradiae | reverse complement strand
CCCGGCGTGCCGCGTGACGCCGAGGGCATGCGCACGCTGTTCCGCCAGTTCTCCTTCCCCGGCGGGGTGCCCAGCCACGTCGCGCCGGAGGTGCCTGGGTCGATCCACGAGGGTGGCGAGCTGGGCTACTCGCTCGCCCACGCGTTCGGTGCCGCGTTCGACAACCCCGGCCTGATCGTCGCGTGTGTCGTGGGCGACGGTGAGGCCGAGACGGGGCCGCTCGCCGCGAGCTGGCACGCAGGCAAGTTCCTCAACCCCGTGACCGACGGTGCCGTGCTGCCGATCCTGCACCTCAACGGCTACAAGATCGCCAATCCGACGCTGCTCTCCCGCATCCCCGGCGACGAGCTCGACTCGCTGCTGCGCGGTTACAGCTACGAGCCGTTCTACGTCGAGGGTCACGAGCCGCAGGCCATGCACGAACGGATGGCCGAGGTGCTCGACCAGGTCATCGACCGCATCCAGGCCGGCAAGCGGCCGATGATCGTGTTGCGCAGCCCCAAGGGCTGGACGGGTCCGTCCGAAGTGGACGGAACGCCGGTCGAGGGCACCTGGCGCTCACACCAGGTCCCGCTCTCGGGTGTGCGCGACAACCCCGAACACCTGCGGCAGCTGGAACAGTGGCTGCGCGGCTACCGGCCCGAGGAGCTGTTCGACGAGCACGGTGCGCCGCGCCCGCACCTCGTCGCCCTGGCACCGGAAGGCGGCCGGAGGATGGGCGCTTCGCCACACGCCAACGGCGGGTTGTTGTTGCGAGAGCTGAAGATGCCCGGTATCCGCGCCCACGCCGTCGATGTGGTCAAGAACGGCAGCACGCACTCCGAACCGACCAGGGTCCTCGGCCGGATGCTGCGTGATGTCGTGGCACTCAACGCCGACGCCCGTTCGTTCCGGATCTTCGGGCCGGACGAGACCGCGTCGAACAGGCTAGACGCGGTCTACGACGTGACCGGGAAGCAGTGGCAGGCGGAAACACTGCCGGTGGACGAGCACCTGGTGCCCGACGGCCGCGTGGTCGAGGTGCTGTCCGAGCACCTGTGCCAAGGCATGCTGGAGGGGTACCTGCTCACCGGCAGGCACGGCCTGTTCAACTGCTACGAGGCGTT